>NZ_CP084412.1:0-28316 GCF_024611135.1 Sphingobium sp. CFD-2 | reverse complement strand
GCGCTCACCTTAGCAATTAAAGTGAGCTAGGCAATTCTTAAAGCTCGCCGTTCGACCATAGGGAGGGGATACCCCAAAACTCACCGATGAAAATGCCCATACCCCAACACTCACCGGACTCGACCCCAACACTCACCTTTACCGACCCCAAAGCTCACCGAAGGCTACCCGAAAACTCACGCGACTCGACCCCAACACTCACTTTTCGAGGCCATTTCTCTAGGTTTTCTGCGGGTTTGAGGCACCCTGAATCTTGAATCTAAGAAGAATCTTTGAATCAGAACGCGAACGGTGAGCTTTGGGGTAGGTTCGTCTGTGGATAACTCGCCACGCTATCCCGCGCCGCTGCTGAAGAAGAAGAAAAGCGCCGCCTCTTGGGGGCTTCGCCCCCGCCGGCTCGCGGCCTTCGGCCGCCCCGGATGGCTAAAGCCATCCTCCCACCCGGCATCCCCCATGATGAGCCGGCTTCGCCGGCACGCTTTTAATTATAAAGGGAGATTAGTCGCACCGTAGCGCCCAACCTTCCAGCACCGCGCCCAGCTCCACTGTCGCAATTGGCCCAGTCGGCCCGAAGCTGCGATTTTGGCCATGTTGAAGAACAAAGATTGAACATGGCGATCTACCAGGCTCGCTCTTGTCCTCCAATCTCGTAAACATCGGTCTCGATCGAGCACCTGTAGCTCTCTGCGATGTTGAACATCTCTGTCTGGAGAGATGCGATCTCATCATCGAGGCTGACGCCATCGGCACCCTGATCATAGGCGACGGTCAGCGTGTAATCGCAGTTCCCGGTCTTTTGCATCTGGTAATCCCGCTCCAGCATCGCCTCAATGCGCTCGCGAGCGGGCTTTCTGCCACGACCATGCTTGTTGAAGTTCTCGATGGTCAGATGCAGGGCGATGGTGACAGAAGGCGGCTTTTCCGGCAGCCCGATCCTTGAAGGAATGACGTCAAGCGCCCGATAGACGGTCATTCTTGAGATCTTGAGGTCGCGCGCGACGCTGGCCTTGCTCGCGCCGGCGGTGATCCGGCGTCGGATTTCATCGTCATCGATGTTTTTCTTCCGGCCTTTGTAGACGCCTTCGGCGCGCGCCGCCTCGATCCCGGCGCGCTGCCGGTCCTTGATGAACGTCAGTTCCATGTCCGCGACCATGCCCAGAATGGTGATCACCATCCGCCCCATGCTTCCGGCCGTCGTCACCTCCGGCTCAAGCACCCGCAATGAGGCTCCCTTCTGGTCGAGTTCATGAACCAGATTGAGAACATCGCGTGTGGAGCGACCGAGCCGATCGAGACGCAGGACGACGAGTTCGTCATCGGCGCGCAGGAACTGCATGATCGTCTCAAGCTCCGTGCGTCCAGTGCGCGATGCGCCCGAGCCTGTTTCGGAGCGGAGGATTTCACAGCCCGCTGCCTTCAACCGGGCAACCTGGATGTCGAGATCCTGGTCGATGGTGCTGACGCGGGCGTAGCCGACGCGGGTCATGGGCAAATCCGTCACATTAGGGTGGCTTTGCCCTCGTACAGTAACATTGGTGACGGAACCACCCTTTTGTGACATGTCGTATATGTCACTTCCGATCGTCACGTTCGGGTGCACCCAAATGGTGCGAGCGGAAAGGCCCCGGTCAGGCAGCAAGCCGCCCAAAATCGATCCGGCTATTCAGATCGAGGTCGAAGCGGCCATAAGGATTGACGTGGCTGTAAATCAGCGGTGTGAGGCCGCGATAATCATCCGGCGTCATCCGGCCCGTCCATTTCGGTTCCACCAGCACGCTCTGAAGCATTCGGGTGTTCACATAGACAAGCGACGCTTGCAGCAAATGTAGCGCCAGGACCGAGAGCTGCTGCTCATCGATGCGGTTAGTGGCGATCTCGCCGCCCTTGCCGAAGAAAACGAACCCATTGGCACTGTTCCAGTTTTCAACGACATTCAGGCCTTCATGAATTTCGCGGCGGAAGGACTCCTCGCGCAGATACCGGCACAGGAAGATCGTCTTGACCGCGCGGCCCAGCTCACTCAACGCCTTGTAGGTCGGGTGCATCACCTCGGAGCGGCTAAACCGGCGCAGGATCGCCTCCGGGTCGGCGGTTTTTGTCTGCATCGCGGCTGCATATTTGACCATCTCGTCATATTGCTGCTCGATCTCATCCCAGTTGATCGGACTGGAGAGGATCGGCTGCAAGTGGGGAAGCCGCGTTCGCATGCCGACATCGGGAAGAGCCAGCTTCTGGCGAGCGATCGCTTTCAGGCGGGGTGCAAGCTCAAATCCGAGAAGCCGGCAAAATGCAAAGCCAACCGCGCTTTGGCCATGACTATCAACATATTGTCGCTGGATTTCCATGTCGGTGCAATGGCGCAGCACGCCCTCGATCATGGAGGCGACCTCGGAGGAAGAGCAGCGCTTGAGCTGGGAATAGACGCATGTCGCGCGTCGTTCGACATGCCAGTAGATCATGACGCCCCGTCCACCATAACGCGCATGCCATTCCGTCATCAGGTTGCGATCCCAGGCTCCGAACTTTGTGGAATCTGACGCACAGGCCGTGCCGGCGTCCCCCCAGACTGCAGCATTGCGGATTGCCAGGGTCGCATTCGCAACCCTGGCACACGCCTCCTTGAGCGCCGCGGCATGAACGAAGCGGCGATGGACATGCAGCAGCTCTTCATAGCTGACATCGGGGGTGGCGCCGGCGATCCGCTTGAGCCCGGCATTCGTTCCCAGGCCGTAGAGGCATAGCAGGAGACGTTGATCCAGCGCGGTTTTCGGCAGTGCAACACGCGAGGCCGATGTTTCGAACGCTTCGAGAAGTCCCGTATCAAGGGCAGCCTCCTTCAGTACGTCGAGCAGCCCGGTCATCGGCCAGCGTTGGCCGATCTCGGTCTTGATCGAGGCGAGACCCCTGGGTTCGGGCAAGGGTTTGAACGGGGTGAGAGATATACGGTTCTCGCCGCGCCACAGGCCCTTATGCATTAATCGGACACAGATTCACGGTAGGCGTCAGCGTCAGTGGAAGGGGACTATTTCCGCAGGTCTTCGATGCCGAGTTCGCGCCACATCCAGGTGAAATCGTAGGTTGCCATCGGGTCGTTCGGTTCGGGGTGAGCGCTGCTACGGTTTTCGAGATGCTTGAGCCACCCAGCTACTCGATAACGGCCTGCGGCCGTTCGAACGGCCGCACGTGGGCTGATGTCCCCAAGCATTCCAACGGGTTCATCGAGCGTCGCGCGGTACTGGCGGTCGAGCATGGCATGAACGAGCGGGGTTGCCACCTCTGGCGCAATGGCCGGTGCCGGTTCGGATGTTGTCAGTCCCTCGGCCCGCGCGGCCATGGCCTGTTCGATCGTCTCGATCGTGGTCAGCGGCGAGCCGACCAACCCGGCGAGCGCATCGGTGATGAGCGCGGTACCGCGTTTCGCCCGCTCGGCCGAGGTGACGGCGAGAACCAGAGCCCGGCCTTTCAATTCGACATTGCCGAGCACCGGGGTGCCGTTCGCCATCGTCACACCCCACGCCATACGGCCAGTGCTTCTCGCCTTTCCGTCCGGTTTTTCGCCCAGCCAGTTCCAGAAGTGCGTGGTTTCCCGCTGAAGCGTAGGGACAGTGTCGAGCCGCTCGCCGACCAGCGCCTGGGTCACGCCGCGTGCAAAGGGAAAGCGCACGCGGTGGAACACCACCTCCTCGCCATCACTGTTGAGCAGCGTGGGGATGGACGCCGGTCCCATGGTCTTGGGAACGACATCGAACAGCCATGCGGTGCTGATGAGTGCCGGAAGTGCGGCCAAATCGTCGGGGTTCAGCTTCAATGCGGTGTTTGGGCTACGCTTGCCTTTCGAACGCCGCAGATCGGCGACGAGCGCCTCGGCCGCCTCCATCGTGAATGACAACACGCCGCCCGACAGGAGGTGCTTGCCTCCGACCTGCACGACGCGGGCACCGATCCTGTCCCATTGCTTCAGCGTCTGCGAGGCGCTGCGCTCCGATACTCTAAGGGGTTCGCCGCCCCGGATCAGGTCACGCACGAGGAAGCCACTGCCGGGCTCGACCTCGCTCACCTCGTGGAGGCTCATCACCGACGATCGAAGGGCACGCAGGTAGATTTTGGTCGGGCCGCTCTCGTTCCAGCCCCGGCGCCGGATATAGTCATCAACGATGTTCCGGTCCCCGGGTTGGATGGTGCGCGTCAGCAGATCCTCGAACGCGCATCCCCACAACACGCCCGCCCAATGATCGCCGACGATGTCCGCCAGCTCATCCGCTTCGAAGTCGAACTCCTCCATCGCCAGCCCGAAATGATCGCCGAGCGCATCGCGAAGATGATCGGCCCAGGCCGGCGAGGTGGCGAATTTCATAACGCCGGACAGATCGTGACCACGCTTCATGCCTGTTCCCTCTGCTGTTGCCCCAATTGCTGGCGGTGCGCGGCGACGATGCGCGAGACTGTGGGTTCGCTGACGCCGTAGAGCCGTGCCATCTCGGCACCGGACTTGCGGCCGGAAGTGACGGACTCGGCGATTTCGCGACGCTGCTTGTCGCCGAGCTTGCGCCGACGCCCGCCGATCCGTCCTTCTGCTCGCGCCTGAGCCAAGCCGGCGCTGGTGCGCTCACGGATCATCGCGCGCTCGAACTCGGCGAAGCTTCCGACCATCTGCATCATCATCCGCCCTGCCGCAGTGGTGGTGTCGATCGCCTCGGTTAGCGAGCGGAAGCCTGCGCCTGCCAGCTCGATCCGCTCCATGATGTGCAGCATGTCCTTCAGGCTGCGCGACAGTCGGTCAAGCTTCCAGACGACGACGACATCGCCGTCGCGCAACTGGCCGATCATCTCCAGGAGCTTGGGCCGGTCCCACCGCCCGCCGCTGGCGGTCTCCTCGTACACGCGCTTGCAGCCGGCTGCATCGAGCGCGCGCCGCTGCGCGGCGTTCGACTGGTCGTCGCCCTTCGACACGCGGGCATAGCCGATCAGATAGGGTTCGCGTGTCATCCAGTATCTTTCACAAACGGTCGTATCCTGAGGCGGGAACAGCATGCACGCATTTCCGCAGCCTTCCGCCTTTCATAATCCTCTTTCATTAAGGTGCCAAAAGGCAAGAGGTTTTTGGAGGATGAAACATGCCTGCCCGCATCCCGATGACCGAGCGGCAGCGCGCTGCATTGCTTGCTTTGCCCGACAGCGAAGCGGCGGTAGTGCGGCACCATGGCCTCGATGCCGAGGACCTTGCTGCGATCGGCACCGCACGCACTCCGGCAACCCAGTTAAGCTACGCCCTGCAACTCTGCTGCCTGCGCTACCCGGGGCGGCATCTACGTGCAGGCGAGCTGTTGCCTGCGATCATGCTCGACCACATCGCCGAGCAGGTCGGGGTGGATGCAGGCGCCGTCGCCGACTTCGCGCGGCGAGCGCCGACCCGCTACGATCAGCTTGCCGCCATCAAGGCGCGCTTCGGATTCACCGATCTGAGCCGGCCAGCGCGCGGCATCATGATGAACTGGTTGGAAACCGAAGCCATGGCCATCGTGGACGGGCGCATTCTGCTCGATCGACTGCTCGACGAGCTGCGCACGCGGCGCATCGTCATTCCTGGCGTCAGCGTAGTCGAGCGGATGACGGCCGAGGCGATGCTTCGGGCGGAAGCCGATCTGATCGCCGCCGTCGACAATAATCTCGATGCAGACATGCGTCAGCGTCTCGATGCGCTGGTCGATGAGAAGGTGCATGATCGACAGAGCCGCTTGTCCTGGCTGCGCGAACCGGAGCCCCGCGTCGCGTCAGCCTCGCTCGCCGAAATTCTAGAGAAGGTCGCGTTGATTCATAGGACTGGTATCTCTCGTATCACGGTCGATCCCGTGCACGAGCCACGCCTGACGCAGTTCGCCCGCGAAGGTGTGCGCTATACCGCCCAGGCTTTCCAACAGATGCGCACCTCCCGCAGGCGGGTCATCCTGCTTGCTACGCTGCGCGATCTGGAGGCCACGCTTACCGACGCGGCGATCGCCATGTTCGCCGCCTTGATGGGACGCGCTCATCTTCGTGCCCGCAAACGCCTGGAGCAAAGGGTCGCAATTTCAGGACGCGAAGGCCGCGACCGTCTGATGCGCATCGCCGCTGTACTGGAAACAGTGAGCCGGGCAGCACGCGCCGGCGAAGATATCGCCGCAGCCCTCAGGGATATCATGCCTCTCGACATGCTCGATGCCGATGCCGCGATCATTCGTCGTACCGCGGCACCTCACAGGGACGATGTGCTGAGCGAGATCGCAGCCGAGTACCGAACCTTCAAGCGAACAGGGCCTCAATTTCTGCAAACGCTCGATTTCCACGGCAGGGCCGGCACTGCGGCATTGCGCAACGCCATGATGGTCTTGTCGGATCTTGATGGCGACTGGCGCAAGCCGCTCCCTGCCGACGTGCCGCTCGGCCATATCGAGCGGCGCTGGCACCGCCATGTCGTGGTTGCCGGCAAGATCGACCGGACGCACTGGGAGATGGCGACCTACGGGGCGCTCGCCAATGCACTGGCATCGGGTGATATCTGGGTGCCGCGGTCACGGCTGCACAGGTCGCTGGACGTGCTGCTCGCGCCATCAAGCGGCGCGGCGCTGCAGCCGGCGTTCTCGCTCGGTGATCCAGACGCATGGCTCGATCAGCGCGCCGCGCAGCTCGACAGCGCCTTGCGCAACGTCGCCCACAATCTGGCCGGACGCGATGCTGCCCTGTTCGCTGGCGAGCGATTGCGCTTTCCCAAGGAACCGAAGGACGATGATGCCAAGGACGACGAAGGACGGCATCTGACGCTTGCCTGCTACGGTATGCTGCCTGCCACGCGTATCACCGACCTGCTGTCGCAGGTCGAACGATGGACCGGCTTCACCCGGCACTTCGGGCACGTCTCGACCGGGCTGCCGCCTGGAGACGAGCGGGCTTTCCTCGCTACCCTGATTGCCGAAGCGACCAATCTTGGGTTGTCGCGCATGGCCGAGGTATGCGGCGCAGGGTCACGCCGCGCGCTGCTGCGCATGCAGACATGGCACATGCGCGAGGAAACCTTTCGGGCGGCGCTCGCCTGTCTGACCGACGCCATCCACGCCGAGCCGATCGCCGCCTGGTTTGGGTCAGGGCACCGGGCGTCCGCAGATGGCCAGGCCTTCTACCTGGGCGGGCCGGGCGAAGCCGGCGGAGCGGTCAATGCCCATTATGGTCGCGACCCGGTGGTCAAGATCTACACCACCATCACCGATCGCTACGCGCCCCTGCACCAAACCGTGATCGCCGGCACGGCAGGAGAAGCCATCCATGCGCTCGACGGCATCCTCGGCCATGACAGCAACGCCGATCTGACCGCGCTGCACGTCGATGGAGGCGGCGTTTCCGACATCGTGTTCGCGACGATGCATCTCCTCGGACTCGATTTCGAGCCGCGCATTCCCCGCCTGTCCGACCGGCGCCTCTACGCTTTCGAGCCCTCGAAGCGTTATGGCAGGCTTGCGCCACTGTTCGGTCACAGGCTCAACCGGGACCTGATCGCCAGCCACTGGCCCGATATTGAACGTGTCATTGGCGCGATGCGTAACCGCACCGTTACGCCCTCGCTGATCCTCAAGAAGCTGTCCGCCTACCGCCAGCAGAACAGCCTCGCCGCGGCGTTGCGCGAGGTCGGGCGGATCGAGCGCACGCTGTTCACGGTGCGTTGGTTCGACGATCCAGCGCTACGCCGCACTGTCACCGCCGAATTGAACAAAGGCGAGGCGCGCAACAGCCTGGCGCGGGCGGTCGCCTTCCATCGGCTCGGTCGCTTCCGCGACCGTGGCCTGGAGAACCAGCAAACCCGCGCGGCTGCGCTCAACCTCGTCACCGCAGCGATCATCCTCTTCAACTGCCGCTATCTGGGGCGCGCCGTCGACGAAATGCGCCAGCGAGGAAGCCAGATCGACCCGGCTATGCTGTCCCGACTCTCACCATTGGGATGGGATCGCATCAATCTCGCCGGCGATTACGTCTGGTCCGATCACCTCGGTCTCGACGCCAGCGGCCTCATGCCCCTGCTCATCAAACCGCTACCGTGAATCTGTGTCCCTACAATGCACAGGGGCCAGATAGAGGTGTCGTTGCGAACGGACGAGGCGTTCCAGCTCCTTGCGCGACGGCCCATAGATACGGCGGTCGCGGCACCACAGGAAAACATGCTCGAGCATGGCATTGATCGGCTGCCCGCCCGCACAAAGATCGTCGGAAATCCACCTCGACAACGCCCTGCGATCCGTCTGCGTCATACGGCGGAACCCGAGATGCCGCAAAATCTCCGCGCAATGCCGGCGGGCGGTGCGCCCGGAAAAATCATAGTGGTTCACGGATTTGGCATCGAGACCAAGTTGCTCCGCCAGATACAAGACACCGTCGGAGGGTATCGACGCATGATCCGGCACAAAGAAGCCATGCCCGGCGAAAAATCTAAGCTGAACCGCCAATCCCAGTCGTGCCGTCTCCGCTTTGCCGGTCACGAACGCGATGTCCGAAAAACTCAGGCTCCAGGAGCCGATCAGATCCCCACTCGAAACGCCAAGGCTCATAACGCCGCTCCCTTATCGGAGCGGAACGTCGTTCCTCGCATGGGCGATCGTCAACAACAACCAGCCCGTTCCCGACGTGTTCTCCAAGATGACCAAAATCGCAGCTTCGGGCCGACTGGGCCTCGTTCCAGTGCGCCTCGCCCGATTGCCCCGGCGCATCGTGGACCAGCGCGTCAGCGATCGTCTGGGCATCTTCCGCGAGGTCCGGGCTTGCCGGGTCGAGCTGCGCCAGAGGGTTGTAGCGGGCCGCAGGACGCCCTGAGACGCCGAAGGGGTCTAGGCACCACACAGCGCCCTTGCTGGCCCGCGCACGGGCCGTGACGCGGGCATTCTCGCCCTTGGGGTCGATGCAGACCACCGAGCGGTCGAGCAGGAGCAGGTTGGGGATGATCGTGCCGACGCCCTTGCCCGATCGAGTGGGTGCGATCGTCAACAGGTGCGCCGCGCCGTCATAGTGGAGCAGCTTGCCGGACTCCTTGCCGCGGCCGATCAGGAGATCCCCACTCGCTTCCAGCTTGCGCACGTCGGCGCGGTCGCCGAAGCGGGCCGAGCCCAGCAGCTCGTTCCTGCGGTTGGCCCCACGGCTGTTGATCCACCAGGTCGCGCCGATCAGTCCGACCAGGACGAGGAACGACACCGTACCGGAAATCTGCCCGACGCCGAAGATGCCTTCCAGCCACCGCGCCGTCGCATAGGCGGCGACGAACGCGACGACGATCGCGAGCCGCCAGCTGATCGGCCGACGCCCACCGATGAGCGGCCCCGCCATCAGCAGGCCTGTTCCAGCGGCGTAATCGCCAGTGCCGGATCGGCATCTGGGTGGCCGAGCAGCTTGAGGATGATTTGCGTCGCGAGGGCGGGGGGCACCGCCTCGTCGCGCAGCATGTCGAACAACGCTTCCTCGTCCGGCTCCAGCGCTATGCCCTCAATCGCAAGGTTGGCGCGAGAGTCCGCGTCGTCCTCCCGCCACATGGCGTGCTCGGCCGGGGTGCCGCGCACGAAATCCAGCGCGCGGACTTGCCTGCGGATCGCCTCAATATCCAGTAGCGCCATCGCCTTTCTCCGTCGCTTCGCTTTCCGCGTCGAACGCGCGTCTGCCGCGCCGCTTCCAGAGTGTGAGCGTGTCGCAGGCATCGTCGCCGCGAGCGCGGCCGACGAGCTCCAGCAGCGCGCCGTAAATGGTCGCGCGATCATCGTCGGCGAGTTCGACAAGGCCGGCTTTCTGGACGAGGCCGCCCAGCTCGATCAAATGGCGGGTGCGTTCGCGGCGTTGCACGACCCAGCCTCGCGTATCGCTACGACGCTGCGCCGCTTCCAGACGCTGGATCAGCGCCCGGTTGCGCGTTCCCGCCGTCGCCGTTGCCTCCAGCAGTCCGGCCACCTTTGCGCCCGCGCCGCTGAAAGAAAGCGGAGCCCTTCGCGCGCCACGCCTCCTTCGCTTCTGTATCCTTGGACGCGACGGCATCGAGCAGCGCGCCGGCGAGCGTTTCCATGTCGAGCGCATCGGCACCGGTTGCGGTGACGAGCTGGCCGAGCTGTTCGATGCGACGCGCCTTGATCGCCTTGGCGCGGCTCTCCAGTGCCTTCAGCTCCGCGTCATAGTCGCGCACCTTGCGCATGGTGCTCTCTCCTTCCGCGCCGGATTTACCGCAGCCTAGCAAACGAGAGCGGACAGGCAACCCACAACGGAAGCACACGGCAGTCAACCAGCAGGAGCGAAGCGAATGTTGAGTGCGCGCTTATACGTCGTTGCCAACGTGCGTTTAGAAAGGCAGTATAGCAGCCGTCATGGCAATCTACCATTTCTCGGCCAAGGTCATCAGCCGCGCCAACGGATCGAGCGCCGTTGCATCGGCCGCCTATCGTTCGGCATCCGAGCTGCACGATGACCGGCTAGGGCGCGATCATGATTTCTCGAACAAGGCCGGCGTCGTCCATTCGGAAATCATGCTACCTGAAGGCGCGCCGGAGCGTTTAAACGATCGCACAACCTTGTGGAACGAGGTCGAAGCCGGTGAGAAGCGCAAGGACGCGCAGCTTGCTCGCGAGGTCGAGTTCTCGATTCCGCACGAGCTGGACCAGAAAGAGGGCGTCAGCCTAGCGCGCGATTTCGTCGAAAAGCAGTTCGTCGAACGCGGCATGGTCGCGGACCTCAATGTGCATTGGGACATGGGTAAGGACGGGCAACCAAAACCCCATGCCCATGTCATGTTGTCGATGCGCGAAGTTGGGCCGGAGGGGTTCGGCGCGAAGGTGCGCGACTGGAACAGCACGGCGCTGTTGCAGGAGTGGCGCGAGGCATGGGCGGATCATGTCAATGAGCGCCTGGCGGAGCTGGATATAGACGCGCGGATCGACCATCGGACGTTGGCGGCGCAGGGCATCGAGCTTGAGCCGCAGCACAAGATTGGGCCGGCGGGATCGCGGCGTTTGGATCGCGGCGAGGATGCCGAGCGCGCCGACGATCATCTGCGCATCGCGCGCGAGAATGGCGCGAAGATCATCGCCAGGCCGGAGATTGCGCTGGACGCGATCATGCGGCAGCAGGCCACGTTCACCACCCGCGATCTTGCGATGTTCGTCCACCGCCACAGCGACGGTAAGGAGCAGTTCGACAGCGCATTGGCGGCGGTGAAGGCGTCACCCGAGCTGGTGGCGCTGGGGCAGGACGGGAAGGGCCAGGAGCGGTTCACGAGCCGCGAGATGATCGCGGTCGAGCAGCGGTTGGAACGCGCTGGCGATCAGCTTGCGGAGCGTTCCGGGCATGGTCTCCCGGCGGCATCGCTATCAAGGGGGTTGAACACCGCCGGGAGTGGCGGCCTGACACTCGGTGGGGATCAGCAGGCCGCTCTG
Source organism: Sphingobium sp. CFD-2 (assembly GCF_024611135.1). Taxonomy (NCBI): domain Bacteria; kingdom Pseudomonadati; phylum Pseudomonadota; class Alphaproteobacteria; order Sphingomonadales; family Sphingobiaceae; genus Sphingobium; species Sphingobium sp. CFD-2. The sequence goes on along the minus strand of NZ_CP084412.1, from coordinate 16,893 downwards.
GAGCATATAAGGAGGAGCGGCGATCTTGCCATCGTTGTGGGCTATGCCGGGACCGGCAAGTCGGCGATGCTCGGCGTCGCGCGCGAAGCGTGGGAGCGCGAGGGCTATACCGTGCGCGGCGCGGCGCTGTCGGGGATCGCGGCTGAGAATCTAGAAGGGGGCTCGGGCATCGCCTCGAGGACGATCGCCAGTCTCGAGCACGCATGGGGGCAGGGGCGCGAGCAGCTTGGGCCGCGTGACGTGCTGGTGGTGGATGAGGCGGGCATGATCGGCTCGCGGCAGATGGAGCGGGTGCTGTCCGCCGTGCGCGATGCCGGTGCCAAGGTGGTGCTCGTCGGCGATCCCGAGCAGTTGCAGGCGATCGAGGCGGGGGCGGCGTTCCGTGCACTGGCTGAGAGGCACGGGGCAGCCGAGATCACCGAGATACGCCGGCAGCGCGAGGATTGGCAACGCGACGCCACTAAGGCTCTCGCCACGGGTCGTACCGGCGAGGCTGTCCATGCCTATGAGGCGCATGGCATGGTCCAGGCGGCCGACACGCGCGAGGCTGCACGCGCCGAGCTGATCGACACCTGGGATGCACAGCGCCGCACCGATCCGGATCAGACCCGGATCATCCTCACCCACACCAATGCCGAGGTCCGCGATCTGAACCTGGCGGCGCGAGATCGGCTACGCGACGCCGGCGAGCTGGGCGCGGACGTGGGCGTGTCGGCCGAGCGGGGCGCGCGCGAGTTCGCGTCCGGCGACCGCATCATGTTCCTCAAGAACGAGCGCGGTCTTGGCGTGAAGAACGGCACGTTGGGCGAGGTCGAGCGAGTCAGCCCCGACAGCATGGCGGTGAAGCTCGACGATGGCCGGCAGATTGCGTTCGATCTCAAGGACTATGCCCATGTCGATCACGGCTATGCCGCGACCTTCCACAAATCACAGGGGGTGACGGTCGATCAGGCGCATGTGCTGGCGACGCCGGGGATGGACCGGCACAGCGCCTATGTCGGTCTGTCGCGGCATCGCGACGGGATGCAGCTCCATTATGGCCGCGACGACTTCGCCGATCAGCGCCAACTCACCCGCACGCTGTCGCGCGAGCGCGCCAAGGACATGGCGGGCGACTATGCGAGGCCCGAGCAAGACCAGGCCCGCGCGTTCGCCGATCGGCGCGAGATCCGGTTCCCGGAACGCGCGCGGGAGATGGTCAGGCAGGTGCAGGCTAAGGCGAAGGGCATGTTCGCCGGCTTCAGGCCGAAACCGGCATCGCCCGAGCTGGCAGGACGCGACGGCAAAGAGGGGCCGATTAACACTGCTCCCGAGCGAGGATCGACCGCGCCCAACCAGGCCAAGGCGATCGAGCGCTATGCGCGCGCGCGGGCCGATATGGACCGGATGCGCGACAAGGGCTTGCCGGTGCTCCCGCACCAGCAGGCGGCCCTGGCGAAGGCCGGCGACGCGCTCGACAAAGTACGGCCCCACGGCGCGCGCGACCTCGCTTCCGCGTTCGAGCGAAATCCGGCGCTGGTGCGCGAGGCAGCCGAGGGCAAGCCCGGTGGGGCGGCACGGGCGATGGCAGAGGAAGGCCGGGTGCGCATCAATCCCGAGCGTCGCGCCGATCGGTTCGTGGAGCGCTGGCAGAGTATGGCGCGCGAGCGGGCCGAGCTTGTGCGCAGCGGCGACCGCGCCGGCGCAGAGCGCACGGGCAAGAAGATGGAGAGCGTGGCCGGAACGCTGCACCGCGATCCGGAGCTTGAATCGGTGCTGCGTCGCCGCGCGCCCGAGCTGGGGCTGGAAATGCGCCGGGATCGCGCAATCGAGCAGGAGCTGACCCGCTCGCTGGAAATCGGCCGTGACCGAGGGATGAGCCGGTAAGGGAGAGAGAATGGCCGACGACGAGCAATTGGAGGAGGGCGGCGACGCGGCGGCGGAGGCGTTCGAGCAGGTGCGCGTTGCAGTCGAGCAGCAGCGCGGCGAGCTGGCGTTGATGCGCCGCGCCATCGAGGGACTGGCGACTGAGCGCGCCAGCATCGACGTGCCGGATTATTCGGAGACGCTGGGGCATGTCGTCCATGGGTTGGACGGCATCAACGGACGCCTGGACCAGGTTACGACGGCCATCGTGAAGTCGCCGGCGCTGGCGATGACGCTGGCGCAGGTCGCGGCTCAGATCAATCGAGCGGCGGCCGACCTTCGCAGCGCCGACCATGCCGCGCTTGCAACTGCCACCGACGAGATGAAGCAACAGGGGCGCGAGCTGCGCAGCGTCGTTCAATCGGCGCTGACAGCGCGGGATCAGAAGGACCGTCAACTATGGTTCGGGCTGGGCGGGTTGCTTATCGGCATCCTACTATGGTCCTTCTTGCCCGGTCTGGTGGCGCGCGAGATCGTGCCGACGAGCTGGCAATGGCCCGAACGCATGGCGACGCGGGTTCTTGCCGAAGCGACACCGTGGGATGCCGGGCAGCATCTGATGGCGAGTGCGTCGCAGCCAAGCTGGGAGGCGATCGTCGCGGCCGACAGGTTGCTGCGCGACAATCGTGAAAAGATCGAAGGATGCCGGCAAGCCGCAAGGAAGGCGGATCAGCCGGTGCGATGCACGGTCCAGGTGGGAGTGAAGAGGTAATGACGATTCCCTACCGCTCGACGCCCATATTCGATGAGGCCACATTGCCCACTGCCTTGCGCTCCGAGCATCGCACCAAGGCCGGTGTTTGGGGCGTGATCCGGGTCATCGAAGGGAGATTGAAGCTCACCTATCTCGACCCTGCCTCCGAGGTGATCCTTACACCTGATCGGCCAGGGCTGGTTCTACCGGAACAGCCGCATTTCGTGGAACCGCTCGGAGCCATGCGGATGCAGGTCGATTTCTACGATCAGCGGCCAAGCCTCTAGGAAGAGCCATGCGTAAAGCAGCCTTGTCATTCCCGTTTCTCGTGAGCCTGGCGCTTGGTGGCTGCGTGACAAGCGCTCCGGCACCCAATTTTGGCCCGTCTCCCTCCGGGCAGTCGGAGCGAAGCGGCGAGATCACGCCTTGGGCGCTGACTTATGGCGCGGCGTTGATGACCGCCAAGGTCTACCCGCACTTGGCAGCGACGGCCGATGCAAACGCCAATCTGTTCGTCTCCCCGGTCAGCCTGTCACAGGGCCTGGGGCTTGCTTACCTCGGTGCGCGAGGGGTCACACGCGACGAGATCGGGCGCGTTCTGGACTGGCCTTCGGTCCCGAATGCGGCCGTGCCTATCAGAGCCTATAATGCCCAGCTCAGCGATACCGGCGATGCCGATATCACGCTCGGCATCGCGAACGCGCTATGGCTGGCAAAGGGATTGCCGATCCGGGACGAGTATGTCGCCGAGGCGCGTTCCGGCTTCGGGGCGGCTCCGGAAACGGTCGATTATGCCGGTGATCCCACCGGAGCGGCCGCACGGATCAATGGCTGGGTCTCGCGCGAGACGAAGGGCAGGATTTCGGAGATCGTCTCTCCGAGCGGCTTCGGGGATGACACCGCCGCTGTGTTGACCAACGCTCTTTACTTCAAGGCAAAGTGGCAGGTGCCGTTCGAGGAGACGGAAACGCGGACCTTCACGCGTGGCGACGGCACGCGCATTCCGATCACGATGATGAAGCGGATAGGCCGGTTCGACTATCGCGAGACCCATGAGGGACAGGCGATCACCCTGCCTTATGCCGGCGATGGCAGCTTCGTGATGGAAATTTTCCTGCCGCGCGACACGGCGGTCCTGCGCCGTTGGGAGCGCGAGATGAAGGGGGGCGATTTCTTCGCCGGCGAGCAGGGCGGCAATGATCGCTTCGATCTGGCAGCGGAGCAGGCGCGCGAGATGCGGATCATTCTGCCCCGCTTCGAAGCGCGGTTCGACAAGAGCGTCAAGGCAGCGCTGATCGCAGCGGGGATGCCAAGCGCCTTCGATCAGCAGCGTGCGGACCTGTCCGGCATCGTCTCCGGCGTGCGTCTGGCGATCAATGACGTGGCGCACGCGACCTTCCTGCGCGTCGATGAGGAAGGCACCGAGGCAGCGGCGGCAACCGCGGTGAAAATCGTCGTGACCAGTGCGCGGATAGAGCCCCAGGTGCCAGAGATGGTGGTCGATCGTCCTTTCCTTGCCACTCTGCGCGACCGAAAGAGCGGCGCGGTGCTGTTTTTCGGGCGCATCGCCGATCCGACCGCGATTCCATAGGCGCACAGGGCCATGTGCCGTTCAGCCGCGACGGCGTAGCCTCCTGGCATGATAGTGCCGCTGTCGCGAGTAATTGGCGCGGCCTTGGCCGGTGCGGCGTTGAGCGCGTCCGTGCCCGCCTTGGCGTGTTCGTGCATCCTGCCCGACAACATTGAGGCAGTGGGACGCGCGGCGTTCGCCAAAGCCGATTTTGTTGGTGAGTTGGAAATAGGGCGGGTGCCGGTGACGGCACCGAGCAGTTTCTGGTGCGGGTCGGACGGACGAGCACGACCGTGGTTCAGGCCAGGACGGAAGGTCGAGCAGAGCCGCCCCGCGCGCGTTATCCGGGTCATGAAGGGCCGCGTCTCGGGGGCAATCAGCATTCGCACCAGCTCGGTGATGAACATAGGAGGCCGCTGCGGCATGACGGCGAATAGCTGCCAGGTTTCTCTCGGCCGAAACGCCGCTCGGACCGGCCCCATGCTGTTTCGGCGCGTCGCGCCTAGCACTTACGAACCCTTGGACGTTTGCACACAGGCGGCTTTCACCGCCTGGCTTGAGCAGCGTCAGAAGCGTCGCGCACTCCCGCAGAGGAGATAACGATGCAAGGAATCATCGATTTCCTGAATCGCCAGCGTGCCATTGATTCAGGAAAGTCGCCGGACTTTGGAGCTGTTGTTTCGTAGGCTTTGCGCCATGAAAGGCGCAATTCTCCCAGATCCGATCGAACTGGTGGCGTTCAACCCGGCGCGTAACATCCACCGGCGCTACAGCATCACAGCGAGCCTCGACCTGTTCGGCATGATCGTCGTCGAAACCCGCTGGGGCCGGATCGGCGCGGCCGGCAAGGCTCAGCGCCATGCCTTCGCCGATCGGACGGCCGCCGAGCGTCATATCGCCGCAACCCTGCGCCGGCGCGGCACGGCCGAAACCCGGATCGGAGTGCCTTACGAGCGGGTGGCCATCAAGGTTTGAGCCGGCACCGCCAGTGGCCCGTTGGCCGCTTGCAGAAATTGGCCGGTGCTACGGCCAGCGTATTGCCGTTTCAAACGGCGCATCCTCTCGACAGTCCCGACGACCATCGGCTTACCGTAGCGCTCCGCATTCTAGTTGAAAATGGTTCAGCAGGACAGGATTCCGGCGGTCCCTTGCGCGTCGGGCATTCGCCTGTGAGTGCTACGGCGGCGATGGTCATGGCGCGCTCGCGTCGAAATGGACGCTTTGGGTAAGTCTCGCGCCAGATCTTCTCGGCCATTGATGCAAGTTCCTGCGATGTGGGCGGCCGAGCCTCACGAATGCACGCTACCAAGGCGCGCGGAAACAGGCGCTCCATCGTTTCTCTCCGATTGCGATATGGGAGCCCTATAGCACGGATGCGGCCCTGATCGACCGAGACGGGACGAAGCGGGCCTTGAAGCGGTCTAGCCGGCAACATCGGCGGCTCGCGCGTCCTATATCGCTTGAGGGCAGGAGAGTCCTGCCTGGAGAATGCGATGCCGTCCGATGTGCCTGTCCGTATTTCATTGCCGATCGCCATGCCCGACGATGCGTTCGGAGCAGCGCTGATCGAGCAGGCGGCGGCGCTCAGCGCCTATGCGCGGCGACTGACTGGAGGGGGTGCCGATGCCGACGACCTTCTGCAGGACACCATGCTTCGGTGCTGGACCGCGCGCGCCAGCTTCGCGGCGGGCACAAGCCTCGCCGCCTGGGCGCGGACCGTGATGAAGAACAGCTTTCTCACAGGGCGCCGCCGCGCCCGCTTTCACGCCGACCTACCCGAAGATGCGCGCGACCGTATGTTGAGGGTGGACGAGACCCAAAGCCTCGCCATCTGGCTGCGGGATACAGATTGGGCGCTCAGCGAACTCCCGCCCCACCAGCGTGAGGCGGTGCTGCTGGCGAGCCAGGGCGTGTCCATTGAGGACGGGGCAGCGCAGCTCGGCATTGCCGCAGGCACGTTCAAGAGCCGCATCGCACGCGGGCGGACTCGGCTGCGCGCCCTCATTGAGGAGCGATCGACGCCGCTGCTGGCCGATCGGACCGACCGCGATACTCTCCCGCCAGCGGCCAAACGGCTCATGCCGCCCAAAAAAAAGCGCGACTGGCGGGGCGTGAAGATCGGCTGATCCCCGGTGAGCCTGTCGGCTTGTTGCTTTTCTTAACAGTTTGCCGTTAGCGTGGCGGCGCTCACGGAGACGTGGGCGGAGGCGTCGAAACCTTCATGACATAGAGCCGGTCGAGCTTATCGACCGGGTGGCGGACGCGTATGTCCAAGGCCACCCGGCCCAAAGGCGGCCGCGCCTGAACTATGTCTCAGGTTTCGAACACCCGGTTCCAGGGCCGGCACGTCTCAAATAAGGGGCGTGCCGCCGGCTGTCCGGAACACTTGGCGCGACAATGAGCTTGGAGAACCTTTTGACCGAGTAGGACATGCGTGAATAGTCATCTGCCTGTCGGCCGCCTCGCCGATCGTCTTCACTCCCTGCCGCGCGAACGCGCCTGGTTCGCGATCCTCCTCAGCGTCACGGCGCTGGCGCTGGCGAACGCACATTTTCCCCGGATAGGTCTCGCGCCGCTCTATATCCCGATCGTCTGCGCCGCCTGCTGGGCGCTGGGAAGCCGCGCGGGCTATCTGGTGGCAATCGTTGCGGCGGTCCTCGCCGTCGTGCCGCATGTCGCCGAGCTGCCCAGGCTCTCTCCCGCCCTGCTAGGGGCAAGGATGGCCGTGCGTGCCGTCACCTATGTTATCGTCGCCGCCATTGTTCTCAGCTTCCGCCGGTCCTTCGATCGGGAGCGTCACCTGGCGGCGCGCGACCGCATGACCGATGCGCTCAACAAGGAGACATTCCGGGAGCGCGTGATCCATCGTCTCGGTCAAGCAGTGCCTGCCCGGCAATCCTTCCTGCTCGCAATCCTTGATCTCGACGACTTCAAGGGCATCAACAACCGCCACGGCCATGTTGCCGGCGACGAGGTGCTGCGCGCCTTCGCGCAGGGCGCACGGAAGATCATCCGGCGCGAGGATGATTTCGGCCGGATTGGCGGCGACGAGTTCGCCTTCTTGCTTCCCGTCCATTCGGCCGAGGAAGGGGTATATTTCGCTCGATCGCTTCACAAGCGCCTGTCGTCGGTTCTGGCCGGCACGCCTCATCCGGTGACGTGCAGCATGGGCGCGCTGCTGATTCAGCCCCATACCCCGCGCGACGAACCCTCGTTGATGCACGCGGTCGATCAGCTCATGTATGCGGTCAAGCGCGCCGGGAAGAACGCCGTGGAGATCGGCCGCGCAACGACCGAGCGAGGCCGGGATACCCCTGTTACGTCCAGGCTCCGGGTAATGGAGGCCACATGACGAGCAAGCAGCCGGAGAGGGCTCATCAGAGCGATGGGCGGAGCCGCATGGACGAGCGGGCACAGGAGATCGCGACTGCGATCAGCCTCATGAAGAGGGCGATGGCATCGCTCGACAAGGCCGACGAGCGCGGCAATGTCGCCGTGCACCTTCAAGCGGCGCTTGACGCGGCCGAGGACAAGTCCCCCGAGCAGCAACGGGCCGAAGCCGTGTCCTTGAGGCGCGGCTGTTCCCTCCTGGGGAATGACAATGCAGCCATCCGATGCTTGCTGCCGAAAGCGGGAATAGGAGCCCCTCTATCCCCGCAATCCGAGGCGCGCAGGCCTAGCAGCCAGCATCGAGCGCGCGGCAGAGCGCCCCGACCACAAGCTCGCGCGACGCGGGCTTGTGGCAGATCGGGCGTGAGGCGTGGACAGCCGGGATCATGCTGGTCGCGCCCGTGGCGAAGATGAAGGGCACGCCGCGCCGATTCAGTTCGTCCGCGATCGGGAATGAGGTTTCGGAGCCAAGTTGCACATCGAGGCTGGCAACATGAGGCGACGAGTCCAGCGCCGAGAGGGCGTCCCGCACGCAATCGACAGGGCCGACGACTTCTGCGCCGGCGTCGGATATTATCTCAACCAGCGTGGCCGCGACCCAGTAATCATCTTCAACAACCAGCACACGAAGGCCGCTGATCCCGTCTCGTGTAGTCATGTCGCACCAAGCATTTACGCAGCCGTTCCACCGACCAGCGCAGCAACGCGCCGTCTGGCTCTGCGCTCCACGCGGACATGCAAAATGTTCGTCTTGGGCGATCGATTGATCTAAATAGCCGGGTAGGGGGCGCGTAGAGTTATGGTCGATACTGAAACCCGGATTCGTGAGCTTGAGCATCGGTTCAGGAACATTCTCACTATCGTTCGTTCTCTTGTCAGCCAGAGCTTGCAGGCGGCCGATTCGATCGAAGACGCCCGATCGACCATTGACGAGCGATTGGCGGCGCTGGGTAGCGCGACCGAGCAGCTTCTATCCCATAATTGGGAGACCGCGCCCCTCCCGGCGCTGGCCGAGAATGCACTGGCGCACTTCACCCTCTACGCGGAGCGGCTTCGCCTTGATGGCCCCACGGTCACGATCGGCCCCAAGGCGGCGATGACGTTGACCCTCGCCTTTCACGAGCTGGCGACGAACGCGATCAAATATGGTGCGCTGTCCAACGAAACAGGCACTATCGAGCTGACGTGGAAAGTGCTGGGATCGGGCATCGAGGCCGAGCTTTGGATGCAATGGGCCGAACATGGCGGCCCGCCAGTCGTCAGGCCCGAGCGGCGGGGCTTTGGATCGCGGCTGATATGCACGGCCGCAAGCCGCAGCTTGCGCGGCCGTGCCGAGTTGGAATTTCCCGTCTCGGGCGTCGTGTGGACCTTGCTCGCCCCTCTGGCCGCGGTCGAGCTATGATCGAATCCGGATACGGGTCATCCCCGCCGCTAAGCCTTGGGTTCATCGCGCATGCCTGTCTCTTCGGCCCACGCTCCTTGTCCGACTGGATCCCTCCCGTCACTTTGATCGTCTCTTTTGTCAGGGTCTGAAATCCGGAGCACGTCTGTATGTCCAAACCGCTCTCCCCCGAAACAATGGCTTTGGTGAAAGCTACGGCGCCTGCGCTCCAGCAGCATGGCGTGGAGATCACCACGCGCATGTACCAGCGCCTGTTCGTCGATCCGGAGATCAAGGCGTTGTTCGACATGGCCGCGCACGAATCCGGCGCGCAGCCCAAGCGGCTCGCGGCGGCGATCCTCGCCTTCGCGCAGAATGTCGATAAGCTCGACGCGCTGAAACCGGCGATCGAGCGGATCGCCGCGCGTCATGTCGAAACACACATCAAGCCCGAGCATTACCCCACCGTGGCGAACGCGCTGCTCCCCGCCATCCGCGATATTCTCGGCGAAGCCGCGACCGAGGAAATATTGACGGCATGGGGCGAGGCCTATTGGTTTCTAGCCGATATCCTTATCAACCGTGAGGCGCAGCTCTACCAGACCAAGGCGGCATGATCGCCGCAGCAGGCCGCTCCTCCCAAAGGATGTGAGAAGCCGATCCTAGAATCGTGGCTGCGGTAGCCAAGATGCTCATTGTTCGACGTCATTTGCCAGTTTGAGAAGCTTGGTCTCGATGCCTTTCAGGCCGGCAATGGCCTCATGGTCGGCGACTGACCAACCATCGCGATCTACATGTTTCTGGTTTCGCTGCATCCTTGCGATGATCGAGGCTGCCTCATAAACCTCATTCGCCCCGCCATGACCACCAACATCAAGTCGGTGCGCCAGCGTCGTGAGGCGATCCACAAAGTTCGTCCGGGCTGCGATACCAGTGCTACGGGCGAGAGCCTTCGGCCCCGCTTTGAGGGCGTCTCCCAAGGTTTTCAACGCTTCCTGATGTGGGGAATCGGACACGGCACCCCGGAGGGATCGTCATCATCGTTCATAATCACGAAAGTGAAGGACGACGGGATGTTCCCGTCGTCCCCCGTCTCAGAAAGGATAGGTCGAGCCGTAATAGCCATAGACCTGCTCGCCATAGGTGCGATCGAAAGCAGGTTCTTCGCCCGCTCGATAGCGCGGCGCGCCTTCGAGCCGTTCTTTTGTTAGATCGACGACATAGCCGCCCTGGTCCGTGTCATAGGTGAGCTGGTCCCAAGGCAGCGGATGATATTCCTCGCCGATGCCGAGGAATCCGCCGAAGGACATGACCGCATATTCGACACGACCCGCGCGCTTATCGACCATGAAGTTGTAAACCGAGCCGAGTCGATTGCCATTACGGTCGTAAACAGCCGTACCTTCAACCTTGTTGGAGGCGATCAGGCGATTGGTTTCATCGGTAGCGATGTTGGTGTCTGCCATTTCTGGAGTCTCCTTTCGTTAAAGGAGAACGACACAGCCCTGATGGGTTTCCGATGAAATCGAGCAATGGGTGGCGCAGAACGATAAAGCGGGCCAGCGCCTTCAATTTGGCGGCATGCCCATAGACGACTAGCGAGCGTTCTGATCCGAAAATCAAAAGTTTCGGCTCGTGGCCGAGATCGCGCAAATCCGCACCTCTTTCCGATGCAATAATCTGACGCTGGCTGAAGCGTGATTCACATGCCGTTCTATGTATGATAATGTCCTTTATCATACATTCAAAAGGACCGGGATTGCATGACCGAGAAGGCCGCCACGACACCCCCGCAGCGCCGCCCGATCATCCGGGCCGTGAGCTTCGATGAAGTCGGCGAGGCGATCGGCCGCTTGCTCCCGATCGCCATGCCGCCCACGCGCGCGGCCGAGACGGGCGCATCGGCGAAGGTCGCCGATTTCTTGTTGGCCTGGTGGAACGGCGACGAGTGCGGGCATTTCCCGATCCTGCACCTTTGCAACGTCGATGCCGTCATTGCCGAGGATATGCTGACCATCATGGCCTATCTGGCGCAGGAGCCGACCACCTACGCCGACGCATGGGGCTATCGCGACGCGATGCACGACCTTTGGGTGCGGTATCGCGGCGATCCTACCGAGAGCGTTTAAACGTGCCGGAGATCCACGACCAAAAGGGAGTCCTATGACCGACGACGAGTTGCCCGACGACAACCCCGCCGAGCGCGCCCAGGCCAAGGCGCTGCGCGAGCAGGCCCGCGCGGGCGGCTTGCGCTTCGAGGCGTATCTACCCGGCAGCATGGCCGATTGGCTGCTGGCGCAGATCGAGCGGGGTAGGTTCGCCGACCCTTCCGAGGCGGTGTTCCTGATCGTCCAGAACTTCATCGAAATGGAGCCGCACCGCGACCTACAGGACGAGCTGCTGCGCCGGATATTGCAGGCCCGCATTGACGATCCGAGGCCGGGGATTCCGCATGATGAGGCTTGCGCCAGAATCGATCGCTTGCTTGCCGAGCCTCGCCCCGATCCGGCACGATGGGAGAAGATCGCGCGATGAACCAGCTCGCCCCCCTGCCCTCGCCCGCATCGTCGCCGGCGCTGCCGGCGTTGATCGCGGCGGCCGACGATGACACGCGGCGGCGCTTCCTTGAGTTCTTCGCCGTCACCATCCGCAACCCCCACACGCGGCGCGCTTATGCGCGCGCAGCGGGCGACTTCCTCGCCTGGTGTGAGGCGCGCGGCGTCGCCTCGCTCGCCGGCGTGCAGCCGCTTCATGTCGCGGCCTGGGTCGAGGCGCTGGGGCGCGAGCTGGCCGCGCCCAGCGTCAAACAGCAGCTCGCCGGCGTGCGTCACCTGTTCGACTGGCTGGTGACGGGCCATATCGTGCCGGTGAATCCCGCCGGATCGGTGCGCGGACCGGCGCATAGCCAGCGGCGCGGCAAGACGCCGGTGCTGGCCCCCGACGAGGCGCGGCGGTTGCTCGACAGCATTGACGTGACCACCCATGCCGGCCTGCGCGACCGCGCCCTGATCGGCCTCATGGTCTATAGCTTCGCCCGGATTGGTGCCGCGCTCTCCATGCGCGTCGAGGACGTGTTCGTGCAGAACCGCCGCCTATGGGTGCGGCTGCACGAAAAGGGTGGCAAGCGCCATGAAATGCCCTGCCATCACAATCTTGAGCATTACCTGGTCGAATATATCGACGGGTGCGGTTTGCGCGAGGACCGCAAAGGGCCGCTGTTCCGCACCATCGCGCGCGGCACTAAGCGACTAAGCGATACCCCCCTGCCCCAAGCCAATGCCTTCGCGATGGTGCGGCGGCGCGCGGCGGCGGCCGAGATCGGCACGGCGATCGGCAATCACAGTTTCCGCGCGACCGGGATCACCACCTATTTGAAGAATGGCGGCACGTTGGAGACGGCCGCGACGATGGCGAACCACAGCTCGACGCGCACCACCCAGCTCTACGATCGACGGCCTGATGACGTGACGCTGGACGAGGTGGAGCGGGTGTTGATCTAGGCGGCGACCGCTGGCCCACAGGCCCAGCGGTCGCCCTGCCAATGAAACCCCACCCGCTGCGCGTTGCCGATCGCGGGCGGCTCCCCCTTGCGCCAGAACGCGCGCATCTTGGCCCGGTCATCCATATGAGCGTCGGCGACGATTGCGCGTGCGGCCTGGATGAATTGCCCATGCCCGAACACATAGGCCAGCGAGTCAGCAGGCATGGCGGCGAGACGCGCCAGCGCGGCCTCGCAGCGCCGTAGCAGCGTGCCGAAGCTCTCCGCCCCTTCCCCGTCGCAATAATCAGGATCGGCCGCGCTCCAATAGCGTTCGAGGTGCGGCATCCTTTCGGCGCTGCGCGTGCCGTTCCATCGGGAGGGTTGGAGATAGGTAAATTCTTCGATCGGCCACGTCTCCACCGGCACGCCGGGAAAGCGCGCGATCGTCGGCGCGGCCGTCTGCCGGGTGCGGGTATAAGGCGACGTGACGATAAGCGCGGGCGCTTCCGTCCAGCTCGCCGCGACCGCGCGGGCCTGTTCCTGGCCGCGCTCCGTCAGCTCGATCGTCGCCAGATCGTGACACGGCACGCCGGCGTTGCCGGTGCTTTCGCCGTGCCGGATGAAGATGGCCCTCATGCCGGATTACTGGCGCAGGCGATCGAGCGTCCAGCCTTCCGGCAATTCGTCGCCGGCTTCGGGCGGCCGATTAGGCACCTTGTCGAGAATACGGCCCAGGCCGCTGCCGGTGTGGCCCTTCGCGCGGCGCGTGAAGAACTCGGCCGCCGTCTCGACCGCGCCAATTTTCTGCGCGACCGCCGTTGCGATCCATTGATTGAGGCTAACGCCATCTTCCTTTGCCAGTCGCGCCGCTGCCGCCTTGATCGAGGTTGGCAGCTTGAGCGGGTAGGTCGCCTTGCTCATTGTCATAACTCCTTCAACAGATCGGCGGGCTGCATCAACCGGATTCCGAAGCGCGGGGCTGCGCCCCGGAAATCGCGGATATTATAAGTCACAAGCGCATCGGCCCGCCCGTTAATCGCCGCTTCCAACACCATTTCGTCGTCGGGGTCGCGTAGTTGCGGCCGCCACAGCAAATGCACCTCCACCGGCTCGATCAGCGCCGCCAGCTCGCCAAGCAGTTCGTCCACGGCCTCCAACGTCAGCCCCGACACTTGCCGCTGCTCCGGTCGTTTCAGCACGTCCTCATATTCGAGGAACAGCGACGGCGTGGCGAGTATCTTCAAGCGGCCATACTCGACGGCGCGCAGTAGGGCGAAGCTCGCTCCCGTTTGGCTCCGCAGCGCCGTGGCGATAACCGAGGTATCTAATACGACTCTTTGCATCGCGCTTAATATAACATCCTATGGGATGTTTTTCTAGATGGCTCTAGTCCGCCACTGGCGAAGCGATGAGCCGGCGACAAGGCGAGTAGAAATCAATCATCTGTATATCATAACGCTATCGTTACGCTGTCATATGGACATTAAAAGGCAATATCGGGCGCGACCCTTCGGGCACGGCTCTATCTCCGCGTGACCGCTCCGACCAAGCCCGCAAGCGGTCTTGGCGCATAAGCGTGACGATCCTCGCGTGAGGCAGGGGCCTTGCCCCTGCCCTGTCGTGCCGGCGTGCGCCGGCGTGTCGTTTATTTGCGTGGGGAGAGGGCGTTCCGTCCCCCTCTCCCCAGCAACGGGAATCAGCGGGACCGGGTTGGCGCGAAGCGCCCGCCCGCACCACTCCCGCAGATTCCCGCTGCCCCCCTCTCCTGTCGTCGTTCTTGGGCGTCCGTGTTCCGGCCGATGGCACGGCCATCGCCGGACAGGCGATTTGAAGGGAGTAAAAACGATGACGCAGGACAACCGGGAAAGCTGGCTCAATGCGGTGGCGGCGGGCATGGCCCCGCTGTTCGAGGCGCTGGACGCCCCCCTGCCCGCGCATATCCGCGTGGCGATCGGCTTCACCAGCACGGGCCGCAAGGGCAAGGCGATCGGCGAGTGCTGGGACAACCGGCTTAGTGCAGATGGGCATTTTGAAATCTTTATCCGTCCCGACCTCGCCCACGCGGCCGACGCCATGCCGGCGCAGATCGCGGCGATCCTCGCGCATGAACTGGTCCACGCGGCCGTGGGCATCCCGGCAGGGCATGGGAAGGCGTTTAAACGGGTCGCCCTTGGCCTTGGCCTGGTCGGGCCGATGCGGGCGACGACACCGGGCGAGGCGTTTCTTGTCGCTATCGCGCCGATCCTAAAAGCCGTTGGCCCCCTCCCCCATGCCCGTCTCGATACGGACGGCGAATCCACCGCTCCCAAGAAGCAGAAAACCCGGATGCTCAAATGTGAGTGCGCGACGTGCGGCTATACGGTGAGGACCGCGCGCAAGTGGCTTGAGCTGGCCGGAGCGCCGCTTTGCCCGATCGAGGATCATGGCCAGATGGAGCACGAACCGCTGGACGACGAGGACGAGGGGGAGGGCGGCGAATAATCGCCGCCATCAAATGTATATCGCCTAGCATTACAAACGCTGCTATATAGCGCGCACATTGCCAGCGGAGCGAGAGCGGAATGATATTGGCGGTCGGAAACACCAAGGGCGGCGTCGGCAAGACCACGCTCGCCGTGAACCTCGCGGTCGCGCGCGCGCTTGCGGGCCGCGACCTTCTGCTAGTGGACGGCGACGAGCAGGGAACCGCCCTTACCTTCACGGAGCTGCGCGCCGAGCGGCTTGGCGAGGCTGGCTATACCGCCGTCGCGCTCACTGGCGCGGCTCTTCGCAGCCAGGTCCGCCAGCTCGCCCCCAAATATGATGACATCATCATCGACGTAGGCGGACGCGATACCGGCTCGCTGCGCGCCGCGCTCACCGTGGCCGACACGCTGCTGGTGCCGGTGCAGCCGCGCAGCTTTGACGTGTGGGCGCTCGACCAGGTGGCGGCGCTGGTGGCCGAGGCGCGCGAGATCAACGAGGGGCTGCGCGCCGTCGCGGTCCTCAACGGCGCGGACCCGCAGGGCGGCGACAATGAGGCGGCCTTGCAGATGATCGGCGATATTGAGGGGATCGAGGTGCTGCCCACGTCGATCGTGCGCCGCAAAGCGTTCCCGAACGCGGCGGCCGAGGGCAGGGCGGTGGTCGAGCAATCCCCGCGCGACGCCAAGGCGATAGACGAGCTGGCCGCATTGGTCAGTGCGGTATTTGTATAGCATAATGATAGCGGAGTGAATGAAAATGGCTATCGCTCGTAAACCGAATAGCAAGCCCAAGCCGCCCGTTACCGACGACGCGGCCGACGCCTTCATAGCCGGTGCCGCGAAACCGACAGCGCCGGCGATCACGGAGGCGGCCGAGGACGGGCCGCGCAAGTCGCCGGTCATGTTGCGGTTCGATCGCGCTTTGCTGGCGAAGGTCGATGCGGCGGCGAAGCGGCGCGGGATCAGCCGCAGCGCATGGATTCAGTTCACGGTGAGCCGCGCGCTCGATGCTGGCGAGGGATAGGGCCGGCGAGGAGATGGGCGTCGCAGGCTAGGCAGGCGCAGCGCGCGAAAAGTGAGTTTTGGGGTAGGGCCTCACCTTTGGGCCGCTGGCGCGCTGAAATCCACCAGCACCGGCATTTCGGGTATGTCTCCGCGCAGCTTCGCCCGCCGCACAATGCTATGCTGGTCGATCAGGTTTTGCGCGTCGCGACGGCCGCTCATGGTCTTGGGAAGCCACATCATCGAAACCCGCTCGACCTTGCGGCCCTTCTTGATCGGGGTGAACTCGACCCAGAAGGGGCAGAGCTTGTTGATTTCCTCTTGAGCGACCTTGAGGCAGTATTTGTTGAAATCGGCGAAGCGTTCCAACTTGCCTTCCGGCACGTTGAGCAGGCCGCGCAGCTCCGCGATAGTGAACTCCTCGCTTTGCTTGTATTCGAGGCCGATACGGCGCTCGATCATTTCATAGAGGCAGAGCGCGTATTTCGACTCGAAACAATACATCACTTGCGTCTTGAGGCGGGCATAGACCTCGCTGTTACGCAAAATCTCAATCAGTTCTTCGGGGATGCGGTAATGCAGGAACCCGTCTTTTTCGAGGCTTTCATCGCTGGGGCCGAGAAGCTGGACGCGGCGCTTAAAGCTCTTGCCGCCCTTGCGGATCGTGACGATCGCGATGGTGCCCATCAGGCGCAGCAGCGAGCTTTCTATGCGCTCATTGCCCTGGTGCGTGCCTTTGAGCGCGCTTTTCGGGATGCGGTGGATGACCGGCTCGCCGATCCGCTCCCAGGCGTTGGCGATCAGCAGGTTATAGATTCGCCGATCGGCGAGGGTGAGGGGGGACAGCTCGACAATATCGACCAGCTCGCCGGGTTTGACAATTTCTCCATAATTGGCGGGATCAAAGGGATTGCCGCGTCCCTTTTGCGCGAGGGTCAGAGCGGTGTCGCCGTCCAGGGCAACCTTTGCCTTTCCGCCATTTACAGGTGAGGTTGCATGATTCAT
>NZ_CP084411.1:0-35165 GCF_024611135.1 Sphingobium sp. CFD-2 | reverse complement strand
TTCACTAACGCTAGGGCTACTATCGTCATTTCACATACGCAAGCGGATTATCGTCATTTCAGATTCACCGCCGCGCTATCGTCATTTCGATTACGCTTGAGCGCGGCAGGGAAGGCCTGGCGCTATCGTCATAGTGGATTCGCCTTTTCGTCACTCTGGATTCGCTTTTTCGTCAGAGCGGATTCACCGCGCGGCAAATTTCTGCCAAAAAAGCGAGGATTTCTGCGCCTTTCCGGGCAGGCCGAATTTCCGTAACACATCACTAAACCCATATTTTAACACTAGGCTGACCTGTGGATAACTTCAGCGGAAGATTATGACGAGAGGCTGGATCATCGTGGTTTCACCCACCAGCGTCCCGCCAGATCGGACAGCTTGTCCCGAAAATCGGGACAACGGCAGCGCGACTCACCAGCGCCGCGCTTCAGGCACAATCAGAAAGAAGAAAAACACCGCCTCTTGGGGCTTCGCCCCGCCGGCTCGCGGCCTTCGGCCGCCCCGGATCGCTTTAGCGATCCTCCCACCCGGCATCCCCATGATGAGCCGGCTTCGCCGGCACGCTTTTTGTTAGAAAGGGGATCGTTTAAACGCTGCGCCTCCATCGCAGCCACAGCGCCAGCGGCACCGTCGCAATTGGCTTTCCAGAAAAGCCAGGCGGATAGGACAGCGATCAATCCGAGAGGGCAGGGCAGGCGGAAATGTCGCCACAGGCGCGATTTCCGGGCCGCTGGGCCTCATTTCAGACGTTCGGCAAGGTCGGGGAGGGTTCGGCCGGCATGGCGCTCTACGGGCTTCCCAGGCGGCTGATTTTTTGGAAAGCTAGATCCTCGCGGGGTCAGAGGATCTAGCGCGTAGAATTTGAGCCGGTCCTAATGGCGCGTCCGCTTCTGTGGCGGCGGCGCTGCCATAAGCCCATCAAAGGCGGAGTCATCGCCCAATGCGTAGCGGCGCAGCGGATCATCCTCCGTCATGCGACCGGCCTGCACCTCGCGCCCGGTCACATACCGCAGCCGGTCCCGGTCCAGCACGCCATCGACAAGGCATTCCGCGCGCAGGAACATCCATATCTGGCCCAGTCGGCCCGAAGCTGCGATTTTGGCCATGTTGAAGAACAAAGATTGAACATGGCGATCTACCAGGCTCGCTCTTGTCCTCCAATCTCGTAAACATCGGTCTCGATCGAGCACCTGTAGCTCTCTGCGATGTTGAACATCTCTGTCTGGAGAGATGCGATCTCATCATCGAGGCTGACGCCATCGGCACCCTGATCATAGGCGACGGTCAGCGTGTAATCGCAGTTCCCGGTCTTTTGCATCTGGTAATCCCGCTCCAGCATCGCCTCAATGCGCTCGCGAGCGGGCTTTCTGCCACGACCATGCTTGTTGAAGTTCTCGATGGTCAGATGCAGGGCGATGGTGACAGAAGGCGGCTTTTCCGGCAGCCCGATCCTTGAAGGAATGACGTCAAGCGCCCGATAGACGGTCATTCTTGAGATCTTGAGGTCGCGCGCGACGCTGGCCTTGCTCGCGCCGGCGGTGATCCGGCGTCGGATTTCATCGTCATCGATGTTTTTCTTCCGGCCTTTGTAGACGCCTTCGGCGCGCGCCGCCTCGATCCCGGCGCGCTGCCGGTCCTTGATGAACGTCAGTTCCATGTCCGCGACCATGCCCAGAATGGTGATC
Organism: Sphingobium sp. CFD-2; assembly: GCF_024611135.1. Lineage (NCBI taxonomy): Bacteria > Pseudomonadati > Pseudomonadota > Alphaproteobacteria > Sphingomonadales > Sphingobiaceae > Sphingobium > Sphingobium sp. CFD-2. The sequence continues at coordinate 33,483 of NZ_CP084411.1, read as the reverse complement.
ACCATCCGCCCCATGCTTCCGGCCGTCGTCACCTCCGGCTCAAGCACCCGCAATGAGGCTCCCTTCTGGTCGAGTTCATGAACCAGATTGAGAACATCGCGTGTGGAGCGACCGAGCCGATCGAGACGCAGGACGACGAGTTCGTCATCGGCGCGCAGGAACTGCATGATCGTCTCAAGCTCCGTGCGTCCAGTGCGCGATGCGCCCGAGCCTGTTTCGGAGCGGAGGATTTCACAGCCCGCTGCCTTCAACCGGGCAACCTGGATGTCGAGATCCTGGTCGATGGTGCTGACGCGGGCGTAGCCGACGCGGGTCATGGGCAAATCCGTCACATTAGGGTGGCTTTGCCCTCGTACAGTAACATTGGTGACGGAACCACCCTTTTGTGACATGTCGTATATGTCACTTCCGATCGTCACGTTCGGGTGCACCCAAATGGTGCGAGCGGAAAGGCCCCGGTCAGGCAGCAAGCCGCCCAAAATCGATCCGGCTATTCAGATCGAGGTCGAAGCGGCCATAAGGATTGACGTGGCTGTAAATCAGCGGTGTGAGGCCGCGATAATCATCCGGCGTCATCCGGCCCGTCCATTTCGGTTCCACCAGCACGCTCTGAAGCATTCGGGTGTTCACATAGACAAGCGACGCTTGCAGCAAATGTAGCGCCAGGACCGAGAGCTGCTGCTCATCGATGCGGTTAGTGGCGATCTCGCCGCCCTTGCCGAAGAAAACGAACCCATTGGCACTGTTCCAGTTTTCAACGACATTCAGGCCTTCATGAATTTCGCGGCGGAAGGACTCCTCGCGCAGATACCGGCACAGGAAGATCGTCTTGACCGCGCGGCCCAGCTCACTCAACGCCTTGTAGGTCGGGTGCATCACCTCGGAGCGGCTAAACCGGCGCAGGATCGCCTCCGGGTCGGCGGTTTTTGTCTGCATCGCGGCTGCATATTTGACCATCTCGTCATATTGCTGCTCGATCTCATCCCAGTTGATCGGACTGGAGAGGATCGGCTGCAAGTGGGGAAGCCGCGTTCGCATGCCGACATCGGGAAGAGCCAGCTTCTGGCGAGCGATCGCTTTCAGGCGGGGTGCAAGCTCAAATCCGAGAAGCCGGCAAAATGCAAAGCCAACCGCGCTTTGGCCATGACTATCAACATATTGTCGCTGGATTTCCATGTCGGTGCAATGGCGCAGCACGCCCTCGATCATGGAGGCGACCTCGGAGGAAGAGCAGCGCTTGAGCTGGGAATAGACGCATGTCGCGCGTCGTTCGACATGCCAGTAGATCATGACGCCCCGTCCACCATAACGCGCATGCCATTCCGTCATCAGGTTGCGATCCCAGGCTCCGAACTTTGTGGAATCTGACGCACAGGCCGTGCCGGCGTCCCCCCAGACTGCAGCATTGCGGATTGCCAGGGTCGCATTCGCAACCCTGGCACACGCCTCCTTGAGCGCCGCGGCATGAACGAAGCGGCGATGGACATGCAGCAGCTCTTCATAGCTGACATCGGGGGTGGCGCCGGCGATCCGCTTGAGCCCGGCATTCGTTCCCAGGCCGTAGAGGCATAGCAGGAGACGTTGATCCAGCGCGGTTTTCGGCAGTGCAACACGCGAGGCCGATGTTTCGAACGCTTCGAGAAGTCCCGTATCAAGGGCAGCCTCCTTCAGTACGTCGAGCAGCCCGGTCATCGGCCAGCGTTGGCCGATCTCGGTCTTGATCGAGGCGAGACCCCTGGGTTCGGGCAAGGGTTTGAACGGGGTGAGAGATATACGGTTCTCGCCGCGCCACAGCAGCCGAACCTTGTCGTTCCGGGGAATATTGGCATTGAGGAGCAACAGTTCCTGAGCAAGCTCTTCCCGGATGGCGCTTGAAAATGCACGCGCATCCGCCGTCAGGTTCAATCCTGTGTAATATGCTTCTCGCCGCGCATCGAAGTCCTTGGGAAGATCGTCATCGGGATTGCGGTATCGGTCCGCCCCGACAACCCAGATTTCCTTAGAACGGATGCGATCGCGCAGTTGCGCGAGGACACAAAGCTCATAACTGATCCGGTTTACGCGCCCCTCTTCATCAATGACGGAACTGCGCCATCTCGCCGGAATGACCTCGTCGACCGGCACTGCGTGCGGCGGCACGTAGCGGCATCCATCATCCACTTTGCTTCTGATCCAGTCCAGGGCCGCCAGCACCGGACGCCACACGGCGTTGTTCGACCGGAACTCCAGTGCCGAAAGCAGGCTTGGCAGCATACGGCGATAATGATTGGCCCATGACCTCCGCATCACCTTGTAGATCCGCCGATCCAAGGCGCCCTTTGCCTGGCTTTCCTTGATGATCGCCGCCAGTTTGTCCTTGCCGGCGATTGGGAAAATGACATCGCAGATGCGCCCGGATGGATCGTCGATCGAAGCGCTGGCAATCTCGACCAGGAGTCGCTCCTTGCCATAGACCCGCTCGATGTCTTTCGCGATATCGCCCACCACCTTGCGTTTCGAGCGCGATCCGATCTTATGGACCGTCTCGATCAGCAGGTCGACCATCGCATCCGTAAGCTGAGCTTCCCGCGCCATCAGATAAACGGCATAGAGCCCGAGCTGGCGCGCCGGTACATGCCGGCGCATCTCCGAGGCTTTCTCGCCGGCAACCCGGCGAACGATCTGATCGACCCATGCCTTGCCCGTGACCGATAGGAAATCTCGGGGAAGAGCAAGCCGTTGGATAAAGGCGAGTTTGGCGGTCACGCCAAGAATGTTTTCGAGCGTCGCCTGACCTGCATCCCCCTTCATCGTGTTGAAGCCGGTCGGGCCATCGGGATCGGCGAGCGAGGCTTCCAGCAAGGCGACCGCATCCGGCGCAAGCCGATCGCGGACTCGGGCCAACAGGGCCTCCAGATAGAGGTGTCGTTGCGAACGGACGAGGCGTTCCAGCTCCTTGCGCGACGGCCCATAGATACGGCGGTCGCGGCACCACAGGAAAACATGCTCGAGCATGGCATTGATCGGCTGCCCGCCCGCACAAAGATCGTCGGAAATCCACCTCGACAACGCCCTGCGATCCGTCTGCGTCATACGGCGGAACCCGAGATGCCGCAAAATCTCCGCGCAATGCCGGCGGGCGGTGCGCCCGGAAAAATCATAGTGGTTCACGGATTTGGCATCGAGACCAAGTTGCTCCGCCAGATACAAGACACCGTCGGAGGGTATCGACGCATGATCCGGCACAAAGAAGCCATGCCCGGCGAAAAATCTAAGCTGAACCGCCAATCCCAGTCGTGCCGTCTCCGCTTTGCCGGTCACGAACGCGATGTCCGAAAAACTCAGGCTCCAGGAGCCGATCAGATCCCCACTCGAAACGCCAAGGCTCATAACGCCGCTCCCTTATCGGAGCGGAACGTCGTTCCTCGCATGGGCGATCGTCAACAACAACCAGCCCGTTCCCGACGTGTTCTCCAAGATGACCAAAATCGCAGCTTCGGGCCGACTGGGCCGATTTCAACGAGATGTTCGCGACGGGTCTGGTCCCGATGGGCATAGTCCGCGAAGGCTTCGGGCGCGACGCCGAGTTGCTGCGCCACATAGGCGAGCACAGGAGCGGGCGGGACTTCACCCGCTTCCAGCGCACGGCCAGGCCATCTCATATAGAGTAGGAGCATCGCGTAGCCGAGCCGGGTGGCATCGCCGCGACGGCGGCCGACAATTTCCAGGTCGTCACCGGTCAGCGTATAGTGCCGCGCAATCTCGCGCTCATCGAGCGGCGCGCCATAATGCCCTGCCCAGATTTCCGCGCTCACCAGTCGCCGTCTCGCCAAGCACTATCTCCTTCCGCGTCCTTGTCCGTCAGACGGTCCTCTGGCGGCCAGCAGGAATATGTCCGTTAACTCTGGACCTATAACGGCGATTCGGACAAGATCAGATAATGATGGGAAAACGGACAGGATTGGGCTGCATGTGGCGTTGATCGGCTATGCGCGCGTCTCGACGGCAGACCAGAAGCTCTCACTCCAGCTCGACGCGCTGAACGCGGCCGGGTGCGACCGGATATTCGACGATCACGCATCTGGTGCAAAAGCCGATCGGCCCGGCCTGGCCGAGGCGCTCGCCTATCTGCGCAGCGGCGACACGCTGGTGGTTTGGAAACTCGACCGTCTTGGGCGCTCGATGAGCCATCTGATTGAGAAGGTCGGCGAGCTAGCGACGCGAGGTATCGGGTTCCGCTCGCTCACCGAGAACATCGACACCACCACTTCGGGCGGGATGCTGGTGTTCAACATCTTCGGCTCGCTTGCCCAGTTTGAGCGCGATCTGATCCGGGAGCGCACCCATGCAGGCCTCAAGGCCGCTCGCGAGCGAGGTCGCCCCGGTGGGCGGCGGCCAGTGGTCACACCTGACAAGCTCCGCAAGGCGCGCGAACATATCGCTTCCGGCCTCACAGTTCGCGAGGCCGCCGCGCGCCTCAAGATCGGCAAAACCGCCCTCTACAAAGCCCTCGAAGCCACGGAGAAGAACACAAAGTCCCAGCGTTCCCGGTCCGTTCGCTCTTAGCGTGCAGATAAGTCACTTTCGTGCAGTCACCCCCAGATGACCGAACCGGGATAGTCGAGCAGATTGGGAATGATGGTCCCCACGCCCTTGCCGGTGCGCGTCGGCGCGATCGTCAGCAGATGGGAGGGGCCGGCGTAGCGCAGCAGCTTGCCCGACTTGCGATCACGACCGATCAGCAGGCCGTCGCCATTTTGGGCGAGGGGCTTTGTCTCGCGATCGGTGGCGAAACGGGCCGAGCCGTGCGTGTCGTCGCCGGCAGGACCGCCATAACGCAGGATCAGCGGTTGGAAGAGGGCGCGCAGCGTGACGAGGAAGATGACCAGGCCCGTCAGCATCATCACGATCTGGTAGATATTGGAATCGCGGGGCAGGCCGAGCAGCTTGCCGAGGATGAGCGGCACCCCAAGCCCCAGCACCAGGGCGGTGATGAGGAACAGCACCAGGACGCCGAACAGATGGCGGATGAGGGCGACCGGGCTGACCACAAGGGCGGTGATCGCCCATATCGGGTTGGTCCGCGCGATGCGCGCAAGGTTACGGATCGCGCGGCCGAGCTGGCGGAACCATTCCATCATCAGGACTCCCTCCCATCGTCATTTCCCAATATCCGGCGCGGATCACGGCCGATCGCGGGCCTCCCATGCGGCTTCGAGTTCTGCGAGGCTGGCGAAATAGTCCTGCGCCGGCGCGCTTGCGGGCAGGCTGTTGGCATGAGCGAGCGCGGCGGCGATGTATTCGCTTTCGGAGAGTTCGCCGGCGACGAACCGGACGCCCAGCGCCGCCATTCCCGGCGAGAGAGCGAAGCCCGACAGCTCGATATTGGTCCGCGCGAAATCGATCGCCTTCTGGCGTCGGGCGCGTTCGTCGTCCGATATGGGATGCTCATTCATCGGCGGGGCTTTTCTCGGGGGTGTCGTCGCCGGCGAGGTGTTCGGCGCAGATCGCGGCGGCGATCGTGTGGAGATGCTTCACGCGGTCAACGAGCCAGGCCAGTTCGTCGGCGGTGATTTCATAGGCATGGGAATAGCGGGCCTCGACATAGGCGCGCTGCAACTGCGCGAAATGGCGGCGGGCGGCGCGGGTATCGCGCGGCCAGGCTTCGATCAGCCGGGGATCGAGATTTTCGGCGAGCGAGCGCAGGATGCCGAGACGGTGCGATTTGGGCGCGTAGAGCGTCAGGACGAGCAGCACGGCGTTATAGACCCGCTCGACGGCCTGGTGGAGCATGAACGCGGCATCGCGCGGCACGCCATCGGCAATGCTGTCCCGGGCGAGCTTGAGCGCGTGCGCGGCGAGCGGGAACCAGTGGTCGCGATGGCGCAGGGCTTCGGCGTGGCGTTCCTGCGCGTCGAGCTGGCGCGGCACGGCGAGGGCTTGCCCTGGCGCTTCGTAGAGGGCGATGCCGTCGCGGGCTATGTCGGCGAAGAAGGGACGGCCGCGCGCGAGCTGGTCGTTCACGTCCATCAGCGAATGCACGATGAAATTGACGGGTGTGGCGAGGTGCCTGGTGACGGTCAGCTCGCGCACCAGATGATCGTCGGCGACCGCCCACCATGTTTGCAGATCGGTGAAGGTGTCGGCGTTGACGACGACGAGCAGGTCATAATCGGAAATGTAACCGCTGGCGCGATCCTCGACCCAATCGCCGCGTGCGTAGGAGCCGAACAGGATCAGCTTGAGGATGCGGCCGCCCTTGCGCTTGTCCGAGAGCTTGGTTTTGACGGCATCCTCAAATTCATCGAACAGGACGCGGGCGACCCGTTCCAGCTCGCGGCGCTTGACGGCGGGCAGATGGTCGAGGCCGGTCCGCATCGTCATCCGATCGTCGCCGGCGAGATCGCCAGCGTCGGGTCGGCGTCGGGATGATCGAGGAGCTTGAGGACGATCGCGGTGGCGAGGGGAGGGGGCACGGATTCCTCGCGGAGCATGTCGAACAGGGCGTGTTCAGCCAAGTCGAGGTCCATGCCTTCGATCGCGAGATTGGCGCGTGCGTCGGCATCGTCCTCGCGCCATAGCGCGACTTCGGCCGGGGTGCCGCGCGTGAAATCGAGCGCGCGGACCTGGGCGCGGATCGCTTCGACATCGAGCCTGTTCATGGTGCGTCTCTCCCTTCCGCTTCCGCGTCGAACGCGCGCTTGCCGCGCCGCTTCCAGAGCATGAGCCGGTCGCGGTCCTCGCGCGCCTTGGCGGCCAGTTCGAGCAGCGCGCCGTAGAGGGTGGCGCGATCGTCGTCGGCCAGCTCGACCAAGCCGGCTTTCTGGACCAGGCCGCCCAGCTCTATGAGGTGGCGGGTGCGTTCGCGGCGAGCCACGGCCCATTCCCTCGTATCGGTGCGGCGCTGTGCGGCTTCAACCCTGCGTCTCGCCTGCGCCAGTTTTGCTTCCGCCTCCCGCGTTGCCGCCAGTGCTTCGGCCAGCCTTTCGGCCGCGTCCTTGAAAGAAGGCGGACCCCTTCGCGCGCCACGCCTCCTTTTCGTCGGCGCTGGCAGATTCGACGGCGGCGAGCAGCACCCCGGCCAGCACATCGAGATCGAGCGCATCGGCCCCGGTGGATGTGACCAGCTCGCCTAGCTGCTGGACCTTCTTCGCCTTGAGGGCGCGGGCCTTGTCGCCCAGCGCCTTCAACTCGGCGTCATAGTCGCGGACCTTACGCATATTCTCTCCCTCGCGCCCATGATCGGGAGTGGCAGCGTAGCACGGTCGCGGTGACAGGACAGCAGCTCCGGATAAAAAATGCGGCAAAGTCAATCATGCGAACGGCAGAGAGTGTGAGTGCGCGCTTATACGTCGTTGCCGACGTGCGCTTGAGAAGGCAGTATAGCGGCCGTCATGGCGATCTACCATTTCTCGGCCAAGGTCATCAGTCGCGCCAACGGATCAAGTGCCGTTGCCAGCGCGGCCTATCGTGCGGCGGAACGGCTGCACGATGATCGACTCGGGCGCGACCATGATTTCTCGAATAAGGCCGGCGTCGTCTATTCGGAAATCATGCTGCCCCAAGGTGCGCCGGAGCGTTTAAACGATCGCGCGACCTTGTGGAACGAGGTTGAGGCCGGCGAGAAACGCAAGGACGCGCAGCTTGCCCGCGAGATGGAGTTCTCGATTCCGCGCGAGCTGAACCAGCAACAGGGCATCCAGCTCGCCCGCGATTTTGTCGAAAGGCAGTTCGTCGAATGCGGCATGGTCGCGGACATGAATGTGCATTGGGACATGGGGAAGGACGGGCAACCGAAGCCGCACGCGCATGTCATGCTGTCGATGCGCGAGGTAGGGCCGGAGGGGTTCGGCCAGAAGGTGCGCGAGTGGAACAGCAATGCGCTCCTGAAGGAGTGGCGCGAGGCGTGGGCCGATCATGTCAACGAGCGCCTGGCCGAGCTGGATATAGACGCGCGCATCGACCACCGCAGTTTGCAGGATCAGGGCATCGACCTTGAGCCGCAGCACAAGATCGGGCCGGCGGCGTCGCGTATGCCCGAACAGGGGCTTGAGGCCGAGCGGGTCGAGGACCATGCCCGGATCGCGCGGGAGAATGGCGAGAAGATCATCGCCAATCCCGAAATCGCTCTGGACGCGATCACGCGCCAACAGGCGACGTTCACGCGGCGCGACCTGGCGCAGTTCGCATTCCGGCACAGCGACGGCAAGGATCAGTTCGATCAGGTGATGAGCGCGGTGCGGACCTCGCCCGAGCTGGTGGCGCTGGGGAAGGACGGGCGCGGCGAGGACCGCTTTACCTCCCGCGACATGATCGACACCGAGCAGCGGTTGAGCCAGGCCGGGGACCGGCTTGCCGAGCGTGCGGGGCATGGTCTCCCGGCGACGTCGCTATCAAGGGGGGCGGACGTCGCCGGGAGTGGTGGCCTGGTGCTGGGGGACCAGCAACGGGACGCGCTGGCGCATATCACCGGCCAGAACGACCTTGCAATCGTGGTCGGCTATGCCGGCACCGGCAAATCGGCCATGTTGGGAGTTGCCCGCGACGAATGGGAGCGCGCCGGCTATCAGGTGCGCGGCGCGGCCTTGTCGGGGATCGCTGCCGAGGGGCTCGAAGGCGGTTCCGGCATCGCCTCGCGCACGATCGCGAGCATGGAATATCAGTGGGGCCAGGGCCGCGAGCTGCTGGGGCCGCGCGACGTGCTTGTCATCGACGAGGCTGGCATGATCGGCACGCGCCAGATGGAGCGTGTGCTGTCGGAGGCCGAGCGGGCAGGGGCGAAGGTGGTTCTTGTCGGCGACGCCGAGCAGTTGCAGGCGATCGAGGCCGGCGCGGCGTTCCGGTCCCTTGCCGAGCGCCACGGCGCGGCCGAGATCAACGAGGTTCGCCGGCAGCATGAGGACTGGCAGAAGGAGGCGACGCGGGCGCTGGCGACGGGCAGGACCGGCGAGGCGATCCATGCCTATGAGCAGCATGGCATGGTCCACGCGGCCGAGATGCGCGAGGCTGCGCGGGCCGAGCTGATCGACACATGGGACGCGCAGCGGCTTGCCGATCCCGACAAGACGCGGATCATCCTCACCCATACCAATGCCGAGGTGCGGGATTTGAACCTGGCCGCGCGCGATCGGCTGCGCGACGCCGGCGAGCTGGGGCAGAACGTGCGAATTTCGGCCGAGCGGGGCGCGCGCGACTTCGCTAGCGGCGACCGCATCATGTTCCTGAAAAACGAGCGCGGGCTTGGGGTGAAGAACGGCACGCTGGGGAAGGTCGAGCGCGTGTCGCCCGACAGCATGGCCGTTCGCCTTGACGATGGCCGGAGCGTCGCGTTCGACCTGAAAGATTATGCCCATGTCGATCATGGCTATGCGGCGACCATCCACAAATCGCAGGGGGTGACGGTCGATCAGGGGCATGTGCTGGCGACGCCGGGGATGGACCGCCATTCGGCCTATGTGGCGCTGTCGCGGCACCGTGACGGGGTGCAGCTCCATTACGGCCGCGACGATTTCGCCGACGATCGCCGGCTTGTCCGCACGCTGTCGCGCGAGCGGGCGAAGGATATGGCGTCCGACTATCCGATGTTCCGCGACCGCGACGCCGAGGCGCAATCGTTCGCCGATCGGCGCGGGCTGTCGGGCGAGATCCGCGTTGCGGATGCGCCCGAGCGGAAGGGCGTGGAGATCCTCGCGCCGAGCGCGGGAACTTCACGCCAGATGGGCGACGCCCGCGGCGCTGGCGAGGCGAAGGCCGCGGGCGAGGGGCGGCCGCGGCGGGGTATGTTCGACAATTTCCGCCCCGCACCCGAGCGGCCAGCGCCGGCGACCGATCGCGGCCAGGGCGAGGGGCCCAAGCGCGGCATGTTCGACGGCTTGAAACTGTCGGCCGAGCCGGCGAGGGGCGCGGAGCGCACGCCGGCGTTGCCGGATCGCGGCGAGGACCGCGCCTTTACGCGCGCGGTCGAGCGGGCCTCGCGTTCGGCCGAGGCGGTGTTGCAGGCGCGAGCATCGGGCGCTCCGGTCCTTGAGCATCAGAAGGTCGCGCTCGAGCGCGCGACACAGGCGCTTGAGCAGATCAGGCCGGGAGCCTCGCGCGACCTGTCGGCGGCGATGCAGCGCGACCCCGCCTTGCTGCGCGAGGCGGCGGCGGGGCGTAGCGGGCCGATGCTCGACGCGATGGCCCAGGAGGCGCGCGTGCGGGCCGATCCGAACTTGCGGGCCGATCGGTTCGTGGAACGCTGGCAGGGGCTGAAACAGGAGCGCGACCGCCTCTATCGCGCCGGCGACATGGCGGGCCGGGAGCGCACGGGCAAGGAAATGGCGGGCATGGCGAAAAGCCTTGAGCGCGATCCCCAGGTGGAATCGGTCCTGCGTAATCGCACCCGCGAGCTGGGGCTTGAGATCGGCATGGGCCGAGGACGCGGCGTGGACAGCGGCGACCTTGGCCGCGAGCTGGCGCGGGATTTGGGGATAGGCATAGGGCGCGGAATAAGCCGGTAAGGAGAGGATGATGGACGAGGATAATTATCGCGACAACGGCGAGGCCGGCGACGATCCGCAAGCGGCGTTCGAGCAGTTGCGCGGCGAGGTGGCGCTGGTGCGCCTTGCGGTCGAGGGGTTGGCCCGCGCGCGCGAGTCCATCGACATTCCCGATTATCAGCCGACGCTCGCCAACACCGAAAAGATATTGCTGGCGCTCACCCAGCGGGTCGATGCGATAGCGAAAAGCCCCGCGATGAAACTCACCCCGGAGACGATGGGAGAGCGTGTAAACGCTTCGGTGGCGAGCGCGGCGGGCGAGCTGCGCAACCTGGTGCATAGCGCCAAATCGACGCTGGACGGGGCGGCGCGCGACCTGTCCGGCCTGGTGGCGTCGGCGCGGTGCGGCGACGAGCAGAACCGATGGCTGATTTGGACCGGCTTTGGTGGCGTGGTGTTCGGGATACTGCTTTATGCGTTGATCGCCGGCCTGATCGCGCGCGCCATGCCCGATAGCTGGCAGTTACCGGAGCGCATGGCGACGCGGGCGCTTGCCGAACCGACGCTATGGGATGCCGGCACGCATTTGATGCAGCGCGCATCGCCGGCGAGCTGGGAGGGGATCGTCGCGGCCGTCAATCTGGCGCGGGACAATCGCGAGACGATCGAGGCGTGCCGCACGTCCGCCGTCAAGGCCAAGAAGCCGGTGCGCTGCACGATCGCGGTGAAGCCGGCGAACAATGGCCGCTGATCCCCATATCGTTGCCGTTTGGGTCAAGGGGTGGACCCTCGCCCGCGAAACGGCCCCACCCATCCCCTATGAAGATGGTTTTCGGGTCGATGTAGGCTGGCCGCAGCAGAAAACCCGCTATGTCTTTGCCACCATGTCGCCGGCGATCGGAGAGTTGGTGCGGGTGATTGAGGAACCTTGGGTGTTTCTTAAGGCGTGCGTCGGCGGGCACAACATCCCGTACGATCGAGGGTTTGGTGAGCGATTCCGCGCTGCATTTCAGCATCGGCCCGCTCATTTCCTGGAGCTTTCCCAACCGGGACGTCGCGCGGGCGCGGATCGATCAAGCAAGCGCGACGGCCAAGGCGACGCTCGCCGAGTTCGACGGCCCGGTGTTACGGGCGCTTCAGGAGGCCGAGAGCGCGCTCACGCAATATGCCCATGACCTCGACGAGAATGCGCGGCTGCGCACTGCACGAGATAGAAGCCGCGAGGCTGCGGGGCTGCAAACGAGACTTGCCCGGGGCGGCGCGGTATCGAGCCTGGAAGTGCTGGATGTCGAGCGCACGCTTGCCAGCGCGGAAGCGGCGCTCGCCGCATCGAACACCAAACTCGCGTCGGATCGTGTACGCATCTTTCTGGCGCTGGGAGGAGGTTGGGGGGCCAGTGCGCCTTGATTCTCAGCAAGCCGCCGCCTTGCGATCGCCAAGTCCTCAACAAATGATCTTGAAACTGCCCACGGAATTGCTGTTCCAAAATGTGAGTGTCACGCTTTTTGGCCACATGGTGCCATAATAAATGGTCAGTGTGAACGATACGGACGTTATTCCTCGGGCCGTGTGGAGGCCGCGTGGGGAGCCTGGTGATGGGGCGAGCGTGACGTGGCTGAATAGCCTGGCAAAAACGGCGTCACCTCAAGGTTTGTGCGCCAAACAACGATTTCGCCGACATAGTGTGAACATCGACATCAAGCGGCCGCTCGAAGATATCCTCCGCGACATTGCGGGGACTCAGCGCGGACCGGCCTAGCGCGCCGGCAGGTGCTGGATTCCTTGACCCCGGGGCGAGGCCGGCTGATCCGGTGCGCCCAAGGCGCGCATCAGCAGACATGCCGTTTCGTGGCTTATCTGATCGACATCCGTCGCCGGCCCGATCATCGTGCGATGACCAAGGCCAAAAAAGCACGCCATCATGATCTCGACATAGGCTTCCAGTTCACCCGGCGCTGCATCGGGTCGGGTGAGTGCGGCGAGTCGGCGAACGCCGTCGCGATAGCAGACGACAAGCGCATTCAGTCGGTCTGCGACCGAAGGATTGCGACAGGCTTCCGCAAGAATCTCGAAGGAGAGGCCGCCGTCGCTCTTGACGATCGAGTCGTTCGCAATCGCCTTGATCGCGTCGAATACCGAATGCCCGTCCTGTTCGACCGTGCTGAAAATCGCGTGCATCTTCGCGATGCGCGCCTGCGTATTCTCCTCGACCAGGGCGAGGATAACATCGTCCTTGCCTTCGAACAGCCGATAGATCTGGCCGATGCTGACCGCCGCCTCGGTAGCAAGTTCGGCGGTCGTCGTGGCGTGAAACCCCTTGGCGTCGAACAGCTTGCGGGCCGCCTTGATGATCCTCTGTCGTGGCAATTGCTCCTGCGTCTTCTCAGCCATCCCCAAACGCCTCTCCAAATATTTTGCTTGTTCTCATATCCAACCTGCTGCACGGCGACATGCCGGAATGAGCGCTCAGTCCCATGTTAATGTTCAGATAAGGTGGTCCATGCGCCGTCCAAAGACAACCGGGATCTGGGTGATGGCTTTTGCTTTCGGACTTACGGGCTGTGGCCAGGCCCCAGCGCCTCCCTCCTCGCCGCCCGAGGTAGGCGTCGTCACGCTGAGGACAGAGCCTGCGACGCTGACGAGCGAACTTCCCGGCCGGATCGCGGCCGTCGAGACTTCGGAGGTGCGGCCGCAGATCAGCGGTGTGGTGCGCCGGCGGCTTTTCGAGGAGGGCTCTCGGGTGCGCGCCGGTCAAATCCTCTACGAAATCGAGGATGCTCCCTACCGTGCCGCGCTCGGCAGTGCCCGCGGCGCGCTTGCCCGGGCGGAGGCGGCTATCAAGGCCACGCGCTTGCAAGCCGAGCGCTACCGCGATCTGGTGGGAATCAACGCGGTCAGCCATCAGGAAGCCGACAATGCCGAGGCAGCGGCGCAACAGGCGCGCGCTGATGTGACCGCGCAGCGCGCCGCCGTCCAGGCAGCTGAAGTCAATCTGGGCTTCACCCGCATCCAGGCGCCAATCGGGGGGCGGATCGGGCGTTCGCTGTTCACCGCGGGCGCACTCGTCCAGGCGGGGCAGCCCAATCCGCTCGCCACGATCCAGCGGACCGATACCGTCTATGTCGACGTCACCCAGTCGGCGGCCGATGTCCTCGACCTCAAGGAGGCGATGCGCGCCGGCGACATGACCCGCAATGGCGACAGCGCTCGAGTCGAGCTGCTGCTTCCCAACGGCAGAACCTACCCTGTACAGGGAAACCTCCAGTTCTCCGAGGTGACGGTCGATCCCACGACCGGCGCGGTGACGCTGCGCGCGGTCTTCCCCAATCCCGAAGGGCTGCTGCTGCCCGGCATGTATGTCCGTGCGCGGCTGGTCGATGGCGTACGGCAGCAGGCGATCCTTGCGCCGCAGCAGGGCATCACGCGCGACGAACGCGGGCGGGCGACCGCCCTGGTCGTGAACGCGCACAACAAAGTCGAGCAGAGGATCCTGACGACGGACCGCGCGATTGGGGATCGCTGGGTCGTGACCGCCGGCCTGCGGGCTGGGGATCGCCTGATCGTGGAGGGCCTTGTCGATCTGAAGGCCGGCATGACGGTCCGCCCGGCCGCACCCCAGCAGGTGACGAGATCAGCGGCCCCGCGGCCTCCTGCCCGCGCTATCGGGAACTGACCGCACCATGGCACGCTATTTCATCGATCGGCCGATCTTCGCATGGGTGATCGCGATCGTCCTCATGCTGGCCGGCATCCTTGCGATCCGAACCCTCCCTATCGCCCAGTTCCCGGCGATCGCGCCTCCTGCGGTTGCGATCAACGTCATCTACCCGGGCGCCGACGCCCAGACGCTCGAGAATACGACCACGCAGATCATCGAACAGCAGATGAAGGGCATCGACAATCTGCGCTATTTCTCGTCGACCAGCGATTCGGCCGGCAATCTCGCGATCACGCTGACCTTCGAGCAGGGCACTGATCCCGACATCGCCCAGGTACAGGTCCAGAACAAGCTGGCCCAGGCAACGCCGCTCCTGCCGCAGGAGGTGCAGCAGCAGGGCATTCGCGTCACCAAGGCCGTCAAGAACTTCCTCCTCGTTGTCGCGCTCTATTCCGAGGATGGGAGCCACGATCAGGTCGATATCGGCGACTATGTCGCTTCCCGGATCCAGGATCCGTTGAGCCGCATCAAGGGCGTCGGCGACACGCAGGTGCTGGGCGCGCAATATGCGATGCGCATCTGGCGCGATCCCTTCAAGATGACCACCTATAACCTGGCGATCAGCGACGTGAAGGCCGCGATCCTGGCGCAGAATGCGCAGGTGTCTGCCGGCCAGGTCGGCAGCCTGCCAAGCGTCACTGGGCAGGCGCTCAACGCGACGATCACCGCGCAATCCCGCCTGCGGACCCCGGAGCAGTTCCGCAACATCCTCCTGCGCACCAATCCGGATGGTTCGACGGTTCATCTCTCCGATGTCGCGCGCGTCGAGCTGGGGTCAGAGAATTACAGCTTCCAGGCGCGCTTTAATGGCAAGCAGGCGGCAGGCTTTGCAATCAAGCTGGCGCCGGGGGCCAACGCACTGGATACAGTGGCGGCGGTCAAGGCGCGGATAGCGGAACTGTCCAGAGAGTTTCCGCCCGACATCAAAGTGGCCTATCCGCTCGACACGTCTCCCTTCGTCGAGCTGTCGATAGAGCAGGTCGTCCACACGCTTGTCGAAGCAGTCGTGCTGGTGTTTCTCGTCATGTTCCTGTTCCTCCAGAACTGGCGCGCCACGCTTATCCCGACAATCGCGGTGCCGGTCGTGCTGCTGGGATCGTTCGCGGTTCTCCAGATAGCCGGATTCTCGATCAACACCCTGACCCTGTTCGGCATGGTGCTCGCCATCGGACTGCTCGTCGACGACGCCATCGTCGTGGTCGAGAATGTCGAACGCCTGATCCATGACGAGCGCCTTTCGCCCAAGGAGGCTGCGCGCAAGTCGATGGACGAGATCAGCGGCGCGCTGATCGGCATCGGCCTGGTCCTGTCGGCGGTGTTCCTGCCGATGGCTTTCTTCGGCGGTTCGACCGGGGTGATCTACCGTCAGTTCTCGATCACCATCGTCTCATCGATGATTCTCTCGGTGCTGGTCGCGCTCATCCTCACCCCGGCGCTGTGCGCGACGATCCTTAAGCCCGCGAGCGCCCACGATCAGGAGAAAACCGGCTTCTTCGGCTGGTTCAACCGGACCTTCGATCGCGGCCTGGACCGCTACGACAAGGGCGTGGACAAAGTGCAGCGGCGCTGGGGCCGATCGCTGCTCGTCTATGCGCTCATCATCATCGGGATGTCTGTGATTTTCGCACGCCTGCCGTCCGGCTTCCTCCCGGGCGAGGATCAGGGCGTGATCTTCACGGAGATTAAATTGCCGACGGGTTCAACGATGGAAGAGACCGCCCGCACCATGGAACGGGTACGCCACCATTACCTCGATGATGAAAAGGACAATGTGGCGTCCATCTTCACGGTTTCAGGCTATGGCTTCGTGGGCCAGGGCCAGAATGTCGGCATCGCCTTTGCGCGGATGAAGGACTGGAGCGAACGCAAAGGTGTGGAGAATGCCGTCCCCGCGATCGTGGAAAGAGCGAACAAGGCATTCGCGAAAATCCGCTCCGCCCAGATCGTTGCAAAATTTCCGCCGGCCGCGTTGGAACTGGGCAATGCCAACGGTTTCGATCTCGAACTGAAGGATGTCGGCAACGTCGGGCACGATCGGCTGATCGCGGCGCGCGACCAGCTTTTGAAAGCGGCCGCCGCTGACAAGACGCTGAGATATGTGCATCCCAACGGCCTCGACGATACGCCGCAGCTCAAGCTCAACGTCGATCAGCCCCGCGCCGGTGCGCTTGGGCTGGCCCAAGCCGATATCAACGATACGATCAGCACTGCCTTCGGCGGCGCCTATATCAACGATTTCATCGACCGGGGGCGCGTCAAGCGCGTCTATATCCAGGCCGACGCTCCGTTCAGGACCAGCCCCGCGGCCATCGGCAACCTCTATGTCCGCGGCGTATCGGGCAGCATGGCGCCTTTCTCGGCCTTTGCCGACACTGGATGGCAATTCGGACCGGCGCGACTGGAGCGCTATAATGGGGAATCCGCAGTGGAAATCATGGGGTCGCCCGCACCGGGGTATAGTTCCGGCGCTGCCATGGCGCGGATGGAGGAGCTTGCCAGCAAACTCCCCGCCGGCATCGGCTACGAATGGACCGGCCTGTCTTATGAGGAACGGCTCTCTGGCGGCCAGGCGCCGGCGCTTTACGCGCTGTCGCTGCTGATCGTCTTCCTCTGCCTCGCCGCTCTTTACGAGAGCTGGTCGGTGCCGATCGCCGTCATCCTCGTGGTGCCGCTCGGCGTCTTGGGCACGGTGACGGCGGCAGCCCTCGCGGGGCTCAATAACGATATCTATCTGCAGGTGGGCCTAATTACCACGGTAGGCGTCGCCGCGAAGAACGCGATTCTGATCGTGGAGTTTGCCGAGGAGAAGATGGCCCAGGGCCTCGGCGCCGCCCAGGCCGCGATGGAGGCCGCGAGACTGCGGCTGCGCCCGATCCTGATGACCTCGTTCGCCTTCATCTTCGGCGTCCTGCCACTGGCCCTATCCCGGGGCGCGGGCGCGGGAGGGCAAAATGCGATCGGCTGGGCGGTGGTCGGTGGCATGCTCTCGGCGACCATCCTCGCGATCTTCTTCGTGCCCATGTTCTTCATCGTCGTGAAGAAGCTGTTCCGCCAGGATCGCCCCCGCGCACCCGATCCGGAAGCCGCCAGGGCGCCGCTTGGCGACCCGCAAGCGCGGGAGATTTGAGATGACCGGTCGCGCGTTTGGTCTTGTCATCGCGGCGGGGATCGCCCTGACGGGATGCGACATGGCCCCGAAATATATCCGTCCGGCGATGCCCGTCCCCCAGGCGTTGCCCGCGCAGCCCGCCGAGACGACGGACGCGGCTGGGGGGGGGGCAGCCGGCCGATCTCGTCTGGCGCAACTTCTTCGCCGATCAACGTCTGCGCGCCGTCGTCGCGCTCGCGCTCGATAACAATCGCGATCTCAGGGTGGCACTGGCCAATGTCGAACAGGCGCGCGCGCTTTACCGGGTCCAGCGCGCCGACTTGTTCCCGACGCTCGGAGTCGACGCGAGCGCCACTTACCAGAAGACGCCCGCCGGGGTCGTCAATCCGGGCGGCGGTCCGGATGGCGGGGGGGCTTCCGCAAGCGGAAGGACCGACATCTATTCCGCCAGTGCCGGGGTCTCGGCCTGGGAGATCGACCTGTTCGGCCGGATTCGCAACCTCGACAAGGCGGCGCTGGAGCAGTATTTCGCCTCAGCCGAGAACCGGAATGCGGCACAGACAGCGCTGATCGCCGAAGTCGCGACCACCTGGCTTGTGCTTGCGGCGGACCAGGACCGGCTGCGGATCGCGCGCGATACCGAAAAGGCATTCGGGCAGACGCTCGACCTCACACGGGCGCGGTTCACCAAGGGCATCGCTTCGGAACTCGATGTCCGGCAGGCGCAGACGAGCTACGATCAGGCGCGTTCCGACATCGCCGAGACGACGACGCTCGTGGCGCAGGACCGGAACGCGCTCAATCTGCTTGCCGGAACGACGATCGCCACGGACCTGCTACCGGAACGGCTGAACGGCGATGGGGTGACGCTCGCGCAGCTTCCGGCGAACCTGCCTTCGTCCGTGCTGCTGCAGCGCCCCGATATCGCCGCAGCCGAGCACCGTCTGCGCGCCGCCAACGCCGATATCGGGGCGGCGCGCGCCGCCTTCTTTCCGAGGATCTCGCTCACGGCCGCGTTCGGAACGCTCAGCTCCGGGCTGTCCAACCTGTTCGGCAACGGCAGTGACTTCTGGTCGGTCACGCCCGCCGCCTCGCTGCCGATCTTCGATTCCGGGCGCAATCGCGGCAATCTGCGCTACGCCCAAGCGACACGTGACGCGATGATTGCGCAATATGAACGGACGATCCAGAGCGGCTTTCGCGAGGTTGCCGATGCGCTGGCGCGCCGCGGGACCATCACCGCCCAACTGGAAGCGCAGGCGTCGCTGCGCGATGCTGCGGCCGGAGCATACCAGCTATCCGAAGCGCGCTTCCGGGCCGGGATCGACCCGTTCCTGGCCACACTCGATTCGCAGCGAACGCTCTACGGCGCGGAGCGGAGCCTGCTGGCCACGCGCCTTGTCCGGGAAACCAACGCCGTCGAGCTCTATCGGGCGCTCGGCGGCGGATTGCGGTGAGACAGTCTTGACTGGCGTTCCAATAGAGCCTAGCCCACCACAAACGGAGTGAGGGCTCATTCCGATATGGATGAGAGAGGATCGCGCATTGGAGAAAGGCCTTCTTCTGCCATTCTCCAATGCGGATGCGCGGCACGAAGCCGCTCCGGACCGCTTCTACACCGTTCCCCCCTTGGGAGGCGGAGAGCCCGGCGAACCCTGCGCTCGGTTCCCGCCTGCCGACCCGCCAGTCAATAGCTCCCGAAACGCGCCCGAGCTCCCAGGAGCGCTGCGATCGGCTGGCGGGATTTCTGCAATCGCTGTATCAAAGGACATCCGGCCCGATGGGCAGCCGGGATGTAGTGCAGCAGGAGTAGCTCGCCTCGTCGAATGCCATCAGCACATAACTTGGCCAACGCAATTATGTGTCGCGGAGGGGTATGACGGTGCTTCGCTCACTTGGTTGGAACGGAGCGCGATCTGGATCGGCATGAAAGATGCGGCCGCCGGCCATGCGCCGCTCCGGCCCGGATCAACTTGGGCAGCGCGACTCTATCAGAGCTGTCGCCGATGGACTGCTCTATCAAGCCCGCTGCCGCTTGCCGATCCATATCTTGAAACGCTGCGCTGCTTTGGTCTGCAAATCAGTCAGCATGCCGCTGTCCTGATCGAGGACAACCGTGAACCGGAGGGCCGTAACCCTTGATGCCGGTCTGGAGAGATATCGCGGTTTTCCTCGATGCCACGCCGGTGGGCGAACATATAGGTCGTCATGCGGCTATGCTCGCGCAACGCCATAAAGCGCATCTGGTAGGCGTCTATGGCGTGTCCCACGAAAGTCTGCACCCGGCCGAAACCCATGCGAGAGGCTCGAGGGCGATGGGAGAGGTCATGGCGCGGCAACGTCATGTAGATGAAGAGAAGGTGCTCGCTGCCGCCCGCCACTTTGGCGACCTGGTCCGCGAGCATCAAATCGGCTCGGAATTTCGCATCGTGTGGAGAAATGCTCTTGGCGACGACGGCATTTTACGAGCGCTGCATTGCGATCTCATTGTCGCGGCACATCCCAAACCGGCAGACCTTCCGGCAGGCTGGTCGGCCGAGCGACTGCTGCTAACCACCGGCATTCCGGTGTTGCTGGTCCCCAATGGGTGGCACGGGGAGACGATCGGCGAGAATGTGCTGATCGCATGGAATCGCAGCCGCGAGGCGCGGCGGGCGGTCAATGATGCGATGCCTTTCATCAACGCGGCTGGCCGTGTGACGATCCTGACCGTCGACAGCGACCGACATCCCGATCATTTCGGTCCTGAACCCGGCTCCAACCTTCTTGAGCACCTTTCCAGGCACGGTGCGCATGTCGATATCGCGAACATCTCCTCCGGGGGGGCGCCAGTCGCGGAAGTCATTCTTGGCGAGGCGGCCACGCGCAATGCCGATCTGGTGGTGATTGGGGCGTATAGCCATCCGCGCACCGCCGAAATCCTCTTTGGCGGCGTTACCCGGTCCTTGCTGTCCGGCGCTCACCTTCCGTTGCTGATCTCGCGATGAAATCCGGGGCACGGAAGCGCCAGCCTCCGATAAAAGGACGGGCGCGCGCATCCGGTGGCCGCGGGGCACTGCTAACCGGGATTTGAGATGGTCGGCCCGGTGACCTACTTGCAAAGGCTCTTAGCGTGCAGCGGCCAACCACCGCCTTCCTTGGCAGCCCGTCTGGCTAGAAACTGGCGACTTCGCGACCGCCGGAGTGACTGGTCGCTGACGGGGATTCGTGCCTCTTCGATGGCGGGGTCGGGGACCGCCTGCGACCCTATCGCGAGGTCGCGCGGCGTCATATCGCTATGTTATGCGCTGCAAATGTGGCCCGGCCGGGATACCGCCAGCGATAGGGGTTGCCAGCGGCCGGATGATACCAGCCGTTCTGCCCGGGCCAGAGTTCTACTCATCGGACATCCAATCACCTGCACCCGCTCAACATGGCGCTGCTTTCCGGCGTGGCCACGTGTGATGGAACGATGAACACTCAGCCGGCCGATCTCCTCATTCCCGTCACGCTCCAGGACGGAACCCGTATTCGGCTTCGGGCCGACGAGATCGCATATGTCGAGCCTGTCGGCCGAGGCGCCTTGATCCACCGCGATTCGGGCGAACCATTGATGGTGGTGCATGACGCACGGACCGTGGAACTCCGCGTGATCGTCGCGCTGGCCGGCCGCGCTGACACCCAGGAATACCCTGCAGGCGAGACGTCCGAGCCTGAGGATCCGATACGGCGTGAGGCTGATCGGGCAAGCATCGCCCCGCCTCCTGAACGCGAATCGCTGAACCGGCGTGCGAAACGCCTCTTGCGCGCGCGCGTCAGCCTCCCTTCGCTCATGATCGGAGGCGCGCGCCGGCGGCCTGGTGATAAGCTCTAGCGTTGGTCATGCGATAACCACCAGGGTGGAAACCCGGTATGCGCCGGCCGCCGCCACGAATATTTACTGGCCGAAATCAGAGGACGAAAAACTCACGCGACGCGCTCGGAATTGGGAAAAGGCCGCTCCAACCTCAAAGAACATTTCGCTCCTTGGTTGACGAGGTGACGCAGGAGGGTTACTCCCTTAATGGTAGTGAGCGCTCACTCCACTGGAAAGGATAATGTACGTGGAGGGAAGCCGATCAATCACGATATGCTTCTCGATCCCAAGAGATCGTGCGCGCCCTTTTGCAGTCGCGCGAGCGCGAGGGGACGTCCTCTCTGTCTCCAACGCTTGCCGCTGTCTTGTCAGCCCTTACCGGTTGGCGGGCATGCGTTCACCGGATCCCCCCTCCGGTATGGCTTTGCCTGCCGTCCTGCCAGCCGATTATCCCGAAGCCGCGTGGCGTGTCTCCCTGGGTCACAGGCGTCGGCTGGCAGGACCCCTTTCAGATCGGACCCGCGCGACCCTTGTCCGTCTCCTGCGATGCGATCGCCTGGCTTTCGGCCGAGCGGCGGAAGGGATCTCGAATGAGCCATGATACGACCGGACCGGACCGTCACAGACCGATCCTGCATCTGCGCCGAGCCATCGGCTCGACCAGTATAGCCGGGCCCGATTCAACGTGCTTATCCCCTGTCGATCGGGCAACGAAGCAAGGCACTGGCCGCAATCGGCCTGATGCCGCACGGCGCAAGCGTCAAGGCGGCAGGCGTGAAGAATGAATCGCCGCATCATCAATTGCGGTGCGCTGCGGCACCTAGTCGCGATCATGCCCGCTGTCGCGCGAGAATCAGGCTTTTCCAACCTCAAGAGTCATGAGGAAGCGCAGCGCATATGAGGCTATTTCATCATCCCAGGATATCGACGGCCGCTATTCTTGTCCTGTTGGCGTCCACCACGGTCACATTGACAGGGTGCGGACAGGACACCGGCACGGATGGCGCGGAGAACACCATCGTCGAGAACGTGCAGGTGACGCTGCCGCCATCGATCAAAGCGAGCCACCCCTATCGCTGCGAGGACAATAGCGTCGTCACGATCGATTTCCTCTCCGACGACGTGACAATCAATCTGCGCAGCGAAGGCACGATATCGCAGCTTAAGGCGCCCGCACCCGGCGAAGCGTTCACCGATGGCAAGCACACGGTAGCCGGCGACGAGGCCGCCATAGAACTCACCAGGCCGGGCAAGAAACCCCAGACCTGCAAGATGTGATGTTGGCGATGCCGATGGCGCTGTTCGAGCTCTCGGCGGGAGAGCGGCGCGCCGCGCCCGCTGGACAGGAAATCCGCGAGCACGGCCTGGCATGGCGCCACGATGTCCGGCCTACCCCTTTCAAGGGCGAGGCGCGCCATTTTCCGAAACGATGCGAGTATCTGTGCATGACGTTATCCAGCCGTATAGGGCGTCTCGCATGGCCAACTCTGCTGCTGGCGGCGCTGGCATTGCCGGCAGCGGCCAGTGCCCAGTCCGGCGATCATGTGACGCTCGGCGCCGGCGCCGGCGTCGTTCCCGACTATCAGGGCTCCGATGACTATCGGTTCCTGCCGATCCCCGTGATCGATGCGCAGTTCGGGCAGTTCTTCGTCAGCCTGCGCAATGGCATCGGCGTAAACGTCATCGAGATCGGCCCATTGACGGCGGGTGCGAGCGTAGCGCTGGTCGGCGGCTACAGGCGGCGTGATGTGCCCGACGGCATCCGGCGCGTCTCGACCACGGCCGGTGGCCGGCTCTTCGCGAACCTCAAGCTCGACAATCTGTCCTTCACGGTGGGCGCCACCAAGGCGGTGGAAGGCGGCACCCGGGGCGTGGTAGCGGATGCCAGCCTCTCTTATGCGCTCCCCGTCTCGGACCGGATGACGGTTATCCCGACGATCGGCACGAGCTGGGCGAACGGCAAGCATATGAATCGCTATTTCGGCATCGACGCGAGCGAAGCCATCGCCTCGGGCCTGCCCTTCTATCGTGCCGGAAGCGGCTTCAAGGACGTGTCGGGCCTCATCACCGCCAGCTATCGCCTTGATTCCCACTGGAGCCTTGGCGCGACAGGCGGCGTCACCCGGCTGCTCGGGGACGCCGCGGACAGCCCGCTGAACGAGCGCCGCTGGCAGCCGAGCGGCTTCATGTCCGTTGCCTACACCTTCTAAGTGCGCAGCCCGGTGCCCGCTGCGTTGAGATCGAAGGGGTTGCTCCAATGAAGCTCTCGATCGTCGATCTCGCCACCATAGCACCGGAACGACAGCCAATTCCCGAATGTCATGCTGCGCAGGGTTCGACCGATGATTAGATATGGCGGCGCTGTGTGCATCGCTCTCGGGTTGGCGGCGGGACCGACCCGCGCGGAAGCGGGTACGACAGCATCGCAGATTGAGCTTGTAATCAGCGCCGTTGCAGACGGGGATGCCTACGGCGCCGCCTCCGTCGAGCTTCGCCTGCTGAACAGCGGCTCCGCCCCCGAAGCCATGGCCCTGCCGCCGCAGATCGGAGCCGAACTGACGGTCAACCGCAGCACTAGCAATATCAGCCTTGAGCGGGCGCCGCAGACGCCGGCCGCCGTGAGTGTGCCTGCCGGTGGCTTCACTAGGGCACGTTACATCCTGCACCTGCCACCGCATACAGCCGCTGGAGAGGCAGTGCTGGCCGTACCCGGATGGAGCGCACAGCGCCTTGCGTTTGCGGTAGGAGGGAGCGTGTCCGCTCCGCCGCCGGCGCCGGCGGGTGGAGGCGCCGGTCCCGCGACCCCCCGTTGGGATACGTCTGTCCCGCAGACACACCTCGCGACCAATGACGTTGCGGCCGGCAATGCCTTCCTGTCCAATCTTTCCGCCTATGCGCCGATCTATGCCGCCTACGGTCCCGGCACGAATAGTGATGCCCGGCTGCAGATCAGTTTCAAATATCAGCTATTCGGCCCGTCGGCCGCGCCGGACCGGCGGCAATCATGGGAGCAGGGACTCCACTTCGCCTACACCCAGCGCATGTTCTGGGACCTCGGGGCCAAGTCGTCTCCCTTTCGCAACATCGACTTCGTGCCCGAGCTGTTCTACCTCGCTCCAACCATTGGCATCGGGAGCGGCGTCTCGCTCGGCGGCCAAGGCGGCTTCCGACATGAGTCCAACGGGCGATCGGGTGCGGGGTCCCGAAGCCTTAACACGCTCTATGTGCAGCCGGTGGCCTCGGTTGCCTTGGGGAGCTACCGCCTCAGCGTCGGTCCTCGTCTCTGGCTCTACGCCGGGAGCCTCAGCGACAATCCGGACATCAAGCGCTACCGTGGCAATACGGGCTTGTTTGCAGAGATCGGTGAGGACGACGGGCTTCGAATCACGACCAATACCCGGCTCAATTTCGGATCTGGCAAAGGCGCGATCGATGCCGACATATCCTACCCGATCGATCGACTGATCGGCGGAAACCTGAATTTCTATCTCTTCGGCCAAGCCTTCACGGGATATGGCGAGAACCTGCTCGACTATAACCGCCGCATGACCCGCCTCCGGGTCGGACTGGCGATCGTCCGGTGAACGCATTCAAACACCGTCGAACGGGCTTCCGCCCGCTCGCCCAACAGTCGGAGCGCATCGACGGCTTGTTCGATGACAACTTTGGGGCTGGGCTGATCGAGCAGGCTGCGTCGCTCAGTGCCTATGCCCGCCGCCTTACCGGCAGCGGCGGTGCTGACGCCGACGATCTGTTGCAAGAGACCATGCTCCGGTGCTGGGTGGCCCGCCGTTCGTTCGTGCCCGACACGAATCTGGGAGCGTGGATGCGGACCGTGATGCGGAACAGCTTTCTTTCGGGGCGTCGCCGCGCCCCCTTCCATGCCGACCTTCCCGAAGATGCGTTTGACCGGCTGCTAGGCGTCGCCGGGGGGCAAGGCGCCGCGGTGGATTTGCGCGACGTGAATTGGGCGCTTGGCGAGCTGATCCCCGACCAGCGGGCGGCGATCCTGTTAGCCGCCGAAGGGCTATCTATCGAGGAAGCGGCGGCCAGCTTGGCCATTCCGGCGGGCACCTTCAAAAGCCGCCTGTGGCGCGGCCGGCTTCGATTAAAGCGATTAATAGAGCACAGGGACACCCCATTGTTGGATCGGCGCGTGGTGGAGAAGCATTCGAAGCCCCGTCCTCGGCGGA
Organism: Sphingobium sp. CFD-2; assembly: GCF_024611135.1. NCBI lineage: Bacteria > Pseudomonadati > Pseudomonadota > Alphaproteobacteria > Sphingomonadales > Sphingobiaceae > Sphingobium > Sphingobium sp. CFD-2. The sequence goes on along the minus strand of NZ_CP084411.1, from coordinate 8,171 downwards.
ACTGGAAAGGCGTGGTGATCGGCTAGGCTGCGCTCCTCAGCGGCGTCGGTCCGCAAAACAGGTTAGTTTGCAGCACGATCCGTCGCGCAGCCGATTCAACTCGACTCATCGGGCTCACGCGCGCTCGCGCGCGGTGGCAGGATCAGCTTAGGGGTACCAAGCCTCGCTTCATGCCCAGCCTCCACTCTTTCCGCATGGCACCAACTGTCTCGACAGGCCGGCGGGGGATTATTCACCCGTTGAACGGGCGATCGTGGACGCCATTGCCTGATGCTGACACACGCGGGATTCACGCTCCCTCCTATGTGTGATAATGTCCTTTATCACACACTCATGGCGATCCGATGGAGCCGTTTAAACGGTCCCGAGATCCACCGCCGAAAGGGAGCGATATGGACCAGGACGAGGACACGGCTTTCGCCGACAACTATGCCGAGCGCGACCAGGCCAAGGCGCTGCGCGAGCAGGCCCGCGCGGGCGGCTTGCGCTTCGAGGCGTATCTTACCGGCGATCAGGCCGACTGGCTGTTGGAGCGGATCGAGCGCGGCATGTTCGCCGATCCTTCCGAGGCGGTGTTCGCGATCGTCAAGAACTTCATCGACATGGAGCCGCACCACGATTTACGCGACGAGCTGCTACGCCGGATATTGGACGGGTCGATAAAGCGCGGCCTTGAGGACGCGGAGGCTGGCCGCGTCCGCGACGCCGACGAGGTGTTCGACGAGCTGCGCCGCAAGATGGCCGCGCCGCGTCCCGCGCCGGCGCGATGGGAGAAGATCGCGCGATGAACCAGCTCGCCCCCCTCCCCGCGCCCGCGCCCGCGCTGGCGTTGCCGGCGCTGATCGCGGCGGCCGACGAGCGCGCGCAGCTTCGATTCCTTGAGTTCTTCGCCGTCACCATCCGCAATCCGCATACACGCCGCGCCTATGCGCGGGCGGCCGGCGACTTCCTGGCCTGGTGCGAGGCGCGCGGCGTCGCCTCGCTCGCCCAGGTGCAGCCGCTTCATGTCGCGGCCTGGGTCGAGGCGCTGGGGCGCGAGCTGGCCGCCCCCAGCGTCAAGCAGCAGCTCGCCGGCGTGCGCCACCTGTTCGACTGGCTGGTGACGGGTCATGCCGTGCCGGCGAACCCGGCCGGATCGGTGCGCGGGCCGGCGCATAGCCAGCGGCGCGGCAAGACGCCGGTACTGGCCCCCGACGAGGCGCGGCGGTTGCTCGACAGCATCGACGTGACCACCCATGCGGGCCTGCGCGACCGCGCGCTGATCGGTCTCATGGTCTATAGCTTCGCGCGGATCGGCGCGGCGCTGGCGATGCGGGTCGAGGACGTGTTCATGCAGAATCGGCGGCTATGGGTCCGCCTGCATGAGAAAGGCGGCAAGCGCCATGAAATGCCCTGCCACCACAATCTAGAGGATTATCTAACCGCCTATATCGACGGTTGCGAGCTGCGCGAGGACCGCAAGGGGCCGCTATTCCGCACGATCGCGCGCAGCACTAAGCGACTAAGCGATACCCCCCTGCCCCAAGCCAACGCCTTCGCGATGGTGCGCCGGCGCGCGGCGGCGGCCGGGATCGGGACGGCGATCGGCAACCACAGTTTCCGCGCGACCGGGATCACCACCTATTTGAAGAATGGCGGCACGTTGGAGACGGCCGCGACGATGGCGAACCATAGCTCGACGCGCACCACCCAGCTCTATGACCGCCGCCCCGATGACGTGACGCTGGACGAGGTGGAGCGCGTGTTGATCTAGGCGGCGAGCGCGGGCGCGCAGGTCCAGCGGTCGCCCTGCCAATGAAACCCTACCCGCTGCGCGTTGCCGATCGCGGGCGGCTCGCCCTTGCGCCAGAAAGCGCGCATCTTGGCCCGATCGTCCAGATGGGCGTCGGCGACGATCGCGCGCGCGGCCTGGATGAACTGCCCATGCCCGAACACATAGGCCAGCGATCCCGCAGGCATGGCGGCGAGGCGCGTTAGCGCCGCCTCGCAGCGCCGTAACAGGGTGCTGAAACTCTCCGCCCCTTCCCCGTCGCAGTAGTCAGGATCGGCCTCGCGCCAATAGCGTTCTAGGTGCGGCATCCGTTCGGCGCTGCGCGTGCCGTTCCAGCGCGCAGGTTGCAAATAGGTGAACTCTTCGATCGGCCACACTTCCACCGGCACGCCTGGAAAGCGCGCGATCGTCGGCGCGGCCGTCTGCCGGGTGCGGGTATAGGGCGAGGTGACGATGAGCGCGGGCGCTTGCGTCCAGCTCGCCGCGACCGCGCGCGCCTGTTCGTGGCCGCGCTCCGTCAGCGCGATCGTCGCGAGATCGTGGCAGGGCACGCCGGCGTTGCCGGTGTTTTCGCCGTGGCGGATGAAGATCGCTCTCATGTCCGGTTAGGCGGCCCGGTATAGCCCATTGCTGGCTTCCCAGCCCCGGCACGCCAGCAAGATTGGTTTCGGCACCTTCTTTTCGCCGTTGGAGTAGTAGGCGACCATGCGGCGCGAGACGCCAAGCGCATCGGCCGCCTTCGACAGCGACAGCGCATGGCGCAGCCGCCATTCGAGGAAGGCGCGCACATCGCCATGCCCGGTTGCCGACAGCGTTTCGAGCCACAGCATGTCCGCGCCCAGCTCCGCACCCGAAGGCCAGGCCAGGCTATGACCCCAATCGCCCACTTCGACCTTGGCGAACTCGCCCGGATCGCGCAGCGCGGCAAAGGCGCGATCGGCGAGGACCGCGCCAAGATCGAGATCAGCCGCCGTCCCTTCCGACCAGGACAGATGCAGCGATGACGGCCCGGTCGCGCGCACGGCGGTAATGGTGCGGGCCTTGTCGGTGATGTTCATCCGTTCAACTCCTGCCACGTCTGCATGAGCAAAGCCTGATTAGGCCGCGCCCATTCCAATGCGTCCTTCAAGACCGCCGCCGACACGGTGCCCACGATCACGTCAAACGATGCAATCGCCACCGAGCAGCGGAAATCCGGGCCTTCGATGTGGAAATGCGGCACGCCATGATCGCGGCCATAGACGGCAATTTTCCAGCGGGGACCGCGAAACATCGTGACCATGCTTCAATGTAGTGCAAAGGTTGCACTAGTGCAAGGCTGATAGCCAAAATGATCTAAGCGCCTGGCGCTGGCACCGTGGCCCTACTCGTTGCGCTCCCCAAGCCCGCAAGCGGTCCTGGCCCAAGGTTCCGGCCCACATGGCGGGCGAGATCGCGTGCGCGGATCTCGCGGCACCCTCGCCGATTACCGGCGATGTAGGCGATCGGGCGTCCAGCCTTCAATTCGTCGCCGGGTTCCGGCGGCCGATCAGGCACCTTGTCGAGAATGCGGTCGAGATCACCCACCGCACGACCTTTGGAGCGCCGCGCGAAAAACTCGGCCGCCGTTTCGGGTCGATCAATCGTCATCATGGAGATCAGACATAAGCGCCTCAACGCTGGTGAAGCGCACGCCCTTGCCAGCTTCCAGTTCTTCGATCGCATCGCGCGTAGCAGCGCGGCCCATCAACTCGGCCTCCAACTTCGCCTTATGGGCCTCATTACGCGCGCGGCGCTCGGGACTCCAATCTTTCATAAGATCGGAAAAGGGGCGATGGCCGGCCATTCTATCAATCCTTCTAGGTGAGAATCTGGATGCCGCGCCGCTTCACCAGCGTCAGCAAGGCGAGCGCCGCGCCAGTCGGCCGCATCGTGCCGGCCTCCCAGCGCTGGACCGTGCGCTTGTGCGCCCACAGCAAGCGCGCAAACCCGGCCTGGCTCAAACCGCTCTCCTGGCGCACCGCCGGATTTCGGCCGCCTCCATCGGTGGATAAAGGATTTCGCCGTTTCGATCAGTCCCCGTCATGGTCGTTCATCCCGGCCATGCCGGCTGCTGCGCCGGCTTCGGCGATGGCGTCGTTGATTTCCTCGATCGTGAACCGCGCGCCGTTGCCCTTCACTATCCCGCGCAGGTCATCCCACGAGCTTTTGCGCGGTGCCGGCGGCGCGATGCCCGCCGCCGTCGCGGCGGTCATCAGGTCATCCAGCGAGAATCTGTTAAACTTCCCGCGCAGGAGGTCGTTGAGGCGGGGCGGCGTCAGCCCGAGCCGCTTGGCGGCCTCGCCCAGCGGCACGTCCCACGACTTCACCCGCGCGGTGATGCCCCGCATCAGGTCCGCGCGCGTCCTCAACTCCGTCGCCTCCTCCGGCGTGTCGGCGATTGCGTCAAAGACGCAGGCGAAGGTTTCGACCTTCATGTCGTCGGCGTTCATTGCCCTGCCTTCCAAACGTTCGGCCGTCGAGCCGATTACTCGAACAGTTCCGAATGGGTTCCCGCGCGCACGAAGTTCACCAGATTGCCCTCAATCGTGTAGATCAGCAGGAAATCGCCGCCGATATGGCACTCGCGATGATCGCTCCAATCGCCCTTGAGGGCGTGGTCCAGCCATTCCGGGCCAAGCGGCGCATCGTTGGCGATGAGCAGCATCATCGCTTCCTTGAGCTGGTTCATGTTGTAGCGGCCGCTGCGCGACAGCCGCTCCCAATCCTTGACGAACCGCTTTTCGTAGGATGCCTCTCTTGGGAACGAAGCCCGCTTACTGCTGGCGGGCTTCTTGGTCGAGGGCATCGAACAGTTCCTTGGGATCGGTGAAGCGCGCACGACGCGCCTTCATGGTCGCGCGGGACGATTCGATCGCGGCGCGCGTCTCGGCGTTGGGCACCTTCAGCTCGAACGGCAAGGCATGGTCCTTGGCGACCCGCGTAAGCGTCATGCGGACCACATCGGAAACCGTCAGCCCCAGCTCGGCTAGGACGGCGGCGGCTTCATCCTTCAATGTTTCGTCGATGCGCGCACGCACGAACGCGGTAGCAGCCATTGGAATCTCCCTAGTCAGACGAACGATGTAGCTCATTTGAGCAACAATTTCAATCTAGGCGAGGAGACTGCGCCTGCCGCTGCGCGGCACCGTGGCTCTACTCGCTTCGCTCCCCAAGCCCGCAAGCGGTCTTGGCCGAAGGTGACGACCCACATGGCGGGGCCGAGATCGCAAGCGGATCTCGGGCATGGTGCCGGCGTGCGCCGGCATGATGTTCGTTCGCATGGGGAAAGGCGGTCCCGGCCGCCTCTCCCCAGCAACGGCAATCAGCGGGACCGGGTTGGCGCGAAGCGCCCGCCCGCACCACTCCCGCAGATTCCCGCTGCCCCCCTCTCTCGCCGGCTGCTCCGCGCGAACTCGGGAGCGATGGCCGCAGCCATCGCCCCGCAGGGCGATTTGAAGGGAGTAGAAGGTATGGAACAGGACAACCGGGAAAGCTGGCTCAATCGGGTGGCGGCGGGCATGGCCCCCTTGTTCGCGGCGTTGGACGCTCCCCTGCCCGCGCGTATCCGCGTGGCGATCGGCTTCACCAGCTCGGGCCGGAAGGGCAAGGCGATCGGCGAGTGCTGGGATAACCGGCTGAGCGCGGACGGGCATTTTGAAATCTTCATCCGGCCCGACCTCGCGCACGCGCCTGACGCCATGCCGGCGCAGATCGCGGCCATCCTCGCGCATGAGCTGGTCCATGCCGCCGTCGGCATCCCGGCAGGGCATGGGAAAGCGTTTAAACGGATCGCGCTGGGGCTGGGGCTCGTCGGGCCGATGCGCGCCACCACCCCCGGCGAGGCGTTTCTTGCGGCCGTCGCGCCGATCTTGGACGCCGTTGGCCCCCTCCCCCATGCCCGTCTCGACACCGATGGGGAGTCGACCGCGCCGAAGAAGCAGAAAACCCGGATGCTCAAATGCGAGTGCGCGACGTGCGGCTATACCGTGAGGACCGCGCGCAAATGGCTTGAGCTGGCCGGAGCGCCGCTTTGCCCGATCGAGGATCACGGCCGCATGGAGCATGAGCCGCTGGACGACGGCAGCGAGGATGAGGGCGGCGACGACGGCTAGACCGCCCTCCCCTCCCCGCAATTCGGGGTTTCATTGACGCTGCGCGCCAGTTCGGGGTTTCGTTGACGCAACCGGAGCAAGCCAGTATGACCACATGCAAACATGCGATCATGTAAGGATATTCACATGCCAACAATCGCGATCATCAGCCAGAAGGGCGGCGCGGGGAAAACCACCCTCGCCTTGCACCTGGCCGCCGCCGCCGAGGATTCCGGGCATACCGCCCTTGTGATCGACGTCGACCCGCAGGCGACGGCGAGCCAGTGGGCGGCATGGCGACAGGATGCGCCCCCGGTCGTGATCGACAGCGCGCCCCCTCGCCTTGCCGCCAAGATCGAGCAGGCGACGGGCCAGGGCGCGGCGTTCATCGTAATCGACACCCCGCCCCACGCCGACAGCGCCGCCAGCGCCGCCGTCGAGGCGGCCGACCTAGTGTTGATCCCTTGCCGCCCCAGCGCGTTCGATTTGGCGGCGATCAAGACGACCGCCAGCCTTGTGAAGATGCGCGGCAAGCCTGCTTTCGTGATCTTCACGGCGGGAAGCCCGACCGCGCCGCGCATGTATGACGAAGCCGCGCAGCTCGTGCAGGATTATGGGCTTGACGCCTGCCCCCACCATATCGCGGATCGCGCCGCCTTTCGCCACGCGGCGGCCGAGGGCAAGACGGCGATGGAGATCGAGCCGAGCGGCAAGGCGGCCGATGAGGTGCGCCAGCTTTACAAGTGGACATGCGAGCATGTAAACATGCAAGCATCTAGGAAGCGGAGGGCCAACGCATGAGCCGGAAGGGATCATTGCTCGCATTGCGGGATCGCGATGCAGCGCCAGCGCCGGCGATGGTCGAGCCGGAGGGGAGGGCGGCCGCGCCGATCGCCCGTGGCACTGGCGCAGGCTCCGGCAGCGGATCGAGCAGCAACCCGGTTGCGCCGAGCCGTCAGGGCAAGAAGGCCATGACGGGCTATTTCAGCCCGGAAATGTCCTTCGCCATGCACATGACCGCCCGCAAGCACGGCATGAGCCTACAGGACGCGATGGCCGAGGCGTTCAACGACTGGCTTCGCAAGATGGGGGAAAGCCCTGTAGGCAAGTGAGCATGTCCACATGCAAACATGCGGGTAAGTAAACATGGCCGCTTGCCCGCATAGAGCAGGGGATCAGCGTAGTGGTTTGCGTTCGTGCCGTTTCTTGCAGAAGCCGAGGAAGGCCCCGGCAGGGCTTTTGAGTTCGGGCTTGCCCATGTCGTGCCACCACGACACCCATTCGTCATAGAGCGCATACACGTCATAGCCTGGCGCGGCCGTCTTGGCGTCGTGCATGGTTTCCGGGTCGATATAGGGCGCATCGTCGCCGGCGCTGGCGACCGGATCGGGCTTGGATTTGAGGCCCGAGCGGTTGCGGAACAAGATCACGTCATCATCCATCGTCACCGCATAGTCGGGGAAATGGCCGTGATCGGCGTCATGCTCGCAGACCTTCTTGACCAAGGCCCGGAACACTCGGAGCGGGCTGTTCGAGCCGCATTTCTTCTGTAGCAACTCTAGGCCGATCTTCCATTCGTCCTTCACGCCGCAATGCTTGCGCGCCAGTTCATACATGCGCCGCTCGAACGGCTTGCGGAGCCGGAAATAGTCGCGGTGGAGCGTCAGGACGTTCTTGCTGATGACCGAGCGATAGACCCAATCCGACAGGGTGATTTCGAGATCGAGCATCCGGCCATCGAACGTCTTGCGCGTGATCTTGGCCTCTTCGATCAGGCCGAAAATCCGCGTTTCTTCGACACCGCCCGTTTGAATATTGGTCCGCACCGTGGTCCCGCGCAGGCGGGTGAGGGCGTCGGCCATCAGTCGATAGCCTTCGCCGCTGGTTTGCCGGTTGGTGGCGACGAGCATGTCATAGGCTTGCAGGCGCACCGTGCGGCTAGGTTGCTCGCCCTGGTTCATCTTCGCGACGAGCTGCGAAATGCAGTAGATCAATATGTCCTTGTCGTGGATCGTCGCCAGCCCCTTGCCCGAGGGGATAATCTCGATGACGTTGCCGTTATGCTCGTAGCGCCGCGTCCGGTTGTCGGGCTTGGTCGAGAGCGAAAACACCGGATGCTCCATTGAGGCCATGTCATCCTTGGGGATGGCGTCCAGCACGTCGCAGATGAACAAGTCCTGGTTGGGATGGCGCACCGGCAGCAGCGGCGTGCGATCGTCGCCGTCCACGGCCGAGACCGGCGCGGCGATCGGCGCGTCAAACAGGGAAGGGGAGGGGTCTATCGTCAT
>NZ_CP084410.1:0-59317 GCF_024611135.1 Sphingobium sp. CFD-2 | reverse complement strand
TCCGTCAGCGCCGAGGGCCCAATGCCAAAAGCTCTCTCCACAAGGCGCACCTCGCCCCTGATGCCGGGCTGCAGGCACCAGGGGCGAGCCTGTCCTTTGCGCAGGGCTCGCATGACTTCGAATCCCTTGATCGTGGCATAGGCCGTGGGGATCGATTTGAAACCGCGCACCGGCTTGATCAGTATCTTGAGCTTTCCGTGATCGGCCTCGATCACGTTATTGAGATACTTCACCTGCCGGTGGGCCGTCTCCCGGTCCAGCTTTCCTTCGCGCTTCAATTCGGTGATCGCTGCACCATAGCTCGGCGCTTTGTCGGTATTGAGCGTGGCAGGCTTTTCCCAGTGCTTCAGGCCTCGCAGGGCCTTGCCCAGGAACCGCTTCGCTGCCTTGGCGCTGCGGGTCGGCGACAGGTAGAAATCGATCGTGTCGCCCCGCTTGTCGACTGCCCGGTACAGGTAGGTCCACTTGCCCCGCACCTTGACGTAGGTTTCATCCAGGCGCCAGCTCGGATCAAAGCCACGCCGCCAGAACCAGCGCAGCCGCTTCTCCATCTCCGGGGCGTAGCACTGGACCCAGCGATAGATCGTCGTATGGTCGACCGAAATGCCGCGTTCCGCCAGCATTTCCTCAAGGTCGCGATAGCTGATCGGATAGCGACAATACCAGCGCACCGCCCACAGGATCACATCACCCTGGAAATGGCGCCACTTGAAATCCGTCATCGTTCCGTCCGTCCAATCTCCGCCAAGCATGCTCAAGCTTCACGATTTTTGCAACAGAGCCGCGCGTCATGGCCCGCCTCGCTGAACAGGGAGCCAGCCAATGACCCATGAAGATCAGCAGCGCGCCTATAACGCCGGGTGGAACTGTGGCCGCTGGCCCGATGATCCCCGCTATCAGGGCTGCGAACCGACCAACCCCGACCTTTGGGAGCATTACGAGGACGGCAAGGCCGATGGCTATGTTGAACGACGCCGCAATGAAAGAGGGGTCTGATTATGGCGAAGGAAAAGCCCCTCAAGGGGCACAAGCTGGCAAGCTATAGCTTTGGCGTTTCGGTAAGCTGCGAGTGCGGTTGGCGCTCCGGGACATGGTTCGGGAAAGGTGGTCGCGGTAGCGCGCTGGGCGAGTGGTATTCCCATAAGGATCGCTGCGCGGCCGAAGCGAAGGCGCTGGGCGCATGACCAACCCGACCGCGCAAGCCTATGCTGAATTGCAACTGGCGTTCGACCATTACAACCGGGAGCTGTTCGCGGGCGAGCTGCCCCCCTGCCTGATTACGATGCAGAGGGAAAAGCGGAGCTACGGCTATTTCTCATCGGAACGGTTCGTGCATCATCACGACAAGAGCAAGACCGACGAAATCGCCATCAACCCGGCATATTTCGCCGTGGTCCCCCTGCTCGAAGTCCTCCAAACCGTAGCGCATGAAATGGTCCACGCATGGCAGTTCCATTTCGGCAACCCGTCGCGCTCCGGCTATCATAACCGGGAATGGGCCGACAAAATGGAAGCGATCGGCCTCATGCCGTCCAGCACGGGCCAGCCCGGAGGCGCTAGGACAGGGCAGAAAATGGCCGACTATGCCATTCCGGGCGGCCCCTTCATGCTCGCCACGGATGCCCTGTTGACGCAGAATTTCCGCATTTCGTGGGTCGATCGGTTCCCGGCCATCATGCCGACGCCGGCGATCGACGCCGGCGCCGGCGCCGGCGCTGCCGGCGGCCATCTGGCGGACGTGCTTCAGCCCGCCACGGGGAACCGATCGAACCGGATCAAATATCGCTGCCCTACATGCGGCGTGCAGGCATGGGGCAAGCCCGCGCTGCGGCTCCTGTGCGGTGGCGACGATTGCGCCAGCGCGCCCCTCGCCCCTGTCGAATAAAGGGGCTAGGATCAGCCCATGACGATGCGCAGCCTATTCGACGGGGCTTTGACGATGATCCTCTATGTCCTCGCCTTCGCAGCGGGGACAGTTTTTGTCCGGGCCAACTATGATCTGGTTGAGGCACACCCGCTTCTGGTGTTCTTTGTCGGCGCGATCTGCGCCTACCAGCTATTCAACCTGATCCCGCTTGCCGTTGTGACCATCAACGATCACATTTTAGGCCAGCCTGAACAGCGTCAAAAGCGAGACTAGAGGCCATCCCTTCGGAATAGCGTTAATATCGAGCGCAAGCGGCTCGGTTTGTCGGGAGCTGCATGGTCCGGGGCCGGGGCCTCCGTCGCTGCGGGGTGGGCCTCATCCCATAGAGCTTTCCAACGCTCCGCCTCAATGCGGCGCGCCATTGCGCGGTTCTCAACCGCGTGCAGCCTTCGCGCTTCTCCGGGATCGCTATCCATGAATCTCGCGCTGCACGATGAATGGTAAGTTTCCGTTGCACACCATGATTAACAGCCTGCCGACGATAAAGGCTGGGCATATCGCGCGGGCGCAGCTCCTTCGCCTTGCCAGCGCCGTGCCTGCCCGATACGGCTCTGCAACAACTCTGCTTTCGGGTCGCGCACAACCCGCCGTTGTGTCCGAAAGTGCGAAAGCCCGGCCCTGTGTCGGGCTTTCTTATATTCGTGCTAGACCACGCTCCAACAAATAGTTCTGGTTCTCATAGACGCCTGCGTCTATGCCGGATCTGACAGAGGAAGCGGGATGGCATTGGAACCTATCAGGGTATTGGAGTTCGCGGACGCCGATCGCGCGGACGTGCAACGGCGCGTGGTCGATGCCGTGCAAGCTGCGCCCGAACGGTTCCTGACAGACTATGCGGCCCGACCCGGCACTTTCGGGGGGCGCTACGTCTGTGCGGACGCCATGAAGGAGCTGCTTCCCGAATATACCGCCTCAAGAGAGGCCCGCGGCCGATACAACGCGCCCGTCCACAATGCCGCGGCCGTTCTGGCGGCCGAACAATACCGGCGCGTAGTAGCCGATAGCTCCGATCCGACCCGCAACCTGGTGCTGTTCGTAACCGGGATGCCGGGGGCCGGGAAAACCTCTGAAATCCAGTATGCGGCGCTGCATGAAGGAAACCGGCTCGGCCGTGACGTGCGCGCGATCTTTGAGGGCCAGCTTGTCGATCCGCAAGCGAGCATCGCCAAGGTCGAACAGGCATTGAGCGCCGGATGCAGAGTCGGGGTAATAGCGGTGCTGCCTCGGCCAGAGGAGGCGCTTGCGCACACGTTCCAACGCTTTGAGGAGCTAGGCAGGGGCGCGAGCGCGGCCGTGATGGTGCGTATTCAGGAGGGCACGCCTGACGGCCTAGAGGCCCTTCTAGGTCGCTTTGGCGATCAGATTTCGGTTGCGGTCCATGACGTGCGCGATCGTGCGAATGTTCATCGCCTAGAAGGCATGGACGGTGTAAATATCTGGCGGAAGGAATTGGAAAATGGACCTGTCCAAGAAAGGCTTGAAAGAGAGTTCGACCGGCTCAACCAGCTCGGCCGCGTCAGCGCCGATTGCGCCCTCCAATTCAAAGGACAATCTCCCCACGGGCAACTTTACGCGATTGGAGGCCCTGATGTTGGTGGGAGCCTCGCACATGGCGACGGACGAAAAGCTACGCCGGAAAGTGGCCGAACGTCTCTCCTGAACGCGGCGCGGGGAAGCTCGCTCGCCGGACTCTCCGACGCCCTCAAGACAGGCCAGAGCGAAGGCGACGGCAAAACCAAATCCAACGAAATCGGCCACGGCCTGCCTAAGCCGCCGTCGCCCCGGCGTTCCAGATGAACGCCCCCAGCCCGAACCTTCCGTTTGGTGTTAGCCGGGGAGCGTTGCGAGGGGCTGGCCCCTTGCTGTGGGGGTCGAGCGGGACGCTGGGCGGCCCGATCGCAGGGGGACGCTTCCCCCGCCTGCTCCTTCTTTTCCAGTAGGTGCCATGACCGGCTATCTCGGCTCGAAACAGGTTTCGGGCGCATATCAGGCTGTGATTGCCAATATGCCGCCGCACGATACCTACATTGAGACGCATCTAGGCTCCGGCATCGTCCTCCGGCGCAAGCCTCCCGCTGCCCGCTCGATCGGCCTCGAAATTGATCCGGCTACCTTTGAGTGCTTCGGCTCGATCGCGGCAGAGGAATCGAGCGCGTTCGATGGCGCGGCCGTCGAAACCTACAACGTCGATTGCCTCGCCTTCCTGCGCGATTTCGACTTTTCGGCCGCTGGGCGCGTGCTGATCTATGCTGATCCGCCCTATGTCCTCGCCACGCGCTCCCATCCGGGCACGCGCTACCGCTATGACTATACGGAAGCGGACCATAGGGAACTGCTGGCCGTCCTCGATGCGCTGCCCGCCTCGGTGATGATTTCAGGCTATCCCTCGTCCCTGTATAGCGAACTGCTGCCCGCGCCGCGCTGGCGCGTCCTGTCCTATCAGGCCATGACGCGAGGCGGGCCGCGCACCGAATGTCTATGGATGAACTATGCGCCCGACGCGGCGCATTGGGCCACCCATGCCGGGGTGGATTTCACCGATCGCCAGAGGATCAAGCGCAAGGCGGCACGTTGGAAACGCATGTTTAGCGAGCTGCCTGCGGGCGAGCGAATTGCGATCCTCGCCGCGCTGCTGGAAGTGGACTCATAGCAGGCCAGCGCCGCACTCGTTGCCGTTGTGAAATGATTAACCAAAGCATCCTAGATCAGCCCTGCGACCCGAAGAACCTTTCTCGATCATTTAGCCCGCCTTATTCACCAAAAGTGTCCTGAAGGGTTGGCGGGAGTGGCGTAAGCCTCTGATCTGAATTAGGAACTGGGTGTCTAAGCCGAACCTGCCGCAGGGCAGAAAATGCCACGGGCCACACCCGCCATGAACGATGATATCGCAAGCTCATTTGGATTCCCAGCAGTCGGCCGCAAGAAAATCACAGCTGCGTTCGACGGTGGCCGGCTTACCTCGGATGGCGGTGTTCTACTGCTTGCACAGGCCGAGCGCGCGATGGGGATTTGCCAGCGCCTGGCGGCTTGTATTGCCGATCCGCGCGATCCAGCGCGGGTGATCCATCGCCTGGATGACATTCTGCGTGCCCGTGTGTTCGCGATTGCGTGCGGCTATGAGGATGCCGATGATCTCGATGCTCTGCGCGACGATCCAGGCTTCCGCCTGGCGCTCGGCAAGCTGCCGGAATCGGGCGCGGGGCTGGCCAGCCAACCGACGATGAGCCGGTGGGAAAATGCACCGACTACGCGCGAACTGGCCAGCATGATGGCCGCGATGATCGACATCTACTGCGCCAGCTATCCCGCCCCTCCGACAGCGGTCACGCTGGATATCGACGACACGTGCGACGTCGTGCATGGCTATCAACAGCTCTCGTTCTGGAACGGGCATCATGGGGAGCGCTGCTTCCTACCGATCCATATCTACGACACCGCGACCGGCAGGCCGGTGGCCATGCTGCTGCGCACAGGCAAGACGCCTTCTGGAAAGGAGGCGGCGGGGCACATCCGACGCCTGGTGCGTCACCTGCGCCGTAATTGGCCCGATACCCACATCACTATCCGCGGCGACGGGCACTATGGTCGACCCGAGGTCATGGCCTACTGCGATGCGGCCCGCGTCGATTACGTGTTCGGCCTGCCCACCAATTCAGCGCTGCGCGCCGATCCCGCCATTGTTGCGGTCGCCGATGCCTGCGCGGTCAAGCGCGCCCAGCGTCAGTGTCCCGTCCTGCGCAACTATGCCGAGACCCGCTATGGGGCAAAGACCTGGAAGTGCCAGCGTCGCGTCGTTGCACGGATCGAGGCCAGCACGCTGGGCATGGACATCCGCTATGTCGTCACCTCGTTGGCAACAGGATCGGCCGAGCACATCTACGACACGCTCTACTGCGCGCGTGGTCAGGCCGAGAACCTGATCAAGCGCCACAAGTCCCAGCTCGCCAGCGACCGAACCTCGTGCCGCTCGGCCAATGCCAATCAGATGCGCCTGATACTGCACACTGCCGCATACTGGCTGCTATGGCGCATCCAGCAGGCGATGCCCAGGACCGCTGCTCTGGCAAGCGCGGAGTTTACCACCTTGCGCCTGCGGCTGCTCAAGGTCGCTGCGCGCGTCGTAGAAAGTGCTAGCCGCATCCGCATTGCCTTCGCTTCCGCCTGTCCGGATGCCGACCTGTTCCGCGCCCTCGTTCTCCGGCTGAAGCCTGCGCCGACGTAGCCCATGCGGCAGCGCCGCAGAACTCCGAGCCCAGCCCTTCAACCCGAAAAGCCCATCAATCCGAATGCGGTGAAACAAACGCCAGCGATGCCGGTCGTCCGCGCAATACAGCCAGCCGCAGCAAATGCCCAGAGCGGGCCCGAAACCGAGCGTCGTGAATAAGAGAGGCTAGAGGCCGAAGGCCATGACGATCGGGAGCCTGTCACCCTGACCGTGGATGAAGCGGAGGCCCCGCGAACTGCGAGAACAATGCGAGACACGGACCTGAGCGATGAACAATATCGCGGCCTCCTCCACGCTATAGACCTCGCGCGGGAAAGCCTCGTTATCGCGGTGGAGATGGACGACGACATAACCGCCTTCCATCTCAAAACCGCGCTCCGTTCCCTCGACTATTCTAGGAAGCTGGTTTCCGCTTGATCTAGCGTCGAACGCTGCGGCGCTGGGCCGGTCGATCGTCTCCGATAACCGGCCCGGAACGCTTCCTTTCGCGTTCGTCGTCCAGCTCGATCCGGGGAGCCTCCCGCTCCTGCTGACGCGGGTTCTCGATCGCCGCCCTGATCTGGCGCACCACGCCTTCACGGCCCAAGCGGCTGTTCTGCTGCAAGTCGTTGAAGTCGGTGAAGCGTGCCGGGTCGGCCTGCTGCTCGCCGGGGGCGAAGGTCGGGAAGACCGGAACGCCGTTCACGGCCTGCGCCGCTTGGGTCGCCTTCTCCTTGCCGGGATTGTAGCCGAATTTCTCCAAGACGCGCTGATCGTCCTCGCCCATGATGAAAATCGGCTTGTCGGGGTAATGCTCGCGCAACGCGGCTGCGACGGCGGGAAGGTTGCCGGAATCGAACGCCGCGACGGTCGCATGGTCCACCACGCTAGAGACGGTCGCCATCGTCGCGTAGCCTTCGCCAATCATAATGCGCGGGGCCTTGTCGAGCGCGGCTAGTGCGGCCTGCGGCGTCACGCCCCCGTTGACCACATGGAAACAGCTTTCCTTGTGGCTCTCCTTCGCAAAACGCTTCGTGCCGTCTTCCTGAATATATTGCGTCGTCCAGTGCTTGCCGCTGGTGTCGATCGCCGGAAGGTGGATTGTATTATCGCTGGCGCTGGCGAGCGCGCCGATCGTCGGCGCAATGCCCTTCCTCTCCATGTAGGGCGTTGCCTGCTCGATCTGACGGCATTGCGCGGCGCGCTGCTGCACGCGCTCGGCCGTCGCGTCATATGTCGCCGTCCGTTCCCGATCGCGCTCCTCGCGCTTGGTGGCCGCCTCGGCGTTCAAGCGGGCCTTCTCCTCCTCGCTCAAGGTGTAGCCGGTGCTTTTCCAGCGCATATCCAGCCCTGAACGGTTGTTCTTGATATAGCCTGCGGGGTGGCCATCGGTGAACGCGACGTAGAAGCCCGCCGCCTCGCCTTTGCCGTCCCCCGCTGCGGGAACGCGGTGGGTCTTCCCGTCCATCATCGGGTGCCCTGCGGGAACCTCAAGGCCAAGGGATTTCATGGCGTCGGCAAACTCGACCTCCGGGCTTTTCGCCTCCTGCTGGCGCGGCTGATTGTCTATTTTCCAGCGCGCCAGCTTCTCCGGGTCTGCGCCCTCCGGCGCATACCAGCTCTTGCGCGCGGCATCCCATTTCGCGCCGTTGGCTTTGGCAAGGGTTCGTTCGCCATAAGGCACCGCCAGATATTCGCGCGTCTGTCGCGGGGTTTCCTTCATCGTATGCCCTTCCTGCGGCTGCTCCGGGGCCGTGGGGCGCTGCGCGCGCTCGCCGGGGAGCGATTGGCCTATATCTTCTGCGGGTGCCTCTACGGCGCTTGAAAGCCATTTCTGGAACGGCTCGACATTAGCGCCTGCCGGGACATACCATGATTTTTCGGCCTTATCCCACTTTGCGCCCAAGGCTTTCGCCTCGTCCTTCTCCCGATAGGGGACCGCAAGATATGTGCGGGTGGAAGGCGCTGGCGCGGCGTCCCGGTGGTCAGTCGCGTCAATGTCCAAGGATGGCGAATTGACCGCATAAAGCGGGGCCAAGCCCTGCCGCTCGCGGCGCTCATCGGCATATTGCTCCGCCTTCAAATTGATAAGGCGGGCAATCTCCTCCGGGTTCTGGTCGCGGCCATCAAAATCGCTGATCTGGTTCGGCCCAAGGGACAAGGCGATATAGCGGCGGCGCTCGCTATCGGCGGAATAGCCCGCCATAAGGTTTCGCTCGCCGTTCGGGGTTATCATCGTGCCGATCGGCCCGACGCCCTCAAATTGCCGTCGAACGGTGTGCATCGGCCCGCCACTATCAACCGGCTCCCAACCGTGCTTGTCGATCAGCGCGTGCAAAGTGCGGTCGGAATAGTGCTGCTGCGGGTCCGGTATAGAATCGCCTATGGCGGCAACGGCCCCGGCTGCGGCGGCCCATCTGTCGCCGCTATGGTCTGTCAGCCGCTCGACCGTAAACCCGGAATCATTAAGCGCCGCTGCAAGCGCCGGTCTGGCGAAGGCGGCCTTGATACGATCGTCCAGCTCCATGTTGAGGTCATCGGATATTACTAGGTCCGCTTCCTCGTTCCCATCGAAATGGGGGCCGTTCTGCCACTCCTCATAGGCTTGAACCGTCTCGGCCACGGCCGCGACCGCAAGCCGATCGCCCTCATCAAGATCATTCTGGCGCTGCTCCGGTGCCTGCTGGAAGTCTGGCGGCAAAGTCACGCGGAACCTATCAAAATCCTCGCGCGTAGCAGGCCGGATTTGATCTAGCGGACTGGCATAGAATGGCCCGTTAATCGGGTTGCGCCCGTCTATATTGCTGGCGAGGACGCCAAGCATCGTCATGCCCGGCTGCTGATAGCAAAGCGTATTCTCATTGCTGACGAAATATCGCGTATGGTCCTGCGCCTGCTCGACCTGCTGAATCAGCTTTTGTTCCAGCGCCAGAACATAGGTGTGAATCTTCTCGGCGTCCGATGCGGCGCGGACAATCTCAAGCGGGTCTTCCTCAAGGACTTTGATCCATGATCCGACATAGGCCGCGTGCTGCTCCGGGTCGTGGCCGATCTGCAATTCCTGCCCGGTTATGAGGCTCGCAATCTCGGCTCGCAATTCTTCGCGGGCATAGCCTTCCGAACCGAACGGGTGCGCCAAATCCCGGTCAAGGCGGTTGGGGTGGCCGGTCCAGTGCCCCA
Organism: Sphingobium sp. CFD-2; assembly: GCF_024611135.1. NCBI lineage: Bacteria > Pseudomonadati > Pseudomonadota > Alphaproteobacteria > Sphingomonadales > Sphingobiaceae > Sphingobium > Sphingobium sp. CFD-2. The sequence goes on along the minus strand of NZ_CP084410.1, from coordinate 50,006 downwards.
GCTCGTGCAGCGCCGTGGCGTAGAAGCGATCCGCGCTCGGAAACTGGCTGCGCAACGGTAAGGTGATGCTGTCGGTCGAAGGCCGGTAAAAGGCGCGGTCGCCCGCTTCTTCGGTGATTTTCGCGCCCGACGCCTGCAAGATGGCCTCGGCCCGGTCCACCGGATTCCACTCATGCGTAGTGGTGGCGATAGGTGGAAGCCCGTCGATCTGCTCGGCGTTGAACACCACGGCATAAAATGCGCGGGGCCGCTCAAGCTCGACCTTCTCTTTCCTCTGGCGGCCCTCGGCGTCCAGCACGGGCTTACCGCTCTCGTCCCGAACTACCCGTTCCTCCTCGAACTGCCAGTATTGGACAAGGGAGCCTTTCTCGCCCTTCCGCACCTGTGCGCCTTGGGCGGCGGCCTGCTTGTAGGTCAGCCAGCGATTATCAGCCCGGCCCTCGGACATGAGATTGAGGACATTGACGCCGCGATAGCGTTTCCCGGTCGTTGGATTGAACGGCAATCCGCTGCTGCCGGTTGTCTCCCAAGGCTTCTGCCAAGGGGCGGTGCCCTGCTTCAACTGCTCTATCAGCTTGTCGGCAACCCGCTGGTGAAAGGGCTTCTTCTCCTCGGCCATGTCCTCGCCCTCCCCTAGATCAATTCGCGTTGCGCGCTGCCGCGATCAATTCGCCGCGTTCCGTGGCGATCGGTGCCGCGTCACCATCAAGCCCTTCCTCGGCCTCGCGCGCGTCGGCCTCGCTCATGGCGTCCTCGACAAAGGCCCCTGCCCGCTCTGCTTCCTCCGGGTCGAACTCGACAACCGCGCCGGGAATCTCGGCGTCGGCAAGTTTGCGCGCCACCAGCTCGTCAAGGGTGGGCGCGTCCTGCGCCTTGGGCTGATCCGTCATGCTCGTTCTCCTTTGCTGAAATCGGGCTGTCCCTTGTTGTCGAAATAGGTCTGCTTGCAGCCGGGATAGGCGCTGCAACTCCACCAGAAGGCCCCCTTCTTTTTCGCGGAAGGACGCCGCACTAGGCCAGCGCCGCACGCTTGGCATTTGTGCTGCTGCGACGGCACGGGCGCGGGAGCCTTCGCCAGTTCCGGCTTGCCCGCCTTGTCGTTGGCGGTGAATTTGCAGCCGTCGGCATAGCCGGTGCAGGACCAAAAATAGCCCTTGCTCCCTTTGATCCGGCGCAGCGGCTTGGAACATGACGGGCAAGGCGGCGCGTCGATCGCTATGGCAAGGCCCTGCTCTTTCACCCGTGCGACCTCGCGGCCGACATAATCGGCCAGTCCGCGAACGAATGTCATGGTATCGCTCTTGCCCTCGGCAATCGCGCGCTGCTGTTCGTGCCAAATGGCGGTCATGTCAGGGAACTTCGCCTGATCGGGCAAGGCGTCATAGAAGGCACGCGCCTGCGGGGAACTGACGATATTCTTGCCCTTCTCGACCAAAAACCCGCGATCGAAAAGCGTGGCTATGATGCTGTCGCGGGTCGCCGGGGTTCCAATTCCGCCATGCTCACCCGCCTTCCCCTTGTCCTTCTCGATCAGGAGTTTCCTAAGCCGCTCGTCCCGAACATATTTCGCCACCCGCGTTAGGTCGGTCAAAAGCGTGGCCATCGTATAGAGCGGCTTGGGCTTGGTTTCCTGCTGGTCGGCGCTGGCCGAAAGGCATTGCCCGGCCATGCCCGACGCGATCGAACGCAAGTCGGCCGAAAGGGTGTCCTCGTCCTCGGCAATATCCTCATTACCTACATCGTTCTTATAGAGGACCGTCCAACCCGGCTTGGTCACAACCTTGCCCCGCGCGGAAAAGGCGTGGCCCGCAACCTCTATCTCGATTTCGGTCTGGTCATATTGGTTCGCGGGCCAGAACTGCGCGACATAGGCGCGCGCGATCAGCATATAGATACGCTGCTCCGGCTCTGTCAGCGCGGCAAAGTCGGCCGTGGCTTCGGTCGGAATGATGGCGTGATGCGCGGAAACCTTCTGCGAGTTGAAGGCCCGGCTTTTTATCGACGGGTCCGCGCGCTGCGCGATCGCTGCCAGCATCGGGACCGTCGCGGCGACGGCCGCCAGCACGCCGGGGGCGTCGGCGTGCTGCTCATCGCTCAAATATTCGCTGTCGCTGCGGTTGTAGGTGATAAGGCGATGCTTCTCCCGCAACGCCTGCGTAATGTCCTTCACCTGATTGGGCTTGTAGCCGAATTTCCGCGCGGCATCGGTTTGCAGCTTCAAGAGATTGTAGGGCAGCGGCGGCGCTGCCTCTTTCGCGGTGGTTTTGGCGCTGGCGATGCGAGCCGGTTGCCCCTGCACCGCCCCGGCTACGGCCGTCGCGAAATTGCGGTCGATCAAGCGGCGCTGCTCATCAACAGGGTCGCCCTCCCCGATCTGGTAACGCGCGGGGAAGGTCTGCCCGGCGAAACTGAACTGCCCCGATACCGTGTAGTAATGGCTCTTGGTGTGGGCCTCAAAATCGCGGTCGCGGCGGACGACAAGGCCCAAGATTGGGGTCTGCACGCGACCGACACTAAGAACGCCCTGAAACCCCCGCGCCTGCGCCGCGAGGGTATAGGCGCGGGTCATGTTCACGCCATAGAGCAAATCGCCCACGCTGCGCGCCTCGGCCGACGCGGATAACCCGGCATATTCGCGGTTATCCCGCATGGAGGCCAAGGCCCGCTGCACAACCTTTAGATTGTTGTCATTGATTAGCAGGCGTTGGACCGGCAACCGGCTTCCGGCCCATTGCAGAATCTCGTCAACGATAAGCTGGCCCTCATCGTCGGGGTCGCCCGCGTGAATGACGCTCCGCGCCGATTTGAGGAGTTTGCCGATCGTGCAGAGCTGGGCGCTCGTCTTGGCAACGGGCCGCTTTTCCCACGGGATGAAGCTGATCGGCAGCGCCGCCATGTTCCACGGGTCTTGCGGGTCCACTAGCTCAAGCATGTGGCCAATCGCCCACGTCACATAATGACGGCCGCAATCTATGAAGCCGTCTTGTCGCGCCCCTCCTCCAAGGCCCTCGGCAATGGCCCGCGCGAGTTCGGGCTTTTCGGCAATGACGATGATCTCTCCGCTCATGCCATCACCACGTCACTACGGGTTTGATGGAGGCGGTCACTTGCCGCGCGCTGATCGGCCCGAAATAGCGGCCGTCGAAAGAGGCCGCGCTGTCGCCAAGGACAAGGATTTCCCCATCGCCTAGCGTCCAAGCGGCATTGAGCCGGGGCAAGGCCCGCCCTGCCCCATCGGCAAGCTGCGGGGCGCTGTCGGGGACAAGGCGGCCGTTGATCCGCACGCCCTGCCCGCCAATCTCAACGCGGTCGCCTTTAGCGGCTAAAATCCGCTTCATCATTTCATAGCTTCCGCTGGGGCAGTCGCCGGGTTCGATGTAGCGCCTACGCAACGCCTCCAAAAAGGGCGGCGCTGCGGGCGGACAGAACGCCACAAGATCGCCCTTTTGCGCGGTCCCGCCCGTCGCCCGATAGACGCCTACCGGGATGCTCGGCGTAGCGTTGAAGCGAAGGCCCGCCGCCTTCGCGCCAAGCATGGCGATCATGGCCCCCGCCACGCCACAAACCGCATAGCGGCTGACCTTGGCGAAGCTCGGCCGCTTCATAGTTTGATCCTCCGGCCCCCTTCGGGCGGCTTCGGCGCGTGATTGCCCCTGATCGTGTCGCTCCGATCCGGCGCGGGAATCTTGGCGCGGGCACTAAAGGTCGGGTCTTGGAAATAGAGGGGCTGACGGCCATAGATCATGGGATAGCCTGCGACATAAATCAGCATGTCGCCCGCTTCGGAAATATCTCCGTCCGGGGTCTTCTTCGGCCCCGGCATCCTCATACACTCATCAGGCGTCAAAAGCGGGCGCTGGGTTTCCTGCACGGTCTTGGACACGGTGCCACCAAAGAAACCCCCGCCCCCGCGTCCGGTGCTTTTGGTGATTTGCTCTTTAAGAACGGTGGTCTGCCCGGTGAGTTTGGAAAGATGCTCGGCCGTCTCAACACGGTTGGGCGGATAGGCGTTCTGGATATGAGCGTTGGAGGTTATCAGCTCATCCGGCCCATAGCCGGTTTCCCGGCTCCTAAGCTGGTTGGTGTCCTGACAAATGAGATAGAATTTCAGGCCGTAGCCTGCGGCGAACGCCAAGGACTCCTGAATGATTCCAAGTTTCCCAAGGCTGGGAAACTCATCAATCATAAACAGGGCGCGGTGCTTGTAGCTCTGAACTACCCGGCCCTCCTCGAACTCCTGCTTGGGCGCAAGGATACGCACCATCATGTTGAGCATGACGCGGACAAGCGGGCGGAGCCGGTCCTTATCGGTGGGCTGGGTGATGATGTAGAGGCTAACCGGCCTCTCGCTGTTCATCAGGTCACGAATGAGGAAATCGGAAGTCGCGGTATTGGAGGCCACAACCGGGTCTTGATATAATTCTAGATAGCTCTGCGCGGTCGATAGAACCGATCCGCCCTCATCATCGGGGCGATTGAGCTGGGCGCGCGCGGCTTTGCCGACAACGGGATGATTTTTGCCGCCCGGCAAATGGCCGAACGTAAGCATTTCCTCCCAAACCTCCTGCGCGGGCCGAACCGGATCGGCCAATACGGCATCCACTTCGGCCAAGGTCGCCGCGTTGCCGCCATGCTTGGCTTTGTAGATGACATGCAGGATCACGCCTACCAGAAGCGCCCGCGAGGTCTTTTGCCAATGGCTTTCGACCCCCTTCCCGTCCGGGTCCACTATCAGCGTAGCGAGATTCTGAACGTCTGCGACTTCGTTGTCAGTCCCTACCCTGATTTCGTCCAGCGGGTTCCAGTGGGCGGAGCCGCGCGAGCTGGCCGGTTCAAATCGCATGACGATCTGGTTGGCGTGCTGCTTCCTCCAACCGGCGGTCAACGCCCATAGCTCGCCCTTCAAATCGGTGATGACGGCGCTATGCGGCCACGAAAGCAGCGTCGGGATGACAAGGCCCACGCCCTTCCCCGATCGGGTCGGGGCATAGGTTAGGCAATGCTCCGGGCCGGAATGGCGTAGATAGACCGTCTTCCCGTTCTTCTCCTGATATGCGCCAATATAGACCCCATCATTTTCAACGAGGCTGGCCGCGCGAATGTCCTCCATGTCGGCCCAGCGGGCCGATCCATGCAGATAGGCATTGCCCTTCCCGGCGTTCGATTTCGCCAGTTTGACAGCAGCGGTTATCAGGACGCCCACGCCGAAAACCACGGTGCCCACGCCCACGGCTTGCCCGAAGGCGGGTTTCAGCGCCGGAACCTCGCTCCATTTGCTGAACCATTGCAGGAAACGCCACGGGGCATAGATATGGCCCGCGTTCGGCCCCAAGGTAGCCTGATAGGCCATCTGGTGCGCGAACATCTGCGTTGCGCTCCATAAGCCTCCAAGGGCGGAACCGGCCACAAGGGCCGCCAGCAACGGGCGATTATCGCCCTTGCTTCCGCGCTCCCGCACTTGCGGCCCGATGGCTGTATTGCGCTTCTTTGCCATGCTTTGCCCTTCTCGCGGCCGTTACCGGCCGCGCCCCTTGCTTTTGACGGTGCCGTTGCTGGCAATCTCGATCGGCTCGCCAATCGCCAGCTTGCCCGCGCGGGCGGCGCTGCGCGCGTCCACGGGCAGCACAAGCATGTCAGCGCCATCTCTTAGGAGTATCAATTTCTGCCCTTCGATTTGTCGCGTCCCGGCGTAAATCAGCGGTCCATGATCGCCAGTGAACAGCCGATGCGCCGGTATATCCATTCCAATGTGACGCTTCGCATTGCGTTCCGCAATGTATTTATCCGCTGCGCTGGCCTGATCGTCGCTCACTCGCGGCCGATCGTCGTCCCGTCGCACAAGACGATCTGGCCGGGCTTTTTGGTCGTCCACGTCTGAATGAACATCACGCGGCAATAGCAAGCGACCTCGCTCGGCGTGCTGAACCACACCGAGTTGGGACAGGTCGCGCAAACTACCTCGGCTTTCGGGCGGCGGCTCTCGTCCAACGCGGCCAATGTTGGGCTTAACGGCGCGCTCGCTGGGGGCCTCGGCTCCTCCGGCGCTAGAATGTCCATTTCTGGCGGGCTGTGCGGGGCCAGCTCGAATGGCGGCGCTGCTGGCTCCTCCGCTTGCAAGGCCGGTTCCGGCGTCGGTTCCTCCGGCGCTGACGGCTCCGGGTCGGAATGTCCCGTTTCGACCTGGTGCTGTGGTGCTGGCGTCTCGTCCAGCGTCATTGACGGCGTTTCGCCCAGCAACGCCAGCGCCGCCTCTATCTCCTCGTCCAACGATTTGTCTGTCACGCGCGCGCTCCTCTTGCCTGATATTTTGACGCCGGGCCTCTAGATCGGGGTCCGCAAATGTGATGGGCATGGCCGATCGGGCGGCGGCTTCCACCACAAGGGCCTTGAATTGATCGCTGCCGCTGATCGCCAGCCTGTCGCCATAGCGTTCGTGCGCAAGCCGCAAGGCGGCAACAACGCCCTCGATCTGCGCCCCGCGCGATACATGCAGGCGCTGGCCATCATCGCGCACCGCTGCATTGGCGGTGCGATAGATGATCGTCCCGCGTTTCGTGATGTGGTCTTGCCGGATCGCTGCGGGGTGTGCTGCGCTCGGCATCGCCGCAATGTGCAGCGCATCCTTGGGAGCGGTGCGCCGTCCCTCCCGCGCGCGCAGGGCCTCAAGGGCGGTGCGGTCGCCCGCCTTGGCCTGCTCCTGTAGCCAGTCATTCCACCCGCGCCGGGAATTACGAGACGCGATGCGCTCCCGTTCCCGCCCGTGGGCGGCAACAATCTTCGCAATCGCGGCCTTGGTGGACCGGGCCGCCAGTGCGTAATTGAGGCGCTTAACAGCCGGGCCGCCACCTAGCAGCTTTATCGCCGCCCGCTTCGTCCTCCCGATGCGCTTCACCTGTTCAATGGCCGCGCGGCGCTTGGCTGCGGCCTCGGCCAGCTCGACCTTTCGGCGCGTGGCGCGCGTGCCCTGCTGGGCGCGGTAGGCAGCAAATAGGCCGCTGGTGTCGATACGGGAGGGCACGGGGCGCTTTTCATAGGTCTGTCGGGCTTTCGGTGCCCCCTCCCCTCCCCGCGCGCTCTGGAAGGCTCCCAAGCGTTTCTCTAACGCCCCTTTTGACAGCTCGCGCGCGATGGAACTGGCCTTTACGGTCGTTCCGTCCATCGCAGCGAATATCAGGCCGTTGCCGCGCGCCTGCACGGACAGGCCGAAGTCGGCCGCGATCTGGTGCAACTCGGTCCAGCTCGCGGCGGCCTTCAAGGGTTCGGCGCAATTCCGCTGCGCCCAGCCTATCAGGCTCTCCGTGCCCGCGATCTGCTCCATGTCCTTCGCGCGGTTTTCCCCGCCGCGCTGGTGGGCGTTGTGGTTGACGCGCTCCAAACCGTGACGGACCTCTAGCAGCTCGCATAGCTCGGCAAGCGTCCGATAATCCCGCAAGGGCGTATGGATCGTGTGGCGGATCGGATGAATCTTGTTGATCGCCAGATGAATATGCGTGTGGTCGGTGTCGTGATGAACGGCGCTGATCCGCTGATGCTCGGCAAAGCCCAGCCCCGCGCAAATCGTCTCCTCAATATCGCGCAAGGCTTCCGCGCTCGGACTCTCGCCGGGAGGAAACGAAATTATGAGGTGATATGTCTTGTCCGAAGCCGCCCGCTGATTGGCCGATTGGACAAGCATAACGTCCTGTGCGGCATCTTCTGGCGTCTCGCCTCGGCAGTTGGTGACAGTCACCACGCCCACGCGCTCATCACGCCCCTGCGCGCTGGTGATGTATCGCACCAACCCGCCGAAATCGCTCTTTGCGGTCGCCTTCATGGGGACGTGTTTTGCAATCATCCGCGCGGCCCTTTTTTTAGCCGCTAAAATCTTGCCGGGACCGCAAGACCTTTCGGATGATCCCGGCCAGCTCCTCCTGATTGGCCTCAATCTTGGACAGCACGCCCCGAATGATGACCGGCATCCGTTCGGGGGCCATTTCCTCCAACTTGGCGTCGTCGGTAAGCCATAGCTTCAACAGGCCGCCAAGACGGCCAAGGTCGCCATTGACGCGCACCAACTCACGCCCCTGTTCTATGTCGATTATGGGGCGCGGCTGATGCCCCAACCCAAGCACACGCAAATAGGCCGACGCGCTCAACCCGCTGGCCTGTGCGGCGGCTTCAATCGTCGCCTTGTCCTCGGCGCTGCACCATATCTTGATGTGGTGCCGCTCGCGCTTCGCCTTGGGTCTGTCGTTCAAATCACCTTCCCTTCGCTGCGGTAGCGGCGGCCTCGCAGAGCAAGAATCCCGTTGAGCGCCCCCGGCGCGAATAAGGGGAGTGATGGGGGTGTCCGCGCTTGCGTGGATGCCTCCATCACCTATCTTGCCCTGTCTTCGACGTTTAGACGCCAAATAGAAACTGTTGCTGGAACGATCATATATCGTTCACCCCCGAAAATATCTAGCGCCACACGGCCTAATCTGGCAGAAAAATACGATATAGCGGGAGTTCATCGGTTCGTGGCCGGTTTATGAACGCTTTATAGCCGATTATGCGCCGAAAAATATCGTAGGTGGAAATGACAGACAGCGGGAAATCCTTCACGGAGCGATTGCGCGAACGGGCGGCCTCACGGGAGCCGGGGGGCAAAAACCGGAACCTCGCGCAATTCCTCGCCGCTCGATCGGACATAGATGCAGCCCTTGCGGAAGGATGGCCGGTGCGCGGCATATGGGAGCTGCTGACGGAGGAAGGCCGCATTAGCTTCGGCTATGCGTGGTTCGCCAAATACGTTCGCCGGTATCGCGCGCCAGCTACCGGGGAACCGCCCAAGGCATCGCCAGCGCCCCCCTCCCCTTCCCGATCAGCAACGGCCTCGGCCGAAGCTGATCCGCCGCCCCGGCCCAAACCGGCGCGCTTCAATCACCCGGCCACTCCGAACAAAGAGGATTTGGTATGAGCAACGTCCACATAGTTTTGCAGGGCAAGGGAGGTGTGGGCAAGTCGCTCGCCGCCTCGATGCTGGCCCAATATCTGACCAAGCGAGGCGAAAGCCCGCTCTGCATTGATACCGATCCGATCAACGCCACCCTTGCCGGGTTTCAGTCCCTCAACGTGTCCAAGGTCGAGCTGCTGGAAAACGGCGACATAAACCCGCGCAAATTCGACGCCATGATGGAAATGATCGCCGGTTCCAAGGAATCGGTGGTCATTGACAGCGGCGCGAGCAGCTACAGCGCCCTATCCTCCTATATGTTCGACAACGGTGCGCCTGACGTGATTGCCGATCTGGGCCATAAGCTCGTCCTGCATACCATTATCGTAGGCGGGCAATCGCTGATCGACACGCTTCAAGGCTTCGCCTCGGTAGCCGAAGCCTTCCCCGATCCGGCTGCAATCGTCGTGTGGCTCAACCCCTATCATGGGCCTGTCGAGGCAGAGGGTAAGAGTTTTGAACAGCTCAAAGCCTACCGGGAGCTAAAGGATCGGGTCGCCGCGATCGTCACCCTCCCCGATCTGAGAAAGGAAACCTTCGGGGCGGACGTTCGGGACATGCTGGCCGCGCGCAAGACTTTTGAGGAAACGCTTGCCGATGGCGACATAGCCCTGATGCAGCGTCACCGCCTCGGCCGCGTTCGTGATGCGGTCTTTGCTGAACTCGACAAGGCTAAGGTCGTGTAATGGCCGATCACGAAAAAATCGCGGCGCTGATCGCGGAAATCTCGCGCCAGCACGGGGTCACGCTGTCCGCCGATGATCCCTTGATGATCCTGCAAACCATCAACGCGATGTTGCTGGGCGAAAGCGCCGATGCGCAGGAGGAGCAACTAAAGGCGTTCAAAAGCGAGCTGGAAGACATGAGCAATCGTTGGTCGATTGCTATCACCGACAAGGCGGAATCGGTGCTGAACGCCGCGCTGGATGCCTCGGAAGCCGCCATGAATGAACGTATGGAGGCCGCCGCGAAGGCTATCATCAAGGAAGTCGGAGAACATATCGGGACGGGGCTACAAAAGCCCCTGAACGATGGCCGGGCCGTCGCTAACCGCAATCTCCTAGCGTCGGGCCTGACGCTGATCGCGGCGCTGGTAGTGTTGGCCGCTGCCCTGTTCCATCATTGACGCCAGCGAAGGCCCCTCCCCCCCGTGGGTCGCGCTATCCCCCGTCTCTCGCCAACCCGCGCGCGAGCGTGCGGCCTGACGGTTTCCGATCGTCCGCCCCGCGCTCGACCGTCTTTTCCCTGATCTGCTCTTTCTCCCGCTCCGCGCGCATGTGCAGCTCATGCAACCGGCGCGCCTGCATCAGCTCCTCGAAATCATCGACAAGTTTCGGCTCTCGATATTCGAGTTTGGCCGCCGCGATCGTCTCCACGCGCGGGCCGTGAACGGCCATACCGTCGCGGATTTCGCGCACGGCTTCTAGCCTTACCGCGATCCGCTGCACGGCCGCTTGCGCATTGGCAATCCGGGCCTGCCATGCTTGGCGCTTGCCGGGCAGGGACAGGAAGCCGGGGGGCTGCTGCTGGATTTGCTGCAAGCGGGCGGTTTGCTGCTCCATCATGCTTTCTAGGCGGTCCTCGATCTGGTTCGCCTGCTCAACCTTCTCCTCAATGACCGTCTGTAGCTGGGCGTTATAGGTTTCCTCGGTTGGCGCGGTGGCGATAGCTGCCGTTTCCTGACTATCCAGCGTGCGCGCCTCGTCTAGCAGCCGGTCGGCATCGGCCTGTGGGTCGCCCGTTCCCTCGTCCAGTGAGAACTTGTCCGGGTCTGCAATCGGCGTGTCCTGCATGGCCGTTCCTTTAGCGGCTAAAATTTCGAGCTTGCACTATATCCGATTTTCCAGCCTACCGCGCCACAAAAAAGGCCCCGCTTGCGCGGGGCCATCAACTCGATGCTATGCGTCACTCAACGCATGTCGGGGGGAGGGTGCGGATTTGCCATCCACCAGTTCGGTTGCCCCCACGGCCCGTCTAACCATTCCCCATTTGTCAATTCGCCGCGAGTCCATATCCAATCGCAGCCCTCGCTATATGGCCGCCATGTGTCGCCGGTCGTCCATGCGAGAAGGATTTCAACACCAGATGGGGCTGTCTCGATAGGTTGCCAATCGTCGGTAGCCATAGATACCTCCAAATATTACCCCTCAAGAAGCGCGAGAAGCTGCACTTTCCCAAGATCGACCTCGGTTTCCTCGCCGCTGTCTTCATACTTGATCCACGCCACGCCATCGCGCGAGGGCCGCTTATTCAGGATCAGACGGGCAGGGCGCTTGCTATGGGAAACCTGCACAATGGCCTTTTTCAGCTTTAGCGGGTCTTCCTCTTTCGGTTCCTTCTCCTCCTCGGCCCCGGCGTCGTCACCAGCTCCGCCGTTGCCCTCATCGTCGCCCGCCTCCTCCTCGGCCTCGCCGCTCAAGCCGGACTCAAGGAACTCCTTCAAGAGCCGCACCGATCCGCGCGTAATCTCCTGATCGGCATCGGCCAGCCAGCGCGCCACGCCCTCGCTATGCTTCTTGTGGAGGCCCACAAGGTCATAGATCAACGTCACGTCCTTGCAACGCCCGCTCTGGAACGCCTTGGCGATCGGCTCCGGCAAATCGAGCAATGCCGCGTGCTGGGTGACAAAGGCCGGGGATTTCCCGATGGCCTTGGCAATCTCGCCCTTCTTTTTCCCGTTGGCCAGCTCGCGGCCGATGTAGTCGGCAATCTCGCGGGCCGTGAGAGCGTCACGCTGCAAATTCTCAATGACCTGATCGGCCTCGGTATAATCAGGGTCGATGAAGCCCGGAATTGTCACTTTCTCGGCCAACAGGGACGCGCGATAGCGGCGCGCGCCGTGGTTGATGAGATAGCGCCCCTCCACCTTGGGGTTGGGCCGAACGGAAATAGGCGTCTTCACGCCGCGCGCCCTGATCGTCTCGGCCATTTCCGCCAGCGAATTTTCGTCAAACTGCTTGCGGGGCTGGTGCGGGTCTTCGTCAATCAGCGCCAGCTCCAATTCGAGCGGAGCGCCAGAACCGCCCTCCGGGGCCGCAGGAGAGGCTAGGAGGCTCGAAAGGTCGCCCAACCCCTCCAACCCTAGCCCGGCGTTCTGCGCGGGCTTCTGCGTGGCCTTGGTGGACGATTTGCCCGCCTTCTTGTCCTCGGTGTTGTCGGCCATCGTCAAATCTCCATCTTTTCTTGAATGTGGCGGGCCATCGCTCGCATTTCCTGCGCCGCTTTCCGCGCCGAAGTCCGTTTGATCGACCAAACCGGCAAGCCCGACGCCAGCGCGTCCGCAACGCTGCTCCGGTTTCCGATCGGCGTCGGAATGACCAACTGGGGATAAGCACGGGTCAACTCGTCAAGGTGCTGCCCGTGCCGGGGATTCCGGCCATCAACCTTGCTCGGTATCATGCCAAGGAATTGCAGCGCCGGGTTCGCGCGCCGGATATTGGCGATCGTCGTCACCATCTTCTCAATGCCCTGCAAACTGTAGGCTTCAAGCTCGATGGGCGAGGCCGCAAAGTCGGCCGATAGCAACGCCGCTGCCATTCGGACCCCAAGGGAAGGGGGGGTATCTATCAGGCACACGTCAAAGCCTTCCGCCTCGATCACGGCCAGACTGCGCTTGAACGCGCCAGCAGCCGCACCGAGATCTAGTTTCTCAAGATCGGCCAACCGCGCGTCGGCGGAAAAGACAGCAATCCCCTCGGCGTTAGCCAGGTCGAATTGTGACACGGCATCGAAAAGGCCGCTCGCCAAGGCTCCGCTATCATATTCGCCAAGGGTGAAGCTGGCATTTCCTTGGGTGTCCAAGTCAATAACTGCGACCTTCAACCCCTGTTCTTTGAAGTAATAGGCAAGATGAACGGTCGTTGAAGTTTTACCAACGCCGCCTTTCTGGTTCGCTATGACAAGTGTTTTCATCGTTTGGCGTCCAATCTTTCCACCGCCTCGCGCTGCCATTGCCGCACAAGGAAGGCTTTATGTTTCGGTAAAATCGCCGTCACACGCTCGAAACCTTCGGGAACCTCGCTATGCGCGTTCCAAATCCGGTTGACCGCCAGACAAACGGCATTGCGGGACACGCCTTCGCGCTTCGCCACGGCCGATTGGGCCTCGCCGTCCACCAGAACGGCGCGCGCCATGTCGAGCGGACGCGCCGCGATATTGAGCCGTCCAGCAGCTTGCTCAAAGGCCGACGCGCTCAAGCGTTTATCCATTGCGCCTGCCGCGATTCTTCTCGCGGTATAGCTTCGGCTCATAGACGCCAAGGAAGATGTAGAGGGCGATATAGACCGCATAATAGGCGAGGAACTGCCAACCGGCATGAACATCCGGCGTGTTCCAATACCAGAGCATCCGGCAGAACTGCCAGAAGACGACAAGCGGGATGATGAAGCGCGCGACGGTCCAGATCAGGACTCCGAACGTCCAGACGGCCGCAATGACGTAATCCACGCGGTTGCCCTCCCATGCGGGTGGAGGATTGGGAAGCCGCATGACCGCAAAACGTGCGGGCAGCGGGGGAATTTTCGCCTTCATCGGAATACTCCGGTTTCGACCTTGGCGGGTTGCCCGGTCACAACCGATATAATGACAGCATCCCGAACCGTGTCAAGCCCCCGTAAAGTCTGAACGGCAATAATTTTAGCCGCTAAAATCGTCGTTCTGGTGTTCCCAAATATTTCCCAAGCCCGCAGCCGCGCACAACAGCGCCCATGCCGAATAGGGAATCTGATCGTCGCCGCCCGTCCAGCGCCGAATAACGCGGGTATTGCTCAAGCCTAGAAACTTGGACGCGCTGCCCCCTGTCATGTCCGCTGCTTTGAGGACCGCCCTTACCTCATCCGGCGTCGGCTGCTGCCACCCCTGATCGGCGGGCAATAGGCAATCTGGCCGAACATCAATCATGCGCGCGTCTGTTCCTTCGCTGGCGTTGCTCCTCATGGCGGCCGAATGAGGAATATGCCCGATAGGCAGGGAAGGGAAGGGGGGCACGCTGCCCCCCTGTGGCGCTAGTCGAGCGCGGCACCGATCGGCCCCGCTTCCGAATGTTGGGCGGCATAGGCAGATGCCCACGCATAGAGCTGGGCAAATTGATCCTCGCCGTATTTTTCGTGCATATGCCCCAGCATGAACAGGGTGGCTATAAGGCCCGCCGCGTCGGCCGAAACGTCGCCAGAGAAGCCGTTGCCGTCCCATTCCAGACGATATTGGGGCTGATCGCCGGGGGCCATGTAGAACCCGCCGTTCGATAGGGTGTAGAAATGCCAATATGCGCCCGTGTAGTCGGCGGATAGCTTGGACATATAGCCATAGGTGACGGCCTCGACCTCGATCATGCGCGCCAGCCCGAACAGCCGGGGCAGGCACATAATCCGGTCTTCTTCGCCAACCAGCACGGCGGCAATTCTCTCTCTGTTGCTCATCGGACTTCTCCGGTTTCGACCTTGGCACCATAGCCCGGCCATATCCGATATATTGGAGGTTTCCCGGTTGCTGTCAAGTTACGCTCGCCCGCCATGAAAATCTTTTAGCCGCTAAAATGGCCTCCATCGCAAGGCATATTTGGTCGCTGCCCCGCAGTTTTACAGAGTGCCGCTATCCGCGCCCCGAATGGACACGCATGTCAGCTCCCCAAATCGGAGCCTTACCCCCTTTTTGGTGTTCAAACAGTCTCAATTAAGCGTTGCGCGACTAGCGCAACTCCGCATCACCTTAGATAAATAAACTCAAGGGGAGGTTCAGAACCATTATGAGACTCACGGCTAGGCGACAACGCCATCACGGGCGCAAATGCCGTTCCATAGGCTGATTAGGGCCTCCGCTGTGGCCTTGCATGTCGTCGTCTCCCGTATGTAATCGGCCTTGCTCAACCGGGAGAGCATCCAAGCCTCATCTTCAAGCCGGTCCTGTAGGCGCTGGGCCTCGTCGTCGGGCACCGGGGCAGGGCGCTTGCGCCGGTCGAGCAATTCGAGAAGCATCCTCGGCAATTCCACCCGATAGGCATTGGAGGTCTGCTCTGATCGCGCCCCGTCCTCTGTGACGGTGTGGACGTAGCGCCGCAGGCGCGCCAGCAAGCCGATGCTGGTAAGGGCGTTCAAGGCCCTTGCGACGGTGGCCCTAGAGACGGTCGCCCATTCGGCTATCATTTCATAGCTGGGCACCACGTTGCCCCTGAAACGCTCCTCCATCCGCAACAGGGCTTGATACACCCGGATCGTGGAATTGGTGATGCTCATGCAATAGTGCTCGAACTGCGTTATCTCGCGCGGCTCGCGCCGCAGCTCCGCGCGCAGGGCGCGGCCCTTTTCAAACGCCAGATTGATCGCACGCCAGCATCCCTTGCGCGTCTTGGTGTCTCGCGCCGCGAGGAAGCCCTTTTCTACGTCGCTCCCGGCTTCCTTGCTGCCGCCGCGCACGCGGGCCTTGGTGATGTGCTTCCCGCCCCGGCTACGGTCGCCATAGGCTCGGCCGAAAAGCTGCTGGGTCAGCTCCCCGATCGCCAGCGGCCCTTTTCTTCTGGTGTCACTCATCGTCGTCCCTCCTTTGCGAAGGGCCGGGAGACAGGCAAAAAAATCCCGTTGCGCGAATCAAGCGCCCTTGAACCGAAGTCCGAAAACCGCTAAGTGGGAAATTGTCTGTAGGTTCAGTGTTGGCGCACTGTCCCACTAAGCGGTTTTGAGGGTGCCCGGCTTCGAGCCGGGCATTTTCTTATCCACTCACGGCCAGAAACTCCTGTTGCAGAAACATATCGTCCCCGATCCGCTCTAGGATCGCGTTGATTGCAGCCTCGCGGGACGTGAATCCCTTGCTGGCTTTCACCCTCTCCACGATCTCGACGGCTTTAGGGGACAAGGCCAAACTCATGCGCTTAAAGCCCTGCTCGCTCTGTGCCTTGGCGCGTTTGCGCTGGGACAGCGTGGAGGGTTTGAGTTGCGTATGATTCGCCATAATGCCCCGGCTTAAAGGACATTAAAGGTTCTGGCAATTCAGTGCTGAAAAAATATGCTGGCGACTGAAAGACATATATAGAAAAGCGGTCTGCGTTTACGTCGAAGTCCGCAGTTCAAGAGCATCAACGAGTGGCTTCTTGGGCCTACCAACTGAAAGAATCGAAGCTATAGCCTTACATTATCGAGCTACGCGCTACAGCCGTAATTTTCAAAATTGGTCGCCGCGATCTGATCGGCAATTAGCATCTTGGGGCCTGCGCTCGATCCTGCGAGCATTTACGGAATGGACGCCAAAGAGAATTACGCGGAAGCCTGATCTTGTCTCTCGCGCGTCACTTTCTTCTTTCAATCCGTTCGCTGCCACCCGTTATGCGCGCTCGCGCGCTCGGCCCGGCTCGTCCAAAAATGATGCTATAAACAATCATATTCGGCGTCATACCGCTTCCTTTCTCGCGCGCTCCGGCATATCCTCCGCAGCTACCCGGAATTTTAGCGGCTAAAACCAACCCCCTTGCGGAAGAAAGAAACCGAACCTGTGTATCGGAAGGTTCTCGCGATTAACATTAACCGCTTCTTGGCCTTAAGACGGCTCAAGAAAAAAGACCTCGCGGAGAACGCGGGGCTGTCTGTGTCCTTCGTATCTGACGTTACAGCCGGTAAGGGAAACCCGTCGCTCGAAACAATCGCCGCCATCGCAAATGCTCTGGAAGTCCCGCTCGTCGCGCTACTGGAACCGCCGCCTATCGGCACCGATGGCTGGGACGCCAGCCTAGCCGATACCTTATCAAAAGAAGATAAAAAGCTGGGGCTTCCTCCCGGTTATAAGCGCGTTTCCGCTATCGTCACGGATCATCAAGCGTTTCAGATAGCACAATGGCACAAGGCTGCCCACGCTAAGTTGCGTCGGTCCTGACAATCCCCCCAATCTGAACCTAATTCTTTGCAATCGTTCTGGTTGCCTCCATGAAAATTCCGGTATATCCCTTGCGTCCATTTTGTTTTGGCAGGGACGGTGCTTCATGGAGGCCAAGGGGGAACCCGCTCAAGATACGGTAAAAGAGCGTGCGAAGGAGATGCTTCGCCGCTCCATGCAACCGCTTATGTTGGATGCGCTTGCCGACCCCAAGACCGTTGAGCTGATCCTGAACGCCGATGGCAAGCTATGGCTGGAACGCCTTGGCGAACGCATGATCTGCATCGGTAAGGTCGCCCCAAGCCGGGCCGAGGCGATCATCAAGGCGGTCGCTGGCTATCATAACAAGGAAGTGACGCGGGCCTCCCCGGTTCTGGAAGGCGAGTTTCCTATAGATGGCTCGCGCTTCGCCGGACAGATGCCCCCGGTCGTGCCCGCGCCGACCTTCGCCATCCGAAAACGCGCCGTGGCGATCTTTACCCTCGAACAATATGTGGAGGGCGGGATTATGACGGCGGAGCAATGCAGCCTCATCCATGAGGCTATCCGCGCGCACCGCAACATTCTGGTGATTGGCGGCACCGGCAGCGGCAAAACAACGCTAGTGAATGCCATTATCAACGGGATGGTGGACGCGGACCCGACCGAACGGCTCGTAATCATTGAAGATACCGGCGAGATTCAATGCGCCGCTGAAAACTACGTCCAGTTCCACACGTCCCCGCAAATCACCATGACGGCGCTGCTCAAAACCACGCTGCGGATGCGGCCCGATCGTATCCTAGTGGGCGAGGTGCGCGGCCCGGAAGCCCTCGACCTGCTCATGGCGTGGAACACCGGCCACGAGGGCGGAGCGGCCACGCTGCACGCCAACAACGCCGAAGCGGGCCTTAGCAGGCTCCAAATGCTCATCAGTATGCACCCCGATTCACCACGGCCGATTGAGCCGCTGATTGGTGATGCGGTGCATTTGATCGTCCACATCGCGCGCACGCCAGAGGGTCGCCGCATTGAAAGCCTGCTGGAAGTCGGGGGCTTCGTGGATGGGAAATACATTTTGCGCAAACTGTGAAGGAGCATGACATATGACGTTGTTTTGGAATGACGCCGCCGCCCGCCGTAAGGCGCTCATATGGGGTATGCTGGGGCTGGCGCTCGTCATGCTCCTGCTCTGGCCTCACGCGGCTTGGGCCTCGGATACCACGGGCGGCCTGCCTTACGAATCCTATCTGACCAAGGTGCGCCAGTCGATGACCGGCACCGTCGGTTATACCTTCGCCCTCGTCGGCATCGTCGTTGCCGGTGGTGTCCTGATCTTCGGCGGCGATCTCAACGGCTTTGTGCGAACGCTGTTGCTGATCGTCCTCGTCGCCTCGATGCTCGTCGGCGCTAACTCGGTCCTGTCCTCCATCACGGGCGGCGGTGCGGTGATTACCGGCACCGCTTCGCCCGCGCTGGCAGGCTAAAGGGGAGGGCCGGTCAACATGGCTCTGCGATCAGTGCCTATTCGCCGCTCTGGCGTCCGCAACAATCTGTTTTTGGGTGGGGACCGCGAGCTGGTCATGCTCACGGGCCTAGCGTCGATGGCGCTGATCGTTCCGGCCATCAATTCCTTGAAGGCGTGGGCCGCTGGCCTGCTGATCTGGTTTGCAGGCGTGTGGGCCTGTCGTCTCATGGCGAAATCGGACCCGCTGATGCGGTTCGTTTACATGCGGCACCGCACCTATCGCCCCTACTACCCGGCTCACTCCACGCCCTTCCGCAAGAACGGCCGCCTGCAATTCCGCCGCTACCGGCAACCGGGGAAGAAAAAATGATCCAGACAATCGCTGTCGTCATAGCGATCTTCGGGGCGGCCCTGCTCGCGGTCCTCGCCTTTGCGTCCTTCGCCAACGCGGCCGAACGCAAGCTGGCCCGGTATCGCTCCAAGGATGAAGGGCTTGCCGATCTGCTCAACTATGGGGCGATGGTCGATGATGGCGTAATCGTCGGCAAGAACGGCTCGTTCATGGCCGCGTGGATTTATGAGGGCGACGATAACGCCAGCTCCACCGACCGCCAGCGCGATATGGTCAGCTTTCGGATCAACCAAGCTCTCGCCGGGCTGGGCAATGGCTGGATGATCCACGTTGACGCGCCGCGCCGCCCTGCTGCCGCCTACTCGGCTGCGGGTCTGTCGCATTTTCCTGACCCGGTGACGGACGCCATAGATCAGGAAAGGCGCGAATTATTCCAGTCCCTCGGCACCATGTATGAGGGCTATTTCGTCATTACCGCGACCTACTTCCCTCCGGTCATAGCGGAGCAAAAGTTTGTCGAGCTGATGTTTGACGACGATCGGGAGCGGCCGAACAACAAGCAACGCACGGCCGACCTGGTTGAACGCTTCAAGCGCGAAATCACCACATTTGAAAGCCGTCTGTCCTCGGCCGTGAAGCTGACCCGCCTTCGCGCTCACAAGGTCGAAAATGAGGACGGCTCGACCGTGACGCACGACGACTTTTTGCGGTGGCTGCAATTCTGCGTCACCGGCAAAAATCAGCCGGTCGTGCTGCCCTCGAACCCGATGTATCTCGATTCCATCATCGGCGGTGTCGAAATGTGGACGGGCGTAATCCCGCGCATCGGCAACAAGTTCGTCCAGACGGTAGCGATCGAAGGTTTCCCGATGGAATCGACGCCGGGCATCCTCTCGGCGCTGGGCGAGCTGCCGATTGAATATCGCTGGTCCACGCGGTTCATATTTATGGACCTCCATGAAGCTGTGAAACACCTTGAGGATTTCCGCAAAAAGTGGCGGCAAAAGGTTCGCGGCTTCTTCGATCAGGTTTTCCAGACCAACAGCGGCAAGATAGATCAGGACGCCCTTTCGATGGTGGCCGATGCCGATAATGCGCTGGAGGAAGTCAACTCCGGCCTTATCGCACAAGGATACTATACCGGCGTCGTCGTCCTGACGGACGAAAGCCGCGATAAGGTAGAACAGGCCGCGCGCCAGCTTGAAAAGGCTATCAACGCACTCGGTTTCGCGGCCCGTATCGAGACGGTGAACAACCTAGAGGCGTTCTTGGGCACGCTGCCGGGGCATGGCGTCGAAAACGTCCGCCGCCCGATCATCAACACCATGAACCTAGCCGACCTGATGCCGACCAGCTCGATATGGACCGGCCTCGATCATGCGCCGTGCCCGATGTATCCGCCCAGCTCGCCCCCGCTCATGTCTGGCGTCACCAACGGCTCCACGCCGTTCCGGCTCAATCTCCACGTCCGCGACGTGGGGCATAGCTTCATCTTCGGCCCCACGGGCGCAGGCAAGTCAACGCTGCTCGGCCTGCTCGCCGCCCAGCTCCGCCGCTATCCCGGCATGTCCATTTTCGCGTTCGACAAGGGCCTGTCGCTCTACCCGCTGGCGAAGGCGGTGGGCGGGGCGCATTTCACTGTCGCCGGGGATGACGAAAAGCTCGCCTTCTGCCCGCTCCAATTCCTCGAAACCAAGTCCGATCGCGCATGGGCAATGGATTGGATCGACACAATCCTAGCCCTCAACGGCGTGGCGACCACGCCCGCGCAACGCAACGAAATCGGCAACGCCATCGTCAACATGCACGCCAGCGGGGGCAAAACCCTCTCTGAATTTGTGGTCACGATTCAGGATGAAACGGTGCGCGAGGCGATCCGCACCTACACGGTGGACGGCTCTATGGGCCATCTTCTCGATGCGGAACATGACGGCCTGAGCCTGTCGGAATTTACCGTGTTTGAAGTCGAGGAGCTGATGAACCTCGGTGAAAAATACGCGCTGCCGGTCCTCCTCTATCTTTTCCGGCGTATCGAGCGATCTTTGAAGGGCCAGCCTGCCGCGATCATCCTTGATGAAGCATGGATTATGCTGGGGCATCCCGCCTTCCGGGCCAAAATCCGCGAATGGCTCCGGGTGCTGCGCAAGTCCAACTGCCTTGTTCTCATGGCAACGCAAAGCCTGTCTGACGCCGCAAATTCGGGCATCCTTGACGTTATCGTGGAGTCCACCGCGACCAAGATTTTCCTGCCGAACGTCTATGCGCGCGATGACGATACCGCCCAACTCTACAGACGCATGGGCCTCAATACACGCCAGATTGAAATCTTGGCGACGGCCATCCCCAAGCGCCAATATTACTATCTCTCGGAACAGGGGCGGCGGCTCTTTGAGCTGGCGCTAGGCCCCGTGGCCCTGTCCTTCGTCGGCGCGACCGACAAGGAATCCATCGCCACCATTAAGGCCCTTGAAGCGGCCTATGGCCCGGCATGGGTCAACGAGTGGCTGGCCATCCGTGGCGTCGAATCCACCATTAATATCGGCCGCGCGGCGGCGGCCCCCTATACCTCGGAGAAGCTGCATGAGTCTGTTTGACAAGCTGCGGGGGCGGCGAGCTGCGGAAAGCGCCCCGGTTGATCCCAACCCCTACCTGAACGCGCGGCGGCAATGGAATGAGCATGTGGGCGGCATCGCTGCCTCGCGGCGCTTGTGGCAGACTATGGCAATCCTTTCGATGCTGATCGTCCTCGCCGCTGTCGGCGGCATCATAGCGATTGGCAGTCAGTCGAAATTCATCCCTTACGTGGTCCGCGTGGACTCGCTGGGGGACGCGATAGCGACCCAGCGGGCCGATGTGGCTTCGCCGGCCGATGCGCGCGTGGTGCAAGCGCAAGTCGGCTCCTTCATCCAGTCGGCCCGCATGGTGACGGCTGACGTTGAACTCCAAAAGCAAGCCATTTTCCGGGTCTATGGGATGCTCGCGCCGAACGATCCGGCGTTGGCAAAGATGACCGACTATCTCAACGGCAATCCCGACAATACGCCTTTCGCCCGCGCGGCGCGGGAAACCGTGTCGGTCGAAATCGCCTCGGTAATTCAGCAAACCAAGACCTCTTGGCAGGTCGATTGGACCGAGACGGAGCGCGATCGGCAAGGCCAGCCTATCCAGCCTCCGGCGAAAATGCGCGCGCTCGTCACGATCCGCGTTGCGCCGCCCAGCTCGGCCACCACGGAGGAACAAATTAAGCAAAACCCCTTGGGCGTGTTCGTCCAAGATTTCTCTTGGTCGCGCACACTCTGATGGGAGGGACAATCAACATGAAGAAGATCGCCTATTTCGCCGCCGCCCTCGCGGCGCTGCCTTCGATCGCGTCCGCGCAGGACGGTCCGCCGCTTCCCGACGACATGCCGCCCGCGAACGCGCCCATGCCTGCCGGGGGAGGGGCGCAAGTAGATCCCAATGCCTATATCAGCCCGCGCAATCCGAACCTGACGCGCACCCAGCGCGAGGGTCTGTCGATCGCGCGGCGCTGGCAGGCGGAAAGCGCCGAAGGCATCAAGCCGGTGCCGGGCACCGAAGGCGCGGTATTGTTCGCCTTCGGCACCTCCGAACCCTCCGTGGTCTGTGCTGTGCTGCAAATCTGCGATGTGCAGTTGCAGCCGGGCGAGAACATCAATTCGGTCAACGTGGGCGATAGCGCCCGCTGGCTGATCGAACCGGCCGTTTCCAATTCCGGGCCGAACGAAACCCAGCATCTTATCATCAAGCCGCTCGATGCGAACTTGAATACAACGCTGATCGTGACGACCGATCGCCGCACCTACCATATCCGGTTGGTGTCGCACCGGACGCAATTCATGTCGCGGGTGGCGTTCACCTATCCCGATGAAGCGCAAGCCAAATGGGCCGCTTTCCGCGCTCGATCGGACACGGCGCGCGCCGAAAACACGATGGCGGTGCCCGATGGCGCGCGCGGGACGGGCAGGGGAGGGAGCGAATATCTCTCCAATCTCGATTTCCACTATAGCGTTGACGGCCGCGCACGCTGGAAGCCCGTCCGGGTTTACAATGATGGCGTCAAAACCATCATCGAAATGCCGCACGCGATGGAGCAGACGGAAGCGCCATCGCTGCTGATCGTCCGGGCCGGGGGCAGCGTCTCCAAGGCGGCTGATACCTCCATCGTCAATTATCGGCTCCAAGATGGCCGCTACATTGTCGATCAGATTTTTGACCAAGCGGTCCTCATCTCCGGTGTCGGCAAGCGCCAAGAGCGCGTCACCATCACAAGGGGGGGCTGATCGTGCGCGGTGCGATTTTTGTATCAGTGGCTTTCCTGCTTACGAGCTGCGCGGGCGTTTCGCACCGGGACAGCTTCGCCGTTCCGGCTCCTCCCGATCAGGCCCAAGCCCTCGTTGACGATTCCGTGGCGGAGCTGGTGAAACTCTACCCGCCTGCGATTAGCCGGGTGCTGATCCCGACTACCGGGGGCGGGGCCTATGGTGACGGCTTGCGCTCCTCGATGCGCCAAGCAGGCTATGCGGTGATTGAGGCGGGCAAGGGCGTGAAGCCCGATCCTGCGGCCACGCCGTTGCGCTATTACGTCGATCAGCCAATTGCCGATTCCTACCGCGTGACGCTGCGGGTCGGCGCGCAAACTTTCTCCCGCATCTATGGCGTGGATGAAAAGGGTATCTACCCGTCTGCCGGGTGGGCGCTCGATCTGACCGGCGCAACGCCGGAGCTGATCGAACGGGCGAACCGGCCCGTAGCGCCTGCCGCACCTCCTCCCGTTCCGTCGCCCGTCGCCAGCACGCAACCCGGCTTCGGCGGCAATGGAACAGAGGCCGGAACGTGGTCTGTCAGCCTGACGGGCTTCTCCTCCGAAAGCGCAGCACGCGCCTATTGGCGCGCGACGGCGCGCCTTCGCCCTTCGTGGGCGAGCGTGACGCCGCGCTTTGTCCAAAACGGACGCTCTCACGGCATCCAATTCGGACAGTTTCAATCCAGCGCGACGGCGCGCGCCAAGTGCAAGGGCATCCGTGCCGCGCGCTGTGGCGTCGTCAAGGCCGGGTAAGGGGGTAGGTTTATGTCTGATGCTGATAGCATGTCGCCGGAAGCCTCGCCGGGCGGTGCAGCGGACGGGAACAGCGGGCGCTTGGTGACGGGAGTTCGCAGGGTCAATAATGCGCCGCTGCTGATCGTCCTCGGCATTGTGGCGCTGTTCATCGCCATCGTGGTGTCGATTATGATTGATCGCTCCTCGGACAATGCGGCGACCAAGGTTCAACCGGCTGTCGGTCAAAGCTCGGCCGATGTTGCGAACAAGGTTGCGGGGACCGCTCCAAGCGGTGCTGCGGAAGTGATGGCGAACGCGCCCCCGCTGCCGCCTGCCGATGGCATCCCGGTCGCGCCGGTCGATCCCAATGCGCCGCCAACCGTCACCGCCTCGCCAGCGCAACCCAACGGCCCCACGGCGGCCGATCTGCGCCGGGCACGCATGGAAGCGATACGCGAAGCACGCCTTGCCCAATTTGGCAGCGCCGTGCGCTCTCCTACCGCCCTGAAATGGCAGGACGGCCGCAATGGGGCATCCTCTGGCGCTGGCGGCATGAGTGGCGGCGCTGATCCGGCAACCCAGCTCGTCGCCCTGCAACAGCAAATGGCCGCTGCAATGGCGCAGGGCCGCCAGCCCTCGGCCTCCGACATTGCCACCCTTACGGCCCTGTCAAACCAAGTGGCCGGGGGAGGAGCCGGAGCCGGGCAGGGTGCCGCCAATGCCCGCCCGCCTGCCAACTATGGCCAGTTCGCCAACAATGCGGGTGGCAATCGCTGGGCCTCGAACAGCCAAGTAGAAGCGCCCTCCCGCTACCAGCTCCGCGCGGGCTTCGTAATTCCCGGCACGCTGATCTCCGGCATCAACTCGCAAATACCGGGGCAGATTGTCGCGCAAGTTTCCCAAAACGTGTTCGATACCGCGACGGGCCGCTATCTCCTGATCCCGCAAGGCTCCCGCCTTGTCGGCGCGTATGATTCCAACCCGGTCTTTGGGCAGACGCGCGCGCTCATCGCGTGGCAACGGATCATCTTTCCTGACGGCAAGGCGATCGACCTTGGCGCTATGCCGGGGTCGGACAGCGCGGGCTATGCCGGGTTCCATGACCAAGTGAACGCGCATTGGTTCCGTATCTTCGGCTCCGCTCTGCTCATGTCTGGTGTGACCGCTGGCGTAACCCTTAGTCAGCCGCAAACCGGCCTCAACGCCAATGGCACCATGTCCGCCAGCCAAGCCCTTAGCCAAGCTCTCGGCCAGCAGCTCGGACAGACCACGGCGATGATGATTGAGCGCAATCTGAACATATCGCCCACGCTGATTATCCGGCCCGGCTTCCGCTTCAATGTGGTCGTCGTGAAAGACCTCACATTTTCAAAGCCTTACCGCTCATTCGATTATTGACGCCAGATGAAAGGGAGCAAGCAAAATGAAGTCTCGAATTTTAGCCGCTAAAATTTCTTTGGCGATCACTCTCGCGCTGGCGGCCCCGTCCGCCAATGCGCAAATCTCGGTTATCGACGTTGCGAACGTCCGCCAGACAACCGTTTCCGCGCTGCAAAACGTCGCCACGGTGGCGAAGCAAATCCAGCAGTATCAGACGCAGCTACAGCAATACCAAAATATGATTCAGAACACGGTCGGCGCGCCGGTCCAGCTCTGGCAGCAGGCTACGCAAACGATCGACAGCCTCCAAGGGCAGGTCAATCAAATCAGCTCGTTCGCTCGTCAAGCTGGCGACGTGAACACCTACATGAATCAATTCAAAAATCCGTCTTACTATCAGACCAATGCTTGCACGTTCGGGAACTGCACGGCGGCGCAGCGCGCGGCGGCTCTGTCCGCTACTCGCGCCCGCACGACAAGCCAGATGGCCGCAAATGCCGACGCTATGAACGGCATCAACAGCGCCATGACAACGCTTGCGTCTGACGGCCAGCGCCTCGACCAGTTGCAGGCCAATGCCACGGGTGCGAGCGGGCAAATGCAAGCCCTGTCCTACGCCAATCAATTTGCGGCCCAACAAGCCAGTGAGTTGCAGAAAATTCGCGGCGTCCTGCTCGCGCAAAGCGCCGCGCTGACGGCTCAATCGCAATATCAGCTCGATCGCGATGCTGCGGCAACAGAGGCATCGGCCGCAATGCGGAAAACCAAACCGACGCCGATCGGAACCTATCAGAATTAAGGAAAGCCCATGCCGAAATTGCGTCAACTTATCGCCGCGTCCTGCTGCACCGCTACACTTCTTCTCGCGGCCTGCGGCAAGTCCGAACCGAAAACGATGCTCTATTACTCTCAACACCTAGACGAAGCCCGCGAGAAGGTCGCCCGATGCAAATCCGGCGTCGAAACCGACGCGGAGTGCCAAGAAGCGGGCAGCGCACTAGCGCACGAAACCAAGCCGACGCCGATCGGAACCTATCAGAATTGAGGATAGCACTATGAAGGCTCTGGCTCGCCTACACCTGTCCGCCTTGGGGGTGGCGCTCACGCTCGCCGCGACTCCCGCCTATGCGCAATCGCAAGGTATGCTCGATAATGTTCTGAACAAATATAAGAGCATGGCGGCGGCGTGGGCGAGCGTCTTCACAACGCACGCGACAATTCTATTCGGCACACTAGCGGCGGTCAGCCTCATTTGGACGTTCGGGGTAATGGCGTTGCGCCGCGCCGATCTTGGCGAATTTGCTTCGGAAGCAATTCGCTTCGCCATCTTCTGCGGCTTCTTCTGGTGGCTGCTCATCAACGGCCCGGCGATCGGCTTGGCGATCATTGAAGGGCTGCGCTCGTTGGGTGCGCAGGCATCCGGCCTGCCTAACAATCTCGCGCCATCGGGTATTGTGGACATTGGTTTCGACATTTTCCGCCAAGCTGTCGAAGCGTCCAGCGTCCTAACTCCGGTCGATTCCGCTCTTTCTATCTTGGTTTCGCTGGGCATCCTGATTGTTTTGGCTCTCGTCGGCGTGAATATGCTGCTGCTGTTGGCCTCCGGCTATGTCCTCGCCTATGCCGGGGTTATCTTTTTGGGCTTCGGCGGCGCGCGGTGGACCAGCGATATTGCGCTGAACTATTTCAAAACGGTGGTCGCGGTGGGCGCGTCCCTGATGACGATGGTTCTTATCGTCGGCGTCGGCAAAACCTTCCTTGACCAATATTATGCCGCAACGGGCGAGGGTTCGTCTCTCCAAGATTTAGGGACCATGCTTGTCTTCGCGGTCGTCCTTCTGGCGCTCGTAAACAAGGTTCCCGCGATGGTCGGGGGCGTTATAAGCGGCGGCTCGATCCACGCGGCGGGCGGTATCGGAGCCTTTGGGGCAGGGGCCGCGCTGGGTGCTGCCGGGATGGCCGCTGGGGCGGCGGCCACGGGTGGAGCTATGATCGCTGCTGGCGCGATGAACGCTGCGGGTGGAGCCAGCGCGATCAAGGCCGCCTTCGCTGCCGCTGGTGGGAGCGGTGGTGAAGGCGGCCAAACCGGCATGGGAGGCGGGCAACCGCTTTCGTCGGCGGGCGACATGCCGGGAGGCGGCGATAACGGCGGCGGCGGTGGCGGTGGGGGCGGCGGCACGCCCCTTAGCGTCGCTATGGGCGGCGATGGCGGTTCCCCCCCGGCCAATGACAACAGCGGCCTTCAAGGCGGCTCGGAAGCCGCCAGCGCGGGCGGTGGCACGGCTGCAAGCGCCGCTGCGGGTAGCGAGGCGGCCGATCGTGAAGACGGCAACGGCGGCGGCGCTGCCGGTGGCTCGCCTGCGGGGGAGGGGGAGGCCAGCTCCGCCAGCTCGCAAGGTGAAGGCGCGCCCGAAAGTGGCGACACTGGCGGCACGCAACGCACCGGCCTTAGCCGTGCGGCGAAAACCGCAAGCATCCTCGGCGGCGCTGCCGCTGGTATGGCGGTGGGCGCTTTGAAAGAGCGGGTGGGAAATACGGTGGGCGGCCGACTGGCGGCCAATATCCGCGCGTCGGCCGCCTCGGCATCGTCGGGAAGTGAAACGCTCGCTCCCGCGACCGGCGCGGGCAGTCCCGCCAGTTCGTCCGATTCATCGCCACCCCCCACGGCGCAATTCGCGGGCGATACCATTTCGGCCGCCCGTGATGCGGGCGACATGGAGACGCCAGAGGATGAAGTTGCGGCCTTCGTCCAGAGAAGGGGGGACAGCTAATCATGGCCGCTGATCTGCCTCCGGTTGTCATAGAAGAACGGGTGCAATGCTCGATCGCGGCGGCGCTGCGCTATAACATTCCGGCGAACGTCATGCTGGCGGTCGCGGAACAAGAGAACGGTCGGCCCGGCGCGCGCGTCCAGAACACCAATAACACCGCCGATCTTGGCTCGATGCAGCTCAATTCCAGCTATATTCAATCGCTGGCACGCTACGGCATCCGGCCCGAATATGTGCTTGCGGCGGGGTGCTATCCCTACAACCTCGCTGCATGGCGTATCAGAAACCATATCCGGGATGACAAGGGCGACCTGTGGACGCGGGTTGCCAATTATCATTCCCGAACGCCGGTCCATAATGCCCGCTATCGGGCGCTGATTATGGCGAAAGGCGCGCGCTGGGAGGCGTGGCTTTCCTCGCGCTATAATACCTACAGCGTGAACGGCGTGCCGGTAAGCGGCGGCGCTCCTGCTGCGCGATCGACCTCGATCCCACTCACGATCACGGCGGCCGACGCGACGGGCGGGGGCCAGCTCGCGGCGCAACCCGCGATCGTCCAGCCCGAAGGCAGCGCCGACGCCTCGGCGGGCTATGTCGCCTCGATCTTGGCCGCTGCGTTCAATGCTCGCATAACCGATACGTGGCGGGCGCTGGAAGCCAATTACGGGGCCGCCAACAGCTTTCACAAATATGGGCAGGCGGTGGATTTCGTGCCGCGTGCCGGGCTGCACACGATCACGCGCGAGCAAATCCGCGCCGTGATGGCGCAACATGGTATTCGCGTGGCGGAGCTGCTGGGGCCGGGGGACCGGGGCCATGCCGATCATTGGCATCTGGCTTTCTATACCGGCGATCAGACTCGGCCGCTCGATCGCGCTCAAATTGTCGTCGCCAGAGCGGAACGCGGGGTAGGGGGCCTAACCTCGGCGGCCGTGCAGCCGATGGCCAACTATGAGGCTGCGCCAGCTCCACAAGCCCGCGTCATGGCGGCTCGGCCGAACGCCGCGCCTATTTCCGTTGCGGTGAATTTCCGGCGCGACATGCTGCATCCTTCGCCTACCGATCCCACGGCGGACCCGCGATTTATTCCGCGCACAATCACCGCCAGCAATTGAAGCGACGGCGCGCTAGGCGCTCAATTCGGCAAGCCGGTGTGGGCGCTGATCCCCATCCCGGCCAGCTCCTCAATGAGCCAGTCTCGAAAGTCCGAAATGGATTTCGCGCCTTCGGCCCTCAAGGCGGCAACGTCTTCCTCTTTGAAACTCCAATCGTCCTTGCCGATGTGGCGCAAGGCGCGCCAAACGCAATGCTTCTGATAGCTGTAGAGGGCATAGCGTGGAAAGTACGCTAAACAACGCTAAGGGAGAACGAACGGCGAACGATAGGTGCGAACGAGCGTGCCCCTTAATCAGGTGGGCCGTTCAATCCCCATCCTACGCATTTCGCGATAGATGGTCGATCGGCCGATGCCGAGTTGCCGCGCCGCTTCTGTCGGAGAGATGCGGGCTTCAACCAGTTTGATGGCGGCATTCACTTTGGACATGTCGAGCGGTTGACGGCCAGGCTGCTTGCCCTTGGCGCGTGCTGCCGCGATGCCGTCCCGGGGGCTCTGTTGCAAAGATTGGCGGCAGTCAGAGGTAGGCTGTCGCTCTGCGCCGATCAGGCGGCTGCTGCGAAATGGTGGTTGAGCATGCCCATGGCCTCCGTCAGCGCCGAGGGCCCAATGCCAAAAGCTCTCTCCACAAGGCGCACCTCGCCCCTGATGCCGGGCTGCAGGCACCAGGGGCGAGCCTGTCCTTTGCGCAG
Source organism: Sphingobium sp. CFD-2 (assembly GCF_024611135.1). NCBI lineage: Bacteria > Pseudomonadati > Pseudomonadota > Alphaproteobacteria > Sphingomonadales > Sphingobiaceae > Sphingobium > Sphingobium sp. CFD-2. The sequence goes on along the minus strand of NZ_CP084410.1, from coordinate 20,360 downwards.
GGCTCGCATGACTTCGAATCCCTTGATCGTGGCATAGGCCGTGGGGATCGATTTGAAACCGCGCACCGGCTTGATCAGTATCTTGAGCTTTCCGTGATCGGCCTCGATCACGTTATTGAGATACTTCACCTGCCGGTGGGCCGTCTCCCGGTCCAGCTTTCCTTCGCGCTTCAATTCGGTGATCGCTGCACCATAGCTCGGCGCTTTGTCGGTATTGAGCGTGGCAGGCTTTTCCCAGTGCTTCAGGCCTCGCAGGGCCTTGCCCAGGAACCGCTTCGCTGCCTTGGCGCTGCGGGTCGGCGACAGGTAGAAATCGATCGTGTCGCCCCGCTTGTCGACTGCCCGGTACAGGTAGGTCCACTTGCCCCGCACCTTGACGTAGGTTTCATCCAGGCGCCAGCTCGGATCAAAGCCACGCCGCCAGAACCAGCGCAGCCGCTTCTCCATCTCCGGGGCGTAGCACTGGACCCAGCGATAGATCGTCGTATGGTCGACCGAAATGCCGCGTTCCGCCAGCATTTCCTCAAGGTCGCGATAGCTGATCGGATAGCGACAATACCAGCGCACCGCCCACAGGATCACATCACCCTGGAAATGGCGCCACTTGAAATCCGTCATCGTTCCGTCCGTCCAATCTCCGCCAAGCATGCTCAAGCTTCACGATTTTTGCAACAGAGCCCGCCACGCTAGTAGCCATGCTGGCTCCCCGTCAGCGAGCATACGCCACCGCCCATACCCCGCCGACTTCCCAAGCGCGCAAAGCGTCCACCACGTCGAGGAATTCCGCGTCCAACGTGCCTGCGCTCACCGCCACATATGCCCCATCGACGAAGGCATCCCACGAACCGAACCATATCGCGATGGGCGATGTTCGCGGCTTCCGGCCCTCCTCAATCTGCTTAACGCGACGTTGGAGAGTGCGGAGGCTCATGTGGTCAGGGCCAGCATGCCTTAGTGGGCAGGTTGCTGGAACAATGCCTTACGCGCGAGTTGCCCGGCGCAGTCGCCCTGAGCTTTGAACCTGAAGGCCTGGTCTGCCGGATGCGGCTGGAGTCCTCCGCCAAGATCGAAATCGTGCCCTGATGTCGGTTGGGGATCCTTCCCGTGGAGGACGAAGCTCTAAAAGCATCTACCAAGGATCCCGGCCATGGCCTGACGCAGGGCAGAACCACAATCATCCTTTATCGTCTTGCTGCGCCAGGCGACGAACATGTCGGGGCGCACAAGAAGGCATCCGTCTTCCGCGATATCCGAAAGCCGCGCCCAATCGTCGTATAGATCCTTATATTCCAGCCCGAACCCGATCCGTCGCAACACGATAGGCACGCCGAATTCCGCCGCGACCTGCTCGGCCGCTGCTTGCCATCCTTCGCCGCCTATTCCGGTGAACAGCGTGAACTGGCCTTTTCCGGCGAGATCGAGCGTAGAAATCGGGGGATTCCTGCCGATTTTTGTGCCGACCCATGCATGGGGGAGATGCGCGCCCGGCCTGGTGCTTGGCTGATAGAATAGTTCGGCATCTTCGCGGAACGGCTCCTGCGGAGAACCGTCGGGAATGACTGCCCCGGACTCATATCGTTGGTTGAGTTCCACGCCATGCGCATGGACTTCGTATTTCCTGTCGTCGACGACCCTTCGCAGTTCGGCGCGGCGCGCCTTCCCCTCGGCGCTCGGCGATGCCAGGCTTTCCTTGAGCGCCAGCCGCTCCGCCACGGTGAGCGAGGGAACGGCGCCAAGGGCGGCCCAGATCTCGTCATAGCGCATGCTTTTATTGGCCCGCGTGACGATCTGCCTGCCGATCGGGCGGCGTTCCTCATTATAGCTGTTCAGCAGCGATGGCTCCGCCTGGCCCTTCAGAACCAGCGCCAGCTTCCACGCAAGATTATAGGCATCCTGTACCGATGTATTGGAACCCAAGCCATTCGCGGGCGGATGCCGGTGGACCGCATCGCCCATGCAGAAGACGCGCCCTTGGCTATACCGCTCGGCAACGAGATCGTTGATCGTCCACCGTTGGGTCGAGTTCACCTTTATCTCCACGCTGTCGTCGCCGATCATGATGCGGATGCGTTCCAATATCTTGTCGAGCGGCGGCACTTCGGAATTTTGCGCGAAGGAGAAAAGCGTCACCAGCCACTGGTTCCACGGCCTGACCATCCGGAAATTACCGACAAAGGCCCATAGCGGCGCTTCGGGATCGATCACGAAATAGAGCGAGCCGGGACGATGCTGCACGAAGCGCGTCAGATCAATCTCGCAATAGACGCTGAACGCCTCGGCCAGATCGGCTTGCCCCTCAAGCGGGATGCCGAGCTGCTCCATGATGACGCTGCGCCCGCCATCGGCGCCGATCATATATTTCGATCGGATCGTATATTCCTTGCCGGTCAGCCGATCCAATATCGTGGACAGAACGCCTTCATCATCCTGAACGAATGAGACGAGCTGGGAATCAAAGCGGATCTTGGCACCGCGATCGATGGCGGATTCGATCAGGATCGGCTCGAACAGGCTTTGCGGAAGATCCGACATGCTGCACGGGCTCGACGCCTCATATTCCCCTTTACGTGCGGGATCCTGGCCCCAGGACCATCCCCGGGCGATCTCTTCGCCCACCATGCTCTCGATCCACAAGGTGTGCGACATCGCCTTGGCGGGGCTGGCCTGCCGCAGGCAGGTTTCTTCGATGCCCATATCGCGCATGATTTCCATCGTGCGTTGATTGGTGATGTGCGCCCGTGGCGTAGGGGCGCTGCGGGGATGCCGCGCCACGGCCAGAACCGGGATGCCATAGGCCGCCAGCAGGAGCGCCATCGTCGCCCCTGCCGGCCCCGCGCCGACGACAAGTACATCAACCGTATAATCTGCGCTCATATATAGTATCCGTAATATATTTCATCTTGGGCAAGCGATTTCTGCCCACGATCGCTAGGTGGCGTCGTGCGCCGTTACAGACGGATGGTCGCATCTTCCGGGCCAAGCCCCAGCCCCAACACCCACCGCGCATTGCGTTCCATGAGGACGTCATAGTCGTAACCCAGAATGTGGGTGGCGATCATGGAGAGATCCGCCACGACCCGCGGGAGGGCATCGCCGCCACATCGGGAACAAGATCGCGCGCCGCCTGATACAACGCCTCGGCTGTGAGACTATCTGAAACTTGATACTCTGATGCTATGATCGATTTCATATAATATCTCTCATATAATATCTATAGTTATACATTTACACTTGCACAGTTTTATGAACAATAGACAAATCTTGAAGAAATGGAGTCATTATGCCAGCCTATATGATTACTGAGATAACATCCGTTACAGATACAGTGCTTATGACTGAATATCACGAAAAGGTCGCGCCGATCATCGAGGCATTCGGTGGACGCTTTCTTGCACGGGCTGAACCATGCGTTGCACTGGAAGGCGAGTGGGCCAGAGTTGTCATCATCGAATTTCCCAGCTTTGAAACAGCGGAGCAGTTTTATCAGTCGGAAGAATACAGCCTGATCAAAGAACTCCGAGATCGCGCGGCAACGGCCAGAATAATCGTGCTCGGAGGTGTGGAATAATCTGAACTGGAGGTCGTGTCGGTCAATACTTGCACGACCTCCGCTTAAACCGACCTGAAACCAATCAGATGATACCACCGCTCCTCAACGCAGCCACTTCCTCCTTGGTATAACCGATTTCCTCCAGCACATCCGCCGTATGCTCGCCCAGCGCCGGAGGGGCGCGCCGAAACTGCGGCGGCGTGCGGCTCATCTTGATCGGCTGGCCCAATATTTCCACAGGGCCAAGCGCGGGATGGTCGATGGTCTGCACGATCCCGGTTTCCTTGACCTGCGGATCGGCAAACATCTCATCAAGCTTGTAGATCGGCCCGGCGGGCACCCCGGCGGCGCTCAGCAGGTCCACCCATTGCTTCACCGTCCGAGCCGCCGTGGCCTTGTCGATCGCCGCATTCATGCGCTCCCGGTTCCGCTCACGCCCTTCCGCTGTCTGAAAATCCGGGTCGGTCGCTAATTCCGGCGCGTCGATAGCCTGGCAGAGCCTGAAATAGCTGTCGTTTCCGACGGTCGAGAGCGTGAAATAGCCGTCACTTGCCCGATATACACCAGTCGGCACGATCTGCGGGTGATCATTGCCGCGCTGGATGGGAACGACCTTGTCCATCAGCCAGCGCATTGCCTGATAATCGAGCAGCATGATCTGCGACGAAAGGAGGTTGGTCTGGACCCACTGTCCCTTGCCCGACACTCCCCGCTCCAGCAGCGCGATCATCGTGCCCATCGCCGCGAAAATGCCGGCGCTCAGATCGGCCGGCGATATGCCGACGCGCATTGGCCCCCGATCGGCATAGCCTGTAAGCGCCATCAGCCCGCCCATGCCCTGCGCGATGAGATCGAAGCCCGGGCGGCTGCTATAAGGCCCCGTCTCGCCGAACGCCGAGATGGACGTATAGACGAGACGGGGATTGATCGCCGCCATCACCTCATAATCAATGCCCAGGCGATGCTTCACATCCGGGCGGAAATTCTCGACCAGCACATCGGCGGTTTCGACCAACCGCTTGAGTATGGCGACGCCTTCCGGTCGCTTCAGATCGAGTGTGATGCCACGCTTGTTGCGTTGCGCGTTGACGTAATCCGACGAGTGCCGGTTATCGCCCATCGGATCGCCCTCGCCGTCCGTCCGCTCGACCTTGATGACATCGGCGCCGAAATCGCCAAAGAATTTCACGCAGGTCGGGCCGGCGCGAACGCGCGAAAGGTCGATGACCTTGAGATGGCTGAGGGGTAATTGTGTCATATCAATTCCTTATCAGCGACCGACGAACCGCGGCTTGCGCTTGGCGGCGAATGCCTGCGCGCCTTCCGCATAATCCTCGCTCGCGAAACATTCGGCGACCAGCCGGTCGCACAGCGCCAGATCGGCGTTGCCGGACGGCCGGCTCAATTCCTTGATGATCGTCTTGGCCGCCTGGATCGTCAGCGGCGCATTTTCCGCGATCGTCGATGCATAGGCGCCCACCTGCGCCTGTAATTCCGCCACCGGATGAAACTGGGTAATCAGCCCCATCGCCAGCGCCTCCGTCGCGCCGTAGCGGCGGGCGCTGAAGAGCATGTCGGCCGCCCAGGCGGGCCCGACGACGTCGAGCAGCTTCCTCGTGCCCAGCCATCCATAGCCCAGGCCCAATCGCGCGGCAGGCACCGAAAAAAGCGCGTCCGAACCAGCAATCCGGATATCGCAGGACAGGGCGATGGCCACCCCGCCGCCAAAACAATAGCCGGAAATCATCGCAACGCTCGGCTGCGGCGTCGATTGCAACAGCCCCAGGGCATGGTCCGCCGCCTCGTCATAGGCCGCCACGTCCTTCGGCGATCGGCGCTGACCGGCAAATTCCGAAATATCGGCGCCGGACACAAAAGCGCGTTCGCCCGCGCCGCGCAGAAGAATGCATCGCACCTCGCGATCCTGCGCGATCCCCTCCAATGCCCTGCCCAGCGCGCGCCACATGTCCAGCGATATGGCGTTGTGCTTCGCAGGGTTGTTGAAGGTGATCCAGGCCAGCGGCCCTTCCCGCTCGACCAGCAGTTTATCATCGCTCATGGCGGCCCGCTCCACTCCACTCGCCATCATGGTTGCCCGTGCTTGTCGCCCATGTACAGCGATTGCGCGGAGCTTGCTCGCGGATCGCGCCGGTGCCAATGGCCGCGTTCCACCGTGCTGAAGAACTGGCTGGCCATCTGATTGAAGGCGCCCGGCTCCTCGATATTGAGGCCATGTCCGGTTTTCGGGCAGACCCAGAGACCGGCGCGCGGAAGCGTGCGCTTCAGATAGATATTCACCTCGATCACCGGATCATCCTCGTCGCCCAAGGCGAGGAGAACGGGAATATCGAGCGCCCGCAAAACATCCTCGCTTTCATAGAGCGACGGCCGCAACGCCTGATAATTTTTGAGCGTCAGCGCGGATCCAAGCGCCGAATGTTCGGACATGTAACGGCGAAACTCTTTCCAGCCGCGCTCATCCTTGTTGAGAAGCTGGATCCGCGTCGCGCCCATTGCGAGGCCGCTGGCGCCAGCCTCCATGCCTTCGCTCAGCATGCGATCCGCGCACATATGCGTATCGCGCATATATTGCGCCCGCTCTTCGCGCGACGCGCCGGAACCGCCGCTCGCGAAAAACAGCGCGCTTACACGGTTCGGGTAGCTCATCGCGAACTGGAGGCCGGCATAGGCGCCCATGCTCAGCCCCACGATATGGGCCTTTTCAATCTTCAGATGATCCATGATCGCCAGGACATCATCCCGCTGGCGATCGAACGTGTAGGCGTCTCCATCCTCCGGCACGGACGAAGGGGGGTAGCCCCGTGCGTTATAGGTGATGCAGCGATATTGCCCCGAAAAATGCCTGACCTGGCCTTCCCACGTCCTGAAATCGGCCGCGAATTCATGGAGCCAGACGATCGGATATCCGGTGCCGGTTTCCTCATAATAAAGGGAAACTCCCGAGCTGTCGGCAAACGGCATTACTGTTACTCCCTACACATAACGCATATTTTTCCGCGCCTGGCGGTCGCCAATATCTTTTAGCCTAGCGGCCCGAAGAATGTTTCGCCGAAAAAGCTATCCGTCAGCGGCTCCAGCGTTTCGGGCCAATGGTCATTATCCACCTGCCGCCGCAGTTCGGGCGGGCAAGGCTCGCCGTTCCAGCCGAGCTGCTCCATATAATAATGGAGCTGGACCGCATGGCCGCACGGGCTGATCGCCAGCGCGCTGTAATCGATCCCCGGGAACAATTCGGGCGGCAGTTTCCTGATCTCGACACCGCGCTCTGACAGATAGGCAATCGCGGCGCGAAGCTGCGAATAGCTGCCTACCCGCATGCCGAGCGCCATCGCGGTCGTGTTCTTGCTCAGCCCCAGCACCTCCCGCAGCTCGATCGGGTAGAGCGCCAGCGAATGATGCTCGAGCCCGGCCCGCAGGAAGACGCATATATGGCCGTTCCAGTTCACCGTCTCCGTGATCTTCAGGCCCAGCAGGTCGCGATAGAAATGCAGCGCCTTTTGGACATCCTTCACGAACAGGCGAAGCGGGCCGACCTTGACGATCTTGAAAGGCCGCTCAAGCAACACGCCGTCCACGTCATGGGTTTCCGCCTCAGGCAGCGTCGCTCGAAGGCCGCTATCGAGGTCGATGCCGTTGTCAGCGATGAAGCGCAGTTCCGCGGCCTCCGATCGATGCGGAATCGGCGGTGGTGCTGCATAGCCGATCAGATCGCGCACCGCGCCGGGCTTGCTTTTGCCGTTCCACCCAATTTGCTCCATGCCATAGAAGACTTCATTGAGATGGCCTTCGTCATCGGGCGTATAGAAATGGAAGTTCGAACCCGGAATATCCCTGCCCGAATAGACGACGCGGCGCCCATGCTCCTGCATCCAGTCGTTCCCCTCGACCACCTGGCGCAATCCGCCCGCCTGCCAGGAAATCTGGTTTGCCGTGACCTCGATCGGGAATGCGCCAAGCTGCTGGGCCGCAACCTTGGCCGCCGCTTCGGGAAACAGCACAAAGGAGTGGTGATCACTGCCGTGGCGCAGAAAAAAAGCTATGCCGGATCGGTCGATCGGGCGCTCCTCGGGAGGAAGAAGCGCCCCCAAATCGATCGTATCGGAAATGTGGAATCCAAGAAGATTGCAGAAGAAGTCGAGCGTCTGCTCGATCTTCGTAACGTTGAAGCCGACATGGCCGATCCGCACCACCTGGAAAGGACGCGGCAGCAGCATACCGCCGACATCATGCATCCCATCGGCAACACCGCCCTCACCCTCATTGAGCCCAGCGGGGCGATCGGGCCTGTCCATATCCATCTCCTGCTTACTCCTGCACGCTGTGCCGCTTATTTATTTTTCGGCTACGAAGCGGATGCGCTGCGTCCCGATCCCGTCGACTTCGGCTTCGACAATATCGCCAACCCTCAGATAGCGGTTGTCATGCGATTTGGCGTTGCCTGAAGGAGAACCCGTCATGATCATGTCGCCCGGCCGCAAAACCATGCGGGACGACGAATATTCGATCAGCTTCGCGACGCTGTCGATCATCAATTCCGAGCCTTCATCCTGCATGATCTCGCCGTTCAACCTCAGCCGAAGCGAAAGTTTTTGCGGATCCGGTACAAACTGCGCGGGCACGATGAACGGGCCGATCGGGTTGAAACCGGGATTGCCCTTGCTGCCGCAGAAATCCAGCATGCCCGGCTGAAGATCATCGCGCGCCAGGAAATCGCGCGCGCTCAGGTCGTTTCCAACCGTATATCCCGCGACATAGCCCAGCGCATCGGCCCGATTCACGCGGCGCGCTTCCTTTCCGATGACTACGACCAGTTCGACTTCCCAGTCGAGCATCTTGACGTCATCCGGTATCGCGACATCCGCTTGCGGACCGACCACCGCCGAAACCGGCTTGCTGAACACGAAAGAGAGGTTGCTGCGCGCCTTGGCGTCCATGCGCTCTTCCCAAATGGCGCGCTCGGCCGGATCCTCGTAGAAATCCACCACATGCTTGCGATAGTTGGCGACGGCGCAAACCAGGCTACCGGGCACGAACGGTACATGGATCTGAAGGGACGATACATCCGCAAAGTTGGGCGACCCGGCCGCCTGCTCGATACCCTCGACAGCCGCCGATAGAATTGGGTTGTTCCATTCCCAATGTTGAATGAATTCGAGCAAATCCGAAGTGCCGACGAGCGGCTGCCGGGCGATCCGGCCGATTGCCGATAGCGCGATAACCTTCCCCGAAGCCAGGATCACTCCGGGAAAGGGGGCGCAGCCTGCAGCGGAAAAAGTTCCAAGCTTATAGGGCGCATCGAAAGCAGCCATGAATAGTCTCCGTGAATTAAATCAGAAGAAGTGCTACGGCAAAATATTTGACGTTCATTTTACTCTCCCCAAAATGGCTTATTGTTATCCGATCACCGCTCGATGGGCGGCTAATAGTATTAGACCAGTGGATTATTCGGCGCGAGGCCCACGCGGTGACGGCCGAGTTGTTCGAACGCCACTTCCCAATCCCAATAGGCGTGGATGGCGACGGTGTTCACGTCGCGAAAGAAGCGCTGCAATGGTGCGCTGGACTGGAAATTCGTGGCGCCAGACCGGTTCATCATCTCGTTGATCGTCCGGCGGCAGTGATCGGCGAGGAAACCGGCCTGGGCCTTCAGGCGGAGGCGGGTTTCCAGATCGAACTCGCCGCCGATCAGCGGCATCGTCTGCCGCACGATGCTGCGCGCAAGTTCCTTGGCGACGATCGAACTGGCGATGGCGCTGCCAAGCTGGATATGGTTTTGCGGCCGCTCCCGCGTGGCCTGCTCGCTGTGGGTGATGACCCGCTTCTTGATCGTCGTCTCGAAAGCATCAACGGCCCCGGCGAGTCCGCCGCTGAAGAAGCCGGCGATCTCATTGTAGATAAACGGCATGAGCGGCATCGAATAAAATGGATTTTCGTGGATCCGCGAGCCTTCGGTCGGACCGGCCATGAAGGATTCCATCAGCAGTCCGCGATGCTCGGGAACGAACGCGCCATCGACCACGATGTCGTTGCTGCCCGTACCGGCCATGCCGCTCATGAACCAGACGTCATCGAACCGCGTGTCCGAAGCGGGGATCAGGAATACGCGCCGGCCGTCGTCAGTGTCGGCGCCGACCAGTGCCCATGTGGCATGCATGATGCCGGAACCCCAGGTCGCGCGGCCCGAAATCTCCCAGCCGCCGGTGACTTTCTTGGCCTTCATCAGCGAGTTGGTCGTTCCGGGCAGCAGGCAGGTCGGGCCGTCGGCAAAAACGTCCGCCTGAGCGCGCTCGCTGAACTTGGTGACGTAAAAATGATGGCCCATGTAGAAACCGGCGATCCAGCCGGTGGACATGCAGGCCGAACTGATGACCTCGACTATTTCCATATGGGCATCGAGGCCCAATTCATGGCCGCCCCAACGCTTGGGCAGCAATACCGGCATCAGGCCAGCATCGACCATTTCCTTGATATTATCGTCATGTGGCTTGCGCTGCACTTCGGTCTGCTGGGCCCGAGCGGCGATGCCGGGAGCGATGGCGCGTGCGCGCTCAACAAGCTCCTGCTTGGTAATTGCCATTGACATCCAATCCTTCGCGTGCTGGCTTTCAGGAGCCATTTAATAAGGCAGGCGTCCCTTATCGTTGCGAGCCACTGTATTTGTCAACTGACAAGTTTTGTCACGGATAAATATTTCGGCGACCTGCGTCATTTCCGCCATCCGGCCTCGCCTTTCCCGGCCGGGAGGATCCGCAGCGCCTATATAAGGAGACCGCGGATCAGCGTATCTGCGATTTCCTCAGCTTGCAATTGCCGAGCTTTTTTCGTTTTGAGTGGCGGGATTCCCAAATTGGAGGCCAGTGCCCGCAAGCTGAAGATCGATCCGCCGCCGTGTGCGATCAGAAAAAATATGACAGGCTTGGACACATTACGGAACAAGCCCGCCTTTACACCTTCCTCGATGATGATGTCGCCCGGAAATGTGCCGATCAACATATACCTCTTGATAATATAATCCAGCCTTTCGCTTTCCTGAATGCCCTCATGGTTCATCATCCGCAAAATCGCTGGGGCCTGGTCGAGCACCATCAGGAGCGAGACGAACACGTCTTTCAACCGTTGCTCCGGAGTTGCGTCCGGGTTGCCGGTGAAGGCGGCTTTCTCGATTTGCTGGACCAGGCGCTGCATCCCATGGTCCACCGATGCCTTCCAGAAATCCAGCTTGGAGCCGAATTTCGCATGGATCAGGCCGTGGCTTACATCGAGTCGCCGGGTAAGCTCCCGTATCGATGCGCCATGATAGCCGAGGTCGGCGAAGGCCTCCAACGCGGCATCCAGGAACACTTCACGCGCTGCAATTGGTTCCGAATCGGCGGCCGGGCGGCCTCTGCGACGTGCTGTGGTTTTTATGATGGTGGTCATCGGCTCTCTTGGTGAAGGCGCGGAAAATGGAGGGTTGGAGTGTGCACGCTGACAGGCGATGGGATATCTTGGCCTGCCAGCGCAATGATTTCCTGCATCAGAAAGCCGAATAGGGGGTAGTCAGTTGATCCACAAACGCGCATTTGATCAACGCCTCAGCTTTTTGAATTGGCTTTGGGATGGGTGTTCGCGAAATGGCTACTGGCGAATTGCAGGCGGAGGCTTCGGCGCCGAAGATACGGCAGCGCAAGGAGCAGCAACGGGCGGTCGACACGCGTGCGAGCATATTGAGCGCCGCACTTTCCGAATTTGCCGCCAAGGGCTTCGAAGGCGCCAGCACCCGCGACATTGCGACGCGCGCCGACGTCAAGCAGCAGCTCGTAGTCTATCATTTCGGATCGAAAGACGCGCTCTGGAAGGCGGTCGCGCTCGACCTGTTCGCCGAACTGGAGGGTATTTGGCATCTCCATATTCCCGACGATGCTGACATGCCGGCAATGGAGCGGGTGCGGATAGAATATAAAACCTTCCTGCGTTTCACGATCGAACATCCGCAGTTCCACCATTTCATGCTGCAGGAGAATCTGCCGAGCAGCCCTCGGCTCGCCTGGCTGGTGGAAAATGTGCTTGCCCGCCTTTTCCAGCGCATTTTGCCGCCGAGGCGGGGCATCATGAGCGCAAGGAGAATTTGATTTTCCTCAAGGCATCCTCCTCGCTTTCCGGCCCTTATGACGACATCCAGACACCGGCTGGCGTGGAATTGCTCGATTATGAAGTAGAGATTGGCGTGGTGCTGCGCCGCGATGTCTCTGCCGCTGAAAGCATCACCGATGCCAATGTCGGCGATTTCATCGCGGGCGTCACCTTGTGCAACGATGTATCCGCGCGCGACGTGATGTTCGGCGCGGGGTTCATGCAGTGGTATCGCGGCAAGAGCTATCGTGGTTTCTGCCCGACCGGGCCGCTTCTGTATCTGCTCGCTCGTTCCGAAGTGGCCGCGGCGCTCACCTCGCTGACGATCACGCTCGACCTGAATGGCGAGCGGCGCCAGACAGGATCGTCGGCGCAATTCATCCACAAGCCCGGCGATACTGTCGCAGAGCTTTCTTCGCTGATGGATCTTCGGCGGGGCGACATGATCCTGACGGGCACCCCCGGCGGCGTCATCGCTCAGGGCAGCCCGGCGATCATGGGCATATTGCGCGAGCATTTGCTGAACGATGCGGCGCGGCGGGAGCAGTTCACCGCCGAAATGCAGAAAAGCGCGAAGTTCCTCCAGCCCGGTGATGTGCTGAACCTGTCGATCCGCGACGAGGGTGCGGGGATCGATCTGGGCGGGCAGGAAAGCCGCATTTGCTGATAGCTACCAGACGGGATTGTTCCTCCAATCCCTGAATTCAAGACATATAACAGGCGGCACATTTAGCGATGTGCCGCCTGTTTCACGTCGATCGACCGGCAGTGGCGCCAGCCCAGCTTGACATCGGGCGTCGCGTTCGGCTTTTCATGGCTGAAAAGGTCATGATTCGATGATTGCAGCCATGTCCCGGCACATAGGATTTCTCGTCTATCCGTCCTTCGATCTGCTCGACTTGAGCGGGCCGCTCGAGGCTTTCCAATGGGCGGAATATGGCAATCCGGGCAGTTATCGCACGTCGGTAATGTCGATCGACGGCGGCCCCGTCGCGAGCGCGGCCGGGCTCACCGTGATCACGGAACCCGTGGTGCGGGATCCACTGGATAGCTTGATCATCGTCGGCGGGGGCGCCGTCCCCGGGCCGATAGCGCCGGACCTGATCGATTATGTCCGATCCGCGTCGCTCGGCGCGCGGCGCACCGCCAGCGTATGCACCGGGGCTTTTTTGCTGGCGGCGACGGGCCTGCTGGACGGCCGGACCGCGACCACGCACTGGCAGTGGGCGGCCAAGCTACAGGCCCAATATCCCAGCCTTCGCGTCGACGGCGATCGCATCTACATCAACGACTCCGGGATCTGGACTTCGGCGGGGATCACGGCGGGCATCGATATGTCGCTCGCGCTGATCGAGGAGGATCTCGGCAAGGAGGTCGCCCGGTCGATCGCGCGGACGCTGGTCGTCTATTATCGCCGTCCGGGCGGGCAGCTCCAATATTCGTCGCTTCTCGAACATGAGCCGGATGCCGACCGCATTCGCCACGCGCTCAGCTTCGCGCGCGAGCATCTGGCCGACCCGCTGCCCGTGGAGAAGCTCGCGGATGTCGCCAATCTCAGCGTGCGGCAATTTGGACGGGCATTTCTCGCGGCGACCGGGATCACGCCGGCCAAGGCCGTGGATCGGTTGAGGGCGGAGGCGGCCCGGCCCAGGGTTGAGGATGGGCGCGAATCGCTGGAGGTGATTGCCCGCGAAGTCGGCTTCACCGATCCCAATCGCATGCGGCAAAGCTTCATCCGCGTCTTCGGATATCCGCCCCAAGCGATCCGCCGCTCGGCGAGAGCAGCGGATCGGCAGAAATAGGCGAGGGGGCGTCGATTATTTCGCGAAGGCGGGATATTCCATCACGCGAGCGGCGGAGTAGGCCGCCGCGCGCCCATATTCGGCGTCGATCGCGGCAAGCGCCTTGTCCAGCGCTTGTGCCGAAGGGCCGTCCGGGATCGCCGGCAGAGTGTGGGCGAGCGGCGGCGCGGCGTTTGCGATCCGATCGGGGATGATAAGGAGGCCGTGCCGCGTCCGCACGGGTTCGAGGTTCGAGGCGATGGCGACCGCCTGACCGCGACCCGTATGCGTATAGGCTTCGGCCGTCAGCGCTAGCGCCACTTCGTCGATCCCGGCGGTAACGGGCACGCCGATGCTGTCTCCGCCCTCCATCTTGTCCGCCATCGATCGAGGCTTTTCATTCCCCTGGAGCTGGAAGGCGTCGCTGTCGTGTCGCGAACCCCAATCGGCGACGCCGATCTCCCGCGCGAGTGCGGTAGCGCGATCATGGCCGGCAATCGCCTCGACCAGCGCGATGGAGATTGGAATCGAGGCACTGATGCCCGCGCTGGAGACGATCTTGCGATCCGCCACATAGCGGATGTTCCGTTCCCAGCGAACGGCCGGGTAACTCGCCGCGCGCCTGCTTTCGCTGCCCCAATGCGCCGTCGCGCGATGACCGTCCATCAAGCCGGTGTTGGCGACGGCGATCGCGCCGTTGCAGATGCTGACGATCGAAGCGCCTTTACGCGCCTGGCCCTTCAGCCAGGAAAGCAAGGCGGGATCCTTGTCGTTGCGTACGGCAGGAACGATGACATAGTCGGCGCCTTGCGCATATTTGGCGTTGAACTGTGCGACGGTCATTTGCGTGCGCAGATGCAGGGCGGGAAGCATCTTCACCGTCCCCGGCAGCATCGACACCGAGATGACATCGGCGGACCCGGACGCCGACAAAACGCCGAACGGAATCACGAAATCCGTAAGCTCAGTGCCAGCATTTGCCGCAATCACGGCGATGACAGGCCGGGTCCTGCCGAAACGAGGCCGATAGGGATCGATCGTTTCTTGCCGCGCATTTTGCGCGCCATCCTTGACGGGGGTGCCGACGGCAGGGGGCGCCGCCTGGGCGATGCCCGCTGTCACCAGAAACGCGGCGCCAAGGGCCAGCGGCAGGAGAGTGTCACGGCGAGAGAGAAACATGGATTGGCTCCGGGGTTGAGAAAAGCAGGGCCATATTCCACTCGCTCGACATGACGGAAAGGACGTTAATCCGATGATTAGCGCCATCTTATCCCGGCGCGTGCTCTCCTGCTTCTTCATACTCCTCAAACTCAAACAGCCTTCGCATGTCGAGACGCTTCGCCATGAGATCGGCGAGCGAATAGCGATCCAGCACGGCCAGGAATGCATCCAGCGCTTCGCTCAGCACTCCGGTCAAGCCGCAAGCCGGGGCGATCACGCAGCTCCCGCAATCGACCAGATCGAAACCATCCTCGGTATGGCGGATCACCGCGCCGATATTGATGCTTTCCGGTGGGGCGCCCAGACGGATGCCGCCGGATCTCCCCCTGACACTCGCGACGTAGCCGGCGTTGGCGAGATCATTGACCACCTTCATCAGATGATTTTGCGAAATGCGATACGCGCCAGAAACGTCCGCGATCGAGCATAGTTTTTCTGGCCGAGCCGCCAGATATAGCAGCACGCGCAAGGCATAATCCGTATAGAGCGTCAGCCGCATGCGATCTCCGATTGGGGGCGCAAATTGCCCCTGTCCAAATATATGCATTGTTGTTGCATCTTTTAAACCGGCAGTATAGATGCATCCACAGTACATGTTTGGGGGCGCAGATCTTGAGCGGGAATATTGAGAAGAAGTGGCGGGCAGCCGCTACGGGCGAAGTCGCCTCGCGCCGATCCGCACATAACTGATCCCCTATAGCCGCTTATTCATCCCATCCGCACCGGCCTGCCCGGCTGGTGTTTCACAACTGGCATCACGCCGCTTCAAGGAAACAGCGCATGACCGCAACGCTCTCTAGCGAGACCATGGCAATCGTGAAATCAACCGCACCGGCGCTTCAGAAATACGGGCTGGAAATCACATCGCGCATGTATGAGCGCCTGTTCGTCGATCCCGAGATGAAGGCGTTGTTCGATCAGGCCGCGCAGAAATCAGGCGAACAGCCCAAGCGCCTTGCCGGCGCGATTCTCGCCTTTGCGCAGAATGTCGACAAGCTGAGCGTCCTGCGCCCCGCGATCGAGAGCATGGCCGCCCGCCATGTCGAGACGCACATCAAGCCCGAACATTATCCGGCCGTAGCCGCCGCACTGCTTCCGGCAATCAGGGATGTGCTGGGGGAAGCCGCAACCGACGAGGTGCTCGCGGCATGGGGGGAGGCTTATGGCTTCCTGGCCGATATTCTCATCAAGCGCGAAGCGACGGCTCTGTTGCAAAGATTGGCGGCAGTCAGAGGTAGGCTGTCGCTCTGCGCCGATCAGGCGGCTGCTGCGAAATGGTGGTTGAGCATGCCCATGGCCTCCGTCAGCGCCGAGGGCCCAATGCCAAAAGCTCTCTCCACAAGGCGCACCTCGCCCCTGATGCCGGGCTGCAGGCACCAGGGGCGAGCCTGTCCTTTGCGCAGGGCTCGCATGACTTCGAATCCCTTGATCGTGGCATAGGCCGTGGGGATCGATTTGAAACCGCGCACCGGCTTGATCAGTATCTTGAGCTTTCCGTGATCGGCCTCGATCACGTTATTGAGATACTTCACCTGCCGGTGGGCCGTCTCCCGGTCCAGCTTTCCTTCGCGCTTCAATTCGGTGATCGCTGCACCATAGCTCGGCGCTTTGTCGGTATTGAGCGTGGCAGGCTTTTCCCAGTGCTTCAGGCCTCGCAGGGCCTTGCCCAGGAACCGCTTCGCTGCCTTGGCGCTGCGGGTCGGCGACAGGTAGAAATCGATCGTGTCGCCCCGCTTGTCGACTGCCCGGTACAGGTAGGTCCACTTGCCCCGCACCTTGACGTAGGTTTCATCCAGGCGCCAGCTCGGATCAAAGCCACGCCGCCAGAACCAGCGCAGCCGCTTCTCCATCTCCGGGGCGTAGCACTGGACCCAGCGATAGATCGTCGTATGGTCGACCGAAATGCCGCGTTCCGCCAGCATTTCCTCAAGGTCGCGATAGCTGATCGGATAGCGACAATACCAGCGCACCGCCCACAGGATCACATCACCCTGGAAATGGCGCCACTTGAAATCCGTCATCGTTCCGTCCGTCCAATCTCCGCCAAGCATGCTCAAGCTTCACGATTTTTGCAACAGAGCCCTTCCGAATCCTTTCCGAGTCGCGCTTCATTCTTAGCAGTAAGGACGAACTCGCCCGATTCTGCAATCCCTTGCGGAAGGAACCGCGAAAGGCACTACTTCTAGGGCCGGCAACTAAACGTGGTTACGTCAATGCGTATTCACGTCAATGCGTTCTCAAGCGCCCGGTAGAGCGTGGCACGATGCACGCCCAAGAGCCGGGCGACTTCCGCCACCGGCTTCTTGTCGTCATGGATAAGCTGGCGGGCATGGGCGATCTGCTCGGCCGACAGGGCAGGGGAGGGGCCGAACTTCACGCCTCGGGCTTTCGCCGCGATCCGGCCGGCGCTCGTGCGCTCCACGATCAAGCTGCGCTCGAAATCCGCGATGCCGGCGAACACGGTCAACACCATGCGCCCCGCCGGCGTCGTGGTATCGGCCCACGGCTCGGCCAGCGAACGCAGGCCAGCGCCGGCCTCCTTGATCCGCTCCGCGATCGCCAGAAGGTCGCCGGTCGATCGGGCGAGGCGGTCTAGCCTGGTGATCGTCACCACGTCGCCGGCACGCAGATGGTCGAGCATCCGCGCCAGCTCGGGCCGATCCCGCTTCGCCCCGGAAGCCTTTTCCTCGAAGATGCGGACGCAGCCGGCCGCACCCAGGGCGGCCCGCTGCGCATCGAGGTCCTGGCCGCGAGTCGAAACGCGGGCATAGCCGATGAACACGCGGCCGGCGTCGGAATCTGGTCGGCTGCTCACGGCTTCCCCCTGTCGCAAATCATGTCGCAAGTTTTCTACCACTTGCGACAAAGACATGCGACACGAAAAGCCCTGATTTTCCGGGGGCGGCCGATCTGTTGCAGGTTTTACGACTTGCGCGACAAGGCTATGAGGTGACGCCGCCGTATAGCGTCACTTGACACTATACGCTTAGCTTGATAGTGACGCCACATGAGAATCCGAAACGTGGTCCATAAGGGGTTGCGCCGATTCATCGTTGATGATGACGCCACCGGCTTGCAGGCGGCCGTAGTGCCGAAAGTCCGTCGCATCGTCACCTTCCTCCAAGATATGGAGCGGGAAGACGAGCTGCGCACGGTCCCGAGCTGGAAGGCCCATCAGCTCACCGGAGATCGAAAAGGCACCTGGAGCCTGTTCGTCACCAAGAACTGGCGGATCACGTTCCGGATCGACCAAACCGAAATCGAGATCATCGACCTCGACTATGAAGATTACCACTAGGAGGTGGCTATGAGTGCGATGCAGGGCATCCGTATGAAAAACCCCGCCCACCCCGGCGGCTTCGTCAAAAGTGAGATCATCGAGCCTCTTGGCCTTTCGGTCACGAGCGCGGCGCAAGTTCTAGGTGTTACGAGGGCGGCATTGTCGGCCGTGCTGAACGAGCGCGCGCATCTTTCCCCGGAAATGGCGCTCCGGGTCGAAAAGGCTTTCGGCGTGTCGATGGATACGCTTATGCGGATGCAGAACAGCTATGACATTGCCCAGGCCCGCAAGCGGGAAGGGGAGATCAACGTCGCGCCCTTCAAGGGAAAGCCGCTCGATCCGCAAGCGGCTTTGATCTGATCCGGCAACAATACGAATACAGCCGCGCCGAGCGGTGCGGGCAAGGGGCTTGTGCATGAAAAGTTTACTAGAACAACTTCCGTCAATCGTCGCGGAAGGCAAGAAGGAAGCGGAGCGCGTCATAGAGCGTGCCGAGAGTAACTATCGCCTCGGGCTCCAAACGCGAGAGCTTGTTATTCCATCGAAAGATACAGATTGGAAGAACCTGTTTTCCGGAGTGAAAAACACTCCAACCGATCATGTCAGTCGATTGATTTACGGTGACAATCTTCTCGCGATTGCCGCGCTACTTGCTGGAACCGAAGAAAATGAATCGCTTAGAGGGAAAATAGACCTAATTTATATCGATCCTCCATTTGACAGCAAAGCCGATTACAGAACATCGGTTAAGCTGCCATCGTTTGATGACGAAACCGGAAATGTGCTCATAAGTCAAAAACCAACCATTATCGAGCAATTTGCATATACAGATACTTGGCGCGACGGCGCATTCTCATATCTGCGTTCTATGGTACCTCGACTCGCACTAATGAGAGAATTACTTAGTCCAACTGGATCAATATTTACACATATTGACTGGCACGTTGGTCATTATGTAAAAATATTGATGGATGAGATTTTCGGAAAGCAAAACCTCCGAAATGAAATTGTATGGTGCTATCATGGACCCGGATCGCCGGGCATGCGCCAATACAACAGAAAACATGATACAATATTTTGGTATTCAAAATCCGATGAATGGATATTCCAGGACCAAGACATTCGTGAGAAGCACAGCGAGAAGACGCTTGGTAACTTCAAGTCCGGACTAGAAGGTTCTGGATTTATAGCGGACGACTACAGCTTAGAAGAAAAAGGGAAAATTCCTGAAGATTGGTGGGTGATGGCTATTGCTGGCCGTTATCCTGTCGATGGGCGCAAAAGGGTTGGATACGACACTGAAAAGCCGTGGCCACTCATTGAGCGCATCGTGAAAACAGCTTCAAAACCGGGTTCCATAGTTGCCGACTTCTTTGGCGGCTCTGGAGTAGTCGCGGCCGTAGCTGAAGCAAATAACCGCAAATGGGTTGTATCAGATATAGGCAAGCCAGCCTGCATGATTATGAGAAAGCGGCTCATCGACCTCGATGCTAAGCCGTTTCTTTATCAACACATTGGCGACTATCAGGTTGAACAGATGCGCTCCACGATGGGGAGCCGCTTCCGCATAGGTGATCTCGCCGAAATTGTGCTCGGCCTCTACGGCGCACTTCCATTGCCCGTCGAGGAAAATCCAAACAAGAACATGGGCCGGGTTCAGGGGAGCAAAACGCTCGTCCTAGCTGACAGCCCCAACAAAATGACCGGCCTCGCCACGTTACGGCGTGCTATTGAAATCCGCGACAACCTCATGGGCGGATGGGATAGGGTTGTTGTCCTGGGATGGAATTTCTCGCCCACGATCGGCCATGATATTGAGGCATTGGGGCAGGGCGACCGGCTGGAAGTGCTCGTGATCCCGCCCGATCTGCTCGACCGGCTGAAAAAGAAGGGCCACAAGCTCAAGGCAGACGAGGTCCGTTTCTCGTCTCTGCAATATCTCAAGCTCGGCTCAATTGCTCGTGACCGTCAAGGCGACAACGAAGCCCTTTCTGTTTCGATCGCCAACTATGTGCTGCTATCACCCGATGCTTTGAACCTTGACGAGGCCAACCGCGAGAAGCTGCAAAAGGTCATCAACGCCGACCCACTGGCGTTGATAGAGTATTGGAGCGTCGATCCTGACTATGACGGCGAGGTGTTCCGCTCCGTATGGCAGGATTATCGCGGAAACACCGACAACGATGCCGACGCTTATCGCGTCATCACTACGGCGCGGCTCACCGGCCTTCCTAAGAAAGATGGCCCCCGCCGTGTCTGCGTGCGTGTCGTCGATGTATTTGGCTTTGAGGCCGAAGCGGCTCTGTTGCAAAGATTGGCGGCAGTCAGAGGTAGGCTGTCGCTCTGCGCCGATCAGGCGGCTGCTGCGAAATGGTGGTTGAGCATGCCCATGGCC
>NZ_CP084409.1:0-66486 GCF_024611135.1 Sphingobium sp. CFD-2 | reverse complement strand
GCGGACCTCCCTTCGTCGGTCCCGCGAGGCCAAGCGCCATCGCTCCCGAAAGCACGCTTTCAGGATTGACTTTCGCCGCAGCGCCACCGATAAAGGGGTTAAGCAATCGCCCACTTCGGTGGCACAAACAGCCCTCGCTCAGCCAAGCGAGGGTTTTTTGTTGCCCGTTGCAGACGGGGAGCCACCCCGCGCACAACAGATGAATCACCGACTCCAAGACGGAATCAGCGGGTCATAACTGGCTCAAGTTTCAGGAGTTGGCAAGAATAAGCGTGTGCACACGCTTATGATGCGGACTTATCCCGCTTTGCGGTAATGGCGCAGATAGTCAGGATAATCGATCCCGCGCGTCTTCAAGAGATTGATCGTCGCCTCTTCGACCAGGGCCGCGACAGACGTTTGCTCGCGTTCAGCCAATCCCTTGATCTCAGCTGCAAGCTCAGGTTTCACCCAAGCAGCAAGGTTGCGCGTGTTCGCGCGGCTCGGACGCCGCTTTGGCAGCGGGACCGGCAGCAATGGATCTTCCTGTCGTTTAGGTCGTGCCATAACATCGCATTGAATAAGGGGGCGTTCTGTCGCGCTTATAGAGGGCATAGCGTGGAAAGGTAAGCGTCCGCTGTAGGTCGTCTTTGCGGCGCACGCACGCTTGGTAACCGCCCCTTTTGGGGCCTTGGCCGACACGAACGATCTACCCGGCAGGCAGCGTTTCCTTCGCACCAATCACGAGTCGATACCGACGCATTTGCAGATCTCCACGCACATAAAGATCGCTGTCCAATGGAACGTCGACCGTTCCTTCATAGGTCGCACCGGCCTTTTCAAGAGTACGCCACGAAGCAATATTATCAGGCCGACAGGTAATCCAGATTTCCTGAAAACCATGGCGCTGTGCGATTGAAGACAGTTCCTTGAGTGCTGCGGCGGCATATCCATGACCGCGATGCTGAGGTTCGATGCCGTAACCAACGTGACCACCGTACAGCCGCATATATTCGGTATTTCCAAGGCGAAGTTGAATGGATCCGACGACCTCACCTTCAAAGACAATATCGTAGTGTTCGGCCGGAACCCAATCTCGCGTCGGGTCTGCTTCGGTCACTTTCCGCAATCTCAAAACGATCATCACGTGTAGAACTCGATCATAACGCCTTGGTATTCATAGGAATGGCGGGTGCAGATGACATTAAGCTGGGAGCGACACCACTTCCAAGCAGATTTAGACCTGCGATGCCTGCCATCTCCACGGCAGAAGTTCATCGATCCGGTTGATCGGATGCCCCTTGCCAATGCGATCAAGCACATCGGCAAGCCACTCCTGCGGATTGACGCCATTGAGTTTGGCCGTTTCAAGCAGTGAATACATGGCAGCGGCGCGCTCCCCGCCGCAGTCGGCGCCTGCAAAAAGCCAATTTTTCCTGCCAAGGCATATACCCCTGAGGGCATTCTCCGCCGGATTGTTGTCGATCTCCAGCCTGCCGTCGTCGGTGTAGGCGAGCAGTTGCGGCTTCAGCTTCGCCGCATAGCGCAGCGCGTCGGCCAACGGTGACCGGGCCGATGCCCTGGACAGCACCTCGTCGGCCCAGGCGAAGAAATCCAGCGCCTTGAGCTTCGAGAGCTTACGAGCCTTGCGACGAAAATCCGCCGGCTCACGCACGATCTGCCGCTCGACATCGTAGAGCTCCCCGATCATGTGCAAGCCTTGGAACGCAGCCGAGTTCGGATCCGCCTTATAGGCCCAGTCGGCCCGAAGCTGCGATTTTGGTCATCTTGGAGAACACGTCGGGAACGGGCTGGTTGTTGTTGACGATCGCCCATGCGAGGAACGACGTTCCGCTCCGATAAGGGAGCGGCGTTATGAGCCTTGGCGTTTCGAGTGGGGATCTGATCGGCTCCTGGAGCCTGAGTTTTTCGGACATCGCGTTCGTGACCGGCAAAGCGGAGACGGCACGACTGGGATTGGCGGTTCAGCTTAGATTTTTCGCCGGGCATGGCTTCTTTGTGCCGGATCATGCGTCGATACCCTCCGACGGTGTCTTGTATCTGGCGGAGCAACTTGGTCTCGATGCCAAATCCGTGAACCACTATGATTTTTCCGGGCGCACCGCCCGCCGGCATTGCGCGGAGATTTTGCGGCATCTCGGGTTCCGCCGTATGACGCAGACGGATCGCAGGGCGTTGTCGAGGTGGATTTCCGACGATCTTTGTGCGGGCGGGCAGCCGATCAATGCCATGCTCGAGCATGTTTTCCTGTGGTGCCGCGACCGCCGTATCTATGGGCCGTCGCGCAAGGAGCTGGAACGCCTCGTCCGTTCGCAACGACACCTCTATCTGGAGGCCCTGTTGGCCCGAGTCCGCGATCGGCTTGCGCCGGATGCGGTCGCCTTGCTGGAAGCCTCGCTCGCCGATCCCGATGGCCCGACCGGCTTCAACACGATGAAGGGGGATGCAGGTCAGGCGACGCTCGAAAACATTCTTGGCGTGACCGCCAAACTCGCCTTTATCCAACGGCTTGCTCTTCCCCGAGATTTCCTATCGGTCACGGGCAAGGCATGGGTCGATCAGATCGTTCGCCGGGTTGCCGGCGAGAAAGCCTCGGAGATGCGCCGGCATGTACCGGCGCGCCAGCTCGGGCTCTATGCCGTTTATCTGATGGCGCGGGAAGCTCAGCTTACGGATGCGATGGTCGACCTGCTGATCGAGACGGTCCATAAGATCGGATCGCGCTCGAAACGCAAGGTGGTGGGCGATATCGCGAAAGACATCGAGCGGGTCTATGGCAAGGAGCGACTCCTGGTCGAGATTGCCAGCGCTTCGATCGACGATCCATCCGGGCGCATCTGCGATGTCATTTTCCCAATCGCCGGCAAGGACAAACTGGCGGCGATCATCAAGGAAAGCCAGGCAAAGGGCGCCTTGGATCGGCGGATCTACAAGGTGATGCGGAGGTCATGGGCCAATCATTATCGCCGTATGCTGCCAAGCCTGCTTTCGGCACTGGAGTTCCGGTCGAACAACGCCGTGTGGCGTCCGGTGCTGGCGGCCCTGGACTGGATCAGAAGCAAAGTGGATGATGGATGCCGCTACGTGCCGCCGCACGCAGTGCCGGTCGACGAGGTCATTCCGGCGAGATGGCGCAGTTCCGTCATTGATGAAGAGGGGCGCGTAAACCGGATCAGTTATGAGCTTTGTGTCCTCGCGCAACTGCGCGATCGCATCCGTTCTAAGGAAATCTGGGTTGTCGGGGCGGACCGATACCGCAATCCCGATGACGATCTTCCCAAGGACTTCGATGCGCGGCGAGAAGCATATTACACAGGATTGAACCTGACGGCGGATGCGCGTGCATTTTCAAGCGCCATCCGGGAAGAGCTTGCTCAGGAACTGTTGCTCCTCAATGCCAATATTCCCCGGAACGACAAGGTTCGGCTGCTGTGGCGCGGCGAGAACCGTATATCTCTCACCCCGTTCAAACCCTTGCCCGAACCCAGGGGTCTCGCCTCGATCAAGACCGAGATCGGCCAACGCTGGCCGATGACCGGGCTGCTCGACGTACTGAAGGAGGCTGCCCTTGATACGGGACTTCTCGAAGCGTTCGAAACATCGGCCTCGCGTGTTGCACTGCCGAAAACCGCGCTGGATCAACGTCTCCTGCTATGCCTCTACGGCCTGGGAACGAATGCCGGGCTCAAGCGGATCGCCGGCGCCACCCCCGATGTCAGCTATGAAGAGCTGCTGCATGTCCATCGCCGCTTCGTTCATGCCGCGGCGCTCAAGGAGGCGTGTGCCAGGGTTGCGAATGCGACCCTGGCAATCCGCAATGCTGCAGTCTGGGGGGACGCCGGCACGGCCTGTGCGTCAGATTCCACAAAGTTCGGAGCCTGGGATCGCAACCTGATGACGGAATGGCATGCGCGTTATGGTGGACGGGGCGTCATGATCTACTGGCATGTCGAACGACGCGCGACATGCGTCTATTCCCAGCTCAAGCGCTGCTCTTCCTCCGAGGTCGCCTCCATGATCGAGGGCGTGCTGCGCCATTGCACCGACATGGAAATCCAGCGACAATATGTTGATAGTCATGGCCAAAGCGCGGTTGGCTTTGCATTTTGCCGGCTTCTCGGATTTGAGCTTGCACCCCGCCTGAAAGCGATCGCTCGCCAGAAGCTGGCTCTTCCCGATGTCGGCATGCGAACGCGGCTTCCCCACTTGCAGCCGATCCTCTCCAGTCCGATCAACTGGGATGAGATCGAGCAGCAATATGACGAGATGGTCAAATATGCAGCCGCGATGCAGACAAAAACCGCCGACCCGGAGGCGATCCTGCGCCGGTTTAGCCGCTCCGAGGTGATGCACCCGACCTACAAGGCGTTGAGTGAGCTGGGCCGCGCGGTCAAGACGATCTTCCTGTGCCGGTATCTGCGCGAGGAGTCCTTCCGCCGCGAAATTCATGAAGGCCTGAATGTCGTTGAAAACTGGAACAGTGCCAATGGGTTCGTTTTCTTCGGCAAGGGCGGCGAGATCGCCACTAACCGCATCGATGAGCAGCAGCTCTCGGTCCTGGCGCTACATTTGCTGCAAGCGTCGCTTGTCTATGTGAACACCCGAATGCTTCAGAGCGTGCTGGTGGAACCGAAATGGACGGGCCGGATGACGCCGGATGATTATCGCGGCCTCACACCGCTGATTTACAGCCACGTCAATCCTTATGGCCGCTTCGACCTCGATCTGAATAGCCGGATCGATTTTGGGCGGCTTGCTGCCTGACCGGGGCCTTTCCGCTCGCACCATTTGGGTGCACCCGAACGTGACGATCGGAAGTGACATATACGACATGTCACAAAAGGGTGGTTCCGTCACCAATGTTACTGTACGAGGGCAAAGCCACCCTAATGTGACGGATTTGCCCATGACCCGCGTCGGCTACGCCCGCGTCAGCACCATCGACCAGGATCTCGACATCCAGGTTGCCCGGTTGAAGGCAGCGGGCTGTGAAATCCTCCGCTCCGAAACAGGCTCGGGCGCATCGCGCACTGGACGCACGGAGCTTGAGACGATCATGCAGTTCCTGCGCGCCGATGACGAACTCGTCGTCCTGCGTCTCGATCGGCTCGGTCGCTCCACACGCGATGTTCTCAATCTGGTTCATGAACTCGACCAGAAGGGAGCCTCATTGCGGGTGCTTGAGCCGGAGGTGACGACGGCCGGAAGCATGGGGCGGATGGTGATCACCATTCTGGGCATGGTCGCGGACATGGAACTGACGTTCATCAAGGACCGGCAGCGCGCCGGGATCGAGGCGGCGCGCGCCGAAGGCGTCTACAAAGGCCGGAAGAAAAACATCGATGACGATGAAATCCGACGCCGGATCACCGCCGGCGCGAGCAAGGCCAGCGTCGCGCGCGACCTCAAGATCTCAAGAATGACCGTCTATCGGGCGCTTGACGTCATTCCTTCAAGGATCGGGCTGCCGGAAAAGCCGCCTTCTGTCACCATCGCCCTGCATCTGACCATCGAGAACTTCAACAAGCATGGTCGTGGCAGAAAGCCCGCTCGCGAGCGCATTGAGGCGATGCTGGAGCGGGATTACCAGATGCAAAAGACCGGGAACTGCGATTACACGCTGACCGTCGCCTATGATCAGGGTGCCGATGGCGTCAGCCTCGATGATGAGATCGCATCTCTCCAGACAGAGATGTTCAACATCGCAGAGAGCTACAGGTGCTCGATCGAGACCGATGTTTACGAGATTGGAGGACAAGAGCGAGCCTGGTAGATCGCCATGTTCAATCTTTGTTCTTCAACATGGCCAAAATCGCAGCTTCGGGCCGACTGGGCCTTATAGACATCGTTCAGCTTGCGTCTGGCATGCGCCCAGCAGGCAACTGGCGTGATCGGCGCGGGCTCGCGGTCACTGGCGTAGAGGCGCTCGAAGCCGGCATAGGCATCCGCCTGCAGGAAGCCTGCAAGGGGTGACTGCACGAAAGTGACTTATCTGCACGCTAAGAGCGAACGGACCGGGAACGCTGGGACTTTGTGTTCTTCTCCGTGGCTTCGAGGGCTTTGTAGAGGGCGGTTTTGCCGATCTTGAGGCGCGCGGCGGCCTCGCGAACTGTGAGGCCGGAAGCGATATGTTCGCGCGCCTTGCGGAGCTTGTCAGGTGTGACCACTGGCCGCCGCCCACCGGGGCGACCTCGCTCGCGAGCGGCCTTGAGGCCTGCATGGGTGCGCTCCCGGATCAGATCGCGCTCAAACTGGGCAAGCGAGCCGAAGATGTTGAACACCAGCATCCCGCCCGAAGTGGTGGTGTCGATGTTCTCGGTGAGCGAGCGGAACCCGATACCTCGCGTCGCTAGCTCGCCGACCTTCTCAATCAGATGGCTCATCGAGCGCCCAAGACGGTCGAGTTTCCAAACCACCAGCGTGTCGCCGCTGCGCAGATAGGCCCCTGTGCATTATTCGGCCACAGATTCACGGTAGGCGAGCTTGAGGGACGTCGGCGCCAGCTTCTCTGCCAGGGATTGCGCTACGTAAGCCGTCGCGGCCACACAAAAAGGCCGGCACAACGGCCGGCCATAGTTTTAGGAGAGGATGCCTGAAAGGCATCCTCATGCTGCACCTGCGAGCAGCCGTGCGCAATACAAATCCGCAGGCACCGTTGGTGAAGGCGGCTCCAGTGTCTATCAGGCGGCCAGCATGTCCTTCATCGTTGCGGGGTCAAGCCGTCACCGGCGCAGTTCTTCGATCCCGAGTTCCTGCCATATCCACCCGAAGTCGTACGTCGCCATCGGATCATCGATGTCAGCGTGTCTCCCACTGAGATTTTCGAGATGTTTTAGCCACGTGGCGAGTTGGTCGCGTCCGGCCTTGCTGCCGGCGCATTGTCGCGGCGTTTTGTCGCCGAGCATCGGGACAGGCTCATCGAGGAGTGTCCGGTATTGACGATCGAGCATGCCGTGGACAAGCGGGGTGGCGACCTCGACCGGGATGTCCGGTGCCGGCTCCGACACGGTTCGTCCTTCCTGACGCGCAGCCATCGCCTGTTCGATCGTCTCGATCTCGGTCAAAGGTGTTCCCACCAGGGCGCCGAGCGCCTGGGTGACGAGTGCAACGCCGCGTTCTGCACGTTCGGCCGAGGTGACGGAGAGGATCAGAGCGCGGCCCTTGAGTTCCAGATTCCCAAGCACCGGCGTGCCGTCTTCCATTGACACACCCCACGCCATCTGGCCGGTGCCTTTCTTGCCCTGTTTTGTTCTGGTGCCGAGCCAGTTCCAGAAATGTGACGTTTCCCGCTGCAGGGCGGGCACGGTATCGAGGCGGTCGCCGATGAGTGCCTGCGTCGTCCCCCGCGTGAACGGAAAACGGACACGGTGGAAAACAACCTCCTCGCCATCGGCGTTATGCAGCGTGGGGATGGCGACAGGCTCGAGCATCCTGGGCAAGATGTCGAACAGCCAGACCATCGAGATGAGCGGCGCCAGGTCGCGCAGTTGATCATCGTCGATCACTAGTTTCGCGCGCGGGCCGCGCTTGCCCTGTCCCAGGCGCAATGCCTCGAGAAGGGCGCTGGTGGCTTCCGCTGTAAAGGACAGCAGGCCGCCTGCCAGGATCCTATGCCCGCTCACCGGAATGATGCGCACGCCGATCCGATCCCACGGGCCCAGCGTCCTGGACGCGGTGCGCTCGCGGACCTGGACGGGATCACCGCCCCGGATCAGATCTCGCGCGAGGAAGCCGACGCCGGGCTCGATCGCGCTGACTTCATAGACGCTCATGACGGAGGTCTTCAGCGCGCGCATGTAGAGCTTGTTGGGGCCGGCCTCGTTCCATCCGCGGCGCTTGAGATATTCGTCCACGATGTTGCGGCCATCGGGCTCGAAGACGCGGGTCACCAGGTCCTCGAACGCGCAGCCCCACAAGGTCATGGCCCAGTGATCCCCGATGATGCCGGGCAGTTCGTCGGAATCGATGTCGAACTGCGTGAGAACCGGCCCCAGATGATCGTCGAGCGCGTCATGCAGGTCGTCGGCCCACTCGGGCCGTGTCGCGAACTTCATCAGCCCGGTCAGGTCGTGGCCGCGTTTCATGCCGGTAGCTCCATAGTCTGTCGGTGCGCGGCGACGATGCGCGAAACGGTCGGCTCGCTGACATGATAGAGCCGCGCCATCTCGGCGCCGGATTTTCGTCCGGAGATGACGGACTCCGCGATCTCGCGCCGTTGCTTTTCGCCGAGTTTGCGCCGGCGTCCGCCGATCCGCCCTTCGGCGCGCGCCTGGGCGAGGCCGGCGGAGGTGCGCTCGCGGATCATGGCGCGCTCGAACTCGGCGAAGCTCCCGACCATCTGCATCATCATGCGACCTGCGGCCGTGGTGGTGTCAATCGCCTCGGTCAGCGAGCGGAAGCCCGCGCCCGCCGCCTCGATCCGCTCCATAATGTGCAGCAGATCCTTGAGGCTGCGCGATAGCCGGTCGAGTTTCCAGACGACGACGACGTCACTGTCGCGTAACTGGCCGATCATCTCCAGGAGCTTTGGCCGGTCCCAGCGCCCGCCACTGGCAATTTCCTCGAACACGCGCCTGCACCCAGCCGCGTCGAGGGCGCGGCGCTGGGCGGCGTTCGACTGCTCGTCACCCTTCGACACCCGCGCATAGCCGATCAGATAGGGTGCCCTGGTCAAATCCTGCCTTTCACAAACGGCCGTATCCGGAGGCCAGTGCGGCATGAACGGATTCCTGCGGCCTCTTGTCTTTCACAATCCTCTTTCAGAATCATGCCGAAAGGCAAGTGGTTTTTGGAGGTTCAAAGATGCCCGGACGGATTCCGATGACGACGCGGCAGCGCGCTGCCCTGCTGATGTTGCCCGACGACGAGGCGGCGATCGTGAAGCACTATAGTCTGTCAGGTGAGGACATGACCGCGATCGACACCGCGCGCACGCCCGCCACCCGACTCGGCTACGCCCTGCAGCTTTGTTGCCTGCGCTACCCGGGCCGGCATCTGCGCCACGGGGAACTGCTGCCTGCGGTCATGCTCGACCATATTGCCGAGCAGGTCGGGGTGGATGCAAAGGTCATAGCTGATTTCGCCAGACGCACGCCCACGCGCTACGATCAGCTCGCCGCGATCAAGACGCGCTTCGGCTTCAGCGATCTGAGCCGCCCGCACCGCGTGGAATTGCGGACATGGCTGACAAACGAGGCGGCGAGCATCATCGACGGACGCGCGCTGCTCGGCCGGCTTCTGGATGAGATGCGCGCGCGTCGGATCGTGATCCCGGGTGTCAGCGTCGTGGAGCGCATGGCGGCCGAGGCGATACATCAGGCGGAAACGGATCTCGTGGCCGCGATCGATGGCGGCCTTGGCCATGAGATGCGTCAGCAACTCGACGCGCTGATCGATGACAAGGTGCATGACCGGCAGAGCCGTCTGTCCTGGCTGCGCGAGCCAGAACCGCGTGTCGCATCCGCTTCGCTTTTGGAAATCGTCGAAAAGATCACGCTGATTCGTGGGACGGGCATATCGGCTTTCTCCCCTGATGTTCGCCACGAACCGCGCCTGGGGCAATTCGCCCGGGAGGGTGTGCGCTACACGGCACAGGCTTTCCAGCAAATGCGCCCGGCCCGCAGGCGGGTCGTGCTGCTCGCGACGCTGCGCGAGCTGGAGGCGACACTGACCGATGCGGCGATCGATATGTTCATTGCGCTCGTGGGGCGGGCCCATCTGCGCGCCCGCAAACGGCTCGAACAGCGCGTGGCCGTTTCCGGCCGCGAGGGCCGCGAACGGATGTTACGCATCGCCAGGGGGCTCTGTTGCAAAAATCGTGAAGCTTGAGCATGCTTGGCGGAGATTGAACGGATGGAGCGATGACGGATTTCAAGTGGCGCCATTTCCAGGGTGATGTGATCCTGTGGGCGGTGCGCTGGTATTGTCGCTATCCGATCAGCTATCGCGACCTTGAGGAAATGCTGGCGGAACGCGGCATTTCGGTCGACCATACGACGATCTATCGCTGGGTCCAGCGCTACGCCCCGGAGATGGAGAAGCGGCTGCGCTGGTTCTGGCGGCGTGGCTTTGATCCGAGCTGGCGCCTGGATGAAACCTACGTCAAGGTGCGGGGCAAGTGGACCTACCTGTACCGGGCAGTCGACAAGCGGGGCGACACGATCGATTTCTACCTGTCGCCGACCCGCAGCGCCAAGGCAGCGAAGCGGTTCCTGGGCAAGGCCCTGCGAGGCCTGAAGCACTGGGAAAAGCCGGCCACGCTCAATACCGACAAAGCGCCGAGCTATGGTGCAGCGATCACCGAATTGAAGCGCGAAGGAAAGCTGGACCAGGAGACGGCCCACCGGCAGGTGAAGTATCTCAATAACGTGATCGAGGCCGATCACGGAAAGCTCAAGATGCTGATCAAGCCGGTGCGCGGTTTCAAATCGATCCCCACGGCCTATGCCACGATCAAGGGATTCGAAGTCATGCGAGCCCTGCGCAAAGGACAGGCTCGTCCCTGGTGCCTGCAGCCCGGCATCAGGGGCGAGGTGCGCCTTGTGGAGAGAGCTTTTGGCATTGGGCCCTCGGCGCTGACGGAGGCCATGGGCATGCTCAACCACCATTTCGCAGCAGCCGCCTGATCGGCGCAGAGCGACAGCCTACCTCTGACTGCCGCCAATCTTTGCAACAGAGCCCATTTGGACGTTCGGAATGTTAACCGCGACTTCCGCCACGTCGCGAACGTTCAGATTGGCGAGCGAGTCCGACGTGAGCACCGACATGGTGATGCCCACGTCCTGGACCGATTCGGACCGCTTCTGCGCCGTGACGATGATCTCCTGAATGCCGCCCTCGACTTCGGCACCGCTCGCCGCCTCCTGCGCCTCAGCTTGTCCGGCAAAGCCGGAAAGGCAGGCCGTCGCCAAGAGCATCCGCTTGGTCCGCTCACGCACTTTCTTCGGTTGTCCGCTCTTCACAGTCTTCCCCTTTGTCTGTTTCGAAGGGCGGCTTTGCTTTTCCGCCACCGTTATTTTTTTGCGCGCGCCAAAACCCTATCCACATGTCCAATTTTGGTCAACGGTATCGTTTTTACCGAAAGGGTTTGATTCTAGAGCACTGCGGGTGAAGAAAGCCTTGGAACTTTTGCAATGTCGGCCCTCCATGGCTGCTCCCTATGTCGGAGCAGCCATCGGCGGCCGGAGCCGAGAAAATCGATCAGCCGATGCGGCAGCGATCAGGGTCAATGCGCGGCAAGCCGGTCGTAGATTGCGATCGCGTCATCGATGGCCTTGTCGAGCTGCGGCTTGACCACATTCCAGCGCGCCAGGATGAGGTCGCCGACTGCAAAACGATCCGCTTCATCTTCGAGGCGCGGCGTCGAATTCCGGAATTCGGCCAGGGTCTTGCGATATTTGTCGGCCAGTCCTGCCAGCTTTTGCCGATCGGAGAAATCCTTGTTGCCGTCCACATAGACGTAGATGGGCGAGGTGTGCAGCAGCGCTCTACCCTTGCCATAGGCACGTACGGCCAACCACATCGATCCCGACGGCTTGAACTTGTGCAGTAGCCGCAATTCGGACGCGTGGCTCGTCCCGCTGACGAGCTTCAGAACCTCACCATGACCGACGAGTTCGGCGCGGTCGATCGCATCGAAATCGGGATTCGCGCGGATCACCGCGTCGACCGTTATTTCATCGCCCGCCCGAATGTGATATTCGGTCGCCTTCTTGTCTCCGTTGACGGAATAGTCGGCCGACAGCCAGTTGGTGATGAACGACCTGCGCGACCTGAGCCCGTCGAACCAGGCGCTCGGCGAAGGCGATCCGCCAACGTCGACGTAAACCCGCTCCGCGCCCGGGAAGTCGATGTAGGGATAATCGGAACCGGCGCTCGGCAGCAGCTTGAAGCCCATGTTGAGGAAGTCGTAGAGATAGGCCGTGTTCATCGTGCCATATTGAAGCATTTCGACGAAGTCGACCTTGCCTCTCGGCACGTCAAGCGCCAGACTGTAGTCGACGTTGAAGATGTCCAATGCGACGTGGGCGTATCCCCAAAGCCCACCATCGGCGCGGATCATGTCTGATGTCGCGTCGTAGATGAAATAGTCCTTCTCAGGCCAATGGAACTTCTTGGCATTCAGGCCGATCGAATGGCCACGGTGCGATGTTCGCGGTGATTCCTGGCCGGAGACGAGGAAGTGGCCGCCATTTCCATAATGCCCTTCTTTGCCGAAACCATATTGCTTGAACTGCGACCCTTTGAGATTCCCCGCTTCCAGGAGATTGGCGACCCCTAGGTCTTCCGCACGCATATAGGCGAGAATCTTGTCGTTCTCCGCTGGCGTGGAGCGGCCGATATGAATATGGTCGTCACCCGAAAGCCAGCCCTGCTTCGGCAAATCGGTCCACCGCTCCATCTTCACCTGGATGGACTGCGGCGTTCCGGGGGCAATACGGACCTTGCGCTTCTGGATTCGATACTCCGGTCCCTTCATGACGAACAGGTCATATTCGCCCGCGGGCACGTCCGCCGCATAGTTCGTATCGACGAAGAACACATATCTGCCGTTCGCCGACCATCCCTTTGGGACGGAGACCATGGGGAGATTGCGTGTATACTCCGTGTAGCGCTGAACGGTGAGCGCGCTGCGGCCCGCAAGCGGCGCCCAGCCGTCGGACCGATAGAGGCCAACCCGCGCCGCGGTCGGTCGGCCGGCCTCATCAAGCACCTGCAATGCGAACTTCCCGGGCGAAGGCGCCTGCGGCTTGCTGGCTTCGCGGCGGACCTTGACGTCGCAAAGCGTCACCTCGCCGCCATCATTCGATCGTGGAAGCTGGCTCCCGAGCCCCCCGACCGCAAAGTCCGTTCCGTAATATTTCCGGTTGGCGAAGCGTGCGCGGTCGAGGCGCACGGTCTCGGTATGCCAGCTTCCCTTGTTGTTCGCATCGAAGCGAACCTTTTTCGCGGTCGGCTGCACGGCCTGATCGTAGGAAAAGACGAACCCGTCAGTCTCGGGACGAAAGAAGGTGAGATCGACCAAGATCGTTTCATCGATATCAAAGGCGAACCGATCGTCGACATCGAACAGCAGATAGGCGCCGGTGATGCATTGCCGGTTCTCGTGCTGCGTCATCCGGGCCGAGGGGCTCCAACTGATGAAGTTTCCACCGCCGTGAAAATCGAAGTTCAGGGAGACCGTTCTTTTGATCTCGGGGCTTGGCTTCCAGCCATGCTCTATCTTGCCTAGTGGCCCCGTCGAATGCGCAAGCGCAGGTCCGCTGGCCATGAGGCTGGCGATGGCCGCGTGGATGATCAGACGTGTGACATACATATGGCGCTCCCTGATCGTTGAGCGTGCCGGCGCGCCGTTCTTCGCGACAGTCGCGCTGCCGCGCCTGCATTTTTCCGGCCGTGGGTTCGGTCTCGTGATCGAAGGCGACAACCACTTCAGAGATTCCACTCCTAGACGAAACTGACCGCTTTCGTTACGCCCGACCCGGCCATCTAGTGCCGCCGCCAGAGCCTGGGCTCCGAAACAGATACCCACGACCGGTGCAGCAGAAGTTGCGCGGACGTCACGAATGAAGGCAAACAGGCGTTGAGTCAATGGGGCATCAAGGTCATCTACTACCGATTTTTCACTGCCGCTGATGACATAACCGTCATAATCCTTTACCTGCTCAGCAAAGTTAGGGTCGGCGGGAGACAGGACATCCCATTGCCCCGTACCGTCAGATAATTGACCCAGCATGTAGTCCCGATATTCCAGCAACATGTTGTCGGAACACCATATCAATGCAAACTTTTTCATAACTGTCCTTATGCGATGTGTCTGCTGCGGCTACGCATTTACATCAATTCAAAATATTCGCGGTGTTCCCATTCGGTAACCTCGTCTTGCTGCATGTCGACCTCGCCTTCAGCGGCCACAAAGCGTTGCCATTCGCTACGACGTAAATGCAGCCAATAATCGATGAACTTGTCACCAAAGGCTTCGCGGTAGAAGCTTGAAGACTCAAGGGCGTCAAGTGCCTGCGACAGGTTTACGGGCAACGAGCTCACACTGGACTCGTACGGCGATTCAACGGGTTGGCCGGGGTCAAGCTGGCGCCGGATACCATCAAGGCCGGCAAAAATTTGTGATGCAAGGTACAGGTACGGATTGGCCGCGGGTTCACCGGCACGGTTTTCAACACGGCTGGCGTTATCGCCGGGCGCGGAAATTACTCGCGCCATGGCAGCACGGTTATCAATACCCCAGGTCATACGATCAGGGGCCAGTGAATACGGGCGACGACGGCGATAACCATTGATGGTGGGTGTCGTGAAACTTGATGCTGGCCCGGCATGCTCAAGCAAACCCGCCACATACGATAGGCCGGTCGGTGACAAGGCATCGTTCCCGGTGGGAACAAACAGATTCGTGCCTGTTATTTTGTCGTTCAGAGATTGATGCAGATGCCAGCCAGAAGCATAAAAACCGGCAATTTTTGGCTTACACATAAAACTGGCCAAATAACCGTTGCGCCGGCAGATTTGCTTGACTGCATTGCGGAACAGCACCATCGTATCGGCCACATTCATCCCGCTCATGACATCAAACGTAGTTTCCATCTGGCTTGGCGCCCATTCATCCTCGATACTGCGCAGCGGCATGCCCAGAGCCAGAACATGATCGCGGATAGTGGACATTAGCGGTTCGACCTCATCAAGGTGGTTTTCCAGCAAGTAGGAATAACCTTTGGCAACCGGCATGACCTTGGGAGGTGCTGCTGGTGTGCCAGGTCCACCCAGCGTTTCTGGTTCAAGACATGGATCAACAATACGTGTGAGGTACCACTCAACCTCAAGACCGGCCTTAAATTCGTAGCCCATATCGCTGGCTTCTTGCAAGGCCTTTTTAAGAATTGCGCGCGGGCTCAATGCAAACGGTTTGCCGCTGCGCATGTACAAATCGGCCAGCATCCAGCCGGTACGATCGGCCCACGGCAAAATGCGAAACGTGGTCGGGTCAGGGACCATCACGACACTAGGGCTGCCAGACAGCTCCGAGTCGCCAAAGCCACCTCCGGCCTGAAACGGGTTGAATACAATGGCGCTGGCCGTATCGAAAAAGAACGGTGCCATCGTGACTTCAGATCCGCTTGAAAACGCTGACTGGCTCTGTTGCAAAAATCGTGAAGCTTGAGCATGCTTGGCGGAGATTGGACGGACGGAACGATGACGGATTTCAAGTGGCGCCATTTCCAGGGTGATGTGATCCTGTGGGCGGTGCGCTGGTATTGTCGCTATCCGATCAGCTATCGCGACCTTGAGGAAATGCTGGCGGAACGCGGCATTTCGGTCGACCATACGACGATCTATCGCTGGGTCCAGTGCTACGCCCCGGAGATGGAGAAGCGGCTGCGCTGGTTCTGGCGGCGTGGCTTTGATCCGAGCTGGCGCCTGGATGAAACCTACGTCAAGGTGCGGGGCAAGTGGACCTACCTGTACCGGGCAGTCGACAAGCGGGGCGACACGATCGATTTCTACCTGTCGCCGACCCGCAGCGCCAAGGCAGCGAAGCGGTTCCTGGGCAAGGCCCTGCGAGGCCTGAAGCACTGGGAAAAGCCTGCCACGCTCAATACCGACAAAGCGCCGAGCTATGGTGCAGCGATCACCGAATTGAAGCGCGAAGGAAAGCTGGACCGGGAGACGGCCCACCGGCAGGTGAAGTATCTCAATAACGTGATCGAGGCCGATCACGGAAAGCTCAAGATACTGATCAAGCCGGTGCGCGGTTTCAAATCGATCCCCACGGCCTATGCCACGATCAAGGGATTCGAAGTCATGCGAGCCCTGCGCAAAGGACAGGCTCGCCCCTGGTGCCTGCAGCCCGGCATCAGGGGCGAGGTGCGCCTTGTGGAGAGAGCTTTTGGCATTGGGCCCTCGGCGCTGACGGAGGCCATGGGCATGCTCAACCACCATTTCGCAGCAGCCGCCTGATCGGCGCAGAGCGACAGCCTACCTCTGACTGCCGCCAATCTTTGCAACAGAGCCCGTTGTCTGGCGTACCATCCACGCGATGCCCTCTTATAAGCGTGCGCGCACATTTCATGGCGTTTATGTGCGCGCACGGCAAGAGACGACAAGCCGGGTTGCCCTCGCCGTCAAAGCGAGGATAGACATATCCTAATCGGTAAAAGGGAATAAATCACGATGCCGCATAGCGACGATTGGCAGTATGATCCGATCCTTGAGCGCGAACTAACCACCCGCCGCCCCGCTGGGGGATTGATCCAAGCGGTCGAGATTGCGCAGCTGCCGTCGAGTGAATGGATCATCAATGTCAAAGTATCGTGGCGTGGCGATAAGTGGCTGAATGTCTGCCTTTTCGAGCAACCGACGCTTAAAACCTACAAGCGACTGTCAAGTGCTGTGCGACATGTCGTGCTCGATTACGGATATGAGGATGACCATATCCGATTGGTCCCTGACAAACAATGTAGCAACAAAGTGGCGTTTTAGGCTTCCCTTTCCCCTTCATCGTGATATGTGCATAAATCTCGATGACGAGGGAGAAAGCGATGAAAGCTTTTAATTTCGCGCTCGCGACTGCCCTGGTGGGGGCTGCGGTGCAATCGACCCCCGCTGTAGCGTCGGACAATACCTGGGCATGTGAGGTTGTGCTGTGCATCTCCAACCCGGGTGGTCCGACGCAATATCCAGCCTGTGTTCCACCGATCACGAAACTGTGGCGCGTGCTGGCTCTCGGCGGCAGCTTCCCGACATGCACGGGCGGGGGCATCGCGAAGACCAAATACAAGAAGCCGGATGATGGGAGGCCTGGGCGCTTGACGGTCACTTGGACTGACGGGCGGCAACAGACCTACTATCAGCCGCGCAACTGACCGGGAGCGGGAGCGTGTTCCTCGAAACCGGAGCCGTTCTTGCGCTGGCGGCGCAATGCGCCCCAGCGGTATCACCGCATACGATCGCCGCGATCGTCGATGCGGAATCTTCGAACTATGTTTTTGCGATCAACGTCAACGGCGTGGCCACTCAGCCGCGCCGTCCGCGTAATGAGGCTGAGGCCATCGCAACCGCACGTTCCTATGTCGCGCGCGGCTACAGCGTGGATCTCGGCCTCGGCCAAATAAATTCACGCAACATGGGTTGGCTCGGCCTGACGTGGGACACTGTTTTCAAG
This sequence comes from Sphingobium sp. CFD-2, assembly GCF_024611135.1. NCBI lineage: Bacteria > Pseudomonadati > Pseudomonadota > Alphaproteobacteria > Sphingomonadales > Sphingobiaceae > Sphingobium > Sphingobium sp. CFD-2. The sequence continues at coordinate 49,313 of NZ_CP084409.1, read as the reverse complement.
CAGTGCGCCAATGTCGAAGCGGCAGGCCGTGTGCTCCTGTCCAATTTCCGTTCGGCCAAGACGGGTCGCACCCCGCAAGAGGCCCTTCGGGTCGCACTCAGCATGTATAACACAGGCTCTCAATCGAGAGGTTTCCGCAACGGCTATGTCGCCCGCGTGGAGAATGCAGGCCGGCGCGTTAGCGGTCGGCCTGCGACCGCAATCCCGACTGTCATCGTGGGCGATCAGCCCGCCAGCGCCGCCATGAGCGACACTGGCGCCGGTCGTGTGCCGGTGGAGCTGGCGGAAATCGCAGCGGAGAACATGGAGGCGGCTCCACCGCCTGCACCGCCTGCGTGGGATGTTTTCGGCCGCGCCCAACACGCGCGGATTGGTTCGTAAGGCGAAGATAGGAGTTGTCGAATGTTTCGTATCTGGAAGATCAAAGCTGAATCCCGGCTCGATGCGTTGCTCGCGCGTTTCAAGCCCTCGCCGCTCATGGCGCGCGCGCTGCCCCTGTCGCTGCTGGCAAGCCTGCTCGTAGCGGAGCCGGCTTTTGCGCAGGCAAACTTTGAAGGCCTGGCCGACAACATTCTCGGCCTGCTGAGCAACGGTTTGCTCCGCACGCTGGCGATCATTGCGATCATCGTCGTCGGCCTTTTGTGGTTCCTCGGCCGCGCTTCGGTGCAGATGCTCGTCACGGTCGTAGTTGGCGTGGTGATCGTGTTCTCCGCGCCGTGGATCGTCGACACGATTACGGGGTGATCGGGGATGGACGGTCAGGAAGAAATGACAAAAGACCCGCTGTTCTTGGCCGTCACCCGCCCCGCTTTGTGGGCGGGTGTTCCCATTGAAGCGGGCGCGCTCATCATCATGGCGGGCGCAATCACGTTGGTTGGTTCGGGCAATCCTCTCTACGGCGGCGCAGCCGCCGTCGCGCTTTATGCGATGGCGCGGCTTATCGTTCGGCATGACGTGAACGCATTCCGGCTGATCTTCCTGTGGGGCCGGACCAAAGCGGCGAACCGGAACCGCGTCTTTTGGGGTGGGTCGAGCTACACGCCGCTGCCGCTCTACGGAATCAAGCGAAAGGGATTTGGTCGTGGTGTTCGGTAAGAGCGCGCTCGCGGAGAAGGTGCCTTTTGACAAGGCCAAGCGGGAGGAAATGCCCGAGAAATTCTTGCCGTATTCGCGGCATGTCAATGAGCATGTGGTCGCCCTCGATAATGGCGATCTGATGCTCATGCTCGAACTGGATGGGCGGCCCTTCGAGACTTCGGACGTGCGCGATCTGAACGATTGGCACACGCGCCTCAACGGGGTCTGGCGCAATATCCATGACGAGCGGCTTTCGATCTGGACGCACATGCTGCGGATGCGCGTGCGCGACTATCCAGGCGGCACGTTCCGCTCCCATTTCGCCGCTAAGCTCGATCAAAAATATTATGAGCGGATGACGGCCGAACGCATGTTCCGCAACCGCTTTTTCATGACGGTCGTGATCCGCCCAACGGCAAACGCGACCGACAAGCTGATGGATTTCCTGCGCAAGAAGCAGGAGGACAAGAACGCCAATATCGCGGAAGCCCTAGAGCTGCTGGAAGACAAGGTGCGCGATCTGGAAAAGCTGCTGCTGCGCGTTCGTCCGCGCCGTGTCGGCATCTATGAGCACCGCGGCCTCCTGTTCTCCGAACCGCTGGAAATATTGAACCAGGTGATGACAGGGCGCTATCGGCGCTGCCCTCTGGTCCGTGGCCGTCTCGGCTCGGCGCTCTATGCGAGCCGCGCGATCATCGGCGCTGAGACATTTGAGGTCCGCGACGCCGATCATTCGATGTTCGGCGGCATTTTCGGTATTCGCGAGTATCCGTCATCGACAACGCCGCGCCAGTTTGAATCGCTGCTGTCGGTCGATTTCAGCCTCGCCATAACGCAGTCGTTCACGTTCCTGTCGCGCACAGCGGCAACAGAACGGTTTCGGCTTCGCCAGACCCAAATGGCGAACGCCGGTGACAAGGCGATCAGTCAGATGGATGAGCTGATCGACGCGGCCGACGATTTGCAATCGAACCGCTTCGTGCTGGGGGACCATCATTTCACGCTAACGGTGTTCGCGGAGGATTTGAAAAAGCTGCGCGATAACATGTCGATCGCGCGCGCGGCCCTGGCCGATACGGGCATGGTCGCCGCCCGCGAAAGCGCGGCGCTGGAAGCTGCCTATTGGTCGCAGCTGGTCGGCAATTTCGCGTGGAGGGCGCGCCCCGCGCCGATCACGTCATATAATTTCTCGGCGTTCTCGCCCTTCCATACCTTCCCGGCAGGGCACGAGGACGGCAATCATTGGGGGCCTGCGGTCGCCTTGCTCAAGACAAGCGCTCGCAGCCCCTATTACTTCAATTTCCATTCGGCGGACCTGGGCCATTCGATGGTCATTGGTCCATCGGGCGGCGGCAAGACGGTGCTGGTCAACTTCCTGATGGCGCAGCTCGAAAAGTTCAACGCGCGCCATATCTTCATCGACAAGGATCAGGGCGCGGAAATTTTTGTTCGAGCCAGCGGCGGCACCTATCTCGCGCTGCGCAACGGGGAGCCTACGGGCTTCGCTCCGCTCAAGGCGCTCGACAATACGGCTTCCCATCGCGCGTTCCTCGGTCGCTTCATCCGCCAGCTGGTGAAGCAAGAGGGTGCGCCGATCACGGTGCAGGAATCGCACCTGATCGACGATGGCATTGAAGCCGTGATGAAGCTGCCACGCGAGCAACGCTCGCTGTCGGCGCTGCGGACCATGCTCGGCATGTCGGATTCGGGCGGCGTCGGCGCGCGCCTGGTCAAGTGGACCTCCGAGGGGAACCTTGGCTGGGTTTTCGATAATGAGGAAGATTCCATGTCGCTCGAAGCCCGTTTCGTGGGCTTCGATATGACCGACTTCCTCGAAAACGCGGAAATCCGCACGCCGGTCATGCTCTACCTGTTCGAGCGGATAGACGCGCTCCTGACAGGCGAGCGCATGGTTATTGCGATTGACGAATTTTGGAAGGCTCTGGCCGATCCGGCGTTCACGGCATTCGCGCAGGATGGCCTCAAGACATACCGCAAGCGCAATGCCTTCCTCGTCTTTGCAACACAGTCGCCTGCGGACGCGCTGCGGTCCACGATCAGCCATTCGATCTTGGAGCAGGTCGCGACGAAAATCTTCCTGCCCAATCCGTTCGGCCAGCGCCGAGATTACATCGAAGGCTTCTCGCTGTCGGAGGCGGAATTTAAGCTGGTGCGCGAAGAGCTGTCGCCGGAAAGCCGCAAATTCCTCGTGAAGCAGGGCCATGACTCCGTTGTGGTCGGCCTGGATCTCATTGGCATGGACGATGAACTGGCCGTGCTGTCGGGGCGCGCTGAGACAACGGGCGTGGCCCGCGAAGTGATTGCCGAACTGGGCAATGATCCGAAGCTCTGGTTGCCGGAATTTCACCGGCGCCGGCGCCCAAGCTGAAAGGAGTGAGACTATGAAGCAGCTTTTCTTGGCGGCTGTGTCGATCGGGAGCCTTGCGGCCGCGACGCCAGCCAGTGCGCAGGGTATCCCTGTGTTCGATAGCACGTCCGTGCTCAAGCATATCGAACAAATCCAGAAGACCATGCAGATGATTGAGCAGGGTCGCCAGCAGATTGCGGAAGCGCAGCAGCTCTACCAAGGGCTGAACCAGCTGACCGATGTTTCCTCGATCGCCAACCAGCTCAAGACGGATTCGCTTCGCACGCTCGGCGTCGATGTGAACTCCCTCGAACGCATGGCGCGCGGCGATTTCAGCGGCGGCGGCGGCTACGGCGGCCGTTCCGATGCGATCTATCAGGACATGCTCGAACGTCTCGGCGTGTCCGCGAATGGCGATCAAACCGATGTTCGCTATCAGTCGGCGCGCTCGATCGCGATGGACAAGGCCATGGCCGAAGGGATGGGCGAAGCGGCCACATCGCGCGGCGAAGGCTTGGAAGAGCTGCGCAGTCGCCTAGCGTCGGCGTCAACGGCCAAGGAAGTTGCTGACCTACAAGCGCGCATCCAGCTCGAAAGTGCGTCGATGATGAACGACCAGCTCCGCGTCGATGCCATGGAGCGGGCGCGTCGGGCTGAGCAAGCGGCCAAAACGGCGGAAGCACTGTCCAGCTATTCCCGCGATCGTGAAGAGCAACTGGCCCGCGCACGGGCAGCGGCGGGAATGTAAGAATGCGAAAGATGGCCTTAGTAGCATTGAGCGCAGCCGGCTTAATCGCCGGCTGCCAACGCGCGCCCGCTTTTCCCGAAATCCTCATGACCTACCACGACGTGGAATGGCTCAAAGCCAATGAAGATCAAATTCCGGTGATCGTATCGGAGTGCGACAAGATCATGAACAGCGAACTCAAACAATCCGATCTTCCCATTCCCGTCGCCAAGAATTGCAGAGGCATCAAGTCCGCCATCGCGTCCATCAAATATTCCCGTGACCGAGAAGATCAGATGGCTCGCGCTCGCAAAGCGGCGGGAATGTGACAGCTCGAAGCTCAATTAAATAATAACGCGGAGCGATCTGGTGGAATACGATCTATTCACAAATGCCTATCAGGGCTTCGTCAACGAACTCAACTCTTCTGTAGTTTCAAACTACGCTGGGTTTGTTGGCTGGATCGCTGGGCCGCTCCGCACGGGAATGGTGATTTATATCATACTGCTCGGCTACGCTATCATGCGCGGTGCTGTGCAATACCCGTTCCGCGAATACGTCTATCGCTCCCTCATGCTCGCTGCACTCTATTGGGCTGTGACAAGCCTTTACGGAGCATCAATTGCACAAATGATCGTGACGGGGCTGCCTAATGAGTTTGCCTCAATCATCGGAGGCTCGCCAAATGGCGTCGGTGGGTCGTTTGATACGATGTGGGCGCGCGTCGATGTTGCGCTGATAGGGATGCAGGATGCCACCAAGGAATATGCGGAGCAGAACGCCAGCATGTGGGATTTGCAGGGGGCAGCGACTGCGATCATCCTGTGCATCGGCGCAACCATAATCATCTTGCTAACCGCTGTAGCCGCGTTGTTCGCGCTCGCGGTTGGCTTTGTGATCGTGCTCTATGCGCTGTTCGCGCTGGCCTGTCTGGCGGTGGTTGGTCCGATATTCGTCGGTGCGCTGCTGTTCGATTCCACCAGAAGCTACTTCTTCTCGTGGCTCGGTAGCGTCCTGAACTTCTTGATGCTGTCTTTGTTCGCATTGTTGCTGGTGCTTGTCGTCGCCAACGTCGCAGAATCTGCAACAGCATCCTTCGACGGTCAGTTTGAGCACGTTTGGGACACATGCGTTCGCATCATCGCCTTCTACGTCCTCGCCTGCTTCTTCTTCCTACAAATCCCCGGAATTGCGGCCTCGTTGGGCGGTGGTGCTGCTGCGATGGTGTCGCAGTTCGGTAACGCCGTGATGAGCGGTGGCGGGGCAGTGGCAACGGGCGCAGGGCACGCGGCCAGCGATGCCCGCGCCATGGGGGCCAGCATGGGACGGGGCTTCTCGTCGGCGGTTCGCCGTTGGCGCAACCGAAACACAATCACCAGAGCTTGAGGGAATGAATATGCGCAAGTTGCTTGGACTCGGAATCTGCCTGGCGCTGGCGGCCTGCGCAGGCCAGCCCGTCAAAAAACCAGCCAAATGCGAGGGGCCGATGCGGCCCGCAAATCCGCATGGGCTTACCCTTCCCTCGATCCCGGATCAGGCCGCGCAGCGAACCGCCCCGGCGAATGTGGACGTGTTCAATCAGGGCACACCGGCAACTCCGGACGCCGCCCCGGCAGACCCTGCCACTCCGGGGAATGAACAGTCGGACGCATCGCGGGCGGTCGAAGTGCCGCGTCTAAGCGCCTCGCTGCGCGGCCCGATCTACTCGAATTGCTGAGGTGTTACGATGGCAGTTGGTATTCCAAAGGACGAGCTGAAAGCCTATTTTGAAGAGGCTGCAAGCTGGGAACGTGACAAGCTTGCGGCGGCCGAGCGCTCCAAAAAGCTGGCGTGGGTCGTCGCTGGCGTTGCTGGCGCCCTCGCGACTGCTGGCGTTGTGGCCGTTGCAGCGCTGACGCCTCTGAAAACGGTCGAGCCATATGTTATTACGGTGGACCGTAACACGGGCGAGGCGTCGATCGCCGCCAAGCTCCACGGTGACGCGACGATCACCTATGACGAGGCGGTCCGTAAGTATTTCCTCGCTACCTATGTCCGCTATCGCGAAGGCTGGATAGCGGCCGCTCGCGAAGAATATTTCGATGCGGTCATGGTCATGTCGGCGCGGCCCGAACAGGATCGGTGGTCACGCTTCTACAAGACCGACAATCCCCAAAGTCCGCAAAACATCCTTGCGAACCGCACTGATGTTTTTGTCGAAATCAAGCGGGTGTCGTTCCTGGGCGGCAACGTCGCGCAGGTCTATTTCACCAAGGAATCTGTGACCGGCTCGAACTCGACCAAAACCGATGCCGTCGCGACCATCAAATACAAGGTCGATGGCACGCCGAGCAAGGAAGTGGACCGCTTCAAAAATCCGCTTGGCTATCAGGTCGAGAGCTATCGCGCTGACGTGGAGGTGCCCCAATGACCGTGTTGAAGTGGAGCGCCCCGTTTGCGCTCGCGATCGCGCTGGCTGCGTCGCCGGCGATGGCCGAAGAAACGCCCCATGCGACGGTGCTCGATCACCGGGTTCGTGAAGCGAACTACAATGATCGGCAAGTCTATGAGATTCCGGGCGTGTTCCGCATCGCCACGGAAATCGTCTTCGCCAAGGATGAAGTAGTCGAGCATGTGGCGCTGGGTGATACCGTGTCCTGGGAAGTCGCACCGGCTGCCAATTCGCTCTTCATCAAACCACGCGAGCGAGCGGGTCGCACGAACCTGACAGTCATTACACGTTCGCGCTATGGCCCGCGCAGCTATCGGTTCGCTCTGTCGCCAACGCAGCGGGGCAGCGGCTTCTATACGGTCGTTTTCCGCTATCCTGAACAGGAAGCGGCCGAAGCGCAGGCGCAAGCCGCCATGGCCCAGCTGGCCCAGCTGAAAGCCTTGGAACGCGGCGCGGTGAAGTCCGCGCTCGATATTGGCGTGCTGGAAGGCACGCGCAACGCCGATTACATCATGCAAGGATCGACGGCCATCCAGCCCTCCGAAGTGTCTGATAACGGACAGTTCACGGTGATGCGCTTCCCCAACCAGCGTGAGTTGCCGGCGTTCTTCATCGTCAATCCTGATGGATCGGAAGCCATCGCCTCCTTCGATGTGCGCGATGAATATGTGGTGCTGCACGGGGTTTACAGGACAATCCGGCTGCGCCGGGGCCTCGAAGTGCTCTGCATCCATAATCAGAAGACTGACTATTACGGGCGCGATCCCAAAACTGACACGGCCTCGGGGCTGGTCGAGCGAACCACAGGGGTTGAGTAAGATGGCTGCGAACGATCATGACAATGCGCCGCATGGCGACAACATCATTTCGCAGGGCGAGACGGTCGAAAACCGGCCCCTCGCATCGGAGCCGGTGCCCGATCCGGAAGACATTGAGCGGCAAAGCGAGCGCCAGGCCAAGATTGCCGCCCTTCCGAACAGGTCGATCGACCCCAAAAAGGCGGTCGTCCTCGCTGCGATTGCCTGCGGCGCGATCGTGCTCGGTTTCAGCACAATCGACGCGATGCGGAGCGATCCGACCGAAAAAGCCGAGAAAGCCGAAAAGCCGGATGAAAGGCAGCTCGCCAACTACGATCCCAAGTCGATCATAGCGCCAACGCTTGCCGATGCGCCAAATGATCCGAACGCGCCGGTGCCCATGACGGAAGTGCCCGCCCTTGATGGAAGCCAAGCGCCCCGCACAGCCGGGGCAAGCGGCCGCCCCCAAAAGTCTGAGGGGCAAGTCATCGCAGAGGCCCAACGCCGCGCCGGGATCATGGCTTATGGTGGCGAAAACAGCGGCGGCGTCGGTGGAGCGGTGGCAGCTGCCACCGGCCTGCCCATGGGCGGCGGCGCAGGAGCACAGGGCGCGCAGTTGATTGGTGCGTCGGCCGATGGCGATGGGCAAGGTGGATCGCGACGGACCAATCTGGAAAACATGCGCCAGACCTCGCAAATTGATCGGGTCTCGGGCCGCGACATTGGCAACCGCGATATGCTGATCCTCGCGGGTTCGTTCATTCCGTGCGTGCTGCAAACCGCGATGGATTCCAGTCAGCCCGGATATGTCAGCTGCATCATTCCCCGCGACATTTATTCGGACAACGGCCGCGTCGTTCTGCTGGAAAAGGGAACGCGCGTCCTGGGCGAATATCAAACCGGCGTCCAGCGCGGGAAATATCGTCTCTTTGCGGTATGGAACCGCGCCGTCACGCCTCGCGGCGTGGCGATCGACGTGGGTTCGCCCGCCAGCGATGCGCTTGGCCGTTCGGGCATGGCAGGCGGCGTGAAGAACTTCTTTTGGGAACGCTTCGGGGCGGCGCTGTTGTTCAGCTCGCTTAACGATGCCGCTTCGATCGCCGCCTCGGAAGTTTCCGACGCGGATAACGTCACGCGGGTTCCCAGCCAAGCGTCAGACACGATCTTGCGGGATACGATGCAGATTCAACCGGTGCTTCGTATCAATCAGGGCGCGGAAGTGGGGATCATGGTCGCGCGCGACTTCGATTTCTCCAACATCTACGGCCTGCGGCTTCGGCGCGGCCAATGAGCAATACGGCTGTCCTCGAAAACGCCTTGCTGCCGCTGCGCCCTCTGCTCGCGCGTGAGGACGTAACGGAGCTGGTGATTAACAACGCTGGCGAGGCTGCGATTGAAACGCGCGATGGGTGGTCCTGGGAGACATTGCCCGACCTCAATGAAAAGTCGCTGCTCGCGCTCGCGCGGGCAGCGGCGGCTTTCACGCATCAGGACATAAGCCAGTCCACGCCGATCTGCTCCACAATCCTCCCCAGCGGCGAGCGTGTGCAGCTGGTAGTGCCGCCTGCTGTCCCTGCCGGCACAGTCTCCATCACCATCCGCAAGCCATCATCGGTGACGTTGACGATGGAGGATTTCGAGCGCGGTGGGCTGTTTAGCGAGACAAAGATCGCAACCCGGCAAGTCTCGCCGCTCGATGTTGAATTGCGCGATCTGCTCGACGCAGGAAAGCACGTCGAATTTTTCCAAAAGGCAGTCCAGGGCCGCAAGAATATCCTGATTTCTGGCGCTACCGGCTCGGGAAAGACGACGCTCTCTAAGGGGCTGATCCAGCTCATTCCGCCGCATGAGCGTCTGCTGACGATCGAAGACACGCGCGAACTGGTGGTCCCGCATCGTAACGTGGTCCACATGCTCTATGCGAAGGACAAGCAGGGCACCGCGAAAATCTCTGCAAAGGATCTTCTGGAATCGGCCCTGCGTATGCGGCCTGACCGGATATTGTTGCAGGAGCTGCGCGACGGCACCGCGTTCTTCTATCTCCGCAACGTCAACTCGGGCCATCCTGGCTCGATCACGACGATCCATGCGGACTCGGCCGAACTCGCGTTCGAACAGCTGACATTGCTGGTCAAGGAAAGCGAGGGCGGCGCCGATCTGGCCCGTGACGACATTCGCAGCCTGCTCAAGCTGCTGGTTGATGTGGTCGTGCAGACCAAGAAGGTCGAAGGCCGCTTTCGCGTGACGGAGATATATTTTGATCCAGAAAACAGGCTCTAACAGGCTCGCACTGGCCCTCGTCCTCCTTCCGATCACACTCCTGCTGATCGGCCTGCTGACCGGCACGGTGGCGTGGTTCTTTCTCAAGATGCCCGCCGCGGCTTATGATCCGCTCAAGCTCCCCGGCTTCTTCTGGTATTACCGCCATGATCCTGTCGTGACCGAAGCGCTCTGGCGAGGGGCGGTCATTGGCGTGCCGCTGCCGGTGTTGCTTATGGCGATCGTCCTGCGGCCGAAAAAGAACCTTCACGGTGAAGCCCGCTTCGCGCGCGAAGGTGAAATCCGCAAGGCGGGCCTTCGCGCGAAAAAGGGCATTGTGCTCGGCCGCGTCCGCAACCGCTTCCTCATGGTGGGCAAGATGGAGCATGTATTGCTCGAAGCGCCTACCGGATCGGGCAAGGGCGTCGGCATCGTCATCCCCAATCTGTTGCAATGGCCGGATTCGGTTGTCGTGCTCGATATTAAGCGCGAGAACTATGAAATCACGGCGGGTTTCCGCCGCAAGGGCGGCCAAAAGGTTGTGCTGTTCAACCCTACGGACAGAGAAGGCCGCACGGCCCGCTACAACCCGCTTAGCTACATCAACAGGGCCGATCCAATTGAGGTCCTGGTCGAATTGCAGAAGATCGCGACGATGCTCTTCGTGCCCCCGGAGAAGGGCGAGGCATTCTGGACGGAATCAGCCCGCACGGCCTTTGTCGGCATTGCATCGTGGATCGCGGCCAAGCCTGAACGTCCCTTCTCGTTTGGCGAGATATACCGGACCATCACGATGCCGGGGATGAAGGCATTCTTCGCCAAGGAAGCTGGCGATAGCGCGCTATCGGAAGGGTGCCGCGCCGCGTTGAGCGATTTTACGTCCAGCGCGGACAACACATTCACCGGCATTATCCAGACCGTCACCTCGAAGCTCAATCTCTGGATCAATCCCATTGTCGATCGCGCGACGGCCGAAAGCGACTTTTCCCTGACGGACCTGCGCCGCATCCCGACCTCGATCTATCTCGGCGTCTCGCCGGATGAACTCGATAGGGTCGCGCCGCTCTACAATTTGTTTTTTCAGCAGCTGATCGACCTCAACACCCGGCAACTGCCCGACGATAGCGAAAAGCTGTCCGTGCTGCTCATTCTGGACGAATTTGCGCGGCTCGGCCGCGCCCAGGTCATTGCAAATGCGTTCTCCTATGTGCGCGGCTATGGGCTTCGTCTGCTCCCGGTCATCCAGTCCCGGTCCCAACTGCGGAATGTCTATGGTGAGCATGGCGCGGACGAAATCGTATCGAACTGCGGTGTCGAAATTGCCTTCACGCCGAAGGAGCTGCGGGTCGCAAAGGAACTGTCGGAACGCCTCGGCTTTCTCGGTCAGGATGCGGAAAGCCGGTCCCTGACGATACATGGATTGCTCGCCAATCGAAGCAAGACGATCTCGGAACAGCGCCGCGCGTTGATGCTCCCGCAAGAGCTGATGCAGCTGCCCGAAGACGATATTCTCGTCATCCGTGGCGGTATCCCCGTCATTCGCGGGAAGAAAATCCGCTATTTCAAGGATTCGGTTTTCCGCTCGCGCCTGACGACTGCCCCGGCAGTGCCGGCGCTGCCCAAGCCGGTCGTGCCGATCGCGCCCGTCGATGATCTGAGCGATGAAGAGCTGGCGGCTTTCAACGATTATTCCGCACTGGCCGATGACCAGGTGCAGGACATTCCCGAAGACGTTCTCGCCCTCGATCGCGACATGCCGAACCTCACGGTGAAGGACGGCAGCATGGCTTTCGATGAAATCGACTTCGACGACATTATTGGTCCCGATCCGACGAAAGAGGAATGGGAAGGTCAGCGCCGGGATCTAGTTCTAAGTGAAGGAGAAGAATATGGCCGATAATGGTGAACAGGCGCCCGCAAAATCAGCTGATGCACCGGCCAAGGCGTCGGATAAAGCCGACGCGCGCCTTTTTACGGTCAGCGACACGCGAGGCGCTAAGGTATTCCAGACCTTCCCCGAAGCCATTCAGGCGTTCGCAAAATCAAATATCCACGGCGATGTGGCACTTGATATGAAAGTCGGTGACAAGCGCGTGCAGCTGGCTTGGACGTCCTGGGAGAATGATGGGTCCAACGCCGTGCCGGGCTACTACAGCCCCTCCGTCAAATCCTACCTCCAGTCGGCGGACAAGGCCACGCCCGATCAGCTGCGCGAAAAGCTGGCGGCCGCACAGAAAGATATTGATAACTGGCCGAAGAAGCCCAAGCGTGAAGCGGCGCCCTCCCCCTCGGCCGACAAGACGCTCAACATTCATGAGGGCGCTCGCGCAAAATCCGGCCCGGAAGAAATGGCCGCACCTTCGCGCGCCGATCAGGCGGCAACGTCGAAACCCCAAGCCAAACAGGTTGACGATAAAGCCTTGGCGCTACCGGCCCAGCTCGAACGAAAATATCTGCGCGTAGGCGACGATCTGTTTCGAAGCGGTCGCGATGAAAAGCCCGATATGTCGATCAAGGGACAAGATGGCATCCGCATCAACAAGGACCATGCGATTGGCGATGCGGTCGCCATTGCGAAGCATAATGGCTGGCAGTCGATCCGTGTTCATGGCAGCGATGATTTCAAGAAGGCGGTCTATCTGGAAGCTGCCCGCGCCGGTGTCGCCGTCAAAGACTTCGAGCCTTCTCCCCAGCTGAAACTTGAGGGAGAGAGATTGGCGGCGCGTGACAAGGCGCGCGAAGCTCAAGACCCTACGAAAAGAGCGAGCATGGCAAAGCAAGACCCTACCGAGTCTCGCGCGGCGGCCGAACAATTCCGCCGTAACTCCCACCGCGAGAATGCGACCGATCCGCAATTCAAGGCCGCGCAATCGCACGTCCTGGCGGCCTCAATCGAAGCTAAGACGCGCTTTCCCAAAAAGGAGGATCAGGCGCGCTACGTCGAGAACGCGAAGGAAACGGTGGCCAAGCGGATTGAGAACGGCGGACCGATCCCTGCGGCACGTTTCGAGCAACAGCGCCAGAATGAGGCTACCCGCATAGCCCGCGAGGATTTGACGCTTCGCCAGCAGGAAAGAAAGCCGTCCCGCTCGCGCTAGATGCATGGCTCGTGCCTTTTGGAAATGGGAGCCGCACGATGAACATTCCCCGGCCTGATCCAGTGGCGTCGAGAGACGTGTCAGATCTCGATCGTCACATTGAAACCTTGCTTCGCGTGATTCATTCCAGAAACCTCGCTTGGTCTGATCTAAGCGAAGTGGGTAAACAGATGGACCGCCCTCTGACGGACGTTGAGCAATTGCTTACAAATGTGGGCGACGACGCCCATGAAATCACCCTTGCTACCGAGACGATCATAACAGCCCTCAAGCTGCAACGTGATGCGCTCGCGATCCAAAGCTCTCGCCGTAGAACACGCTTCGGCTCGATGCTCCTGCTCATGATCCCCGTGTTCTTCGTAGGTTTGATGATTGGGACATCTTACGGGATAGATGAAGGTCGGGCGCGGGAGCGTGAAGCCTTAAAGTATCCGGTGCTACCCCAGCTGTCCGTAGATCGTGACAGGCTCAAAACTGACGGAAGGTAGAGCGGTGGCAGCTGCCACCGCTCGCGATCTCTTGATGGGCTATGGCCTCATGAGGCACGATGAAGAAATCTGACAGGGCAAAGAAACATACCGCCAAGGTAATCGAGGCGGCTGCACGCGCCCATGAAGCTCTCGATTATTTCAACGGCAACGTCACAAATCCGTTCGATGAGCTAACATGGCCCAGCATTGCCGAAGGATATCTTCTAGTCGCGCAGAAGGCGGTATCAGACGCCTTGATCGCCTTGGAACGTGCAAACAGCGTTGGTTGGACCAAGCACGGCAAGTAGCTAGAGTCGGATGCGACCAAGTTGAATCGGCGAGGATTCCCATCGGGCTGATTTTCTGATTCAGAGTGCTGGCTGGGACGGAGGCCGGCATGGGATGGGCAAGCCTTATTCAGATGATCTGCGCGACCGTGTCGTTGCGGCGATGGCGGCGGGGAGGAGCTGCCGTGACGTTGGGGCGGCGTTCGCCATCGCGCCGAGCACGGCGGGCAACTGGTATCGACGCTATCAGCGAACGACGAGCCATGCGGCGCGGCCGATGGGTGGCGACCGGCGCTCGAAGCTGACGGAGCAAGCGGGATGGATCGCCGATCGGCTGGCGCAGGCGTCCGAGCTGACGCTGGGCGAGGTGCGGGACGATCTTGCCAGGCGCGGCGTCGCGGTCAGTTACGCGAGTGTCTGGCGGATGGTCAGGCGGCTCGGGCTGCGGCACAAAAAAAAGGACCATCTTCGCGACTGAGCAGGACCGGCCCGATGTCGTCATCGCCCGCGACATCTGGCGCGCGGCGCAGGCCGGGCTGGACTTCGCTTCGCTGGTGTTCGTCGACGAGACCGGGACCACGACCAGCATGACCCGGCTGCGCGGCTGGGGTCGCAAGGGCAAGCCGCTCTACGGCCAGGCGCCGCATGGCCACTGGATGACGTCCACCTTCGTCGCCGGGCTCCAGCACGATGGCATCCTCGCGCCGATGCTGATCGACAGACCGATGAACGGCAGCATCTTCCGGCAATGGCTCGTCGAACACCTGATCCCCGAGATGCGGCCGGGCAGCATTGTCGTCTGCGACAACCTGCCGGCGCACAAGGTGGCCGGGATCCGCCAATGCCTCGAGGACGCCGGGATGGGACTGCTCTACCTCCCGCCCTACAGCCCCGACTTCAACCCGATCGAACAGGCCTTCGCCAAGCTCAAAGCCTTGCTACGCCGCGCCGCACCCCGATCGTTCGAAGCCATCTGCGACGCCCTCAAGCTCATCCTCAACCGCTTCAGGCCAGCCGAATGCGCGAACTACCTCCGACACTCGGGCTATGTGCAAACCTGAGCGAGTCTGACTCTAGCGTTCTGGCCCTTCACGCGAACGATCGCGGTCCCTAGATCGTTCGTTCTGCCTCTTCCGCTCGATCGCGGCAACCGATCGCTCATGGATTGTAGGCGTTCGCCCTGCCCCCACAAACTCCCGCACCTGGTCGGCAAGCTGGCGATCAGCTGGATCGCTGCTTACCTCAAGCCGCTTGGCGGCGGCTAGATAGCGGCGATGCGTCTCATTCCATGCCTGCCGCCCGCGCACCACGAAATCCGGAGCGGTGGACCGTCCCGCCAGCTGGTCGCGTGCGGCGGCAGTGATTTTCTGATTGGCAAACGGCGCAGGTGCGGTGCCGGCCATGTAGCGCTGCCGCATCCGATTCAGGGCCATGCTTTGACCGGCTCGGCCGACACCACGCGCTGCGCGAGGCGTTGCCTCCGCTGTAACCCCCCTCGCCCGCAATTCCTCGGCAAAGCGCTCTCGGTAATGATGCAGCGTTTGAGGTCGCGGGTTGAAGCGTCTTCCCGTGTCACCGCGCGCCGCAACCGTCACATGAACGTGGGGCCGCGGTGTGTCCGTATGCAGCGCCAGGACGTAATCCCACTCATGCCCGATCTCGCTCCGCGCGACCTCGCGCACCGCTGAAAGAACCTTGTCGGGGTCTGTCCCTGACGGCATCGAAAAAACCATGCTCACGGCGGCTACGGTAGAATTGTCACGCCAATAGACAGGATCGCCCCAATCGCGCGCCAGCTCCGCCCGATCTTCCTTGTCAGTCAGAATGTCGCCATCACGCGTTTCAAGCGGCACATCGCCTTTTCGACCGATATAGTCGAAATGCGCAGCCGCGTGGTTCTTGCCCTTCGGCCTGCCCGTAACCTTGACCATGACCTCCGGAGCACGGCTGACAACGCGGGCAAGCCGCGCCCGGGTGCTCCCGCCCTGGCCTGCCCGCCTCGAACTCAGCGAGCGCAGCAACATGTCAGCCCCGCGCCTGTTCGGGTCGCTGGTCAGCTTTGGTTTGAACAGCGCGGCGAGCTGTCCCGCCTCAAAGCTGCTGTCAAAGTCGCTCACTGGAAACCTCCCAATAGGACAGGTCAGCTTTCGTAGCAGCGCCGATACCTTCGACGGCAGCGCCGATCGCCGCGCGCAGGTCGTTGACCTTTTGCAGCTCGCCGGCGATCTCCGCTGCATTGTCCGCCAGCGCCATCTTGTTCGCGGCTCGGGCGATCTGATTCACGTTGCGCCCAATGCGCTGCAACGCCTGACGGCAATTCAACAGCTCCTCGCGCAATTCGCGATCGACAGGCGCGGCAATGCCGATGTGTCGCCGCACAAGAGCCATGGCCCAGGTCGCCGGGGTCATGCGGCGCTCTTTTGCGCGATGGCGGATCACGGCCAGTTCGGTTTCGGTCGGACGAAGATAAAGGCGATGCTCGCCAGCGGCCTCGCGGTCGGCAACAGGCGCGGCCTCGCTGGCCGCCCCGGACTGCCGGAGCACGGCGTCCACCAGCTGACGCATAAAGGGGCCGCGCCCTCCCCTTGTCTGCGCGAGCGCGTCGATCTTTGCGAGTTTGGTCGCCTCGATCTTGAAGCCCAGCGTCTTTTCCATGTGGGGTAGGTATCTCCCAACCGTGAAGCGCGATCCGATGGGATTGAGCGTAACGGTTAACATTAGCCGCCGCAAGGCTTATCCTGCCATACAGTAGATACCTACCCCACAAACAAAAAGCGGTGGCAACTGCCACCGCTCTAAATTCCACGTCGCCTCGATGCTGAGTGAACGTGGACGGTAAAAGCTATCAGAAGTCGAAGGTTTGGGGCGCGGCCTCGCCGTCGAACCGAACCGTAACCTGGCCGCTTAGAACAATCCCGCGACGGCCCTGAATGATGATGGCCGGTGCGTCGGTGGCCTCTTTCGGCTGACGAGGGGTGCGCGGCTTGTGATCGGAAGGATCGGCAAGCGTTGCGCCCTCCCCTTCCCGCTCGTCGGCGCGGGCATCCGGTTCGGGCCGCTCCTGACGTTCATCCGTCGCACTGGTGGCAACTGCCACCGGCGCGCGCGAAGTTTGGGGCGGCGCTGGATCGTCAATCGCTTTAGCGGCACCGGCCTGCGCACTCTCTTCCTCGGGAATGCCTTGGAGCGTAGCAAGAAACTGCTCACAGGCGGCGGCTGTTGGATTTTCGTTTGCGACCACGAAATTGCGCGTAGCCTGCTCGTCCAGCTCGATCGCGTGTTTGATCGCGACGGCGGCACGCGGAGAACAATTCTTCAACGCGGCGAGAATGTCCTCGGGCAAGGTGCGCAGCGAGTAGAGCCGCTTCACTTCCGAATGCGGCTTGGCGATGCGCGCGGCTAGATCCTTTGTCGAGAGCGTATCACTGACGCGGCTCGCGATGAAACTGACGCGCTCGGCCAGACTCAGGGCTTGGCGTTGCTCGTTCTCAAGAAACTGGTCGAGGCCAATATCGCGTTCGGCGTCCGCCTGATCCAGAACGGTGTCGATCTGATCGAAACCAAGCTGGCGGCACGCGCGATAGCGCCGCTCGCCGTAGCGGATGATGTAGCGACCATTCGACGTTGGCGCGACAACGATGGGTTGCAGCAAGCCGCGGTCCTTGATGGTCGCGGCCAGTGCATCAATCTCGGCCTGGTCGAACTCTCGGCGAACCTGCGTGGGGTCTGGATCAATGTCATCGAGCGGAAGGCGCTGAAACCGTCCAGCGGCCTTGAACTCGGTATTCGCGGGGACGGCCGAAAAGTCCATCGCGTCCATATCGAAGTCGGCAAAGCTCTTCTTCGCCGGTTTGACAGCTGCCTTGCTCATGCGGCCTCCCTCTCAGCTTGATCGACAATGTAGGAGACGACTTCGCGCACGATCGGCGCGCTACGCCGCGTGTCCTTTGCCAAGCGCCAAACGGGAACTTCGAGTAGAGCCGCCTCGCGCATGTGCTCGCGGTGTGGAATGGTGTGCGGCACCACATTGGCAGGAAGCGCCTGCCCAATGCGGTCCATCAGCATTTTTGAAACTTCGCTCGTTGTCTGAACGCGATTGAACACGATCCCGAACCGGGTCGCGTTCCCCTCCCCGCGCACCTTGTTTGCAAGGCTGATGCTTTGCGAGATTTCGTTGAGCGACTGACGCGCGGTTTTGTCGGGGTCCAGTGGGACCGCGACATAATCGGACGCAATCAAGGCCATGAGGTTCCGGCCATCCCACGCGGGTGCAGTGTCGATCACGCAGTAGTCGTAGTGCTTGGCAAGGCCGGCACGAATGGCGCGGACATAAGCGCCGATGTGCTGGCCTTGCTGCGGGCTGTCAGTCGTCAACTCGACGATCTGGCGTGTGTTCTTGAAACAGGCCAGCGCCGGAGGTTCTTTGTTCGGCTCGAAGTCAAGAATCGACTGAACCGGGCCGATCTGCTCGAACTCCGCTTTCAGCATCCCGGCACTGTGGCATTGCTTGTCCAGGTCCAGGACCACGACACGCTTGCCCTGCTCGGCCAGATGCCACGCGATATGACAGGTAAGCGTGGTCTTGCCGATGCCGCCGCGCTCATTGGTCACTACGATTGTTCGCATTGAGAATCCCTTCAATGGCTGCGCCACGGGCTACTTGTGCCAGCGGTTATGGGCGGCGCTGTTTCCCGATCCGAAGCGATACTGCGACTGCATATACCATGGGTTCGGATCGTCATTCAGGTTGAGGCCCTTGCCCTTGCGGCGCGGGCCGGTCTGTTCGGTCGGTGGGTCTTTGCCGAAGAAAACGATCAGCACGAAGACGGCGACGGCTCCCACTCCGAGCCAGCCAAAAGCGAAATAGGCCGCGAGTCCGACTGCAAGGACGACGATCAGCGCGATTGCCGCGATCGCAAGCCACAGGGCAAGCGATGCCCAAAGCATGACAGTCCGTAGCACGCTGGCTGCGCGCCGAAGTTTGCTGGCAATCTCACGGCGCATAGCGGCCTCCTAAGCTGTTCGGCTCTCGCCTCGCTCGGAGCCGATCAACTTAGGGAAAGGCTGCTCCCTGAAGATGTTCGGCACCTCGGTTCGCAGGGCACGCGACATACGGAGCGCCGTCAGCAAAGTGGCGTCCTGCCTGCCGTTCTCGATGGCCGCGACTGTTTCAGGTGAGACTTGAATCCTCGCTGCCAGCTCGGATTGCGTAAGTCCGGAAGCGACGCGCAAGCTCGCTACACGATTGAACAGTTTGGCCGCCACAGATGCCTCGCATAGTTATACCCTATTCTTGTTAGGGTCTGTAAATGGCATTGTCCACAAAAAAGGGCGGCCACCAGGCCGCCCGCTTTAGGTAAAGGAAGGGGGCTTAGTCAGCCCCGCCCCGAGCCAAGATACCCAGCCCCTCAGCGATCAGGTCCACCGAGTAGCGGGTTTCGCCATTGCTCTCGTAGCTGTTCTGGCGGACCCGTCCGGTGATGTGAACCAGGTCGCCCTTGCCCAAGTCAGCGGCGCGCTCTGCCAGCTGGCGGAAGAACGTCACGCGGTTCCAGTGCGTATCGGTCTTCCATTCATCGCCATCCTTGCGGTTGTAGTTCGCGGCGACGGAAACATGGGTGACTTTATCGGTCGTATCGACACTGCCAACGCGGCCGATGATCCGAAATTCAGCGATGTTCTGCATGGTAGTCTCCTTTGGATAAGCGTTGCTGACGGATTTTTTGCGGCGGAGCTGAGCCACGCGGGCAAGCTGAAAATGGGAGGGTCCGCTTGCGGAAACCCAAGGCCGAAGGCCGGTTTTCTGCTTGCCCGCATTAGTGGTGATGCGGAGTTCGTATCCGTCAGACAGCAACGCCCAAAGGAAACGGCCCGAGTAGATGCAGCAATTTGGACTGGCGGCGGTGGCAGCTGCCACCGGCCATTGGCGCTCATAGGTCGCTGCGCTCGATCGGCGCGGCGGCGATTGGAAAACCCTGTCGCGGTTCCGCCGCTCTTGCCCTGGCTGGTAGTCCGATGACGCGGGCAGGGGACTGCCGGTGGCAGCTGCCACCGGCTTGAAGCCGAACAGAAAGGGCGATCAGCGATTCCGCTCATGGTGATTTCGTTGAGGGCTGGGTTCTTGCACCTGGGCGGCACGGTGGGCCGCCCATACCCGCTTGACGGTGCTGCGGTCGCAATCGGCCAGCTCTGCGGTTTTGGCGATGCTCTTGCCCGCCTCGCGCAATGCCACAATGCGGGCGTGCGTTGCCCGATCGCCTTTGCGCCCTCCACTGCGGCCTGCGGCCTTTGCCAAGGCGATACCTTGGCGCTGTCGCTCGCGCCGATCGGTGTAATCGTCGTGGGCCATCTGCAGGGCGATCTTCAAGAGCATCGCCTGAACGGATTCGAGCACGATGCGGGCGATGCCCTCGGCGTCGGCCGCGAGGTCGGACAGGTCCACGACGCCGGGGATGGCAAGTCGCGCGCCTCGCGCACGAATTGTCTCAACCAGTTGCTCGGCCTCGGCCAAGGGAAGACGACTAATCCGGTCGATCTTCTCGGCAATCACCACTTCACCGGGTTGAAGATCGGCAATCATGCGCAGCAACTCGGGGCGGTCGGCACGGGCACCCGATGCCTTCTCCCGATAGACTGCCGCGACATAATAGCCCGCTGCCTTCGCCTCGGCCACGATGGCATCCTGTCGGCGTAAGTCCTGTGCATCGGTGCTGACGCGCAAATAAACGCGGGCGATCTGCGGCGCGAGGGCAGGGGACGGCTCAATATCAGTGGCCATCGTTTGTTGAAGCTTCCTTGCCTAGCTGGGGACCATCCGGGGGAGAAGCCAGCATGTTGGATATGCTGGCTTCTGCGCTCGCGATCGCATCGCGGATTTCATCGGCCTGTTCGCGCAGCGCCGCTAATTGGCGGTCGCGCGGCAAAATTGCCCTCAGCCAATTAGCGCGCTGCTCGATTTGAGCGATCTGTTCGGCAAAAAACTGAGCGTCGGATTTCATCCGATCAAGCTCAGCCTGCGCCATGCGTAGTTTACGGTTCCAAGCGGAATCGCGCGCCTTCGCTCGCCTGACCTCATCCCGGTCTTGCTTGGCCTTGCGCTTCCGCTCCTGATCTAGCGCCTTTTGCAAGGCATCGCGTTTCCTGATCCGCTCGGCCTCAGCCGCTTCATCATGCCGGCGCGCGATCAAAGCATCCAACGCCGAACGATCGTGAATGTCTATGTTGTTGCAGACCCATCTGATCCTTCGGAATGCCTTGTCCTCGATTTGGCCGATGCGGCTTGGCGACACACCGACGATCTTTGCAGTCGCGGCTAGAGTGAGCGCGGGAGAGGGGCCAAGCCCGATCCGCAAGCGGACAACCTGTTGCTCATGCGGCTCCAGCATCGCGATCAACCGCTCGATGGTTCGATGGTCGGTAATCGGCCTCTCCACATCGCGCTTTGCAAGCCGAGCTGCGAACAGCTCCATGGCCGATTTCATCGCGTCGTCCTGACCGTCCATGCAGGGTTTGAACCTCGCTCGTCCAAATATGGCGCACAATCTATACCATCTGCGCTAGGCGCGAAAGCCATGGCGCAGAAAGCCGTTTGAGCAACCCTATTGCGCCATGCCGTTGGAACCGACATTCTGCGCCTAGCGAAAAGGAAACGAGCGCGATGCCAACCCTACACCTGAAACGAACATCGCCGTTGATGACCCAGCTCGGGGCCAACATCGCTCGCGAACTAAAGAAACTAGGCATAACTCAAGGGGAGTTGTCCGAACGCTCGGGCGTTGCGGCGTCGCATATTTCATACATGGTTCGCGGACAAGGCAATCCAACGCTTGCGACCTTGGAGAGCCTTGCCGATGTTTTCAGATTATCGGTTGTCGAATTATTGGCAGCGGATAGCACTTCCGACGATAAGTCCTGAAAGGCAGTCGCTTTATTTGATTGGAACGATCTATGTCCAGTAACCCGCCCCGCGAATTTGACCGCCTGCCACAAGATGCGCCGTTGGTGCGGGCAATGGGGGGAGCACTCTCGATTTTTGCCACGCTGCTTGCGCGCCAAGGCATTGTCGAGACGGGCGAGGTCGCAAACTTGTTGGGTATCTATGCGGTAGCGACAAGCGAAGTCGATAACGAAGAGGGCATGATCTTGGGATGCTGGGCAGCTATGATCCGCGACGTGGCAGAGCAACAGCGCAAAGCCGCTCGCGGATAAACCCCGCGCATGGCGCTAGCCGTGCGCCGCCTCGATGTGCTGGGCCAGCTCGGCCAGATGATCGGGATCAAGTAGATCCTCTGCGGCAAGATCGACCGCGAAAAACTCGCCCTCACGGGGAGGCGCGCGATCGGCGGCAAACGCGGCCAGATAGGGCCGTGCCTCGTCCGTGGCGATCCAGCGCCAGAAAGCATTGCCCTGGCCGAATAAACCGCTCTCGAACATATCGAGCCGTGCTTGTGCGAAGTCGGTCAATTTGCGTCTCCTGACAATCGGGCGGTTCGGCAAAAAAAGGGAGGCCGAAGCCTCCCTTTGTCTTACTGGAACAGTTTGATGAATGCGGGCGCGAGGCCGATGACTGCGAGGACGAAACCGACACTGCCGATGACCCAGGTTTGCGCCGTCAGCTTGCTTTCGATTCCCTTGTTCGCCTCCTGAACCTTCACGGCGATATACTCCTCAATAGCCTCTACAACTTCCGCTGCGGCGTCGTCGGACAGATTAGCCGCTTTCAGTGCTCTAAACAATTTGATGTGCATCCGGTTCTCCTTCTCGTTGGTGACGGGAGACACCCGGCATGGGCACCGGCGCCGGCTGTCAGGGACCGCGAAGCGGCCGCGTTAGCGGGCGGTGGGGGAGCCGATTTGCGTAGCAAATTGGGGGAACCGCCGATCCTTGAAAGCTGGCGCGCACCCATGCCAAAATGCCACGACACACAGAGAGAAGAGATTGCACGGGCCGGGGTTCGATGCCCCGGCCCGTGCACGCGGCTACGGAGTTACGGTCAGCGCGGCCCCGGTGTTGAGGTTAGCATTGTAGTTGCAGCTAGACCCGAAATTCACCGAATTGAAAAAGAACGACGTTGCGTTGTTTCCGCTCTTCATAATGGTGAAGGGCACGTTCTGCGACGTGCTGCAACCATTGAGGTTGCCGCCAATGATCCTGAATCCATGCAGAACCCCGGTCGTAGCTGACGTAGCTGACCAGGTGGTGGCGGGCACCGAAAGCTGGCCGCAATTCGGATTGGTATCTCCGACACCGCCGGAAATTGTTCCGCCCGTGGATGAGGTGGTTTGCGCCTGCCAAGTCCAACCGCAAGCCCAAATATTACTGCCCTGAACCACGTTCCCACCTCCCTTGAGGGTGAACGGGTAGCTCGTTGGTGCAACGGTCGCTGCGAACGATGGGCTTGCCAGGGCAAGCGTCGCCAATGCGCCAAGCATGGCGCGAACAGCCATTTTCATGGCTCTCTCCTTTTCAGGTTGTGGGACCGGTCCTCGCGGTTATCCGGCTCCCGTTAGCGGGATCATTCCCCGCCCCTGAAAAGTAACGCGAAGGGGCGGGCCGACGCCAATCAACTTATTGTGATCGCTTGCTTGCGGTCGGTGGCGCGCAGGCTCATATCCTGATGGTTGGTGAGGAAGGCGTATGGGCGTAGCGGCAAATTCATTGAAGATATGCGCGTTGCTCTCGATCGCAGCGCCGGTTGCCGCGCAGTCTGCCAGAGAACACCCGCGCGTCGTCACTACGCCAGATGGCCGCACCGTGTATGTGGTGCCGGCGCAGCCGGGGGCTAGTCGCACGAACAGACCCCCGGTGCGAACCGTAGTCACGCCCGATGGCCGCACCGTTTACGTTGTGGAAGAACAGCCCAAGGACACGCGCAGCCCAAGGCAACGTTGCATTGATGAGGAAGTGGCGCGCGAAGGCGGTTCGCCTTCGCAGCTCACAATGGGCGCGATCGACCTAAAATGCAGCCAGCGTTAAACGATAAGCTCTAGGCCCGCACTGGATGGGGCACCGAGATCATCGGTTTCGGTCAACGGGCGAAAAGGGGCGGGCCAGGCCCGCCCCCCCGGCGTCAGCCGGATTGGCCGCGCTTTGCTTTGGCCTCTAGGACTAAGGCGACAAGCTGCGGATCAAAGCACTCGCCGCGCTCGATGTTGCGGATGCCGGGACCGTCCAGCACATCCTTGATGCGATCCGCAATGATCTGCGCCAGCTCGGCCGAAACAGCCTCGATGTCGGCGCTCGTCTTGCCGATGAACATCGGATCTTTCGGCCACATGCTCTCCGCATCGAAATGGTCCTTGTCGTTGACCGCATTCCTCAAGGCGTCGATCGCTGCATTTCCAAGCGCGCGCTCGAAAGCCAGCTGAGCGAACAGACGATGAGACATAACAACCTCCTTGTTGCCGGAATTGGCAAGGCCAAGGGGAGGGTCGCGCCGGGTCGGGTCAGGGACCGCGAAGCGGCCGCGCTAGCGGGCGGTGGGGGAGCCGATTTGCGCAGCAAATTGGGGGGACCGCCGATCCTTGATGCGGCCTGGTGCGTCCCTCATGCTAGGAGGACACTGACGGGGGGATTTAACAAATCAACGCCTGCCCGAAGGGCAGACCGCTACCTTGGGGCTTCCCTCGCCCGCACCATGGCGCTGTATTCCAGCAGTGCTTGCCGGACATTCTCATCATCGGTGACGGTAAGGGCATGACTGGTTGCGGACGCATGATCCGTCCGCATTTCAAGCCACGAGATACGCGCTGCATCTGGCTTCTGACGGTCCTGTTCCAGTGCAATTTGTTCGCTGTAACCGGCGATCACGTCATTGATCGCCTCAAGCGCTGCCTCATAGGCAATGGCCTGATCTTGCGTCCACAAGGGTTCTGAGGGGGCGTCCATAATCACAGGCTAATTTAAGGTGTCAAACCGCCTGACGGCAAGCTGCACTCCGTCACCATTCTTGAGCGAGCCAAGCGAGTTGCTGGCCGATCCCAAGCCCTTCCATCGGCGCGGACGCGCGCCGCTCGATTTGCGGCCACAAAGGGTCGCGATAGTGTCGGCCTGCGAGAACGATCAGCGGCGCAGCGGCGTCGATCTGGTCGGCCATCGCCTCGATCACGCGCGCGCCCCAAAGGCGGCGCGCGCTTGCCTTCATCGCGCATAGCGTCTCGTCATAAGGCGCGATCACGGTTTCCGGCGCGATCAGGCCATGCTTTGCGGACAGGATGAACCATGGCCCTCCCTGCCTTTCGACATAGGCGCGTGCCTTCTGAAACCATGGCGATATGTAAAGATCGCGCGCCGGGGCGGGACGGTCCAGTTTCGCCGCTACGCAAGCGACAAGGAAAATCGGAGGCGGGGGCGGGGCCGGTTCAATTGCGGGCAAAGGTGCGGCCTCAAGATCAGCAATGACGGTGCAGCGGCCCCATTTCTGCAACTGGCGCTGCCATCCTTTCGGCGGCCCCTTACGCTCGGCAACGTGGGAAAGGGTCGGGCCGCCGAACAGGTCGGGTTGTTCCCCGATGCGTTGCACCGGGGGAATGTAGCGGGGTTCTCGGATGCAATGACGTGCCATGCTCGATCCCGTCAAAAGGCGAAAGCGGTCTGGCCGCTCGCCTCGGTGTAGCTGTCACTATCGCCTGCGGCATAGCGGTCGCGGCCCTTGGGGGACCATTGCAGGAAACCCGAACGGTCATAGGAGAACCAACCGTCCTCAATCCCGACGATGAAGGACCATGCCTTATCCTCGGCGCATGGGCCGTGAAGATTGATCGGCCAATGCTCGGCCCCGCGATCCTGCTGGCACGGGGACGGGGCGGAAAAGCTGCGCAGCATGGCGGCGCGATCGGTCGGCTCGGTCGCTCCCATTTCCCGCATGATCTGGCGGGCCTCCCCGGTGCTGATGTGGCCGCTCGCCTTCTTGTCCTCATGGTGCGAGTAGGTCAGGCCATAGACAACGGCATTGAAGATGTTGCGCGGCTCGGTGAACTCCTGCGTTTCCAGCAAGTCACGCCATTTCCCGGCGCTGATAAGGTCCACCGCATGATGCCAGAGCGAATGAGCGCGATTGCTGTAGCCGTGGCGGTTCGTCACGCCATCGCGAGCGATCTCGATCCCTAGCGCGCGCTCGACGTGCTGCACAAAAGGATGGGCGGCAAGCAAAGGATGGCGAAGGCCGATCTTGCGCGGCTCGTCCTGCTCTGCGCGGATAACCTCAATGGGGAATTGGAACAGGCGCGACGGCAGATTCCACGGCGCGGAAAGGGGAAAGTCGCGGGGCACATCAAGCGCCCCGTTAATGTCCAGCAGAAAGCCGTTCGGCGCGAAGCCTGCGGCAATGATCTGGTCGCCCAGCTCGTCGGCCTGCGCGGTGCGGATCGCGGCGGCGGCGCTCATGCGCTCAACTCCGCATAGGTGGCGCTGCACTCGTAGCGGATCGCATCGCCATCCCACATAGGACCGCAAACGCCCTTGAATTTCGGTGCGCCCTGCAACTCAAGCCGCTGGCTCGGATTGCTGTTGTAACCGCTGCATTGAAGCCCCTCGACCGCTGCCCGGTTGACGATGGTTTCAAAGGTCGCGCCCTCGATCTCGATCCGGTCAAAGTCTTGCTCGGTCTGGCGGTAGATACGGATTTTCACGGGCTTTCCCTTCCTAATTGAGCCGAAGGCGATGACGGGTCATCGACTTCTGCCGAAAGCGGGCGACGCTGGGCCGGGGAATGCCGCAAACGGGGCCGGTCAGGCGGGAGGGGGATCACCCGTCCTGCACGGAGCGGAGCGAAGGAAGGGCGGGGAAACCCGCCTGATCGCCAAGCGGAGCCGCGCAGCGGCGGAGACGGTCTAGCCCTTGCGGCAGGGGGCAGGAACAGGCCCCAAACGCGACAAATCAGCGCGGCGGCTTACCGCCTCAATCTGCGCCAGGACAGGCGGTGGCAGCTGCCACCGCCTGCACCGATCAGCCAGGCTTGCGGATCGCAAGCAAAACGGTGTTCACGTTGGTTCCGGCGTGGGCGAAAGAACCGGGGGGAAGGTCGATCCATTTGCGGCCGTGGAAATAGATCGCCTCGCAAGCAGCGATCATGCGGTGTAGCGCCTTGTGGCGCTGATCCTCGCCATACTCTGCCCGCGCGCTCATGATCGCCACCAGCACGCCTCCCGGCTTGAGAAAGGCGAGGGCATGACGCACATGGTCACAGTCGCGGCCTCGATCAAAAGGCGGGTTCATTATCACCGCGTCGAACGGTGCATAATGGGCCGGGTCCAGCGCAAGAAAATCGCCCTCGATCGCATCGGCAAAGCCATGGATTATGCGTAGTTCATGGGCGAAGCCGGGTTGCAGCTCCACGCAAGTTACATCGGCACCGGCGTTGCGCGCGGCCGAAGCAAGCGCGGCCTTCCCCGCGCTAGGCTCTAGAACGCGCTGGCCTGTGCTAATCCTCGCATGTTCGATGACCTGGGCGGCGATCTCCGGGGAAGTCATGAACGCGCCGAAGTTCTTGGCGGGCGTGATATGATAGGCCGGGGCCGCTTCGGCCTCGGTCGTCTCATAGCCGTCACCGATAGCCTCGCCGTAGTATTCCGCGAGCAACAGATTCACGTTCTGCAAAAGGTCGTCGCGCTCAAACCATATGTGCAGATTGCCATTCTTGAAGACGCGAACGCGGAAATAGTCGCCCTCGATCACGGTTGGCAGCGATCCGCGCACGCGCGCGGCATCGGCAACCTGTGAAGCGATGCTCTGGCCCTCTGAAACAGGGGGCTTTTCGTCCAGTTCCAGAAAGACGCGCTCCACGTCCCGCAACGTGTCGCGGCGCTCGTAGCGGTCCCATGATCCCCATTCGTTCAAGGCGCGGTCGATGATGAGACGCGCGCCGATCTTGAAACCGTTGTGCGAGCGAAAGCGGCGATCCAGCTTGGCGAAGACGTTGGCGATGCCGCGCAAATAAAGGTCGCGCCGGTTGGTCCAGATATTCCCGAAAGTCGCGGCGCAGTTGTCGGGCGTGAACGGCACGGGATCATCGCGCAAGCCGTCATGAAACTCCTTCCGGGCCTGCTGGTCTAGCAGCTGGTCAAAACCCAGCTGCTCCATGAGGGCCGCCCAGCACCGGCGGTCCATCGTGTGCGTCAAGACGCGCTCGAAATTGTAGCGTGCGTCGATGGTCTTGCGCGCTCCCGTCTCCTTGTCGCGCTGGTCGATAGGCTGCGACTGGATAAAAGCGCGGGTCAACGTGTCCTCGGTCCAGTCGCGGCCACATGACAGCGACAGTGCGCCGCCAAGGGTCAGGCGCGCCGCCTCGTCGCGGGTTGCATGGTAGGTGTCATAGAGGCCCAGCCAAAGGGCTATGGCCTTATCTCGGCCGTCGCAAATATCCGCAATCTGCGCGGGCGTCATAAGCTCCTGGCCCATGCTCACGCCCCCCCGATGATAAGAGCACCAAAGCCGAAGCCCTCGGCGGCGTCCTCGATGGTGGTCACAAGGCCGTCAAAATCTTCATCCGGTCCTAGTAGGTCGGCAATCTCGATGACGGCGGGAAGGTCAGCGCCATGATTTTCGGCAAGGTCTTTGATGTAGCCGAAGCGGTCAAAATTGCCCTCTTCCTCATAGCGAGCGAGCGGAATGGTGCGTGCGGCGTTGATCCGAAGAATCGTTGCCAACGGAATGTCGGTCATGTGCTGTTTTCCCTGCCTTGAATGGAGCCGAAGGCGATGACGGGTCATCGACTTCTGCCCAGCGGCGAGCAGGGGCGGGGAATGCCGCAAGTCAGGGCCGATCAGGGGGGAGGGGGATCACCCGTCCTGCACGGAGCGAAGCGAAGGAAGGGCGGGGAAACCCGCCTGATCGCCAAGCGAGGCCGCACAGCGGCCGAGACGGTCCAGCCCTTGCGGGAGGGGGCAGGAACAGGCCCCAAAGTCGAACAGCGGACGCGGCGGCATTGCCGCCTCAATCTAGGGAAAAGCGCCCGCCAGGTCATAGCATAGCGGCGACCTAGCGGATGCTGCGGCATGTCGCCGGCGACATGCCCAACGGATAGCGCCGGAAGCATCCGAGCAATCGGATCCTCCGTCATTTTAATTGCCCGAGCGGTTGCGCGACACGTCCGCATAAGGCTTGCGGCGGCACTGGCTGCACCGAAGCCGCGCGATCAGCTCGTAAATGCGGGTATCGAAAGAAATGCGGCGTGAGCGGGCGAAGTCGCCCAGCGGAGCGACGACGCGGCGACCACAAGCGCAATGGATGCGCAGATAGCAGCCTTGCCGATACCAGATAGGATCAATGGGCTTGGGGCGGTTATAGTTCGCGGCCATTGGGCGCTTATGCGCCAAAGGGAACAGACGGGGAACACCACGCGCGCACGCCGGTTATTGGATTGGCAAGGGAAAAGGGCTATATAGGCAATGCTTCGTGTGCTGATTCATTTCACGCACCTACCTGAACCCGCCGTGCTGTCACACGGCGGGTTCAAACATTTAGGGCGGGCGGCCCTGTCAGACCACCCGCCCCGCTAGATCAGCCCTTATCGGACTTCCCCAGCTTCACAATTGCGATCACGAGCGCGACGGCTGCGATCGTCAATTGAGCTGCTTCATATGCTGTCAAATCACATCACCTCCTTTGAGCGAGAGGATTTGCGAAGGGCCGCTGTCACAGTCCCTCGCCCTCGCTCGATGGGGGCTATACAACGGATTGGCGAGAATGCGCGCGAAACGCGCTTCACATTTTCGTGAAGCCGTTGGATGATCGCCGGCGACCGTTGATGAAAAGGGGAAGCTATGGGCCTCGTATCGCAGGTTAGCGCCGATGACCGGGAAAGTGCATGGCGAATAGTCCGTCATCGCGAAATCATGGAACGACTGATTCCGCTTTGGGCTGTGCTTGGCGTTGCGCTGTTGCTGATGGGCGTGGACCTGGGCGGGCGTCTGCTGTGGACGCTGCCAATGATCGGATATGTCTTTGGGGTGATGGCGGTCGATTACGGCCCTGATTACCGCGCCGCGAATTATTGGGTGCCGGTCCTGGGAAGCCAAGCCGCGGCGCTGCTGCCTCTCATCGCCAGATTCTAGATCTCTCTGGCGTCAAGCTCTGCCCTCGAAGCGGGCGATCAGCTGTTCCGCTACGGAAGTAATTTCGGCGGGGTCGGCGGTTTGAGTGCAATCGCCGCCTACAACAGCGCCGAGCGTGCCGCCGTCCAGTTGGACAACGTGGACACGCCACACGTCGCGCCGAAGTTCGTATTGATCGGGAAGCGGCCTCTGCATGATTTCATGAAACACCAGGTCAACCCATTGGCGCGCGTCCGGATCAGAAGACGCATCGGCGTAGTCGGCGCGGCTCGCCATGACGCTGTATCGGTCGCCTAGCATGAATTGACGTTCGCGCGCGCGCCGGTCCTGCTCGATCCGCGTCACGCGATCTTTTTCCGCCCGCTTCATGGCCTGTTTCATCCGAACATCGTCGGCGCTGCGCGCCAGCGCCGCCATGATGTTGAGGACGCGCGCGGGCATATAATGCCCCGCGCGCTCGGCCGCCTCGATCACAAATTGCAAATCGCTGATCTCGGTGGGGGAGAGGGTGACGCGAACGGCGGTCGCCGTGTTGCTGATTTTCATGGCTGCGGCTCCGGCTCTTCCTTCGCCTTGTAGGCGGCAAGGCCGATCCACGATCCGTTATCACCGCGAAACTGGCGCACAACATCGCCACCGTCCCAATGGCCGGTGAAGATGCCGCGCCGGTTGATGCCGCCGACGGGGCGCGTGCGCGCCGCCAGAAGGCGGGCGCGGCGCGTGTCTCGATCTAGGTGGCGCATGGGTTGCATGGTCAATCCTTCCTATTCGCTGGCGGTGTCGAGTTGCGTGCCGATCTCGTCGGCGTCGAAGTCTTCAAGGGCTGAAATCGCGCTTTCCAGTTCGGAAACTGCGGCGTCCATCGCCTCCGCGCGTTCGCTGTCCTCAAAGCTGGGTGGCAGATTCTCGCGGGCGGCCTGCTCGTCCTCCTTGACGGTTTCCAGCATGTCGCGCGCCTCATCCAACAGGGCCTTGCCCTTGTCGATCAGCACGCGCGCGGCGGCGATCTGCTTGCGGCGTTCGCGGTTCATGCCTCTGCCCTCACGTCGCCGCTGTCGATCTGGAATCCTGCGCGGGCCAGTTCGTCACAAAGGGCGCGCTGCCGATCCTCGCGGGTGCCGCTGGTGGCGATGTAGCTGCACCGGCCATCGTGGAAGGCGAAGCCTGCGCGTTTCAGGCATCCGCGAAACCGCTGGTGGGTGCGGTCGCTCCAATCCAGTGTGCCCGCATAGTTGCGGAAGGCGGCGACAGCGCAGACGGAACCGTAATTCTCATCACGCCAGCTAAGCTCGATCACCGGGGGCGATTTGGTCATGGTGGCCTCCCTCAATATTCGCTGGTTAGGAGAATGGTGAGCACGCGGGTTGTGGCATCGGGATTCCACGGTTCGGCGCTGCCAAATTCAAGATCGCGGTCGTAATAGTCGAACTTCCACATGACCGAGAGGGCTGGGCGTGCGCTGTCGTCGGTCCAGCGGGTATGCCATTGGCCGATCACATCGCGATAAAGGAAACCGGCGTCATGCTCGCCGTGCGGGTCGTTGTCGGGTGTGAAATCCTCAAAACCTTCGATCATCTTGAGAATGTCGGTCTGCGTATTCTCGTCCAGCGCCGCGATGCCTTGCGTAATCACGGTGCGGCAAGTCACGCCCATCGTTCGCCGCGCAATGTCGTTCAGCGCCGCGACGGTGGCGATCTGGTCAGTTGTCGCTTCCATTTTCCTCACTCCTTTAGGCGAAGCCGCTGCCTGCGGCCTGCGGCTCTGACCCGCTGGCGAAGCGCGGGATGGGGAGGGGGGAGCAAAATCGATGGGAGTGGTGCGGGCGGCACGGTTAGGGAGGCCCCGGCGCGCGCGAGCGCGCCGGAACTGGCCGAACTTGGCGTGCAACCCGGTCCTGTCGATTATGCTTCGGGAACGAAAGGGCGGGTGCCCTTGGTGTTCCCCCGGTGGCAGCTGCCACCACCGGCAAGGCGCGGCCCTGGGCCGCTCGATCCTATGTGGCAGCTGACAGACTACTAAGCGCGCGGCCCTGGCCGCTCATTTTTCAGCGCTCGCGGTCCTTTGATTTCTCGGCGGTCGGCGTCGGTGATTTGCCTTCGCGCAATGTTGCGGCGACATGGGCCTTTGCGCTTTCGACGATCTGCGCCAGCTGTTCCTTCGATGCGCCGCGCTCGGTAGCTGTCGCGACGCGCTTATCAATGGCGAGCTGGAATTGCGCGAACCTGGCGTCGGCGCGGTTCTGCTCAGGCGAGTTTTTCTCGAATTGCGCAGCAAGGCGTAGATCAACCTGACTGACGCCGGGAGGCATGACTTGCAGACGTAGCGCGCGATCGGCGGCCTGAATGTCGCGGTCGGTCATTTTCGAAAGGAAATCTGCGGCGCCCGCGCTGATGGCGCGGACTCTTTGCAGCGGGTCCATGCCCTCGGACCAATTGACTTCGATCTGATGATAGCGGCGTTGCTCAATCAGCTGAAGGTGGTGCATCGGCCCTTTGGGATCGCGGAAAAAGGCAAGCTCCTGCGCTGAACGCGCGGCCAGCTGGCGCATGTCAGCGGACGTTTCCGCGATCCGGTTAAGCTGCTCATGCTGCCGCGACGCAACGGTTTGCGCAGTAGGTAGGTAACGGCTGATTTGATCCTTGGCCTGCTCGATACTCATTGCGCGTCGTTCGCCAACTGGCATGAGAGATTCCATCGAGGGCGGAAACGCGATGCCCGCTGGCCCACGCGCTGGCTCGACGCGGTTCTGTTCGAGCGGCATTGCATCACGGATGACTTTGGCGAGAGAGGCGTGATTTCCGGTATGGAAGCTGTCGCGGCTCGCCTCCATCCAGTCCTTCGGCCCCATTGCCTGGATCGAGACGAATTTTTCGGCCGCAAGGGAATGTAGCTGCAAGTGCAGCCGCATGGTGCGACCATTGCCCTCACGGAACGGATGAACGGCATTTAACTCGGAAATATGCCGCCCCATGGTATCGGCAAAGCGATCACGATCCATCGACTTGAGGGTTTGGAGGTCGGGCAGCTGCTTAAATTCGTGCTCCATGCTGCGGGCAATGAAGTGCGCTCGGGCAAAAGTGCTGCCCGGTTTGCTTATGTCCACAATCCGAAAGCGCCCCGCCCAATCATATACGTCCTGAAACAGATGATTGTGCAGTTCGCGATACTCGCGCGCGTTCGTCGCCGGCGCGGCGCGCTGCACGACCAGCTCGCCATGTCGGACAACCGAGAAGAAAGCTTCTCGCTCCTTGAGGATATTATCGTCGCGGATTCCCAGCTTGTTCCGCAGAACGTCGCTGTTACGCCAAGTGTAAGGGTCGCTCACCTGTCATGCAGCGAGTTTCTGGCGGGACAGAACATCACGGTTGTAGTCCTGCGCCAGACCAATCGCCACATCGACGGGAATTTGGGTTTCGACCAACAGCAAACAAAAAGAGTGGTCATCCGAAACCAATTCAAGTCCTTCAATCTTGCAATTTGCGATTGCTTCGCAATAAGCTGCCATCACGTCAGGAATCTCTTCCTGCCGACGCGGCTCATACCCCATCGCCTTGATGCGATTCCTGTAGGTGTCGATGATATTTTCCATTTTGCACCTAAAAACGACCTGCTCCCGCTCATAGTTAACATGTCGGGATTTGTATATAAACCACATTGAGTAGCCCCCATATTTCACCTTCCTGAAATGGGACGCCGCGCTTGCGCGGCGTCTCGTGCATTTTGCGGGGCGGGCATTTCAATCCGCTTGGTCGGTCATCATCGCCAACAGGTAGTCGGCGGCGTTCTGAGCCTCACGGGCCGCCTCGAAAATCGCGCGCTTGTCGTTGCGGAGCGCGGTCAACCAGTGCTCGATATACGCGACATGGTCTTCGCGTTCCTCGACCTTGAAACCGACAATCGCGCCGATGAAGGATGCGCCCAGCTCGGCAACATATCCTGACAGTCCAGCGAAAAATGGCGGTTGGAAGGTGAAAACCATCGGTGCCTCCAGCACTGCCCAAAACCCATGGCTCCCCCGAAGCGGGGGTGGGCGGCGAGAACGACCGGAGAGGCCCGCTGTAGCGGCGGGCCGCACCCGGAGGGGCGAAATGAAATGGAGCAGCTCGGCGAAGCCGGGCTTGCGGCGCGCCGTGGCGGGCCTAGCAGGGAGCGCCGACCAGACCCGCATCGAGGGAGGCCCAATAATCAGCGCCGCCGCGCCAGCGGCGTCCGCTGGTGAGCGGGCGAAGCCCGCGCATCGCTGCGCGCGACGAAGCGGCCGAGCCCGCTGGGGATCGGCCGCTCAGCCTTGGTCGCCGCTGGATCATGGCTGCTGGGCGTGCATCCAGTCGGCTGCCGCCTGCGCCTTGCTCGCCGCGGTGAAGATCGCCCGAGGCTCGTCCTTGAGCAGTTGCAGCCAGGAGGCAATGTAGGCCGCGTGATCGGGTCGCGGTTCGTGCGCGATCCCGAGATCGGCGAGCAGGAACGATGCGGTCAGTTCGGCGGTCGCTTCCTCCATGGCGAGCGCGTGCCTGGTCCACTTGGCGCTGAAATCCCGGTCGAGCCGATGGGCTGCGCCGCTGGCATGAGCTGCCTCGTGAATATGGGTGGCATAGAATCCGTGGGCGTCGTGGAAGGCGCTGAAATCCGGCATGTGGATGCGGTCTTCGGCGATGTGATAATAGGCGCTGGCCGAGCCGTAGACGGTATCGATGCCGAGTGCGGCGATGAAGGCTTCGGCGGCGGCGAGGCGTTCGCTCTCGGGCAGGACCGGCCCCTGTTCGAGCGCATAACCATCGACCTGATCGGCGTTGAACAGGCTGAACGCCTTGGCGAAAAGCCGTCGGTGGTCGCCATCATCGTCGCTGGCTTCGCCGCCCTTTGCGCGAAACTCCTTCCAGAGGACGCCGAGGCTGGCATGTTCGCCCTTGCGGACCTGCGCGCCGAGCGCCTGCCACTGGCGATAGGTGCCCCAGACCCCGCTCGTATAGCCGCTGCCATAGGCGGCCGCCCAGAGCGAGACCGTATTTATGCCGCGATAGGGCTTGCCGCTGGCGACGTTGGTCGGGCGGGTGACGTCGGCGCCGGAATGATGCCACGGCATGCGCCAGGTGCCGGTGCCGGCTTCGATGACGGCGACGATCGCGTCGGTGACGCGAGCGTAGACGTCGACACGTGGTGAGGCTGGCATGATCTGTTCTCCGTTCTCGCGCCGGGGACCATCCCCGGCGGCGGAGGCCCGTTCGCGCCGGGCACAGGGGGGCTCGCGCACCCGCCAGGGCCGCAGCGAAGCGGAGGACGGCGAAGCCGTTGCGCGGGCGCGCCGACCGGCGCAGGAATCCGCCAACAGCCGGGGCGGTCTACGGCGCGGGAGGATCGATCCCGGCAATCACTGCGGTCAGGCGATCGAGCTCGCGCTGGAGCGCCTGACGCTGGAGATCGGAGATGCGCCGCTCGCGCAAATGCGCCTTGGCATCAGCGGCTGCACGCTCCCACGCCGGCCTATGGCGGGCGGTAATGCAGGCGTTGGGGCAGCGGGTCGGCTCGCACAGGGCGGTGAGCGGCTGTGCGGGATCGGGGGTCGTCACGCGCTTGAGGCAGAGCGCGGTCGCGGGATCGAAGAAGCAATCCGCGAGCGGGCCGACATGGAAGGTGCGCGCGACGCTGGCGAGCATGACGCGCAGGCGGGCGCGATCGGCGATCATGGCGGGCAAAGGCCCTTGTCTGACGGCGGCATCGTCGAGCGTCCGCGCGATGCGCGGTCCCGCCGGACCGCCGAGCGATGCGCCGCCCTGCCGCTGGTCGAAATAGTCCAGCAGATCGTCAGTCTGACCGAGCCGGCGCTGTGCCTCGACCTCGGCACGAAACCCCGATGCGCTGGTGCCGGCATAGCCCTCGAAAGCGGCGACCGAGGCGTGCTTATACTGGATCATGCCGGCGACGGTGCCGAACGGACGGTTGGCGATGTGCCACGCGATCGTGCGCCGGAACTGCCGCGTCGTGATGCGCCATGGCTTGCCATCGGGACCGGATGGGATGATCGGCGCATCGGGGCTGCCGAAGGCGGTGTTGAGGTGGTCGCGGAAGGCGTTGAGCTGGCGGACCACCTCGCTCGACAGATGCGTCTTGGTGACGGCGCTCGGACGCAGCACCGGCCAGAGTGTATCGCTGCCGCTGGCACGCGCCGGTCCTGCCGACAGGCGTTCGAGCACCGCGATCGCGTCTGCGACCGGCTCGATCGTCACCCAGCTCGCCGCCTCGCCCACGGCCCGTCGGCGCTTATAGATGGTCGATCGGATACGATGCCGCTCGATCAGGCCGTCCTCGCTGCGCGCGATCGTGAGGCAACCGCGGCGCATCGCCTGCACCTCGCAGTCGCGCATGCCGGTCAGATAGGCGCACACTATGTAGGCTGCGGCCTGGAGCATCCGTTCCTCATGTGCGAGAGTCTTCGCGTCGAAGCGTTCGCGCCATGGCCGACCGCTCTCGGGGTCGATCGAGATCGGCGTGTCCATGCCGCCGACCTCCACCCCCAGCTCGGTCGCCACTGCGTCGATCAGCCTCGCTTCACCGCCGGTCAGCATGAGATGCGCGCCTGGCTCGGTCTGCACGTCGATCCCGGCATGGAGATGCAGGAGATGGGCGTTGATCGGTGGGGTCACGGTGCCGGTGTTGGGATCGACGCGCAGCTTGCCGTTATGAGCGGTGCCCCAGATCGGTGCGCCGCGCCCTTCGCGGCGTCGGCGATCGAAATAGGCCTTCAGGCGGGTGCGGCGACGTTGCCGGCGATCAGCATCCGGGAGGCCGGCGTCGGCGGTGACAAGGCGATCCCGGCGCGCTTCGAGCCGATCAAGCTCACGGCGGGCCGCGAGAATATCGCCGGCGAAGGCGGTGACGTAGCGCAACGACCAGGCGAGCAGCGCGGCGATGACCTCTTCCGGAAACCGCGGGGTCCGGTTCTCGCGGACGTGCCGGTAGCCTGCAACGCGGGCGGGCGACTGTCCGCCCCAAGGCTCAAATGCGAGGCCTCCGCCAGCGAGGTGGTCACGATAGTGATAGAGATCGGAGACCACTTCGAGGAGGTGGCCGACTATGACGGGTCGCCGCGCGGGATCGTCGCGAAGATGGCGGGCGTAAGCATCGACCAGCGCGTGATCGATGCGGCCAAGGTCGAGCCGTCCGAGCGTCAAGCGCGCGAAGGCGAAGAACCGTCGTGCGCGGTTGAATGCCTGCCGGATGCTCGCCGGCGGCAGCTTGGGACGGTAGCCGGGAAGATCGACGTTGAGGCGGGCGTAGAGATAGGCGCGCATCGCCGCCTGCACGTCGGGATGTTCGAGCACGTCGAAATGCACGGTGACGTGGCAGCGCCGGGCGTTCTCACGGAATACGGCGGGACCGAGATCCCAGCTCGGGTCGCCGACGCGCGACAGCTCCTCGCGGGCATGGCCTGCCTTGAGCGGCGCGCTCGCCAGCACGGGCCGATCGTCGAACGCGGGTGCGCGGGCATGGGCGGGCGTGGTCATACGCGTGCCTCCGGCGGCAGATAGAGCCGCTCGCTCGCCATCTGCCGACGCGCATCGGCGATAACGGCATCGGAGAAGGCCGGCAGAACCTGGGCGGTGATGCGGGCATGGACGCGGCCGAACTTGGCCGCCCAGTCGCTCGCCGGCAGGCTCCGACGCTGCTCTTCGACGAACGCGAGGAAGGCGAGGATCGCGGGGAGCTTGCGCG
This sequence comes from Sphingobium sp. CFD-2, assembly GCF_024611135.1. Classification (NCBI taxonomy): domain Bacteria; kingdom Pseudomonadati; phylum Pseudomonadota; class Alphaproteobacteria; order Sphingomonadales; family Sphingobiaceae; genus Sphingobium; species Sphingobium sp. CFD-2. Next base: position 12,037 of record NZ_CP084409.1, on the reverse strand, counting down.
CGGTGATGACGGCGTTGGGGCAATCGAGGCACCCCCAGAAGGGCTGCGCGCAGGGCGAACCGGGCTCGGCGAAGGGACTGCTATGGAAGCCTGCGCAGGCGGCGAGCCAGACATCCTGTTCGCCGTCGAGCAACGGACCCACCGTATCCGGCTGCATCAGCGGCGCGGCCTGTTCGGGCGCTGCGCGCAGCGCCTGCTCGGCGGTGGGCGGGAGCACGGTCGGCATCGCGGCGGCGACCGCTTCCCGAAAGGCATCGGCAATGGCAGCCTCGTGCAAGGGCCGGAGCGACGGCAGATCGGCATAGTGGCGCGCCGCGACCTCGCGGGAGTGGCCCACCGCGAAACGGGCCATATGCCCCTCGGTCTTGGTGTACCACAGCGCCTTGTGGGTCTTGCGCAGCCGGGAGAGCAGCAGGTGGAGCGGCTTGCCGTCATCGTCGACAATAGCATGCTGCGCCACCCAGGCAGCGATACGTTCCGTGGGGTGAGCGACGCCTGTCCGGAGGCCGCCTGCGTTATGGTAAGCCCAGAGGCAGTCGTCGGTCAGATACCTGCGGGCGGTCGCCGTGACGTCGATCAGGCGACGAATAAGGCCACCAGGCGTGCCGCCACCGCCGTCACGGACGCGCATGCTCTTGTGCTCGGCACCGCGGGCGCGGCGCTTCAGATAGCGCAGCTCCACCGTGCCGGCATGGGGGTTGGTGAGACAATCCACGGTCAGCGCCTTCAGGCACTCGGGCTCGAGACCGGTATCGAGCGTGAGCAACACGAGCAGCGCCGGCAGATCACGCGCGAGCAGATGATACCGGCCATGAAGATCGTCGATGAGCGTGCTGAACGGCAGGCCGCGCCGCAGGCGCATGAAATAGAGGCGGCGCACCTCGACGCGGTCGGTTAGAATAGCTCCATGGCGTGCGATGATCGCTTCGACATCGGCGCGTGCCCTGGCGATTACAGGGTCGCCTCCATCGGTCCGGTCGTCGGCGCCGAGACGACGAAACATCGCTTCGACATCGGCCCGCGCGGCGTCGCGCAGCGCGCGGGCGACGAAAGGACTGTAAGCATCGCGCGGGGTCGAGCGGCCCGCCGAAGTAGCCAGTGTATAGCGCAGCCGCTCATGCAGGTCGGGCGCGATCCGATCGGGCCGGTCGGCCTCGATCGCGCGCAATGTGTTGATGATCTTGCCGACCGTTATGTGCCGGTGGATCGCGCCCATCCCGCGCTGCTCGAGCACGGAGGCGAACCCATCGATATGGACTGCGCGCAGGTCGCCGACGCTAGCCACGTTCAGCGCTTCATCGCCAAGCCAGGCGAAGAACAGGCGGTAAGCATTTACATACTGCTTGATGACGCTGGCCGCACCGATGGGGCCGCCGAGCGCTGCTGACCGACGCAGCGCGCCGGCGAAGGCGATGGCGAGTGGGCGAGGATCGAGCCCCGTCATATCGATCAGGACCGTCCCGCCATGCCGCGCCTCGATGGTGAACTTGAGGCCGAGCACCGGATCGGGCTGCGGTCGCTCCGGCGCGATCGGTGCGAAGGCGACGGGCCGACCCTTGCGGGGACGCCCGCTCATGCGCCCTGCGGTCCCGGCAGCAGCGCGAGCAGCTCCTCGACGGCTGCGTCCACCGTATCGGCGCGGGTCGCGATATGGTCGAGGTAGATATAGGTGGTGGTGAGGCTCGCGTGACCGAGCAGGCGTTGCACCTGTTGCAGCGGGTCGCCCAGGATCAGCCGGTAACTCTCCACCGGCCCCGCCGGCAATGCCGCTTCGCGCAGCCGCTGCTGGATCAGCAAGGCGAGCATATGGACTGCGAAGGTGTGACGAAGCTGGTGCGGACTGATCGACAGCGGGAAGCCGTTCTCCTCGCACCGCTTGCAGGCGCGGGTGAAGATCACCTCCCACGAGTTGGGGCGAACAGGCTGCCCGACTTCGGTCAGCCATAGCGCCGCCGGCTCGTGGGGCGTTCCATCCTCGTTGCACAGGATCAGGCGGCATCGTTCCTCCGGGGTGCAGACATCGCGCATGTGGTCGAGACCGGCGCGGGTGACAGGGATCGGTCGCTCGAAGCTGGCCGCGCCGCCGCGTGCGGCGAACTTGGCCACACCCGCGGCGCGCTCGACGGCGACATAGGCGGCAATCTGACGAAGCAGCCGGCGCGGGACCAGAACGCTGCGTCCCCGGTCGCCCTTGGTGAGCGGTGGTGGGAGAGGCAGCCAAAGCTGTTGGGCGTCGCCGTCGCCGCGGTCGATCGCTGCGAGCTCGGCGGCGAGCAGGCCCGACGCCTCTTCAAGGCGCAGGCCGGTGGTAACGAGAAGGTCGGCGAACAGCGCGTTGCGCAGCCCGTTCCGATCGCGAGCGCCGGGGCGCTCGGTGCCGTCAGGGGTGAGGCCGCGCAGGCCGACCTCGCGGAAGATGCGGTAGTCGTCCATCGTGACGAACCGCACATCCGACCGCTTGGCGACACGTTCATAGGCGTCGTTGCGCGCCGCGATCATGCCACGACGGCCACCCTGCGCCGGTCGCCACACGGCGCGACGGCTGAACGGTGCCTCGGCAATCAGCCCTTGCTGCTCGCCCCAGCGGTAGAGGCGATCGAGGCTGGCGACGGCCCGGTTCCAGCTTGCCGCCGTGATCCGGTGATCGGCTTCGTCGCGGCGTCGCTCACGATGATAGGCGCCCACATCGTCGCGGGTCGCAGTCCACACGGTCTTGCCGCAGGCATCGAGAAAGCGAAGCCAGACCGCGACATCATAGGCATAGGCGCGAAGCGAATGCCGCGAGCGGACCCCCGACAGCGGCAGGTCGAGAAAGAAGCGATCCAGATCGGGATCATAGAGCGCGTCACCGCGCAGGATCAGCGGCACATGCGCATCGAGACCCTTGGCCTCGCGGCGCTCGCAGACAATGATCGACACCGGCGCGAAACCCTCCCCCCGGACCCCCCACCCGGAAGCTGACCTCGCACCGTTGCGCCCTATGGCCCGGCAGCTATCAGGCTGGCCTCCGCCAGCTCTTGGGTCAGCGCTACGGCCAGCCTGATAACTGCCTACCGTGGGCGTCCATCGCCGACCTTACTGCAATGTTGCGGACGGCGCAGACTGTCCAGATAAGGCTACGAGCTCGTCCCTCGCATAGTCGGCGCGGCTCGTTGAAATCAGGGTTTTCCGGTTGAGGCGGCTTTCATGCCCTGCATGATGCACGGCCTCATGCGCAAGCGTGGCATAGTAGTCGTCGGCGGAATGGAACGCTTCAAAAGCGGGCATTTGGATATAATCGTCGCGGGTGTGGTAATAGGCTTGCGATCCGCCGATGCGAACGGTTGCGTCGATGCGAGAGAACATCACTTCAAGCTCAACGTCGCGGGCTTCGGGATTGGTGATGATCGGAGCGGGCGCGGGATATTTGCCGTCCAGTCCCTCGACCTGATCGGGTAGGGTAGGCCGGCAAAGTCTCAGAGAGAACATTGCTCGGCCCCCCTCCGAACCGGACGTGCACCTTTCAGCGCATCCGGCTCTCCACGACTGCGTGCTATCCGCCGTTGGCGGTCGGTTGGTTGACCGGCGTGGATGCTATTGTGGCAAGCGACGCAGAGGACCGCACGCTTGCTCTGCCGTGCCGACCGCATGTAGCGGGACAGCCCGGCATATTGCATCTCCGCGACCCGGCGGACGTGATGGACCTCACAGGGAAGGTCATCCCGACCACAACGCTCGCACTGGCGGGCGTTGAGTCGTTCGACCAGCTCCGTTCTGCTGAACACGAACTGGGCGGAGCGGGGATTATCGATCCCGCCCCACGATCGGACATGTCGTCGCAGGTCCTTCAACTGCCATAGCTTGATCGCGCGGGGTTCATCTCCCACCTCGAAGCGGATGAAGAAGTCCATCCCACGCCGCAGTCTGGCGAAGACGCTGCGAGCTGATGTCCTATGCTTGGCGGCGATGGTTTTGACGCAGGAGAACAAGGCGAAGTAACCGGCCTTATTCAACTTGCGCTTCACGTCGTCAGCTAGAGCATAATAGTTCGCAAAGCCGCGCCATTCGGCATTGTAGGCAAGGACGATCTCCACGTCGCTTGCGAAGCGCAGCGCGGGCCGATGACGCGGGCGGAAGGCTTCATAGTCGCCCCAGCCCTTATCATTGACGAACCGGACCACCCGGTCCCTTGGCACTCGGAGCCGCAGCCGGTCAGCCAAGCCGCGCCGCAAGGTGGATCGACCATAGAAGATCGCCTTGTGCGGATTGCGGTTGGTGCTGGTGCAGACCTCGTATCCTAAGAACCGCGCCCCGTCCGTGGCTTTTCGGATTCCACTTTTCTCGGCAGACATTTCCAGCTTCAGGGTGTCGGTCAGGAAGACCCTGACCTCGTCCATCAACTGGCGTGCATCCGCCTTGCTGCCGGTCACGCCGATGAGGAAGTCATCAGCATAGCGGCAGTACCGTAGTCTCCTATAGTGGGGATCAAGGGCATCGTTGGCCGGAACGGTTGCCCGTTCTGCCTTGAGCCGACCGATCTCCTCCAGCACGGAGGCGATCTTTTGGGAGTCTGCGGACCCTGCGGCCCGCATCGCATCCACTTTCTTCCGAAGGTAGCAGACCTTTAGACCCAAGCGCCTCGCATCTTTCGATGGTGCGCGCTTGTTGCCTCTGGTGAAGCTGGCGATCCTATCCTGCATGAACATGTCAAGTTCGTGCAGATAGATGTTCGCCAACATCGGGGAAACGACCCCGCCTTGCGGTGTACCGCTGTAGGTCCGATGATAGACCCAGTCCTCAATATAACCTGCCTTGAGCAGGCCTTGGATCAGACGCACAAAGCGACGATCCGCGATCCGCTTCTCCAACAGACCGATCAGGACATCATGATCGATATTGTCGAAGAACCCGACAACATCAACGTCGATCAGCCACTTCACCCCCGTCCATTTGGCGCGGATAGATTCCAACGCCGTATGGCACGATCGCTCTTTCCTAAATCCATGCGAGTGCTGCGAGAACAGCGGCTCATAGATTTGCTCAAGGAGCGTCCGCACCACTTCCTGGACGAGCTTGTCCTCCGTGGTCGGCACGCCAAGCGGCCGTTTCTTGCCGTTGGCTTTCGGGATATACACCCGACGTACCGGCTTGGGCCGATAGCTTCCGTCCGCCAACCGGTCGATGATCGACCTGACCATCTCGGGCGAAAAGCCGTCGAGTGTCTTGCCGTCAACGCCGGGCGTCATCGCACCCTTGTTGGGCGCGATCTGCTGATAGGCATGCTCCCAAAGGAGCGGGCTTTTCATGAGGCGGAAGAGTCCATTGACCCGCCGACCCGACCTGATGATGGTCGGGAGTGATCTGACGGCCCTCTCGATGGTAACTGGCAGCATTAGCACACCTCCTCGTGAGATTGTCTGATCGCAGTCGCTGCCGCCCTTCCCCCGAGCGGTGAGGCTTTTCACACGGGTTGCCCCGCACTTATGGCCGCGCTCGTTCCCCATCAGAGTGGAGACTGTCCCGACCATTACGTCGGGCATTTGAGTACTATGGCGGCTCCGTCGCCATGCAGGTCCGGCAAGCCGTCCTGTTTAGGCGATCCCGTAATTACGGAAGTCGGAGTTCCGACGTGGTTAGGTGCCCCGTTCGTTCACTTGCCCCTCCCTACAGAGGGTGCGCCGGAGAAGCTGGCAGGCTCGCGGCATCACCGCTTGCTCGGGAGGAACTCAACGCCCTTTCCTCCATTTCTCCGATGTGCCGCGTCAACCATTCTGCGACACCGCTCCGTTATTAGCCGCTGCAAACTGGGGTTCAGGCAGTATAGCTTTCACCATACACGTCTTGCCCTGATCCATGACGCCGCAAATGGTTCTGGCGCTTCCGGACCTTTTCTGAACATGCTACTTTCCCCTGTCCCTTTCGGGATTTCAGCTATTTCTAGCCAAGGTTGGTCCAGTGGGCATGATCTATAGCCAGCAAGATCATCTACTCATGGTAGAGCTCCTTTTTACTTCCGCCTTTACGGCGCACCATTGAAAACCGTGTATCGTTTCAGGAACGGAATGGCGCGCTCGTCGTCCGTTTCGGAGTCTTTAACGACAAGCTTGTTGGCATAGACAACGGTGGTCCCCTTGCTGCCCTTCCTGACATTGCCGCCAAGCTCCAATGCCTGTTTGAAGGTCAGCCAATAGGGCGAGGCGAAGCCCTGACGCATGGCACTGGCCCAAAGGCTGAGGACATTGATCCCACGATAGGCAACCCCATTGTGCCGGAGCGGAATGGTCGGCCCACCGCTCCACGGCTTCACCCAAGGCTTTGTCCCCGCTTCCAACATCGCAAGAATGTCGTCGGTGACGGCCTGATAAATGTCGATCCGGTTCGTTTCCTTGGCCATTTTCCTCACTCCTTTAGGCGAAGCCGCTGCCTGCGGCCTGCGGCTCTGACCCGCTGGCGAAGCGCGGGATGGGGAGGGGGAAGCAAAATCGATGGGAGTGGTGCGGGCGGCACGACTAGGGAGGCCCCGGCGCGCGCGAGCGCGCCGGAACTGGCCGAACTTGTCGGGCAACCCGGTCCTGTCGATTATGCTTCGGGAACGAAAGGGCGGGTGCCCTTGGCGTTCCCCCCGGTGGCAGCTGCCACCACCGGCAAGGCGCGGCCCTGGGCCGCTCGATCCTATGTGGCAGCTGACAGACTACTAAGCGCGCGGCCCTGGCCGCTCATTATGGCGGCGGGTTGCATGATTTTGTGTGGAATCTAAACCAGTTGCCAGATGAAACAGCAGGTGAATCAGAAATGGAGTTCGTTCGCAGAATATTTGGGGCTGTAGAGCCACGCTACCTCATCCGGGCCTATATTTTTGGCGCTCTGTTCTTCGCCTTCATGATGGCGCTAGGCCCGAAAACCCCGTTCCTGATTATCTATTTTCTGATCTGCACGGCGCTATTCCCATTTGCCAAGATGGTTTGGGACACGGCAATGGATACGATGCGCGGCAACACGATATTCGTCATGCCAGCGCTGATCCTGATCGTGCTCAAGCTGTTCATCAACATGATGCTGTGGTGCTTTGCGCTGTTCGTCGCACCCATCGGAATTTTCTTCCTCAACAGGCGCATTCGCTGATCGCAAAGGCGGGGCGGTGGCAGCTGCCACCGCCCCGAAGTTTGCGGGGAGCGCGGGAGTGAAGCGCGCTCCCCGTGCCGTCATGCCGCTTGGCTTTCGCTATCGGCGGCATCGGGCAAGGCAGAGGGTCGAAGGGCGGGGGGCAGAATGCGCCGCCCCGCAAGACGCTCGTTGACCGTCACAGCAAGGTCAGAGCGCTTCATGGTCTGGCAATTCTCTACAGCGTCGTTGCCGCAACCTTCGGCCAGCAGCTTCAAGAGCGTGGCCTTGCTAAGCTGGTCATAGAATACCTGATTAGGTTCCCACTTGTCGGCCATGTCGATCTGCGCGACCCCGACGATCTGCGCCAGCTGGCGGTCGCGGTCGCTGTGGAACGAAAGGCTCGTGATCTGCGAGGCCACGCAGTAGGCCAGCAGCCGCAATTTCGCTTCGCTGTCCATCTGGCGCATGTCGTCCAGCGTGGGTGCTTCGGCCAAGCGGTCAAGATCGGCCCTCGCGATCTCGTCAATGTCGGCAATCGTGGAATGGCCCATGACCGCATCGTCAACATGGAAGCGGTTCTTCTCGGCGGTGATTTCGGCGGCTTGTTGCCACGAATAGGCGTTGCCGCGAACCTGTCCCAAGAGGCCCGTCAAGAGCACGTCCAGCGCCAGTTCCGGGTCGCTGGCAAGGGCTTCTCGAACCGCCATCGTGCGGATGCCGCCCAGCTGATCCATGACTTTCTGCGAGTAGTCGGGCCGGGGAGGCTTGGGGCCATCGGCGGCGGTCCCCTTGGCGCTGCGGGTGAACGCGACCTGTTCGATACCGTCATGGCCGATAAAGACGATAAGGGAGTGCTCGGCCTTCTGCTCGGCAGTGAAAACGCGGCAAGCCGATACGATGGCGTCCTGCTTGCGGGTCAGGGCGCGCAACTCGTCGTCATAGTCGTGCTCGTCCTCGTCCACCTCGCTTTCCCGCTTGGCGATTGCCGCCTCGATCTCGACCAGCTGCGCGGTTTCTTCCTCGGTCGGGTCGCGCTCGCCTGCGGGTTCCAGATGGCCGCGCATCCAGTAGGAATCGGGCCGGTAGAGCTGCCCTTCTGCATCGCGCCAGCCATCTTCGCGCGCCGCCTTGGCGATGGCGTCGAGCCGATCTTGCACAAGGTCCATGACAAGGCCCGCATCATCACAATAGCGACGTTCTCCGAAAAGATCGGTGGTGAAGGTGCCGCCTGCGGCGCAATAGGCTTCCTCGCCCACAATGCGGAAATGCTTGTCGGTATCGGCAACCTTCTCCTGGGTGAGCATGGCCCGGATTTGATGGGCGTTGTCGCCGGTGCGCTTGAAAACCTCAAGCTGGCGGTCCTGATCGTCGGTCAGCGCGAAAGCCTGCGCCGCGCCCATGCCGATTTCGTCTTTCTGGAAGGCTTTGAGAATGGTCGGGTGCAGCGCCGCCAGCTTCAACACGCGGCGGACATAGGCGGGGGAGACGCCGAACGATGCTGCAACATCGTCAACGTCCTTGCCGCTGTCGATGATCGCCCGATAGGCTGCGATGGCATCGGCGGGGTGCATGTCCTCGCGCTGCGCGTTCTCGGCAAGCGAGATTTCCAGCGCCTCGTCCTTGCTGCGGATTTCAACGGGAACCTCGAAAGTGCCGGGGATGGCCTTTGCCTTCTGCAACAGCTTCAAGGCCCGGTAGCGCCGCCCTCCGGCGCAAATCCTGATTTTGCCGTCTTCGTCATAGCCGATCAGGTTTTGCAGCACGCCCCGCGCCTGAATGTCGGCCGCGAGGGCTTCGATTTCCTTGGGCTTCACCTTCCGCACGTTGAGGTCGGAAAGCGCCAGCTTGTTCAGTTGGATGGTCTGGATGGTCATTTCTCACTCCTTTAGGCGAAGCCGCTGCCTGCGGCCTGCGGCTCTGACCCGCTGGCGAAGCGCGGGATGGGGAGGGGGAAGCAAAATCGATGGGAGTGGTGCGGGCGGCACGACTAGGGAGGCCCCGGCGCGCGCGAGCGCGCCGGAACTGGCCGAACTTGTCGGGCAACCCGGTCCTGTCGATTATGCTTCGGGAACGAAAGGGCGGGTGCCCTTGGCGTTCCCCCCGGTGGCAGCTGCCACCACCGGCAAGGCGCGGCCCTGGGCCGCTCATTTTTAGCGGCTAGAGAATGGCGAGCGCGAGAACCGCAACGATAGAAGCACACAAGGCGGACATGAGCATGAGGCGTATCGTCGCGGCATTGATCGTGATCGCAGCGCCGACACAGGCCCATAGCAGGGCAATTGTGGGTCCAGCGCGGTAAATCAGGAAGCCGAAATAGCTGTTCGGCAGGAATTGCGGATAATCGAGGATCAGGCGTGCGACGATCCCGCCGCCTGCGAGAATGAGCGCGGCGATCAGCCATGCCGCGAAAGCCTCGACGCGCGGCGAAACGCTGTGCCTGGGCGCGGCCTGCGTCGTCGTTCGCGTCGCGTCATTCATGCTGAACTTCCCTTCTAGCCCTGACCGTCACCCGAATGGGCGGAGACGGCTTTGCTGGCTCCGTGGAGCCGCGCGGCGCAGCCGTGTGGTGGAGTAGGGCAGGTTCCCGGCTCCGGTCATTTGCACTTGTTCGGCAGCTGGCCCCTCTCGATCGCCAGATTCCTCATTGCCTCGTAATCGACACCCCAAAGGCCTCGTCGCTCATCGGCCGCGTCTTTCATGAAACGAGCATACGCCAGCCCTGAATGTTGCCTGTAATCAACGGCATATCCATGGCGCACCATCGTTGCCGAAACAGATGCCCCATTCGACCGAAACCGGCACGACAGGTTAGACCGGCCCCAGCTTGTCCGCCGCGTGTTGCATATCGGCTCGATCGTCAGCTTTTCGTCCTGAAAATCGCTCGTGCAGTCCATGCCGCCATTTTGCTTCACCAGCTCTTCCAAATAGAGCTGCGCTGCGATCTTGGGCACATTACCCTTGCCGTCCTCATCCGGCGCATCAATTCCCGACAATCGCACCCGCTTTTTGTCGAGCGTTTCGAGCGTATCGCCGTCGATAATGCGCGGGTTCTCGACGTGGATCGAAACCGGCTCGCTATTCCTCGCCTGCATCTGATTGAACAGCGCGCCGAAAGCGAAAACAGAGAGAATGGGCAACGCGATTTGCTGATTTCGCGGCCATTTTTTGAAACCTCGGATCAGCACCTGGCTCTCTCCTGAAGAATGTCGTTCCAGTCCATCGGCGCCGGGGCTGGCGGCAGGATGATTTTCAGTTCGCGGTCGTTTGCAGTGAGGTGGTCGCGCGCGTCCTCTATGGCCTGTGCGGCTTCCTGGCCGTGTTGCGAGTAGATGACGATTTTGCGGATGCGTTCGGGGATCGCGATCAGGCCATAGCGGCGAATGCCGCCAGCGCCCCACACCTTGAATTTCCCGTCACTAAGCTGGGTGACGGAAACGGCTTCCTCGAAGCCTTCCGCGAGGCGCAGAACATCGCCGGTTGGCTGGCCGCCGATCCGCATGGCGGCGTGTCGGACCAGGCCGAGCGTCAATTTCGCCTCGCGCAGCGCCGCATGGTAGCGTTTCTCGCCCGTTGCTGGATCGAGCAAGATCCGCTGCACGGCGATTATGCCTTCGTCGGCCTCGAACGGCACAAGGAGGGCAGGATGCTCTTCGCGGGCGTCGGGCGGACCAACGATGCAGCGCGGAGCGAAGCGCACCTTGAGGCCGGTCGGGTCGATCGCGCGCGAACGCAGATAGCGTTCAGCCGCGGTGCCTGCGATCGGCACGGCGGAATCCCATAGTTGCAGGGCGAGCTTCCGGCGCGAGGGTTCGGGCGCGCGATCGACCGTTTCGCCGCTGGTGTGGCGATTGATTTTGCGGCTGTTGAGCGCGGACCAGACGGCTTCCTGACTGCAACCGGCCCAACATTTGAACAGGACAGCCTTCTTGCCGGGGGTGACTTGGAGCGACGGATTGCGGTCGTTGTGGGCTGGGCAGCAAACCATGCCATAGGAGCCGCGCCAGTGGCCGCCCATATCCGCTACGATCTGACGTGCGCGTGCTTCGACGTCCATCTGCATCGAACTTCTTTCGTCAACGGTATCCCGACATTGGGATTTATACACATTTCACGGAGGCGGGCAAACGATCGGGATATATGCCAATATCGCGCATGGCCCGACTAGGGCCATTCAATATAAATATCTCCGCCGGTTATCTTCACTTGCGGATGACTCACGTTCTTTCGCCTCAATCGCTTCGCCCAAGCTGGCGAGAATGTCCCTCAGCTCGCGCTTGTCCCGCTCTTCGCGGGTTAGCTCCCATAGGGGCAGCTGATCCCTCATGCGCTCCATGTCGCGCGCCGCCTCGATCTGGCGATACTGTTCGCAAGCGGGCGCTGGATCGGCCGCGACGCCGCGACGCCGGCGAGCGGCGAAGATTTTCGAGAGAAAGGCGGGGAAGAGGAAGCGATAGGCGTTTGTGGCCTGCTTGATGCGCGGGCCAGCGCCTTGCGATTCGTTGTCGGGAACCGGCTCGTAGCGCCTGAACCAGTCGATAATGCGCGCGTCTTTGAGGCGCGAAAGCGCCTGAACGACGCAATTCTTGCTCAGGCCGGTTCCATCCATGATGGTGTGAAGGCTGGGGAACAACGCGCCGGTGCTATAGTCGATGACGCGGGCCAGGAACTCGATGATCTGGATGCCGGCCTGTCCGATCGCGCCGTTGCGAACGCGCGGTGTGGTCGTTCGCCGCTGCGCAAGCGTTTGCCGCTCGTAGAGCTTTGCAGCTTCGATCATCTCGCGCATCTGGCGCGCATTGCGGATCGGCGTGTAAGCCTTGGCCCGCTTCTCGTGGCCTACGGCGATGCTGCCGGCCCAGACTTTGACGCGCGGTTTTTCGGCACGCGCAAGCAAGGCGCGGTCGATCGTGGCGAGGCCGGTGCTACGCAGCACGGCGCCTATGGAAGTGGTCAT
>NZ_CP084408.1:0-199633 GCF_024611135.1 Sphingobium sp. CFD-2 | reverse complement strand
GCCATGAAGTCTGCACCGATTCGTCCGGCGTGGAAGAAAATCTGCCTGACCTGTCCTCTTGCGTCAAGTCAGGGCAGGATGTCCGACGGTTTCGGCCCCCAAGAGGTCAGGATGGAACTTCACCCCCAAACGACAAAACACAAGGAAGTACGCCGAGTCGCATTTCAAAGCGATCTGATCCTCGCAAACGGCCGCGCGGAGGGCGAAGAACGTCCCTGACGAGCGATATGACGAGCGAATCGCGCCCAACAGAGCCTGGCCCCCATGCGGTCAGGAAAGCCCCAACCGGTCAGGTTGCATCCCCCGATCGGTCAGGAATTAGCCCCCACAAGGGCAGGCAAAATCCCCCGTCAGGTCAGGATAGGCTTGCTCAAGCCCGCAGAAACGCTGGGCTTTCGGCTTCCCGAATCTGAATCCTTTTGAATCGGAAAAGCTTCCGCTGCGAGCAGCGGCGTTTTGATATTTTTATTTTGAGAAAGAGATTGGCGCTGCGCTTGAAGCAAACATTCAATCCCCCTGTCTGGAGGGATACGCGAAGTTGGCCCTCCACGATAGGCTTCCTCGCCAAAGGACGTCACGAATGGAGGGTGCATGATCAACTTCGCGAAGTTCGAGATCATCGGCCGGATCGGCGAAATCGATGCGCGACCGAAAGTCACCCTGCTGTCGGTCTGCGCGAATCACCGCCGCAAGGGTGACGATGACGAATGGCAGGAAGACAGTCACTGGAACCGCGTGAGCGTCTTCAGCGAGGGCCAGCGCAAGCATATCGCCGACCGAGCCCAAGTCGGGGATCTGGTGCGGATTGCCGGGCGGCTCAAGGACAGCTCCTATGAACGCGACGGCGTGACCCATTACACAACCGATCGCATCGTCGAGGAATTCGGTATCCTCGCAGCCAAGGGCATGCCTGGCTGAATTGGCGGAGAGGGGAGGGCGCAACCGGCAGCGGCGCTCCACCACTTTGCAAGGATTAGTTGATGCCCCTAGCTGTTTCCCATCGCGCCAAAGCCATTGTCGAAGCCCTCGGCGGAACGTGGCGCGGGACGCGCGGCGAATGCCGTTGCCCGGCTCATGACGATCATGGCCCCAGCCTGTCAGTGCGCCTGGGCGAACGGGCGATCTTGTTCCACTGCTTTGCTGGCTGCGATACGCGCGACGTTCTGACTGCCCTGCGCCGGCGCAAACTTCACGATGCGGTGCCGCTCACCATGCCGCGCCCGAAGGCGATGGCCGACCATCGCGCTCTCGCGCTTCGGCTATGGAAGGCAAGCCAGCCCATAGCCGGCTCGCCAGCGGCCGATTACCTTGCCGCACGCGGTCTTGCTCCTCCTTATCCGCGTTGTCTGCGCTACAATCCCCGCACCATTGTCGGGGCAGGTGACCAGCGCCGGTTCTTTCCGGCGATGATCGCTGCGGTCGAGAACGATCTGGGCGTCGTGGCCGTCCAGCGGACCTGCCTCGATCTCGCTGACATCTTGCACAAGCCCCTGTCAAAGCCGAAGATTGCCCTTGGCCTGCTTGGCAACGCGGCCATCCGTCTGGCGCCGGCCGGAGAGGAGCTTGGCCTTGCTGAGGGCATCGAGGACGCCCTTTCGGCAATGGCCTGGTTCGGAACGCCAACCTGGGCGCTGGGCGGCGTCGAACGCCTTGGACTCGTCGCCATCCCCGAACGGGTCAAACGCATCATCGTCTATGGTGATCGCGGTGCCGCCGCTGCCGCCATGCTCAAAAAAGCTCGGCCGCATCTCACAGCCCATGGACGCGAACTGGTGCTCCGCCTCCCGGAACGGCACGCGGATTGGAATGATGCTTGGCGTGTCCGCCGGGCCGCCGAGGCGGCCTGAGAGGGGAGGGGGCCTTCAGGCTGATGACCTGGCGCTGATGCCAGGTGTCAGACCCGGAGATACCCCATGGCCACACAACCCCTCGCGCTCACGCTGCCGCTCGATGATCCCGCCCGGACCGCTGCTCAAGGCATAGCCGACCGGCTGTCCGAAGGCCGTTCGGTTGCACGTAACGACCTCCTTGCCGGGATGACCTCCGCCTTCGGTGGCTCGAGCGCGGATGGCTCATGGTCATTGCGCGACGCCTATGATGTGCTCGAACTCGCGCAGATCCTCCATCTGAAGAACACAACACTCCCGGCAGATGCGAATGTGCGGCTCGCCCAGCTGATCGCCATGACGGCGGCGCTTCCGACGCACAGCGTGCGTAGCGAAACGCAGGTCGCGTTCCAGCAATTCTCGACACCGGCACCGATCGGCTTCCTTGCCGCCAGGGCAGCCGCGATCACGGCACGCGATATCGTGCTCGAGCCCTCGGCCGGGACCGGGCTCTTGGCCGTACACGGTCATTTTGCCGGCGCTCGCCTTCTCCTCAATGAGATCGATGCCTGGCGCGCGCGTTTGCTGCGTCATGCCCTTCCCGAGGGCACATTGAGCACGCATGACGGCGAATTGATCGACGACATGCTCGATCCGCAACTGGTGCCGAGCGTCGTGCTCATCAACCCGCCCTTCTCGCGGAGCCAGGGACGGGGGCGCGACCGCCACGCTGCGCTTCGCCACCTGCGCTCCGCGCTCTTGCGCCTCGCACCAGGCGGGCGCTGCGCCGTCATTCTTCCCGATCGCATCGAGACAGGGGACGCGGATTGGCTGCACGCCACCGCGGGCGCGCATCTCCGGCTGCATCTCGACCTGCCGCCCCATGCTTATGCCAAGCACGGCACCGGGCAAGCGGTTCAGCTCATTCTCCTCGAAAAGGGCGGGGCAGGGGATTGCGTCCCACGCCAGACCTGTACGACGTTCGGCGCTGCGCTCGCGGCCATCGATGCGATGGCGACCCCGTGCGCCCCCACGCCGCAACCGATCTCCCGCCCCAGCGGATTGTTCCGGAGCCTCACGCGGCGGACCCGCCCCGTAAGCTCGCGTGTGGCGGTGACCCTGCCCACGACCCGCGCGGTCGTCTATCACCGTCTCGACGCGCCGGCGCCCGCGGGCGAACCGCAAGGGATTTACCTGCCCTATCGGCCGAGCCGTCTGCTAATTGCCGATGCCCGTGAGCACCCAAGCGCGCTGGTCGAATCGCAGGCAATGGGATCGATTCCCGCACCCCCGGTCGCTTATGAACCCGTGCTGCCGGCCAGGATCTTGGACGACGGCCTGCTCTCGGACGCGCAGCTCGAAACGCTGATCTACGCTGGCGCGGCGTTCGAGCGCGACCTTCCGGGCCGGTTCGTATCTAGCGAGGAGGGTCTTTCGCTGTCGCCGGCAGAGGCCGGTAACGCCTATCGGACCGGCTTTTTCCTTGGCGATGGCACGGGCGCCGGCAAGGGGCGGCAGGTGGCGGGCGTCATCCTCGACCAGTGGTTGCGCGGCAACCGCCGCCACCTCTGGATATCCAAGAGCGAGACGCTGATCGAAGACGCTCGCCGCGACTGGTCGGCGCTTGGCGGCTTGCCGCTCGACATCCAGCATCTCAACCAGTGGAAGCTCGGCACCCCGATCGCGCTGGGCGATGGGATCCTCTTCCTGACCTATGCCACCCTGCGCTCCAACCGCGGTGACAGGGGCACGCGGCTGCGCCAGCTGATCGAATGGATGGGTGAGGATTTCAGCGGCGTCATCGTCTTCGACGAGGCGCATGAGATGGCCGGGGTGGCCGGTGGCGAGGGCCGGTTCGGCGCCACGAAAGGGTCGGAACAGGGCATCGCCGGCGTCCGCCTGCAAAATCTCGCTCCGCGCGCCCGGATTCTCTACGCCTCGGCGACGGGCGCCTCGGACGTCAACAACCTCGCTTATGCGACACGCCTCGGATTGTGGGGACCGCAGACGGCCTTCGCCGACCGGCGGGCCTTCGTGGAATCGCTTCGCCGCGGCGGCATCGCAGCGATGGAGTTGATCGCCCGCGACCTCAAGGCGCAGGGCCTCTATGCCGCGCGGGCGCTCAGCTTCGCCGGCGTCGAATATGACATCCTCGAGCATCGGCTCAGCGAAGAACAGATCGCCGTCTACAATGCCTATGCCGATGCCTGGGCGATCATTCACAACAATCTGCAGGCCGCGCTCGCCGCCACGCGCGTCACCGACGGCTTCAGCGGTGCCACCTATAATAGCGGCGCGAAGGCCGCGGCATTGTCGATCTTCGAATCGACCAAGCAACGCTTCTTCGGCCAGATCCTGCTGTCGATGAAGCTGCCGTCGCTGATCCCGGCGATCGCCGCCGATCTCGCGCGCGGCGACTGCGCCGTCGTCCAGCTCGTGTCGACGGCGGAAGCCATGCTCGACCGTGCCCTTGCCAACCTGTCCCCCGAGGAGCGCGCCTGGCTCGACATCGAGCTGTCTCCGCGCGAATTCCTGGTCGACTATCTGACAGCGGCCTTTCCGGTGCGCCAGATGCGCATCTATACCGACGATAGCGGCACGGTGCGCTCGGAACCGATGATTGACGAGGCGGGACAGCCTGTGCTGTGCCGGGAAGCGATCGCCATGCGCGACCAGCTCCTCGAGCAGCTTTGTGCGCTACCGGTGATCGGCTCGGCGCTCGATCACATCATCGGGCATTTCGGGACGGAGGCAGTGGCCGAGGTTACGGGTCGCAGCCGGCGGATCATCGTCGATGCCGACGGCCGTCAGCGGATCGAACGGCGCAGCGCGCGCACGAACCTCGCGGAGACCGACATCTTCATGCGCGGCGAAAAGCGCATTCTGATCTTTTCCGACGCCGGCGGGACGGGGCGGAGCTACCACGCCAGCCTCGACACGCCCAATCAGAGCCGCCGCATCCACTATCTGCTCGAGCCCGGTTGGCGCGCGGACGCGGCGATCCAGGGGCTAGGCCGCACGCATCGAACCCACCAAGCCTGCCCGCCCCTGTTTCGGCCCGTTTCCACCGATTGCCGCGGCGAACGGCGGTTCATCTCGACCATCGCCCGGCGCCTCGACAGCTTGGGCGCCCTGACCCGCGGCCAACGCCAGACCGGCGGGCAGGGACTTTTCGACCCCCGCGACAATCTGGAGTCCGACTTCGCGCGGGAATCGCTCGACCAGTGGTTTCGCCTACTGTTCCAGGGAAAGCTCCAATCGGTGCGCTTTGATCAATTCCAGTCGCTCACCGGTTTGAACCTGGCCGGGGAGGGTGGGGGGCTCACTGAGACCTTGCCCACGATCCAGCGGTGGTTGAACCGCATCCTGGCACTGCGCATCGACCTGCAGAACGCGATCTTCGACGAATATCTGGGCTTGATCGAAGCACGGGTGGAAAAGGCCCGCGAGGCTGGCACCCTCGATCTTGGCGTCGAAACGATCGCGGCCGACCGAATTTCGATCCTCGACCGCACGGTGATCCGGCGCGATCCCGTGAGCGGCGCCGAAACCGAGATCCTGCGTATCGAAACCGAGGAACGATATCGGCCGCTGACCCTGGAACGAGCGCATTGGCTTCTGGCCGACCCGGAAGCGCGCGGGTTGATCAACCCGCGTTCCGGCAAGGCCGCCATTTGCCGGCCGACCTTCTCGCTGACGGACGAAGAGGGGCGGACCGTGCGCCGCTACGAGCTGGTGCGTCCAACGCGCACCGAACGGCACCGGCAGGACCTCTTCGCCGAAACCCATTGGACCGACGTGGACCGCGCGAGCTTCGACGAAGCCTGGCAGGCCGAATGCGACGCGATGGCCGCGCAGACGCGTACGCAGATCATCTATCTGGTCACGGGCCTGCTGCTCCCGGTCTGGGGAAAGCTGCCCGACGATCATGTCCAGGTCTGGCGGTTGACGAGCGATGACGGCCAGTCGCTTCTCGGGCGTCTTATTCCGGCGCCGCTGGTGGAGCGGATCGCCAGCGCATTCGGCATCGCCGCCCATGTCGCGATCGATCTAGGCGCGCGGGTCGAGCACGTTCGCACCTCGGGCGAGATCATGCCGATCGGGTCGCTCCGGCTGAAGCGGGCCTTGGTCGCCGGCGACCAACGCCTCGAATTGCTCGACTGGAAGTCCGACGCCCTTCCTCGTCTCAAGGCGGCGGGCTGCTTCACCGAGATCATCCAACACCGCACGCGGCTCTTCGTCCCACCGAGCCGCGCCGTCGAGATCCTTGGCGAGATAGCAGGCTGAGCAGCGGCAGCGTCAAGCGATCGAAGAGAGGGGAGGGGGCCTTCGGCCGGGTGGGCCTGAGTGGCTCAAGCCGGCCGACGACGTCGGCGCAACCCTCGAAGGAGACAACCGATGATCCAGTCCGTGAAGGTCAAGAACCTCTCGCTCTCCAAGGATAATGTCCGCAAATCCAATCGCGATGCCGACCTCGACAGTCTGGCCGAGAATATCGCTGCGCATGGCCTGTTGCAGAATCTCGTGGTCACGCCGCTAAAAAAAGCGGGGCACTTCACCGTCAAGGCGGGCGGCCGCCGCTTGCGGGCGCTCCAACGCCTGATTGAGACGAACCGGCTTGCCGCGGACCATGAGGTTCAGGTGCTGGTGCTCGAGGATGATGCCGGATCGGCCGAAGCGAGCCTTGCCGAGAATTTCCATCGCGTCGCGATGAACCCGGCGGATGAATGCTCGGCCTTCAAGCACTTCCTCGACCGGGGGGCGAGCGGCGAGGATGTGGCGAAACGCTTCGGGGTCACGACCCGCTTCGTCGAGCAGCGGGTCCGGCTTGCCGAACTGGCTCCCGTCGTCTTCGCGGCGCTTGCCGCAGGCGAGATCACGCTCGGGGTCGCGCAGGCTTATGCCGTCACGCCCGATGTCGACCGCCAGGCGCGTGTGTTCGAGAGCATGAGCCGGTCCTATTATGGTGACAATCCCGACAATGTCCGTCGTGCGCTCCTCAACGGGACGGTGAAGGCGACCGATGCGAAGGCGCGGTTCGTTGGCCGCGATGCCTATGTCGGTGCGGGCGGCCGGATCGAGCGCGACCTGTTCGGCGATGATGCGGACGAGAGCTGGATCGACGTGGAGATCATCGAGCAGCTTGCCGCCCAGAAGCTCGAAGCAGCGGCACAAACACTCGCTGCCGAGCAGAAGCTGGCATTCGTGACACCGGTCCTCGCGACCCACGTGCCCTATGACATGGAGTGCCAGCTCTACGAATATCATCCGGCGCTGCGCGAATTGCGCGAGGACGAGCAGGATCGCGTCGACAGTCTTTCCGATGAGGGCGATGCGCTCATCCGTGAACTGGAAACCGAACTTGAGGACGGCACACCAGAGGCCGAGGCGGCTTCGGTGCGGCTCGCCGACATCGAGCGGGAACTCGATGCGATCGAGGCGGCGCGCACGATGGTCGACGATGCGGTCAAGGACCAGCTGGGCACCTTCATCTATCTTGCCCCTGACGGCACCCCGCGGGTGCACAGCCGCATGTTCAGCGAGCGCGCCATTCGTCAGGCGGGAGAGGACGGCGAACCCGAGGCGCCGTCCGGCAAGGTCGCGACCTCCCGGCTCAGCGCGACGCTGGTCGACGAACTCGCGACGCAGCGGCGGCAGATCCTGGCGTCCCATGTCGCCTCGGACGCGGGGTTCGCGCTCGACCTCGCGATATTCCTGATCGCGCACCGGACCGTGTTCGCCAGCGGCTATGTCCGGGACCACTCGACGCTGCAAGCGGCCGCCGCGAGCTTCCCGATCGTCGGCTTCCGCGACGAAGGCAGCGCGGCCAGCAACGTCCTGGCCGAACAGCGCCAGGGGCTCGATGTGAGCTGGGCAGGCGGGAACACGCTGTCGTCGCGTTTCGATGCCTTCCGGCAACTGGATGAACAGGCGCGCGCCGATTGGCTTGCCCATGTCGTGGCGCAGACGCTCGAACCGACGCTCAACGTCGACGATGGCGGGCGCCGCAACGGCTTCCACGATCATCTCGGACGTCTGCTCGACATTGATGTCGCGCAATGGTGGCGGCCCGATGCCCAGAACTTTTTCGGACGCGTGAAGAAGGACGTCATGCTCGAAGCGCTTGAAGAGATCGGCGGGCCAGTACTGCGCGGCCGCTACAAGGACGCCAAGAAGGGTGACCTTGCCAATGCCTGCGCGGCGCTCTGTTCCGGGCAGGGCATCGTCGAGGCCGAAGTCCGGGAAAAGGCGCTCTGCTGGCTGCCCGATGAGATGCGGTTTGGCGCGGTGGAGAAGCCCGAAAGCTTCCGTAGCTATTCCGCCTTCCTCAGCGACGAAGACGACAGCGACGGCGGGGCAGGGGAGATCGCCCCCGATGGCGATGCTGATGACCTCGACGAGGCGGCCTGAGACCAACGCGTAATGGCGGGCGGCGCTCTTGCGTCGCCCGCAGTCCTTCATCGGCGGCGCTGGCCGCCGCTCTTTCGTGGAGTATCCACCATGACTCGATGACTCGATCATCGGGCCGGCCCTCGCCGGCCGAGACCATCACGTGCGCCATCATCGACCGGCTCGATGCCGGTGTGCGACCCTGGGTGCGGCCCTGGCGTTCGTGTGCGGCGCAGGGGCGTCCGCTGCGGGCCAATGGCGAGCCGTATCGCGGCATGAACACCTTTTGGCTGTGGCTGGCTGCCGAGCAATGCGGCTATCGGTCACGGCATTGGATGACCTACCGCCAGGCGCAGACCCTTGGCGGGCAGGTCCGTGCCGGTGAGCAGGCGCAATTTGCAATCTTCTACAAGGCCTATTCGAAGAAGGTCGATTCCAGCGAACGTCCCGGCGAGCTGGTCGATGAGCATCGCCGGGTGATGCGGTCCTATGCGGTCTTCAATGCAGACCAGATCGACGCGCTGCCGTCCGATTTCTATCCAGAACCGCTATCGCTCGTCCCACCGGGCGACCGGCTCGGTGCGCGGGCACAACGCTTCGTCGATCGCCTGCCGGCGCGGCTGCGGACTGGAGGCGATCGCGCCTATTATAACCTGCGCGCAGACCTCATCACGATGGCGCCCGTCGAACAGTTCGACACGCGTGCTGCATGGGCGGCCACGCTCGCGCATGAGGCTGGTCATTGGACGGGTCATCCAGACCGGCTTGCCCGATCCTTCGGCAAGCGCTTCGGCGATCAGGCCTATGCGTTCGAGGAGTTGGTCGCCGAACTGTCGGCAGTGAAGCGCCCCGGCTTTTCAGGAGGCAGTTTCCATTGGGCTATGCAGCCATATCGAGGTTCTCGAGGGCTGCATAGTAATTGTCTTCAGCCTCAGCGGGCGGGATGTGCCCGATAGGGCCGAAGAGCCGGTGATTGTTGTACCAATCGACCCAGCGCAGCGTTGCCATTTCCACGGCCGAAACGCTTGGCCATGACCGCTGCCGCCAGATGACCTCGGCCTTGTAAAGGCCGTTGATCGTCTCGGCCAAGGCGTTGTCGTAGCTGTCGCCGACGCTACCAACCGAGGGAACGAGCTTGGCCTCGGCCAAGCGCTGAGTATAGTTCATCGCGAGGTATTGAACTCCCCTGTCGCTATGGTGGATCAGCCCGTCATCGGGGCCTGGCCTGCGGGCATGAATTGCCTGCTCCAGGGCATCCAGAACGAAGCCTGCAGTGGCTGATGTGCTGACCTTCCACCCCACAATCCGCCGAGCAAAAGCGTCAATCACGAAGGCGACGTAGACGAAGCCCGCCCAGGTATGCACGTAGGTGAAATCGACAACCCACAGAGCGTTGGGCCGGCTGACGCGAAACTCCCGATTGACCTTGTCCAGCGGACACTGCGCCTTCGGGTTGCTGATGGTGGTGATCGTCTTCTTTCCACGCCGGACGCCCGCCAGCCCCATGGCGCGCATCAGCCGTTCCACCGTGCATTTCGCCACCATGATGCCTTCACGCCGCATCTGGTGCCAGACCTTGCGTGCGCCATAAAGGCCGAAGCTGGCCTCATGGACCCGCTTGATCTGTTCCCTGATCTCCTCATCGCGCCGGGCACGTGCCGGACGCCTTCCGGGATCGGCACGGCGCGCGGCATGTTCACGATAAGAGGAAGGGGCGATTGCCAGCTCGCGGCAGATCGGCTCGATCCCCAAATCCTCGCGATGGGCGTCGATAAACGCCATCATCATCTCCCGGGGCGGTCGAGCTCCGCCATCGCAAAATATGCTGATGCCTTGCGCAAAATCTCGTTGGCCCTGCGCAGTTCCTTCACTTCGCGCTCAAGCAATCTCAGGCGTTCCCGGTCATCAGCGGCAAGCGCCGCTGGCCCCGCTCGTCGGCTCGCCTCCTCGCGGCACCAGCGGCGCAGCGTCTCCAGCGAGCAGCCGATCTTCGCCGCGATCGACTTCATCACTTCCCACTCCGAGCCATACTCAGCTCGCTGCTCCGCCACCATACGAACCGCCCGCTCGCGAACTTCAGGTGAAAATTTGTTGGTCGTCTTGCTCATATCGGATGCTCCTTCTCACAAGTTGGAGCCTCCGGAAAAGCCGGGGCGCTTCACAGCGCTGGTTGGCGCCGATGTGGGTCTCCCAACCACCCATCTCGACGATCATGCGGCCTATATCGGTTCCTGGCTTTCGATCCTGCGCAGGGATAATCGTGCTCTGCTCACGGCGGCGGCGCGGGCAGAGGAGGCCGCAGGCTACTTGCTGCGCGCAACGGGTCTTGCCCGCGAGGATGTGGATGAGCAGGCCGCCGCTTGAGCCGGTCGATAGTATTGCCTGTTCATGTGATCATCGCGATGACGGATCCAATGACCACAGTCCGCGTCTTTCCGGGAGGGGTCGGCAAACGCCAGATGTCTGCTCCCGACCAAACTCAGTCATCCACTCGAACCGGCGCGAACGCCTGAGTCGGAGCGGAGCCGCCATTCGGCGAAAGCATGCCCATGCGCGGAAATAAGCGATGGCGCGGTGGGCGATAGGGAGAGGCAGCGTTCTGTTTTGGGATGAGCGAGTCAGAACTGCGTTTTGGAGAAACGGTGCAATCTGTCTCAATCGCGTTGGGTGGTCCCGCTGATCGACCACACGGCGAGCACATCGCCCGTCTTTGGATTTTCGACGCGCAACTCAGCAAAGTCGCCGACGATCATACATTGTGGTCTTTGCTGCCATCCCGTTCGCTGAAGACATTGTACCGGCCCGCCCGCCTCGACCGACTGCATGCGTCCGATGATCCTCAGCGCAAAGCCGCGCGCCGGATCAAAATCACCCGGCTCCATCCGCTTGACGATCTCGAGCCTGCGCGCACTTTTATCCGCGTCGCCTTCAATGAAGCGCGCGATCGCAACCTCGCCTTGAGACTGGCTGGGTACGGCGACGTGCGCCGCACCGCCCGGCGCGGACGCCGGACAATGTGTTGCCTTCGACCAGGGCCTGGCGATCCAGAAGCCTTCGAGCGCGGCCTTGTCTGCCTCGGTCTCTGCCGAGAACCATGCGCTGCGTGCCCATCGCGTGGGATTAATCCACACGCGTAGCGTGGTCTTTGCTGCGTCATATTGCCATCCGAACGGCGCCGTCCGGTCGCTATCGACGAGCCCCTCGCAGCCGAACGGGAGCACCAGATCGAAGCGCCGGCCCGCCGCTGATCGTACTGCCTCCGGCAGAGGACGTGAAGCACTGGCAGCATCTACTGCGTCGGCGACTAGGTCGATCAAGCCTGCGCGTTCCAGAGTCGGTGGCGGCGCTATGGCTGCTGGCGGCGGCGGCGGCGGCGGTGCGGGCTGGGGCGTCGTAGCGGTCGACGTTGGAGCGGGGGGCTTAGGCGCCGTTGTGCGGCCGATCAAAAAGCCACCGCCGCCCACGAGCAGCAGCGCGATGAGCCCGCCGGCCAACGCCAATCGACTGGAATGAGGGGTCGGCTCCTGCATAGGACCCTCCTAGCAAAGCATCCGCTGCTCTCCCACCCCGAAGACCTGTTGGCGCGTCTTCCGTTGACAGACGGCGACCTTGGACCGAGGCAGAGACGCAATGACGCTCGATCAACTTCTTACTCTCCTGGTTCTGGCCACGGTCGTTGCCGCGCTCATCTGGGACAAGGTGCGTGCGGACGTAGTAGCGCTGAGCGGCGCGGCCTTTTTGCTGATTACCGGGGTGGTGAGGCCGGTCGAGGTGCAGAGCGCTTTCGCCAGCCCAGCAATCATGGCGCTCGCCTCGCTCTTTGTCATCGCTTACGCGCTGGAGCTTAGCGGCCTGCTCGACCGGGCGATCGCTTTAGGGGTGAGCCTGTGCAAGCGCATGGGGTCTAAGGGGATCTGGCTGCTCCTGAGCATGATTGGCTGCGCCTCATGCTTTCTTAACTCGACGCCCATTGTTGTGCTGGGCGCTCCTGTTATCCGCGATATCGCCCAGTCGCTGGGTCAGTCGCCCAAGCGCTATCTGATGCCGCTTTCCTATATCACCGTGCTGACCGGTTGCTGCACGTTGATTGGTACCTCCACCAACCTGCTTGTCGACGACATGGCGCGCGTCGCGGGACAGCCGCGCTTCGGCTTCTTCGAGATCACCCCTGTGGGACTGCCCGTTGCGATCGTCGGCGGTCTCTATCTTCTCCTGGTGAGCGGGCGCATGCTTGCCCGGCCCGAAGAGGAAACGCCGATACGCCCCAAGGCGATCGACCCGCATGCGATCCACAGCGCGCAGATCGGAGACGCCACTCTATTCGCAGAGCCGCGCGCCTTGCAACCACGCAAGGCCGCACTGGCGGCCGGTATATTCGTAGCCGTGATCACGCTTGCGGCCGTCAACATTGCACCGATCGCCGCAACGGCGCTTACAGGCGCTGTCGCGCTCATCCTGCTTCGCGTGATCAGCCCGGATGAAGCCTATGCTGGTCTCAAACCGGAAATCCTTATCCTGATCGCCGGGATGGTCGTGCTGGGCATAGCCATGGACCAGAGCGGATTGGCATCGCAGGCCTCGCGACTGCTTATCGCCAGCGTTGAGGGGCTGAGCCCGCTCGTTGCACTCATCGTGCTCTACGGCGTCACCATGGTGCTGACCGAACTGCTCTCCAACGCCACGGTCGCGGTGTTGGTGACGCCTGTTGCTGTTGCGCTGGCCGACAGTCTGGGGGTCAGTCCACGTCCGTTTCTTATTGCCGTCATGATGGCGGCCAGCGCGGCGTTCGCGACACCCTTTGGTTATCAGACCAATGTCATCGTCTACCAGATGGCGGGCTACCGCTATATGGACTTCGTCCGCGTCGGGCTACCGCTCAATCTGATCACGTTTGCAGTGGCGATCCTAGCGATCCAGGCGGCCTTTCCTTTTTAATGCCGCTCTCTTGAGCCGCTTAGGCTTCGAAAGGCCAAGCAGCTCAACTTGTGCGCTCACGCCATGGATGCAATAGCGTCCCTGGGTGTTCGCCCCCGATAAGGGACGGGCAGGACTTCGTGCTGGTCGGGCCGCCAGCACGATAGCTGTGCCTGGAGCCCCGTCTCATGAAGACTTTCCGTGTCTTACACCCCAGCGCCATTCGCGCCTTTCTCAACAGCCAGTCTTCTGCGGGCCTGGTGTTGATGGCGGCCGCTGCGCTGGCACTCATCATCGCGAACTCGCCCTTGCGCTCCGGATATGAGGCGGTCCTTCATTCAAACCTCGGTCCGCTTTCGCTGGCGCACTGGATCAACGATGGCCTGATGGCCCTCTTCTTCCTGCTCGTCGGGCTGGAAATTAAGCGTGAGATGCTGGACGGCCAGCTATCCACCTGGCCGAGGCGCGTCCTGCCGGGCATCGCTGCCGCCGGCGGCATGGCCGTGCCCGCGCTCGTCTACCTTGCTTTCAACCAGGGGCCAACTGCGGCAGGCTGGGCGATCCCTGCCGCTACCGACATCGCTTTCGCGCTCGGCGTGATCGCGCTCCTGGGCAATCGCGTCCCCGCATCGCTCAGGATATTCCTCGCGGCGCTGGCGATCATCGATGACCTGGGTGCTGTCCTTATCATCGCGCTTTTCTATACCGCTGACCTGTCTCTGCCTGACCTTGCCGGTGCCGGCATATTCACCGGCATGCTTTACGGCCTGAATCGCCTCCGTGTGCGTCGCCTCCTACCCTATCTGATCCTGGGCGGAGCCCTGTGGTTCTTCGTCTATCGCTCGGGCATCCATGCCACGCTCGCCGGGGTTATTCTCGCGTTCACCATCCTTATGGACCGCACACCCGCGCGGCCTGATGGCGACGCGCGCAGTCCACTTCATCGTCTCGAACATGGGCTTCATTTGCCGGTTGGCTACCTGGTCGTGCCGATCTTCGGCTTCGCCAATGCCGGTGTGCCGGTGCTAGCACTCCCGGCGGGCGCCTTTGCCGCACCGGTGACGCTTGGGGCAGCGCTGGGTCTGCTGCTTGGCAAGGTCGCTGGCGTGCTCGGGGTTTCGATACTCGCGATCCGGCTTGGCATCGCGCATATGCCAGCCCATGCGACCCGTTTGCATATGCTCGGCGTCGCTCTCTTATGCGGGATTGGCTTTACGATGAGCATTTTCATCACGCTCCTGGCCTTTCCGGGCGCGCCGATGCTTCAGGCGGAGGCGAAGCTTGGCGTTCTCATTGGATCACTTGTCTCCGGACTCCTGGGGTATGGCGTGCTGGCCCTCGCCATCCGCCGGCAAAAATCCGACGCGGTCTGAGCAGCCCCACCGCATCGCACGCCGCCCGCAGAGGGCATGGGATCGATCTGAAGCCGAGAGGCACCACCAGCGATCACTGGATCGATGAACTCATCGGGTGGTGCAATCTCGCGGCTTGGTGCGGTATTTGAAGGGCCGATGGGCTTGGATCGCTAAGTTGGAAATGACGGGTTTCGGCAAAACCTGTCATCCAAGGACGCGCTTGGGAACGGCAGAAACGTCCCAAGCTCTGCCTGTTCGGGAGGCGTCGATCATGATGCGACGAGATCCAGCATCCGAGATTTGACACGATCGCTGGAAAATCGCTGCTCCTTGATTCCATGAAGCCTCAGCCCCTCGCCAGAGGATGCGCATGCTTGGGCCATCGCGCTGGCTGCCGCAATCCGGGGCCAATCCGGCCGTGTTGGCGCTTGCGCGCCTGCCCGCTCCACCCGGCATTGTCCCGGGTTTCCCTTGGGCTTTGCCCGGCGGTGCTGCCGCCGCTTCCTTCGATGGCCCGGAGGCTGCGCATCCGGCGGATGGGCCGCCGGCCCCAAGTGGAACGAAAGGCAAAGCTCATGACCAGCACTCTCTCGGCGATACTCTCCGCCCTCGAACTTGGTCATCTTGATCACACTGGCGACCTGCGCACCCTGGAGGCGCCGCCCCCCGCCGAAGCCATGGAACAAACCGTCAGCGCTGTCTGGAGCGATCTTTTCGCGCTTTTCCCCTTTAGTGCGCTCGAGCGCGACATCGAGGATCTGGGCTGGGGCCTGGTCAATCTCTTCCACCGCGCCGCCGCCAAGAAGCACCAGATGATCGACCGGCTGACGGACGAGATTCGGCTTCTGCTAGCCGAGCAGGATGGCTCGGAAGTCGCGACCGCCGACCTTGAGGACAAGATCGATCTCGCCCGCAAGATCGAACAGTCCGCCGAGGCCTATGAGACCATGCGCGACACGGCGGCCCGCCATTATCTCCACGAGACGGGCCGTTCCTGGGTGCCGGCGTCGGGCAACCGCATTTCTCTCGGCACGACCGCGGCGATAGTCGATGGCCGGTCCTATCTCCAGGCGCGGCGAGAACGGGTGCGCGATGCCAATATGGTCCATGGTACGCCCGTGATCTTCGCCGGCGGGCGGCTGCGTTTCGCCAGCGACGACGAGGCCAAGCAGTTTGCGGATAACCTGCTGCGAACGCTCAATGCCGTCCGCGAGCGGGTGGGCGACATGTATCTCGTCCATGGCGGTGACATGAAAGGCATTGAGCGCCTGGCCGCGTCCTGGGCCGAGCAGAACGGCATCCAGCAGCTGCGGTTCGGGCTCGATCGCAAGCTCGGCGATCGCGCCGGGTTCCGCCGCAATGAGCAGATGCTATCGGTCAAGCCGCGCTACGTTATCGCCTTCCAAGGCAATGGTGTCACCGAAAGGCTGGTGATCGAGGCCAAGGCGCGGGGCATCCACGTCGTTGATCGCCGCGGACCGCTTGGCACACCGCCAGCGTCGCGACCCTGCGGCTGATCCGCCGCGCCGGCCGCTTTGGCGGCCGGCTTACCCCGTTTCGAAATGCTGCGAATGCCGGAGGGGAGGAGGGCAGGGCGGGTGCGTCCCGTTTCCCGGAGGTTTGCATCATGTTCATGCCCGATCACCCCACGGCGCGCGCGCTCCTTGCCTTTCGCGCGGCGCATGGCCGCCGCTGGAAAGCGAAGCTGCTATTTTTGTGGTCGACCGGCCGCGACGTCGAAGAGGCCAATGGCGCCTGCCTGCGCCAGTTGCGCAACCAAGGCGGCCCGGCATGGCTCGGCCAGCTGTCGCCACGCCGCTGGCGCGCGATCGAGAGATTGGCGGAGCCCGGCGATCGACAGACCGCCTCGATCTTCCTTGATCGCGCGCGCGAGTTTCACGAAGGGGCACGCTTTGGAGCCACCGTTGCTCTTGCTCCCGCGCTGCACCTGCTGGCGATATCCTGCGAGCTGGGGCTCAAAGCCTATCTTATGAGCCGGGGCTGGTCGCACGATGAGGTCGCGCGCGATATTCGTCACGACCTCATCGCCGCCTTCGACGAAGCGCGGCGGCTTGGCCTGCCCACCCGAGGCCGTATTCTCGTCGATTTGCTTACAAGCCTCGGTCCCGCCTATGCCGGGCATCGTATCGACGCGCTGGTGGCGGATGGTTATGTTTGCGATTTCGCGGCCGTGCTGCGCGCGACTGGCTCGTTCCTCGATGCCGTGGCGGCCGGACTGAGCCTGCCGATGCCGACGCCGTAACTGCGCCTTCTTGCCCGTCCCCTAGCATGAGCATGCCATGGTTTGGGTTCCGCCGGACGGCGGCGCGGGATATGGTCCGTTTCGCCGCGCGGCTTGGGCGGCGGGCGGGGCAAAGTCGAGCTTGAGGTTCGCCAAGGCATTGGACCGGCGTGGCCCTATAGGTCGGGGATGCCCGTGATTACCATGAGGGGTTCCTGGCACGGCCAAGCGACGAGCCGTCTTTCTCCTCATCTGACCCCTAAGTCGGCCGTCCGGTCCATCCAACCCGCGATCCTTCGGGCCGAGTTGCCGTGTACCACGGCTGCCCGCACCACCCCTTGTCTCGGGGTTTCCCGGCGCTGCGCCTGCCGGTGGATGATCCGTCCTGTCCGCCTTGGCCGGGGATCAGTCGAAGGGACGGTCCCTTGGACCCAGTTCGAAGGAACTCCAGCCATGCACAATCTCGTCATCCTCGCCGGCAATGTCGGCGCCACGCCCGAAGCCCGCACCACCCAGGGCGGCACCCGCATCACGCATTTCAGCCTCGCCACCTCGCGTCCGAAGCGCGACAGCAACGGCAAGATCCTCCGCGACGACAACAACCGCCGGCTCGAGGATACCGAATGGCACCGGATCACCTGCTTCAACGGGGTCGGCAAGACGGTCGAGCAGTATGTCGACAAAGGCATGAAGGTCATGGTCCGTGGCCGCATTCACTACACCCGCTGGACCGACAACGAGAATATCGAGCGCTACGGCGTCGAGATCATCGCCGATGAGGTGACCTTCCTCACCCGCGCCAAGGCGAACGACAATGCGGGCGGCGGCCACGAGCCCGAGGATGATGAAATCCCATTCTGAAATCGGTCCCATCAGGCCCGGCGGCCTCGCCGCCGGGCCTATTTCCCTGCTCGGGCGGGAAAGGAGGCAAGCGGATCAGCGGGATCGGCATCGCCCTTGGGCATAGCGATCCCAGCGCAGCACGGTGCCGGTGCGGATCATGGCGCAGCTCAGGTCGCCGATAGAGGGCGCGGCGCACCAGGCACCGGTCCTGTTGCCGCGTGCGTTGCCGGTTGAAAGGCAGCGCATGGTGGGACCATCGACCAGAATGTGGCCCGTGCTGGTCCGCCCCTGAGCGCCGCCGAGCAGATTAACAAGAGCGTCACGGGCGGCGAGGGCGCTCGCCTCGGGGCAGGGCTGACCTGGCCGGCAACTGCCGTCCATCTCGCGGGCCGCAATTCCGGCGAGACGGACATGCACACCTTCGCGGCACCAGATCGGCCCGTCTCCATCCCAGACGCGCGTCGGTGTGCAGGTGAAGACTTGGCCATCGGGAATGACGGTGGCGGCAAGCAGGAGTGCGAACAGCATCGCGGCGACGCTAGCCCAGCGGCGCGTGCTTGTCATGCCACCACCGCTCACGGCAGGGATCGTCACCCTAATGGGCTGAGACTTGGAAATCCAAGTCTCAGGGCGAAGCCTAGAGCCCGATCCGGGTTCGCCGGAGCCGCCCGTTCAGCTCTTCACGGTTCTCCGGAAATTGCCGAGAACAGAGCACAGCTTCTGGCTTTTACGCTTCAGATCAGCGAGCCTTTCTTCCGCTTCGGCTTGCTCGCAAAGCAGCATAAGGCGTTCAGCCTGCTGTCCGCGGATCGAGACATGGCGCAAGATCACGATCCATTTGCCGGTTCGCTCAAGCGCGATCTTCGCCTGACCATGGGCAAGAAACGACCGTAGGCCCTCGAGTGTGCGGAGATCCGAAAGGGCCTTGGCGGCCGCCTTTCCTTCTTGAGCGAAAGCGCCTTCTGCCTCGATAAGTTTGCTGAGGTCATCGAACCGCTGACCGATCAAATGCCGCAGCCGTACTGTCTCCCCTCGACCCGGAATGGCCTTGAGAAGGAGCAGCGTTTCGGTGACGGCCGCTTCAGCCGCCGAGAAATGCTGCAAACACGCGCCTCGCCACGCGTTCACATCTTGGATCGCCTGGTTCCACAAGGGATCATCGTTGGCAATTTCGATTGGCGCACCTTCATCCATGCCAAACGCCTAGCGCTGCCGCCTTTATTTTCCTTGAATCAATGACACGCCCTCCATGGCAAAGCCGGGAGCCGTAGGCTCCCGGAGGAGCCATCAGGCGAATGGATCATATTCGGCCACCAGGGCAACGCTGCCGTCCGCATCCTCTGCGGTGATGACCCCATATTGCTGCCCGATCGCGATGACGAAGGTGACCACCATGAGGCTGCGCGAGAGACTGAAGGCGTGACGACGAGCGGTTGCAATGTCGGTGAACATGTCGGGGTTCCTTTGCGCGCCGGCGGGTCCGTCCCGCTCGACTGGCGCCCGATGTGTCCAGCCGGCGGCCGCGATCACTTTTTTGGCGCAGCCCAAAAAGCCGTAGCGCAGCGACCGGACCCCTTGCGGGTTGATCGCAATAGGCCGCCGGTCGGACCAAGGATCGCGCCTGATTGAGAGCGGGTGGACCCGCCGGCCATGACCCCCATGATCCCGCCGACTTTTGCCCCGGCGGTCACCCCGCCCCGCCGGTCCGACGATGGCATACCCATCATTTGCCTGCTGCTTCGGCATTCCCACCGATCTCGAACTTCGGCTTGAGATGGGCGTAATCGAGAGGGTGAGTCTCCTGCAGTCCGAGAGCGCCAATCACACGGGTGCGACACCGGACAGGTGTCCACGCCATTGGGTCCTTTTCCGTTGTCGGCTTCCTGGTCGGCGCGCGGGGCCGAGCAAGCCCGCATAGGCGGGCTTCTCCACTGCGTTGCGACCCTCCGGGTGCACGACCCCGCTATGACGCCGCCCTTTGGGGCGCCTGTCGGAAGGCCCCGATGGGCGGGGCTGATCCAGACCGGAGTCACAGCCATGTCGCAGCCTTCTCAACAATCGGCAGACCGAGCCGAGCGGATCGACCGCATCGCCGCACTGAATGACAGCCTGCGGAGATCTATTTGCAGCCCTGGCCGAAACCAGATCGTCATGACCGCGGGCGTTGCCGCGCTGGTCGGGGATGTGTCCCTCTTCCGCGGATTTCGCAGACGCGCTGAGATCCTGCGCACGGTGCGAAATTATGACAGCTTCAATTCCGACAACGATCCATTGGGCGAGCATGATTTTGGTCGCTTCGAATATGACAGCGCCATTCTCTACTGGAAGATCGATTATTATGATCTCGAGCTTGCCTGGGGCTCACCCGATCCAGCCAATCCCGACGTCACCACTCGGGTTCTGACGATCCTACTCGCCGAAGAATACTGATCGGCACGGCCATCCCCCTGACCGGGGGGATGGCCGTGAAAAGTCTGCTTGAGCAGACTGCGCGCAAAGGATGTCCACGCACCAAGTGCGCTCGGGGAGGGGAGGGTGCACCGGAGCATCGCCCCCGGGCCGGTGCAAAGCCGTGAACCGCCGCGGGATCAGACCATTTGAGGAGTTAACGCCATGTCCGCTTATTTCGCCGCCCATCCCGATCACGCGATCCTCTTTGCGTTCGGCTGTTTTGCGCTCACCGTCTACCTGTTCCGCTATGTCGGT
The DNA here is from genome assembly GCF_024611135.1 of Sphingobium sp. CFD-2. Lineage (NCBI taxonomy): Bacteria > Pseudomonadati > Pseudomonadota > Alphaproteobacteria > Sphingomonadales > Sphingobiaceae > Sphingobium > Sphingobium sp. CFD-2. Next base: position 179,357 of record NZ_CP084408.1, on the reverse strand, counting down.
CCGGGCATTGGCGGTGGCGGCGACTGGTCATCGCGTGACCATTATGAGCGCAATCTGCGCGACGGTCCGGAAGACTATTGTTGAGCTGGCCGCCCCGATGAGGACGATCGCTGTGAGCCTTCTCAAGGGCGGGGTAGGCAAGACCTTCCTCGCCACGCATCTCGCCTGGTATCTGGCCGAAGCGGCGGGACGCAGGGTTGTGTTCGTTGACCTGGACCCGCAAGGTAGTTCCTCGCGCCGTCTGGCCGGCGAGCGGCCGGGTGGCTTCGCGGCCGATCTCTTCGATCCATCGGCGGCGCTTGCCGCCGATGGCCAGGTCGGGCTCACTTTGCTCGCTGCCGACCAGCGTTTGCAGATGATCAAGGCGGCACAGGATGTGCGCGACTTTCTCGGCCGCTTTCCTGCGCTCGCGCCTCATTTCGACCTGTGCGTGATCGATACCGGTCCCAAATGGGACGAGCTTACCCTGAGCGCTCTCGCGGTCGCCGACGCAGTGATCGCGCCGGTCCAGGTCGCCGAAGATTCAGTCGAATGCGCCAAGATGCTGCTGACCGCGCTGCGCAAGGCCGAGGCGGCGAGGGCAGGGCGCAAGATCGATTTCCTCGGATTGCTGCCATCAATGGTCAACCCGTTCGACCGGCGCGAAATAGACAATGCCGTCAAGCTCGCCCACGCGGTGGGCGAGCGGCTGATGTTCCCTGCCTTCATCAAGGCGCGACCGACCTATAAGCATGCCGCGGAAAATCATCGACCGGTCTGGATGGAAGGGGGTGGCGGCGCCAAGGCGGCGGCCGAGGAAATTCGGCCGATCCTCGCCGAGATCGAACGGCGACTGGGTTCAGCGCCAGCGGCCGCCGCCTGATGGGTAAGTTCGATGAACGCATCGAGGAGTTTGGCCTGTTGGTCGGCGCGCATGAAATGGCGCGCCGGGTCGAGGATATTCCTTTGGAGCGGGTCATCCCCGACCCCGGCAATCCCCGGCGCAGTTTCGACGACGACGCCCTGGCCGAGCTTGCGGCGTCCATAGCGGCCCGCGGGGTCTTGCAGCCGATCACGGTTGCTCCCGCCGACGCCGCTGGCCTGTATCGCATCCGGTTGGGCGAGCGGCGCTTTCGTGCCTCCGAGCTCGCGGGCCGGGTGACGATCCCGGCGATTATCGTGGCCGAGGGCGAGGGAACCCATCTGCTGGCCGATCAGATCGTTGAAAACGATCAGCGTGCGAACCTGTCTTCGGTCGAGCTCGCTCATGCGATTGCCCGTATGCTCAAGGGCGGCATGAGCCAGGTCGAAATCGCTGCTGCGCTGGGACGCTCCAAGCAGTTCGTCTCGCTCTATGCGGCCTATGGTGACATGCCTGCCTATCTCAGGGAGGCGCTCCCGCGCGCGCCGATCCGGCTGCTCTATGACCTGCATCGCACAGCCAGGGATTATCCTGCGGAAGTCGAGGCCTATGTGGGCGCCTGGGATGAGAGCGGCGCGACATTGGCGGAAGGCGCGCGGTTCATTGCCGGGCTGAAGGGTAAGGCGGACATTCCCAGCATCGAGGCAACGCCGATGCAGGCCGCGGCAGTGACCGTCGCTCGTCCGGAACCGCGGGGAGGGACTGAGCCAGTCGCGCGACCAGGGGAGCAAACGCCAGAGGCCAGCCTTGCCGTTGAAGTTGATGGCCGTCCCGCGCGTCTTGTCCTTGGCCCGCGTGTCGTCGTGATCTTCGGCGATGGTTCTCGGCAAGAGGTGGCGACCGAACGACTTTGCTCCGCGTCTGAGGGACGCCCCGACGCCGCGATGCTCTGACCCTCTTCCTCCGCGTTCGCATATCCTGTTCGTGTGTATGTCGGCCGTGCCCCTTTCGGGGTGCGGCCTTTTGCGCAGGTCCGAGCTGGGGCGGCGCCGTTGGCGCCGCCCTTCGTGGATCAGGCGTGAATGATAGGCGCATTTTCCCAAATATGGTCGAAGTCTGCTCAAGCAGACTATCAGATGAGTTGAGTGAAGGTGAGGGCCGGATAGGCGTGACGCCGGGGATGTATGACAATAGCCTTTGATGCATGCCCGTCTTCACCTTCCGTCTCGACGATGACATCGCCCAGCGCTTCGATGCTGTGGCGGAGAGCGCCGGTGGCCGCTCGGTTTTGCTGCGGCGCCTCGTCATGAATGCAGTGGACGCGGAGGAGGGCGAGAGGTCGGGGCCAGTCCGTCGGCGGGAGCGAGCAACACGGCGGTTTGAGATCCGGCTGACCGATGCGGAAATTGCCGCGCTGGATGCCAAGGCCGATGCTTTGGGTATGAAGCGAACCGACTGGGTGACGAGGCTGGTGCGCTGCCGGCTGCATTCGGCGGCACCGCTGCCGCTTGAAGAACGGGCGGCAGTGGCCCAGGCGTGGCGCGAGCTCAACCGGATCGGCATCAATCTCAATCAGGCGACGCGGGCGCTCAACGCATCGGTGATGGTCGAATCCGGGCTCGATGTCGCGCGCGAGGCGGCGCGGGTGGCAAGCTTTCGCACGGAAATCCGGATGGCGCTTGCCGGTCTCGGCACCGCGCTCAACGGCGATCTTGCCTATTGGGATAGCCTCGATGCTTGAGGAGGAGGGCATCCTGCCGCTGCCCAGCCTCATGGAGGCATGGCGGCCGCCCACCGGCGGTAAACGGACACTGCGGGGGGCCTATGTCCGCATCGGACGCGGCGCACCGGGCCGGGGAGGGCAGGGGCGGTCCGTGCCGCTGAGCCAGGCCGAGGCTCGGGCCAAGCTCGAGCGGATCGTGCGCAAGGCCCCGGAGGTCATGGTCAAGGTCTCGGGCAAGCAATATGGCGCGCATCATCTATCGGAGCATTTCGGCTATGTTGCGCGGCACGGGAAGCTTGCGGTGCGCTCGAGCGAGGGCGAGATCATCGATGATCCCAAACGGCTGAAGGAGATCGCGCAGGACTGGGCCATGCTCGACGAGGCGATGAACGAGCATGGCCGCGACCGGCCGACCTCGCTGTCGCTGGTCCTTTCCATGCCCGGCGGTTCGACCGATCCCGAGACGCTGCAGGATGCCGCCCAGGCGTTCGCCCGCATCCTGTTCGAGGACAATCACGCCTATATGCTGGCGCTCCACACCGATACCGATCATCCGCATATCCATCTGACGGTGGCCACCGAAGGTGCGGACGGTAGGCGGTTCAACCCGCGCAAGGCCGACCTCCATCATATGAGAGAGACATTCGCGCATGAGCTACGGGCGCGCGGCATCGCGGCTGAGGCGACGCCCAGACGCGCACGCGGTCACGTTCAAAAGCGTGTGCGCTCTGCAGCGCTGCATCTCGATGCTCGGATCGGTCAGGAGGGGCGCCGGCTCAATATGGATGAACTCAACGTGCTGCGCGCCCGGGCCTTTGCGCACGCGCGCGATGAGGAACGGCGGCCGCAGGACGTGATGGCGCTGGTTCGCCAGAAGCAGATACGCGGTGCTTATGCGGAGGCGGCGGTGGCGCTTGCACGTACCGGCGAGGCCGACGACCAGGCGCTTTCCGACGAAATTGCGGGTTTCCTGGCGGCTATGCCGCCGGCGGTCTCCCGACGTCTGGCCCTGGCCCGCGAGATGATGCAGGGGCGGCAAGCGACACAGCCGGCGCGCGAGCTGGAGGGTGGAGCTGGTCCCGAGCAGCCAGCGCCGGAGCGTGGGCGGGAGCGTTGATTCGCATGGGGCGGTTGATCTTGCGAAGGGATGCTCCCACTACCATGTGCTAGAATGTCTTGGAAAGTCGAGGGAACTGGCGCTTTCTGTGGTCATAGCTTGTTAGAAAAAACCATCCTATTATCTAACAGACAGGAGCTTGGACATGTCTGCGGTGGCTGATCGGATTATGAAGCGTGTGCGCGGCAAGGGCCGTGGCTGGGTGTTTACGCCCAAGCAGTTCGTTGACTTCGGTACGCGCGGCTCGGTCGACATGGCGCTGTCGCGTCTCGCGCATGCCGGTGACATCCGCCGGATCGGCCGCGGTCTCTACGACTATCCCCGCCAGCATGACAAGCTTGGTGCCCTGAGCCCGGATCTCGGGCAGGTGGCCCAAGCGCTCTCCGCGCAGAGCGGCGATGCGCTCGCGCCGTCGGGAGCGGCGGCGGCCAATAGCCTTGGTCTCTCGACACAGGTGCCCGCCCGGGCGAGCTACGCCACCAGCGGTCGCACCCGCACCGCCAAGGCTGGCGGCCGCAGCGTTACCTTGAAGCACAGCCGCGCGCCGGTGCTCGACGCGCCGGAGTCTGTGAATGCGATCGTCCAGGCGCTCGCGCATCTGGGGAAGGGCAATATCGACGCGGATGCGATCGGGCGCTTCGCCGCGCGCCTCGACGATGCCGATACGCGCGCGCTCGTCGCGGCCCGCTCGGCCATGCCGGGCTGGATGGGCGACATTGTCCTCAAGATCCAGGCGTCGCGGAGAGATAGGTCATGCAGGGAGAAAGGGTAGCGCTGCTGGCGCCACCAGCAAATCTCCAGATGCAGGGTCGGGCACAAGGATGGGTACGGCCGGATAAAGTGTCGGCCATGTCGAATACTTGGCGATCCATGTCGCGGCGCTTGGAGACAGCCAACCCGTCAAGGTCGTGATACTCGCATAGCGCTGCGCGAGCGGAAGCGCGATGATGGGTTCATAGTGGGCGACGCGGTTGCGCAATATACGCAGGTCGCGCAAGTCCCGCGCGATCACACCGCGCTGTACGCCTTTGGCCTGAAAGATGGGTCGCAGGCTTTGCCAGAGGTGGTGTGACTTGGGGCCGAAGAGTGACGCCCAGAAGCCGAAGTTCAACTCCGCTACGATCTGCGGACGGGTCGCTGCCTTCCCGTCTTTCTGCAGCGTTTGCCGTGCTTTTGCGATTGCGCCCGTCTGATAGTTCGTCACAAGGATCGCAGGATCGTCGATCCAGGCGGCGCCATGTTGGGCCGCAAGCCGCGCGTCCGCCATGTTACGCAGCACGACCTCGAGCATGTGTAGAGGGCCATAGAGGGCTGCGGAAAGCTGCACATTATAGGTGTACAGGCGCTCTGCGAGCGTCTGATCGGCTCCGGCCCACTTCAGATAAGTGTCGAAGCGGTCAGCGGACAAGGCATGAACGAATGTTGGCACGGGAACCTTTTCACTTGATTTTTAGGCACCCTTGCGCCATATGAACTGGGTATCCCCCGGCGGTCCCTGCTTTGCAAACCGTCGGGGCACTTTATTTCTAGACATCGTCGATTCGATCTTCAATGCCGTTGCTGGAGCAGCGCAGCGTGAATGAACTCGCGCGCCGCCGGCATGCGAGGAGATTTTGCGTGATCACAGCGAAATACATCCCGTGGGACCCGATTGGCGCGATGCCCGACGACCGAAAAGACCGTCGCCTCATGCTGCTCTGGGAAGGAGATCGCCCCGTAATCGGCCGATGGGATGACGGGCGTAAGGGATGGGAAGATCCGGAAGGCATGCACCTTTTCGAGGAGATCACCTATTGGGCGGATATCAATTCACCGGAATGACCCTTGCTCTTTCAGATGATAAATGATTGATATAAAACGATAAAAGTTTGATAATATATCTTATGTTAAATGGCGCCGAGTCATGTGCTCAGGATCAGTCAGTGTCGATTCCCGAAGATCGGTGGACTCCGACTGTTTCGAGATTGATTTACCCGAGATCACTGGACAAAAATTACCCAAGATCGGTGGATATTTCCCTGAGATCGGTGGACTCGTCTGGCCTGCTGTTCCTTTATTCATGAGAGGACTCGCACTGCTACATTACCACGAACTCCCGGTTTCCGGCCATAGCGTAAGAGCGTGACCGGTGAATTCGACACAGCGCCTGATCACTGAAATTCAACTGTCCAGCAGATAGATGAAAGTGCCGCCTGACTGAAAACCGGTTTTTGCTTCAGTACAGGCCTGTGACCCCAGCGCGATATCGGGCGCGCAGCCGCGGTGGCCAATGCGTTGCTCGCCGATACAATCCATGCCGATAGGCTGGGCGGATGAAATGGATCAGCCATTCCAGTGACCCGCTCCATTGCCGAAATTCTTCGAGGATCGGTCTTTCTTCCAGGCGTTGATCACTCGCCATAACGGCGCAGACATTTGCGTCCCCAATCACCGCCAGAACCGCCGCGATGACCTGTCTGCGCCAATCGGCTGAGAGGCCGCACAGTTTGTGGTGCACGTTCGGAAGATGGAGCCGGGGTCGATAATGGGAGCATGTATCAAAGGCATCGAGCGGAACGTCGCCCCTATGACCGGACGCCGCGCAAAGAACATCGGCAATGTCGCTGACCGCAGCCAGCAATTCAGCCGGCTTGGCCGCGCCGCACCACCTGACGCCCACCGGCTGCCCGGATAGCGCCGCCATTAAATCCTGTTCGAAGGAAAGCTGGACACTCGCGGCAGCGAATGTCCGCAGCGGCTCTTGCCTCGACCGCCGCCTCCCCTGTCCAGCCAGGAGGAGTCCGCATTGGCTGCAGCAAAGTGAGAACGGCGGTGCAAAATTAGACCACGGTGGCGGCGGCGAAGTGCTGCTGCGGGCGGCGTAAAAGTCGTCCACTTTGCCTTCTTTGCGCGAGCAGGGAGGGCGTGGAGATATATACCGTGGATCTTTACCTGAAGGTGCGTCTTGCTTGCGCGGGCGGCATGAGCCAGCGTGAGGCGGCGAAGCATTTCAACGTATCGCGCGACACGGTCCGCAAGATGCTGTCGTATTCGGAGCCCCCCGGTTACCGCCGGACGGCGGCGGTGCGGCGGCCCAAGCTGGAAGCGTTCGTTCCGATCATCGATGCATGGCTTGATGGTGACCGTCAGGTTCCGCGCAAGCAGCGTCATACGGCGAAGCGGGTATTTGACCGCCTTCGCGAAGAGCACGGTTTCACCGGCGGCTACACGATCATCAAGGATTACATCCGACAGCGCGAGCAGCGCAGCCGGGAGATGTTCGTGCCGCTGGCGCATGCGCCCGGCCATGCCCAGGCAGATTTTGGTGAGGCCATGGTCGAGATCGGCGGTGTTGTGCAGAAGGCGCATTTCTTCGTGCTCGATCTACCGCACAGCGACGCCTGCTACGTGCGCGCCTATCCCGCTGCCGTTGCCGAGGCATGGATGGACGGCCACGTGCACGCCTTCGCGTTTTTCGGCGCGGTGCCGCTGTCGATCGTCTACGATAACGACCGCTGCCTGGTCTCGAAGATCCTGCCCGACGGCACGAGGCAGCGCGCCCGGCTGTTCAGCGGCTTCCTGTCGCATTACCTGATCCGCGATCGTTACGGCCGTCCCGGCAGGGGGAACGACAAAGGCAGTGTTGAAGGGCTGGTCGGTTATGCTCGCCGCAACTTCATGGTGCCGATCCCCCGGTTCGCGACGTGGGAGGCGTTCAACCTGTGGCTCGAGGAGCAATGCCGCAAGCGTCAGAACGACCGGCTGCGGGGCGAGAGCGAGACGATCGGCGAGAGGCTGAAGCGCGATCTGGCGGCGATGCAGGAACTGCCGGCTGCCCCGTTCGAGGCTTGTGACCAGACCAGCGGCCAGGTCTCGTCGCAGGCGCTGGTGCGTTACCGGACCAATGATTACTCGGTGCCGGTGCGCTTCGGCCATCAGGAGGTATGGATCCGGGGCTATGTCGGCGAGGTGGTGATCGGCTGCCGGGGCGAGGTCATTGCCCGTCATGTGCGCAGCTACGAGCGCGAGGACGTGATCTTCGATCCCATCCATTACCTTCCCCTGATCGAACAGAAGATCAATGCGCTCGATCAGGCAGCGCCCCTGCAAGGCTGGCACCTGCCCGAAGCGTTTGCAACGCTGCGCCGCCTCATGGAAGCTCGTATGGGCAAGCATGGTCGGCGCGAGTATGTGCAGGTGCTGCGTCTGCTGGAGAGCTTCACGCTTGCCGATCTGCATGCGGCCGTAAAGCAGGCTCTCGATATCGGGGCGATCGGCTTTGATGCCGTGAAGCATCTCCTGCTGTGCCGGGTGGAGCGCCGACCACCCCGATTGGACATGGCGATCTATCCCTATCTGCCCAGAGCCAGGGTGGAGACGACATCGGCGCGCTCCTACATGCAGTTGCTCTCGGGCGATGCGAAGGATGCGGCATGAGCAGTCCGTCCCCCGAGCTGTTACTGGCCAGCCACCTCAAGACGCTCAAGCTACCAACCTTCCTGCGCGAGCATGACAAGCTGGCCCGGCGATGCGCGGCCGAGGGCGCAGATCACGTCCGCTACCTTGCCCGGCTTGTCGAACTGGAGCTGATCGACCGGGAACGCCTGTCAACGGGCACCGAAGATTCCGCAAAAGTGGGCATCTAAAATTCCCTAGTTTGGCGGGAGGGTTTGTGTCGGTGATCAGCCGTGATGGAGATCGGGCTTTTCCTTTGCTGGCGGGCGGCCGCGCCGCTTTGGCAAGGGCGGCGGGTTGTTGGACGGTGCCATGCGCGCATGCTCGGGCAGCAGGTCGGCGTGCTGTCGCATGCGATAGCTGGAGCCCTCGATCTGGATGACCACAGCGTGGTGAAGAAGGCGGTCGAGCAGCGCGGTGGCCACCACCGGATCGCCAAAGACATCACCCCATTCGGCGAAGCCGCGGTTTGACGTCAGGATCATGGCACCCTTTTCATATCGGGCGTTGACGAGCTGGAAGAAGAGATTGCCGCCGCCGGGCGTGACGGGAAGATACCCGATCTCGTCGACGACGAGCAGGGAGGATCGGCATAGGAAGCGGATCTTCTCGCGCAACGTGCCCTCGCGTTCAGCCTTGGTCAGTGAAGCGATCAGATCGGCGAGCGGGATGAAGTAGACGCTCTTGCCCGCCTTCACGGCCTCGACGGCAAGGGCCGTGGCGATATGGCTTTTCCCGGTACCGGGCGGGCCCAGCAGATGCACCACCTCGGCCCGGTTGATGAAGTCCAGGCCAGCGAGCGCCAGGATGCGGTTCCGGTCGAGCGATGGCTGGAAGGAGAAGTCATATCCGTCCAGCGTCTTGATGATCGGCAGCCTTGCCATGCGCAGGGCTGCCTTGATCCTGCGGTTCTCCCGGAGCGACAGTTCTTCGTTCAGCAATATGTCGATGGCCTCGATGCCATCGATTTTGCCCTGCTCTATGCCGCGCAGGGTGGCGTCGAGCATCTCCAGGGCGCGTGGCATTTTGAGATGGACCAGGCTGCGGCGGATATTATCGACGCGGGATGCGGCACCCCCATGGTTCATGGCCGTTCTCCCCGCGCCAGTTGGCTGCCGATCGCTTGATAGATGGCCAGGGAGCGCACGGTGACATGCTCGCCTACACGACCGATGGCGATTACCTCTTTACCATGGATACGGCGCTTGGCGCCGCTGCTGCCTGTCCGGTGCGCAGGATCGATCCTGCACTGCCGGCGCCCCTCAAGAACCGGGTGCTCGGCAATGACCTGGCCCCGGTCTACGATCCGGATCTTGTCGGGCAACTGCTGGATTTCGACGACGCGCCGGGTGCGATCGGGAACGCTGTAGTAATTGCCGCCGACCGAGACCATCCCATCGTGGCTGACGCGGCGCTCCAGCTTCAGAACAGCGTCAAAGCGGCCCGCCGGAAGCAGCTGCAACTCAGGCTGCTCGGCGGCGAAGGCTTCAGCAATAATCCGCTGCGTCGTGCCGTGGACACGGACGTTGGCGACGGTATCGAGCCAGTCGATCAGCTGGACATTGAGATCGTCCAGATTGCGGAAGCTCCGGCCCAGGAAGAAGTCCTTGCGGATATAGCTGAACGGCCGCTCGACCTTTCCCTTGGTCTTGGCCCGATAGGGACGGCAGGCGCGTGGCACGAAGCGATAATGCCCGGCCAGAGCCAGCAATGATCGATTGTAGATGATATGGCCCTGATCATCTTCCCCGGTCACGGCGGTTTTCATGCGATCGTAGAGGATTTCGATCGGGACGCCGCCGAGCGCTTCAAAGGCCTGCATATGACAGCGCAACAGGCTTTGGAGATCCTGATGCATGACGTAGCGCGCAAACAGGAAGCGCGAATGGCCCAGCACCAGGCTGAACAGCCAGACGATCCGGCTGACGCCGGGCTCATCGGTAAATTCGACGACGAACCGGGCAAAGTCGACCTGTGCCTGCACGCCAGGCGGCGTCTCGAAGCGAACCTCGAAGGGCTTGGGGCCGTTTTCCGGTCGGATCGCTGCCAGGAACCGCTTTACCGCGGTATAGGCGCCCATATACCCCAGCTCACGGATTTCCCGCGTCAGACGCGCCGCCGTCAGATCGGGAAAGGCCGTCACTCGTTCACGCAAAAATTCTAGATAGGGTGCCAGTTTGTTCGGTCGGCCAAGCATGCGCGGGCCGTAAACCGGGGCCTCGATGCCCCGTTCGATATATTTTCGGATGGTCTTGGGGTCGCGACCAGTGCGTCGGGCAATGGCGGATATCGATACGCCCTGTCGATGTAGTTCGAGGATCATCATCAATTCTCCAAGTCGGATCATCGGCCCCGTCTCCGCGTCTGCAAAGGAGATGAGGACAATGTCGGCTCATCTCATTCTGCCGGGGCTAGCCCCGGCAGAATGAGATGAAGGGGCCACCAACTAGGGAATTTTCAAAGCCCACTTTTGCGGAGAATTGCACGACCGATGACAACGCCGGATGGTCGAGCGCCGGATCAAGGCTGCGAAGTTCCCGGCCGCCAAGAGCCTCGACAGCTTCGACTTTGCCGCGATCCCCAAGCTCAACAAGATGCAGGTGCTGGAACTGGCACGCTGCGACTGGATCAACCGCCGCGAGAACGTCATAGCCCTTGGTCCCTCGGGAACCGGCAAGACCCATGTGGCGATCGGCCTCGGCCTTGCCGCCTGCCAGAAGGGCCTGACGGTCGGCTTCACCACCGCGTCCGCGCTGGTCAGCGCGATGATGGAGGCACGCGACGAACGCCGCCTTCTGCGCCTCCACAAGCAAATGGCCGGATACAAGCTCCTCATCATCGATGAACTGGGGTTCGTGCCGCTCTCGAAAACCGGCGCGGAACTGCTGTTCGAGCTGATCTCGCAGCGTTACGAGCGCGGCTCGACGCTGATCACCAGCAACTTGCCGTTCGACGAGTGGACCGAAACGTTCGGCTCCGAGCGCCTGACAGGCGCGCTCCTCGACCGGCTTACCCACCACGTCTCCATACTCGAGATGAACGGAGAGAGCTATCGTCTGGCCCAAAGCCAGGCGCGCAAGGCACGCTCCAACCCCTGACAGAAAAGACCATCCGTGTGTTGGCGACCCCCACTCGGGCTACGCCCTCGCGGCGCTCGCCAGCACACGGATCACCCGGCCTGATTTTGCGCCGCCCAATGGCCGACTTTTACTCCGCCGTTGACAGTCGCCACATCGTCGAACACGCGAACCTGCGTTTCTTCGCCATACCGCTCGGTGATACCGGACGAGGTCGAGCTTTCCGGTGTCGCCTGGTCGAAGGCATCGACGCTCGCATTCTCGATCATGGCATCGGTGTAGGGCACCCCCGCGGCCCGCAGCGCCTTGAGGTGCAAGGGCAGATCAGCGAGGCGCAAGGGCGTCCGCGCCAGCCAGGGATAGGCCGGCATATTGGAATCGGGCACCACATCGCGCGGATTGGTCAGATGGGCGACGTGCCAGAAATCGGAATATTTGCCGCCAACGCGGGCGAGGTCGGGTCCGGTGCGCTTCGAACCCCAGAGCATCGGATGGTCATATTTGGATTCGACCGCGAGCGAATAGGGACCATAGCGCTCAACTTCGTCCTGCAGCGTCCGGATCATCTGGCTGTGACAGGCATAGCATCCTTCGCGCACATAGATGTTTCGCCCCGCCAGTTCGAGCGGCGTGTAGAGCCGCATGTCTGGCGCCTCCTCGACCGTCTCGTCGATCGTGAAAAGCGGAGCGATCTCGACGAGGCCGCCGACACTGGCAGCCGCGATGATGGCGAGCACGAAGCCGATCGCCGAACGTTCGAGCTTGCGATGAAACAGTTCCGCCACGGCTCAGGCCCTCCCCGCCGCCGTCGCGGCCTGTAGCGGGACGTCGCCTTCGAACGGCGCCTGGGCCGAGGCGGCGCGAATGGTCCTCCACATATTGTAGGCGCCGATCACAGCACCGATCAGGAACAGGAGGCCGCCGAGCGTACGCGCGATGTAATAGGGATACATGGCTCTGAGCGAATCCAGGAAGGAGTAGGCTAGCGTGCCTTCCTCCGTATAGGTCCGCCACATCAGGCCCTGGATGATGCCCGAGTTCCACATGGCAAAAATGTAGACAAGAGTGCCGGCAAGCGAGAGCCAGAAGTGCCACTCGACCAAGGCGGGCGAATACATCGCCTCGCGCTTCCACAAGGACGGCACCAGCGTGTAGAGCGAGCCGAAGGTGATGAGCGCCACCCAGCCGAGCGCGCCGGCGTGAACATGGCCAACCGTCCAGTCGGTGTAATGCGAAAGCGAATTGACGGGCCGGATGGCGAGGAACGAACCTTCAAAGGTCGAGATGCCATAAAACACCGCCGCGACCATCATGAAGCGGAGCGTCGCATCATCGCGCACGCGGTGCCAGGCGCCGTTCAATGTTAGCAAGGCGTTGCCAGCCGAAGCCCATGACGGCACGAGGAGCATCACCGAGAAGGTCATGCCCAGCGTCTGAACCCAGTGCGGTAGGGCGGTATAATGAAGGTGGTGGGAACCCGCCCACATGTAGAAGAAGGTAATGCCCCAAAAGCTCAGGATCGAGAGACGGTAGGAGAAGATCGGCCGCTGGGCCCGGATGGGCAGGTAGTAATAGAGCATGCCCAGGAAGCCCGCCGTCAGGAAGAAGGCGACGGCGTTATGACCATACCACCACTGCACCATAGCATCCTGGACGCCCGACCAGATGGTGTAGCTCTTCGCATGGCCCAGCGAGACCGGAATCGCGAGATTGTTGATGATATGGAGTATCGCGACGACGAGAATGAAGGCCATGAAGTACCAGTTGGCCACATAAATGTGTGGTTCCTTGCGGCGTGCGAGCGTCCGGATGTAGAGGATGAAGTAGGTCACCCAGACGATCACCAGCCAGATGTCGGCATACCATTCGGCCTCGGCATATTCCTTCGATTGGGTAACCCCGAGCAGATAACCGCTGGCCGCGAGGATGCAGAACAGGTTGTAGCCCACCAGCACGAACCAGGCCGAAAGCTGATCGGGAAGACGCGCCCGCGAGGTCCGCTGCACGACATGCAGCGAGGTGGCGATGAGCGCGTTGCCGCCAAAGCCGAAGATCACGCCGCTGGTGTGCACCGGTCGCAAGCGGCCGAAGCTCGCCCAGGCACTGTCAAACGTCAGGTCAGGGAATGCCAGCAGCGCGGCGACCCAGACCCCCACGAACATCGCCACCACCGCCCAAGCCATGCTGGCGATGATGCCGGCCTTGATGGGCTCGTCATAGTAGCTTTGCAAACGGGATTTTGGCGGTTCCGGTCCCCAGATGCCGCGGATTACGATGATGGCGCAAATGGCGGCAATGGCCAGGATCAGCCAGCCGTGGATTTCCATTGTGTCCTGATTGCCTGCCGCTGCGAGAACGAGGCCGCACAGACCGACGGCAACGGAAATGGCGAGCGCGATCTGGCGTTCGGTCTCGGTCAAGGTCAGTATCATGGCCGATCTATTTCCCCCCTCATCGGTCATCGCCACGGGCTGACAGCGCAGCAGCAGGTTCGCTCCCGATGGGAACACAGCTCGCGCCGAACCAGCAACACGCGGGTCGGACGGAAGTTCCCAACTATTGCCCTGCCGTCTCCCGCGGTAAACACCAAAAAATCAGTGGTCAGCGTCGCTCGCCACGCATCGCGGCCGAATTTGAACCTGTGTTTGGCGACGGCGCAATGGACTTTTGCCGATCAAGCTCTTGGACCGTTAAGCCTGTGTCCAAGACTGGCTCGACCTCCGTCTCCGATCGGTCAGGACTGAGCGGCAGCCGCTCTTCAGCATACTGCGGTCGAATCAGCGTATCGCCGCCAGGTATCGTCCGTCGTCGGCACGGAAGAGCACTGACCCATTGCTGTTGACGGACCATGAGGTCACATCCTGCAGAATGGCCAGGAACCTGGTTTCCTGGTTTCCGAGCGTCGGCACGCAAGCCCGCCGCGTCACGGCGAGCGGCCCAATCCGAAGCGACTGTCCCTCGATCGAGTAGTCGCCGGTGAACCTGTTGCAGCCGGCCGATCCGCTCACTCGGCCGTCTTGCGAAAACTGCACCGTCACATTGGATCTGTCGATCAGACCCGTCTGATTGATATCCTCCACCTTGAATTGCGGGCCGATCAAGCCTGAAGCCGCCGGGCGGTCACCAACGCGAACCATATTGAGCGTCCCGAGATCCTGCTCGAACCGCGTGGGATCGACCGAATGGACCGTATCTGTGGTCCATATCAGCTTGCCCTCGGGATCGGTAATCGTCGCGCGGACTGCGTAACGCATGTTGGTCTTCAAGTCCTGTGTTCCTTCACCCTTATCGAAAATGGCAAAGGAACCTGCTGCCCTGCTATCTCGCGCGTTTCCTCGGCGATGATCGCCGATCTCGCATCGGCGCGCGAAACGTCCAGCAGTCTTACGTTGAATGTCGCGCGGGCAGGCAGAGCGATGCGCTGACGATAGGATGCGTTGCCGGTTACGACCTTGTCTCTCAGCTCGGCGACAGGGGCTTGGCGATCGACGTATCGCGCGTCTGTCGCGCAGCCACCGAGCGTGAGCATGGTCGCCGCCAGTACGGCAATGAAGGGCTTGTTGAACATGGCGTTTTCACTTTGCTGTGCGATTGGAGCGGAAGAGAGCGGGTCAGGCGGATCCCATGGCGTCAGCATAATGGGGGACTTCAAGCGGCTGTCCTGTAGGAATCGACTTCGCATAGGATGGTTCCGAACCATGAAAGTCCGATGGCGGGCGGAAGATTGGGCTGGATTGGCGCGGGCCGCCGGGCGGATATCTGATCCCGTCCTTGGGAGGACAGGCACGAATTTTGGAACCATACGAAAAGCGCAGTCTAGAAACCGTGGCTTCCCGCCACTGCGCCGAGAACCGTGACAACCGCGATACCCAGCAATATTCGGTGAAGGGCCTCCATTCGGGCAAAATCTGCGGCGGGCTTGACCGATGTCATCATTCGGCGGTGGAGAAACAGCGGCTCGATCACGAAAAGCATCGCGGCGAAAATGGCCCACAGCCCAACCATCGCATGCATCCACCAGAACCGAAGATCGAAAATGCGGTCCCACATCTGCGCGCGATAGATCATCCAGAAACCGCTCAGTCCTGCCAACAGCACCCAGAGGCGCGCCTGCGCCGCAAAGCGCCCCTCCAGTCGATGAAAGGCCGCCAGCCGCTCCGCCGGCGGATTGGCGGCGCGCACGGACGGCATCACCACAAGCGTCACGAACGCCACGCCGCCGATCCAGACAAGGACCGCCAGGACATGAATGGCTCGGGCCAGGATGATGTCGTCCATGCCTCCGCTCCCTCAAGCCGCGAGCAGTTCGTCAGCCGGGCCGAAGAACTCATAGTGGATCCTGTCCGACGGCACACCCGCCAGCGACAGGGTCGAGACCGCATGACGCAAGAACGGACGCGGCCCGCAGATGTAATAGTCCGCTTGTGCGACCGGTGTGCTGGCGACCAGCCATTCATCGGTAATTATGCCGGCCACATCGTAGTCGCTGCCCTCTGTTTCATCCTCGAGCGGGGTCTGGTGAAAATCGGTGATCGCGATCGATTGGCCATGGCTCGCCACAGCGCGGACATGGTCGCGCATCGCATGGGTGTCGCGGTCATGCGTGCCGTGGATGTAATGAACCGGCACTTCGGCGCCGTTCTGAACGAGGGCTTCGAGCATCGCCACCATCGGCGTCAGGCCCACGCCGCCCGACAGCAGTACGACCGGCCGTTCGACATGATCGGCAAGGAAGAATTCGCCGGCGGGAGCGGCCACCTTCAGGATCGTCCCGGGTTTCGCCTCGTCGTGCAACCAGCCCGAAGCGAGCCCTTGCGGCTCGCGCTTGACCGAAATGCGGTAGGTTTCGCCATTGGCGGCGGCCGAAATCGAGTAGTTGCGCTTGACCGGCGGATGTCCGGGAATTTCGAGCCAGAAGGTAAGATACTGGCCCGGCTTGTGGCGCATGACGGGGCCGCCGTCGACGGGGCGAAGGACAAAGGAATTGATGACGCTGCTTTCGCGCACAACGTCTTCGACGCGGAAATCGCGCCAGCCGTTCCAGCCGCCGGCCGCGTCCTTCTGTTCGGTATAGACGCGCTGTTCCCGCGCGATCAGGATATTGGCGAGAAACCAATAGGCTTCCCCCCAGGCACCCAAGATTTCATCGGTCGCCGCATCGCCCAGCACCGCCTTGATCGCGCCGAGCAGTGCTTCGGCGACGTGCGGATAGTGCTCCGGCAGTATCTGGAGACCGACATGTTTTTGCGCGATGCGCTCGACCGCCGGCGCAAGCGCGCCGAGATTATCGATATTGCTGGCATAGGCGAGAATGGCGCCAGTGAGCGCCCGCGGCTGCGACCCGGCGTCACCATGATGCGACTGGTTGAAAAGGTCGCGGATCTCCGGGTTCTGGAACATCCTGGAATACATTTCATGCACGATATCCAGGCCATGCGCTTCAAGTGCAGGGACCGTCGCCTTGACGAGCGCGATGGTCTGATCGCTGAGAGGCTGCGACATAAACTTCTCCTTGTTGGAAGGGGTTCGAGTTTCCCGACGATCAGTCGCCGGGCGGCTGATCATAGAAATCGACCCGCATTTTCATGGCGCCGACGGGCGTCACGAAGTGCGGCTGCTGCGGAAGGATCAATCCGGGCCGTTCGGGCGTCAGGACAACCTCCGACGGTGGATCGAGATAGGTCAGCCGAAGTTCACCCTCCAGAACACGGATCAAACCCCAGACACCCGCCTTGGTATCATGGCGTGCCCGCAGGGCGGCCGGGAGCGTGTCCTGATCGAACACCGGCGTCGAACGATAGGGTAGAATGTCAGGCATGGGTGGGTACTCGCCGTTCGCAATGAATGGACCCGGCCTCGCCGTCAGCGACGCTTGGCCGATCGAGCCGAAAAAACATGGCAAGCTGCAGGCTCTCGGCAATCCGCTTCGCTTTCGCCTGCAGAGCCGCAGCTGCGTCGGGCGCCATCATCTCGTTTGTCGTACAGTCCCACAGCGCGAGCCAGCGGTCGAAAAGCGCTGGCGTTATCCTCGACCTGTGCTTCAGGTGCGCTGGCACGGGCTGGCCCTTGTATCGGCCACTGGCGAGCATGACGGATGACCAGAACGCCGCCAGCTTTTCGAGATGTTCCGGCCAGTCATCGATCGCGTCGTTGAAAATCGGCCCCAGGTCGGCATCTGCGCGAACGCGCGCGTAGAAGGCGTCGACAAGCTGCTTGAGCGCCTCATCCTTCAGTTCCAGCTCGGTCATTCGCCCGACTCCAATCATGTATCACGAATGCATCTATACTTTTCCCTGAAAACATGCAAGGTGAATACATCTTAATGCGACGAGCTGAGGAAGAGAGTGGGAACGCCCCATGAAACTGACCCTGTTCACCGACTATTCGATGCGCGTGCTGCTCTATCTGGGCGCGCGGCCTGACCGCCTGTGCTCGATCGGTGAGGTCGCGCAGGCCTACGGAATCTCGCAGAATCACTTGATGAAGGTGGTGAACCAACTCGCACGCAGTGGTGATGTGGAGAGTGTGCGTGGACGGTCGGGCGGCATCCGCCTGGGGCGGCCGCCCGAAGAGATCAACATCGGCGCACTCATACGCCAGACCGAGGACGGCTTCGATCTCGTTGACTGCGGCGGATGCGTGGTCGCGCCTGCATGTGGGCTGACGGGCGTGCTGAAGGAGGCGCTCGGCGCGTTCCTGGCGGTACTTGACCGCTATACGCTTGCAGACCTGCTGACGAAGCGGCGAGATCTCGCGTCGCTCTTCGAGCGTAACGCGGCCGATCGGTTCGAAACCCCTGCGGCGCCAGATGGATGATTGACGTCTTGGCGCATCGAAGCCGAAAAGGAGGAACGTGACATGTTCTGTCCAGAATGTGGTGAACCGGTCGATCCCGCTCCCTTTGACGGTCGTCGCCGCGCGTCGCGGTCATGGATCGCCGCAGGACTCCAAATCGGCGCGCGATGGGTAAAGCTATTGCGCGCTGGACGCTCCAAGCCGGACCGCACGCGGCAGTCCGCTTGCCCGTCTTGCTCCAATCATAAAACCACGAACACGGAAAGGAATTGAACGATATGGCCCTTCACCACGCAGCGCCCGGAGAAGTCGTCGATCTCTTGCCCGAGAACGTGACGACACATGAAGAACATTCCACAGCGATCGTGAAGGCGGACCATTTCGAAACCATCCGGCTGGTGATCCCGAGCGGCACCGAAATGCGCCAGCATCAGGTGCCGGGCAGCATCATGCTGCATTGCCTCGAGGGCCATGTGAAAGTCGAGCTCAGCGCAAGCTCGATCGAACTGCGGCGTAACCAGTGGGTCTATCTCGAAGGAGGCGCGCCGCACTCGGTCAAGGGCGCGGAAAACTCTGTGCTGCTTCTGACGATCCTCTTTCCGCCTGTAGAAGGATCACAGGCAAAAGCCGGCACCGAGACCTTGGCGGTCGAGGCCTATGACGATTGCGACTGTGTCGACCGGTGGGAAGCGGAAGGCGGTCCGGTCGTTCAATCGGATCAGCCTGCCCCCAGGAAGAATTGATCACGGGCGGCATGATGGCACGGCGCGCAGCGCGCTAGTCGCTTTGCTGTACCGCCTCGTAGCCCATAGGGGAGAACCATGGATCGAACACGTCAGCTCTGGATTTGGCTTCTATCATTGCTGGCAGTCTCTTTTGCCGTCCTGCTTCTGGTTGGCCGCGACATCAGCATTCAGGCGCCGCCGCTTCCCGCCAAGGTCGTGACCGCAAACGGCGAAACCGTCTTCACCCGTGCCGAGATGCAGCGTGGCCGCCAGGTCTGGCAATCTATGGGCGGCATGCAACTGGGCTCGATCTGGGGACACGGCGGCTACGTAGCGC
Source organism: Sphingobium sp. CFD-2 (assembly GCF_024611135.1). Lineage (NCBI taxonomy): Bacteria > Pseudomonadati > Pseudomonadota > Alphaproteobacteria > Sphingomonadales > Sphingobiaceae > Sphingobium > Sphingobium sp. CFD-2. Next base: position 160,308 of record NZ_CP084408.1, on the reverse strand, counting down.
CCGATTGGTCAGCCGACTGGTTGCACCGGGAATCACTGGCACTTCTCGATCTCTGGGCACAGCGGGATCTGGGCGGCGCCTTTGAGAGTTTAAACGAGGAACACAAGGCGCTCCTCCAGCGGCGGCTGCAAACGGAAATGCGCCGAAACACGTTTGAAGCGAGCACGGATACCATCACGATCAGCAACGATCGCGCGGTGGCAATCGAGCGGGTGGCAAAGCACTACGTCAATCTGTTCGGCAACGACCCCGCCACCGCCGAGCTGCGCGAAAACTATGCCATGAAGAACGATACGGTCCCCGACGCAGGGCACCGAGCCGCCATGACCTCCTTCTTCTGGTGGACGGCCTGGGCGGCCACAACGGAACGACAAGGGCGGACGACAACGTATACGAACAACTGGCCGAGCGAGCCGCTGGTCGGGAATCGCCCACCATCAAGTACATTCATCTGGTCGGCCTTCAGCGTCACCTTCCTGCTTGCCGGCATCGCGCTGTTGGGTTGGCACCATGCGGTGACGCACGGACGAAGGGAGAAGGAGCACGACCTCCCCGCGAAAGATCCGCTGCGCGAGATCGCGGTGACGCCTTCGATGCGGGCGACAGCCAAATATTTCTGGGTCGTTCTCGCACTGTTTCTCGCGCAGATCATGCTGGGTGCAATGACGGCCCACTATCAGGTCGAGGGGCAGCTGGTTTATAGCTATGAAGCGGCCGAGATCCTGCCCTATTCGATCACCCGCACCTGGCACACGCAGCTTGCCGTGCTGTGGATCGCGACAGCCTGGCTGGGAACGGGCCTCTACATAGCTCCTGCGATCTCGGGCCATGAACCGAGGTTCCAGGCTCTGGGTGCCAACATCCTCTGGGCCTGCCTCCTGATTATCGTCGTGGGCTCCTTTGCCGGGCAATGGCTCGCGGTGATGCAGAAACTGGGACTGGAGAGGAACTTCTGGTTCGGACACCAGGGCTGGGAATATGTCGATATGGGGCGCTTCTGGCAGTGGTTTCTCTTCATCGGCCTGATGCTCTGGCTTGTGCTCGTCGGCCGGGCGCTCTGGCCTGCGCTCAAAGAGAAGTCCGAATCCCGCCACATCACGATGCTGTTTTTCCTATCCGCCGTAGCCATCGGACTCTTCTACGGTGCCGGGCTGTTCTGGAATGAGCATACAGCGCTCTCCATGATTGAATATTGGCGTTGGTGGGTGGTCCATCTGTGGGTCGAAGGCTTTTTCGAGGTGTTCGCCACCGCGGTCATCGCCTTCCTCTTCACGCGCCTCGGCCTCATTCCGACACCCACCGCCACGGTCGCCGTCTTGTTTGCCACGATCATCTTCATGGCAGGCGGAGTGCTGGGAACGTTGCACCATCTCTACTTCGCGGGAACCTCGATCGCGGTGCTGGCGCTTGGCGCGAGCTTCTCAGCGCTCGAGGTCGTGCCGCTCGCCTATATTGGCTTCGAAGCTTATGAACACTGGAAGCTGAGCAGCGCGACACCCTGGATGCAGCGTTATAAATGGCCCGTCATGTTCTTCCTCGCGGTATCCTTCTGGAATCTCGTCGGAGCAGGCCTGTTCGGCTTCCTCATCAATCCGCCGCTGTCGCTCTATTACATGCAGGGTCTCAATCTGACGCCGCTGCACGGACACACCGCATTGTTCGGCGTATACGGCATGTTGGGCGTCGGGCTCGTCCTGTTCTGCCTGCGTGGCATGTTGCCGAACCTGATCTGGAACGAAGGCGTGCTGAAGACGAGCTTTTGGTGCTTCAACATCGGCCTTGCGTTGATGGCGCTCCTGACCTTGCTGCCACTTGGTACGCTTCAGCTGATCGCCGCGATTGACAAGGGCTACTGGTACGCTCGCTCGGCCGAGTTCATGCAGCAACCGGTGGTCGATCTGCTGGTGTGGCTGAGGGTTCCTGGAGATATCGTCTTTTCTGCCGGGGCGGTAGCGCTCGCCTGGTTTGTCGCCAGTCTTTGGCTCAGACCCCGGTCTGACGACAGCGAGGCGCAAATTGCACAGTGATCGATCGAGGAGTCCGATGCCGCACAGTCCCAGCCAACCCTTGCTCGTGGGCTAGCCACGTTCTGTCGACAAACGCCACACTTGGATGCGAGTTTCGGTGAACCTTTTGTCCATGCGCACCAAACTTCTGTTCGCAGGTCTGGCAGCCGGGTCGATGGCTGCTCTATCCTCGCCCGCGATTGCTCAGATGCCGCCCGGCTCACGGGACTGTTCATTCCAGTCGCTATCGCCGGAGGAAAAGTCTCGGTACCAATCCCGTTACCGGCGCCGCGTGCGCGTCGATGGGCAAGCTTTTGCCGATAAATGGCTGTATGAACAGGTGTGCATGACAGCCTCTGAGCGCAAAGCCCTCCGGCGTCCCCGCAAGGGCAAAAACTGCCGCGCCGTTTCGCGCCCCGTCACCAGCTTGGACGGATCCATGACAGTTGGCATCGGGCGCAAATGCGACTGACGCGCTCGATGCCGCACATGGCGATCATGGTGCGTTTCCAGGAGGGGACCAAATCCTACGCTAAGAATTTTGGCCAGCGATATTCTTCGCCGGTCAGGGTTATGTGCTCCGACCTGCCCCCCGAAAGGTCCCTTATTCTGATGTAGAGTCTGCCCACGAGAAGGAGCAGACGCATGAGGAAGAGCCGTTTCACCGAGGCGCAGATCATCGGGATGATCAAGGAACAGGAGGCAGGGCTTCCAACGGTCGAGGTTTGCCGTAAGCACGGCCTGAGCACGGCGACCTTTTACAAGCTGAAGGCGAAGTACGGCGGCATGGAGGTTTCCGATGCCCATCGGTTGCGGCAATTGGAGGACGAGAACGGCAAGCTGAAGCGGCTCCTGGCCGACAGCATGCTGGACAATGCGATCCTGAAAGACCTGCTGGGAAAAGGCTGACGACGCCGGGCCAGCGGCGCGACGTGGCGCTCGGTGTGATGCGGGACTACCAGGTCTCACAGCGCCGGGCCTGCGTGCTGATTGGCGTCGATCCCAAGACGGTCAGGCGTGAACGCCCGCCGGACCACGGAGCCATCCGCGAAGCGATGCGAGAAATCGCAGGGCAGCGCCGTCGGTTCGGCTATCGTCGGATCGGCGTCATGCTGGAGCGCAAGGGCATGAGCATGAACCACAAGAAGCTCTACCGGCTATATCGGGAGGAAGGCTTGTCTGTGCGCCGACGTCGCGGCCGCAAGCGCGCCCGGGGCAGTCGGACACCGGTGCCGGGGGCACTTCGCCCAGGTGACCGCTGGTCGATGGACTTTGTCGCCGATACGTTTGGCGCGTCGCGCAAGTTCAGGATTCTGGCGATCAACGATGATTGCTGCCGGGAGAACCTGTGCTTGGCAGCGGACACCAGCATCTCGGGGGCTCGAGTGGCGCGCGAACTGGATGCGCTGGTTCGCCTCCATGGGAAACCTGCTTGCATCGTCAGTGACAATGGCACTGAATTTACGAGCCGGGCGATCCTGCAGTGGGCCAGCAAGAACAAGGTCGAGTGGCATTACATCGATCCCGCCCAGCCAGGATCGAAGCGCTGCGACTGTCATTGGCCGACGTCACGCAGCCGCAGAAGCGTTCGAGCACGACCTCTTCGACAAGCAGATCAAGCGGTCGATCCTCGACGCGGTGACGTTCGGCGATGCGCCGCGCGGCGGCGGCGACCGCTTCGGGATTGATTGGATCATCATATTCATGCGTCATCGGCCCGCTCCGTATTCGCCTAAACCAAAGCCATCCTGGCCGCAGCGATCAGAACATCGAGCCTCAATCCCGACTACTCATCGCGCCAGATTGAACAAGGTCAGCATACCGCCAATCGCGATACCGAAGACCATCATCATGACGCCGGCGATCCGCAGAATATAGGTAAGCGGATCCTCATCCTCATTTCCCGCTCGCAACCGGCTTGCGGGCGGTTTCGGGCGTCCGATAGCTCGCCTGAAGCTGGCCTGCCGGAACGCCATGTTGAAACCGAGCAACACAAGAAGCAGTCCGAAAAAATCCACGAGCCATACATAACCGGGCACATTTCTCTCCTGAAGTTTCCAGGATTGCCGCGCGCGTTCATCCCGCGCATGCCGCCAATCCCTGATCGAGGCCGGCGATCAGATCTTGTTCGGCTTCGAGGCCAATCGAAAGCCGCAGCAGGCTGTCGCTGATGCCCGCTCTTGAGCGCGCCTCCTCGCCCATATCGGCATGGGTCATGGTCGCCGGATGCGCGACCAGGCTCTCGATCCCACCCAGCGATTCCGCGAGCGTGAAATAGCCGACCGCAGCGACAAACCGCCGAACCGCTTCCACCCCTCCTGCGAGTTCAAAGCTCAACATCGCCCCGAAACCGCGCTGCTGGCGTGAGGCGATCCGGTGGCCGGGATGGGCGACGAGACCTGGATAGTGGACTTGGGACACCGCCGTATGTCGGTCGAGATATTGCGCGACGATCATCGCGTTGCGCTGCTGCTGCTCCATCCGGGCAAATAGCGTGCGAAGGCCCCGTAAGGTTAGCCAGGCATCAAACGGCGCGCCTGTGCTCCCCACGACATTTGCCCAATTACGCAAATCATCGACCTGCACCGGATCAGCCGCGACAACTGCGCCGCCGATCACGTCGGAATGGCCGTTGAGATATTTGGTCGTGGAATGGATGACATAGTCCGCGCCCAGCGCGATCGGTTGCTGGATAGCCGGTGAAAGAAACGTGTTATCGACGGCAACCGCAGCCCCCGCCGAGCGCGATTTTGCGGCAAGCTCTGCGATATCGACGACCCGCATCAAGGGATTGCTCGGCGTCTCGATAAGCACCAGTGCCGGAATATCCTCCAGCGCGGCGGCAAAGGCGCTCTCGTCCCCCTGATCAACGAACCGGACGACGCAATGCCCTCGGTTCGCGCGCGCCTTCAACAGGCGCATCGTACCGCCGTAGCAATCATGCGGTGCGAGGATAAGATCGCCCGGCCCGATTCTCCCGACGAGAAGATCGAGCGCGGCCATGCCGCTCGCCGTGATGACCGCGCCTGCGCCACCTTCAAGCTTCGCCAGTGCCTGCCCGAGAAGATCGCGGGTGGGATTACCCGCCCGACCATAGTCATAGGAGCGCGGTTGATCGTAGCCGGCAAACTCATAGGTGCTCGAAAGATAAAGCGGCGGAGCGACAGCTCCAAAGGCCACATCGCTGGCAACGCCGTGCGCGGCGGCGACTGTCTGAAGGCGAGATGCCTGATCTTTGGGTTCAGTCATTGAAGCAACGCCCCTCTGTTACTTGAAGTACGATGCCAGATCGGCTGAGTGGCCAGTTTGCGGCCCAAATATTTTGTAAGTGACCGGCCTGACCGAACTTCGGAAAGACGCCGGCTGCGGCAGGGGGGGCCGCGAGCCGGCGTCTAACCTGGTGAAGTAGCCGCTAAACCGAGACGCCTGCGCCGCCGTCCAGCGATGCGGCCACATCCTGCACCGATCGCCATACTCCGTCTGCGTCATGCACTTATCCTCGGTTTCTGGCTCCCTTCCCGCGCTCCGGCCTGCTTTCGCAGGATCCTCTCCGGGCGCTGTTGTCGTGAAGCAACTCCACTCTGCAGATCGCGTTGTGCCGGTTAGAATACCATAAGACAAATGAATGTTATTTCTGTTTCAATGCATCATAATTGCATTAAATGCTGCTTGCTCATCCCAATTGTTCGAAAATGCCGGTGAAGACCGGCCGCAAGCGCTGAATTTCCTCGCGATGGACAGCCGACAGGGCGTCGAGCAAGGCATAAGCCTTGGGGGTAAGGCGTAGCAGCGCCCGCCTGCGATCGGTAGCAGCCGCCTCGCGCGTAATAAGCGCCAAGGCTTCGAGGCGATTGATCAGGCCCGTGGCGCTATGCGGCTTTAATATCAGACGTTCGGCGACATGGCCGACGGTGGCTTCATCCGGCGGACAGCCCCGGATCGCGAGGAGAGCCTGGTGCTGTTGCGGCGTCAGCCCGACTTCGATGGCCTTTTCCTCGCTGAACGCCTGGAAGCGGCGAATGGCGTGGCGAAATGAGGCCAGCGCCACATAGTCGGCATCCCCCAGCAATTTATCCTTTTGCCTCAATTGATCCTCACTGATTGAAATACATCGCAATGCGATATAATGGGCTCGAGCTACTTTTGCAGGATAATATCGATTCATGTCGCAGACACCCCCACGTTCCGTTGAAGGCCACCAACTCGCCGACCATAGTGTCGATCGCCGCATGGTCATGCTGGCGGTCATGGCCGTCGTGGTCGGGACGGGCGGTGCCTTCGGCGCATGGGTGCTGGTCAAACTCATTGCGATTGCCACCAATCTCTTCTGGTTCGGTCGACTCTCCGCCGATCACTCCGTGATAACCGACGCATCGGTGGGCTGGCTGGTGGTCGTGATTCCGATCATCGGCAGCCTTATCGTGGGTCTGATGGCGCGTTTCGGATCGGACAAGATTCGCGGCCATGGCATTCCCGAGGCGATCGAAACGATCCTCTTCGGCGAGAGCCGACTGTCGCTCAAGGTGGCGCTGCTCAAACCCCTGTCCTCAGCGATCTCGATCGGCAGTGGCGGACCCTTCGGCGCGGAAGGACCGATCATCATGACGGGCGGGGCCATTGGTTCGCTGTTCGCCCAATGCTTCCATCTCAGCGCGGCCGAGCGCAAGACGCTCCTCGTGGCCGGTGCGGCAGCCGGCATGACCGCCATCTTCGGTACGCCGCTCGCGGCGATCTTGCTGGCCGTCGAAGTGCTCCTGTTCGAGTGGAAACCGCGCAGCTTCGTCCCCGTCCTCGTTGCAGCACTTGTTTCCTTCGCCTGGCGTCCGCTTCTGCTCGGGTCGGGACCGATGTTTCCAATGGCGGCGATGGCTCCGCAGGAAAGCTGGGCCCTGCTCGCTTCCGGCGGGATCGGCCTCGTCGTCGGTCTTGAAGCCGCTCTACTATCGACATCCCTCTACCGTATCGAGGATCTCTTCCATCGCCTGCCATTCCACTGGATGTGGTGGCCGGCGATCGGTGCGGTGGTCGTTGGTCTGGGTGGTCTCATCGATGCACATGTGCTTGGCGCCGGTTATGCGAGCATCGAGGCTCTCCTCAATGGCTCGTTATCGCTCCGGGTCGTTGCTGCGCTCCTCGTCGTGAAGGCCATCGTCTGGTTGGTCGCGCTGGGGTCGGGCACGTCTGGCGGCGTTCTTGCCCCGCTCCTCATCCTGGGCGGCGCAGCCGGCTTCCTGCTCGGGCAGTTCCTGCCCGGTGATCCGGGGTTCTGGGCCATGATCGGCATGGCGGGAATCATGAGCGGCGCGATGCGTGCGCCGATGACCGGCGCGATCTTCGCGGTCGAACTCACCGGGCACTTCAGCGCCATCCCATGCACGATCGCGGCTGCGGGCGGCGCCTATGCCATCAGCGTGCTGCTGATGCGGCGATCGATCCTCACCGAGAAAATCGCGCGGCGCGGACGGCATATCCTGCAGGAATATACGGTCGATCCGCTCGACCTCATCCAGGCCGGTCAGATCATGACGCGCGATCCGGCGACCCTACCGGGCACGATGACCGTGGAGGCGGCGGTATCCTTCTTCGCAACCAAAGCCGTGCATCGCAGCTATCCGGTGACCGACCCGCAAGGAAGATTGCTGGGTCTCGTCTCTCGCACCGATGCCCTGCGCTGGCAGGGCGAGCGCGACGACGATCAAACGCCGCTCATCGACGCCATCTCGGACGCAGCACAGCCCGTTGCCTATCCCGATACGCCCACCGGCGTCGTCGCCGATCTCATCGTCGAATCCGGCATCGGTCGCATTCCGATCATCGAGCCCGGAACCAGGCGCGTGCTCGGCATCCTTTCGCGCCAGGATCTGCTCAAGACCCGCAGCGCAAACCGCCATGCCGAACTTGGTCGCTCACGCCATCTCGGAACAAAACTCCAACCACGCACGCAGTAGAACGGCCTAGGATCGGTCGGTTACGACGTGCAAGGACGGGACCGGGGAACCAACCCGCACCTATTTTCGTTCGTATTGCGATACAAACTCCTGCCGCGGCATCGGAAAAGGAGGAACGGGGGGACGTCGCATGTCGGACGCCAAGGTGCTGCTGCTGGTTGAGGACGAGCGGCTTATCCTGTGGACGCTGCAGGAGATGCTAGAATTCGGCGGATACGTGGTCATCGCCGCGACCTGTGGAGTGGATGCCATCACCATTCTCGATAGCCGTCATCCTGAAATCGCCGGAGTGGTCACCGATGTGAGGCTTGGGGTGGGTCCCAACGGATGGGAGGTATCGTGGCGCGCCCGAGAACTGCAACCGGATATTCCTGTGGTGTATGCATCAGGAGATAGCGCCGCAGAATGGCCGGTTTATGGTGTTCCCAAAAGTATCATGGTTCCCAAGCCATACGGAACGTCGCAAATGCTGACGGCGATCTCGTCCATTCTTATATCGTCGACGCCCTGAGCGTCTCGTCGCCAGTCTTTACAAACGACCTGCGTTTTCGAGATCGAGAGAGCTGAGAAGCGCGGCGGCATCACAACAGATTTCTTGATGGAAAACTTCAATATCTTGCGGTTTTGCGTTGGCTCGATCCCGCTAGAAGGCACAATATGTGTAAACCTCTTCTCGCGCTCGTCGCGCTGCTTTTGATCCCGTCTGAACTCGAGGCGAAGGACGAGGCAAAGCCGTCATTGCAATTCACCGTTCTCGAAGACGACTATCAGTGGAACAATGACATCGAGAAGGCACGCACCACTCTTGCCCGGGAGATTCCGCCAGGCACGTCCTTCTGGAGCGCGCTCGACGTCCTTGAAGAGGCTGGCGCGCATTGCACGGGCGATCGGCAAGATCCCGAGATCGCGCGTTGTGTCTATTCCGACTGGATGATGGTGCATGACTACTACCGAGCCAATTTTTACTGGGCGGCGGTCGTCCACCTCGACGATGGCAAGGTGGGGAGCCTCACGCTCGATCGCACCGTCGAGGAGAAATGAGCGGGAACCGGGTTCGGCATCACCGAATTTGTACTGCGGTCGTCGGTCAGCGAATCCTGGAAGGCTGCGCGCACGCGCCAGCAGCAAACGTGGCAGCCCAGGTTCTGACGGCAGAGGAAATCACATCGCGTTTCAGTTGGTCCAGCCTCCGCCAAGTGTGAGGAACAGCGTAATCTGATCGTCATTGATCGCCGCGCGCGCCTCGGCCGCCGCCTGATCCGCCGCGATCCGATCACGTTCAGCCTCGAGCGCGGGCAACGCGGCGATCTTGCCTCCACGCCGCAACTGACTTATCCGCATCGCTGCTCGCATGGCATCTTCGGATGCACGATCCAGGCTTTCCTGCTGCTCAAGCCCAGCTTGATAATTGGTCAGCGCCGTCTCAACCTCTCGCAACGCCTTGATCACCGCGCCGTCAAACGCGGCGAGGTCGCCGCGACTTTGGGCCTCAGTTGCCACAATGCGGGCGCGAACGGCATGTCGGTTGAGCGTCCAACTGATCAGCGGCCCGAGACCAAAACGGTTGGTAAGCGGTGACAGGAAATCGGCGGCAGCCCCCGTGGAGCCGATCGATGCCCCCAGGCGGATGTCTGGATAGAGATCCGCCGTGGCGACGCCGATCCGCGCCGTCGCCGCGGCGAGCCGGCGCTCGGCCATGCGGATGTCGGGCCGACGCTTGAGCAGCGCGGCACCGTCGCCAACGGGGATCATGCGTGTCAGCGCAAGCGGGGCATGGCACGCCAACAGGCCGGGGTCCGCGTCGCTCGGCATGCGACCGGCCAGCGCTGTGGCACGGAAAAGGGCGTTGCGTTGGCGCGCCACCAATTGTGGGAGCCGGGCCTGGCTCGCTTCGAGCAACGCTTGTCGCCGGTCCAGTTCATAGGGTGCCGCGCGTCCATGCGACACCATGATCCGGGTTAATCGAACACTTTGCTCTAGGACAGCAATCGCACGACCCAACACATCGCGCTGATAGCCCGCGTTACAGATGTCGGCATAGGCGCGCGCCGTCTCGGCCGCGACGGTCACACGCACCAGATCGCGCGCCGCCACGGCAGCGTCGGCATCGGCACTTGCTGCCTCGATCCCGCGCTTTATTCCGCCGAACAGATCGAGATCATAGCTGGCCCCGATGCCCATATTGTAGATTTGCCGCGTCGGCGGCTTCACATGGCTCAACTCGGCTTCCGCCGAGCGCTGGGCCCAGCTTGTTTCGGCGTTCGCGCTGCCCTGAATTTCCCGGCCCGCATTGCGCTGGTCGAGCAAGGCCAGACTGCGTTCGAGATTGGCCTCGGCCACTCGCAGATCCGTATTGGCGGCGAATGCCTGTTCGATCAGCCGGTCGAGGGTCGGGTTCTCGTAGAGCCGCCACCAATGATCGGGCAGCGGTTCCTGCGTCGTGGCCGCGCCTATCGACTGAAACGCGCCTTGCGCCGCAGGTGCCTTCACCATCGCGGCGTCAGGCACATGATAATCGGGTCCGACCACCGTGCAGCCGCCCAGCGCGGCTGCAGCCGCCAGCACCAGCGCGCGCCTTACCATGGCAGGCTCCGGTGTACGCTGCGCCCATCATCGCGCGGATGAACGACAACCGTGGCCGTCTGGCCCGGAATCATCCGTACATTAGGCGGTATTCTATCAATCGTGACACGCACGGGAATGCGCTGCGCGAGGCGAACCCAGGTGAAGGACGGGTTTACATTAGCCAGTTGCCCGTCGGTTCCGGCCCGCTCGCGATCCTCGACACCGCCCGCAATGCTCTGAACATGCCCCTCGATCTCGTCAGCAACGCCCATCAGGTAGATGCTTGCACGGTCGCCGACGCGGATCGCCGGCAATTTTGTTTCCTCAAAATAACCTTCCACCCGGAGCGAGTGGTCATAGACGAGCGCTAACGCGGCTTTGCCGGCCGTCAGATAGACCCCGGGCTGGAGCGACATGTTGGACACGGTCCCGTCCACCGGTGCACGCACGATGGTTCGTTCCAGATTGAAGCGAGCCAGGTCGCGCGCTGCCACCGCCTGACCAATCGTCGCCCGCAGTCCTTCGACCCGCGCCGTGCCTTGTTCGATCACTTCAGCAGCGATCACTTCGGGCATGGCCCGGTTGCGCCGATCCTCACGGACAGCTTGCGCGAGCGCGGTGCGCTGGCTTGCCACGTTGGCCTCGGCCTGTTCCAGCGCAAGCCGGTAGCGCGGACGGTCGATGATGAAGAGTATCTCGCCCTTTCGGACCTTCTGATTGTCGGCGACCTTCACCTCGGTGACGAGCCCACTGACATCGGCGGCCACCGGCACCATGTCCGCGCGCACCTTGCCATCGCGCGTGACCGGCTCGACCTGATAGCGCAGCCACAGTGCATATATCCCCCCCAGAACTACGAGTATGACGAGGAGCGTGGCGAGCGATCGCAGGAGATTTTGTCGGTGCAACATGTCAAGACGCGACCCATCGGTAGAGGACACTATCGGCGAGCGCGCTCAGGCCCCACCACAGCAGAATGAAGAGAGCGAGCTCGAGCAGGCTTGGGTGCCAGAGCAGTCGATAGCCCGGCAGGCGCTGCAGGAGCCCGCGCACAATATAGACGAGCACCGCGGCCAGCACGCCCCAGGCGAGCGCCGCCGGCATATAAACGCCGAGCACATTGATCTCCTCGATCATGCGCTTTCCCCAGCTCTTGATGAAACGATATGGGGCGCAGCGGCAGTCGGGAAGAGATTGCAGCGCATCCCTACCAGCGCCCGCAAGGCAGGCCGGCGATGCTCATCGAGCGGCAGGCTGAGAAGCGCTTCCAAGGCCCGGTCGATCGGATCGAGCAAGCCGGGCGGCGGAGCATCCGCATGGCCATGGCGCCAGCGATCCCCATAAAACACCGCCAGCACGGCAAGTACCGCGCCCAGGCGGTGCCGCACGTTATGCGGGACATGAGACAGCGCCCGGCGGATCGGAATGATGTTGCGGCCGATCCTGAGGTCCGCCAGACCGTCAGCGGCACGGAGTCTATCGCCGGCGGGTGCCACCGCCATGCGTGCAGCCACCTGCCCGAGCCGATCGACCGCTCTTGCCGTCCAGCGGTCCGGACGGAACGGCCGACGAATGTCCGCAAGTAGGGCCAGTTCACCCCAGTTCGCGCGCAGGATACGCCGGGCGGTCCACAGGACATTGGCCGATCGGAACATGCGGGTGACGGCAAGCGTCGCTACAATTCCACCCAGCTGGGCCAACCCCGTGTTGATGAACAGTGCAAAATCCGCCTGAAAACGCGCGAGAAAGCCCATGGCGACAATGAAGCAGGAGAACATCGGCAATGCCTGCGGCGAACGTGCGGGATCGGCCTGGATATAGCCCATCCACAGCAAGGCTGGCGCCAGGGTGACGATCAGCATTTCATAGCCATCGACCCGGGGCAGGATCACGAAAAGATAGAGGGCCGCCAACGGAAAAGTCTTGAGCGTCGCCACGAGATAGCGACCGATCACCGGCGCGGGATCGTCCTGTGCGGCAAAAGAACAGGTAATGAGCGCGGCAAAGGCCGCGGTCGCCGATCCATTAGGCCAGGCGAGCAGGATCCAGACGGCGCAATAGAGCCCGATTGCCGTGGCGGTCGCCAGGCCCGCGAGCGCAGCGACGCCATGATCGCGGGCAAGCGAAAAGGATTCTGCGGCAAGAATTTTAGCGCTGGGCCGACCCGGTGACCCGATCCTGTCCGCCAGCCTTCGACTCGCGGCCAATGCGGTCAGGAACTCGGCGATGCGGATGCAGGCGCTCGCGGTCAGCAGGTCGTTCCAGTCGCCGCGCGCCTCAGCGGCAGCCGCCAGCGCCTCGCACCGCCGCACCAGCGATCCCACCCGGTGCAGCTCGCTTTGCTCATCATCCAGCCAGTCGGTGACGTCGGCCAGCAAAGCTTCGAGCTCCGGGGGGAGATCGCCAGCTTCGCGAAGGCGGTCGAGCCGGTTCGCCGCAGCCGAGGCAAGTGGCAGGACGGTGGCGAGCTGCTGTTGCAAGGCCGTAACCCGTCGCCGAGTCGCGGGAGCCCAGCGCTGATCGAACGGCAAATGGACCGCGATCATGCCGAGTTCGGTGACGTCCGCCGCCAGTGCGCGGCGATGCGCGTCCTCGAGACGGGTATGTTGACTGCCAACCGCCTCTGCCGTCCAGCGGCGGGCGTGACCCAAAAAAGATTGGACACGGGCGCGAATAGCCGGCGTCGCGCTCCAGGGTTGGAGCAGCGCATGAACCGCCGTCACGCACAGGATAGCAACCGTCATCTCCTGCACCCTCGCGGCCGTGGTTTCGAAAATATTCCCCGGATCATCGAGATACGGAAAGCTGATCACCGCTGAGCTGAACGCCGCCATCTGGAACAGGAAAGCACGCGGGGTGCGATCAAGAACCGCAAGATAGATGCAGAAACCTGTCCAGGCCGCGAGGCACAAGACCAGAAGTTCGGGCGAGTTCTGCAAGTTGGGAACGAGCAGGATCGTGACAGCGGCACCGGTTAGTATGCCGCCCAGACGGTAGAGAACCTTGGGCCGAAAGGCACCGGCCATGGGTTGAGCGGTAACGTATACCGTCAACAGAGCCCACCAGGGGCGCGGCAAACTGGCTGAGAAGGCTATGGCCAACGTAGCGGCTGCCGCCAGCAAGCTGCTGAGCGAGAAGAGCAGCTTCTGGGGGTCAACCACCAAGGGAGAGGCTGGCAGGCGTTTCCCGCCTGCAAACGCAACAAGCATCACTGACAACCATGACAAACGGGATTGTCACGATCGACAGCGACCGTGGTCATTACCTCCCATGGATATGAGAAAGCTCTTTAACCGAGCCAGCGCCCTAAACCGTAAATCAAAATATTAATGGATAAGCGCAAATATTTTGCGTTTAATTCTTTCTTGTGGACGCGCGCGAATTGGTGCCCTGGTCTGTCTTGTTCGAACCATCAGACATGTCCTGCCCTTTGCCCGACACAAAGAATGCGGCGATCGGTACGGCGAGGAAAATCAGCAGCATAGTCTGCTCCTCACTGAGGAGGCGATATTCGCTGAGGCAATAGAGAGCAAAGGCGAGCCCAGCGAACAGAAGCGTCCACAGAGCCCGCGACCATGTAAAAACGGCCTGTGTAGCAGGGTCGCCCGACATAAACCTCTTCATGCGGCATCCTCTCCTGTCGATGCTCGCTCGCAACCAGCTATCTTCATGGTTTGATAGAAGCAGGGTGAAAGAATGCGCACTGCGTCGCAAACGAATGTTTTTGCAGGTTAAGCGCAAAAACTCTGAGGTCGCGCAAACGGGGCATCAGCATAGCACGCAGGGGCGTTCGCAAAGCGAGAGTAGGAAGCGCCTATTCGTCCGCTATCAACTGAGGAGTTGGCGCTTTCAAAGCCGCTTCGATCAGGCGACGCACCTTCCCTCGGCGTGCTACGTCCGAACCCCCAGCTGCAGCGGCTTCACGCCGGGCTCGTCGAACGAAACTGCGCATTTCAGCAAAGCTCGGCCGTCTATTCTGGCCTAGAACCGCGATGAGGGCAGGATAGATCCAGATCTGCGTTGCCATCAGTGCTTTCCTTTAGAGAGGGCGGAGCGGCCCGGCTTGGTATCGCGCGAAGATCCTCCATCCCGTTCTTCCCGGCCTACCAGATAGAGCAGGCCTGCCCCAACCAGAGCGAACACGGTGGCCATCTTCACGAACTCACTTTGCCCTAACGCAGCCAGCCAGGTGCCACCGACTATGATGAGCAGAAAAGCCGCGCCCCAGCGCGGATGATGAACGCGGGTGGCCAGCCACCAAGCCAGACAGGACAGCGATATCGCGACCAGCAAGCTGCCCAACGTCAGGCCGACAGCCGTGACCAGGATTTGCAACATCGGCATATCTGCCTCCATCGACATCCCCTCCGCGCCCTTCGTTCCAATATATCGTGTTGCGATATATTTACAAGGACCCCGCTCATCACTTCCAGCATTCAAGGCACGATGGTCTGGTTAATATATGGTGCGCGCGCCAGGTGCCGAACTACCGTCCAAACCAGAGGAAGGAACTGCCTTCATTCCGTGGCGAATTGGGGATGCCGCAGCGCCCAAATCGGTACTCGCCCATCTGTCGCGGACTGATAGACGTCAGGGTAGCGGCTCAGCGCAGCATCGACGGCACCCGGATGAAAGGGGGCGTCGGGCTCGAAGCTGTCGAAGCCGCAACGCCGCATAAAGAATACGAGATCAATGAGCACGTCACCGATCGCGCGGATTTCGCCTGTGTAGCCCGCCTCGCGCAATATGCTTGCGCTGGAAAAACCACGCCCGTCGCGAAACCGCGGAAAGTCGATCTCGACGAGCCGCACGCGGCCAAGTTCGGGTAACAAGGCGCGGACATCATCGCCCGCCTCGAGAAGCACTGAGGTTGCGTCCTTCTGATTGAGAAACGCATCCAGGGAAACTCCCGGCTCATCCGGTGCCGGATCGTCCCGGAAGCGTAACGGATCACCCATAAATAGCCTCCTTGAACGGATCCATGCCAACGCGGCGATAGCAATCGAGAAAGCGTTCACCTGGCTCGCGAATCTCACGATAGCGTTCGATCGTGCGTTCGACGGCATCGACGATCCCGGTCTCGTCGAAGCCCGGCCCGGTGATCTTGGCCTGCGAAACATCCTCGGCCCCGGACCCGCCAAGCAGCAACTGGTAGTTCTCTGTGCCCTTACGATCGACACCAAGGATACCGATATGGGCCGCGTGGTGATGACCGCAGGCGTTGATGCAGCCCGAAATCTTGATCTTGAGTTCGCCGAGGTCGAGCTGACGATCGAGATCGGCAAAGCGCTCTGCGATCTGTTGGGCGACGGGTATCGAACGCGCGTTGGCCAGGCTGCAATAATCGAGTCCGGGACAAGCGATGATGTCCGTGACGAGGCCGAGATTGACGCTTGCCAGCCCCGCCGCGTCCAGCGCCTGCCAGACCGCATGAAGATCCCGCTTGCGCACATGGGGCAGCACGAGATTCTGGACATGCGTCGAGCGCAGGTCATCGAAGCTGTAGCGTTCGGCAAGGTCGGCCACGAGCTCCATCTGCTCGGCTGAAATGTCGCCGGTTATACCCCCGTCGGGTTTGAGGCTGATATTGACGATGGCATAACCGGGCGCCTTATGTGCGGCGACCTGGCGATCGACCCATAGCGCGAAGTCGGGATCGGAGCGGTCGAGCTCCTCGGAAAGCCCGGTCTCGAACGGCGGCGGGTCAAAATGGGCGGCAATCCTGTCATACTCGGCCTGCGGAAAATCCCGGCCCAGCGTCAGGATGTGCTCGAACTCCATCTCCACCTGACGGCGGAACTCTTCTTCCCCCAGTTCATGAACAAGGATCTTCATCCTCTGCTTGTGGATGTTGTCGCGCCGCGCATGCCGGTTCCACACCCGCAGGATCGCCTGGATATAGGAAAAGATCTGGCCTGCCGGACAGAACGTCCTGATCGGGAAAGCGATAATCGGCGTGCGCCCCATACCGCCGCCAGCATAGACCTCGAACCCCTGCTCACCGCTCTCGTTCTTGATGATGCGCAGTGCACAGTCGTGCCAGCGCAGCGCGGCACGGTCTTCCTGCGCGGCGATCACTGCGATCTTGAACTTGCGCGGCAGATAACTGAATTCTGGATGGAACGTCGTGGCCTGGCGGATCAGTTCGGCCCAGGGCCGCGGATCGCATATCTCGTCGGGAGCAGCTCCAGCATAATGATCCGCCGACAGGTTGCGAATGCTCTCGCCGCTCGTCTGGATGGCGTGCATTTCCACCGTCGCGAGCTCAGCGAGGATGTCGGGCGCATCCGCCAGTTTGATCCAGTTATATTGGATGTTCTGTCGTGTCGTGAAATGACCGTAGCCTCGGTCATATTTGCGCGCGATATGCGCCAGCTTGCGCATTTGCCGCGAATTGAGCGTGCCGTAAGGCACCGCTACGCGCAGCATATAAGCGTGCAGTTGCAGGTAGAGCCCATTCTTGAGCCGCAGAGGCTTGAACTGGTCTTCGCTGAGATGGCCTTCGATCCGACGGCGCGTCTGGTCGCGAAACTCTTCGACCCGGGCATCGACCATGGCCTGATCATACTCGTCGTATTTGTACATATCAGCCTCTCACGCCCAAGGGGACATCAGGATGGCATCACGAGCACTCATGCACAAAATGACTTTTAATGCAGCGATACATCAAAATAATTGCTCGATAAGGCCGGTCGCTGCAGGCCAACAACCATGGGCCGATCGTTGCAAGCCGGCTCGAGGGCGATCCCGGCCTTAACATGTCTGTGACATACAGGTATGGTGTTGCAGATTGGTTCTCGGGAGTTCTGCGTGCGGCTGACACGCTACACGGATTATTCACTGCGGGTCTTGATTCACCTGGCCCTTCACGAAGAGCGCCTGTGTTCGATCGGCGAAATCGCGCGGGCTTATGATGTCTCCCACAATCACCTGATGAAGGTCGTCAACGCCCTGGCGCACGACGGCTTCATCGAAACCGTTCGCGGTCGCGCCGGCGGCATGCGTCTCGCCCGACCAGCGGATGAGATGACCGTCGGCGAGGTCGTCCGCCGCACCGAGGAAGGCTTCCAACTCGCAGATTGTTCCGGGTGTGCGCTGTCTCCCGCATGTGGACTGACCGGCGTGCTGGCGCAAGGCATGCAGGCGATGATGGCGGTATTCGATACCTACCGGATTTCCGATCTCCTGTCCGATCGTGAGGCCATGAAGCGGCTGATTAACCGCCAATCACCGCTCGGCGTCGGCATGGACTAAATGATACAGCCTACGGATTTCCGCGCAGGTCAATGCTCCGCTTCAAGATGCGCTGCGGCGCGGTCGATGTTGACGCGATGGCTCTCGAGCATCTCGCGAAGATCGGCATGCAATGCCTCGTCACGAACCCTAGGGGTCAGAGATTCCAGTTTGCGAACCACCCAGGCTTGTCCGCGGTTGAGAAAGGCGAGCCTTTCAAGCGGATCAGGGATTGCCAACGCCTTCTTGTAAAAGGCGCCGGTCTTGCGTGAGGGCGCTGCGCCCAATCGCCTGATCTGCCTCGAGAGCATCGCGCACCAACGTGCTTCGTCGGCACGGACCGATCGCATCAGTTCGGCGTAGTCGGGATCGTTCGCCGACTTGGTGCTGGCGAGGGCGACGCGGGCGCCGGCCCGTTCGGCTTCCAGCAGTTCGTGGAGCGCCGCGAGGATCTCCTCGCGACCGGCAAAGCCCATGTAAATGTCATCGGCTTCGCTGGCGTAACAAACGGGCGAGGATGGTTCGTTCACGGTCATGCTGTAATCGCCGCGGCCGCCTTGAGGCCGGCACGAATGCGGTCCATCACGCCCGGGTCGGCCTTTGTGCTGTGGACGACATAGGCCGAGTACGAAAATTCAGGACTTCCGGGGACGAGAGCGAGGCGGCCTTCCTCGAGATAGGAGCGGATGAAGCCTTTGCGAAAATAGCCGCTACCCCCTGTCGCCAGGATATAATCGAGCGCGAGCGGACCATAGCTGTCAACGGCGGAGTAAAAGTCGGCCATTGGGCGGCGCAAAATCAGGCCGGGTGATCCGTGTGCTGGCGAGCGCCGCGAGGGCGTAGCCCGAGTGGGGGTCGCCAACACACGGATGGTCTTTTCTGTCAGGGGTTGGAGCGTGCCTTGCGCGCCTGGCTTTGGGCCAGACGATAGCTCTCTCCGTTCATCTCGAGTATGGAGACGTGGTGGGTAAGCCGGTCGAGGAGCGCGCCTGTCAGGCGCTCGGAGCCGAACGTTTCGGTCCACTCGTCGAACGGCAAGTTGCTGGTGATCAGCGTCGAGCCGCGCTCGTAACGCTGCGAGATCAGCTCGAACAGCAGTTCCGCGCCGGTTTTCGAGAGCGGCACGAACCCCAGTTCATCGATGATGAGGAGCTTGTATCCGGCCATTTGCTTGTGGAGGCGCAGAAGGCGGCGTTCGTCGCGTGCCTCCATCATCGCGCTGACCAGCGCGGACGCGGTGGTGAAGCCGACCGTCAGGCCCTTCTGGCAGGCGGCAAGGCCGAGGCCGATCGCCACATGGGTCTTGCCGGTTCCCGAGGGACCAAGGGCTATGACGTTCTCGCGGCGGTTGATCCAGTCGCAGCGTGCCAGTTCCAGCACCTGCATCTTGTTGAGCTTGGGGATCGCGGCAAAGTCGAAGCTGTCGAGGCTCTTGGCGGCCGGGAACTTCGCAGCCTTGATCCGGCGCTCGACCATCCGGCGTTCCCGGTCGATCAGCTCCAGTTCGACAAGCCGGGCAAGGTAGCGGACGTGATCTGCGCCCTCGGCCGCGCATCGCCGGGCCAGCTTGTCATGCTCGCGCAGGAAGGTTGGTAGCTTGAGCGTCTTGAGGTGGCTGGCCAGTAACAGCTCGGGGGACGGACTGCTCATGCCGCATCCTTCGCATCGCCCGAGAGCAACTGCATGTAGGAGCGCGCCGATGTCGTCTCCACCCTGGCTCTGGGCAGATAGGGATAGATCGCCATGTCCAATCGGGGTGGTCGGCGCTCCACCCGGCACAGCAGGAGATGCTTCACGGCATCAAAGCCGATCGCCCCGATATCGAGAGCCTGCTTTACGGCCGCATGCAGATCGGCAAGCGTGAAGCTCTCCAGCAGACGCAGCACCTGCACATACTCGCGCCGACCATGCTTGCCCATACGAGCTTCCATGAGGCGGCGCAGCGTTGCAAACGCTTCGGGCAGGTGCCAGCCTTGCAGGGGCGCTGCCTGATCGAGCGCATTGATCTTCTGTTCGATCAGGGGAAGGTAATGGATGGGATCGAAGATCACGTCCTCGCGCTCGTAGCTGCGCACATGACGGGCAATGACCTCGCCCCGGCAGCCGATCACCACCTCGCCGACATAGCCCCGGATCCATACCTCCTGATGGCCGAAGCGCACCGGCACCGAGTAATCATTGGTCCGGTAACGCACCAGCGCCTGCGACGAGACCTGGCCGCTGGTCTGGTCACAAGCCTCGAACGGGGCAGCCGGCAGTTCCTGCATCGCCGCCAGATCGCGCTTCAGCCTCTCGCCGATCGTCTCGCTCTCGCCCCGCAGCCGGTCGTTCTGACGCTTGCGGCATTGCTCCTCGAGCCACAGGTTGAACGCCTCCCACGTCGCGAACCGGGGGATCGGCACCATGAAGTTGCGGCGAGCATAACCGACCAGCCCTTCAACACTGCCTTTGTCGTTCCCCCTGCCGGGACGGCCGTAACGATCGCGGATCAGGTAATGCGACAGGAAGCCGCTGAACAGCCGGGCGCGCTGCCTCGTGCCGTCGGGCAGGATCTTCGAGACCAGGCAGCGGTCGTTATCGTAGACGATCGACAGCGGCACCGCGCCGAAAAACGCGAAGGCGTGCACGTGGCCGTCCATCCATGCCTCGGCAACGGCAGCGGGATAGGCGCGCACGTAGCAGGCGTCGCTGTGCGGTAGATCGAGCACGAAGAAATGCGCCTTCTGCACAACACCGCCGATCTCGACCATGGCCTCACCAAAATCTGCCTGGGCATGGCCGGGCGCATGCGCCAGCGGCACGAACATCTCCCGGCTGCGCTGCTCGCGCTGTCGGATGTAATCCTTGATGATCGTGTAGCCGCCGGTGAAACCGTGCTCTTCGCGAAGGCGGTCAAATACCCGCTTCGCCGTATGACGCTGCTTGCGCGGAACCTGACGGTCACCATCAAGCCATGCATCGATGATCGGAACGAACGCTTCCAGCTTGGGCCGCCGCACCGCCGCCGTCCGGCGGTAACCGGGGGGCTCCGAATACGACAGCATCTTGCGGACCGTGTCGCGCGATACGTTGAAATGCTTCGCCGCCTCACGCTGGCTCATGCCGCCCGCGCAAGCAAGACGCACCTTCAGGTAAAGATCCACGGTATATATCTCCACGCCCTCCCTGCTCGCGCAAAGAAGGCAAAGTGGACGACTTTTACGCCGCCCGCAGCAGCACTTCGCCGCCGCCACCGTGGTCTAATTTTGCACCGCCGTTCTCACCATAGCTTATCGAAACGACGGCGTTAGGCTGATCCGGGAAAGCGGCGTGATAGCTCCCGGCAAACTCCTCACCCCAATCGATCTGAACATGATCTTCCGGTGCGAGAGGGCTGCTGGTTGGCGTGGTCCGCACCAGGACCAACTTTTCCTCGAACAAGAGTTCGGCGATGATCCCCGGACGGCTCGGCGCGGCATAGAGCACCGCCATATCGAGTGAGCCATCCTGGACCTGCTCCATCAGGCGTTCGGATGTGTCGATATGGGTGCTTACCGCGATTTCCGGACATTCCCGACGCATCCAGAGCAGCCAGTGCCGCAGCAAGGGACTCCACAGACTGAGCTCGGCGCCGACCGTTACCACGGTCTCCCGTCCCGGCGGGAGCGCGACGGCGCGGCGCGCCCGATCCCAGACCTGCACCATGGTGGTTGCAAAGCGCAGAAACTGCTCGCCCGCCGGTGTCAGCTTCGCACCTGCCTTGTTGCGGATGAATACTGGCCGATCGAGCAGGTCCTCAAGCACCCGGATGCGGGCACTGACTGCGGTCTGCGTGAGGTGAAGGTTCGACGCAGCGTTCACAAAACTGCCGGTTTTGACGACTTCCAAGAATGTGCGCGCAACATTGATATCCATAAGCCATCATCCTTGCGCTTAATGCGCAATAATATTCATTTGCTTGCTTCATGGTAGCGGGCCGATGATGGGATCACAAGGCAAGACCCGTGTGATCGACCCTGGACAGGCACCAACAACCATAAGGCGTCCAACGGTTTGGGCGAACTTTCAGATGAAACCTTTAGGCCGCTTCACGCCCGAACCGCCGCCGCCGCGGGCCGAAATCTGGAAAGTCAGCTTAGCGCTGGCGTTGCTGGTTTTAGGGATAGGCATAGCACTTTTCAGTTTTTACGACGCTGGTGCGATCAGTGACGATGTCTTCGTTGCCGTGGTGGTCTTCGTGGTCGCGGTTTGTATCGGTGTGATCCTCTCTCTCGATTGGGAACAAACGGCACATCGCCGAGTGCGTCAGCCCTGGCAGGAAGTGCCCCCTCCGTTTGACTTCATTGCGCTGTGGTCATCTGAAGACCGACAGCCGTCGGGTGAAGATGCCCCTAATCTTCAGGAAACCTGCCGCCGCAAACCGCCTCCCTCGTCACGGACAAAGCTGCCGTGAAGGCTGACAACGATGATGACCGACAAGCGCGTGGACCAGAGCGCCCGCCCTCCATGTCCGGGCTCTATCTGATTTTCGCCGCAAGCATCGCCTTCGTCTCGATCCGCCTTTTTGTCGATTTGCTCCGCCAAAACGGCTTCGTCGCCGAAGGGGACGGCAACGGGATAGTGCTGTTCGCCATGCCGATAGCCCTCCTCGTGATCGTGGGGCTCGGACCGGGAACCCGGCGCTAATTTATATCCAATATCTTTGCTGATAAATAATAATAACATTCGTTTGTATGATACTTCGTCCATCTCCACATCAGATCTGCGATATGAAGGAGTTCCCATGGCCATTCAGCTCGGGCAGATCGCCCCCGATTTCGAGCAGGACAGCACGCACGGTCGCATCAGCTTCCACGATTGGCTCGGCGAAAGCTGGGGTGTCCTGTTCAGCCATCCCAAGAATTTTACGCCGGTCTGCACGACGGAACTGGGCGAGGTTGCCAAGCTCCGGTCCGAATGGGACAAACGCAACGTCAAACCCATTGGCCTCTCGGTGGATCCGGTCGAAGCCCATCACAAATGGGAGCTCGACATTCACGAAACCCAAGGGACGAAACTCGACTTCCCGATGATCGCGGATGCCAACACCAAGGTGTCGGCGCTCTACGACATGATCCACCCCGAGAGCGACCCGACGGTCACTGTCCGTTCCGTCTTCGTCATCGATCCGTCACGCAAGGTGCGGCTGATCCTGACCTACCCGCCTTCGACCGGTCGGAATTTTGCCGAGATTCTCCGTGCCATCGACAGCCTTCAACTTACAGATGCCCGTAGCATCGCAACGCCCGTCAACTGGGAACCTGGCGAGCCGGTCGTCATATCGCCGAAGCTGTCGGACGAGGAGGCATCCCGGCAGTTCCCACAAGGCTACAAGACACTGAAGCCCTACCTTCGGGTCGTCGATCTGCAGGCTCCCGGGCAATGAGGCAATTGGAGGAGAGTGGAAAAAGACAGACCGCCGCCGACGGAGCAGACGACGGCGGCCTCTCCGACCTGTTGGCCCGCAACCGCGTATGGGCTGACGCCAAAACCCTGATCGATCCCGGATTCTTTAAACGGCTCGTAGGCCAGCAGCGGCCACGCTACTTCTGGATCGGCTGTTCGGACAGCCGGGTGCCGGCCACCGAAATCGTCGATCTCGATCCCGGCGAGATGTTTGTTCATCGCAACGTCGCCAATCTCGCCACGCCGAGCGATCCTAACTTCGCCGCCGCCTTGGAGTTCGCGGTCGATGTTTTGAAGGTCGAGCACATCATCATCGTGGGCCATTACGGGTGCGGCGGGATTCAAGCGGCAATGGCACCGGACAGGGACGACGCGATCGGGCTTTGGCTCGCACCGGTGCGTGAGCTCTATCAAACAGTCTGCTGCACCCCGGATACCAATGCAGACCGTTTGTGCGAACATAATATCCGCGCCCAGGTGAAAGCACTCGCAGCCAACCCATTGGTTCTTCGGGCCTGGGCGCGGCACGCTGCGCTAACGCTTCACGGTTGGGTCTACGCCATTGGAGACGGCCTTCTCCAACCGGTCTGCTCACCCGTCAGCCGCCACCCCGATGAGGCAGTTCCCAAACTCCGGATTGCAGGCGCGTCATGATCGCCGTGCGCGCCCTGTGCCGCGTGAGGGCGATTGGCCATGACGACAGCCTCGTCGACGCCATCTCCGCCTGCAAGGGCGCGAGTGAACCCGATCGCGACATTGATGCACGGATTGCGCTGGCCGTATTTCCGGCACTGCGCAGCTTGACCGTTATTGCTCCGGGAGTCTGGCTGCAGGACGACGGCAACCACGTTCGGGCACTGCTCTACACGGCGACTTGCCGCGCTGCCGCTATGTTGGTGCCATCCGGCTATTGGATCGAAGCCGGCCCCCAGGGAACCACCGTGGTGGGCGAGCTTGGCCAATGGACAGCCCATCACCCGGTTGAGGCAATCGCCCTGTGCATGGCGGCGCTCGATGCGCGAAGGGCGGAGCTGTCCTATGCACATTGACCGTTCTCACCAAAGACCATTGCAGCGCCCTGTGCGGCTGCATCAGCAATGGTCCCGCAGCGCTCATCATCAGGGCCTTCCTACCGACTTATCTGCGCCGGATGGTGCCGCATCATCACGCCTCGGCCGAAACGATTTCCGGCGCTATTTCTGCTCAAGGAGACAAGCGATGGCTGATCAAAGCCGCAATGCTGTAATAGCTCAATCCGACCTTGAGAGGCTCGTCTTCGAATTGCCTCCCCTGCCCTATGGGACCAAGGATCTCGAGCCCGTCCTCTCGGCGGAAACACTGGAGATCCACCACGGCAAACATCACGCACGCTACGTGGGAACGCTCAATCGGCTGCTGGCCGAGCAGAATTTCTCGGCCCACACGCTCGAGGAAATCATCCGTATCGCGCACGGCAGCGGCGCGAAGGGCGTTTTCAACAATGCAGCCCAGGCATGGAACCATAGCTTCTTTTGGGAGAGCATGGCGCCGAAAACGGTTAAACCTGCCGGGCTGCTCGCCAGCGCCATTTCGTCCGAATTCGGGAGTCTCGAAACGCTCAGACAGCGTTTTTCCGCTGAAGGAACGGGCCATTTCGGATCGGGTTGGGTCTGGCTCATCGCGAAGCGCGACAAGCTCGAGGTGATCTCTACCCACGACGCGGGTAGCCCAATCCTTGAGGAAGGGGTGACGCCGCTGCTTGCTTGCGATGTGTGGGAGCATGCCTACTACATCGATTACCGCCAGGATCGCGCGGGCTGGATCACGTCCTGGTGGAACAGGCTCGCAAATTGGAGCTTCGCCGAAACGCAGTTTGACGCGGCGATCGGCCAGGGCAAGCCGTGGCGCTATCCACCATCACAGACCGCCCGTTGAATAAGGAGGAGAAGTAAATGCTCGTTGACGTTTGGGCTGGCGATAGCAGTTCCCCAGCAGCCCGGGGCAGTTTTCACTTCGCGCGGTCACCCCAGGCAGGCGAAGAGATCGAGATCGACGGAACGGTCGTCGTCGTGACGCGGGCCTGGCATCGGCCCAGCATCTATTACAAGGGTGCCAAGTTCGCGATTCTCGTCGAGGAACCTGTCGCTGACGCCCAAGTGCGTCCAGAAGTCCGAGATCACGCCGACATGGCGGTTTGAGTAGACGCGGAGAAGGGCGATGTCGCCCTTCTCCGCGCTCAGTCAGGCGGCGAGCAATTCGTCCGCCGGACCGAAGAATTCGTAATGAATGCGGTCGGATGGGACGCCAGCCAGCGACAAGGTCGAGACGGCGTGCCGCAGAAACGGGCGTGGTCCGCAGATATAGTAATCGGCCTCACCTACAGGCGTGTTGGCGACCAGCCATTCATCGGTAATGATGCCGGCGACGTCATAATCCCGTCCTGCGACTTCATCTTCGAGCGGGGTCTGATGAAAATCGGTGACGGTGATTGACTTGCCCCGCCCAGCGACAGCGCGAACATGATCACGCATTGCGTGGGTATCGCGGTCATGAGTTCCGTGGACATAGTGCACGGGGACTCCCGCCTCGCCCTCAGCAAGCGTTTCGAGCATCGCCACCATCGGGGTCAGCCCCACGCCGCCCGACAGGAGGATCACCGGGCGTTCGACATGCGCTGCCAGGAAGAATTCGCCTGCAGGCGCGGCAACTTTGAGCACCGTGCCCGGCTTGGCTTCATCATGAAGCCAGCCTGACGCAAGACCAAGCGGCTCACGCTTGACCGAAATGCGATAGGTTTCGCCGTTGGGGGCTGCTGAAATCGAATAGTTGCGCTTGACTGGCGGATGTCCCGGAATTTCAAGCCAGAAGGTCAGATATTGCCCGGGCTTGTGCCGCATGACGGCCCCGCCATCAACGGGGCGCAGAACGAAGGAATTGATGACGCTGCTCTCACGCACGACGTCCTCGACGCGAAAATCGCGCCAGCCATTCCATCCGCCGGTCGCGTCCTTCTGTTCTGAGTAGACTCGCTGCTCGCGGGCGATCAGGATGTTGGCCAGGAACCAGTAGGCTTCGCCCCAGGCAGCGAGAATTTCATCGGTGGCCGCATCCCCCAGCACCGCCTTGATCGCCCCCAGGAGCGCCTCGGCAACGTGCGGATAATGTTCGGGCAGAATTTGCAGGCCAACATGCTTCTGCGCGATCCGCTCGACCGCCGGGGCAAGCGCACCGAGATTTTCGATGTTGCTCGCATAGGCGAGAATGGCGCCGGTCAGTGCCCGCGGCTGCGAACCGGCATCACCATGGTGCGATTGGTTGAAAAGGTCGCGAATGTTCGGGTTCTGGAACATCCGGGAATACATCTCGTTCACGATGTCGAGGCCATGCGCTTCGAGCGCGGGGACGGTCGCCTTGACGAGCGCAATGGTCTGATCGCTGAGGGGCTGCGTCATCAACTTCTCCTTTTTGAATGCGTTGAAAATCCCGGAATGTCAGAGCTTGGGAATGTGATCGTAAAAATCCACCTGCATCTTCATCGGCCCTGTCGGCGTTACGAAATGCGGTTGCTGAGGGAGAATCAAGCCAGGCTGGTCAGGCGTCAGGACGATCTCCGAAGGTGGCTCGAGGTAGGTTAGCCGGAGTTCGCCCTCGAAAACCCGGATCACGCCCCAAACACCAGCCTTCGTGTCATGTCGCGCGCGCAAGGCAGCCGGCAGAGTGTCCTGGTTGAACACCGGCGTGGAACGGTAAGGCAAGATTTCAGCCATGGGTTTGCCCTGGTCGCTCGATGGCATCCTTACGTTCCGCGTTGGCGACCGATGCAGCACTCCGTTCCTCCAGTTGGAAGAACATCGCCAGTTGCAGGCTCTCGGCGATGCGCCGCGCCTTCGCTTGTAGCGCCGCTGCCGCTTCGGGCGTCATCCTGTCATTGGTCGTTTGAACCCAGAGTGCGAACCACCGCTCGAACAGCGCGGGCGTTATCCTGGCCTTATGCTTCAAATGGGCCGGCACCGGTTGCCCCTTGTATCGGCCACTGGTGAGCATGACGGAGGACCAGAACGCAGTCAGCTTCCCAAGATGCTCCGGCCAGTCATCGATCGCATCGTTGAAAATCGGCCCAAGCGCGGGGTCGGCGCGGACCCGCGCGTAAAATTCCTCCACCAAAGGAGTCAGCTCTTCTTCTCTGATTTTCGAGACACCGTCCACGACTCGCGCTCCAATCATGTATATATAATACATCTATCATGATTGCGCATAAACGCAAGGCTAGCGCATATTTCCAGGTCGTCGGTCGCGGCGATGTACACAGCCTGAGAAACTGCTCAGCCCCGCTAGTTTAGCCTTGAATCCGAAACACGAAGGCATAGCATCAGCCAGCGACCCGAAGGAGTCTCGGTAAGACGTAGACACCTTTCCTTGCCCGCCCGTCAAAAGACGGGCGGGTTTTCTTTTCCGATTCCGTCGGACATTCGCTGGAACGCTAATCCGCGTGATCTGGCGCACTCGGAATTTTCAAACACCGTCACAAATACCTAATTATGCGCAGCTCAAGATCTAATCACCCGATTTTCGCGATCAAGCGGCCGGCGGCACCCTGCTCTGCCGCCAGATTGCGATTATAGGCGAGCGGCATCCGGGGACTCTTCCAGCGTAGCGCATCCATGATCCCCGCCAGATCCTCGCCGCTCGCAAACAGATCCTGGTTCAAGCCCACCCGCGTCGAATGCGCGCTCACGCCCTTGAGCAACTGCGCCAGATCATCGGCGGTGAGGTCGCTCAGCGCGCCCTTGTCGAAGGCGCGCCGGATCATTGCCCGCCAGATCGGCCCGATCGAACCCGGGTGCAACGCCCCCTCTCCCACATCATATTCGGTGCGCGCCGGCACCGCCGACTTCGGCAACGTCTTGCGCAGATCCCAGCTTTCGCGGCCAGAAATCGTCTCGATCCGCCGCCCCTTGACCGCAGCCCGCGCCTTGTAGCGGCGCACCTGCACCCGGCGAAACAGGGGGGCACCTCAAGGTTCGTTCGCCAGACAACGCTAAGCCGGAGATGTCTCTGAAACTCTGCAATAACCTTTTTGCATGCCTGCCCCATTGCGCGGGTCTAGCCTGACCGATTGGGGGGTCATTCCGACTCAGGCGGGGTACAACATGGCGCGGCGCAATTTACTGACGCGGGAAGAGCGCGAGCGGCTATTCCTACCAAGAACCGACCACTTCTCGATCATCAGGAACTACACGCTGACGGTCGAAGACCTGGATATCATCGGAAAGCGACGAGGCCCCGTTAATCGGCTCGGTATTGCTGCTCACCTTGCCTTACTGCGGCATCCTGGGTTTGGGCTGCGCACGAACTCGGACATCCCCGATGCTATACTCAACTACCTGTCTGCGCAGCTTGGCGTCGCTCCGGGCACATACGGTGCCTATGGCCAACGTCCGCAAACGCGAACCGACCACAGCTCAATTGCCGCTGATTACCTCGGTCTTAGGCCGTTCACACGCGCGGATGTTGCCCACGCTATTGAACTTGCAGCCCGTGCAGCCATGCGCAGTGACCGCGGAGAAACAATTGCCAGATCCTTGATGGATAACCTGAAGGCGGAGCGCTTTATTCTGCCCCCGCCCGACACCCTCGAGCGGGCCGGGCTTGCCGGGAGAGCACGCGCTCGTAAGCGCGCAGCATCGGAAATCGTCGCCGAACTGGGCGGCAGTACATTGGAGTTGCTCGACGCACTCCTGATCAATGACCCAGCCCTTGGTATGACGCCGCTGGCTTGGTTGCGGGATATGCCCGGATCTCCGTCAACCAAGAACATGAATGCGCTTCTCAAGCGGCTGCGGTTCATACGTGATCTCGGGATTGAACCGGCAATCAGCCTAGCAACCACGGGCTTCCGCTTTGGCCAATTCGTGCGCGAGGGCAGCGTCGCTCCGCCGTTTCTGTTGGCCGACTATTCCCACAATCGCCGCAGAGCGACGCTGGCAGCCGCGGTCGTCAATCTCGAGGTCAAGCTTGCAGATGCCGCAATCCTGATGTTCGAGCGCCTCATTGGCGGGCTGTTCACCCGAGCCAAGCGTGGCCAGGAACGCCGCTATCAGGACACAGCACCTTCGGTCGGCAAGCTCATGCGACTGTTTGGTGCAACGATCGCGGCGCTGGATATGGCAGAGGAAACTGGCGGCGATCCGCTGGTCCTGGTCGATGAGATGGTGGGCTGGCATCGCCTGATGGCAGCCCGTCCGCACGTCGATGCCTTGGCGGATCTCGCTCAGGAGGACACTCTGGTTCTTGCAACCGAGCGATACGCTACACTGCGCCGGTTCTCCCGCAACTTCCTCGACACATTCACGTTCAAGGCCTCGGGCAGCGGGACCAACCTGCTCTCCGCTCTCGATCTCCTCAAGCAGGCCAACGGCAGTTGGGGTACGCAGTTGCCAGCAAACCCGCCGATGCCCTTTTCCAATCGGCATTGGTCCAAATTGATAATGGAGGGAGGAAAGGTCAGCCGTCCGCGCTACGAGACGGCCGTGCTGGCGACACTTCGAGATAAACTGCGAGCGGGCGATGTCTGGGTCGAAGGAACGCGGGCTTACCAGCGTTTCGACGCCTATCTGCTCCCCCGCAAGGCCGCACAATCGGCAATCTCCGAACTGCTGATCAACGTGAATTCCGGAGAATATCTGGCTCATAAGAGCGCCGAACTTGATCGGCGATTGCGTCACTTCGCGCATCAGCTGCGGACCGGCCGCTTGCCTGGCGTGACGCTCGTTCGCGAAAAGCTGAAAGTCGTTCCGCTGCAAGCGGCGACTCCACCAGAAGCGGAAGCTCTTGACCGCAAACTCGATGCCCTACTCCCGCGCGTCCGAATTACCGAACTCCTGCTCGAAGTCGCTGAACGTACCGGATTTCTCTCTGCATTTCGGGATGTCCGCTCGGGCAAGGAGCACGATAAGCCCGCTGCCGTGCTCGCCGCCATTCTGGCGGATGGTACGAATCTCGGCGTCGAACGCATGGCCAACGCCAGCCAGGGCGTCACATATGCGCAGCTCGCCTGGACCCAGAACTGGTATATCTCGCCCGATAACTACGAGGCTGCTCTGGCCCAGATTGTGCGCGAACATCACCGCCTCCCGTTCGCGCGAAACTGGGGCGAAGGTGTCAGTGCATCATCCGACGGCCAGTTCTTCCGCACCGGCCGAATCCGATCGGGCGCAGCCGAGATCAACGCAAAATACGGTCACGAGCCAGGTATCAAAATTTACTCGCACCTTTCCGACCATTTTGCCTCGTTCAGTTCGCGCATCATGTCTGCCACCGCAAACGAAGCCCCATACGTGCTCGACGGCCTGATGCTAGGGGCCCGCGAATTGCCACTGAAGGAGCTGTATACCGATACCGGCGGTGCGTCGGATCACGTCTTTGGCCTGTGCCACCTGCTCGGGTTCCGTTTCGTCCCTCGAATGCGTGATCTTGCAGACCGGCGGCTCGGAACCATCGTATCCGGTGCAAACTACAAAGGCATCGAATGTCTGTTCGGCCAGGCGATCAAGGTCGGCACCATTGAGGCAGAGTGGGATGATCTCGTCCGAATGGCCGCCTCAATTCGGGAAGGAACTGTTGCTCCGTCTATCATCCTGCGCAAGCTTTCCGCCTATCGCCGGCAGAACAAGCTTGACCTTGCCCTTCGCGAACTTGGCCGCATCGAGCGGACGTTGTTCACGCTCGACTGGCTGGAACAGCCTGATTTGCGCCGCGCCTGCCAAGCCGGATTGAACAAGGGAGAGGCCCGGCACGCTCTGGCAGACGCCGTCTACACCAACCGCCAGGGCCGGTTCACCGATCGAACTCTTGAGAACCAGCAATACCGCGCATCTGGGCTCAACTTGCTCATCGCCGCCATTGCATACTGGAATGCCCTCTATCTCGGCCGGGCCGCCGATCACCTGCGGTACTCGGGAATTGAGATCGACGAAACACTGCTAGCGCACGTCTCACCTCTGGGTTGGTCGCATATCGGCCTCACAGGTGACTACCTTTGGGAAGATGCATCTTTCAGCGGCAACCGCGGGTACCGAGCACTCCACGACCCGAACGGCAGACTTCGGCTCGTCGCCTAGGATGTTCTCAGTATTTCCAGCTTAGCGTTGTCTGGCGAACAAATCTTGAGGTGAGGCCTAGAACGGCTCGTATGTCCCCAGCAGGTGCCCGAGCTTTGCGGCTCTGAAGTCGAGCCCGACAGACGCACTTTTGGGCCTCACGCCCCTTTTTGCAGGTAGCGCGTTCAGCCCCGTTGAGGGCGTGTACGTTTTCGGCCGCCGCGTTTTGGGGCGCCCCCCTTCCAGGAGACCAGACGGAGGTGCCCGAACTCCAGTGGTAAGAGCCGCCGTATCGGGGCGATGTCGAGCACCTGCGCCGTTGGAACTGCTGCGGCAATATTTCGGCCTTGACCTTGGACCATGGTCCTGCCCGTAAGAGGCCTCCCCAATAGCGGTGCCTTTGCGGCGCGGCACTCCAGATCGATCCGAGGAGTATGGGGAACAAGCGCGTCGTTCACATCGTCGATGACGAAGAGACAATCCGAAAGGCACTGCGATTCACGTTGCGTACCGCCGGCTTCGCCGTCGAGGCCTACGCTTCGGGGCCGGAGTTTCTGTCGGCCGCGGGTGACGCGAAGAAAGGCTGCGTGATCCTCGACATGCACATGCCGGACATGAACGGCCTTCAGGTCCAGGTGGAGCTGACGCGACGCGGGATTGATATGCCTGTCGTCATGCTCACCGGCAATGGCGATCCCACGCTCGCCGTGCAGGCAATGCAGGCGGGCGCTGCCGACTTTCTCGCCAAACCGGTCGAAAAGGCCGCATTGCTTGGCGCGATCGACCGCGCCTTCAGCTCGCTGGAGAATATAACCGGGCGTGCCGCAGAACAGGCCGACGCGCTGTCGAAAGCCGCGAGACTGACGCAGCGCGAACGGGCCGTTCTTAGAGGGATTGCGCGAGGCTATCCCAATAGCTTTATCGCAGATGAACTCGGTACCACGCCGCGCACGGTCGAGCTGGATCGAGCCAGCCTGATGGTCAAACTGGGAGCCCAAAGTTTGCCCGACTTGCTACGGATCGCGTTTGCTGTGGACCTGAACGGATCGCCTGAGGACGATCGCCATTAGGCTTCACCATCCTGCGACATCGGACGTTATGCGGATCGGCCCGTGGCGAGTTCGGCAATGATCGGACAATCCGGCCGCGCGTCGCCGTGGCAGCGTTCGGCGAGATCGACCAGCGTGTCGCGCAGCGCCGTCAGCGCTGCCGCCTTGCGCTCGAATTCCTCGGCACGGGCCAGCGCAAGCCGCTTCACCTCGCCACTCGCGCGACCCGTATCCGCCCAAAGGCCGAGCAGAGTGCGGATCTCCTCGATCGGAAACCCCAGATCGCGCGCATTGGCGATGAACCGCAGGCGATGAAGATCGCGCTCGTCATAGTCGCGATAGCCCGCACCCCGGCGCGGCGGCGCCGGGATGAGGCCTATCTTCTCATAATGGCGGATCATCCGCTCCGAGACGCCGCTCCGCCGAGACGTCTCGCCGATGTTCACAGCGCCTTCCGGTTGAGTCGCAGCGCGTTGGTGACCACGCTGACCGAGGAGAGCGCCATGGCGGCGGCCGCGATGATCGGCGAGAGCAGGATGCCGAACAGCGGATAGAGCGCGCCCGCCGCCACCGGCACGCCCGCGACATTGTAGATGAAGGCGAAGACGAGGTTCTGGCGGATGTTCGACATGGTCGCCTGGCTGAGCTTACGCGCCCGGACGATGCCGGTGAGGTCGCCCTTGAGCAGGGTCACGCCCGCGCTCTCGATGGCGACGTCGGTGCCCGAGCCCATGGCGATGCCGACATCGGCGGCGGCCAGCGCGGGGGCGTCGTTGACACCGTCGCCGGCCATGGCGACCACCCGCCCCTCGCGCTTGAACTTGGCGACCACGGCGCTTTTCTGATCGGGCAGCACCTCGGCTTCGACCTCGTCGATGCCCAGGCGCCGGGCGACCGCTTCCGCTGTCGTGCGGTTGTCGCCGGTCAGCATGACCACGCGAATACCCTCCGCCTTGAGCGCGGCGAGCGCTTCTGGCGTCGTGGCCTTCACCGGATCGGCGATGGCGAAGGCACCGCCGACGGTGCCGTCGATTCCGATGAAGATTGCGGTGGCGCCATCGCGTCGCAGTGCGTCGGCCTGGCCGGCGAGCGCCTCGGTGGCGACGCCCTCGTCGGCGAGGAACCGCGCATTGCCGAGGACGATGCGCCGCCCTTCGACCGTACCGAGCGCGCCGCGCCCGGTCGGCGAGTCGAAGTCGGTGACGTCGCTCGTGGCGATGGCGCGATCCTTCGCAGCCTCGACGATCGCCAGCGCGAGCGGATGTTCGGAAGCCCGTTCGACCGAGGCGGCAAGCCGCAGCAACTCGGCTTCGTCGAAGCCGGGCGCCGGCACGACCTGGGTGACGGCAGGGCGGCCTTCGGTCAGCGTGCCTGTCTTGTCGACGACGAGCGTGTCGACCTTCTCCATATGCTCGAGCGCTTCGGCATTCTTGATAAGGACGCCGAGTCCGGCGCCGCGGCCGACGCCCACCATGATCGACATCGGCGTGGCGAGACCCAGTGCACAGGGACAGGCGATGATCAGCACGGCGACCGCCGCCACCAGCCCATAGGCGAAGCGCGGCTCGGGGCCCCAGATACCCCAGGCGATAAACGCGACCACCGCAACCGCGATGACCACGGGCACGAACCAGCCCGACACCTGATCGGCCATGCGCTGGATCGGCGCGCGCGAGCGCTGCGCCTCGGCGACCATCTGGACAATCCGCGCAAGCATGGTGTCGCGTCCGACCTTGTCGGCGACGATCACCAGCGCACCGGTCTGGTTGAGCGTGCCGCCGATCACCGTGTCGGCCTTGGCCTTGGTGACGGGCATGGATTCACCGGTGACCATCGACTCGTCGAGCGAGGAGCGGCCGTCCTCGACTACGCCGTCGACCGGCACCTTCTCGCCCGGCCGCACGCGCAGGCGGTCGCCGACCGCGACCAGATCGAGACTGATCTCCTCTTCGCTCCCGTCGGCGGCGATCCGGCGCGCGGTCTTGGGCGCGAGGTTGAGCAGCGCCTTGATCGCGCCCGAGGTCCGCTCACGCGCGCGCAGTTCGAGCACCTGGCCGAGCAGCACGAGAACGGTGATCACCGCGGCGGCCTCGAAATAGACGGCAACCATGCCGTCCTCGCCGCGGAAGGCAGGCGGGAACAGCTGAGGCGCGAGCGTCGCGACGACGCTGTAGATCCAGGCGACCCCCGTCCCCATCGCGATCAGGGTGAACATGTTGAGGTTGCGGGTCTTGAGCGAGGCCCAGCCACGCTCGAAGAACGGCCAGCCCGCCCAGAGCACGACAGGCGTCGCCAGCACGAACTGGATCCATACCGAGGTCGACATCGGCACGAGGCGATGGATCACAGGAAACAGGTGCGCCCCCATCTCGAGGATCAGCACCGGCAGGGCCAGCACCAGGCCAACCCAGAAACGCCGCGTGAAATCGACCAGCTCGTGGCTGGGACCGCTGTCGGCGGTCACGGTCGCGGGTTCGAGCGCCATGCCGCAGATCGGACAGGACCCGGGATGGTCCTGCCGGATCTCGGGATGCATAGGGCAGGTCCAGATCGTGCCCACGGGCGCTGCGAACGGCGGTGCCGGCGGGCCGAGATAGCGCTCGGGATCGGCGATGAACTTTGCCCGGCAGCCCGCGCTGCAGAAATGATAGCGTTCACCGCCATGATCGGCATGGTGCGCGGTGGTCGCCGGATCGACGGTCATGCCACAGACCGGGTCCTTGATGCCGGTCGCCGCTTTCGCGCCGCCGTGGCCGCCGCAGCAACCGCCGCCATGCGCCGCTCCATGTGTCTCGTTCATCGCCTTGCTCCTTTCGACGCCTGACGATCTAGGGTCTGACACCGTGTCAGGGTCAATACGTAATCGCCTAAGCGGCCAAATCGGCGTACCCGGTCGCTCGGCCGGGATCAGCCAAGGTCGTTCGCAACCGTAAGGCCCTGGGCCTGCGCCGGTCGATGCGCGGTAAGCAATTCGATCGCGCCGGTGATGGTCAAGAGCCGAAACGTCTCGGCCACATGCCTGAAGCCGGCCGCCGCGATCAGGCCGGGGAGCACGCCGTCGGCGTTGGGTCGGGTATCATCGATGCCATCGAGTCGCTGCACGGTCAGGCGAAAGGCGAGCCGCATGAGACCGTGCTGGCGGCCATAATCTGCGATCACCAGGCGGCCACCCGGGCGCAGCATGGCGAACATGGCGCGCAGGGTTGCCGCCTTCTCCCTGACCGGCATCTGATGCAGCACGAGACTCGATACGACAGCGTCGGCGGTGCCCGGGGCCACGTCCCTGGCAAATCCCTGACGCCAGTCGATATCGGCCTGCCGCGCAGCGGCCTTGTGCCGCGCGATGTCGAGCGCCTCGGCATCGGGATCGAGACCGATCACCTGCGTCCTGGGCTCGGCTTGCTTGAGCATCAGCGCGAAGCTGCCGGTGCCACAGCCGACGTCGACGACCGTCTCACCGGCTTTGGGCGCCAGGGCGGCGAGCATGGCGGCACGCCACCGCTTCTCCCGCGTCCACAGGCGGATCGCGCGATCATAGTCTTTCGTCGATCCGGTCCCGAGCGGCGGGGTGTAGGATTGCATTGGCTTCTCCCAACGCGAGGCGTCCGAAACGATAAGCTACATCGACATGGGTGGCGACAGTGTCCCCAGCCAGGCGACCAGCCCGAGAATGACGATCGCAAGACCGCCTTCGACGACGAGGCTCGCGCGCAGCAGCGCCTGCGCCCGTGGCGCGTCCTCTTCCTCGATCGCCTGCGCAAGTGCCGGGGTCAGGCGATAACGGTTGAGCGCGGCCAGGCCCAGCATGCCGGCGAAGAGCAGCAGCTTGGCGATGAGCAGCAGGCCGTAGGTCGACTGCCCGAGAGACGCGATGTTGCCCGGGCCGACCAGGAACCAGCCGTTCACCGTCCCGGTCAGGATCAGCAGGGCGACGATGATCGTGCCGACGAGGGAGAAGCCCCGCAGCGCTTCCTCGGCGAGCATGACCCGGTCCATGTCTTCAGTGGCGAGATCATCGGTTGCGAGCCTGGTAAGAACCAGCGCAAGGAATGCGGCAAGCGCGCCGACCCAGGCGCCCGCGGCGAGCAGATGGATGAGATCGGCCCCCAGTTGCAGCCAGCCCGCCTCGCCTTCGCCGGCCGCGCCATGCCCGCTCCAGGCGAGGGTCGCGAGTGCGACCGCGCCTGCCAGAGTGGAGGCGATGAAGGCAGGACGGGATTGCCGGCGATAGAAGGGGATGGAGAGCAGAAGAACGAGGAGCGCGACGAGGCGCGCCTTCAGCGCCGTTCCCATGGACGTGCCGTTGAACAGCTCTGCGACCATGGAAAGATCAGGCTGGGTGAGCGGCAGCCCGGTCATGGCCGCTGCCTGCAACGCGAACCCCAGCGCCGACAGCAGGAGGGCGAGACAGGCGAGACCGGCCACCATTGCTACCATCGGCAGATGCCGCTGTACCATCCGGCCGCCGCCGGGCGCATAGAGCGCGAACAGCGGCAGGCCGAACAACAGGCCGAGATCGACGTAGAGCGCCCAGCGGACGGCGACGAGTGCCACGTCGTTCATGGCGTCACTTGACGGTAAAGGCGAGATTGCCCTGGATGCGGTGCGTGTCGGTCGAGACGACGTGCCAGGCGACCTGATAGCTGCCCGCCATGAGCGGCTTGGCGAGCGTCAGCACGAGCGTCTTGTCGCCTTCGACGGACGTCTTGAAGCCGGTTACCGCCATGCGGTGGTTGGGCATGCCGGGCATGCCGGTCATCACGATCTCGGCGCCCGACAGCTTCGGCATCAGACCTTCACTGAAGGTGAGCGTTATACGCGACGGCGCCGAGACGCTGGCGTTCGCGGCGGGCGTCGAGGACACAAGCTTGGGATGCGCGTAGGCCGGAGCAGAAACACTCAGGCCGACGGCGGCGATAACTGCGAGAGGCGAAAAGAAACGCATTGGAACATTCTCCTGTAGATCCCATGAGACAATACGCAGCCCGAGCCCCCACCCCTCGCAATTATTCTTTTCAATCTACAGCAAGGGTTCCTGGACCATCGTGCGTATTGATGGATGAAGACGGAGAAGCACCATGGATGAACTTGACCACCTGCTCTCGCGGTTGCGCGATGCGCCTCTCGATCCCAGGCTCGGCGGCCTGGAAAGCCGGGTCATGGCGGAAATAGCGCGCATCCGGGCCATACCAAGCCTTGGCGCTATGACGTTCGGCATCGCGGCCGCAACCGCGCTGTTCATCGGAATTGCCGGCTCGGCAGTTTCGACACGGTCTGCTGATGCCAAACCGCTATCGCCCTTCGATGCTCGGCTCGCGCTTGCGCCCTCGACGCTGCTGAGCTCGCAGTGATGCGCGACCGCCGCCGGCTCCTGCTCCTCGTCCTGGTGACCTTCGCCGCGGCGATCGCTGGCGTTGTCATTGGCCGCGTCTATGTGGTTCCAGTGCGCCCGGTCGAAAATGAGCTGCACGAGCTGCTCCATCGCGATCTGAAGCTGAATTCAGCGCAACACAGCCGACTCGAGACAATCGAGAAGAACTACGCGATCCGGCGTCAAGCGCTGGAGGCCGAATTGCGCGCCGACAATGCGCGTCTCGCGGAAGCGATCGAAGCGGAGCATGGCTATGGCCCGCAAGTCGCAACTGCGGTGGATCGCTCGCACCAGGCCATGGGCGCGCTGCAGAAAGAAACACTTGAGCATATCTTCGCGATGCGGGCCGTGCTGCGCCCGGATCAGACGGACAAATTCGACGACGCCGTGGTGAAAGCGCTGACGGCCAAATCCGAATGACCGCGTGCCTCCCCGACTGCTCGGACGGGGAGCTCGCGGCTCTGGCGCTTGGAGGCCGGCAAGCGGCCTATGGCGAGCTGGTCCGCCGGCATCAAGGTTGGGTTCACCGGCTCGTGCGCAGCCATGTCGGATCTATGGATGAGGCATTGGATGTCACCCAGGCGAGCTTCGTCGCGGCCTTTGCCGCACTCAACCGCTATGACGTAACCCGACCCTTCCAGGTCTGGATGTCCCGGATTGTCATCAACAAATGCCATGACTGGCGGCGTCGGCGAGCGGTTCGAAATTTCTTTGCCCTAGCCCTACCGCTCGGCGAGGCGGACGGCGTCGCCGACGACGCACCGCTGCCCGATCAGGCGATCGGGGCCGAACAGCAGCTCGCGCAAGCAATGAAAGCGATTGCTGCCCTGCCGTCTTCCCTCAAGGACACGCTTATTTTGCGTACGATCGACGAGAAATCGGAAGCTGAAACCGCCGAAATTCTCGGGATCAGCCAGAAGGCGGTCGAAACGCGCCTCTATCGAGCTAGGGCACGCCTTTCGGAAATATTAAAGAAAGTTTGAGGGGGATGAGGCCATGCTGCGTATTCCCAATAGGTACGCCCTCTTTCTTAAAGCTGAGACAACCGAATGATTTCTGCTCTCGACCGCCGCCAGTTCCTCCGCGGCGCGGCCCTCGCCGGCGGCGGCGCAGCATTGTCAGCCTGGCTGCCGGCCTGGGCGCAGACGATCTCGCCGGGGATGCGACCGACGCTGCCGACCGTGTCGGGCGAAGACATTACGCTCACCATCGCCCGGCAGTCGATGACCATCGACGGGCGCAAGTTCCGGGCAATCGGCCTCAACGGCACGGTCCCCGCCCCGCTGATCCGGCTGCGCGAGGGCCAGCGCGTGCGGCTCAACGTCATCAATCAGCTGGAGGAGGACAGCTCGATCCACTGGCACGGGCTGATCCTGCCGGCCAATATGGACGGTGTGCCGGGCGTGTCTTTTCCGGGCATCAAGCCGGGCTCGAACTACCTCTACCAGTTCTCCGTCGTGCAAAGCGGCACCTACTGGTACCACAGCCATTCAGGCCTGCAGGAACAGGAAGGCCATTACGGCCCGATCATCATCGATCCCGCCGGTGCCGATCCGGTCGCCTATGACCGCGAGCATGTCATCGTGCTCGCCGATCACAGCGCGCTCTCGCCGCAGGCGATCTTCCGGCGCCTCAAGGTCAACCCCGGCCATTTCAATTTCCAGCGCCAGACCCTGGCCGGGCTCCTGTCGGGCAAGGATCAGCCGCTCAAGGACCGGCTCGACTGGGGCCAGATGCGGATGGACCCGGCCGACATCTCCGATGTGACCGGATCCACCTACACCTATCTCGTCAACGGCCATGGTCCGATGGACAACTGGACCGCGCTCTTCACCCCGGGCGAACGGGTGCGGCTGCGGGTCATCAATGCGTCGGCGATGACCACCTTCAACGTCCGCATCCCCGGCCTGCCGCTGACCATCGTCCAGGCCGACGGGCAGAATGTGGTGCCGGTCACCGTCGACGAGTTCCAGGTTGGTGTTGCCGAGACCTACGACGTCGTTGTCAGCCCAGGCGATGACAAGGCCTACACCCTTGTCGGCGAGGCGATCGACCGCTCGGGCATGGCGCGTGCCACGCTCGCGCCGCGCGCCGGCATGGCCGGCGAGGTTCCCCCCTTACGCAAACGGCCGCTCGCCGACATGAAGGACATGGGCATGGACATGTCCTCGATGCCGGGCATGGAAGGCATGGACATGTCGGGCGGCGCTATGCGGGGCGTCGATCCGACGGCCGAGAAGAACGCGTCCGCGCGCCTCGCGACCGGCGCGGCGGCAGCGATGGCGACCATGGACAATAGCGCCATGGCAGGCATGGATCATTCGGGGATGGATCATTCCGCGATGAGCGGGATGGACCACGGCGCGATGGGCGCCGATGGCCAGATGGCGGGCATGGACCATGGCGGGCACGCGATGGGGTCGATGAAGATGCGAGACTTCTCGAACGCGCCGCAGGTGAAGCGCGACCCGAGCGTCCAGACCATCTCGCCGATGCCCGTCGACCGCACCGGCGAGCCCGGCCAGGGCCTCGCCGACGTCGGCCACAAGGTGCTTGTCTACAGGGACCTGATGGCGCTCGATCGCAATCCGGACGTGCGCGCGCCGAGCCGCAGCATCGACATTCACCTCACCGGCAACATGGAGCGGTTCATGTGGTCGTTCGACGGCGAAAAAATGTCGGACCATCACGAGCCGATCCCCTTCATCGAAGGCGAGCGGGTGCGCGTCAATCTCATCAACGACACGATGATGGGGCATCCGATCCATATTCACGGGCATTTTTTCGAGCTGGTGACGGGGCATGGCGATCATGCGCCACGCAAGCATACGGTAATCGTCCAGCCCGGCGGCAAGGTGACCTGGGACTTCACCGCCGACGCGGTCGGCGACTGGGCCTTCCACTGTCATCTCCTCTACCACATGCATGCCGGGATGATGCGGGTCGTGAGCGTCCGTCCGAAGGGAGACGCGTAATGACCCGCATCCTCACGCCGCTGGTGAGCGCGATCGCCCTTTTCGCTGCCGCGCCCGCCTTTGCCCAGGATCATTCAATGCACGGCATGCC
Source organism: Sphingobium sp. CFD-2 (assembly GCF_024611135.1). Taxonomy (NCBI): domain Bacteria; kingdom Pseudomonadati; phylum Pseudomonadota; class Alphaproteobacteria; order Sphingomonadales; family Sphingobiaceae; genus Sphingobium; species Sphingobium sp. CFD-2. Next base: position 119,568 of record NZ_CP084408.1, on the reverse strand, counting down.
CGGCATGGCGCCGCCGGGCGAGGTGCCGCCGGCGCAGGAGAAGAAGAAGGACAAGGCCGCCGCCAGGCCGCGCGCTCAGACACCAGCGCCAGACGCCACCTCGGCGATGGACCATTCGCAGCACCAGGCCAGTCCTGCGCCGCAGGGAGATGCGGCCGGTCAGCCGCAACCCGCGTCTCCCGCGATGCCGGACATGCCGGGCATGGACCACTCCCAGCATCAGGACGGCGCGATGCCGGACATGCCCGGGATGGACCATTCGCAGCATGGCCAGACCGCCATGCCCGGCATGCAAATGACCGGCACGGCGCTTCCGGCCGGCAATGCGCCCCCGCCGCCTCCCCCCAGCGACCACTTCGCCGATCGTGATTTTCCCGGCGCCGAGATGGCGCGCTCACGCGACATCATGATGAAGGACAGCGGCGGCAACAATTTCGGGCAGGTGCTGCTCAACCTGTTCGAGTATCAAGCGCATAGCGGTCGCGATGGCTATCGCTGGGATGGCGAAGGCTTTTACGGCGGCGATATCAACCGGCTCTGGCTCAAGAGCGAGGGCGAAGGCGAGTTCGGCCGCGGCATCGACAGCGCGGAGGTGCAGGTGCTCTATAGCCGGGCCATCGACCCCTATTTCAATCTTCAGGGCGGTATCCGCCAGGACTTCGGCCGCGGGCCCGACCGCACTTACGCGACGGTCGGCGTCGAGGGCCTGGCTCCCGGCATGTTCGAAGTCGAAGGCGCGCTGTTCCTCTCGACCAAGGGCGATGTTCTGGGCCGGGTCGAGGGCTATTACGACCAGCGCATTACCCAGCGCCTGATCTTGCAGCCGCGCGCCGAGGTCAATTTCGCCGCGCAGGATATTCCGGAGAACGACATCGGTTCGGGGCTGGTCAACATAGAGCTCGGCGCGCGCCTGCGCTATGAGTTCAGCCGCCAGTTCGCACCCTATATCGGCGTCTCTTATCTGCGCAAAGCCGGCGACACGGCGCGGCTGTCGAGGCTTGCCGGCGAGGACGTCCATGCCACCAGCTTCGTCGCCGGCATCCGCTTCTGGTTCTAGCATCGGGACGGCTGATGGCGGGGGCGAACAGGAGAGCGGGGCGTTACACTGAGACCCAGGTCGGCCTGCGCCGAACGAAGGAGATACGCCATGGATCATTCGTCCCACATGAGCACACGGAAGATGGGCGCCTATTGGAGCCTGGCCTTCCAGACCGTCATCAGCGGCGTCATCATGTATCTGGTGATGTTCGTCATGATCGACGGGCTCGACAGCTTCTACAACAACCTCAACATGCTCTACATGACGCTGATGATGGTCTCACCGATGGTGGTGCTCATGATCCTCGCCATGCGGCACATGTTCCCGTCGAAGGCCGCCAACATCGCGCTGATCGCCGCGTCGCTGGTCGCCTTCTTGGGCAGCTTCGCGTTCATCCGCACGCAGACCACGATCGGCGACACGGCCTTTCTGCGCTCGATGATCCCACACCACTCCGGCGCGATCCTGATGTGCCAGGAAGCAAAGCTGAGCGATCCCGAAGTCATCCGGCTTTGCGAATCGATCAAGCGCTCGCAGCGGCAGGAAATCGACGAGATGAAGGCCATACTCGCGCGGCGCTGAGTGGCACGGTCCGGCTACGCCCGGATACGTGCGCCCGGCCGGGCGTGTGAGCCGGCCGATGGTCTACACGAGGCGCGGGCCCGACGAGATTGCCAGGGAGGTGGCGCGGCTTGCGCCGCTGTTCCTGCGACAGGCTGGCGGCCACGTCCTGACGCTGCTCGATCCTTCCGGGATGGTGCTGAGCTATAATGAAGAAGGCGAGCGTGCCGAATGCTGGCCGCTCGATCGCGTCCTGGGACAGCCCCACGACCTGTTCTACCCGCCCGACGAGATTGCGGCGGGGCGTCCAGGCGCAGACCTGGCGGCCGCCCTTCACGAGGGCACGCTGGAGCGCGAAGCGTGGCGGGTCTGCGAGAACGGCGCGGAATATCTGGCGCGCCTGACGATCTCCGCACTGTTCGAAGGCGACACACATCGCGGCTTCGCCTGCATCAGCCGCGATGTCACCGACGAGGCGGCGGTCCGCGCATCGATCGAGACCCGCGAGCAGCATCTGCAATCGATTCTGGCGACGGTGCCGGATGCGATGATCATCATCGACGAGACCGGCGCCATCACGTCGTTCAGCGCAGCGGCACAACGCCTGTTCGGCTACAGCGAAGCCGAGCTCGTCGGCCGCAACGTCTCCTGCCTTATGCCCCAGCCCGATCGCGACCGTCACGACGAATATCTCGCGCATTATCTGCAGACCGGCGAGCGCCGGATCATCGGCCTCGGTCGCGTCGTGGTCGGCCAGCGCCGCGACGGCTCAACCTTCCCGATGCAGCTGTCGGTCGGCGAGGCCGGTGAAGACGGGCAGCGGTTGTTCACCGGCTTTATCCGGGATCTCACCGCCAAGGAGCAGGATGAGCTCAGGCTCAAGGAACTGCAGGCAGAGCTGGTCCATGTCTCTCGGCTGAGCGCGATGGGCACGATGGCCTCGACGCTCGCGCATGAGCTCAACCAGCCGCTTGCCGCGGTCGCGCTCTATCTCGAGACGATCCGCGACATGCTCGACGAGCGGGACGACGAACCCTTCGTGTCGCTACGGTCGGTGATGGATGATGCGGCACAGGAAACGCTGCGGGCCGGCCATATCGTCCGGCGCCTGCGCGATTTCGTCGCCCGCGGCGAGGTCGACAAGAGCCTCCACGAGCTGCCGCAGGTCATCGCCGAGGCGAGCCAGCTCGCGCTGGTCGGTGCACGCGAGCGCGGCATCCGCAGCTTCTTTGCGGTCGATCCCGCCGCGACGCTGGTCCTCGTCGACAGGGTGCAGATCCAGCAGGTGCTGGTCAACCTGATGCGCAATGCCATCGAGGCGATGGCGGAGTGTCCGGTTCGCGACCTCAAGGTGGCGACCAGGTTGCGCCCTGACGGGCTGATCGAGGTGACCGTGGAGGATACCGGTCCCGGCATCGCGGACGGAATCCGCGAGCAGCTCTTCACGGCGTTCAACTCGACAAAGGCCGACGGCATGGGCCTCGGCCTCTCGATCTGCCGGACCATCATCGAAGCGCATGGCGGCCGTATCTGGATGGAGCGCCCCGACCGCGGCGGCACCCGCTTTCATTTTACCTTGATCCATGCGCGGGCGGAGGAGGAACATGGGGGATAGACGCGTCATCCATCTGGTCGACGACGAGGAGAGCATCCGCAAGGCGGCGAGCTTTGCGCTCAAGACCGCGGGCTACGACGTCGTGACCTATGCCTCGGGCGTGGAGTTTCTCAAGGAGGCGAAGTCGGCGGCCGTCGGCTGCGTCATCCTTGACGTGCGCATGCCCGAGATGGACGGTCTCGAGGTTCAGGCCGCCATGGCAGCACGCGGGGTCAACATGCCGGTCATCGTCCTGACCGGCCATGGCGACGTGTCGGTTGCGGTGCAGGCCATGAAAGGCGGCGCGGTCGACTTTCTCGAGAAGCCCTTCGAGAAAGCGGCCCTGCTCGGCGCCGTCAGCCGCGCGTTCGCGCGTCTCGACGATGTCGACTTTCGCACTCTGGAAACCTCTGAAGCCGGCGTGCGGGTCGCTGCACTGACGCCCCGGGAGCGTGAAGTGCTGGAAGGGCTGGCGAACGGCCTGCCCAATAAGACGATCGCCTATGACCTGGGCTGTTCATCGCGAACGGTCGAGGTCCATCGCGCGAGCCTGATGGCCAAGCTCGAGGTCCGCAATTTGTCCGAAGCCCTGCGGATCGCCTTTGCCGCGGGCATGGGCCGCAAGCCGAAGTGACTGCGACCTCTACGTAGCGACGGGACGAGGCGCGATATGCGATCGATGGTGCAATCGTCACACGGGTGTCCGCTTCTCGCAATGCCATCGGTCCGTTCCACTCAGCATGATGGCAGATACACCATCCTCGTCTCCGACGACGATCCCGGCGTGCGGCGTGGCCTCCAGCTGCTGCTGAGATCGCGCGGCTATGCCGTGTGGGGATATACGACCGGCCACGCGCTGTTGGCCGACCCCCGCGCGAAGGAGGCAGACTGCGTCATCCTCGACTATCGCATGCCCGACATCGACGGATTCGCGATGCTGCGTCACCTTCGCGAGATCGGATGGTCGGGACGCGCCATCATGATCTCAGGCTTTCACGACACGCTGCTGGCCTGGCGGGCCGCCGAGGCGGGCTTCGATCACGTTCTCGCAAAGCCTTTGATCGGCAGGGCTTTGCTCGATGCGTTGGACCGGCACCGCGCCGAGGTTCTGCGAAAGCATTGAGTTATGGCGGCCGGCCCCCGGCAGCCTCAGCCCGGCGCGATGTGGAAAGCCGATCTGCGCCGTCAAAGCCAGTGGCTACGTTTGAACCGGATGTAGAGCCCAATGCAGACCGCAGCGATGACGCCGAGGATGACGAAATATCCCCATTGCGTCTTCAGTTCGGGCATATTCTCGAAATTCATGCCGTAGATTCCGGCAATCGCGGTAGGCACCGCGAGGATCGCGGCCCAGGCGGCAAGCTGACGCGTGATCGCACCCTGGCGCTGCTGTTCGAGCAGGTGACTCGCCTCGAACACCGAGATCAGGATGTCGCGGATGCCGGTGATGGCGCTCTCAACCCTGAGCATGTGATCGAGCAAATCACGGAAATAGGGTTTCCTTCTCACGATCTGGCTTTTGAGCCATTCGAGCATGGAATCTTTTGCCATCATGGGCGTCGTCGTCGCTCTCGGCAGCATCGTCTACCGGGCCAGCATCCGCCGGTCATCAACGTAGGGGTCACGACGGTGGAGCGAGCGGTCGGCTCTTCAAGCCCAACGCGATCGGCTCATTTCTCGCTCACCAGTCGTGAACTAACGGCAAATTTGTCAGAATTTGAGGGTGAAAGTGATTTATGGCCCTCATTTTTGTTTCAAGCAGCGCCTGCCGAATGCATCTCTGCGATTGATGTCTTCTGCAAAAGCTTGTTGGCATCGGATGCTCGCTGATCACACCTAACCCGTAATCGTGCCTCTGGCTGACATACCCGACAAACGTATAAGCTCGCCATGCGCGGGCGTCACCAACCCAATTCCGCGTGCGATCCCAAGCGCACAAGCTGCAAGGTGTCGTCATCGGGCTTGCGGTAAATCAGCACGAGGTCGGGCTTTATGTGGCAATCGCGATGGTCGCGCCAGTCGCCGGTCAGCGCATGGTCGCGGTGGCGCGGTTCAAGCGGCTCGTCGGATGCCAGCGCCTCGATGATCGGGATCAGGTCAGCGTCCAGCGTCTTGGCGTGCTGCCCCTTCTTCTCCCGCTTGTAGTCGCGCTTGAACCGCCCGAAGCGTTCAATCGTCCGCATTGAGGTCGGCCATCAGGTCGACCACCGTGGCGAACCGCTTGCCCTTTCCCTCGCGCGCTTCCTTCATGGCCTCGATCGTCTCGGCATTGGGCACCAGCGGTTCAAACGGCAAGGCCTTGTCGCGGGCAACGCGGGTCAGCATCAGGCGCACGGCATCGGAGACGGTCAGCCCCATAGCAGCCAGCACGGTCGCGGCTTCCTCCTTCACCGCTCCGTCGATCCGGGTCTGCACAAGAGCGTTTGCGGCCATGTCGATTTCCTTTCTGCATGACGATGTAATGCAAGCGAACGCAAAGTGCAATCAGGCAAAGCCCCGGCTATCGACATGGCGACCGGGCTTCGCGTTTTTCACCTTCAATGCTGTGAGTGCCATCGGTTCGGGGCCCTGATCGGGAATGTTGGGGCCGTTCTCACACTTTCGGTGGGCAAACGGTCCCACAATCGTTCCCACATTTTGGGCCAAATTCAGGCAAATCAGGGAGACGACCGCGAACAACTTACAAGACAAATCGTTGCTTTTTCAGTGTAGGTAGGGGTAGGGACGCCATCAGCTCGCTTGACACAAGGTTCTACACTCGACAGCGGGGTCCTCTACCACCGGGCAATTCTGCAGGATGCTGCAAACCGCGCGATATCAATGGCGGGCGAAAATTCGCTGACCGGCGCTGCCGAAGGCCACCACCGTATAGGGTTGGCGGGCAGCGCCTGCCACTTCCATGCCCTCCGAACCGATCGGCATCCCCGCAACCGCAATGCCTTTGACGCCCGCAGGACGGGTCGCCAGCAAGCGCTTGACGTCGGATATCGGGACATGGCCCTCGATCATATAGCCATCGACGATCGCGCTGTGGCAAGATGCCAGCGTCCGGGGCATGCCGGCCTTGCGCTGAAGCTCGCTGCGCGACGCATCGTCACGCATGACGACCTTGCGTCCCAGCTTCGCGCGCACGGCCTGCGCCCACTTCTCGCAACATCCACATCCCGGATCCCGGTGGACGACGATATCACTGGCCGCAAGCGCTACGCCGGGCATGGCGAGGAACAGCAAGGCGACGAATAGGCGGGTCTTCATGAAATGACTCCCGGAAGAACGATAAGCATGGGGCAGAGGCCCCTTCTTTTCTATACGCATCAATGCGCCCCTCCCCTCATCACGCAGATGATTTTACGATGGCGGGCGGCCTCCAGGCTAGCGGCAGGGACACAAGCAGCGCTAGCGATAGACCACCAATCCCCCACAGAACGAGCGGCTGCGCCCCGGGAGCGACGATGGCTATCGCCAGCGGCGCGAGCGCCTGCCCGATGCTGGCGGCGGAATGCTGGAAACCGAGCTTCACGCCTGAAGGGGCCCCGCCGCCGCTGATCCAGAAGCTGGTGACCAATCGAAGGGTTGCCGAGCTCCAGCCGGCAGCAACGATGATCCCACTGAGCTCGGCCATACTCGCGGCGACAGGAAACATGAAAAGTGCCACAGCCAGCAGGCCCAGCGTCAATCCGGCAAGCCGCCTCGGCACAGTGACCAGCCAATCCAGCTTTGCATGGAAGATCTGTGCCGCCAGCATGCCCAATCCGCAGAGACTGAGCATCCAGGCGATCTCTTCGCGGCTCAGCGAAATGGCGCTCCGCGTCACCAGGAGATTGACATGCATCGCCGCCAGCCCGCCGCCCGCGACGATCGTGATAAAAAGCAGGATCAACGTCGCGCCGAGCGTAGGCGCGGGCAGGTCTCCGCCATCGATGCAAGGTGCACACCAGCGCGGCAGACGCACGGCGCAAAGCGCCGCCCCGACGGCACCGATGCCGAGAGCGAGGATCATGAGGGGAGCGCGGGGCAGGATCGCGGCCGAGACCTCCGCCACCAGCGGACCGGCGAGATCGCCCAGAAACACGAAGGCGGTCAGCCAGGTGAAGCGGCGCGCCTGGTCCGCGCGCCCGCTTGCGGCAAAGCTCGCGCAGAGCAAGCCCAACGGTATGATGGCGGCCGACGCCATCCCCGCCACCAGACGCAATGCATAAAGCTCAGGCAACCCGACGAGGCCGATCGGCGCGGTCACCAGCGCGAGGATGACCAGCGCTGCGCGCAACATCGCCCGATAGTCGACCCGGTCCGCGATCCAGCCCCAGAGCGGCGCCGCCAGCAAGGCTGCCAGGGGATGGACCGCAGTCAGGCTCGCGACGTGAAAATCATGAGCGCTTGACGATAGCGCGCCACGAGCCGGGTCGACCAGTGCCGGAAGGAAGGCGAGAATGGCCGTCTGTCCCGCCGACGCCGCAGCCGCCGCGAGCAACAAGACGAAAAAGGAGGCCGGCCAGCGACCGTTGGCTTGCGATCCAGCCTTGTCACGCGGCGCGTTCGCGGTCGATCCCTCGAGTGGCCATCCGCGGATCACCACCAGGCGCGCAAGCCGATCACCAGCCTGTGTTCGGAAGGCCCTTCCCTGCGCAGGCGACGGAAATCGGCCGTGCCGTCAAATGCGCGCTCCCAGACGAAGCCGATATAGGGCGCGAACTTGCGCGACACCTCGTAGCGCAACCGTCCGCTCAGCTCGACATTGCTGAAGCCGCTGCCGAGCTGCCGATCGCTCGACCGCTTCGAATAGATATTGGTTTCCACCTGCGGCGTAAGGATCAACCGATTGGTGAACAGGACCTCATAGGAGGCCTTGGCGCGCGCCGCGAGACGCCCATCGGTTCCTACATAGCCGATGAGCTGGACGTCGAACCAATAGGGCGCCAGTCCCTCGACGCCGGCGGCGAGCCAGGTGGTCGCACCCTTGCCGAGATCCTGCCTGACCCCGAGCAGCGTGCCCCAGAACGGGTTCTTGCTGTGCCACCACAGCGCCTCGACGCTGCTCTCCGGATCGAGACGTTGGTCGCGGGAGTTCTTGAGCCCCTGGCTGCGCAGCCAGAGCTTGTCATTGTCCTGACCCTTGGTGACGAGCACGGTCCAGCCCACGCCCTGACCCTCGTTGCCGCTGGTGAACTCGAGCTCATCCACAAGTATCTTGGGGATCGAGAGCTTGTCGGCCATCTCATAGCCCGGCAGCGTCGAGTTGCGATAGCCGTCGGCATAATCGTCCGAGTTGCGCGCGTCCGGCGGGGCCTTGCCACCCTGCATCGAGCCCATGTCCATCGTGGCGCCGTTACCGGACGCCTTCGTGTCGGTCATATCCATGCCCGGCATGTCCATGCCCGCATGCTCCTGAGAGCCTTGCGCGGAAGGTGAGTTTGGATCGGGAGTGGCCGTTTGGGCAGGGGTGGCGGCGGGCGACGGGGGCAAGGCATCCTGCGCGAGGGCGGGAGCCGTGATCGCCGGCGCCAGGAAGAGGGCAACGCCAAGAGCAATGCCGCGCGAGGGGATAATCCGGATCATGCGACCACCACCTCCCGGAACATGCCGGCCGCCATGTGATAGAGCAGATGGCAGTGGAAGGCCCATCGGCCCATGGCGTCGGCGGTGACGCGGAAGCTCACCCGCTGGGCGGGCTGGACCACGACCGTATGCTTGCGGACCTGGAAGGCGCCGTCCGGGCCTTCGACATCGCTCCACATGCCGTGCAGATGCATCGGATGCGCCATCATCGTGTCGTTGACGAAGGTGACGCGCAGCCGCTCGTTCGGCTTGAAATGCAGCGGCCGGGAATCGTTGAGCTTGATGCCGTCGAGCGACCAGATGAACCGTTCCATATTGCCCGTCAGATGCAGCTCGATGTCGCGCTCGGGCTCGCGCGGGTCGGGATCGCCGCCCGGCGTGCGCAGATCGGCCAGCGTCAGCACGCGCCAGCCGCGCCCGCGCAGCCCGGCGCCGGGATCGTCCAGATTGGTGCGGGGATAGTCGACGCGCATGTCGGTATTGGCGCCATATTCGGTGCGGGCGTGCTGTGCCCTGGCCGGCATCTCGGTCATGCCGTGCCCGGCATGCGCGTCGCCTCCCATTGCGCCCATCGTCGCCATCGCGCCCATCATGTCGACCGGCTCGAGCCAGGTCCGGGCATCGAGCGGCGGCACGGCTGCCGCCATGCCCGGAGCCGGTGCGATCGTGCCGCGGGCATAGCCGCTCCGATCGATCGCCTGCGCGAAGATGGTGCGGGCGCCGCCCTCGGGCATGGTGAACTCGACGTCATAGGTCTCGCCCGGGCCGATCCGGAATTCCTCGACCGTGACCGGCTCGACCGGCTGCCCGTCGGCCGATACGACCGTCAGCTCGACCCCCGGGATCCGCACGTCGAAGAACGTCGCCGTCCCCGCGCCGACGAAGCGCAGGCGCACGCGTTCGCCGGGCGCGGCGATACCGGTCCAGTTGCCGGCGGGCGGCGCGCCGTTCATCAGATAGGTGTAGGTCGCGGCAGAGACATCGCTGTAGTCGGTCGGGTTCATCCGCGAGCTGTTCCACATCCGCCGCCGCTCGAGCGCCTTCCCAAGGCCCATGGCGCCGACATCCTTGAGGAAGTCGCCGGCTGTCGGCTGCGCAAAATTATAGTAGCTGCTCTGCTTCTTGAGATTGAGGAAGATCTGCAGCGGCGGCTCGTCCGACCAGTCGCTGAGCACGATGCAATAGTCGCGATCGGGCGCCCGCGCCGCCGGCGCCTGTTTCGGCTCCACGATGATCGCTCCATAGAGTCCCGTCTGCTCGGCGAGCGTGTGAGCGTGATACCAGTAGGTTCCGCTCTGGCGGACCTCGAAGCGATAGGTGAAGGTCTCGCCCGGCGCGATGCCGGCAAAGCTGATGCCGGGCACGCCGTCCATCTCCGCCGGCACGATGATGCCGTGCCAATGGATGCTCGACATCTCCTTGAGGCCGTTGCGCACACGGAGCGTGACCGTGTCGCCTTCGCGCAGGCGCAGGACCGGCGCGGGCACGCTGCCGTTCACGGCGGTCGCGATACGGCGTTTGCCGGTGAAGTTGACTGGCAGCTCGGCGATCTCGAGGTCGAACTCGGTCCCGCTAAGCTCGGCGGGCGAGACTGGGGCGGATCGCGCGAGAAGCGCCGGGGCGAAGCCGGCAACCGCGCCGCCGATCGCCAGCCCCTGGACGAAACGGCGCCGTGCGATCGGCCGGATATGTAAGGGAGACATGAACTGTACTTTCGCGAAGTCGGGTTCAGGCGAGGTCGAGGACGATCCGGCCCTCGATGTCGCCATGGTGCATGCGGGAGAAGACGTCGTTGATGTTCTCCAGCTTGTCTGCATGGACCGTGGCCTTGACCTTGCCGTCGCCGGCGAACGCCAGTGCCTCGAGCAGATCGAGCCGCGTGCCGACGATCGAGCCTCGCACGGTAATGCCGTTCAGCACGGTGTCGAAGATCGACAGCGGGAAGTCGCCCGGCGGCAGACCATTGAGCGCGACCGTGCCGCCGCGCCGGACCATGCCGAGCGCCTGCTGGAACGCCTTGGGCGAAACGGCGGTGACGAGCGCTCCGTGCGCGCCGCCTATCGCCTTCTTGAGCGCTGCCGAAGGGTCCTCGCTGTGCGCGTTGACCGTCAGTGTGGCGCCAAGGCGTGTAGCGAGGTCGAGCTTGCTATCGTCGATGTCGACCGCGGCCACATTGAGACCCATGGCACGGGCATATTGCACCGCCATGTGGCCGAGCCCGCCGATCCCTGAGACGACCACCCACTCGCCGGGTCGGGCCTCGGTGGCCTTCAATCCCTTGTAGACGGTGACGCCCGCGCAGAGGATCGGCGCAATGTCGAGGAAGTCGACATTGTCGGGAAGGTGACCAACATAGTTGGGATCGGCGAGGACATATTCGGCAAAGCTGCCATTGACCGAATAGCCGGTGTTCTGCTGTTCGTGGCAAAGCGTCTCCCAGCCACCCAGGCAATGCACGCAATGCCCGCAGGCGGTGTAGAGCCAGGGCACGCCGACCCGGTCGCCTTCCTTCACATGGGTGACGCCCGCACCGACGGCGGCGACATGCCCGACGCCTTCATGGCCAGGAATGAAGGGCGGGTTGGGTTTGACCGGCCAGTCCCCTTCTGCCGCGTGCAGGTCGGTATGGCACACGCCGGTTGCCGCAATCTTGACCAGGATCTGCCCGGGGCCGACCGTCGGGATCGGCGCGTCCTCGATGACCAGGGGCTTGCCGAATTCGCGGACGACCGCCGCCTTCATGGTTTTCGCCATGTCCGTTTCTCCTTTTGAGCGAGGGGTCAGAACAGGCCGAGCGCGTGCTCGTCATAGGAGACGAGCAGGTTCTTGGTCTGCTGATAATGGTCGAGCATCATCCGGTGATTTTCACGCCCGAAGCCCGACGCCTTGTATCCGCCGAAGGCGGCATGGGCGGGGTACTGGTGATAGCAGTTGGTCCAGACCCGCCCGGCCTCGATCGCGCGGCCCAGACGGTAGGCGGTGTTGCCGCTCCGGGTCCAGACGCCCGCGCCAAGACCGTAGGCGGTGTCGTTGGCAAGTGCGATCGCCTCCTCGACCGTCTTGAAGGTGGTGACCGCCAGGACGGGACCGAAGATCTCCTCCTGGAAGATGCGCATGTGGTTCTGACCCACGAACACGGTCGGCTGTACGAAATAGCCCTGGTCGAGCGCACCGCCCGGCAGCGCCTTGGCGCCACCGACCAGACACTGCGCGCCCTCGGCCTTGCCGATATCGATATAGCCCAGGATCTTGTGGAGCTGGTCCTCCGACGCCTGCGCGCCGACCTGGACCGAGGGGTCGAGCGGATCGCCCTGGCGGATCGCGGCGACGCGCGCCACGGCGCGCTCGATGAAGCGATCGAAGATCGACTCATGGATCAGCGCGCGCGACGGGCAGGTGCAGACCTCGCCCTTGTTGAACGCGAACAGCGTGAAGCCTTCGAGCGCCTTGTCGAAGAAGGCATCGTCCTCGTCGAGCACGTCCGCCATGAAGATGTTGGGCGACTTGCCGCCAAGCTCCATCGTCTGGGGGATCAGATGGTCGGCGGCCGCATGCATGATCTGCTTGCCGGTGACGGTCTCGCCGGTGAACGAGACCTTGGCGATGCGCGGATTGGCGGCGATCGCCTGGCCGACGGTCCGTCCCGGGCCGGTGACGACATTGAGCACGCCGGGCGGCAGGATGTCGGCGGTGAGCTCGGCGAACATCAGCAAGGTGAGCGGCGTCTGGGATGCGGGCTTGATGACGGTGCAGTTGCCCGCCGCCAGCGCCGGGGCGATCTTCCACGCCGCCATCAGCAGCGGGAAGTTCCACGGGATGATCTGGCCGACGACGCCAAGCGGCTCGCGAAAATGATAGGCGATGGTGTCGGCATCGATCGTCGAGATCCCGCCTTCCTCGGCCCGGATGCAGCCGGCGAAATAGCGGAAATGGTCGATCGCGAGCGGAACGTCGGCAGCGCGCGTCTCGCGGATCGGCTTGCCGTTGTCGATCGTCTCGGCAAGCGCCAGCAACTCCATATTATCCTCGAGCCGGTCGGCGACGCGATTGAGAATCCTGGCGCGGTCGGCGGGCGAGATCCTTGCCCATTGATCCTTGGCGGCGTGCGCCGCATCGAGCGCGCGCTCGACATCTTCCGGCGTCGACAGCGCAAACTCGGCGATCTGGGCGCCATTGATCGGGCTCGTGTCCGCGAAATACTCGCCGCTCGCTGGAGCGCTCCATCGACCACCGATGAAATTATCATAGCGGTGTCGGAAGGACGCCGCAGCATTGATGGTCCCGATCGCCTTCTCGAACATCGCCTGTCTCCATCTTTACCGATTCCTGATGAAGTAGGCCTTCTGATGAGACGGCCTATAAGTAAGTTCCGCAGACAAAAATCAGGCAGAGTTTTTACGAAGCGCCAGGCTGGACACGCAAAAGAAGCCGATGATTTTCTCATCAGCTCATAGATTATCTCGTCGCCTAAGCAGGCAATGGCTCTCGCCATTCAATCGCGGCGCAGAGGTCACTGAAGTTGATCCGGCCATGCTTGGTCGGACCTCTTAATCGTAAGCGCGGACCCGCAGCTCGGTGCCAACTCCTGGAGCTTTACGCATCGCGGGCTCCTCTCTCTCGCGGTGGACGCCTGCTTCTCGTTATGAAATCCTAGAAACTTGGAACACCTCTTGAAGAACAGGCCCGCCGCGGGGGCAGCGGCGGGCCCTCAGCCCCAGGGGTCTGTTCTCGGGGCTGGAAACCTCACATGTCGCTCATCGGCTTGTCGGCCATAGGCGTGGCCGGTTTCTTCTTGGCGGCCGGCTTTGCCTTTTTCATCGGCATCTTGCAGCAACCGCTCTTGGGCTTGCCAGCCTTGCTCGAACCGCTCCCCTGCGACGAGCCACCAGACATTCCGGCCATGCCCGCAGCGCCCTGCTGGCCTTGCGGCTTCTGCATGCCGGCTTGGTGATCCTGCATCATTTGGTCGTGCATCTGCTGCCCTCCATGATCCATCCCCTGCTGATGGGCATGGGCGGTGGATGGCTTCGGCTGCGCAGGGGCGTGCTGGGGCGCGGCGGGTGCCGATTGCGCCAGACCCGCGCCAGCGAAGTTCAGGGTCGCCAGGCAGCCGATCGCGCCGACTAGAAGTTTCGTCTTTCGCATTGTGGTTCTCCGCATGATGAGTCCTTGCCCGATCGCCGTTTGCGACCGCGACCATACCGACCCCTCATGCGGGCTTGGCCCTTTGGTCTGAATACGTAAGTTACGAATCCGCACTGGATCAGGACTGGCAGGCCCGCGATCTTGCGGGCGAAACCATGGTCCAAGGGTCCAGCGGATTCATGACTGCATCGCATTAAAGCTCGTGCAGACCTTTATTCTGAAACGCAATTGGCCCGCCGGGGAAACGGCGGACCAACGTTGCGGCCCGGTCAAACGATACCAACGCCTTGTATGGTGAGGCTTTGATCAACCGACCTCTGATGGGCTTTTGGTTCAGCACCCCCCGCCCGACCGATGCGACATGTCAGAAGCCCCCTCCTGGCTCCCCGATTCCCGCATGGCCATCCGGTGGCCTCGCATCATCTCACCGTGCATCTGGTCCTTGCCGTGCCGCATGCCCTCCATATGGGCCGTGCCGGACTGAGCCGGCGCAGGCTTGGCCTTGAGCGTCTCCTCGAGATCCGGCATGTCCGACGGCATGCCATCGGCGAGAACAGGCCCGGCACCGAGGGCAAGGAGGCCGAGGGCTGCGAGCGAAGTGATAACTACCGTTTTCTTGCGCACTATCGATTCCTTCAAGTCTGGTTTCCGTTCGACCGGCTTCAGATCCGGTCGTTTCTCGCTCCTCCGGGAGCTTGCCCTTGAGATGGTATCGGTCCTGACCCGGCAGTATACGTAATATGCGAAGCGGGTGGTCAGCCGGTCATGTCCGCCATCATTCGGCAGCTCGCCGCGCATTTCTTGCAGGTGGCCGAGCAACGCGCGATCCGCTGGTCCTCGCTATGACGCCCGCATTCCTCGGCGCAGCGCTCGCAAGCATCGGCGCAGGCGCGGCACAGGATGCGGTGCAGAGCCGATTCCCGCAGCATCGAGTTGGCTGTCGCCTGGCACAGTTCCGCACAGTCGTTCAGCATGGCGATCAACGACGCGCTCGCCAGCGCGCTGCTTTGCTTCGTCAGCCAGGCGGCGGTTTCGAGGCACATGCGGTGTGAAGCCAGGCAATCGTCGATGCAGTCCGTCATCGACATCGCCATCCCTTCCATTCGATGCTGCTGCCCCGCCGCCGGCGCAGCCAGCGTTCCGGCGGCGGCAAGGCCGGCGCCCGCCATCAGCAATTCGCGTCTCTCGATCATCATGCACCCTCCATCGGCTATCCCTTGCGCGGTGTGCCGCATCCGGCGGCCTCAGCCGTCGCCGGCGACCCATCCGACGCCGCACGCGCCTTCTCCCGCGCCATCCGGGTTTCCTCCCAGGGCCAGTGACCGTTGATCTCGACCCCGAGCGAGATGCTCAGGAAGGTCCGCACCAGCACAAGCCCGGCCAGCACGATGAGATCGTCGAGCGTCGGGTTGATCACCAGCGACTTGACGATGTCGCCGGCGACCAGAAATTCCAGGCCGAGCAGGATGCTGCGGCCGAGCGCCGAGCGGAACGTGCTATAGGCCTCGGTTCGGTCGCCCGCCCTCGCCCGCCGCGCAAACAGAAAGGTTGCGAGCCCCGCGCCGACCAGGATGGTCAGCGTGCCCGCCAGTTCCAGGCCGATCACGGCGAGCCGGAAGAAGGCGCTCAGCCAGTCGGCCTCAATGGTGATCATACCAGCCTCGCTTGCGGATATTGTTGAAGCTGTCGGTGGCGTGACAGGCATAGCATTGGTCGACGCGCGCCTTCGATCCGGCTGCGCGCTGCGAGACCATGCTGAAATGCTCCATGAAGTGACTGGGCGGCGCCTTATGGCACTCGGCGCACTGCGTCGAATTGACCGATGGATGGCGGTAATTGGCGATCTTCCAGCTGTCGGTCTTGTGGCAGCTCGCGCAGTCGGTGCCGAACAGGCCCTGGTGCGGATCGCGGAACGCATGGCAGCTCGCGCAATTGAGCGCGGTCTCGGGGGTCAGGCTTCGAGTGTTTGTCGACATGCCCGCCAAAGGCTGCCGCCACTTCGCCATGTCGAGCAACGCGGCGTGATCCATGCGGATGATGCCGCGCTCTCCCTCATGTTCGACGTGGCAGGAGGTGCACTGCGTCGCTTTCGCGTGGAACTGCGTCGACTGCTTCGTCCCGAAATCGGTGCCCGCATGGCAGGTGAGACAGGTCCGGGTTTCGACGCCCTTGCCCGGCGTGTGGCAGGCCGTGCATTGGCCGGCAAAGGACTGGTGCGCGCTCGAGAGCGGGCCGGGCGAGACGAGCTGCGCCACCAGGCCGGCATCCCTCGGCGCGTCCGATCGCATCCGGATCGCGACCGCGGCGACCATCACCAGCAGGGCTGCGATGAAGACGGCGTAGGAAAGACGCTGCCAGCTCATAGCCAGCGCAGCCCGTAATAGATCGCCGCGCCGACGTGGAGCGCGAGCAGCGCGAAGATGAGACAGCCCAGCAGGATGTGCAGGAACCGCCACCGCGCGAACAGGGTGTTGGTTGCCTCTTCGGCACGGATCGCGAATTCGGTATCGGCCAGCGCTGCGGCGATCCCCGCCTTGTCCTGGGGGCGCTGGCCCGCGGACGCATCCCCGGCGACGAACAGATAGCGCTTCCAGCCCGACAGCGGCGGGGCTGCGGTATCGGCCTGCGTCGGCGCCGCCGGCTCCTCGAGGAAGGCGGCGCGAAGCGAGGCCAGTTCTGACCTGCGTCCGCGCAGCGCCCGACCAAGCTGGGCAAGCAGGTAGCGGCCGATGAAGCCGGTGATGACCGTCATCAGCAGGAGGACGGTCAGAAGCAGGCCGACCGGGCTTTCGAGCTTGTGCGCGGCGTGGACCAGACCCAGGATCGGCGCCAGCACGCCGGCATAGATGTGGATGGCGAGCAGGGTTGGCTTGCTGACGACCCGGGAGAGCGCCTTGTCGACCCAGGCGATGTGCTTGGCCGCGACATAAGGAAGCGTCAGCAGCATCAGCACGAGCGCTGCGATCCCGATGATCCCGCCGGCCAGGCTACCCGGAAAGCGGGGCGACACATGCACGAGATAGCCGAACGGGAACAGCAGCAGGAACGCGACCAGCAGGCCCACGGCAATGTCGCTGCGTTCGCGCATCAGGCTTCGACCACGAGCGGCGTGCCCGTCCCCTTCGCCTGGCACGCGAGCACATAGCCTTGCGCCTTGTCGGCGGGCGCAAGGCCGGATTCGACCTCCATCGTCACTTCGCCCTGCAGCAGCTTGACCACGCAGGCGCCGCATGTGCCCGCACGGCATGCATAGGGGATCTCGACGCCCGCGCCCTCGGCCGCCTCCAGCACGGTCTCGTCCGCGGGCAAGGCCGCCGACACCCCCGACACGGAGAAGGTCACCGTGCTCGGCGCCACCTCGGCGCTCGGGGCCGGCTTATCCGCTGGCGGGGGCGCGGGCTTGACCTCGAGATCCTCGTGGTCGGCCGGCAGCGAGGCCGGACCGAACGCCTCGGTGTGCAGCTGCGCGTCGGGGACGCCGAGTTCCGCCAGCACGCCGCGCATCGCGCCCATCATCGCCGGCGGGCCGCACATATGGATGCGCCGGCTCGCGATCTCCGGCACCGCGGCCAGGATCATCTCGCGCGTGATCGGCCCTTCGGGGCCCATCCAGACGGTGCCGGGCGCGCGCTGCATCGCGGCGACGACATGGAGGTTGGGAAAACGGCGTTCGAGCCGCTCGAGCTCGTCGCGGAACACGAATTCCTCGGTCGACCGTGCGCCGTAGAAGAAGAAGATATCACCCTTCCACGCGGTGTCGGTGAGATAGCGCAGCACCGACATCATCGGGGTGATGCCGACCCCGCCCGCGATCAGCACGATGCTCTGGGCATCCGTTCCCGTGAAGGTGAAGGCGCCGAACGGTCCGCTGACCTTCAGCAGATCGTCGGCGACGACCTTGTCGTGCAGGTATCGCGAGACCACGCCCTGCTCCTCGCGCTTGACCGTCAGTTCGACATAGGCCCGCTGGGTCGGCGAAGAGGCGATCGTGTAGGAACGGCGCGCGGTCTTGCCCGCTTCGGGCTCTACCTCGACCTGCAGGAACTGGCCCGGCAGGAAGTCGAACGGCAGCCGGTCGGCGGTCGGGTCCGCGAGCCGGAAGGTCAGCACGCTCGGCGTCTCTCGCACGATCTGGACCACGCGCAGCTGCCCCGCCCAGCTTTTGGGCTTGCGCAGCGACGCCCCAGCGGGTGCGGCCGCATTGCTCGGCGCGAGCCCGGCGCTGTCGGCAACGGGTGCAGGCGCGGGCGCAACCCTGGTAGCGGGAGGGGCAGCCTTCGGCTCCGGCTTTGCTGGAACCTTGGCGGTGGCGACACCGCCGGCGATCGCCCCGATCCGCCGCAGGCGGAAGATCTGCAGCGCGATAAGCGTGGCGCTCACCAGCCCCAGGAACAGCATGAGAAGGAGGTGCGAGGGCGAGATGCCGAACCAGTGATCGGCATGGCCGGGCGCGGCCTGGTCGATGTCGAGCTGATCGCGCAGCCAGGCAAGCCCGACCTCCCGGGGCGGCTGCAAGCCCCCGATCGCGCCCTGCGCGGCGGTGCCGGAGCGGAACAGGTCGGTTCCCTCGCGCAGGCGCCGCGCCGCATCGAGCCGGGCCGAGACCGTGGTCGCACGCGCGCCGTCGGCCGAGGCGGCGTTGATCATCGCCAGACCCGTGCTTACCCGTTCGCCGGCCTGCGCAGCGACCCGCTGCCTTGCCGCTTCGTCAAGCGCGGGAAAGGCGAGCAGCTGCGAGATGAAGCCGGTCCGGCGCGATTCGTGGCCGTGCTCATTCTCCCCTTCCCCATTGATCATGCGATCCATCATGGGGTTCATCATCTTCGCCATGTCCGACGACCCCGGCTCTGCCGGTGCGGACATGCCCCCGCCGGCCGGCATGCCTGCGCCATGATGCGCGGCATGATCCTCGCCCTCCTGCGCGCCCGCGCTCGCGGACAGGCTGAGAGCGATTGCGCAGCCGAGGCTCAAGCGTCGAAGGCTGATCCGCCTGGACATCCTCATCCCCTTAGTGTGCGAGCCTACATATCCTTCATCGGCATCGCCGCATTGCCCGGCGCGGGATCGGGTGCCGGCGCGGTCTGGTTGCCGGCCCCGGCGCGCATCGCGTCATGGTCCATCGCCTGACGGTGATGCCGCTCCATCTCGGCCTGGTTGCTCATCGCGTCCATCGGCGCCGCGTCTGCAGCGTTGCCGCTGTCGGTCAGGACCGGGGTGGCGGCGACGCTGTTCGCCGCGGGCGGCACCGTCTGGTCGGCCTGGCGGTCGCAGCCCGAAAGCGCGAGCGCCAGCAACAGGCTTCCGCCGACAAGTGGAAGGGCTTTCTTCGCATGGTCGATCATGGCTTTGCTCCTTGGCTTGAAAACTGTGTCCGGGCGCCATCCCTGGCGTCCGGACCGGCTCATTGCGCGCTGCGCAGAATCCGGCGACACCGGTCGTGCGAGAGGTTCATCGGGTTGCGCCCCTGCCCCTTCATCTCGCCATGATCATGCGGCGTCTGGAGACCCATATTGCCCTCCATCGCCCGGCAACTCTCGACCTGCGCCGAGGTCGGCCGCGTGGTCACACAGGCGCCTAGAAGCAGCGCCGGCGTGAGGACGGCGATCAAACGCATTTTCTTCATGACAAAACCCCTTTCGCTCGTGGTGATCGTTCGTCCTGCGCTGCCTGATGTTTCTTGTTATGCTGCTGGTCTTTCCGCCGCGCCGTCAGGAAGGCGAGGATCGGGCAATCGGAGACCGGCACTTCGCCCGGGCATTCGTCGGCGAGCATCCGCAGCATGTCGCGGATATCCGACAGGCGCTCGAGCCGGGCTTCGGCGTCCGCGATCTTGGCAAGCGTGATATCGAGCACGGCCTGGGCATGCGCGGTGTCCGACGCCCTGAGTGCCAGCAGCTGCCGGGCCTGTTCGAGTGTGAAACCAAGCTCCTGCGCCGAGCGGATGAAATTGACGCGCTCGAGGTCGGTCGCGTCGTAGAGCCTGTAGCCCGCTGCCGTGCGCGCGGGCTCGCGCAGCAGGCCCATCCGCTCATAATAGCGGATCGTATCCCGCCCCACGCCTGCGGCCGCGGCCAGTTCGCCGATCTTGAAATTGCCCATGTCATCCGCTCGATCATGCCGGTTGGACCATGGTCCAGGGTCAAGCGGTTTCGCTTTGACCCCGAACGGTCTCCTCGTCGCCGGCGGCCCGCTGCCCCGACGCGTCGCAGGGCAGCCCGTGCCGCCGGGCCACCGGCTTGTCAGTTCTTGCGAAGCTCGACGATGTCGTGCCTGGCAGGCGTGCCGTCGGCGACGGACACGTGCGCGAAGTGATCGTCAAAGATATGGTCGATCGTCACATGGCCGACGAGCTGGCGGTGATAGGTCGGCGCCACGCCCTTGGACGGACCCGGATGGGTCACGACGCGATAGACCTCGAGCTTCTGGCCGACCTCGGCGCCATCGGCCTTGCCGATGCAGACGACCGCGCCGTTGCTGCCCGTGTCGAC
The DNA here is from genome assembly GCF_024611135.1 of Sphingobium sp. CFD-2. Classification (NCBI taxonomy): domain Bacteria; kingdom Pseudomonadati; phylum Pseudomonadota; class Alphaproteobacteria; order Sphingomonadales; family Sphingobiaceae; genus Sphingobium; species Sphingobium sp. CFD-2. Next base: position 99,185 of record NZ_CP084408.1, on the reverse strand, counting down.
GATCGAGCCGCGCATGAACAGGCTGTGCCCGATGCCCTGGGCCATAGCGGGGACGGCAGCAAGCATCGAAATGCCGGCAAGCGCGACCATGAGAGTTTTTCTGACCATATTCACCTCCTTGGATGGTAAGCCACCGCCCGGACTTTGCCGAGGGGAAGAGCGTCTCTTCAGGCTTGGGACTACGGTCCCGGGTCCAGCCTCGATATACGTAGAGGCCGCAGCCGATCTTCTTCCCCGGGCCGGATCTTTATTGACGCGGAGTTGACGGAATCAGCCGTCAGCACTTCAAAATCCGCGCGGCGCGAGACTTTGGTTGGCTGCGCCCGCGAAACCCGCTAGATATCGAGGCCCGTGAAACGCCTGCTCGCCCTCCTGCTCGTCATCGGAGCGCTGTCCGGTCTCTTCGGAGCCCAGATGGCGGCCGCGCACAGCGTGCCGCAGGCGGCAGGCGCGCCGCTGGCCAAGGGCATGGATGCGGACTGCATGGCGATGATGGCCAAGCAGCAGCCTGCGCCCAGCGAAAAGCCCTGCAAGGGCCTGACGCTCGATTGCATCGCCGCGATGGGGTGCGTGATCCCGCTGGTCGCAGCGGACCTGGCAGGCGGCGTTGCGCCTGCGCGTCTCTACGACGCGCCCAGCTTCTGGACGACCGACACGATATTGACCGGCAAGGCGGTTGCGCCCGAGCCGGATCCTCCCACCAGCCTTGCCTGATTGAACGAGCACGGGCTGCGCGCATCGATCGATGCGTGCGCGCCCGGTTTCCTTCTTTTCAGTCAAAGGTTTTCGTGATGATCAAACTGCTTCCGGCCGCCCTTGTGGCGGCCCTCAGTCTCGCCGCGCCTGCGCTTGCAACCGACGCGAGCCGCACGCCGCAAGGCCATTGGGAATGGCGGTCGGCGCCGCAATATGGTCCGCGGGCGACTGGCCCTGCGCGTGTCCGCATATGGGTGCCCGACAGCCGGGACATGGCCAGCTGCGATTGCGCGATGATGCAGGCAAGCGCCGCCGACTGCATGCGCGGCGCAGTCAGGTCGGACAAGGGCTAAACCCGCTCCGGAGCGGCGCGTCACATCTTGGCGCGCCGCCTCTGTCATGAGGGGATGATATCCATGATCATGATGCCGAGGCGCGCTGTGCGACGCCTGTTGCTCTCTATCGGTGCGACGCTTGCGAGCGCCTGGGCCGTGCCGGTGTCGGCCGGCCCGCTCACCTACGAGCAGGCAGTGAGGCTCGCTGCCGCCAACGCGCCAAGCCTCAAGGCGCGCGCGGCGGCGACAGCCGGCGCCCGCTCTTCGGCGGTCGCGGCCGATCGCCTGCCCGATCCGACGCTCGACCTGGGCCTGCAGAACTTCCCGGTGAGCGGCCCCAATGCCGGCAGCTTCACGCGCGACGATTTCACTATGGCGACGATCGGGTTCAGCCAGACCTTCCCCAATCTCGCCAAGCGCCATGCACGCGCCGCGCGCGCCGCGGCCGATATCGGTATCGCCGAGGCGGGCGAGCTGGTCGAAGGCCGCAACGTGCGGCTCGAGACCGCCCTCGCCTGGGTCGATCTCTATTATGGAGAACGCCGGCTCCGGCAGCTCGACCTGCTCGATGCCAGCCTCGACGACCTGCAGAAGACCGTGACCGCACGCCTGGCGTCGGGCAGCGCGCGCCCGAGCCAGGCGCTCGAGCCCGACCAGCTCCGCGCCGCCATCGCCGATCGCCGCGCCGAGATGGCTGCGGTGGTGGCGCAGGCGCGGGCCCGGCTCGCGCGCTATACCGGCGACCCCGACCCGCAGGCGACGGGCGACCCGCCGATGCTCGATGTCGATCCGATCCGGCTGCGGGCCGGGATCGATGCGCTTCCCGCCCTGCGCGCGCAGGACGCGCGGATCGCAGTCGCCGAAGCGGACGTGCGTCTCGCGCGCGCCGACAAGCGCCCCGACTGGAAGGTCGGCGTCACCTATGGCCGGCGCGATCCCATGTACGGCGACATGGCCTCGGTCGGCGTGTCGATCGACCTGCCGCTGTTCGCCGGCAAGCGCCAGAACCCCAGGATCGCTGCAAGCGAGAGCCTTGCGCAAGGGGGTCGGTTCGACCGCGAGGCGATCCGCCGCGAGCTGGTGGCGCAGCTCGACGCCGATCTCGCAGACCATGCCATGCATCTCTCCCGGTTGCGCAATGCCCGCGAGACGCTGGTGCCACTCGCCAGGCACCGCGCCGAGCTCGACCGCGACAGCTATGGCGCCGGCAAGCTCGACCTTGGCGCCGCGCTGCTCACGACGCTCGGGCTCGCGGAGGCCGAGGTCGAGGCGCTCAACCGCGAAGCCGACGTCGCGCGCGACGCGGTCCGCATCACTATCACCTATGGGGAGGAGCGGCCATGACGCTCGATAAATCCGCGCTGCGCTGGGGCGCATCGATCCTGGCTGTCGCGCTGCTGGCCGGCGGCACAGGCTATTGGGCTGGCCATCGCCAGGCACCGCAATCGGAGGCGACCACGCCCGCCGGGGCAGGCAAAGTCCTTTACTGGTACGATCCGATGTTCCCCAACCAGAAGTTCGACAAGCCCGGCAAGTCGCCCTTCATGGATATGCAGCTCGTGCCGCGATACGCGGACGGAGGAAGCGCCGGCGCGGCCCCCACGGTCGCCGTCGATCCCGCCGCGCGGCAGAGCCTGGGATTGCGGGTCGTCGCGGCGAAGATGGGCAGCCTTGCCTCGGCCCTCGAGGTCACCGGCACGATCGACTTCAACCAGCGCGACGTCGCCGTCATCCAGGCGCGTTCGGGCGGGTTCGTGAGCCGCGTCTATGCGCGAGCGCCCGGGGACGTGGTCCGCGCCGGCGCGCCGATCGCGGACCTGCTCCTGCCCGAATGGGGCGGCGCGCAGACCGAATATCTGAGCGTCAGGCGGCTCGGCAAGCCCGACCTCACCGCGGCCGCGCGCCAGCGACTGCGGCTGATGGGCATGTCCGACGGCCTCATCGCCAGCGTCGAGCGGAGCGGACGCCCGAACGGCGTGGTGACGATCACGACGCCGATCTCGGGCACGATCCAGACGCTCGACGCCCGTGCCGGCGTGACGCTCGCCATGGGCCAGACGCTCGCCCAGGTAAGCGGGCTCGGCACCGTCTGGCTCAATGCCGCGGTGCCCGAAGCGCGCGCGGGCGATGTCCGGGTCGGCCAGAATGCCAGCACCACGCTGGCGGGCTTCCCCGGCGAGCGCTTCGCCGGCCGGGTGATCGCGATCCTGCCGACCACGCAGGCCGACAGCCGCACGCTCACCGTGCGGATCGAGCTGCCCAACCGGGACGGCCGGTTGCGGCCGGGCATGTTCGCCAGCGTCGCGCTTGGCGGCGATGCCAAGCCGGCGCTGCTGGTGCCGAGCGAAGCGGTGATCCGCACGGGCAGGCGCACGCTCGTCATGCTGGCCGCAGGCGACGGGCGCTATCATCCCGCCGAGGTCCGCATCGGCCGCGAGGCAGGCGGCGAGACCGAGATCCTTGCCGGCCTGTCGCCCGGCGAGAACGTCGTCGTCTCGGGGCAGTTCCTGATCGATTCCGAGGCGAGCCTGTCGGGAATCGAGGCGCGGCCGATCGGCGGCGGTGCGGCATCGGCGACCATCGCCGCGCCGGCGTCGAAAGCCACGCTGTACGAGACGACGGGCAAGATCGAGCGGATCACGGCCAATTCGGTGACGCTCAGCCACGAGCCCGTTCCCGCGCTCGACTGGCCGGCGATGACGATGACCTTCGCGCTCGCCAATCCGGGCATCGCGCGCGGCTTCAAGGCGGGTGACCGGGTCCGGTTCGGGTTCGACCGGCCCCCGGCGGGACCGACGCTGCGGCATATGGCGAAGGTGGCGGGCCAGTGATCGCCCATCTCATCCGCTGGTCGGTGAGGAACCGCTTCTTCGTCGTGCTCGGCATGCTCGCGCTGGTCGGCGCGGGCCTGTGGGCGGTGCGCTCGACCCCGATCGACGCGCTGCCCGATCTTTCCGACGTGCAGGTCGTGATCCGCACTTCCTATCCGGGTCAGGCGCCGCAGATCGTCGAGAACCAGATCACCTATCCGCTCACCACCACCATGCTGTCGGTGCCCGGCGCCAAGACGGTGCGCGGCTATAGCTTCTTCGGCGACAGCTTCGTCTATGTGATCTTCGAGGACGGCACCGATCTCTACTGGGCGCGCAGCCGCGTGCTCGAATATCTCAACCAGGTCCAGGGTCGGTTGCCGGCCAGCGCCCGCAGCGCGCTCGGGCCGGACGCGACCGGGGTCGGCTGGGTCTATGAATATGCGCTGGTCGACCGCACCGGCCGGCACGATCTCTCGCAGCTTCGCGGGTTGCAGGACTGGTTCCTGCGCTACGAGCTGAAGACCGTGACCGGCGTGGCCGAAGTCGCCAGCATCGGCGGCATGGTCAAGCAGTACCAGGTGCTGCTCGATCCGGTGAAGCTCGCGGCCTACGGCGTAACCCACGCCCAGGCAGTGCAGGCGATCAGCCAAGCCAATCAGGAAGCCGGCGGCTCGGTGCTGGAAATGGCCGAGGCCGAATATATGGTCCGCGCCTCGGGCTATCTGAAAACGCTCGACGATTTCCGGGCAATCCCGCTCAAGACTGCGGCGGGCGGCGTGCCCGTCCGGCTCGGCGATGTCGCCACGATCCAGGTCGGCCCCGAGATGCGGCGCGGCATCGCCGAACTGAACGGCGAAGGCGAGGTCGCCGGCGGCGTCGTTATTCTTCGGTCAGGCAAGAACGCCCGTGAGACCATCGCGGCGGTCAAGGACAAGCTCGCCGATCTCAGGAAAAGCCTGCCGCCGGGCGTCGAGGTGGTCACGGTCTATGACCGCTCGCAGCTGATCGATCGCGCGGTCGAGAACCTCACCCGCAAGCTGGTCGAGGAGTTCATCGTCGTCGCATTGGTCTGCGCCCTGTTCCTCTGGCACGTCCGCTCGGCGCTGGTCGCGATCCTGACCTTGCCGCTCGGTGTGCTGGCCGCGTTCGTCGTAATGCGGTTCCAGGGGGTGAACGCCAACATCATGTCGCTGGGCGGCATCGCCATCGCCATCGGCGCGATGGTGGATGCGGCGGTCGTCATGATCGAGAACGCCCACAAGAGGATCGAACGCTGGGAGCAGGATCACCCGGACAGACATCTCGATGGCGAGATGCGCTGGATCGTCGTCACCGAGGCGGCGGCCGAGGTCGGGCCGGCGCTGTTCTTCAGCCTGCTGATCATCACGCTGTCGTTCATTCCGGTCTTCACCCTGGAGGCGCAGGAAGGCCGGCTGTTCGCGCCGCTCGCCTTCACCAAGACCTATGCGATGGGCGCGGCCGCGATCCTGTCGGTGACCCTGGTGCCGATCCTGATGGGCTGGCTGATCCGGGGCCGCATTCCGGCCGAGCAGGCCAATCCGGTCAATCGCTGGCTCACCAATATCTACCGGCCCGCGATCGACTGGACGATGAAGCGGCCCAAGGCAGTGCTGCTGATCGCGGCTCTGGTGTTCGCCACCACGGCCTGGCCGCTCAGCCGGCTCGGCGGCGAGTTCATGCCCAATCTCGACGAGGGCGACCTGCTCTACATGCCCTCGGCGCTGCCGGGCCTCTCGGCCGCCAAGGCGAGTGAGCTGCTCCAGCAGACCGACCGCCTGATCAAGACCGTGCCCGAAGTCGAAAGCGTGTTCGGCAAGGCCGGCCGCGCCGAGACCGCGACCGATCCCGCGCCGCTCGAAATGTTCGAGACGACGATCCAATTCAAGCCCCGCGACCAGTGGCGGTCGGGCATGACGCCCGAACGCCTTGTCGACGAGCTCGATCGCCGGGTGAAGCTTCCGGGTCTCGCCAATATCTGGGTGCCGCCGATCCGCAACCGCATCGACATGCTCGCGACGGGCATCAAGAGCCCGATCGGGGTCAAGGTGTCGGGCAGTGACCTCGCCGAGCTCGACCGCATCGCGCATGATGTCGAGACCGTGGCCAGGAGCGTGCCCGGCGTCAGCTCGGCGCTCGCCGAGCGGCTGACCGGCGGACGCTATGTCGATGTCGACATAGACCGCGCCGCCGCCGCGCGGTTCGGGCTCAACATCGCCGACGTCCAGGCCATCGTCTCCGGCGCGATCGGCGGCGAGACGATCGGCGAGACGGTCGAGGGCCTCGCCCGCTATCCGATCAGCGTGCGCTATCCGCGCGAATTGCGCGACAGCCTCGAAAGGCTGCGGGCGCTACCGATCCTGACGCCCGCGGGCCAGCAGATCACCTTGGGCACCGTGGCAAACGTCTCGATCGCCGAGGGACCGCCGATGCTCAAGACCGAGAATGCCCGGCCTTCGACCTGGGTCTACGTCGATGTGCGCGGGCGCGATCTTGCCTCGGTGGTCGGCGATCTGCAGCGTGCGGTGGCGAAACAGGTCAGGCTCTCGCCTGGGGTCAGCATCGCTTACTCTGGCCAGTTCGAATATCTCGAGCGCGCGGTCGACCGCTTGAAGCTGGTCGTGCCCGCGACGCTGCTGATCATCTTCGTGCTGCTCTACCTCATCTTCGGCCGCTTCGACGAGGCGGCGCTGATCATGGGGACGCTGCCGTTTGCGCTGACCGGCGGCATCTGGACGCTTTATCTGCTGGGGTTCAACCAGTCGATCGCCACCGGGGTCGGGTTCATCGCGCTCGCCGGCGTCTCCGCCGAGTTCGGGGTGGTGATGCTGATCTATCTCAAGAACGCGCTGGCCGAGCGCGGCGCACATCCGGACGCTGCCGAGGTCGAGGCCGCCGTGCGCGAAGGCGCGCTGCTGCGCGTCCGTCCCAAGGCGATGACGGTGGCGGTGATCCTGGCCGGCCTGCTGCCGATCCTGCTGGGATCAGGCGCGGGTTCGGAGGTCATGAGCCGGATTGCCGCGCCGATGATCGGCGGCATGCTGACCGCGCCCTTGCTCTCAATGTTCGTCCTGCCCGCCGCCTACCTGCTGTTGCGCCGGCCCAAGACCGATCCCATCCCTCAACCCGTTTCATCATGAAGGAGAAGACGATGAACCATGCACGACTGACCATTGCCCTCGGCCTCGCCGCCCTGACTGCCGCGTGCGGCAAGAAGGCGGAGGCCCCCGTTGCGACTGAGACCAACGAGGCGGCGCCCGCCGCGACCATGAGCGGCGACATGGGCAACATGTCGATGGCGCCTGACGCGAACGCCGCGATCAAGGCCAAGGGCCATGGCACCGTCACCGCGATCGACAAGGCGGCAGGCACGATCACGCTCGATCATGGTCCGATCCCGGAGGCCAAGTGGCCCGCGATGACGATGGCGTTCAAGGCCGCGCCGTCGATCACCGATGCGGTCAAGGTCGGCGACAAGGTCGATTTCGACCTCTCGCTCAAGGGCAGCGATGGCGAGGTCACCGCGATCGCAAAGCAGTGATCCGCTAAGTTCGACCGGAAAAAGCTGGTTGCGGCGCCGCTCCCGGGCGGCGACGCCCGTGCCGGCCGTCTGCCTGGCTGTGCGCCCGGTCGACGGTTGCGACCGGCAACGCCCAATGCCAGCGGCGTTTCCCTGCGCGATCACCGACAATTTGAGCACGCTTCGCGGATCGCACATTGAACGTGCAAGCCGCCCTTGCTCGCGATAGCCTGAACGGCAAGGAGCCCAGTTTAGATGACCCAGCCAGTATGACCTTGTTACCCGCGACACATCATGATCTCGTGAGCGAGCTTGTCCGTCGTTGGCGAGACGATCCCGGCGCCACCTATCGCTCCTGGTTTCTGTGGGACGAACGGCTGAAAAACTTCCGCTCCATCCGTCGCGGGCTGCAGCAGGTGGTCGCAGAAATCGAAAGTGGGCGGTTCGGCGTCGCCTATCGCGGCTCGTCACTGGAAACGGTTGTCCACTCGATCGCCGAACAGCGGCAGATCTTCAAGGGCGCCGACCATGCCTGGCTGTGGAAGCCCAAGCTGCGCATTCCAGACATCTACGAAAGCCCGGACAACCAGCGGGCGTTCGGTCGCCTGCTCGACAATTGCTCGTGCTGCGATACCGCCGAGGAGATCATCAGCCACATCCGCAGCATAGACGCGCTCAAGATCAAGGGGCTGGGGCCGGCGGCGGCCAACCTGCTCTATTTCCTTCACCCGACGCTGGTGCCGCCCTTCAATACCGCGATCGTCAAGGGCTACAATGCCGTCACCGGCGCCAAGGTGAAGCTCGGGTCATGGGATCATTTTCTCGCCATGCGCGCCGGCATCCTCGACCTCAACGACCGTTACCGCGAGTTGCTCTCCAACGATCTCGGCGCGATCGGCGGACTGTTGTTCGACATTGGCTCGGGCCGCTATCCCGCGCCACCGCTGGAGGATGACGCAACGGCGGCCGACGACTGGCTCGGCAGATTGGAACATGCCAGAGCGGAGGCAAGCCGGCTCGACAAGACAGCCGCCGCGCAGGGCGAAACCGATCGCACGCACGCCGAAATCCAGGCCTGGCTGCGCGACCTCGGCCATGCCCTCGGTTACGATGTGTGGATCGCCGCCAATGACCGCGGTCGACTTCACGCTGGCTGCCCGCTTGGACAGGGATGCCTCGAGCGCCTTCCAGACGCCATTGCGACCTCTCCCGGAGCGGACTCGATCCGCCTCATCGACGTGTTGTGGCTGGCGAAGGGTGGCGACGGCGTCGCCGCCGCGTTCGAGGTTGAACATTCGACCTCGATCTACTCGGGGATCGTGCGCATGCTCGATCTGGCGCTGTCGGGGAGCGATCTGCACGCTGCCGCCGGGCTATTCCTGGTCGCACCGAATGCGCGCGAGCAGGACGTTCGCGCGCAACTCCGTCGCCCGGCTTTCAGCCGTATTGCCGATCTCGACTTCGCCTATCTGCCCTATGGCGAGCTGGAGAGAAACAGGGACGCGATCGCTCGTTTTGGAACGGGATTGAAGGCCATCAAGGCGATCTCAAGCCCCCTTCCCTGAAAGGGGGCGTTTGCGGGAGGGGGCGGAATCCTACGCCAAGCTCGCCCAGATAGCCGGCGCGAGATCTTACTTGTTGCTGCCTTCTACGGTCGCGCCAGAAAGGCGACGGCTCAGTTCTATCCGGCGATGGCTACGCATTTTGAAGGTGTCTGGCCCAACGCGCCGATACTCAATGAAGCCGAGAGAACGCCAAAATCGCTCTGCCGCTTCATTCGCTTCCAGCACGGCCAACCGAATCTCTGTGGCACCTCTCGCAGCGGCCCAGCTTTCGACCGTCGAGTAAATTGAGCGTCCGACTCCACGACCACGCTGTGCGGCATCTACGATCATGAAGCCGAGATACCATGTGCCATCACGCGGATAATCGCGGAGGATGGTCGCGTCACGCGCTTCGTATGGCTGCGACAGTTCGAGGTTGGCGCAAATTCAGCAGCCGCTAACCGGCTGATGGATCGACTGGAATATCTTCAAAGGTTCGATCTTCCGGCGGATTTGCTGGACGGCGTGCCGGCGCATCGTGTGACCCGGCTTCGCCGGCAGGGCGAGCGCTATTACGCCGACGGCATGCGTGATCTGCCCGAAGACAGGCGGCTTGCGATCCTCGCTGTCTGCACCCTGGAATGGCGGTCATCGCTGGCCGATGTCATCGTGGAGACCCACGATCGCATCGTAGGCCGTCTCTATCGGGCCTCCGAACGCCTTTGCAACACCAGGATCGCCGACGAAAAGGCGGCCGTTCGGGACACGCTGAAGTCCTTTGCCGAAATCGGTGGTGCTTTGCTTGGAGCGCAGGACGATGGCACGGCCCTGGACGGGATAATCGCCACCGGGCCTGGCTGGGAACGGTTCAGAACCCTTGTCGCCACGGCCTCCGCGCTGACCAACGTGCTCGCGGCCGACCCGCTCAGCCGTGTGCTGGACGGCTATCACCGTTTCCGCCTCTACGCGCCCAGGATGCTGCGCCTGCTCGACATGCAGGCGGCGCCGATCGCCACGCCTCTTCTGGCGGCCGTTGCGATGCTGCGTAACGGGATCAAGGTCGATCCGCCGGTGGATTTTCTACGTCCCAACTCGAAATGGCATCGTCATCTTTGCGCTGAGCCCAGCGGCGACCACCGGCTTTGGGAAATCGCGGTGCTGTTCCACATCCGCGACGCCTTCCGGTCCGGTGACATATGGTTGGCGGGATCGCGCCGCTATGGCGACCTCAAGCAGCTTCTGGTCCCGCCACAGGCGATAGAGCAGACCGCGCGGCTCGCCGTGCCGCTGCGACCCGGCGAATGGCTGGCCGAGCGCAGGGCTCGACTGGATACACGGCTGAAGGAGTTTGGCCGCGCGGCGCGAACCGGCACGATCCCAGGCGGCATCATCGAGAACGGCAAGCTGCACATCGACAAGCTGAGGGCCGACACGCCCGAAGGGGCCGAGGATCTCGTGCTCGATCTCTATCAACAGCTCCCGCCCGCGAGGATCACCGATCTGTTGCTGGAAGTCGATGAGCGAACCGGATTTTCCGAGGCGTTCACGCATCTGCGCACCGGCGCGCCCTGCAGCGACCGGATCGGCCTGATGAACGTGTTGCTGGCGGAAGGCGTCAATCTCGGTTTGCGCAAGATGGCGGCGGCGACCAACACGCACAGCTTCTGGGAATTGCTGCGGATCGCGCGCTGGCATGTCGAAGGCAGCGCCTATGATCGGGCGCTCGCCATGATCGTGGAGGCCCACGCCGCCCTGCCCATGGCCGCCTTCTGGGGACAAGGGCAATCGGCATCCAGCGACGGGCAGTTCTTCCTTGCTACCGAGCAGGGCGAGGCGATGAATCTGATCAACGCGAAATATGGCAACGTCCCGGGCCTCAAGGGATACAGCCATGTGTCCGATCAATATGCGCCGTTCGCAACCCAGGTGATCCCGGCAACGGTCAGCGAGGCTCCCTATATCCTGGACGGGCTGCTCATGAATGACGCGGGCCGCCGCGTTCGCCAGCATTTTGCCGACACGGGCGGCTTCACCGATCATGTGTTCGCCGCCTGCGCCTTGCTCGGCTACAGGTTCGCCCCCCGTATCCGCGATCTCCCTCAGAAAAGACTCTATGCCTTCACGCCCAACGCGACGCCGGCCAATGTGCGAGCGCTGGTCGGAGGTAAGATCAATGAACCGCTCATCGAGCGCAACTGGCCCGACATCCTGCGCATCATGGCGACGATCGCAGCGGGGATCGTCGCCCCCAGCCAGATTCTTCGCAAGCTCGCCTCTTACCCGCGCCAGAATGAGCTGGCCCTCGCATTGCGAGAGGTGGGCCGCATCGAGCGAACCCTGTTCATGATCGACTGGATTCTTGATGCCGGCCTCCAGCGCCAGGCTCAGATCGGCCTCAACAAGGGTGAGGCCCACCACGCCCTAAAGCGCGCCATCAGCTTCCACCGCCGAGGTGAAATCCGGGATCGATCCGGCGAAGGCCAGCACTATCGCATCGCCGGAATGAACCTGCTCGCCGCCATCATCATATTCTGGAACACCATGAAGCTCGGCGAGGTCGTCAATACCCGGGCCGCCAGCGGTACCCATATCGCGCCTGATCTACTCGCCCACGTCTCGCCGTTGGGATGGGAACACATCAATCTAACCGGGGAATATCGCTGGCCCAAATCCTTAGCGTAGGATTCCGCCCCCTCCCGCAAACGCCCCCTACGATTGAGAAGCGCGGCGGAATCTCTTAGATTGATCGCTGGAGGCTTTGTTCGCGGAGACGCGCACATTGCCTTCTTTTCGTTTTAGGAAGCGCTGCCCTAAGCGACAGAAGCCAGAGCTTTGACAATGCGGCATTCCGCGATGGAGCCGACCATGTATCTTGATCCTATCGGTGCAGACACGCGATGATGGCGGTCACGACGGCGGTGGTTTCCGCGACGTCGCGCACCCTCACTGTGTCGAGGCCGATTTCAGCAGCGGGATAGTCATTCCCACCGGGGAATATCGCATCCCCAATGAACAGCATCCCGTCGAGCGGGACACCGCTCTCGGCACTCAGGCGCTTCAGGCCATAGCCCTTGTCGATCCCTGCTCTGGTCACGTCGATCGATGTCGTGCCACCGAGATTGATCGAGAGCTCCGGCAGCTTCGCGCGCAACGTGGCCTGCAACGCGGTCCTCTTCTTTCGGTCAGGATCCCACGCTTCCTTTTCCTTCAGCGGCGCTGCCTGCCCCAGGCCCGAAAAGGTGATCTGGCTGCCCCGGTCCTCGATCCGTTCGCCCCAGATACGTTCGTCGGCGAGACCGGCATCGGTCAGCGCCTGATCGAAGGCCGTGCGGATCTTCGCCTTCTCCGCGTCGTCGAACAGTTCGGCATAGACCGCGCGCCAAGCGCCATTGATGAACCGATAGAGTTTCGTGCCTGTGGTCGGCATCAACCAGAGACGGTCGAGCGCGACGCCGGCAGGAAGGCGCGAGGCGATCTGCTTTTCGAACTGCGGCCAGTCCCCGCCCGAGATCACCGCCACATCCGTGATGGCGAGCAATCGGGCGAGGATTGCGGCCATATCCTCCGATAACGGCCGCTTGCTCTCGGCAAGCGTGCCGTCGAGGTCGAAGGCGATCAGCCACTTCATGCCGCCTTCCCTGCCGGATCGCGGTAGGCGAGCAGCCTGAGCGCATTGATGACGACGAGCAGCGTCGATCCCTCATGAACCGCCACCGCTGGCCCAATGCCGAGGCCGAGGATGGTAGCAGGCACCAGGAAGGCGACGACACCCAGGCTGACGAAGACGTTCTGCCGGATGATTCCACGGGTATGGCGGCTAAGACCGACTGCGAATGGCAGGTGCGCCAGATCGTCGGCCATCAGCGCCACGTCGGCTGTCTCCAGCGCAACGTCCGACCCCGCCGCGCCCATCGCGATGCCGACCGTGGCGCTTGCCATCGCCGGCGCATCGTTCACGCCGTCGCCCACCATCGCGACCTTGTCTTCGCCGGCGAGCTTCTTGATCGCGGCAACCTTGTCTTCGGGCATGAGGTCGCCCCACGCTTCGTCGATCCCGACTTCGTCGGCGATCGCTTCGGCGACTTTCTGGTGATCGCCGGAGATCATTATCATCCGCGACACGCCCATCTCGTGCAGCCGACGCAACGCGGTCTTGGCAGCTTCGCGAGGCGTGTCCATCAGGCCGATCGCGCCCAGGTCGCGGTCCCCCTTGCGGACCACCATTGTCGTGCGGCCGTTCTCGCGCAGCTTCGCGATTGCGTCCTGCGCGCCCTGCCCCAGCGCCGGAATGCCCTCACTTCCGAACATCTCGGCCTTGCCGATCCACACCGTCTCGCCATCCACGCTCGCGGTGACGCCCCGACCGGTCAGGCTCTTGAGGTCGCCGGCAGTCGGCACGGCACGATCGTTCAGACGTTCGCGGCCGTCCTTGACGATCGCTTGGGCCAGGGGATGGTCGCTCAACGCTTCGACGGCGACAGCCAGCGCCAGCAACTCGCCTTCATCGGCGCCATCGACGGGCACGACATCAGTGATGCGCGGACGACCTTCGGTCAGCGTGCCCGTCTTGTCGAAAGCGATCGCTTTGAGCGACCCGAGGTTTTCGAGCGGTGCACCGCCCTTCACGAGCACGCCGCCCCGCGCTGCACGGGCAACGCCCGACAGGACCGCGCTCGGCGTTGCGATCGCGAGCGCGCACGGGCTTGCCGCCACCAGCACCGCCATCGCGCGATAGAAGCTGTCGCGGAACGGCTCGTCGACGACCACCCATGCGAACAGCAGGAGCACTGACAGGACCAGGACGGCGGGCACGAAGATCCGTTCGAACCGGTCGGTGAAGCGCTGCGTCGGCGACTTCTGCGTCTCCGCTTCGCTCACCATCTTCACGACCTTGGCAAGCGCGCTTTCATTGGAACGGCGTGTCACCTCGATCTCGATCGCGCCGCCGCCGTTGATCGTACCAGCAAAAACCCGGCTTTCCGCGTCGACTGCATCGGGCTTGGCGCGTGCCGCTGCGGCATCTGCGACCGGCACCTTGTCGACCGGGATGCTTTCACCCGTGACCGGGGCCTGGTTGATCGCGCTGGTGCCCTTGATGACGAAGCCGTCGGCAGGCAGGCGCTCGTTCGGGCGGACGATGGCAATGTCCCCGACGACCATCTGCTCGACCGGGATTTCGCTGGTCTGCCCGCCGCGTCGCACGGTCGCGGTTTCGGGCGCGAGCTTCGCCAGCGCCTCGATCGCCTTCTTGGCGCGGCCCATTGCATAATGCTCAAGCGCATGGCCGAGGCTGAACAGGAACAGCAGCAGCGCACCTTCGGCCCATGCGCCCAGCGCAGCGGCGCCGGCCGCAGCGACCAACATCAGCGTGTCGATCTCGAACTTCTTCATCCGGAGGTTGTCGATCGCCTCGCGCAGCGTGAAGAATCCGCCGAAGAAATAGGCTGCGATATAGCAGGCGGTCGGCAGCCATTCGGGCGCGCCAGCGACCAGCCTCTCGATCGCGTAGCCGATCCCCAGCAGCGCGCCACAGGCGAGCGCGAAGATCAGCTCGGTATTGGGGCCGAGAAATTCGGCGTGGCTATGGTCGTGGCCATCGCCGGGGCCGTGCTTCTCTTCGCCCGCGCCGTGGCCCCCGGGGCCGTGGTCGTGGCCGGCATGTTCATCGGCAGCGACCCGCTTGCCCACCCTCACCTTCAGCTTGCGAAGCGCAGCGCGCACCTCCTCTTCGGTGGTTTCGCGGCGATCATATTCGACCCGGACAGACCCGCTGGTGCTGGCGCTTGCCTGGACCACGCCGGGCAAGGCGCACAGCGCATCGCTGACCGTGCGCGCCCGACGTTCGTGGTTGATCCCCGTCACCTGCCAGATCGCATGGCCGTAGCGCTCGGTGATTTCGGCACCTGCGGCGCGCACCATTTCGCGCAACCGTGGCAGCGGCAGCTTGGCGGCATCGAAATGGATGCACAGCGCCGCTGGCGTGTTGCCGTCGAGACAGATCACATGCGCCCGCTCGACACCTTCGCGCTTTGACAGGGTTGATACGAGACGGTCCAGGCAGGCATCGGCCGCGTCAGGAAGGTCCGGCAACAACACTGGAATGTCGAGTTCGAGCTTGTCGTTCATGACGACCTCCTTTCGCTTTTCTTGGTTTCGGCGCGCGCGTCGCGCAGGATTTCGACACCGCCCTTGATGGCGATGATGGCGGTGGCGAAGCCGACCAGCAGGTCCGGCCAATTGGTACCCAACCACAGCACCAGCACGCCGGCGATCAGGATGCCGCCGTTGGAAATGAAGTCGTTGAAGCTGAAGGTGGTTGCGGCCCGGAGATTGACGTCCGGATCCTTGAGGCGCTGGAGCAGCCGCAGGCAGAGGTAATTCACGACGCCGGCGATCGCGGACATGACCATCATGGTAGGTCCGATGGGCTCGCTGCCCTGCACGTAGCGCCGTCCGACATCGATCAAGATGCCGCCCGCGAAGATCAGCAGCATGACGCCCGAAGCGACCGCGGCGCGTGTCTTCCATGTCTGGCCCCGGGTGAGCGCCACAAGGCTCAGCGCATACACAGCCGTATCGGACAGGTTGTCGACGCCGTTGGCGATCAGCGCGCTCGAGTCCGCGAAGAAGCCGGAAACGAAGAAGCCCGCAGCGATCGCCGCGTTCAGCAGCAGGACGATCCACAGTGTGCGGCGCTCCTGCCCGCCATTGTTGTCGTTGCCCGGGATCATCCCATCATCTCCTCAAGTGTCAGCAGGGCCAGGAAGCCGACGAAAAACATCGAGCTGATGAGCGGGGTGTCGGGTTTCTCGTGCGCCTCGACCAGCAACTCCTCCGTGACGAGGTAGAGCAGCGCCATCAGCCCGAAGCTGAGGAAGCCGGCGATCATCACCGGCGACAGCGCGGCGACCGGCACGGCAGCGAGCGCGCCGATCGGCAGCAGCAGGGCCAATGCCGAGACGATCACGATGATGCGCAAGCGCGAGCGATAGGTTTCCGCCAGCTCGTCGGTCAGCGTCAGTCCCAGAAATAACACTTCCAGAGTGAGCGCGATCGTCAGCAGGAGACCTGCCTTCTCGCCCGCCACGAAAGCGAGGCCGAGCACCAGGCCGTCGACCAGAATGTCGATGCCGATCGCGGCGAGTAGCGCCATCGGCCCCTTGAAGCGGGCCTCAAGAGCCTTGAGCCCCAGCATGGTCGCGACGCCCGCCGCCCCGCCGATCAACGTCGCGCTGGGCGATGCCTCATGCTTGACCTGCGGCAGGATTTCGGTCGCTGCCGCCGCGAACACGACGCCGGCAGCGAGATGCTGTAGGCCCGCCACGAGGCCAGGTTTCAACTTGGTGCGGCTCGCGACAATCGCGCCGAGCACGACCGCCAGCACAGGCGCAAGCGTATAGAGCAGTGCCTGCATTTCCTAGGACTCCTCCGGGGTTCGGTGGCAGACGCGGATCTTCCCGCGTCGCGTGAACGCGATCGATCCGCCCGCCACGACAGCCCGCGAATGGTCGCCGCGAAACTCGTCACCGGTTCGCTGCGCGCGCAGGATCTCGGTCCTGCCCTTCGGCAGCCAGGTGACGGCCATTTTCAAGCCGTCATCGATGAAGTCGACATCGGCGCGTGTGCCGTCGTCGCAGTACATGATGCGCTGCGCGATTAGTTTCGACGTCAGATGCTTTTCATGCGCCGGCTCGGTAGGCTGGGTCGGCGCTGGATTACACGCCCCTATAACCGCCCCGGAGACGAGAACGACGCCGAGGCGCGCGATCGCCAGACCGGCCCGATTCAGGCCGCACAAGGTTGTCACATTTGAAATCGACGTGTCAGACATCGGTCTCTTCCGACGAAGCGCCCTGTGGCGTTCGAAGGCAGGGCAGTTCATCGCGTGCCTTCCTGCTCGCAGATCCGGGTACGGCCATCGCCTTCCACGATGGTGAGCTGCGACCCCTTGAAGGTCGCGGTGGCTGTTTCGCCGACATATTGCAGGCCCTGCGCTGGCGCGGTCAGCATCATCGGCGGTCCCCCGTTGGAGCGCCGCAAATCGATCTGCAGGCCGTTGTCCTTGTAATCGACGAACAGCGGTTCCCCGTCGGAACAGCGATATCTATGCCGCCCCATTTCCCCGGTCGCCACGGCGCTGTCGGACGAATGGATCTGCTGCTCCGTTGGCGGGGCTGGCGGCTTTCTTTCCGAGCACGCCGCGAGCCCGACAACGAGGATGACGGCGGGCAGCACCCGCTTACAGTGCATCATCATCGCGCCTTCCTCCTGCAGCGGAAGGGGACGCGCTGACGATTGATAGCCCGGGCAGGCTGACCTACCCGCCAGCGGAGATAGGTTGCGAGGCGATCGTCAGATTCGACCATCAGGGATCGCAGGCGGCGCAACATCATCGCCGCGAACGGCAGGGAGAGCGCCCCGCGCAGCGTGCAGCTATGCGTTAGCCTGGTGCCGCCATCGTCCCCCGCCAGCTCGTACCGCTCTTCGAGCGTGAACAGATAGGGGATGCCGCAGGACCAAGCGAAGGCGTGCGGTTTATCGAATCGATCAATCCGTGCTGGCGTCCGAATTGGCCGGGTGATGCCCTGGATCGCAAAGGTGCATTCTGTGTCGCCGAGCCGGGACGGATCATCGAGAAATACGAGCGGACTCCACGCCCGGCGATGATCCGGATCGGTGAGTGCCGACCAGATGCGCAGTGGCCCGCCGTGAAGCATCGAGCTGGTTATGGTGCGAGGCATATCCCCATCTCCCAGAGATGGGCGGGGCGATCGCGGATCGCCCCGCCCATCCATCAGGCCAAGTTGTTCACGAAGGTCTGACCGTGGTCGTCCCCTTCATGCTCCTCATTGTAGTGCTCGGGTTTCTCGATCACTTTCTGCCCGAACCGGGCATAGAGTGTCGGCAGCACGAACAGCGTAAGAAGCGTCGCCGAGATCAGACCGCCGATGACGACCGTCGCCAAAGGCTTTTGAACCTCTGCGCCGGCGCCTTCGCCCAGCGCCATCGGCACGAAGCCGAGGCTGGCGACTAGCGCGGTCATGATGACGGGTCGCAGACGCTGCATCGCGCCAACATGCGCGGCTTCCTCGCGGCTCATCCCTGATCGGATCAGATCTTGGATCGAGCTGACCATGACGAGGCCGTTGAGGACCGCGATGCCCGAGAGGGCGATGAAGCCCACTGCCGCCGAGATCGAGAAGTCCATGCCCCGCAGGAACAGCAACAGGACGCCGCCCACCAGCGCGAAAGGCACGCCGGTGAACACGATCGCGGCGTCGCGGACCGATCCCAACGCCCCGTAGAGGAGCAGCAGGATCAAAATGAAGCAAGCCGGAATGACCAGCTTCAGCCGTTCGCTTGCCGATTGGAGGTTCTCGAACTGGCCGCCCCATTCGAGATAGGTGCCGGCAGGCAGCCGGAGTTGGCTGCCGATCGCCGCCTGCGCATCCGCCACGACGGATCCGACGTCGCGGCCACGCACGTTGGCTTGCACCACCACGCGCCGCTTGCCGTTCTCGCGGCTGATCTGGTTCGGACCATCGACCACCTTGATCTCGGCGACGCTGGACAGCGGTACATAGCCGCCGCCTGCCACCGGCACCTGCACCTGTTGGAGCAGGCCGATGTCGGCACGCTGCGCCTCCGACAGGCGGATCACCACGGGGAAGCGACGGTCGCCCTCGAAGATCTGGCCCGATGTTCGCCCGCCGATCGTCGCAGTCACGGTGTCCTGCACATCCTGAGCCGTAACGCCCAACCGCGCCATCGCGTCGCGGTTGACGCGAATGTCGAGCATGGGAAGACCGGTCGTCTGCTCCACCTTCACGTCCGCTGCGCCTTGCGTTCTGCGCAGCACCGCCGCGATTTGCTCGGCCGTCCGGTTCATCTGGTTGAAGTCGTCCCCGAACACCTTCACCGCGATGTCGCCGCGCACGCCGGCGATCAGCTCGTTGAAGCGCATCTGGATGGGCTGGGTGATCTCGTAGGCATTTCCCGGAATCTTCGCGAGATTACCCTCGATCCGGCTGACCAGCTCCTCCTTGGGAAGCTCAGGATCCGGCCAATCCTTGCGCGGCTTCAGGATGACGAACATGTCGGTCGCGTTCGGCGGCATCGGGTCGGCCGCCAGCTCGGCGGTGCCCGTCTTGGAATAGACGAATTGCACCTCCGGCTGCTTCGACATCATCCGCTCGATCGGCACCTGCATCGCCTGGCTCTGCTGGACCGACGTTGCCGGAATGCGGAGCGACTGGATCAGCAAATCGCCTTCGTCGAGCTGCGGCAGGAACACCGAGCCGAGCGTAGTGAAAGCAAGCGCCGCCACCACAAGGCTTCCCACACCCGCACCGATCGTCAGCGTCGGGCGCTTCATGGCCCGGTCGAGACCGGGTTCGTAGCGCTTCTTCAGCCACGTGATGATGCGGCCGTCCTTCTCCTCGACCTTCTTCGACAGCCAGATCGCAATCATCGCCGGCACGAAGGTGAGAGAGAGGATGAAGGCGAAGGCGAGCGCGATGATGACGGTCAGCGCCATCGGTCCGAACGTTTTACCCTCCACGCCGGTCAGCGTGAGCAGCGGTACGTAGACGAGGATGATGATTGCCTGCCCGTACACAGAGGGACGGATCATCTCACGCGCAGCGGCTGCCACGGTCGCGAGCCGTTCCTTGACGCTGAGCAATCGGCCTTCATGATGCTGTTGCTCGGCAAGCCGGCGCAGCGCGTTTTCGACAATGATGACGGCGCCGTCGACGATCAGACCGAAGTCCAAAGCCCCAAGGCTCATCAGATTGGCCGAGACCCCAGCGCGCAGCATACCAAAGCCTGTCAGCATCATGGTGATCGGGATGACCAACGCCGCGATCAGGGCCGCACGGAAGTTGCCGAGCAGCAGGAAGAGCACGACGATGACCAGCACCGCGCCTTCGGACAGGTTTTTCGCGACCGTCTTGATCGTCGAATTGACCAGCTCGGTGCGGTTCAGCACCGGCTGAATTACGACGTCAGGAGGCAGCGAAGCGTTGATCGTCTTCAGTTTCTCAGCGACCGCGGTCGACACGATGCGGCTGTTCTCGCCGATCCGCATGATCGCCGTGCCGACGACGACTTCGGTACCGTTCTCCGATGCCGAACCCATGCGGATCGCCTGACCCGTCTTCACAGTCGCAACTTGTTCGACCGTGATCGGCACGCCGTTACGTGTCGCGATCACGGTCCTGGCCAACTCGCTGGCATTGCGAACGAGCGCATCCGAGCGAACAGCCAGACCTTCGCCATTGCGATTGACGAAGCCACCGCCGACGCTGGTGTTATTGCGCTCCAGCGCATTTCCCAGGTCCGTCAGCGTGATGCCGAGCGAGGCCAGCTTCTGCACGTCGGGCACGACGAGGAACTGCTTGGCGTAACCGCCAATCGAGTCGACACCGGCGAGGCCCGGTGTGGTCTTCAGAAGCGGCGTCACGATCCAGTCCTGCGCGGTGCGCAGGTAGGTCGCCTTGTCCTCTTCGGTCGTCAGTCGCTCGCCCTCTGGCGTGATGTAGCTGCCATCGGGCTGTTGGCCCGGTTCACCGGGCTTGTGCTTGTCGTCCTCGCGATGATCGAGACGAACGGTGTACATGTACACCTCGCCCAGGCCTGTCGCGATCGGACCCATTTCAGGGTTCACGCCGTCGGGCAGATTCTCTTGCACGCCCCGCAGACGCTCGCCCACCTGCTGGCGGGCGAAATAGATGTCCGTCGCGTCCGAAAAGACCGCCGTGATCTGCGCGAAGCCGTTGCGGCTCAACGAGCGCGTATATTCCAGGCCGGGGGTGCCGGCGAGCGCGGTTTCGATTGGAAACGACACCTGCTTCTCGACCAGCTCGGGCGAGAGGGCAGGCGCGCGGACGTTGATCTGGACCTGATTGTTGGTGATGTCCGGCACCGCGTCGATCGGTAGCCGGTAGAGGGAAAAGGCGCCGATGGCGGCGACGATGACGGTGAGGAGCAGGACTAGCCAGCGCTTCTCGACCGCCCAGGTTACGATACGGGCGATCATGGCTTAATCCTCGTGGCTCGCTTCGCCCTTGCCGATCTCGGCCTTGAGCGTGAAACTTCCGGTGGTGGCGATCTGTTCGTTGCCGGTCAGGCCCGACCGGACGATCACCGTGTCGCCCGACGCATCGCCGAGCTGGACCGGGGTCGCCTTGAAGCCGGTGGGCGTGCGCACGAACACGACCGACTTGCCCTCGAAACTCTGGACCGCCGTCGTCGGCACGCGGACCGCCCCGCTCCCGCCGCTGCCCGTGAGCTGCACGGCTGCCGTCACAGGCTCGCCGACCCGCCATTCGCCACCGCGATTGTCGAGGGTGGCGAGCGCAGGCACGAGCCGCGTCTGCGGATCAAGCGCCGGCGACACGAAGGTCACGCGGGCGGTCGCCTGACGGCCTGCCGCCTTCACCAGCACCGTATTGCCGGGACGCACCCGGCCCGCATCCTCGGGCTTGAGATTAAGCGCGATCGACACCTGGCTCAGGTTGGCGATGCGATAGAGTTCGGCATCCGCCGCGACCGTTTGTCCCAGCGTCACGGGGCGCGCAATGATCTGGCCCGAGATCGGCGCGGCAATGCCGAGCCGGTTGAGCCCGCCGCCGCCGACACCCGCCGCCGAAACCATGCTCTGCGCCTGCGTCAGGGCGATCCGCGCCTCCGTCGCCGCTGTGCGGGCGGCGATCAGATCCTGTTCAGGGGAGACTCTCTGCGCGAACAGCCGCTGTTCGCGCGCGAGGTTCGAATTAGCGAGCTGAAGCCGCGCCCGCGCCGCCTCGACCTCGCCCTTGATCTGCGCCGCCTCGCGGCTTTCGATGACCGCAATGGTCTGGCCGCGTCCGACCGATTGGCCGAGGTTACGGGTGAGCGCGACCACGCGTCCCGCAATTGCGGCCGAGACGACCTGCGTTCCCTGTGGGTCGCCCTCGATGATCGCGGGCAGCTCGATCGTCCCGGCCCCGCCGATGATCGGCCGTCCGACCTGGACGCCCGCTGTGGCGATCTGGTCGGCACCCAATGTGACGACGCCTTCACCGGCATGACCGCCTTCAGCACCGCCCTTTTCCGTGCCCGCTGCCGTCTCATTGGCAGCTGCGCCTTCGGCAGTTGCCTCGTTTCCGCCATCCTTGCCGCCGCAGGCAGCCAAGAGCAGGGCGAGCGACGCCGCGCCCGCGAGATAAAAGCTCTTCATCACTGATTCCCCCCATTGGGCGCACGAGCGGTCAGTCGCTCCACTTGCGCGCGGGCATTCTGGTAATTGGCAAGCGCGTCGATCGCGGCGACCCGCGTTTCGGCGAGCGTGCGTTCAGCATCGAGCAATTCGAGCTGGCCGAACTTGCCCTCGCGATAGCCGATCCGCGCGATGCGGGCGGCCTCCTGTGCAGCCGCCAGCGCCGGCCCCGACGCCGCACGAGCCGTCGTTGCGGCATTGGCCGCCTGCGCCTGCGCGTCCGTGATCGCCTGTTCGATGTCGAGCGCGGTCACGCGGCGCTGCGCATCCGCCTGGGTCCGCTGCGCGGTCGCCTGCGCAATCGCGGCGCGACCATTGTTGAACACCGGGATCGGGATCGACACGCTGAACACCGCCGCCATGTCGTTGGTCGCTTCCAGGCGGCGGATCGACGGCCCGACGTTCAGGTCAGGCACGCGATTGGCGCGCGCGAGCCGCACGCCGGCTTCGGCAATGGAGAAATCCGCGTTGGCTGCCGCCAGCGCGAGTGTGCCGGTCGTGTTGACCGGTGCCAACGGCCCATAGACGTTCACATCGGGAAGGCGATCGAGCAGCGTGTCATCGAGCAGGCCGTCGATCGGCCGTCCGATCCGACGCGCCAGATTGGCGCGGGCCGCCTCGGCCAAGCGAAGCTGCCGCTCCACATTGGCGTCGGCATTGATACGCGCGACATCCGCGCGCTGTTGCTCGAGTGGCGATGCCCGCCCTGCCTGCACGCGAACGCTCGCGGCCCGCAGCGCATCGCTGGCGATCCGGGCCTGATCGCGGGCTGTCATTACCCGGCGATCGGCCGCGACCGCTTCGACATAGAGCTGCGTTACCTGAAGCCGGACATCCGCCGCGATGATCGCGGCCTGGATCTCGGCCCGGGACAATTGCGCATTGGCGACCGCGACGCGGGCGCCGCGCTTGCCGCCTAGCTCGATCGGGATCGCAAAGCCGACCGTGGTTTCCGCGCTGCGGACCCCCCGATACGGCCCGGAGCCGATGACATTCTCGACTTGGCCTTGAACCACCGGATTGGGCCGCAAGCCGGCGACTGTGCGACCTGCACGGGCCGCGTCGATTCCAGCTGTCGCCGCTTCCGCAGCAGGGGCCGAACCGCCCGCTGCACTGACCGCTTGGTCAAGCGTGTAGACCGGCGCATCCTGCGCAACAGGCGCGGACGGTCCGACCTGCGCCTGCGCCATCGTGGCGCAAGACGCTGCGGCCAGCATGGCCGCGAGGATACGATTCATGAAAATAGGACTCCTGACGATGATCGACAGGGGCGCGCCAACGCACGCCCAAATCGGACGTCAGGCTTGGGGGGGCCTCAAATCGACCATGCCGGTGCGGCCGTCGAGCGACGCAGAGGCGGAGATTGTCGGCTTGGGCACTGTGAGGACGGGGGTATATTCCATCGTCGTGCGCGCAGGCGCGCCGACGTCGTGTCCGTGACAATAATTGTGATGATGCGGGACATTCTTGTCCGAGTCCGATGGCACCTGATCGATGTCACCGGCGGTATGGACCGTGAACTCAACGCCCGCGATGCTTCCCCCCGCCAGATCGGCGGCATGGGCCATGCCGGAGAAGCTGGTCAGGACCAGCATCAGGCATGTCAGGAAAGGCAAAAAGGCTCGCACTAGCTTGCCTCTATCACGGAAGGGTTTTCATGTCATTGCACTAATTCGAACCAAGGGTCACTGAGCCGGAACCCGAGCGGGATCGGTCGCGCCCGTTCCAGGCGAACCCGACCGCAATGGCGACCGCCATCAGGAGTTGCGCCAGCACCGATTGCCAAGTGGGAAACACGCCGAGCATCGACAGCCGTGGCACGTCCGCGAGCGGTGCGATGTTGATAAGGCCGGCTTCCTGGAGCGCGGCGACGCCTTTACCCGCCAGCACGACGGTCAGGACCGCCATGAGCCAGGAGCTATAGCGGAAGAACTGCGCGATCGGCAGCTTGCGACTGTAGCGAAGCATGGCCCAAGCGATCAGGCTGAGCAGTCCAATCGCCGACCCGGCCCCCGCGAGAAGCAT
The DNA here is from genome assembly GCF_024611135.1 of Sphingobium sp. CFD-2. Classification (NCBI taxonomy): domain Bacteria; kingdom Pseudomonadati; phylum Pseudomonadota; class Alphaproteobacteria; order Sphingomonadales; family Sphingobiaceae; genus Sphingobium; species Sphingobium sp. CFD-2. The sequence continues at coordinate 74,973 of NZ_CP084408.1, read as the reverse complement.
CCCGTTGTCACCTTGCGCCGAAAGCGCGGCATAGAACAGGATCGTCTCGAAGACCTCGCGATAAACTACGACGAACGCCAGCCCGAACAGGAACCAGCCCGACCCGCCCGAGAGCGCCCGCGACATCTTCTCGCGAATATAGCGCTGCCACTGATCGGCCTGCGCCTTGCCGTGCATCCAAATCCCGACCGAGAGCAGCACGACCGCGGCGAACAGCGAGCCAAACCCTTCCGTCAGCTCCCGGCTCGCACCGCTGATCCCGATCGCATAGGTGGCGACCGCCCAGGTGATCCCGCCCGCGATGATCGCGCTGACCCAGCCGCCATGCACGTACCGCAGCGCCTCGCCGCGCTCGGCTTTACGCAGGAACGCGATCATGGCGACAACGATGAGCAGGGCTTCGAGCCCTTCACGCAGCAGGATCGTGAACGCGCCCAGGAACGTGGACGCTTCGGTGGCGGCATCAGGCGCGAGCGCCGCTTCCGCATCGTCGAAAAGGCCGCCCAGTACTGCGACCTTCTCCGCGAGATCATCGGGCGACGCGCCCCGGTCGATCGAGGCGCGGAACTCCCCCATCGCGCCCTCGATTCGACCCATCAGCGTCGCGTCGCGCGCGGTGAGTGTTGGCTCGATCGGCTCGAACCCATCGAGATAGGCCGACAGCGCCAGCTCTTTCGCCATGCGCGCATCGCCGCGCCGCGCAGCCGCCACGCTTTCGGCGAGTTTGGCGCGGGCGACCGCGAGCGAGCCGGGAGCCTGTTGTATCACCTGTTCGGGATGACGACGCAGGAACGCGAGCACTGGGTCAGCCTTGGCGTCGCCGATCGCCGCGCCGAGCGCGGCCGGGGTGAGCGCGACCAGGGTTTTCAGGTCCGGAATGCGCCGGCGAAGGGTCGGGTCGGATTTCCAAAGCCGCTCGCCTTCGCGCGCCTGCGCATCCGTGAAGGCGAAGCTCCCGGCTCGGAATGCTAACGCCCAGCGCTGATCGTTGGGCAGATCGGCGAAGCTCTGCATCGCGGTCCCGTCGATGCCTTGCGTCACCACCTGATAGAGCGCGAACACGCTGCGCTGGCGCGCGCGCTCGGCATCGGTGAAAGCAATCGGGGGCGTAGCGAGCTTGGCGGCGTCAGGGCCACGGCCGTTGCCCGTCATCCCGTGGCAGGACGCGCAGGATTGTCGGAACAGTGCATCGCTGGAGACGAGGTTCGGAGCCTTATCGGGCGCGAGCGGCACCGGGTAGGCGCGCAACAGATCGGCCGCGAGCCCGTGCGCCAATGTTGCCACCTGTTCAGTCGGTCCCTTTTCCGCGATCACCGCCTGGAGGTTGGCAGCCCGCTGGATGAGGGCTTGACGCTCCGGCTTCGCCGGCAGGCCCTGAAGCCGTGTCGAGACCGACGCGGCGAACTCCGTCATCTCGGCATATTCCGACGTGCTCTTGATCCGACCGTTGGCGACCGCGCCGCCATAATCGACGGCCATATAGTCGAGCAGCCGCCATGCGGTTTGCACGTCGCCGGGTTCGGCGATTGCCGCAGCAGGGATCAGCAGCGCCGCGAGCGCGGAGAGCAGCCGCAACGAGAGCATTGCCCGGATCAACGCGAGCAGACGCACTACCGCTCTCCCAATTCGCGCCGAGCGCCAGTGACGATTTCATAAGCGGAGTGGAGGAACAGGAGGGCGATGAGGCCGGCGACGGCGAGGTCCGGCCAGGCGCTTCCTGTCCACGCCACCAGACCGGCCGCGGCGATCACCGCCACGTTGGCGAGCGCGTCGTTGCGGCTGAACAGCCAGATCGCGCGAACATTGGCGTCCCCTTCCCGGAAACGCGCAAGCACCAAGGCGGACACGACATTGATCGCGAGCGCGACAACGCCGATTGTGCCCATCAGTTCGGCATCGGGCGCGGTTGCGTTCAGGGCGCGCCAAATCGCGAAACCGATTACGCCCACGCCAAGCGCACCGAGAAACAACCCCTGCGTCAGCGCGACCTTTGCCCTCGCCCGTGCGGACCAGGCAAGCGCGAGAAGACCGATAAGGCTGATCGACCCGTCCCCGAGAAAATCGAGGGAATCCGCTTTCAGCGCTTGGCTATCGGCGATGAACCCGCCGAACAGCTCGGCGACTCCGAAGCCGAGGTTGAGCACCACGACGGTCAGCAGCGCACGGCGATAGGCCGGATCGGTTTGCGCGCGCGCGGGCTCCCCGTGGCACCCGCAGCTTTCGGTAGAAGCATTCATGCGGCCTTCCTTACCACCTCCAGTCGCTGTAGAAGCAAGCGAAATGTGCGACACGTTCGCATAAGCAAGGATGGCATGATGAAGCCGGTGATGATTGGGCAGCTCGCCAGCGAGACCTCGACGAAGGTGACGACGATCCGCTTTTATGAGTCGATCGGGTTGCTCCGATCCGCCCCTCGCACGGCGTCGGGTCGCAGAACCTACGATGCCAGTGACATTGAGCGTTTGCACTTCATCCGCAACGGTCGCCGGCTTGGCTTCTCCGTCGACGAGATCCGTTCGTTGATGGGGCTGGCGCAGAACCCGGACCAGGATTGTGGTGCCGCCTCAGCTATCGCTGCTCAGCACCTCAAGGATGTGGAGGAGAGACTGGCGCAACTCGCGGTGTTGCGGGATGAGTTGGCAATGCTCAGCCAGAGCTGCACCAAGGCGCGCATGGCCGATTGTCGGATCATGAAGGCGATCGGCAAAGGCCACCCTCAAGCCGATCAATAATAATCGGCCAGCCTGAGCTCGCGCACATCACCCGAGGCCATCGTCAGCTTTACGAGGGTGCCAGCAGGCCGGGAGCGCACTTGCCAGAGCTCCCCACGCGTATAGTTCGCATCGATCGAATGGCCGTTCACCGCCACGATCCGGTCGCCGACCGCCCAGCCAGCCTTTTCCGCGGGACTGTTCGCCGCCACATGAACAACGGTGAGCGCCGTTGGTGAGGCTGCGAGGCCAAGGCCGCTACGGTCCTTCAGCATCGGCAGGCGACGACGAGGACCGAGTGGCCGGAGCCACACGAATCCGGCGGTCACGTCGAACACCACGTCGAATTGAGCGATCAGCGGTAGGCCGACATTGCCAACCGTGCTGGTGGAGAGCCAAGCTCTCATCCCGAGTGTGGGGACGTTCGAGACGCCAAGCCCTTCGATGTTGATGTTCTGGATCGTGAAAGCATCGTTGATACGCACACCATCGACGCCGCCGATCGCCGCGGTCGAGACGAGCTTCCCGTTCAACAGCCCTTGATCGCGGGCATAGGCCGACGAGAGCATCAGCGCGGCCGAGCTGCCAAGATCGATCATCAAGGGCACGGGAGGCAAACCCGAGACGGAAGCTCGAATGAACAGCTCCTGCTTGGCACCGCGCCCGAGCGCGACAGCGCGCCAGTCGGGACCGGCGAGAAACGTGCCTGACTTGACGACCGCCATACGCCTTTTCGCGAAATCGAGCGCGATGCAGCTACCCGTGAACATATCGGCACCGAGGAGGATATCGATCGGTCGTCCGAAGGCCGCCGACACTGAACTCAGATCACCAACGACGGCAAAGGGTAAGCGACGGGTTTCGCGGGCGAGCTGTACGTCGATGTCGCGGACCAGCAGCACCGGGGCCTTGGCGCTCAGCCCGCTAATCATGCGCCGCTCACCATCGTTCAAGCCGAGCTTCGCCGCGAGCGCCGTGCTCATGATCGACGCGCCGCTGCCACTGTCGAGCACCGCCCGCACCGGCACTCCGCGCACTTGTGCCGAAACAAGGAGGGGTGACTGCACGAAAGTGACTTATCTGCACGCTAAGAGCGAACGGACCGGGAACGCTGGGACTTTGTGTTCTTCTCCGTGGCTTCGAGGGCTTTGTAGAGGGCGGTTTTGCCGATCTTGAGGCGCGCGGCGGCCTCGCGAACTGTGAGGCCGGAAGCGATATGTTCGCGCGCCTTGCGGAGCTTGTCAGGTGTGACCACTGGCCGCCGCCCACCGGGGCGACCTCGCTCGCGAGCGGCCTTGAGGCCTGCATGGGTGCGCTCCCGGATCAGATCGCGCTCAAACTGGGCAAGCGAGCCGAAGATGTTGAACACCAGCATCCCGCCCGAAGTGGTGGTGTCGATGTTCTCGGTGAGCGAGCGGAACCCGATACCTCGCGTCGCTAGCTCGCCGACCTTCTCAATCAGATGGCTCATCGAGCGCCCAAGACGGTCGAGTTTCCAAACCACCAGCGTGTCGCCGCTGCGCAGATAGGCGAGCGCCTCGGCCAGGCCGGGCCGATCGGCTTTTGCACCAGATGCGTGATCGTCGAATATCCGGTCGCACCCGGCCGCGTTCAGCGCGTCGAGCTGGAGTGAGAGCTTCTGGTCTGCCGTCGAGACGCGCGCATAGCCGATCAACGCCACATGCAGCCCAATCCTGTCCGTTTTCCCATCATTATCTGATCTTGTCCGAATCGCCGTTATAGGTCCAGAGTTAACGGACATATTCCTGCTGGCCGCCAGAGGACCGTCTGACGGACAAGGACGCGGAAGGAGATAGTGCTTGGCGAGACGGCGACTGGTGAGCGCGGAAATCTGGGCAGGGCATTATGGCGCGCCGCTCGATGAGCGCGAGATTGCGCGGCACTATACGCTGACCGGTGACGACCTGGAAATTGTCGGCCGCCGTCGCGGCGATGCCACCCGGCTCGGCTACGCGATGCTCCTACTCTATATGAGATGGCCTGGCCGTGCGCTGGAAGCGGGTGAAGTCCCGCCCGCTCCTGTGCTCGCCTATGTGGCGCAGCAACTCGGCGTCGCGCCCGAAGCCTTCGCGGACTATGCCCATCGGGACCAGACCCGTCGCGAACATCTCGTTGAAATCCGACGATCGCACGGGTTCAGGATTTTCGACCGCAAGGCTTTCCACGAAGTTGTCGCATTCTCGATCCCGATCGCACAGACCATCGTCCACCCCGGCCAGATGGCGGGGGTCATCGTTGACGAACTTCGGCGCCGGCAGATCCTCCTGCCTTCTTCATCGGTTCTCGAAGCGGTACTCCGGCGTGCTCGCCAGCAGGCCGAACAGCTTACCTATGAAGTGCTCACGAACGGCCTGCGGCCCGATACGCTGCAGGGGCTGGACGATCTGCTGGCCCGACGAACAGGGCAAGCCGCGACATGGCTATCCTGGCTGCGCAATGCACCACAGTCGCCGGCAGCGCGCAACATCCTACGCCTGATCGAACGGCTCACTCATATCCGCGCGCTGGATCTCGATCGCGCCCGTGCCGACATGATCCCGGCTTTGACTTTTGACAGGCTGGCGGACGAAGGCAGCCGGATCACACCCCAGCACCTTGGCGAACTCAATGCCCTGCGCCGCCATGCGACGCTGGCGGCGCAGGGCATCCGTCTTGAGGAAAGCCTGACCGATGCCACCCTGACGATGTTCGACAAGCTGTTGGGCAGCATGTCGCGTCGCGCCGAGAACCGGACCCGTGACAAAGCCCTCAAGACGGTGCGCGAGTTGCAAGGCCATCTCCGGACGCTCACAGGGTCTTGCCGCATTCTCATCGAAGCGCGCACCAACGGTGTGGACTCTCTGGCGCAGATCGAGGCGCTGGATTGGCAGCGCTTCGCCGTGGCGGTCGCGCGGGCCGAAGTACTCGGGCGACCGGAAACCGTCGATCGCACCGCTGAATTGATCGAGCGGCATCGCACGGTGAAGCTCTTTGCCGGTGCCTTTCTCAACACCTTCGAATTTCGCGGCGCCGGTGCGGTGCAGGGACTCCTGTCGGCGCTTACCATCATCGCGGAGCTATACCGGACCGGCAAACGGCGCTTGCCTGATCGCGTGCCGCTGCGCTTTGTGCCCTCCGCATGGCGGCCGTTCGTCCTGCGGGACGGCATCGTCGATCGCGCCGCCTATGAACTATGCGCCTTGTCCCAGCTACGGGAGCGGTTGCGAGCGGGAGACATATGGGTCTCGGGAAGCCGCCAGTTCCGCGATTTCGATAGCTACCTCATCCCGCCGGCCACCTTCGACGCGCTTCGCGAGAAGGGGCCGTTGCCGCTCGCCATCGAAACGGACTTCGATCGTCATATCGAGGAAAGGCGCGCCAGGCTCGACACGGCGATCGAACAGGTGACGGTCCTCGCCCGACAGGGCGAGCTGCCCCAGGTCAGGCTTGACGAAAGCGGCCTTATCATCTCGCCGCTGAAAGCGGCAACGCCACCCGCCACCGAGATTGCCCGTCGCGCTGCCTATGACCGACTGCCGCGCGTGAAGATCACCGATCTCCTGCTTGAGGTCGATGCCTGGACCGGGTTCAGCGAATGCTTCATCCATCGGCGTTCGGGCCGGGAGGCCGACGACCGCAATGCGCTGCTCACCGTCATCCTTGCCGATGGCATCAATCTCGGCCTCACACGCATGGCGGAAACCTGCCGAGGCGCAAGCCTGCGCCAGCTCGCCCATCTCCACGACTGGCACATCAGCGAGGCCGCCTATGGTGAAGCGCTGGGAAGGCTGATCGACGCCCATCGCGCCATGCCGCTCGCCGCGCTGTGGGGAGACGGCACCACCTCGTCGAGCGACGGACAGCAATTCCATGCCGGGGGCCGTGGCGCCGCAATCGGCGACATCAACGCGCGCAGCGGCAACGAACCGGGCGTTGCCTTCTACACCCATGTCTCGGATCGATATGACCCCTTCGCGACCCGGGTAATCGCGGCGACCGCCGGCGAAGCTCCCTATGTGCTGGATGGCTTGCTGTATCAGCAGACCGGCCTGACAATCGAGGAGCACTACACCGATACAGGCGGTGCATCGGACCATGTGTTCGGCCTTATGCCCTTCTTCGGCTACCGCTTCGCGCCGCGCCTGCGCGACATCAAGCAGCGTCGTTTGCACCTCCTTCCCGGCCAGGAAGCCGGCCCCTTGCTTGCCGGCATGACGGCCGAACCGATCGCATTGGGTCATGTCGCGGCGCATTGGGATGAACTGCTGCGGTTCGCCACATCGATACGCACCGGCACCGCCACCGCTTCGGCGATGCTTCGCCGCCTGTCCGCCTATCCGCGACAGAACGGACTGGCCCTCGCGATGCGCGAGCTGGGCCGCCTCGAACGCTCGATCTTCATGCTCGACTGGCTGCGCGACATTGATCTGCGCCGGCGTACCCAGGCGGGCCTCAACAAGGGCGAGGCCCGCAACGCGCTCGCACGCGCGCTCTTCTTCAACCAGCTCGGCGAATTGCGTGATCGGCGGTTCGAGAACCAGACCTATCGCGCCTCCGGCCTCAACCTGCTCGTCGCCGCCATCATCCTGTGGAACACCCGCTATCTCGAAGTGGCGCTGGCTGATATCGGCACGCCCGACGAAATCGCACGTCACGTCGCGCCATTGGGCTGGGAACATATCTCGCTCACCGGCGACTATAGCTGGAATGTTGAAGATCGGCCCGATCCGGATGTCCTGCGGCCACTGCGCGCCATCAGTTCGTTGCTCGCCGCGTAACGTTCACCATACGTTCGCGCTTAGCGTGCGGATGCGTCACTTTCGTGTAGTCACCCCTTGCAGCAACGCCGCCAGAACCGGCCCCTCTAGCCCCATTGCAAGCCCTTCTCCCGTGAGTCTGATAATAGGATATATTACAAAGCCGAATTTGCGGCAATACGCATTTGATCGGGGGGCTGGCGGCGCACCGCGTTCAGCCGGAAATCCGGTGGCGTCGCTGCTGGCCACTTGATGCAGCAAGGGCGATTGCCTAGTCTTTCGGTCTCGCGTCCGGACCGGCGTTCGGCATCATTCCACGACAAGCAGAGCGGACCCTTGGCCAATACTTTCCTGTTTCTCGCAGAAACGAACCTGTCGCCGTCGATAGCCGAGCAACGGAAAGCGTGCGAAGCCGCCGGCGACGTGATCGTGGAAGCCGGCAGGATCAGCTTTCTCGATTTGCCCAAGAAGCTGGAACAGAGCGGTTTCGAGCTGGGGCACGGCGACAGGATCAAGATCTACGATTTCACCTGTCTGCCGGTGAACACGGCCACGCTCGTCCGCATGTTGGTGAAGTTGCTAGGCAAGGGCGTCGCGATCGAGTTCAGCGCCGCCCTCATCGTTCTGGACCCCGACGGCGATAATGATGAGGCGTTGCGCCTGCTGGTCGCCCTCGACAGCCATTGGCGGCGCGTTCACGGCATGAAAACGCATCCGCCGCACATCAAGACCGGACGCAAGCCCAGGCTGAAGGCCGATCAGCTCCCGAAGATACAGGCGATGCTCGCGGCCGAGGGTGCCACCTACAACAGCGTGGCTTCCGAGCTTGGCCTGGCGCGATCGACGGTGTTCGAGTTCGTGAAGCGGCACAAGCCCGTCGCGGCCGAGGCGTCATAGCGGCGAAAGCAGGTCCGTTATCGGTATTTCGAGCGCCATCGAGAGCGCCGCCAGCTCGCGCAGCGTGATCTCCCGCGCCCGCCCGTGGAAAATGGCCTGCAATCGTTCTTCGGGTAAAGTGCTCGCGGCGGCCAGGTCACCAATTGTGAGATTCTTCTTATCCGCTTCTGCTTTCGCGCGAATATGAAGACTTGCGTAAACGTCGTTTACGCGCTCCTCCCTCTTATGACCTGTCATGGCCTTGTTACCCGAACCTTATCTTGGCACTTGCCAGACCAATTGGCGCGATGGCCCTGTCTAGCGAAGATTGCACAATTCTAGGGGTTTGTATGAGCGGCCAACAGAGCAACGACAGTGGTTTGCAACCCTTTGGCCATATCCTCCAGAACCTCCAGAGTCGGGTTGGCCTTGGCTTGTTCGATAAGCGAGATATGCGAGGCTGCGATGCCGGTCCGCTCCGCAAGTTCGGCCTGTGAGATGGCCAGATCGGCACGGCGACGCTTGCAATTTTCTGCCAACAGTTTCGCTAGCTCTGACGCTGCCTCATCCAACCTCAAATATCGCGCCATAGGGTTGTCCCGTCCGTCGTTCGCTAAGCATCCGCCCAATCCGGCGGCGGAAATTATAGCGACCTGCACGGCCTATGCGATATTATCTAATTAACTACCTTTTTTTGCATAACTTTGACAACAAAATCCAAACGCCATATCGTGACGAGAATGGCACGTCGCAGTCGATCAAACCTAAGCCCGATCACTCCCGCTACCTGTATGCAGCGCAAGCGGCAAGTAATGGCTGCCGCAGGCTTTGTGCAATGTAAGCTACAGATACCAATCAGCTTCGGTCAGCGTCTAAATCATCTCAAATTCCTCCATAATATGCGTGGCCTCGACAGTGTGGTTTCCGCGATGATCCGCAAGGCAATGGCAAATTACTCCGCCGATGAACTGGTGGCGCCACCTCCGCCATGCGATCATGACAGGTTAAAACAAGTCGCGCTTCACATACCTCGAGAGCATTACGCTTTCCTTGTAGCGGTAGCGGAACGCAACCGGGGCATCAATCTCGGCATCGCTCTTGAAACCGTTGGAAGCTATGTCACCAATCTGACAATGACGCCTTTGCAACTTTCCCTGTTCTAACATTCGGAACGGGAACCGTATGATTGCACCAACTTCCTATCTAGTCACCTGTTCCTGCGACAAATAGGATTATTTGAAAGACAAAATCTGAAGTATCGAGAGTGTCGCCATGATGACTTGTGTTTTTCATCAGCATAGTGAGAACGGCGGTGCAAAATTAGACCACGGTGGCGGCGGCGAAGTGCTGCTGCGGGCGGCGTAAAAGTCGTCCACTTTGCCTTCTTTGCGCGAGCAGGGAGGGCGTGGAGATATATACCGTGGATCTTTACCTGAAGGTGCGTCTTGCTTGCGCGGGCGGCATGAGCCAGCGTGAGGCGGCGAAGCATTTCAACGTATCGCGCGACACGGTCCGCAAGATGCTGTCGTATTCGGAGCCCCCCGGTTACCGCCGGACGGCGGCGGTGCGGCGGCCCAAGCTGGAAGCGTTCGTTCCGATCATCGATGCATGGCTTGATGGTGACCGTCAGGTTCCGCGCAAGCAGCGTCATACGGCGAAGCGGGTATTTGACCGCCTTCGCGAAGAGCACGGTTTCACCGGCGGCTACACGATCATCAAGGATTACATCCGACAGCGCGAGCAGCGCAGCCGGGAGATGTTCGTGCCGCTGGCGCATGCGCCCGGCCATGCCCAGGCAGATTTTGGTGAGGCCATGGTCGAGATCGGCGGTGTTGTGCAGAAGGCGCATTTCTTCGTGCTCGATCTACCGCACAGCGACGCCTGCTACGTGCGCGCCTATCCCGCTGCCGTTGCCGAGGCATGGATGGACGGCCACGTGCACGCCTTCGCGTTTTTCGGCGCGGTGCCGCTGTCGATCGTCTACGATAACGACCGCTGCCTGGTCTCGAAGATCCTGCCCGACGGCACGAGGCAGCGCGCCCGGCTGTTCAGCGGCTTCCTGTCGCATTACCTGATCCGCGATCGTTACGGCCGTCCCGGCAGGGGGAACGACAAAGGCAGTGTTGAAGGGCTGGTCGGTTATGCTCGCCGCAACTTCATGGTGCCGATCCCCCGGTTCGCGACGTGGGAGGCGTTCAACCTGTGGCTCGAGGAGCAATGCCGCAAGCGTCAGAACGACCGGCTGCGGGGCGAGAGCGAGACGATCGGCGAGAGGCTGAAGCGCGATCTGGCGGCGATGCAGGAACTGCCGGCTGCCCCGTTCGAGGCTTGTGACCAGACCAGCGGCCAGGTCTCGTCGCAGGCGCTGGTGCGTTACCGGACCAATGATTACTCGGTGCCGGTGCGCTTCGGCCATCAGGAGGTATGGATCCGGGGCTATGTCGGCGAGGTGGTGATCGGCTGCCGGGGCGAGGTCATTGCCCGTCATGTGCGCAGCTACGAGCGCGAGGACGTGATCTTCGATCCCATCCATTACCTTCCCCTGATCGAACAGAAGATCAATGCGCTCGATCAGGCAGCGCCCCTGCAAGGCTGGCACCTGCCCGAAGCGTTTGCAACGCTGCGCCGCCTCATGGAAGCTCGTATGGGCAAGCATGGTCGGCGCGAGTATGTGCAGGTGCTGCGTCTGCTGGAGAGCTTCACGCTTGCCGATCTGCATGCGGCCGTAAAGCAGGCTCTCGATATCGGGGCGATCGGCTTTGATGCCGTGAAGCATCTCCTGCTGTGCCGGGTGGAGCGCCGACCACCCCGATTGGACATGGCGATCTATCCCTATCTGCCCAGAGCCAGGGTGGAGACGACATCGGCGCGCTCCTACATGCAGTTGCTCTCGGGCGATGCGAAGGATGCGGCATGAGCAGTCCGTCCCCCGAGCTGTTACTGGCCAGCCACCTCAAGACGCTCAAGCTACCAACCTTCCTGCGCGAGCATGACAAGCTGGCCCGGCGATGCGCGGCCGAGGGCGCAGATCACGTCCGCTACCTTGCCCGGCTTGTCGAACTGGAGCTGATCGACCGGGAACGCCGGATGGTCGAGCGCCGGATCAAGGCTGCGAAGTTCCCGGCCGCCAAGAGCCTCGACAGCTTCGACTTTGCCGCGATCCCCAAGCTCAACAAGATGCAGGTGCTGGAACTGGCACGCTGCGACTGGATCAACCGCCGCGAGAACGTCATAGCCCTTGGTCCCTCGGGAACCGGCAAGACCCATGTGGCGATCGGCCTCGGCCTTGCCGCCTGCCAGAAGGGCCTGACGGTCGGCTTCACCACCGCGTCCGCGCTGGTCAGCGCGATGATGGAGGCACGCGACGAACGCCGCCTTCTGCGCCTCCACAAGCAAATGGCCGGATACAAGCTCCTCATCATCGATGAACTGGGGTTCGTGCCGCTCTCGAAAACCGGCGCGGAACTGCTGTTCGAGCTGATCTCGCAGCGTTACGAGCGCGGCTCGACGCTGATCACCAGCAACTTGCCGTTCGACGAGTGGACCGAAACGTTCGGCTCCGAGCGCCTGACAGGCGCGCTCCTCGACCGGCTTACCCACCACGTCTCCATACTCGAGATGAACGGAGAGAGCTATCGTCTGGCCCAAAGCCAGGCGCGCAAGGCACGCTCCAACCCCTGACAGAAAAGACCATCCGTGTGTTGGCGACCCCCACTCGGGCTACGCCCTCGCGGCGCTCGCCAGCACACGGATCACCCGGCCTGATTTTGCGCCGCCCAATGGCCGACTTTTACTCCGCCGTTGACACCTTCGCCTCGGCGATCACGGCTTCAGCCTCCTCGGGATTGCTGAAGGCTCCTTGGTGCACCACGGCATTGCGCACCGTGTTGATCTTCTCGGCCGACGCTTTGAGCGCCTTTCCGATCGGACTCTTGTCCGGCGTCTCGAAATAGATCGGAACGAACAGCCGAGTGACCTTTAGCGGAAGGCCATTGGCCCAACGCAGGAACATGTCGACGATGGTGTCATCGAATTCGGTCTTGCGGGCCCATTCCGTCCGAATGGCATAGTTGGCCGCGATCTCCGCTGCCGTGGCGCAACGGACGATCGCCGCAGATGGCTCTTCTCGAAGGTGCAGGCCGGATAATTTGGTCCATTGTGACTGCAATTTTTCGAGATCGGTGCGTTCGTTATAGGGCTTTGACGATTTCTCGCGATGTGCGTTGCTGTTTGCCTTAGCCATTTGCCCCCCAATTTTGCTGCCCGCCGCCCGATCAGGGCAAGCTCTTCAATATCTTTTCTACGATGAAGGTATAGCTTGCGATGCGGGCGGGCTGATCGGAATTGCCCTGCTTATAACGGGGGATTCCATGACCGCAGTTACGGCGTCGAACGTCTTTTACATCAAGCTGGGCCGGGGCGGTGACTGGGAGACGGAGAGCATCCGCGACGGCGTGCTGCGCTTTGGCTACCGCGAAGTGCCGCACGACCTTTGCGTGGCAGGCGACTGGCCCGGCGTTTGGGACGCGATGAAGGATCGTCGAGGGGACGCCGGCGCTGCAACTCGCGATGTGAAGCAAATCCGGGCATTTTACGAGAGCGACGAGGATACCATCTTCATCACCTTCGTCGGCGGCTTGCTCTATTGGTGTCGGCCGGTCGGCGAGATCGAGATCCTGCCCGACAACAGCCATCGCCGCGCGACCCTGGATGGCTGGCACAGCACGTCGGTCGGCGGCAGTCTGTTGACGGCTGACCGGCTGTCCGGGCGACTGCTCAAGGTCCAGATGTTCCGCGGGACGATCTGCGACGTGCGCGCGGCCGACTATCTGCTGCGCCGGTTGAGCGATGAGCTGTCACCGGAGGTCGCAGCGGCGGAAGAGGCGGAACGCGCCCTCACAGCGGCGATCATTCCCCTGATGCGACTGCTGACCTGGCAGGATTTCGAACTGCTGGTTGATCTGGTCTTCTCGAGCAGCGGATGGCGCCGGCTCAGCCAGGTCGGCCGGACCCAGAAAACGATCGACCTCGAACTCGTGCTTCCGAGCACTGCCGAACGCGCCTTCGTGCAAGTGAAATCTCAAGCCACTCGGGCAGCTCTCGACGACTATGTCGGCCGGCTGGCCGAAGCGGAGGCCTATGATCGCATGTTCTTCGTATGGCACACCGGCAACATCCCAGAGAATGAAGGCCCGGACGGGGTAATCCTACTCGGGCCGCAGCGCCTCGCGCGAATGGTCCTCGACGCAGGGCTGTCGTCCTGGCTCCGGGAGAAGGTCTCGTGAGCACTATCACCCCCGGACCGGCGCGATCACGGCCGGCGCGAAAGGACTGACCGTGGACTACGAACCCTATCCCGACGAGGTGGATGACGAGCCTCGATATCGTCCGGTGGCTGAGATCGGACAGGCCGAACTCTACGAAGCCCTGATGACCCTGGCAGGGTTCGGCGAGAATCCATTTTTGAGGATGCAGGCGAGCCAGCTGTGCCTGGTCGACAACATGCTCAATCACATCGAGCAGGAGATCCTTGAGCATCAGCTCGACGACGAACCGCCGCGCGGCCGGATGGCGCAGCTGTCGGCCCTGACACCCATGTGGATCTATGCGGCCTACGAACTGCTCCGCACCTGGCGCCAACGGTGCGAGGAGGTCATCAAGCTCGCGGAGAATGGCGGGATCAATCTCAAGGCCACCAACCTCGAACGCGATCTCGGCTACCGGCATTACGATAGGGAGCTGCGGGCCCAACAGCTTCGCGATGCTCAGGAGCGACCCGAACTCGTCGATCAGATGCGGATCGATCTACGCCGGACGGAAATGGGCTTCACCAGGCTGGAATTCCTGCGCGTTGCGCTCGCCAAGCATGAGGTGAGCAAAAAGGGAAACAAGAAGCCCATCGCCTTCGCGCCCGGGCTCGCCACCGTCGATCGCCATTGCGGATCGATGCAATATGAGCTCTCCAACGGTGGCTCGATCATCGACTATGTTACGCGGCGCGATATGGCTGAGACGATCCGCTATATCCCCGAGATGGAGAATCCGAGCGACGAGGATCTTGCTGGATTCAGGGTCTATATGAACCCGCCGGATGTCGAGCCCCCGGCGGCCTGAGACCTCAAAGCAGCGACGCTTGCGCCGCGGCCGGTGGATAGACCTGCAGCGGCAGGAGGCTGCCCTTCGGCAGGAGGCCAAGCACCTCCTCTGCTGGTACTGAGGGATCAAGCCAGTCGGCCCACCGGTCGCGCGGTAGCGGGATGATCTGACGGGAATGATAGGGCGCGACATCCTCGCCGGGCTCCATCGTCAGCATGGTGAACGCCTCGCCGATTTCCGGATGCGATCGCCAGATGCCGGCGATGCAGAACCAGGGATGGTCCTTCATCGTGAACAGCCATTTTGTCTTGCGCTTCTGGCCCGGTTCGAGCGGCGCCGTGAACTCATAGAAACCGTCGGCCGGAATGAGGCAGCGGTGCGAAGTGAACTCGCGGCCCTCGGAGCGGAAATTATAGACCGGCCGCCCATTCTGGCCAGGCCAGCTCCATCGCCGATTGACGAGCTCGCCCGATCCCCTGCCCTCGCCGCTGCGCACGATAGGCGCGACGTCGCTGATGTTGATGTCTGCGCGGGCCGCGACATTGGGCGTCCCTTCGGGCATTTTGATCTTGATCTTGAGGTCGTCGAAATCCTCAACGATCGAGGCGATATCGACCTCCAGGCGATAATCATTGCACATCGGTCATCCGTTCCACTGGTCCTTGCGACTCATCGTCGTTCTATATATGTTCTTGTCATGGCGACGCCAACACCGTTCGACTCCGAGGCCCCCCTCGAAAAGCTCTTGCCCATCATCCGGCGAAATCCGGACGATATGCAAGAAATGGAAATGGTCGAGGCCCGGTGGGGCTCCAATCCACGCTTCAGCGGCGGGGCCTCCTTCCGCTTCGTGCGCTCGGAGGGCCAGATCTTCCCCAGCCAGCGCTGTCTGGTGCCCGCCTCGGAATTCCACATGACCGTTAGCGGCGGCAAGCAGTATCGGGTGCGGCTCGAAGACGGCAATTTCTTCTATCTCGCGGCGATCTGGGAGCCGGCCATGGCAGAGTGGCCCCTGTCCTTCCGGGTCATCACCGTCGCGGCCAATCCTGAAGTCAGCCACTATCAGGATCGACACGATGCCATCATCCTGCGCCGGCAACGCATGCAATGGCTCGACCACCTGCTCCCAGAGATCGACCTTCTCGAAACACCGCCGGCCCGCACCTTCATCGTCGAGGAAATAAACGGCGGCCCGAGGCAGAAGAGGCTTGCCGTCTAGTCCGGGATCTGGATTTCCATCGCCGCCATCTGAGCGATCAGCTCTGCCCTGGTGATCCGAACATCAAAGCGCCATTCAAGGAGCCGCACACCGTGGCGAGCCAGCAGCGCGCGCTTTTTCTCGTCGCGGAATTGCGTGAGCTTGAACCCCTCTTCGCCGCCGAAGAGCGTCACGGGCGCGTAGTGCTGCTGCCCCTGATACTCGATGGCGAGGCCCAGCTCCGGCACATGGATATCGACGGACTGCATGCCGAGGAACGCCGGGCGCCATTGATGGACCGCGGAGGGCCATAGGGTTCGAACCAGATCGAGCAGCGCCACCTCGGACACCCAGCCCCGTCCGATCTCGGGAATCGACCTCTCGCGGCGGAACGCCTCTTCGGCAGCGACCATGGCGGTCGCAAAGAACGCGGATGCCCCGGTGTCGGCGGCCCCGATGTTGATGGAGAAAATCCGGCCGCGCCGCGCACCGTGGTTCGTGAACTGCGCCATATGACGCCGATAGGCGGCCCAATCCGAAGCGGGCGGCATGGGCGGTATCATGGTCGACCCGAAATCCGGCCGAAGCCTGATCATTTCCTCCAGGACAGGCGGCTCCAGCGTGAATTGCGCATCGAGATGGCCCAGGAATGCCTCGAATTCCTCCAGCAGACGCCCCGCAATGAGCGATGATTCCGCATGTTTGCGCGCCAGTACGCGAATATCCTGCGCGCGCAGCGGCGATCCTGTCAGGAATCTGAGATAGATGACCTCGTCGAACAGAGGCTCACGATCGCGGCCGGGCACCGCCTCGACCAGCGTAAGTGCCTCGTCGAGCCGATCAGCCTGTGTGAGTTCAAGAACGCGCTGCCAATGCGGATCGGGATCCCAAGGTTCGCCATCGACATCCGGAAGATCACCTGGGAGGCCGGTGCCGTCAGCGCCACGCCATTGGTCGCCAAGCAGGCGTGCCTGCAATCCGTAACTCCGGGCCCGTTGATTGTCTTCCCATACGCGGGCAGTCGGCAAGGCTGGATCGAGGGGATTGGGCGTCCAGGACTGACCTTGGGCGATTCCATCGGGCCGCATCACATAGCCGATGTCGAATCCCGCGGCGGCGTAATCAGCCATGGCGAGATCGCCGATAGCTTCAACGATGCGCTCGAACAGCCGGACCTGATCCTGACGGACCCCGATCGAGAGCAGGACGCGGCCACGCGCCGAGATCTGCCGGAAGATGCCCGGCGCATGGACGGAAAGCTTAACGGCGCGTTGCCGCCGGATCCCCGGCCCTTCGAGGAAGTGAATGCGATGGGTAATGTCGTCGGGGAAGTCGGGATAGCTCAACGGCACCGGCTCCACCGCCTTGGGCACCCGCTTCTTGGGCGGCGCCTCCGGTCCATATTCTGTCAGCAGCTCACCGCAGAGCGCCGATAGTCGAGTGAAATGAACGGCCGTTGCCGAGCCTGCCGCGCGTTTCCCTGCGAGCGTCGCGTAGAGTTTCTGCCACTTTGCCAGGTCCTTTCGATAGAATTCGCGGGACATCCGGCTGCGCAACGTATCCTCATGGAGCTTGGCTGCCTCACGGAACGCCTGAAGACCGGCATCTCCCTCTTCCGGTGACGGGGGCTTGAGCTCCACAGCGCGCACCCGGTCAGTCGAACGACGGCGAGCCGTCGGCCCAGCCCGACGCCTGCCAGAGGATATTGAATTGCTCCTGCAGCTGCGGCTGCATCGGCGCGGCAAGATCGGTCACCTGAAGCTCAGGCAGGAACAGCTCGGGCTTTCGGATCTTGCGACCGCCACCGCGGGCGCGCGTCAACTCGACGTCTTCCACTCCCCGGAATGCGATGGAAACGAGGCCGGAACCGGCCAGGCCCACGTCGGCGAGCACGGCGGCAAGACGCTCGAGATGGGCGGCGATCGATGCTTCCAGCTCGCGACCATTCACCAGGATCTCGGGATCATCGTCGATCCGGGCGCCGATCATCGCCTCGAATTCAATCAGGCCGGGTCGAACAAGGCGCGTGCGCCACCGGGTCTCCGGGTTATTTTCGGTCTGAATGAGCGGCAGGCCATAGCTCCACCATTGGCGCTCATCCGAATCTGACTGAACCCGGACCTGGCTGTCAGGCGGAAAGCGGAGCGCCGCAGCGAGGACGGTCTTTGGATCGAGAGCCGGCCGATCCATCGCAGCGAGCGGCACAATGCGCAGCGTCATGCTGGGCATGGCGACGATCTCGGGAAGCCCTCCTCGCATCCGGTCCGCCGCCAGCTCTGAAATCGCGGTCCGCGCGGCCTCCCAGCGGGGATCCACCTGCGGCGCCGTTGGCGCCGGCGGCGCGACACGAATTCGGGAGCGCCCAACCTTCTCGAACGCATCTATCGCGCCGATCAGCGTTCCGGCGCGCGCATTGAGTTCCCGGATCGCATCCAGGGTGACCTGCTGCGTGCCGTGCCGCACGTCATAGTCGGTCTTCGGCCAGACCATGTTGGGGTTCCGGTCCATCACATGGATGCGCTCATAGACCAGCTCCATGAGAGAGGTGTTCGCCGCGCGAAGCGCCATGGCGGCCTCCTGTAGCGCGGTGTCCTCGAAATCGAAGGCAGCGCCCGCCCAGGTAGCAGCCATATCATCGAGGGGATCGAGTGCCTTGCGCGGATAGGGCGTCCCGAAATTATGCTCGCGCAGGAACTGGCGCAGCAGCTCCGGGATTTGCTGGCGATACCGCTGCAACAGCTCAACATCATGAGGGTGAGGTTCGGCCGGCGGCGCAGCCGCCATAAGAACCTCGTCGTCGAGAATCAGGCGAAGAGCGCTCTCCAGATCCTTCTGAAGCCCTGCCCGCGCCGCCTGGCGCTCCTCGTCGGTCGCGTCGGCCGGACAGTGGAAGAGGATCGGCCGTTTGAAATGGGTGAGGTCGAACGGAAGAGGATGCTCGTCGGGATGGCCCATCGCTGTGTTCATGACGCCGATCATCCTGCCCCACCCGCGCGATTTTAGCGCCCAGCCATGCTCGAGCAGGACATTGGGGTTGGGCGAGAGCTGGCCCTTGGCGCGCGTGGCAACGTGCGTGAGGTCGGACAGGAAGGCGACCGCCCGGTCGATCTTTCCGAAGATGGTGTCCGCGAGCGGCGGCATGCCCGGCACATTCACAGTGTCGCGATCGGCGCGAAGCTCACGATCGGCGGGATCAACGTCGGCGTCCGCATTGACGGTTCGAATGGCGCGGTCCAGCGCCCACTGAATCAAGCCGCGACCGATCCGGTTCTCCGTGTCGCTTTGCCAGGAATAGAAGATATGGTGCGGCATTCAGGTAGCGATTCTCGTCGTTATGGTGGTCGCCCTCGCTAACATGCCTGCCTGGCCCAAGCATCATGGACGCACTTTCCCTCGTCGAATGATTGTCATCAATGACACTCTACCAGGCGTTTCGGGGTAAAGTGTCATTGATGGCATCTTAGGTTCTGGTGGGGCGGGCCGCCCCGGTCAAAGCGGCGCTGGTCGAGAGCCCATCATCCGCGTCTCCAGATTGCCGCCGGGCCGACGATGCAGGTCGATGACGTGACCCATCGTCGGCGTGAACTCTATCAGACTGGCCACCGTCTCGTAGGATGTGTTCGGCCCGAAATAGCGCTTCGCGCCGTGCCACTTCCGCCCCTCGATCAGGCGGACCCGGTACGTACCCGCAGGCACCGGCAGGGACACCCGGTCATTGGCGGCAACATAGATCGACAGTGCATGGGCGTTCGTATCCGGGTCCACCAATTGCACCACCGTGTTGGAATCGGCTGCCTCGATCGTGAGATTGCTGCGTTTGATCAGACCGATAACATTGGCCCCAACCGTAACCGACCCGCTCTCCGGAAACGGCTGCGCCGGCTCGAGATCAGGAATCCAGCCATGACGTTGCGCGTCCCCATAGAATGGGATCAGGATCAGCAGCAGGCTCAGCACCGGCAGGGCGAAACGGACAGCGATCGCCGCCGCAGACGGTTGTCGGCGATATCGCTGGTGGCGCGGATCAAGCCAGGCCGCCTCGATCCGCCCCCTACCCTCGTTCCATCTCGTCCGGTTGGCGCGCTGTCTGTGGCGCGCTCGCATATAGTCGCGATCATCGATGCCCATTGGACAGCCGCCTCCTGCCGAATGTCCGGGCCGCCGACGTCCGGATCAAAACCAACCGCCCTTGCGGCCTTCGCCCGCGTCACGAAGGTTTCGGCCGTCGATGGCGGAGCGGCGGATCTCCAGCTCGACCTCATCACCCTTGCGCCGGGTGCGGAAGTCCGCATTGCTGAGGCCGTTGCGCCGGGCATAGTCCTCGGCGGCCTTCTCGCTGCCGAACTTGCCGCCTTCGTCAAAATCCCATGCCATCGTCACTCTCCTTGCTTTCAGCCGGCACCGCGCCGACCGTTCGTCATCAAAGATCAAGGCCCAGGCTGCGCTCGGGCAGCGGCGGCAGCAGGTCTGCCTTTTCGGGCTTGAGATCCGGGGGCGCCTTGAGGCCGTCGCCCTTGATCGGTGCTGCGGGCTCAAGCGGCCCGTCCGGAATGGGGGGAAGATCGGCGAGGATGTCCGGCTGATCCGCGAGGTTGATCCCGTCGATCGGGCCGGGATCGAACTTCACCGGCTTGGCGCCGCCCTTCTTGCCGTCGATATCGAGGCGGCCGACCGTCTCTAGGGCCGAGGTCTTGTTGCCGGCATTGTGGTCGAGCTGGCGTTCGAGCTTTTCCTTATCGTCCACGATCATGGTGAGTTCGTCGCGCACCCGCGTCACGCCCACATTGAACAGGCGCTGGTTCGACAGGTTGCGCTCATGGCTGTCCATGACCGTGATCGCCTTGTCGGTGGTGATGCCCTGCGCCATGTGCATGTTGAGCGCGTAGGCGAGGTCCAAACGCGAGAGCATCGGATCGCCCGGCGCCAATGTCAGGGTCTGATTGCCCGCCGTCTCGACGGTGATGCCCGAGGCATCGGCCGAGATGATCCGGGCGAGCGCCGCGTTGTGCAGGTCGCGCGGCTTGTCGTTCGCGGTCCAGCGGATGCGATCCCCCTCGCGGACATGCAGATCCTTCTTCTCGGTGAGTTCGAGCCGGTCCCGCTTTTCGGTGGGCGAGAGGCGCTGCGGGTCGAAGCGAATCTTGCGGCGCCCATCGACCAGTTCGACCTTGCCCGAGGGCAGCACCCTGGAGACGTCATAGCGTCCCTGCGCGAGCCCGACGTCCTGCGCGCCGCCGCGGCCGACATCGAGGGTGAGGCCGGGCCGATAGCTGGCGGCGTAGCGAAGCTCCTCGCGGGTCAGGTTCACGCGGTCATAGACGATGAGATGGATGCCCTCGCCCCGCACGGTGCCCTCGGCGGCAAGGCCGTCCTGGATGCGCTGGTTGATGATGGCGCGGGACTCCCGGCCAGACGCAAACACCTGGGTCGCGGCACGGTCGTCCGCCCCCAGCGCGAGCCACCTGTCGGCGGCCTCTTCGGGCGGGTTCGCGCTTTCGTGGACGTTATCGCCCAGCACCTTCATCGCCTCGCCCGCCTTACCGACATTGGCGAGCGCGGCGACGGTGCGCAGCGTGTCGGTCCGCTGACGGATATTCTCGTCCATTCGGGCCATCGTGCCGCCGGCGGCCTGGATCATCGCGAAGGACTTGCCGGCGTCGATCGAGGAGAGCTGCTGGCGATCGCCAACCAGCACGAGCTTGTCGATGCCGAGCGCCTCGACGATGCTGTGAAGCTTCAGCATGTCGGCGCTGGAGACCATCGAGGTCTCGTCCACGACCAGCATCGCGCCGCCGAGCCGCTCGCGCGCCTCCTCGTAGCGCGGCGTATCGCGCTCGGTCAGGTAGCGCTCGTTGGCGAGCACGAACGAGGCGATCGTCTGGCTCTTGATCCCGGCCCCTTCGGCGAGGTCGGCGACCATCTTGTTCTGGAAGGCCAGGCCCAGCACATCCTTGCCTTCGCCTTCCGCGATCCGGGCAACCGCCTGCAGCATGGTCGACTTCCCGGCGCCGGCGACGCCCTGGACAGTCACGGTCCGATCTTCGGAGGAGAGGATCAGGGTCGCGGCTGCGAGCTGCCCCGCATTGAGCGGGCGATCGGCGACCTCCTGCAGGCGGGCGGGCCCATCCTGCGCGGGGAGTATCGGCACCGCCTTGCCCACGCCCGCATCGACCGCCTTGAGAACGGCTTCCTCGGTGCGCAGCGCCTCCTGGGTGGTCACCATCCGGACGCCCTTGTCGCCGGCGCGGGCGACACCGGGGATTAGCTGGCGGTTGTCGTAGAGCTGCTCGATCCGGTGCTCGACCGTCTCGATGGTGACGCCCTTCAGGCCGAGGTCCAGCGCGGTCTTGGAGAGCTTGTTGACGTCGAACGCCGCCTCGCGTTCGGCGAGGATGCGGACGGCCGAGGCTACCGCCAATTGCGTCCGGGCGACGGCCGGCGATTTGGTGGCGCGGGCAAGGCCGCTGTCGATCAGCGGATCGGGCGAGCGAAGGAAGCCGCCGATGAGATCGCGCGCGCCGGCGATCGCGTCGGTGACCGCCCGGAAGCCCCGCTCCAGCTTGTTGTCGGCGGCGCCCTGCCCTGCCCGGGCCAGCGCCGAGGCGAGCAGTCCTTTGCCGTCGAACCCGAGCTCCGCCGCCTTGTCGATCCATCCTTTGAGGAGCCCGTCGCGGTCCTCGACATTGAGCTTGGGATCGCGGGTGGTGGTGGTCACGCCGTCGCGCCCCTTGGCCGAGACGATGCCGAGCTCGGCCGCCTTCTCGAGGATCGCCTCGCGCCGTTGGCTGAAGGCATCGATGATCGCCTTGGGCACGCCCATGATCTCGAACGTGCCGTGCTTGCCCTTGAGCTCGACCTGGTAGCCGAGCTTCTCCAGCCCGGCGCGCAGGTAGGCGTGGTAGATCGCCCCGACGACCGCGTTATTCGACCAGATCTTGTCGGCGTGCAGCGCCTGCCATTTGCCGTCGGGCATCTGGGTCAGATTGGCGATGACGGAGTGGACATGGGCCTGCGGATCGAGCGCGCGACTGGTGTCGTGCTGGAACAGCGCATAGACGAGCTTGCCGGTCGGCACCGGCACCTTGCGACCCTCGACGTCCTTGCGCCCTTCGGCGAGATTCTTCTCGACCCAGGCCATGGTTTTCTGGACCGCGACCATGTTGGCGGCGAGCACCCGCTTGTCGCCGGCGACATAGGCCATGACCGACACGGACTTGGGCGCGGAGAAGGTGAGGTCGACACCGTTGCGCCGGTTTTCGACCTGGGCGACGCCCTCTCCGCTCGGCAGGACGCCGCTCAGAATCTGCTCGAAGCTTTCGCGGCTGACTTCGCCTTCAAGCGCGAGGGCTTCGGCCCCTGCCCCGCCCCAGGCACTGACCTCGGAGGAGCCATCGGCCGTGTAGTAATTGTCCTTGAAGTCGTCCTTCGCGAAATAGTTCGCGGCGCCTGATGCGGAACGGACGGCGGCGACCGAGAGCATGGATCAGATCCCCATGTCGAGATCGTCCTGGTCACGGCCCGCGGCGAAGCCCTGACGCAGTTCGATGAGGGTCTGATCCTCGACTTGCGGCGCCTGCGGTGACGGTCCGCGCCGGTCGTCGGCGGGCCGCTGGCCGGTCTCCTGCTGGGCGTCCCTGCCGCGCGCGCCGTCCTCCTTGCCGCCGCCCGCTCCCTTCGCCTGCGGGGGCACCGGCCGGTCATCGCTACGCGGGGCGGTACGATGGGTTTCGGCGGCCTGGTCCTCGCTCGGCGACTGCAGGATCCGCGCCGCCATTTCCTTCGCAAGATTGGTTGGCTCGACCACCTCATCCACGATCTGGACGGCGCCGTCCCTGCCGCCGGCCTCACCGCCCTCCTCGTCGAAAATCTCCTCCCCGCGCTTGGACCGGACGGGCTGCATCACGGGACGCTTCAGGAAGCCCGGCGCCACGATGGGGTAGTTCTTCCATTCGAGAAGGATGCGCGCGGCCGGGAAACCGTCGGGGAATTTCACGAACCCGTGCATCGAGGGCAGGTTGGTGATGTCGTCGGGGATCACGAGGGGCTCGACCTGCTTGCGCGGAGTCAGGGTCGAGGCGTCGCGATTGTTGTTGTAGCCGTAGCTATAGGCCTCATCCATCTGCCGCACTTCGCGGTTGCCGATGTACTGCGAGCACTCCTCGGCGGTCTTGAACTCGCTGGTCGCGAGGATGAGCTTGGAGCGGGCGAGCGAGGCGAGATTTCGCGCGCCTTCCTCGCCATAGACCTCGACCAGCTTCTGGAAGCTGTGGAGCCCCAGGATCATTGCGCCGCCGAAGTTCCGCGCGGTCTGCAGGCCCTTCTCGATCGCAGGCAGGCGGTGCAGCGCGCCGACCTCATCGAACATGAACCAGGTCCGCAAGCTGCGCGTGCGCGGCAGCGTCATGAGGCTGGTGATGGCGATGTTCATCCAGAGCGTCAGCAGCGGCCGGTTCATCTCCAGATCGTCGTAGTCGGAGGTGACGAACAGGATCGATCCGGGCGCGCGCTCGGTGGTCATCCAGTGCCGGATCGAGAACGGCTCTCCTTCGTCGGGCAGGAAACGCAGGACCTGCGCATTGGTGTTGAAGACGGCGCGGATCGATTCCGCCATGCGGGCCGCTTCCGGGGCGGTCAGCGGGTCGGCGATGGTGTTCGCGAGGAAGCGATGCACCCGCTTCAAATCGGCGGTCATCAGGTTCTCGGCGAGCGCCAGGTTGGTGGTCTGGCCGCGCTCCTGAAGCCGGACGCACATCTCGATGAACAGGGTGCGGGCCGCGAGCGCCCAGAAGGGCTCGGACGAGCCGCCATCGGAGGGAATGAGCGCCGCGGCGGCCGACGTGAAATGGCTGTAGGTCGAGCAGTCGTTGAAGATCGACCAGGCCGGGCAGCGCTGGTCCATCGGGTCCAGGATCGTGTCGCGCATGGGATCGTAGAAGGCTTCGACATAGGCGCCGGTGAGATCGAAGATCACGGCGCTGTCCTGGCGCTGGCGCATCTGGCTGACCAGACTCCTGAGCTCGGTGGTCTTGCCCGCGCCGGTGGTGCCGATCAGCATGGAATGGGACTGCTCGAGGCGGTGCGGATAGGGGATGCCGGCGAGCGTATAGGGATGGTGGATGCCGCCCGCCTTCCGTGTCGCGAACGGCAATTTGAGCACGGCGGCGGACGAGCGGCCGGGGAAGAACTCGCGCGCGTCCTCCGCGAATTTTTCCGCATTGTGCTGCGCGATTTCGGAGACCAGCACGGCGCGATCGACCAGCATGGCGCCGCGCTCATGGCGTTCCTGAAGGATCGAACGCCCACGCCTGCGCGAGATGTCGACGAACCAGATGGTGAGTGGCGCGACCACGAAAACCGAGACGAGGATCGAGCCGATCAGCGCCCGGATGGTGGTCTCCCAGGCCTGCTGCACGGCCGGGATATAGGGCACCACGGGCATGACCGTTTTGTAGATCTCGCCATTGGGCAGGGTGACGTTGACGCGCTTGTTGGGATTGAGGTCGACCCAGTTCCAGAGCGCCGAATAGATCTTCATGCAGACGAGCTGGAATCCGTGCTCGTCGAGGCGGATCGAGAGGATGACGAACCAGGCCGCGAGGAAGGCGAAGAACCAGACCATGATGGGCAGCCGCGCGCCCGAAAACCACATCAGCATCTCGTGGGTGAGAAGCTGTGAGCCGCGGGTGAAATTGCCCGAGTTTCGCTGCACGCGGCCGCGCGCAGAGTGGTGGGTCAGCGGGATGTTTTTCCCGTTCGAGCGGATGTCCTCACGCGCCATGATATTGCACCAGGCGCTTGTCGGTTTCGGCAACGAGGCGGTCGCGAAGCTCAGGATATTGCTCGCGCAGAATGACGTCGAGCACGAGCTGCTGGAACTCGCTGATCCGGGCCAGGCGGCGCTGGCTCGCGGTCAGCACGTCGGAGGATGAAAGGAAGACATTGAGGGCCGACCGGATGACGTCGGCGACGCTCAATTTCTGTTCGGCGGCGATCACGCTGAGGCGGTCCCATTGGGCGCGCTCCAGGCGGACGTTGTAATGCCGGTAACTGGTAGCCAAGACCAACCTCCTAGCAGGGAGGCTGGTGGGGACTGAAGAATGGCTCTATTTATAGCCGAGCGGCCCGGTTCCGGCAAGTTGATCGTCATGGACCAGCAGGCCGTAGTCTCACAGACTACGCGCGAATGGCTGATTTCCGCCGTTTTTGCCCGCCCACCAGCTCGTACTACAACGTAGTCTCCTTTCCTTCCGCGCTAACCCGTTGTGAAACAACGGAACTCATGCACCTTCAGGTGCGTAGGGTGTGCTAATCCCAAGAGCCCGATCCCCTGTCCCTGGGCCTGTTACGATGTCGTCGGAGAGGAGCCGGTTGCCGGGACCGGCGAGGTACGCGCCGCCGTGAGGCGGAACGCGCGAGGCCGGTGTCACCGATCCGATCAGGGCGCGAAAAGCCCCGATGCGCAGCATCAACGTCGGCCAAAGGGCCGCGTTGGAAAGGCGAGGATCGTGACCCGAAGGGCGGAGACAAGGCGCATGCCTTGGCTCCGTGAGGTTGGGCTCTCGTTGCCTGAAGGGCATCGGGAGCCCTAGCGAATAGAGCCGTCGTCGGGCGCAGGCCCGATGCGCCCAGCCCCATGAATCTTCTTCTTCCTGCCCTCACCAACCAGCGCTATGTTCAGCCAGTTCATAGCCCGATTAGCCTTCACAAGAGGCACCTATGGCAAAGACACTGGAACAGGAGAGACAGGCTCTCGAAGAGGATCAGCGCCGGCTGGAAGAGCGGCGCAGGAAGCTCGAAGAGAAAGAGCGCGAGCAGGCGATCGCGACGATCGAGAAATCCGGACTGCTGAAGCTTGAACCTAAGCGGCTCGCCGATCTGACGGCCCGCATCAAGACACTGGGTTTCGAGGAAGTCGAAAAGCGGCTCAAGGCCTGAATCATCCCCCGCCGCGGCAACGCCGCGGCACGGTCATGGGGGGCTCGATGCCCCCCGTGACCGTTCCTCTCCCAGCAAAAAAAGGGGAGAGGCCGCAGCCCCTCCCCTATCGTTCAGAATTCGTCGATGATGCCGCCCGGCGCGGTGTAGACGATCCGGTCGATCATCGCCTGTCCGAGCGCGCCGTAGTCGCCCTCGTCAATGGCGAGGAACCCCAGCTCATCGTCCTCGACCACATGCTGGTCGAAGTAGCTGTGCATCGCGCGGCGCTCGGCATTGGCGACGGCGGCGAAGTAGGCGGCGTGCTGATCGGCGGCGGCGATGTTCGTGATCGTCTGCATGTTCGTCTCCTGTCGTCTTGAATGACAGGGGAATGGCGTCGGGCGGGCGGGACCGTGTCAGGCCTCGCCGGCTTGCCGGCGACCGCAAAGCGGCGGTGGGGGTCACGATTTTCTTCGGCGGCCACCGTCGTTCGAGATTGATGCGCAGCGCCCGATCCGCCGAAGAAAATGGTGGGGCCCCGCCGGGCTTGAGACGGTCTCGTCCGCCCGACAGAATGGGAAGACTGTGAGAGATTTTTCCTCTCGGGGAAGCGCCTCCGGCAAGGCGTAGCGGCGCGCGGACCGACGGGTCCGTGCGGCACGCGAGCGAGCCGGTGTCGTCACGATGAAACGCCGCCCCATCATGGCTTTTGCGAATTATGAGAACGGCGTGCACGGACCCTTCACCGATCTCGGCCAGCGGGCGGAGCGGATGGACAATCCACTGATCCGGGAGGGTGCTGGACAGGGCCGAAACGACTTCGCCTTGGTGTCACAGGAGGTCTGTGTTAGGCGCCGGATTGCGCTGCGAAGGCTGCGGCGCCGGGACTGGTAATCCCGTCGAGAAAGGCAGCTCGGTGTGATCTCACGCCGGGGTGCCTGCGCACATGTCCAGGTGCCTTGGCACTAAAAGCGTAGGCGCATGTCTCGACGTGTTACCAGCCCCGGCTCCCGCGCACGGCGCGGGAGCTCTCCGGGGAGGAGCGACGGCCCGGAAGCTCGCGAGGATGGACCGCGCTCGAGGTAGCGATATGGACCTCTCGGAGACGGACCCGACGGTGACACGGGCGCTTGCGCTGGCATTGATGCGGCAGGCCAAAGAGTATCTGGCGGCGACAAACGATGTCGATGCCGCCGACCAATTGCAGCGCGCGATCGATACCCTGCTGACACCGCGAACGCCGGTCGCGGCATAGGCTCGCAGCGGCATTGCGGGGCGCGCCGCGCGCGGCGACGCGCCCCTTCGCGACGTCTGGTCCGGGCGGAGGCTATGCCCATTCCAGACGGGAACTGTCGTCAAGATCTCCGGTCGCGATCAGGCGGTCGAGCCGGGACAGGTATGGGGCTGCACCCTGCGCTTCGACGCTGCGCCGGATCGCGGGATCAGCGAGGCGGGCACGGACATTGTCGACCGGGATTTCGCCGACGCTCTCCGGTCGCAGTCCAAGCCCTTCGAGCAGCGGGAACGCATTCTGATAGGCCAGATCGAGTTCGAGGCCGAGATCGGAGGTCAGCCCGACCGACAGGGTGATCGGGCCAGTGTCGCCCTCGCGATAGACGCTGACCCGGCGGCCGCGAAACTGGGCCTCATCCAGCACCGTGATGACATCGGTCTGATAGTCGAAGATGCGTGCGATGCTGGCGAGCGCCAGCGGGCAGACACGCGCCTCGAACCGATAGGAGAGATAGTCGTCCTCCGCGAAATCTGGATCCAGCAGGGTCATGTCGAGACGCTCGCCTTGGCCGCGCAGAAATTCCCGGAAGGCGGCGAGCTGGCGGGCGTTGATGACGGCGGTCTGGCGTTCCTGATGGTCGGCCGATGTGGTGATGCGAAACACAATGGACATCTCGTCCTCCCTTGCTGAACGCAGCACCCGTCCCTTCTCCCCTCTGGCCGCCTGGCGGGGCGAAGTCAGTGCGAATGGTGGCCATTGCGCGAGCGCGCCAGCGCTCAGTCCCCCGCGGCGCGAAGGGGCTCGATGCCCCTGAGCGCCGCATGTCCACGCAGAAAAAGATGGAGAGGCCCCGGCCGAAGCCGGAGCCCCTCCAAGCGAGCACTCACGCGCTGCGCTGGGTGCGCTGGTGCGCGAGGCGGACGATGTGCAGCGGCACCCCCGCCTGCCGCAGCTTCTGGGCGAGGTTCTGCTGGATGCCCGAGCCTTCGCAGATGACGGCTTCCACCGGCTTGAGACCGAGAATGCGGTCATTGCGGACGAAGGCGGCGCGGTTGCCCTGACTGCGATCGAGGCGGAACTGGATGACCTTGACGCCGCGCGATGCCGCCCATGCGTGCGCCACGGCATCGCAGCCCTTCGCTTGCGCGGTGGTCGCGAGGATCATCTCCGGGATGCGTGCCTTGATGCTGTCGAGACCGTTCCAGAGCAGGTCCACGTCCTCCCACACCTGACCACCGGAGAACGCCACGACCGGGCCTTCGGGGGCGAACTGCTCGCGGCGCTCCCGGGCTTTCGAGGCAAGATAGTCGCGGGCCTCGATCATCGATGCGGTAAGCGCGCTGGAAACCCGGCTTCCCCGCACCGGCGAGAAGGGCTTGCCGGTTTCGACCCGATAGACCTCGGCGGCATGGTCGCGCATGCATTCCATCGCCTCGCGGCAACCCTGGAGGGTCTGGCAGAGGAGCTGGGTGTCTTCGAGTTCGGTCGCGTAGATCTCGGACGGATCATAGCTGCGTGCGAGATCGCCGAGCTTCTTGGCGGCGTCATCCTCGCGGCCCTCGATACGCTTCGCCACGACATGGAAGCTGTTGGCGAAACCCCACGCCAGATCGGCCGCAAACGGCTCCATGCGGGTGTCGCGCAGCACGTCGAACATGGTCTGCATCATCATCTCGGTGGCGGCCCGCACCTGCTCGGGATCGGGCATGTCAAGTGCTTCGGGCGCTTCGACGATGCTGAGCTTGGCCATCTCGCTATGTTCGATGAACGCGCCCTCGTAGGTCTGGGTCAGTCCGTCATTTTCACGCGACGCGGCGACGAAGCTGGCAAGGTCGGCGAAATTGTTGAAAGAAGTCATAAAAGCCTCCGAACAAGTCGATCTCTCATCCGGGATTGGATGAAAGATGAAATCTCATCGGATGGGCCGACGGGGCTTTGTCAGGGACGCGGGGACAAGTCCCCGCGCCGCCTCGGCGGGGCGTGGGGGAACCGATTTTCTTGGGGCCAGAGCGCAGCGACGGTCCCGGGAAAATTGGGGGGACCGCGCATCCTTGAGAAAGCCCCCCAAGGCACATCACACTACGGCGATGAAGCTTGTCTGATACCGAGATGTTAGAGAGAGAATTGGATTTGCCCCGGCCGCGCGGCGGCCGGGTTAACAGCAAATCGCTCCATACTGTCCCAGGAGAAACCCCCTCCCCATCACCCCCGCAAGGTGATCGTAACCCGGCAGGGCGGAGACGCGGCAAGGCCGTGGCTCCGGGAGCCGCAGGCGAGTAGAGCGCCGGTCCCGGCCTGAGCCTGTCGAAGGGCCGGGATGCGCCAAATGATCGAGCACCGACGCCGCAGGCAATGTTGAAGGAATGAAGAGTGAAGGCCCAGATTCAGGCGAACTATGAGGAGCGTCTATCGCGATATGCTGCACTGTTGCATGGCAATGAGCCACCGGGGCTGGTGGCGAAACTCGCCGTCTATCAGCAGCTCCTGCGGCAACGTGATATTCATGGCGACCGCCTGTGGCAGATCGAGCCGATCCTCTATCCGCTGGCGGAGCAGGACGTGATCGCGCTGGTGAACAGCGTGATCAAGGTCGTCACCGATCAGGAGTGGAAGCTCCGGGATGGGGCGAGCTTCCATGTCGGCGAGTTCTACGCGATCGGCGTCGAGAACATGGTCCACAACCTCGAGACGGGGCGACGCGCGAACTTCCCGGGCCAGTTGAGCTGAAGGGCGGCGCCCGCAGGCGCCGCTCTACCGGGTCAGAAGAAGTCGATCTTGTCGGCGATGATCTCGCAGCCGTACCGGGTGACTCCGTCGCGATCCTCCCAACTCGAATAGTGCAGCCGGCCGGTGATGGCGACGACATCGCCCTTCTTGCGCGAGGCGCCGGCCTTGCCGAGGCCGTTGAAGCAGGTGACCTTGTGGAACTCTGTCTCTTTGGCGGTGTAGCCGGTGGCGTCGTCGACATAGGTCTTGCCGTCCCTGAGCTTCACGCGATCGGTCGCGACAATGAGGGTGGTGACGGCGCCGCGGGTCTCGGGGTCCTTGGCGACGCGGCCGGCGAGATTGACGTTGTTCATTGTAGTGCTCCTCGTTGGGTCCAGCGGCCTTCCCGCCGGTGACACCGAAGAGCGGCGTGCGGAGAGGGTCCGCACCGTAGCGTCAGCGGAGGGGAACCCCTGGAGGGAGTTGGCGCGGGCAGCCGCGAAGCGGCAACACGGGCGACCGGATGGGGTTGCGGGACGTCTTCGTCTCGCCGCAGGTGTCAGGAACAGGCGAAGGAAGGCTGCTGGCCGCGGCGGGGCTCTACCCGATGGACGATCGCGCGGCGCGCTGCTCTTGACCCCGGCGCCGGCGGCGGAGCGCCCTCAGGAGTTCGTGCTCAGCAATCGGTGACGGGCAAGCCCGTTCGGCGAGGCCCGCTAGACGCAGCGATCGGGATTGAGGGCAGAGCCTCGTATTGCTCGGCCTCGGCGGCCTCAGGCGCGAAATGGCAGACGGAGTTTCGCGCGGCGGGACCTTTCGCGCGCGGTATCATGCTCATCAGCCCATCGGTCGGCGGCGATCTCTTCGTCCGTAGGTCGCGCGCCCGCGAGATCGGCCCGCTGCTTGTCGCTCAAGGTCTCGGCCGTGCTCACCGCCCGATTGCCGTGCCGCTGGTTCGTTCCCATGTGTTCTCACTCCGAAGTCGCGATGATCCGCGCCGCGTGGCAAATGCGGGCGCGGCCGATACTGGTCAGGAGGTACGCTTGACCTGCGTGACCTTGCCGGCGTCGTAGGCGGCGAGCCAGCGGGTGCGGATGGTTTCGTAGAAGGCGGTTGGAAGCTGACCGTATGCAACCTCGCCCAATGGATCGCCGGGCACCGTCCGAAGATCGGGCCCGGGCCATTGAAAATAGTTGAGCTCCGTGAGGACGACCCACGAGCGATCATCATCGAGCCCGAGACGAACCTTCGTCGCGTGCGGAATTTCAACGGCAAGGCTCGTGTCGGACGGCGGCGTATGGGTCACTGGCAGGATGGTGACCATCTTGGCGCCTGCCTTATTTGTCGTCGCGAGCAGCACGGCGCAGGGACGGTCTTTGCTGCCTTCTTCGTGACCTGCCTTTGCTTCATGGCTCCAGAGATACGAGTAGCGAATTACGAGGCCGGGAACTGGATCGGGAATTTGCACTCGTCAGGACTCGACCTCGTGATCGAAGGCAGCGGCTTCTGCCGGCGCTCGCGCCGCTCGAACCCCCTCCACGATTTCCTCCGGCACGTCAGTCAACGTGAAGACCTCGCGATCGCGCCGCTTGAGCCGCTGATATTCGGCGGCCGACATCAACACGAGGCTATCGTGGCCATGATGCGTGATGGTAAGGGGCGCAACCAGCGCCTGGCGGCTGATGCGGCCGAAGGCCTTTGACGCCTCAACGGAACTGACAGTCTGGGGCATGGTGATTCTCCTGTCCGGAAAGTACGGAGTTTCCGGATAAATTTCAAGTCCTCTCTGTCGCGCGCGCGAGGACGATAGCTGAGGACACGGTCACAGGGAAACGAAGGCAGGGCCCGCTTGCCGTGAGGCAAACGAGCCCTGCGGGGTTGCCGCGCGCCGGAGGGACGCGCGCGGCAGGGAGAGAGGATCGTCAGTCGGCCATCTCGGGCGTGCGGCGACGGCGGCCATTGCCCTGCGCGGGCTCGCCGCCGAACGCGCCCTCGGCCGAGGATTCACCCAGGCCATCCGTACCGGCGAGGCCGTTCGGCTTGGCCGGCTCGTCCGCACCGGGCAGCGGCGGCAGGCTGTCGTCGGCCGGGGCGGTGTCGGTCGGCGCATCGCGGCGGCGGTTGGGACGCGACCAGACGATGTTGTACGAGCCGTCGTCCTGACGGAACGCCGAGATGTAGAGCGGCTTGTCGAGGCTGGGATCCTCGATCTTGCCGTTGAGGAACATTTCGCCGGTCGCATTGGACGCCAGCTCGAACAGTGAGCCGACCTGGACCCACTGGCGTGCCGCCGAGAGCGCGAGGATCTCGAACTTGGGCGCACGCGGATTGGCGGAATGGACGGTGCGAAGGGCGATGACGATCGCGACCGTGAGCGTCGAGATTTTGCCGGTGTAGGTGCCGCTGGCGTTCTGGGTGATGGTGCCGATGTTCATGGGAAGTCTCCTGAGAAAGTGCGCTCGAACCCCTTGTCCGAACACCTTCTCTCACCCGCTCCTCTCCTCGGCCGTTCGGCCGAGTAAGGCGCGCCAGCGCCGCTCCGACGCGCCACTTCGGCGCCGTCGGGTACTTCAGGGCCTCGCAATCACGCGATGCGTGTCAAGTCTGGGGAGCGCTTGCCGATGGCCGCCACAGGGCAATGACATCCTGCATCTCTTCGGCGAAACCGAGACCGTCGATATAGACGGCGCCGCGGTCGTTCTGGCCGAGAAAGCCGATCACGCTCGTGATGTCGTTTGCCACGTCGATGTCGAGGCCGAACATGTCGGCGATCTCGAAATGACCAAGCTCCGGGCCATTCCACCAGGCCATCAGAAAGTTCGCGACGCGGCGCGCCTGCCCGGTGTCGCCCATGGCGAGCGGGATAAGCCGTGTCAGCGCCGCACGGGCGGAATCATAATCTGTCGGTACGGACGTCATCGGTTTTCTCCGCGCGCAGAGGGTATCGAGGCGACACCCGGGCGCAAGCGTTTCTGCCTCGAACGGCCCGATCCTAATGAATCGAGCCGAACAGCCGCCGCTTGACCTCGGCCTGGTGCCGGCCATCCTTCTCGCCGATCGTCGCGGTCATGTCGGCGAGGAGCTGTTCGGCAAGCCTCGGCGGGATTTCCGCATAGGGCGTGATAACGGCGATCGCGGCCTCGGGCGTGGGAAGCTCGCCCGGTTCCGTGCCCCGCCAGATCAGCGCTTCCCCTTCATCGGGCTCATCATCGGTGCGAAAGCACACCTGAGCATAATAGGTCTGGAGCGGTCGGTCCCAGCCTACCGCCGCGCAGATGACGTCGGGATGGCCGGCCTTGGGCGGGAGAATGTGCCTGCTCATGCGTGTGTCCTCCGCATTCTGTGCGCGACGTGCCGCGCGGCGCCTTCGGCGCTGTTGATGGCCTGACCTGCTGCCGATGCCGCGCGGCGCGCGCCCGCCCTGCGCAGCAGGTTACGGGCTTCGCGCAGGCGTTCAACGGCAATCGCAATGGCTTGTCCGTCCTCGGACGTCGCGGGTGTGATGCGGCGCAAGATTACCTCCATTTTGGTTGGAAATTGGCGAGGCGACTGATCGGCTCAATCGTCGCAGGGGAGCATGATCGTCAGGACACGGACGGTCACCGCGGCGTCGGCAGGATCTTCCGAGCCCCATTCGAGCGAGGGATCGTAATAATCGATGCGAAAGCAGACGATGTGACCCTCGAGCTCGAACTGCCCGTAGTTGCGTTCCGGGCCGTCATCAGGCTTGAATTCGTAGCGCCGGACGGCCGCGAGTACCGCGGCCTGGGCGACGGCTTCGCTGACGATGCGGTCGCCGCCTGCCAATGTGGCGAGACAGGTCGCCGTCATCACGATCCGCGCGTTTCGATCGAGGCCGAGCCGCACGCGGTCATTGAGCTCGGCGATCCGGGATATGGTGCTGGTCATGCTGCCTCCATCAAGCCGGCGTTGAAACTCGCGATCCATTCTTCCATCGTCGGCCGCTCGGCGATCGGCACGATGCTGGCGGCGTCCTGGAAACGGATGAGATCGGTCGGCGCATCGCGACGGATCGCGTCGATCTCGGCCTCGGGGAGCAGCCGCTCGGCGCGGATGAAATCGGTGATCCTGCCGGGCCGGGTCCTGGTCGATCGGCGCCACAATCCCTCGACGGTGCGCAGGCGCGGTTCGGCGCGGGCCTCAATCAGGACAATCAAGCGAAGGCACCACGCCGGCAGGGCGCGTACTTCATCGGGCCGGATGGCGCCGCAGAAGAAGCAGCTCGACTTGGGCGGCACCGGGAGACCGGCGGCCTCGATCCGGGCGATGCAGCGATCGCGCGTCCAGTTCCATTCGCGCAGCGGATAGCGGCACTGGAACAGCGGATCGTCCAGCCCGGCAGCATGGGCATGACGCCGGGAATCGGAGGGCGACGTGTCGTAGCCGATCAGCCGCTCGACCTTCTGCCCATTCGCCCATGCGGCGCGAGCCGGTGCCCATTGCTTCAGGAAAGCGTCTTGCGGCGCCACCTTCCATTTGAGGCTGCAACTATGCCGTCCCAGGCTGATGCTCGGCAAAGTCGCATTGGTCAGGACATTGGCGAGGATCGAATAATAGGGCGGCCAGTGCTTGAAGCGCCTGGGCACGTAGCGGACGATCTCATAGGGAATCCCGCGCGCGTGCATCCACGCGGCGATCATCCGCTGATATTCGTAGGTCTCGGGCTTCTCCGCGCCCGGATCGGCGCTCAGCACCAGGTCTGGCGCCTCGCCGCGCGCCTCGAGTTCGATCAGCAGCGCCGTGGAATCGACACCGATCCCATAGGCCAGGACCACGGGCGGCGGGGCGGCGACCAGAATGGTATCGACCGCTCGTCTGTTGCTTGGGATGTGCATGGAGTTCTCGGCCTCGATCGCGGCCCATCGCCGCAACCCTCAAGATCCCCCTCCCCTCATTCTCGGCCGGCTGTGCGGTTCTCGGCCTCGATGCGAAGATCGAACTGAAAGGTGGGGTGCGCCAACGGCAGGGCCTTTGGATAGGGAAGTCGCGGCAGTGCGCGGCCGTGCCGGCGGGCTTCGCGGGTGAGCTCGAAGCAATAGGCGTAGAGACCCGGCTGCTGATGGCGCACGAGATGGCGTTCGCGTTGCACCCGCCAAAGCCATGTCGCAGGCATCTCCCCGAACTCCGGCCTGGGCAGGCCAAGCGAAACGAACTGATCGATGGCGCCGGCATGGCCTCGCTCGCCAAGGCGGATCTTCGAGAGCGTGCGCCCCGCGATCGTTGTGTCGCCGGCGCGCAGGACGGTTCGCGGCCTCGTAATGGCGCGGTGCGCCGCCGAGAGCGCGCAATAGACGCGGCCTATATGTCCGGCGCTTGGGTCGCTGTACGAAACCACGGCCTCGATTCCGGGCTTCTCGCGGCGCAGATGGCGAAAGGCCCGCGCGACGAAGAAGCTCTCCCCGTTCTGGGGCACGGCGTCTGTCAGGATCAGGCGGGCGAGCACGCAGCCGCGTAGCGGATCGGCAAAGCCGGTGTGCCGCGTGATTACGGCTCCGGTGGCCGGAACGGCGAAGACGGCGACGCCTTCCAGGACTGCCCCGGCGCCATAGAGCCCGACCGCGAGCTGCGCCGCAGGATAGGTCGGCAGATAATGATGGCGGGCAATGAAAGCGCGCGCGGCATCGTGTCCGATGATCTCGACGGAATAGGATTTGGGATCGATGACCGTGAGATCGCGGGCCCAGAGCGCCCGGCGCTCGCGCCAGCGCTGGCTGCGGCTCGTTTCCATGTTTTGGATCCTCGAATGTTAGCGGGCGGCAAATCTCGTCGCCCCGCCGAACAGGCGGAGCGCGCGTGCCATCTCGTCGCGCAACCGGGCCTTGCTGCCGACGATGAGCGTCGGCGCGAGGGGTTTCCCGCCGGGGTCGATGAAGCCGTGCGCGAGGGTGCCGTCCTGTTCGATCGAGACGAGATGCCCCTTGCCGGGCGCCGGCCCCTGATAGCGCGCCGTCAGCTCGCCTAGCTTCGCAGTCAGGCCCTTGGTCGCCTTGGACCAACGGATGTGGCCAGCGCCGACATTGCTCCCGGCCTCGCGGCCTCGATCCATCCAGAGTTTCGCGTGCGCCTTGACCTGCAGCGGCGTGTTGCGCGTGCGTTCGCGATTCCGACAGGTTGGCAATGCGGCCGAATGGGTATCGAGAACCCGCAGATATTCGCCGTGCAGCGCGACAAGGATATCCTCGATGTCGATGCCGGCGAGGAGCGCGCGAAGCCGGTCCTCCTGCTCGGGACTGGCAATGAGCTCGTCGGCCCGCTCCGCCGTCAGTTCCTCGGCCTCGGGCTGCGCGGTCACACCGGATATGAAGCCCTTGGTGGCGGTGAGAATGATGGCGTGACCGCCGCAGCGGCCGCCTGTCTTACGATAGCGCTCCAAAATATCGCCTCGGCCGAGCGCCGCCGCCGGATGATCGCCCAGGATGATAACCCGCCGCGACCATGGTGTCGGTCGGGGCCGGTCGCTGGGTTTCGGCCAGTCCGAGGGTAGCGATCGCACCGCACCCCGCGACTGCATCGAGATGGGCGCTCGTTCGGCAGCGCGATTGGCCCGGCGCGCCGCGTCGAAGAGATCGTCAACGTCGCCGCCGCCGTCGGCGAACCCGCAGTCATA
Source organism: Sphingobium sp. CFD-2 (assembly GCF_024611135.1). Lineage (NCBI taxonomy): Bacteria > Pseudomonadati > Pseudomonadota > Alphaproteobacteria > Sphingomonadales > Sphingobiaceae > Sphingobium > Sphingobium sp. CFD-2. The sequence continues at coordinate 37,850 of NZ_CP084408.1, read as the reverse complement.
GGCCGGGCGTTCTGCGGCCTTGGACGGCGAACAATGGTTCCAACCTACATGGGCCGCGTACCAGCCATCGGCATAGCGGATCGCGAGATTCCAGTCATAACCATAACGATCGCGTCCACGCAGGATCGCCGCATCGCGCTCATCACCGCGTCCTGAGACGGCGCGCTCCTCGGTGAAGCTGAAATTGCGCGCCTGGCGCTCGGCCTCGCTATGCGCGGCAATCGCGTCGTTGACGGGCTTCATCGCCTGGACGCGCGCGCGGGTGCGCGCCATGCGATCTTCAGGTGAAGCCGTCGGCGCCAGGTCCGGAAAGTCGCGCCAGGCTTTCGCGATCGCTTCGGCATGTTCCGGTGCGCGGCCCCGGGCCAGCCAGGTGGCAGTCGAACAGGGGTCGAACTGCGGGATTTTTTCGACATGGATCATGTGGTCGGCCTCGGTCGAGATCAGGCGAAGAGGCGCATCGGCTGTTCGACCGGCGGCGTGAGACGAAGGTCGCGCCGCAGACGGTCGGCGAAACGGTCGGGCGCCATGAGATCATTGACCGATGCCCAGTGATTGCGCGCGCCGCAGTGATCATCGCGGCCACGAACCCGGCGATAGAGGACTTCCCGGCCCGGGCCCGAACAGCCAAGCGAGAGCTGCACCCATGCTTCCTCGCCATGGAGCGTGATTTCGCCGGAAACCGCAGGGCCGCCCTTGCTGGAGCGGATGTCATAGGTTCCGTCGCATAGGCCCAGCGCGTCGGCGAGGCGCCGCATTGCGGTGCGGCCCTCCGAATGGAAGAGCCGCTTGGCGGCCTCGTCATGGCTCACGCCCCGATAGGCGAGGTTGCGCAGGACCGGCGTTCGGCGGATTTCGGCGATCTGGTCCATGCAGGTGCGCCGAAGCTCGAGATTGGACGGACGATCTTCGCACACTGCGCTGAGGTGGCGAACGAGCAGGATCACGGCGGGATCGGTTTCGGCGTCTTTGCCGGCGTTGCGGCAATCCTTGATCGCGGCTCCGATCGCGTGGAGGGTGGTGCCGACGGTGATCAGCGCGCTGGGGTCGAGCGCCTGCTGGTGGCGCATGGCGACGTCGTAAGTCATGGGATGGCCCTCCGGTCTTGAGCGAAAATCCGCTCAAACGGCCCTCTCCCCCTCCCCTTTCTCCCGTGGCCGGCCTCGGGCTCGACCGAAGATTCAAGCAGCGATCGGTAGCGGGATCGGCACGGCCTGCCCGGTGGCGATATTGATGAACGCGCCCGCGTGGCCGATCGATCCGCGGCCAACGAGATCGAAGAGAAGGGCCAGCGCGTGGCTCGCCACCACCCGGTTCACGAAAAGCGACTGGCGCTCGAGGGCTTCGGCCATCGAGCACGACGGCGCGTCGTCGTCAGGCAGGCTCTCGTTCGCGACCTCGGGGAAATATTCGAGGACTGTCGGGAGGATCTGGTGCCCGGCCTCGGGCTCAGCGTTCGGGCAACCGATGATATATTGCCCGTCGCCAGCGCGGTTGCCGAGATCCAGCCAATAGGCCGGCGCATTCCTGGCCGAGGCGATGGCCGCACCGACGCTCCGGCGCGCCGATGCGGTATCGACACAAGTGATGACGATGTCGGTGCCGTCGAGCTTCGCGGCCTCGGGTGCCCGGCCATGCACCGCCGTCCAGGCCAGACCGTGGGCGAGATTGATCCGCTCGGTTAACGTCCGGGCCTTCGAGTTGCCGATGTCGCACCTGAAGAAGGGCTGCCGGCCAAGATTGGCCTCGCTGACGATATCGTCGTCGACGACGGTTACATCGAGCGAACGCGACGAAATCGCCCGCAGCGCCGTATCCAGCGAGGCGAGCCCCATCAGCATCTGCGCGCCGTTGCCGCCGCATCCCACAAGCACGATTTTGATCGCGCGGTTGCCGAGCGCCGCAGGCAGATAGTGGCGAAGGGGCGTCTCAGAGGTCATGATCGTCTCCTGAAAAAAGGGCTTCGCGGCAGCGGGAGGAACATCCCTGCGGCGCACAGTCGCGAGGCAAATGCGGGGCCGTCCGTATGACCCAGACGTCCGACAACCAGGGCGATCTTGGTCGCGTGCGCGTCGTCCGCGTCGTCGGTTGCGCTGAAGAAGGCCGCGCCGTGCCCATGGCTGTGAATGTCGCAGATGAGGTGATGGTGCGGCGGCAGCGCAGGCGGACGATAAGTGAGGTGTGACGGCGTCGCGCGGTCGATCTGGGGGAAGTCGACCCAGAATCGCCGATTAGCCTCATCCCAGAGGATGAAGGCGGCGGCCTCGTTGGGCAGCGCGGCGCGAAAGTGCTCGAGGACTTGCCGCAGCAGCTCCGCCGGTATCAAGCCGCAACGCAGGTCCGCGCGGCGAACTCCAATGCTCCCGTAGGGCAGGTAGGCCGGGATCGGCGGTGTCACGGGCAGATCCAGAGCCAGCCAGGCCCGGCGCAAGATCAGGCAGACACCATCGCGGCCGATTGCGAGGCAGCTGCCTGCTCGGGCTTCGCGAACGGCCTCGATCGCGGGTGATCGCCCATCCGGCGGCACGGGATAGCAAGGCGCCTCCGCCAGTACCGCGGCGGCGGTCGGGTCTTCGGCGAGGGCAGTCATCGGCCGGACCTTCCGTAGATGAGGTCGCCGAGCGTCACTGGGTCGGCCTTGGCGGCGCCTCGCGGGGCGGTCTGGCGACGATCTCCGAGGAACGGCCTCAAGCGTTTGACCGGGAAGCGGGTCGCGCGGGTCGCTGCGAGGGTGTCCCAGAGACGCACGAGACCGCCCTTCCCCGTGATCGTCAGCTCCTGACCCGGATTCGGATGGGTCGACCAGGAGTCGAAAAGCGCGCGCTCGAACTCGGGAATGGCGGACACATCCAGCGATGTCGGCTTCGGAATGTTACCCCAGCAGAGGGAACCGTTGAGGAAGACGTTGAGGATCGGCGAATGAAGCAAGGCGGTTTCGGCCGCGGGCCGCTCGTTCCGCTCAAGCGCAAAGACTCCAAGCCGGCGCCGTGTGGCGACAAGGACGTGTGCCGGATAGGCAACCGGGACGATCGCGCGGCCGCCAAGCGCACGCAGTCCAGCCAGTTTCGCCGAGAGGTCGAAATAGGCCGTCCTCACCTGTGCGGGCACCCACCAGACCAGCAGGTCGGGATGGGCGACAAGCACCGTTTCGGGGAGAATTTGCGGCGGGGCGACGCGGCCGAGCGCCTGCGACCAATGCCGCAGATGCGCCCGGGTCAAAGGCGTTCCAGCGGCGATGGTCGGCGCGCCGATAGCGTCGTGCTCGATCTGATGGATGCTGGCGAATGCCTCGGCATCTTCGCCAGGGGTAAGATGCGAGCCGAGGCCGCGAGCCCCGTCGCTTCTGTAGAGCAGGATGGCGTTGGTCAGCATCATGCCGCCTGCGGTTCGCTCGAACTGCACGCAATGGTCAGTCATGTCGGCCTCGTTATTCGGGAGGATAGAGTTCGATGAGATGTTTGGCGGCCCGCAGCAGCCGCGCGCCGGCGGCGAGTGACGCATGCCAGACATCGATCGCGGTGGAGTGCGTCATTGGGCAAAGGCCCGTCACGTCCATGAAACCATATTCCATGCCGTGACGCCCGACGTCGTCGACCTCGACCGCGAACTGTTCGACGGGAACGAGTGTCAGCGGCGGAAGCGGCGAACATTCCTCGATACCGGGGACATATTCGTAGAGAACATCCATCTCGAGGCGCCAGGCGTGATGTTCGTCAGGCAAATTGGTGAGCGCCGCGTGGGCATCCCGCAATTCGCGCAGAGCCCGACGAAGGGCAGTCGGTAACTTCGACGTGGGCGCTGCCCTCGCGGCGAGCATCCATTCTGGCCGCCTGGCGTTCATTTCGGACGGCATGGTCTGGGCCGCGATCTCGCTGTCGTCAGCCCCATGGAGCGCAACGAGGGCCTCGCGCGCAGCGGCGTCCTCGGTCTCGCCGTCCCAATAGTACATCGAGATGTTGTCGAAGAGGTCATCGTAGCAGAAGATCGGGAGAGCACTTCCGAGCGTGCGCTCGAGCACCCGATACGCAGCCGCGCGCCACGGGATCGGCCGCTTGCTGTCCTCGATCCATCCGAGATCGAGCTGCCCGACACTGTCGCAGACGATCGCGACCGCCGGCGCCCCGCAGGATTCGCCGTTGAGCACGACGACGCGCAGGTCCGCGATCGTGCAGCTCCGCAAGCTTTCGAGGACCTCGGTCTGGAAGACCCGTTCGATATGTCGGCGCGCCTCAGGGCGCGTGCGGTGCACTGTCTCCTGCTCTTTCGAGGCGACCCAACTGCCGACGAGCTTATGGTGGGCCGCCAAAGGTCGATCGAACATCACCGGAATATCAGGGGAGATATGGACGGTCCGTCCTGCCAGATCAGCCGAGCGGAGGAAGGGAGAGTCCTGTGGGTGGCGGGATAGGATCGGCAGGACCATCCTCGCGCGTGCCCGCGTCGAGGATGATCTTCGCATGGAGGGCCTGGGCTTGTTTGCTGCAGGCAGGCCGGGAGAGTTCGGAAGTGTTGCCATGGTCGTTCTCGATCCAATGGAGCAGCGTGCAGCGCGGTGCGGCGGGGATGGCCGCCATTTGAACGCGCGCCATGTCAGCCCTTGGTGCCGACAGCTCGGCGATATTCGGTGACGTGGACACCGCCAGTAACCCCGGCATCGACCAGGTCGGCATTGAGGATCGCCGGGTAGAGGGTGGCGTGGTAGGCGCGCAGCCCCTGCGGGTCATTGGCAAGGTGCGGCGGCTGCGGGAGGTCGATACCGTCATAGCGGTAGACGCGGGCAAGATGGTCGATCTGCATCGGAATGTCCTTGTTGGAATTGCAAAGGGTGTCGGTTGCTTCCGATCACCAGAGGCTGGCGGGCTCCTCCGATTTTGCATCGGCCGGCAGGGCGCCCGCCGCTGGCGCGGCCGGCGTGCTCGCTGCGACTACCGGCTTGGCGGGTGCCGATGCCGCCTTTGCCTTCGCCGCCTCCGCAGACGCCGCGCGCGCGGCCTCGGCCGCGTCCCGCTGGGTCGCGATCTGATCGGCAAGCGCCATGCGTGTGGCAATCAGCCCACCGAGCGCCCCCTCGGCGCCCTTCGCAAGCTCTGCATCGATCTCGGCGGCCGTCGCTGTGATCGAGATCGGACGCAGCTCGCCGGCCTCGGCCTTGTGCGTTTTGCCTTCGGCGACGCGGGGAATGATGATGAGGGTAACGACACCGTCATCGCCGGCGACAAGATCGAAGGCGAGCGAATAGTTGCCCAGCATGGGCAGAAGATTGGTGATCAGCATTGTGGGATTCCTTGATTGGAAAGTTGGGCGAGGTCAGGCGGCCAGTTCGGTGACAACCTCGTCGGCCTTGGCGGGCGGAAGCGAATTGGGCGGCGCATAGCGGCCATCGAGGGCCATCGCGCTTGGCACCCGGCCAGCCCAATCGAACCCGACAGCATTCAACATGCCGGAGATCAGGTCGCCCTTCTTGGCGCCGAGCAACTTTGCGAATGCCTTCTCGCCCATGTGCGCGACCAGGCCGCTCTCGGCGGCAATGAACTTGAGCTCGTCCTTCGTGTATCGTTCGAGAAAAGCGCGATCGACCTGCCAGACTGTCCGGATGTCGATGCCGAAGGCGCCGGCGAGATCGGCGACGTGCGCGAACGACTGGACGTCCCGGGCATATGCTGCCCCGATCGCAGCCAGCACCGTGGTGGCCTGAACCTCCGATAGCTCGCGGATCTCTGCGATCTTTTCCTTGAAACCGCGATCGGGGAACGCGGCGTCGACCAGCAGTGCAGCGCGCGAGGTCAAAGTGCCTGACTTGATGTGCGAAAGCGTGCCGGTCAGCGCTGCCACGAGGATCGCCGCCTGGGCGTTCAAAGGATCGTCGGCCAGCCCGCGGGCGAGCGCCGTGCGCCATGTCGCCTCCCGCAGGTCGGTCGTGCGGCCTGCGATGGACTTTGCGGTAACACTGGGCCCGGTGCTGGTGGAAACCTTGCGCACGACGGTTCCGCGACCGACCAGAGGTGCTGAAGGCGCTGCGTCATCGGTCAGACCGCCGATCTCACCGCCGTCCTCGTTTTCGTCGCCATCGTCGGCGAGAGCGTCATCGTGTTCGATCGCTGCGGCGGCGTCCTCGGCCTCGGCGGCCGCCTCCGCATCACGGCGTGCAGCTTCGACCGCCTCGGTCTTTAGCTGGAAGCAGGTAGCGTTGGTGCAGTGGCCATCGTCGACATGGGTGTCGAACAGGGCGCGCTGCGTCCCTGAATTGAACGGACAGGTGGTGCATTCCGTTTTGTCGAACAGGGCATCGGCGAGGCGCTGCGTGACCTTCATGAGAAGATCGCGGGTCTTTGCGATGTCAAGGCCGGCCGCGATGATCGTCTCGAGCGCCTTGTCCTGCTTGTCGGCGGGAACGGCGGCGAGCAATTCGGCGTGTCCGACCTTGATCCGGCGCTCGTCGAGCGCGGTTTTGACGGTCTCGGAAAGGTCGGCGAGCGCGAGCCGGCGGTCCAGCTTTGCGCGGGACCAGCCAAGCCGCCGTGCAGCTTCAGCCCGGTCGCCTTGGCACGCCGCGAGATAGCGAACGGCCGCGTCCGCCTGCTCGGTCTCGGAAGGATCATCGCGATCGTCGTTTTCGGCAATCGCCGCGTCGAGCGCCTCCTGGTCGGTCATCTCCCGGATCAGGACCGGCACCTCGGCGTTTTCGCCGAAGGCTTCCATTGCGGCCCGGTAGCGGCGACCGCCCGCGACGATCGTGAAATGCTCCGGCAGGTCGGCAGCGGGCCGAACCAGCATCGGCTGCAGCATGCCTCGCAAACGCAGGGAGGCGACGAGTTCGTCATGCTTCTTCCGGTCGAAATAGCGGCGCGGATTATAGCCCACGGCAATCCGGGCGAGCGGGACCATGGCGGTCCCGACAGGGTGCGATGCGGTCAAGGCGGTTCTCCTAGTGAGAATGGCGGTGCACGCGCTTGCTCGCGACGCGCACCCTTTCGGTGAGCCTGATGCTCACCCTTCCACTCCCCCTCCCCTTTCACCGCTCCGCCGTCTGGTCATGGAAGATGTCGGCCGCCCATTGCTCTAGCCACGGCTCGAACATCTCATCATGATCAAGATCGCCGGACTCGATGAGATCGCGGATTTCGGTACGGGCCTGCGCGATTGCGGCCTCCCAGGGATCGATCGGCGGAGGATCTGCGTCAGTAGGCCGTTGCTGCGGAAGGCGGCGCGGCCGCTCGGTTAGTCGGTGGTACTGACCGGCGAGCCATTGCTCCATGTAATCGGCCACGACGCGATCGGTCTTGGAGATCCCCGCCTTCAGGGCTGCCCGACGCGCACCGACGCCATAGGCCTGGCTGTCGATCGACGCGACCCGGTGTGCGAAAGGCAGAAGGAAGGGCAGTGCCGTGCCCTTGACGCCGAATGCGTGGAGCAGAACACCGGCCGGAAGAATCTGATCGAGATGGTCGATGACCGCGATCAGGCCTTCCGGTCCGTGAATATCGCGCCGGCACATGCTTCCGACACCGATCAATGCGCCGGGGCGGAGCGAACCCCAGAGCGCATCGACACAGCGCTCATAGTCGGATGGTCGCCGGCCCTGGATCACAGGCATCAGTCTGTCGGCTATTCCGGCATCCTCGCCCAGGATGCGGCAGTCGCGATTGGCGCGGATGGTGCGCGACAGGCGGTCGAAGACTTCGTCGCGATCTCGCGCGATCTCAGCCTCGACGCAGTAATCGGCACTTGCCCACCATTGGAATGGATAGGCCGCCGCGAGCGATACATAGTCCGACAGGGACCACGGGAAGCCACCATAGCGCGCAGTCGCGACGAAGCCTGCGGAGTCCAGGCAGAGGCCGGACAAACCCCGTGCATTCTGGAGTTGCCCCAGGCGCCATCCGGTCCATTCCCGCCAGCCGCGCTTTTCGGACCAACGTGAAAGCGCGTTCGCCGAGATGAGCGCGGTCCGGCCAAGCGCGCGTGCCCGCTGAAGGATCGGCCCATCGTTCAGGTGCGGAAGGCCGACGATGACGTTGATGGGCATGATGCGCGCTCCGCTCGCAACGGAAGCACGCGGACAATTGACGGTCGCGCATGTTCACGTTACGTTCTAATGAGTAGGAGATTTGCCATGACGACGCCCAGCATCCGACACCTGTTCGATCTCGACATAACGCTGCGGGATGCGGCGCTGGATATGGAGAACCGGCCGACCCGTCGGATGATCGCCAATGCGGCGATCGGCATTCATGTCGAGGACGCCTACTATTCGGTGCGGGAGCTGCGCGAGGCGGTAAGCTGGGTGCATGAAGGGGTTTCGGCGGGCAAGCTGAAGCTGGCGGAGATCCTGGGCAATGATGGTGCCGACGATTTTCAGCGCTGCATCTATTTCTGCCTCGCCGGCCGCGGCGTGGTGTCGATGCTCGACGATCTTGAATGGCTGGAGGATCTGCTGGAGCGGCGCGGGCGCATCGCAGGCGAACAGAAGCGCCTGAAGGAGACGGTGATGCCGCTCGTGAACCCCTATGTGGCCGACGCGCCCGATGGGCCGTTGGTCAGGATGGACGGAAATTTCGAGCAGGGACCATCTTGGTGGGCCGACCCGACTTTGTCGGCCTGACCATCAGCGCTCGCAGCTCAGGCGGTTCCCGTGCCGCCAGCGCGACGGTTCGATCCAGTCTCCGGCAAAGGCCCCTGCCCTTTGCCTCCTGGCCGAAGCGAAGGCCGCATTATATGCGCGCAGGCGAGCGGGATCGTCTCTGAGATAACTCGCCTGCGGGGTCGCGAGACCCGCGCGGATAAGACGCTCTCCCAAATCCGCGCCGTCGACTGTAACGACCGCAACGGGGCGGCCATAAGAAGACGAAGACACGAGCCGGATCGTCGCGGCCTTGGAGCGCAGGGCGTTCGCGGCGAAATCCTGTGCGGCCTTCCCACACTGCCAACATCCCGAGGCGCGCCGACAGAGCTGCCCGCGCTCGAATGCGTCGACCCCAAGCAACCGGAAATCGACGGCCACGGTATCGCCATCGAGCGCCCGCGCCTTCGCGTCGAAACTCTGAGACCATGAGGGCGATGTGAGAGCGGCTCCGCCCGCGAGGATGATGGCCGCCGCGATCCGGATCAAAATGTCATCTCCACCTCGACATGATCATCGGCCGCCGGCGTCGTGCAGACCCGGAATGGTTGCAGCGGATCGCCAGTGCGGACGATCGACAGCCTACCCGGCCGCTCGTCGAATAGGCGACCTGCGACGCGATTGGCGTTCTCGCGGCTGCAAAGCTGCAGACGCTTGGGCGACAATTCAAGACACGCGGCAAACATGATGGCTTCTCCCTGCTGCGGGAATGATACTGGCTGACGCACTCATGCAAAGATCGTCTTGTGAACCTTAGTGACCGGCAGGATCGTCCAGTCGCGCTCCATGAACCGGCTGATCGCATAGCCGCAGCGAGTCGCGGGATCGCGGAAACTCAGGCGGCGGCCGCGCTTCACGACGATAAATTCGTCACCCACATGACCATCGGAGAAGGTCAGCGCCTGGGCCAGTTTGATCCGGTCGCCGTCCTCGATCTTGCGCGATCGGCGGGCCAGGTTGGCACGGCACCGCGCGCGCCAGTCGAGGGCGTGCTCCCGGTCGGTCGGGGTCAGAAGGTCGAGAATGTGGCGGGGACAGCTATCCTCATAGGGGCCGACAGATTCGTCCAGTCGGGTAGGATTGGTGCTGCTCATGGAGTCAGCCCTGATCCCCCCGCCGAACCGCACGTGCAGCTTTCACCGCATGCGGCTCTCCACTGTGACGAACCATCACTTTGCCGTAGATCGGGCAGGCGGCCTCTGTGAGTATCCCAGTGGCATTGCTCGCACAGGACCACCGTCCTGCGGGCGCGTGCCACCTTCATTCTCACGACAAAACCGCGGTGCGAAACATCGGCCATCCCCCGGATATGGTGCACGTGACACGGAACATCGGATCGACCGCAAGCCTCGCATTGCTTGGCATTCTGACGATCAACCCAGTCCGTACGTGAGTGGGTGAACACCTGCGTCCAAGGCTGGATATCAATCCTGGACGAGGTGGCCGGATCACGTTTCAGATGAGCCAGTTTCCAGACTTTGACCGATCGGGGCTGGCCATCGACGTCGTAGCCGATGGTGAATTCCTGCCCCGTCCTCATGCGGGCCACGACCGCTCGCACATTGGTTTTGTGCTTGCTGGCCAAGGTCTTGAACAAGCTCCACCGCTGGAGAAACTCAAGCCTGTTCAGCTTGAAGCTCACATCCTTGGCGAGAGCATAGTAGTTCGCAAAACCCCGCAATTCGGCGTTGTAAGCTAGGACGATCTCAACGTCGCTGCAGCTGAGCAGCAGGCTACGATGACGCGGCTTCAACACCGACAGATCACCATAACCTTTTGCAGAAGCGAACGCGTGGACCTTCTCCCAAGGGACATGCAGCTGCATCACTTCCGACGGCGGCCTACGAAGGAAGCTGACGGAACCTTGTCGGCTCCGGACAACCCGTTGGCGTGTCGTATATGTGCGGACCTCATATCCAAGGAAGGCGGCTCCATCGCTCGCCTTGCGGATACCGCTTTTCTCCTCGGACACCGTGAGCGCCAGCGCCTCGGTCAGGAATGCCCTGACTTCGGCGAACACGCTTCGTGCATCCTCCTTGCTACCGATAACCCCAATCATGAAGTCGTCCGCGTAGCGACAGTAACGAAGTCGGCGATAACCGGGGTCCATCGCGTCTCTCGACGGGATGGACCGCTTTTGCGGCAGTAAGGTTTGGATTTTGGCCAAGGAGGCCGCAACCTTCACCTCGTCGACATTGTCTTTGGCCCGCAGCATGGTGACGCGCTTCCGTTGTTTCTGGATGCGCCCAGCCAGTCGCCCATATTCCGGGTTCGTGGCACGGACCTTCCCCCTCTCGAAAGCCGCGATCCGTTCCGCCATGAACATATCGAGTTCATGGAGGTAGATGTTGGCCAAGATTGGAGAGACGATACCGCCCTGCGGAGTGCCGCTGTAGGTCCGGGTGTGAACCCGGTCTTCCATAACACCCGCCTTAAGCATGCTGCCGATCAAGCCGATGAATTTCTCGTCATCGATCCTTTTCCGCAACAGCCGCAGGAGGATGTCGTGGTCGATGTTCTCGAAGAACCCCGCGACATCCACATCTACGAGCCATTTCACCCCCGTCCATACGGCTTTGACGTGTTCAAGCGCCGTATGACACGACCGGCCCGGCCGGAATCCATGGGAGGCGTTCGAGAACACCGGTTCATAGATCCGTTCGAGCAGTTGCCGCGCCACTTCCTGAACGAGGCGGTCGTCGCGCGTGGGAATGCCCAGCGGACGCCGTTTGCCCTTGCCTTTCGGGATAAACACCCGACGCACTGGTTTGGGATCATAGGTCCCTGCCGTCACGCTGGCGATAATCGGGTCGAGGTCTTCCGGTCCGAAGTCCGCGAAGGTCTCGCCGTCAATACCCGGCGTCATCGCACCCTTGTTGGATCCGATCTTCTGGAGCCCCTCCTCCCAAAGGAGGCGAGACCCCATCAGACGATAGAGTCCATTCACCCTTTTGCCCGACGCAACGAGCGCCGGAATGGCCTCCAACCGGCCTTTCACAGTTTCTGGCAGCATCAGCACACCCCATGATCGGTGGTTGAAGAATCACAGCTGCCGCCCTTCCCCCGGTCTTCCCCGCTTTCGGCCCGATCGCTCGAGACCTTATACAGTTGCACCGCCGCCTCCGAAGAGGTCGATGTCCCGGGCATTACCCCGGGCATTTGAGTAATATGGCGGCTCCGTACCCATGCAGGCCGGCAGAAGCCGCCTGTTTAGGGCATCCCGTAGTTACGCTGAATGGAGATGCGGCGCGGTTAGGTGTCCCGTTCGTCCACTAAACCCCTCGACGAGAGGCGCACCGGATGGGCTGAGAAACAGGCGGCCAAGACATGAGACCGCTGTCATCATCCGGACCTGGCGTGACAGTCGCTTTCGCCAGTATCGCTATATAGATTGCTGCAGACTGGGATTTAAGCAGTGTAGCCTTCACCATACGCACCTTGCCCTGACCGTCATCGCCTCCATTTGCGACTAAGACGCATCTGGCCTTTTCCGAACATGCTATTGTTCCCCGTCCCTTTCGGGATTTCAGACCTTGTGAGGCCCGAGGTTAGTCCGGCGAGCAGAGGCATTCTCAACTTACCTCATCATCACTGATACTCCATTTCAGCGCCGCAACGGCGCACTATCCTTGTAGCCGAAATGCTCGCCGGACTTGCTTTTGGGATTCCACATCACCTTGCAGACGATCGCGAAAACCTCCTTGCCGACGCCGTCGATCATCACCTGAGCCGCAGCATAATAGGTGCGATTCTGGGGGCAGGATGAGGCGAGCACCTTCAGTCCCTTGATCGTCCCGTCCGCCTCGCGGCTATAGGTGAATTGCGCGTCCAGATAATCCTTGGCGGTCTTGTGTCCGCCCATGTGGAAACGGGACATGGTGAGCCAGCCCATCGGTATCTCCTGTGATGTCGGGGAAAATTCGGATTAGCGGCGGTCAGGCCGCCTCGAGGATCTGCCTGACCCCCTCGGCCGATGACGCCGTGTCGTCGCTGTCGCCAAACGCCAGAAGGTAGTTGAAGGCCTGCTCAGCTTTCGAGGCGGCGTGAATGATTGCGGTCTTGTCCGCGCGCAAAATGCCGAGCCAGTGGGCGACGTAGCTCGCATGATTGTCGTGCAGTTCGTTCGGCAGATCCAAATGCGCGCAAATCAGGCCGCTTCCGATCTCGGCTCGATATCCTGACAGTCCAGCGAAAAATGGCGGTTGGAAGGTGAAAACCATCGGTGCCTCCAGCACTGCCCAAAACCCATGGCTCCCCCGAAGCGGGGGTGGGCGGCGAGAACGACCGGAGAGGCCCGCTGTAGCGGCGGGCCGCACCCGGAGGGGCGAAATGAAATGGAGCAGCTCGGCGAAGCCGGGCTTGCGGCGCGCCGTGGCGGGCCTAGCAGGGAGCGCCGACCAGACCCGCATCGAGGGAGGCCCAATAATCAGCGCCGCCGCGCCAGCGGCGTCCGCTGGTGAGCGGGCGAAGCCCGCGCATCGCTGCGCGCGACGAAGCGGCCGAGCCCGCTGGGGATCGGCCGCTCAGCCTTGGTCGCCGCTGGATCATGGCTGCTGGGCGTGCATCCAGTCGGCTGCCGCCTGCGCCTTGCTCGCCGCGGTGAAGATCGCCCGAGGCTCGTCCTTGAGCAGTTGCAGCCAGGAGGCAATGTAGGCCGCGTGATCGGGTCGCGGTTCGTGCGCGATCCCGAGATCGGCGAGCAGGAACGATGCGGTCAGTTCGGCGGTCGCTTCCTCCATGGCGAGCGCGTGCCTGGTCCACTTGGCGCTGAAATCCCGGTCGAGCCGATGGGCTGCGCCGCTGGCATGAGCTGCCTCGTGAATATGGGTGGCATAGAATCCGTGGGCGTCGTGGAAGGCGCTGAAATCCGGCATGTGGATGCGGTCTTCGGCGATGTGATAATAGGCGCTGGCCGAGCCGTAGACGGTATCGATGCCGAGTGCGGCGATGAAGGCTTCGGCGGCGGCGAGGCGTTCGCTCTCGGGCAGGACCGGCCCCTGTTCGAGCGCATAACCATCGACCTGATCGGCGTTGAACAGGCTGAACGCCTTGGCGAAAAGCCGTCGGTGGTCGCCATCATCGTCGCTGGCTTCGCCGCCCTTTGCGCGAAACTCCTTCCAGAGGACGCCGAGGCTGGCATGTTCGCCCTTGCGGACCTGCGCGCCGAGCGCCTGCCACTGGCGATAGGTGCCCCAGACCCCGCTCGTATAGCCGCTGCCATAGGCGGCCGCCCAGAGCGAGACCGTATTTATGCCGCGATAGGGCTTGCCGCTGGCGACGTTGGTCGGGCGGGTGACGTCGGCGCCGGAATGATGCCACGGCATGCGCCAGGTGCCGGTGCCGGCTTCGATGACGGCGACGATCGCGTCGGTGACGCGAGCGTAGACGTCGACACGTGGTGAGGCTGGCATGATCTGTTCTCCGTTCTCGCGCCGGGGACCATCCCCGGCGGCGGAGGCCCGTTCGCGCCGGGCACAGGGGGGCTCGCGCACCCGCCAGGGCCGCAGCGAAGCGGAGGACGGCGAAGCCGTTGCGCGGGCGCGCCGACCGGCGCAGGAATCCGCCAACAGCCGGGGCGGTCTACGGCGCGGGAGGATCGATCCCGGCAATCACTGCGGTCAGGCGATCGAGCTCGCGCTGGAGCGCCTGACGCTGGAGATCGGAGATGCGCCGCTCGCGCAAATGCGCCTTGGCATCAGCGGCTGCACGCTCCCACGCCGGCCTATGGCGGGCGGTAATGCAGGCGTTGGGGCAGCGGGTCGGCTCGCACAGGGCGGTGAGCGGCTGTGCGGGATCGGGGGTCGTCACGCGCTTGAGGCAGAGCGCGGTCGCGGGATCGAAGAAGCAATCCGCGAGCGGGCCGACATGGAAGGTGCGCGCGACGCTGGCGAGCATGACGCGCAGGCGGGCGCGATCGGCGATCATGGCGGGCAAAGGCCCTTGTCTGACGGCGGCATCGTCGAGCGTCCGCGCGATGCGCGGTCCCGCCGGACCGCCGAGCGATGCGCCGCCCTGCCGCTGGTCGAAATAGTCCAGCAGATCGTCAGTCTGACCGAGCCGGCGCTGTGCCTCGACCTCGGCACGAAACCCCGATGCGCTGGTGCCGGCATAGCCCTCGAAAGCGGCGACCGAGGCGTGCTTATACTGGATCATGCCGGCGACGGTGCCGAACGGACGGTTGGCGATGTGCCACGCGATCGTGCGCCGGAACTGCCGCGTCGTGATGCGCCATGGCTTGCCATCGGGACCGGATGGGATGATCGGCGCATCGGGGCTGCCGAAGGCGGTGTTGAGGTGGTCGCGGAAGGCGTTGAGCTGGCGGACCACCTCGCTCGACAGATGCGTCTTGGTGACGGCGCTCGGACGCAGCACCGGCCAGAGTGTATCGCTGCCGCTGGCACGCGCCGGTCCTGCCGACAGGCGTTCGAGCACCGCGATCGCGTCTGCGACCGGCTCGATCGTCACCCAGCTCGCCGCCTCGCCCACGGCCCGTCGGCGCTTATAGATGGTCGATCGGATACGATGCCGCTCGATCAGGCCGTCCTCGCTGCGCGCGATCGTGAGGCAACCGCGGCGCATCGCCTGCACCTCGCAGTCGCGCATGCCGGTCAGATAGGCGCACACTATGTAGGCTGCGGCCTGGAGCATCCGTTCCTCATGTGCGAGAGTCTTCGCGTCGAAGCGTTCGCGCCATGGCCGACCGCTCTCGGGGTCGATCGAGATCGGCGTGTCCATGCCGCCGACCTCCACCCCCAGCTCGGTCGCCACTGCGTCGATCAGCCTCGCTTCACCGCCGGTCAGCATGAGATGCGCGCCTGGCTCGGTCTGCACGTCGATCCCGGCATGGAGATGCAGGAGATGGGCGTTGATCGGTGGGGTCACGGTGCCGGTGTTGGGATCGACGCGCAGCTTGCCGTTATGAGCGGTGCCCCAGATCGGTGCGCCGCGCCCTTCGCGGCGTCGGCGATCGAAATAGGCCTTCAGGCGGGTGCGGCGACGTTGCCGGCGATCAGCATCCGGGAGGCCGGCGTCGGCGGTGACAAGGCGATCCCGGCGCGCTTCGAGCCGATCAAGCTCACGGCGGGCCGCGAGAATATCGCCGGCGAAGGCGGTGACGTAGCGCAACGACCAGGCGAGCAGCGCGGCGATGACCTCTTCCGGAAACCGCGGGGTCCGGTTCTCGCGGACGTGCCGGTAGCCTGCAACGCGGGCGGGCGACTGTCCGCCCCAAGGCTCAAATGCGAGGCCTCCGCCAGCGAGGTGGTCACGATAGTGATAGAGATCGGAGACCACTTCGAGGAGGTGGCCGACTATGACGGGTCGCCGCGCGGGATCGTCGCGAAGATGGCGGGCGTAAGCATCGACCAGCGCGTGATCGATGCGGCCAAGGTCGAGCCGTCCGAGCGTCAAGCGCGCGAAGGCGAAGAACCGTCGTGCGCGGTTGAATGCCTGCCGGATGCTCGCCGGCGGCAGCTTGGGACGGTAGCCGGGAAGATCGACGTTGAGGCGGGCGTAGAGATAGGCGCGCATCGCCGCCTGCACGTCGGGATGTTCGAGCACGTCGAAATGCACGGTGACGTGGCAGCGCCGGGCGTTCTCACGGAATACGGCGGGACCGAGATCCCAGCTCGGGTCGCCGACGCGCGACAGCTCCTCGCGGGCATGGCCTGCCTTGAGCGGCGCGCTCGCCAGCACGGGCCGATCGTCGAACGCGGGTGCGCGGGCATGGGCGGGCGTGGTCATACGCGTGCCTCCGGCGGCAGATAGAGCCGCTCGCTCGCCATCTGCCGACGCGCATCGGCGATAACGGCATCGGAGAAGGCCGGCAGAACCTGGGCGGTGATGCGGGCATGGACGCGGCCGAACTTGGCCGCCCAGTCGCTCGCCGGCAGGCTCCGACGCTGCTCTTCGACGAACGCGAGGAAGGCGAGGATCGCGGGGAGCTTGCGCGCGGTGATGACGGCGTTGGGGCAATCGAGGCACCCCCAGAAGGGCTGCGCGCAGGGCGAACCGGGCTCGGCGAAGGGACTGCTATGGAAGCCTGCGCAGGCGGCGAGCCAGACATCCTGTTCGCCGTCGAGCAACGGACCCACCGTATCCGGCTGCATCAGCGGCGCGGCCTGTTCGGGCGCTGCGCGCAGCGCCTGCTCGGCGGTGGGCGGGAGCACGGTCGGCATCGCGGCGGCGACCGCTTCCCGAAAGGCATCGGCAATGGCAGCCTCGTGCAAGGGCCGGAGCGACGGCAGATCGGCATAGTGGCGCGCCGCGACCTCGCGGGAGTGGCCCACCGCGAAACGGGCCATATGCCCCTCGGTCTTGGTGTACCACAGCGCCTTGTGGGTCTTGCGCAGCCGGGAGAGCAGCAGGTGGAGCGGCTTGCCGTCATCGTCGACAATAGCATGCTGCGCCACCCAGGCAGCGATACGTTCCGTGGGGTGAGCGACGCCTGTCCGGAGGCCGCCTGCGTTATGGTAAGCCCAGAGGCAGTCGTCGGTCAGATACCTGCGGGCGGTCGCCGTGACGTCGATCAGGCGACGAATAAGGCCACCAGGCGTGCCGCCACCGCCGTCACGGACGCGCATGCTCTTGTGCTCGGCACCGCGGGCGCGGCGCTTCAGATAGCGCAGCTCCACCGTGCCGGCATGGGGGTTGGTGAGACAATCCACGGTCAGCGCCTTCAGGCACTCGGGCTCGAGACCGGTATCGAGCGTGAGCAACACGAGCAGCGCCGGCAGATCACGCGCGAGCAGATGATACCGGCCATGAAGATCGTCGATGAGCGTGCTGAACGGCAGGCCGCGCCGCAGGCGCATGAAATAGAGGCGGCGCACCTCGACGCGGTCGGTTAGAATAGCTCCATGGCGTGCGATGATCGCTTCGACATCGGCGCGTGCCCTGGCGATTACAGGGTCGCCTCCATCGGTCCGGTCGTCGGCGCCGAGACGACGAAACATCGCTTCGACATCGGCCCGCGCGGCGTCGCGCAGCGCGCGGGCGACGAAAGGACTGTAAGCATCGCGCGGGGTCGAGCGGCCCGCCGAAGTAGCCAGTGTATAGCGCAGCCGCTCATGCAGGTCGGGCGCGATCCGATCGGGCCGGTCGGCCTCGATCGCGCGCAATGTGTTGATGATCTTGCCGACCGTTATGTGCCGGTGGATCGCGCCCATCCCGCGCTGCTCGAGCACGGAGGCGAACCCATCGATATGGACTGCGCGCAGGTCGCCGACGCTAGCCACGTTCAGCGCTTCATCGCCAAGCCAGGCGAAGAACAGGCGGTAAGCATTTACATACTGCTTGATGACGCTGGCCGCACCGATGGGGCCGCCGAGCGCTGCTGACCGACGCAGCGCGCCGGCGAAGGCGATGGCGAGTGGGCGAGGATCGAGCCCCGTCATATCGATCAGGACCGTCCCGCCATGCCGCGCCTCGATGGTGAACTTGAGGCCGAGCACCGGATCGGGCTGCGGTCGCTCCGGCGCGATCGGTGCGAAGGCGACGGGCCGACCCTTGCGGGGACGCCCGCTCATGCGCCCTGCGGTCCCGGCAGCAGCGCGAGCAGCTCCTCGACGGCTGCGTCCACCGTATCGGCGCGGGTCGCGATATGGTCGAGGTAGATATAGGTGGTGGTGAGGCTCGCGTGACCGAGCAGGCGTTGCACCTGTTGCAGCGGGTCGCCCAGGATCAGCCGGTAACTCTCCACCGGCCCCGCCGGCAATGCCGCTTCGCGCAGCCGCTGCTGGATCAGCAAGGCGAGCATATGGACTGCGAAGGTGTGACGAAGCTGGTGCGGACTGATCGACAGCGGGAAGCCGTTCTCCTCGCACCGCTTGCAGGCGCGGGTGAAGATCACCTCCCACGAGTTGGGGCGAACAGGCTGCCCGACTTCGGTCAGCCATAGCGCCGCCGGCTCGTGGGGCGTTCCATCCTCGTTGCACAGGATCAGGCGGCATCGTTCCTCCGGGGTGCAGACATCGCGCATGTGGTCGAGACCGGCGCGGGTGACAGGGATCGGTCGCTCGAAGCTGGCCGCGCCGCCGCGTGCGGCGAACTTGGCCACACCCGCGGCGCGCTCGACGGCGACATAGGCGGCAATCTGACGAAGCAGCCGGCGCGGGACCAGAACGCTGCGTCCCCGGTCGCCCTTGGTGAGCGGTGGTGGGAGAGGCAGCCAAAGCTGTTGGGCGTCGCCGTCGCCGCGGTCGATCGCTGCGAGCTCGGCGGCGAGCAGGCCCGACGCCTCTTCAAGGCGCAGGCCGGTGGTAACGAGAAGGTCGGCGAACAGCGCGTTGCGCAGCCCGTTCCGATCGCGAGCGCCGGGGCGCTCGGTGCCGTCAGGGGTGAGGCCGCGCAGGCCGACCTCGCGGAAGATGCGGTAGTCGTCCATCGTGACGAACCGCACATCCGACCGCTTGGCGACACGTTCATAGGCGTCGTTGCGCGCCGCGATCATGCCACGACGGCCACCCTGCGCCGGTCGCCACACGGCGCGACGGCTGAACGGTGCCTCGGCAATCAGCCCTTGCTGCTCGCCCCAGCGGTAGAGGCGATCGAGGCTGGCGACGGCCCGGTTCCAGCTTGCCGCCGTGATCCGGTGATCGGCTTCGTCGCGGCGTCGCTCACGATGATAGGCGCCCACATCGTCGCGGGTCGCAGTCCACACGGTCTTGCCGCAGGCATCGAGAAAGCGAAGCCAGACCGCGACATCATAGGCATAGGCGCGAAGCGAATGCCGCGAGCGGACCCCCGACAGCGGCAGGTCGAGAAAGAAGCGATCCAGATCGGGATCATAGAGCGCGTCACCGCGCAGGATCAGCGGCACATGCGCATCGAGACCCTTGGCCTCGCGGCGCTCGCAGACAATGATCGACACCGGCGCGAAACCCTCCCCCCGGACCCCCCACCCGGAAGCTGACCTCGCACCGTTGCGCCCTATGGCCCGGCAGCTATCAGGCTGGCCTCCGCCAGCTCTTGGGTCAGCGCTACGGCCAGCCTGATAACTGCCTACCGTGGGCGTCCATCGCCGACCTTACTGCAATGTTGCGGACGGCGCAGACTGTCCAGATAAGGCCACGAGTTCGTCCCTCGCGTAGTCGGCGCGGCTCGTTGAAATCAAGGTTTTCCGGTTGAGGCGGCTTTCATGCCCTGCATGATGCACGGCCTCGTGCGCAAGCGTGGCATAGTAGTCGTCGGCGGAATGGAACGCTTCAAAAGCGGGCATTTGGATATAGTCGTCGCGGGTGTGATAATAGGCTTGCGATCCGCCAATGCGAACGGTTGCGTCGATGCGAGAGAACATCACTTCAAGTTCAACATCGCGGGTTTCGGGATTGGTGATGATCGGGGCGGGCGCGGGATATTTGCCGTCCAGTCCCTCGACCTGATCGGGTAGGGTAGGCCGGCAAAGTCTCAGAGAGAACATTGCTCGGCCCCCCTCCGAACCGGACGTGCACCTTTCAGCGCATCCGGCTCTCCACGACTGCGTGCTATCCGCCGTTGGCGGTCGGTTGGTTGACCGGCGTGGATGCTATTGTGGCAAGCGACGCAGAGGACCGCACGCTTGCTCTGCCGTGCCGACCGCATGTAGCGGGACAGCCCGGCATATTGCATCTCCGCGACCCGGCGGACGTGATGGACCTCACAGGGAAGGTCATCCCGACCACAACGCTCGCACTGGCGGGCGTTGAGTCGTTCGACCAGCTCCGTTCTGCTGAACACGAACTGGGCGGAGCGGGGATTATCGATCCCGCCCCACGATCGGACATGTCGTCGCAGGTCCTTCAACTGCCATAGCTTGATCGCGCGGGGTTCATCTCCCACCTCGAAGCGGATGAAGAAGTCCATCCCACGCCGCAGTCTGGCGAAGACGCTGCGAGCTGATGTCCTATGCTTGGCGGCGATGGTTTTGACGCAGGAGAACAAGGCGAAGTAACCGGCCTTATTCAACTTGCGCTTCACGTCGTCAGCTAGAGCATAATAGTTCGCAAAGCCGCGCCATTCGGCATTGTAGGCAAGGACGATCTCCACGTCGCTTGCGAAGCGCAGCGCGGGCCGATGACGCGGGCGGAAGGCTTCATAGTCGCCCCAGCCCTTATCATTGACGAACCGGACCACCCGGTCCCTTGGCACTCGGAGCCGCAGCCGGTCAGCCAAGCCGCGCCGCAAGGTGGATCGACCATAGAAGATCGCCTTGTGCGGATTGCGGTTGGTGCTGGTGCAGACCTCGTATCCTAAGAACCGCGCCCCGTCCGTGGCTTTTCGGATTCCACTTTTCTCGGCAGACATTTCCAGCTTCAGGGTGTCGGTCAGGAAGACCCTGACCTCGTCCATCAACTGGCGTGCATCCGCCTTGCTGCCGGTCACGCCGATGAGGAAGTCATCAGCATAGCGGCAGTACCGTAGTCTCCTATAGTGGGGATCAAGGGCATCGTTGGCCGGAACGGTTGCCCGTTCTGCCTTGAGCCGACCGATCTCCTCCAGCACGGAGGCGATCTTTTGGGAGTCTGCGGACCCTGCGGCCCGCATCGCATCCACTTTCTTCCGAAGGTAGCAGACCTTTAGACCCAAGCGCCTCGCATCTTTCGATGGTGCGCGCTTGTTGCCTCTGGTGAAGCTGGCGATCCTATCCTGCATGAACATGTCAAGTTCGTGCAGATAGATGTTCGCCAACATCGGGGAAACGACCCCGCCTTGCGGTGTACCGCTGTAGGTCCGATGATAGACCCAGTCCTCAATATAACCTGCCTTGAGCAGGCCTTGGATCAGACGCACAAAGCGACGATCCGCGATCCGCTTCTCCAACAGACCGATCAGGACATCATGATCGATATTGTCGAAGAACCCGACAACATCAACGTCGATCAGCCACTTCACCCCCGTCCATTTGGCGCGGATAGATTCCAACGCCGTATGGCACGATCGCTCTTTCCTAAATCCATGCGAGTGCTGCGAGAACAGCGGCTCATAGATTTGCTCAAGGAGCGTCCGCACCACTTCCTGGACGAGCTTGTCCTCCGTGGTCGGCACGCCAAGCGGCCGTTTCTTGCCGTTGGCTTTCGGGATATACACCCGACGTACCGGCTTGGGCCGATAGCTTCCGTCCGCCAACCGGTCGATGATCGACCTGACCATCTCGGGCGAAAAGCCGTCGAGTGTCTTGCCGTCAACGCCGGGCGTCATCGCACCCTTGTTGGGCGCGATCTGCTGATAGGCATGCTCCCAAAGGAGCGGGCTTTTCATGAGGCGGAAGAGTCCATTGACCCGCCGACCCGACCTGATGATGGTCGGGAGTGATCTGACGGCCCTCTCGATGGTAACTGGCAGCATTAGCACACCTCCTCGTGAGATTGTCTGATCGCAGTCGCTGCCGCCCTTCCCCCGAGCGGTGAGGCTTTTCACACGGGTTGCCCCGCACTTATGGCCGCGCTCGTTCCCCATCAGAGTGGAGACTGTCCCGACCATTACGTCGGGCATTTGAGTACTATGGCGGCTCCGTCGCCATGCAGGTCCGGCAAGCCGTCCTGTTTAGGCGATCCCGTAATTACGGAAGTCGGAGTTCCGACGTGGTTAGGTGCCCCGTTCGTTCACTTGCCCCTCCCTACAGAGGGTGCGCCGGAGAAGCTGGCAGGCTCGCGGCATCACCGCTTGCTCGGGAGGAACTCAACGCCCTTTCCTCCATTTCTCCGATGTGCCGCGTCAACCATTCTGCGACACCGCTCCGTTATTAGCCGCTGCAAACTGGGGTTCAGGCAGTATAGCTTTCACCATACACGTCTTGCCCTGATCCATGACGCCGCAAATGGTTCTGGCGCTTCCGGACCTTTTCTGAACATGCTACTTTCCCCTGTCCCTTTCGGGATTTCAGCTATTTCTAGCCAAGGTTGGTCCAGTGGGCATGATCTATAGCCAGCAAGATCATCTACTCATGGTAGAGCTCCTTTTTACTTCCGCCTTTACGGCGCACCATTGAAAACCGTGTATCGTTTCAGGAACGGAATGGCGCGCTCGTCGTCCGTTTCGGAGTCTTTAACGACAAGCTTGTTGGCATAGACAACGGTGGTCCCCTTGCTGCCCTTCCTGACATTGCCGCCAAGCTCCAATGCCTGTTTGAAGGTCAGCCAATAGGGCGAGGCGAAGCCCTGACGCATGGCACTGGCCCAAAGGCTGAGGACATTGATCCCACGATAGGCAACCCCATTGTGCCGGAGCGGAATGGTCGGCCCACCGCTCCACGGCTTCACCCAAGGCTTTGTCCCCGCTTCCAACATCGCAAGAATGTCGTCGGTGACGGCCTGATAAATGTCGATCCGGTTCGTTTCCTTGGCCATTTTCCTCACTCCTTTAGGCGAAGCCGCTGCCTGCGGCCTGCGGCTCTGACCCGCTGGCGAAGCGCGGGATGGGGAGGGGGAAGCAAAATCGATGGGAGTGGTGCGGGCGGCACGACTAGGGAGGCCCCGGCGCGCGCGAGCGCGCCGGAACTGGCCGAACTTGTCGGGCAACCCGGTCCTGTCGATTATGCTTCGGGAACGAAAGGGCGGGTGCCCTTGGCGTTCCCCCCGGTGGCAGCTGCCACCACCGGCAAGGCGCGGCCCTGGGCCGCTCGATCCTATGTGGCAGCTGACAGACTACTAAGCGCGCGGCCCTGGCCGCTCATTATGGCGGCGGGTTGCATGATTTTGTGTGGAATCTAAACCAGTTGCCAGATGAAACAGCAGGTGAATCAGAAATGGAGTTCGTTCGCAGAATATTTGGGGCTGTAGAGCCACGCTACCTCATCCGGGCCTATATTTTTGGCGCTCTGTTCTTCGCCTTCATGATGGCGCTAGGCCCGAAAACCCCGTTCCTGATTATCTATTTTCTGATCTGCACGGCGCTATTCCCATTTGCCAAGATGGTTTGGGACACGGCAATGGATACGATGCGCGGCAACACGATATTCGTCATGCCAGCGCTGATCCTGATCGTGCTCAAGCTGTTCATCAACATGATGCTGTGGTGCTTTGCGCTGTTCGTCGCACCCATCGGAATTTTCTTCCTCAACAGGCGCATTCGCTGATCGCAAAGGCGGGGCGGTGGCAGCTGCCACCGCCCCGAAGTTTGCGGGGAGCGCGGGAGTGAAGCGCGCTCCCCGTGCCGTCATGCCGCTTGGCTTTCGCTATCGGCGGCATCGGGCAAGGCAGAGGGTCGAAGGGCGGGGGGCAGAATGCGCCGCCCCGCAAGACGCTCGTTGACCGTCACAGCAAGGTCAGAGCGCTTCATGGTCTGGCAATTCTCTACAGCGTCGTTGCCGCAACCTTCGGCCAGCAGCTTCAAGAGCGTGGCCTTGCTAAGCTGGTCATAGAATACCTGATTAGGTTCCCACTTGTCGGCCATGTCGATCTGCGCGACCCCGACGATCTGCGCCAGCTGGCGGTCGCGGTCGCTGTGGAACGAAAGGCTCGTGATCTGCGAGGCCACGCAGTAGGCCAGCAGCCGCAATTTCGCTTCGCTGTCCATCTGGCGCATGTCGTCCAGCGTGGGTGCTTCGGCCAAGCGGTCAAGATCGGCCCTCGCGATCTCGTCAATGTCGGCAATCGTGGAATGGCCCATGACCGCATCGTCAACATGGAAGCGGTTCTTCTCGGCGGTGATTTCGGCGGCTTGTTGCCACGAATAGGCGTTGCCGCGAACCTGTCCCAAGAGGCCCGTCAAGAGCACGTCCAGCGCCAGTTCCGGGTCGCTGGCAAGGGCTTCTCGAACCGCCATCGTGCGGATGCCGCCCAGCTGATCCATGACTTTCTGCGAGTAGTCGGGCCGGGGAGGCTTGGGGCCATCGGCGGCGGTCCCCTTGGCGCTGCGGGTGAACGCGACCTGTTCGATACCGTCATGGCCGATAAAGACGATAAGGGAGTGCTCGGCCTTCTGCTCGGCAGTGAAAACGCGGCAAGCCGATACGATGGCGTCCTGCTTGCGGGTCAGGGCGCGCAACTCGTCGTCATAGTCGTGCTCGTCCTCGTCCACCTCGCTTTCCCGCTTGGCGATTGCCGCCTCGATCTCGACCAGCTGCGCGGTTTCTTCCTCGGTCGGGTCGCGCTCGCCTGCGGGTTCCAGATGGCCGCGCATCCAGTAGGAATCGGGCCGGTAGAGCTGCCCTTCTGCATCGCGCCAGCCATCTTCGCGCGCCGCCTTGGCGATGGCGTCGAGCCGATCTTGCACAAGGTCCATGACAAGGCCCGCATCATCACAATAGCGACGTTCTCCGAAAAGATCGGTGGTGAAGGTGCCGCCTGCGGCGCAATAGGCTTCCTCGCCCACAATGCGGAAATGCTTGTCGGTATCGGCAACCTTCTCCTGGGTGAGCATGGCCCGGATTTGATGGGCGTTGTCGCCGGTGCGCTTGAAAACCTCAAGCTGGCGGTCCTGATCGTCGGTCAGCGCGAAAGCCTGCGCCGCGCCCATGCCGATTTCGTCTTTCTGGAAGGCTTTGAGAATGGTCGGGTGCAGCGCCGCCAGCTTCAACACGCGGCGGACATAGGCGGGGGAGACGCCGAACGATGCTGCAACATCGTCAACGTCCTTGCCGCTGTCGATGATCGCCCGATAGGCTGCGATGGCATCGGCGGGGTGCATGTCCTCGCGCTGCGCGTTCTCGGCAAGCGAGATTTCCAGCGCCTCGTCCTTGCTGCGGATTTCAACGGGAACCTCGAAAGTGCCGGGGATGGCCTTTGCCTTCTGCAACAGCTTCAAGGCCCGGTAGCGCCGCCCTCCGGCGCAAATCCTGATTTTGCCGTCTTCGTCATAGCCGATCAGGTTTTGCAGCACGCCCCGCGCCTGAATGTCGGCCGCGAGGGCTTCGATTTCCTTGGGCTTCACCTTCCGCACGTTGAGGTCGGAAAGCGCCAGCTTGTTCAGTTGGATGGTCTGGATGGTCATTTCTCACTCCTTTAGGCGAAGCCGCTGCCTGCGGCCTGCGGCTCTGACCCGCTGGCGAAGCGCGGGATGGGGAGGGGGAAGCAAAATCGATGGGAGTGGTGCGGGCGGCACGACTAGGGAGGCCCCGGCGCGCGCGAGCGCGCCGGAACTGGCCGAACTTGTCGGGCAACCCGGTCCTGTCGATTATGCTTCGGGAACGAAAGGGCGGGTGCCCTTGGCGTTCCCCCCGGTGGCAGCTGCCACCACCGGCAAGGCGCGGCCCTGGGCCGCTCATTTTTAGCGGCTAGAGAATGGCGAGCGCGAGAACCGCAACGATAGAAGCACACAAGGCGGACATGAGCATGAGGCGTATCGTCGCGGCATTGATCGTGATCGCAGCGCCGACACAGGCCCATAGCAGGGCAATTGTGGGTCCAGCGCGGTAAATCAGGAAGCCGAAATAGCTGTTCGGCAGGAATTGCGGATAATCGAGGATCAGGCGTGCGACGATCCCGCCGCCTGCGAGAATGAGCGCGGCGATCAGCCATGCCGCGAAAGCCTCGACGCGCGGCGAAACGCTGTGCCTGGGCGCGGCCTGCGTCGTCGTTCGCGTCGCGTCATTCATGCTGAACTTCCCTTCTAGCCCTGACCGTCACCCGAATGGGCGGAGACGGCTTTGCTGGCTCCGTGGAGCCGCGCGGCGCAGCCGTGTGGTGGAGTAGGGCAGGTTCCCGGCTCCGGTCATTTGCACTTGTTCGGCAGCTGGCCCCTCTCGATCGCCAGATTCCTCATTGCCTCGTAATCGACACCCCAAAGGCCTCGTCGCTCATCGGCCGCGTCTTTCATGAAACGAGCATACGCCAGCCCTGAATGTTGCCTGTAATCAACGGCATATCCATGGCGCACCATCGTTGCCGAAACAGATGCCCCATTCGACCGAAACCGGCACGACAGGTTAGACCGGCCCCAGCTTGTCCGCCGCGTGTTGCATATCGGCTCGATCGTCAGCTTTTCGTCCTGAAAATCGCTCGTGCAGTCCATGCCGCCATTTTGCTTCACCAGCTCTTCCAAATAGAGCTGCGCTGCGATCTTGGGCACATTACCCTTGCCGTCCTCATCCGGCGCATCAATTCCCGACAATCGCACCCGCTTTTTGTCGAGCGTTTCGAGCGTATCGCCGTCGATAATGCGCGGGTTCTCGACGTGGATCGAAACCGGCTCGCTATTCCTCGCCTGCATCTGATTGAACAGCGCGCCGAAAGCGAAAACAGAGAGAATGGGCAACGCGATTTGCTGATTTCGCGGCCATTTTTTGGGCTCTGTTGCAAAAATCGTGAAGCTTGAGCATGCTTGGCGGAGATTGAACGGATGGAGCGATGACGGATTTCAAGTGGCGCCATTTCCAGGGTGATGTGATCCTGTGGGCGGTGCGCTGGTATTGTCGCTATCCGATCAGCTATCGCGACCTTGAGGAAATGCTGGCGGAACGCGGCATTTCGGTCGACCATACGACGATCTATCGCTGGGTCCAGCGCTACGCCCCGGAGATGGAGAAGCGGCTGCGCTGGTTCTGGCGGCGTGGCTTTGATCCGAGCTGGCGCCTGGATGAAACCTACGTCAAGGTGCGGGGCAAGTGGACCTACCTGTACCGGGCAGTCGACAAGCGGGGCGACACGATCGATTTCTACCTGTCGCCGACCCGCAGCGCCAAGGCAGCGAAGCGGTTCCTGGGCAAGGCCCTGCGAGGCCTGAAGCACTGGGAAAAGCCGGCCACGCTCAATACTGACAAAGCGCCGAGCTATGGTGCAGCGATCACCGAATTGAAGCGCGAAGGAAAGCTGGACCAGGAGACGGCCCACCGGCAGGTGAAGTATCTCAATAACGTGATCGAGGCCGATCACGGAAAGCTCAAGATGCTGATCAAGCCGGTGCGCGGTTTCAAATCGATCCCCACGGCCTATGCCACGATCAAGGGATTCGAAGTCATGCGAGCCCTGCGCAAAGGACAGGCTCGTCCCTGGTGCCTGCAGCCCGGCATCAGGGGAGAGGTGCGCCTTGTGGAGAGAGCTTTCGGCATTGGGCCCTCGGCACTGACGGAGGCCATGGACATGCTCAACCACCATTTCGCAGCAGCCGCCTGATCGGCGCAGAGCGACAGCCTACCTGTGACTGCCGCCAATCTTTGCAACAGAGCCTCATCATAGAGGCCGATGTCGACGGCATCGTCTGCGCTGGCCGGCATGAGCGTTCCGGGGACCTGCCGACCTAAGGTTTGTGGGGATTTAGGATTCCCATTTTGCTGGAGTTGTGATTCACACTCCGGACGGAACGCTTTGTCCTGACGGAAGCGCAATGGGCGCAGATAAAACCACACTGCCTAGGGAAGATCAGCGATCCCGGACGCAGTGGCAGGAACAACCGGCTATTCATGGAGGCGGTGCTGTGGATTGTCCGAACGGCCAGTCCATGGCGCGACCTGCCGGCGATGTTCGGCAACTGGAGCACGGCGTTCCGGCGGTTTCGTGATTGGCGAGAAACCGATGTTTTCAAGCGGATTTTCGATGCCCTGTCGGACGAACCGGACATGGAATACGCAATGATTGACGCTACCATCGTCAAGGTTCACCGGCACGGCCAGGGCGCAAACGTATGGCCCGCCCCGTCGGCAAGAGGGTTACGATCGATGGTCTGATCAGTCTGCGAAAACGTATCCGGCCTTTGGGCACCGACCCTCGGCCAAGATGGAGATCCGCGCGTCCTGGTCCTCATAAAGGAGCCGGCATCGAGTGCCATTTTGCGCCATAGGGTTCCGGGACACCGGTTGACTGTCAGGCCATCTATCGCTCGCCCCCCGCAGACATCTGGGACCAGCATTTATCGCCGATCGATCTTCTTAGGCCGACAGTGCCGGCATGTGGTAGGTACGCTCGTGGCGCAGCAGAGCCCAAACGATCCGAGCGAGTTTGGCGGCAAGCGCGACCACAGCGGTATTGGGATGCGCGCGGGCGAGCAGGCCGCGCAACCAGGCGCCGAGCCGGGTATCAGTCTTGCGCAGCGTCGGCATGGCTGATCTGGCGCCCTGGATCAGGAGCTTACGCAGGTAGCGGCTGCCGCGCTTGGTGATGCCGAGAAGCTTGGGCTTGCCGCCCGTCGTCGCCTGGCGTGGCACGAGGCCGAGCCAGGCGGCGAGATCACGACCACGCGCGAATGTGCCGGCATCGCCGACCGCGGCCACCAGCGCGGTTGCGTTGAGTGCGCCGATCCCGGGAATGGTCAGCAGTCGGCGCGCCTGCCCGTCCTGTTCCGCGGCTTGGGCAAACTCGCGGTCGAAGGTGGCGATCCTCTCATCCAGCGATCGCCAACGGTCACGCATATCGCCGACCAGCATCGCCATGCGCGTGCTCAGCCTCGGCTCCAGGCCGTCCAGCAGGTCGACCAGCGCTGCCGCCAGTCGAGCGCGTCCCTGGGGGACAACATGACCGCGCTCGAGCAACAGGCTTCGGATCTGGTTCATCAGCGAGGTGCGTTCGGCGACGAGCCGGTCACGCACGCGGTGCAACGTCTGCATGTCGAGTTGCTCCTCACTCTTGAGCGTTACAAACCGCATCGTCGGCCGTGTTGCCGCCTCCGCAATCGCCTCTGCATCGCGGTCGTCGTTCTTCTGCGCCTTCACGTAGGGCCGGACATATTCCGGCGACATCAGTCGGACCTCGTGTCCCTGGCCTGCCAGGATGCGCCCCATATGATGCGCCCCACAACAGGCCTCCATGGCGACCACGCAGGTCGGCAACTTGCCGGCGAACGCGATCACCGTCTCGCGCCGCATCCGGCGGCGAAGCACTACCTTGCCAGCCTCATCCAGCCCGACCAGGCTGCAGCTGTTCTTCCCCAAATCCACACCGAGCATCGCAATACGCATCATCCGTCCCTCCAAGTCAGCCAGATCGCAGCGTACTGCACCTAGCTTCGGTAAGGGGCGGGCCATCCATAACGGGGGACTCAGAGCCAGGCCATTGGTCGTTCCAAAGGGGGCATGACGACCAAGATCCTGGCCCTTACCGATGCGCTGGGCAATCTTGTCCGCTTCCGCCTGATGCCCGGCCATCGCTTCGACACGGTTGGCGTTGCTCCACTCATCAAAGGTGTCGAGTTCGGCGCACTGCTGGCTGACAAGGCTTTCGCCAGCAACGTTATCGTCGCCGATCTCAACAAGCGGGGCGCAAAAGTCGTCATCTCACAGCACCCGCGACGCGCCAAACCCATTCCGCTCGACGCAGAAATGTACAAATGGCGCCACCTCATCGAGAACTTCTTCTGCAAGCTCAAGGAATTCAAACGCTTCGCCATGCGCGCCTGCAAAACAGACCGCAGCTTCGAGGCCATGATCTACCTCGCCGCAGCCATCATCAATTCCCGATGAATTCCCACAAACCTTAGCGCAATGGCTATCGCGACCGCAGCCTCGACACCCGGCTCGGCAGGCTCAATCTGAAGATCCCAAAGCTGCGGACCGGCGCCTGCGATCTCCATGCGGATCACTCCAACTTACTTGACAGGCGACCCACTGCCCCCGCCTCAGCGGCGAGATTGCGATTGTAGCTCAACGGCATCCGCGGACTTTTCCAGCGGAGCGCATCCATGATCCCCGCCAGATCCTCCCCAACCACGAAGAGATCCTGGTTGAGCCCCACCCGCGTCGAATGCGCGCTCACGCCCTTGAGCAACTGCGCCAGATCATCGGCGGTGAGGTCGCTCAGCGCGCCCTTGTCGAAGGCGCGCCGGATCATTGCCCGCCAGATCGGCCCGATCGAACCCGGGTGCAACGCCCCCTCTCCCACATCATATTCGGTGCGCGCCGGCACCGCCGACTTCGGCAACGTCTTGCGCAGATCCCAGCTTTCGCGGCCAGAAATCGTCTCGATCCGCCGCCCCTTGACCGCGGCCCGCGCCTTGTAGCGGCGCACCTGCACCCGGCGAAACAACACTCCTTCCTCTATGCCGGCGGCCTCCATCCAGGCTGCGACCGCCCGAACCGACCGCGGCGACAGAAAGGCCGTAGCTCCCTCACCTTTCTGGTCGCTTTTGCTTCGCGGAATCGCCAGCAAGCGCGCTTCAGGATCAAGCGCACCCTGAATTTGCCCGACCTCAATCGCCACCAGCTCCGAGGCCCGCAGCCCGCTGTCATAGGCGACCGACAACAGCGCTCGGTCCCGCAACCCCGGCAAGTCATCCGAGCAAGCCTCCAGGAGTGCCTTGACGTTGATCCCACGGGGTTTATCGTGCTCGACGTCCTTCACCGGCCCCTTGAACCGCAGCGGCCGCGCCTGGGCTTGCGTGCTGCCCTTCTCCCGGCGGATCGCGCGCAGCCGCAGCTTGACCAGCTCGGCCTGCGTGGGGTCCTTCAGGTCGAGCAGCTGGTGGATCTTAGCGATCGATGCCTTGTAGCGGCCGAGAGAAGCAGGCTTGGCCCCCTGCTCTGATCGTGCATCGAGGTAGCCGGCGACGATCTCCGGCGTTGCTGGTAACGCGATCCGCTTCGTGCGTCGGCACCACAGGTCGAAGGCCTCAAGATCGGATTTCAGCGCGCGGATCGAATGCGGCGAGCTGGCGGCCTGGTAAGCGGCGATCAGTTCCGCATTGACGACGATGTGGGTCTCCGTCCGCATCTGTGTTGCTGTCCAGGCAAGCTCGGGCATGGTCGCCGGTGGCAAGGTCGCCGTCACCGCGGCAGCGGCGTTGAAATCGCCGTTTTCAAGGCTTTTTTGCCCGGCTGATGCACTGGCTTCCATGCCGCCGCTGTACTCCACCATACAATGAGGCGTCAAATCCGCTTATATGATAACTGCAATTATCACATGTTCATTTACGGACCCTCCGAGCAGTTGTGCAGTGTTTTGGCATTCACTACACATTCGGCATGGAGCGCTTCCATCCCCTTGCCGCCGACACCGACGCTCCGCCCGAGGCGCTTGGCCAGGCGCAGGCGGAATGCGCGCTCGCGCTCGGCCGCCTCGACGGGCTCCTCACCGGCCTCACCGATACCGAAAAGCGGCTGTTCTGCGTAGGGCTGCTGCGCGAGGTGCTCCTCTCGGCCTTGGCGCAGGCGGGATTTGCTGACGCCGAACACCGGTTCAACGCCTGGTTCGCCGGGCTCGATCGCGGCCCCCAAGAGACGCCCCTCACCGCCTGCTCCGCCTATGCCGTGGTCCGCGCCCTGCTGGGCGAACTCAGCCATCATCCGTGGGAACCGCTTGCCGACGCCGCGCAGACCATCGCTCTGGCCGCTCGCTTCGGGGCCGACCGCCCGATGCAAGCCGAAGATGCGCTGGCGGAGGAGGCGATCGGCAGAGCGATCACGCTGGTGAAACAGGCCGGCGCGGATGACGAGATTCCCCTGCCCTTCGCGGGTCTGGCGCGCCTTCACGCGCTGCTGCACGCCGATCCGCTGTTCGCGCCGCTGGAGCGCGCGGTGCAAATCCGTTCGCTTGGGAACCGCGCGGTGGCGATCGAGCAGGCCGCCCCGCGCACACCGCTCTGGGCGGTCGATGCCTCGCTGGGGCGGCTGCTGGCCGCGTGCGGCGCGTGGCAGCTTGCCCTCCCCTGCCCCGGCGCGGTGACCGCCGAAACGCTTCAGCCGCAGCTCTGGCCTGGCGAACGCGCCATTGTCTCAGCGCGAACTCTCCACGCCAGCGCTACCCGGCTTGCAGAGCTGGTCGCGAAAGCGCGACGGCGCGCGGCGCTGATGCGCGAGCAGCTGGGGCACCTGCGCTCGAGCGCGCGGGCACCGCAGGTGTGGATCCTGCTCGCTGGTTTTGCGCCGCTCGGGCTCGATCAGATGACCTCGGCGTTCGGGATCAGCCGGCGCGGCACCTATGCGATCGGCGACGCGCTAGTCACAGCGGGCCTCGCGCGGCGCGCGAGCATCAAGGGCAAGGTTCTGCTGGTCGCCGAAGCGCCGCGAAGGGATCGGTTGTCGGCACCCCTGGACCACGCTCTCGCGCTCCCCCATCCGGCGCTCACCGAGTTCGACGCGGCGATGGGCGAGATCGACCGGCTGCTCGCCGGCAGTTCTGGCCATCCCTGACGCGGCCTCGCGCGCATTAGGCGTGTATGAAAACTGATCTCCTCTTGACGTTATGTACAGATATCATACATAGACAGAGAAAGAAGGAGATGGCCAATGGCCACAGCTGCCCATTCCGGCGTCCCCGCCAAAGCGCCTAGCCGCAAGGACCTGAGCGGTCCGGCGCTGCGCACCTTTTTCCGCATTGCCGACGCCTGGGGCCTTAAGGAAGCCGAGCAGATGAAGCTTCTCGGGCTCGACAGCCGCTCGACCTTCCAGACCTGGAAGCGCGGCGCCGTCGCGGCGATTCCCAAGGATGCGCTGGAGCGCATCTCCTATGTCATGGGGATCTACAAGGGGCTGAAGATGCTCCTGCCCCGTACCGCCAACGAATGGGTACGCAAACCCAATGAGGCGCCGCTGTTCGCCGGACGCCCGGCGATCGAGCGGATGGCCTCGGGCAATGTCGCCGATCTCTACGTGGTGCGCCAATATATCGACGCGCAGCGCGGCTGATGGATGCTATTGCGACGACGCAAGTGCGGTGGCAACCGTGCTATCGGATCGTCGCAAGCCGGTTCCCGCCCATATCGCTGTTTGAAGACGTCGCGGATCCGGCCGATTTAGAAGCGGTCTATGCGATCGAGGCGATGACCAACGACCGGCTTCGCGACGAGGTCGGGGACCTTGCGCTCGTCCCATCGGAGGACCGCGTATCGGGACCCGGGACATCGGCAATCATGGCAGCGTTCACCCACCTCAATCCAGATGGCAGCCGATTCTGTGACGGCAGTTTCGGGTTGTTCTATGCTTCCAACACCATCGAGACTGCGGTTGCCGAGACGAGCCATCACCGAACCCGCTTCATGGCGTACACCCACGAACCGGCGCAGGAACTCGACATGCGCGTCTACGCGGTCGACTTGGACGCCATGCTCCACGATATTCGCGGCCTGCGCGATGAACGCCCTGCCCTCTACGCCCCGGACAGTTATGCCGCCGGCCAGGCGCTTGGCCGACACCTGCGTGAGCAAGGTTCGGATGGCATCGTATACCAAAGCGTGCGCGACACCGACGGCGAGTGCGCCGCGGTGTTCCGCCCTCGCCTACTCGCAAACTGCCGACAGGAGCGGCACCTGTGCTACGTTTGGGATGGCCGGGCGATTGTCACCGTCTACGAGAAGAAGACATTCACCTAAAGGTCCTGCGGACAAGCTAGCCTTTCGGCATCGAGTGACGCCTGTCAGGAATAGACCCCGGCAGCCATACGATCGAGATCTTCCATGACGATATCGATATCGCCATTCGCAACCAATTCCGCAGCCGTTTTCCCAACTCCAGAAAGGGGTTGATGCTTGAACCAGATAACCGCCTTGCCTTCTTCGCCTGCGAGCTCTGCCGCTCGCGTTATAACTCGGGCTATTTCCTCCAGTTTAATCTGCACGGTCGGGGCGGAGGGATACAGAGTCATGGCCTTACGATCCAGGCGAGCAACGCGAGCCAAATGCGCCATGGAGAAGCGCAGGCGCTCCGCCAGACGACGGGGCGCGATGATCTCATTCTCGCGAATGTCATCCTGGAAGGCTGCAGTCATTGGGCAGTCCATATTCAACATGTGAAGACAAAACTCTCACATCTCAGAACCGCTGAAGATTGTCCTAGCTCCAATGCTGATCGAGCAGGGCTTTCAACGCGGCCTCCGCTTCAGCCCGCGTACCACCGGCATGCGGAAGCAGGGTGAGCTTGAGACCCTTACGATCCACCGCCTCCACTTTCAGCAATGGTTTCCCCCCTTCGGACACGATCGTTTCTGGCTTTCCTGACTTCTTGGGGGATCCTGACCTCTTGGGGGGATCGGCGGCCAGAGCGAGAGCGCGTATGATATCGGGAACCGGCATCGGTGCTGCGCGGTCGGACTGCACCTGAGCGAGACGCCCCGCCTCGGCGAACACACGCTGCCGCCGGTCCTCCGGTTTCAAGAGAGGCTTGATCGCGGTGACATGCTTGATCCTGAGATCCTGTGGGATGGCAAAGGCCGCCATCAGTTCTGCCGGCAGTCGGGCAAGGTCGAGATAGCGGCTGAGCCAGCTTTCCGTGACGTTGATCCGCTCGGCCATGACCTTCTGGCGCCCTTCATAATAGGCGTCGAGCGCGCGCAAATAATCGCGCGCGCGCTCCAGATCGGTAAGGTCGTCGCGCGCCCGGTTTTCCAGGTCCGCAAGCCGGAAAGCCTCTTCGTCGGTAAGGCTGCGGATATCGACGAGAAAGCGGAAATCCGGATAGTTGTGGGCGCGCAGCCAACTGATCGTCCAATGCCGGCGCGCGCCGCAAATCACCTCGAAATCGAAGGCAGGGTCGTCCTTCACACGGCGGACGATGGCGGGCATTTCCTGTTTGCCCTGCGCCTTGATGCTCTCGATGAGATCGGCGCACCGCTCCTCGTTAAGCAGCGCATATTCGCGGTTATGGCCGACCCACATCCGGCAGCGTGCAGGATCAACGAGTTCATGGGTGCGTGAGACGACACTGCCCGTCGCCAATTCGGCAAGCCGGCTTTCTCGACCCGCCAGGACGCTCGCACCGATGCCGGGGCGCCGGGCCGCTGGAGCTTGCGCCCCCGGGTCGATTCCGGCGACCAGATCAGCCGCGAAGTTGGCGTTTTTCTTGCTCATCATCCACCCCTTCTACCCGGAATTGCACCGGTGCAATTTTGCTCGCATCAGGCGAGGCCCTCCTTGCGCAAGCGCGCCAGATGGCTGGGCCACATCGACCGGATGTCGACCTCGATTTCACTGTTCACGCCGTCGAGATAGGCGAGGCAGCGGTTGCGCACCGCCGAACTGGTGACAGGTCCGTCAAGCTCATAGACCGTCATCAGCCGCGCCGTCGCATTGTCGATTTCCGCCGAATCCTTGAGCGGTGTGCGCACGATCGCGTGGCCGAAAAGGGTCCGCATCAGGTTCAGCAATTCCTTCTGCATCGACTTGTTCTCGTCGACCTTGGAGGCCACGAAGCGCAGAAACTGCAGCGACGGGGCCAAGCCGCGATCAGCCAGAGTCTCGATGGTCTCGTCGAGCATGGCGAGGAAGGCTGCAGTCGACGAGAAGTCCATTACCGTCGGCGGCACCGGCACGACCAGCGCATTGGCCGCACGCAGCACCGAAAGCGAGATCGCACCGAGCGCCGGCGGCGGGTCGAGAACAACGACATCAAACCGATCGGCTATGCTCGCAATGCCTTGTGCCATGCGATCGATCAGGTTCCCCTGCCCGCGCGCCATACGCGCCGCGATTTCATATTCCGACTGGAACAACCGGAGATTGGCCGGGACAAGCTCGAGGCCGTCGAAGTGAGTCTTGCGCAGGGCGTAATCGAGCGCCTCCATGTCGTCATGCCGCAAGAACGGATAGAGCGTGTCCTCCTCGGTTAGGTCGAGGTCGGGAACATAGCCGAACAGGGTCGTTGCCGACGCCTGGCTGTCGCAATCAATGAGGGCCACCCGGTAGCCCTTGATCGCGAGATATTGGGCCAGATGCACCGACAGGGTCGATTTCCCGACCCCGCCCTTGAAGTTCTGCACCGCGATGACGCAGCAGGGGTCGGTGGCAGCCCGCCAGGGCCGGGTGCCGAACAATCCCCGCATGTCGTTGAGCTGCGCCAGGGTATAACCGACGCGCCGATTATTTTCGGTTCGCGGAGGCGGCGGCAAGCGGCCGTCCTTCTCGGCCTCGCGAATGGCCGCCGCGGTCCGGCCGACCAGTTCGGCCGCTTTACCGATCGGGAAGGTGGGCTCGCGCCGTTCGTCCGCCCGGGCGCTACGCGCAGAGTCGCGGAGCCGCTCGAGAACAGAGCTGGTCCGTTGTGCAAGCGTTGAGACGGACAGCAGATCCTGCGTGCCCTCAATATCGAGTGATGCAGCCAAGAGAGGCCCCCTTGCGAAACTGTAGGGGGCATAGCTCAATTTGCACTTTTATGTCAATGAAAGGCTTATTTTCGCAAGTGAGTAGGCCCGGTCGGCCCAATTGCCTCGAATTGCGCCGCCAGCCTTTCGTGCACGCCTACAACCTGACCTCTTGGGGGCTAGCCACCCTGAAATTGCACCGGTGCAATTTCGGCTCAAGGGCGCCCGCGCCGCGCCAGGAAGCTCTCGCAAAAGCCGGTCCAAGACGCGATCAGTTTGGCGCCCTTCAGCTTCGCTAGCCTCTCACCCATCTGCGCGCGATAGGCGTCGGCAATCAGATCGATGTCCCAACCACCGCCGGCCGAACGGCCAATGGCCGCGAGCGTGTCCGACCCAAATCGGATCGTGCCGTTCGGGAAGGTGACCTCCCCTGCCCCAGTCTTATCCTTTGATACCAAGGCCGCCACCGCCGCCTGCGTGACGGCCTCGACGGCCACAGTCTCGACCTCGTCTTCGCGCCTCGCCTTCCTCCCCGCAGAGTGCCGAGCAATTTCATCCACGGTTGCTATCTGCTCAGGCGCATCCTTTGGCTCAAAACGAAATTCGATCTCGGTGACGGTTCGACCCTGACGGATTTCCCGCCACTCCACACGGAAATGAGCGAGCTGGTCGATTTCGGCCTTCGCCTTTTCGAGAACCTTGCGGCGCAGCTGCGCAAAGTCCTTGTAAACGTCTGGCGCGATGCCGAGCAGCGCACGCAGTGCCGTCATGTCGCCCTTCCATAGCGACTGGCGTCGATGCAGCCGCAATGCCCCGATCTCGTATAGCTTTAGCGCGTAGGTCGACCGAAAGCCGAGCACCGCCTGCCGGTTCAGGACCGCATAGGTCTCCGATTCCTGAATCAGTTTCCGAGCCTCGGGCGTGAACTCCCACTCGATCCACCCTGCCTCCGCGCCCTCCTCGTCCTCAACTTCTTCGCGCGATGATGAGATCAGAGAAAAGCGCAGCGTCGCCTTCTTGCCGCGCCAGGACTTATCATCGACCGCGAAAAGCGTGCGATGCAGTTCCTCGAGCATATCCGAGATGCGCTCATTGCCCTTGTGGCCGCGGCGAATATCCGCCTTTCGCATCTTGTGCGGGCGGTCCTCCCAGGCATCACCGCCCGCAGTCAAAATCATCAGCGCAAGCAAACGCGAAGCGGTCAGGCTCAGCGACTGGCCTTTGACGAACTTGACCTCGACGATGCTGCCGGGCTTGGCGAACTCGTCGCCGCCCTTGGCCTGCAGGGCGGCAGCCACCCGCATCGCCCGCCCCGGAGAAGCATCATCACCGGCGGGGGAGGGCGTTACAGCGTGGTCTAGGGCTTGTTCGTCATCCAT
>NZ_CP084407.1:0-360439 GCF_024611135.1 Sphingobium sp. CFD-2 | reverse complement strand
GCAGGACATTGAGTTCACGGTGCAGCAGGGCAAGCTCTGGATGCTCCAGACCCGGTCGGGCAAGCGCACCGCCAAGGCTGCGCTCAAGATCGCGGTCGACATGGCGAACGAAGGGCTGATCACCGAGGAGGAGGCCGTTGCTCGCGTCGATCCTGCTGCGCTTGACCAGCTTCTGCACCCGACGCTCGATCCCAAGGCTCCGCGCGACGTGCTGACCAAGGGCCTGCCCGCCTCGCCGGGTGCGGCTTCGGGCGCGATCGTGTTCGACGCCGACACGGCCGAGCGCCGCAACGAACTGGGCGACTCCGTCATCCTCGTTCGCGTCGAAACCAGCCCCGAAGACATTCACGGCATGCACGCGGCCAAGGGCATCCTGACCGCGCGCGGCGGCATGACCAGCCACGCCGCCGTGGTGGCGCGCGGCATGGGCCGTCCCTGCGTGTCCGGTGCGGGCAGCCTGGCGATCGACAATGCCGCCAAGACGCTGCGCATCGAGGGCCGCATCCTGAAGGAGGGCGACGTCCTGACCATCGACGGGTCGACCGGCGAGGTGATGGCGGGCGAAGTGCCGACTGTGCAGCCGGAACTGGCGGGCGATTTCGGCACGCTGATGGGCTGGGCCGACAAGGTCCGTCGCCTGAAGGTCCGCGCCAACGCCGAAACCCCGCAGGACTGCCAGGTCGCGCGCGACTTCGGTGCTGAGGGCGTGGGCCTGTGCCGCACCGAGCATATGTTCTTCGACGCCGCCCGTATTACCGCCGTTCGCGAGATGATCCTGGCCGAAAGCGAGAAGGGTCGCCGCGCCGCGCTCGACAAGCTACTGCCGGAACAGCGGGACGACTTTGCGCAGATCTTCATGGTGATGGCGGGCCTGCCGGTCACCATTCGCCTGCTCGATCCGCCGCTGCACGAATTCCTGCCACATGGCGAAGCGGAGTTCGAGGAGGTTGCGAAGGCGGCGGGCGTGGGCGTCGATGCGCTCAAGCGCCGCGCGGCCGAACTGCACGAGTTCAACCCGATGCTCGGCCATCGCGGTTGCCGGCTTGGCGTCACCTACCCGGAAATCTATGAGATGCAGGCCCGGGCCATCTTCGAAGCCGCCTTGCTCATCAAGCAGCGCAGCGGCCCAGATTCGTTCGGGGCGCCGATCCCCGAAATCATGATCCCGCTGGTGGCGACGAGGAAGGAACTGGAGCTGATGAAGGCGATCGTCGATCGCGTCGCGGCTGAGGTGTTCGCGGAGCAGGGCGCGACCGTCGATTATCTGGTCGGCACGATGATCGAACTGCCGCGCGCTGCGCTCAAGGCTGGTGAGATCGCCGAGGTGGGTGAATTCTTCTCCTTCGGCACTAACGATCTGACGCAGACCACCATCGGCATCAGCCGCGACGATGCGGGCCGCTTCCTGACGCAGTATGTGGACAAGGGCATCTTCGCCCGCGACCCGTTCGTCAGCATCGATGTAGAGGGCGTGGGGCAGCTCATCGAACTGGCGGCCGAGCGTGGCCGTGCGACCCGCTCGGGCATCAAGCTCGGCATTTGCGGCGAGCATGGCGGCGACCCGGCATCAATCGCGTTCTGCGAACAGACCGGCCTCGACTATGTTTCGGCCTCGCCCTATCGCGTGCCCATCGCCCGGCTCGCCGCCGCGCAAGCGGCGCTTGCGAACAGGGGAAGGTGAGAAACCAGGACAGTCTCGTTTCGGTCGAGGCTTTCTTGCCTGCCAAGGGCAATGGGGTTCCTGCCATCTGCGTCATGCCGGCTCCATGACGAATGACGCCGATTTGTCCGCATGGGCGTGACGAGCATGCCCGTGGTGCGGTATCGTGCCCGGTCTGCTGGACTCGCGCCTTAGGACAGCGAAGCTGGAGGATACGCAGAGCGCTGATCGAATCGGCCTTGTCACCGTGATCGTGCCGGCTGAAAATCTTCGACCATGCGCGAACGAAGGCGGCGGCGTTGGCCGCCAGCCGCCCCAGGCTCTGGCGTTGACCCGGCGGCTGATGAAGGGAGACATCGCTTTGTTGGTTGAGCGGATCGAGGAGGAAGCAGGGCTGTTGCGCGAACCGCTCCAGTCAGCCGAGGCGCAGGAAGCCTTTGCCGCTTTTCTCGAAAAACGGCCGCCGGCATTCCGCCGCGCCTAGAGCATGTTCAAAGCAGGCGGCATCGCCTGCCGCCTCGAGAAAACGCGCGAAAGCTAAAGACAAATAGGGCGTGATCCGATCGGATCTGATCACGCTATCGACTGGCCTATTCGCTTGTGCCGGGGGGCGGTGAGAGGATGGACAAAAACGTACGCTATCCTGTGATCAGAGTGATTGGAGAGTGTCGAGCAGCTGGTGTGAAGCCCGCCTGATCGCGCCATTGAAGCCGCCGAACGCGAACGCCACCGCCTCCGCCTGTGTTTGGACCATTTCCGGATGCCGTTCGAACGCCCGGTCAACTGCGGCGAGGACGTCTTCGGCACCGGAGGCGACCTCGCCCAGATGCCAACCGGCGTAGCGCGGATTGTCCTGCCAGCTTACGTCATGCGCATTCACGAAAGCGACCGGCCGGGGCCTGGCGATAAATTCATAGAGCTGGCTCGACATGTCGCCCAGATAGAGGTCTGCCGAACGCGTATAAGACATGTCGAAGAGCCGGGGCGAATCCAGATCGACGACGATTTGCCCCGCCACGGCAAGTTCCAGCCATTCAGCCCGTGCTGCTTCATCCAGGTTCTCGAACGCGCGCACATGCGGGGCGAAGATCAGATTGTAACGCCTCTGCTCGCGGAAACGAGCGATGACATCGCGAGCGATACCGATCGAGGACAGCGCAGGATCAAAATGGGGATTGTACAAGATGGTCGGGCGATGATTATCGAACAATTGCGGGCCGGCGGGCAATGCCCGCAGATAGTCCATCTTCACATAGCCGACGGCTGAGAGCCGCCTCCGATCGATACCCCGAGCGACAGCACGCTCAATGTCTTTTTGTCCGGGGACGAAGATGGCGTCGAAGGCTTGCAGCCTCGCTTCGGAAGATGGCGCACGATCGCCGGCACCGTGACGAAAGTGGACCAGCGGACGACGCCAGCCCAGCCAACGCAACGCAGCCGAGGTCCGCTCCGGGACAATGATGGCCTGGGCGTTGCGAGCCAACCATCGGATTCGCGCCAGCAGAGGGCCTTTCGCCGCCGAGCGTTTGCCCGTCACGCACGCTGCGATCCTGGCTCCCCAAGGCCAAGCAATCCGCGTCACGATCATCGCTCTGGCTTTCATCGCGGTGGCCACCGCGCGCAAGGCAGCGGCGGTACGGTCATCGGCGCAAATGCAGCAGATCTTGATGTCGGGATGGCGCAAGCTGAGTTCGGCGGCGACTGGCGCGAGATGCAGAACCTGATGCTCCCCTCCGATGAAGGCAAAGGCGAGATTATTCAAATTCGTCATGACTTAACCCAATGGTTGCGCCTTTTGAGCGAGAAGCTTTTGTCCGTTCGCCCGCATTTCCCGGTTCGGTGTGACATGCCGGTAGAGCGTCTGGCGTGTGATGCCCAACTGGACGAATGATTTCAGCAACTTTCGTCTCCGGCTTTTCCATTGCTGCTTGGCGGGCGTCATCTTGAACGGGCACCCATCGTGACGTCCGCGTGCCCGGGCGGCGGCGAGGCCGGCGCGGGTACGCTCGACGCGCCTTCACCGGCCAGCACTTTGAGGCCAATTCCATGTTTGGTCAGCTCGCCGGCCAGGTTGACGAGGCGTTCATCCGGTTACGAAGGGGCGTGCGTGGGACCGGGCAGAAGGTTGCGCCAGAAGACTTGTCTCGACGGTCTCCCACGAATGCGTGACTGCCCTCACGGACCCGGCCGGCTCTGGGCAGGGATCCGGTAACGTGATCCACAGCAGGAAGTGACCGTTTCCCGCCCGGAGGGCTGCGCCATCCCATTCGAACAGGGCATGAAACAATGGCAGTGAGTCATCCTTCATCGGGAACAGCGCCTGTTGCAGCAAAGGTAACTCTCCGCCGGTCGAAATGCGCGCAGGTACCAGGGCGGATCCTCTCTGGGAGGCCGGCTTGCCAGCCTCGGGATACCGGAGCGGGACAGGTGCTCCACGACCCGTCGTAGCAGTCCTTCAGCAGACCGGTCCCATTCCTCCTCATTGTCGCCCAACAGGGTGAATCCGGCCACCTCGAAACAGACGTCATGATTGACCGGTGCTGGCCGGACTGCCAGCAATCGCTTCCCTGGTGGCGCGAGATTCTCAGCCTCAGCCGAAGATATGACGGACCAGTGAATCTGGAATGAAGGTGAACTGGCAGGAGGCGTCGCGAAGATATTCCAGATGTGAGATTCCGCGTTTCCCTTGGAAACCGCTGACTGGCATTGTATCGGCTCAGACAATTAGTGGCGTTTTTACAGATCGCGTCATGGCGTGCGCCGCACGGTTCGGCGCAAACACCGCTCGGGGAATTCCGGGCCGATCTTTTTCCATGACTGCGGACAGAATCTGCGGAATTGAATATGGTTCATTGGTCCACACCCGCTAACATAGCTGTCCTACTCAAGTGAAATGGGCTTGCCTAAAATCGGACGGTGGTTCAGCCTCAATGGAATGGATGATAGCGAACATCGCGGTGGGTTGCCGATCCGGCTATTTCCCGATCAACCGGCGTTCGAGGCCTGGTTGTTAGCCGAGCCACGGACGAGCAAGGGGCTGTGGCTCAGGTTCGCGAAGAAGGCATCAGCCCTCGCCACCATTTCCAAGACCGAGGCCATCGATTCCGCGCTGTGCCATGGCTGGATCGATGGGCAGCTGGACAAATATGACGACATAAGCTGGATTGTCCGCTTCACGCCGCGCAGGCCAGCGAGCAAGTGGTCGGCGGTAAACCGCGGTCGCGCGCTGGAACTTATCGATGCGGGCCGCATGAGGGCAGCGGGACTGGCCGAAGTCGAAGCTGCAAAAGCGGATGGACGCTGGGCAACGGCCTACGCACCGGCTAGCCAAGCCGAAGTGCCGGCCGACCTACAGGCCGCCCTCGATCGCTGTCCTGCTGCCGCGCAGTTCTTTGCAACCCTCACAGGCGCGAACCGGTACGCGATCCTGTACCGGATTGCTTCGGTGAAGAAGGCAGAAACGCGCGCGCGCCGCATCGCAGAGTTTATGTCTATGCTGGAGCGTGGTGAGACGGTTCATCACCCGAAGTCGGCCTAAGGGATCGTAGCTGTTCGCGCCAACATAGCGGTCGTTCCGAGGGTTGGATCGCGCCATCGAAACTTGCCGTTCGTTCACAGGTGAGCCTGCAGGCGCCCGAAACCCTTCGACAATCCTGCCGTTCTTGAGCGGTAGTTCGAACGGCAGCTCTCGCCAATAGCTGACGTCCGGTGCTTCCCGGACTGGCCGCCCAAGCGCGACCGGAGATGGGCCGTCAGTTGCCCGTCCCGGCAACTCGATTAGCGGGCAACCCGGCGTATCTCTTCGACCAGCAACGGTGATAGCTCGTACGCGTCGAGTAGCGGGCTGGAGCCCAAACCGGCTTACTCTTTGACGCCTCTATCAGTCAGATCTAGCGAGAGCGACAGCTGCCTGGCTCCAGACTGATATACTTTGTCGTAGAGGCGCTTGAGAATCGGTGCGAGCTTGACCATAGCGGCAACTTCAAATTCGGACGGAATTTCGGCGCGAGACACAATGGCGGAGTCTACGCTTAGCCATAGTATGACGCCTTCCTCGCCGATCAACTGATTTTCCTGAAACGTGATAAGAAGATCATCATAATTTGCCGCGATCAAGGACAACGAAATTCCGAGCTCGTCGGCAGCACGGCTAAGGACAGCAAGCAGTGCGACTTCTTCAAACGTTACGATTCCAGTGCGCGAAGCTCTCGCGTCGAGGCCTGAAATCTCGCGGCGCCAATGGCGCAGGCGTTCCTGCGTCATTCCGGTCAGCTCTAGAATCTGGGCGTGTGTAAAGTTCATGGACAATCAAAATGCGGCAAAAGGAACCGGGTTGGGGTTGAGCCCGTTCCGACTTGGTGTTAACCCCATGTGGCGAGATATGCCAGAAGGAGGAGCTATGGCCAACCGCTATGAACGCGCAGAACTCCTGACCGCTATCTGGAAATTAGGCGCCGA
This sequence comes from Sphingobium sp. CFD-2, assembly GCF_024611135.1. Classification (NCBI taxonomy): domain Bacteria; kingdom Pseudomonadati; phylum Pseudomonadota; class Alphaproteobacteria; order Sphingomonadales; family Sphingobiaceae; genus Sphingobium; species Sphingobium sp. CFD-2. The sequence goes on along the minus strand of NZ_CP084407.1, from coordinate 354,321 downwards.
AAATGAGCGGATGCCGACCTCCCATGGCATTCTTGATCGCGCGCTGAACGAGGAACTGGACCAGTTGCCTGCGGCGTTGACCGAGGGCCTGACATTCTCGGTCACAGGTGTCGGGCTGCGGTGCCTTGAACTGCCTGACATTCTGTTGGCGGCGCAAGAGGCGATGCTGACCAGCGAGCCGAACCCGACCTATCTGTCGACGATTGTGACGTTTGATCGGGAAGAGGCGCGGCAAACGGTCTTGTCCTACGGACTCTCGACAGCGGACGCCGCTGCCATCGGCGAACGCTTGCGCAATGCCGTGGTACGAGCGCGCACGCCTGTCGATGAGGCGCTGGCTGCAGCCTGATCTTGGCGGAGACGCCGATCCGAAGCGCACTGCGCGATGCGGTGCCGACTTTGGCAAGCCAGATCGATGCGCTGTGCGCAAATTGGCTCGGCAATCTGCGCACCAGTCTGGATGAAACGCCTCAACGATTTCGTCCCAAGCAGCTGAACGATCCTATCTGGGGCACGATCGAACTCCAGCCCCGCGAAGTCGCATTGCTGGATTCGCGACTGTTGCAGCGTATGCGCGGGGTGAGACAGCTCGGCCTTGCTCAGCTGGTTTTTCCCGGCGCGGCGCATGATCGCCTCGAACATATCGTTGGCGTTGTCGGCGCTGTCGACAGGATGGCAGATTCGCTTGAGCGGCAGGTTGCCCGGCGCAACGCCGAGTTTAAGCGGGACCAGAGCGGAGAAATGATCCCCGGCGTCGACGAGGATGAGCGCGCCACGCTCCGCCTCGCGGCGATGTTCCATGACCTTGGCCATGGCCCCTTCAGCCACGCGCTTGAGCCGGTGCTCGAAGTCACGTCACCGCTCGCGACTGCATCGGAGGATGGCGGCGAATGGCGCCGCGAGCTCCGTTCTGCCAGCTCGCTACTCACTGCCCGCTACAGTCTGAACAGCCGCCCGGCTGCCTCGGAAGTCATCGCGGTAATGATCGTGGTGTCGGAGGCGGTGACCGAACTTCTGCGTTCCGGCGGATTTCGGCTCGGCAATCTGGACGCTACCGACGTCCAGGAGCGAATTATCGCCTGCATTATCGGCGGTGTTGCCGGCCCGGGGGTTACGCATCTTTCGACTGTGATCTCTGGCCAGGTCGATGCCGACCGGCTCGACTTTCTCCAACGCGATGCGCACCATTCGGGATTGGAGATCGGGTTCGATACCGAGCGGCTGTTGTCCAAGCTCGAGATCCTGCAGATCCGCGACAGCAATCTGGAAAGCGCCGATTTAGCGATGCGCCAGCGCATCGCGGCCGCCAGAAACAACGTCGTGCACCAGGTAGGTATTGCGGCTTCGGGATATGGCTCGTTCGAGCAGATGCTGATCGGCCGCACCTTTCTGTATGACCGGCTCTATCATCACCACAAGGTGCGAGCCGCCGAAGCGATGGCGCAGCGCATGCTGCTGGTCGCAGAACGGGACCGCGGGCGGCGGTTTGACCTTTCAGAGATCTTTCTGAACGTGGGCGACGACACGTTCCTCCGGATTGTGGCCGGGGAAGTTACGCACCCCAAGCTCGCCATTTCGTCCGTTTCGGCAGCCGCACTCGCGCGCGGAATTCTCGATCGCAACCTGCTCCACCGAGCCTTCGCCTTTCGGGGGCGATTCATTGCGACACCGCCGGGCCTCGGTGCCGAGAGCGCTGACGCCAACCGCGACGCGCAGTGGAAGGAGGTCGTCAAGCGACTGGACGGCCTGCAGGCCCGCTACGAACTCGGCGCGGAAATCCATGCATTGGCGACTGACATTGCCACCGTCCTGCTCAAAGACGGTATCGACGTTGATGAGCTCACTCCGGTGGTGGCAGCGCTGGAGGACACAGGTCCTGAGCAAATCATTGTCGACCTTCCGGGGCGCAAGGCAGGAGCGATCCGTATTCTCGCCCGCTATCCTGACGGTTCGCTCAAGCTCCCAGAGTTTTCATTCAACCCGCAAAAATGGGCCGACGCGTACGATCTGCAGAAGCGGACCGGATATGTGTTTTGTGCAAGGGAAGTATTGCCGGTGGTGGCGCTCGCGAGCCGCATTGCGTTCTTGCGCCATTTCGGTGTGGTCATGGCAAAGGATGCAGACGCTTACATCAAGGCCGGGCAAACCATCGAAGCAAGCTGGCTGGAGGGGCTGATCAAGGCCGAGCTGATCGACGCAGACACTGCGGAGCTCCTGACCTGCGAACGGCATTCCCTCCTCCGGGTTCGGGCGGAGGATCTCGGAGTTCCCGACGCCTGGCTCGGCGAGGACCCTGATTTCGCGTCTGCGATCGCTGGCCAACTCAACCGCCACCTCAAGGGCGGCCTAATGGCGGCCGGACGTGAGGCGCTCACCAAAACCATGGGATCGCTGTGGCGCTTCGTCGACATTTGGTACGCCGGGTCACGCACGACGTCTGAACTGGCAAACGAAGCCGAGCTGCAGAAGCTGCTTGTCGAGCACCTGCGAGCCACGCTTCAGGTCGATGAGGGGACCGAGATTGCCGGCGGCGAACTCGACCTCCTGGTCGAAAAGCAGGTTCTGATCGAGAACAAGTTCCATGGCACCTCCGCCAATCCGGACAAGGTGGGCAGGGGTGCCGGCGCTCAAGGCAGGCGTTACGGTCTCGCTTTGCCATCGCAGCTGGTGGTTGTCGCAGCAGCGCGGCGCATGACGGTCAAAGGAACCGTTCCGGCCAAGACAAAGGCGATTTCGGTGAGGCCCGTGAGCGCCGAAAACGACAATCGTGTGGAGATCCGGATCGACCTGCCATTTGGTGCGAAATTGCCATCGCAAGAAACCGGCGAACATGTAAGCTGAGCAGTACGCCAGCCGTTCGGTGAATTGGGTTGTCAGGTCAACGCAGTGAGCGCGCTGTGGAGCCCGGCATGTCGGGGGCACGAGAACGCAACGGCGGTTAGACCGCTGGCCTTACGGTGATCGGTCAAGCGGTGCGAGCATGAAGCCCGGATGATCCATCGAGGACCAAGACTGATGGCTTGATGTGGGGGCACATGAGCAAGAATATTGTCATCTGCTGCGATGGGACCGGCAACCAGGTTTCGGGCGATCTCACGAACGTGCTCAAGCTCCATCGCTGTGTTAGGAAGGATGAGGGGCAGCGCGCCTTCTACGATCCTGGCATCGGCACTATTGGCGATTCAAATCCCTGGCGCCAGCGCTGGAATCGGGCGAAAGGCGCGTTCGGGCTCGCTACAGGTGCCGGGCTCGACGACAATATCCTCGATGCCTATCGGTTCTTGGTAGAGCACTACCAAGCTGGCGACCGTTTGTATTTCTTTGGTTTTAGCCGCGGAGCCTACACAGTGCGGGCGCTGGCCGGGCTGATCCACGCAATCGGGATTCTCCATCCTGACCAAGCCAATCTGGCACCTTATGCTTTGACGGCTTATAAGCGTGCGGGCGAAGAAGGCCGGTTCGGGATCGCGTGGGATTTCGCCCGGGTCACCGGGTCAGCGCGCGCCACCATCCACTTTATGGGCGTTTGGGATACGGTCGCTTCGATGATCGTGCCCCGCCGCGACAGGTTCTATCTCCCGAGTCTGGGCACGCTGCCGTTCACACGAACCAACCCCAGCGTACGCGCGTTCCGCCACGCGATGGCAATTGACGAACGTCGCCGGATGTTTCGGCTCAACCACTGGAATGGCGACACCCAGTTTGTCATCGACCCATTTTCCAAACCGCCGCAAACCGAACCCCAGGATTGCCAGCAGGTGTGGTTTGCCGGTGTGCACGCCGATGTCGGCGGGGGCTACGCGGAGAGCGAGAGCGGTCTTTCGAAGTTGCCGCTCGTTTGGATTGCGCAAGAAGCGCTGGCCCACGGACTGCGGCTCGACCATGGCATGCTCGATCACCTCGCCCTCGGGACGCCGGTTGCGGGCGGGCGCCGCCAATATGTTGCCCCCGACGCCTCCGGCATGCTTCATCGTTCATTAAAAGGCGCTTGGTGGTTGATCGAGTTTTTTCCGAAGAACGTCAGGTGGCGCGAATGGTCAAAACGCCTGGGCTTGTTGGGATACTATTTACCGATGGGAGAGCCGCGCGCCATAGCTGCCGATGCTTTGATCCACCCCAGCGTCCAGGAGCGAAGAGCAGCGCTTCCGGCATATCGACCGCCCAATGTGCCCAATGCCATGTAGGACGGCCCGATGACCGTCACATCCGCGATCCGGCGTGGATTTACACAGCATATCTGCTAACGTTCTATCATGTACGCCCGCACACTTTCGCTTTACGACTTCAAGTGCTTCGGCACGGCCAAGCTTGATCTGCAGTTCCCGGGACGAGACGATGAGGACGCTTCCGAACTTGCGAACATCAATCTGATTTTGGGTGATAATGGCGGCGGAAAGTCGTCGGTGTTACGCGGACTGGCCATTGCAGTATTGGCTCCGGCCCTGCTTGAACAGGGCTTCGTCCCCTATCGGTTGGTCCGCCGTCCGGCAGCGGACAAAGGACCCGAAGTGTCGCTCCTCAAGGTCACCGGACGCCCGGAGGATGGGGAACGGCCCTTTATCAAGCGTAAGACACTCGAGCTGCTGGCCCGCATCGAACGGCGCGACAACTCGAGTCGAGACCGGCTGACGCTTGAGAGCACCCCCAACTCGCCCATCGACAAATTGCTCTCGGACGACTTCTCGCCTGCATTCTTTGTCGTTGGTTACGGTGCGACGCGGCGGGTAGAAACGGGCGAGTTTTCGGATAGCAGCGCGCGGCGTTCGCGCGGCCGGCGGTATCAGCGGATCGCCAGCCTGTTTGAAGACCATGTTGCTCTGCGCCCCCTGGCGAGCTGGCTTGAACGCCTGCGCGGGGATCAGCGTCTGTTCGACAACGCGGTTGCTCTGATCGACGCGGTGCTGCCGCCGCAAATCCGGTTTTCCGGGGCATTCGATCGCGAAGACGACCAGTACATCTTCGACTTTGATGGGGTGCCCACGCCATTCACCGCGTTGTCGGACGGCTACAAGGCTTTCGTTGGCTGGGTCGGGGATCTCATCGGTCACCTGGCGGATGTCAGCAAGGGCGCTGCCCGACTTGAAGACATCGCCGGAATCGTGCTCGTCGACGAAATTGATCTGCATCTTCATCCGGCGTGGCAGCGCGAAGTGATACCGACGCTGTCGCGCGTCTTCCCCAAGCTGCAATTCGTCCTGACCTCCCATAGCCCGCTGGTTGCCAGCACCGTCCGGCGCCAGAACGTGTTCGTGACGGAATCGGCGGAGGATGGCAGCGCCACGATCAAGCAGCTCGGCGAGTACGTCTATGGACGCAGCGCTGAACAGCTGCTGCTATCGTCCTACTTCGGCCTGGTCAGCACCCGACCCGCCGCCTTCCACAGTGAGGCCGAGAAGCTGTTCGAGCGTGTGGCGAGCGGCGAATCCGAGGCGGCGCTGGAATACCTCAACCGTCTTACGGGCGATGACGAGGCGCACAGCGTGGGCGCTGGCGAGGCATGATCCGCTACGATTGCGAACCCGCGGGAATTTCCGCTCAGGTTGCTGCCCTCGACGCCAAGTGGGAGGGGAAGGCCGAGAAGGAGACCAAGGCTCTGATCAAGGCGGGGGGCTTCCCCCCAGGCGCAAAGACTATCTGGTCGCTTGTGAAGCCGGCCTTCATGGCAGTCCAGCACAACAAATGCATCTATTGCGAGAAGCAGCTTGCCAATTCCACATACGGTACGATCGAATGGGACCTGGAGCATTTCCGTCCCAAATCGACCGTAGCGTCATGGCCGGATGCAGCGCGTCACGCTGACCTTGAATATGATTTTGAGACCGGCGACACCTCGGCCACGGGCTATTACTGGCTTGCCTATAATCTGGGCAATTACGCGGCGTCCTGCAAAGTATGCAACTCGACCTTCAAGCACATCTACTTTCCAGTTGCTGGCGCGCGCGGCGCTGTTCCGGCGCAACCTGAGGCATTACTGGCTGAGGAGCCGTTCCTGTGCCTGCCACTGGACTCCCGCGACGAGGATCCCGAAAACCTTGTCCGTTTTGTCGTCACTACGGCAATTCCGGCTGCAGATAACGGTCCGTTGCGCGACCGAGGTCAGGTCATCATCGACTTTTTCGGGCTCAATAAGCGGGACGATCTGCATCGGGAGCGGGCGCAGATGATCGGCTTGCTTGGCAATGCGCTTGCCAATCGGGCGGATGGGCACGGGCGAGAAGTGGATGAGCGCATCATTACTCGGATGGAGGGCGACAATATCCCCCATGCCAATTGCGTTCGCTCGTTCCGTCGCCTGTGGGAGACCGACGAGCCGCTCGCGCGCCGTGCACACGATCTTTGCCTTGAATTTGGCTTCAGCGAGCCTGGAACAGCGCCGCCGCGCTTGTAGAGAACACACCGACTTACCAGCCAGCTATAGGCCGAACATTTGAAGAGGTCTGAGCGATTTCAGCCACGGCCAACTTTTGGATTGGCGGCTTTGCGTCGAAGAGCCGACTTGTCGGCCTGGACTCGAAAGTCCGCCGCTGCGCGGCAGCTGTCGCATTCGCCCTGTTGGCAAACACATGATGGCAGTATGTCGGCATTGTTGATAGGGTTTCCCCCAACTCGTGTCCCAAAATATTTGATTTCGTCAGCATGATCTACGCTCGTTCTTGAATGACGCTCGCCTGCCGTGCGGCTGCAATGACGATATATGCCATGTCATCACTCAGTGGAGCTGCGATCATGGGCAAGGAAGCCGCTTTCACGATGAAGCTGGAAGTCGAGTTACGGTCAGATTTCATAGCTGAGGCAGAGGCTCTGCATCGACCAGCCTCCCAAGTCGGGCGGCAACTCATGCGCGAATTTGTCGAGCGCCAGCGCATGAAGCGTGAGCATAGTGCCTTTGTCGAGCGCAAGGTGGTTCGGGCGCGCACGTCGATGCAGGCGGGCCAAGGGTTTGGCAATGACGAGGTTGAAGCGGAGTTCGCCGACCGCCGCGCGCGCGTTTCCAATCAAGCGTGAATGTTCTCTGGACGCCGGAGGCGCGGCAGGATCGCGCGAACTAACGCCGCACAGCAGTTGCCGGTTGGTCCATGAGATTTACGGCGACACCGTCTGGGTTCTCACCATCATTCATACTAAACGCCAATGGCCACCGTTGCGCGATTGAGGCAGGTTCGTCGCTTTTCACCTGTTTGCCGCATAATCGGACGGCAGCGGCTGGCTTGCCGGTTTTGTGCTCACACGTGACGTTCCGGCTCGCCGAAACCCCGCGTTGGTCTTGCTCTGCGCGCCTGGGAGGTGGCCGCTTTGCTGTCGAACGCGATCGATTCTGTTCTGCTGTTCGGGACAGTGCCGGTCGGATGATGGTTTAAGCTCTTCCCGCGCGGGAGCATACAGTGGTCTGGCCAGGCTGCCACGATGGACGCTGGGCCTGGTTAGCGGGCACGATCTGCAATCGTACGATCCTGTGCGAGACCCCGCAAGCGGCTAGCCGCAAGGAACGGCAAGCATTCACAAAATCACATTGTGGGGGTTGCATCAAATGCAAATAGCTCGCATTAGCGGGCCGTCTGTTTCCAATTTGTGTCTAAAAGGGGATTTTCCGCATGTCCTTGTCGCGTCTACGCGCATCGCTGGCGTCCGCTGCTCCAACCTATCTTGCGCTGAGCTGCTTTGGCCTTGCCGCATCGCCGGCTCTCGCGCAGGAATCGGGCGCCCAGGAGGCGCCAGCCGCCCGGCTCGGCGGGGTCACCGTCACTGACACAGCGCTCGATGAGCAAGGCATCAAGGTCGATCGGGTCTCATCGCCCAAATTCACCCAGCCGTTGCAGGATACGCCCCAAACCATCCAGGTCATCAGCAAGGAGCTGTTCAACCAGCAGGGGGCGACGACCTTGACCGAAGCCCTGCGCAACAGTCCTGGCGTTGGTACATTCTATGCTGGTGAAAACGGAAACACGACGACCGGTGACGCGATCCGCATGCGCGGCTTCGACACGTCGAACAGCATTTTCGTCGATGGTGTGCGCGACCTGGGCTCGATCTCGCGCGATATCTTCAACACCGAGCAGGTCGAGGTGACGAAGGGCCCGGCCGGGACCGACAATGGCCGTACCGCGCCGACCGGCGCGATCAACATGGTCAGCAAGCGCGCGTCGGAGGAGGCGCTGCTGGCGGGCATCGTTTCCGCAGGCGTTGACGGGCAGGCGCGCGCAACCGCCGATATCAACCAGCCCATCGAGGCCTTGCCCAATGCAGCCTTTCGCCTGAACGCTGTCTGGCAGGACAGCGACGTCCCTGGGCGCGACCATGTGAACAACAAGCGGCTGGGGCTCGCTTCGTCGCTGGGCCTGGGGCTTGGGACACAGACGCGCGCTTTCCTCAATTTCCTCTATGTCGATCAGGACAATATCCCGGACGGCAATGTCCCGACGATCGGGCTCAAAGGCTGGCAGCCGCAGGCGGGGCTGGAGCCGCTGATCGGGCATCGGGTTGATTCCACAAATTTCTACGGCACGCGGCGTGACCATGACAATGTCACGGCGAAGATGGCGTCACTGATCCTCGAACATGATTTTTCCGACAGCGTCACGCTGACGAATATCGCGCGCTGGGGCGAGACGGAGCAGGATTATCTGCTCACGGCCTTCATGTCGACGGGAGCCAATATCACGGCTAGCGACCCTGCGGACCTGTCCACCTATGTAATGACCCGCGGCAATCCCACGATCAGGGATGCCAGGAACCGCATCCTGACCGACCAGCTCAATCTGCGCGCGGATTTTGCGACCGGTTCTGTGGAGCACAGTCTGAGCGTCGGCGTGGAGATCACGGGCGAAAAGCAGGTGATCTACGGCAACAGCACGACCGGCGCGCTGCCGGTCGCCAGTCTCTACAATCCCGACTGGAACGACACGAGCGCATTTGCCTATGCGCGCAATGGCGCTCTTTCGCGGGGCAAGACCAACACGCAGGCATTCTACGCGTTCGACACCGCCAAATTCCTTGACGGCCAGCTGCTGGTGACCGGCGGCGTTCGCGTCGACCACTACAAGACGAGCTACACCAGCACCGCGCTGTGCAACAACGGCACCGGCCGCGGAGCGGTCCCCTGCGGCGGCCAGCCGGTCGATTCCATCGTTACGACAGCCAATCTGACGGCCAGGGACACGCTCTTCAACTGGAAGCTGGGCGCGGTTTTCAAGCCGGTGGAGCCGCTCAGCCTCTATGTAAATTATGCACTCTCGCAGCAGCCTCCGGGCGGCGATAATTTCACGCTCGCGACCGGCGATAACGCCAATAATCCCAATCTCGACCCGCAAAAGGCCAAGACCATCGAGGCCGGCGTCAAATGGTCCGCACTGAACGGCATGCTGGCTGTCAATGCCGCGGTGTTCCAGACCAAGGTGCTCAACGAGATCAACGGGTCCGATCCGTCCGACGTCCAGAGCGGCTCGAAGCGGGTGAGGGGCGTCGAACTGTCGGTGGTCGGCAATATCACCGACGACTGGACGATATCGGCCGGCTACAGCCATCAGAAAACGAAGGTTACGAACGGCTCGGCGATCGCGGTCGACGGCAGCTATAATCTGACCTATGCGCCCGACGACAGCTTCACGTCCTGGACCACCTACCGCATGCCCTTCGGGCTGGAGGTCGGCGGCGGCGTCCGTTATGTCAGCGGCCTGCATCGCGGTACCGATGGTGCGGTCGGGACGCCTGCGCGAACGGAGGGATATACGGTCGTCGACGCGATCCTGTCCTATCCGCTCACGGACAATATCAAGCTGCGCGCGAACGCCTATAACCTGTTCGACAAGGAGTATGTCGTGGCGATCAACAAGAGCGGCTACCGCTATACGCCAGGTCAGGCGCAAACCTTCCTGTTCAGCGCGGACTTCCGTTTCTGAAAATTGTCTGGCAGACGGGATGGCGGATGCGATTTTCCGCTATCCTGGACCCATCATCTGGACACCGCCATGTTGCTGCACATCCCCCAGGTCCTGACAGCTCGGGACGTCGCGGAATTTCGTCGCAGGCTGGAAGCGGCGGACTGGGCGAGCGGCCTTGAAACGGTCGGCGCCCAGGGCGCGAGGGTCAAGCGCAACGAACAATTGCCCGACGCTTCGCCGCTGCGGGCTGAACTGGGCCAGGCCGTGCTGGCCGCGCTCAAGCGCACTCCTCTTTTCTTCGCCGCCGCCCTGCCTCGCAAGATACTGCCCCCGCGTTTCAATCGCTATGCGGGAGGAAGCGAATATGGATTTCATGTCGATGGCGCGGTGATGAGCCTCAGCGAGGAGGAGCAGTTGCGCTCGGATATCTCCTGCACCCTGTTTCTGAGCGATCCGCAGGAATATGACGGGGGCCGGCTGATCATCAGCGACACCTATGGCGATCATGAGGTGGCGCTTCCCGCGGGCGATGCGGTGCTCTACCCATCGAGCAGCCTGCATCGGGTCGAGCCGGTCACCCGGGGCGAGCGCATTGCCTCATTCCTCTGGGTTCAAAGCCTGGTACGCGACGACCGGCACCGCCGGATGTTGTTCGAGCTTGACACATCCATCCAGAAGCTGACCCTGGACGAGGCTGATCCCGACGCCGTGCTGCAACTCACTTGCGTCTATCACAATCTGCTGCGGCTCTGGTCAGAAACCTGACGGGCTCCCCGCCGGCAAATCCCCGGCATGGGTCTCTGGCAGTAGCGCGGGTCCTGTCCAGATAGGTCAACGGCCTGTCAGCAGCCAGCCGATCCCCAGAATGACGAGGCCCAGAATGACAGGCCCGCTCCAGCGTGAACCACGCTGGACCAGCTCTTCCGCGATTTCGGGCCAGTTCCTGGAAGGAGGAGACAGGTCCTCATCAGCTCTTCCGGGCCTGGCCTCCCGAGGCGATCGGGTGCTGTCCGGCTTCGGCGAGGGCAAGCGTTCCCTGCCCGTTGAAGTATTGAGGGCGGTTTGCCGCGCGTCCTTGTGATTGTCGGGCGTCATGATGGTTACTTTCCTCGCGCGCGGGCCTGGATGTTGCTGGATCCAGATTGGTCTTGGGGAAGGCGAAGCTGCGCAGGACGGCAAATGCGACTTCGCCGCTTCGTGATTGGTCCGGCCTCCGCGGCCATCGCCGGGGTTCAGGCACTCAGGTCAAGATCCGTCGGGCACGCATGTCGCCATGTCCGCTGCGGGCGCTTGAATATATGCCTGGATGAAGATTGCTGTTCATCAGCGGTCATTTATCGCATCCGCCAGGACGGGCCTGCCTGCCTGAGGCAATATCTTCGAGGCAAAAGCGATATGCGCGAGCAGCGAGCAGTGAATGTCCGCCTTGGGGAGAGGAGCGGGTTCGACCAGGATGGGTCTGTCCGTCGCTTCGCTTGTCGAACCCTCGCTGCCCTCCTCGAGCAGACAGGCAATCAGTTCCTGCAATCTGACTTCATGCCGACGGACCAAGCGGCAGATATCGCGGAGCGCCTTTTCGCGTTCTGCTGCCTCCATCTCCATGTCGGCCTGCGCCAGTTCAAGCTGCCAGGGCGTTTGCTCCACTGACGTCCTCACTCCACTGTCGCCAAAGCCAGGTGGCCGGCGAATTGATTCGTATCGATACCTTGGGCCGGCTGTCCACGATGCGGGCCTGACAGATCGGCCGTGCATCAGCCTTGCGCCTTGGTTCAGCTTTGCACATTTCCTATCTTGCGAGCGAATGCTTCGCAATGCAAAACAGTTGTAGATATGATAAGAAATGAATGCAGAATATGCTGGAACGAATAATATGATTCCTTAACGGATAAAAATGGATGCTGGAGGGAATGTAGGTGGGAGCGCTGGATTTTTCGCCGATCTGCCCGGACGACAGCGGTCGGCGATCGCCCGCGTTCCTCCTTGTGGCAACGATAGCCAATCTGCAGGAGATCGAGGCCTGCTTCGGCCTGGCGGGGCGGCAGGAGGCTTTTGAACGGCTTGGGACAGAGATGAGGCGCCTTGCCCACGGCTCCGATCTGGTCGAGCATCCATCGGCCGGGATCATCGAGGCTGTTGTCGAAGGAGAGGCGGGGGGTGGAGCGGGCGAACGGGAGAGCCCGCCAGGCTATCTTATCCATCGCCTGGTGTGCCATCTGACCGCGCATCCGATTATCGGGGAAAGCGGATCATTCTACCCCGTTCCCGAGATCTATCTCGAAGCGCTGGAGGAGCCGTCCGGCCGCCGCGCCCGCGAAAGGGTAAGAGCCTTTCAACAGCTGGAGCGCGGCGCGCCAGCCATCCCGCGTCCCTGGCATCTGTCCGCCTATCACGAGGACATGAAACGCGCCGTCAGCTTGTTCCAGGCGATCGAGCGCGGCGGGGCCATGCTCGTATGGCAGGCGGTCGTGTCTCCTGCATATAACGCGCCGATACTGTATTTCGAAGTGCTGTTGCGCGTTGCCGGCGATAACGGCGAGCTCCTTTCCTGCGAGGCTGACATCAGGGCGATCGAGCGTGTGGGTCTTGCACCCGAGCTTGACCGGCGGGTGATGTCGCATGTGCTGGATCAGATGGAGGCAGATCCCGACGTCCGGATGGGCGTCAACATCTCGGCCGGGAGCGCCTCGCTTCATCGCTACGGGCCGAACTCAGGCTGGTGGGAGCTGGTATCGCGCCTGGAACATGACCCCGACCTGGCTCGTCGACTGGTGATCGAGATCACGGAAACGGCTGATTTGGTTTCCCTTGAGGATGCCCGCGAATTCATCTTACTCATGCAAAGCCTGGGGTGCCAGGTGGCGATCGACGATTTTGGCGCGGGTAAAGGGTCGATCATCCAATATGCCGCGCTGGGGGCCGATATCATCAAGATTGATGGCAGCTTCGTTCAACGGGCTGCGCAGGACGATACGGGTCATGCCGCTTTGTGTCATCTTGTGGGCCTTGGCCGAACGCTGGCGGGCGCGGTGGTGGTGGAAGGTGTCGAGACCGCAAGCCAGGCGGAGCTCGCAAGGGAAGCGGGTGCGGACTGGCTTCAGGGCTATTATTATGGTCGTCCATCGCCCACGCGCGCGGTTGGCGCATCGGCCGATGCAAGAGCGATCCTGGCGTTGCGGAATTTCCAGGATCGGGTGCGGGCGCATTCGAGCATGCCGCCCGGGACGCCATGGCGACGCGTGTTGGCCGATCGACGACGATGAAGCGGCGCGGATGATGCGCGCCCTCCGGACGCTCCGTTCTCGGGCGGATCGGGCGTGGTTGCCCCGGGGCATCCTGGCCAGAAGGCCGGTATCGGGCCGGATGATGGGCTATTTGTCCATCAGTGCCGGCGGGGAAAATGGCTCCAGGCGTGACCGGTGGAATGCGAACAGAAAAGAAAGAGCCAGGAGGGCGGGATGACTGACGGGCGAACGGTGCGGCAATAGACACAGGTAAGTCATGCAGGACATGGACATTCACGATGATGAAGCCCGCTCGGACGGAGACGATATACAGTCATTTCCGCGGGCGGAACGATGGTCCTGCGTCGCCCGGGCCATTTCTCAATTGTCGGCGGCGAGAGATCTGGCGCAAGTGGTGGAGGTTCTGCGCAAGTCCGCCAGGGCTGCCGCCCGGGCGGACGGCATAGCCGTCGTGCTGCGCGATGGCGACCAATGCCATCATCTGGCCGAAGATGCGATGGATTCGCTCTGGACCGGCAAGCGCTTCCCGCTCGACAGCTGCGTTTCGGGCTGGACGATGCGGAACGGGAAAACGGCTGCCATTGCCGATATCCGCACGGACGCGAGGGTTCCGCAGGAGGCCTACCGGGCAACTTTCGTCAAAAGCATGGTGATGGTGCCTATCGGGCTTGACGAACCTGTTGCCGCCCTTGGCGCCTATTGGGCCTCGACGGGTCATCCAGATGGCGAGGAAAGAGCCATATTGGAAACCCTGGCACAGGCAGCCTCGACGGCATTGTCGCACGGGCGACTGGTCGCTGAGATGGCCGAACTCAATCGCAACCTCGAAACGCGGATCAAGGAGCGTACGCAGGAACTCGAGGCAGCCCATCAAAGCCTTGTGCAGACACAGAAGCTCGAGCTGATGGGGCAGTTGACCGGGAGCGTCGCCCATGATTTCAACAATCTGCTCTCGCCGATCATGACGAGCCTGGATCTGATCCTTCAGACCGGTTCACGAGGCCAGGCCGCTCTTGAACCCGCCCGGGTGGCGATGGAGGCGGTCGAGCGCGCGCGCGCGCTGGTGCAGCGACTGCTCGCCTTTGCCCGACGCCGTCCGCTCGCGCATAGTGTGATCGATGTCCGTGCGCTTCTCAAGGGCATGCGGCCGCTCCTGGAGAGCACGGTGGGGGCGCGGATCCAGATTCAGTCTATCATTCCCCCCGACCTGCCCAATATCATGGGTGACCGCCAGCAACTCGAGATCGCCATTCTCAATCTTGTCGTCAACGCGCGCGATGCCATGCCCGAGGGCGGATCTCTCGCGATATCGGCCAGCTACCCCTCGGTTCCTCAGGGTCGCTCCGACCGTGAGGATGCCTTCATTCGGCTGTCGGTCAGGGATGAGGGGGAAGGCATGGATGAAGCGACGAGAGCCATGGTTCTCGAGCCGTTTTTCACGACCAAGGCCCCCGGGTCGGGGACGGGATTGGGTCTGCCGATGGTGCATGGGGTCGTGCAGGAGCTTGGCGGCCTTCTTGACATCAGCAGCGAACCGGGCGCCGGAACCGAGGTAAGCCTTTGGCTGCCGATCACCCAGGACAGGGTCTCCCATCTTCCCGTGCAGAGGATCGAGCCTGTCCGGCCGGCAGCGCAGGGGGTAGCGATGGTCGTTGACGATCACCACCTGGTCCGACGCGGCACCGTGGCCATGCTGCGGGAAGACGGATATGAGGTCCTGGAATTCGACAGCGCCAGGGCATGCCTCGACCAGCTTGAAAAGGGGGTCCGCCCGGACATTCTCATCGCCGACCATGTCATGCCCGGCATGACCGGTCTCGATCTTGTGCGGCACGTATCGCAAGCATATCCGCAAACTCCCCTTGTGCTTGTCTCTGGCCATGACGGACTCGAGGCGGCGCCCGCTGATGTCGTGCGCCTGGCCAAGCCCTTTCGTCAGCATGAACTGCAGGCTGGAATTGCACGGGCGCGCCGGCAGGCCGAGTTGCCGGATCGGGACGGCGGGATCGAAATGACCAGGTTTGGATGACGGGGGCGCGGCGCGCGCTCGAGCCTCCGGACGAAAACATCCAAAAATTAATTTATTGGCCAAAGCCGCCTTTGTCCGATGCCGATGGCGCATTGGCCAGGCCTTGCTCGACGGCATCGAGCAGGGCTAGAAGTTCAAATGCGCCGATGTCATCGTTGCGGAAAACGGCAAGGCCGATCAGTCTTTCCACATAGGAAGGGGCGTGCAGGCCATATCGCCTGATCAACGCTTTTGCGGTCAACATGGTTTTTCCCGGGCGCGCCGATGGATAAGACGCGTTGGATCCAACTACAGATTTCATGAAGAATTTGCCAGCAATGGCGTATATGTCGTTAAAGGAACCGTATCCATGACGAGTATGAATCCAGGCCGTGAGGAGTGACGGGCGCGCGCTTGCATTGGCAGAAGCATTATCTGACCGCTTTCCCAGTCATCATCGCGTAGTGCTGCTATTCGCCCATTATCTGGCGTTCTCGACAATCTAGGATGTCTGATCGCTCCCCGCCAACCCGTGCGGGCTGTCAACAAAATGAGGAGTTAGCCGACCGCCAGCTCCGCCGCAGCCATAAAGCGAGGGTTTGCGGTCCTGGTGCAGCGCATAATTCGGTAGCTCTGGACCATGTCACCTTGATGGAAGAAACGCTGCAACAAGTTGGCAACGCGGCGCTTTGCGGTGTGCTACATGGGACGCAGCAAAGGAGACTGCCATGTTGGCGCTTCGTCTCCCAGAGGGCGTCGAGCAGCGACTTTCCGCGCTCGCGCGAGCTACGGGAAAAACAAATTCGCATCTCCCCCGACAGGCTATTGTTAAGCACATTGATGAGCTTGCGGCGCAAGCGCTTGCCCAGGACAGCTTGAGCCTGGCGAAGATCCGCTCGGCACGTTCAGCAAATGGCGCAGTGCTGCCGATCGGAAAGCCTGTCGTGACCTTTAGTCGAGGCGAGTCATTCGTATCCCGTTTGCGCGCTGCACGCGGGCGATGAGATCATTGTGTGGAAATTAGCTGTCTGATTGCACCCGGGAGCATTTCGAGCCGCTGACGATCCGTGAGCCGCGTAAATTCCTGCCCCGCCCATGAAGAGGGTTGTGCTCGCATGGATATCGCCGTCCCTCCACCGGGGAAGCGGTTCGACTGCCGGGATCCGGCGCCGCTCCCGGCAGGGAAGGGTGCGCCATGCGCGGGAACTCTCTTGCACGCGGCGCCTTATAGTCTGGTGAGGGAGGATGAGAGGCATGCCGGGCCTGGAGACGGAAGGGCAGGAGACGGAAAATTCGGCAGATGCCTTTGAGGAGTTGGTCGCGGCGGTGCGCTCCTGCCGGGCATGTGCTGGCGTCCTTTCCGCAGAGCCGCGCCCGGTCATTCAGATTGCGCCTTCTGCAAGGCTGCTCATCGCGAGCCAGGCTCCAGGTTCCAGGGTTCATGCGTCGGGTATCCCCTTTGCGGATCCGTCGGGCGATCGGCTGCGGGCCTGGATGGAGATGCCTGCCGAGACATTCTATGATGAGAGCAGGGTTGCGATCCTCCCGGTCGGCTTTTGCTATCCAGGTCGGGCCAGGGGCGGGGATGCGCCGCCGCGCCGCGAATGCGCCCGGCTGTGGCGCAATGATCTCCTCGCGCACCTGCCAGGGCTCGAGCTGACCCTGCTTGTTGGTGCCTATGCTCAGTCGAGCGTTCTTGGGCCTGGTCCGATGACGGAGCGGGTGCGAGGATTCCAGAAGTTCCTGCCTCGATATTTTCCCCTGCCCCATCCATCCTGGCGCTCGGGCCTCTGGATAGCCCGCAATCCATGGTTTGAGGCGGAGGTGCTGCCCGCGCTGCGGCGGCGGCTGCGCGATATTCTGGGTTAGGATGATGGATTTGCGGGCCGGCGAAAAGACGATCTATACGATAGGCCATTCCACGCGCACCATCGACGCGTTTGTTGCGGTCCTGCGCCATGCCGATGTGCGGTGCGTCGTCGATGTCCGGACTATCCCCCGTTCCCGGACGAACCCGCAATATAATCTCGACATCCTGGCCGATACGCTTTCCCGGCGGCAGATACGGCACCACTTCATCGCTGCGCTCGGCGGCCGCCGGGGTCGCCAGCCGCATGTGGCGCCCGAGGTGAATGGCTTCTGGGAAAACCGCAGCTTCCACAACTACGCTGATTACGCGCTATCGGCGCAGTTCCGGCATGGCCTTGCCGAGTTGGAGGAACTCGCGCGGGAAAGGTCCTGCGCGATCATGTGCGCAGAAGCGGTGTGGTGGCGCTGCCATCGGCGCATCATCGCCGACTATCTGCTCGCTTCAGGATGGCGGGTGTTGCACCTCATGGGCGGCGATCGCATCGAACCAGCCCTGCTCAATCCGGCCGCCAGGATCGATGGTGAAGCCATTACCTATCCGTCCGATGACTGTCTTGCCGAACCCGGGGCTGTATAGCAGGACCGTCGATTGGAAGAAGGGCCGGCCGCCTGCTCGATCCGCCGCGCGGATGTTCATCCTTTTACGGTCTTGCCCGACCATCGGCACGCGTCCGGGAAAACCGCAGGCGGCTTGATCTGTGAGCGATTTGCTTTCAATGATTTTCAGGGGGATGCAAAGTCGAATTGCGAGGATCAATAATGGCTGATGCCACCTTCGAACGGCCCGGATCGAACGAAAGGCTCGAACTGCCGCTTGACTCGAGCGAGGAGCTGGCGATTTGCACCCTGGATGCCCGCGGATATATCCAGACATGGAATCCAGGTGCGGCGCGGCTGACAGGATATGCAGCCGAAGAAATCATAGGACAGCATCTAGACGCGCTCTTCTCGCCGGAAGAGCGCGATGCCAGGCTTTCACAGCGCGCGCTTGAGGCCGCGCGCGAGCAACGCTTCAAAGCCGAAGGCCGCAAGCGCCGCAAGGACGGAACGAGCTTTCTTGCCCAGGTGGTGATCGACCCTGTCTGGAACAAGGATGGGGATCTCGTCGGATTTGCCATGATCACACGGGATGTCACGGCCTCCAAGCGCCGCGAGCGCACGCTTCTGGAAAGCGAACTGCAGTTCCGGATGCTGGTGGAGGGCGTGCGCGAATATGCCATCTACATGCTCGATCCCGATGGCCTGGTTACGAACTGGAATGCGGGCGCCAAAGCCATCAAGGGCTACGAGGCGCAGGAGATAGTCGGCCGGCATTTTTCATGTTTCTATACGCCCGAGGACCGTGCGCGCGGCGCTCCGCAAGCAGCGTTGAAGGAGGCGCTGGAGAACGGCAAGTTCGAGGCTGAGGCATGGCGCGTGCGAAAGGATGGAACCCTCTTTTGGGCCCATGTCGTCATCGGGCCGATCTTCAGCGATGCCGGTGAGCCTGTGGGCTATGCCAAGATCACCCGGGACGCGACCGAAAGGAAGAGGCGCGAGGATGAACTCCGGCAGACCCAGGAAGCGCTGCTGCAGTCCCAGAAGCTGCAGGCGCTCGGAGAGCTGGCCGGTGGCATCGCTCATGATTTCAACAATCTCATGACCGTCGTGCGGGGTACTGCCGACCTGCTCTTGAGGCGGCCCGACCTGCCCGAGGAGAAGCGCAACCACTATCTTAGCACCGTGCTGGAGACATCCGAGCGCGCTACCAGCCTTACCTCGCAGCTTCTCGCTTTTGCCCGTCGCCAGCCTCTCGAGCCCGAGGTTGTCGATCTGAGCGTCCGCCTCGATGCGCTTGGCGAGATGCTGCAGCGCACGCTTGGCAGCCGATATCGCCTGTCACTCGAGCTGGCTTCGGCTCTTTGGCCCGTCGAGATCGATCCGACGGGATTGGAAACAGCGGTCCTCAATGCCGTTCTCAACGCCCGGGATGCGATGCCGGAAGGGGGCGAAATCACGATCTCGGCCGAGAATCTGGATGGGGCGCTGGAGGAAATGGTGCGTCTTACGATCAGGGACACAGGCTCGGGCATTCCGCCCGAGAAGGTGGAACGCGTCTTTGAACCCTTTTTCACCACCAAGCCGATCGGCAAGGGAACAGGGCTTGGCCTCTCGCAGATCCATGGCTTTGCGCTGCAGTCGGGCGGCTCCGTTGCAATCCGCTCGACGATGGGCGAAGGCACGGCGTTGGAGATATGCCTTCCCCGCACGCATAAGATGCCGCAGGTTCTAACGAGCGATCAGGGCGATCTTGCGGTGGCGAAGGGCCTGAGGGTCCTTCTGGTTGAGGATAGCGACCATGTTCGCTATTTCGCCCGCGAGTTGCTCGAGGATCTTGAATGCGACGTTCTTGAGGCGCCCAACGGAGAGGACGCCCTCGAAATGCTTGAGAGTCATCGGGTGGATCTGGTTTTCTCCGACATTCAGATGCCTGGCCGCACAGGCATCGAGCTCGCACAGGAGGTCAAGCGCCTCTATGGCCTGCCTGTTCTCCTTGCCAGCGGCTACAGCAGC
Organism: Sphingobium sp. CFD-2; assembly: GCF_024611135.1. Classification (NCBI taxonomy): domain Bacteria; kingdom Pseudomonadati; phylum Pseudomonadota; class Alphaproteobacteria; order Sphingomonadales; family Sphingobiaceae; genus Sphingobium; species Sphingobium sp. CFD-2. Next base: position 334,771 of record NZ_CP084407.1, on the reverse strand, counting down.
AAGCAGTTCATCCCGGAGGACCAGCGGGAATTTCCCATCCTGCGCAAGCCCTACAAGCTCCAGACGCTTGCCTCGAGCATCAACCGGCTGGTAGCCGGCTGAGAGCGCTTGGTTCGCATGGCCGGACCAGAGCGATGGGCTTGCCGGGGCACCGCAAGACAGCCCATGGCCCCGCCTGCTCGCCCCCTGGCGGCGGCCGAGGCTTGCGCATCACGACCCCATGCCCTGCCGGGAAGGGGAGAGGCAGTTAAGCCCATTTGATGAAATCCTCAGCCCTGTCCATTCGTTCATCTCGATTTTCCTGGAGCGTTCTCAAGAAACCGCAAGCAATCGCGTCCTCTGCTTGACAATTCACCTCGCGACAGTCTTGGGAATGATGTGCGGAACGTTAGCGATTTCCCCCGGCCTGGCCGGGAGGGTTGATCGGGTCAGGCGGCAATGCGTAGAGCGGGTTGGAAATTGGGACAGATGGCGGGCTGGCTGCTGCATTCGCCACTTGAACCCCCGCATCCGATCGCGACGGAGCTGAGGAACGGTCTGTTCACCTCACTGCCCATTTTCCTGGGCGGCGTACTCAACACGACGCTGGTCGCCGCGATCGCATATGGACGCCATCCCACACCGCCTTTTTTCGGTTGGCTCCTTTTTGAACTCGTGCTGGGCGCCCTGCGCTTTGGTGTCATCTTCCAGGGACGAATGGCGATCAGGAAAGGGCAGGCGCCGCCCCGCTATCTGGCCGCGCTGCTTGCCCTTGTCTGGTCTGCTTCGGTGGGCGCTGGCACATTCCTCTGCCTTCTCAGCGCCGACTGGGTTCTGGCCGCTATCGCATGCCTGTCTGCGGCCGCCATGATCTGCGGCATCTGCCTGAGGAACTTCGGGACGCCTCGCCTGGCCACCCTGATGGTCTGCGCCACCGTGGCTCCGTGCGCGGTCGCCGGGCTGCTTTCGCCCGAACCTGTCATGATTGTCATCAGCTTTCAGCTCCCGGTCTTTCTGCTGACCATCTTCATGGCCTCCTTCAATCTCCACAAGATGCTGGTGTCGCGCATGGTGGCGTTGAGCGAGCTTGAGCGCAGCCAGTCGCTGAACCGCACCATATTGCAATCCAGTCCCGATCCGACCTTCCTCCTCGACGAGGACCATCGGCTCGTCTTTTGCAATCCGCCGGGCAAGAAGCTGCTTGGCGACGAGATTGCGCTTGGCGCGCCATGGGTCTCCATGCTTCCGGTCGCCGACCGGACGCAGGCCCTGCGCGCGCTCGAGGCGGCGCGGTCCGGTCCTGCCAGCCTTGTCATCGGGTTGGACGACGAGAGCGGCAAGACTATCTGGCTCGACCTTGCCATCAATTCGACCATCGATGCGCTGAGCGGCGTCATCGTGGTCGCGCGGGATATCACGCGTCAGAAGAAGTCGGAGGAGAAGGCTCTCTGGATGGCGCGCCACGATGCGCTGACCCGGCTGCCGAACCGCACCGTCCTCCAGGACCATCTTGACCAGGTCCTGGCTGCTGCCGGGTCTTCGGCCGGCGCTGCCCTGTTGATCATCGATGTCGACAATTTCAAGGCGATCAACGACAGCTTCGGGCATGATTGCGGCGATGCGCTTTTATGCACGGTGGCCAAGCGGCTGCATGCGGCGGTGGGCAGCGGCGATCTTGTGGCAAGGACGGGTGGCGACGAATTCACGCTCGTCATCACCATCGAGAGCGAAGCGGACGTCATGGAGCTGGCGCGGCGCATCTATGCGCAACTGGAGGCGCCGGTGCACCACCGCGGCCGCCTGGTGGAATGCGGCGTGAGCATTGGGGCGAGCCTCATTCCGTGCGATGGAACCACGCGACTGGATATTCTCAAAGCCGCGGATCTGGCGCTGTACGCCGCCAAGTCCGGAGGCCGGGGACAGATCAGGATGTTTGCGCCGGCGATGATGGCGGAGGCCGACAAACCGCGAGCCATGATCGCCTTGGCGCGCGATGCGCTGCAGCGCGATGCCATCGTGCCTTACTATCAGCCCAAGGTGTCGCTGCACGATGGGCGGATCGTGGGCTTCGAGGCCCTGCTGCGCTGGAGCGATCATGACGGCGCGCTGCGTGGTCCCGATGCGCTCATGGCGGCTTTCGAGGATCCGGCGATGGGGGCATCGCTGAGCCATCGCATGCTGGCGCGGATTTTGGATGATGTCGAAAGCTGGGCGGCGGCAGGGGTGGCATTTGGCCATGTCGCGCTTAACGTGAGCGGCATCGACCTGCGCCGCCCGGCCCTGGCTGAAATGATCCGGACCAGTCTGGGATCAAGAAAACTTCCGACGCGCTGCCTCCAGATCGAGGTGACCGAGCAGGTCTTCCTGGGGCGCGGTTCCGACCAGGTACAGGATGCTCTTCAGCGCCTGAGCGACGGCGGTATCCGGATCGCGCTGGACGATTTTGGCACGGGACATGGCTCCTTATCCCATCTCAACCGGTTTCCTGTCGACATCCTCAAGGTCGATCGCTCGTTCGTGAGCCAGATCGGGCACGGAAGGAATGGCGAGGCCATCGCGTCGGCAATCATCGGCATGGGGCGAGCGCTGGGTCTTGAAACCGTGGCCGAGGGTATCGAGACCCGCGCGCAGGAGCTCTATTTGCGTAACGCGGGGTGCGATGTGGGGCAGGGCTTCCTCTATTCGCCGGCCATTGCCGCGGCCGATGTGCCAACAGCCTTGCTCTCCGGGAGCCTGGACCTGCGACCGGTGCCGGCGTAGCGATCGCATGAGGGAGGCAGGTCTCCTGCTCCCACGCCTCAACGACCGGGTCATGGCGAGGGATATGAAACGGGCGTTTACGGCATTCTTCCCCTATGGAACTTGCCTTGGCGGGGGCAGCCCCCTCGCAGATGATCCGGGAAAAACCCGGATAGGACCGGTTCCTGTGCTGTGCAAAGGCTTGGGCGCGTCCTGAAGGGAATCTTGTCAGTTTCCTTCTTGCCTGACCCGGCCTCCCCCAGGCCGGGTCATTTTGCGCATGCCCCCTATGCCGGACGGTTTCGCTCGTTCGGGGTCGGGCGCGCGATCATGGCCGGCGCCTTCCTGGCTCGACCAGGCTTTTGTTCATCATTTGTTGTCATGGTCGAAGTCTGCCGATGACCTGTCTGCCTTGAAACGGCCTTAATCCCAACGTTGCCGGACGATGTGGAAAAGCTCCGCGCGGCGATAGCCTGCTTCCAGGCCTCGCCAGTGCGCCAGCGCCTCGACTGCCTCGATGCTGACCAGGCCGGCCCGGTTTCCCAACTGGGAGGCATGTTGCCGTAGCGCGGCGAGCTTCAACTCCCAGGATGCTGTAATGTCCACATAGAGGCCCCCCTTGCAGTTGTTGAAGGCAGCGCCAGGGCCCCAGCCGGACAAGGGATATTCGTAGCCTGCCACCAGAGATGGAAGCAGCTTTGGCGATTTGGGCCGGGTCATGGCGATGCCGGTCTCCCAGCAATAGGTGTGATCCTGATGTGAGGAGGGCAGTGGCAGAAGAATCTCGTCTGGCTCGAACTCGGCTTGCAGGTCATCGAGGAGCTTCACAAAGCTGGAGCGAGGGAAAGCGTGAAGTTCTCCGTCCAGTCCCTGTGTCAATATATGCTGCTGCTGCACGCCCAGCACCCTCATGGCGGCCTGGAATTCTGCGATCCTTTGATCGGCAAGGGCGCTTGCGCCAGTCTCGATATGGTTAGAGGCTCCCGCAGTCGCCAGCACGACCATCACCTCGCCGCCTTGCGCTGTGACACGTCCGATATAACCGCCCGCGCCCAGTTCTGCATCATCCGCATGGGGGCTGAGGACCATTACTCGCTTGCCTGAGAGTTGCACAGGAGTCCTTCATGAAAATTCGGCAGCGCCATATTGTTAACGCGTTCGGTGAAGCTGCCGGCCTTGGTTGGTACCGCAAAAGCATGCTAAAACAGCGGCTTGGATTGGCTTATCGCACAACCGGGCAGGTGATCGATTCATCAACGACGCGTTAACGGCATGAAACAGTTTGCGCAATGCACGATTATTCGTGAATGCTTTCTCAATCCTTGGAAGGTGGCGTGGACGTGGGGCAAGGGATCAGGCCGCCGCGGCGGTCGCCGCCTGCCTTTCGATCTCAGGCAAGCGGCCAATGCTTGGCCTCCGATGCGGCCGCATGTGCATTCTGCCCATGTGGGGCAGATGGAGGTGTTTCATATCGCTGGGGTCCATTTCCAGGGACGCCGGTTTGTCGCGAAGGTCGTGAGGTCGCGCCGGGCTATCGCGAGAGCCGCCACCGGCTCCCCCGGGCATCCGAAAACATCGGAATGATTCTTGCCGGTCGCCGGCGGTATGGCGCTCGTGGCGGCGCGGCGCATGCTCCCTCGCTCTAGGCTGCCACTCTTGCCACAGCCTCGCAGATGCGCTCGACGACATCCCTCACCTGATCCTCGCGGTCGCCCTCGGCCATGACGCGGATGACAGGTTCGGTGCCGGAAGGACGGATGACGAGGCGGCCCGAGCCAGTGAGTTCCGCCTCGGCCTGGATGATCGTCCGCTTCACGTCCTCATGTTCGAGGGGCTTGCCGCCCGAGAAGCGGACATTCTTCAGAAGCTGCGGCACGGGATCGAACTGGTGGAGCACCTCGCTTGCGGGCTTGCCCGAGCGCACCAGTGCCGCGAGCACCTGAAGCGCCGCGACAGTGCCATCCCCCGTGGTCGCATAGTCGGAGAGGATCATGTGTCCCGACTGCTCGCCGCCCACGTTAAAGCCGCCCTCGCGCATGCGTTCGAGCACGTAGCGGTCGCCCACCTTGGTGCGCTCGAGCCGGATATGCTGCGAGGCCAGGAACCGTTCGAGTCCAAGGTTCGACATGACCGTCGCCACCAGTCCACCGCCGCGCAGCGTGCCCGCCCGGGCAAAATTGCCGGCGATCAGAGCCATGATCTGATCGCCATCGACGATCTTGCCCTTCTCGTCCACGACGATCAGCCGGTCCGCGTCACCGTCGAGCGCGATGCCGATATCGGCGCCCGAGGCGACCACCGTTTCCTGCAACAGCTGGGGCGCGGTCGACCCGCAATGGTCGTTGATATTGGTGCCGGTGGGCGCGATGCCGATGGCCACCACCTGCGCCCCCAGTTCCCAGAAGGCTGACGGCGTGACCTGATAGGCAGCCCCATTGGCGCAATCGATCACGACCTTGAGGCTGTCGAGCCTGAGGTCGGCCGGGAAACTGGACTTGACCGCGTGGATATAGCGGCCCCGGGCGTCTTCCACGCGGCGGGCCCGGCCGATATCGCGCGATGCCGCCAGCGCGATCTCCTGGTCCAGCATGGCCTCGATCTTCAGTTCGTCCTCGTCAGACAGCTTGTAGCCATTGGGGCCGAACAGCTTGATGCCGTTGTCGAAATAGGGATTGTGACTGGCGGAAATCATCACGCCCAGATCCGCGCGCATCGAATGGGCGAGGAGCGCGACGGCAGGCGTGGGGATCGGTCCCAGCTGGACCACGTCCATCCCGACCGCCGTGAACCCAGCGACCAGCGCATTTTCGACCATGTAGCCCGACAGGCGCGTATCCTTGCCGATCACCACGCGATGGCGATGGCTGCCGCGCTGGAAATGCTTGCCCGCCGCCATGCCGACCTTCATCGCCAGCTCGGCGGTCATGGGCCACTGGTTGGTCCGGCCCCGGATGCCGTCGGTTCCGAAAAAATTCCTGCTCATCATCTGTCCCCTGCTTCATTCACATCATGCATTAGCAGGCTTTGCTCGACTTTCCACAGGATCGGACCTGCGCGTGCTTACAAAAGATAGTATCCAAGGGACATTGACGGTCTCATGGCAGTGCAATCGCCAAGATTATGATATGGAGCGAGACAGAAAATGTGCAGGAAGGTCGCTCCGCATTGCTTGCAGGGGGCAACGGCAGGGCAGGCCGATTGCTTCATGAGGAGGACAGGCGCCTGGCGATGCTGCGCTTCCGCTCTCATTGCCGTGCTGCGATCCTGCCGGTTGCCGATGCACCGCATCGGCGCAGGGCTCTTGCGCGATAAGCGTTAACAGCTTTCCGGATCGGTGCTCCTGCCCAGCACGATAAAGAATGCGGCTTGAGGCGAATGCCCCAGATCGGCCATATCCCGGGAGCGAAAGGGATCGCCGGTGATCGGGTACGAGAAGCGCTATTGGGGATGGCCGCGGGCCTTGCCGGGCTTGCAGGCTATGTCGACGCGATTGGATTCATAAAGCTCGGCGGCTTCTTCGTCTCCTTCATGAGCGGCAATTCGACGCGTCTTGCGGTGGGGGTCGCCACCGACCATGGAGCTGTCGCCCTTGCAGCATGCCTCCTCTTCGCATTTGTCGGAGGGGTGGTGCTTGGCACGCTTGCTGCAGCGCTCGCGGGTCGTAACAGAAAGGCGGCCGTTCTTGCCCTCGTCACCGTTGTGCTCCTGGGCGCGGCTGTGCTCGACGAGAGCCTGGGCGCCCGTGCGGCCGCGCTGGCCTTGGCGGTGGCCATGGGAGCGGAGAATGCCGTGTTCCAGCGTAATGGCGAGGTCTCGATCGGACTGACCTATATGACAGGCACGCTGGTGAAGATCGGTCAGCATCTGGCGGCCGCATTGATGGGTGGCAACCGGTGGACCTGGATTCCTTATCTGCTGCTGTGGGTGTCGCTGACGGCTGGTGCTGTCCTTGGCGCTCTGTCGCTCGCGCGGGTGGGCGAATGGGCCATCAGGATCGCGGCCTGTGCAGCAGGGTTGCTGGCCATCTGCGCGGCCAAGGTCGGACCGGTGAGCGTTCGTGCCTTTCGCGCCCCGCTGGCGTGACACACAGGCCTTTTTTACCATTTTATCGCTCGACAGGATGTGCGCCGTCCATGCAGCGCGCTTCCCTGATGCGCGCACGGCGGGACATTTCCCGCGCCGTCCCTGGCCCTGGAGCGTCCCGCCCGCCGGCGCGTTTCCAGGCAGATGGGGCGCACGCGGCCAGGCGGCCAGAAAGGCGCGCAGCAAGGAAGGCGAGTGCGCTCCGACCTCGTTTTGATGGATAGGCGTCAGGCCGCTCACCGCCTGGGATTGGGCAATAATATCGCGAGCAGGCCGATGGCGGGCAGGAAAGCGCAGATCGAATAGACCGTATCGATACCCGACCGATCGGCGACTTCGCCCAGCACCGCTGCGCCCACGCCGCCCATGCCAAAGGAAAAGCCGAAAAACAGGCCGGAGATCATGCCGATCTTGCCGGGGACGAGATCCTGCGCGAACACCACGATTGCGGGGAATGCGGACGCGAGAATGAGGCCGATCAGGACGGTCAGCGGTCCTGTCCAGAACAGGCTGGCATGAGGGAGCATCAGCGTGAAGGGCAGCGCGCCAAGGATCGAGAACCATATCACATATTTTCGGCCGAAGCGGTCGCCCAGCGGGCCGCCCGCAATCGTGCCGACCGCGACTGCGCCGAGAAACACGAAAAGATGCATCTGCGCGACTTCGACCGAAACGCCGAAGCGCTGGATCAGGTAGAAGGTAAAATAGCTGGTGAGGCTGGCGAGATAGACATATTTGGAGAAGATCAAGGCCAGCAGCACGGCAATGCCGCCCAGGACCTTGCGGCGCGGGAGGGTCGGTACGGCCCTTCTTGCGCCCCTGACGCCCGACAGGCGTGCAATGCCATGATGGCGATACCATTGACCGACATTCCAGAGGATCGCGCAGGCAAGCAGCGCCAGCAGCGCGAAGAATGCGAGGCTCGTCTGGCCCCAGCGCATGACCACCATGGCGGCCGCGAGCGGCCCGAGCGCGGAGCCGGCATTGCCCCCGACCTGGAACATCGATTGGGCGAGGCCATGCCTTCGCCCCGCGGCCATCCGGGCCACCCGGGAGGATTCTGGATGAAAAACCGACGAGCCCATGCCCAACAGGGACGCGCCGGCGAGGAGCAGGCCATAGCTGTGGGCGGTGGAGAGGACCAGCAGGCCCGCCAGTGAGAACAGAGTTCCTGCCGGAAGGGCGAGCGGCGTCGGCCGCCTGTCGGCATAAAGGCCGATCAAGGGCTGAAGGATCGATGCGGTCATCTGATAAACGAGTGTCACGATCCCGATCTGGCTGAAGGAGAGGCCCAGCTCCGACTTCAGGTGCGGGTAGATGGCCGGCAGCAATGACTGCAGCATGTCGTTGATGAGGTGGCAGGCACTGATGGCGGCGATGACGCTGAAAACTGTGGTTTCACCTGAAGGCGCGTCACTGGAGCGGGGGGCGTTCATCTGCAAGTTTCCGGTTTGATGTCGAGCACCGCCCATAGCCCTTTCCGCTCGACGCCCGCATTCCCATATGGGCCATTTACTTTTGCATATGGGACAGGTCATGCCCTGGAGCGATCCCGCGCTGGTGGAACAGGTCGACAGGCCGATCGTGGGGATCGGCAATGAATATCCTCGTGCCTTTGAACTCGACTGGCACGAACATCGGCGCGGGCAGCTCCTTTACGCCGCCCGTGGCGTGGTGGTGGTCAGTACGCCCCAGGGAGCCTGGGTTGCTCCGCCCGAACGCGCGATCTGGACCCCGGGCGGCTGTCCTCACTCGGTACGGATGGTGGGGGCGGTCAGCACTCGCAGCGTGTTGATCGAGGCCGATGCCGAGGGGTCGCTGGGAGACCGGAACAAGGTCATACAGGTTTCGCCATTGTTGCGGTGCCTGCTCGAGGAGGCGAGCCATGTCCCTGCCGAATATGATGTGGAAGGGCGGGACGGCAAGCTGATGGCGTTGCTCCTGGCTGAACTGGCGGCGGCGCCTGTGGTGCCGCTCGAGGTGCCCTTTCCCAGGACGGCGGAGATAGCCGTCCGATGCCAGGCCTTTCTGGAACGGCCCACGACCCATGCCACTATCGAGCAGTGGAGCAGGGAACTGGGGATGGGCCGCCGGGCCTTCACGCGCGCCTTCCGCCGGGAGACAGGGCTCAGCTTTGGCGCATGGCGCCAGCAGGCCTGCATCCTCGTTGCACTGCCGCGCCTCGCCGCGGGGGAGCCGGTCACCAGCATAGCCTTTGACCTCGGCTATGACAGCGCGGCGGCCTTCACGACGATGTTCAAGCGCAAGTTGGGCGTTCCGCCAAGCCGTTACAGACCCACGGGAACAGGGAGCGCCGAACCTGGGCTGCGCGCCTGAGCCGCTTTCCGACTGAACGGATGCGCGCGGGCATAGGAAAGCCATAATAACGCCTGGAGGGCCGTGCGGATATCGCTCCTGATTTCCATAGACTTTTTCCGATGCGGCCTCCTGTCGAAGATCCTGAATAATGGCTCCTCCCATCACTTTCCTTCTCCTGACCCTCGTCGCGAAGGTTGCGGCCGATCTTCCGGCCCCGCCGACCAATCCACAAGGCGCGGTCGTTCAGCCGCTGCCAGTGGAGCAGAGTCCCTGGCAACGCGCGAAGAAGAGTGTCGGCGCGGCAAAAGATGCGGATATTGCCGCCACGATCAGCCGATGGCGCGTGCTTCAGCGAAGCGATGCCCTGGGTTTCTCCGCCTATGCCAGCTTCATCATGGCCAATCCCGGCTGGCCTGGTGAGAGCCGGATGCGGCGTCTCGCGGAGACCGGTATCAACCCCAACAGCTACGATCCTCGTCAGGTCGTCGCCTTCTTCTCGCGCTTTCCGGCCCGCACGCCGGTGGGTCATGCCCGCCATGCGATGGCGCTGATGCAGGGCGGACGGATGAACGAGGCGCGGGTGGCCGCGCGGAGCGCGTGGCTGGGCGGCTCGCTGGCGGCCGGTGATGAGGCGCGGCTTCTCTCCCTGTTTGGATCGGGCTGGACCAGCGTCGAGCATGACCAGCGAGCCGACACGCTGCTCTGGGCCAATGACCTTGCGGGGGCGCAGAGAATGCTGGCCTATGTGTCGCCTTCGCGCCGCACCGTTTATGAAGCCCGCCTTGCCTTGCGCCGCAAGGCGGCGGACGCGTCACGAAGGATGCAGCTGGCCCAATCTGCGGGGGCTGGCGATGCTGGCTATGTCGCGGACAAGGCGACATGGCTGCTCCATAACGGCAACCCGATTGCGGCGAGGCAATATCTCGCCAATCGTCCGGTCCTGGTCTTGCCGCCTGGCAACGCTGAGAAATGGTTCGAGACGCTGCTGACCCATGCGCGCGGCGCCGCCAGGGACAGCCAGTGGAGCTTTGCCTATGGGATCGCGAGCAGGCTGGACGATGCCTATGCGCCTGGGACGGATGTCAGCAGCCGTCCGATCGGCGAGAGGGACGATTATACCAGCCTGGCCTGGCTCGCCGGGTCTACCGCTTTCTACAATCTGGGAAAGTCCCGGGAAGCGATGGAGATGTTCCGCCGGTACGCGACGGCGGCCAAGTCGCCGCAGACCCGGTCCAAGGGCTTCTACTGGGCGGGCCGCGCGGCGCTCCAGGCTGGTGAGGAGGCGAGGGCCAACGGTTATTTCGCGCAGGCCGCCGAGTTTCCCGGCCAGTTTTACGGTCAACTCGCGCTTGAGCGTCTTGGCCGCCCGATTCCCCCGCCCGCGATCGGCGATCGACCGCCCAGAATATCGGGCGCGCAGCGCAGGGCCTTTGCCAACCGGTCCGTCGTGCGCGCTGTCAAGGCGCTCGGGGAAATGGGCTACTGGGAGGATCAGAGCAAATTTGCTCGTGCCATCGCCAATGGTGCCGAGAGCGAGGCCGATCACTATCTGGCCGTTGAACTGGCGAGAAGCATCGGGCGGCCCGACCTTGGGGTGATGGTTGGCCGGCGCGCGGTGTCGAGAGGCCTCTCCGGATATGGAACAAGCGCCTTTCCTCGCGTGCCCGTGCCTTCAGGGGCGCAATATAACTGGACCATCGTGCACGCCATCGCCCGGCAGGAAAGCCAGTTCGACAGGAAGATCGTCAGCCGGGCAGGGGCGCGGGGGCTGATGCAGTTGATGCCCGGTACCGCGCGTGAGCAGGCCGGAAAGCTCGGCATGCGCTACAGCGCCGGATCGCTCGATGACCCCAATTACAATATCATGCTGGGCTCATCCTATTTTCAGCGAATGCTATCCTATTATGGCGGCAGCTATCCATTGGCGGTGGCGGCCTATAATGCGGGACCCGGCAATGTGAACCGCTGGATCCGCGCCAATGGCGACCCCAGGACGCCAGGCTCCGACATGCTGCGATGGATTGAACAGATCCCCATTTACGAAACGAGGAATTATGTGCAGCGCGTGCTCGAAAATGCGGTCATCTATGAAATGATGAATCCCAAACATGCTCGCTTCGCTGGATCGAAAACGCCGTTGTCCCGCTATCTGGGCAAGAAAAGCGCTGGGTGAACGACGATCGGGCACCTGTGCCGGATTTCAGATCAGTCGCCGGAATAGGTAAGGACGATCGAATTTTTCGTTCCCTCTTTCACTATGGCGATCGAGGCCTTTCTGTTTTTGGCCGCGGCAGACAGGACACCGGTGCCCCCGGACTGGAAATCCGAAGTCTTCCTCAAACCTCCTGCCGAGAACTTGTCCCGGTAAAAGTCCATGATGCGTGCGGCATCGTCCTGCGTTTCCAGCCTCACTTCATGCAGGTTCCGTCCGGCAGCTGAGCTGTTCACCGCCGTGATCGTGGAGCCAGGATATTGCGGGGCGAATGCTGGCATCGCGATGTCGCCTGTCGCTGGTGCATCCGGAGCGGCCGGTGCGCGCTCGTCGGACAGGAGGGACGAGGCCTCGTCTTCATGTCCGGGGCCATTATCGGATGGTGCGATCCTGTTATCTCTCGCATCGCAGGCTATGAGTGCCGCCAGTCCAAGCAGCATGAATGAGCGCATCGCAGCTGTACCTCTTGTCGTTCCCGCACAAGGCATTTTCTCCATGGCGGCGCGGCGATGTCAAATGCGGGAAGGCAAAAATCGGGACATCTGTCAGGAGTGTTGGGCAAGAACAGGGCCAGCGCTGCAGGATAGCCGCGCGGCGACCGCCGCCCGAACTGCGGCGGCGGCGGAAAGGGACCGCAAGGCGGAGTCTTCCGACAGCTTGCTGAGCACCAGTTCGGCTGCCCCCTGGTTGGTGATTTCGCCACGGCACAGCGACTGCTTCCCCCCCTCGCCATCGGCAAGGAAAATTCCGTCGATCACGCCGGCCACATACATCGAGCATTGGCCATAATTGGGATTGGAGCATATCTCGAATAATTGATTGCCGGAGAAAAATGCAGGTATCTCTCTCATCGTCTCTGCAGCGCGGCCGGTCATGGGCATGATCCCCGCCGCTATGATCATGAGAAACAAGGTCCGGCTCATGATGTCCTCCTGCAATACCCGAGAAGCGCGCTCTATCCTATCAGGCCGGCTTGTTTGCCCGGGCCATCCGACCCGATCCCCGGGCGGTCACTTTACCGGCCTTGCGCGCGCACGAAAGGCGACCATAGCCCATTTGCGGCCGCGATCGAAAGCTCCTGGCTCTCGTGGATCGAACCAAAGCCCGTGTCAGGTGGAAAGAAGCTGCTCCATCATAAGCTGCCTTACTTGATGACGAAGCTTGCGATGCTGTTCGATCCTGGCGGTGATCGCATTGAAGGTCGCCAAGTCCAGCCCATGTTTTCCTACTATGCCGATCATTTCAGCCTGGGCCTGGCGCTTGAGAAGAGCAGCCTGGTCGGATTGAAGCTTTGCGGCGCGCGCGGAAACCATTTGCCTCATCTTCTGAATTTCAAGCAGGGCCGACGCGTAGGCATGAATTTGCCGCGGCGTAAGTTCTGCTGCCGAAACAGTCGAACCGATGCCTGCTTGCCTGCCGCTCGATGCGGAGGCCGGAAAGGAAGCGAGGAGGAACAAGAGCGCGGCGGAAGGGAGAATTCTGGGCATGAGCTAACCTCGATGAGGGAACGGATCTTGGCGCGAAAATCATCGGACAGGAACCTCACCGGCGGCGATCCTGGGACAAGCCGTGGCAAGACGCCCTGGTCAGGGCTTGTCAGGCCGCCTGCGCGAGGCCTCCTTGCGGCCTATCAGGGACTGCGACCCATAGAGCGACGAATGCCGCGGCAATGCCGATGGCGCATGGTTTGCGACGAACCAGTCCGAACGGTGTGCTGCCCCAGGAGAGGCGGCTGGCGATGGTGTCTGTCGATCATGGGCTTTGGCGGAAGGGGGCTGCGGGTAGGAGCTGTTTTCTATGAGATTAGCCGGCGGCAAAGGTTCGGTCCATGCATATAAAAGCTATAATAACGTCGCTTCGACCGGGTTGCTTAAAGGAGAAGAAAGAAGCGCTTGGGGGCCATGGCTGGCTGGATGATTGAATGATGTACCGCTACTTGATGGTGAGTCGTACCTGCCAGCCCTCTTCGGCTCGCGGCCAGGCGTTTGCAGCAACCAGAGCATGTCCGCTTCCTCTAAGCACGGCATGAAATCGCATGTCCGGTTCGCAATGGCAGGACTGACCGGCAAGCCGCGCTTTCCACGGTCCGTCATCATTCTCATAGTCGAGGATGAGGCTCTGTTCAGGATGGACGCTTGCGAGTTCCTGATCGATCAGGAATTTACCGTCTTCACTGCGTCTGATGCCCAGGAGGCTCTGGCTGTTCTTCACCAGCTGGACGGCAAGGTCGACCTGCTCTTCACAGATGTCAATTTGCCCGGTGAGCGGGACGGATTCGACCTGGTGCGAGAGGTTGGCATGCGCTGGCCTGGCATACGGATATTGTTCACCTCGGGAGCATTGGATGGGCGAGACTTGCCCGCAGATCTGTGGCAGTTTGGCCCTGTCCTGTCGAAACCCTATCATCTGGATGCCCTGGCTTTGAAGATAGTCGATGCGATCTTTCCTCCTGAGGAACCGATCAATCTCCTGGCGGCACTGGACTAGCTTTACAGAAAACCGTGGCTGCATATCGGGTTGAACTCGTGCGCATGCCCCTCAACTGGAGAAAAACCGATGCACAAGATTTTGCTCACGACCCTCCTTCTTTCCACCGCTCTGCCTGCTGCGGCGCAGGAACCCGCCTCGCCGCCAGCCGGATCAGCGGCTCCAGCGTCCGCTCCTGCTCCCGCTCCCGCCCTCAGTCAGGAACAGATTGTCGCCTTCAACAAGGCGGTGACGGATTTCACCGCTGGGCAGCAGGCGCAGCAAAAAGGCGACAACGCGACAGCTCTTGCCAAATATGAAGCCGCACTTCCGGCGATCCGCGATGCGGTAAAGACGCAGCCGGACAAGATTGAAAATGTGAATTTTCTCGCAAACGCGCTCTATGCAACGGCGGCGGCGAACGCTGCCTTGCAAAAACTGGATGCGGTTGCGCCGCTTTATGAGGAGAGCCTGCCCCATTGGCGCAAGGTCGTGACCGTCAATCCCGCCGACGCGCAGAGCAGGGGCGTGTTAACCGGCATTCTGATCCAGCTTGGCAATTTCAAGCTCGGCAAACAGGACAAGGCGGGCGCTGCGCCACTTTATGCAGAAGCGGTTCCGCTGGCTCGCAAGGCGGTTGCAGAACAATCCAGTCCGGCAAACCGCAATTTGCTGCTCGCCGCACTCATCGGCGCGAGCCAGACCAGCGAGGATGCCGCGCTCAAGGGTGAAGCGGCGAGCATGTCGAAGGCGATGATCGCCGATGGCACGGTCGACGCGGCCAACAGACCTTCCGCCCAGGTTCTGGCCCCGAGCGCCAAGGCGGATTGACGATCATCGGCAAGCGCGCCCTGGTCCTGCAAGACTGGCGGCGCGCTGCGCCCCGCAGCGCCCCTTTGCAATCCTGTCGCCATGATCCGGCCGACGAACATTCGGCCCACGGGAATGCATCGGATAACGTCTTGTCCCTCGTCATGCGCGCTCGCTCATGCGCCTTGCCGCTTCTCCACTGGACCCAGGGACATCGCCTGCGAGCTTCCCTGCCGGACGCGTCGGCGGATGCGAGCCGTGCACCGTCAGGCGGGCAGCACGGCTTTTGCGGTCGAACGTCGTGATGGAGGAAGAGCGCTCTGAGCCATTTGCCTGGTTGCCGGCAAGCAGATCGAGCCCGCGCGCCCGGACGATGGCCCGATATCCATGTCGATGTGCGGGATCCGGACATGCGCCGCGTGAAAGGCCTCCTCGATCTGGCAGGCAAGTTCGCGCAAATGGGCGTGAAGCCGCGCCGGACCGTTCCCGAAGCTCGTTCAATTCCTAAAATATATCCTTCCTGTCCTGGGCTTCGCTCGCTCGGCGCCACAGGAAGGAACCGCCAGGATGCGCGATTATCGCCCCAGGGATCCCTGAAGCAGTTCTTCTGGCCGACGAAGACGTTCTTGAGATGCTTTGACTTGTGAAGGATTAGATTGGCCAGGAAGGCCATATTCGCTATGTCTCCATCATGAGTTCAGAAGTCGCCGTCCTCACCCTCCGGGCTCTCCGCCGCGTCCTGCGCGCCACGGAAATCGGCAGCCGCCGGCTCTCCGCGGCGACTGGTCTTACGCCCTCGCAATGGCTCGTCCTGCGCGAGATCGCGTCGCGCGATTCAGCCACGCCCGGGGCGATTGCCACCGCTCTTAAGTTCAGCCAGGCCACGATCACCACAATCGTCGACCGGCTTCAGCAACTCGACTTTGTGCAGCGGCAGCGCAGTGAAAAGGACAAGCGCCAGTTCATTTTGCGTTCCCTGCCGGCGGGCGTCAAGGCTCTGGCGGAGGCGCCGGACCTGCTGCAGACTACGTTTACCGAGCGTTTCGCAAAGCTGCCGCAATGGGAGCAGGCCATGATCCTGGCGGGCGTCGAACGGTTAGCGATGCTGATGGATGCGCAGGATATTGACGCCGCGCCGTTGCTCGACAGCGGCCCCATAGATCGATCCGAGCCTTCCTGAGGAGGGTTTCCTCGAGCGTCCTGCTCCCGGCCCGGGCCAGGAGCAGGAGAAGAGAATGGGCTTGGCCGTTCACCATCTCCCTTTCCCAACATGCACTGGAGTGGACATGTCTGTGTCAAAGCAGGGACGCGCGGCGCGAGCAGGCGGTGGTCCTGGGACATCGGGGCACATGCAGGCTGCGGCGTGGAGGGCGATCATCAGGCGCGTCTGGGTGAACAGCGGACGGCACAATCTCGGGCTGCTCTCGGCCGGTGTCGCCTTCTACGCCTTTCTCTCCTTCGTGCCGCTTCTGGGAGCGGTCGTCATGATCTACGGGCTCGCCGCCGATCCCGCGACGGTCACGAGACATATGCGCACCATTCTCGAGGTCGTGCCCGCTGACGCTGCCCGGCTCATCCAGGAGCAGCTCACGCAGCTTACGACGAGCGCCCAGGAAAAGAAGGGGATCGGGCTGCTGATCGCGCTGCTGGTCTCCATTTTTGGCGCATCGCGGGCCTCAAGCGCCATGATTGGATCGCTCAACATCATCTATGAGCAGCAAGACAGGCGATCGCTTCTGAAAAACATCTTCGTCGCAGGTGCGCTTGCCGGCGCCGCCGTCCTTGTGAGCATCATCGGCCTTGCGGCCGCCTCGATGCTCAGTGTCGCAAAAGGGCTGGTTGCCGGGATTGGACCATTGGGCGCAACCGCCGTGCAGGCGCTTACCTGGCTCATCGCCGCGGCCCTGTGCAGCGTCGCTATCGGGGGCATGTACCGTTTCGCGCCTGGCAGAACCGATGTCCGCTGGCAATGGTTCAGCCTTGGTTCCTGTCTTGCGACATTTCTCTGGCTCGCCGCGACGCTCGGCTTTGGACTTTATGCCAGCCGGTTCGGCAACTATGACGCGACCTACGGCTCGCTTGGCGCCGTGGTCGTGCTCCTCATGTGGCTCTTCGTCTCCGCTTATGCCGTGTTGATCGGCGCCCTGATCAATGCCGAGGCGGAGCGGCAGACCATGTGCGACACGAGCGCGGAAGCCGCAGATGCGGGAGGGCAGAGGATGGATGGCGCCGCGCGGCGTTCCAGCAACAGGCGCATGCCCGTTGACGGGCATCTCCAATCATCCGCCTGACCACGACGCTTGGTGGCGCACCAGCCGCAGAACGATGCCAGGCACCAGCCTTTCACTGCGTCATTGCCCGATATTGTTACGGCGGCATGGCCTGAGGCACTGATATGGCGGCGCCGTCCTCACAGGCCTTGCCGCCTTGTTGTTCGCGTCTGGCGGACGAGGCGAGCAGCGCCTGTCGCTGCAATCACTTTTTTGATGCAGTGCTGGCAAAGGGCGGCATTCCCCGGATGGTCGCCACCGGTATGTGGTGCCGCGACGAAGTTGAAACGCTCCGCAAGCCCCCTCGAATGGAATGAACCGATCCATCGCGTGCGCGCCCGCAGCGAGAAGATCTTCGGTAGATGGAAGCGATGCTACGGCCTGGGCCGAATGCGATGGCGAGGTCTCGCTACGACACATGTTTATGCCTGCGGCATCTATCGCGAGGGCGCCCGGACCATGGTGGTGTCGGGCGGGATTGGCACCAGCCGTTTGCCTGTCAGGATGCTGGCGCCGCCGGAATTGTGGCTGATCGCCATTCATCCGCAGTGAGGACTGGCCGGGGCTCATCCCGCACCACGCGACCAGGCCGATCCACCCCCTCGGACGCCGCGTCGGGCGGGAAAGGCCGCATGGGGGGAGGGGCACAGGCTCCTTCTGCGCCGGCTACCGCTGGACCCTCAAATCCAGCAAGGGCTGAGCATCGACCATCTACATAATTTCATAACCGTCACGAGATTAGAGAGGGGTGTCTTCAAAACGGGGGTAATGATGGTTCGTTCGATTGTTGGGCTTATGCTTGCCGGCGCATGCTTGACCGGCTGCGGTAATGTGGGGAGCCCATTCGGCGAAAAACTCAGCTGTTCATCGGCACCAGGGCAGGACACCACCATCTCGATCATCAAGGAAGAGGTCGAGAAGACGATTTTCGCTGGTAGCCAGGAAGCCTATGGTGCGGTCATATCGAAGTCCAAAATCCGCGCGGCGCTTGACCAGATCAAATTTGCGATCGAGGATGTGCGAACCTCGAAGGAAGATCCGAACAGCACGAAGAAATTCTGCACCGGGAAGCTGAAGGTCGTCTTCCCCGATGCGATGATCACGGACGCCGACAAGACTCGCGAGCTGCAGGGGGTCAACAAAGTGTCCGAGTTTGCAGACAACAGCGGCGCCGAGCGCGAGGCCAATGCATTCACGATGGACATCGACTTCAATGTCCAGCCGACGGACGATGGCGAGAAGGTCTATTCCGAGCTGGAGAATGCCGATGCGGCGCCGACGTTCGTGAGCGCCATCCTGGGCGGCCACCTTGGGTACAAGACGGTGCAGCAATCGCACCAGCAAGAGCAACAGCAGACGCAACTGGCCGAGCAGCAGGAACAGGCGGCGCTTACCGAGCAGAAGCAGGCCACTTTGGGCGAAGCGAAAGCAGAGTTCGACCTCTCGACCCAGACGATCAACGCGATCTGGGGCGCCATTCCATCCGATCAGCGTGATCAGCTTCTCTCGCTCCAGCGCGCGTGGATCAAGAAGAAAACGGCCGATTGCAAGGTTGAGGCAGCGCAGGCATCGCTCGATCCGGCAGAGCGGGAGTCCACTCGTCTCCGTTGCGAGGCTCGGATGAACACCGAACGGTCGGGCCAGCTTCGGCGCTTCACCTATGGTAACGACAATGGCTATTAAGCTATGGGCTCCGCGCCCTTGATTTTGCGGTGCCTCGAGGCCAGGCACCGCTGCCCTGGCGGTGCCTGGCCAATAAGGGTCAGATGCAATCCTCGTGCGGCTGGAAAGACGCCCGCCCGGACGGTCGAGGACTGGCGCCCACCGCCAAAAAAGGTTCCAGGTGTTTCGCTCTTCCGCCAGGGTCGTCCGAAGCTGGGGCGCAGACACGAGAGGACCCTGCGACAGCTCTGTTGAGGATCACGAAGAGATGCTGATCACTCACGACGAGTCGGGGAGTGCGCCGGGAATCTGCCCGCGATTCCTGCCCGCCCATTTCTGAGGCGCCGGCGGATCTCTCGATTTTTGATGGGCAGGACCGACGAGGCGCTTGAGGAAGTGACGCGGTTGGCGAGCAGGCTCCGGGCTGCTGGCCCGGTCGCGTCCTCGGGGTGGCTTTGCGCCGGCAACGTTATCCAGGCTGATCGGGCTGCACATAAGGTGGCGCCTGCCGTGCGCGTTTCTCCGCCTCGTTGATCTGGGCTCTGCGTGCATCGTTCGCGGCCTCCTGCGCCATCGTCTCCCACCGCTGCGCAGCCCTTTCATGCTGCTGCCGGCGCAAGGGCAGGGGCTCGGCCGCAGCAGCAGCACGTTGGTCGACGGATCGTTGGCGATAAATGTCGGCAAGACTCAAATGACAGCTCCATTTCGATCATCATTTGCTCGCTCGATCGGGTGCGGCTGGAGAGCACAAGGTCCAAGCCTTCTGACGCCACCTGCGCGGCTAAATGCCATCTTGCCTATACACATGCTTTCTGAAATGCTAATAATTAACTATGATGTTTAAAACATCAATCCTCGGCATGGCTTATCGCGGTGTTGCGCGTTGCGCGCTACGGCGCGGCGCTGGAAAATCGGAAAGGGACGGGATTTGCAGGACGTCGTCATTCTATCTGGAGCACGCACCGCGATTGGCGATTTTGGCGGAAGCCTCAAAAGCGTTGCTCCTGCGGAACTGGGGCGTATCGTCATAGATGCGGCGATCCGGCGTGCCGCACTTCAGCCTCACGATGTTCAGCACGTCGTGCTGGGTCAGGTCATCCAGAGTGAACCTGCCGACATGTATGTCTCTCGGGTGGCCGCCATGGCAGCGGGCATCCCGGACCGGACACCCGCTCTCACGCTCAATCGCCTGTGTGGATCGAGCGTTCAGGCCATTATTTCAGCCGCGCAGATGATCGCTCTTTCGGAGTGCGAGATCGTCTGGCCGGTGGTGTGGAGAGCATGAGCCAGTCGCCCCATGTGGTCAAAGGGCTGCGCTGGGGCCGGCGCATGGGCGATGAAGCGATGGTCGACGCGATGACGGCGGCACTGACCGATCCTTTTGGAGCGGGGCATATGGGGGTTACCGCCGAAAATATCGCCCAGAGATATGATATCACGCGCGAGATGCAGGACGCATTGGCGGTTGAGAGCCATCGGCGTGCGGCGCGGGCGCAGAGCGAAGGCCGGTTCGACAGCCAGATCGTGCCTGTTGAGATCAAGGCGCGCGGAGCCGTCAAATCGTTCAGCCGCGACGAACATGTTCGTGCCGGCGTGAGCGCCACCGATCTTGCTGCCCTGGCCCCTGTTTTCCGCAAGGAGCAGGGGACTGTGACGGCGGGAAATGCCAGCGGACTGAATGACGGCGGCGCGGCGCTCGTGTTGGCGTCGGGGGCGGAAGCCCAGCGTCGCGGCCTCACGCCCATGGCGCGCATCCTTGGCTGGGGACATGCCGGTGTCGCGCCAGAGGTCATGGGGCTGGGGCCGGTTGAGGCCGTGCCGATCGCGCTGCGCCGCGCTGGACTTACGCTCGCTGACATCGATGTGATCGAGGCCAATGAAGCTTTTGCGGCCCAGGCCTGCGCCGTCGCCAGGCTGCTCGATTTCGCGCCCGAGAAGGTCAATCCCAATGGCAGCGGCATCGGCCTTGGACATCCGATCGGCGCGACCGGAGCGATCATCACCATCAAGGCGATGTATGAGTTGCAGCGGGTGGCGGGCCGCTATGGGCTGGTCACGATGTGCATCGGCGGGGGCCAGGGAATAGCCCTGGTCATCGAGCGCGTCGGAAGCTGAGTTCTTCAGCCGTGATGACGCATGCGGCGGGATCGGCCGCATTTTCGCGCACGGCCGGCAGTGGCGCGCGCTTGCGCTGTCCGGCTGCGCGCCACCTGGCCCTGGGAGCTTCGCTGTGGACCAGCCGCTGCGAGCGATGGCGTGCCTGACCATTGCGATCAGGAATTCGATGGGGATCGGATGGTCGCCTACAGCGACGATGTCGTGCGCGTCCTCGATCTTTTCGCTGATTTCGACGGCAGTGGCGCGCAAGGCGGAACTGCGCCTTATCCGGCATTCGATAGTGGTGAATCTGGAGATCTCCCCCCGCCGATCAACATTGCGCTTGCGGCACCGATCGGAGCCAACGGGCCGCTCGTCTTCGACCTGGGGGATATGCGGACCCTGTTGTTCAATTCCGTCATCATCCAGAGCGGGATGCGGATCAGCGATCCAGTTCGGCTGATTTTCGACTATACCCAGATGATGATGGCGTTTCTCCTCTTCCACGAGGCGCCCGGCGCGATCGAAATGATCGGTCTTGGTGGCGGATCCCTTGCAAAATACTGCTATCACCACCTTCCCGACAGCCGGATTGTTGTCGTCGAGATCGATCCTGACGTGATTGACCTGCGGCGCCGCTTCGGGATTCCTGACGATGATCACCGGTTCAGCATATTTTGTGCCGATGGGGCCGACCATGTCCGGATTGACCGGTCGCGGCCCGACGTCATTCTCGTCGATGGTTTCGATGGGGACGGCCAGGTGCCACAGCTTTGTTCCGAGCGCTTCTACAACGACTGCTACAATCGGTTGAACCCGGGTGGCCTCCTCGTGGTCAATCTGTGCGGGGACCAGGAGGCTGATTATATTGGCCCGATGGCCCGCATTGGGCGAAGCTTTGCGGAGAATGTCGTTGCGGTGCCAACTGAATGCGGAGCAAACAAAACTGTTTTTGCCCGCAAGACCGCGGCATTGGCTTCATCGCCCGATGAGCTTCGGACAACCGCGGGGCAGCTGGCGCGGTACCATTCCGTCCCGTTCGAAGCGCTGGCGGAGCGCATCGTCGGCGAAATGAGCGCAATCCGTCCTGAATGAAGGGACTGACGACCACTCATCGACAAGCCTGGCATACTGTCGGGCACTGAGATGCCCATTGTGATCAACCCGACTCGGAAAAACATAATCGTCCACCGTGCCACCTCGCTTCTCAAGCTATGCTATTAGGCTGATCCGGGTGTCAGGCAACAGTTCGAGCTGAACAGGTCGACCCGTTTTTTGTTGCATCTCGATTGCCCGCATTCGGATCTGTCCGCCGCTGACAAGAACGCCGATTTTCATGCGCACGAGATCGCAGCCACGGAGCTTGCTGTCGGTCGCCAGGTCGAACAGCGCCCGATCTCGCAATCGGCGGCGTTGACTGAGGTAGAAGCGGATTTCCCATATTTGCTTTGGTTTCAGCGCACGCTTCGCCCCGACGGTCCGTCCAGCATTCCAGACTGGGCGTTTTGTGGTAGGGGGTTCAGTTGCGATATTTCCATGATGCTTCTCCAACGGCCTGAGTGGCCACCTGAAGAACGTCTGTCGGCCTGAAGGAGGAGAGTTAGGAGTTGTTCTCGGCCAATGAGGCCATTCAGCAAAATTTCGATCGACCCCAATACCGGTTATTGGGTTCGATTGTTCGCATTTGCGCACTCTGGGACGGTCCTTGGGTGTGACAACCGTGTCTGAAAACGATTTCGCGCTGTCGATTGCTCCCGGTTCGTATGCAGTCAAGTCAATAGCCGTATCCACCGAGTGGTTGATCAGGGCGCGCTGTCTTCGCGGAAGCGATCCATCTGGTGCATCCGCTCGTGCAGGAGCGTCACGATGCCGACCGTGCCATCGGCAAATTGGCGCCAATAGATGTAATGATGCGCGTGCCGACAGTAGAAGCCGTCCACACCGAACTCGGCCGGCACCGCGCGCCAGAGCTGATCGCGGCGCACGATACGGTCGAAGCACCCGAAAAGCTCCCGCACATAGGTTTCCGCCTGCGCTTCGCCCCAGGTGTCGCGGGTATAGACGTAGATCTCGTCCAGGCGTTGCCCGGCGATCACCGAGACCGTGAAGCCGGTCATGTCAGACCCGATGGTTGCGCGCGATCACCGCGTCCGCATCGAGCGGCGCATAGCTGGATTGGGGCGCGGCGAAGGCCCGGGTTAACTCGGCCTTGAGCCGATCGAACTGCTCGGCTTCGGTTCGCTCCTTGTCGCGACGGATCAGGTCGCGGACATATTCGCTGACATTCTCATAGGCACCTTGGTCGCCGACATTGGTGGCGACGAAATCGCCCAGCGTGCCGCTGATGCGGACATTGAGGGTCATGGGCTTGTTCATTTGTCTCAATATAGTGGAAGGATGTGGACGCGCAAGCCGCTTCGCACGGCGCGAGGTGAACTGTCGATCAATCGTTCAACCGTGCAGTCGCGACCAGGTGTCGCGGTTCCTCCGTGGTGGCGCGAACGTACACATCTGACAGGAGCCGCTGTTCGAGCGTTATGAACCCTCCGGCCGGCAGCCGCCCAAACCGTGACGTCCTCTGCCCGCTTTGTCCTCCTGTAGCCGGCTGCTCAGAGCGTTAGTCGGCAGTCCCGTTTCGCCATTTTCAGCAGTCGATTTCGGGACAAGGCAATTGGGAACAGGTTATGGGATGGCGGTTGTCGTGACCGATTGCCCGATCAAGCCTTCCGAAACTGCCAGAGAGGAGGACATTCTGGTCGCCATCTGACCCCTTCCGGTACCGGCGTCCCCGGCTCGGCAAGCGGCCTTCCGTGAAAATCAGTCACTGGTCGCGAAGGCCGTTCACGCATCGTCGTTCCCGCGAAATACATTCACTTGACCTCGACCGCTTGCGAAGAGCGTGCACGATCTGCGAATATCGTTCACCGTCGCGGCATGAGGCAGGTCCGGTGAATGACGACAGAGCAGAGGTCACCAATGTCCCGAACCTTCACCCAACAGGAATTCTACGACTTGGTGTGGTCGAAGCCCATGACTCATCTGGCGAAGGAATTTGCACTTTCCGATCTTTCGCTGCCCGCATGCGGCATTGCGGATGATGCCGTCTGGTCTGGGATGGCCTATTTTTGACCAAAGAGTTTCCCCGCCATTCCCACCAGGTCGCCGAGCGGATTGCCCTCGCCACCAGCATCGAGCATGTCTGCGAAATTGCCAAGCGAACCCTCGCCGCCAATGGCGTTGACGATTTGACCAAGAACCACGCTGTTCACGCCCGTGCTTGCCGAGGCAAGTTCCACCGTGTCCCCCTGCATGGGATGCGCCTTGGCCAGGGCCAGAATGGCTGCTTCCGCTATTTTGGGATCGATCCCAAGCGAGCTGGCGAGGTTTGCAATATCGCCGGGTGAACCGGCAATGGTCTTCATTATGCTGTCGATCAGGCTCATCTGGACACTCCTTTGCATCGTTTTGCATGGGCTCTGTCATCCCAGGCCCCGCGACAGATCGTCTGCGCCCTTGTTCTCAATGATCTGCGCCGTCGCCACCGATGTTCGCCAGGGATTCCTCGGGTGCAAGAAGCAGGCGCCAGATCAGGGCGCCGATGATCCCGCCGGCCAGCGGCGCCAGCCAGAACAGCCAGAGCTGACCGAGCGCCTCTGTCTGGGCAAAGAGCGCTACGCCTGTGGAGCGGGCGGGATTGACTGAAGTGTTGGTGACCGGAATCGAGACCAGGTGGATGAGGGTGAGCGCCAGGCCGATGGCCAGGGGCGCGAAACCTCCAGGAACGGCTCGCGACGTGGATCCAAGGATAACGATCAGAAACCCTGCCGTCAGAATGATTTCGGTGAGCAGAGCCGCCTGCAGCGAGTAGCCACCGGGAGACAGGTCGCCAAAGCCGTTCGACGCGAACGCGCCAGCCTCGAAGTTCGCCTTGCCTGACGCGATGGCATAGATCGCCGCGCCTGCGGCCACGGCCCCAATGACCTGAGAGATCCAATATGGGATCAGATCCTTCCACGCGAAGCGGCCTGCGGCCGCAAGGCCAAGGGATACCGCCGGGTGAAATGCCCACCGGAGATTCCGCCGACCGCATAGGCCATTGTGAGAACCGTAAGGCCAAATGCCAGCGCGACCCCGGCAAAGCCAATGCCAAGGTCGGGATAGGCCGCTGCCAGCACCGCAGAACCGCAGCCGCCGAATACCAGCCAGAATGTGCCGAAAAACTCTGCACTCAGCGTCCGTATCATGACAGCTCCTCCCGCTGTATTATAAATCTAGGTTAATAGCTTGACCTGCTGGTGCAATGCCTTTTGTTCCACTCACGCAAGGTGCGCCATTTCAGCACAGAAGACGGAACGCCGATTGCCCAAGGATCGGCGGGGACAGGGAGTATGCAACAAGGAAAATTATGGATAACCGCATTAATATTCATTTTCTTATTGAGCATTGATATGGCCATGTTGCTGTCTGCTACAGACGCAAGGCCGATCTGATGTATAAATATGATGACTATGACCAGGCCATGGTTGATGCTCGCGTCGAGGAGTTTCGCGACCAGACCCGCCGCCGGATCGCAGGCCAGCTCAGCGAGGACCAGTTCAAACCGCTCCGGCTCAAGAACGGCCTGTACCTCCAGCTCCACGCTTACATGCTGCGGGTCGCGGTTCCGTACGGCACGCTCAATTCCAGGCAGATGCGCAAGCTCGCGCACATCGCGCGTACTTATGACCGAGGATATGGGCATTTCACAACGCGGCAGAACATCCAGTATAACTGGATAAAGCTCGCAGAGGCGCCCGACATCCTCGCGGAACTGGCGACGGTCGAAATGCACGCGATCCAGACTAGCGGCGAGAGCATTCGCAATCTGTCGGCCGACCATTATGCTGGCGCTGCTCCCGACGAAATCTGCGATCCGCGCCCGTGGGCTGAACTGATCCGCCAGGCGACCACCTTTCATCCGGAATTCAGCTATTTGCCGCGCAAGTTCAAGATTGCGGTGATCGCAGCGAAGGAGGATCGCGCCGCCTTGCGCTGGCACGACTGCGCCTTGCGCATCGTCGAGAATGAGACGGGCGAGCGAGGCTTCGAGGTCTATGCCGGCGGGGGCATGGGCCGCACACCCTTTATTGCCTTTCTCATTCGCCCCTTTTGCCCGGCTGGCCAGATCTTCTCCTATATCCAGTCGATCCTGCGCGTGTGGAATCGCCATGCGCGGCGCGACAACATCCACAAGCAGCGCATGAAGATTCTCGTGCATGAACTCGGCGAGGATGAGTTTCGCCGCCAGGTTGAGGCCGAGTTCGAGCATTTCCTGACGCTGGGCCGGGATTTCCCGCAGGCTGAATATGACCGTATTGCCGCACATTTCGAACCGCCGCCCTTCGAGACGGGTCTCACCGAAGCGATCGATCGCTCCGATCCGGATTTCGCTTTGTGGGTCGATCGGCAGGTGGAAGCCCATAAGGGGCCCGGCTATGCGATCGTCAATATCAGCCTGAAGCCTGTCGGGGGGATCGCCGGCGACATCTCGGCGGAGCAGATGGAGGTGGTGGCCGATCTTGCCGAGCGCTACAGCTTCGATGATCTGCGCTCGACCCATGTCCAGAATCTCGTGCTGCCGCATGTGCGCAGGCAGGATCTTCACGCCGTCTGGAAAGCGCTGGACGCGGCGGGGTTGGCGGGCATCAATCTCGACCTCGTCACGGACATCATCGCTTGTCCTGGCCTTGATTATTGCACTTTGGCCAATGCGCGATCGATCCCCGTCGCGCAGCAAATCGCCGATCGCTTTGCCGAGCTGGACCGGCAGCTGGATCTGGGCGAGCTCAAGATCAAGATCTCAGGCTGCATCAACGCCTGCGGCCATCACCATGCGGCGCATATCGGCATATTGGGCGTCGATCGCAAAGGGACCGAACATTATCAGCTGCTCCTGGGCGGGTCGGCGGCGCAAGACGCCTCACAGGCCAGGATTACGGGTCCAGGTTTCGACGAGACCGGCATTGTCGATGCGGTCGAGCGTACCATCGAGCGCTACCGTCAGATCCGCGAGCCGGGCGAACGCTTTCTTGATTGCTACCGCCGGGTAGGAATGGACCCGTTCAAGGAGGCGATCTATGGGTGATCCCTTGCGTTTTCGCGACGATCCGGCTCCAGATAAACCCGGCGTCACCCTGGATGCGTTTCTCGACCAGAAGGATGCGACCTCGGTTCTTCTCGAGGCAGGCGACGACGTCCGGATGCTGTTACCGGTGCTGGATCGGGTGCGTCTTGTGGAGATCGATTTCCCACGCTTCCGCGATGGTCGCGGATTCTCGAGCGCAAGCATCCTGCGGGAGGCGGGCTATACCGGGGAGATCAGGGCGGTCGGCGATGTATTGGTCGATCTGCTGTTTTTCATGCGTCGCTGCGGGTTTGACAGTTTCGAGCCTGACAATCCCTTCGATCCGGTTGCTGTCGAGGCAGCGCTGAGCCGCTATCCCGGGGCTTATCAGTCCGCGACCGACGATCTGACGCCGATTTGGGCATTACGGCAGTCTGCAACCGCTTAGCCGGCGGTTCCCATGAAAGGGCGGCGATCGCCATTTGCCCGTTTTCGGCACCCGGATCCAGGAGGCATCAGGGTGCTCGCATCATAAGCGAGGTGGCGGGCCGATAAACATCGCCGAGCGACCAATGCTCGGGCTGATCGATATTCAGGCGCCATTCGTTCTGGGCCGGTCATGGCGCGGGATGCGGATGTTCCGACCAAAGACCCATATCTTGAACCTAGCTGCACAGGCGCTCCGATGGACGGCCGCTCCCGACGTCGCCTCCTAACGGCATCGCGGGCGCTGAGGCGGGTCATCGGCCCGATCACGCATCCTGTGGGCACAGCAGCTTGACCCGGTCAATCATTTCAGACGCTCCGGAAATCTCGAATGCCGAATGAACTTGTTGGCCGCGATAGGTAGTCACTGTTGCAAGGAGCTCCTTGCCCCCGTTCAGGAGAGCTCCAAACTCATTGACGGCGGACATGCCCAAGGTGAAGGCGGAATGCTTGCCATAATACCACCTAAGCGTCTCCGCCGGTTCTCCATCGATCTGGAACATTATTTCTCCCTTTCCGCGTCCTTGAAGGCTGCCGGGAGCGCTGAGAAATTTGTCGGTTATAAGCCTGAACCGGACCGGCACGCTGCCGCGGTTCGAAACCGAGCAAGCGAAAGAGAGGATCGCGTTCCCGTCCCTCGAATAGACGGTCCCTTCCGATTTGCGTTTGTCAGTCATGACGGCGGCATTCTCTGAGACCTTCCACGCGCCTATCGTTTCAGATGACGTTGCTGTGGCCATGAGGAGAAGAGACGAAAACATCATTTAGTCTGCCTTATTGAAAACATGTTGTCCGCCGCGCCAGGGATTTGACAGGTAAGTGCGATAGCCGCTGCTGGAAAAGAAGAGGCGGGCGTCGCGCCCGCGCATGATATCGCCAATACCCGATGTCTTCAATTCAGCACCCTTCTTGGAACTTTGTTGTCCTTGAAAGCCGCGCCGCAAGGCTAACGGGCGAGGCAGTATCAATGCCGATGCCTTCGTTGTCGATTGTCAGGCGAATTTGCTCGGCGCTCTCAACGCTCGTCTCGTCGTCCCTTTGCCGCCGATGGACCAAGCCCCGATCCTGTGGCGGGGTTGATCCGATACTGGAGTCGATGGAGCGCGGCTGGTGATTGTTAGGCAGTTCGCCGTGAGCCTCTCGACCCGCGGCTGAAGCCGGTCAGTGGCTGCTATGGCCGTGTTTCGCCGGGGTACCCGGTCGCAATCCCGGGCCAAGTGCTGCTGAAAGGAGCCGGCGCCGGGGTTCCCCGTGTCGTCAGGGGGAACCGGAGCCGGCACGGAGCCCAATCACGAAGGGGACTATGGGGTAGGCGGATCGGGTCAACCTATTCCAGCCGCGAGTCCCGAACATGTCGAAGAATTTGTCGCATGGGTCCAAGCATTCAGTCTCCCATTGCCTCGAAAGCGCGACACGGCCCGCGAACAATCGATCTGATTGTTGCGAAAGGTCTCACTGTTTCGCGTGGGACGAGGTGTCCTACCAACGCCCATGTGGCCTAAGGCCGGCTGTTTCCCCGCCCAGCAATGCTTATCTGACCTGGAAGGAAAGCAAGCGCGATTGCTTGAGGAGATCATGACGTTCTGCTGCCGAGCGGGCGTTCGGGGCGCACCGCAAACGGCCGCTCAAGTGTAGCGGTTGGGGTGGATGCGGCGGCCGGTTAGCAGGGATCGCCTGGTCAAAGCCGTCTCTTCCTGCGGCCATGGCTCAGTCATCGGAATCGAAGCTGCGATTCTCGCGGCAGTGCCACAGGCGCAGAAATGAAGATGATTGCGTCAGGACTGACGGCGCAGGCGCAATGCCGCGCACGGGGGCCGGTGGCAAGCCGAAACCAGGTTCGCGCGTCTCCATGAAGCGATCGAGACAGCCTGTGGCCAGGGACGCTTCATCACTCAAGCTGCGGTCCGCGATCCGATCCGCGGCGATGCCGGGCAGGCATGCGAAGCATATCGGATGGATCAGGTAGAGCACTGCGCCGGAGAGCCTGCACGCGTTTGCGCAGCTGCACCAGGCCTTCGCGGTCGCTTACCACCGCGCCCGGCACAGAGGCGGCGGTTCCAGGGGCTTACGCGTCTGGGCCGAGATGGCGTCCCGGGCCGGCTGATACAAACCGGGACATAATAGCATCGAACCGGGCAAATCCATGCGACACGCAGGCTGCATCTTCCAATCAACGCCGCAGATGGCGCGACACGGAGAAGTTACTCATGAAGACGTTCATCATCGCCGCCCTGGCCGCCTCGATCGCCGTCACCCCGGCCATGGCCGCACCTTTCCAGCACAATGGCGGCCATGGCCGCGTCGTCCAGAATCACCGTGTGGTTCAGAACCACCGCGCGATCCGTCCGGTCCAGTACCGCGCGCATTGGAAAAAGGGCGAACGGTTCGATTATCGCCAGGCCCGCAACTATCGGGTGGTCACAAACTATCGTCAGTATCACCTGCGCGAAGCGCCCCGCGGCTATCGCTGGGTGCAGTCCGGCAACGACGCGGTCCTGATCGGGATCACCAGCGGGATCATCGCCTCTGTCCTGGCGGGCGCTTTCCACTAAAAGGCCTTTGATCCAACGAATTTGCTCCCGGGGTCTTCCGCCCCGGGGGCTTCTTCTGCGATGGAAGGCGCTGATATGAGTAGCAATCCCCACATCCTCGTCGTCGATGACGAGCGTGACATCCGCGATCCGCTGGCGTCCTACCTCGGCAAGAACGGCCTTAGAACAACAACGGCGGCGAATGCGGCGCAGGCCCGTGACATTCTGGCGGTCCATGCGATCGACCTGGTCCTGCTCGACATCATGATGCCCGGCGAGGACGGCCTTTCCCTCGCCTCCTTCATCCGCTCAACGTCGAACATTCCGCTCATCCTGGTCACGGCCAAGACCGAAGACGTCGATCGTATCATAGGCCTGGAGATCGGCGCGGACGATTATGTGTCAAAACCCTTCAATCCCCGCGAGCTGCTCGCGCGGATCAAGGCGGTGCTGCGCCGGACGAGCGAGCAGGCAGCGCTGGTCCACGCGCCCGATGCTTCCGGCTATGCATTTGGCCAGTGGGTGCTCAGGACCGGTGAGCGCGAGCTTGTCGATGCCGAAGGCGTTTCTGTCGCGCTGTCCACAGGCGAGTATAACCTGCTCGTTGCGTTCGTGACGCACCCCCGCCGTGTGCTGACCCGCGATCAACTGCTCGACCTGACGCAGGGCCGCGAACTGGCCGCGTTCGAGCGCAGCATCGACAATCATATCAGCCGCCTTCGTCGC
Source organism: Sphingobium sp. CFD-2 (assembly GCF_024611135.1). Lineage (NCBI taxonomy): Bacteria > Pseudomonadati > Pseudomonadota > Alphaproteobacteria > Sphingomonadales > Sphingobiaceae > Sphingobium > Sphingobium sp. CFD-2. Next base: position 304,288 of record NZ_CP084407.1, on the reverse strand, counting down.
AAGATCGAGGCAGACGCCGCCGATCCCAGGCTGATCAAGACGGTGCGTGGCGGCGGCTACACGCTGGCGGCCGAGGTGCGGCGGATATGAGGCTGCTGCCGCGCAGCCTTGTCGGGCGGATGGCGTTCCTTCTCGGCGCTGCGCTGGCGGTCGCGCAGCTCGCGAATTTCGGTCTCATCCTCAACGAGCGCGAAAAGCTTGCCCTGGCGCAGAATGACGGACCGGCGATCACGCGTTTTGCCGGCGCGTTCGCCGACATATCCGCAGCCGAGGATATCTTCCGCAAGGCGCTGGCGGCGGACCTGTCTCACCGCGGCGCGCGCTTCGCGCTGCGCGCCGACAGCGGCATCGCCGAAGGCGACCGTAGCGACGCGGTCGAGGCGAGACTTGCCGAGGATTTGCGTAATCTCGGCGTGAATGCGCAAGAGGTCCGCGCCAGCGCCGCGCATCCGCAGCTCTCGCGGAGAAAACGCGCTGACGGGTCGGCGCGCTATGCCGTGTCTCTGGCGGCGAGGCTCCCCGATGGCCAATGGCTCGCGGGCACACTTCCCGCGCCGCGGCGCGATCCAGGCCTCGTCACGCGCCTGGCAGCCGCGACGCTGCTGCTCTACCTCGTGGTGCTGGGCGTCACTATTGTCGTTGCGCGCCATCTTGCGCGGCCCTTGCGCGACCTTGCCATGGCCGCGGGCCAGTTTCGGGGCCGGACGGCGCCCCTCAGGGTCGAGCCGCGCGGACCGGACGATCTGCGCGAAGCCATTGCGGCCTTCAACGACATGAACCAGCGGCTCGTGGCGTTGCTCGACGAGAAGGACGGGATGCTCGGCGCCATCGGCCATGACCTGCGCACGCCCTTGGCCTCGCTGCGCATCCGGCTCGAAAACATGGAGCCGGCCGACGAGCGTGAGGCGGCAATCCGCAAGATTGGCGAGACTATGGCGACGCTGGAAGACATTTTGTCACTTGCGACTGCGGGACGGCAACGCGAAGCTCTGCGGCCGGCCGACGTCACCGCCCTTGTCGAAACGGCGGTCGAAGAATATCAGGATCTGGGCGAGAATGTCGCATGGGAACCGGCCGTGCGCCATGTCCTGCCGGTGCAGCGCAGCCAGCTGAAGCGCGCCGTGCAGAATCTCATCGGCAATGCGATCAAATATGGCTGCAGTGCAAGGGTGACGGTGGTGGCCGCCGGCGACACGCTGCGCATCGAGGTAGCGGACAAGGGTCCAGGCATTCCGGCCGACCAGATAGCGCGCGTGACGCAGCCTTTCTACCGGATCGAGGAGTCGCGCAATCGGGAGACGGGGGGCAGCGGCCTTGGCCTTGCGATCACGAAGGCGATCGCCGAGAGCCATGGCGGAGCGCTTGTCCTGGAAGACACAGGTCAGGGATTGAGGGCATGTATCATGCTTCCCGGGCTTGAGAAAAGCGCTCCGCCTGATCGGCGTTGACGGACGTGAGAACGGCAAGACTGCTCGAGCGCGGACGGGTGGACGCGGGACCGTGCGGCCGATCCTGACTTGGCAACTGGATGAAACCGACATTTGCCAGTGCTGGACAAGCGAGGCGCGCGAAGCAGCCCCGGACGAGCTGATCATCAGCGTGGGTGGTGACGGAGATGTCCTCTGCGCTGTCAATCAAGCTGCGCACGGGGCAGCTTGACGCCCCGCAGCGAGCGGAGGTGTTGAGCCAGTTTTTCATCAGCTCTGCAGGGAGAGCCTGACCATTGTCCCCGTTGTGTCAGACAATTTCCGGACGGCGGCGCTGTACGCCGATCAGTTCTCCCTCAATCTGCGTGCCGGGGATGTGTTGCAGCTCGCCATCGCAGCCGAGCGCGGGGCGACCTTCTGCACGCTCGACCGTCGCCTGGCCGAAGATGGGACTGCACTCGGCGCGACGACACGCCTCCTGTAATATCAGGGCGACCTATCCGGCTCTCGCCCAATGACATGAGCCGCGCTCGATTCATGAGGCCGCCGCGCTGGTCGAGGCCCACGCTTTGATGGCCAGTGCTGCAAGGGCGGCTCAGCCCTGCATGGCCACGGTCGGGGTTTCCCAGGCTATGGGAGGGATCAGCGGCTCGAAGCTGGAAGCCTGCGCGCGCGCCCAGTTTTCCCGATAGAAATTGTGCGGGCATGCTCCGCTGAGGAGTTCGCCGGGCTTGAGATAGGTGTGGGCCTGGTCGAAGTGCCGTACCCTGGTCGAGCTGATCCGGTGCGCCACATGATGCGGGCGCAGATCGTCGGGATGCCCAAGTCCTGCTGCGGCCAGCATGTCGGCAAGGGCATGCACGGTCCTGGCATGGAAGCGGCGGACACGCTCCGCCTTGTCGGGAACGACGAGGCCGCGCTGGCGCGCCGGATCCTGTGTGGCAACGCCCGTTGGGCAGCGGTTGGTGTGGCAGTTCATCGACTGGATACAACCAAGCGCGAACATGAAACCTCGCGCCGAATTGGCCCAGTCAGCGCCAATCGCCAGGACGGCGGCGAGGTCGAAGGCGCTGATCAGTCGGCCCGCGACGCCAATCCTGATCCGCCCGCGAAGACCAGCCCCCTCGAGCACATTGTGCACGAAAAGCAGGCCCTCGCGCATCGGAAGACCGATATGGTCGCTGAACTCGACCGGCGCGGCGCCCGTGCCGCCTTCGCCGCCGTCGACGACGATGAAATCAGGAACCGTCCCGGTCTCCAGCATGGCCTTGACGATCGCCATGAACTCCCATGGCAGCCCGATGCAGAGTTTGAAGCCCACGGGCTTGCCGCCGGACAGGCGCCGCAGCTGGTCGATGAAGGCCATCATCTCGCGCGGCGTCGAGAAGGCGGAATGCTGGGAAGGCGATATGCAGTCCTGCTCAGGGGGAATTCCGCGCGTCTGCGCGATTTCCGGGGTGACCTTCCTGGCTGGCAGGATGCCGCCATGGCCCGGCTTTGCTCCCTGGCTGAGCTTGATCTCGATCATCTTGACCTGCGGATCGGCCGCCTGGGCGGCGAAGCGGTCGGGATCAAAACGCCCGTCTGCGGTCCGACAACCGAAATAGCCGCTGGCGATCTCCCAGACGATGTCGCCGCCGAACTCGCGGTGATAGGGGCTGATGCTGCCTTCGCCGGTGTCATGATAGAAGCCGCCGAGCGCAGCGCCTTTGTTCAGTGCGCGAATGGCGTTCGCCGACAGCGACCCGAAGCTCATCGCCGAGATGTTGAAGATGCTGGCGGAATAGGGCTGGGCGCACTGATCGTTCCCGATCGTGATGCGCAGGGACCCGGGATCGGCCGGCACGGCCGGCCGCATTGAATGCTGGATGAACTCATAGTCGCGCGCATAAGGATCAAGGAGGGTGCCGAAGGGATGATCGGACGAGACACCCTTGGCGCGGCGATAGACGAGCGAACGCTGAGCCCGGGAGAAGGGTACGGCCTTGTCTTCTTCCTCGAGCAGATATTGCCGGATTTCCGGACGGATCAGTTCGACGATCCAGCGGACATGGCCGATCACGGGATAGTTGCGCAGCACCGCATGGCGGGTCTGGAATATATCCCATAACCCAAGGAGGCTGAGCAGCCCGGGGATGGCGAGGAGCATCCACTGACCAGGCGACTGCGGCTTTAGCGCAAGACCTGCCAGGAAGAGGGCGATGACGAGGATCCATGCGGTGAAGCGGCTGAGGCGCGGTTTGAGCAAAGAGATTCTCCCGGATGCTTGCAATGGTCCTTGATCTGGACGGCGATTTTTCTGGCGGATGCCTGGGTCAGATCCAATGCCTCAGGGGCGGCGCCGGCGCGACATGAAAGAAGCGTCTGCCTCTTCCTGCAGGCTCGGGGCGGCCTTGTCGGAACCGCTGGGCAACCGCGCCAGGCATGCGCTCGCGCATGCGCACCGCAGGGGAACGAACCGTTGAGCGCCCGAGCCTGATGACCGGGTCCGGTTTACGCCTGTCGAGACGTGCACCCGGCGGCCTGGGTGTCCATGGTGCTCCTGGCAGCATTTCGTGGTTGATAGTGCGGTGCTGCGTGCAGGCAAAGCTCTCTCGTCCGGCCTGCCAGGAAAAATTGAGCGTGGCGGGATGGCGATGGTGCCGCGATCCGTCGCAGGCCTGGACTATGTGGGCGGATTGCGGATCGGCTCGCGATACGGTTCACCCCGTCCATCAGGCAGATGGCCATAGGCAGTCAACGACCTCCTTCTGTCGAAGACTGCCGGAACGGCTTGGAAACGGTCTTCGGGCATAGTCATTGCCCGACGCGGGACAGAGCTTTCAGGCCGGTTCAACGCCGCGCGCTCGCGATCATCGAACAGCGGCCCCGCTCCGCGCCACAGCTGGACCAGCGCCAGCTGCTCCGGCATCCCGCCGTTGTTGAAAAGTCGGGGGGATGGAGATCGCGCCAATGAGAAACAGGGCTTCGCAGCATCTTCGGGCGGTTTATGCCCGCCCGGGATTTTGCACATGGGGCGCCGCGCATCCTGATACAAAGCGCGACAATATAGCTGCCTTCAGAGGATATTCGCGCGACACGGCACCAGCAGAACCAACCACAGGAAGCCGCGGGGTTTCCGGTCTGGAAATTGGACAGGAGTTGTTGTGATGAAGAAGCTGACCCGCAATGTTCTGCTGGGGATGTCGCTCTCGGCCATGGCCTTTGCAGGTTCTGCCTATGCCGGGCAGGGCAAAGGCGACGGGGTGACGAAGCGGACGGAGGTGGAGACGCGCAGCGCCGCTAAGTTCACGCGCATGGACGTGAACAAGGACGGCAAGATCGACCAGGCCGACCGGGCGGCGAGACGTGCCGCGCAATTCGACCGCCTCGATACCGACAAAAACGGCCAGATCTCGCGCGAGGAGTTCGGCGCGCGGCGCCAGCGCCAGGATGGCGCGAGCGCGGCGGATGCAGGTGAAGGCGGCAGGCACCATCGCTGGGGCGGTCGGGGCCGAGGCGGCCATGGTGGCATGATGTTGGGCCGCATGGCCGATGCCGACAAGGACGGCGCCGTCACCCAGGCCGAGTTCACGGCCGCCGCGCTCGCCCGCTTCGACCGACTGGACGCCAACAAGGATGGGCAGGTCACAAAAGAGGAAAGGCAGGCGGCACGCAAGGCCATGCGCGATCAATGGCGGGCCAAGCGGCAGGGCGCTCCGGCGGAAACGCCGGCAGGCTGATCGCCGGGCGGGACCGGGGGCGAACCGACCCCGGTTCCGCGACCTTTGGCTTCCCGAGGCGTTCGCCTCGCACCGGCGGCCCTGGTTGCGCCTTCCAGGACCGCACCGGCGGGCAACTGTCGAGCGCATGGCTGGCCCCGCGTGGTGCTTGGGCATCCGGCCCCGAAGATGATTGGACTGGCGTCGGGCGACGCGTGATCAGGTTCTGTCGCTGTCATCGCGCGTGCCGGCGTGGGCGGCGCCGAGCCCGGCGCCGGCACCAAGGCCCATGCCCATTCCGCCCCCCATTCCTCCACCGCCGCCGCCCTGCCGCCCGCCGCCTTGCGTATTTTTGCCGTTCCTGCCGCCGCTCCCCGAGGGACGCGCCGGTCCTTGCACGGGGATGGCCAGATTGGCCGGGATCGGATCGAGGTCAAGCGCCTCACGGATGAAATTTCGCAGCGAGATCACCAGATCATGAGTCGGGACCGGGCGTCCGGCGACCAGTTCGCGCGCTGCGTGCCCGGCGAGGCGGACCTGTTCTTCGGTCCCCAGCAACAGGATGTCGGCGAGCGCAGCCTCGACGATGTCCCGGATGCGTCGCGGACGATCCGGTGGATCGGGGTTTGTTGAACCTGTCTCGTCCTGCCCGCGCATATCGGCGTCAGCTTCCGATGCGCGCAGGCGCAGGTCGCGCAGATGGGCAGGGTCGACCGTGAGGGTGCCGGTAAACGATCCGCCAAGGGCCTTGTATGCGGCTATCAGCGTGCGCAGCCTTTCGTTGATCTGGCGGTTCATGCGCTCGCGCCGCTGCTGGATCGTCATCATGGTCAGCATCCGGATCCCGACGCCGATCAAAGTCACGAAAATGAGCCCGAAGAGCGTGAGGACGAGATTCTGCCAGGATGAAAAATCGATACTGCGCATGGCCACGCTCCAAAGAGGCTTGGCGCACCTTATGCCGTGGAACGGCGACGCGTCTATCCCGCTGAATGATCGCCAGACCGTGAGCGCTGCAGTGCCCGCAGATGAAGGCGGGCGCACGGTGCCCTTGTGTGGCGCGACGCCTGTCGCGCGGAGCAGGTGGACGGACTGGAGCTTGAAGGGTAATCGACCAAGTCCTTGCCGCCTATGGGAAAACTGCCTTGCATCCAATGTTGACCGCCGACGCGGCTCGCCGATCTGATGCGATCGCGATAGCGCGCGTCATCTGCATCGTTGGCGTCGTTTATGTTCACGCCTGGACGGGCCTTAATGGTCATGATCTGGAAAGCCTGCGCGGGACGCCGCAGGAGGGTCTGCGATGGACGCTCATGGAGATATTCGGCCGTGGCGCAGTGCCACTGCTCGGACTGATCTCAGGATGGCTGGTCGAGGGGTCTTCCCGCACCCAGGACTGGGTGCGTCATGTCAGGCGCAAGGCGCGGACAATATTGCTGCCAATGGTGATGTGGAATGCGCTGGCCATCCTGTTGGTCTCGGGGGCGGCCTGGGCGCTGGGGCTCTCCGCGCCCGTCCCGCAATCGACCGGCTGGATGTTCGAGGAACTGTTCATCGCCAGCCGCAATCCCGACATCAACGTGCAGATGCCGTTCCTGCGCGACCTGTTCCTCTGCATGGTCGCCGCGCCGCTCTTTGTTCGCCTGCCGGCGCGGGTGCTCCTGGCGATCGCTCTATGCGCAGCCTTGTGCCAGCTGCTTGACTGGGGACCGCCGGTTCTGATGCGGGCGTCGATCCTGTTCTTCTTCGTTATGGGGATCCTGGCGCGGCGCACGGGCCTGGCAGATCGTGTCGCGACGCTGCCTTTCGGCGTTGCGGCCTTGCCTTTCATCCTGCTGATGCCAGCACAACTCACCTTTGCTCTGCTGCCGGCGCGCGCGCTGCCGGGCGTCGAGGTGGCGATGCTCGACCTGGCAGTGCGCGTCGCGTCGGCCATGTTTTTCTGGCGATTGGCCTGGAGCCTTGCAGGCAGTGCGGCGCTAGGCATGTTGCTGCGCATTGAACCTTTCGCCTTCTTCCTTTTCTGTTCGCATCTCATCCTCATTTGGCTGGGCGGACCGGTGCTGGGCGCGATATTCGGCAAGCTCGGTTCACCCCTCTATCCGGTCTATCTGTTTGTCCAGCCCCTGCTGGTGTTGGCCGCTGCCATGTTATCGGGCTCGCTGTTGACCCGCACCGCCCCCGCCTTGGCGAGGCTGTTGAGCGGCGGACGGCTGACCGGATCGTGGACACGAGGCAGGCTGGTTGCGGTCTAGGGAGCGCGGGCCGACCGGGCTTCCCAGCGCGGCGGAAGTCGGCGGTTCAAGCAGGGGTTGCGCAGCCCAACCGGCGCTTGAACGGCAGCAGATAAGACCGCCAGACCTCAAAGACGCAGAGCAGATAGCCTTCGGATCGAGGAATCTGTATGGCCTCGATCCGGGGCGATTACATGGGCTGGATCGGACGCGCGGCGGGCCGCAGCGCGGTTGCCGCCTCCGCCTGTCGTTCCGCGTCGCAGCTGCGCGATGACCGGCTGGACCGTGACCATGACTTCTCGAACAAGCCGGGCGTCGTCCATTCCGAGGTCATGCTGCCGGAGAACGCTCCGGAGGAATGGAACGACCGCGAAAAGCTCTGGAATGACGTTGAAGCGTTCGAGAAGCGGAAGGATGCCCAGCTTTGCCGCGAGGTGGAGTTCGCCATTCCCCGTGAGATGACGCAGGCGCAGGGTATCGAATTGGCCCGCGATTTTGTGCAGTCCGAGTTTGTCGATCAGGGCATGATCGCCGACCTCAATGTGGATTGGGACATCGGCGCTGACAGAATGCCGACACCCCATGCGCACGTCATGCTGACGATGCGGTCGGTGGACGAGAACGGCTTCGGTCCGAAGGTTCGGGAGTGGAACCGCACGGAACTGGAGCAATGGCGCGAGCGCTGGGCCGATCACGTCAACGAGCGCCTGGCCGAACTCGACATCGACGCGCGGATCGACCACCGCAGTCTTGAAGCGCAAGGCGTCGCGCTGGAGCCGCAGACCAAGATCGGCGCACCGGCGCAGCGCATCGAGGCCGCCGGGCTTGAGGCAGACCGCGCCGAGGATCACCGGCGGATCGCGCGCGAGAACGGCGCGTGCCCGATCTGGTCGAACTCGGCAAGGACGATGAATTGTTCGGCTGATCTCATTCTTGATAAATCCGGCAATATGCCGTATATAATGTCGACAAGGAGATCAGCCATGCCCAGACCAGCCAGCGAAGTCGAAACCGCCCGTCTTGAAGCGCGCGTGCCCGTCAATGTCTATGAGCAGATGCAGCGTGCGGCGCGGCTGCGCGGCCTGACGCTGACCGGCTATCTGATTGCGACGGCGGGCGAGGATGCCCGCCGCACGGTCGAGGAAGCCGACGTGCTGCGTCTGGCTGCCGAGGATCAAGTGCGCTTTGCCAAGGCCCTGATCAATCCGCCTGCGCCGAACTCCCGTCTTGCCCGCGCAGCGAAGCGCCATGCTGACCTGATCGCGCCTCGGTGAGTGCGAGGTTTGCGATAGAGCCGCTTGGCAAAGGGCACCAGCGCAAGGCGTTCTCATGCGGCAATGAACGGATCGACCGCTATTTTCGTGAAGCCGTCACGCAGGACATCAAACGCCGATACGCGACCTGCTTTGTCGCTCGCGACCTTGAGACCGACCGGGTTGCGGGCTTTTACACGCTCTCATCGAGTAACGTGCCGCTCATGGCCGTGCCCGAACCATTGGCGGGCCGGTTGCCGCGCTATCCGACCGTTCCGGCGGTGCTGATCGGCTGGCTTGGGCGCGATAACTCCTATGCCGGGTTTGGACTTGGCGAGGCACTGTTGTTCGACGCCATCAAAACAATTGCCGAAGCGCCGATAGGTGCACACGCCATATTTGCCGACGCCATCGACGAGAAGGCGGCGGCTTTCTATGCCGCTTTCGGATTCACGGCGCTGATTGATCGGCCCAATAGACTGTATCTGCCTGTAGCGACGGCACAGCGTCTTTTGTCGGGAGAAACGCCATGACATCCCCGAACGAGGGCAAACCTCTGCCCCATGCAGCGCTGCGCGCCGCCCTTTACTTGCGAGTCTCGACGGCGCGGCAGGCCGAGCATGACGTGTCGATTCCGACCCGAAGCGGCAGGGTGAAGCCTATCGCGAGGCGCGCGGCCTGCAATTGGTGGAAACCTTTGTGGAACCAGGCGCATCGGCGACCAACGACCGCCGCCCTGAGTTCCAGCGCATGATCGAGGCGGGCACGTCAAAACCCTCGCCGTTCGACGTGGTGGTGGTCCATTCGTTCAGCCGGTTCTTTCGCGATCATTTCGAGCTTGAGTTCTATGTTCGCAAACTCACCAAGAACGGCGTGAAGCTGGTTTCGATCACACAGGAAATGGGTGATGACCCCATGCACGTCACGATGCGGCAGATCATGGCGCTGTTCGACGAATACCAGTCCAAGGAAAACGCCAAGCACGTCATGCGGGCCTTGAAGGAGAACGCACGGCAAGGTTTCTGGAACGGCTCCCTTCCTCCTATTGGCTATCGCACCGTTGCTGCCGAAACACGGGGCGCATGACTCGTCGCACCTATATGGGCGAGCACGAGTTCAACAAGCGCAGCAAACCGTGCAGGCGCTCTTGAAAGCCCGCAACCCCAAGGTCATCCCTTCCGCCGTCATTAGCGGGCCGACCATGCTCACCGGCCTGATCCACTGCGCCAAGTGCGGGGGGGCCATGACCATCCGCGCCGGCAAGGGCGGGCGCTATCGTTATTACGCCTGCTCTATGAAGGCGCGGCAAGGACCGACCGCCTGCGAGGGCATGGCCGTGCCGATGAACAAGCTGGACGATCTTGTCGCCAACCATCTTGAAAGCCAGCTACTCCAGCCTGAGCGGCTGGAAACCATCCTCTCCAGCGTTCTCGACCGACGGCAGGAGCAATCCGAACGTCGTCGCGAGCATATCGCCGAATTGAACAAGCGTTCTGCCGAATCGGAACTGCGGTTCAAGCGCCTCTACGACGCCATCGAGGCAGGCATGGCCGACATTGACGATCCAGCCCTGAAAGACCGCATCGACGGCCTCAAGGCCATCAGGGACCAGGCCAAGGCCGACGCCGAGCGGGCGCAAGCGATGCTCGACAACTTAGGCTCCAAGGCCATCACCCGAAAATGGTCCGCACCTTCGCCAAGACCGCACGCCAGCGCATCCGCCTCGAAGGCGGTGGCTACCGCCGCGACCATCTCCGCGCGCTCGCCCAGCGCATCGAGGTCGCCGATGGCGAGGTTCGGATCATGGGATCGAAGACCGGCTGCTTCAGGCGCTTACCGGAAAAAGCGGCGTAAACTCAGTGCCCACTCAGGGACTGAAGTGGCGGACGGGGAGGGAGCTCAACCTTCTCGGCCTGATGGTCTATGCAGTTGCAAAGGAACGCGATGACCGGTTGCAATGCACCGGCAAGGATTTTGAAACGACCGACATTGCGCTCCATACTGCCAGCCGACTCTTCTAGGAGACCTGTGTGCGGGTGGGTGTAGGGCGTTGATTATGGGGTGATTGACGGCGGTTTAGTCGGTGGTCAGTGCAGTGCGCGCCGGCCCTGCGCCGTTGACGTCACGCCGCTGCGGCATTAACGATGGAGAGCGTGCGCTTGAGATTGTATGCGAGGGCGGTGAGGTGGACTTGGGCGGTAGCTTTGGCGATGCCTCGCCATCGCATCCGGCGTAGGCCGTAGCTGCGTTTCCACGTGCCGAATATCTTCTCGATCCTGCCGCGAACGCGATGGATGGGTTGGTTCCAGACCCTGAGCCAAACCTCTGCTTCCTCCTGCGTGCGAGCCCAGACGCTGTGGGTGACGATGCGCGGCGTGCCGCCTTTGGCGCGGACGGCACTGCCGAAATGCGAACCGCGATAAGCGCGATCGGCAAAGACTTCGCCGGGATCATCGGGCAGCGCCGCCGGACCGGCACGCCCGTCGTTTACATTGGCCGGAGTGACCGAAATCCTCTCGACCAACGCCGTGTCCGCGTCACGCCCTTTTGCCTTTATGCTTGACCCATCGCCCATCGTCATCCTGCTCGCTGGCCGAGGTAATGATGGTGGCGTCGGCCAGCGTCCCGGTCTTGACCGTGACCGGCTTCGCCTTGAGTTGGGCCGTCACAGCCTCGAAGAGGCTGCCGTCGAGCCCGTCCGCGACCAACAGCTTGCGGAAGCGCACGAAGGCAGTGCGTTCCGGCGTCGCCTCTGTGCCGGAGAAGCCGCAGAAACGGCGAAACGACGCGCGATCATCAAGCGCGTCGGCCAGCTTCACGTCCGACAAGTCATACCAGATCGACAGCAGCAGCGCTTTGAACATCGCCAAAGGCCGCCAGGCGGGTTCGCCTTTGGCAGCCGAATAGAGCGGATTGAGGAGAGCCTCGACCGGCTGCCAATGGATCAGCTTGGCCAGCTCGTCGAGCGATGATCGGGGCCGCATGCGACCGGCGAAACCAAACCGCTCCTGGCCTATCGAACGATGCACCACGTCCCGCTCTCCTCTTCGGAAAGCCCATAGAATCAGCAACCAATGCCCATGTCTACACCCACCCGCACACAGGTCTCCTAGCCTGACAAGCGCCAGCGCCGCCCTGATGAGGATTTTCCCTGGCTGCCGGGCAGGAGCAACCGTCTGCCACCGGTATCTAGGCCGCTGCCATTGCCGACAGGTCCGCGCCAGAAGGACGCTGGAACAGCCGCAACCCGAATTCCGGCAGGATCGCGATCAGATGATCGAAGACATCCGCCTGGACGCCTTCATACTCTGCCCATATCGTGCTGTTTGCAAAGGCGTAGATTTCCAGCGGGAGGCCGTTTTCGCTGGGCGCGAGCTGGCGCACGAGCAAAGTCTTGTTCTGGGCGATGTCGGCGCGCGCGCGCAGATAGGCCAGCACATAGGCGCGAAAGGTGCCGATGTTGGTCAGGCGCCTGCCATTGACCATGCTCTTGGCGCCATGTTCGGCATTCCACTGCTCGATCTCTCCTTGCTTGGATTGCAGATAGGTCCGCAGCAGGGCGAAGCGGTCCATGCGCTCCATGTCGTCTTCATCGAGAAATCGCACGCTGCGCTGGTCGATCATGAGCGACCGCATGATACGGCGACCGCCCGATTCCGCCATGCCGCGCCAGTTGCGAAAGCTCTCGGAGATCAGCCGATGCGTGGGAACGGTGGTGATCGTCTTGTCGAAATTCTGGATCTTGACCGTGTGCAAGGCGATATCGACGACATCGCCATTGGCGTTGAACTGGGGCATTTCGATCCAGTCGCCCACACGCACCATGTCGTTGGAACCGATCTGCACCGAGGCGACGAGGGAGAGGATCGTGTCCTTGAACACCAGCATCAGCACCGCCGCCATCGCGCCGAGGCCCGACAGCAGCAATAGCGGTGACTGGTCCATGAGCGCTGCGATGATCAGGATCGCGGCGGCGGCGTAGAGGAGTAGCTTGCCCAGTTGCACATAGCCCTTGATGGGCCGGTTGGCCGCGTCGGGGCGGCGTTGATACAGATCGTTGAGCAATGTGAGGAAGTCGCTGAGTGCAATCGCGATCGTCAGGATGGTGAACGCGGTGCACAGGCTACGGACGAAGGCGACGGCCTCGGAAGAGAGATGCGGTATCGTCCCAATGCCGAGTTCGACGACGAGCGCCGGCACGATGTTGGACAGCCGCGCCACTATCGTGCCGACATGGCCTGCCTCTATGCGAAAGGGAAAATGGTTGAGCAGGCGAAGCAGCAGCCGCAGCACGATGCGTTTGGCGATCCAGTTCGCGATCCAGGCAAAGACGCCCAGGAGCAGCAACGCCAGACCGCTCTGCATCCAGGGTTGCTCCACATAGCCGCGCGTCAGTGACGCGATGCTGTCGTTGGAAACGGGAAGGTTGGTGATCAAGCCTGTTTCTCCGCGAAAGGATCCTCATGGAGGGACCGGCCGGCGGTTTCGGGCATGAAGCGCAGCGCGATCAGGCCGACGATGCAGGCCAGCATCATGTAGAAGGCGGGCATCAGTTCATTGCCGGTGTAGCTGATCAGCCCGCTGCCGATCGCTGGCGCGGTCCCGCCAAAGATGGAGGTCGACACATTATAGGCGATGGCGAAGCCTGCAAAGCGCACCTGCGTCGGGAACAGCGCGGGGAAAGTTGCCGAAATCGTCGCCAGCTGCGGCACATAGAGCAGGCCCAGCAAGACGAATCCGGCAATCGCGCCCACAAGGCCCGTCCCCATCAGCATGTAGAGCGGAACCACGGCGACCAGCAGCCCGATGAGCGAAACCCGCCACATGGCCCGCCGCCCGACCCTGTCCGAAAGCGATCCCGCAACGGGCAGGAACATCATCATCAGCAGCATGCCGATGATCGGCACGATGAGCGCCTCGTTGCTGGACAAGCCGATCCGCCGCTGCAGATAGGTCGGCATGTAGCTGAGCAGCGTATAGTTGACGACATTGAGCGCCACCACCAGCCCGCCAACGACCAGCATGGGCCGCCAGTGCCGCCGCAGCAGCAGCGGCAGGCCGGGCGAGGGGGGCGGGCCGCTATCATGCCGCGCTGCGGCCGCACGGAAGACCGGCGTATCTTCCATCTTCGAGCGCAGATACATGCCGACCAGCCCCATGGGCGCTGCCACCAGGAAAGGAATTCGCCAACCCCAGGCGTGCATCGCCGCATCTCCCAGCATCAGCGAGAAACCCAGCATCAGCGCCGCGCCGAGCGAAAAGCCCGCCAGCGTCCCGAATTCGAGAAAGCTGCCGAAAAAGCCGCGCCGGTGATCGGGCGCATATTCGGCCATGAATGTCGCTGCTCCGCCATATTCGCCGCCGGTGGAAAATCCCTGCGCCATGCGCAGCGCGACCAGGAGACCGGGCGCCCACAAGCCGATGCTGGAATAATCCGGGATCAGCCCCACGCACAGCGTGGCGCCGGACATCAGCAATATGGTGAGCGCCAGCACGGACTTGCGGCCCAGCCGGTCGCCCAGGGGTCCCCAGAATAGTCCGCCCAATGGCCGGACGAGGAAGGATATCGCAAAAGTCGCCAGTGCGAACAGAACGGCCTCCTCCGTGCTGCCGGGAAACAGCGCGGCAGAGATATAGGTCACGCCATAGGCATAGATGCCGTAGTCGAACCATTCGGTTGCATTGCCCATCGCCGAGGCGGCGATGGCGCGGCGCAAGATGGCGTCCTTGGCGGGCGTGGGAGAAGCGGAGGCCACGGCGGGAGTGGAAATCGCGGTCATCTCGTCTGTCCTTGCGTCATATCCGGGTCAGCGCTGTTGGGGTCGAGCAGCGCGGCCATGGGCGTGGTCCGGGGAACGATCTGAAACTCCTGCTGATATTTCCCGGGCACCGGCTCGGACGCGCGCTGTCGCCATAGCCCGACCGCCGCCGCGACCGTTGCGCAGCAAGCGATGAAGAGGAACAGTCCACCCGTCCCGACGGCCGTCATGAAGCCGGCAGCCAGAACCGGCCCCAGGGCCGCGCCGATGGAATAGAGCAGCACCAGCCGTCCGCTCGCCGCCACCCTCTCCGTTTCGAGCAACCGATCGTTGCAGTGCGCCACGCACAGCGGATAGAGCGCGAAGCTCAGTCCTCCGAACAGCGCGCCCAGCAGCAGCAGGAGCGAGCCGCCGTCGATCCATGACAGCGCCATGCTGACCAGTGCCGCTACGGCGAAACTGCCGGTAATCACCAGCCGCCGGTCATGCCGGTCGGACAATCGCCCGAGCGGCCATTGCAGCGCCACCCCGCCCAGGATGACGATCATCATGAAGCGGGCGGTCTGAGGGAGGTCCAGCCCCAGCCGCCGCACATGCACCGCCGCCAGCCCGTAAAAGGCGCCCAGCATCAGCCCGGTCGCCACCGCGCCCCAGGCTCCCAGCGGCGAGGCAGCCAGCAGGGAACGGAGCGAGAAGGCGCTCGCCTCGACTGGCGCGGGGGCGGAATGACGCGTCAGGCAGAGCGGGATAATGGCCAGGGAGATCAGGATCGAGGCGATCTGGAAGGGGATGGCGGGCAGGGACCCGCTCGCCCCGAGCAGCAACTGCCCGATCGCCTGTCCTGAATAGAGCGCGACCATATAGGCGGCCAGCACGCTGCCGCGCATGCGCGGATCGGCGCGGGCGTTGAGCCAGCTTTCCAGGCACACGAACACGCCCGCCACGCAAATCCCGTCCACCAGCCGCAACAGCATCCAGAACAGCGGCTCTGTCCACAGCGCATAGGACAGGGTGCTGGCCGACAGCAGCGCGACAAAGGCGGCAAAGGCGCGAATATGCCCCACCCTGCGTACCAGGTTCCCGGCGCGGAGCGATCCTATGATCAACCCACCGAAATAGGCCGTGGCGACAATGCCGATGGTCATCGTGCCGCTGCCCGCCCGATTGAGGCGCAGGCTGATCAACGTCGCGAGAAAGCCGCTGCCCGCCATCAGCATGAAGATGGACAGCAATAGGCTGCGGACAGGTCGGATGGCGTCAAGCATGACTGCAGATCGGACGCCGATCAGGCGGCGCGCCGCCCCTCTGGTGCCAGGTTGGCGCTCTCCACCAGGGCGCGGTGCAGCGCCTGCACTGCGCTATCATAATGTGCGACATCGACGATGAACTGCACATCGACATTGCGGATCTGATGCTGCATCGCCATGACGCTGATCTCCTCTCCCGCCAGCGCCGCCAATGCATCGGCGACCAGCGAGGGCCGAGAAATGTCGCTGCCGATCACCGACACCACCGCGACCGGGTGGGCGGATATCGACGCATCGGGATAGGATCGCTGCAAATCCTCGATCACTCGCGTCACCGTCGGCGCGTCGGCCGAGAGATAATGAGTGATGGTGTTGGCGTTGGATGATTTGCTGACGATCCAGGCTCCATGCCGCGTCAACGCCTCCAATATGGCCGCGTCATAGCCCTTCACCCCCACCATGTCCTGCTCGAAGAACTGGAGTGCCTGCGCGTGGCGGATGCCCGTCACGATCTCGACACGCGGGCTGTCGGATACATAATCGCCGCAGATCAGCGTCCCGCCATCCTCGCGGTCGAAGGTGTTGCGCACCCGCAGCGGAATGCTGGCCTGCCGCAGGCCTCGGCCCGCGCCTGGATGGATGGCCTCCATGCCCAGATTGGCGAGCTGGTCGGCGACATCATAGTTGGTGCGCCCGATCTTTCGCGCCCTGCCTGTTCCGACCAGCTTCGGGTCCGCGCTCGACAGGTGAAATTCCTTGTGGATGATCGCCTCGCGCGCGCCGGTCAGCACCGCGATGCGGGAGAAGGTCATTTCCGAATAGCCCCGCGCATAGCGGCGCACCATGCCCTCGCGGCACCCGGCATAACCGGTGACGACCGGCAGGGTGGACGACAGGTCGACAGACCGCAGCGCCTTGGTGATCCGCTCATCCAGCTCCTGCATGTCCTGCTGATGCCACAGCGTCAGATCGACAAAGACGGTATTAACGCCCCGGTCGCGCAGCAACAGCGCGGTGCTGTGGGCACTGTGCGCTTCGCCCAGACCCGCGAGCATTTCGCGCACCGTTGTCAGCTGCTCCTTGACGCAGAAGCGTCCATGGCTGCGCAGCCGCGCGAGGTCGCCAAGACAGCATGCCGCAGCGTCGATCCGCATGTCGACGAAGGCGTCCGCCTCTCGCTGGCTGTCCGCCCGCGCGAACATCTGCGCATTGCGGTCCCGCATGGCCGCCCGCACGGCCTCCATCGCCTCGCGCCAGCCGTCCGCGCCTTCGTCGGCGACGAAGCGGGCGAAGACGCCGGGCCGGCCGCTCTTCTTGTGCTCCAGCAGCAGGTCGGTGATGCCCGCATAGGCAGACACCACGAAAATGCGATTGTAAAGGTCTGATCCCTGCCGTCCGGCGATCAGCACATTATCGAACAGGGTAGCGGTGGCGGCCATCGACGTGCCGCCGATCTTCTCGACGCTATGCCCGCTCATGCCAGCGCCTCCTCGGCCAGCGGACCTGCAACAGGCACGATTGGATGGGGCTCGCTGCGCGCGGCGATGAATTCCGGGCGCGGCTTTTCAACGCCGAAGGGAGCGACCAGCCGGTTGCTTGAGGCATTATAGACCAGAAAGGCGTTGGCCCGGGGGAAGGGCGTGATGTTGCCGTTCGATCCATGCATGATGTTGCAGTCGAAGATCACGACCGATCCGGGCTTGCCCGTCGGCGCGACGATGCCATGCCTGTGCGCCAGTTCGGCCAGGCTGTCCTCGTCGGGCACGCCATATTCCTGGCGTTTGAGCGACATGCGATAATGGTCTTCGGGCGTTTGCCCCACGCAGGTCAGGAAGCTGCGGTGCGATCCGGGGATCAGCATCAGCGGCCCGTTATGCGGTGTGTTTTCCGCCAGCAGCACCGACATGGACAGCGCCCGCATGCGCGGCATGCCGTCCTCCACATGCCAGGTCTCGAAATCGCTGTGCCAGTAGAATTCCTTGCCCTGGAAACCGGGCTTGTAGTTGAGGCGGGATTGGTGGATGTACACCTGATCTCCCAGCAGGAACTGGGCCACACCGGCCAGCCTCTGATCGGCGGCAAGTCTGGCGATGACACGGCTTTGCGCGTGTATGCGAAAGATCGAACGGATCTCGCGGCTTTCCGGTTCGCCGATCACCGTTTCATCTTCCAGCGCGTCCGGATCTGCCAGCAGCTTGCCCGCCTCGGCCTGAAGGAAGGTGATTTCCCGTTCGGAGAACAGATTCTCCAGCACCAGATAGCCATCGCGGTCGAACTGTTCGGCCTCCTCCTGGCTGATCGGCGCATCCTCACTCCAGCGGCCATGGACGACAGGATCGAGGCGCGGCAAAAACTCCGCCGTCTTGGCGTGACGGGACGGGTAGATGTCTTGCAAGGGACTTGCCCCTTTCTTGTTCGGTCAGTTACTCAGCGCAGCGGTGCGGATCATGTCCGCCTCGGCGGGGTAGGCGCCGTTTTCATCATGGACCTCCTTGCCGGTGACCGGCGGGTTGAACACGCAGGCGCAAAGAATGTCGGTGATGGGCCGGACGACATGCTTGTCATGGGCATTGAGCGCATACATGACGCCTGAGGCCAGCTGGTGCGTGATGCCCGTGCCCAGATCCTCGATCGTGCCCGTGCCTTTGAGAACCAGCACCGCTTCCAGATGATTCTGGTAATGCATGTGGATTTCCTCTCCGGCATACATGGTCGTGATATGGAAGGAGAATCCCATATTGTCGTCCTTGAGCAGCAAGCGCGCGCTCTCCCACTGCTGCGACCTGACATTGCGATCCGACTTGCGGATGTCCTGCAATTTTCGAACAATCATGATAGCTCCTTTATTCCGCGGCGACGCCGTAGGGCGAAGACAATGCTTCGCGGATGCAATTTTCCAATATGTCGATGCCTGCTGAAAGCTGGGCGTCGTCTATGATCAGCGGGGCAAGGATCTTGACGATTTCGTCATGCGCTCCGCTCGTTTCGATGATGAGGCCGCGATCGAAGCAGGCGGCGGTGACACCCGCGGCAATCTCGCCCGATCCGACGTCGATACCGCGCATCATGCCTCGACCGCGGGTGGACAGGCCATGTTGAAGAGCGATCGCTTCCAGCCGGCGCTCGATCAGCGCTCCGCGGCGGGCGATGTCCTTCTGCAACTGCGTGTTGCTCCAGAAATGCCGCAGCGTGGCAGTAGCGGTGACGAAGGCGTGGTTGTTGCCCCGGAATGTCCCATTATGCTCGCCTGGCGCCCATTGGTCCAGCTCCGGCCGGAACAGGGTGAGGGCGAAGGGCAGGCCCATCCCCGACAAGGACTTCGCCATCGTGACGATGTCGGGCGTAAAGCCCATGCCTTCAAAGCTGAAAAAGCTGCCCGTCCGGCCGCAACCCGCCTGGATGTCGTCGACGATCATCAGGGCTCCGTGCCGCCTGGCGATGGCGCTGATCTTGCGCAGCCATTGCGGCGATGCGGCATTGAGGCCGCCTTCGCCCTGCACGGTTTCCACCAATATCGCGGCGGGCGCGTCAAGGCCGCTCGACGGATCGGACAGGCGCCGCTCCAGCAGGTCGGCGGTGTCGACCCCGGACCCGTGATAGCCGTCATAGGGCTCATGTGAGACATGGGCGAGCGGTACGCCTGCGCCGCCTCGCTTGGCCGCATTGCCGGTGCAGGCCAGCGCCCCCAGCGTCATGCCGTGAAAGCCGTTGGTGAAGGCGATGACCAGTTCGCGGCCTGTAACCTTGCGCGCCAGTTTGATCGCGGCTTCGACGGCGTTCGTGCCGGTTGGCCCGGTAAACATGGCCCGGTAATCCAGACGGCGTGGCGTAAGGACGATAGTTTCCAGCGCTTCGAGAAATGCAGCCTTGGCGTCGGTGTGCAGGTCGAGGCCATGGGCGATGCCGTCAGCCTCGATATAATCGAGCAGCGCCTGCTTGAGCACAGGATGATTATGGCCGTAATTGAGGGTCGAGCATCCCGACAGGAAATCGAGATAACGTCCGCCCTGATTGTCATGCATCCAAACGCCTTGCGCCTTGGTGAACTGGCGCGGCATGGACCGGGCGTAGCTGCGCACGGCAGATTCGCGTCGCTCATACAGGCTCGTGTCGGGTTTTCGGCTCGTGGGCTGGGGAAGGGTGGTGATCATGTCGCCGTTTTTCCTTGTGTTGGGCCACCTCTCATGCGGGGCAGCGGGCCGATACGCGCAAGCCATTCGGTTGCGTGAGCGCCGGCAAAATGGGTGTCGCGATCGAAAAGCACGCTTTTGGCAAGCGCGGCGTTCCATTGTTTCGCCAGGCCTTCGAACAAGGCCCAGGACGACACATTGTCATCCGTCACCGTGGTGATGAGATGGGTGACGCCCTGCGCCGATGGGCGATCGAGCAGCGCGTCGATCATCCGGCGGCCAAGCCGCTGCCCTCGTGCGGCAGGCGCAACGGCGACCTGCCATACAAAGAAGCATTCCGGCTCGGAAGGCGGGCGGTATCCCGAAACCCAACCCGCCATGGCGCCATCGCATTCGGCGATCACGCAGCTGTCGGCGAAATGCGTGCACTGCAGCAGGTTGCAGTAGGCCGAATTGGGGTCGAGCGGTGGACACTGCGCGACCAGCGCCGTGACGGCCGGGCCGTCCAGTGCAACGGGCTTGCGGAACAGGAATTTGGATGAACGCGCAGGTGAAAGGCTCGCAAACGTCCGTGGCGGCCTATTCGCCGCATCGGAATTTGACCTGAAGATGCTTTATCTCCCGAATTATTAATTTCGTGGCAGAGCGATCCGCCCCCTCGAACGGGACCATGATCTAGGCCAATTCGTCCTCTTTTTCAACCTTCAAGCAGATTCTTGGCGATTTTCGGCATAAAGAATCCATATAAATACTTTGTCTACCGAAGGAATTTGCATCGCTGCAAAGCCCCGTCCCTTCTATGTTTCAGTCATGGATCAGGGGATCGCTGCCCGTGCGCTTCGTGCGACTGGAGCCCACCGCATGCAAGCAAGATCGGCAGCTGCCGCATTGCCGGCGCAAGGTCGCTCGTCCCCTTGCAAGAGCCCGTCCTGTGTGTGTCGTTCCCGCGCGATTCGCTCACGCCCAGGGGAGATATTCTGTCCAGAATTCCTGCGGCAAGGACTGCCGCCATCTGATCGGGGCCCGCCGCACGGATGCGGGGGGGCAACCGCCAGGTCGGGCCGAGGGCCAGGATCCCGGCGCATGAAAAAGTCCCGACGCCTCATGCGTACTATCGTCGATGCCGGCGCCGGGACAGGGAAAATCCGGCCAAAAGGGCGTGGCCGGCGTCCAGTGCCCGGCCGTGGCATCTTGGGGGATGGGGCCAGCCGGGACATCGCCGCCCTAAACGGCATCGAGTGCGAAGTCCACGGCTTTGGCAAAAGAATCCGGCGGACGGGAAAAGGAATGACATAGAAATCGGGCCGCCTCGCAGCCGGCAAGGGAACTGAAATCTTGCAGAAGCCTGCTCCCTTTCCCCTGCCGACATGCTTGCCCTCCCAGACATGGCAAAGAGCGTGCGCAGCAGCGCCGCCGACAGATGGCTCCTTGAGCGCCGGAATGAGACGGCAGGCCGCATGGTCGTCTTGCCGGCCGCGCATGGTGATGGCAGGAGAGTTCCGGCGCCCGCCATATCGCATGGCGCGCCACTTCAGAGGCCCGACCACTGAACGTGCGTAAAGTCGCCGCCCTGGCTCGTATCGATCCTCCAGGACGTGGATCTGGCAGTTGATGAGCTCTTGCCGAGGGAGGGGTGGTATCGCTTAACATGAACGTTTGCGTTGCCCGCGATCGTGGCCGACAGGAAGCCTGACGAGCGCGGGTTGTCCGTTCGCACGGGTCGCGCGACGCGCGATGACCAGCGACAGGACGACAAGGATTGCGGCTGCCGCGAAGCTCGCGCGCGTGCCCGTGGCGACCGCGACAGGTTCAGCGCTTATGATGTCTGCCGAGCCGATCCCCCAGGCGAACACTGCTCCCATAGCAGATGCTCCCACAACCAGGCCGAGATTGCGCGACAGGTTCAGCATTCCCGAGACGATCCCGCGTTCGCCCGGCGTCGTGCCCGCCATCACGGCGGTGCTGTTTGCCGCCTGGAACAACCCATAGCCCGCCGTCATCACGACGATCGGCGCGAGGTAGCCGGCGATCCCGAAGGCCGGAAGAATGATCGAGAGGGCAGT
The DNA here is from genome assembly GCF_024611135.1 of Sphingobium sp. CFD-2. Lineage (NCBI taxonomy): Bacteria > Pseudomonadati > Pseudomonadota > Alphaproteobacteria > Sphingomonadales > Sphingobiaceae > Sphingobium > Sphingobium sp. CFD-2. The sequence goes on along the minus strand of NZ_CP084407.1, from coordinate 282,474 downwards.
GGCGCCCGCAGCCATCGCGGCGAGCCCGGCAATCACAGCGGACCGGACACCGATCCGCTCGACCAGCCGCCCGGCCGGGACGCCGGCGATGGCGGCCACAAATGGCCCTGTTGCCATGGCCAATCCGGTGCCTGCAGGGTCGAGCGCGACTACCCTTGCCAGATAGAAGGGGCCGACGATCAGGGTGGTCATCATCACGGTGGAGACGATGATGCTGGTGGAAAGACCGGCAACCAGCGCTCGGTTGCGCAACAGGTCCAGCCGTATCAGCGGGGATGCAGCTCGAGCCTCGATCGCAAGGAAGACGGCGCCTGTGCCGATGGCGGCGGCCAGGACCGCGAGGTTTACGAAGCCGAACTGCCCGCGTCCCAGGGTCATCGCCAGCGTAAGGCTGGTCAGCGTAGCTGCAAGCAAGGCCATGCCGGTCATGTCCAGACGCGGGGACATCGCCGCGCCGCGCGGCGGATCTTGTGGCAGGGCCTTCAAGACGCTTATGGCCGCAACGGCGGCGAGCGGCAGATTGATGAGAAAGATCGCCGTGCTGCCCGCCCAGGCGATCAGCCCCCCGCCTAGCGCTGGCCCAAGCGTGGTCCCGATCGCCGACATCGTGCCCAGCAGCCCCATTGCGCGACCGGTCCGTTTCGCCGGAACAACCGTGCCGACGAATGCCATCGTGAGCGCCATCATAAAGGCTGCCCCGCTCCCCTGGATCACACGCCCGGCGATCAGCAGTTCAAGACCGGGCGCCATTGCGCACAACAATGATCCAGTCGCAAAAACGACGATGCCGGCCAGCAGCAGCCTGCGCCGGCCGAAAATATCTCCAAGATGTCCGGCGAGGACGACCAGCGCGGTGACCGTCAGCAGATAGGCAAGGATGATCCACTGCGTTGCCTGAAACGATGCGGCGAACCTTCTCGCCAAGCTCGGCAGCGCTACGTTGGCGGTGCTCGAGCTCAGCGAGGGCATCAGCATCATCAGCGAAAGCCCGGCAAGCGTCCACCCAGGGGCGGGCTGCCGCACGGCGGTTGGTGCCAGTTGCATGGTGACTTGTCCTTGTATCGAAAGGCCGATCGCAGCAGAATGCCACTTCAAGTCGACTTGAGGTCAAGCATGAAACTGATCGAAATCTCGCAGGTGGCGAAGCGCTCCGGCGTTCCGGCCTCGACCCTTCGCTTCTACGAGGAAAAGGGTCTGATCGAATCGCTGGGACGTCGCGGGCTGAGGCGTATCTATGGCCAGGATGTCTTCGGCCGGCTCTCGCTGATCGGGCTCGGCCGCATGGCGGGATTTTCGCTCGATCAGATCGGGGCGATGTTTGGCACAGGGCCAAGGGCGCAGATAGACCGCAAGTTGCTGTCGCAAAAGGCGGTCGAGCTCGGCCGGACCATCAGGCAGCTTAGCGCATTGAAAAATGGCCTGGAACATGCCGCGGCCTGCCCGGCTCCGAGCCATATGGAATGTCCCTCATTCCAGCGATTGTTGAAGATCGCGGCGGCGCGTTCCGGCAAGTCGCGCTCAGACCGAGGACGGCAACGCCACGTTTAAGTTCTGCCACGGTGATGAAAAACTCGCAGGTGGCAGGTCTGGGGAGCCGGTCTTTCCCGCTTGTGAGCAGTTGCTTGCGGGGGCAATCCTTCGTTGTTGCACCGGCCCGCGCCGAACAGCTTGACCTTTTCCGTGCGGCTCGGGCTTCTTGCTCGCGCCGCCGCGCGGAGGACCGGGCCGGCTCGTTCGCGCTCACGCCCGTCAGGACAGCCGCTGGGCGATCGGCATGGGCGGCGGCAGATCAGCAGGGTGTGCGGCCTATCTGCCCTCAATCAGCGAGGACTGTTTTAGGGAACTGCTGTACGCGACGGCGGTTGAGCGTGGGACCGATGGCGGATGTTATGGCCTATGATCTTGCTCCTCATGAACGACCCCTGCTTCCACAGATCTCCCGCGACACCCGCCCATCCCCCGGCTCGTCGAGCCGGATATTGCGTCATCGGATCCCCGCCCGGGCTGACAGGCGGCCTCAGCAACGGGCTGCTCATCGCCAACCTTCCATGTCGATGCACAGGGCATCGCGAAATGGCTCGGCGTCCTGGAATGCCGAAACCAAGGGCACGGCTGGTGGGTACGAGGAACTGATCGACGCCTATGCCCCTTGGTCGGCGCGGCTGAACGGCGATGGGTATCCAGATCGTGCCGAGCTGGATCGGACGCCGGACGATTTGAACCATTAATTCTATGTCCTGCTCGCGGCAATGCTGATGGGCGCGGACGAATCGCGGTTCGAACGCCACATCCGGCTGATCGTCGAGCTTCCTGATCGGTCGTTCTGCGATGTCTTCACTACGCTCGTTCACGCAGCCGACGTTCGCTGTTTCAACGATCGGGGTCAGACGGCCGATCGGGCTCGCGACCCGCGCGGATCGACGCCGTGCTCGGTAGACTCGTGAGCCTGGGCGTGTCCGAAGTCCGGGAAATAGAGCAGCGGATCGCTGCCAACAAGCGGCAACCATGCTATCTAACATTGAGGTGGATATTTAACATCACTGCTGTTAGATAGTCGGCCCGATGTTAGATGAATTTCCTGACCTGCGATTACGCGCGCTGGCGGTCGCATCGGAAACTTATGCGCGCGAGGCTTTCGGTGCGCACCTCCATCTCGATCCCATTAAGCCGCTCAGGCTCCCGCACTTCTTGTATGATCGCTACGCCTTGTGGCGCGGGGAACTGCTCGACCGCCCGACCGTGTTCATCGTTCCGCAAAGCGGCGCAATAGGCGGCGTTGACGAGTTCCTGAAGCATCGGGACCAGATGCGACGCCATATCGATGCCCGCCTGTTCGTGTTGTTGCTCGAAGCTGTACCGGCGGCATTGCGTCGGCGTCTGATGGAGAAGCGCGTCGCGTTCATCTCGCCGGGCGCACAATTCTATGTGCCCGAAGCGTTCGTCGACCTGCGCGAGACCTATTCCAGCGAACCGGGATCCTCGTCCGAGCAGGTGTCTCCCACCACTCAGGTCGTAATTCTGGCCGCCCTGCTTGGTCACGATGTGAACGATGCCAGCCTGACCCAGCTCGCCGAGCGCTACCAAGTCGCGATCATGAGCATGAGCCGGGCGTTCGATGAACTGGAAGCGCTCGAACTGGCGCGGCCGTACCGCGTCGGCCGCCAGCGCCGCCTCAGCCTTCGCTTTGGTGGCGGCGACCTTTGGCGCGCGGTCGAGGGGCGCTTGCAATCTCCGGTGCGCAAAACTCGTTATGTCGCGGGTGATCTGCCCCTGAACGAGGCGGTGTTGGCGGGCGAAAGTGCCCTTGCCCGATATACGATGCTCAACGAACCGCGAATTGAATGCAGGGCGGCGCCGGCCGCCGCATGGAAGCGGATGGCGCGGCATCACAGATTGGAAACGGCCTGGGCCTATGACGAACGCCGGATCGAGGTCCAGACATGGGCCTATGATCCCCAAGTCCTTAGCGACAACGAGGTTGCCGACCGACTTTCGCTATATCTGAGCGCACGGCATGACGCCGACGAACGAGTCGCGCAGGCAGCCGATCACCTTTTGGAGCCCTTTGGATGGTAGCTGGCGTCGACCGCTTTCGCGCACATTTTTCCGGCCATGAGCACCAGTATGTGCTGATCGGCGGAGGGGCGTGCGAGCTGATCATGGAGGAAGCCGGTCTCGATTTTCGCGCGACCAAGGATCTCGATATTGTCCTCATCTGTGAGGCGCTCGACCCGGCATTCTCCGAGACGTTCATGGCCTTTGTCGAGGCAGGCGGATACGAGATCCGGCAGCGGAGTGAAGGCGAACGGATTCTTTACCGGTTCGCCAAACCGTCGACGGACGGCTACCCGGCGATGTTGGAGCTGTTCTCCAACGCGCCGGAAGGATTTGAGGTGGCGCCCGGTAGCCAGCTTACGCCGATCCCAATCGCCGAGGAAGCTGCGAGCCTGTCTGCCATCCTGCTTGACGCCGACTATTATGCGTTTCTCAAGACGATGGGACGGTCGCTGGACGGCATGCCGGTTCTCGACGAAGCCGGTCTTATTCCCTTCAAGGCGCGTGCCTGGGTTGATCTCAGCCGCCGTCGTGCGGAGGGCGAGAAAGTCGACGACAGAGACGTGAAGAAGCACCGCAACGATGTGGCGCGCCTGCTCCAGCTCCTGAGCGCGGAGGCGACGTTCGATCTGCCCGAGAAGATCAAGGCCGATATGCAGGCGTTCATTGACGCCCTCGCAGAGCAGGACGATTTCACGCCGAAGCAGTTTGGCGTAGCGATGACGAGAGAGGTCGTTATCGATCGGCTGCGCCACGCCTATAACCTCTGAGAGTTACGGGGGCGTAACAGCACCCCGGGCCGACTGCGGTGATGGCCAATACAATTGGCCGGCCTTACCGTCGCGCCGCAAGTCCGCCTGTTGGAGCAGTGTAGCGGGCAATTTGGCCGGATCATCTTTGGTGCCGGTCGGCGGCCAATTCCTCGTAATTGCGACGACAATGTTGGTCGCCCAAACTGCGAGCGGATCCGGCAAGCCAGGCGACCCCACGGCGCGCTCCAGGCCTTCCTCTTCAATCCTTTCCAGGCGAAAATCGGAAAAAAACGCCGCTTTTTCCCGCGATGCCGTAGGGGTGCGTTTTCACAATAAAATAATGTCTTGCGCCCTATCCCGAGACCGCTTGTCATTTAGCTCGCGGAAGCCTGCCGCCGCTTGCTTTCCTGTGAATTGCCGGGCGGGATGGTCTTGATCGTTGCGGCATATTCAGCAAACAGGACCATCAGCGCTCTTACCGTGCCATCCGAAACAGTGCCGGTCAGTGGAATGATCGCAGTTCCGGAAAGAAAGAATATCCAGAAGATCCAGCGGAAAAAGCCGGATGACCGGGCCGGGCGGTCAGGATGGAGAGTGGCGTTCAGGAGCGTAGCGGTCACCCAGCCCCACATGAAAATGGTAAACAGCCAGCCTCTGTCTTCGACAAGCCCATAATAGGTCGCATGGCACGCCGCGAAGAACCACAGCGCGCGGTACAGGGCATATTGGGATTGCCGCGTCAGTTGACAGACGAGAATGATCGGTGGATGGAACAAGGTCCGCCCCAGCCAGACATCCAGACGCGAAAGCATGTTCATGTAGCGCTCCGCGGATCTTTACGAGTCTTCGGCCGACGGAGACTCATCGTCATTCGCAGTGCCACTTTTCTAAAAGGTCTCACAGGCTCTGTCAGTGTTTGTGCTGCGTCATCCGGTCGACATAGGCGATCCCGATCGCCGAGATGATGAAAATGCTGTGGATGATCGTCTGCCACATGACACCCTGGGACGTGACATTCGCGCCGGCTGTTCCAATCTTGCTGGCTTCGATGAATGTCCGGAGAAGATGTATCGACGATATGCCGATGATCGCCATTGCAAGCTTGACCTTGAGTACGCCAGCATTGACGTGGCTGAGCCATTCGGGTTGATCGGGGTGCCCCTGCAGGCCGAGGCGCGAAACGAAGGTTTCATACCCGCCCACGATCACCATGACGAGCAGGTTGGATATCATGACGACGTCGATCAGGCCCAGAACGACGAGCATGATCTGCTGCTCCCCGAATTCGGATGCATGCAGGACAAGGTGCCACAGTTCCTTGAGGAACAGGAACACGTAAACGCACTGCGCGACGATCAGGCCGAGATACAGCGGAAGCTGGAGCCAGCGCGAGCTGAAGATCAGGAGGGGAAGCGGGCGAAGCGGTGAATAGGGCTCTTGTGTATGCATGACCTGCGCCCCTTAACCATCCTTGCGAGCCCTTGCCAGCCATCTTCGCGGGCGGCTGCGAACGAGGCACCCTGTTCGACGGCCTCGACGAGGCCGTCTCGTCATTCGCCGCCTGCCCAGCCAGAGCCTGCCCCTGTCGCGATCTTGCGCTTGCGCCTGTGCTGCGGCAACAGCTGCCGGGGAACGTTGGTTTTTCGCCGGGTCCTTCCTATCATGGTGGATGGTCCTCACGCTCGCCGGAACCTCCCTCTCGGGGAACGAGGGGTGTTCGACAGTGAGCAGGGAGGAAGGTGCCACGCGAAGATTTTCGCAGTTGCCGCTTCAAGGTTGGGCTGCGAGTGGAGGGAGGCATGTCGTTTGAGTGGCCTGTTGCTTGAGATCGCCACGACATTCCTGTCCGCGCCGCTGGAGCCGGACGGGTGGGACAGGGCGCTTGGGAAAATGGCGCGGGAAACCGGTTCGGCGCGCGGTCAGCTTGTGGCGTTCGGGCATGATCACGCGATCCCTTTCAACAAGGTCACCGACGAGCCGGAAGGCTGGTTTGAGGGGTTTGTCGCCATTGACGGCGGCAATCCTGCTGTGAATTGGCGGCTTGCCTGCGCTCGTGCGCCATTCGAGCTTGCTTTCGAGCAGGACTATGCGATCGCGCGCCGCCGCCTGCGATCGGATATTTACGATGATTATGCCCGCCAATATGACATGATGCACGGATGCCAGACGGTGCTTTCGCACGATAGCGGAGGATTTTTCGGTCTGGCTACGCTGCGGACCGGCGCTGACGGCCCGACCACCCAGGAGCAACGGACCCTCTTTGCAGGCTTGGCGCCCTTCGCGCTTTCAGCGGTGAAGATGCAGATCGCGCTTGAGCACAAGGGGGCTCAATTGGCTGCCGAGACATTTGAGGCGATGCAAGCGGTTGCCTTCCTGCTCGACGGCAAGGGCAGGGTCATGAGCCAGACGGCCGCCGCGGATGAATTTCTTCGTCGGCCCAACTGCCCCCTGCGCCTGTCCAACCGGCATCTGGTGGCTGCAAGAAGGAGCGAGGACAGATCGCTTGGGAAAGCCATCCAGGACGTCCTGGGCGAGCTGCAGGTGAGGACGCCCAGAGTCTGGCTGGCTGGCGAGCATATCCTCGATGGCCACAGCTGTGAGATATTCTCGCTGCCGCGCCGTGAATGGACATTTGGATATGAGCCGCGCGTGCTGCTGGTCGTGCGCCATGCAGACAGGCGCGGCGATGACGAGGCTATGTTCCTTCGGCAGGCGATGGGCCTGACGCGGGCGGAGGCGGAAGTAGCGAGAATGATAGGGCGTGGACATAGCCGTGAACAGGTTGCGCAAAGTCGGGGCACATCGGCGACAACCGTCCATGCCCATCTCAAAAGCCTGTTTCGCAAGGCCGATGTGGGCCGAGAGGCGGAGCTGGTCGCGCTCGTGAGCCGTCTGCTCAACTGATCCTCGCAAGGAGGGATGAAATTGGGGAAGCGCGTGGACTAAAATGGCGCGCGCGGCCCGCTTTCAAGTTCGCTTGATCGGATTGCGGATGCCGGCCGGGCCGCCAGCCAGCTGCAGCCGGCGCTGCTCCCGACCGCTCTTCCAGGGAGAAATCCGACGCGATCCTGACCAAACAGCTTCCCAAGCACCTGCGCTGCGTGGCATTGCGAGATTGTCTAAAAAAGCGTTGATCTCCCGGTGGGTGCGGAGCCGTCGCAACGACCTCGCTCGTCGCAGGAGGGCAACGCATGCCGGGGATCGTGACATTGAGCCAAGCAGAAGCCGACGCCAGCCGTTTCAGGCACCTTCCTTCGTTGCGGGACATCGCTCCTGTCACCTTTTTCGGATCGGCCATCGTGGCGCTGGGGCTCATCGTCTTTGCAAGCCTTCTGCCCAGGCGCGCGGCGGCGGTGTTCGAAGGCGCCAACGCCTGGATCATCCTCGAAGCCGGCTGGTTTTACCTGCTGACGGTCGGCATCTTCGTTGTGTTTTTGTTCGGTGTCGCGATCAGCTCGTTCGGCACAGTCCGGCTCGGGCCCGACGATGCGGAACCCGACTACAAATTCCGTACATGGGTCGCGATGCTGTTCAGTGCGGGCATGGGCATCGGGATCGTCTTTTTCGGCGTCGCCGAACCGATCACCCACTTCTCCGCGCCGCCAGACGCCGAGCCGGGTACGGCACAGGCAGCGCGCGATGCGATGGAAGTCACCTTCTTCCATTGGGGCGTTCACGCCTGGGCGATCTATGCGGCGATGGGGCTGGCGCTTGCCTATTTCGGCTATCGCCGGGGCGAGCCGCTGGCGATCCGCTCGGCCTTCCTTCCCTTGTTCGGTGAGCGGGTGCGCGGACCGCTTGGCGACTTCATCGACATCTTCGCGGTGGTCGGCACGCTGGCGGGGCTCGCGACGTCGCTCGGCCTGGGCGTGGCGCAACTGAATGCAACGCTCAACTATCTGATGGGCATAGGCCAGACGATCGAGACGCAGATCGTGCTGATCGCGATCGTCACGCTTCTGGCGACGGCGACCGTCGCTACCGGTCTCGACAACGGGATCCGCTGGCTGAGCGAAGCGATCCTGGTGATATCCGGCGTGCTCATGCTGATGATCGTCGCGCTCGGTCCGACCCAGTTCCTGCTTCAGGCGCTCGTCGAGAATATCGGGCTTTACATGAATGCCTTCGTCGGGCGCACCTTCCATATCTATGCCTATGAGCCGACCGACTGGGTCGGAACATGGACGCTGTTCTACTGGGGCTGGTGGATTTCCTGGGCGCCGTTCGTCGGCCTCTTCATCGCGCGCATATCGCGCGGGCGCACGATCCGCGAGTTTCTGCTTGGCGTCTTGCTGGCGCCGGCAGGGTTCAGCTTCATCTGGTTCACCATATTCGGCGACACGGCAATCTGGCTCGACATCAATGTGGCAGGTGGCGCGATCTCGCGAACCGTCGCGCAGAACATGCCCATCGCCCTCTTCTCGCTTTTTGAATATCTGCCGCTTTCGGCCCTGCTCGCGTGGACAGCCGGATTGCTGGTTGCGATCTATTTCGTGACCGCCTCCGATGCCGGAGCGCTGGTCATCGCGATGATCACCGCACGGGACCAAGGCGAAGAGCCGGCCTTGTGGCTGCGCGTCTTCTGGGCGCTGACCTGCGGCGGCGTGGCGGCGGTCCTGCTGCTCGCCGGCGGCCTGGCCGCGGTGCAGATGGCCGCCGTGATTGCAGCTCTGCCGCTCGCCGTGATCATGCTGGTCATGTGCTACGGCATCTGGACATCGCTCAGACGCGAGAGAGCGCTGGCTGCAAGCGGCCAGCTGCCGTCGGCGCCGCTGGTCGGCGCGAAGGGGCAATTTGAATGGCGCCGCCGCCTCGCCGCGATCGTCAGTCACCCCACCGAGAAGCAGGTGCGCGAATATATCGCATCGACAATCGGCAGGGCGCTGGGCGCGGTCGTCGACGAACTCGACAAGCGGGGTATCGCGGCGACCGTCGAGGAGGCCGAGGACGGCCTGGGCTTGCGTGTGTCGCATGGCGAGGCAGGTGACTTCATCTATTCGGTACGCACCGTGCCGCGGCCGCTACCGGCCTTTGCCCTGGCGGATTCGGGACGCAAGCGCGACGATCGTCGCACGCGCTATTACCGCGCCGAGGTCTATCTTGCCGAAGGGGGAAGAGGCTATGACATCTATGGCTATGAGGCCGAACAGGTGATCGCCGACGTCATCGGCCATTATGACCAGTTTCGCCACTTCCTCGCCGGCCACTGATCCGCTGCGTCAACGCGCGGTGGATCGACTGTCACCCCCTGAGACGCGTTCGCTGCAAGGGCGCCGGCCGGTTGGCTGACGGGCACATGCCCGAAAAGTCTCCAGGCGACCTGGCCCATGAAGGGCAAATCCTGTGCTGAGGTTTGGGTAAGCCTGGTCGCTGCCCAAAGGAAGCTTACATCGCCCGGCGTAGCAGGCTTCCTGGGATGAACCGGGCCGCGACACTGTTTTTTGCCGCGCCGGGACGACGGGGAGGCGGGGCTCTCAAGCCCAGGGTGCTGGTTCCGCTTGCATGTTCGCTTAGTTGATCAAGGAGAAGACCCATGAAATCTCGCGCATGGATCGCCACTACGATGCTGGCCTGCTCTGCGCCGGGCTGGGCGCAGCCCGCTTCTGCTCCCCTCACGGCTCACCGGGGACATCGTTGCGGCGGGCGGCACCGGGCTGGCTGAAGTCGTGCTTACCGATGGACCGACAGGCGTGCTGCTGCGGCTATCAGCCACGGGCCTGACGCCGGGGTGGCACGCCATGCATTTTCACGATGTGGGGGATTGTTCCGACGCTGGCTTTCAAAGATCGGGCGGTCATCTCAATCATAGTGAGCAGAAGAAGTCTCATGGGCTGCTCAGTCCAAAGGGCCCTGATTTTGGCGATCTTCCCAACATATTCGTAGCCGGGGACGGCAGCGTCAAAGCAGAAGCCTTTTCCGCGCTGGTCAAGCTCGGCACGGATTCAAAGCGGGCCGACCTGCTCGATGCGGATGGCTCGGCGCTGGTGATCCACGCCCATGGCGATGATCACGCAACGCAGCCGATCGGTGGAGCCGCAGGACGCGTGGCATGCGCTGTGGTCAAGGCTCGGCGATAGAGAGCAGGAAGCGGGTTTTCGCGTGGGCGCTGCCGCCTGCTTGATGTCCTGCCAGCGTGCTGCGAATGGTGAACGAGGTCGGCGTGTGGCAGTCATCTCCTCCAGACCTGAACCTGCGGCTCGAGCCGCGCAAGGTGCTGCCAACCGGAGGCGAATGCTTCCCAATGCTCATGCAATGCTTGGCCGGTCATGATGGTTTACATCCGCTGGAACCTGCATAGGGAGGGAAAAACGGATTGTGGCCGCCTCCCCTTGGCCACGGGAGTCTCATCGGCGAGCAGGATCTCCGATGCATGGATCACATGGGCGCGGGGGAATGCATTTTGCGTCCTTCCTGTGTGTCAGGGACCTGATCGCGCCGATGCGCTCGCTCTGCAAGGAAGATCATCCCGCGCCATCCAGGCGTCGCGGCCGGGCGCTTGGAAAAACCGGCATTCAGTGGAGACCTGGTTTCCTTGCCATCTCGAGATCCACATCACGCGTCGCTCGCATGCGACAGTCCGCTCGCCCTGGATTATTTGCATCTGCTGGAATTGACGGGTGCGCTGGGACAGGCGAAGGACAGGATATGAGCAAACAGCGCCTCATCCGGGCACTCCGCGCCGGCAGACTGATCACGGGCATCTGACCCCGGAGGCGGCGACGCGTCCGGGGACATATTGACCCGGCAGCCGCTTGTTCCTGCCTCCATTATCTTCTGCTCATTGGGACGCGGCGCCACTGGGCGCGAGCCTTGTCATGTCATATGTTCCTTCCGGAAAAGCCGCGGGAAGCCGCCGCACGTCGTTGCGCGGGCAGCCCGCTGGCGGCGCGCGGCCGGTCGTCAGTCTGCCACGAGCCCTCTCCAAGCTGGGCTTTTGCTCCCGCACCCAGGCGGCTGCGTTGATTGAAGCGGGACGCGTATCGGTCGATGGCCGAACCGCGCGAACGGTCTCCCTGCGCGTTGATCCTGCCCGGTCCCGGATCGCGGTGGATGGGACGCTCGTCGCTGCCGGCACGAAGGTCTATCTGATGCTGAACAAGCCGCGCGGCATTGTTACGACGCGGCGGGATCCCGGGCAGCGTGAGACTGTCTACGACCGGCTGCCGCCGGATCTGCCGTTCCTCTCTCCGGTGGGGCGCCTTGACAAGGCAAGCGAGGGATTGCTCTTGCTGACGAACGATACAGGCTGGGCCGAGCATCTGCTGAATCCGGCTTCCGCTGTCCCCAAGACCTATCATGTGAAGATCGACCGGATCGCCGATGAGGCCTTCATCGAGGCGCTTGGCGAACCCGTCGAGGATTGCGGAGAAAGGCTCAGCGCAGCAGCGGTGCGGCTCCTGCGCACCGGCAGCCGGTCAAGCTGGATCGAAGTCGTGCTGACCGAGGGCCGCAACCGCCAGGTACGCAGGATGGTCGCGGCCCACGGCGCCCATGTGCTTCGTCTCGTGCGCGTTGCGATTGGAACTCTCATGCTCGGGGACCTTGGCAAAAGCCAGACCCGGCCCCTCACGGACGCCGAGCGAGCGGGCATCTGGCCGGCGATTCCGCGACCGCGCGGCAAGCAGGACTGATGGTCGATCGCCGTTCCTGTCGGCTTGGGAGCCTATCCTTGGGGAACCGTTCCAGCGTCCGGCTCATTATCCCTTATTCATGAAGGAGAAATATAGGATGCATCGCTTTAAGATCGGCATGGCGCTGCTTCTCGTCGCAAGCTCGGGACTAGCCGCCTGCTACGACGAGCGCCCCGGCCGCCATCGCCCGCCGCGGCATGATCGGGACGATCGCTACGAGCGTCACGACCGACATGGGGAGCATCGCGGCGATCGGGACGGCCGATGGGAAGGCAGGCGCTGAATAATCGCCTCTCCTGTCTCTCGAACGCTGCCATTTTCCCGAGCGCTTGCGTGCGGAATGCCGCCGGCGCGCCGGGTCCCTCGGTGCGGCGCCATCCGGGGCGGAACGCCCGCCGGCCAGTTGCGTTGTCCGTCGCACGCAGGTCCGCGAGGACCCGGCTGACGAGCGGCAGCGTGTCCTATCGCCACCGCCATTTCGTCGTTTTCCTGCGCGGCCATGACACATAGCGGCGCTTCACCTCGATGACGCCTTCCCGGCAGGAGCATCGATCCGATCGATGAAGGGGCCGTCGCGACTGGTAAGCTGGTTGCCTGACGACCACGCCCCTTTCACCAGGACCTTCTCCCACTGCGCGGCCGCAACTTCGTGTTCGGGCTGAGAGGCGCCTTTGAAGCGCAGGACCGCCGATGGTCGGGCGCCAGGGAGGATCTCATCATCCAATCCTGGCTTGTTCGCGCTTTTCGGGGCGGATGTAGATCGAGGTGATGCGAGAGGAAAGTGCTCGCATCCGCGCCTCCAGGGTTTCGATCAGGGCTTCTGCCTCGCCCATCCGCAGATCGTCCGCAAAATCGGCACTGGCCGCGATGAATACCGAATCCGGACTGGAGTGGATGGTCCGAACGTGATTGACGCAGGTGATGAGCGGCTCGGCCTCCATTTCGGCGCGAAGCATGGCAATCAGCGCCGGGTCGGCCGCCTCTCCGATCAGCAGGCCCTTGGATTCGCGCGCCAGCACCATCGCGACACCTGCAAGCACCAGTCCAATCAGTATGGAAGCGGCGCCGTCGAGCCGGGGGTCTTCGAAATAGCCGCTCGCCCAGATGCCCAACGCGGCGATGACGAGCCCGATGAGCGCGGCGCTGTCCTCGAACAGCACGATAAAGCCTGCGGGATCTTTCGAACGGCGCACGGCCTGCCACCAGCCTAGCCCGGCCCGGCCTGCATTGAACTGCTTGGCGGCAATCGTCCAGGACGCGCCTTCCATCAGGAAGCCGACGCCAAGCACTGCATAGCTCAGCATCGGGTCCACGACCGGGTGCGGGTCGCGCATATGCACCACGCCTTCGTAGATCGAGATGCCCGCCCCGCCGGCAAATATCAGGATGGCGACGACGAAGGCCCAGAAATACAGCTCGCGTCCATAGCCGAAAGGATGCGCCGCATCGGGCGGTCGCCGGCCTTGCTTCTGCCCGTAGAGCAGCAGCAGCTGGTTGCCGCTATCGACGAGCGAATGGACTCCTTCGGTCGCCATCGCGGATGACCCGCCGATCGCCGCCGCCACGAACTTTGCAACGGCGATGCCAAGATTTGCCGCCAGCGCGCCGAACAGGACGATGTTTTCCCGAAAATGCCCGGTCGCTCCTGACATGCGGCGCTGCGCTCAAGGCAGGGCATAGGCGATCACCTGGTCGCCTATGGGGGTTTCCATGAAGTGGTGGCCGCCCGGCGCGATGACAAGATATTGCTTGCCCGCCACCATATAGGTCATCGGCGTTGCCTGGCCGCCCGCGGGCAGCACGTCCTTCCACAGCACCTTGCCGGTCCTCAGGTCGATCGCGCGGATGAGATTGTCGGTCGCGGCGGCGACGAAGATCACCCCGCCCGCCGTCACCACCGAGCCGCCGTTGTTGGGCGTGCCGATGGTGAGCGGCAGCATCGAGGGAATGCCGAAGGGGCCGTTGGTGCGCGCCTCGCCCAGCGGCCGGTCCCAGATCGTCCTGCCCGTAGCCATGTCGATGGCGCGAATGCCGCCATAGGGGGGCTGCTTGCACAGCATGCCGGTGAAGGGCAGGCGCCAACCCGCATTGACGTCGATGGCATAGGGCGTGTGGGCCTGCGGATCGCCGGCTCCTTCCGCGCCACCGATCTCGCCGCGCGCCTGATCGCGAGGCGCCCAACCCTTGCGGTCGGCTTCGGCGCGCGGGACCAGGCGCACATAGTTGGGCATGTCGTTGTAGTTGGCGACGATCACGCCCCGGCGCGGGTCGACCGCTACCCCGCCCCAATCGGTGCCGCCATTGTAACCGGGATATTCGATCGAACGGCGGTCGCTTTCCGGCGGCGTGTAAAAGCCCTTGTAGCTCGCACGGCGGAACTGGATGCGGCAGATCATCTGGTCGATCGGCGACATGCCCCACATGTCGCGCTCGGTGAGGTCAGGCTTGCGCAGCGTATGCCAGAGCGAGATCCGCTGGGTCGCTGCGCGCTGGGCAGGCTCCACGCCGCCGCCTGGGGCCTTGATCAAGCCCACCGGGGTCAGCGGCTTGCCGGTGCGCCGGTCGAGTATGTAGATGTCGCCCTGCTTGGAGGGCAGGACCAGCGCGGGGGTCCCTTTGAAGTCCACCAGCGTGGCCTGCGCTCCGAAGTCATAATCCCAAACGTCGTCGCGCACGGCCTGGAACTTCCAGCGCGGCTTGCCGGTCGCCACATCGAGCGCCACCAATGATGTCGCGAAATCACGCTCCTGCGGGCGGCGCAGGCTGGAATAATAGTCCGCCGCCGCGTTGCCCATGGGCAGGTAGACGAGGCCAAGCTGCTCGTCGCCGCTGGCGATGGTCCACATGTTGGGCGTGCCGCGCGCCCAGGTCTGGCCCTGCGGCGGGTAGCCGTTCCAGTCCGGGTGCATCATGTCCCAGGCCCAGCGCAGCTTGCCGGTCACCGCGTCGTAACCCCGGATCACGCCCGATGGCGCCCAGCGGTCCTGCCCGTCGAGCACCTGATGGCCGGTAACGGCAACGCCGCGCACGATGGTGGGCGGTGAGTTGATCGAGACGTAGCCGGGCGGGGTGGCGCCCATGCCGATCTTGGTATCGACCTCGCCGTTGGCGCCGAAGGCCGTGCAGCGCGCGCCGGTGCGCGCGTCGATGGCGAAGAGGCGCGCGTCGAGGGTGCCGTAGATGATGCGTGTAGCACAAGGCTGGTCAGCGGGCGCATCGGGCACGGCGTAGTAGCTGACGCCCCGGCACGCGGCCGTGTAGGGAATGGCCTCGTCCGACACCCTGGGATCGAATTTCCAGCGTTGCCTGCCGGTGGCGGGATCAAGCGCCAGGACCATGTTCTTGGGCGTGCAGACGTAGAGCGTGTTACCGACCTTGAGCGGGGTGTTCTCACCGCCATAGGTCCTGGCGATCGTCGCGGAGGCGGGCATGTCTCCTGTATGGGCAAGCCATACGCGCTTCAGCTTGCCGACATTCTCGGGCGTGATCTGCCCCAGCGGGGAGTAGCGCCGCGCGGCATCGGTGCCGCCATAGGCGGGCCAGTCATCGCCCACCTTGCCGAGCGAAGGGTCGCCCATTTCGTAGCGCAGTCCCGGCAGGTCGGACAGTGGGCCCGCGTCGGCCATGCGCGCGAAGATCGTGGCGGTCACCGCGGTCAGCACGACGGCTGCGGCGCTCGCCCCCAATCCCAGCTTCCAGCGCGAAGGATGGGCCGAAAGCGTGGGCATCACCAGCAGCGTCGCCACCAGCAACACGAGGGGTGCGATCACGCGCGGCACGAGCGCCCAGTTGTTCGCGCCGACTTCGGCAAAGGCCCAGATCACCGTCAGGAGGAAGATTGCGCAGTAAAGCCAGCCGCCCAGTTGCCGCCGCCGGATCAGCAAGGCTCCCGAGGTCAGCATCGCGATGCCCGTCACCAGATAATAGGCCGATCCGCCCAACGCGGCGAGCCAGATGCCTCCGATCCCCAGCACCAGCCCGATCGCAGCGATGATGCCGCCCAGGATCAAGGGCGCGAGGGTGCGCGCGGCCGTAGGTTGCACGCTCGGCGACACCATATGTTACACTCCAGACATTTTCGGGCGGACCTGTCGTGAATGGCTCGCCGCCCGAAATGTTCCTTCCGGGCAGGGGCCACGCTTGGTTGTTCCGCCGGTTCATCCCGGCCGTGAAGCGCCGCGCCCCTTCCGATCGAACTGATAGGCAGCGATTCCCGGCGGGGGTTGGCTGCACCTGTGGGCCGAGGGCGACAGGCCACTTGGCGCACGCTGGCATGCCAATGGGGGGGAACAGTCCGACACTTTGCCTCAAGGAATATGACATCCTCCTTGTGCGGTCGAGCCGAATGCCAGCGTCGGCCCTAGCTTGTATGTCGCATATTCTGACGCTATATTGCGTCAGAATAGATAGGTTTGGAAATATCATGGGCCTGCTGGAATATGCCGATCACGGACTTTTTGCTCCCAGTAAGATCGCGGCGGCATTCCGCACGACGAGCGAGGAGGTTGCCCGCTCGGCCGGTCTGGGTCGTGACGCTGTACAGCGCAAGGAGCGCTTGCGTTCCGATAAAACGCAGCGCCGCCTGAGGGAAATGGTCGAGGTGATTACCAAGACCAGCCCACGTTTTGGATCCCCTCTCATCGCCTATGCCTGGTACAGGTCGGAGCCATTGCCGGGCTTCTCCGGTCAGACGGCCATGCAGCTCGTCCAGGATGGCAGGGCAAGCGAGGTGCTGGACTATATCGACGCTGTCGACGCAGGCGTTTACGCCTGACAGCGTCCATGCGCTACCGGGGCAAGCTCTACCGGGCGCTAAACCCGATCTATGCGCGCGCGCCAATTTCTGGCCGCGGCGCTGCCTTATATGGTGGTCGTTTCAATCCCAAGGGAACGGCGACTCTCTACCTCGCGACTTCATTTCAGACGGCCATCAGAGAGGCTAACCAGGTCGGCGATCTCCAACCGACGACGATCGTCTCCTACGATGCCGATATTGCGAACATCTTCGACGGTCGTGATGCTGCTGAACTCGGAAAATACGGTATGAACCCGGCCAGCCTGGGCGAGCCGACCTGGCGCGATCAGATGAAGAAGGACGGGAAAGCGCGTAGCCAGATTTTCGCTGAGGCCCTCATCTGCGAGGGTTTCAACGGCTTGCTCGTTCGCAGCTTCGCTCGCGGCGCCACCGATGACGACATCAATCTCGTGCTCTGGAGGTGGAGTGGCAGACTCCCGCTGAAACTCACGCTCATCGATGATGACGGACGCCTGAGTAAAATTTGAGCTTGGATGGGGCGGTTATAAAATCCCGCCATGGGTGATGACGTGACACCCGGATTACTCCCGTTGGGATTAGAGCCGGGCAGCTTTTTGACCCTGTCCCGGTTCTGCCACCGGCCAGAATGAGAGATCCGGCGCTTCATCGGCCGGGGGTTAACCCCGGCCGATGACGCAAATTCGGCAGGCGTCGTGAACCCCAGGGATGTGTGAGGTCGGATCTCGTTGATTGGCTTGCCCGAAATGATCCTCGCTTGCTTTTGTGTATCGAATTTGATGCACCGTGAAACAGATTTCGTTCCTGGGTGACAGCCCAGCTCGGCTTCGTGATTTTCCTGATGATGCCAGATTCCAAGCAGGCCATTAGCTGGGCGAGGTCCAGATTGGCGACGACCCCGACAACTGGAAGCCGATGAAAACCATCGGCCCGACGTGCGCGAAATCAGGATCAGGGAGCAATCCGGGGCTTTCCGGGCCGCGCCTTCGAGATCGCTGTCATCGCCCCCAACCTATCGCCCAAGCATCTCGCTCATGGCGTCCACCTTACCCTGCATCGCCTCGACTTGGCCCCGCAAGATTCTCCACCGTCGCCAGCACCCCCCGCTGGGTCGCCAGCAGCGCCATCACTGGATCGTCGCTGTCATCCATGATGTTCGACAGCCTTAACGATGCAGCGCCTGCTCCAGCGCCTGGCGAATGAACCGCATGCCCTTGCTGGCGGCTGTCGCCTTGACCTGCTCCAGCAACTCGGCGGGCAAACGCATGTTGACCCGCGCGTCCTTGCTGCGGAACTCAAACCGCGTGGGCGTCAGCGCAGAAAGATCATAGCCGGTAAGATCGGCGGAACCGACCAAATCCTCAGCCTCCTTATCGCTGGACAACAGCGGAAGGGGTTTATCCTTGCTCATAGTGCCGCACCTCCTTGGCGTGCATGTAACGGGCGCTGATCGGACGGATAAATCTGGCCCCGTTCCGTTCGCGCCAGGTGAAGGCCAGAAACACATGACGGCCACTGCTGGCGCGGCCGATCCCCAGAAAGCGCGTCTCCACCGTCGAATGGGCGACATCTGGGCCTATGGACGGCGCATCGGCGAACACGCTCAATTTCCGCCAGCGTGACACCATGTTGCTGGCATTTCGCCTGGCGGCCTTCATCCCATCGAAGCCAGCGGCATTTTTGCTAACCACGCTGGAAAATGGCATTTGTATGTACATTTATCAATGCCGATACTTTTTGGGCCTGGCTCAGGCTCGGGAAATCGCCGTGGTGGATTGTTCCGGGTGTCCTGTCGCTCTGTATATTCGCGTATCTGCTGACGCTTCCGGATGCAGATCTGGCCGGGCGATCCTACGCTGCCTATGGCGGTGTCTATATCGCGTCGGCGGTGCTTTGGCTCTGGATCGTCAAGGGCGCACGACCCGATCATTGGGGCCTTCTGAGTGCTGTCAATAGACAGCCATTTTCGGGTACTTCGCACAAACTTGCTTTGCACTCAGAATGTGGTCAAATATCGTTTCCGGCTAGGCACTTAAGCGCGCCTGATCCGGGCGCATGAGAATGGTTTATCTCGTTCGGCGGACGACTCTCGTTCTCGTTTTAGATCGAATCGGGGACCAAATAGCCATCGCGATACTGTGATCTCCGAGCGTTTGCATGTCCAAGAAAACGTGTAAAGAAAATCGTGAAATCTTTACATGTCTCGCCGACGTGCTAAGACTTGGCCGCTTTGTTTTGCATAAGGTCATGATCGTGCTTCGACCCAGCTACAATCTGCCTGAGCTGCCGCCGCCAAGCGTGACGGAGACGGCTGCGGTTCTGAAGGCACTGACCCGCGCGCACCGCTACCTTGCGGAGCTGAAAGGGCGGGCAGCGACCATCCCCAATCAGGGCATCCTGATCGATACGCTTTCGCTCCAGGAAGCGAAGGCCAGCTCCGAGATCGAGAACATCGTAACGACCCAGGATGAGTTGTTTCAGACGAGCGCTTTTCCTGAGAACCCGGGATCACCGGCAGCCAAGGAGGTTGCTCGCTACCGGGACGCGCTTCACCATGGATTTAACGAGCAGCGCCGCCTTGGTGGGCTGCTGACCAACAACATGATCATCGCCATGTTTCGTATCCTCAAGGGAACCGATGGCGGCTTTCGCGCAACCTCCGGCACCGCACTCAAGAATGAGAGCACAGGCGCACTGGTTTATGTGCCGCCACAGGACGCCAATGCGGTTCGCGACCTGATGACGGCATTGGAGCGCTTCATCCATGTTGAGGATGCGGAAAGCGACCTCGATCCGCTCACCCGCATGGCCATCATCCACCATCAGTTCGAGAGCATTCACCCCTTCCCCGATGGCAACGGAAGACTGGGCCGGATCATCAATGTCCTGTTTCTTACCCGGTGCGGTCTGTTGGACATTCCGATCCTCTATCTCAGCCGGTTCATCACCCAGAACAAGGCGGATTACTACAAGCTGCTACTGGCGGTACGCGACGCCAGTGAATGGGAGCCTTGGCTGCTCTATATTCTGCGCGGCATAGAGGAGACCGCGATCGAAACTCTCCGCCTGGTCGAAGGCATTCGCACACTCATGGCGGATACCAAAAAGCGGCTGCGCGAGGGGCACCCCAAACTCTATTCTCAGGATCTCCTGAACAACCTTTTCCGGCACCCATATACCCGCATCGAGTTTGTCCAGCAGGAGCTGGATGTGTCGCGTCCTACCGCGACCAAGTACCTTGACGAATTAGCGGAAAGCGGGCTCCTTCTCAAACATCGCGCCGGGCGAAACAACTATTACATCAACCAGGCCTTGGTGGAGCTATTTGTGGAGCGCGAAGCCGCAAAGTCATAATCGGGCTTCACGTTCGCCCGCGCAGTCGTCGCGCCAGCGCGTCACATCAGCCGGGGTGACATCGGCTACGCGAATGCCGCCGAACACGGAGCACGGCCCCCAGTCGCCAGGAAGCCAGCGGGGAGGTCGCAACAAACCCGTCCGGCTGGCCGTGGCAGCGATCGATAAAATCGAAGAAAGCGGTGTTCATCGCTGCCCCAAATCGCCGGACGCTGTTCGCCGCGGCGACGGGCCCGGCGGCAGGTGCATCCGACTGATCCTCCGAACATCCCGATAGGCGCCCTGTCATTCCTGATCTCGAAACTCTGTCCAATGGTCAGGATAGATGCTCCTGATGCCCGGTTGCAAGAGCAGGGACTTTCCGTTTCTGGCGCGTGGGCCTCTGCCATCCTCCTTGTCGCCTCCCGCCGGGGGTGCGAGGGAAAGCGCCCATCCTTCCCATCGGCGCGGTGACAAGATGGCCACCTGGCCCGGGATTTTTGCGCCAGGGGCGCTACCCGGACGGAAACAATCCGGGTTCCATGCCCGCCATCGGAGAAATCCAGTCCCCGATCGAAGGGCGCCAGATCCCGCTGGCAGTGCAACAGTCATGCTGCGTTCAGCCTTTCGAATTAGTATCGCCCGCTCACAAGGAGGGAGGTTGCTCGACGCAGTCGCTTCAAGGTCTTTCTTATCTTCACAGCACTGTTGCACAGTCGCGCGGTGGACCGAACGTCCACGCCGCGCGGCGAGATCGATCCGGCATCAGCGCTGGTGCTGTTTTCCAGGAAAATGGAATTGCCAGGAAAGCAGCGGTGTCCCATCCTCATCGACTGGCGCCTGACGAATAGCCTCCTTGGGCTCATTGCGCCGTTATCGAATGCGAGGCAGGCATGATGCGTCAGCTGCCTCCTCGTCTCTGGCCATCGCCCGAGCGCACGGGTGGGAAGCGGCCATTGGAAAGAAAGGAAGGTGGAACGCGTGCGACACAGCTATACTCTGGCCGCCGCTACATTGTTGGGAACAAGCGCCCTGCTCGCCCTCGGGGGATCTGTGTCACAGGCGAAGGCCGCTCAAGAGCAAGCGGCGCCCCTGGCGTCAGCACCCCACAGCGCGTGGGCGGCCACCGGTTTTGCAGATCTGACCGAACGGCTCGCGCCTGCGGTGGTCAACATCTCGACCCGCCAGCGCGTCCGCACGCCGGTCCTCAACCCCTTTGCCGGAACGCCCTTCGAAGACCTGTTCGGTGGCCGCCGCCTTGGTCCCAGAACGCGCGAAGCACAGTCGCTCGGCTCGGGCTTCATCATATCGGCCGATGGCTATGTGGTGACCAACAATCATGTGATTTCGCCCGGCGGCGGAGACGCCGAGATCAAATCCATCACCGTCACAATGCCGGATGGGGCGGAATACCCCGCAAAGCTTGTCGGCCAGGATGCCGCTTCGGATCTTGCCGTCCTCAAGATCAACGCGCGAGCGCCGCTGCCGTTCGTCAAGTTTGGCGATTCCCGGACCGCGCGCGTAGGCGATCGGATCATCGCCATTGGCAATCCCTTCGGCCTTGGCGGGACGGTGACATCGGGGATCATATCGGCAGTCTACCGTCATACGGGGCTGGGGACCGCCTATGATCGCTACATCCAGACCGACGCTGCTATCAACCGCGGCAATTCGGGCGGACCCATGTTCGACATGCACGGCCAGGTGATCGGCATCAACAACGCCATCTACTCCCCCAATGGCGGCAGCGTGGGCATCGGCTTTGCCATTCCAGCCGAGATCGCAGCGCCCATCGTCGAAAAGCTCAAGAGCGGCCAGGCGATCGAGCGCGGCTATCTGGGCGTGCGCATACAGCCCGTGGGGGATGACCTCGCCAACGCACTGGGCATTCCAGAACGCAAGGGCGCCTTCGTTCAGTCCGTGGAGCCGGACAACGCGGCTGACGAAGCGGGTGTCCGGCCAGGCGATGTCATTGTTGCGGTGGACGGCAAGGAGGTCACCGCCGGGCAGTCCCTGTCCTACCTTATTGCAAGCAAGAACCCTGGAGAACGCATATCCATCGCGCTGATCCGCGATGGCAAGCGCATGACGGTCCCTGTCACGCTGGGCCTGCGGCCCGGGGAAACGGAGCTTGGCGGCCAAAGCTTCGAGCCGGAGCGGCGCGAGGGATCTGGAGCTTCATCGCAAGAGCAGGGCGAGTCTGCGGTGCGCGAGGCGCTCGGCATCTCGGTCCTGCCCCTGACTCCGCGCATCGCGCGGCAACTGGGAGCGAGCGAGAAGACCCAGGGCCTTGTGATCGCCAGCGTCGACTCGTCTTCCGACGCGGCAGCCAAGGGCTTGCGGCGCGGCGACATCATGCTCTCGGCGAATAATCAACCGGTCATGTCGGCCCGGGACCTTGAAAGCCGGATCCAGGAGGCGAGGCGGGCCTCGCGGGGCGCCCTGCTGCTGCGCGTCCAGCGCCGGGGGCAGGCGCCAGGCTATGTTCCTGTTCGGTTGCGGTAGGGAGTGGGGTCAGGAGCGGATCTTTTGGCGGCATGAGACGCCCACCCCGGAACGCCAGTTGGACCGCCGCTATTGTCCGGCGCACAATGGCTGGCGGCCCGGCGGCAGGGAGTCTGATCGGAGCGGGTCTGAGCTCATGCGGCTGGCGCTATGGGTTCGCGCTTTTTCCACAAGAATGCCGGATTGGCTGCCGCCGCCCCATGGAAACGTGATGGTTGAGGGAAGCTGCCGCTCGATGGGGTTCGCATGGCCAGATCCTAGACATTGCTGCTCTTTGGCGCGGCCAGGACAAGGCGACTGGTGAAAAGGCGCGCCCCGCCGGTGAGTTTGACATCCGGGGTATCTCCCACGGGGTGGAAAGGCCAGTGCGAAGCCGCCAGGAAGCGCCGTTCAGCACCCGGCGATCATCAACCTGTATGCCCTCTTGGTATCGGTGACCGGAAGCGTAACGACAGCTGTCAAAGCATCTGGCATGGAGAAGCGGGCGCAGGAGCGAGGAAAAGCATTCTGGGGACGAATTTCGCAGCTGTCCCAATTGCATGCGGACATTGCCGGCGAGGCAGGCCAGGGCGATCGCGGCGTCGACATCATTGCCGAAGCAGTGTTCGCCGGTCGACCGCTGCGCTTGGTCGTTATGGTCAAGACATATGGCGGGCCATGCATGGAACGTCCTGCGGCATATCAACTCAGGCGATGCCTGGAGCCTGGCATCGTTCTTTATCACCGTTCCTGGTTCTGATGAGGTCGCGCGCTTGTGCTGCCTGGCAAGCTCTTCATGTTCGCCGCCGACCACGCTGAGGCTGTGCGAGCCGCCCCGGCGGTCCTCTGCAAGGGATCGCCGGGCGGGGCCGCTCAATCGAAAGGTTCCTCCAGGAAGGACTTTTTCTTCCGTGAGCGGTAGCGGCCCTCGTGCATGGTATGTGACGCGATCGCACCCATGTATCGGGGCGGCAGGCGGGCCGACGGCACGGCGGAACGCTCGAACCTTGCGAACCTGTTCGAGATGCCGGTGCTCTACTTTGCGCTGGTGCCACTGCTGATCCTGACGGGCAGCGCCTCGGCCGCGCAGGTCGTCCTGGCATGGATCTTCGTCGCGCTCCGGTTGGCGCACACCGTCATTCACATTGGCCCCAGCACGGTTCGGACCCGTGCCCGCGTCTATATCGCCTCGAGCATCGTGCTGTTCGCGATGTGGGGGGCTTCGTCAAAGATCTATCGGCAATCACCGAAGTTTGCGCATGATCCTGTCCAAGGGCGATGCTCAGCAACCCTATGTCCTCATCATCCATGAAGTTGAAGACTACGATAAGTGAAAGGCTGTGTTCGACGATGCCGCCGTGATCCGGCGCGAGGCGGGCGAGATCGCCTATCAACTGCTGGCCTATGACACGGATGCCCGTCAGATCGTCCACTTTTCGCAATGGACTTCGCTCGATGCGGCGCGAGCCTTCTTCGAATCCCCTCAGCTCGTCGAAATACGGCGTATCGCTGGCGTTCGCGCGCCAGAGTTTCGCTATCTCAACCAGATCGAGGCGAGGACGCTTTGAAAGTTGCATCTGCTTGTCGGCGATTCCCTCGGCAATGTTCTCTATGGCTTCGATACGACCCTGCTGGTGACGCTCGACATGATGATCATGCAGGGCGAACCGTGGTGGCTGCATCGCGCCGGGCGCTGGTCGTGGTGGACCTGCCTTTCGAATCCTATGAAGCCTCGAAGGAGCAGGCGTTCGCCTCGGCGGCACGCGTCATGCGGGAGACCGGCTGCGGTGCCGTCAAGCTGGAGGGCGGGATTCATTTCGCCGACACCATCGCCTTCCTGGTCACCCGGGGCATACCGGTCATGGGGCATGTCGGCCTGACCCCAGAGTCGATCCACACGATTGGATTGTTCCGATCCCAAGGGAGGACCAAGGCCGCCGCCTTGGGAAGCTCCAACCACCCTGGGCCGATCGAGGCCGATGCGATTGTTGTGGCAGAAGCCGGTGCATTCTCGATGGTGATAGAAGCTGTGGTCGAGCCTTTGGCGCGCCATATCACCCAGACGGTCGCCATACCCACGATCGGCATCGGTGCGAGCCAGGCTTGCGATGGGCAGGTTCTGGTCCTGGAAGACATGCTCGGGATGACGGAGCGCACGGCGCGCTTCGTTCGCCGGTTCGCGGATCTCGGGGCAGAGGCCGATGCCGCGATCGGGACGTTTGCCGATGCGGTCAGGAAGGGAGCATTCCCTGCCCGCGAACATCTGTATGGGCTACCTGGAGCATGACTTCTGGATCGTGTGGGGCTGGGCGTGGTGATTAGATGTAGGTTGCCCGAAAATTTTGTCTCTGCCGAATTTGGTTTACCCTAGATGTACCAAATCCGACTTTGTCGAAATCGGATTTGCAGGAATTTTGAAAATTCGCTATTTAGGCCATTATGGCCGAACCAAATCGCAATCGACTAAAATATGTCCTTGATCGGGTTCCGGCTGGCTTCCTAGTCGACTCGCAATGGTTGAGTGCCCATGACGTCACCAAGAGTTCCGCAGCGAGCTATGATCGAGAAGGCTGGCTCGAGCGTGTCGCACGCGGCGTCTATCGCCGCCCCTATCCGGGCAAGCCACCGGGGCATGTTGTCGAATGGAAGATGGCGCTGCTCTCGGCCCAGTGGATCATGGGTTATGATTTCCACGTCGGCGGCATGAGTGCGCTAAGCCTTGAAGGGCACAGCCACTATCTCGCCCTTGGCCGCAGCGCGGACCTCTATCTCTACGGCGACGTCCCGTCCTGGCTGTCCAGGCTAGCTCTCGATGCTCACGTGTTGATGCGGCGACGGCAGTTGTTCGGTTCGGAGTCTCTTGGAATCGAGAACAATGACTTCGACCCCGCGGCAGGCACTGGACCCAACCCCTGGGACTGGCCGTTGCGGCGCTCAACCCCAGAGCGCGCGGTGCTCGAAGCCTTGAACGAACTTCCCGACCAGGAGAGCTTCCATAAGGTCGACATGCTTTTCCAGGGACTGGCGACGCTGCGCCCTGGCCGGTTGAGTGCCCTGCTCGGCGCCTGCAAGAGCATAAAGGTGAAGCGACTGTTCTTCCTGTTTGCCGATCGCCATCGGCACCGGTGGCTGTCGCATATCGATCGCTCTGGGATCGATATGGGCAAGGGCCCGCGCATGCTGGTCGAAGGCGGTCGCTATGCGGCAGCCTATCAACTCGTTGTGCCAGAGGAGTTTGCGGTGCCCGAGCCAGCCAATGAGGTCGGCGATGGCGCGTGAACGCTATGCGGCCCAAGTCAGCCTCCTAGTTAGCGCAATCCCCATCGTGGCCGACGAGCCGGATTTCGCACTCAAGGGCGGCACGGCGATCAATCTCTTTTACCGGGACATGCCGCGACTCTCAGTCGACATCGACCTGACCTACGTGCCGCTCCACGATCGCGAAACTGCCCTCGCCAACATCGATGCCGCGTTCGGCCGCATCGTCGAGCGGGCACGGAAGCGCCTTCCTGGCGTCAATGCGCAAAGGATCAGCGGCGGGGGCGATGGAGATACCCGGGTGCTCCTCCGTTCCGCCGATGCCGAAGTTAAGATAGAGGTCTCGCCCGTCCTTCGAGGCACCGTGAAGGCGCCGCACACCATGCAGGTTACGGATGTGGTGGAGGAAGCATTCGGCTTTGCTGAGATGTCGGTGCTTTCCTTCGAGGACATATATGCCGGTAAGATCTGCGCGGCACTCGATCGCCAGCATCCACGGGACCTCTACGACATCCATTTGCTCTACCAGCACGAAGGCATCGACGACGACCTGTTCCGCACTTTCCTGGTCTATGTCGCCTGCTCGGGCCGCCCGGCCCACGAACTGATCGATCCCAACCGCATCGATATTGACCGTGCCTTCGCGCAGGAATTCGACGGCATGACGATCGAGCATGTTTCACTCGAAACGCTGCTCGCCGCCCGCGAGCGTCTGATCGAGGATATCCGGGCACGGATCAATGGGCCCGCGGCCGAATTTCTCCTGTCCCTCCACGATGCACAGCCTGACTTCAGCCTGATCGGATTACCTGAGAACGGCGGTGCAAAATTAGACCACGGTGGCGGCGGCGAAGTGCTGCTGCGGGCGGCGTAAAAGTCGTCCACTTTGCCTTCTTTGCGCGAGCAGGGAGGGCGTGGAGATATATACCGTGGATCTTTACCTGAAGGTGCGTCTTGCTTGCGCGGGCGGCATGAGCCAGCGTGAGGCGGCGAAGCATTTCAACGTATCGCGCGACACGGTCCGCAAGATGCTGTCGTATTCGGAGCCCCCCGGTTACCGCCGGACGGCGGCGGTGCGGCGGCCCAAGCTGGAAGCGTTCGTTCCGATCATCGATGCATGGCTTGATGGTGACCGTCAGGTTCCGCGCAAGCAGCGTCATACGGCGAAGCGGGTATTTGACCGCCTTCGCGAAGAGCACGGTTTCACCGGCGGCTACACGATCATCAAGGATTACATCCGACAGCGCGAGCAGCGCAGCCGGGAGATGTTCGTGCCGCTGGCGCATGCGCCCGGCCATGCCCAGGCAGATTTTGGTGAGGCCATGGTCGAGATCGGCGGTGTTGTGCAGAAGGCGCATTTCTTCGTGCTCGATCTACCGCACAGCGACGCCTGCTACGTGCGCGCCTATCCCGCTGCCGTTGCCGAGGCATGGATGGACGGCCACGTGCACGCCTTCGCGTTTTTCGGCGCGGTGCCGCTGTCGATCGTCTACGATAACGACCGCTGCCTGGTCTCGAAGATCCTGCCCGACGGCACGAGGCAGCGCGCCCGGCTGTTCAGCGGCTTCCTGTCGCATTACCTGATCCGCGATCGTTACGGCCGTCCCGGCAGGGGGAACGACAAAGGCAGTGTTGAAGGGCTGGTCGGTTATGCTCGCCGCAACTTCATGGTGCCGATCCCCCGGTTCGCGACGTGGGAGGCGTTCAACCTGTGGCTCGAGGAGCAATGCCGCAAGCGTCAGAACGACCGGCTGCGGGGCGAGAGCGAGACGATCGGCGAGAGGCTGAAGCGCGATCTGGCGGCGATGCAGGAACTGCCGGCTGCCCCGTTCGAGGCTTGTGACCAGACCAGCGGCCAGGTCTCGTCGCAGGCGCTGGTGCGTTACCGGACCAATGATTACTCGGTGCCGGTGCGCTTCGGCCATCAGGAGGTATGGATCCGGGGCTATGTCGGCGAGGTGGTGATCGGCTGCCGGGGCGAGGTCATTGCCCGTCATGTGCGCAGCTACGAGCGCGAGGACGTGATCTTCGATCCCATCCATTACCTTCCCCTGATCGAACAGAAGATCAATGCGCTCGATCAGGCAGCGCCCCTGCAAGGCTGGCACCTGCCCGAAGCGTTTGCAACGCTGCGCCGCCTCATGGAAGCTCGTATGGGCAAGCATGGTCGGCGCGAGTATGTGCAGGTGCTGCGTCTGCTGGAGAGCTTCACGCTTGCCGATCTGCATGCGGCCGTAAAGCAGGCTCTCGATATCGGGGCGATCGGCTTTGATGCCGTGAAGCATCTCCTGCTGTGCCGGGTGGAGCGCCGACCACCCCGATTGGACATGGCGATCTATCCCTATCTGCCCAGAGCCAGGGTGGAGACGACATCGGCGCGCTCCTACATGCAGTTGCTCTCGGGCGATGCGAAGGATGCGGCATGAGCAGTCCGTCCCCCGAGCTGTTACTGGCCAGCCACCTCAAGACGCTCAAGCTACCAACCTTCCTGCGCGAGCATGACAAGCTGGCCCGGCGATGCGCGGCCGAGGGCGCAGATCACGTCCGCTACCTTGCCCGGCTTGTCGAACTGGAGCTGATCGACCGGGAACGCCGGATGGTCGAGCGCCGGATCAAGGCTGCGAAGTTCCCGGCCGCCAAGAGCCTCGACAGCTTCGACTTTGCCGCGATCCCCAAGCTCAACAAGATGCAGGTGCTGGAACTGGCACGCTGCGACTGGATCAACCGCCGCGAGAACGTCATAGCCCTTGGTCCCTCGGGAACCGGCAAGACCCATGTGGCGATCGGCCTCGGCCTTGCCGCCTGCCAGAAGGGCCTGACGGTCGGCTTCACCACCGCGTCCGCGCTGGTCAGCGCGATGATGGAGGCACGCGACGAACGCCGCCTTCTGCGCCTCCACAAGCAAATGGCCGGATACAAGCTCCTCATCATCGATGAACTGGGGTTCGTGCCGCTCTCGAAAACCGGCGCGGAACTGCTGTTCGAGCTGATCTCGCAGCGTTACGAGCGCGGCTCGACGCTGATCACCAGCAACTTGCCGTTCGACGAGTGGACCGAAACGTTCGGCTCCGAGCGCCTGACAGGCGCGCTCCTCGACCGGCTTACCCACCACGTCTCCATACTCGAGATGAACGGAGAGAGCTATCGTCTGGCCCAAAGCCAGGCGCGCAAGGCACGCTCCAACCCCTGACAGAAAAGACCATCCGTGTGTTGGCGACCCCCACTCGGGCTACGCCCTCGCGGCGCTCGCCAGCACACGGATCACCCGGCCTGATTTTGCGCCGCCCAATGGCCGACTTTTACTCCGCCGTTGACACACAGCTTGGGGCTTCGCCATTCGTGCACCGGACTATCTTCGAAACCGGTTGCGAAGACCAAGGTTTCTCGAAAATCGCTCAGCCGCTCATAAGCAGGCCTAGGGGCTCCGGCGCGCCGCCGGGTAGAGGCGTGCTCTTTGCATTTTGCGCCACGAACGCTCCGGCAAGCGAGGCTATATCCAGCAAAATCGATGCATATACCCAATTTTGGCTATGGCCAATCATCCTGCTTCAGGCTGAAATGCAGATGCGGGCTTTGCCCGTGTGCGACCCGACTGGCCCCGCCCTCAGGAGAGGGCGGGGTTTTTTGTGTGAAGCGCTGGAGGAACAAAGGCGAGGGATGTGCGTCATCAGCTAGCCTCGCCCGGCTTTCAGCCACCCTATAAGGGCGGGGCAATCATCTGATTGAACCGAAGAGCGCTGATAGTCTGGATTGCTGCGCTCTCCGGCATACGGCAGTGGACGCCGCCCTTGTACGCCGCGCCGCCGCATTCATGGCGATGTACGTTGTACAGGTTGCGTGCGGACATAGGCTTTGGGATCGATGATGGTGATGGCGCTGAACGAGACGTTGGAGATGGCGTCGGCGCTGCCGAACAGTTCGATGCGACCGCCGTCATTTGTGATGCGTCCAGCCACGGTGCCATGAAGGACAGCCCGTGCTCCGGTCTCGACCGTCAGGTTTCCTGCAATCGTGCCGTGAAGGAGCAGCCGCGCGCCCCGGCACAGGATCGCGTCGCCGGCTATGAGGCCGTACAATGCTATATCCTCCTCTATGCGGTAGGGCCCCTCGAGTGTTTCGTGCACCACGCGCATGACTATTCTCTCCCTGTTCATCCCGGCATTCATGCCAGGAATCCTGTTCCTTGTTTCCCGAAACGGGAAATATCCAGCCAGGAGAGGGAAAGATTCAAGCTTGTTTTCGTAAAAAACTGTAAACGATCCGGGCCGTGCATTGAGGATGAAATAAGCAGATGTGGAACAAATGCCTCGCATTCCAGGGCAAATTTGGGTCCCAAGGAAGATGAGGATCGGACCTGAAGAGGAGGTTCGCGAGCGCTTCGCGTGTTGCCCTTCGTTTCAGGTTTTCATTCGCCTGCCCTCGCGCGCCAATGCGCGCCATCGGCAAGTTCGTGGGAAAGATCGACATTTCGCGTCCGGGCGAAAAGATGCTGCGGGGATGATCTGCCCGCCATCGGCGCGTCGGCCGGCGCTGGACATCCGCTTGCACGGACAGACTGCCCAACGAAGCGAAGCCGGCGTGGTCCGAGCGCGATAATGTCGCTGGTGCGGCAGGCATCCTTGTGAATCATGATGCAACAGCTGAACGGAGAGTTGTTCATCGCCATTGATGCAGGCTGGCCGCCAGGGAAAAGCCTGAAAAAAGATGGCGGGGAAGGCTGCCTGCCAGAGGATCTGAGCTCATGAGGGAGCTCATGCGGGAGGATCTCCCATGAGGTAGGCAATGGATGCTCCAGCAGCCTTGCGATTACTGCGCTGGGCTGAGGAACAAGGATTCATCAAGGTCAGGCCGGCGCCTTTGCAGGCAAAGCTTGTCGCTGGAAGGGATTGAAACATGTCGCCGGTGGCAATGAAAGATCAAACATGGCACAGAGCCCCGAATCCGGCCTCTTTTCCAAAGGACCTGTTGCCCTTGACCTCCAACCGCTCGCTTGCCGTCATCATCCTCGCCGCCGGGCAGGGCACTCGCATGAAGTCTTCAAGGCACAAGGTGCTTCACCCCATTGCGGGCCGGCCCATGCTGTTCCATCTGCTTGCCAGCGTGGGGGAGCTCGATCCCGAACGGAACGTCGTCGTCGTGGGCGCCGGGCGCGAGCAGATCGAAAAGGCGGTGGCGGGCGCGGCAATCTCGATCGCGGTCCAGGAACAGCAGCTTGGGACAGGACATGCGGTGGCTCAAGCGAAAGAAGCGCTTGCGGGCTTTTACGGGGACGTCCTCATTCTTTACGGCGATGTACCGCTGGTGCGCCCGCAAACCATGGCGGCCATGCTCGATCGCCTGAACCAGGCCGATGAGCCGCGCGCTGTCGTGCTCGGCTTCCGGCCCGCGGATGCGGCCGCTTATGGACGCATCCTTGCGACCGGTGACGGCGTTATTGAAAAGATGGTCGAATATAAGGACGCCGATGCCACGGAACGGGCAGTGACGCTGTGCAATTCCGGGTTGATGGCGGTTCGCTCGGCCGAGCTGTTCGCGCTTCTGGACGAGATCGGCAACGATAATGCGGCCGGAGAATATTATCTTCCCGACATCGTCATGCTGCCTGGCAGGGCGAGCGCGGTGATCGAGGCGGAGGCGTGGGAGGTTGCCGGTGTGAACAGCCGGGCGGAACTGGCGGGCGTGGAGGCCCTGTGGCAGGATCGCCGGCGCTTCGAGGTCATGCGCGACGGGGTCACCCTGATCGCGCCGCAAACGATATTCTTCAGCCATGACACGGTGCTCGGTCGCGACGTGGTGGTGGAGCCCAATGTGGTGTTCGGACCGGGCGTCACGGTAGCCGAGGGAGCGACGATCCACGGCTTTTCGTATATTGAGGGCGCGAGCATCGGCAGCGGCGCGCATATCGGCCCCTATGCAAGATTGCGGGCGGGCACGAGGGTCGGGGAGAAGGCGAAGGTGGGTAATTTCGTCGAGATCAAGAAGACCGAACTGGGCGAAGGCGCCAAGATCAATCATCTGTCCTATGTCGGCGACACGGCGGTGGGTGCGGGCGCGAATGTCGGCGCGGGCACCATCACTTGCAATTATGACGGTTTCTTCAAATACCGGACGGAAATCGGAGCGGGGGCGTTCATCGGCTCGAACAGTTCTTTGGTGGCGCCGGTCAGGATCGGGGACGGCGC
Source organism: Sphingobium sp. CFD-2 (assembly GCF_024611135.1). NCBI lineage: Bacteria > Pseudomonadati > Pseudomonadota > Alphaproteobacteria > Sphingomonadales > Sphingobiaceae > Sphingobium > Sphingobium sp. CFD-2. Next base: position 250,505 of record NZ_CP084407.1, on the reverse strand, counting down.
CATCGTCGCAGCCGGCAGCGTGGTGACGCGCGAGGTGGCGTCCGACGCCCTGTGTCTCGTCCGTCCCGCCCAGGAAGAAAAGCCTGGCTGGGCTGCGCAATTCCGAGCGAGGATGCAGGCCCGCAAAGCCGCGAGCTGATGGGACGGGGTGCTGGCCGGCGCTGGCGCGGGGCGCTGCTGCTCCCTGTCGCGATCGGGAGCTTTGCTCTCTGGCTGGTCAGCAACGCCCGGGCCATGCCCGTCGTGCGCCAGCTGGAGATAGCACTGCCTTTCCCGCCTGATGCGGCCCGGGAGCCGGTCACGGTGGCTCTTGTGACCGATACGCATGTGGGGCCTGAAAACAGCCCTGCCCGCATGGCGCGCATCGTGGAACAGGTGAACGGCCTCAAGCCCGACCTCATCGTCCTGGGCGGAGACTATATCGCTGACGCGAAAGGCGGCGGCGCCTATGGACCGGTGGAAAGCATCGCGGCCTTTGCCCGGCTGCGCGCCCGCCTCGGCGTGGTGGCGGTGCTGGGCAATCATGACAGCCGCGACCATTCGCTTATCGATCGGGAGCAATGGCGTAAGCTGTTTGGCAGGATGGGTATCCAGCTTCTGGACAATCAGGCTGTCCGGCGGGGCCCGCTTTCCGTAGGCGGGCTAAGAGATATCTATACAGGCAAGCCGGATATACCCAGGACCTTCGAAGAGATGAGGCGGCTGGGAGGCGCACCGCTGATCCTCTCGCATGGACCCGATGTGTTTCCGCAGCTGCCTGACCAGCCCCTGCTTACGCTTGTCGGACACACCCATTGCGGGCAGGTGGCCTTTCCCTTCCTGGGCATTCTCAACGTGCCGTCGCACTACGGGACGCGCTATGCCTGCGGCGTCTACCGCGAGGGCGCGAGGACGATGGTGGTATCAGGCGGCGTTGGCACCAGCCGTTTGCCGATCCGGATGCTGGCGCCGCCCGACCTTTGGCTGATCACCATTCGCCCGCAATGAGATCCGGCCGACAGACAGAAGCCCGCGCAGCCAATGGGAGGGATGGAGAGGCACAGGGCTGACAAGCGTTTTTGCAAGGAAAGCGTAACCCAGTGGGCGCCATAGACTGGTCTCCTCGGGAGCAGGTCGCCCTTCAGATTGGCATGCTGCCGGCCCAGTGACGAGAGTTGCTCGGGCAAAAGCAGCTCGATCCGCTGTCCCGATGTATCCCGGGCCCCAGATCCGTCGCCGCTGGTCGGCCAGTGCGGCTCGCCCTTGCCAAGCTTGCGAGCGCCACGACTGCGGGTCTTGCTCCTCAATCCGCCGAAGGTGGAAAGGCCCGGGTCATCCCCGCGCCGGGGCCAAAGGGTTGGGGCGCCAGGATATTCACGCATTGTGGACGCTGGTTGCGTAATGTCGATGGCGCCCGGCCCATCAGCCATAGCTGTTGATCGCTGCGACGCAATTTCCCTTGGTGTTGGTGAAATCGAGGACATGACAGAAACGTTTGCGCGCCCCGTCCGTGAAAATCACAAGGCCGTTCGCCATGCCCACCCTGCCATGGGAAATCGCATGTTCGATCACAATGGACGAAACTTCCGGCTGTTCACGGATCGCCTGCAGAACCGCTTCGCGCCCTTTGACGGCGTCATGATGCAAGCGGAACCAGATCACCCTCTCGCTCAGCATGTCCGTTGGAGGATTACCCGTCTCGAGGGCGACGGCTACATCTTGCGCGAACCGGTTTTTAGGCGAGTTTCCGCAATCGCTGCTATCAGTAATCTCAACCATGATCATCATTCCTCTACCGCGGTGGCGAGCAGGGTCTGCCTTCATATTCGTGGCGGTTTAGCGCATATTCGCGACCGTTCCAGCGCGTCACCGGGAAGCAGAAGCCTGGGCCCCCGCCCTGGATGTCGGGAAAGCCATCAGCGCCCTTGGTAGCGAGGAATTCGGGCATGGCGATAGAGTTCGTCATGACCTTCCATTGCCCGCCTGGCTGCTGACTGAGCAGCCAGAAGCGCGTGCCGACATTGCCGTAGCAGGTGCCTCCTTCGGTCACGAGTGCTTCCAGGCGCCCGTCGCCATTGAGGTCCTCGACCTTGCTGATCGCACCGGGCTCATAAGCTCCCATCGGCGGATCGCCGCAGCTGCCGCTTTCCCATTGACCTCTCGCCTGCGAGAAGCGGAAACCGGCGGCCTGGAAGATTGCGCGGTCGCGCTGGGAGGAAGCGGACCGCTGGCCTTGGGCGGGGGCCTGCGCCGGTTGATGTCCGGCGGCGTTGACAGCTACGACATCTACCGGAGTGATCGCTGCAGCCGTGGCTGCTGCCATGGTCTCCTGCCTTCCGGACGCGCCCTGTTCCCCGCCGGCCTGCGCGCCTTTGGAACTGGCGCCAGACTGATCAGGCGCTGCGCTACAAGCGGCGAGCGCAAGCATCATTCCAAGGAAACCCAGCTGGTGTTGCAGGCCTGTTTTCATCAGTTGGTCCTCCCTCTCGTCCCGATGCCGTCCGTGGTCAGTGCGATGCCGGCCCGATCAGCCTTCAGCGCGGATTGGCGATTCTGCCTTTTGCGATGAGGATGAGGCCGATCCCGCACAACGGCAAGACCTTCGCCTGCTTTGCAATTCGATCGTCATGGCTGTCGCGCCTCGATACCGCTCGGGACACTTCGCCGCAATGGGACGGGAAGGATCGTGTCCGTAGCGGCTGTCCTATAATGTTATGGCAGCACGCCCCGATCCATCGCGTCATGCGGTAGGGAATCATGGCCCGTCTCCGGCGCGGCCGACATCGGTGCGGCAGCTGGTATGCTCAGGCGCCTCTCGCCGGCGCTTCTATGCTGATCAAGGGCATCTCACGGGCATCCGGCTTGTTGCCAGCCTTGCTGTTCGCCATCGCCCCTGTGAATTCGGTCAAGGCGGGCGCCTGCCAGCGAGGCGCAGGGCGAAGAGGCGTTAGGCGGCGATCCTGTAGCCAAAGCCGGAGAATGTCCGGGCCCGCGCCCCGTCAATCGAGCCGGCCCCGATGATCCCACTGTCCGCGCTATTGAAGTCAGCCCTGCGCAAGGCGATGAGGTCGGCGCAGAGCCGGGGAGCGGTTCAATGACGGGAGGATCAAGCGCGTCGTCGACAAAATAACAAGCATGCGGCGCCAGCCCCGCTGTCAGTGAAATCGTCTGCAGGCCAAGGGGTGCCGCAACATATGTCAGCTGATGCGGGTTGCCCGCCCTTGGCATAGGCTGTCTTGAGGAATGTCCGATCACAGGACTGCATGAAAGAAGACGGCGCATGTCCTGTTCGCAGGCCCTTGTGCCTGGGATTGCCTAATTCACTGCCTTAAGTAGGATACCGGAAAGGCCCATTCTCCCACTGGGAGGAATGAGCCAAATGGCAGGGGCTCCGGCAGCCTCTTGCACGACACTGAGCATCCAGCCTGAGGAGATCGCCATGAGAGGGTTTGTCGGCAACATCGAGGAACTGACGGTAAGCAATTCGAACTTCCGGCAGGTGCTCTACACCGGGCACAATCTGCAGCTCGTGATCATGGCGATAGCGCCTGGCGAGGAAATTGGGGAAGAAGTGCACGAGGATCGCGATCAGTTCTTTCGCGTAGAATCCGGGGAAGGCGAGGTCCAGATTGATGGTCTTTCGACGGCGGTCCGCGCCGAGGATGCCATAATCGTGCCGGCCGGCGCCCGACACAATATTCTCAACAGGGGAACAACGCCGCTGCAGCTGTACACCATCTATGGCCCGCCCGAACATGTCGACGGGACCGTCCACCGTACGAAGGCCGATGCAGAGGCAGGGCACGAGCATTTTGACGGGCGCACCACCGAATAGTTGCGAAGCTGCTGGGCGCCGGGCGATTGCGGGCAAGAGAAGCAAAGCATGGCTGTGCTGTGAATTATTGTTCATGGGCGCGTCTCGGCTTGACGCAAGGACAAGGCATTGATGGAGCGCGATGGTCGGCTGCACGGTCAGGGTGACCTCGACGCTTCATGTGCCTCACGCAGAGATGGTCGAGGCGCTCGTCACTGCTGCTGGTGTGGCCGGTCCGGATGATAAAGGAAGATCATGGCCGACACGAGCGTCTTGCTGCGCCTTGGCTCGGGAAGATAACGATGCCCGCGCGCCAGCGCTTTCAGGCCGCAGCTGTATCCGCCACCCCTTGCGGAGGCAGGCAGGGCCGATTGCAGATTTCGCCGTGTGTCCCCTTCTGCTAACCCTTCCCCTGGCGCTGGGGGCAACCCTCTCGAGATGATCATCGATCCGGTTTGCGCGTTCGTCTGCGCAGCCGATCGGGCAGAAAGCCGCACGATGTGAAGGCCAGCGCGATATCGCGACGAACGTCATTTTCCCGAGACGTCTGGTGCTGCCAGACATCCTCTATGGCGCAATTGCCTTCGCGCGGGCGGCTTCAGTCGTTTGAAGGAAGCGGATCGGTACGGTTCTGGCGCTGCACCGTGAGGGCGATCGCTATGAGACCCATGCCCGCGACTGCAAAACTTACCGCGAGAGTGGCCGAGAAGACGGTCACAAATTCCCTGGCCTCTCCGAAGATGAGGATGGCGAACATCGCCAGCGGTGCGCCTGCCATCAGCGCGAGGCCCAATCCAAAATCAACGAAGCCTCGCGCCAGGAGCCATGCCCAGTTGGCCGTCGGACCGAAACGCGACTGAAAGCCGACGTCCAGCGACAGGATTCCTCGCAGGAGCAACCAGATCATCACAGCGGGCGCAAGAGGATGGAGGCCGTGCCAGGGCGCGCCGATGAACAGGGCGGCCAGGATGACCGTCAGGGCGCCTGATCCGAATGTGAGACGGCCGGTCCAGCTGTGACGCCCCGCCCAGGAGAGTATCAGTTCAGACAGACCGCCGGCCAGGAGAATCCAGCCAACGAGACGGGGCAGAACATGACCTGCGTAATCGGCGCGGCAAGAGCGGCCGCTGCCAGCAGGAGCTTGAAAAGGCCGCATGCCAGCGTCAGTTGCCAGGAAGAAACATGGAAAGGGCGGTGCATAAGTCAGCCTCTGCGAACAGGAGGCAAGGTAACGTCCTTTCGGTCACTTGCCTGTCGTTGTTGATCAGCCCGATGTTCGGTCAAGCACCCTTGGTGCTGAGCCGTTGCAAAAGCGTCCTGACGACAATGGCATGGAGCACCCTTCCAGGCGCCGCCACACATTTTCGCGATCCGCAAATCAATGCTTGCGTACGAACTCGGCCCGCAGGACGAGGCCTTTGATACCCTCGTAGCGACAGTCGATTTCCTGTGCGTCGCCGGTCAGCCTGATCGACTTGATGACGGTGCCCTTGCGCAGCGTCTGCCCGGCACCCTTTACCTTCAGATCCTTGATCGTGATGACGCTGTCGCCATCCGCCAGGAGATTGCCGGCGGAATCACGCACTTCGATTTTGTCGCCCTCGCGATCCTTGGCGGCAGCCTCCGCCGCGGAGATCCACTCGCCCGAAGCTTCGTCATACACATAGTCATCGTTTGTATCGCTCATTTCAAGTTCCTGGAGCTGGTGGTTAGTGGGGTCGCTGGGCTGCGGATGTTGGTGCAAGAGTGATGGCTCGCGCGAGACGGAGCGCATCAGGAAAATCATCGCTGAAGATCAGGCGCCGGTCCGCTCGCCCAGTGTACCACGCTTGAGCATCGCCATGGGTTGTGCCTGAATGCCTGATATTATGATCTGCGTGCCGGCGGATGCCGCTTGCCGGACGATTTCCTCGATCGCGCTTACGCCGCTGGCATCGAGCAGCGGCACCTGCCGCAACCGAAGAATGATGACCTTGGGTGCCGGTCCGACGCGCCGCAGCGTATCGAGCAATTCATTCGCGACGCCAAAGAAGACCGGTCCATCGACACGGAACACCTCGACGCCGGGCGGAAGCGCGTCGCGCTGGTGGATGTCCTCACCTTCTCCCAATGGCGCCGCTCCATTGCCGCTGTCGCTGGCAATCTCCACGGTTCGGCTCATGCGCATCATGAAAAGCAGCGAAGCGAGCGTTACGCCGACGCCGATCGCAACGGTGAGGTCGACCAGGACAGTGAGACCGAAGGTCAGCAGCAACGGGCCGCGATCGCCATTGGGCATTCGCAGAAGCTGAATGAAGCGATGATGTTCGCTCATGCCCCACGCCACCACGAACAGGATGGCAGCGAGAGTTGCCAGCGGCACGAAGGCCATGAGATCCGAAGCGAACAGGATGAACAGCAACAGGAACAGCGCATGCATCATGCCGGCAACGGGGGTGATGGCGCCCGCCTTGATGTTGGTCGCGGTGCGGGCGATGGCCCCCGTGGCCGGCAGGCCACCGAACAATGCGGAGGCGATGTTAGCCACGCCCTGGCCGACAAGTTCCTGATTGGAGCGATGCCTTGATCCGATCATGCCGTCGGCCACGACCGCGGACAGAAGTGCCTCGATCCCCGCCAGAAAGGCAATCGTGAACGCGGAAGGGACGACGGCCTGAAGCTTGGCAAGAGAGAGGTCGGGGAACGAGGGGACAGGAAGCCCGGTGGGCAGGTTCGCAAAGCGCGATCCGATCGTTTCCACCGGCAGTTGGAGAAGCGCGGCCATCGCGGCGGTCAATATGACCGCGATCAGGAAGCCTGGCGCCCGTGGCGCCCATTTGCGAAGTATGATGATCAGGGCCAGCGACCCGGCGCCAATCGCGAGGCTCAGGATATGAACGCTGCCCAGCGCAGAGAAATAGGCCTGCCATTTGGGGATGAAATCGGCAGGGACGCCGCCCTCTATCCTCAGGCCGAAAAAATCCTTCACCTGGCTAGATGCGATAATGACGGCGATGCCTGCGGTGAAGCCGACGACGACGGGTTGGGGAATGAAGCGGACGAGACCGCCCAGACCGGAATATCCAGCAATGATCAGCATCAGTCCTGCCATCAGCGTCGCCAGGAGCAGACCGTCATAGCCGTGCTGTGCGATAACCCCGAAAACGACGACGACAAAGGCGCCCGTCGGCCCACCGACCTGGACGCGCGAGCCGCCGAGCGCAGAGATCAGGAAGCCGGCTATGACAGCCGTGACAAGCCCCTTGTCGGGCGAGGCCCCACTTGCGATCGCCAGCGCCATGGCAAGGGGGAGGGCGACAATCGCGACCGTGAGCCCGGCAATGCAATCGCGCCGCAGGCGCTCGGCGCAATAGCCCTCGCGCAGGACGGTGATCAGCTTGGGCGTGAAGGCGACAAGCCGCGCGTTACGATCCATCGTCCTCGGCCGTCTGATCGAACAGCACAGAGGGCACGCGCCTGGGTTGCCGCCCGGCGGCCGTTTCCTTCAGGCGCACGCCACGTCCCGCGCCGTTGCTTGGGGCATTCTCGCCGATGATCTCTATCCCCGCCGCTTCAAGGGCGCTGATCACCTTGACCAAGGTATCAACGACGCTTCGCACCTGTCCGTCGGAGGCTTCCATACGCTGGATCGTCGGCAGGGACACGCTCGCAAGAGCGGCGAGCTGGCGCTGGTCGATTCCGAGCAAGGCTCGCGCGGCCCGCATCTGCTGAGAGGTGATCATGGGTCCCCGCATGATATATGAAACATCAAACTACAATCGTTAAATTCCTTTATCCAATGTCACTGATCAAATCCAGCGTCTTTGGTCGGCCAGAGCGACCGGCGGGCAGGTCGGTGTGGCTGACGCGTGCGCCTATTGTCGCTCGAGCATATCCCTTCAGCCCGATCAGGGCCTGGAAGAGGTGGGACAATGATGATGGCGGACCTCGGGCGGAGTGTGGCTGTCTTTCGCGATCTGGTCAGGGGCATTGCGCAACGGCCACGCCGGCGAGCCTAAGCCATGCGTCGGGCAGCGATCGCGCGGGGCTCTCGCGAAAGCGTTCCTGTGTCCTGGACCACATGTCTGCACGAGGGGAAGGAACTGCATCCATGAAAGGTGGAGCCGTCGGGCCCGGTACGCTGGACAAGCTGCCCGACAAGGCATTTGGGACATTGCTCCAGCGCTCGCCCATGGACTGTCTCGAACCGCAGGTTTTCGCCGGCTATTTCGGCAAGCTCGCGGATATATCGGGACGGCTGACGGTCATTGCACAGAAGGAATGCGCCACGGCTCGCCCGGGTGAGCGCCACATAGAACAGGCGCCGTTCTTCGGCAAAGGGATATGTTTCGGGCCGGGGGATGACGAGGTTGAGCAGTTCGTCGTCCTCTATCCGGCTGGGCACCCCATAATCGCCCTCGCTGACGTCGAGCAGGATGGTGTAGTCCGCCTCCAGGCCCTTGGACCTGTGGAACGACAGGCCGGAAACCTCGATATTGGCGAAGCGTGGTGTTCGGTTCCTGAACGGGTCCAGCATGTTGTAGCGCCACAGGACGAGCACCTTGAGCCTTGGACGGTCGTCCGTTCGCCATTGGGAAGCCTGCCCCTCCAGGAAGGCGTCAACGCGTTCAAGAAGGGTGAAACAAGCATCCTGGAAGCTGGGCCTGTTTCTTTCCACTCGCACCGGGACGATGCGGATCGATCTCGGGATGGCTGGGCGGGATGAAACGACGGTCTTTTTGAGCTGGTCAGGGTTTTGCTGGACGAAGGCGGCGGCTGTCTGGGCAAGCGACTGGTTACAGCGATAGGTCTGCTGGAGGAATCCCTGCCAGGATGGTCCAAAGCTGCTCTTGAAGTCGGTGAATAGGGAGATGTCGGAACCGGCGAAGCGGTAGATGGATTGCCAGTCGTCACCCACGGCGAAGATCTTGGTGAACGGCTTCTGGTGCCTGAGCGCCTTGATAAGGTTTGCGCGGGGACCCGAGATGTCCTGGAATTCATCGACGAGGATGAGCGAGAAGGGGCTTTGATAGCGTCCTGTTTCCACCATATCGATCGCGTCGCCGATCATGGAGTCGAAATCGATGCGCTTCGCCTCCTCCAGCCTGTCGCGATAGGCCTCGGCGATCTTCCAGACGAGCTGGGCGAAATGCGTGGCCCGCGCCTTGTCGTGCAGCTCCTGCGCCTTCTTGAGCAGGACGGCGGCGGTAAGACGATTGGCGCGGATGTGTTTGACGCAGACGCCGATAATCTTGTGATAGTGGGTCACGACCAGCGGGGAGACGGCTTTCAGGATCTCCTCGTCGGACCGCTGCGCCATGGGGACGCGCCGTTTGGTGAGTTCGGTCTCCAGGGTGTCCAGGAGAACGCCTTCGTCGGCCTGCCCCGATGTGGTCTCGATGAAGTCCGCCTCGATGCTGGCATAGCCTGCCCGCTTGAGCTGGGCATGTTCGACATAATGGGGGAACGGGGAGTTCCCCTTTGAGTCGATCGCGAAATGCTCGTGGATCGTCTGGCTGAACGGATAGAAGAAGTCGGGGTGGACATAGCGGAACGGGCGCTCGGGATCGTCCGGAGTGGGGACCTGGACCTGCTTTTCATATTCGAAGTCGATCGTCCGCAGCCAGAGCCAGTTGACGATGCGCTGCTCCTGGAGGGATTTGACGTAGATGCCGGGCGCCATCGTTCCGATGCTGCCGGGGCGCTTGCCCTGGTTGTCGGCTATGTAACGGCGATAATCCTCCTGCGACCCGAAGGCATCGAGGGGGATGTCGGCCTTGGGGTAGAGGGTCAGCAGGTCGAGCCAGAGGCGGCGGAACTGCGCATCGCTCCGGGTCAGTTCCTTGATGATCGTGTCGATGAACCGGGCTTCCCCGGCCGCGTTTTCCACCCAGCTGGCAAGTTGGGGAGGGCGGCCGTCGACCTCCTCTATGATCCCGCGCCCCAGGGCATGGAACGTCGTGACGCGACATCCCAGCGTCTCCTGCCCGACCCCGAGCTGCCGGGCGATGCGTTCCTTAAGCCCGCCCGCGGCGTCTCTGTTGAAGGCCAGGACCAGGATGTTCTCAGGCGCGTACAGACCCTTTTCGAGCACATAGGCGACCTTGCCCACCATGGTTGCGGACTTGCCTGAACCGGCGGATGCGACCAGCAGATTGCTGTCCTCAAGGCGGATGCACGCCTCCCGCTGCTCGCGCGCCATGGAAACCCCGCCCAGATCGTCGAAGAAGGCAGCGAAGCTGGTGAGTTCATGCGCCACGAATTCGTCGTTATACTGCTGCCTCACGGCTGGATCGGTGATCATCCTGAACGATGCGGGCAGATAGCCGCGCACCCTGGCCGGGAGCAGGGCGTGATGGAAGAGCGGGTGGGAGAGGGCGCTTGAGGCTGCACCGGAAACAAGCGCCACCGCCTGGCTGACATCGGCCTGTGCAAGATATTGCCGCTTGGCATCGGTGATCTGGCGGATGGCGGTATCGACGTCCGGCAGCCGGTCCTTGCCGTCTTCGATGAGGTCGCCAAGATGAGCATTGATGAAGGTCAGCAGCGCATCCTTGAGTTCCTGGGCGGAGCTGGCGGAAAGCCCCGAAAAGGACTCGACGCGGCCCTTCGATCGTATTTCGACGCTGTGCCAGAGAAGAGCCTTGCTGCTGGTGACGGAAAGGATGTCCAGACAGCGCACCTTTTCTGCCCTGGACGAGACGATGTCGACGATGCCGGGCGTGGCCCGGTTCAGAACGATCTTCCAGCTTTCGACCAGAAGCAGCTTGGCCCAGATGCTGGGCTTGAAGGTCTTCGTCCGGCCGAGCATGATCAGGATCGAGGGGATCGTTGGCGCGGGCGTGCTTTTGCTGCCGGGACGAGGGAATTGCGGCCGGTCGCGCGACCGATCTCGTTCGCATGGTGTATCGGCGGGCGGGTGACGCTGGACGTCATGATGCACGTCATGAGAAACGGTGCGGTAAAGCCGCTCCGTGCGACGGTGTCGCGATCGCCCATGCTTGCAGGGCGGGCGGCATGCTTCTCATCAGACCCGTCATGGCGCATCATCGGCGCGCGCAGCCTGGTCTTGGCCAGGCGTTGCCACGTCCCGTCATCGATGATCCCCGCCCCGCCCATAGGATGCTTGTAGGGCGGGCCTTGGCTGAGAGGCAAGCGCCGCATGACGGCGAGTGCCGACATGGGCGAGGACAGGATCGATCCGGATCTGCATGATCATCGGTCGCGGGTCCTGGGTCAAGGATCGGACTGGATGAGGCGGCCACGGAGGCAGTCTCGTCCATGCGGCGGGCCGCGCCGACGGCGTCCTGCGCTCTACGCGGGTCGCCGGGGCGACAACCTCGTCGTATGAAGCAAGCGCTACGCGCGCCCTGCATCGAAGCGACGACGGTTGGCGGCCTGGCCTCCGTCACCGCCCGGAATGGAGCGATCGCGCCGTCCAGGAGAAGCGTGAACAGCGGCAAACCGGTTCACCCGCGACCGCGGCGGCGGTCATGCTCCTGCCGACGGTGAATAACCTCTGGAGAAGCAGGCTGTCTGGCAAATCCCGGACCTGGGCGAGGGGACGGCGCTATCGCTTCCCAATCGGCCCTGAATGTCTTGGAAGTCGCGCAAAATCATGGAGATCAAGAACCCACGCCGGCGAGCGGTACGCCGGAATCCTTGCGCATGGAATTGTGTGAATTGACCGATGACAGCAACGCCACCCATTTTTGCGATCCCGGCGCCATATCCTCGTAGGGATGGGGACGGCGCCGGGATGCCCTGTGTCGTCTGCTGATGCGGATCGACACAGCGACTCAACCGAAAGGGGGTCCTTTTTGGGGGGTTGAGTCGGGCTGTTGATAAACGATTGCTTCACTTGTGGCAAAGCATTTACAAAGTGAGGATTAGATATCACGAAGGAATAGAGGATTCCGTACAGGAACGGCTAAACAAATGACCCGAGGATCGTCGGATTTATGCCATAGTTGCAGGCTTGGCGCTATTTCCCCCTAATATAATATCAATGTGTTAGCAGGCGAGTGCGAACCTTCGCGGCATGGCTTGGTGTTGTTTTAGGGTCGGTGTGCGACCCGTCCCGAAGGGAGCGAGCCAGTGGGCTGCACTGAATGAGGCAAGGACCGGATTTCCTTCCTCCGCCGGGATTTCGCGCAGACGCTCCGTTAGCGCCTTGCCGTGGAGGTGGGTGTAAAGGCGGACCTCTTCTCCTTTGGGCGGTTCATAATTGCGGCTCCACTCATCGGGCAACCCGTCGGGATCGGTGAGCAACAGGCCGCCATCGGACTGCTGAGTCCAGTCCCGCTCCCGCAATGCAGTCCCGATTGTGCTGACATGCCCGATGCTGACCCGTGGAGGCTTCAGCAAGGTCGGTCACGCGCCATGCGTGTGACGGTTCGCCAAGGAGCACTCGCAGAATTCGCGCGGATTTCGGCTTGAAGAAAGCGGAGGGCGCGGCGTTCCGGTTCAGGCTTGCCCTCGACCTGACGCTCGATGAACACGAAGTTAAACGCGATTCGGGCATTGCCCTCGAAATCGGGATAGCAGATGCCTTCCTCCCGTCACGCCGCCCGCGCCTGCTCGGATAGTCGACAGGTCACGACCAATCCAAGTCATTTGGCGTCGTTACCTCGGCCGACAGCTTGCGCTGGAACCCGCCATTCGCCTCGAAAGCTCGCCGGTCGGCGTCGCGCCACTTGTCGCCGTTCGTTTGCGATATCCCCTCCCTTAGGAGCGGACGCTCTGGCGCCTGTGCCATCATGACGGAGCACCGGCTCAGGCGCCGACCGGCAGCTTGCCCGGCTGGCAACGGGACTACGTCAGCGGAGCGCACTGCCTGCGGATCAGCGCCGCCCATGACGGGCGGGGTTAAAAGCTGCCATAGCCGTTGATGCTGGACCCCAGCTAAATGCCGAGGAGTGCGCCTACCTTTGCGCGGACCTCGTCGATCACTGCCGTTGATACAGAACTCTTTTTCTTCGCCGCTCGCGCCTTCCAATCAAGGCTCTTGATCTGATCGGACAAGACGACGCTGGGCGGTTCCCGGGACACAACAACTTCGAAAGGATAGCCCTTGATCTGGCTCGTCATCGGGCAGCAAATCATCATACCCCGCGTTTTGTTATAGGCCGCAGGTGAGAGCACAAGGGCAGGCCGATGCCCCGCTTGCTCATGCCCCGCTTGGGGATCGAATTGCAGCCACACGATATCGCCCGTGTCAGGCAGATAGCGACTGACCATCAAAATATCTCATTGCCGACCGGGGGACCAAAATCTACGTTGTCGTGGAACGTCTCCGGCTTCATGCCTGCTAGCAATCCCTCGAGCGTATAGACAGGCTTCAAGACGGGTTCAATGATGAGCCGGCCGCCTTCTTCGCGAACTTCGACTTCCTGTCCAACATTCAGCGCAGCAGCCGCCATGATGGCGGAGGGGATGCGGATCGCCGCACTATTACCCCACTTCTTTACCTGAACACCCATTTGATACACCTCTGATGCTACAATGGCGATACACTACCAGAGTGAGGCGACGTGTCAACAAATGTATATACATTGTGGATGGAGTCTAAACGTCTTCGCAAAAAGCGGCGCCATCGTACAGGTCGCATATAGTTATGTAATTCTCCACAATAGCCATCGACCCTGATTGCCGGGTGACCAGTTTGTTCGGGGCAGCGGCTGAGCGGTGTGCGCCAAGGCGGCGAACCTAATCGGTCTTCGCCACGCTCATCGAAAACTGCAAGCTGGGTGGCTTAATTCCAATGGCTGGGTGACCCGACCATCGCCGCTGTCCAACGGCTATCCGCTGATCGCGTTCATGGGCTCATTCCTGTGATGGCGGCGCGGCCTCGACCAGCGGCGGCTTGTCTTAATTTTCGTCCGGAACCCGCCAATCAGCAAACGGCCAGCGCTGCCCGTTCGGCGGCTAACCGCCGCCGATCCGCGAAGGGCCGCTCCGAACGAAACACGTCATTCGTACCTCTGCCTGAAAAACGGCGAGTTTGTCGAAGGGTTTCGGGCGCCGGCAGGCGTACGAAAGTCTCACATGTACGACCCGCGGGCCGCAGGCGATGCTTAGGCCGACCCGTTTTCTGCTGCATTACGATGGCTCGCGTTCGGATCTGCCCTCCGCTGACGACGTCGCCGATTTTCATGCGGACAAGGTCGCAACCGCGTAGCTTGCTGTCGATCGCAAGGTCGAACAGCGCCCGATCCCGCAGGCGACGGCGCTGATTGAGGTAAAATCGGATCTCCCAAATTTGCTTGGGCTTCAGGGCCCGCTTCGCGCCGACCGCGCGCCCTGCATTCCAGACCGGGCGCTTGGGGACGCACTCACGGTTTCAGACATTTTCCATGATCATTCTCCGATGGCCAGGATTAGCCGCCTGAAGAACGCTGCGCCCCCACCGAGGAAATGTTATGCGTGGAGCGTCGGCTGTATAATAGCCCCCCTGTGTGCATGGGACGGCCACGGCCTCAATTGACAAAGTTTGCCAATCTTTGTTATCCACATGGTCTTGGAGGTTGCCATGGCTACGATGAACATCTCACTGCCCGACCCTATGAAGCAATGGGTAGAGGCACAAACTGAGACCGGCCGGTATAGCAATGCCAGCGACTATGTGCGCGATCTTATCCGCCGTGACCAGGAACGTGCCGACAAGGTTGCCGCCATGCAGCGCCTGGTCGATGAAGCACGCGCCAGTGGTCTCAGCGACGACACGATGGCGAATATCCGGGCGCGGGCGATCGGCCAGGCAGGCTTGTAAGCCTGACCGTGCCTCGCTTCCGCTTAGCACGCGCCGCAGTCGATGATCTGACGGCCATTTTCTCGAAGGCATGGTGCAGTTCGGTCTGCCTCAGGCCGACGCCTATCACGAAGGGCTGAGCGCGATTTTCGCGTTTCTCGCAGACTACCCGCATGCCGCGCGCTTGCGAGAGGAGATCTCGCCGCCTGTCCGCGCGCATCCCTACAAAGCCCATCTGGTATTTATGATGTGGGAGATGAGGACGAGGTCATCATTCTGCGTGTCCGGCATGGTCGGGAAGATTGGATATCCTCGAATTACGATGGCTAGCCGAGTCGCCATGAGCGCATGCAGCCAATCCGCAGAGATCTTCGCCACCATTTGGCACTTCTCCTGACGACCAACACATGCCGCTTCGACGCGACGGCGGGAAGGTCAGCCCATGGCGTAAGCGGACATTCGCGTGGCTACATTCCGAGACAGAACTTACTCGCTTGGGTGCATACATGGCCGGTGTGGCATGGCCTGTCAGATCAAGGATTGCCGGCAGCTTCCGGCAAGACCAGCATTGGTTGAGGGGGTTCTCATAAACTGCCAGATTAGGTACGGCCGCGCCCTGTTCGTCGAGAAAGATCATACCAATTAAATGGAGGTTTGGGCGCGACTGTGAGCTGGACATTGTTCATCGATGAATCGGGGCAGGATCAGCGCCATTCGCCCTATGAGGTGCTGGCGGGTATCGCCGTGGAAGATCGGAAGGTCTGGCCGCTGATCCGCGACTTGTCGGATGCGCAGCAGCATATCTTCGGCATGCGATTGTTTGAAGCCTATGGCCGGGAGGCCAAGGCGCAAAAGCTGCTCGACCGCAAGACATTCAAGCACGCGGCTCAGCTCGGACCATTTGAACACGCCCAGCGCGCCCAGTTGGCGCGTGAGTTGCTGATCGACGGAACGGCGGTGACGCGGGATCGCCTAACTGCGCTGGGTCAAGCCAAGGTCGAATATTGCCGCTTCAGCCTCGATCTGGCGCGCCGGCATGGTGCGAGGGTGTTCGCGACTATCGTCCCGCGCGAGGCCCTGCGTCCCGAACGCGGAGACGCGCTGCGTAAGGACTATGCGTTTCTGTTCGAGCGTTTCTACTACTTCCTCAACGGATTGCCCGGCGATCCGATGGGCTATCTCGTATTCGACGAGTTGGATCGGAGCGCCGCCCACATTCTGCTCGGCCAGGTATCGAAATACTTCGTGAACACACGCAACGGTCGCAGCCGCTCCCGGCTCATCATTCCTGAGCCGTTCTTTGTGCATAGCGATCTGACGACGCTCATCCAGACAGCGGACATCGTCGCTTATGTCATCAGCTGGGGGCTTCGGCTGCGCCGCATGACAGCGCCAGCGTGCGCCGAACTGCGGCCGCTGGTGGACCTGGTCCATCGGCTGCAATTCAGGCGTGAGACGGAAGGGGGCGATCGGATCTACGGTATGACCGTCATCAACGATCTGAGGCCAAAGCCATTGGCCTGAAACGAAAGAAGGCAATGCAAGCGTTTCCGCCAACAAAGCCTCCGCGAACCCATTTAGTCGATTCGGCCTGATTTTCAATTAAGAAGTGACGGTGCGGCCCGCTGCCGCTCCATCAGACCCCCCTCGAGAGCCTCGGCAAATTTTGGGTGAGGCAGATTTGTCTCCGCCCTTTATGCTTCCTTATCCTGGAAAACAACAACGAACCCACAAGGAAACGTGCCTTTTATACGCACTCTGCCTCTTGAGTTCTTTCATTGGAGATTGGCCATGACGACCGGACAGGAAGTTGCCTCTGTTTCCCCGGCCCATACGACCGTTTATGCGGCGATCGAGCTTAGCAAGAAGAACTGGGTGATAGCCATCGCCCACCCTGATCACCCCAAACCGAGCATCTATCTCCTGGCGGGTGGGATTTCGATGCGTTGATGACCCGGCTTCGCAATGTAGCCGGTCCGATATCCAGGATCGTGGTCTGCTACGAGGCGGGCTATGATGGATTTTGGCTCGCGCGGCGCCTGACCGGCTCTGGGATTATGTGCAAGGTGCTGGATCCCGCGAGCCTGCAGGTGAACCGTCGCGCGCGCAGGGTGAAGACTGATCGCCTCGATGCCCTCATGCTGCTCCGTGCGGTCATCGCCATTGATCGCGGGGACAATCACGTGTGTGCGGTCGTGCGCGTTCCCGACGTAGAAGAGGAGGATGCACGCCGTTCGCATCGCGAGCGGCAACGCCTCGTCCGTGAGCGCCCGGCCCATATCAACCGGATCAAGGGCCTGCTCTTTGGTCAGGGGATCAGGGGCATCGAGCCGAAACTACGGGCAACCCGTATCGATTTCGGCGCCCTTGTCACCGCCGAAGGCCGACGTCTTTCCGAGCGTCTGCGTCATGAACTTGAACGAGAATATGCCCGACTGGCCCTGATCGAAGAGCAGATATGTTGTGTCGAGAAAGAGCGCGACATGGCTGACGCTCAAGACCCCGTCGTCGAGCAGAAGCGTCAGATGCTCCGCCTGCTGCCAGGGATTGGCGGCACGACTGCAGCCATCATGGCGCGGGAGATATTCTCGCGGCAGTTCAGCAGCCGTTCCCACCTGGGATCCTACCTCGGGCTGACGCCGAGTGCATAGACAGCGGCTCGACGAGGAGGTGTCAGGGCATCTCCAAAGCCCGAAACAGCTGGGTCTGGCGCATTCTCATCGAAATTGCCAGGATCTGGGCAGGGAAGGCATGCCGAGAGTCCGCTGACGAAATGGTACAAGGCCCGAACCCAAGGACAATCGCCGCGTATCCGCCGCGTGATGCTGGTTGCCATGGCCCGAAAGCTTGCGATCACGCTCTGGCGCTATGTCGAGACGGGCAAAGTCCCTGAAGGCATCGATGTGCCAGGCAGGGCCAGCGCCTGATGACAAAAATCTGAGAGTTCAGGTCCCGGCCAGGGCCTGAAAGTGGGGTGACGGAATTCGAGAGTATGATTGGTGCGCATGCACCGGCAAAAAGTGTGAGACCGTCTCCTCGAACGTCTGTGCTGTGCATGCAGGATTGTGGCAAGCCGTCATGGAGCTGCCGGATATAAGTTGATGCGGCAGGCGCACGTCTGCACGATGACGATCGACCCCGCAGCCTATCAACGAATGGAAGAGGCGGGCCCAATCAGTCCGACGCAGAACTTCTGCATGCCGCTTGACAGGAAACGCCACATATAAATCATTCGCCAGCGTCAACTCACCGATCTTGGCATGTAGTGTCTTCACGTCAACCGGCGGCTCGCCCGTTTCCAATGCCTTGTCCGAACCAAACACACCGGCTGCGCCCTCCAGCAACTGGCTACGCCACGTCGTGATCTGGGTCGGATGCACGTCAAACTGCTGCGCCAACTCGGCCAGCGTCTTCTCGCCCTTCCCGGCAGCCAGTGCCACCTTCGCCTTGAAAGCCGGACTGTGGTTCCGGCGGGGTCGTTTGCTCATCTCTGCTCCTGTCTCGCAGCCATACTGGCCACCGTCAGGCAGAAAATACACTTATCTCAATGTTCAGTTTTACCGGGCCACCTCTCAAAGCCCCCGTCCTGTCGACGCTATGAGATGGGTTGAAGAAGGCGAAGATGTCGCAATATATCTGACCTTCATACCCACGCAGATTATCGCGCTCGGGGTGAAGTCATTGTCTGATCCGCTGGCCCCCATCAAACCATGCCCAGAATTGCCCGCACCCGGACCATCGCGCAGTCGCGCAGATTCATCCTTTTCCTCATCCTGGTTAATATCATGCTCCTTGCTGCCGTTGCTTCGCTTCTGCTCCTGCAGGCCGCCCCTGCCGCACAGCGCCCGGTGGTCACGCCGCGCGGTCACCTTGCGGCAGACGAGCAGGCCACTATCGCGCTCTTCCGCAATGCCCGCGATTCGGTGGTGTTCATTTCGACCAGCCGCCGCGTGGCCGATCTGTGGACGCGTAATGTGTACAGCGTCCCTAAGGGGTCAGGCTCGGGCCTCCTGTGGGACGCGGCGGGGCATGTCATCACCAATTATCATGTGATCGATGGCGCCTCGGAAGCGCAGATCCAGTTGGCCGACGGCCGCCAGTTCAGCGCGTCGCTGGTCGGCGCCAGTCCGCAGCATGATCTGGCTGTACTCAAGATCGGGGGGATGGGCTTCAAGGCGCCGGCCCGCGTGCCGATCGGAACCAGTGCGGATCTTCAGGTCGGGCAGAATGTTTTCGCCATCGGTAATCCCTTCGGCCTCGACTGGACCCTGACCAAGGGGATCGTCTCGGCTCTCGATCGGTCGTTACCGAACCAGAACGGCCCGGACATCCGGCATCTGATCCAGACCGACGCGGCGATCAACCCGGGTAATTCGGGAGGTCCTTTGCTCGATTCGGCCGGGCGGCTGATCGGCATCAACACAGCGATTTACAGCCCCTCCGGGGCGTCGGCAGGGATCAGCTTCGCCGTTCCTGTGGACACGGTCATGCGCGTGGTGCCCCAGCTCATCGCCAACGGCCGCTATACGCAACCAGCGCTTGGGGTGGAAAGCGAGGAGGAGCTCAACGATCGGCTGAAACGCGCGTCAGGTGTCGAGGGCGTGTTCGTCCTTGGTGTCAATCCGGGATCGGCGGCCGAACGGGCCGGGATTACTCCGGCTACCCGTTCCATCCGGGGCGTGGTGGCCGGCGATGTCATCGTCGCGCTGAACGGCAAGCCGGTGTCGCGCCCTGGCGATCTTCTTGCAAGGCTGGACGACTTTCAGGTTGGTCAGAGCGTGGAACTGACGCTGCTGCGTGGCGGCGTCACCCGAAAGCTGAAACTCCAGCTGGAACCCGCCCGCTAAAGCGCTGCGAGCGGTTCTGTTCGAGGATGATGGAGCGACGCCGCGCGAGCGAGGCCACGTTCTCAGGGCAGTTCGACCAGAGGCGATATTCGCCCTGAACGCGGGTAGAGAAAATGCCCCATCTTGAAAACGCCGCGGGGTCGATGCTATCTCTAATCTGCGCTCTCAAGCGCTACATCCTCAACTTTGGCATGGAGATGACGATGTCTGTAAATCGCCTCAATCACCTGCGCGAAGAGCATGCCCGACTGGAGGCTGAAATCGAGCAGGAACTGCGCCGCCCGATGCCTGATCAACTGCTTGTCGCGCGCCTTAAAAAGCAGAAGCTCGCGATCAAGGACAGGATCGGGGCTCTGGGGACAGGCCTCGATGAGAGCCGCGTGGCCTGATCGATCCCTGGCGGAGTCGCATGTCCGGCTCCGCCATCACGCGCTATGCAGCTGCCGAGCCGACAGCCGGCTTCTCGAGCGGCGGTTTCATGCGCTGCGCATCCGATTTGGCTTTCCGGCGCGGTGCCTTGCGTTGTGGATCCCGGCAGGGGCTCGCCTGGAGCCAGCCCTTCGGTTGGTCTTGACCAGGGCCCGTCGCGCAAGCTGTAGTCGGATTGCGCGACGCTCAGGTTGGATGGCGTCTCGGCCGATGGCTGGACCTGCGTTGTCTTGCGCCCAATGCGGTTCCCGGGTCAGCGATGAATGCTGCGGCGCCAAAACCAGTGCCTGGCTCAGCCGCCGGGAGCCCCGCCTGATCGCTGGCAAATGATCGCGCATCTGGCATTTGCGACAAAATTGGGGCCTTATCCGGCTGCTGGACTCGCGGAGCGAAGGCGGAGCGCAGAGGGTTGTGCTGGCGCGTCCGGTGTCGATGATGATCGTCAGGGTTAACTTTGCCGATCATATTCGATTCCGATGCGGGAGGCGATGGCAGGAACGGCCGTCATCCTTCCCAGGCAGGAAGACGCCCCCACCTGCCCGCTGACAGAGGGCAAATCCGACGCGTCTACGGTAGGTCAGTGTTCATTGCCCAGCAGGGCTTGCCAGTCCCCGTCGAGCGGCTGGTGTCGCCCGGCGAGGAGCGCTGGCTTGTGGGGGCGATGAGGCCCCAGCCGGGCGATCTCCCGCTCCATGACGGTGATGCGGGCTTTCCAGTCCGGATGCGAGCGGCTGCGCAGGCTCCCGTCATGCGCTGGACCGAAGGCACGCCAGAAAGAGAGGGCTATGGCCGGATCAAATCCGGCATTGGCAAGGAGCGAGATTGACAGAATGTCCGCTTCGAGTTCGGTTTGGCGGAAATAGCCGACATTGCGACCGATGCCTGACAAGAGCCCGAACCGGACGCCTTGCGCCTCCAGCCGCTCGCGGTGCCGCAGGATATTATGCGCAAGTTCATGGGCGACAGGCGCTGCTGCCCATGCGGGATAATCTGCAAGGAAGCGACTGCCGATCTGTACGACCTCGCCGTCAGCCTGGGCGACAAACCGGGAACCAAGGACCAGCTCGAAGCGCGATCGGCATGCCGGGACGGGGAGCACGACGCGCTGCTGGTCTATGCCCGCGCGACGCAGGTGCAGGATGAGCGGGCGATCGGGCGGGAGCGCCATGATCTGCCGGCTCGCCTCGACCAGTGCTGTTGTGCTCGCTTTTGCCCTGGGGTTTGAAGGGGCAAAGCGGATCTGCGCCACGCCCAGCAATGTGTCGTCCGCGCGAATGCCTGCCGCAGCCGCTGGCGATCCGTTCATGACGGCTTCCACGCCCAACGGCCCCTCGAAGCGGAAATGCGCCGCGGCCGCCTTGCGTATTTCAGGCGCATATTGATCGGGGGTATGGAGCAGCAGGCCAAGACCGGGTTCCTGGCGGTCGCACAGGCTCGCATTGGCAATGGCGAGCCTGTAGCCGAGCTCGGCCAGTTCCGCATCGACTTCCCGAATGGCTTCGAAGGGGGGCGGCGCGACCGCCGAGGCTCCCGGCGCCATGATGACGATCGCCCAGAGGAACGTTACGCGCAATGTGCGCCGCATTCGCATTTTTACGCTTGCAACGCTCTTATCTTTCACCATTGCTGTTTTCTCATCGCTCAAGAGCCATCAAGGTGCTGCATCGGCCGATGCTCCGAAAGATTTTCTCCCGCTTCGCCAAGGCTTCCGCGCCGTCGGTTATCGTGCCCGATGGCCGCCGCCTTTACGCCATAGGCGACATTCATGGCCATCTCGATCTTCTCGAAGATCTGCTCGACCAGATTTTCGCGGACGACGCCCTGCGCGGCGGCGGCGGCGAGCTAATTTTCCTTGGGGATCTTATCAACCGCGGGCCGCGATCCGCCGACGTCATCGAGAGGTTGATGGCGTTGAAGATCGAGCGACCCGAGACTCGGTTCCTGCTGGGCAATCATGAGGAAGTCTTCCTCAAGGCTTTGGAGGGGGATCGCGCTGCGTTGCGCTTTTTCGACCGTATCGGCGGCACGGAAACGATCCTGAGCTATGGCGTTACGCGCACCGCTTATGAGACGGCCGATTATTATGAGCTGGCAGCGTTGCTGGAGGCGGCAGTACCGCCGGCGCATCGGGCTTTCCTCAGGACATTCGAGGACATGGTCGTCGAAGGGGGCTATGTGTTCGTCCATGCAGGAATCCGGCCAGGGGTGTCGCTTGAACAGCAGGAACCAGGTGACCTGCGATGGATTCGCGACGAGTTTCTGCGTGCATCGACCGTCAGGGATCGACCCCTCATTCCCGGCAAGGTCATTGTCCATGGGCATACGATCTTCGACGAGGTCGTTGAGCATCCGGGGCGGATCAGCCTCGATACCGGAGCCTATCGTTCCGGGGTGCTGAGCGCGATGGGATTCGAGGGCGCAGGGCGGTGGATCCTGCAACAAAAGATGTGAATAGTTGCAACGCGAAAGGATTGGCGGCGTTGGTATCATGATTCGTTGCCGCTACGCTCTTGCATGGCCACGTAACGAATGATATTCGGGCATCAATATCACCTCGAAAGGGATAATCGACATGCGGTTCAAGACACTTCTTGCTGGCCTGGCGGCCTCTTCGCTGGTGGTAACGCCGGCTCTGGCGAACTCCGCTTCGGCGCTCTCGGTTGCCAATGCATCGCAGGTAAAGGCCGTCACATCGTCCAAGAAGTCGAGCAAGCTGATCGGTCTGCCGCTGATCGCCCTGGCTGCGATCGGTACGGTGGCAGCGGTGGCTGCGGTTGTGGCGGTCGCTGATAATGACGATGATTCGGACAGCAACTGACATCCCTATCAAAGAATAGAAGGATGGCGGCTTCGAGCCGCCATTTTTTTGTCCTTTTCTATCGATCAGACGATCACAGTCCGGAAGGCAGTTGCGCCCCGTTCAGTAGCAGAGACCGCCCCCGATAGGATCGGCGGCGTGCCTTGTCGCTGACATGAGAAACATGCGATTGCTTGACTGGATGCGATCCATTTGGCGCAGGCCAGTATATTGGGATGCGCCGTTGGCGAGGGCGGACGATATCTCGGCCCAGGCCCATGGCGCGTTCCTGCTTTCGGCTGCCATAGAGAATGAGCCTAGAAAATTGCGGACCCGTCCAGCGCAGCGTTCTACCTGGAGCCTGATCCGATCAGATCGAAGCGGACCACGCTCTATTTGTCTTTTGTTTCCGCATCTTCCGAGTCAGCAGGCGATGCCGCCTGCTTCGAAAATACTCTATATTCGCGGATTGGGATCGTCCTGGACGGATGTCGCAGCGTTATAGGTGCCTGCGGTACCCTCGGCGGAGGCCAGGCCTGGTGCCTGGGCGTCACGCATCTGCGCGACAGGCACATAGTCCCATCCATCGAAGAGCATCGGCTCGCGCTTGCCGGTCGGGCGAAACTCGCCGTCCTGAAATATCATGGGAAGCTCCCTCATTGCTTTGGCGCTATTTCATAATCAGAGCCGCCAGCTGAGGAAACAAAAGAATCGACGAGTGAATATTTTTCATCCCATGCATAGAAATATCGAATGATGACGCGATTCCTGACTATTACGCCTCATTGTAACAATTTGACCCCATAGGATTACCTAGTTGGCGCTTCCTGGAAGGATTCGCGACCCTTTGGGGCGCCGGCCCACTCCCTGTCCGGTCGGATTGTCCGTGGATGGAACGGGCGTTTGGTCAGTAGGTTACGGCCAGTAGCCCGAATCGTCCAGGCTCTGCCGACAGGCTTGGGATCGTCGCATGCGATGGACTGCTGAGCCGGAGCTTTACGCGGGGTGACAAGGTTTCCTGCGGGTTTCCGGCAGGAGTGTCCGGCTGACGGGCGGTCATGAACAGCTAAAGTTCGCTTCGGATTAACCATCAGGATCTTTGTTTCACACCTGATTTCAAGGCGATCATGAACGACCGTAAAGCATTCATGTAGGAATCGTTACTTGCATAGCTGCGAATGCTGTGCATAAGCAGCAACCGACTTTTTGGGGCAGAATATTCATGTGTGGGATCGTGGGCATCATTGGCCATGAGGATGTATCCGTTCGCCTTCTGGACGGCCTCAGGCGCCTGGAATATCGGGGATATGATTCTGCCGGGATTGCAACCGTTCATGGCGGGGTGATCGAGCGGCGGCGTGCCTCTGGCAAGCTCAATAATCTGTCGAAGGAACTGGACGCCGAGCCTCTGCCGGGAGTGGTCGGCATTGCCCATACGCGTTGGGCGACGCATGGCGGCCCTACGACGAATAATGCGCATCCTCACGCGACCGAGGAGGTTGCTGTCGTTCACAACGGCATCATCGAGAATTTCAAGCCGCTGCGCGACATGCTTATCGCACGAGGCAGGGTTTTCACGAGCGAGACCGATACCGAGGTCGTGGCTCATCTGATCAGCGAGCAGGTCGAGGCGGGTCTCCGCCCGGTAGAGGCCGTCCGTGAAGTGCTGCCGCAGTTGCGCGGCGCCTTTGCGCTTGCAATCCTCTTTCGCCAGCAGCCGGATCTGTTGATCGGTGCCCGGCTTGGTTCTCCGCTCGTCGTGGGACTCGGGGAAGGGGAGACCTATCTCGGTTCTGACGCGCTCGCGCTTGCTTCCCTGACCCAGAAGGTCATCTACCTGGAAGAAGGCGACTGGGTCGTATGTTCGCGCGACGAGGTTCAGGTTTTCGACCAGGATAATGAAGCTGTCGAGCGGCCCCTCACGCACTCGGGTGTCGAGGGCGAACTGATCTCGAAGGGCAATCACCGCCATTTCATGATCAAGGAGATTTTCGAGCAGCCGATCGTCGTTGCCCAGACCTTGCGGTCCTACCTCCAGCGGATCGACGAGACGCTGACGCTTCCTGTTCCCGACTTCGATCTTGCCGGGATAAAGCGAGTCACGATCGTGGCGTGCGGCACCAGCTTCTATGCAGGGATGATCGCGAAATACTGGTTCGAGCAGTTTGCGCATGTGCCGGTCGATCTCGATGTGGCTTCGGAGTTCCGGTATCGCGCTCCGGTGATCGAGCCGGGCGGGCTGGCTCTCTTCATCAGCCAGTCGGGCGAGACCGCCGACACGCTGGCGGCGTTGCGGCATGCGCGGGCCGAAGGGCAGAAGATTGCGGTTGTCGTCAATGTGCCGACGAGCAGCATGGCGCGCGAAGCTGACCTGCTGCTTCCGACCCATGCAGGTCCTGAAATAGGTGTTGCCTCCACCAAGGCGTTCACATGCCAGCTGGCGGTGCTGGCAGCGCTCGCGGCCAATCTCGCGCGCGCCAAGGGGCGCATGACGCGGGAAGAAGAGCATGGGGTGGTCAGGCATCTTGCCGAAGCGCCCGCAGCGCTCAACGCGGCGCTCGCCTATGAGGAAAAGATCCAGGCGGTCGCCGCCGAGATCGCCGGCGCGCGCGACGTTCTCTATCTGGGGCGCGGAACCGATTATCCACTGGCGCTCGAAGGCGCGCTCAAACTCAAGGAAATCAGCTACATCCACGCCGAGGGCTATGCCGCGGGCGAGATGAAGCATGGTCCGATCGCGCTCATCGACGAGAAGGTGCCGGTGATCGTGATCGCGCCTTCCGGCCCGCTGTTCGAAAAAACAGTCAGTAACATGCAGGAAGTGCAGGCGCGCGGCGGCAAGGTGGTGCTGATCAGCGACTATGACGGGATCGAGGAGGCCGGCGCGGGCTGCCTGGCGACGATCACGATGCCCAAGGTGCATCCGTTGATTGCGCCACTGGTCTACAGCGTGCCGATCCAGCTGCTGGCCTACCATGTGGCGCTCAGCAAGGGCACCGATGTCGACCAGCCGCGCAATCTGGCCAAGTCGGTGACCGTCGAATGACCCCCAAGATACGCCGTCCGTGCGCCGCCAGGCCGTCGCTTCCCAGCTGACCATCTTTCCGCAGGAAAGTGCATCGAGAGAGGTGCCAAGCAATGACCAAAGAAATGGCTAAACCCATTCTTGATATGTTGGAGGCGATTACATCGCTGCCGCGTTCGGCGCGGCGATGGCTTGCCTTCGGTCTGGACGGGACGCTTTGTGTCGGCGCGGCCTGGATCGCGCTGGCGCTGCGTCTGGGCGAATGGCCGCAGGACGCCGCGGCGCTGTTGACGCTCTCTGCCGCAGCGCTGCTTTGCTGGGCGCCGATTGCCTGGTGGACCGGGATTTACCGCAATCTCATTCGCTTTTCCGGCGCGCGCGCCTCGGGCAAGCTATTTTGTGCCTGTGCGCTCCTTTCGGTGCCGCTCACGATCCTTTTCGGAGGAATCCAGATCGATGGCGTTCCGCGGACGACATCGCTGCTTCACCCGATGATCTTTTTCCTGCTCATGCTGTTCCTGCGGCTGAGCATGCGGTTCGTGGTAAGCGACGTGCTTCACCTGGCGCGCGGCAATGGTGAGGATCGCCGGCGCGTTCTCATCTATGGCGCCGGCCGCGGCGGCCAGCAGCTCGCCAATTCCCTTCGGCATGAACCGCATCTTACCCTCGTGGGCTATGTCGACGATGACGAGCGGTTGAGCCGGCAGCAGATCGACGGGTTTACGGTCTGGCATTCCTCGTCGCTCGACCGGGTCTTGGAAGAACGGCAGGTGGATGAAGTCCTGCTTGCGATTCCCAGTGCGTTGCGCGTGCGTCGTCGCCAGATCGTGACGACGTTGCAGAAGCGGAAGATCCGCGTGAGGATGTTGCCTGGCATCGGACAACTGATCGATGGCCATGTGACCGTCAGCGATCTTCGCGATGTCCAGGTCGAGGATCTGCTCGGCCGTGACGCGGTTGCGCCCAACGAACTGCTGATGGGTCGTTCGTTGCTCAGCAAGAATGTGCTGGTGACAGGCGCGGGCGGATCGATCGGTAGCGAACTGTGCCGCCAGATCATCCGGTCGCATCCCCGGCGCCTCATCCTTGTCGAGCAGTCGGAATATTTTCTGTACGCGATCGAGCGTGAGCTGCGGCAGATAGCGGCGCAGGAAGGCCATGATGTCGAAATCGTGCCCGAACTTGCCGATGTGGCCGATCGCGATTCCGTTTTCCGCATATTCCGACGGTGGCAGCCTGAAAGCGTCTACCATGCGGCCGCCTACAAGCATGTGCCGCTGGTCGAGAGCAACCCGATCGCGGGCCTGCGCAATAACATCTTCAGTACGCTGCATTGCGCCCTTGCGGCCGAGGCGGTGGGGGTCAAGCGCTTCATTCTGGTGAGCACCGACAAGGCGGTACGGCCGACCAACGTCATGGGCGCGTCCAAGAGGGTCTGCGAGCTCATCCTCCAGGCGCGTGCGCAGGAGCAGAAGAGCACATTGTTCACCATGGTGAGATTCGGCAACGTGCTGGGCTCCAGCGGATCGGTCGTGCCGCTGTTCAAGGCGCAGATCGCTGCCGGAGGACCGGTGACGATCACGCATCGCGACGTCACGCGCTATTTCATGACCATCCCCGAAGCGGTCCAGCTCGTGATCCAGGCCGGCGGCATGGCCAAAGGTGGCGAAGTGTTCGTCCTCGACATGGGACAGCCGGTTCGGATCGTGGACCTTGCTGAAACCATGGTCAGGCTTTCAGGACTATCCGTGCGAAATGAAACCACGCCAGATGGCGACATCGAAATCGTCGAAGTCGGCCTCCGGCCAGGGGAGAAGCTATATGAGGAACTCCTGATCGGCGATGATCCCGCCCCCACCGCACATTCGCGGATCATGCAGGCGCGGGAGAACATGCTCGCCTGGCCCAGCTTGTCTGCGAACCTCGACCGGCTTGGCACCTTTTTGAGCCAGGGAGGACCCAGTGGCGCTCTTTCGGTCCTTCGTGAACTTGTCCCGGAATATCACTCGCCAACATCTGTGAAAGACGTCGCTTCCTGATGAACGGCTTCTAATCGGGGACGAGACCAGAGGGTCGGCGACCACCATTCTATTCTCTTCGGTCTCGCTGACAATTGGGGCCATGAAGCAAAGGGAAATTCACTTATGTCGATCAAAGTGATGCTCGTGTTTGGGACACGGCCTGAAGCCATCAAGATGGCGCCTCTTGCGCTGATGCTGAGCACGGACAGCCGATTTGACTGCCGCATCTGCGTGACCGGACAGCATCGGGAGATGCTCGATCAAGTCCTGCAAATCTTCCACCTCGAGGCCGCCTATGATCTTAGAATCATGCGACCGAAGCAGGATTTAAGCGACATTACGAGCGCTGTCCTGCTGGGCATGCGAGAAGTCTTTGAGCAGTTTCGACCTGACATCGTCTTGGTCCACGGCGATACGGCGTCGACGATGTCAGCGAGCCTCGCTGCTTATTATCATCAGATCCCGGTAGGGCATGTCGAAGCTGGTTTAAGAACCCACAATATTTATTCTCCATGGCCTGAAGAAGCCAATCGCAAGCTAACAGGCGCGATTACGACACTGCACTTCGCGCCGACATCCTCGGCGGAGGCCAATCTCCTCCGAGAGGGAGTGCACGAAAACAACATCATATTGACTGGGAACACCGTCATTGATGCGCTGCTGCAAGTCGTTGAACGGCTGAAGACCGACGGCGCGCTCGTGCGGGATGTGCAGGGACGACTTCCGCAACTCGATAGTGAGCGTCGCATGGTCCTTGTGACGGGGCATCGGCGCGAAAGCTTTGGAGACGGCTTCGAGCGGATATGCAAGGCTTTGGCGACAATTTCTGGCGATTTCCCAGACGTAGACATCGTCTATCCCGTTCATCTAAATCCCCAAGTCCAGGAGCCGGTAAATCGCCTGCTTTCGGGCATCCCGAACATCCACCTCATCGAACCGCAGGAATATCTTCCCTTCGTCTATCTCATGGATCGCGCGCATATCGTGCTCACGGACTCAGGTGGAGTGCAGGAAGAAGCGCCATCTCTCGGCAAGCCGGTCCTCGTCATGCGCGATACGACAGAACGGCCGGAAGCTGTTGAAGCGGGAACCGTAAAGCTGGTTGGGACCGATGCGCGGCTCATCGTGAAGGAGGTCACGCGGCTTCTGATGGATAACGAGGAATATGCGCGGATGAGCTTTGCCCACAATCCATATGGGGACGGCGCAGCCTGCAAGCGAATTGCGGACGCCTTGGTTCACTGGGCGCAACGGAACTTTCAGAATAAGGACAGTGAAGCAGCATGACCAGTCCCACCATCTCCGTTATTGGATTAGGTTATATCGGCTTGCCGACTGCAGCGATGTTTGCGTCGCGCAAAGTCAAGGTGGTCGGTGTCGACGTAAATGCGAGCGCTGTCGAAACTATTAATCGAGGGAAAATTCATATTGTCGAACCGGATCTGGACATAGCTGTTCATTCGGCTGTCACGGAAGGCTTTTTGCGAGCTACTACCCGACCCGAACCAGCTGATGCTTTCCTGATAGCGGTACCGACCCCATTTCAAGGTGACGATCATACCCCTGATTTAACCTATATTCAGTCCGCCGCGCGTGCGATCGCTCCGGTCCTCTCCTCCGGCAATTTGGTTGTTCTGGAATCCACCTCACCTGTTGGAGCGACTGAACTGCTCGCTGCTTGGTTGGCCGAGGCACGGCCAGATTTGACCTTCCCCCAGTCTGCTGGGGAAAGCTCGGATATCCGAGTTGCACACTGCCCAGAACGCGTGCTGCCAGGAAAGGTCATGCAGGAGCTCATACACAATGATCGCGTGATCGGCGGCATGACGCGTAAATGTTCCGATGCCGCAGTTGCACTGTACAAGATCTTCGTAGATGGCGAGTGCGTGATTACTAATGCACGAACGGCAGAGATGGCGAAATTGACAGAAAACAGCTTTCGCGATGTTAACATTGCCTTTGCGAATGAATTATCGATCATCTGTGACAAGCTGCACATCGACGTGTGGGAACTCATCAAGCTTGCCAACCGTCACCCACGGGTGAATATCCTGCAGCCAGGGCCGGGCGTTGGCGGCCACTGCATTGCGGTTGATCCCTGGTTCATCGTGTCAAAAACCCCGGAAGAGGCGTGCCTGATCCGGGTGGCTCGCGAGGTGAACGATGCAAAGCCGCAATGGGTACTCAACAAGATTAAGGAAGCTGTAGCGCGACACTTGTGCGCCGATCCCGGAAAGGCTGAAGCGGACGTCACAATTGCGTGCTACGGATTGGCGTTCAAGCCTGATATTGACGACTTACGGGAAAGTCCCGCGGTCGAGATAGTTAGCAAATTATCCTCACTTCATTGTGGTAGTGTCTATGTCGTTGAACCGAACATCGATCGGCTCCCTGGCTCAATAGAAGGCGCGATCCTCGTGAGCGAAGAAGAAGCGCGGCAGACCGCTGACGTGCATGTGATGCTTGTTGATCATCAGAGTTTTAGAAACGCACCGCAGCCCAACGGTGTGCTCCTCGACCTGCGCGGCGCTTGGTCTTGCTAGTGTCCGCCACACAAAAGTTGCGCACTAACGTATTTCGGGCGGCTGGTGGACCAGCGGCATCTGTGCTGACGATGAAGCTCGCCACCATGGTGGGAAGCTTGATAGCTATCCAACTGACGGCAAGTCTCTATAGTAAAGATGCATTCCTTCTTCTAAATTCCATGATATTCCTGATCGCAGTTCACGGATGTATCTGCTATCCCGTGCAGGTGGTTGCTTGGAGGGAAGGGCGCATTGATATATCATTGTTCTTACTTGTTCACGCTGCCGCGCTTATATTAGCGGCTATCTATGTCTCTTTTTACGAGCACAGCTATGCGGTTTTTATCGCAGTCTCTCTGTATGTTACGTATCGGGTAAACGAGCGCATACTTTTTAATCTACAGATCTCATCTGGGAAGGTGGGAAAAGCCTATAGAGTAATGTGCGTTGCGCTTACCCTAGAAATCGCTACATTGTTGGGCGTCTATTTCACATATGGCTCCAATGGTGATCGGTTTATTTTGCCATCGATGGTCGCGATGGCATTCACTATACCTGTCGCTCTTAGTGAAATCGATAAGGGAAGCTTCGGCAATTTAAGAAATATGCTGACCGACAAAACATCAATGCTGCTAATGTCGGCTCATTCTGGATTAATTGCATTTAATGTTATGTCCGATCGGATAGTGTTCGCCGAAGGCTTGAGCAAACTTGATTCATATTTGTCAGATTACCTTCTTATATTTTCTTATTGCAGTTCGGCCTACGCGCTTACGGTGTCGCTCATTGAGGTAAAACGACCTCATCTCTTTCGTATTCCTGCCGGATCCTTGTATGCCTTCTTGAGAAAAGGCGGATTTCTTCAGCTTTTTGCCGCTGCAGCGGCTATAGGCCTTTTTTCCAGCGCGGCCATTTCCGCATTTTTTACCTACAATCCCGTTGGATTAGGGCTAACACCTGGTGCTCCAGTTGTCATTTTTGCAACCTTAATAACAACTTTTTTCCTCGGGCAGGCGGTGCTGTCTTTCGTTCACGTATACTATTTATCAGAACGACTCTATGCGCCACTATTCTTTACATGGGCGGTCTCCGGAATCGTCAGAACCGTTGCATACTTACAATCAAACTGGACAATGTTTCTCATCATAAGCGCCCTCTCGGGCTTCGCTGGCGTTTTCGGGGCCCTCGTTCATGGAAGATTGCGTTTGACATGATTTTCCTAGGTAATCCTGCCTCATTCCACTTGGAGACATGGCGCCAAATTTACCGTCTGTGTAACAGGCAGGTGAATGTGTTGTATTCTGTACATCCTTTGAAGGGTACTTTTGCTACTGAAAATTTGGTATCTACTCGTGGAAAAATGCTTTCCTACATTGCTTTGGGTCTGCGACTACGAGCGCTTCCCGCGGATACACTGCTTCATGCTCACGGTGCTTCGGGTTACGGTCTATCGGCCATGTTGAGCGGCCGCTCATATATTGCGACGGTTTATGGCAGTGAGATATTGCGTCCACATGGGTTTGCTTATAGCCGAATGGTTGACGCTGTGCTCAGGAATGCGTCTGCTATTACGGTGACGTCTGCGGATGCCAAGGCTAGAATCGTGCGGAAGTCTCCAACTGTAGGCATGAAAACTCATTATTTCCATACAGGTTTAGACACCCAACAAACGGCCCTAATCCGACGATCCGGTGCGCACGGGTCGGGTGAGACGTTAAAGATTATGCTTCTGCGAAACACGGCTGCACACTATCGAACGAGAGAGGTACTAGTCGCCGTAGCTCAAGCAATTGGCGATCAGAAAAACAAGAGGGTGATTGTTCCGCTCGGTAATGGTGACGAGACATATTTCAATGATCTGCGCCGAGAGTTCAATGATAGCCGCTTTATCTTTATCGATAGGCCTTGCGATCATCAAGAATATATGCAGATGATGAGCGATTCCGATGTCTGTATTAACTTTCCTGTCTCTGATCAAACAAGTGCGACGCTTTTGGAGGCCCTCTATTTTGATCGGGTTGTCGTCACAAATCGGCTGGCATCCTATGCGGACTTGACTTCTGTCGTGGAGAAGACCGGTGATTGGTTTTTTGTTGATTCGGATGATCAACTCACCTCCAGGATAACGCAAGCCATTGCGCGCGCGGAGAAGCCGCAAGAAGGCGTTAGAAAAGGTCGCGATCTCATCTCGGAGCACTTTAGTATCGAACGAGCGTCTTGCCTGTTTAATGAAATTTTGGAAGAACTCCGATGACCTATGTTATTCGCTTCCTTGTACGCGCAATTGCCAGTTCTTTCCTTAGTAGAATTGGGCTGGCAAAGGTTATCTCAATTTTTGTGCGGCTGATTTTCGCCTGTCAAATCTCACCCGGGCTGCGAGTGGGGCGCAACCTCCGTCTCGGCTACGGCGGATTGGGTATAGTGGTTCACGGCCATACACGGATCGGAAATGACGTGTCTATTGGACCGAATGTTCTGATTGGCGGGAATTTTGGCAAGGGGGGTGTGCCGACAATTGGGGACCGGGTTCATATCGGCCCAGGGTGCATTCTGATCGGCCCCATCCAAGTAGGTGATGATGCGATCATCGCGCCCAATTCGGTCGTAAATGCCGATGTAGAGCCAGGGTCGGTTGTTGGTGGGAGTCCTGCAAAGCGAATTAGATCATTCGTAGATCGGACACTCGATGAGTGAGCAGACTCCTATATTGGCAACGGGCTATTTTCTCGGCGCCGTTCTAGCAGCGGCCATGTTGGTCGCTGGATTGTCGCTTGCCGCTGCGCTTATCTGCGGCGTCGCTGCACTGGCATATTGCTATCTCGAAATCTCATCGAGAAAGGCAGGAATCGTGCATGTTGACATAGCTTTCGTTCTATTCTTTACGATTTACTCCCTGAATCTACCAATATTTGCGCATATATCGCCGAAAGACCTGTCGTTGGATATTGTTGATCGTGGGTTACTTATCTGCATATTTTGCCATATGGGCCTCGCACTTGGTCTTATTTTCGTTCGTTTTAGGTCCGTTTCTGTATCTAATAATGGTATATCAAGTTCGTATCAGCTAAGTGCGCGGCAGATAAACATAGCGAGCTACATTCTATTTTTTGTCGGCTTGGTTGGCAGTGTGGTTGCGGTGATGGCTACTGTTGGATTCCAAGCCTATCTTGGCGCGGGTTATGCGGGGCGAGCTCTATTAAAGCGCGAAGCAGGACCTATTGAGATCGGGTTATATGTTTGTGCGGTCTCTCTCATAGCGATATTTTCTGTCGGACTTATTGACGGAGCCCGCAACAGAGCACGTCTGTTTTTGTACTGCGCTACCGTCTTTTTCGTAGCCTACGTTGCATATCTCGGTATCAGGCGACCGATGTTTTTGCTGATCTGTGGCCTGTTTTCAGCTTTTTCAATCATACGCTTCCGGCCGAAAATTTCCGGAGCGTGTGTTGTGGTGCTTCCATTGTTTGTTATTTTGTCGACGTTCGCACATTACAGGCAGGTTATCTCTTCGGATGGTGTGGCTGCGACCATCGACTTTATTCGAGATAATGCTTCTGTTGAGTGGCTCGATGTTTCAGATAACGAGTTGGGTGCGCCGTTTCGTACACTCTACGATGAAATTCCCTTTGTGGACAAGCGCGGTTTCGGATTGGGAATAAGCTACCTAAGTTCTCCAGTGTATATGCTGCCGTCTTTTATAAATGGAGGTGTTGTTTCTCTTAGTGGGGAGTACACCGACCGCCATTTCGATCCACGTTTCATCTCTATCGGCGGGAATATGGGATATTTTCCTGCGACAGAAGCATTTTATAACTTTGGTCTTTCGGGCTGCCTCGTGATTTTCTTGCTGATGATTATTCTGTTGGGGAGAATTAATATATATGCTTTTGAAAACTGGAGGAATAATGCGTTTGGTGTGACCATATTTGCCACGATTATTCCCTGGTTAGCGTTCTTCATAAGATTAGATTTTGGTTCGTTTGCTAAAAGTGTCCTATACTCTCAAGCCATATGGTTCATGATCTTGTATTGTTTGGCTCGAAGCGTTCGTCGGGAAGCTGAATTGTGAACGTTCGACGGATCGACCGTCCACAATTCGCTATGTAGGTAATTCTCCTATCGGGTCGAGACTGTGTTGAGTGATCTCGGCAACAGGGAATCAGGCTCTGTATTGATAAACGTGGTCTTGAAAGTCGCTTGGCGTGGGAGACCTCAGTGCGAGCTTTGAATAGCCATCTGGCGTTGAGGGGGGCCCAAGTTTATGAGATCGAATGCCTTTCTGTACTTGAAGACTATGATGCGCCTCGGGGTGAGATCCGTCGCGCGGGTGGCTGTCTATCGGCTTCGTTTGAAATGTGGCCGGCATCCTGTACTGCAAATTAGAGGGGTTGTTCCTTCAGAGGCGCTATTTAGGACACCTTCTCCGCGGTCTGGTTTGCCACTACCTAATGAACGTTGGTCAAACCATCTGTGGTGGTTTGACTGGTTCAGCGCCGAGCAGTCGGGGGGAGCTCCAGATTGGCACTACAGCCCCTTCGGTTCCGGTCCGGCAGACAAGGTGAGCAATTGGTGGGCCATTCCGGATTTTGCCGGTTCTGGTGATATCAAGGGTGTCTGGGAACTCTCACGCTTCAGCTGGAGCGTCGCTTTCGCGACGCAGGCGTCCCACGGCGATGTTGACGCACTGGCTACCCTTAACCACTGGTTGCAATCATGGTTGCAGGATAACCCGCCTTATCTGGGCGCTAACTGGAAATGTGGGCAGGAGGCTTCCTTCCGGGTCATTCATTTGTTGGCGACGGCGATCATTCTCGGACAGGAGCGAACGCCGGAGCCAGCGCTGGCCAAAACAATAGCGCTGCACCTTGAGCGTATTGCTCCGACCATGTCCTATGCGATTGGGCAAGATAATAACCACGGTACGTCCGAAGCGGCCGCGATGTTTGCCGGAGGGTCGTTCCTTTCGGCGCTTGGTTGGCCAAAGGCAAGGCACTGGGCAGCCACCGGCAGGAGATGGTTGGAAAATCGGGCTCGCCATCTGATCGCGCCTGATGGCAGTTTCAGCCAATATTCGGTCGTTTATCATCGACTTATGCTCGACACCTATTCTTTCGTGGAGATGTGGAGGCAGCGGTGGGATCTGGCTCCTTTCTCGGGTACGATGCACACTCGTTTGATAGCAGCAACCCGCTGGCTGGATGCCATGGTGGATCGTACGTCGGGCGATGCTCCTAACCTTGGCGCCAATGATGGCGTCCGCATCCTTCCACTGACGGAAAGTGACTATCGTGATTTCCGTCCATCGCTGCAGATGGCCTCGGTTCTTTTCCGCGGTCAGCGCGCCATCGGTGATCACGGGGCTTGGGACGCTCAACTGCGCTGGCTGGGCATTTCACCGGATACGACGACATTGTCGCGGCCTGCCAGCGACACATTCGATGATGGAGGGTTCCACGTGCTCCGGACGGGGAGGGCAGCTGTTTATCTGCGCTATCCTCGGTTCCGGTTTCGTCCGAGCCAGGCCGATCTGCTGCATATGGATCTATGGGTGGACGGGCTGAATCTGCTCCGCGATGCGGGAACGTTCAGCTACAATGCCGAGCCTGAAACAAGCGGATATTTTGCGGGGACCGCGTCACATAACACGGTGCAGTTCGATGGGCGTGATCAGATGCCGCGACTGGGTCGGTTTCTCTTCGGAGCCTGGCCGAAGGCCCACCGTGTTGAATTTGTGAGCAGCGGCGACACTTTGCGATGTGCCGCTGCCTACACGGATCATCGCGGCGCGCGCCATCATCGCGAAATTCTTCTCCGTTCACATGGCTTCACCTGCACCGATACGATCGAGGGACGATTCGATGCTGCCGTGCTCCGTTGGCGCTTGCTGCCTGACACATATCGCCTTGAGAATAACCGCATATCAAGCAATAAGATGAGTTTGTTGATAAATTGCAATGATTCCGATACAAAAATCGCGCTCACGAATGCTTGCGAATCCAGATACTATATGCGTATTGAGCAGATTCCGACACTTGAGATAGCGTTCAATCATTCGTGTAAGATCGTTACAACAGGCGAATTCTGACGTGCATATCCTCTATTTCCATCAGCATTTTTCCACACCTGACGGTGCTGCTGGCACCCGTTCCTATGAAATGGCACGCCGCTTGCTCCGGCAGGGGCATAGTGTGACGATGGTCTGCGGATCCTATTCGCAAGGGGCAACTGGTCTGGCTATGCCGTTTCACAAGGGTTGCCGGCGCGGTACGATTGATGGCATCAATGTTGTGGAGTTCGACCTCCGCTATGCCAATGAGGATGGTTTCATCCGTCGCTCGGGTGTTTTCGTCAAATTCGCGTTGGCGTCCATCAAATTGGCGCTTCGCGAGAAGTATGACTTGGCATTCGCGACGACCACACCGCTGACGGCCGGCATCCCCGGCATTTTCGCACGGTGGCTGCGGGGCAAGCCATTTGTGTTCGAGGTTCGCGATCTGTGGCCCGAATTGCCTCGCGCCATGGGAGTGATCACTAATCCGGTCGTTCTGGGCGCGATGTCGGTCCTGGAATGGATATCCTATCGTTCGGCCACGCGGTGTATTGGTCTGTCGCCTGGCATTGTAGATGGGATCGCGCGTCGGGGTGTCCCGGCCTCTCGTATCAGCATGATACCCAATGGCTGCGATGTGGAGCTTTTTTCAGAAGGTGGACCGGCGGCCAACAGCTTCCGGCAGGCCAACAATATCTCTCAGGGTCAGCTTCTCGCAGTCTATTGCGGTACGCATGGCTTGGCCAATGGACTCGATGCCCTAATCGATGCGGGCATCGAGTTACGCAATCGTGGTCGAACCGACATCATCCTAGCGCTTATCGGGAAAGGGCAGGAAAAGGCGCGTCTTGTCGAGCGAGTGAAGGCCGAACGGTTAACCAATGTCAGATTCTTCGATCCGGTTTCGAAAAGGCGTTTGACGTCCTTACTTCGGGAGGCGGACCTGGGCCTACAGATTTTGCGGAATATTCCCGAATTTGCCTATGGCACCTCACCCAACAAATTTTTCGACTATTTGTCTGTAGGCCTGCCGGTGCTCAACAACTATCCGGGCTGGCTGGCCGGCATGATCGAT
The DNA here is from genome assembly GCF_024611135.1 of Sphingobium sp. CFD-2. Lineage (NCBI taxonomy): Bacteria > Pseudomonadati > Pseudomonadota > Alphaproteobacteria > Sphingomonadales > Sphingobiaceae > Sphingobium > Sphingobium sp. CFD-2. Next base: position 213,215 of record NZ_CP084407.1, on the reverse strand, counting down.
CAGCATGAACTAGGCTTTGCCGTGCAGCCCGACTCTCCTGTGGCGTTTGCGGACGCCCTCCAGCAAGCTGCAGAGGACCGCGTTGCGTTGGCCGCGATGGGACACAATGCAGCGGCATTCGCGCGCGGCTCCATGAGCCGTGAATATCTCTCGGGACAGTGGGTTGATTGGGTCACGGCGGGATTGAAGCGCAACGATTTCGAGAAGGATCCTTTCTACACCGCCGTCCGGACCACACAGCGCACAACGTTGGCGGTAGAACGCAGATGAGAAAGCGTCTGTTCGACATCACCGTCGCAGCAATTGCATTACTCCTGCTTTCGCCAGTGCTGGCTGTGCTTGCGATTTTGGTGCGTCTCGACCTAGGTTCTCCGATCCTCTTTCGGCAAACGCGCCCTGGGCGGGACACGAAGCCATTTCGCATGATCAAATTCCGGACGATGCGCGATGCGCATGATGCTGAGGGACAACCTTTAGGTGATGCCGAGCGACTGACGCGCTTCGGCCGCTTCCTGCGTGCTACCAGCCTCGATGAGCTGCCTGAACTATGGAATGTTTTGAAAGGTGATATGAGCCTGGTTGGGCCTCGCCCTCTGCTCATGGAATATCTGCCGCGCTATTCGATGGCGCAGCTGCGGCGGCACGAATTGCGGCCGGGTATTACCGGATGGGCTCAGATCAACGGCCGCAATGCTCTCGATTGGCCGGAGAAGCTGGCATTGGATGTCTGGTATGTTGATCATCAGACTTTCTGGCTCGACGTGAAGATCCTCCTGCTCACCCTACTCAAAGTGGTAGCGCGGGACGGTATCAGTGCCGCGGGAGAGGCAACAATGTCAAAGTTCCAGGGAAATGAAATATGAAACCCTTGTTGGGCGTATATGGTGCGAGCGGTTGCGGACGGGGCGTGATGCCCATCGTACGCGCGCGCCATGGCCAAGACGCAGACCTGGTGTTCATCGACGATGCGCCGATGAGTCAGGCGAACGGCTATCCCGTCATGTCCTGGGAGGCCTTTCGCGCCAATCCGGCTGAAAAGAGGGTTTGCCTCGCGATTGCCAATTCGGAGGTACGGGCCAAACTTGCCGACAAATGTGCGGACGCAGGAATTCCCCTGTTTGAAGCGCGGGCTCAGAATGTCGTCGAAATGCATGATGTTGTCATAGGAGAGGGCGCGATTCTCTCGCCATTCGTCACCTTGACCTCAAACATCCGGATCGGCCGATGCTTCCATGCAAATCTCTATTCCTATGTCGAGCATGATTGCGTCATAGGCGATTTTGTCACCTTTGCGCCCGGCGTGAAATGCAACGGCAATATCGTCATTGAGGATCATGCCTATATCGGCTCGGGGGCGGTCATCAAACAGGGGCAACCGGGCCGGCCGCTGAGGATCGGGAAGGGCGCCACGGTGGGAGCGGGTGCCGTTGTGACCAAGGATGTGCCTGCCTACACGACGGTTGTTGGCGTTCCCGCTCGGCAGCTCGAAAAGGAATTAGCATGCTGAATCAGAAGGTCGCGCCCTGGCCGTCCTATTCCTCGGAAGAGGTGGACGCCGTTTCAGCGGTGTTGTCGAGCGGTCGGGTCAACTACTGGACTGGCGAAGAATGTCGCGCGTTCGAGAGGGAATTCGCCCAGTGGGCGGAGGTTGACCATGCAATCGCTGTCGCGAATGGAACCGTGGCGCTCGATCTTGCGCTGCATGGCCTGGGCATCGGGCAGGGTGATGAGGTGATCGTGACCCCGCGGACATTCATCGCTTCGATATCCTGCGTAGCCAATGCGGGCGCCACTCCGGTTTTCGCAGACGTCGATCCGATCAATGGCAATCTGTCCGCCGAGACTATCGCGGCAGCCATGAGCCCGCGCACAAAGGCGGTCATCGTGGTGCATCTCGCGGGCTGGCCTTGCGACATGGACCCGATCATGAAGCTGGCCGAGCTACATGGCCTTAAGGTTATCGAGGACTGCGCACAGGCCCACGGCGCCCGCTACAAGGGGCGCAGCGTCGGCTCGATCGGTCATGTTGGCGCGTGGTCATTCTGCCAGGACAAGATCATGACAACGGGTGGCGAGGGCGGGATGGTGACCTGCAGTGATCCGGTACTCTGGTCACGGATGTGGTCTTTCAAGGACCATGGCAAGAGCTGGGACGCGGTTTATGCGCGGGCGCATCCTCCGGGCTTCCGTTGGTTGCACGAGAGCATCGGCACGAATTGGCGCATGCTCGAGATGCAAGCCGTCATTGGCCGGATTCAGTTGCGCAAGATGTCCGAGTGGACGCAGGCACGGACCAGAAACGCGACTATTATCCATGAAGCGCTGGTTCCCTTTGCGGGGGAGAATGGCCTCATCAGATTGAGTGACTCACTCACAATGGGCCCTCCAGATTGGCAGGAGGGTTCGATCCATGCCTATTATAAATATTATGCCTATGTCCGGCCCGAGAATTTAGCGCCAAGCTGGTCACGGGACCGACTGGTGAACGAAATCGCGACGCGCGAGATTCCCTGCTTTCAAGGTTCCTGTTCGGAAGTCTATCTGGAGAAGGCGTTCGATGGCACAGGCTGGCGTCCGCAATCGCCGTTGCCCAATGCAAGGGCCCTCGGTGAGACGAGCCTTATGTTCCTTGTCCATCCCACACTTTCTTCTGAAGACATGGCGCGGACCGCAGCGATCCTCGGGGAAGTGCTAACGGAAGCTGCCGGGACGGAAAATCTGGCGCTTGCATGAGCACAGGCGAGAGGCCGTGATCCAGCCGTTCAACGTGGACTTTGGGTTTACCGGCCAATGAATATGGTCAACTCAATCGCCCCCTCACGTCCGTCGAGTGCAGCGCTGACGCTTTTGCTCTTCCTCTTGAGCGGCTTGTGGGTCGCCGGGGGCGCCTCCCATGCGGATGTGATGAGTCAGGTTGCAATACGAACCATCGCATGGCTTTTGCTCGTGATCGCGCTCCTGATCGGCTTGAAGCCGAGCGCGGCCAAGGCAGGAGCGGTTGCATGGCTCTTGGCTGCGGCACTCCTCCTCGTTCTTCTCCAGCTTGTGCCGCTGCCACCCAGCATCTGGACCTTGTTACCGGGACGGGAACCCTTTCCTGAAACCTCTCTGGGCGAACCGTTATGGCATAGCTGGTCGATCGTGCCATGGGCCACCGTCAATGCGGCATCCTCGTTCATCATTCCCGTCGTCACGCTATATCTTGTAAGCGCTTTAGCAGACAACGAGGAGCGCTGGCTCCCGAGCCTGTTACTGGGAATGATCTTCCTCTCAATGCTGATCGGGCTTTGGCAATTTTGCGGTTTCGCCTTCGATCATCCATGGGTCAACGACACGCCAGGCAGCGTCAGCAGCATTTTTGCAAACCGGAACCATTTCGCGCTCTTCCTGGCGGTAAGCTGCATCATCGCGCCAGGATGGGCCTTTTCTGGGCAATCAGGCCATCGATGGCGAGCGCCCGCCGCTCTTGCTCTCGTCATGCTATTTGCCCTCACCATCCTCGCGACGGGATCGAGAGCGGGCATCGTGACGGGCTTGCTGGCGATCATCCTGGGCTTGGCGCTGTCATGGGGCGACATCCGACACGAGATCCGTCATGCGCCACGATGGGCGTTCGTGGTTCTGATTGCATCGGTGATCGGTGTGATCGCGCTGCTCGTCCTCATCAGCATCGCTGCCGATCGGGCTGAATCGATCAGTCGAGCCTTTGAACTGGACCCTGGACAGGACATGCGCAGTCGAGGTCTTCCCACGGTGCTTTCCATGGTCGCCACCTACTTCCCCGCCGGCGCCGGGTTCGGCAGCTTCGACCCGATATTCCGGATCCACGAGCCGTTCGCGCTTTTGAAACGCACTTATTTCAACCACGCCCATAATGATTTTCTCGAGGTCGTTCTCGATGGCGGGTTGCCGGCTTTGCTTCTGCTCCTCGTTTCCCTGGGCTGGTATGTGTCGGCAAGTATTCGCGTCTGGCGCGCGGGGTCTGCACAGCACAGGCTGGCCAAAGCGGGATCAGGCATTTTGCTTCTCATTCTTGTAGCGAGCCTCACTGATTATCCAGCTCGAACCCCGATCTTTATGGCGATTATTGTGATTGCTGGTCTCTGGCTTAGCCAAGGCGCCAAACACGTCGCTTTACGAACGTGATATCTGCATCTAATGCATGGCCGATTCTTTGGGGTGTGGAATTCAGACGCATGCGCAAAATTTTAGTTTCCCTGATTATTGCCGCGAGCGTCGCGGGATGTGCCGGAACGCCGCCCCCCCAGCCGAGTGCGCAGCTGACGGTCGTACCCGACAGCCAGGGGCTGCCTGCACCGGACCGCAGTGATCTGAGCGCTGCGGACCGGCCTGCCCTCATCGGGCCGCTTGATACGATCGGGGTGGATATCTTCAACGTGCCCGACCTCAGCCGCGAGATGCAGGTGGATGCAAGCGGACGGATTGCCATGCCGCTGATTGGCACGATCGACGCCCGTAACAAGACTGCAGACGAGCTGGCACGCACCATCGAAGTCGCACTCAAGGGGTATGTTCGCAACCCGCAGGTGACGGTCAACATCAAGAGTTCGGTCAGCCAGGTCGTCACGGTTGACGGTGAAGTGACCGAGCCTGGCCTCTATCCGGTCACCAACCAGATGACGCTGATGCGCGTCATCGCCTCGGCCAAGGGGCTCAATGAGTTCGCCCGAAAGGAGCAGGTGGTGATCCTGCGGACCGTAGACAATCAGCGCATGGCCGGGCTTTACGACCTCGGAGCGATCCGCCGGGGCGCTTATGCCGATCCGCCCATTTATGCCAACGACGTTGTCGTCGTGGGCGATTCCCCGGAACGCCGGCTGTTCCGGGACATCGTTTCCCTGGCGCCGCTTGTTGCCGCCCCGCTTGTTGCCGTCTTGCGCTAAGGCCTGATCCAGATGAATGCTATAACATCCAAGTTCGGCGACGACGCGGCGTCCGCCTTGCACCAGTCCCTGGCGGAACCGGCGGGGATTCCCATCCTCCGCCAATATTTGGGCATCGCCATGCGGTGGCGCTATGTCATCCTCGGCGCGGTGGCTGCCTGCTTCCTGATCGGGTTGATTGTTACCCTCCTGATGACCCCGCAATATACCGCATCATCGACGATCGAGATCTCGCGAGAGGCCGACAAGGTCACCGATTTGCAGGGTGTGGAGCGCGACGCGAGCATTGCAGACCAGGAATTTTACCAGACGCAATATGGGCTGCTGCAATCACGCTCGCTCTCCGAGCGCGTCGCGGCTGAGCTCAAGCTCATGGATTCACCCAAATTCTTCGAGCTGTTCGGGGCAAGCAGCGAAAATCCCGCGTTCAAGCTTGTCAATGGCCGCTATGCTCCGTCGGGACGGACGATCCGGCTGCGGATCGCCGGAGAGATCCTGCGAAAGCAACTGAACGTCAGTCCTACGCGGATGTCGCGACTGGTGGACATCCGCTTTACGAGTCCTGACGCGGACTTCTCGGCTAAAGTGGCGAATGCCTGGGCGCAGAATTTCATCCAGACCAATCTCGAGCGCAAGATCGAAGCCACTTCCTATGGCCGCAATCTGTTGCAGCGCCAGTTGGCGCAGCTCAAGGAACGTCTCGACGAATCCCAGCGCCAACTGGTCTCCTATGCGTCGGCAGCGAAGATCATCAATCTGCCCGCGAAGTCGGGCAACGGCGAATCAAGCGCCGAGCGGTCCATCGTCGTCGATGACCTGGCTTCGCTCAACGCGGCACTGGCACAGGCGACGGCCAACCGGATCCAGGCGGAAGCGCGCTACCAGGAAAGCGGAAAGGCCGGCGCATCGTCGGAAGCGCTCGCCAATCCGACCATCAACGGCCTCCGGCAGCGCCGTGCTGAACTGGCCGCCGAATATAAGAGGCTGATGACGCAGTTTGAACCCGGCTATCCTGCGGCCAATGCCGTCCAGGCTCAGATCACGCAGCTCGATAGCAGCATCGCGAGGGAAGAAGGGCGCGTCAGCAGTTCGCTTCTCGCGGACTATCGTCAGGCGCAGGAACAGGAACAGGCGCTGCGCGCCAAGGTCGAGGAACTCAAGGGCGATTTTCTCGATCTGCGCCGTCGCAGCATCCAGTATAATATCTATCAACAGGAAGTGGATACCAATCAGGCACTCTATGACGGCATGCTGCAGCGCTTCAAGGAGATCGGCGTCGCCGGCGGCGTGGGCGTCAACAATATTTCTGTCGTCGACCCGGCGCAGGTTCCCAAGGTGCCATCCAGCCCGAGGCTGATGCTCAACCTGGCCATCGCCATTCTCGCTGGCCTTGGGATCGGTGCAGCGCTGGCATTCGCTCTTGAACAGATGGATGAAGGAATCACAGATCCTGCGGAACTGAAGCGCGAGTTGGGCCTGCCCCTGCTTGGATCGATTCCCAAGATCGAGGAGGTTCCGCAGGAAACATTGCTCGACCGCAAGTCCGACCTTGTAGATGCCTATCTTGCGGTGCAGACAAATCTGTCCTTCACGACCGCCCACGGGGTACCGCGGTCATTTGCCGTCACCTCGACCCGGCCGAGCGAGGGCAAGTCGACCACTTGCCTTGCCCTGGCATCGACGCTCACGAGGGCCGGGAAGAAGGTCATCCTTGTCGATGGCGACATGCGCATCCCTTCCATCCATCAGTTGGGAGGTGTCAGGCATGAACGGGGTCTCAGCAATTTCCTGAGCGGGGAAGAAGATATTCAGTCCCTTCTGTTTCATATGGATGAGCTGGGCTTCACCGCCATGTCATCTGGTCCGCTGCCGCCCAATGCCGCCGAACTGCTGACAGGTGACCGGCTCTCGCAGCTCATTGCCCGGCTGCTGGAATATTTTGATCATGTGATTATCGATTCTCCGCCTGTCATGGGGCTTGCGGATGCGCCGCTGATCGCCAGCAAGGTGGAAGGCGTTATCTATGCGGTGGAATCGCATGGTATCCGCACCAACCTGGTGAAGGAGGCCATTGGACGGCTCATCAGCGCCAATGTCCGGATCGTCGGCAGTGTCCTTACCAAGTTCGACGCCAAGAAGGCGCATTACGGATACAGCTATGGTTATGAATATGGCTATAGCTACCGGCGCGATCCAGAAGCCGAAGCAGCCTGATGTTGGGACGGGTGCAGCACCGGATGCAGGCTCCTCTTAAATGGAGCGTGCGACTGGTGCTGGCCGGCATCGCTGCGGCGCTGGGCACGATCAGTGTCATGCAGTCGGTCGCGCTGGTCTTGCCCGACAGCCGGATTGAGCTGGCATATGCGCTGGCGCCGAATAATGGTCATGTTGCAGGCCGCTATTCGCAGTTGCTGAGCGGCCCCAATGCCAGCGCTGCCGATCAGGCTCGCGCGGTAGCGGTGGCCAATGCGGCGCTTCGGCATGATCCGACCGCCGTCGAAGCGGTGGCGACGCTTGCCGTTGCTGCTCTGCTCAAGGGTGACCGAGCGGCAGCTGAGCGCCTGCTTGGCTATTCACAGATGCTTTCCAGGCGGGATCTGCGCACGCAGCTGATGGCAATTGAACTTGCCGTTGCACAAGGTGATATCGTCGGCGCTCTGCGGCATTATGACATTGCGCTGCGCACCAAGAAGGATGCGCCAGGCGTGCTCTATCCGGTGCTCATCGCAGCGCTTGGTGATCCGGCGATCCGCAACGGGCTGGTTCAGCTTCTCAGGTCTCAGCCTATCTGGGGCAGTGATTTTGTGAACCATGTTGCAAGAAGCGACGGCGATCCTGTGGCAGCCGCCGCATTTTTCCGCACCTTGCAGGAGAAGCGCTTTCCGGTTTCCGGTCCTGCGAGCGCAACGATCACGAACAGATTGCTGGCCGCCGGACGCTTCGAGGATGCGTGGCAATATTATGCGTCGTTCCGCGAAGGGGTCCACAAAGGTCGGTCCCGCGATCCCAACTTCACGGCCGTGATAGATGCGCCCACGTCTTTCGACTGGATTGCCACGTCGCGGGGCGGGGTATCGGGGTCCATCCTCTCGGACCAGGGCGGGGGTCTATTCGATTTCAGCATCTCGATGGGCAATGGCGGAATCATGCTTCAGCAGCTTCAGATGCTCCCGCCAGGCGATTATGTGCTGGAAGGCCGTAGCGTCGGGGTCGAGCAGCCAGCGCGCTCCCGGCCTTATTGGAGGGTCCGCTGCCGGTCAGGACGCGAGGTCGCTCGGGCAGACGTCCCCAATTCGACGGAGAAAAATGGACAATTCGCAGGCGCTATGAGCATCCCTGCGGACTGCCCGGTGCAGATTCTTGCCCTGGTCGCTCGATCGTCCGACGACATCGCGGGAGTGTCGGGCCAGATCACACACCTCCTGTTGCGTCCGGCGAAGGCGACCGAGTGATGATGGCAAGACATTCGAGATCGCGCAAATCCTTGATGGGAGTTCTCCTGCTTCTCTCTGCCGTCCTGCCCACCCACGCCCACGGGCAAGTAGCATCGAGCGCGGGTGAGATCGCCCAGTCCGCCGTTGGCCAGGCGGGCCAGCGTCAAACAAAGAACAGCGTCCGGGTGGATATCAAGCCGCTCGGCCGCCTGAACAGCCGGATTGCCAATCGGGTGCAAAACCGCATCCGCAACAGGATCGATCGCTATTATGATCCGCAGGCCAATACGACGTCGCCGTTCGAGGTCGCAGCGGAACGGAGTACGCGAATTCGGCCGGCGCGCCGATAGGACGGCGTTGGCGAGGGCAGGCGCGAAAACACCGGTTTTCCCGAGAGTGTTTCCATTCTGTTAATAAGCGTCTCAAGGAACGAACAGGTTACAGACCATCGAATGCGTGTGTAACCTTATCCTTTCTCTGCATTGGACGACAATATAATAATGATTCCTTGAGAAGTCCGAAATTTTGTTTCGACATCGGTTTGAACAGCGGCTATTAATGTTCCGACCCGGCTTGACATTTCCCTGTCGTGACAAGTGGCCCGGTCCTGAAGCTTGCCAGACCCTTATGGCCTTCAGAGATCCCGGCGCCACCCCGTTGCTTTGAGCGACACGATGACCCCCTTGGCGCCGGGACATTCTGACAACCCGTTGTTTTTGCTTCACAACATAATGAACATGGCGGGCCACGACGCTAAGCAAGCGCGGACCTCTCCCGATCATGCTGAAGATGGGGAATCCCGACGCCGATATCCCACTGCACCGGACCGACGTCGAGACCCCTGAAGCGTTCTGCAACGCATCGCAAAGCGGTTTTTGCACAGGGTCGGGAGAAGGGTCAATCCCTGCCGATTTCCTGCACTGCGCAGCGACAAGATGAAGCATGGGACAAATCTTCAAGGAATGTTTCGTCAAGCATCCAGTACGGATTTCCTGCGCCAGAACCGGCCACGAGAGTTGCCGTCGCAGGGCTGTTCATCGAAAGATTTTTCGCGCGTTGCACCCCGCATGCTGATGGGCGCCATGGCTGAACCGCTACTGCAAGGCCGCGCAGCTACTGATTACTCTTCCCTCAACGGTGGCGGCTTCCTCTCCTATGCCATGGATGCGCGTGCAGTCGTCCGGGCAGTGAGCATATCAGCCGTTTCGATCGGGTCGTGGCCTGCCGAAGGCCTTTATCGTGACGTCTTCGCCCGATGGGCATTGGCCCGTCTCGTGTAGCCGAGGCCGGTCCTTTGCGCGACGGCGCGGCGAAGCTGCGAGTAGCTGGGCGCAACCATCGGATAGGTTGCCGGCAATTTGTACCGAAGGCGATATTCCGCGGGTGTCAGCCCATGCCCTCTCAGGTGGCGCTTCAGGCTCTTGTACGGCTTGCCGTCGATCAGGCTTATGATGTGCCTGGGCGAGGCAAGGCTTTGGCGGATCGACACGGCGGGCCTGTATTCCTGCGGGACGCAGGTTTCACCGGCGACATCCTCGCTGAGCGCGGCACGTGTCGTCCTTATCAACTGCGCCAGCTGATCGCTCGGCAGCGGGTTTTTCGAAACGAAGGCGCTTAGCAGTTGGACGGTGAGAGCGGCGACATCGGAACCGGATTCTTGTGCCATGCAGGGACTCTTATTCGGGGGGCAATGCCGGCGCTTCTTGTAGTGCGGAACGGCAAAAGTAAATGTGGCAATGACCATTGGCGAAGGAATGGATCAAAAGCTTATAGCATCGAGTAGCATTCGAGGAAGCCTGTGCTGCTCGCAGTCGTTGGACGAGACCTTCAGGAGCGCCGTCGATCGCGGCAGAGGAGATGAGGGTGTCTGGGGATCCAGAGCCGGCGCCGGCTGCTCGCTGTCTTTAACCTCGAGGATGATCTGCTTTATCTCACCGGTTTCGATGGAGCGGGCCTCGACCAGAAAATCGGGGCGGAATGGACCGGCAGGGGTCAGGGAATCGAAGACGGGCTTCTCGATGGCACATTCAACGCCTTCGCGCCGCAAGGCATGGCGCGCCCGGAGTAATTCCCGCAGGACCGTGCGTTCGGCTTCGGACTCGACCGGCACGAAGCAGCGGCCCGACAGGATAGGCTGGGCATAGGCTCTGAGCGGGGAATATCCCCGGGACTCCGGATATTGTCCGACAACGACCAGGATGAGATAGGGCCCGCCGATGCGATTGGATCGAACCGACGGTGATTGCACTCGATTGGCGAGATAGAACGGGTCGGCTCCCGCGGGCCTGATGATATTGCCCTCGAATTTTTCAGCGAACAGCGCGAGAAAGGCCTGCGGCGCATGTCCCGTGGGCCAGTTTTCCGCCATTCTGCGAAGCGCGGCATAGACCTGTTTCCCATGCAGCGCGGCTGCATGCGTCCATAGAAGACGGACCAACTCGATGCCCGGAGCGATTTCGATCTGTCCCGCCGCGCGACCCAGGGCCCGGAATTCATGCGCGATGGAATGGACGGCCGGGGTCTGTCCAAGGGGTGAAAGCCGGTTGACGCCGGACAGGTCGATCAGCCGCCGCAGCAGCCGGGCGAGGCGCGGGATGGAGGCGTCGCGCGTACGATCGTCGATCAGGTCCCGCTGCGGCTTCTGGGCGAGCTTGTCGGGCGCGGGCAGCAGGACCTGGAAGAAGCCTGTTGGCGGTTCGACCGGGGTTGCCCGGTTGTGCACATGGGTGATGCGATTGGTCGCCTGGTCGCGAAAGAAGGGGCAATCGGCGCGGTGCTCGGGCCGGTTCGACTGCGTGAGGCGCCGCAGATAATAGGTTTCCGCTTCGCTGAGATAGGCCGGTGTCAATATGGGAGGGAGCGCCGACCTCCCAAGGCAATCGCATGCTATCCACTTGGCGCCGATCCGCGCCTGCTGGACAAGCATTATGCCTGCCGCCTCGTCCTGCTGGCTGCCTGCGCCGACATACCAGCGTATGAGCGCGTCGCGCAGAACCGGCGGCAGAGCGATCCTGCGGCCCCTAGCGGCGCCATCGGTCTGCCGATCGATCAACCACATTGTCTGTGTGCCAGGCGCAATGGACGGGACCTGGAACGGCGCAGGATCCAATTACCCCCGACCACAGCTGCCCCATCTCCTCTCTTGCGCGAGTTCCTGACCGGTGATCGCTGAGTTCTGCCGAATTGCGCTTCCGATCGCTGGGATACTCCAGTCTTGTCGATGGCGCGGGGATTGACAAGCATAATCAGGGGCGCTCTGCTTGTTCCTGCAAGGATTGGAGAAGCATTGATGCCGAGCATTCGGGTAGTCATGGCCGTTATCGCGCTCCTGCCTGGCGCAGCCGCCGCCCAATCCATGACGGCCGGCAGGACGGTGCAACTGATAGAGATGAGGCGGGTCCCATCGCCATGGCCCGAGCTGCCCGTGGTCAGTCCTTCCGATGCGATGCAGAGGGATAGCGATTCACGACCCTCGTTCAGGACGCACGAAGTCGGGATGCTGACAACAGATCGTCCGATGATGGCTGCTTCGGGCGCGAGGGCACACGGCCCTGACGGCACGGGCGCCTCGCCAGCGCCGGACATGACCACGGCGATTGACGTCCCCGCATGGATGAGGCCCGAGGCCGCAGGCGCTGGGCGTTCGCCATCTGGCTGCGCGCCAGTTGCCTATCGGCCATCGGGATTTCTCGAGACAATTGCAGAGCGAAGGCGCGCCGCCCATTTCAGCCTCATGCGCGCGGCGGCATGCCAATATGATCTTCCAGTGGGTCTGTTCGACGCCATGATCATCAGTGAGAGCCGCTATGATCCGTCCGCCATCTCTCCCAAGGGGGCCTTCGGGCTCACGCAGCTCATGCCCACAACGGCGATCGAAATGGGCGTGGACCGTTATGACAGAGTGCAAAATCTGCAAGGAGGAGCGCGCTATCTGCGAACCCAGCTGGATCGCTATGGGGCCTATCATCTGGCGCTTGCCGCCTACAACGCTGGACCGGGCCGTATCCGCAAAGGGGCTGTGCCGCGCATAGCGGAGACCCAGGACTATGTATCCCGAACCCTTGCCAACTGGCGTCGGTTAAGTAGCGGGGCAGGGCCTTTCCAGGGCATTCCGGCGGCATCGGGACAGATGGCCGGGATGCGACTGGCCGAGGTCACCATCTTCTGATTGTTCGTCCAGTCATCCCATGGAGGCAAGCCGACAGCCTAGCGGCGGCGCGCCAGGCTATCTGGCGGACGCAGAGGATCCGACGGCCTGATCTTGTGCCACGTCCCGGAGCATGGCGGCCCAGCACCCTAAAATCTGCCCTTCCGCGTCATCAATCTCGCTTGTGGCGACCGCATAGACGCCAAAAAGCTCGCTGACATCGCTCACGCGAAGCAGGCCCTGCCGAGCCAACAGGGTGGTAAGGATCGACAAGGCTCCTCCCATGGCTCTCACCAGCGCGGCGTCGGGGGGAGGCTTGTCATGGCTGTCCGGCATTGACCATTCCTTCAGGGTGGATTTCAGTTGATCCCCAGTTCCCGCAGGGCGAACCGGCGTATGGGCGCGGCGAGGTCGTCACGTTCCAGCGCAAGCGCCAGATTGGCCTCGATATAGCCGGCCTTCGACCCACAATCGAAGCGGCGGCCGTCAAAAGTCACGCCATGGAAGGGATGCTGCCCGATCATCGCGGCCATGGCGTCTGTCAGCTGGATTTCACCGCCCGCGCCCTTCTCCTGCGTTTCCAGGATCTTCATCACCTCGGGCTGGAGGATGTAGCGCCCCGGCAGGATCAGGTTGGAGGGCGCCGTGCCCGGCGCGGGCTTCTCGACCAGGCCCATTACCTGCGTCAACGCGCCGTCGCGCTTGCCGGGATCGATCACGCCGTAGCTCGGCGTATCGGCCATCGGGACTTCCAGCGCGCAAACGAGATTGCCCCCGATCCTGTCATAAGCCTCGACCATCTGCCTGAGGCAACCGCGGCCCGGCGCGCCTTTCATGAATTCGTCGGGGAGCAGGATGGCGAAGGGTTCGTCGCCCACGATCTCGCGCGCGCACCAGATGGCATGGCCCAGGCCGAGCGGCTCCTGCTGGCGCAGGAACACAGCACTGCCCGGCGACAGGCGCGTGCCATCCAGCGCGGAGAGATCCTTGCCTCGCTCGCGCTGGGTGGCCTCGGCCTCGAAGGCCATGTCGAAATAATCCTCGATCGCGCCCTTGCCGCGCCCTGTGACGAAGATCATCTGCTCGATCCCCGCCTCCCGCGCCTCGTCCACCGCATATTGGATCAGCGGACGGTCGACAACCGGCAGCAATTCCTTCGGCACGGACTTGGTGGCGGGAAGGAATCGCGTGCCCAGACCCGCGACGGGAAAGACAGCCTTGCGGATCGGCTTATAGGCCATAGGATCTCCATTCCTCCGCTTATGCGTGATTTCTCAATGGCACAGTGCATCACACCATCTCACCTGTCCAGAATCTTGTGATTCCTCCGCGACTCCTGCCGGAATGATCGCCTGATGGGGATGGATGGCAAGAAGCTTCACGCCGGAAAATGGGATGGCGCACGCTTGGCCAGTGGCCCTACCGCGGGCATTTCGGCTCCTCTTGTGCTAACCGAAGCTGTAACGCCTGCTCGGATGAGAGTTTCATATTGCACTCACCTGAAACTCGGACAGTCATTCTTTTCTCCCATCCGCGAACTCGCCATCCGACGGCGTCTTCCTGATCGTCCGGGGCACGCAAGCGCCCTTCTTGACGTCAGCACGGCAGCCAGCCTGCCGCCTCTCGCCCTTTTGATGCTGCACCCAATAATGTAGATCGTGCTGGATTGGCCCGCCGCCTGAATATGGAACGCGCAAACCGCCCGGTTCAGCAGAATTTGAACAAGCCGACCTTTCACCATCTGCTCGATGAGCGGGAAGGATCTCTTGATATGAAGGGGCCATGGCAGAGGGCGCCGCTGGACTGGGCGGTCATGACGTGCATTAAGCCGGATGCCGTTCCAGTTGTGCAGGGGAAGCAATGATCGCCAGGAATGACTCTATCATGCGTCGGGGTAATCCGACTGGCGCCGACGCAAACGACGTCGCCGCCCAGCAAGCTGAGGCCAAATCCGGGGCGCCTGCGCGCGTGTCCGGCGGGCAGAAGGCTCAGGTCAAGGAGAGAGTTTCGATCAGGCTCGACGCCGATCTCGTCGCTGCCCTGCGCGCGAGCGGTCCGGGCTGGCAGACGCGCGTCAACAATATGCTGCGCCGGCAAGTGCTCCAGACGGACTGACGCCTTGTGTGCGCTGCATAAAATGCCGCTACCAATGTTCCCGTGCCAGCGCGGTTCGAAGCCAGGGAAACGAGCCTTGCCGCCAGGCGACCGAGTGCATGGTGCGTCGTCCTTCATGGAAGGTTCATCGGCCGAGGCTAGGTTCCGTCACGTCGCTCCACCCCTCCGGGGCGACAACCCCCAAATTTTTGACCTCGCCGCTGCGTTTGCTCCGGCGGGGTTCTTTTTTGCCGGACAGCGCCGGTAGCATCGTGCGCGCTGATCTGGTTTCGCACACTCACTCTGCCAATGGGCTAGCAGCATGGAAAAATGGCAACTGCGATCATCGCGCCTGGCGCCATAGCGATGGATAGCGATATTTTTGAGGACGACGGCCTGTTGCTTGCGGTGAACATCGAACAGGCCAAGGGCCGAGCCAGACGGCATTCGCCGCAGGGTTCCGACAGCCCGCAAGTCGCGACCTCGATGCCGCTTTGGCCCGTAGAGGAGTGGGAAAGCAAGAATCCGGCTGTTCCTGGAGAAGCGCGCGATGGCGTTCGCCTCCGCGATTGACATGTCGTGCCTGAGAGCAGGGAAGGCGGTAACCATGTCGCGATGACCAATGCGAATGTACGGCAGGAGCAGGCGTGGTCAGGCCGGCTTTTCCTTCTCCTGGAGCCAGTCCGCCAGTTCCAGGAGGTTTTCGGACAAGGTTCGGCACTGTTTTTCGGAAAGGAGGATGGCTGAAGGGAGCGGCACGGTACCCTTTTGTTCGCCGCGGCTCACCCAGAAATGCACGTCTGCCATGCCGTCCGCGGCAAATATCTCCCATCCCAGAACCGGCTTGCCCGATGCACCTTCCGCCATGCTTCACCCTGTAGAATCAACGCGGCATACCCTGCGTTATCGGCATGCTGGAGTCGACTCCGCAGAGGGTAGAGAGCGGCGCATTGCCCCGCAGCCCACGTACCGGTTCAGGTCATCAGAAAAGACGGGGGATCGTCAAGCTCGACAGCGGTCCTGCAAGACCAGGCTCCGCACGACGCCGTCCCCCGCCGCTACCCGGCACCGCAGCCGCAGTGCCGGGCAGCGGCTCCATTTTGCCTTACCGAGCCGGAAAAATCTCATAAGGCAGGCTCCGCCTGGGCGAAATCCGCCTATGCCTTGCGCAGGATCTCCTTGGCCTGGCGCAACTCGCGGTTCTCCCGCTCGCGCGCCTTTTATCTGTCAGCCAGTTCTGCCAGAGCCCCGGCACGAACGCTGCTGTTCCAGCTCGGCCTTCTTCATCCACTCCAGCAATGTGTAGGCCAAACAGCTGATCTTCTCCGCGATCGCTGTCGCTGCCGCCGAGCGGGAAGAATGCTCTTTTTCGTGATCGAGAACCGTCTTCACGGCCCGCTAGCGAACCTCAGACGCAAACTTGTGCGTCGTCCTGCTCATTGACCCTCTCTCAGGAGTTGGGGTCTCCGGTAATACCGGGGCGGTTCAAGCGCCTGCAGAGGTCCTCGACCCGTTCCTCGTTAAGCCGTATGAAGCCGGTGATGCAACGACCGGTTGAATCCGCTCAATATGTCTCGATCAAATATTCCGAGCGCCTTGCCGGGAGCTGGAATTGAGCCATCGGTGGGCAGCGCAGGCGACAGCTCCGAGAGTCTATGGACGCTTCCCGCGCAAGATGCTTCTTGATGTCGAGTCCAGTTTTGCCTGCGCAAATCCATCCGGCTGTTGCCGGGGCGATCACGCCCTTGGCCATGATGGGATCCGCTGCCCTCGCCCGCATAACGCAGTCGGCCTCGAAGGCCATGTCGTGGGTCAAGGTCAAGAACGCGGTCCTTTCCGTTTCGCCATCATCCTTCCGCGCCACCATAGTGGCACTCGTGACGCGATGCGAACCAGCGTTGCGCGCGTGTGGCGGATCTGGAGCGGCAAAAGCATTCGATCATCCAGCGTAACAGCCAGATGCGACAGTCCCCTGGCGCCATTGCCGGGAGCATGAGCGTCAAAGACCCGGCGGTCACTGTCTGCCGATGCCGCACAAAGCAGGCGTGATCGCCCATATACTGCTCCCCGGGATAGTAATGCGCACTGTTCAGGCGTGTCCCGCCGCTGCACGCGACGATTCTCGTACAGGCGTTCGCGGGGGCGAAGTTCCAGCCTGAGGCTGCCGATGTCCTGCGAGCGCCCAACATTGATGGCTGTGGCAAAGCATTCATTATTGCACGGGGCGGCGAATGCAGCATAGGAGGAGCGCCATGATCAGTATCGGGCCTTCGCGAATTCTGTGCATCCATTTCGCCATTGCCTTCCTTTGCCTGAGCTTTTTCCTGGCGCCGGTGGTTCGTGCCGAGGTCGTCGTCACATTCTGGTCGCAGGAGCTTGGTCGAAATTTTCCGCATGCCTTCTTTACGCTGCACGGAACGCGAACGGACGGAACGAAGGTGCGGGCGAGTTACGGCTTTACGGCAAAGGCCATCACGCCTGCTATCCTGCTGGGAACGGTGCCCGGCCGTATCGACGAGACGACCGATCGCTACATTGCACGCAGCAACGCGCATTTCTCCGTGCTTCTCACCGACGCGCAGCATGACGCGATCATGCGCCTAGTGGCTGAGTGGGGAGAGAATGGCGATCATCGTTACCTGCTAAACAGCCGCAACTGCGTCCATTTTGTCGGCGAGGCGATGCGGCGGACGGGGCTGAACGTCGTCGAGGACAAGAAACTGATGAAGAAGCCGCGCAGCTTCATCCAGTCGATCGAGCGGCTGAACGCCGGCCATATTCGCGTCATCGAACTTGAGGCGTCACAATATATGGATTGGCCCCGCAACGAGACGGCGCAAACCGTAACCGTCAGCGGCGCGCGCCATGGTGCAATAGCACGCGAGCCAAGCAGATAGATGATAACCGATGAGCAAGGCTGAGGCCGAGAGGCTGCTCGGGCTGATAGCAAAGTCGTTCGCCTTTGAGCTATTGGCGAGAGAACCCGAACAATTCGGGTTGACGCGCGACCTGTCTATAGAGGAGCGGCTCGGGATCGCCCTCTCGATGATGAGTGATCCTGACATTGAGGCGCTCACGCGCAAGACCATCTGCGCGTGCCGGACGCCCGAGCGCCAATGGCTTGAGGTAACGGGAATGGATGAAGAGCAATGGCATGAATTCCTGACGCAAATCGGGGGTGAAGTCCCGCAGCCAGGACAAATCATTCAGCTGAGCGATCATCGGGGCTGACGTAGCCGATACCAGTCCGGAGCGGCGCTTCCAGCGAGGCAACGATCTGCGCGCTCGGGCGCGACCCACAGCGCTGCATTGAATCAGCGGGAAGGTTCAAGGCGCGGGGCATTGTTGCTTTGCGCCTTTAGCCAATGGGTCTCGCCAGCGTTGGCCATGCGTTCGATTGCGCGCGCACGGACGTCCGCATCCGGAATGTGCAAGACGCTGCTCACCTCCGCGAACCGCTTCCACCATGACACCAACGTTGCCCTGTGAAACGGAAGCCATCAACGACCAGGAGCTGACGCATTTCAGCGAATCTGTGCTTGCCTTCGCGGCGCAGCTAATCCGCTGTTATCCGGTAGCGCCTTTCCTCACCGGCCTGCTCAACCGCGATCCTGCGCCCGCTGAATCGAAGGGTTGGGAGGCCGGCATGGACCGTGTTGGGTTCCAGCGCGTCACTTCCCCGAGTTCACGGATGGTGGCTCCGCCGTCGCGCGCGAGCATGTCGACAATCAGCGCCTGCTTGGTTCCGCGCGCGGCACGCCCTCAGCCTCCTTCGATCTGGTGCGGCTTCCCGCTGAAGATGATGAGGTTATCGGGTTCTGACGCAAACCAGGCATAGCTGCCCCAGGCAAGGCCGCTGACGGTCTTGCGGAAAGTCTGCGACGCGCGATCAAGATAGGCGGTCACGAAGGAGACGTGCTGCGGCGCGAACCCGGCACCTTCGGCAATCTGCAGGAGCGCGGCTTTCCGGGTGTCGTTGACAGGGCCGTCCGTGTGCACGACCTCGACGAAGATCAGCAGCGGGTGCTCCGGGCCGAGATCGACCAGCACAATGTCAGGAAGGCTCTTGTCAGCCGGGATCGTCAGCCCGATCGCCCTGGCCAGTTCATCATCCCGCGCCACGACCTTGTTGCCGCTTTCGCTCAAGGTGATGACGCCAGGTTTCGTCAGGAACTTCGGCGCGAAGACCTCAATGACCGCCTTTGAAATGTCAGCGCTCGGCCCGGCTGTCATGCGCCGGGTCTCGCCGTTGGGGAACGTCACCAGCTCGTAGGCACCGCCGCCAGCAGCGCCTTTGCGCACGATCGCGATGCGCGCGAGCGCGCCGGCATTAAGGTGTTTTTCCCGCCAGGCTGCCGCCTTCGCGATGAACGTGGCCTCGTCGAGATCGGGCGCCAGCAGCGCCGCGAAATCGCCCTGCAGGGCATAGCGTCCCGCCGGCGAGGTGGTCGACAGGCCGGCGCGCTCGATGACGGCGCCGTTCCCGATCAGCGCATAGCGGATCGTGTCGTCGCGAATGGATTCCCGCGTATTCACGGCATACCAGCGGCCCGGCACATCGGCCTTGCTCGGCTTGATGGAGGCTTTCGCCCAGGCATCGCGCGCGCCGTCATCCGCCTGCGCGGCCTGCTGGTCCGTCATGCGTGTGACCTGATCCGGCCTGATCCATCGCTCCGCACCTTCGACCGCACCGGCATAGAGCATCACGAAGATGGTCTTGGCGGCGATCTCCCAGACCGAACGCTCGCGGTTTGCGGAGCCCTCCGGGAATATTTCTGGCAGGCGGGCGTGAACGTCGTTCCACGACAACAGGGCAGGCAAACTCATGCCTTGAGGCCATAGAGGCCGCGCAGGGCCTTCTCGATCGCCGCGCGTGTCGCGCCTTTCGCAACCAGGCGCTCGATCGGCGCCATGGCGGAGAGAGGCGGCAGCGGGATGGACTCCAGCTCAAACGCGGAGACGGCGACGCTTCCGCTGATACAGCGGAATATCTGGTCGACCACATCGCTGTTGAGGACGGCCGCGACGGTTGCAGGCGTGACCTTCGGCTTGCCGATGGCGCGCACCATGTTGAGGTGGTTCTCGACGACCACGCCGCCGTGCGCGTCGATGAACGCCTGCGGCAATTCAGCCGCGATCAGGCGGCGCAGCTGCTCCTTGGCCGTCGTGCGTTGCACGAGCACGCAGGATTGATCGACAACGAGCCAGCCATCCCCGGCTTCCGTCTTGAAATAGGGTGCGTGGTTCTTCTTCTCGGCACGGAAAATGAAACGGCCATCCGCCGTCACCGCTTCCGCCCAGATCAGCGGATGCAGGCCGCGCGCCGCCCGGCCGCGCATCTGCGGCTTGAACCTGTTCCAGACGAGCGGGCCGGTCGAGACGCCATAGCCCCAATCGGACAGGCGTGCGGCCAGGCCCTCGGCCGACTTGATCAATCCCACATGGGCCGGTTCGCGCGGGGCGAGCCACGGCGCGCCGGCATCGGCGGGCAGGCTGACCTTGCCGTTCCTGGTCAGGCGCGCTTCGCGCGCGTTATCGACGGTGAGGTAATGGACCTGGAAAGGCTCACTCTCCCCGCCCTTGCGGTAAAGCGCGAGCAGGGTTTCCTGCAGCACATCCTCGAACACGCCGCGCCGGGCATGCACGAAGTCGATCGCGACCGGCGGCGCCTCGGCCGCGAGCAACTGGCGCAGGGCGGTGTAATACTGCCCCCCCAGGACGCTCGTCGGGGTGAGATAGGCGATCACGCCGCCCGGTCGCGTCCATCGCAGGGCGATGTCGGTGAAGACGCCGTAGAGGTTGGCATGGCCGTAAAGGCCGCGCGCATAACGGCTGCGCTGCGCAGGGGTGAGCGTCACGCGGCCGTAGGGCGGATTGCCGGCCACAAGGTCGAACTGCGCCGCCGGCGTTTCTTCGAGCGTGTCGCAGACTTTCACAAAAACCGGCACCGGGCGGCCGCTCGCCGCACCTAGGTCGGACAGCAGGATTTCAAGGGCTGCCTGCGACAGCCCTGCCGCATGCGGATCAAGCTCAAAGCCCGACAGGCGAGTGCCGAGCTGCGCGAGGATGAAAGCAGGCTCGCTGCCGTCAAGCGCCCGCCGCATGCGCGCGGCTGCTTCAAGCAGGAAGGCACCGCCGCCACTCGCCGGGTCGAGCACGCGTGCGCTCGACCAATCCACGCCGCCCTCGGTAGCCAAGTCGAGCAGGCGACGCGTCAACGCCGGCGGCGTATAGAAGGCGCCCAGGGCGCTGCGCTCCTTGCCAGGCAGCAGCGTCGTGTAGAGGCTCGTCAGGAAATGACAGCCTTCCAGCAGCGGAAGCGTCGCCGCTTCCTGCCCGATTGATCGGGCCAGCTGGCGGGCAGTCGCATCAAGCTTTCCGCGGACAGCGACAAATGGCGGGCTGAGGGCAAGGCCGGGCGCCACGCCGGCGGCAAAGTCCTCCATGGCGGCGCGTGTGAACAACGCGGCTTGGCTGGTACGCCGCGTTTCCGTGATCGTCTCCGACCAGGCGCGCGCCATGACACGGGCGCGCGAAAGCTCGATGCGCTTTGTATCAAGCGTCACGGCCATCTCAATTGGAGTGGCCTTCTTCACTTTCACCGGCGATTTCAGGCTCACGAAATCCTTACCCCGCCAGCCGTGGCCGCTTTCGGCGTAAACCGGACCACTTTGATATCGGCTGCCCGTTTCCTGACCTGTGCGATGTCGAAGCTATTTTGCATTCGCATGAGCGTGACTAAAGACAAGCCAAACGCTTTCTCGATGCGCAAGGCCATCTCGGGTGAGAGATGTGCTCGACCGTTGAGCAGGGCCGACAACGCTGGACGCGTAACCCCGAGCGCCTGTGCGGCTTGCGTCACGGAAAGCCCATGCATTTCGATGATTTTGCTCTTTACAAACCGACCAGGATGAGTGGGATCTTTCAGGCGAACTCCAGCTCTCATTCGCTCGCCTCCTCCGCGCGTTATCTCAAGATCGTGCACTGTAAAGAGTCACTTTACAAGGCATTTCGTTCCCTTAACGTTCGCGCTGGAGGCGGCGCAAGACGGTATACAGCATCACCCAGGGGAGCTGGGGGTCTCTCAACGTGCCCATGACTGTCTCGCGAAAGGAAAAAGTTCTCGCTCAGGCTCAAGATGTACCAGCGGCCGCTTGCGCCACTGCAGGGGACGTTCAGGTGGACCTGCAAGAACGTCGTGATCCGGTCGCATAGGCCCGAGGGATCCAGCCCATCAGACCCGAAAGCGTTCTTTCCCATGGCCGCTTAGGCCATTGGAGAACGATCGTGGAAATGCCTGAAGCCGAACCCGCCGTTACCAGGCGTCAAGTCGGACATGCCCGACGAACCGTGGATGCAAAATACTCTCAAGCCAAAGCAACTATGGGAAATTCCATTCTATCTGATCAACGCCGCCGTTTGAGATCGGGCGCTGGTCGATATGACGATCGACAGCAAGCTCCGTGGTTGCATCTGGTTGATGAAAATCGGTGGTCTTGTTGGCCGCGGGCAGATCCGACCGCATGGGAGGCCCGGCCGACCGGGCCTCCCGCCTTTCAATACTCCATCGCCGGCATCGGTGCGGATTTCTCATCTTTGGGCAGTTCGGCAACAAGTGCTTCCGTCGTGATGAGCAGCGAGGCGACCGAGGCGGCGTCCTGCAGCGCGGTCCGTACGACCTTGGCCGGATCGATGACGCCTGCCTGGACAAGGTCCTGATACTCGGCAGTGGCGGCATTGAAGCCCCAGTTGTAGTCGGAGCTTTCGAGCAGCTTTCCAACGATGTACGCGCCGTCCTCACCGGCATTCTCGGCGATCTGCCGCACGGGCGCGCGCAGCGCGCGGCGGATGATATCGATACCGGACTGCTGGTCGTCATTGGCGGCCTTGAGGCCATCGAGCGCCCTGATCGCGCGAAGCAGCGCGATACCGCCGCCCGGCAGGATGCCTTCCTCCACAGCGGCACGGGTCGCGTGGAGCGCGTCATCGACACGGTCCTTCTTTTCCTTGACCTCGACCTCGGTCGCGCCGCCGACCCGGATCACCGCCACACCGCCGGCGAGCTTGGCGACTCTCTCCTGCAGCTTCTCGCGGTCATAGTCCGATGTCGTGTTCGCGATCTGCTGGCGCAGTTGGGCGAGGCGGCCGTCGATATCGGCTTTCGTGCCGACACCGTCGATGATGGTGGAATTGTCCTTGTCGATCGTGACCTTCCTCGCACTGCCGAGCATGGAGATGGTGACGTTCTCCAGCTTGGTGCCCAGTTCCTCGCTGACCACATTGCCGCCGGTAAGGATCGCGATATCCTCCAGCATGGCCTTGCGGCGATCGCCGAAGCCGGGCGCCTTGACCGCAGCGATCTTGAGGCCCCCGCGCAGCTTGTTGACCACCAGCGTCGCCAGCGCTTCGCCCTCGACATCCTCGGCGATGATCAGCAGCGGACGGCCCGACTGCACGACCTGCTCCAGCAGTGGCACGAGAGCTTGCAGATTGGAGAGCTTCTTCTCGTGGATCAGGATGTACGGATCGTCGAGCTCGACCTTGAGCTTTTCGGCATTGGTGATGAAGTAGGGCGAGAGATAGCCGCGGTCGAACTGCATGCCCTCGACCGTTTCCAGCTCGGTCTCGAGGCTCTTGGCTTCCTCGACGGTGATGACGCCCTCATTGCCGACCTTCTCCATGGCTTGCGCGAGAATATGTCCGACCTCGGCATCGCCATTGGCGGAGATGGTGGCGACCTGCGCGATCTCGCTGTTGGCGCTCACCTTCTTCGCATGCGTCTCGAGATCCTTCACCACGGCGTTCACGGCCAGATCGATGCCGCGTTTGATGTCCATCGGGTTCATGCCCGCAGCGACGGCCCTGGCCCCTTCGCGTACGATCGCCTGGGCGAGCACGGTTGCGGTCGTCGTGCCGTCGCCCGCCCTGTCGTTCTGCTTGTTGGCGACTTCGCGTAGCATCTGCGCGCCCATATTCTCGAATTTGTCGGCGAGCTCGATCTCCTTGGCGACGGTTACGCCGTCCTTGGTGATGCGCGGCGCGCCGAAGCTCTTGTCGATCACGACGTTACGACCCTTGGGGCCAAGCGTTACCTTGACGGCGTTGGCCAGCGTATCCACGCCGCGCAGCATGCGGTCACGCGCGTCCGACGCAAACTTCACTTCCTTGGCAGCCATCTGCCTGCTCCTTTCTTCGATTCCTTCCTGATGGTTAGAGGGATGGCAGGTCGGCTCAGGCCGCCTGCTTCACAGGCACGACATCGTCGATCACCCCGAGAATGTCGCTCTCCTTCATGATGAGCAGATCCTCGCCGTCGATCTTGAACTCGGTACCCGACCATTTGCCGAACAAGATGCGGTCGCCGGCCTTGACGGAAAGCTCGAGGAGCTGGCCGCTATCGTCGCGCGTGCCGGGCCCAACGGCGACGACCTCGCCTTCCTGCGGCTTTTCCCTGGCGGTGTCGGGGATGATGATGCCGCCCGAGGTCTTCTCCTCGGCTTCAACGCGGCGGACGACCACACGGTCGTGCAAGGGGCGGAAATGCATGCATAACCTCCGGATGCAAAACAGAATGGGACAAGCCCTGCCGCTCATCGGAACGACAGGTTCGCGTGAATTAGAAAAATGGTTTCCCCGTTCAAGAGGGAGAATGGACTTTTTTGGCACTCGCCTACCCAGAGTGCCAGGCCAACCCTTTTCAGCAACATGTGCCGCATTTCTCCTCTTGACGCGACTCACGGCAGCTCCAAAATTTTCTGCCGCATGTGGCACCGCCCACGCATGAGAATAGGAGCGACACAAGGAAAGGAGTCGCAGCCATTTGCCCGTTTTCTGCACCCCTTCGACGTTGCGCGCCATCCGAGCCTGGAGCCGGAAGTCAAACGCGCCATCCTCGCCTCCTGGGCGTCCGACCGCTCCGCGGTGAAGAACCAGCCGGCGATGCGCCGGCCGCCCGGCGCCCAGGGCGCCGTTCCGATCGACGAGGTCTTCGCCGCCATGCGCTCGCTCGATGACGCGCGGACGGACGGCCGATCGCTGCAATGACCGATCGCGGCTTTGTCGCACAGCTGGAGGGCTACGGCCTCACCACCGCCGAGATCCATTATTACCGGCCCGATGCGCCGTCGTTTCTCCAGCTGTTCGTCTGGCAGGAATATGATCTCGCGCCCGATTTCCCCGTGCTGTTCGGCTTCCTCGATCATTGGCGGCGGGAAATCGAGGCCGCACTCCATTCGGTCCGGATCGCGCACGGGCGACTGATCCGTCCTGCCGAATGGTGCGCGATCGATGGTATCATCCCGCTCCAATGACGCGGTCCTGCCGAGCGCTGGCGCTGCTCGATACCACTGGAAGAGCTGGGCTGGAACTTTGCAAATCGAAAGCGGCGCCTCGATTTGGCCGCGAGCGTGACCTTCGGCGCGGTTTCCTGGGAGCCTTTGACCGTCAGATGCTGCTGCAACATCGCGCCTGCGGAAAGCCGCTCGAATTGCCAGGGCCGGACCTGCGATTGTCATTAGCGGCGAGCGCCGTGGCATCGCCCCAAGTCCCAATCGATTTGAGGCAGGGCCGGGAC
The DNA here is from genome assembly GCF_024611135.1 of Sphingobium sp. CFD-2. NCBI lineage: Bacteria > Pseudomonadati > Pseudomonadota > Alphaproteobacteria > Sphingomonadales > Sphingobiaceae > Sphingobium > Sphingobium sp. CFD-2. Next base: position 188,063 of record NZ_CP084407.1, on the reverse strand, counting down.
CGAGTTTTCGGGCTGCCTGTCATGCCGCCTTGTCATGACCGCAATGCGGCGGACATTTTCGTTCGCCTCCTCTGTTTTCGGCCGGGTGACAGTGAGCACGCCGTTCTTGAAGCTGCGTCGGCCGTGTCGCGGCCGAAGCCCTTCGCAGGCCGATGCGTCGCTCGAAGCGGTCATAGCGGCGCCCGGCATACGCGCCATTCGGGACCGACAGTTCGAACGTCCGCAGTTGCCAGGACCCGGCGGTCGGGAGCGATTCCCTCTTGCCGTCCTGATAGAAGACATCTGGCTAATTGTGCTTGAGCGCGCCATTGCCTCATGTGCGACGTCCGGTTCGACGATCCTGTCGGTGACGGAAAGTGATCCGTTCAACTTAGAGAAGGTCGGGACCTGCGAGGCCGGCGCGAAATTCCTGTTGCGCTTCAGCCAGGTGCAGGTGGAAGCATCTGCCTTATACAATGACTTCGGCGATCTTCAGACGAGCGCAACCAAGCTCGCCAATGGATTGCTGATCAGAATTTGCACCAATGTCGGCAGGACCTGCACCTATAGCGCGTAGGTTAACATTGTCGCGCGGCCGATTTTCCAACCTGGAGATGCAGGTCGGCGCCCAGTGGCTGCAGGGCAGGATCATCGACGTGGTCAGCGACAATGAAGCCGAGCGGGACCGCCGCCACGCGGCGGTCGAGAGCCGCTGCTGATCGGATTGCGATCCTGCGCGCCCAATCACAGCTTTTGGGCAATTTTGTTCAACCTGGCGTTGTTACCAGACGCATAGCTCGCATATGTTCAAAAAATGCTTGCTATGCGTCGCTCGTGCCTCTGTCGTCCCTGTATACTGATTGCAGAGGGTTGGGCGTAGAAGATCAATCCTGTTTTCGACCTTGAGAGTTTCGGTCGATGGTGATAAACCTTTATTGATCTTATACCAAATATGTCATAAAACTTTATGGAAGATTGATCGGAGTTCACCATCCCGGACCGCAAGGCCATCGTCACATTCAAGGGCCGTCCAGCAGGAACGCTGAGCGAAATCGGTCGTGACACGCGCTTCATCTATCACGACGGGTGGCAGGACGCGATCGCCTGTGCGCTGCCGACATCGACCCGCGATCATTACTGGCGTGGCGGCCTCATCCCGTTCTTCGAACATCTGGGACCCGAAGGCTGGTTACGCGGACGCCAGGCGCGTGCCGGCGGCACCGCCGAGCAGGATGATTTCGGGCTGCTGCTTCAATATGGCGCGGATTGTATCGGTGCGGTGGGGATTTGCCCCGACGGCATTTTTCCTGAACCCACCCTTCTGACGAAGGATGTCGTCGACGAGGCTGCAACTGTTCCCGGCAGGACGATGTCGGGCGTGCAGAAGAAGCTGCTCGCCTGGCAGGATGCGGAGGGCTTCCGCCCCTGCCTGCACGCAGCCGAGCCTGCGACGCATATCGCCAAGTTCAATCGCGCCGATCTGCCAACCCTCGTCCAGAATGAGGATCTGTCCCTGCGTCTCGCGCGCGAGATCCTCGGCGAGGAGCGCATCACCGTGGCCACCCGCGCGCAGCTGCGCGGCATTGAGGGTATTGCCTTGCTGGTCGAGCGATTCGATCGGCAGGATGGTGCACGTCTGCGACTGGAGGATTTCGCCCAGGTCCTCGGCAAACCGCGCGGGCGCCAATTCGACGGCAAATACCACTCCTCCTACGAGGAGGCCGCCACGGTCATCGAGCGGCATTCCGCGCGCGCGCGCATCGATCTGGCGCGCTATTTCGAGCTGGTGGTGTTCAACCTGGTGATCGGCAATGCCGACGCACATCTGAAGAATTTCTCGTTGCTCGAACGGGCGGAAGGCCTCCGGCTGAGCCCGGCCTACGACCTCGTCAACACCCTCGTTTATCCGGACTATGAACGTGAGGCCGCACTTGAGATCGGTGGCGCCAAGCGCGAGTTCGAGGCGCTCGATCGTGCGCTCGTCAAGCGTCTCGGCACCGATATCGGCCTGCCGCTCCGGGCTGTGCAGGGGTCGCTCGATCGCCTGCGCAAGGCCTTTGCCGGCGCCAGGACGCTCGCCTTCCCTCCCAACGTCCAGCCAGACGATTTTCGGGTCCGCTACCGCGAGATCGTGCACGACAATGCCCAAAGGATCCTAGCATGACCGACTTTCCGCTCGACTGGCGCAAGGTTGTTGACGAGGCGATCCGCCGCCGCAAGAACGAGGGACTGACCCAACGCAGCCTGGCGGCGCTAGCGGGCGTCAGCCTGCCAACGGTCAATGCCTTCGAGCAGGGCGAGATCACGCTGCGCTTCGAGCGAATCGTCGCCATTCTCGATGCGCTCGGCCTGTTCGTCCAGCGGGGGCGTTCGGACAGCCTGCAATCCTTTGCCTATGCCGCCCGGACACGCTGGCAGGAACTCGTCGCCGACCTGCCCGAGACCAGCGCTTCGCGGCATCCCGAAGGGTCTAGCGAACAGGCCTATGCGATCGACGGCATCGAGAAGGCGCCGACACTCTCCAAGCTGCGCGAATTGCTCGCCAGCGCCCCCAAGACGTCGGGCTGGCCGCCTTTTTGGGTGCCCACCAAGGATTCGATCAGGCCGACGATCCGAAACGGGCTTGTCGAGTGCTGGCTGGGCAGACCCGAGCCCGATCGGATCTTCACCGACGCCGCGCACAGCGACTTCTGGCAGGTATCGCGCGACGCATCCGCTTACCTGCAGCGCGGCTATCAGGAGGACGGGTCCGACTTCGAGCCATCGACGATCTTTGACCTGACGTTGCCGATCTGGCGGACCGGCGAGGTTCTGCTCCATGCGGCCTGGCTGGCGCGGGCGCTCGGCGGCGACGCGAACAGCTCGATCCGCTTCGTTGGGCGCTATACCGGGCTCGCCGGCCGTGAACTCTTCTCCTGGGCGAAACCTCTGCTGCGGCACGCGCTCGAGGAGCGGCACCGCGCACGCACCGATCAGGTCGATCTCGGCGCGGTCGCCCGGGTTGGCGAGATCGAAGACGGGCTGGCGACGGTGGTCGAGGGCGCGCTGCGGCCACTCTACGAGCGGTTCGACGGCTATGATCCGCCAGCCGAGCTGTTCGCCGGCCAGATCGCCGATCTGCTGCGCCACCGCGCCGCTGCGGACGGCCGATAGCCAGCGGGGCATTCGCGCTGACTGCGAGGCGCGTGGCTGCGATCTCTCGACGAACTTCAGATTGGATGCGCCGGAGATCGTTTTAGCTCAAGCCTGGCTCGTGTCGGGTGGCATCGGATCCCAGAGAGGCGCGAATCCCTGCGGGTTGACGATGCGGCTCCTCAAGCCGCGCCAGCTGCGGTCTTAAGGGTGTTTCGACCGTCTGGACCCCGCGCCTTTTTGGCTTTCGCGAGCTGGAGACCCCAAAAACCGGTATTTTTTGCGGCGACGCGGCCCGACTTGATGACGCGGGCGCTGCCGGGCGCAGAAGGGGCGGCATTGAGATCGATTTCCGTGATACCCCGCGTCGAGTTCGCCGGTTTTGCCGGATTGCCGGCAGGGGCCGCCCATACACTCCCGGCGCTCGTGGAATATCTGCCCGTTGAAGTTGGCAGAGCGTTCGCATCCGTTGGATTTCCGGCGCGTCGAAGTTTCGTAGCGGAAGACGGAATATCAGCTGGTGTTTCGCGTCGGCGAAGCGGGTGGCAAGATACCTGTAAGCGCGCAGGCATTTCGCCATCGTCGCAGGCTCAGGCCGAGCTGACCCGGGCCCTAGTCGCACCCCAGTCGCGCTATGCGCGTCCGGATGCGGACGCGGTGATCGCGCGCAACCATCGGGGCTGTCATCGCCCGCTTGACGGTCTCGACGTTCGTGGGGCAACTTCAAGGAAATCTACGTCTGGCCGTTCAACCGCTCGATAGGATCCGCGCGCTGGAATTCGAGCCAGAGTTTTTTCCGGAACGTCATGCAGGCCGGCACATCGGACTCCGCCTCATCCATCAACGCTGCCAGGCCAGGTCCGCGCGGGGCAGGTCAACTCGGCTGAAACCGGCGACAAGTGACCTTTCTCTGCCTGATCCATGTGCACGTGGGAAAAGCCATATGCTGACAGGAGACGATGCGATGATCTTGCCATGACATGCCAATTTTTCTACGCAACCGGAGTGAGGAATAGCGATCTAAAAGCGATAATTCGTGCGCTTATAGGCGTGGTCGAGCATAGCGATGGACAGAGAAGAGCCTTTGTCGCGGGATTTGTTGGGGCAGATCTTCCTCCCAACGCATCGGAGCGCGCCCGAAGCAATTTTCGTCTCGGGCGGCGGGCGAGGGAAGCGCTCAAATAAACCGGACGCCCCATGAGCGTAAATAGCATGGAGCTGGGCGAGAGCCGGGCGGCTTGTTGGGTCTCTTTGCCAGGGTAGACCGCACCGAGGATGACACCACAAGGCGTTTTCCTCCCTGGAAACCTTCTTTCATGACCTCGCGCAGCCGGACTGAACGGCTATCGGTATCAGCTGAACTCGGCCGCAGGTCCGTCCGAAATGGAACATCTGGCTCACCGGTCGGCGTCTGCCGGGCTGACGCGGGAGAAGCTAAGGCTTTCCTGTCCATTGCTGTCATCTCGTCGTTCGTAATAAATTCCGTCGGACAAGGGCGTAAGGCGAAACAATGGCTGGCGGGCACCATCGATCAGCACAATCTGTCCATCTGGCGCGACGAACCAGGCAAAGACGTCTTCCGTTGGCCCGGGGGTGCAATTTTTCTCTGTATCGATCACGTCGTCATGGCCGCAGAACCAGGGCAAGGCGAAGAGGGCGGTGCAGGCATTGTCGGCCTGCGCCTCATAGCCTCCGATGGTGCGCTCATCGGTCAGGATGATCCTGCAGGCGCGACCGCCCTCACGATCTTCCGCCAGCTCGTAGATGCCTTTCATCCGCGACGCGTAGACGTATGGCGCATCGGACAGGCCATCGTCATGCAGGGCAGCGGACGAATTGCGCCGCGCGTCCATGCGACCGGCCGGGGATGCAGCGAGGACTGCTGATGCCATGGCGAGGAACAGGGCTGCGAAAGCGCCAAGGGAACAGGAGCGAGGCAACCTCATTGCGCCGTCACCCTCGCGGCATAGCGGCTTGCCGGCTCGCCTTTGAGGCGGGTTGCTCCATTGTCCAGGAGTGTCGTGCCCGCGGGTACGAGACCGAATTCGAGCGTTGCCGTGCCCGGCTTGTCGGCTTTATAGGTGAACACCGCCAGGTCCGTGCCCTGAGGTCCGGCCCGGGGCTGAATGTCCAGGTCCTGAAACATGAAAGGAGCTGCTGCCATGACATCGGTGGCTGACGTCCAGAGCAGGTTATCGGTGGTACGATAGGGCAAACGAATGGTGACAATGCGGCCTTTTACCTCATGCGTGCCGCGGGGAAGGGGAGCGATTTCGCCAGGAACGGTCCGGGGCTGGGTAGCCCGGTCCTCGCCGGTCATGTCCGAGGAGCCGCAACCGGCCAATAGGATGATCAAACCGCTTGCAATCGATAGGAACGCGCTTCTCATCAGACAGCCCTCTGTCATCGGGAGGGGGCCAAGCCCCTTTTTAAGAAGAGAGCGCCATAGCGCGCACGATCGCTCCGGTATTGAACGAACCGGACATCAACTCAGCAGCGCGAGGGGCCGGACCGCGCCAGCGCGGCTTCGCCCTTCCAGTGTCGCATAGGCGGCGTTGCGCCGGTCGCGCGCGAAGGCAGTCGGCGTCCAGCCGACAAATCGCCGGAAATCGCGGATCAGATGCGACTGATCGGCAAATGGCGTCATCGCCCGCTCCAGTCCGGCTTCGCCATGGCTGGTCATGATTGCGGCGGCACGCAGGGCGCGATATTTCATCGCCAGCGTTTTTGGCGAAGCCCCATATAGTTCAAGCGTCAATCGGCCCGCTTGACGGCTGCTCACGCCCAGTTCCGCGCATAGCAGATCGAGCGACAGGCCGGCGCTTCGTTCAAGCCACTGATCGATCATCGCGGTTCTGGCCAGAGTGATATCGGACAGATTGCGCGTTTCCTGGAGCAGGAACGACTCCAGGACCGCCACCCTGGCTGTGTCACCGACCGCACTCACCAGGCGGTCGCACAGTTGATCGATCTTCCAGTCGCCCCAGATTGCGGCGGCATCGATGATGCGATCGCTCAATTCCGCCGCCGCCGCTCCGACCAGAGCCATCCAGCCTTGGGGCAGAAGGCCCGTCGTCACGATTTCGGTCCCTGGCGCCAGCACCATCGCATAGGCCGCGCTCGTCGGTCCCAGCAGTGTTACCCTGGGCGCGGGACTGATCGGGCCGCCGGCGAAGGCATAGCCGCTCGCTCCAGCCAGCCGGATATGAAGGTTAGGGAGCATCGCCGGCAGTGTTTCCAGTGTAGGCGCGATTATCTCGCTCACAATGGCTGAGAACGGCGGTGCAAAATTAGACCACGGTGGCGGCGGCGAAGTGCTGCTGCGGGCGGCGTAAAAGTCGTCCACTTTGCCTTCTTTGCGCGAGCAGGGAGGGCGTGGAGATATATACCGTGGATCTTTACCTGAAGGTGCGTCTTGCTTGCGCGGGCGGCATGAGCCAGCGTGAGGCGGCGAAGCATTTCAACGTATCGCGCGACACGGTCCGCAAGATGCTGTCGTATTCGGAGCCCCCCGGTTACCGCCGGACGGCGGCGGTGCGGCGGCCCAAGCTGGAAGCGTTCGTTCCGATCATCGATGCATGGCTTGATGGTGACCGTCAGGTTCCGCGCAAGCAGCGTCATACGGCGAAGCGGGTATTTGACCGCCTTCGCGAAGAGCACGGTTTCACCGGCGGCTACACGATCATCAAGGATTACATCCGACAGCGCGAGCAGCGCAGCCGGGAGATGTTCGTGCCGCTGGCGCATGCGCCCGGCCATGCCCAGGCAGATTTTGGTGAGGCCATGGTCGAGATCGGCGGTGTTGTGCAGAAGGCGCATTTCTTCGTGCTCGATCTACCGCACAGCGACGCCTGCTACGTGCGCGCCTATCCCGCTGCCGTTGCCGAGGCATGGATGGACGGCCACGTGCACGCCTTCGCGTTTTTCGGCGCGGTGCCGCTGTCGATCGTCTACGATAACGACCGCTGCCTGGTCTCGAAGATCCTGCCCGACGGCACGAGGCAGCGCGCCCGGCTGTTCAGCGGCTTCCTGTCGCATTACCTGATCCGCGATCGTTACGGCCGTCCCGGCAGGGGGAACGACAAAGGCAGTGTTGAAGGGCTGGTCGGTTATGCTCGCCGCAACTTCATGGTGCCGATCCCCCGGTTCGCGACGTGGGAGGCGTTCAACCTGTGGCTCGAGGAGCAATGCCGCAAGCGTCAGAACGACCGGCTGCGGGGCGAGAGCGAGACGATCGGCGAGAGGCTGAAGCGCGATCTGGCGGCGATGCAGGAACTGCCGGCTGCCCCGTTCGAGGCTTGTGACCAGACCAGCGGCCAGGTCTCGTCGCAGGCGCTGGTGCGTTACCGGACCAATGATTACTCGGTGCCGGTGCGCTTCGGCCATCAGGAGGTATGGATCCGGGGCTATGTCGGCGAGGTGGTGATCGGCTGCCGGGGCGAGGTCATTGCCCGTCATGTGCGCAGCTACGAGCGCGAGGACGTGATCTTCGATCCCATCCATTACCTTCCCCTGATCGAACAGAAGATCAATGCGCTCGATCAGGCAGCGCCCCTGCAAGGCTGGCACCTGCCCGAAGCGTTTGCAACGCTGCGCCGCCTCATGGAAGCTCGTATGGGCAAGCATGGTCGGCGCGAGTATGTGCAGGTGCTGCGTCTGCTGGAGAGCTTCACGCTTGCCGATCTGCATGCGGCCGTAAAGCAGGCTCTCGATATCGGGGCGATCGGCTTTGATGCCGTGAAGCATCTCCTGCTGTGCCGGGTGGAGCGCCGACCACCCCGATTGGACATGGCGATCTATCCCTATCTGCCCAGAGCCAGGGTGGAGACGACATCGGCGCGCTCCTACATGCAGTTGCTCTCGGGCGATGCGAAGGATGCGGCATGAGCAGTCCGTCCCCCGAGCTGTTACTGGCCAGCCACCTCAAGACGCTCAAGCTACCAACCTTCCTGCGCGAGCATGACAAGCTGGCCCGGCGATGCGCGGCCGAGGGCGCAGATCACGTCCGCTACCTTGCCCGGCTTGTCGAACTGGAGCTGATCGACCGGGAACGCCGGATGGTCGAGCGCCGGATCAAGGCTGCGAAGTTCCCGGCCGCCAAGAGCCTCGACAGCTTCGACTTTGCCGCGATCCCCAAGCTCAACAAGATGCAGGTGCTGGAACTGGCACGCTGCGACTGGATCAACCGCCGCGAGAACGTCATAGCCCTTGGTCCCTCGGGAACCGGCAAGACCCATGTGGCGATCGGCCTCGGCCTTGCCGCCTGCCAGAAGGGCCTGACGGTCGGCTTCACCACCGCGTCCGCGCTGGTCAGCGCGATGATGGAGGCACGCGACGAACGCCGCCTTCTGCGCCTCCACAAGCAAATGGCCGGATACAAGCTCCTCATCATCGATGAACTGGGGTTCGTGCCGCTCTCGAAAACCGGCGCGGAACTGCTGTTCGAGCTGATCTCGCAGCGTTACGAGCGCGGCTCGACGCTGATCACCAGCAACTTGCCGTTCGACGAGTGGACCGAAACGTTCGGCTCCGAGCGCCTGACAGGCGCGCTCCTCGACCGGCTTACCCACCACGTCTCCATACTCGAGATGAACGGAGAGAGCTATCGTCTGGCCCAAAGCCAGGCGCGCAAGGCACGCTCCAACCCCTGACAGAAAAGACCATCCGTGTGTTGGCGACCCCCACTCGGGCTACGCCCTCGCGGCGCTCGCCAGCACACGGATCACCCGGCCTGATTTTGCGCCGCCCAATGGCCGACTTTTACTCCGCCGTTGACAGAGCACGATACGATTGGTGTAGCTGTTGGCGGCGGTCAGGGTCAGTGTACCGGAACCCAGCTTGTTGAGATAATTCCCGCTGGTGGTGCCCGGGCCGTCGGCGATGACGCCGCTGAGGCGAAGGTCGAAACCGCTCGTATCGATGGTGTTCGAATGAGGACTGGCGACCTGGAGATTTTGGGCGAGCATGATCGACGCACCAGCTTCCAATGTGGCGGCGCCGAGCACCAGCATGTTGCCCTCATCCCCCAAAGCCCCGGGAACTGCGAGGCGCAAAGTGCCGCCAGTGACCGTGACGTCGCCGGTGAAGCTGCTCGCACCCGAAAGGATGAGCGTGCCGCCCGACTGGGTCACATGGCCGGTCCCGGAGATGACACTGTCAAAGGCGAACGGGTCGCTCCGCGCGAAGGCCAGGGTGCCGCCGCCCAGCACCACATCGCTGGCCAGACTGCCGACCGTTCCGCCGTTGCCGACCTGAAGCGTCGCCCCCTCAGCAATGGTGGTGGTCCCGCCATAGCTGTTCGCGCCGGCAAGGACAGTGCGGCCCGAGAGGACATTGACCGTGCCCATGCCGCCGATCGCCGGCGAGAACAGATAGCCGTCCTGGCTATGGTTGAAATTGACGGTGCCATTGCCCGACCCCAGCGCGACGGTGGGCGCGTCGACCCACCCAGGTGCCACGGCCGTCTCTCCTAGAGCCGCCCCGATGGTGAGGGTGCCTGACCCGTTCACGCCAAGGACGAGGCTGCCCGCCCTGACGCTGCCGCCATTGCCGAGAATGAGCGTGCCTGCGCCCTGGTTGGCCACGACCAGTTCGTTCGTGACGTCCCATTGCGCGCCGCGCCCGTCGACGATCGTCGTGCCGATCGCGCTTGACCCTAAGGCGATGACGCCCGATGCCGAATGGACAGCGCCCCCGTCGCCGATCCGCAGATCACCGCGTCCGAACCGGCCCACATACAGCAGATCGTCCACGGTCAGTGTCGAGCCCGGGCCGGTCACCTCGACGATGCCGAACGCCTTACTGGTCTCCGCGCCGATCGCGCCATAGCGCGACCGCACCGTTGCGCCCGCCGTGATGTGCAATTCGCCCGTTCCTGCGCGGCCAACCTGCAGATTGTCGCCCATCGCCCAGTGCGAACCCGTGCCCGTCACGGTCGCCGCGCCCGTGGAGCCTTCGAAATAGGCGATAACGCCCCTCAGGCTGGAAACGGCGCCCTGGTCGGCAACCGTCAACGTGCCGCTTCCATGGTGGCCGACATAAAGGTCGCCCACCATGTCCCAGCTCGAACCGAGACCGGACAGGTTCACGATGCCAACACCGTCCACTGTCCCGCCAAGCACGCCTTCGTTGCTGGTCAGGGTGCCGCCGTCCTGAAGGACGAGGGTCCCGCGACCCTCAACGCCGAGGGTCAGCCTGTCCCTGATCTGCCAATGCGATCCAGGACCTGTGATGATGGCCGTGCCTGCGGCAGGGACGTCGCTGCCGACGATACCGGCGATGCTACTGACCTGGCCGCCTTCCGAAATCCCCAATCGTCCAGCGCCACCGGCACCGACGATCAGCGCATGATCAAGCGTCCATGCCCCGGTCACCGCGGCCTCTCCACGGTCGCCATCCAGGACGCCCAGTCGGCTTTGCATATTCTGGGACAAGGCGTTCGAGGCGAGTGTCCCGCCCGTGCCGACGATCAGCAGACCATCGCCACCGGAGCCGACATCGACCGACCTGCTCGATGCTGCGCCGCCCGCGACCTGCACGCCCAGAGGAGCATTGACGACCACATCGTCAGCCGCTGTCGGCACCGATATATCCGCCCAGCTCGCGGGGTCGAGCCAGGAGACGGGCCCCGACCGCCCGTCGCCGGTCGCGATATCCTGTGCGGCCGCCGGCGACACGACGAGCATCGACGTGCCCAGCGCAAGTAGGCGCGTAATCGCGGCTGAACGAAAGAGGTTCCGCTTCGCATACGCAAGCATGATAAAGTCTCCATGATGAACAATGAAACGGGAGGCTCGTTACCCGCGCGCGCATATCGGCGACGTCAAACGGACGTGACTGTCAGCCTGGAACCTTCAGCAAAGCCGCCCTGCTAACCGTATTTGGGGGTATAGAGGTCGACAAGATAATGGACATGATTGTGAAACATGCCCGATCCATTATCATATTCCAGTCTCTTCGAGCTCCCCTGGCCCGGGATGTCTTGCGATGTCACGGTAAAGCTGGTGATTTTGTTCGCGCCGTTCGTTTCGGCGTTGTAGAGCGTGACTTCAAACTGAGCATTGAAGTTTATCGTAAATCCGACATCCCAGCTCTTGCCCTCTTCGATGGAGAAATAATCCCAGAGCGGATATCGATAGGTTCTGCCGGGACTGACATCGGTTGTAACTTCAAAATATAGCTCGTCCTTGCCAATGGCATCCTCGGCTCTTTCGCAGGCGATGCGAGAGATCGTGGTCCGGGATGCCCCGCGCGGCTGGAAGATGTCGGGAAGCGACTGATTCACGAGCAGCAGGGTATAACCAAAATAGAATTCCACGCCGGCTCCGGCCCCCTCGAGGAAATAGACGATCCCGGTCCACTGGTCCGGATGATAGGTCCGCGCCACAGGGCTGTAGCCGATCGATCCGTCAAGCAGGAGGCCGGCGCCCGCAGCGCCCCCGATATCCGCACCCACGCAGGCGCCGGTCATGTCCGAATAGGCGTTGGCGCTCAGGCCCACACCTTGCCCCGCCGCGACGACGGCATCGACGCCTATCCCTATCGATCCACCGATGAAGAGCGAATAGCGGTTGAAATCGTCCAGATCATAAGCAAAGCCAACAAAGCCGGTTACCCCGACGAACGCGTCGCCCATGAAGCAAAAATTCACGATCAGGCTCTGCGGCGCATAGTTGGACACCAGATCCTTTATCTTTCCGCCACCCTCGACCCGCGAAGCTGCAAAGACGCCGGGCCGTTTTGCAAGCTCAGCGACATGGCGAATCTCCGGAATCCTCGCGACATCGCCGGCCAGGGCGAGGACTTCGCGCGGCGTCATGTCCAGCGCGCGGCGAGCCAGTTCCTGGCCGGCATGGCTCTCATGCAACGCCCGTGCCGCCGCTTCGAGCGCCGAGACAATCTGCGGATCCATCGGCGGGAAGGCCGCCCGAACCTCAGCCCGGTCGCGCTCGGAAAATTGCTCGGCCGGTGGCAGGGATTGCGGGATATCCGCAGCATCCAGACGATTCTTTATGATATCTTTCAGGGTCGAACTCATCACGCCATCTCCCATGCGAGAATATTCAGCCCAGGTTGGTGAACCCGACCGCATATTTGCTGTATCCGCTGTCGCTGCTGTCGCTTCCGTTGGTCGCGATCTTGTCCACCAGGTCATCGGCACCGGCCATGAAACTGACACAGCCCTGGAAATCGGTCAGGCTGATGTCGACATTCAGGTCCTGCTCGTAGATCGCGAGATTGCAACAGCCCTCGAATTCAAGCTCAAGATCACCAATCTGCCATGTCCCCCCTTCGCTTATATTCTGCGCAGCAACGGGACCGGCCGGATATCTAACGTGCATTCCACCGTCCGATTGCGCAAGCAGCCATATCTCAGCTTCACCTTTGGCATCCTTCTGGGCCTGGCATTCAATTCTATCGATACGGACTTTGGGCATCGTCTCTCATCCTTCCTGTTGGGTCCGTCAGGCATGCGAAAGGGATAGCAGCAAGCAGGCCAGCCTTGCGACGCGGGACGGCCATAGGCCCGATCCCTGCATGATACCGCCGCTGCAAGGGACCGTCGGACCCGGCACGCCTTGGCCTGACTGGATGTACCGATGGACAATCGCTCCCCCCGCAAGTGGCAAAAACCACCGGCTCGTCCATTACATGCCGGTTCCATTCGGCCCGGCCCGCGCGCCATTTGAATGGAATCTAACTAGATGTAAAAGCTCGATAATTCCAGCCATCAATTCTGATGAATTCTTATTGAATCTTGCAGCCCGCACCGGCGCTTGCCTTGCAGCGGAACTGCTGCGATTTTCAAGATCGCCCGATCCAGGGCGATGGAGCGACCCCCTATGCACATATTCGGTGATGCTTGATCTTCGAACCATCCTGGTCGTGCTGTTCGCCACCGCCAGCATGCAGGCGGTGGTGTGGATCTTTGTCTGGCGTGCATGGCGGCATCTCTACGAGCTGCGGTTCCTCGCCGCCGGGTTCATCGCCATCGCCGCTGGGGTCTTGTGGATGGTCCTTCGCGGGGACGAGCCGGCAGCCTGGGCCATCATCGTCCACAACACGACCATCAAGCTTGGCCTTATATTGCTCGCCGAAGGGCTGGCGAGGTTCCTTGGCCAGCCCCGCCATAGCTGGATCGGCATTTCCCTCCTGATCTTCCAGGTCGCAGCCTGGAGCGCGGCGCTCACCAACGATCCCAATGACGTCGCCACCCGCATCCATGCCTCGACGTTCGTGACACTCGTCATCATGTCGATGATGTGCCTGGGACTGCTGCGTGACCGGACGCAGCCAATGCTGCTGCGATGGATCACGATCAGCGTCCTTGCAGAATATATGCTCGCCAGCCTCGCCCAGAGCGTCATCGAGGTCTACCTGCCCTCGCAATTCCAGAGCGGTCCGATCCTGGCGGATCGCAACGCATGGTATCTGCTGCAGGCCACCTTGTTCCTCATCGCCCTCTTCGCCTGCCTGCTGTTCATGGTGAGCTTAAGGCTGTCCTCGGACCTGCGGGACAAGAACCAGGCCTTGCTGGAGGAGATTGAGGAGCGGGGGCGACTGGAAGGCCGGCTGAGCGCAAGCCTTGGGGTCGAACGCGCGCTTCGGGAAGAACAGGCCGATTTCATGCGCGTTGTCAGTCACGAGTTCCGCACGCCGCTAGCGGTCATTCGCAACGCGGCTGACATGATCGGGCTGGTCGGCGATAAATCGCCCGGAGCCACGCGTGAACGGCTCTCGGGCATATCCGAGGCGCTTGATCGCCTGTTTTCCCTCATCGATCGTTTCATGGCGGATGACAAGGACAGCAGATTTCAGCCCGAACGAATGCAGGTCGGCTCCCTGCTGGGCGATGTGCGATTGCATTTCGATATGACCGGCAGGGGCGATCGGCTGCTCTTCACCATGGAGGATCAAACCTTGTGCTTCTGCGTGGACCCGGACATGCTCGCGACCGTGGTCATCAACCTCATCGACAACGCCCTTAAATATTCGCCCCACGACCAGCCGATCCGGATCGAGACGAGAGAAGAGCAAGGATCGGTCGTGATCGAGGTCCGCGATCAGGGAATGGGTATTCCGGCAGCTGAAATCGACAGGATCGGCCGCCGCTTCTTCCGCGCCTCCAACGCCAAGGGAATCATGGGAACGGGCCTCGGGCTATATTCTGCAAGAAAGTTACTGACCTATCACAACGCAACGCTGCATCTGCGTCCTGGAGAGGCGGGCGGCACCATCGCGAGCGTACGAGTGCCCCATCCTCAGGTGGCGTGGGAGCAAAGCATGGTCCAGGGGGAAGCGGCGTGAAGCATATTCTGATCGTTGAGGACGAGCCGCGGCTGCGCCAGGACCTGGCTGATTTCCTTGCACTCACCGGCCTTGCGGCAAGAGGGGTCGGAACGGCGCGGGAGATGCGCCAGGAACTGGCCCAGCCAAATCCTCCAGCCATTGTCATTCTCGACGTTGGGCTGCCGGACGGCAATGGCTTTGAACTGGCCGCAGAAATACGCCGGTCCCAGTCGTGCGGCATCATCATGCTGACGGCTTTGGGGGACAGCGATGATCGCATAAGAGGGTTCGACAGCGGAGCGGATATCTACCTCGTCAAGCACAGCACATTGCGCGAAATCGAGGCGGCGGTGCGAAGCCTGCTGCGGCGAATGGACGATCTGCCCGATGTTGCAAACGGCATTGACGACCAATGGGTGCTTGATCGAACGAACTGGACGTTGACCGTTCCTCACCAGCCCCCGCTCAAGCTCACCGCAACCGAGTTAGCCTTCATGAGCGCATTGTGCAGGCGCGGCGGCGACGTGTGTGAACGAGAGGAACTGATCGCGGCACTGGCCAGGCCCAAGGCCAGTTTCGACAATCGCCATCTCGATGCGATCGTGAGCCGGCTGCGCCGCAAGATCGAGGACCGCTTGAAGGTGCGCGCGCCTATCGAAGTCGTCTACGGGGTGGGCTATTCGTTCACCGCGTCAGTAATGGAGAGATAGATCATCCACATCTGTGGGCCTTGCGCCAACACAGGGCATGACGGCGCGATCCTCGCTTGTTGCAGGCAGGTCAGAAGCCTGGCCCGCAAAAGCGGGCTTGATCGGCTCTTGTTAACAAGGCCACTGGTGAGAACGGCGGATTGCCCCATTTGCATGCTGCGATGCCGGCCGCCTATCGTGAGACGGTCGTGAGTCCGACGGCGCGGCAGAGTCTCCCAGGCACGAGGCCGCGGATCCGGATCGATGGTCTACAGGTTCTTGTGGACGCCAGCAGGCGCCCGATCGCTGCTGCCACGGCTGCGTTCCGGCTTTCGTTTACTCCTGAATGACGTCATCCTTCTCATCTACCGCCCACTGGGCGACACTCTCTTCCTGGCCGATCAGGGCAAGGCCATGGGCGATAGAGGTCAGTTCATCCCCGCTTGCGATATGACTGGTGGTGAAGCGCTGCTCGAAGAGGCGGCGTACGGCGGGAATCAGGGAGGAGCCGCCGGTCAGAAAGACATGATCTATCCCTCCAGGCGCTACGCCGGCGCGTCCCAGCGCCACGTCCACTGTCGCATCGATGCGCGCCAGGTCGGCTGCGATCCAGCTTTCGAAATCAGCCCGGCCGACCTCCGCGTCCACTTGCACGCCCGCACTGTCGAAGTGGAAATGCGCATGCTCTTGCGCAGAGAGCGTTCGCTTGAGTTGCCCGACAGTGTCGTAGAGGAGATAGCCAAGCTCATTTTCGACGACAGCGATCATGCGGCCGATTGCGGCAGGATCGTCCGCTACGCGTTTGAGCTTTTCCAGCCCGGCCAGCGTGCGGCGGTTGTGCATCAGTGCGAGATGGGCCCAGTCGCCAAAATCGGCAAAATGGCCGGGAGCTATTTCCAGCGTCTTGCCCATGGACCGGTATGTGCCGCCCTTGCCCAACAGGGGGAGGACCAGCTTGTCCATGATACGATAGTCGAAGCGATCGCCCGCTATGCCGATGCCTGCGGACCCGAGCGGCGTGCAGCGCCGCGCTTCCCCAGGCGCTTCGATCCGCACGACCGAAAAGTCGCTGGTCCCTCCGCCGAAATCCGCGACGAGCAACGTGGCGGGTTCTGTGAGGCGCGAGGCGAAGCTGAACGCCGCGCCCAATGGCTCATAGACATAATGTACCTCACGTTCGAGCGCGGCGAACATGAGGTCGTACCGCTCCCGGCCGAGCGCGTTGTTCGGGCGCTGCCCCGCATAGCGGACCGGCCTGCCGACGATGACCCGGGGCGGCAGATCCCTCAGCGCCTCGCCGGCGTGCGCGCGCAAACGCTCGAGGAAGATATGACCCAGATCTTCGAACCGCATCCGCTTGTCGAAGATGGTGGCATGCTCGAATGCACTGCTCGCGGCGACGGACTTGAAGGATTGCAGGAAGCGGCTGCCATGCGGGAATTCGAGGAATTCAGCGATGGCCCATGGGCCTGCTTCGCGCGCAATGCCAAAAGGCGCATCATGATCCTCCCAGAAACAAAGAGCGGACCGGAAGATTGCGCCGGTGTTGCCGGGCGCCGGATAGGTCACCATCGTGGCCTCGCCATTCCCACGACCCGCCGCAACCACCGAATTGGTGGTGCCAAAGTCGATGCCGATGGAACGAGCGAGCGCAGTCATGAGTCTTGTCCGTGCGATGCGGTGGATGAGGCAGCGGGCCGGGGGCTATCGCATGCACCCCCCGGCGCGCAAGCTTCCAGCTATCGGCGGAGCTAAAACGCGGCATGATCCGCAGTGCCGTGAAGGCAGCGCCATACAGTCCAGCAACATGCCGAAGGATCAAAAATCCATGAACGCGTCCCGGCGCATATGACATTGCATCAGCACATCCTTCAGCCTGTTGGCGATCCCTGTCGCCAAGGCCTCGGCCCATTCCCGTCGGATAAGCGATCCATCAAGGCCGTGAATCTCCTTGATGGCATTCATGATCTTCCTCGGCAGAGCGACATAGAGGTGGGCAAGCAGGCCGAAGAGGGTATTGAAGCTTTCATCGGCATAACGGCTTGCCTCGATCATCACCGAAGCCTCGATGGGATTGAGATCCATGGCCTTCAACACCAGGAGGATCTCCGGATTTTGCGCTACCCTGCGTTTTACCGGGTCGCGATGAAGAATATAGCCAAGACGTGTCTTGTGAAGTCCGCTCGCGAAAGAAAGATCGCGGAGCGTCATACTGCCACGCTCGATCTCTTTAAGGAGCCAGTCGATCAGAACGGCCTGTTCCTGTTCTACGGCATGACGGATGGATTGAGCGTTAGCGATCGGTAGCGTGAAATCCACGACTTCCCCCTTATGACCATTCACACAAGTTTCGCGAACTGAACAGATATTGTTCGATTCAGCAAGAGCATTTGTGACATTTTTCTTTCAACCTGCATCAATGCTTGTGAATGCATCCCGGCACCTTGCGCCTGGAGCGGAATCGGGTGGGCCGAACGCGTCTCTCCCACTCATCAACCGACCCTCTGCCAACAGTGCCAGCATCGTCCTGGCCGAATCGCTCAGGTCACATTCGGCGCTATTTTCAGTTACATCGCGTAATGCGGGAAGGGCGCCGCGTGAAACCCCGCCCGTCGCCCCACCACAATCATTTTCAGATAAAACCTATTCTTAGGTCGTGCCTCCCCCGCGAAGTGACGGCATTCGGACTATATTCAGGAAAAGAGATCTAATTCCCAGTAAATCGAATCACCCAATAGCGAAGGAAAAAAATACCTGTCCTCAGAACTGGGACAGATGTCCTCAAATCAAGGAAATTTTCGTCCTTCCTTTATTGACGGATGTCCTTCCTTTGGGGACAGGGCGTCCGATTTCAGGGCAGATCGACATTTTTTTGCATGAAATGGATACCGCGGAACCTTGCCGGACTTGAACAACCGGCAAAGCGCGGAGCAGCCTTTGTGTCAGGCGCAGATCGACTGTGCCGCTCACTGGAAGGAAACTTCATGCAGTCTCTCCTCAAATCGGCCGGACGCGCGGAAGCAGCTATGTTCGCCATCGTCCTTCTCGCGCTCGCGCTTGTGATGTTCGCCGCCCCGGCTTTCGCGGGCGCGGACGCAACCTTTGACACCGCCGAAAACACCTTCACCGGATTTCTTGAAGGCTCGGGCGGACGGATCATCACCATCCTCTCCCTGGTAGGCGGTATCGTCGGCCTCGCCTCGGGCCGTTTCTCTCTCGGCCAGATCGCCATCCCCGTAGGCGTGGGCGTGGGAGCGGGCACGGGCATACCGATCGTCACCTCGACCGTAACGGCAACGATCTGACTGGTTCCGGTCGCCTTCGGGGCGAAGATCGCCCCGTCGCGCGGTCGGGGAGGGTGGTGACATGGCGCAGGACAGATATGGTATCCCGGCTCATCTCGACGATCCCGAGCTGATCGGGCTGTGGACGCTCGATGAGTTCCTGGCAATGGTCATGCCATTCATATGGGGCATCCTGTCTCAGCATATTCTCATCGGCATGGCGCTAGCCGCGGCAGGCTGGTGGGGTCTGCGGAAAGCAAAGGCAGGTCGCGCGGTATCCTGGCTCCTGCACATGGCCTATTGGCATCTGCCTGCCGGCTTCACCGGTTTGCGGGCCACGCCACCCTCCTATCTTAGACTGATGGCAGGCTGACATGGACATTGCCTATCAGCATTCTCGAAGTCAGCAGGTCTTGCGGCAGCGCAACCTGCTCGCACTTGGCGTCCTCGCCCTTGGCCTGCTTGCTCTTGCACTGCTGTTCGTTCTGGGCACCCGCGATCGTGAGATTGTGCTGCAGCCGGTACTGCGTGCGCCGCTGACGCTCAGTTCTTCGGGCGTGTCTCGGGACTATCTCGAGATGATTACGCGTGATGTCGTGCTGTTGACGCTCAATCGCAGCCCGCAGAACCTGGACTATTGGCTCGAAGCAGTCCTCGCGATAACCGCGCCGCAAGTCCAGGGCAGGATCAAGGCCGATTTGCTCAAGATTGTCGATGAGCAGCGCGGATCCTCCATTGCGCAGTTCTTCACCATTCAGTCGATGAAGATCGACACCCGCAATCTCCGTTCCGAAGTGACCGGCGATCTGACTACCATTGTTGGAAGCAAGGTGGTCTCCAGGCAAAGTCGGACTTTCCGCTATGACTGGGAATATACCGGCCTCAGCCTCAAGCTCATCGGTTTCGGCATTGTCGGGAAGCCGGAAGGGAAGGATCAATGATGTCGATCCTTCTCCTCGCAAGCCTTGCGACCGGGATGGTTCTGGCGTCCCGCGCCGCGTGCCCGACGAGCCGCCTGACCGGCCTTGGCCTGCTGGTTCTTGCGTTCCTGTTCAGAAGCGAACCTGTTCTTGCCGACCAGACGATCATGGCTGCGGACAGCGCGCAGGTCGATTGTCACGCCTCGGCGAGGGATCTCACGCGTATCAGCCTCGTCGCCGACCAGTTCGCGAGCGTGTCGAAGATTGCCACCGGCAATCCTGCCGCCGATTTCACCGTCGTCAACGAGCCGGTTCGCGGCGATATTTATCTCTCCGTGCCCGACGGCTTTAGTCGGCCCGTCCTGTCCTTCTTCGGCACCAGCAAGCGCGGATTTGTCTATAAGTTTATGTGCCGGGTGGAGGGAGACAAGGCTGTGCAGGTCTTCGTCTCCAACCCGGCGATCGCGCGGGAAGAGGACGAGAGAAGCGGCCTTGAGGACAGGGCCGAACCGCGGGGTGCAGCAGTGGCCTTGATAGAGGCCATGGCCCGGAACGGCGACGTCCACGGGTATGAAAGACGGCAGCCATCCTTGAGGCCGGTGTCGGTCGGCGACCTCAAGGTCCAGATGATCGCGGAATATCTGGGCGCGGACCTGAGCGGGCGGATGCTCAGGATCGAGAATCTGGGCAAGGAGCAGATTGCGCTCGACGAGCGGACGATCGCCCCGTCAAACGCGCTGGCAATCTCCATTGCCGAGCCTCGCCTGGGTCCAGGCCAGGTGACGACCGCCTATCTCGTATCACGCAACGGGAGGCCCTGATGGCGGTTTCCGATCTGTTTTCCTTCAGGCGCAAGACGGTTGAGGGCGACTCGGGGAAGGATGTTTCGCCGGTCCCAGGCGACCTTGGCGGCAATGAAGCCGTGCGGATAAGACAGCGGAACCTGCTTGCCGGTCTGTCCCTTGCCGGCCTGCTTGCCTCATCTTTCTGGATATTCGGCGGCGGCGAGAAGAAGACTGAACCCGACGAGGAAGGGGTCAGCGAGGTCAC
This sequence comes from Sphingobium sp. CFD-2, assembly GCF_024611135.1. Taxonomy (NCBI): domain Bacteria; kingdom Pseudomonadati; phylum Pseudomonadota; class Alphaproteobacteria; order Sphingomonadales; family Sphingobiaceae; genus Sphingobium; species Sphingobium sp. CFD-2. The sequence continues at coordinate 167,720 of NZ_CP084407.1, read as the reverse complement.
CGTTTCCACACAGGATCTCGTCAACCGCAATCTCTCCCAGCAGGAGTGGATGGCGCGGTCGGAAAATCAGTTCGAGGCCCAGGAAAACCAGCTCAAGGCTTTTGGCGGCCAGCAGCAGCGCGTGGACGCGCTAGCTGCCCAGATCGAAGCCCTGAAAGGACAGAATGAAGCCATGCAGGCCGATGGCCAGCGGGTGCTTAGCGCCTATCAGGCCGAGAATGAACAGCTCAAGCGCCAACTTGCGCAGAACCCTGCCGGTAAGGCGCCGGATCCCGGACCCGGTGCGCTCTACGGGCCAGGCGGCACACAAACCTACCAGCGGCCCGAACCATCCGATGGCAAGGGATCGCCAGGCGCCCTCGTGCGAAGCCATGAGGTGAAGACGGTAAGCTTCTCGAGCGCCGATGCGGGAACAGCTTCCAAGATCGAAAAAGGCAACACCGTCTATACCGACAGCCCGAACTATCTGCCGCCCAACAGTTTCGCCCGCGCGCGCGTCATCGTCGGCGTCGATGCCAGCGCCGGGGTCAACAGCCAGACCGATCCGCTGCCCGTCGTCCTGCGCATCACAGGTCCTGCCCGTTCGGTTTTCACCAATGGCAAGCTCCTCACCACCAGGATCGAAGGCTGTCTCGTGAACGGGGCGGCGCGCGGGGATCTTTCAAGCGAAAAGGTCTACGTAAAGCTGCAGAAGATGACCTGCCCCCAACCGGGCGGCCGCTATGCCGTTTCGGAGGTTAAGGGGTTCATCGCCTTCGGCGGCAAGACCGGGGTGCGGGGCCGCGTGGTCTCGCGTGAGGGTTCCCTTGTCACGCAGGCCTTCATGGCAGGACTGGTCGGCGGCTTCGGGCGCGGCTTTTCAGCCAATGCGAACAGCGTTTTCCAGGGAACCAACATCAGTACCGGCGGCAAGCGGGACAAGCTGTCGACCTCGGAAATCCTGGAGGGCGGTTTGGGGGAAGGCGTCGCCCAGACCGGCGACATGGTCTCCAAATATCTGATCGAACGCGCAGAGCAATATCAACCGGTCATCGAGATGCCGACCGGCATCGACGTGGAAATCGTCTTCCTGGAAGGTGTTTATGTCCGCAATTAAGGTGCTTCGAAAGCTTTTCGGCTTCGCCCGGGTCTCCCGCATCGTGATGGGAACTGCGTGTCTTGGCCTTGCGAGCCTCGCCCTCGCGGCAGACGCAAGTCCCTCCGACACCGCCGTGCGGGCATTGCTCAAGACCCGGTTGCCCAAGACCCAGGTGAGCGAAGTGAACTGCGCGAAGGTGAGGGGCATTTGCGAGATCACGGCGGGCGCGAACCTCTTCTATGTCGATGGTTCCGCGCGCTATCTCATCATCGGGCGCATCTATGACATGCAGACCCGGCAGGATGTCACGGCAGCGCGGCTGCTGGAGATGAACCCGGACATGCTGGTCGGCGCCGCCGCGTCGGCCAATGCCGCGGCCACGAGCGGGGACGCGCGAAAAGCCATCGCCACAGCCGCCGCTGAGTCCAACACCGTGCCGCAATCTCCCCGCATCCTCTCGCTTGCGCAACTGCCCAAGGATGGCGCTATCGTCTGGGGCAACAAGGCTGCGCCGGCAGTGACGGTCTTCTCAGACTTCCGGTGCAGCTATTGCCGCGCGCTCTCGGGCGTGTTGCGATCGATGAACGTCAAGGTGATCGAACGGCCGATTTCCTCGCTCGGCAGTCGCGACCTGTCGGAGAGGGTCTATTGCGCGCCAAACCAGGAAGCTGCGCTGCATGCGGTCTACGCGGGAAATCCGGTCAAGGCGTCTCCCGCCTGCGATACCAGCGGCCTGGACGCGAACGAGGCCTTCGCGCGCAAGAACGGGCTCAATGGCACGCCGGTCATCGTGCGCGCGGATGGATCGGTGCTGGAGGGCTATCGGCCGAAGGCATTTCTTGAAAGCTGGCTCATGGAGGCGCGGCCATGAGCCGGGCCGTGCCGGCCCCGCGAACAGGCGTAGGCGCTATCGCCGGCTGCCTTGTCCTTGCCATTTTGCCTGGATGCGTGGGCATGGGAGGCAATATCAAGGGCAGCTTTGCCTGCAGGGCGCCCGACGGGATCTGCGCACCGAGCGCGGTCATCGACGACCGCGCGCTTGCGATGATCATTGACGATCCCTCCGCTGCGACCGCCGCGGACATCTTTCCTCGTACGCGAGGAACAGGTGAGACAGCTCCAACCGGCCGGACAAGGGCCGCGCACGGCCTGGACGCGGCCGGCGCCCGGAGAACCGGTGATCGCGTGATGCGGATTGTCTTCCCGGCGCATGTCGACGAGATGGGGAGGCTGCATGAGGCCAGTGCGATTCATGCGGTGGTCGCGCCCGGCGAATGGCGGGCGACCGCGTCCGGGCCGTCGCCCGTGCGCAATGCGCTCGCCGCCGCTCCGCAGATGATCGAGCGCGTAGAGACTGCTGGAACCCACGGTGACGTGCCGACCGCGACTGATCCTGACCTTCCCGACCCGGGCGCCGTTGCTGCGGCGCGGATGCGCGCTGCCGATCCCCTCGCCCGGATCAAGGCCGATGTGCAGCAGCGGCTGCGAGTTTCCTCCTCGCCGGCCAGGAGCAGGCCGTCCGCCCTCCGCAAGGACGGCGCGCCTGCATTGCAAGCATCCGCCGGCGAAGCATCAATCCCGGGACAAGAAAAGGCCGCTTCGCCCAACCTGGTCGAGCAGCGATCAGCGATCGGTCAGGCGTCCCTCGAGGAGCCCAAGGCGGCATCGCCCGCACCGGCGGATGCCGGACTTTTTCCAGCCTTCGCCAGGGAGGGCGAATGACATGGGGGAGAGAGGGGTTCTGGACAGGTTGATGTCCTCGTGGCTGGCCCGGACGCAGCGGCCCGAGGCCGAACGCCCAGCGCTTGGCGTGCCCATGCTGGCGCACTGGCTTCCCTATCGCAGCTATGATGCGAAAAGCGGCATATTCTACAACAGCGCCTCGCGCGGCTTCGTCCTCGAGATGGCGCCCATGGTTGGCGCTGATGAGCGCAGCGGGGAGATACTGGCGCAGTTTCTCTCCGAGGCCATTCCCGCGCCGGCTTGCCTCCAGATCCATCAATGGATGAGCCCGCGCGTGAGTGAGCTGCTCTCGCGCTGGTATGTCCCGCGTTACAGGGCACGAGGCCTTTATGAGCGGATGGCAAAGCACCGCATCGGCCTGATGACGGAAGGGGTCTGGTCGTCCCTCTCCGCCGACGCGCCGTTCTTCCTGCGCAATCACCGGGTCGCCATTTCCTATTCGACGCCGGAAAATTCCCGGGTTTCAAACGAGGACATCATCGGCGTGATGGACGGCCTCGTGTCGGCGCTCGCCTCGGTCAATGTCAGTGCCCGCAACATGGATCCGCCCGCCCTCATCGCGTGGATCGATGACATCACATCTCCCACGACCGCGCCCGGTGAGGATGCCGTCAGCTACAGTCCCTACGATAGCATCGCCGACCAGGCGATCCGCCGGGACATCGAGATGCGCGTGGAAGCGGACCGCATATTGCTGCGGACCGAGCGGTTCCGTCCCACGGGCAGGGAGTGCGACGGCACGCCTGAAATTGGCGAAGTTTATCCCGACTGCTTCGACGTCCGGGCGTTTTCCGTCCGCAATTTACCACAGCGCTGGGCGCCTTGGGATGTCGCGCGCCTTATCGGCGACATGTTCACCGACAAGCTGCGAATGCCCTGTCCGGTCTCGACCAACCTGTGCATCGATTTTCCCGACGTGGAGGCCGCGGCGAGCAAGGCGGGGTTCAAATATATGCGCTCGACAAGCCTGGCGGACAGCAAGTCGGCGCGTTTCCTGCCCCAGCTCAAGGAACAGAGCCAGGAATGGCGTCATGTGAATGATGAGATGAAGCAAGGACGCAAGCTCGTGCGCCTGTTCTATTCGGTGACCGCCTTCTCGCCCGAGGGCAAGGGCGATGCCCATGAGCGCATCCTCAAATCAGTGTATCGCGCTGCGGGCTGGGACCTGCTCGATGACCGCTATCTCCAGATCATGGGCCTTCTGTGCGCCATGCCCATGACGATGGCGAACGGGCTGTCGAAGGATCTGGAGCGCATGAAACGCATGCGCACCATGCTCACCACGACCGCCGCCAATCTCGCGCCCTTGCAGGGCGAATATCTTGGAGGAAGCGTTCCGCACATGCTGCTTGTCGGCCGCCGGGGCCAACCCTTCTTCTGGAGCCCGTTCGAGAACAGGGCCGGCAATCATAATGTCGCGGTATTCGGCAAATCAGGATCCGGCAAATCCGTCGCCCTCCAGGAACTATGCGCCTCCCTGTGCGGCGCGGGCGCACGGGTGGTCGTGATCGATGACGGCCGCTCTTTTGAACATTCCGCAAAACTGCAGGGTGGCGCGTTCGTCGAATTCACCATGTCAGCAGGCTTCTGCCTCAACCCCTTCAGCATGATCGATGCGGCGCAGGCAGCGCAGGACGAGGACTATCTGCTCGATTGCATGGCAATGCTCAAGGCCATCGTGAACCAGATGGCGCGCCATGTCGACCGGCTGAACGATACCGAACGGGGGCTGATCGATGGCGCGGTGAACCGTGTCTGGGAAGAGCAAGGACGATCTGGTTCGATCGACGATGTCATAAACGCCCTCGACGCGACCGGCAACCAGATGGCGAGAGACCTTGGCATCGCCATGGGTCCCTTCTCGTCACACGGCACCTACGGCAGATTTTTCAAAGGAGAGGTCTCGTTCGAACTGTCGGCCGCCTTGACCGTATTTGAGCTTTCCGATCTCTCTTCGCGCGAGGAGCTGCGCAGCGTCGTATTGACGGCGATCATGTTCCTTTCCCAGCAAATGATGCGCAAGGTGGATCGCGCGATCCCCAAGGCGCTGCTGCTTGATGAAGCCTGGCAGATGCTGCGGGGCGGGGCGATGGCGGAATTCATCGAGACTTATGCGCGCACCTGCCGCAAATATGGGGCTTCGCTGGTGACCGCCACCCAGTCCCTCAACGACTATTACAAGTCCGACGGCGCCATTGCCGCTCTGGAGAATAGCGACTGGTTCGTCATTCTTCAGCAAAAACCCGAAACCATCGCGGATTTCAGGAAACATGACCGGTTCGAGATGGACGATTATACCGATGCTTTGCTGCGCTCTCTCAAGCGCAATGGCTTTGAATATTCCGATATCATGATCAAGGGTCCCGAAACGGTGACCGTTGGCCGCCTCGTTCTCGATCCTTATTCAGCGACGCTCTTTTCCTCCTCGCCCGACACCTTCGCTGCGATCGAGCATCTTGTCGAACAAGGCCTGAGCATGGACCAGGCGATCGAACGCGTCGCCTTTCCCGATGCTCCTGAAAAATGGTCGGGCGCCCCGGGACCGGAGCCGGTCGCCAGGGCCGCGGAGTAGGACGATGCTCGTTCATCCCGACAGGGTGCAGCCCGATCACGAGGTCTCCGCAAGCGGCCGCCCGGGAAGGGGGGTGAACGACCTTGCCTTTCTCATTCTGGACGTGGCGGCATTCGTCGCTGGCACGCTCCTGATCACCTGGGGTCTCTTCCTCTTCGCCTTCCTCTGCCTTGGCGGATTTTCACTGGGCGGCATGATGCATCAACTCGCCAATCTGTCCTCCCGCTATCTCGCCGCGGATGCCGAGCGTGTCCGGTCCTTCCAGATGCTGCTTGTGGTTTCCCACCTCATCCTGTCGTGCGCCATCATCTTCTTGCGAAGGCATCGTATTCCCCATGTCTGACCCCGCCCAACTCGATCTTGGCCTCGTCCCACCCTCCGCGCCTCCTCTCCCTGCGCCGCGGCGCAGACCTGCTTTTTTCGCAGGCTATTCACGCGCCCAGTTGCTTGCCGGGACGTTGATCCTTCTGGCCCTGGTCTGGGCGATGTGGGTGACCAAGACGCTTCTTGCGCCGCAGCGGGATCATATCGTTTCCGCCCGGCTGTCCACCATCGTCGGTGAATATGTACAGGCACAGGCACGTTCGGCGTCACCGCCTGAACAAGTGGAGGCCGAGACACGCCGCTTCATGGGAGCCCTTGAAGGCGAGCTGCACCGGCGTTCCAAAGATGGGCAGGTGGTCATGGCCGGGGAAGCGGTGCTGAGCCGGAACGTGCCGGATATTACCCAAAGCGTCAAAAAGGCGGTCTACGGAGCGGGGATTCCCTTTCCCAAAGAGGCAAGCGCGCGCACCACCCCGACCCGCGCGGACACGGCTGTCACCTCCCCGGGAGCGGGAGGTCCGGACCGTGTCGCGCCGTTGCGTTCCCATGATCCCATGGCGCAGGCACGCCCGCGTGCCGAGAGTGACATGGATAAGACGATCAACAGCACAGGCGCGCTGGTGACAAGCTTTGGAGGGGCCGATGGCGCAGAGCCGCGGTGAGGACGTGCGTGCGACCTGGCGGCATGCGAAGCGTCGATGGCTGATGCTGGCCGGCATTGTTGGTGCCTGTCTTGTGTTGGGCGCGCTTGAGCAATGGCGCAATTCGCACGTCTTGCTAATCAACTTGACGCAATCCCTGCCTAACTGGGCGTTCGCCATTGAGCGAGGCCGCATGCCGGCGAGAGGTGACTATATTTTCTTCATGCCGCCTTCCGGCACGCTACTCCGCCGGCATTTTGGCGAAAAGGCCCAGCCCTTCGGCAAGCTTGTGTTGGGGATGCCGGGAGATGTTGTGGCGCATCAAGGGTCCCTTGTAACGATCAACGGGCGTCCGGTCGTGGCGATGAAATCGCGCACCCGGCTTGGAGAAAGATTGACCCCCGGCAGGACAGGCTCAATTCCACCCGAATGCTATTTTGCAGGCTCTTCCCATAAGGATGGATTCGACAGCCGCTACGCTGAAATCGGATTTGTCTGCAAAAGCCAGATCATCGGCACCGGAGTACCGATCCTGTGAGGTCGTCCTCGCCCAGGATGCACCTGGTAACCGCGGCGCTTGGAATCCTGGCGCTTGTGGGGGCGGCGGGAACCCATGCGAAGGATTATGGCCGCGCCGGGCAAACCTTCCCCGTGATCGAGCCGGATCTGCTCACGACGATCGAGAACCGGTTGAAGCGTGCGCAAGCCAGCGGAGACCTGGCGCGCCTCAATGCGCTATTTGCAAAGCGGGCCGAAGCAAAGATCCGCAGGCCCGATCCGGTGCGCGGCGTTTCTCCGGCGACTAGCCCCAGGGAGTGGGATTTCGACCCCTCCGTGACGCTCGAACAGGATATTCGCGACCAGAAGGGGCAGTTGATCGCAGCGGCAGGCCAAAGAATCAACCCGCTCGATTTCCTGACGGTTCGGCAGGCACTCGTCTTCATCGACGGCGATGACGCAGCGCAGGTGGACTGGGCCACTGCCCGTTATGACGACAGCCAGGCCAAGATCATCTTCGTGTCGGGTTCCCCGATCGACCTTATGACGCATCGGCAACGTCGTTTCTATTTCGATCAGGAAGGACGCCTCACAGGCAGGTTCGGAATCCAGCACATTCCGGCGGTCGTGAAGCCGGCGGGCAAATTCATGCGGATAAGCGAGATACCGTTGCCCAGCGGGAAGCAAGGCTGATGCCGCTCTGGCTCGACCTCTTGCGCACGCCCATGGCGGCCACCGAAACCGCTCGGTTGCGCTGGCTGCGCATGAGCTGGCAGCTATCCTGTCTCGCCACAGCGCTGTGCGTCGCGTTCATACGGCCGATGCGAGCCGTGATTGGGCAGGCGGCTCCATGTCTTGCAGCGGGGATTATCGCGATCACCGTGATCCAAAGCCTCCTCTACTGGACTGCCAAGCAACGGGCTGACAATCATGCCGGCGAGCCGGGGGAGACCCCGGAATGACCCGTTACCCGCGCGGCGCGTTCGTCATTTTGAGCGCCCTTGCCCTTGTCTTTACGATTGTGCCCGCCGCGAAGGCAGCACCTGCCTGCCATGGCAAATTCGTCAATCCCATCACGGATGTTTGCTGGTCCTGCCTTTTTCCTCTCTCGGTTGGAGGGCTGAAAATCTGGCCCGGGAACCGGCCCGACGCGTCAAATCCCTCCTCGCCAGTGTGCGCCTGCACGGATCCCATTCCGCGTATCGGCATTTCGGTGGGCTTCTGGGAACCGGCGCGGCTTGCCGACGTCACGATGAAGCCGTGGTGCTTTCCCAATCTGGGCGGCGTGCGGATCGCCCCTGGTTTCGACATTGGCCAGGGCTATATGGCAGGGCCTTCGATGGTCGGCGGGCGCTCGCAGAGCACGGCCAAGTGGCATGTGCACTGGTATGTTTATCCGCTGCTCTACTGGATGGAACTGCTCACTGATTTCGTTTGCTTCGAGCAGGCCAGTTTCGACATCGCCTATATGACCGAGGTCGATCCGCTCTGGCAGGATGACGCGCTCTCCGGGCTTATCAACCCGGAAGCGATCGTTTTTGCCAATCCGGTCGCGCAGGCTGCCTGCGCAGCTGACTGCGTGAGCGCCACCGCGGCCATGCCGATCGACACGCTTTTCTGGTGTGCGGGTTGCCAAGGCTCGATGTACCCCATGAACGGGAACATCCCCGCCTCCATCGGTCATGTCCAGTCGTCGCGCCTGGCTCTCTCCCGCTTCGCCTACAAGATGCACCGTCAGGCGCTCGCCTGGGGGACAATGGGATCGAAGGGCTTGTGCAGCAAATATGTCATGCCGATCATGCGCAAGCAGCAATATCGCTTCCAGATGGTGAACCCCATTCCGACGGTGTCGGGCCGTTATGCCTGTTCGCCGATCGGCGCGTCCACCATGCCGCCTGGCGCCGGGCGAGCCTATCCTGCCGGGGGCGAGGACATGGGCTATCTCGTCTGGAGAAAAAGGAATTGCTGTGTCTTCTGAACGCATTCCACCCGAAAGGGGCGCAAGGCGCGCTTTAAGCGGTTCCTGGGCGCGGATCGCCCTGGGCCTGATGATCAGCGCCGCCGGCATCTCGGCGTTGCTGGCGCAGACGGTCGAGGGCATCGACATTCAGGCAGTCAAGCGGCGTGCAGCCGGACTCGAGGCCGACGCCCGGGCTTTCGTCGATCACATCAAGGATCGCGGCGATTCCTTCCGTGAGGAGGCGCTGAGCATGGAGGAGAGGGTTCCCCACACTCTGCGCCAGGTTGCGGCCAGCGACCTGCCCAAGGGGTCTGCCGGTGCGATCGATTTCGACGCCATCGTTTCGGGCGCCGCCGCCAATCTCGACCGCAAGGCCGGTGAGGCGCCACAATTCATCGCCTTCGCCAGCCTCTCCATGCCGCCCGCTTCCCTGAAGCAGATGGTCCGCGACACGGCCAGGGCAGGGGGCATCGTGGTCTTCCGCGGTTTCCCGAATAACAGCATGAAGGCCTTCTCCGTCGAGCTTGCCAAATTTGTCGATGAGCAGGATTTCGCGGCCATCGGCGTTGATCCCAGGCTGTTCCGCGCCTTCGATGTGCAGGTGGTGCCAACCTATGTCGCCGTCTCCTCGGATTTTGATCCCTGCGCAGGCTTCGATTGCACGACCACGCTTCCGCCCTATGACCGGATGTCTGGCAATGTGACCGTGCGCCATGCCTTGGGCAGCTTTGTCGATGGCAATGGCCCGGGGGCGCGCATCGCCGCCGTGGCGCTCGCCAATATGAAGCGAGACCGGCCGTGAGAGGGCTCGCCCCGCTTCTCGCCGCGCTCCTGGTCGCAGTGGCGGCGCCTGCGCCCGCGCAAATGACGAACAGCCAGGCCCGCGAAGATGGCAAAGCGCTCGGCAATGCCATGCGCAGCGACGAGGCCTGGATTCCCAAGGCCGATGCCCAGGCCGCGCTCGTGCCAGGCTATCAGGGCACAGGCCTGCCCGAGACGAACTATTTTTCCGATCCTGACAGGCTCGCCAGCGACGCCAACGCGCTCAAGGGATCGAACGACGCCTATCAGGTCTCGATCGACGTCGACAAGAGCCGGCCGGTCTTCTCGCTCGACGAGATCAAGGCCGTGACTGCCAACGCGGTGAAAATCGAAAATGACCCCTCCACGCAGCTGGGAAGCGATAGCATCGGCGCCAGCAGCGGCGAGTGCAAGCCCTTGCCGGCCGAGGCGAGCCAAGTCCATTACGATGCCACGTGCGATACGGGTGTCGTCGTCAACTCCGTGCCTTTAGAGACGGTCTACAGCTGTCCACCGGGGTGGACGCTCGACGGCACAGCCTGCTCCATGATCGAGACGATGCTGGCAAATATCAGCTATAGCTGCGATGCAGGCTGGACGCTGGAAGGTTCTCGCTGCGCGCGAAGCGAACCGGCGAATGTCAGCGCCCATAGCTGCCCTGCCGGCTGGACGCTTGAAGGCAGCCGGTGCAGCAAGATCCTGACCCGGGACGCAGAACAGAACGGTTATGATTGCCCGAGCGGATATAGCATTGCCGGTTCGATCTGCCAGACGATCGTCACCACCAGTGCGGAGCCGGTCTATTCCTGTCCCGGCGACTATTCTCTCTCGGGTACGAGTTGCGTGCGCAATTTCAGCTACGCCGCAAGTGCAATCTACTCCTGCGAACCCGGTTGGGCGCTGAGCGGCTCGACCTGCACGCGCCAGCTCTCGCAGCCAGCTGCCGAGAGTTATAGCTGCCCGCCAGGCTATAGCCTTGGAAACGGCACCTGCTCCCAGAACGCCAATTATCAGGCGACGGCCACCTATAGCTGTCCGGGTGGGGGCACGGTCCAGGGCGACAAGTGCGTCATGACGAACACGACTTCGGCAACGCCCGCCTATGCCTGCCCCTATTACTACTACAATCCCGACGGGTTCTCCGGCGGTCCTCATTGCGTGATGCGCAAGGCAGAATTTGCTTCTCGCAAATGTGCGCCGACCTCCCCGAACCACCCTACTGCGATCGAGTTTCTGCGCGAAGAGAAGAAATATGGCGAAGGCTGGTGCCTGTACAGGCCGCTGACGAACTATACCTGTCCAAGCGCTCTGTGGAATTTCGATCCGGCTTATAACCACTGCGTGTCGAGTACGGTGCAGGATGGCGTTGTAACCTATAGCTGCCCGCAGGGTGGCGATTTGCAGGGCACAACCTGTCATCGCACCAATGTGACGGGCGCGTCGGTTACCTATGCCTGTCCTGTTGATTATGCCTTGTCCGGACAAACATGCGTCAGATCCGAGCATAGACAGGCCAATGTGCAGCATAATTGCCCCAGCGGGGGAAGCCTGTCGGGGACGGCCTGCAATGTCAGCGAACAGATCGCCGCATCTGTAAGCTACGCCTGTCCTCAAGGCCATGTCCTCGATGGCGCCAGCTGCTCAAGAACCGATACCATGCCCGGCACGCCGATCTATACCTGTCCTCCGGGCTACGGACTGAACGGGACGACATGCACCAAGGCCGAGAATGAGGCAGCGACGCCGATCTACGCCTGTCCTGCAGGCTTTCTACTGTCGGACACACAATGCACGGCAACCGTTGCCGCCCAACCTACTTATTACTGTCCTGCCGATTTCACGCTCTCGGGCCAGACATGCTCGCAAACCCGCAACCAAGCGGCCGCCTCGCATCAGCAATGTCCCTCTGGATCGAACAGCAATTCTGATGGCAGCTGCTATACCGAGGATCCGCAAAGCGACTGTGGCGATCTTCAGGCCAACCCGCAGTGCAGCTGGAAATATGACAACTGCCTCGACGAGAGCCCATCAGCCGATGGCTGCAAGATGATGGAGAAGGTCTATAGCTGCCCGGTGCCGGGGGGGAAGGCCGGGCAGCCGCCCAGATATGTCTGCGGCGACGATGTCTACTGCATCAATGGTGACTGCGAGGCGATCAACCGCGAGGCTTCCACCGAGTTCAAGGATGTTCTGACAGCGCTTCACGCCATCGACACTGCGGGAAAAGACTTTGATCCCGACGATATGCATGTGTTCCCAGGAGCGCGGGACACATGCCACAAGCCGATCTTCGGGCTCGTCAATTGTTGCGCGGGAAAGGTTTCGGGCCTGTTGCCGCTCGGGATCGGCGGTGCCGCGCTTACCGGTGCAATCAGCGGTAATGTCGCGGCTCTCGCGGGCGTCGCCACCCAGTTCCTCACAACCTTCATGTGTTCGACCGAGGAGAAGATGCTCGATGTAAAGGATCGGATGGGCTTTTGCACCTTTGTGGGCAGCTATTGCTCGGGCAGCGTGCTCGGCGTCTGCACGACAAAGCGGAAAACCTATTGTTGTTTTGAAAGCAAGCTCTCGCGTATCCTGCAGGAGCAGGGCCGGCCCCAGATCGACAAGCCCTTCGGCAAGCCGAAGAGCGAGCAGTGCGAAGGCTTCACGATCGATGAGTTCTCGCGCCTAGATCTCTCGCAGATGGACTTCACCGACGTCTATTCCGACTTCATGGACGCCGTGCGGATGCCGGACGAAGCCCAGACGATGATCGACATTCAGCAGAAGATACAGGATTATTATGAGCTTCACAGCCAATGATTCGTCGCGGGCCGTCGGCACCCGGAAGCCGGGGCACGGCATTGAATATAGGCTTGAGCAGGGCTGGCTGCTGAGGTCAAGAGCGCGATTCCGGGAGAGCGAGACCGGGCAGCTCGTTGCCCGTCCTTTGTTGAACGGTCCCATCAGGTTGCGGGACCGGGGACACGGCTCCTGGAAGTTCGCGCTGAAGATGCCGATCCTCCGCTCCGCGCATGATGGACTGGCCCATCCTCTTGAGGATAATCGGTGACGAGGAACCATCGGGATGAGGATCAATCCTGCGTCTATCGCAATATCGCTGCTGGCCACATTATCGCCTTCGCCCCTGGTCCTGACAGCTGGCGCGTCAGCGCAAGCTGTTGAAGGGGGGCAGGCGGGGGACGACTTCTACTGTCGCGAGCGACGGCTTGGTCAGTGGTTCTATTGCACGAGGCCCGAAAAGGCTGACCCGCAGTCTGTCGAGCCTCCGCAAGACAGCGCCACGGATCGGATGGCGGCGATCACCCGCGAGCTTGATGAACTCAAAGCGAGGGCGATCCTTGAACCGACCGAAGAGAATGTCGTCGCCTATGTACGGTTCCAGCGCGAGCAACTCGATCGCGCTTCCACCTTTTCCGACACATGGCAGCGGGCGCTGTGGCAGAATCCCGACCTTGATTATACGCTCCAGCGTCCTGTCAGCACTGTAGGTAAAAGGGCCTGGCTGGATAACCGCAAGGCTGACCGCGCCGCCGCGCTGACTAACCTTGGCCAGCGTTATGGACTCTTTTATTTCTATGCGCAAAGCTGCGGAGCCTGCGACATATTCGGACCGATCCTGCGCTCTGTCGCCGACAGCCACCGCATGTCGGTGATGGCGATCTCCATGGATGGCGGACCCAACCGCGACTTTCCAAACTATGTCGTCGACGCCGGCCAGCGAGCACGCATGGGCGTGCCGGGCAACGAAACACCCGCACTGGTGCTGTTCGACACCGTCACCAGGCGCACCATCCCGGTCGGGTTTGGCATCCTTTCAGGAGACGAGATCATGGACCGGATCTTCATGTTGACCAACACCAGGGTGGGGAGCGACTTCTGATGCGCCAGGGGCAGATATCCAGCCGGATCGGCTGTTTCCTCAAAAAGACTGGCTCGGTCGTAGCGATGACAGCATCTGTCCATTGCGCGATCATCGGCGGGGCTAACGCCAATGTCGCTTCGGAGATGAACAACTTTTTCAGCGAGGCGGGCGGAGCCGCCAACGTGACCGGCCCCTCCGCCTTCCAGGGCCAGTCCGCAGGCTATTATTCGCTCGGGAACGTCTGGACCCGCTTTCCGCAAAAGAGCGTGTCGCCTTTCAACCTTCAGCTTCCCAGCGCTCGCGCGGGTTGCGGCGGCATCGACCTCTTCTCAGGCTCATTCTCCTTCATCAACGCATCCGAGATCGTGGCGATGCTGAAAGCCACGGCCAACAACGCTCTGGGCTTCGCCTTCAAGCTCGCGATCGATTCGGTATCTCCTGAAATCGGCAAGGTGATGGACGAGTTCAGCCAGAAGGCCCAGCTTCTCAACCAGATGAACATCTCGAGTTGCGAAACTGCCCAGGCGCTCGTTGGCGGCATCTGGCCCGCCATGGACACGACCCGCGCCACGATCTGCGAGGCGGTCGGCAACGCCCAGGGCGTCTTCTCCGACTGGGCCGCCTCGCGCCAGGGCTGCAACAATGGCGGCAGCCGCGACAGTACGATAGCGGGCAACAACGATCCCTCCATGAAGGATCATCTGATTGGCGAGAACCATAATTACACCTGGGAAGCGCTCAGGAAATCCGCCAAATTCGGCGCCTTCGACCAGGATTTCTCAGAATATATCATGACGCTGGTCGGCACCATCGTCACCCGGCCGTCGTCCAGCGGAAACGTTGGCGGCAATGTCATCATGTTCGGTCCAGCCGAGGAAGCCGTAGTCACCGCGCTTCTCGACGGCACCGAGAATGCACCGGCAGTCAAGGTCCTCAAATGCAATGACAGCAATTGCTATGATGTAGGCGAAGCCACGCTCCTTGTGCCCGCTTCCGCGGCGCTGCGCCCGCGCATCCGGCAGATGATCAGCGACATGAGCATCAAGGCTCGCACCAACGGAACCCTCACCGCAGCGGAGAAGCAGCTGCTGAACATGGCAACCATTCCGCTCTACAAGATCCTGACGGTGCAGGCCTTCGCCCATAACGCTCTTACAAGCGGAGAAATCGATGCGCTCTCCGAAATCGTGGCGGTCGATATCCTGAATGCCATGCTCGACAATATGCTCGATCGCGTCGAGCAGTCGAAGGTCCATTATCAGACGGCCGATCAGGCGACGGCCGAGCAATGGAAGGCGCAGATCGCAGCCACCCGGCAGAAGTTCGGGCAGCGGGAGGTGAAACTCAACAACAAGCTCCAGCTCACCTATCAGGTCATCAACCGAAGCGTGTTCCTGGAATCCACGCTGCAGAACACGATGTCTCCAGGCATGGCCGCAGCGCTCAATTTCTCCCGAGGTCTCAGCGCCAGAGGGTTCCAGTAACGAGGGCGAAGGGCGATGCTGGAGGTCTTTACGGTTGGCGGCGGCGAATATCTCGTCAGCATGTTCAACGCTGTGGCCGCGTGGACCGGCGGCGGCGGCTATCGATCGATGATCCGTGTCGTCATGGTGATGGGCCTCATTTTTTCGCTGTTTGTGGTAGCCTTCACGCTGAACTACAAAGCGTGGCTCAACTGGTTCCTCCAGTCCAGCGCAATCTACATGTGTCTGATGGTCCCCACCACGGACATCAAGGTAACAGATCGCATTAATCCGGGCCTTGCGCCTGCTACGATAGCCAACGTGCCGCTGGGTCTTGGCGTTCTCGCCAGCTTCACGACGCAAATTGGCGATTATCTAACCCGGACGGCCGAAACGGTCTTTGTCAGTCCGAGTGAGCTCAATTACAGCAGCAATGGGCTCATCTACGGAGCCCGGCTGTTTGACGCAACGCGCAATTTCAACATCCGCGATGCTGAATTCTCCGCCAATCTCGATCATTATATGAAGCAATGCGTCTTTGGCGACATCATGCTGTACCAAAAGTCGCTGACCGATCTGGCGAACGCAACCGACCTCTGGGCGGCTATCGCTTCAGACGCGGAATCCCGGTCTCAGCAATGGCTGGAACGCAGCGGTGCGGCGGTCACGCCTTACATCGTGACCTGCAGGCAGGCCTATTCGATGCTCGATGCACAGTGGGTGGCGATGATCGAGGCCAATTCGAAGATTTGGGGACTGGAGCTCTATCCCAAGCTCGGCGAAGCCGTCGCGCAGACCAAGCTTCGTAACGACCTGCCGATCGTCAACCAGGCTTTCACCGGATCAACGGACGGCTTTGTCGAAACCATGCGGCAGAATACAGCCATCAATGCGTTCATGCAGGCCCGCAACAATATGAGCGGAAGCGCGATCGATGCCTTCGCCCAAACCCGCGCCGACATTCAGGCACGCAACACCTATAACAGTATCGCCCAGCAGGCGATGACTTGGGTCCCGATCCTGAATGTCGTTTTGACGGTCGTCTTCTTCGCCATGTTCCCTGTCATTTTCCCCTTGTTCCTCATGCCGCAGACCGGGCTCTCTGCCCTCAAGGGCTATGCGACGGGTTTCTTCTATCTTGCGGCTTGGGGTCCGCTCTATGTAATCCTGCACATGATCTGCATGACACGGGCTGAGGCGGCCGCCGGCGGCGTTGCCGGTGGCGGCGTGACCCTCGGCGCCTATGCCGGCATTGATGCGGTCAACGCCGAGACGGCTACGATCGCTGGATTCATGCTCATGAGCGTACCGTTTCTGGCCGCGGGCCTTGCGCGGGGCGCCATGTCGATCGCCGGCCATTCCATGTCGATGCTGGCGCCGGCGCAGAACGCCGCCGAAGCTGCCGCACTGGAGGAAACGACGGGAAATTATTCCTATGGAAATGTGAGCTGGGCCAACCAGACGTCGAACATGCGGCAAAGCAATCAGTGGAGCGTCGCCCCCACATATCAAGCGGGCGGCCCCGCGTTCGGCATTCGACAGGACAACGGCGCAACCGTGTCAAGCTACGGGAACGGGCAGGAGGTTATCGACACCAGCCAGGCCATTTCCCGGCTCGGTTTCACGCCGACAGCCAACACGGGCTTTGTATCCGAGATGAGGGAGCAGGCGCATGAGGCTCGCCGGCAAGCTCAGGCATACCGGGCAGCGGCGAACGACATTCTGACCAGCACGCATACCGATCGCAGCGCCTCCAGCTTGGCATCCGAACAATCGTCCGGCTGGGACACCAGCGTCGGAAGGAATTCAAGCACGTCGATCGAACAAACTGACCGGAAGTCGGGAACCAGTTCGTCAGGCATCGACCAGCGCAGCTCGATCAGCCTTGGACAATCGGAAAGCCGTGGACGGGATTGGACGGCGAATTGGAATGAACAAGTCAGCGGCGGATTGACCGGACAACTTGCATTTGGAGGCAAGGGTGGTCGCTCAGGGGTCGGTTCAGGTGTAGACGGCCGCGTTGCATTCACGGGAAATCAGAATGATCAACTGAACCAAGGCTTTAAAGAAACGCGATCGAATGATGAAACCAGCAGTACGTTTACCGGTACTCGCGACGAGCATTCCATCGGGAACAACGCTTCAATATCTGAAGGCACCTACGAGAAGGGCGGACACTTCAGTCGTGCATCCACTGCAGCATCATCATCTCAGGGGCGCGAAGATGCGCTCTCTCGTGCCCGTTCCTACCAAGAATCCGCTGAAAAACTGGAGGAACTATCGCAACAGCTCTCTCTTGACGCGAGCTATGCTGAAACTCACGGAATGCAACTCAGTGAAAATCTTAGCCAGGAACTAGCTCAATGGTATCGCAATGAGCAGGTTAATAATCCAGGCCTTGATGCACCAGAGCTATGGTCAACCGATCTGACTGGCCATCAACGGACGGTGCGCAACGGAATGATCGGCCGTTGGATGGGCGAAAAGCAGGAGGCGATACGCGCTGAAGTTCAAGATCTCCTTAATGAACCCGACCTAGTTGATATACCACATCGAAGCATTGGTGATTTTGAAGACATCCAAAGGAGCTATCGTCCTCAAGGCATCACCGGAATGCCGAAGGGTCCCGATTCAGGCAACCCAAATGTTGCGGACAAGGTCATTGTAGAGGGTGAGAGATCTTACGCGTCAGACAGGGCTGCTGGGCTGGTTAATCGTGCAGGGCACCTACAGGGAGCGGTAGATATTGAAAACAATGTAAACAGGGAAACGAGTCGCAAGTTCTTTGACACTCGTCCTCCAGATGGTTGATCTCTCATCAAGCGGAATGGAAATAAAGCAATACCCCTAAGATTAGCAGTAGGACAATTGCTTGTCCGATCGCCGCGCCAATAGAGAACTCAGTTCCTGCATCATCGTCAAGGTCGATATCGCAAATGTCAGCCCGGTCAAGCTGACGTATAATCGGTCCGCCAGACGTGTTCTGCGTGGTCAGGTACGTATCGACATCGAACATCTCACCACCTCCGCGTCTACATCATATTACAACTGAGAACGGCGGTGCAAAATTAGACCACGGTGGCGGCGGCGAAGTGCTGCTGCGGGCGGCGTAAAAGTCGTCCACTTTGCCTTCTTTGCGCGAGCAGGGAGGGCGTGGAGATATATACCGTGGATCTTTACCTGAAGGTGCGTCTTGCTTGCGCGGGCGGCATGAGCCAGCGTGAGGCGGCGAAGCATTTCAACGTATCGCGCGACACGGTCCGCAAGATGCTGTCGTATTCGGAGCCCCCCGGTTACCGCCGGACGGCGGCGGTGCGGCGGCCCAAGCTGGAAGCGTTCGTTCCGATCATCGATGCATGGCTTGATGGTGACCGTCAGGTTCCGCGCAAGCAGCGTCATACGGCGAAGCGGGTATTTGACCGCCTTCGCGAAGAGCACGGTTTCACCGGCGGCTACACGATCATCAAGGATTACATCCGACAGCGCGAGCAGCGCAGCCGGGAGATGTTCGTGCCGCTGGCGCATGCGCCCGGCCATGCCCAGGCAGATTTTGGTGAGGCCATGGTCGAGATCGGCGGTGTTGTGCAGAAGGCGCATTTCTTCGTGCTCGATCTACCGCACAGCGACGCCTGCTACGTGCGCGCCTATCCCGCTGCCGTTGCCGAGGCATGGATGGACGGCCACGTGCACGCCTTCGCGTTTTTCGGCGCGGTGCCGCTGTCGATCGTCTACGATAACGACCGCTGCCTGGTCTCGAAGATCCTGCCCGACGGCACGAGGCAGCGCGCCCGGCTGTTCAGCGGCTTCCTGTCGCATTACCTGATCAGCGATCGTTACGGCCGTCCCGGCAGGGGGAACGACAAAGGCAGTGTTGAAGGGCTGGTCGGTTATGCTCGCCGCAACTTCATGGTGCCGATCCCCCGGTTCGCGACGTGGGAGGCGTTCAACCTGTGGCTCGAGGAGCAATGCCGCAAGCGTCAGAACGACCGGCTGCGGGGCGAGAGCGAGACGATCGGCGAGAGGCTGAAGCGCGATCTGGCGGCGATGCAGGAACTGCCGGCTGCCCCGTTCGAGGCTTGTGACCAGACCAGCGGCCAGGTCTCGTCGCAGGCGCTGGTGCGTTACCGGACCAATGATTACTCGGTGCCGGTGCGCTTCGGCCATCAGGAGGTATGGATCCGGGGCTATGTCGGCGAGGTGGTGATCGGCTGCCGGGGCGAGGTCATTGCCCGTCATGTGCGCAGCTACGAGCGCGAGGACGTGATCTTCGATCCCATCCATTACCTTCCCCTGATCGAACAGAAGATCAATGCGCTCGATCAGGCAGCGCCCCTGCAAGGCTGGCACCTGCCCGAAGCGTTTGCAACGCTGCGCCGCCTCATGGAAGCTCGTATGGGCAAGCATGGTCGGCGCGAGTATGTGCAGGTGCTGCGTCTGCTGGAGAGCTTCACGCTTGCCGATCTGCATGCGGCCGTAAAGCAGGCTCTCGATATCGGGGCGATCGGCTTTGATGCCGTGAAGCATCTCCTGCTGTGCCGGGTGGAGCGCCGACCACCCCGATTGGACATGGCGATCTATCCCTATCTGCCCAGAGCCAGGGTGGAGACGACATCGGCGCGCTCCTACATGCAGTTGCTCTCGGGCGATGCGAAGGATGCGGCATGAGCAGTCCGTCCCCCGAGCTGTTACTGGCCAGCCACCTCAAGACGCTCAAGCTACCAACCTTCCTGCGCGAGCATGACAAGCGGGCCCGGCGATGCGCGGCCGAGGGCGCAGATCACGTCCGCTACCTTGCCCGGCTTGTCGAACTGGAGCTGATCGACCGGGAACGCCGGATGGTCGAGCGCCGGATCAAGGCTGCGAAGTTCCCGGCCGCCAAGAGCCTCGACAGCTTCGACTTTGCCGCGATCCCCAAGCTCAACAAGATGCAGGTGCTGGAACTGGCACGCTGCGACTGGATCAACCGCCGCGAGAACGTCATAGCCCTTGGTCCCTCGGGAACCGGCAAGACCCATGTGGCGATCGGCCTCGGCCTTGCCGCCTGCCAGAAGGGCCTGACGGTCGGCTTCACCACCGCGTCCGCGCTGGTCAGCGCGATGATGGAGGCACGCGACGAACGCCGCCTTCTGCGCCTCCACAAGCAAATGGCCGGATACAAGCTCCTCATCATCGATGAACTGGGGTTCGTGCCGCTCTCGAAAACCGGCGCGGAACTGCTGTTCGAGCTGATCTCGCAGCGTTACGAGCGCGGCTCGACGCTGATCACCAGCAACTTGCCGTTCGACGAGTGGACCGAAACGTTCGGCTCCGAGCGCCTGACAGGCGCGCTCCTCGACCGGCTTACCCACCACGTCTCCATACTCGAGATGAACGGAGAGAGCTATCGTCTGGCCCAAAGCCAGGCGCGCAAGGCACGCTCCAACCCCTGACAGAAAAGACCATCCGTGTGTTGGCGACCCCCACTCGGGCTACGCCCTCGCGGCGCTCGCCAGCACACGGATCACCCGGCCTGATTTTGCGCCGCCCAATGGCCGACTTTTACTCCGCCGTTGACACGTTGCCCGCGCGAGCGCTTTATGCAGTCTCTTTGCCGTCGCAAACGTCCGCACCGCAGACAAGGCCCCCTTGCGAAGTCCGAGCCGATGCGATAATATCGCATTACGATATATAAGAGAGTTCAATCGGCGGGGTGTTTCAGGCACGTCCCCGGCAAGGCTCCCCGGGAGAATGGAGGCCAGCCATGGCATTGCTGAAGATCCTGGTTGAAGGCGTTGCGCTGACCGTTGGTAGTGTCATGACTTCATTGTTGATGGCATGCCTGGTCTGGCAGATTGCTCTTGGCCTTCATTGTCGCAGGCAGGCGTGGATGATGCTGGTCGGAATTGCCGTCGCGGCATTTGTCGCCCTTGGAGCAAGCGAGTTTGTGAGAATGAGCGCCATTCTCGGACTTGCTGCCGCGGCCGTCCTTTATCTTCAAGGAACGGATGAAAGATCGGCAAGGCGCAGAGGCGGCGCATCGCGCAACCGTTGACTGAAAGGATCCAATATGATCGAGCGGCAATCGTGGTCCTACCCAGCGATCATCGCGGCGATGGGACAGGGGCGACTACCGACCTTCGGTGAAATGCGCATCCTGGTGAGGCGGATCAGGCGCGATGTGAACTACCTTTCCGACACCAGGCTAAGCCGTAGGATCGTACGAAATATCGCGGTTGCAGTCGTGCAGAATTCAGGCGCGAACAGAGTGGGGCAGTGACGGCGGCCGCGGCTGCGTGGCGGGGGACGTCCGCCCGCGCCGGTTTTGCCGCAGAAAAAGCGATCTGCAAAACGCGCGAGCGTATCCCTTGCATCTGCCTTCAATGCACAGCAGTAAGCTACTGAGGAAGTTGGTTCATCGCCCGGTTTTCCCCGTCAATGTCCTGACGGCTGGCTTGAACATTTCCGATCAATGTATCGTCGGCTGATCGTGTTCCCTGTCCTCATCGAGGAAGGTCATCATGCCTTCTGACTGTACGACGAGCGTAAAGGCATCAAACGCTTGTTGGTCGGATTCGAACAGGGTCTCTCAGACGGTCGACATTCCGTTGGAGTTGATCACCTCAAGCGCCCAGTGTGGGTCGTGCACAAGACGGTAGATTTGCACGTCAACCGTGATTTCCTCGATCGTGACACGCCCGGACAGCGGCGAAACGATAATGTTGGGCTCGCTATGGGACAATGCGACCTCCTTCAGTCCCGAGGTACACCAGGAAGCGCGCCTTTGTCATGACGAACAGAAGCGGTCTCCTCGGACAGATGCGATCGCAGGGTCGCTCAACGTTGCATGCGACCAGCACGCCGCCGCAGGCGACATTCGGGCAAACATCGGATCTCCCTTCGCATCGGCCTTGACCGGCACAGGCGCAGCCGGCTCTTCCAGCGGTCGCCGCAAGACGCTGACAACGCTCCCTTTCATCCAGCAAAGGGCTTGCATACAGCCTTGCTCCTGCGCAAGAGCGCGACATCGATCTCTCCTCCGCCGTCCCGGGAGGAACTTCACTTGTCTGACCCCAAGGATCTTATCCAGTCATGGACTTGCACTATCTGACAGTCATCCTGCTTGGGATCGTCGAAGGACTGACCGAGTTTCTACCGGTATCATCGACTGGCCACCTGATCCTGGCGAGTGAATTGTTGGGCTATGACGCCTCGACCTGGGCAATGTTCAACATCGTGATCCAGCTCGGCGCGATTCTGGCGGTGGTGGTGCTCTATTGGCGAACCTTCTGGGCGGTGGCGACGGGGCTGCTGCACCGGCAGCCAACAAGTTGGCGATTCCTGCGCAACCTGATCATCGCTTTCATTCCCTCGGCAGTGATCGGTCTTACACTGCACGATGCGATCGAAACGCTGCTCGGCGCGCCCAAGGTGGTCGCCTGGGCGCTGGTCGTGGGCGGCATCGCCATTTTGCTGATCGAACGGATGATCAAGGAAAACCGTTTTCATGGTATCGCCGACATTCCCCTCGTCCGCGTCATTGGCATCGGCTTCATCCAGTGCATATCCATGATCCCGGGCGTCAGCCGATCGGGCGCAACCATCATGGGAGCGCTGGCCCTCGGCGTTGAACGGCGCACAGCTGCGGAATTCAGCTTCTTCCTGGCAATCCCCACGATGCTGGGGGCAACCACGCTCGAACTGCTGAAAAAGGGTGATCAGATCACCTCGGCAGCGGTCGGGTGGGACAGCATCGCGCTTGGCTTCGCCATCTCCTTCATTGTCGCGCTGCTCGTCATCAAATGGTTTGTAGGTCTGGTCTCGCGTCATGGCTTTGCGCCCTTCGCCTGGTACAGGATAGTCGCTGGAACGGCCGCTTTGCTGTGGCTGTCGACACGATAGGCCAGGAAGGGCATTCCCGCATATTTTACGGTCAGGGGGGGAGGCACGCACCAGGGGTTTGAGAGCACTTCGGGTGTGCGGTCGCATCAACGAACAACCTAATTGCCTGGCATGCGAGCGCCGTGAGGCCGACGACCATGCTTTGGAGACGCGTGGCCAGGGACGGGAGTCTAGCCAGTCGCTCGCGGCCAGCCGGCGCCTGACGAATCGAAGATGGCCTCGAATTGACCTGGATCGGCTGCGAGATCCGCGAGCGAGTATCGATCAAGCACGGCCAGGAACGCTCCCAGGGCTTCTTTTAGGACGCCGGTCAGTTTGCAGGCAGGAGCGGCGATGCAGTTCCCACAATCCACCAGGTCGAATCCGCCTTCAGTATGGCGGACCAGTTCGCCAAGATTGATATCCGCCGCATTTCTACCGAGTCGAATCCCGCCACCGCGTCCCCTCACGCTCTCGATATAACCGGCTCGCGCAAGATCGTTCACGACCTTCATCAGGTGGTTCTGCGAAATATCATAGGCCTGCGCGACCTCGGCGATCGAGGACAGGCGCCCGGGTCGCCCGGCAAGATAGAGCAGCGCGCGCATGGCGTAGTCGGTAAACAGCGTGAGCTTCATGGTCGTGAGCGTCCATCCTCCTTTCTGCGACAGATAATATACATTCCGTTTGCATCTTTCCAGAGAACACAATAGATGCATTTGCAATGCATGATTGGAGGTTGAGTCGTGAATGGCGTCTCATCTGTCAGTGAAAGCGACCTGGAACGGGTGGTCGAGGCATTCTATGCCCGCGTCCGGGAGGATGACAGGCTTGGTCCCATTTTCAATGACGCGGTGCAGGACTGGCCGGAGCATTTAAGCAGGCTGACCGACTTCTGGTCATCGGTGATGTTGGGAAGCGGGCGCTACAAGGGGCAGCCTGTTGTTGCGCACCTCAAGCACAAGTCACGGCTCTCGCCGGAACTGTTCAAACGGTGGCTGCTGCTCTGGAACCAGACCACAGGTGATCTGGTGGCAGCAGATGCCGCCGCAGCCCTCCAGGCCAAGGCGGCTCAGATCGCCGAGAGTTTGCAGCTCGCGATATTCTTCCGGCTGCCGCGACATCCCATGTCCTGTCCTGCGATGGATAAGGACCAGCAAAATGGACCAGCGCATCATGGCTGATATCCGGCCCTATCGTTCCACGCCAGTGTTCGACCAGGACACTCTTCCGGCCGCACTGCGGTCGCGGCATGACACCAAGGCGGGTGTTTGGGGGGTGATCAGGATCCTGGAAGGGCGCGTTCAACTCACATGCCTGGAACCATTGTCGCAAACCATATTGACGAGGGACAATCCCGGCGTCGTGCTGCCCGGACAACCCCATTTCGTCACGCCGCTCGGGCCCATGAAGATGCGGGTCGATTTCTACAATCAGGTTCCCTTTTCCTGACCGCTCCCTGTAACGTCAACCTAGCAAAGGAGAAATCATGTCTCAGCCTCTCAGCGAGCAGACCGTCGCGCTTGTCAAAGCCACTGTCCCCGCCCTGGAAGCTCATGGTCTGGACATCGTGCATGAGATGTATTCGCGCATGTTCCAGAATCCCGAGATCCGCGATTTGTTCAATCAGTCTCATCACGGCGATACCGGTTCCCAGCCTCGCGCGCTGACGGGAGCGATCCTTGCCTATGCCAGCAACATCGACAATCTCGGCGCTCTGGCGCCAGCTGTCGAGCGGATCGCGCAGAAGCATGTGGGCTTGCAGATCCTGCCCGAGCATTATCCTCATGTGGCTGAGGCGCTGCTGGGGGCCATCAAGGCAGTGCTCGGGGAGGCGGCAACGGAGGAAATCCTTGGCGCCTGGGGCGAGGCATACTGGTTTCTCGCCAATATCCTGATTGCGCGCGAACGACGCGTCTATGACGAGCAGAAGGAGATGACCGGGGGGTGGAACGGATGGCGCGATTTCAACGTGGAAGAAGTCGTGCGGGAAAGCAGCGTAATCAATTCCTTCGTGCTGCGGCCTGTCGATGGCGATCGGGTGATGGCGCATAAGCCGGGGCAATATCTCACTTTCTGGTTCGAGATCCCAGGACATCCGCCAGTCAAGCGGAACTACTCGATCTCCTCCGCTCCCAACGGGCAAACCTATCGCATTTCCGTCAAGCGCGAGCCGCTCGGGCTGGCTTCAGGCTGGCTTCATGATGAGGTCAAGCCCGGAACCATTCTCAAGGTCGCTGCGCCGGCGGGTGAATTCTTCCTCGCCGACCATGTCGAGCGGCCGGTGGTGCTGCTCTCGGGAGGCGTCGGCCTCACCCCGATGGTGGCTATGCTGGAG
Source organism: Sphingobium sp. CFD-2 (assembly GCF_024611135.1). NCBI lineage: Bacteria > Pseudomonadati > Pseudomonadota > Alphaproteobacteria > Sphingomonadales > Sphingobiaceae > Sphingobium > Sphingobium sp. CFD-2. The sequence goes on along the minus strand of NZ_CP084407.1, from coordinate 142,577 downwards.
GCCCTGGTGGCGCAGGAGACCGAGGTTCCGGTCCAGTATATCCACGGCACCCACGATCGTGAAACGCACGCAATGCGTGAGCATGTCCGTACGGTTGCCGCGCAGGGCAAGGCAGTCCAGGTGGTGGACTTCCACCAGACCCCGCTTGGCGACGAGGTCGAAGGCCGCGACTATGACGCGGCGGGCATCATCACCGACGACTGGCTGACCGCCAACACGCCGGTGGCCGACGCTGATTATTATATTTGCGGACCGCGCCCATTCCTGCGCCATGCGGTCTCCACGCTTTCGCTGGCGGGGGTGCCATCTTCGCGCATCCACTATGAATTCTTCGGCCCTGCCGACGAACTGCTGGCAGCCTGACAAGCCGTTGATGGACGACATCCTCATGGCGCGGCCTCTCTACGCATTTGCGGTCCTGCCCGGAATCGCGGCGGCGTTTTGCAGCACGCTCATGGTGATGTCGTCTGCAACGGTGGGCCATCAGCCAGACGAGTCTTCCAGATCAACGGGGGAGACCTGGCCATCGCGCAGCGCTGAAACGGCGCCTCCATCCACTTTAGCGGCGGATGCAGGCCATGCCGGGCCTCTGGTTCCTCTTCGCCGCGATGTCTTTCATGAGCCGTTGGTCGTACATCGAGCATGAGCGATCGGCAGGCCCTGCCGCCGATTTTCAGGGGCGCGGCATGAACGCGGCCCGGCGACCGGCCCTTGCCCTTGTCGCTGAGGCTGGAGCAACACAAGCGGCGACTTCTTCGGGTTGCGTTCCGGTGACGTATGTCCAGTTCGCAGCGGAAGAATTGCCCTGATCCAACACAGCGGCGCGCGCCACACCTGCCTGGAAAGAGATCCGTCAAACGATCAAAGCTTTTGCGGTCAGCCTTCAAAAACATTCATTTGCGCGAAATGGCTTGGTCCACCAACATTGCAGGCCAGGCCGTCATAGTGAAGACCGCTTCGAAGGCTGTTCCTGCAGGAGAGGATGCCCATGAAGGGGCAGCGATCGGAGCCATCAGATATCAGCCCAGTACCCACCTGGTCTTCCATTATCTGGACTCTCATTATGGCGGCTGCGGCCTATGGCATATATTTTCTGCGCCACCATCGCATTCTGACTGAAGAACAGTTGATGCTCCTCCTCTTCGTCATGGTGCCGATCGCTGCGTTCCTGCTCTCGGGATATGGACAAGATCGCTCCGCCGAGGAAGCTGGCCTGCGCCACCGCAAAGATCGGAAATAGATAATCTTTCCATAGGGCGAGCTAGGGTTGGCAGACACGCCGTTCGCCCGACATTTTCTCGACTTGCGCGCATATCTGCAACGTTCTTGCGCTCAGCTATAAATATTTTGATCTATGGATGGGGAGCAAGCGTCATTAGGGCACCGGCAAAGGGGGTCATGAGCACGGTCATTCTCGGTCGTGACAATGTCCAGTATGTCACGGTTGCCAAGGATGACAATGACGCTCACGGGCGGGACCAAACGCCTGAAAATTCCGACCTTCCATGTCGATCCCCAAAAGCTGCTCTTTTCGGTAAGCAGCTTTCTGGCGGCAGCGGTTACGCTGACCATCGCCTTCTCGGCCAGCCTGCCGCGGCCCTGGTGGGCGCTGCTGACAGTCTATGTCACGGCGCAGCCGATGGCGGGCGCCTTTCGGCCCAAAGTTCTCTATCGGCTGGGCGGGATCATCACAGGGGCGGTCATGACGATCCTGCTGGTGCCCAATCTGCAAAACTCACCGGAGCTCCTGGTCCTGTGCCTCGCCTCATGGACGGGCTTTTGCATTTACCTCGCTGTTCTGGATCGCACGCCCAGAGCTTTTCTGTTCCAGATGGCAGCGTTCAGCTCGGCGGTCATCAGCTTTCCCTATCTGGACGATCCCGGCAACATTTTCGACACGACGATCGCACGGGTCGAGGAAATGACTGTGGCGATTCTATGCGTCACCGCCGTCCACGCGCTGCTTCAGCCATGGAGCGCGACACCGGTCATTCGCGCCCGGGCACAATCCTTTCTGGGGCATGCGCGTCGCTGGACCGCCGAAGCGCTGGGCAGCCATCACAGTCGACTCGAAGACGAACATCGACGGGTGCTGGCCGCGGACGTGACCGAACTGGGCATGATCGCCGTTCACCTCCCCTTCGACCAGCGCTGGGCGCCTGCCACCCGCCGCCGCGTGACAGCGCTGCAACAGCATCTGGCCAATATTCTGCCTTTGGCTTCAGCCGCCGCCAACCGGCTGGATCTGCTAAGGGAAAATGCCGCCATTCCGTCGGAATTGCGCGCACTGGTCGACGACATCATCGATTGGTTGACGCGGGCGGATAGCGGTCTTGGCGAGCTGCGGCCACTTCTGCAACGATGCGATGCGATGGCCGCCGCGATGGACAGGCAGGGCAACTGGATATCGCTTCTGACAGGCAGCGCTTGTGCGCGTATTTCCGAGTTCCTGGTCGAACTGGCTGCAAGCGAAAGACTCGTTCAAAGAATCGGGGCGCCCGGGCGGCCAGCGCTAAGAGCAGAGCCGCCATCGTTCACGCTCGCGCGCGACCATGGCGTTGCCGCGCTGGCGGGCTTGGCGACGGCAACGGCGATCATGATCTATTGCGCGATCTGGATTCTGCTTGCCTGGCCCAACGGCTCGGCGACGGCTGCCTTTGCCGCTCTCATCACCTGTTCATTCGCCGCCCAGGATGACCCGGCGCCGGTGATCGGCCGTTATCTTCTCGCCACGCTCAAGACCTTCCCGCTCGCTGCCTTTTATCTCTTCGTCATCCTCCCGCGGGTCGATGGCTTTGAGATGCTCATCATCACCTTGGCGCCGGCCCTGCTCTGGATGGGGTATATACAAGCCGATCCGAAGCGGTCGCCCCAGGCGTTGCCGATGTTTTCCTGTTTCATCGTGGCGATGGGCTTCCTTGCCCGCTTTCAGGCGGATTTTGCGCTGTTCGTGAATACAGGATTGGCGCAGCTCGGCGGGATCGTCACGACGCTTGCGGTCACGCGCCTCTTCCGCTCCGCCAACGCGCTTTGGACGGCGCGACGCATCGTGCGAGCCAATTGGGGCGAGTTGGCGCAGCTGTCCGACATTCGCCGCCCGTTCCAGCCCGACCGCTGGACTGCAAAGGCCGTCGACCGGTTGGGACAGGTGGCGGCGCGCATGGCCCTGGCCGCGCCGGGGGACGTGCTGCATAGCGCCGACGGGCTCGCAGACCTGCGGATAGGACGCAATATAATCCCGTTGCGCCGGTCACTGCCGCATGTCCCGCATGATGTGCGCCATCGGTTGGGCGCGGTCCTTGCCGGCCTCGCGTCCTTCTATGACGCGCGCTGGAAGGATGGATTGGCCAAGTCTCCGCCGGCGGGCTTGCTCCATGCTGTCGATCACGCGCTGCTTGCCATGCTGGACTTGCCCCAGGATGAAACACGCCGCCGGGCGCTGCGCGCTCTGGTGGGGATGCGCTGCAATCTGTTCCCCCAGGCCGCCGCCCTGGGAAAGGAAGCGGTGAGTGATTGAGGAAATACATGTGCTGGGCGTCTACATGCCCGCAGCCCTTGTCTGGGGCGTACTGGCCGCAGTGCTGGTTTATCTGGTGCGCAGCCCGCTGCAGCGCCTGCCGCTCGCACGCCTCCTGTGGCATCCCAGCTTGCTCGAACTCGCTCTCTTCATCCTGTTCTGGTGGGGGCTGTCCGCCCTTGCCGACGCCTTCCTCTATCGATGGTTCACTCCCTGATGCTGCACCGCCAAAACCTCCTGCGATCGCTCACCACGCTGCTCGTCCTGCTGGCCATCCTGGGCGGGATCTATGCCTTGTGGATCCGGTATCAGGTCGAGCCTGTCACGCGTGACGGCAAGGTGCGTGCCGATATGGTGCCCGTTGCTGCGGATGTGAGCGGCCTCGTAACGGAGGTCCGCGTCACCGACAATCAACCAGTGAAGAAAGGTGACATCCTGCTCGTGATCGACCGGCCGCGCTATCAGCTTGCGCTTGAGCAGGCCGCTGCCAATGTTGCCAGTCAAAAGGCAGCACTTGCGCAGGCAATCCGGGAAGATAAGCGCAATCACGCGATGACCGAGGTAATCGCTGCGGAAGTCATTGAACAGGGCCGGGCTCGCGTGGACCAGCTGCGGGCGAACATCGGGCAAGCGATCGCCGCCCGCAACCTTGCCCGCTTCAACCTCGACCGCACTTTCGTGCGCGCGCCTGTCGATGGGACAGTTGCCAACATGTCGCTGCAACCGGGTGTTTACCTGTCGGCCGGCACGCCGGCGCTCGCGCTCGTTTACGGCAAATCCCTGCGCGTCGAGGGCTATTTCGAAGAAACCAAATTGCCTGCCATCCGCGTCGGTGATCCTGCAAGCATCTACCTCATGGGTGTTGCGGATGAAATAAAGGGCCATGTGCAGAGCATCGCCGGCGGCGTGGAAGATCGCGAACGTGCCGGCGCAAACGGCCAACTCGCCAATGTGAACCCGTCCTTCACCTGGGTTCGGCTCGCCCAGCGCATTCCGGTTCGCGTCACGATCGACAGGATACCGCCGCAAGTGCGCATGATCCCGGGCCAGACCGCTACGGTCGTCATTCATCCCCGCGATGACGGCCGCAGCGTTCATAGGAGCTTGCCGTGGTGAAGCGAATTTGGCCTGTTCTGCTTGCGCCCATATTGGCGAGCTGCGCTGTCGTTGGACCGGATTATCATGTTCCCGGCAGCGCGGTGGCCAACACGCCGGGAGCCCAGGGGGCATTTCGCTCTGCAACACAGGTAACCCGGGCGGAGCCGCTGCCCGATCATTGGTGGAAGCTTTACGACGATCCGGTACTCGATGGGCTGATCACCAGCGCGCTGGAGGCAAATACTGACCTCCGCACGGCCGAGGCCAATCTCCTGCGCACGCTCGCCCTGCTGGATGCCCGCGGAGCGAGCCAGGAAATTCAGGGCAATTTCAATGCTGAGACCAGCTACGCGCAAAGATCCGCTGAAGCCGAGCTTCAGCATATCCAGCCCCCGGCTCGGCAAATCTATAATGCCGGCATCGCCTTCGGTTACGACCTTGATCTGTTCGGAGGACTGAAGCGGGGGGTCGAGGCGGCGAGCGCCGATACAGAGGCTGCAGTTGCCGCGCGCGACCTGGTGCGCATCAATGTCGCGGCCGAGACGGCGCGGGCCTATGTCGACGCCTGCAATGGAGGCTTCCAGCTTCAGCTGCTGAACCGCTCGATCGCGCTTCAGCAACGAGGTCTTCGCCTGACGGAAATAATGATCCGCCATGGTCGTGCCGCTCCCTATGAGCTGGATCGACGGCAGAGCGCTCTGGAAAGCAACAAGGCGCGCATGCCGCGTCTTGCGGCCCGCCAGCGCAATGCGGTCCTGCGCATTGCGGCCTTGCAGGGGCGGACGCCTGATCAGGCGGATATGGGGCTTCTTGCCTGTCATCGCCCGCTGGAACTGACGCAAATACTGCCAGTCGGCACCGGACAGGCGCTGCTAAGACGAAGGCCCGATATTCGCATGGCCGAACGCCGGCTTGCCGCGTCCACTGCCCGCATAGGCGTCGCAACTGCCGCCCTCTATCCCGACATTCGCCTCGGAGCATCGGCCGGATCGACCGGTGCGGCGGCCGATTTTCTCTCACCCCTGACCAACCGTTTCGGTTTGGGTCCGCTCATCAGCTGGACCCTCAATCGCCATGCCGCGAGGGCCGGCATTGCCGCGGCGCAGGCACAAAGCAAGGCCGATCTCGCGACCTTCGATGGGACTGTGATCAAGGCGCTGCGGGAGGTCGAAATGGCGCTCAACAACTATGCGGCGGGGCTCGACCAGAAGCAAAGTCTCGCCCGGGCGCGAGATGATGCCGAACGGGCGGCGCAGCGGACGGCGCAGCTACGGCGCGGAGGCAAGATTGCCGAGCTTCCGGCGCTGGAGGCCGAACGCGATCTCATAGCGTCCGAGCAGGCGCTAGCCGACAGTCGGGCGGCGATGAACGAGGATCAGATCACGCTTTTCCGGGCCTTGGGCGGAGGATGGACAGCCTCATCCGGACCAGGAACATCCTCCGGTTTTGACGCCGATCAGGAGGGCAAATGAAACCAGTCAGCGCTTGTCGATGTCGCGACTCATCGTGAGGTCGACCGCCTCGCCGTCCTGTAAATGCAGCAGTACCGTCCAGATCGCATCAGCCGGATGATAATCGTCTATGATGATGCGCTCTGAATATGTGCATCGAGCGAGGCGACGATCGCGATTATCGCCGACGCATTGAGCGCCCGCGCTCCTGAGCGTGTCGAGCGCCTTCCAGAATGAGCTACCTGGCGGAACGGCACTGCGCAAAGCGGCATTTGCCTCGTCCATTCGGTCGTACCATTGATAATCCCTCTCGAGCGCCCTGAAGGTAAATTGCGGCACGCCCGATGTCTCCGCCTGAAGTGAAGCAGATCCTCCCGCAGCTAGCAGCAAGGGTAGCAATAATCGAAGGCGCATGGCTCTAGCCTGTCCTGAAATCCTTTGCCTGACAGTTTCGCAGAGATCTGTTCTCATCTCTGCGAAATTGACAGGGCACGCTTATGTCTATCCCGCGTAGGGCGAATCTATGCTTCGGACAACCGGGCCGTGAGCGCCGCGATACAAATTGCGATGGCGCCCAGTGCGTGTGTGCCGATCCACTCGCCCGTTTCCCCCAGGATATGAACGTCATCCCCTATCGCCTCAAGCCAGCATCCCGGGGAAACAAGAGTCATCGCCGCAGATCTCGAACTTGAATACCGCAAGGCACGTACATGCTTGCCATCGTCCTGCCGCCAGACCCCTGCTGCAATCAGCGGAAGTACTTCCAGACCGGGAAAGACCGACATCGCGATCTGAGCGTCAAGATCCCGGCTGGCTGCCTTGGCGCTCTTGCATGCCGCAATTGCCGAGTAGATTTTGCTGCCGTCGACCGCCATTTTCGCCCGAATAATGTTCTCAACGACAGCAAAGCTCCGCCGCAGATCGCTTAGTTCCGCTCCAAGCTGGAAATCTTCACCGGATCACATACCGGTTGCAAGCGTCCGTCGCCAATCGAGTAAGCCCACCCATGAAGCGTGAGATCCATTGATCGTCGCCAGGCCTGACGAACAACGGAATTCCTCGACAGGGCCTCAACCTGCGCTCGAACGTTGCATTCGCAAAGCTCGTCCGCGTCGATGGGAACGCATTCCTCCTCACCAGTAGAGCCTCGATACACCCGCCGAACCGGTGTGAGCCATCGACCTATGGCGTCACAGGTTTGAGGCCCCATGGCAGCATGGATGCCGCCACATCCATAATGTCCTACCACAATGATATGCTCCACCTCGAGTATCTCCACTGCGAACTGGAGGGCAGCGGCAAAGCTTGGATCGTCCTCGCTGGCCAGATTGGCTACGTTGCGATGCACAAACATCTCGCCTGGATCGAGGTCGACAATCTCCGTCGCCGGCACACGGCTATCGGAGCAGCCAATCCAGAAATATCGCGGACGCTGCTGACCTACGAGGCGGCTGAAGAATGTAGGGTCTGCATGAGTCTTGGCCTCAGCCCAAGCCCGATTGCGCTCAAACAGCAGGCCCAGTCCATCTGCGCTCCGCGCCAGGCTTGTGATCTGCCCTTCATCCTCCGCCCGCATTTCTTCATGGCACCTGTTGATGCAGGTCGACGATGCGCAGATAGGGCTTGAGCGTCCTATAGCCTTGAGGAAACTGGCGAGTTGCCTCCTCCTCGGAGAGTTTGGGCGAGATCACGACAGGATCTCCCGGTGACCAGTTCACAGGTGTTGCGATGCTGCGCGCATCGGTTAGCTGTAGACTATCGATCGCCCGCAGGATTTCCGAGAAGTTGCGCCCCGTGCTTGGCGGATAGGTGAGGATGAGCCGGACCTTTTTCGAAGGATCGATCACGAACACTGACCGGACCGTCACGGTGGGATCACTTTCCGGGTGGATCATGCCATATAGTGTCGAAACACGCGCATCAGGATCAGCAATCATCGGGAAGTCGAGAATGGCGTCCTGGGTTTCGCGAATGTCCTCTTCCCATCGGCGATGAGCCTCCACCGGGTCGACGGAAAGCCCGATCGGCTTGACCTGCCGCTTGTCCCATTCCGGACGGAGCCGCGCGACTTCGCCCAGTTCGGTCGTGCAGACGGGGGTGAAGTTCTTGGGATGGCTGAACAGCACGCCCCAGCTTGAGCCAAGCCAGTCGTGAAAGCGGATGCGGCCCTGGGTAGAATCCTGCTCGAAGTCGGGGGCAATCTGCCCGAGTTGAATGGTCATGGAACCTCCTTCATGCGCAATCAGATTGATGTAGCCCGATCAATCAAACAAGTGAATGTTATTCATGGATAGGCACAATAATGTTATGGTATTCGCTCTTTGACGAGGGACAGCGTTAACATAGTCACTGGCCGCAGGACCGATATCACCTTCGCGCGATCCAGCTGGCTTCACGGCCTTTCCCCAATGCCGCCCCACGGGCAGGAGCGCTTGAATATAAATGCGATCATGATCGCGGTCGCGCAGTAGAGCAGCAGCCAAGCAGGCTCTTGCGACGCATGTCCAGCCTGGAGCAGAGCTTTCCGGCGGCTCATGGTTCAGGCATTCCTCAATCCGTCCGCTTCCCTCTCCGTCCACATCGACCATCAAAGCGGCCCGCGTCGGAAGGGAGCCGGATAGTCAACGGCCATACACTATAGACGTCGGACGGCGGCGCGATTTCCCGATAACGCCTATACGGATCCTCAGGCTCCTGTCCCTCGATTTGCGCTGCGGCAACAGCACCGATTGCCACAGCAGCAATGAAGCAGATCATCGAGGGAAGGAGGCCATCGGCAACATATCCCTCACGGTAGAGAATGACAACGACCGCAGCCAGGACGATGGTCAGCAGGGCCAGCGCCAGAGCTACCCATGAACGCCTCTTTCGTGAAGGCACAGAGTGTGGCCTGAATGGATGTTGATGCTTCATTGCTGGCCTCCTTTCCGAGAACCGCAGCAGCGGATTGGCAAGCGGCCATGGCCGGCCGCGTCTTGTGAAGACATCATCCTCCTGCTAACACAGATGAAGCAAACGAATATAATTCTACGTTGAGTGCAAAGGTTTGCATTGATGGATATCAGTATCGCCCGGACCTTTCTCGAGGTGGTGAAAACGGGCAGTTTTGTCGGTGCCGCCAACAATCTTCATCTCACGCAAACTGCGGTAAGCGCACGGATCCGCGTCCTTGAGGAACAGCTTGATCGACCCGTCTTCATCCGCAACAAGGCCGGCGCCAGACTGACACCGGCCGGCGAACAGTTTCTGCGCTTTGCAACCACTCTCGTTCAGGTCTGGGCGCGCGCCCAGCGCGCCGTGGCTCTGCCGCCAGGGCGCGAAACGGTGGTGACGGTCGGGGCCGAGCTCAGCTTGTGGAGTCCGCTGCTCCGTCACTGGCTCCTGTGGATGCGGCGCGAATGCGCCGACATCGCCGTAAGCACGAATATCGAGGCCGGCGAACGTCTGATGGAGCAGGTCCAGGACGGAACGCTCGATGTTGCAGTGCTTTATGCAGCCCCCAGCAGACCAGGCATTGTCGCTGAACTCCTGTTCGAAGAGAAGCTGGTGCTTGTTCGAACGACACCTGTCAACGGCGGAGTAAAAGTCGGCCATTGGGCGGCGCAAAATCAGGCCGGGTGATCCGTGTGCTGGCGAGCGCCGCGAGGGCGTAGCCCGAGTGGGGGTCGCCAACACACGGATGGTCTTTTCTGTCAGGGGTTGGAGCGTGCCTTGCGCGCCTGGCTTTGGGCCAGACGATAGCTCTCTCCGTTCATCTCGAGTATGGAGACGTGGTGGGTAAGCCGGTCGAGGAGCGCGCCTGTCAGGCGCTCGGAGCCGAACGTTTCGGTCCACTCGTCGAACGGCAAGTTGCTGGTGATCAGCGTCGAGCCGCGCTCGTAACGCTGCGAGATCAGCTCGAACAGCAGTTCCGCGCCGGTTTTCGAGAGCGGCACGAACCCCAGTTCATCGATGATGAGGAGCTTGTATCCGGCCATTTGCTTGTGGAGGCGCAGAAGGCGGCGTTCGTCGCGTGCCTCCATCATCGCGCTGACCAGCGCGGACGCGGTGGTGAAGCCGACCGTCAGGCCCTTCTGGCAGGCGGCAAGGCCGAGGCCGATCGCCACATGGGTCTTGCCGGTTCCCGAGGGACCAAGGGCTATGACGTTCTCGCGGCGGTTGATCCAGTCGCAGCGTGCCAGTTCCAGCACCTGCATCTTGTTGAGCTTGGGGATCGCGGCAAAGTCGAAGCTGTCGAGGCTCTTGGCGGCCGGGAACTTCGCAGCCTTGATCCGGCGCTCGACCATCCGGCGTTCCCGGTCGATCAGCTCCAGTTCGACAAGCCGTGCCAGGTATCGGACGTGATCTGCGCCCTCGGCCGCGCATCGCCGGGCCATCTTGTCATGCTCGCGCAGGAAGGTTGGTAGCTTGAGCGTCTTGAGGTGGCTGGCCAGTAACAGCTCGGGGGACGGACTGCTCATGCCGCATCCTTCGCATCGCCCGAGAGCAACTGCATGTAGGAGCGCGCCGATGTCGTCTCCACCCTGGCTCTGGGCAGATAGGGATAGATCGCCATGTCCAATCGGGGTGGTCGGCGCTCCACCCGGCACAGCAGGAGATGCTTCACGGCATCAAAGCCGATCGCCCCGATATCGAGAGCCTGCTTTACGGCCGCATGCAGATCGGCAAGCGTGAAGCTCTCCAGCAGACGCAGCACCTGCACATACTCGCGCCGACCATGCTTGCCCATACGAGCTTCCATGAGGCGGCGCAGCGTTGCAAACGCTTCGGGCAGGTGCCAGCCTTGCAGGGGCGCTGCCTGATCGAGCGCATTGATCTTCTGTTCGATCAGGGGAAGGTAATGGATGGGATCGAAGATCACGTCCTCGCGCTCGTAGCTGCGCACATGACGGGCAATGACCTCGCCCCGGCAGCCGATCACCACCTCGCCGACATAGCCCCGGATCCATACCTCCTGATGGCCGAAGCGCACCGGCACCGAGTAATCATTGGTCCGGTAACGCACCAGCGCCTGCGACGAGACCTGGCCGCTGGTCTGGTCACAAGCCTCGAACGGGGCAGCCGGCAGTTCCTGCATCGCCGCCAGATCGCGCTTCAGCCTCTCGCCGATCGTCTCGCTCTCGCCCCGCAGCCGGTCGTTCTGACGCTTGCGGCATTGCTCCTCGAGCCACAGGTTGAACGCCTCCCACGTCGCGAACCGGGGGATCGGCACCATGAAGTTGCGGCGAGCATAACCGACCAGCCCTTCAACACTGCCTTTGTCGTTCCCCCTGCCGGGACGGCCGTAACGATCGCGGATCAGGTAATGCGACAGGAAGCCGCTGAACAGCCGGGCGCGCTGCCTCGTGCCGTCGGGCAGGATCTTCGAGACCAGGCAGCGGTCGTTATCGTAGACGATCGACAGCGGCACCGCGCCGAAAAACGCGAAGGCGTGCACGTGGCCGTCCATCCATGCCTCGGCAACGGCAGCGGGATAGGCGCGCACGTAGCAGGCGTCGCTGTGCGGTAGATCGAGCACGAAGAAATGCGCCTTCTGCACAACACCGCCGATCTCGACCATGGCCTCACCAAAATCTGCCTGGGCATGGCCGGGCGCATGCGCCAGCGGCACGAACATCTCCCGGCTGCGCTGCTCGCGCTGTCGGATGTAATCCTTGATGATCGTGTAGCCGCCGGTGAAACCGTGCTCTTCGCGAAGGCGGTCAAATACCCGCTTCGCCGTATGACGCTGCTTGCGCGGAACCTGACGGTCACCATCAAGCCATGCATCGATGATCGGAACGAACGCTTCCAGCTTGGGCCGCCGCACCGCCGCCGTCCGGCGGTAACCGGGGGGCTCCGAATACGACAGCATCTTGCGGACCGTGTCGCGCGATACGTTGAAATGCTTCGCCGCCTCACGCTGGCTCATGCCGCCCGCGCAAGCAAGACGCACCTTCAGGTAAAGATCCACGGTATATATCTCCACGCCCTCCCTGCTCGCGCAAAGAAGGCAAAGTGGACGACTTTTACGCCGCCCGCAGCAGCACTTCGCCGCCGCCACCGTGGTCTAATTTTGCACCGCCGTTCTCAGACATCATGCATGGCATAGTTGATCTGCGCGGCTCTATACAAATCGCCGACCAGACTGGCCGATCGATCGCGATCATTGCCTTCGAAGCTGCTGTGTCCCGCGTCGAGGATTAGCCAGCCCAGAGCACACCCGAGGAAAAGGGTGCGCCATAAGCGCGTCGCTCAGTCCCAAATCAAGAGCCGTCCCGCAACGCTGACAGAATTGACAGTATCAATCCACGCTCACGACCCCAGCTCACCAACGATGGTGTAGAGGCATTGCGAGCACTAAGTGCCGGTCGTGTCACTTTACCAGCTGCGGCATTGATAAAGTGACAGCAAGAACGCGGCGCCACTCCCAGAGGATCTGGGGAGCGCCTTGAAGGTTCTAGCCGTTCAACTGGTCCCTGACTGATTTGGCGGGCGTGAACGTCAATTTCCTTGATGCCTCAATCTGGATGATCTGACCGTTAGCCGGGTTACGACCTTCACGCGCAGGCATATCCTTGACCTTGAACTTGCCAAAGCCGCTCAGCGAAACCTCATTTCCGTTCGCCGCAGCGGAGGCGATCGTTGTAAAAACCGCATCGACATATTTGCGGGCATCGGTTTTGGTAATGCCATGTTCCAATGCAATGGCTTCGGCAAGGGCTATGCTGTTCATGGTGAACCTCTCTTGGATGGAACAGTCTTGTTTATCGGCTTTTCCGACTGCGGCAACGGTGTTTGCGGTCGCCCGACTGTTCGCCCCGCCCGGTAAAGTGACACGAGTGTTTTTTGTCGCAAAAAAGCGCGAGGGGGGATTCACAGCGAGTCACTCTGTGCTAGATTCCCGATATGTTCCAGCAGCTTGACCTTTTTCATTCCCGCGAAACAGCGCCGAAGCTGTCTGACTTGCCCGATTTAATCGAGCAGATATCAAGGGTGTCGAGGCGGCCGCGCTATGCCTTTCTGGTGCTCAATCTCATTTCCAAGGCTGCCGGCCATGGTAATAGCGTAGGACCTTATGTTCGCCATGAAGGCGCGCTGGTTCCGGTACGCGATTGGCTTTGCCAGGCACTCATTCCTCTCGCCCAAAGGGATGGGCGCAGGCGCGCATTGATCGGTGCTGTTCGCGCCGATCTCATTGCGAGCGGTCAATTGCCTGGTGATCCGGATGCGGCAAGGAGGCGGATCGAAGAAGAGGTGAGGGCGCGCATCCTTCGCTCCGGACGGACCAGCATCAGCCGGGCCGCGTCGGATCTGGTGCGCGCCGGACTCCTGCGCCGTCACTATCAAGGCATCCGTGTCGACCATCAAAATCGGGGCGCCCAGCGTGAAGCCGTCTATACCATAACATCGGAAGCAAAGCGCGCCTTGGGACGTGCGCATTAGGGCGCGACAAAAGGTCAGTCGTCCGGGGGAATGTAGTCCGGCCAAAAGCCGGATTCAGGATCCACGCTACAGGCATAGCATTCATCCTCGGTCCAGACGCCCGGCGGCAACGGTGATGGCAACGTGGGTATTCCGCCATCAAGATGCACCCGGATGAGAGCGCCATCCCTCGTTCCCCGCTGGAAGATCGCTCTTATATCGTGACCCTGGCGGATCTTGCCGCCAATCCAGCCGCACCTCTCCGCGGAGAGATAACCGATCTGAAAACCACGAAATGAAAAGACGGCCACGGCCAACGGATCGGCCTTGTTGGTCGGTTCCGGGATCAGCGATATACCATCGCCTGGATTGAGCATGCGAAGTTCAAACAGCCGGTTTGATCCATCGGCATTTGGATAAAGCGCTCCAACCACCTCAAGGCTCAATTGCCGCGGCATCGCCACATGCCTAAAGATCCGCCTATCTTGCTGTGCGAAAGTCTCGGCCTGCGCTGATGTTCATTGGGCCGGGCAGGGGGCAAACCGCTGGTGGCCGCCACGAAGGCACGCCCCATCCTTTACAAGTTGCTTTTCGCTGCTTCCACCACATTCGTCTGCTCGGAATTTTCGGCCGATCCCGCAGCGCCCTGCGTGCCGTTCCCTTGAGAAACAGTCTCTGCCGCGGACTGCGGCTGGGCCGGGGACCTAGAGGCCTTGTCGGCTTTAAGCTTGGGCGCAGTGCTCGAGGGAGCGGAGGGTTTTCCCTTGACTGCGGGCACATCCAGTTCGCCCTTGGGCACGGCGATCGAGAGGCGCCTGCGGGCGGCCTTCTTGGAAGGCGCGCGAGCATCGGGTTCCCTCAGCTTCGCGCTCGCCTGCGCCATAGGAGCCGCAGCTTTGGTGGATTTAACCTTTGCAGGGGCTTTCCTGGCATTTGTCTTGACGGCCACCGGCGCCGGGGCAGCTGCGGTGTCAGGCGTACTGGCGGGCACGACTGGCTCGGCAGCCACCACAGGCTTCTTGCCCAAACCAAGTTTTTGGGCAACCGCGCGGCGTGCCGCCGAATAGGTCTGCGCCACCAGCGGATAGCTTTTTGGAAGCTTATAGCGCTCGCGATACTGATCGGCCGTCAGGCCGTGGGAGGTCAGGTGCCGCTTCAACGTCTTGTAGGGCTTGCCGTCGATCAGACTGATAATATGATCGGGCGACGACAGGCTCTTGCGAATGGAGACGGCAGGAACATAAGCCGGTGTCGGCTCGGGCGTCGGAGCAACTTCATCAGCCAGGGCAGCGCGTGTTGTCTTTATCAGGTCAGCAAGATTCTCGCTGTAAGCGTGGGCTGGAGGCCGCAGATCAGGCGGCTTCGGCGATCGGTTGCTGATCTGGTCGCCAATTCCAGGGCATGAGTTCATCCCAGCGAGCGGCAGGCCAGTTGCCGGCGATCTTGGCGATAACGTCGGCAATATAGGCCTGTGGTTCGAGGCCGTTGAGCTTTGCGGTCTCGATAACGGAGTAGATGGCCGCCGCCCGATCGCCGCCTGCCTTTGATCCGGCGAACAGCCAGTTTTTACGGCCCAAGGCCACGCATCGCATGGCACGCTCCGCAATGTTGTTATCGATCTCCAGACGCCCATCATCGAGGAAGCGCGTGAGCGCCACCCAGCGCTTGCGACCATAGGCGATCGCTTTCGCCATCTCGGACTTGGGCGAGAGGCGGCGCAGGGCATCGTCAAGTGCTTGCCGCAGCTCATCGATCAACGGCTGAGTGCGGTCGTGCCGGCTTCGTCGGCGGATCTCGGGTTGCTGGCCTTGAACCTCTGCCTCGATCTCATAGAGTTGGCCGATGCGTTCTAGCAGGTCGGTGGTGAGCG
This sequence comes from Sphingobium sp. CFD-2, assembly GCF_024611135.1. Taxonomy (NCBI): domain Bacteria; kingdom Pseudomonadati; phylum Pseudomonadota; class Alphaproteobacteria; order Sphingomonadales; family Sphingobiaceae; genus Sphingobium; species Sphingobium sp. CFD-2. The sequence goes on along the minus strand of NZ_CP084407.1, from coordinate 127,237 downwards.
GCGTCGGCTTGGTGGCGTGGATGTCGAATATCTTCCGCCGGAAATGCGCCCAGCAAGCAACCTCGGTGACGCGGTTCGTGTCGTAGAGCTTGTCATAACCGGCGTAACCATCAGCCTGCAGGTAGCCGGCGAAGTTGGCCAGCTGACGCTGGGGATGCGCACCGGTGCGATCGGTGGTGAACTCATACCAGACGAGCGAGGGGGTCGTAGCGCCCGAGCCACGATCATCGACGGCGTAAGCCCAAAGCCTGCCGGTGGCCGTCTTGCCCCGGCCCGGATCAAGCATGGGAACAGGCGTATCGTCGGTATGGATCTTTGAGGCGGTGAGGCCCACCTCGCGAATGCGACTGACGATCGGGTCGAGCAGCACGGATGCCTGTCCTACCCAGCCCGCCAGTGTCGATCGGTCGATCTCGACCCCCTGCGCAGCCATGATCTCGGCCTGGCGGTAAAGCGGCAGATGATGGTCGAACTTGGAGACGACAACGTGGGCCAGCGTGCCGAAGGTCGCCTTGCCGCGCGCTATCGCCTTTACCGGCACGGGCGCCTGGACGATCTTCTCGCAGGACCGGCAGCTATACTTGGGCCGGATGGTCCGAACGACACGCCATTGCACTGGCACGGCATCGAGCATCTCGTCGCTATCCTGCCCCAGAGGCCGCAGCGCTCCGCCGCAATCTGGACAGGTGCAACTGCCCCGTTCGGGCTCGATCCGCTGTTCCTCCCGCGGCAGATGAGCAGGCAGCGCACGAACAGGCGACGGCCGATCAACCTCTGCCGGATCGGCCCGGCGGGCGGCGGCGACGATGGCCTCGCCTTCGAGCTCTTCGAGCGCAAGCTCAAGCTGTGCGATCTGAGTGTCGAGCTTCTCGGACGACTTGCCGAACTGCATCCGCTTGAGGCGCGCGATCTGCACGCGCAGCGTGTCGATCAGGATGTCGCGGGCAGAAATATCGGCGTGGGCGGCCGCCAAAGCAGCTTCGAGCTCGGCGATCCGAGCGTCTTTATCAGCGGTGGAAAGGCCTGCGTCCGACACCGCGACCCTATAGCGGAACAGACGCCGCAATGCCAGAAAAAGCGCCGGAAAATGGGCGTTTTAGCCCGCAAGTGACGGGGTGAAAGTCCGTTCCGGCCGCCGCCAGTCGATGCCTTCCAGAAGCATGGAAAGCTGGGCCGCCGTCATCACCACCGAACCGGTCTTGGTCGATGGCCAAATGAACCGGCCTCGGTCCATCCGCTTGGAGAAAAGGCACATGCCCTGACCGTCATACCAGAGCAGCTTTACCAGATCACCGCGCTTCCCTCGAAAGGCGAACAGCGCACCGGAATGCGGGCTCTGCTCCAGAACTTGCTGCGTCATCACAGCCAAGCCGTCAAAACCCTTACGCATATCTGTTGCGCCGCAGGCCAGGAATATCCGCGTTGAGGGCGGCAGCGGGATCATTGCGTCAGGACGCCGATCACCCGCGACAGGGCATCGGCATCGACGGTGGCGTCCACGTTCACCCTGATGCCAGACGGCAGCTCGATGCCGATCACTCCCTCGCTGCGTGCTGCGACCGTTGGCCCAGGCAAGGCCAGCTGATCGCTGATCTGCACCTCCGCAAAGGCAGGCTTGATCGACTTGCGCACCCCGGCGAGCTCACCGGACATCGCCTGTCGCCGCCATGTGTAGATCGAGCCGCTGCCGACGTCATGGCGTTCACAGGCCGCGCGCACGCAGCCCTCCGGGCCGAATGCATCCTGCAGCACGGCCAGCTTCTGCTCTACCGTCCACCGCCGCCGGCCTGACACCCGGCTAACGATCTCTATCCGACTACTCATACGACCGCTCGTATGAGTAGTCGCTGCGCTGCTCGCTGAATCTTCAATCTCGTCCGACACCGGCCACCCCGCTTAAAGAGCGGCAATCATCCCGGCTAATGGGCGCTGCGCAAGGCGGTCGCCAGACCCCGCTTACTTCTCGCTAGACACAGTGTTGTTTGCTACGAACGCGCTTAACAGTTGAACCGTGAGTGTAGCGATCTCGAAATTTGCGTCGTCCGCCATGATGCGACCCGTATGGATTTGATGATTGGCTCGTCTGCCTGCAACGCACGGGAATGTAAATATCGGGGAGATCCATTTTTTGCGGCGCTCGACGACCGGGCTACAAAAGCCAGTAACAAGTTGCATCCGGTTAGATTTCAGCAGATCGTTCCTCATGCCGGAATGGATTTTTCACGGCTCCTTGGCACTGTGCCGGTCTTGAATCACGGTCGGCACTCCGCCGCGAAGACAGAGGATCACCGCGAGCCGAAATAGCCGAAGACGGACGCGCGACAGCCAGGAAGCCCCCCTCCCCGCACGATTTTCCCACTTACCATAATTGGACATTATGGTAAGAACAGAAGCGAGAGGAGGGTGGGCGAGATGCGCTGCCCCCCCACATTTTGGGATCAGATGGGCGGTGAACGATGAAGGACGATCTCGCGAAATCCTGCGCTGCGGGGACGGCCGTCCTTGTAAAAGTGGAAAACGTCTCACTCCCCACGCGCCTGCGAGGCGAAAGCCGCGAAAGCAGCGACATGCGGCTAGTCCGCACGATTGCCGCGATGGCTCCGCTGGACCTCTCGCCAATCAGTAAGCTGGGACTTGAAACCGCTCTAAGCGCAATGGCAGACGCGACGAAGGCAGCGATTGCTTCCGATCTCGCCTGTTGGCGGGACTGGTGCCAGGATGAAGGAATGGCCCCACTGCCAGCCGGCCCGGAGGATATCGTTCGCTATGTTAACGCCCTCGACGCGCGAGGTAAGAAGCCCTCCACACTAGCGCGGCGCATTGCGAGCCTCGGCTCGGTTCACCGGGTTCTGGATCTCGCCACCCCTGCCTCGCCGACGGACGCGCCGATGGTGCGAAATGCGCTCAAGGGCATCCGGCGTCGCAGAGGTGTCTCGCAGCGCCAGGCAGCGCCCTTACGGCTGGGCAAGGCACTAGACCCCCATATCGCCCAAGGCTTTACTCTTGCCGCGCTGCTCGACGCATGCGCTGGCGACCTCCAGGGCCTCCGGGACGCAGCGCTGCTTTCGCTTGGATATGATGCGGGGCTAAGGGTCAGCGAACTGACGCGCGTTGAAGCAGGGCATATCGATTGTCAAAACGACGGGGCGGCAACGCTCTTCATACCCTATTCCAAGACGGATCAGGAGCAGGAAGGAGCATGGGCGTGGCTGTCCGCTGAAACTGTTCGGCGTGTTCAAGCTTGGCAAGCTGCAAGTGGTATCCAGGAGGGTCTGCTTTTCCGCCGGGTTGGGATTGACCGCAGACGGGCGCGACCGTCGGGCGAAACTGCCGACATGACATTAATCACCTATTCCATTGGGAATACCGCACTCACGAGACAGGGCGTTAACGGCATATATCGTCGTATCGCGATGACGGCTTATGAACAGGGGCTGGTGACACTCCCTGCCGGCAAGCTGCTGGAAGCAGTGCGCGCATTGTCGACACATTCCCTACGTGTTGGCCTGACCCAAGATCTCTTTGCCGCAGGTGAAGACGGTGTGGGCATCGCCCAGGCACTGCGATGGAGTTCGCCGGCAACCGCGTTGCGCTACGGCAGGAAGCTCGCGGTCCGCAGCAACGTGGCGGCGCGCGTTCTCGCGCGTGTTCGGCGCTGAGGGGTGTCGGGGCAGCGATACCAAGCCGCACTGAATCTCACCCACTGGTGACACAGAGCAGAGCGTTCCTTAGGATAATCCTGATCCACGGCGGATCCGGCCGAACCCGAGGTCTTTTAGATGGGCAAGCCATATTTCAGCACGCTCCTCTCGTTTGCGTTGCAGCCTGCTGCTGTTTAGGACGGCGACGCGCAAGCTCACTGCACGTGCGCCGTCGCGGCCGAGCCAAGGGCGTCGTCGCGCAGCGATCCAATAATCGTCAGCACGGCCGGGATCGAAGGAGGGGTCGATCTTGGAATGCGAAAGGTCCGGTACCCGGCGTACGCGAGCATGGCCTCGCGCTCACCGTCCTTCTGGGCGAAACGTGCCCGCCCATCCAGTTCGATGAGAGCAACGACGATGCCCGTGGTCGGATCCTGTACGACATAATCAACGATCTTCTGCGAGAAACTGTTGCGATCGGCCTGGGTCGCGCGCCAGCCGGGAAACGCCGGCACCTTGAGCAATGCTCCCATCGCGACTTGGGCATGAAGGCGATACATTGGTAAAAGTTGCTCGAGCACCTCCAGCATTGCCGCCTTGCGCGCGGTCAGGAACGGCTTGGCGACAGGCCGTGGCGGACCGCCCGTCCCCACCATCATGCGCAGGAATGCAAGGAACAATAGGGCGCTGAGCATGAAGACGAACCACGGCACCAGGTTGTCCATAAGCGGAAGCAGCAGGCGCGAGGTGACCCAATCGCGGCCGTTATGTCCATCCATCGTCAGCCCTCCTCATGGCCGTTGAGACGGCGGTCGGCGGATATTGCGCTAGACCTCATCGGCCTTGCCGAAGCTTTGAAGTACAAGCGGCGCGATATTATCGTGGCGGACACAGTCGTCGGTCCTCTATAATCACCGAAATTGCCGTGCTGTTGGAATTTCCAACCCATGTTCATTTCCTTCTGTCGACACCGGCACCGTGCCGGCGACTTTACATCACAGGTCGAGGCCGAGGCTGCGCTCGGGCAATGAGGCCAGGGGATCCCCATGACCGGACTCAATTTCACTCCGGGACGCTTTCGCCTGGACGACGGGCATAGTCGAGCCGGCAGGCAAGGGCAGGAATCCAAGGTCATCGGTTGACCCGGGAGCAGACGGCGTCGGCGGCTGAGTGCCCGGCCCCTTCTTCCCGTCAATTTCAAGCCGGCCGAGCGTCTCTAGGGCGGACGTCTTGTTTCCCGGGCTCCGATCGAGCTGGCGCTCGAGCTTCTCCTTGTCGTCGACCACCAGGGTCAGCTCATCGCGCACGCGGGTCACGCCGACATTGAACAGCCGCTGGTTCGAGAGGTGCCGCTCATGCGACGACATGACGGTGATCGCCTTGTCGGTGGTGATCCCCTGCGCCATATGCATGTTGAGGCTGTAGGCAAGATCGAGCCGAGCGAGCATGGGGTCACCGAGACCGAGTGTGAGGGTTTGCTTGTCTGCCGTCTCGACGCGAACGCCGTCGGCATCGATGCCAACCACCCGCGCCATGGCTGCATTGAGGAGATCCCGCTCCTTATCGTTGGCGGTCCAGCGGATGCGATCGCCCTCGCGCAGCTCCAGGCCCTTCTTCTCCGCGAGCTGAAGCCGGTCGCGCGTCTCGGTCGGGGAGAGCTTCTGGGGATCGAACCGGATCTTGCGGCGTCCGTCGGCGAGATCGACCTTGCCGTTTGTGTGGACCTTCAGAACCTCATAACACCCGCTCTTGAGACCGACATCCTGCGCGCCGCCCCGCCCGACCTCGAGTGTCTGTCCGGGCCGATAGGTCGAAGCGTAGCGCAGCTCCTCGCGCGTCGTGTTGATCCGTTCATAGACAGTGAGGTGGACCGAAGGCCCCTTCACCGACCCTTCCGCGACCAGGCCGTCCTGGATCCGCTGGTTGATGGTCGCGCGGGCATCGCGCCCCGAGGCGAAAACAGCCGTTACCTCGCGATCGGCAGCGCCAAGCGCGAGCCACATGTCTGCCGCCTGTTCCGCCGGGGCACTGGACTCGACGACCCGGTCACCTAGGACTTTCATAGCGGCGCTGGCCTTGCCGACATTGGCGAGCGCGGCAACGGTGCGAAGCTGATCGGTGCGCTGGCGGATATTCTGGTCCATGCGCGCCATGGTGCCGCCGCCTGCCTGAATCATGGCGAAGGCCTTGCCCGCATCGATCGAGGAGAGCTGCTGCCGGTCGCCGACGAGAACCAGCTTGTCGATGCCCAGCGCCTCGCTGATCTGGTGGAGCTTGAGCATATCGGCCGACGAGACCATCGACGTTTCATCAGCGATCAGCATCGTTCCAGCGTATTTCTCGCGCACGGATTCAAGCCGAGCTGTATTGCGCTCCGAGATGAACCTTTCATTGGCGAGCACGAAGGACGCGATCGTCTGTGCCTTTATGCCGGCGCCTTCCGACAGGTCTGCGACCATCTTGTTCTGAAAGGCGAGCCCGGTAATGCCGCGGCCTTCGGCCTCCGCCACGCGCGCGACCGCCTGCAGCATGGTCGACTTGCCCGCGCCGGCGACGCCCTGCACCGAGACGGTGCGTTCAGCTGACGTAAGTATCAAGGTAGCGGCCGCAAGCTGGCCGGGATTGAGGGGGCGGTCCGCGGAGGCCTGGAGCCGGGACACGGCATCGGTCGCCGGTACGATCGGGGCGGCCAGGCCCCTGCCCTGCTCGACGGCGGCAAGGATCCGTTCCTCCGTGCGAAGGGCTTCGGGCGTCGTCACCATGCGACCCGTACGGTCGGCGGCCGTTGCGACGCCGGGGATGAGCTGGCGACCATGGATCAGCCGTTCGATCCTTTGCTCGACGGACGCCATCGTCACGCCCTTGAGCCCCAGATCGAGCGCGGTCGCACCGAGTTTGTTGAGAGGCCAGGCTGCCTCGCGTTCGGACAGGATGCGCACCGCCGAGGCGACCGCGAGCTGCGTCCGGGCTTCGACCGGCGATCGGACGGCGCGAGCAAGACCGTGATCCACGAGGGGATCGCGCGGGCGCAGGAATTCACCGAGCCTGCCCCGTGCGACGGCGATGGCGTCGGTGATCGCGCGGTAGCCGCGCTCGATGGCGCGGCCCGGTGGGTTCATGCCAGCCCGAGCCTCCGCGGCCGCGCGCAGGTCCTTGCCGTCGAAACCATGCGCGGCGGCGCGGTCCGCCCACTCCTGTTTAAGAGCTTCGCGATCCTCGACCTGGAGCTTGGGGTCGCGCGAGCGCTGGGTGATTTCGCGCAGCCCCTCGGGTGACTTGATGCCGAGCTTCGTCGCCCGGCCGAGGATATCTTCACGGCGCTTACTATATTCGACGAGCACCGCCTTGGGAACGCCAGCAATCTCGAAGGTACCGTGCTTGCCCTTCATGGCGATCTGGTAGCCCGCCCGCTCGAGTTCGGAGCGCAGATAGGCATGGTAGATCGAGCCGATGATGCTGTTGTGCGACCAGAGCTTGTCGGCATGGAGCGCCTGCCATTTGCCGTCTGGCATGCGGGTGAGGTTCGCGATGACCGCGTGGATATGGGCCTGCGGGTCTTTCGCCCGACTCGTATCGTGCTGGAAGAGCGCGTAGACGAGGTTGCCGGTCTGGACCGGCACCTTACGGCCCTCGACATCCTTGCGCCCTTGTGCGAGATTCTTCTCGACCCAGGCCATTGTCTGTCGGACCGCCGTCATGTTCGCGGCGAGGACGCGTTTGTCGCCCGCGACATAGGCCATGACGCTCACCGACTTGGGCATGGAAAAAGTGAGGTCGAGCCCCGCCCGCCGGTTTTCCACTTGCGCCACGCCCTCTCCGCTCGGGAGCACGCCGTTGAGGATGGCTTCGAACGGGTCCTTCAAGACCTCACCCGATAGTCCGAGCGCCTCGCCCCCCTCCCCGCCCCAGACGCTGATCTCGGACGAGCCTTCGATCGTGTAATAGTCGTCCTTCGCGAAATAGTTCGCGGCGCCGGAGGCAGAGCGGACGGCAGCGACCGAAAGCATCAAATCCCCATGTCCATGCCGTCATGATCCGGGCCTGCCGAAAAGTCCTGGCGCAGTTCGGCAAGGGTCTGATCCTCGACCTGGGGCGCGGGACCATGCCAATCACCGCGCCGATCATCCCGGTGGCGGCTGGCGACAGGCTGTTCCTCATCGCCGGCCCGCGCGGTCTGCGCCCGCTCGGCGGCGGCGGGCGCTACCGTCTGATCGCCCTGGTCATCCCCGCGCTGCGCGGCTCGATCGGCGGCTGCCTCGGGCTCTTCCTCGACCTCGGCGGACAGGATGCGCGCGGCAAGATCCCGCGCGAGATTGGCGGTATCGGAGACCTCTTCCACGACCAGGCCGGCGCCATCGCGCCCACCGGCCTCCCCTGCCCCCTCTTCTTCGAACACCTCCTCTCCGCGCCTTGACCGCACGGGCTGAATATCGGGGCGTTGGACGAAGCCCTGCGCGACCTGGGGATAGTCCTTCCACTCGAGCAGGATGCGCGCGGCCGGGAAGCCGTCGGGGAACTTCACGAACCCGTGCATGGAAGGCAAGTTGGTGATGTCGTCAGCTATGACGAGCGGTTCAACCTGCTTGCGCGGGGTCAGGGTCGAGGCGTCGCGGGTGTTATTGTAGCCGTAGCTATAAGCTTCATCCATCTGTCGCACCTCCCGGTGTCCGATATACCGGGCACACTGTTCGGCCGTGTCGAGATCGGCGGTAGCGAGGATGAGCTTCGAGCGCGCGAGGGAGGCGAGGTTGCGGGCGCCCTGCTCGCCATAGACCTCGACCAGCTTCTCGAAGCTATGAATGCCGAGGATCATTGCTCCGCCAAAGGCGCGAGCGGTCTGAAGCCCGTTCTCGATGGCGGGAAGGCGGTGCAGCGCGCCCAGCTCGTCAAACATGAACCAGGTGCGTAGCGACCGCGTTCGCGGCAGGGTCATGAGCCGGTTGATGGCGATGTCCATCCATAGCGTCAGCAGTGCCCGGTTCATCGGCAAATCGACATAGTTGGAGGTGACGAACAGGATCGACCCGGGCTTCTTGTCGCGCGTTATCCAGTCACGGACCGAGAACGGTACGCCCGCATCGGGCAGGAAGCGAAGGACTTGGGCATTGGTGTTGAAGACAGCGCGGATGGACTCCGCCATGCGGGCAGCTTCGGGCGCGGTCAGCGGGTCGGCGATGGTGTTGGCAAGGGTGCGATGAACGCGTTTGAGATCGGCCGTCATCAGATTCTCGGCGAGCGCGAGATTGGTGGCCTCGCCGCGCTCCAACAAACGCACGCACATCTCGATGAAGAGGGTGCGGGCGGCGAGCGCCCAGAAGGGTTCGGAGGAGCCGCCATCGGACGGAATGAGCGCCGCAGCGGCGGCGGTGAACTCGCTGTGCGTGCGGCAGTCGTTGAAGATCGACCAGGCCGGGCATCGCGCGTCCATCGGATTGAGGATCGTGTCGCGATCGGGATCGTAGAAGGCTTCGACATAGGCGCCGGTGAGATCGAAAATGACGGCCGTGTCCTGGCGCGCGCGCATCTGCGAGACGAGGCTTCTGAGCTCGGAGGTCTTGCCCGAACCGGTGGTGCCGATGAGCATCGAATGCGACTGCTCCATGCGGTGTGGATAGGGGATGCCTGCGAGCATATAAGGATGGTGGATGCCGGCCGCCTTGCGGGCGCGAAACGGCAGCGCGAGCACTTGCGACGCGGAGAGGTTCGGCAAGAGTTCGGCGGCATCCTCTTCGAACTTCACGCGGTTGTGGGCACCGATCTCGGCAGCGAGGACCGAGCGCTCCACAAGCATGGCACCGCGCTCATGGCGTTCCTGAAGGATCGAACGACCGCGGCGATGCGAAATGTCGACGAACCAGATCGTCAAAGGGATGGTAAGGAAGATCGAGACGAGCAGTGCGCCAAGAAGTCCCCGGATCGCGACCTCCCACGCCTTGATGACCTCAGGGATATGGGGGACCGCCTTCATGACGGTGCGCACGATCTTGCCGCTGGGCAAGGTGACGTTGACGCGCTTGTTCGCATCGAGGTCAACCCAGTTCCAGAACACGGAAAGGACCTTCATGCAAACGAGTTGAAACCCGTGCTCATCGAGCTTGATCGACATGATGATCGACCAGGCAACAAGGAAGGCGAAGAACCACAGCAGGAAGGGCAGTTTCGCACCCGAAAACCACATCAGCATTTCATGGGCGAGAAGCTGCGAACCGCGCGTAAAATTGCCAGAGTTGCGCTGGACGCGGCCCCGGGCGCTGTGATGCGTGAGGTGGACGGGCCGGCCGTCGGTGCGAATGTCCTTATGCGCCATGATATTGCTGCAGGCGCTTGTCGGTTTCCGCGATGATCCGGTCCCGATATTCGGGGAATTGCTCCCGAATGATGATGTCAAGCGCGAGCTGCTGGAATTCGCCGATGCGTGCAAGACGACGCTGGCTCGTGTTAAGCAAGCGTCCGGATGCTAGAAAGCTGTCAACTGCCGCACGCAGAAGATCCGAAGCTGTGCATCCCTGCTCTTCAGCGAGTGCGACCAGACGATCATATTTGCCCCGATCGAGACGGACCGTGCAATGCTTGTTGGGAGTTGTCAAACCAAGCCTCCTCTCAGGAGGCTGGCGGGGTCTTGGGAAAGCGTTTCTATCTGTAAGCCATTCTGGGTGCTGACGCAATAAGATGCAGCGTCAGCACCATTTGCGTGTTTCCGCGTAACACACAAAATGGCCGAAAATCCGGCCCGGCCGGTCTATGAGAAGACCCGTCCCACATGCACACACGCATCTAGGCCGCCGTAAGCTATTGAATAATATCAACATAACGCTGCACCTCGGTGCGTTCGGTGTGCTACTCTGCACCAGGGTAGATCCCTACCCCGGGCGTTCTGGGCTTGCATGTCTCATGGGTGGGTAACGCCGCCGGCTGGGCACCGGGCCGTCCGGCGGACGGAAGGATTGCCGCGCAGTTATCAAGGCTCAGGTCCGTTCCACGGACCGATTGGTACGGTGTGCCCGGCCGTTTATGATGCGTCTCGGGCTCCAGAGGAACGGCAGGGTTAGTGACCCGAATGGGCGGAGACAAGGCATCGCCTTGGCTCCGTGAGCTTGGCCGGGGACCGCTCCTTCCAGCGGTCTGCGGCCTAGCGAATAGAGCCCGGCGGCGGGGCGCCTTCGCCCCGCCGAGCCGCCGGTCCATCTTTCCCTTCCAGCAGCGCGCTGGCCTCGATACTATGCCTCCCGTTCATAGCCCGATCAGCGTGAACCAAGAGGCCCTTATGGCACGCACATTGGAACAGGAGCGCGCGGCGCTCGCAGAGGACGAACGCAAGCTGGAAGAGCGCAGGCAACGGCTTGCGGAAAAAGAACGGGAGGCAGCGATACTGGCCGTCGACAAGTCGGGACTGCTCAAGGTCGAAAGCAAACGGCTCTCTTGCCTGATGACCCGGATACGGTCCCTCGGGATCGACGAGGTCGAGAAGCGCCTCACCGCCTGAACGACCCCCGGCGCGACATAGGTCGCGGCTCGGACATGGGGGGCTCGACGCCCCTCATGTCCGAATGATCCTCACACAAAAAAGGGGAGAGGCCGCTAAGCCCCTCCCCGTCCTGGCCTCAATATTCGTCGATGAGGCCGCCCGGTGCGGTGTAGACGATCCGGTCGATCATCGCCTGGCTCAGCGTGCCGTAATCGCCTTCGTCGATGGCGAGATAGCCAAGCTCGGTGTCCTCGATGACATGCTGGTCAAAGTAGCTGCGATGCGCCCGGCGCGTGGCGTTCGTGACGGCGGCGAAGTAGGCGGCGTTGTCGGCGGCGGCGGTCGTGTTGATCTGCATGGCGGTGCTCCTCGTCTGTCTTGAATGACAGGGGCAGTCGCGTCGGGCGGGCGAGGTCGGGTCAAGGAACCGCGTAGCGGGCCGCGTAGCGGCGGTGGGGGTCACGATTTTCTTCGGCGGCCACTACCGCCGAAGGGGAAGAACCGGCGCCCGATCCGCCGACGAAAATGGTGGGGCCCCGCCGTCCTTGAGGCGGCCTCGTTCGCCCGACATCATGGGAAGACTGTGAGAGATTTTTCCTCTCGTGAGGTCCCCTCCGGCGATGCGTAGCGGCGTGCGGTCCGACGGGACCGCATGGCACGCGAGCGAGCCGGGACCTCACCGCGCCCGGCGTCGTTTCACGGCTCCTCAACATTCTGGATCGACGCACTTCTCCGCCGCAAAACGCCGGACGTCAGGCCCAGCTAAGGCGGGCGACGGCAGGATCCGATGCCGTCATCAGCAACGTCTCCAGATGAGGGAGGTAATGATCGACGCGGCGCGCTCTTGCACGGGCGGCCGTGGCCGGATCCCGGAGACGGTCCTGTGCCATATCAAGCGCGATGTCGCCGACGCTTTCCGCTTCGATATCGAGGGCCTCGAGCAAGGCATAGGCGTTGCCGTAGGCGAGATCGAGTTCGAGACCCCGATCCGATGTCAGCGCGACGCGCATGCGGATTTCGGCGGCCGCGCGGTCGCGGTGGACCATGACCCGACGGACACGGAACTGCGCTTCTTCCACCACCGCGATGACAGTGGGCTCGTGGTCGAACCGGGCGGTGATCGACGCCAGAGCCAGAGGACAGACGCGCGCTTCGAAACTGTCGCCGAGATATTCGTCGGGCTCGAGCAGCGCCACGCCCAGCCGGTCGCCTTCCGCGCGGAGAAACCTCCGAAAGGCGGCGAACTGCCGCACGGTGATGATCGCATACGGATCGATCGTCTCGTCGGCGGGGACGGCGATGCGGAACAGGATGGACATGGCCTTTGGCTCCTCGAAAGTTGCCCGTCCCCTGGCCCTCCTGTTCTCTTTTGGCCGCCATCGGCGGGGTTTCCCGGGCACACCCAGGGTGCGGCGCGTCGGGTTCGATGCCCGGCGCGCCGCAGGGCACCGCAGAAATGAGGCACGAGAGGCCCCGGCGGATGCCGGAGCCTCTCGACCGATGGGCGCTCAGGCCCGCCGGATGCTGCGCTCAGCCGGACGCTGCTGTGACAGCTTCACAACATGCAAAGGGACACCTGCCTGCCGCAGCTTCTGCGCGAGGTTCATCTGGATACCGGAGCCTTCGCAGACCACCGCTTCGACCGGCTTCAGGGCGAGCAGGCGATCATTGCGCACGAACGCGGCCTTGGCGCCCAACCTGCGATCCAGGCGGAACATGATGACCTTCACGCCGCGCGCTGCCGCCCAGGCCTGCGCAATCGCGTCGCAGCCTTTCGCCTGCGCGGTCGTTGCGAGGACCATCTCCGGGACGCGCGCCAGGATCGAGTCCAGTCCCTTCCAGAGCAGGTCATGATCTTCCCAGACCTGACCGCCGGAGAAGGCGACGACGGGCCCTTCGGGGTTGAACTGCTCGCGGCGTTCCCGGCCTCGTGCGGCGAGAAAATCACGCGCGTCGATCATCGATGCGGTGACGCCCTTCGAGACCCGGCTGCCACGGGTCGGTGCATAGGGTCGTCCGGTCTCGATCCGGTAAACCTCGGCGGCGTGGTCGCGCATGCATTCCATCGCGTCGCGGCACCCTTGCAGCGTCTGGCAGAGGAGCTGTGCGTCCTCGATCTGCGTCGCGTAGATTTCGCTCGGATCGAAGCTGCGCGCGAGATCGCCGAGTTCCTTGGCGGCATCGTCCTCGCGGTCGCTGATGCGCTTCGCCACGACATGGAAGCTGTTGACGAAGCCCCAGGCGAGGTCACTGGCGAAGGGCTCCAGGCGGGTGTCGCGGAACACGTCGAACAGCATCGCCATCACCATCTCGACCGCCGCGCGGACGTGGTAGGGATCGGGCATTTCGAGTTGCTCGCTCTCGTCGACCGGCGACAGCTTCGCGCGTTCGTCATGCTCGAGAAACGCGCCCGAATAGAGGGTGCTGCGCTCGTCTGCTCCGGTTTCGGCGGCGATGTGGCTGGCGAGATCGGCAAAGTTTGCAAAGGACTTGGTCATGGGAGCCTCCAAAGGTTTTCAAGGAACTCATCCGTTCGATGAGGCTTGCCTCGGGGCATGCGGTGGTCAGGGATGTCAGGCACGGCGACCGGTCTCCGGTCGCCGCCGCCCCGCGGGGAGTGGGGGAACCGATTTTCCGGGCGGGTCCGCGGCACGCGGGCGCGGACTGAAAATTGGGGGGACCGCTCATGCTTGACGGACCGCCAACCCCGCATGCCACTCTAGGCAGACACAAGAGAGGAATAGGGGTGTAAAACCTCACATTGCGTCACCGTCCCGCAAGGGGATCGTAACCCGGACGGGCGGAGACGCCCCCCGCGCGGCTCCGTGAGGTTAGCCGGGGTCGGCCACAGGCCGGCGGCGGCTTAGCGAATAGAGCCCCGGTTCCGCCCGGCGCGTAGCACGAGGCGGGATGCGCCGCCCCTGTGCCATCTCGTCTTGCGCCGGAACATTATTGGAACTTTCAGCATCGCGTCATAGACTGGCGCGATGCAGGGGGAATCAAAGCCCTATCCGGGCGAAGTGGCGACACCGAACAACATCAGGCAGCTCGCCGACGAATATCGCGGCGCGGCGCATGATCTGATGGGCCGCGGCAAGCGGGGCAAGCCGTCGAGCTGGGCGCCGGCGCGGATGACGGCGATCCAGGCGATCGAGCTTTACCTCAATGCGCTGCTGCTGGCGCGGGGCGTGAAGCCGGCCGAGATCCGGGGTTACCAACATGACCTGCGCAAGCGCACCGCGAACCCCGCGGTATCTGCGCTGCGGCTGCGACAACGCACGCTCGAGCATCTCGGCAAACTCAGCGAGGGCAGGGAATATCTTTCGATCCGCTATGGCCCCGAACTGAGCGGCAATCTGTCGCAGCTCAATCGCCTGATGGCGACGCTCGACGAGGTCGCGACCAAGGTCGGTGGCGCGCTCGACAAGGCGAACCCGTCAACGCCAGAGCCGGGACCGGCAAAGGGCCCGGCGCGCACGGCGGTGCCTGCCGTCACACCGGCCTGATCCAATCGGCGGCCTCGCGCCAGCTGATGATATCGCTGCCGCTGTCGCCGACCGCGTCCCCCGAGATGTCGCGCCATGGCGAGCATCGGCTGGTCCTCGCGCGGCAGCGCGGCCAGCCTCGAGATGAAACCGGATGAAGCGTCGCATCCATCATCGTGCGCGCGAGCCTGGTCTTGAGCTCACCCGCCTCCGCCCCCCAGGGGTGGACGCCGATATCGAACAGATCGCAGGCCGCGCCGCTTGGCACGACGGAAAATTCGCCCGACCAGCGCCGGCTGCCCGGATTGAGGGCTCCCACATCATCGTTGAGACACCGATCGCCGGTCTCCTCGCGCAGCCAGGCGGCAAGGGCCGGCGTCAGCCGGCCCGAGAGCTTGCGCGCGCCTGTGGGAACGCTGTCGAGGTCAGGGAAATTCACCAGCCACCAAGCCAGGCGGTGGTGAAGAACGATGCCTTAACCATGGGCGCGGGGACGGCGGAGACGTGCTGTTGACGACATGGGTGATATCCTTGGGGACAAAGGAATGACGGGTCAGTGGACCGACCCATCGAAGGTGAAGAGGAGATCGGGGCTGAAGAGCTCATGCTCGGCGGCCACCAGCGACCAGGCGGCGGCGAGTTCGTCATGATATTCGCAGGTGACGACCGCATCGGCGCTGGCTTCGCCGAACTGGGCCTCCTCGAACGAACGGATATGGGCGGCGTCCGCGGCCTCGGTGATCGCACCGGCGAGATGCGCTGCGATCTCGTGGGGATTGAGCTGGTCGGCGGCCCGGCGGATGCGGGCGACCAGGTTGGGGGTGAGGACTTCGATCCCGTGGGCGACCCCGGCGATCTCTTCAAGGCTGGAAAGCTGGAACATCTATCGTCTCCGTGAAAAGGAAAGGGAGCGGCCCAAGGGCCGCCCGTCCGGGGGGTCAGAGGAACTCGATTTCCTCGGCGACGATGTCGGTGTTGTAAAAGGTGCGGCCGTCCCGCTCGTTGCGGCTGTAGCGGATCTCGCCGACGACCATGAGCTTGTCGCCCTTCTTCTTGTGGTTGGCGACCGACTTGCCGAGTCCGTTGAAGGCCTTGACGGTATGGAACTCGTCGTAGGTCTCGGTGTAGCCGTTGCCGTCCTTCTGGACCTGGCCGTCCTTGATGACGGGCTTGGAGGTGACGAGGGAGAAGCTGACGCCGCCTTTGCTGTCGGTCCCGAAGCGGGTGATGTCCGAGGTGATCCGGCCTGAGAGAAAAACCTTGTTCATGATGCTGTGCCTTTGCGATGCGCCAGCGGGCCGATCCCGCTGGGATGGACAATCGCGAAGGCCCGGGTCCGAGGGGCCGGCGCACCGGAGCGAAGCGCAGGGGAACCCCGAATTTTCCGGGTGGTGCGGGCAGAGGCCGTCAGGCCTCAACACGGCCGGACAATCCGGGGTTGCGGCGGCCCCGCCCGGGCGTAGCGTTCATCCCCTCAAGCGGGTGGCGTGCCTGGCGTTTGCAGAACGGCGCACGAGGCCATGGGCAATGGGGTGTCGGGCTGAGAGCATCGGCGTTTCCCGCTGGCCCGACGCGGCTGCGCTCGGGCCTCGGCCCGGATCCACAGCGCGTGGCGGCGCCGGGCCGCCAGACGGGAGCGCCACCTCCGCGGGATGTTCACGCCGGGAAGGTTGCCGGGCGGGAGGAGAGCAGTCCATAAAGCAGGGGCGGCGTAATAGGTGGCGGGCGTGGTCCGCTACAGCCGCGCGGCGCGGGTCTGGCGTCTCGCGAGGCGTTGTCGAGGTGGTGACGCTGAACTTGGCCGTCTGGTCGAAGGGTGCCCCGGTGGCTCCGGTTCACGGAGTGGGTACGCGCAATCCGTCGAGAAACGACTGGAAGGTCGAAGCCACGAAGCCAAGGTTCACGCCAGTGTCGCCGGGCCACGGCTCGTCCTCGAAGTCCCAGAACCACACGGCGTCGCTGTCGCCGCCGCATTCGAGCGGGACGTGGCTTTGACTGGGCGTGAAGCAGATTGGCAGCATATGGGCGGGGAACTTGGGCAGGTCGTCATCGACGTCGAGGACGAGACCCTGATAATATGGGGCGACCTTGTCGGCGGCCATGAACATGCTGACCGATGATCGCAGGTCGGTGCCAACCTCCTGCGCGCCATAGGCAAAGGTAAATTCGCACGGATCATCGAGCGGATCGAACCGGACGTAACCCCAGGTCGACGAATTCGAGATAGCTTTGCGGCACGGCAACGGGCGGCAGACGACGCAGCATTTCGAGGTCGGCGTCGCCCGCCCTGGCAAAGGCTTCGCGGGCGACGATCACCTTGATAGCAGATGGCAATATCAGCATCGATCCCCGCCCAACGGCCTCAACGTGTCTCAGGCGCTCCAGCCGAAGCGCTTGTCGAGCTTCGAAAGCTGGCTCGTAAAGCCCGCCTGCTGCATTTGCGTGGTCTGCAGGTCGAGAACAGCCAGGATCTGCCCTGCAGCGAGGCGTTCGATTCGCTCGAAATAGGCGGCGTCGTCGATCGTGAAATCCGGTTGGCCATACTTGGTGATGGTTACTGGCGCGCGGTCCGCGGGCATGGCGGAGCTCCTCAATCGATTTCCCCAATATTGGGGAAATGGGGAGATTATGAATATTGCCTCCGATCGCGCGGTGCCGTTGGTAAAAGCAGCACGAAGACAGGGCCCGCTTCGCCAGGGGGTGCGAAGCGAGCCCTGTCACCCCGCGCCGGGGGCTCGTGACGCGGGGTTGGCTGGTGCGCTCGGCGTTATTCGACGGGTTCGGGGGTGCGCTGACGGCGACCGCGGCGCGCGGGCTCCTGCACCTCGCCGCCGAAGTCATGCTCGCTGGACGACTGGCCGAGGCCGGCCTCGGCGCCTTCGCCGCCCGTGCCCGCGCCCATGCCGGCACCGGCAGTCTCGTCGGCACCCGGCAGCGGCGGGAGGCCGTCATCGGCCTTGGGCGCCATTTCGGAGGCGAGATCGCGGCGGCGCGTCGGACGGGACCAGACGACGTTGTAGCTGCCGTCGTCCTGACGGAAGGCCGAGATGTAGAGCGGCGCGGCGAAGCTGGGGTCCTCGATCTTGCCGTTGAGGAAGGCTTCGCCGGTGCCGTTCGAGAAGAGCTCGAAGAGCGCGCCGACCTGCACCCAGGCCCGCGCGGTGGACAGCGCCAGCACTTCGAACTTGGGCGCCTTGGGATTGGCCGAGTGGACCTCGCGCAGCGCCAGGGTCATGGCGATTGTCAGCGTCGCGATCTTGCCGACATAGATGCCAGCGTCATTCTGCTTGATCGTACCGATGTTCATGGGACTTCTCCTGGATGATGGCTCGAACACCCTTGTCCGAGACATCGTCCTCCCTCCCCCTCCTCTCCTCGGCCGTTCGGCCGAGCAGGCGCGTCAGCGCCCCCTTCCTTAAGACTATCCGGGGTCCGCTCTTCGCGGTCTCGGGAGTTGGTCGGCTTGCGAGGAAAGCGATGCCGGTTGAGAGCGCCTTCCTTGCACGTTGCCCGCACGCTACATTATGCAGGGCTGTACAACGGCAGTCGCAGTCCGATTAGGAGGATGCAGCCGGTGTTTACCGAGAAACGAGATTGGGATGGCGTGGCAAGTGCACGTCCTGCGCGACTGCGAAAGGCGTTTGAGCTGATGCTGGACCGTGTGCTTGGAGAGCGGATCCTAGCTGATGGCGGAGTTGCCGTGGAGCTGTGGTCCGCTCTTGCCAATGTCGAGTGGCAACATGCTGATGGCGGCGCGGTGAGTTATTCGTTTCGGTCGGCAGGTGACCTGATTGCATGGCTTCGGGAAGAAGGCAGCTATCTGGACTGGTATTGCTGCGCGGAGCCAGGCATCGTGTCGACGGATATTCAACGCGCTCTCGCTGCGCATGGTTGGACGCCGAAGGTCCAATAGCAGTAGGCGTGCCTCAAATCGAATTGAGGCCAAGATGTTCGATGAACGGATCGAAGTCCCGATCGTTGTGGAGGAGGTTGATGCCCGCTTCGATGCATCGGGTCGCTATCAACGTGTCGGTCGTCTTTCGAACGGTGATCCCGCGTGCTCGTAACGATCGGAAGTTCCGCGCCGCCTGAAGAGCGATCTCGCGACCGCCGATCTCGATCAATTCGAGTGAACCCAGCAAACCGTAGGCGCGTTTGAAATCTCGATCGGCCGAAAATCCCTGGAGCACTTCCGCAAGGACGAGATCGCCAATGAGAAGCGGTTCCTGGCCGAGCAACTCGTCAAGGAGATCGGTTTCGCGCGATGGCGTGCCGCGAAAGAAATCGATCCAGACGCTGGAATCGACAAGGATCATGTGTCGCGTCGCATCGCGTCAAGGTCGCCTTCCCAATGGAGTGTTCCCCGAGCGGCACGGATTGCTGCTTGCGACTGGATTTTCACAAGGGTTCGAAGACCGGCTTCGACGGCCTCACGCTTGGTTTTGAAACCGGTCGCGCGCATGGCATCGGCCATGAGTTTGTCGTCTATGACGATATTCGTTCTCATGATGTGTATCCTTTTCGGTTTTTATACACATGGCGTTGCTGAGCGTTGGTTCAACCGTGAAACGCCGAAACCGCGGGGAATTCAGACCTGGAGATAGCAGTCGTGCACGAGCACGAAGGCGTCGGCGATCGAATCACCTTCACGCATCCTCCTTCCCTTTCACTGGGTAGGAGCGTCCCGGCGTCGTGTACGCCGATCACCAGCAGATTGTTAGGGCCGTCCTCTCAGGCTTTCCGGCGGCAGCGCTTCGGCCCGACATGGTCGGCCGAGACCTCGAGATCGATGGCGAGCTGGGTGAGCGCTCGGTGCGCGCCGAGTCGTTGCAGCCCGTCCATCCGTGGGTCGAGCTTGATCGTTGCGAGGCGGCCCCGAACCAGCGAGGCGGCGACATGCAAGGTATGGGGGTCGAGTTCCGTCATGGGACCGATCATAGCGCAAACGGGACCGCAGAGCGAGCCGCCCACCACCGCGCGGGCTCAGTCGTTGTTGAAGTCGCGCCGGCGGTGAACAAGCTCGATCATCTCGGCCTTGCGGGCGAAGGCGTCTGGATAGATCGCGCCCTCATGCTGGCCGAGAATGCCGATGATCGTGGTCATGTGCGTCGCGATCGTCGCATCGACGCCGAACAGGTCTGCGATCGGGAAATGGCCGCAGTCGTCCCCGTTCGACCAGGCGAGCAGGAAATTGGCGACGCGGCGCGCCTGGGCAGGGTCGGAACGCGCGACATCGATCAGGTAGTCGAGGGCATTTTGCACAGCTCGTTTCCCAAATGGTCCGTCCGTCTGAGAACGGCGGTGCAAAATTAGACCACGGTGGCGGCGGCGAAGTGCTGCTGCGGGCGGCGTAAAAGTCGTCCACTTTGCCTTCTTTGCGCGAGCAGGGAGGGCGTGGAGATATATACCGTGGATCTTTACCTGAAGGTGCGTCTTGCTTGCGCGGGCGGCATGAGCCAGCGTGAGGCGGCGAAGCATTTCAACGTATCGCGCGACACGGTCCGCAAGATGCTGTCGTATTCGGAGCCCCCCGGTTACCGCCGGACGGCGGCGGTGCGGCGGCCCAAGCTGGAAGCGTTCGTTCCGATCATCGATGCATGGCTTGATGGTGACCGTCAGGTTCCGCGCAAGCAGCGTCATACGGCGAAGCGGGTATTTGACCGCCTTCGCGAAGAGCACGGTTTCACCGGCGGCTACACGATCATCAAGGATTACATCCGACAGCGCGAGCAGCGCAGCCGGGAGATGTTCGTGCCGCTGGCGCATGCGCCCGGCCATGCCCAGGCAGATTTTGGTGAGGCCATGGTCGAGATCGGCGGTGTTGTGCAGAAGGCGCATTTCTTCGTGCTCGATCTACCGCACAGCGACGCCTGCTACGTGCGCGCCTATCCCGCTGCCGTTGCCGAGGCATGGATGGACGGCCACGTGCACGCCTTCGCGTTTTTCGGCGCGGTGCCGCTGTCGATCGTCTACGATAACGACCGCTGCCTGGTCTCGAAGATCCTGCCCGACGGCACGAGGCAGCGCGCCCGGCTGTTCAGCGGCTTCCTGTCGCATTACCTGATCCGCGATCGTTACGGCCGTCCCGGCAGGGGGAACGACAAAGGCAGTGTTGAAGGGCTGGTCGGTTATGCTCGCCGCAACTTCATGGTGCCGATCCCCCGGTTCGCGACGTGGGAGGCGTTCAACCTGTGGCTCGAGGAGCAATGCCGCAAGCGTCAGAACGACCGGCTGCGGGGCGAGAGCGAGACGATCGGCGAGAGGCTGAAGCGCGATCTGGCGGCGATGCAGGAACTGCCGGCTGCCCCGTTCGAGGCTTGTGACCAGACCAGCGGCCAGGTCTCGTCGCAGGCGCTGGTGCGTTACCGGACCAATGATTACTCGGTGCCGGTGCGCTTCGGCCATCAGGAGGTATGGATCCGGGGCTATGTCGGCGAGGTGGTGATCGGCTGCCGGGGCGAGGTCATTGCCCGTCATGTGCGCAGCTACGAGCGCGAGGACGTGATCTTCGATCCCATCCATTACCTTCCCCTGATCGAACAGAAGATCAATGCGCTCGATCAGGCAGCGCCCCTGCAAGGCTGGCACCTGCCCGAAGCGTTTGCAACGCTGCGCCGCCTCATGGAAGCTCGTATGGGCAAGCATGGTCGGCGCGAGTATGTGCAGGTGCTGCGTCTGCTGGAGAGCTTCACGCTTGCCGATCTGCATGCGGCCGTAAAGCAGGCTCTCGATATCGGGGCGATCGGCTTTGATGCCGTGAAGCATCTCCTGCTGTGCCGGGTGGAGCGCCGACCACCCCGATTGGACATGGCGATCTATCCCTATCTGCCCAGAGCCAGGGTGGAGACGACATCGGCGCGCTCCTACATGCAGTTGCTCTCGGGCGATGCGAAGGATGCGGCATGAGCAGTCCGTCCCCCGAGCTGTTACTGGCCAGCCACCTCAAGACGCTCAAGCTACCAACCTTCCTGCGCGAGCATGACAAGCTGGCCCGGCGATGCGCGGCCGAGGGCGCAGATCACGTCCGCTACCTTGCCCGGCTTGTCGAACTGGAGCTGATCGACCGGGAACGCCGGATGGTCGAGCGCCGGATCAAGGCTGCGAAGTTCCCGGCCGCCAAGAGCCTCGACAGCTTCGACTTTGCCGCGATCCCCAAGCTCAACAAGATGCAGGTGCTGGAACTGGCACGCTGCGACTGGATCAACCGCCGCGAGAACGTCATAGCCCTTGGTCCCTCGGGAACCGGCAAGACCCATGTGGCGATCGGCCTCGGCCTTGCCGCCTGCCAGAAGGGCCTGACGGTCGGCTTCACCACCGCGTCCGCGCTGGTCAGCGCGATGATGGAGGCACGCGACGAACGCCGCCTTCTGCGCCTCCACAAGCAAATGGCCGGATACAAGCTCCTCATCATCGATGAACTGGGGTTCGTGCCGCTCTCGAAAACCGGCGCGGAACTGCTGTTCGAGCTGATCTCGCAGCGTTACGAGCGCGGCTCGACGCTGATCACCAGCAACTTGCCGTTCGACGAGTGGACCGAAACGTTCGGCTCCGAGCGCCTGACAGGCGCGCTCCTCGACCGGCTTACCCACCACGTCTCCATACTCGAGATGAACGGAGAGAGCTATCGTCTGGCCCAAAGCCAGGCGCGCAAGGCACGCTCCAACCCCTGACAGAAAAGACCATCCGTGTGTTGGCGACCCCCACTCGGGCTACGCCCTCGCGGCGCTCGCCAGCACACGGATCACCCGGCCTGATTTTGCGCCGCCCAATGGCCGACTTTTACTCCGCCGTTGACATCCGTCACCGCTTCCTGCGCGCTCATGCGGCCACCGCTGTTCCTCGGGGGTCATGGCGACGCGGTCGAGGCGAGCGAGGCGTTCAAACTCCGTTGGCGGGACCATCACGACGTGGGCAACGCCGTTTCGTTAAACGGCGATGGGAGTGCTCATCGCTTTGTCATAGGTGACGTCGAACCGGTTTTTGGCCTCGTCGATCGGGACGTGCTCAATGGACATGGTCGTGGGATCCCTTCGACAATGACGTGATCGGATTGCGTGAGGCCGAGCGGATTTAATGAAGCCGGTCTCCGACCGTCGAAGCGTCTCGTCGTTATGTCACGCGATGTGTCCAACGACCTTAGCATTTTCGGATTGGCCCCGGATAACGGGCGACCGTCTCATCGGCCGTCAGGAGAGTGATGCCCTCGATCATCGATTGGGCAATTAATATGCGATCGAAGGGATCCTTGTGAATGGGCGGCAGAGCGTCGATCGCAACGGCGTGCTCGCTGATGACGGCAGTTCGCTGTAGCCGTTGTCGAGCAGCCCGCGCCGAAGTAACCTGGCATCAACGACAAAAGTCGTCGCGGCCCAATGAACTCTTGATGGCGATCTCCCGAAGGCTCGCGGCGCTGAAGAAGAGCTCGTTGTCGACGTCGTCGAGAAGATCGTGCGCTTTCTCTGGCATTCGGTCCGGGAATCCGGCAGCCCAGATCAACAGATAGGTATCAAGGAGGAGCTTCATGGCTGGCCACTGAAGAGGGCGTCGATCTCGGCCTCTCCCATGCTATCGAAGTCGTCTGGCACGACCATCTGACCCGCCATGAATCCCAGGCGTTTCGTCTGACCGGCATCCGGCGCGTTCAAAGGAACGACCTTGGCCACCGGCTTGCCCGCCTTGGCAATGATGAAGCCGCCGCTGTTTGCGACCTGGTCGATGAGGCGAGACAGATGCGTCTTCGCTTCGTGGATGTTGACGGTTTGCATCACTGGCTCCTGACTTAGTTCAATCAACTCAGTCTATTTTTGACTGATAGCAAAACCGGGCTCGTCCAGCGAACTTTGGGCATGTCTCGAGGCGTTGCGGCGAAGTATCGGATCCAGTCCCGGCGACCCGGTCGGATTGCCGCGCAGGATCCACGGCATGGGCTGGATGAGCCGTGCCCAGTCGGCGAAGGACGGGATTCGCCCCAGGTCCTCCGTTACATGCATCTCGCCAATCAGCCGCACCGGCACGTCGCGATGGTCGCTGTTGGTGATGGTGACCCCGAATACCGTCTCGAGCATGAAGATGCCCTCGGCATGATGGCGCAGCGCACGGTGACGCGGATCGGCAAGGATCTTCTTGGACTCGTCAAACCACTGGTGGAGCGCGATATAGTCGCCGGGCACCCCGCCCCATCGACGCACCGAGCTGAGCGCATGATAATGGCAGTGCGACATGGCTAGAGCTCCGTCTCGGTCGTTTCATAGTCGACGAAGCGGCTGTTGTGAGTGAGCGATACCGCGCCGCTCGCGACGTCGATCTCGATCGTGCCCCAGGCGCCCTCGCCATTCTCCCAGCCGCTGTGATGGTCGCTTGCGGCATTTTCAGCGAAGGCGCTGAGCGCATCCTCGAGCTGGATCGCGCGGCTCGCCATGTCGCCGCCCCGTTCGACCGAGAAATGGTCGCAAAGCACGGAGGGCAGGTCACAGGTGTCTTCGCCGGCAAAGGCGGTGACGTCGCCGACCGCGCCTTCATCGCCTCCGCCATCATATCCGATCTCGACGCGGGTGATCCCATGTTCGACGAGCAGCGGCAGGAAGGCGGCCTTGCAGCGGCGCTCGGCCTCGCGGACGCGGTCGATCTGTTCGTCGATCTCCGCGACGATGCGGGCCGCGGCGGCGGCATGTTCGGGATCGAGCTGGATGTCGGTCATGCGGAGATCTCCTGAAGAAGCGTGTTCGCGGCCTCGGCGCTCGCAGGGTAGGCGGCGGCGAGGTTGCGGTGCAGGGTTTCGAAATCGGGCACGGCAAAGCGGCCGTCAGGGCCGGGCCGCGTCGCAAGGAGCGCGCCTGTGACGATGGCATCGATCCGGTCACGCTCGACGATCGGCGGTTCGCCGTCGGCGTAGCGCACGGGTGCCGCAAAACAGGCTTCGGTCCAGGTCGCAAGGTCGTCCTGGACGGCCTCGGCATAGGCGGCGACGCGCGAGTCCCGCCGGGCGGCGCCGGCATCGACCGAGAGGCCGAGCGTGTAATAGATCCCGAAGTCGTGGCGGTTGGTGAGCGTCTTGAGGACGCAGCCATCCGGCGGCACACCGAAGCGCGCGATCAGCGCCGCGCGATAGGCTGCGACCTCAAGACGGTTTAGCCTTTCGAAATCCGGGGTGTGCCCGAGCTGCGCGCAATCCTCGTTCGCGGGCGCGCCGCCCAGGTCGATGATATTGGACATCGCTTCCTCCATGGTTCGGACAGCAGGTCCAGATCCCCCCTCCCCCTTGCTTCGTCCAGGCCGGCCGCACGGCCGGGGGAAAGCGAAAGGCCCCCGCGCCGGTTGGCGCGAGAGCCTTCGTGGAGTTGGACCGGCGGCGTCAGCCGGCGAAGGCGTGTTCCGCCGAGGATTGGCCGAGGCCGGCCTCGGCACCCGTGCCCGCGCCCATGCCGACACCGACAGTCTCGTCGGCACCCGGCAGCGGCGGGAGACCGTCATCGGCCTTGGGCGCCATTTCGGAGGCGAGATCGCGGCGGCGCGTCGGACGGGACCAGACGACGTTAAAGCTGCCGTCCTCCTGGCGGAAGGCTGACACGTAGAGCGGCGCGGCGAAGCTGGGGTCTTCGATCTTGCCGTTGAGAAAGGCTTCACCAGTGCCGTTCGAAAAGAGTTCAAAGAGCGCGCCCACCTGCACCCATGCCCGCGAGGCCGAGAGAGCGAGCACTTCATACTTCGGCGCCCTGGGATTGGCCGAGTGGACCTCGCGCAGCGCGATTGTCATCGCGATCGTCAGCGTCGTGATCTTGCCGACAAAAATGCCGCCGTCATTCTGTTTGATCGTACCGATGTTCATGGAACGTCTCCGTCAGAAGTTGCTCTCGAACACCGTGTCCGAGGCACCTTCCTCCCTCCCCCTCCTCTCCTCGGCCGTTCGGCCGAGCAGGCGCTTAAGCGCCAAATCCGAGGTCCGCCATTCGCGGCCTCGGGACGGATTAGTCGCGTTTGGCAAATCGGGAGAATCGGCGTTGGGATCGGACTTCGGATCTCGTTAGGCCAGTTTGGGAAGGATCGATCTCACACGCCTGGCATCGCGGGAACCGCAGATGGTGTCTCAAGGCACCGAGCTTTCATTCCCAATCCGCGATTGCAGCTAGAAATTTCTCCGACAGCCGGTCGCA
Source organism: Sphingobium sp. CFD-2 (assembly GCF_024611135.1). NCBI lineage: Bacteria > Pseudomonadati > Pseudomonadota > Alphaproteobacteria > Sphingomonadales > Sphingobiaceae > Sphingobium > Sphingobium sp. CFD-2. Next base: position 101,496 of record NZ_CP084407.1, on the reverse strand, counting down.
CGTTCAAAGCGAATGAAGGCCAAGATGCTCTGAGATCACCGGTATCCATCGTCATCGATGAAACCTGCCAGTCGATGCGCCGGCGCGCATGCTAGCTGTGCAAGAGGATGCGGCCCCGCTTGCAAAATGGGCTTCGGGCTTTGTTTCGGGGTCGAAAATAGATGGTTGTGATGACCAAAACAGAACGCCATGCTGCCATTATCCGCAATGACAAAAAGGACCCAGCATGGGACTGATTTCGGAATTCAAGGCGTTCATCAGTCGCGGCAACGTCATAGATCTCGCCGTTGGCGTGATCATCGGTGGCGCATTTGCCACTATCACCAAGTCGCTGACAGATGACCTCATCATGCCGGTGGTTGGCTTCCTCTTCGGCGGCGCGGACTTTTCGCGATATTTTCTCAGGCTTGGAGAGATACCCGCTGGGTTCAAGGGCAATCCCGAAAGCTATGCCGACCTCAAGGAAGCAGGGGTCGCGATGCTGGGCTGGGGCGAATTCCTGACCGTATTTGTAAACTTCCTGATCTTGGCCTTCATCATCTTCCTGCTCGTTAAGGCCGTCAACCGCCTGATGCCCAAGCCCGAAGACATGGCCGCAACGACACCTGAGGAGATCCTGCTCCTTCGTGAAATTCGTGACGCGATCAGAAAATAACGAGCGCTCAATCTACAAGCATCGGAGAGGGATTCAGCAGAGGCACGCGCGCGACAGACGGGGTCACGCAAAATGATGCCTGCCTGTCGCTCGCGAGCGCTTCCGTACTCGAGGCTGCGCTCAGAACAGCGCAATTTTGGCGATCGACACCCCAAAGCCGACTGCAGCGACCTCGGCGAGATCAGACGCTTCGCTTGGGCGCCCCGACCGACATGACCGGCCGAAACCTCGTTGTCGGTCGCAAGCTGGGTCAGGGCGCGGTGGGCGCCAAGTCGCTGCAGTCCATCCATGCGCGGATCACGATGGAGATTGGCGATGCGCGCGCGGGCGGTCAGAGCGGCGCGATAGGTGGCGAATTCGAGGTGATTGAGTGCCGCGAAATGGGGGTGTGTCCGTTCCGCGCGCAGTTCCCGTTGGCAGGCGCGCCGCCTAGGTCGATGATGTCAGACACTGCGTTCCTCCATGGGTTAAGACAGCTGACGCAGATTTCCCTCCCCCTTGCTGGCCGCAGGGCCGGGAGAAGGCGAAAGAACCCGCGCTGTTGGACGCGAGACCCTTGAATCTATGGGCTATAGCGCGCCAGCGGCGCTTGGAGCAGAACCGGCGGGAACTAGAGCGCAGGACGAACGTCGGTCGCGGAGAAATCGTTGCCGACGAAAAGCAATGGGCAATCATTTTCGATTGCGACGTCATAGGAGAAGCAATCGCCATAGTTGAGCGATGCCTGGTGTACGCCCTTGCCCCAACGTCCATAAGCCCTCGCGATCCGGCGGGCCGACGCGCCTGTTACAGCGACGATTTCAAAGCCCAGTCCGGAAAGCAGTGCTTCGACTTCGTCGCCTACATTTCGCCGGGACGCTACGATGAGCGCTTCCGCAACGGTTCCGGCAGAAATAAAAAGGGTGGCGGCATCTTCGATCGCGTTCATGCACTGCTCGGCCTCGGGCTCGCCCAACACGATCGCCATCAGCGCTGAGGTATCGACGGCGATCATGCTGGCATCCCGTCATCGCCGTAAAGATCGTCCTGGCTCCGCGCGGCAGTAGGGCCAGACAGAACTTTTGCTGCCGCCGCAGACCGGGCTTTTTCCATCAGCGCGCGGCGGCCCTTACGTCCGGGCGCGGCAGCGATCGCAACGAGGCGAACGATCTCATGCCCGCGACGGGTCAGGATGACCTCATCCCCAGCCTCCGCCCGCCGGACAAGCTCGGTGAGCTGACCTTTGGCATCACTGACAGACACGCGCATTTCGATGGCTCACTTGCCCTTGAATAGATGGTCCATCATATAGTCCAATTCATCATTTAGGTCGAGCGCAGTGTTCGCCATAATCTATTTGCAGATCGAGATCGACACACGTGGCGCCCGCGCGGCGAGCGTGTTGTTGAACAGGCGATAGGTTGACAATGAAGTGTCCTGATAAGGTGGCGTGATCCAGATTCCGGTATGATCAGGGGAAGCCCGCAAACAGGACGTCCTGATAGGCTGGCGTGCAGACGGGCAACGTCGGCGCATCACCACAATCACCCTCCCTCTCCCCTCCAAGCGCCGTCGCCGGATGGCGAGACTGGACAGCGCGATCAGCTGGGCTTTCAGGGAAGACAATGTTGGTTCCGCCGATTGATGTGCCATAGCCTTCAGCAAGCGATGACGTTCACATGTCCCTGCGCGGCATAGTCAATGATCTTGCCGTCTCGCGTAACGATTGGGATTTGATGATGTCGCGCCGTCGCGATGATAAATCTGTCGGCGGGATCGCCGTGCAGCGGATCAGGTAGATGCGACGATGCGATGGCAATCTCGGGAAGAAGCGGCGCCTCCTTGATCCCCGGACCGCCCATGAAACGGGCGAACCAACCGTGCGGGTCGGGAAGAAAGGAAACGGCAGGCCGCTTATCGCCGCGGATACGGCTCAACAACCCGACCTCCCACGCCGATGCGGGAGAGACGAAAATGCCGTCTGCGAGCGCGGCATGCGAGATTGCCACCAGCGCGTCAGGGCCAATCGGATCGCCGTTGGCCAGCCAGATGACCGCACAGGTGTCCAACAGCACTGCCCTTGGTGCTGGCTCGGGCTTTTTCCGCTTCGTCACTGGTGAAGCTTGCCTTCGCTTGCGGTCAGCGGTTCATCGAGAACGGGCGCCAACAGATCGAACCCTTCGGGTACGCCAACGGATCCGCGCATGAAACCGTGCAGTGCCTCGACCGCCTCAGCCACGCTCGGCGGCGGTGTCAGCACCGCAACGGCGTGGCCGCGTTTGGTGATGGTCACCCGATCGACATCGCGACGCGCCAGACGGTCCAGGATCGCCAGGCAGTTGGCCTTGAAGTCGGCCGCACCATAGGTCTCAGCTCGCATAGATCACCTTTATAGTCACGTCTAATGACTGGTCATATAAGATGGCCATTCCGCAAAATCCATAGTTGTTCGTGCGCACAGGGAGACGGCGCGGTCATGCGTCGATATGACATTGCTCTTCGCTCCGTCTGGCCAGGTCCAACGCACCAGAGGCCGCCACTACACCGCAGCTGATGAAGGACGGCCCTAATAGGGCAGATCAGCAATGTAGACCTAAGAGGCGCGTCACCCTGGTGATCGCGGCGGGATGGACTTCGCTGCGAACGACGGCGGGAAGCGGCATTTGGGACCTCCTTGAAGCGGGCTTGCTTCCCCGGTCCCCCTCCCTCTTCCCTCTCCAACCGACCGCGTCGCCGATCGGCCGGACCGTATGTCCGGGACTTGCGTTTCACCCCGCAGTGTCATTACACGGCCGCGCGAGGCCGCTGAATCTTGGCCTAGCGGATCACGGCGCAAGCGATGCGGTCGCCCGCGCCGCCGATCGGCTGGGTCGTATAATCGTCAGCGTTGGCATGAATGACGAGGGCCGAGCCGTCGCTGTCCTTGAGCGCGGGCCGACCGTCGCGGTTGTCGATGGAGACCAGGGCAGAATAAACTTCCGCGCTCGCGCTTCCGTCAGCATGGACGAAGAGATTGGGGAGATCGCCCGCGTCATTGGCGCCTTCGACAAGGAAGCCATGTACGATCGGCTTCGTGGAATGGACATGGCCTCCGGCGCTCTTGAAAGCCGCATCACCGCAGTCCGCCTTCTCGTGGAAGTGCATGCCGTGCCATCCGGCCGGGAGACCATGTCCTTCGACCCGCAGGATCACACCTTTCGGCGCGGACGTGACCGTGATCCTTCCCAGCTCCTGACCGGCGCCACTATAGAGCACGCCCGGCTGGCGATCGGCGGCAGCGGGCTGCGCCTGCGCAAGTCCCGGGGTGACAGCGAGGATGAGAGCGGGCAGGATGCGAGTCATGAACATGGGTTTCTCCTTTTCCAAGGCGGTCTTACCTGCACTTGCGTCTTCCGCGCAAATCGGGTGTCCGTCCATGAGCTGTGTCGTTGACGGGTTACCGTTGAAGCAGGGGGGACGGAAGATCGCGTCCGATGGCCGGGAATCTGCTATCCCGGAACACGGATGGGATTTCCGGCAGGGAAAACGGTAGTGACACCGGCCTTGATGGTGAAGGCCATGCTGTCCTCGCCGGGGATCTCGACGACGACCACGTGGCGCGCCTGGAAGAGATTGAGCGGGTTGCCGGCGATACACGCACGATCTTCGGGTCATGCGCCACCGTCATATCAGTCGATGGCGCTGAATATCTCCGTCGCCTCGACGTGGTCGCCCGCGAAGTCACGCGGCCTGTGGAAGACCTCGACGATGTGATCGTCCTCGACCTCAAACGAGAGATGCGAGAAGGTGAACAAGGTGGCGACGATGCCGGCGCCGTCTGCGGACAGCATGCCTGTATAGCCATTGCCCTGGCAGCAGATTCGGTAGGTCTCCTGCCCCGCAGGTGCGAGATAGAGCGGGCGGCCGCCAGCTTCGAGGAACTTCCAGTAGCCACCGCGATAATCAGGAGAGAGCAGACTGAGGAAATTGTAGACCATCGTCTCGGCCATGAAGAAATGGCAGCGTCCGAAGAGAGCCGGCAGGAAGGCGCTGCGCCGGTGTTCGGGCACGATGGTGACGGCTTCTGGCGCGCTGATGGGGAGTGACATGGCAGGGCTCCTGGTATGAGGGAATGGCCTGCGGGCGAACTCGCACCGGAGGACCTGTGGCCTCACCCCCTCTCTTCTTGTCCACGCCCGAGGCGCTGCATGGATGAAAAAGCCAGGGCCTGGACGGGTTCGGCTATACTATAACGCGAATGCGGATGGCAGCGGTCGATTCCATTGGATTGGTGAACGAGAAGAGCTTCTCGGCGATTTGTGTGGCGGCGCTGTCGCAGGACTTGTGGAGACACAAAAGCAGCGTGCGCGGGTCGAACAGCACGGGATACACGGCCTTGGGCGAATGGCGGCCGGCCCGGTCGCACCGCCACGCAGAGCGAGATCCGCCCGCTCGACGCATCCTGGTTCCTGACGCTCGTGCCCGATGCCACGCAGGGTGGGTGCGAGCCGCGCGCCGCTGGCGACCAAAAGCCTGCGCCTGGTCGATCCCGCAGATGGCACCAAGCTGGTGGGCTCAGTCTATGCAGCTCGCGCCGCGTCGGTGCTGCAAACGCAAGGGGGCACGAGCCTCAAGTACCGGATCGTGCCTGCGCAGTCGGTCCAACTGGTTAATCTGCTCGCGCTCCGCCAATCTCGGCAAGGCCGGGTTGACGATCGAAGATCTGTCCGGGGAATGGAAACCAATGGACATAGCGCCGGTGCTCGAACCGGCCCCGGACCTATTACCTCCTGCTGGTCGGCAACGACAACGACGTCATCGCCCGCCATTGCCGCATCGGGCGGGGCATGCGATCAGTCATCGACAATGACAGCCATATCCTCGTCTGTTGATCGAGTATGCCAAGGCACTGGAGATCGAGGCGCCGGTCGTTGAGCGCAACGTCGTTCACCTGGGTGCCGCATCGCTGAGAAGGCAACGCGCGGGATCAGGTTCCGGCCGACAAGGGCGCGCTGAACCGGGCTGCATAGCTGTTCAGGCGACTGCGGATCTCGGTGGAAAAGAGATCGATATAGCTGTCGCTAAGGCCCCGCGACGCGCTGGGATGAGGGAAGCAGGTAACTTCGCAACGCTCAAAGCTCTGATATCCGACCTTGAAGCGGATTCCGTCGAACGGTCGCTGAACCGTCCTACAGGGGCTCACGCATTTGCCAACGACGCCCTCGAACTTCTCAAGGGTTTCCGGGGCTTGCAACGCGTCGATCAGTTTGCTTCCCATAAACAGGATCATGCGCGGTCTGAAATAGGCGACATGACCCATGAAGTTCGCGGCTTGCTCGGGTTGCCACAGGAGCGTGTAATCACCGTTCATCCGGGGGTTCTGGGTATCGCACCAGTTCGTCTGGATTATGGATCTCTCAAACGGTCCAGGGTTTTCATGGTCGAGCGGCCAGCCCCACAGGCTGAACCATTTTCTGATCCTTTTGTCATAGGGCCAATCCAGCGCCTCAGGACCATAGCGCAACTCCTTGTTGACGAAGGTGCATGAGATCGTGTCGTTGACGGAGCTTCCGGCGTTGGCGGCTCCATCGCCGCCCCATTCGTAGCCGCAGATCATCAATCCGCCTTGCTGCTCGGGCCATTCGGAATGGGCAATATTAAGCCTTTTCATGTATCCGTTCATCCGTGGGACTATCGCGCGCACGGAAAATCCTGACACAGACGACCATGGAAGATAAGGGAAATGTTGCGTAGTGCTCAGGCCTTAGGATATTGCACACGATCGGCGCAGGCCCGGTCCCCGGGAGGTGCAATGGCTTCATCTCGTGAGGCGACCGGCATTGAAAGTCTCCAGCCAGTCGGACAAGGCAGGCCGCTCGGCCAGGGGCACGAGGGCGGCGATGTCCTGAAAGCGAACGAGATCGGCAGGCGCATCGCGGATGATCGCGTCGATCTCGGTCTCGGGCAGCAGCGCCTCCGCGCGGATGAAGTCGGTCATTCGGCCTGGGCGGGTCCTGGTCGAACGGCGCCAAAGACCCTCGACGGTGCGAAGGCGCGGCGCGGCACGGGCCTCGACGAGCACGATGAGCCGCAAGCACCAGGCGGGCAGCGTGCGGACTTCGTCAGGCTTCATGGCGCCACAGATGATACAACTTGACTTGGGCGGCACGGGAAGTCCGACGGCCTCGATACGCGCGGTGCAAAGGGCGCGGTCCCAGCCCCATTCGCGCAGAGGGTAACGGGTATCGAAGAGGTCGTTGGTGATCGAGGCGGCATGGGTGTAGCGGCGGGTGTCCTGCGGTGAGGCGTCGAACCCGGTCAGACGGACGACCTTCTGACCGCGCGACCAGGCGGTCTTGGCGGGAGTCCAGGCTTTCAGGAACTTCTCCTGAGGCGCCGCCTTCCATTTCAGACTGCAGGATTTGCCGCCAAGCGAAATACTCGGCAGGGTCGCGTTGGTGAGGACATTGGCGAGGATGTCGTAATAAGGCGGCCGATGCTTGAAGCGTCGGGGCACATAGCGGACCATCTCATAGGGAATGCCGCGCGCCGCCATCCAGGCGGCTATCATGACCTGGTAGTCGTAAGTTTCGGGCTTCTCGACACCCGTGTCGGCGCTTAGCACGAGGTTAGGCGGAGTGCCGCGGCTTTCAAGTTCGGCAAGTAGGTCTGAGCAGAACCGATTAGCGCCCTTTGCGGAAGCAGTTATACTGAACCGGCAATTCGAGTCGTTCCCGTAAGGAGAGTAGTGGATGCCGGGGTGACCGACAAATCAGCCCGTTCGCGTTCTGACGCGGCGGTGCGGTTCGCCCGAAATCCGGCGGAACGGCCGGGACGAAGATCGTGCACGGGCTGGTAGTTGGCCGAAGACTCGAAAGGCGGATTCCCCCTCGCTGTTCCCCAACGCACCAGTGACGGCGACATCGTCGACGAGCGCCAAGGTCGCTCTGTTCCGCCGGTTGGTCGCCGGGCGCGAGGACGTCCTCCCGCTGCGCTGGGAGAATCGGAAAACCGGGCGCGGCGGCTATGCGCTCGCCTGCGGCAACGAATGGAAACGCGGGCTTTGCGGCAAGCCCCGCGTCAAGTGCGGCGAGTGCGCGCACCAGGCGTTCCTGCCGGTAACGGACGAGATGATCGACCGGCATCTGCGCGGCGGCGCGTCCTCGCGATCCGACGCGGGCGACTTCGTTGCGGGTGTCTACCCGCTGCTGGCCGATGAGAGTTGCCGGTTCCTCGCGGCCGACTTCGACAAGGCAAGCTGGTCTGAGGATGCGCTCGCCATGATGGAAACCTGCCGCCTTCGCGGCGTGCCGCAGCGCTGGAACGATCCCGATCGGGCAATGGCGGCCATGTCTGGATCTTCTTTGCCGATGCCGTGCCGGCACGGACCGCCCGCGCCCTGGGCGCGTCACTTCTGACCGAGACGATGGAGCGGCGCCGCGAGATCGGGTTCGGCTCCTATGACCGCCTCTTCCCGAGCCAGGATACCATGCCGCTCGGCGGGTTCGGCAATCTGATCGCGCTGCCGTTGCAGGGGCGAGCTCGCCGTCGGGGAAACAGGCGCGGTGAGGTTGCAGATCTGGTTGGCGACTATGGCCATCTCATCGTCGATGAATGCCATCACCTCTCCCCGGCGAGCTTCGAGCTTGTCGCCAGGCGCGCCAAGGCGCGGTTCGTTCTCGGCCTGTCCGCTACCGTGGCGCGAAAGGACGGACATCAGCCGATCATCTTCATGCAATGCGGCCCGATCCGCCACCGGGTCGATGCTCGAACACAAGCGGTCCGTCGGGGCATCGCCCATCGCGTTCGGCAGCGCCATACCGCGTTCCAACTGCCAAAGCCGCTGACGATCATGGACAGGCCGCCAATGCCTGCGGTTTGTGCCGCCCTCGCGCAGGATGAAGCCCGCAACGATCTGATCTTTGACGATGTGCTGCGTGCACTTGAGGCGAAAAGGTCGCCGGTGATCCGGTGATCCTGACCGAGCGCAAGGATCATCTCGAATATCTGCAAAGCCGGTTATGCCGCTTCGTGCGAAATCTGGCGGTGCTGCGTGGCGGCATGAGCGCGACGGACCGAAAGGCATCAGAGACGGCACTGAACGTCCCTTATGGCGAGGAGCGGCTCATCCTCGCACAGGCCGCTACATCGGCGAGGGGTTCGACGATGATCGGCTCGATACGCTGTTCCTGACCATGCCGATCTCGTGACGGGGCACGCTTGCTCAATATGTTGGGCGCCTACATCGCCGGCACGTAGGAACGACCGACGTACGGGTCTACGACTATGTTGACGACGCCGTTCCGCTGCTCTCGCGCATGGCGGCAAAACGGCAGGTTGTTATCGCGCGCTCGGCTACACGATCGAGTGATCGGACGCGGCCGCGAGCGTGCCGGTGTTTTACTGCGGGCGACGTCTCTGCCGCGAACCGCCTAAGTGAGCCTGCTCTCTAACCGCATCAGCAAATCCATGCGCTCATGAAAGATCGCGACGATCAGCGTCGGCTCATGTTCGCACGGGAGGCAGAAGATATAATGATGTTCGCAACGAACCATGCGGAGCGCCGGGTGGAGCTCGCTGATCTCTTTGAACGGGCCTTGGCCGGTCGCCAGGTGGACGATGCTACGTTCCAGCTGGCAATATAGGATCGTACCTGCGCGTCACCCCATTGCTTGCGCGTATAGCGGATGATCGAACGCAAATCGTCTTCCGCCGCCGCCGTCAAAGCATAAGGAGCGGTCAAGCTCGACTATCCTCGCCGAGTTCCTCGTCCAGGATCGTGCCAATGCTTTTGGCGGAAACGCCACCCGCCAGGCCTTCGGCGATTCGTTCGCCCAAGAGCGCTTTTAGCGCCTGCCAAGCCTGATCGGCGTTCGTGTCGCCGGGGAAAAGCCGTTCGATCGCATATTGCTTGATCGTTTTGCCCTGCAAAGCGGCCAAGGCCTTCAGACTCTGGTGCTGCTGTTCGGTGATATCGATAGTCAGCCGACTCATGGGAACCTCACGAAATCCTAGTAGAGGCACATTAGCACAAATGTGGGTTTGTGCCCACACTTTACCGTGGCTGGAATCGCTTATCGATACTCCACAGAGCAGGGCAGTGCTGTCGACGCCCATGCCATATGCAAGGACGACCGGTGGCGGCGGGTGAATCTGGATGGTATCGGGAATCCGCAGGGGCGAAGGAAAAGCGGTCGGGTTCATGGGAAGACTCCGATCTCGCGTAGCCAATCCGCGCGCCGAGCGCCGAGCGCCGCCCATGCAAACGACGCGCGCGACCGGGCTCCAGGATGAAAGATTGAGGTCGTGATGCAGCTGCTGCGCGTAGCGAACTTCGCGGCGTGGGTGTGCATCACGCGACCAGGCGCGGCGCGTCGGGGGCAGATGCGGGAAGCCTCAATTCCTGACGAATGCGCGTTGCGAACTGCTCAGGCTCAAGGAGATCCCGAACCGACGCCCAATAGTTGCGCTGACCAATATGGTCGTGCCGATCCTGCACTTTGCGAAAGCAGACCTCGCGGCCAGGTCCGAACGGACCAAGCGACAGCTGGACCCAGATGCTCTCTCCGTGGAGCGTAACATCGCCCGAGACGGCGGGACCGGCCTTGTTTGAGCGAATGTCGAAACTGCCATCCTCGAGGGCAAGAGCTGCTGCAAGACGGCGCATGGCCGTCCGGCCCTGGGCATGGAAGAGGCGCTTGGCCGGTGCATCATAGGCGACCCCACGGAGCGCCAGGATCTTGAGCATCGGCCTGCCGCGAAGTTCTTCGACCTGCGCAATGCAGGCGCGGCGAAGATCCGCGTCGTCGGTCCGCTGTGCGCCGATCTGCGACAGATGGCGCACAAGCAGAATGACGGCGGGGTCGGTTTCGACAGGAAGCCCGGCATTGCGGCAATCGGTGATGGCGGCCTGGATCGCGTGGAGCGAGGCCTCAATCGTGACAAGTGCGCTCGGGTCTAAGGCCTGGCTGTAGCGGAAGGTGACATCGTAGCTCATGGGGTCCTCCGGAAATTCGAGCGGTTCATTCGCCCGCGCACTCCTTCCCCCTCCCCTTTTTCCCGGGTACCGCCTGAATGGCGCCATCCCCTGCTGAACGCTTGATAGCCACCGTTCCGGTGCCGCCGGCGACATGCCAAGGCGCAAACACGGAGAACCGACAGGTGGCGGGCACCCTCTCCGGGTCAGTTTGTGACGGATGGTTCGACCAGATGGGCGCCAATCACGGCAACGTCCGTGAAGCTTATGCCATGCGTGGGCGTCCGCCACGTCCATGGGCGCCCTCAAAGCAGCCGTGTCTTGCGACTGACTGATTAATCCTCGGGATGCGAAACAGCCTCGTCGAACGACAGGATGAAGATCGTTTGACCGTGCTCATCTGCGATCTGAATCGAACCGCCAAGATCCAGTACACCACGACTGATCTCTTCGCAGATCAACGAGCGCGCGCCGGCGATCGCATAATCGCGCGCGGCCGCGAAATCTGGCAACAACACCCCTTCTGGATCAAGGGAAATGCCCGAACGATCACGCACGTGGAAATAATAGCGCGCCATCGTGAGGTATATACTGCATATGGAATATTGGCTGAGTAACTCAGGCCGGATTATCCGTTGAAAAGTCCGCTCATTCTCAAACTGGGGTCCGTGGAGCATCTCACGGAGCAGGAAGAGGAGCGTGCCAACTCCCTTTGCCGGTCGACCATGACGACGCCGAAGGCGCACGACATTATCTCGGAAGGGACCGATCCGCAGCATGTTCACCTCATTATCGACGGGTGGGCAGCCCGTTATTCAATCACCGCCAACGGCGATCGTAGAATAACCGCATGCCTCATCCCGGGTGATTTTTGTGACATACATGTAACGACACTGGCCGCCATGGACCATAGCATCGTGGCTATCACGGATTCCATGGTGGGCTATGTCGACAAGACAGCGATCGGTTCTATCACCCGATCCGCCACTGCTCACCCGAGCTTCTTGGCGTGCTACCTTGGTTGATGAGGCGATCCTGCGCCGTTGGCTGGTCAACGGTGGGCGAAAGGATGCTTATGCAAGCACGGCGCACCTGTTATGTGAACTGCACCAGCGACTGAGGATCATGGGTCGCGCGGAGGAGGATCGCTTCGATCTGCCGCTCACGCAGCAGGACCTGGCGGATGCCGTCGGACTGACGAGCGTGCACGTCAATCGCGTGATGAAGCGCTTCAGGGAGGATGGATTGCTCGACAGATAGCAAAACACCATACGCATATTGGACTTGGCCCGTCTGTGCGAGGTTGCCGAGTTCAGTCCGAATTACCTGCATCCACATCATCTCGGCAGAGGCTGCGGACCCGCAATTTCGGGAAACTGAGAGGCTCGCGATCAAGCTTGTTGACCGGGCAAATGTTCATGATATGTTCATTACACGGAGAAATCAGCCATGTCTCATGCCCAGAGCCTTTTCCTCGCACAATTCGATCTCGACATTACCCTGCGCGATGCAGCCCTCGACGAGCAGAACACACCGTCGCGCCGAATGATCGCGAATGCAGCAATCGGCATTCATGTGGAGGACGCCTATTATTCGGTACGCGAACTGCGTGAGGCGGTGAGCTGGATTCATGAAGGTGAGCATGGCGGCAAGCGGAAGCTTGTCGGCATCCTCAGCAATTCGACGGGCGATGATTTCCAGCGCTGCATTTATTTCTGTCTTGCGGGCCGCGGCGTGGTCGAAATGCTCGACGACCTCATGTGGCTGGAAGATGTGCTGGAAGGACGGGGCCGTGTCGCCGGCCAGATGCGCCAGCGTCGGGTACGCATTCGCCCCTTGCGCTCGCCCTATGTGGGAGACGAACCCGATGGGCCAATGGTCTCGATGGACGAAGATTTCCCGCTGGGGCGATCCTGGTGGATCGATCCTGCGCTCGAGGGCTGAAGCGGCTTGGGTCAAGGCTACTGCGTTGCAGCAGCGAAGGGGACGATCCACGTTTTTCGTTTATTGAGCGAATGCCCCCTGGCCGCACCGACATATTTTTCTGTGGCAGACCCCCTGCCAAAATAACACCACGCGGCCTCGCGTCGAATTCATCAGTGCCAGCAAGGCATCTCGCAGGCAGGCGCAGGCGGACTTCGGCAGCCGCTGGCTTGAAGCCCCCTCAAGAGAAACAACTCCTGTCGCATGATGTTTTATGCATCAAATCTCACTCTTAACAACCATGAAGTGAGTTTTGTATGATGCTGAGCAAGCCTGCTCGAACCGGTGGCAGCCTGCGGGAGTTTCATGTGCCGGATTTTATGGTGTCGCCGTTCGACAATTGTCCGCCTGACGCGAGAAAAAATTCGGAACGGTGCAGTCATGAGCAAGCGCTCGAGCCTGGCGACAAAGAGCCTGCACCGCGGAGCGCTCACGGACATATTGTGGGATGGCTGCTGCTGACGGTCCGACGGGCTTGCGCGCCAAACGCCACGGCAGCGGAATCAGGCCCGCATATGCGTTAGCAATCACAAATACTTGCAAAGGAGCCAAGCATGGCCATTGTCGCAATCGTCGTCATTTCGATATTATTGCTGATCCTGTTCTTCGGGGTCACCATCGCGGGCGGCCGTGCCCACGACCGGCAGAATGCCCGCCGTAAAGGCGATGACCGAGAGTGACCCAGGAGATGCACCGGGTATCGGCGGAGTGAACCGCTGCCTTTCGAAGCGATGATAGAGAAGGCACCGATCCATGCGATCGAGATCGCCCTTGTGCACAAAATGCCATGTGTAGATGGCCCTGTGCGAGAAGCAAGCCCTGACGCTGTGCCATTCCGATTGCTGATGAATTCGGTAGGACGCCGATGGTCAACCATGTCATGCGACCATCTCCAGAATGATGCGATCCAAAACCTCCGGATTGGTCGACACACGATAGGGCTGCAATGGATCGCCGGTGCTCAACACACTTACCCTGCACAGGGACTGGTCGAAAATCTGCTCTGCCACACGCATGGCATTGTCCCGGCTGCAAAGCATCTGGCGCTTGGGTGACAGGCTCCCCGTATCGACGGCGCGTATCATGTCATGATCCATTTCATAGGGGAGTGACAGTCAGGCGAACACCGTCTTGTGCACTCGTGTGACCGGGATGATCGACCAGGCACGCTCCATGTCGCTTTCGTATGGCCCCATATTCTCGCTCAGGTCCTTATAGCCGAATTGATGGCCGTCACTGGACCGCGGGTTCCAGCGCACCAGACAGACAACGGCAAAGACGTTCCCGGGCACGTCATCGACCAGCTCCTGGGCAGCGGCATAATAGGTGCGATTGCGGGGGCAGGACGACGCAAGCACGCGCAGGCCACGCTTGATCCCGTCTTCCTGGGTACGCTCGCAGGTAAGCTGGGCATCGAGATAGGCCTTGGCCGACTTGTGGCCGCCCATCGAGCTGAACGGCATGAAGAGCCATCCCATAGTGGCGATCCTTCCTTCTGGTTCGAGGGGTTAAAAGGGCGTAGTCGCCGCAGCCGGTCAGGCGCCCGGTGCGACGGCACGTTCCGGCTCAGAGCGATCGGCGACGCCATCCTTGGCGGCGAAGCTCTTGAGGTAGGCGAACGCCTGCTCCGCCTTTGCTGCGGCGTGGATGATCGCGGTCTTGTCGCCGCGCAGGATCGTCAGCCAATGGCCGACATAGCTTGCATGGCTATCGTGCAGGATGTTTGGCAATCCAAGATCGGCGCAGCACAGCCCTGCCCCGATCTCGGCTACATATCCTGACAGTCCAGCGAAAAATGGCGGTTGGAAGGTGAAAACCATCGGTGCCTCCAGCACTGCCCAAAACCCATGGCTCCCCCGAAGCGGGGGTGGGCGGCGAGAACGACCGGAGAGGCCCGCTGTAGCGGCGGGCCGCACCCGGAGGGGCGAAATGAAATGGAGCAGCTCGGCGAAGCCGGGCTTGCGGCGCGCCGTGGCGGGCCTAGCAGGGAGCGCCGACCAGACCCGCATCGAGGGAGGCCCAATAATCAGCGCCGCCGCGCCAGCGGCGTCCGCTGGTGAGCGGGCGAAGCCCGCGCATCGCTGCGCGCGACGAAGCGGCCGAGCCCGCTGGGGATCGGCCGCTCAGCCTTGGTCGCCGCTGGATCATGGCTGCTGGGCGTGCATCCAGTCGGCTGCCGCCTGCGCCTTGCTCGCCGCGGTGAAGATCGCCCGAGGCTCGTCCTTGAGCAGTTGCAGCCAGGAGGCAATGTAGGCCGCGTGATCGGGTCGCGGTTCGTGCGCGATCCCGAGATCGGCGAGCAGGAACGATGCGGTCAGTTCGGCGGTCGCTTCCTCCATGGCGAGCGCGTGCCTGGTCCACTTGGCGCTGAAATCCCGGTCGAGCCGATGGGCTGCGCCGCTGGCATGAGCTGCCTCGTGAATATGGGTGGCATAGAATCCGTGGGCGTCGTGGAAGGCGCTGAAATCCGGCATGTGGATGCGGTCTTCGGCGATGTGATAATAGGCGCTGGCCGAGCCGTAGACGGTATCGATGCCGAGTGCGGCGATGAAGGCTTCGGCGGCGGCGAGGCGTTCGCTCTCGGGCAGGACCGGCCCCTGTTCGAGCGCATAACCATCGACCTGATCGGCGTTGAACAGGCTGAACGCCTTGGCGAAAAGCCGTCGGTGGTCGCCATCATCGTCGCTGGCTTCGCCGCCCTTTGCGCGAAACTCCTTCCAGAGGACGCCGAGGCTGGCATGTTCGCCCTTGCGGACCTGCGCGCCGAGCGCCTGCCACTGGCGATAGGTGCCCCAGACCCCGCTCGTATAGCCGCTGCCATAGGCGGCCGCCCAGAGCGAGACCGTATTTATGCCGCGATAGGGCTTGCCGCTGGCGACGTTGGTCGGGCGGGTGACGTCGGCGCCGGAATGATGCCACGGCATGCGCCAGGTGCCGGTGCCGGCTTCGATGACGGCGACGATCGCGTCGGTGACGCGAGCGTAGACGTCGACACGTGGTGAGGCTGGCATGATCTGTTCTCCGTTCTCGCGCCGGGGACCATCCCCGGCGGCGGAGGCCCGTTCGCGCCGGGCACAGGGGGGCTCGCGCACCCGCCAGGGCCGCAGCGAAGCGGAGGACGGCGAAGCCGTTGCGCGGGCGCGCCGACCGGCGCAGGAATCCGCCAACAGCCGGGGCGGTCTACGGCGCGGGAGGATCGATCCCGGCAATCACTGCGGTCAGGCGATCGAGCTCGCGCTGGAGCGCCTGACGCTGGAGATCGGAGATGCGCCGCTCGCGCAAATGCGCCTTGGCATCAGCGGCTGCACGCTCCCACGCCGGCCTATGGCGGGCGGTAATGCAGGCGTTGGGGCAGCGGGTCGGCTCGCACAGGGCGGTGAGCGGCTGTGCGGGATCGGGGGTCGTCACGCGCTTGAGGCAGAGCGCGGTCGCGGGATCGAAGAAGCAATCCGCGAGCGGGCCGACATGGAAGGTGCGCGCGACGCTGGCGAGCATGACGCGCAGGCGGGCGCGATCGGCGATCATGGCGGGCAAAGGCCCTTGTCTGACGGCGGCATCGTCGAGCGTCCGCGCGATGCGCGGTCCCGCCGGACCGCCGAGCGATGCGCCGCCCTGCCGCTGGTCGAAATAGTCCAGCAGATCGTCAGTCTGACCGAGCCGGCGCTGTGCCTCGACCTCGGCACGAAACCCCGATGCGCTGGTGCCGGCATAGCCCTCGAAAGCGGCGACCGAGGCGTGCTTATACTGGATCATGCCGGCGACGGTGCCGAACGGACGGTTGGCGATGTGCCACGCGATCGTGCGCCGGAACTGCCGCGTCGTGATGCGCCATGGCTTGCCATCGGGACCGGATGGGATGATCGGCGCATCGGGGCTGCCGAAGGCGGTGTTGAGGTGGTCGCGGAAGGCGTTGAGCTGGCGGACCACCTCGCTCGACAGATGCGTCTTGGTGACGGCGCTCGGACGCAGCACCGGCCAGAGTGTATCGCTGCCGCTGGCACGCGCCGGTCCTGCCGACAGGCGTTCGAGCACCGCGATCGCGTCTGCGACCGGCTCGATCGTCACCCAGCTCGCCGCCTCGCCCACGGCCCGTCGGCGCTTATAGATGGTCGATCGGATACGATGCCGCTCGATCAGGCCGTCCTCGCTGCGCGCGATCGTGAGGCAACCGCGGCGCATCGCCTGCACCTCGCAGTCGCGCATGCCGGTCAGATAGGCGCACACTATGTAGGCTGCGGCCTGGAGCATCCGTTCCTCATGTGCGAGAGTCTTCGCGTCGAAGCGTTCGCGCCATGGCCGACCGCTCTCGGGGTCGATCGAGATCGGCGTGTCCATGCCGCCGACCTCCACCCCCAGCTCGGTCGCCACTGCGTCGATCAGCCTCGCTTCACCGCCGGTCAGCATGAGATGCGCGCCTGGCTCGGTCTGCACGTCGATCCCGGCATGGAGATGCAGGAGATGGGCGTTGATCGGTGGGGTCACGGTGCCGGTGTTGGGATCGACGCGCAGCTTGCCGTTATGAGCGGTGCCCCAGATCGGTGCGCCGCGCCCTTCGCGGCGTCGGCGATCGAAATAGGCCTTCAGGCGGGTGCGGCGACGTTGCCGGCGATCAGCATCCGGGAGGCCGGCGTCGGCGGTGACAAGGCGATCCCGGCGCGCTTCGAGCCGATCAAGCTCACGGCGGGCCGCGAGAATATCGCCGGCGAAGGCGGTGACGTAGCGCAACGACCAGGCGAGCAGCGCGGCGATGACCTCTTCCGGAAACCGCGGGGTCCGGTTCTCGCGGACGTGCCGGTAGCCTGCAACGCGGGCGGGCGACTGTCCGCCCCAAGGCTCAAATGCGAGGCCTCCGCCAGCGAGGTGGTCACGATAGTGATAGAGATCGGAGACCACTTCGAGGAGGTGGCCGACTATGACGGGTCGCCGCGCGGGATCGTCGCGAAGATGGCGGGCGTAAGCATCGACCAGCGCGTGATCGATGCGGCCAAGGTCGAGCCGTCCGAGCGTCAAGCGCGCGAAGGCGAAGAACCGTCGTGCGCGGTTGAATGCCTGCCGGATGCTCGCCGGCGGCAGCTTGGGACGGTAGCCGGGAAGATCGACGTTGAGGCGGGCGTAGAGATAGGCGCGCATCGCCGCCTGCACGTCGGGATGTTCGAGCACGTCGAAATGCACGGTGACGTGGCAGCGCCGGGCGTTCTCACGGAATACGGCGGGACCGAGATCCCAGCTCGGGTCGCCGACGCGCGACAGCTCCTCGCGGGCATGGCCTGCCTTGAGCGGCGCGCTCGCCAGCACGGGCCGATCGTCGAACGCGGGTGCGCGGGCATGGGCGGGCGTGGTCATACGCGTGCCTCCGGCGGCAGATAGAGCCGCTCGCTCGCCATCTGCCGACGCGCATCGGCGATAACGGCATCGGAGAAGGCCGGCAGAACCTGGGCGGTGATGCGGGCATGGACGCGGCCGAACTTGGCCGCCCAGTCGCTCGCCGGCAGGCTCCGACGCTGCTCTTCGACGAACGCGAGGAAGGCGAGGATCGCGGGGAGCTTGCGCGCGGTGATGACGGCGTTGGGGCAATCGAGGCACCCCCAGAAGGGCTGCGCGCAGGGCGAACCGGGCTCGGCGAAGGGACTGCTATGGAAGCCTGCGCAGGCGGCGAGCCAGACATCCTGTTCGCCGTCGAGCAACGGACCCACCGTATCCGGCTGCATCAGCGGCGCGGCCTGTTCGGGCGCTGCGCGCAGCGCCTGCTCGGCGGTGGGCGGGAGCACGGTCGGCATCGCGGCGGCGACCGCTTCCCGAAAGGCATCGGCAATGGCAGCCTCGTGCAAGGGCCGGAGCGACGGCAGATCGGCATAGTGGCGCGCCGCGACCTCGCGGGAGTGGCCCACCGCGAAACGGGCCATATGCCCCTCGGTCTTGGTGTACCACAGCGCCTTGTGGGTCTTGCGCAGCCGGGAGAGCAGCAGGTGGAGCGGCTTGCCGTCATCGTCGACAATAGCATGCTGCGCCACCCAGGCAGCGATACGTTCCGTGGGGTGAGCGACGCCTGTCCGGAGGCCGCCTGCGTTATGGTAAGCCCAGAGGCAGTCGTCGGTCAGATACCTGCGGGCGGTCGCCGTGACGTCGATCAGGCGACGAATAAGGCCACCAGGCGTGCCGCCACCGCCGTCACGGACGCGCATGCTCTTGTGCTCGGCACCGCGGGCGCGGCGCTTCAGATAGCGCAGCTCCACCGTGCCGGCATGGGGGTTGGTGAGACAATCCACGGTCAGCGCCTTCAGGCACTCGGGCTCGAGACCGGTATCGAGCGTGAGCAACACGAGCAGCGCCGGCAGATCACGCGCGAGCAGATGATACCGGCCATGAAGATCGTCGATGAGCGTGCTGAACGGCAGGCCGCGCCGCAGGCGCATGAAATAGAGGCGGCGCACCTCGACGCGGTCGGTTAGAATAGCTCCATGGCGTGCGATGATCGCTTCGACATCGGCGCGTGCCCTGGCGATTACAGGGTCGCCTCCATCGGTCCGGTCGTCGGCGCCGAGACGACGAAACATCGCTTCGACATCGGCCCGCGCGGCGTCGCGCAGCGCGCGGGCGACGAAAGGACTGTAAGCATCGCGCGGGGTCGAGCGGCCCGCCGAAGTAGCCAGTGTATAGCGCAGCCGCTCATGCAGGTCGGGCGCGATCCGATCGGGCCGGTCGGCCTCGATCGCGCGCAATGTGTTGATGATCTTGCCGACCGTTATGTGCCGGTGGATCGCGCCCATCCCGCGCTGCTCGAGCACGGAGGCGAACCCATCGATATGGACTGCGCGCAGGTCGCCGACGCTAGCCACGTTCAGCGCTTCATCGCCAAGCCAGGCGAAGAACAGGCGGTAAGCATTTACATACTGCTTGATGACGCTGGCCGCACCGATGGGGCCGCCGAGCGCTGCTGACCGACGCAGCGCGCCGGCGAAGGCGATGGCGAGTGGGCGAGGATCGAGCCCCGTCATATCGATCAGGACCGTCCCGCCATGCCGCGCCTCGATGGTGAACTTGAGGCCGAGCACCGGATCGGGCTGCGGTCGCTCCGGCGCGATCGGTGCGAAGGCGACGGGCCGACCCTTGCGGGGACGCCCGCTCATGCGCCCTGCGGTCCCGGCAGCAGCGCGAGCAGCTCCTCGACGGCTGCGTCCACCGTATCGGCGCGGGTCGCGATATGGTCGAGGTAGATATAGGTGGTGGTGAGGCTCGCGTGACCGAGCAGGCGTTGCACCTGTTGCAGCGGGTCGCCCAGGATCAGCCGGTAACTCTCCACCGGCCCCGCCGGCAATGCCGCTTCGCGCAGCCGCTGCTGGATCAGCAAGGCGAGCATATGGACTGCGAAGGTGTGACGAAGCTGGTGCGGACTGATCGACAGCGGGAAGCCGTTCTCCTCGCACCGCTTGCAGGCGCGGGTGAAGATCACCTCCCACGAGTTGGGGCGAACAGGCTGCCCGACTTCGGTCAGCCAT
This sequence comes from Sphingobium sp. CFD-2, assembly GCF_024611135.1. NCBI lineage: Bacteria > Pseudomonadati > Pseudomonadota > Alphaproteobacteria > Sphingomonadales > Sphingobiaceae > Sphingobium > Sphingobium sp. CFD-2. Next base: position 81,428 of record NZ_CP084407.1, on the reverse strand, counting down.
AGCGCCGCCGGCTCGTGGGGCGTTCCATCCTCGTTGCACAGGATCAGGCGGCATCGTTCCTCCGGGGTGCAGACATCGCGCATGTGGTCGAGACCGGCGCGGGTGACAGGGATCGGTCGCTCGAAGCTGGCCGCGCCGCCGCGTGCGGCGAACTTGGCCACACCCGCGGCGCGCTCGACGGCGACATAGGCGGCAATCTGACGAAGCAGCCGGCGCGGGACCAGAACGCTGCGTCCCCGGTCGCCCTTGGTGAGCGGTGGTGGGAGAGGCAGCCAAAGCTGTTGGGCGTCGCCGTCGCCGCGGTCGATCGCTGCGAGCTCGGCGGCGAGCAGGCCCGACGCCTCTTCAAGGCGCAGGCCGGTGGTAACGAGAAGGTCGGCGAACAGCGCGTTGCGCAGCCCGTTCCGATCGCGAGCGCCGGGGCGCTCGGTGCCGTCAGGGGTGAGGCCGCGCAGGCCGACCTCGCGGAAGATGCGGTAGTCGTCCATCGTGACGAACCGCACATCCGACCGCTTGGCGACACGTTCATAGGCGTCGTTGCGCGCCGCGATCATGCCACGACGGCCACCCTGCGCCGGTCGCCACACGGCGCGACGGCTGAACGGTGCCTCGGCAATCAGCCCTTGCTGCTCGCCCCAGCGGTAGAGGCGATCGAGGCTGGCGACGGCCCGGTTCCAGCTTGCCGCCGTGATCCGGTGATCGGCTTCGTCGCGGCGTCGCTCACGATGATAGGCGCCCACATCGTCGCGGGTCGCAGTCCACACGGTCTTGCCGCAGGCATCGAGAAAGCGAAGCCAGACCGCGACATCATAGGCATAGGCGCGAAGCGAATGCCGCGAGCGGACCCCCGACAGCGGCAGGTCGAGAAAGAAGCGATCCAGATCGGGATCATAGAGCGCGTCACCGCGCAGGATCAGCGGCACATGCGCATCGAGACCCTTGGCCTCGCGGCGCTCGCAGACAATGATCGACACCGGCGCGAAACCCTCCCCCCGGACCCCCCACCCGGAAGCTGACCTCGCACCGTTGCGCCCTATGGCCCGGCAGCTATCAGGCTGGCCTCCGCCAGCTCTTGGGTCAGCGCTACGGCCAGCCTGATAACTGCCTACCGTGGGCGTCCATCGCCGACCTTACTGCAATGTTGCGGACGGCGCAGACTGTCCAGATAAGGCAACGAGCTCTTCGAATGCATAGGCCCGGTCGCCGAACCGCTTGCCGAAGGTTCGCGCGAGGCGGCTCGCATGGCCCGACCAGTGAACAGTCTCATGGCACCGGGTCGAGGCATAGAGGTCCATGCTGCGGAAGGCACTACGGCTGGGCATTTGGATATAGTCGAAGGTGGGCGTGAAATAGGCCTGGTTGCCGCCGTGGCGTACCTCTGCCGGGATTGCGGCGAAGAAAGCATCGATCGCGTGCTGTCGCAACGAAGGGAGGGTCGGCGAATCCGGTTCAGTAGGCGCATAGAAATGGGCGGGCAATCCGTCCACCTGGTCGGGTAGGGTAGGCCGGCAAAGTCTCAGAGAGAACATTGCTCGGCCCCCCTCCGAACCGGACGTGCACCTTTCAGCGCATCCGGCTCTCCACGACTGCGTGCTATCCGCCGTTGGCGGTCGGTTGGTTGACCGGCGTGGATGCTATTGTGGCAAGCGACGCAGAGGACCGCACGCTTGCTCTGCCGTGCCGACCGCATGTAGCGGGACAGCCCGGCATATTGCATCTCCGCGACCCGGCGGACGTGATGGACCTCACAGGGAAGGTCATCCCGACCACAACGCTCGCACTGGCGGGCGTTGAGTCGTTCGACCAGCTCCGTTCTGCTGAACACGAACTGGGCGGAGCGGGGATTATCGATCCCGCCCCACGATCGGACATGTCGTCGCAGGTCCTTCAACTGCCATAGCTTGATCGCGCGGGGTTCATCTCCCACCTCGAAGCGGATGAAGAAGTCCATCCCACGCCGCAGTCTGGCGAAGACGCTGCGAGCTGATGTCCTATGCTTGGCGGCGATGGTTTTGACGCAGGAGAACAAGGCGAAGTAACCGGCCTTATTCAACTTGCGCTTCACGTCGTCAGCTAGAGCATAATAGTTCGCAAAGCCGCGCCATTCGGCATTGTAGGCAAGGACGATCTCCACGTCGCTTGCGAAGCGCAGCGCGGGCCGATGACGCGGGCGGAAGGCTTCATAGTCGCCCCAGCCCTTATCATTGACGAACCGGACCACCCGGTCCCTTGGCACTCGGAGCCGCAGCCGGTCAGCCAAGCCGCGCCGCAAGGTGGATCGACCATAGAAGATCGCCTTGTGCGGATTGCGGTTGGTGCTGGTGCAGACCTCGTATCCTAAGAACCGCGCCCCGTCCGTGGCTTTTCGGATTCCACTTTTCTCGGCAGACATTTCCAGCTTCAGGGTGTCGGTCAGGAAGACCCTGACCTCGTCCATCAACTGGTGAGAACGGCGGTGCAAAATTAGACCACGGTGGCGGCGGCGAAGTGCTGCTGCGGGCGGCGTAAAAGTCGTCCACTTTGCCTTCTTTGCGCGAGCAGGGAGGGCGTGGAGATATATACCGTGGATCTTTACCTGAAGGTGCGTCTTGCTTGCGCGGGCGGCATGAGCCAGCGTGAGGCGGCGAAGCATTTCAACGTATCGCGCGACACGGTCCGCAAGATGCTGTCGTATTCGGAGCCCCCCGGTTACCGCCGGACGGCGGCGGTGCGGCGGCCCAAGCTGGAAGCGTTCGTTCCGATCATCGATGCATGGCTTGATGGTGACCGTCAGGTTCCGCGCAAGCAGCGTCATACGGCGAAGCGGGTATTTGACCGCCTTCGCGAAGAGCACGGTTTCACCGGCGGCTACACGATCATCAAGGATTACATCCGACAGCGCGAGCAGCGCAGCCGGGAGATGTTCGTGCCGCTGGCGCATGCGCCCGGCCATGCCCAGGCAGATTTTGGTGAGGCCATGGTCGAGATCGGCGGTGTTGTGCAGAAGGCGCATTTCTTCGTGCTCGATCTACCGCACAGCGACGCCTGCTACGTGCGCGCCTATCCCGCTGCCGTTGCCGAGGCATGGATGGACGGCCACGTGCACGCCTTCGCGTTTTTCGGCGCGGTGCCGCTGTCGATCGTCTACGATAACGACCGCTGCCTGGTCTCGAAGATCCTGCCCGACGGCACGAGGCAGCGCGCCCGGCTGTTCAGCGGCTTCCTGTCGCATTACCTGATCCGCGATCGTTACGGCCGTCCCGGCAGGGGGAACGACAAAGGCAGTGTTGAAGGGCTGGTCGGTTATGCTCGCCGCAACTTCATGGTGCCGATCCCCCGGTTCGCGACGTGGGAGGCGTTCAACCTGTGGCTCGAGGAGCAATGCCGCAAGCGTCAGAACGACCGGCTGCGGGGCGAGAGCGAGACGATCGGCGAGAGGCTGAAGCGCGATCTGGCGGCGATGCAGGAACTGCCGGCTGCCCCGTTCGAGGCTTGTGACCAGACCAGCGGCCAGGTCTCGTCGCAGGCGCTGGTGCGTTACCGGACCAATGATTACTCGGTGCCGGTGCGCTTCGGCCATCAGGAGGTATGGATCCGGGGCTATGTCGGCGAGGTGGTGATCGGCTGCCGGGGCGAGGTCATTGCCCGTCATGTGCGCAGCTACGAGCGCGAGGACGTGATCTTCGATCCCATCCATTACCTTCCCCTGATCGAACAGAAGATCAATGCGCTCGATCAGGCAGCGCCCCTGCAAGGCTGGCACCTGCCCGAAGCGTTTGCAACGCTGCGCCGCCTCATGGAAGCTCGTATGGGCAAGCATGGTCGGCGCGAGTATGTGCAGGTGCTGCGTCTGCTGGAGAGCTTCACGCTTGCCGATCTGCATGCGGCCGTAAAGCAGGCTCTCGATATCGGGGCGATCGGCTTTGATGCCGTGAAGCATCTCCTGCTGTGCCGGGTGGAGCGCCGACCACCCCGATTGGACATGGCGATCTATCCCTATCTGCCCAGAGCCAGGGTGGAGACGACATCGGCGCGCTCCTACATGCAGTTGCTCTCGGGCGATGCGAAGGATGCGGCATGAGCAGTCCGTCCCCCGAGCTGTTACTGGCCAGCCACCTCAAGACGCTCAAGCTACCAACCTTCCTGCGCGAGCATGACAAGCTGGCCCGGCGATGCGCGGCCGAGGGCGCAGATCACGTCCGCTACCTTGCCCGGCTTGTCGAACTGGAGCTGATCGACCGGGAACGCCGGATGGTCGAGCGCCGGATCAAGGCTGCGAAGTTCCCGGCCGCCAAGAGCCTCGACAGCTTCGACTTTGCCGCGATCCCCAAGCTCAACAAGATGCAGGTGCTGGAACTGGCACGCTGCGACTGGATCAACCGCCGCGAGAACGTCATAGCCCTTGGTCCCTCGGGAACCGGCAAGACCCATGTGGCGATCGGCCTCGGCCTTGCCGCCTGCCAGAAGGGCCTGACGGTCGGCTTCACCACCGCGTCCGCGCTGGTCAGCGCGATGATGGAGGCACGCGACGAACGCCGCCTTCTGCGCCTCCACAAGCAAATGGCCGGATACAAGCTCCTCATCATCGATGAACTGGGGTTCGTGCCGCTCTCGAAAACCGGCGCGGAACTGCTGTTCGAGCTGATCTCGCAGCGTTACGAGCGCGGCTCGACGCTGATCACCAGCAACTTGCCGTTCGACGAGTGGACCGAAACGTTCGGCTCCGAGCGCCTGACAGGCGCGCTCCTCGACCGGCTTACCCACCACGTCTCCATACTCGAGATGAACGGAGAGAGCTATCGTCTGGCCCAAAGCCAGGCGCGCAAGGCACGCTCCAACCCCTGACAGAAAAGACCATCCGTGTGTTGGCGACCCCCACTCGGGCTACGCCCTCGCGGCGCTCGCCAGCACACGGATCACCCGGCCTGATTTTGCGCCGCCCAATGGCCGACTTTTACTCCGCCGTTGACACGTGATCAGGGTCTATATCTGCAAATTGAGAAAGCAGCTCGAAACGCGAGGCATCAAGAGCGAGACCATAGAAACGGGACGACGTAGCTATCGGCTTGTCCGAAGCGCCGCCTTCAAGATCATCACCACGCTCGGAGCTTGCGAAAGCCCGGCGCGAGCCTGACGGCTCGCGGGCGGGCAGCGTCGAACCTGGAGCCCTGGACGCCGTTCCGGGCGTCTGCGGATCATGGCCTGGGCGCCGGCGCCCGGCGCGACAGGCGAAGCGGGAATATGTTCGAAACAGGCAGCCTCGCCTGCCGTATCGTGCGAGAATGATCTCTGCTGTAGATGATCGCGCAAATCGAGCAGCGCTGCAGCTTTGGAAAGATGGGGTTGCAGCCGGTCCCGCGCGCCCTATTCAGTCGCCCTGCCCTTGCGGCTGAATGCGCGCCAACATCGCCTTTCCGGTCTTGAAGTGTATGGCCTTCTTGGAAACGACCGGCACGGTTTCACCTGTCCGCGGATTGCGGCTCATGCGCGCGTCGCGCTCACGAAGGCTGAAGGCGCCAAAGCCACGAAGTTCAACCCTCCCGCCTCCGGCAAGATGATCCGAAATCGTCTGAAAGAAGAGCGAAACGAGTCGGTCGACATCCTTGGGGGGCAGGTCGGGATATTGTTCCTGCATTTTTTGCACAAGTTCAGACCTGATCATGGCAACGTCTCGCCCACTTCGCACGTCAAACAAGACCGGATATCGTTCCGCCGGACCGATTTCGGAGCGATTCTCATGGAAGATCCCGATATCCGGCTGGTCCGGAATGACAATGGCTCTACAGTCTGCCACGACGAAATAGAAGACCCAAATATTCGGCAAGCATTTAAATTGCTCGGCCAGGCAGTTCTGGCCGTGCGGCCCGACGGCATGCTGCCGCGGCAAGTCGCGTTCGTCATGCCGGACAAGAGCCGCTGTCGAGGCCCGCCCCAAGGTCAAGGCCTGCGCCTTGAGCGCCCGATGAATATTCTCTTCGCTTCAGCATGATATTGTCTCTACCTGGATGGCAGGGCGGATGAAACAGATCTGCGCGGCCTTTGCCTTGCCGAGAGCTTGACGGACAAAGACAGGAGGCTCTCGGGAAGCGAGCGGGGCGCGGCGGGCGCGCGCCCATCCTCTATCGTTCCCCCATGGACTGCGAGAGCGTCTTGGTGATGGGCTTGGTGAGATATTGGAAAACCGTGTTGCGTCCGGTCTTGATCTCCGCCGTCGCGGTCATGCCCGGCTGGATCTCGATGCGTTCGCCGCGATCGACCGGGTGCATGGACCGGGTGTCGACCGTCAGGTGAACACGGTAATAGGTGTCGGCGGGTTCATCGGGGCGGCGTTCGATCAAGGTGTCTGGACTGATGAACGTCACCTTCCCTTCGGCAGCGCCATAGATTGAGGAATCGAAGGCGTCGAACTTGACAGAGGCGCTCTGGCCCGAACGAATGAAGGCGATGTCGGAAGGGGAGACCTTCGCTTCCACAATCAGCTCCTCGCCGGTCGGGACGATTTCGAGAACCTCGTCCCCTGGCTTGAGGACCCCGCCCAGGGTGGTCAGGCGTACATTCTTGACGATCCCGGTGACAGGCGAGCGCAGTTCGGTCGCCGCATAGGCATCGAGCCTCTGTGTCAGCGACTCCTCGGCCGTTACCAGATCCTCCTGTGTTTTGGTAAACTCCGCCTGGAGTTCCGTCAGATAGCGGTTCTGATGGTTTGCGATCTGTCCCTGGACGTCGGACACGCCGCGCTGCATCCGCAACACTTCCGAGCGGCTCACGTCGCCTGTGTCGACCAGCGGCCTGTACATCGCCAGTTCCTGCTGGCTTAGCGAGAGCATCTGGCCAAGGGTGCCGACCGTCGAGCCAAGGGCCGCGCGGCGCTTGGCATATAACAGGCGCTGATTGGCCATGAAGGCAGGATAGGCCTTGAGTTCGGGCGGGAAAGTCAGGGGCTTGTCGAAAAGCTCCGCATCGATGCGGGCCATGGTCGCCTTGAGCGCTGCGACCTTGGCGCGTCCCTCCGCCACCGCGGCAGCCAGTTTCACCCGGTCAAGGGTCACAAGCAACTGACCCTTGTCGACATGGTCCCCTTCGCGCACGAGGATCTTCTCGATGACGCCCCCATCGACGCTCTGCACGATCTGCGTACGGCCCGAAGGGATCACCTGCCCCCGGGCTCGGGAAATCTGGTCAAGCCGCGCCCAGATCGACCAGGCAAGAAAGGCGGCGATCGCAAGGGTGCACAGCAGGATCACCAACTGCCCCATGCGCCTTGCCGGGACTGGGGATGGGGCGGTGGTGGGAAAAGATGTAGCCATGTCAGGCAGCTCCATGGGCGGCGGTCGGCGTTTGGGAAGAGGAGGATCGCAGGCGGGCCAGCACCTCCTTGGTCGGTCCGTCGAGCGCGACCCTTCCATTTTGCATGACGATCAGGCGCGAGACGATGCCAAGGAGCTGCAGTCTGTGGGTTACCATCACCAGCGTGCCGCCGGTGGCCTTGAGCCGCCCGTCGATAAGCCGCAACACCTGTTCCTCGGTCGCCGGATCGAGATTGGCGGTCGGCTCATCCAGAAGGAAGAGGCGCGGCTCTGCCAGCATCAGACGGGTCAGCCCGGCGATCGCGCGCTGCCCGCCCGAAAGCCCCCGTCCGCCCTCCGCGATCGGCAGGTCCAGGCCGAGCGGATTGCCCGAGATCAGTCCTGCAAGGCCCGTCTGGGCGGCCGCCGCGAGGATCTTGTCGTCTCCCGGATTGGGAAGCCCCAGCAGAATATTGTCGCGCAAGGAGCCATTGATGAGCCGGACATCCTGGGGAAGATAGCCGACATGACGCCGCAGGACGTCGCTTGCGACATGCTGAACGTCAAGGCCGCCGATGGTCAGCTGGCCCGAGGCAGGGGCATAGAGGCCCGCCATGAGCTTGAGCAGGGTGGACTTGCCCGAACCGATGCCACCGATGATCGCGACCCGTTCTCCCTCCGCTATCGCAAGATGGGGCAGGTTGACGGTCTCGCGGGATCCCGGATAGGCGAAGATCACCTCCTTTACGCGCAGGGCGCCGCGCAACCGCTCGGGCCGCAGCGCGACCATCCCTTCCGGCTCGTCGACCGGAAGCGCCATGATGCCGTCGAGCATCCGTAGCGACGAGCGCGCATAGCTCCATTGAACGAGCATCGAGGGAAGCTGCGCCACCAGCGGACCGTTGACACGGCCGGCGATGATTGCCGCAGCGATCAGGCTGCCCGTTGTCATGTGACCTGCGGCCACCTCGACCGCGCCCACAGCCACGAGCGCCACATAGGAGATTTGCTGGAGCGTGGAGAAGATCGATCCGGTGACGCTGCTCCACCGCTTGACGGGGTCCTCATGCTGATGAACATCTGCCACAAGACGGTTCCAGCGGCCGAGCATGTGCCAATGGCCGCGGTTGGCCTTGATCGTTTCGGCCGCATCGAACGCCTCGACGAGCAGGCCGTTCTTGCGGGTGCCGCTTACCTGCGCCTTGTCCGTGTCGTTGCGGATCAGGCGAGCGAACAGGAAACCAAGAAGCAGCGCTATGGGAAAGCTGATGAGGGGCACGAGCGCTATGACACCGCCCAACGCCGCGATGACGAGGATGAAGAAGAGGGCAAAGGGCAGGTCGGCGACCAGGAAGATCGAACCGGCCGAAAGAATGGAGCGGACCTGCTCAAGCCCGCGCAGTTGCGCAGCCATGGTGCCCACGCCTGGAGGCCGCGCATCGAGGCGCACGGCCTGCGCACGGGCGAAGAAATAATCCGAAACTTCAGCGTCGATAGCCGCTGATTCCCTTTCCATCATGAGGGCCCGCGTCGTTCGCAGGGCAAAGTCGATAAGCAGGGCTATGATAACCCCCACCGTCAGTACCCAGAGCGTCGAGAAACTGCCTCTGGGGATCACTCGGTCATAGACCTGCATCGAGTAAAGGGAGGTTGCGAGCGTGACGAAGTTGACGATGATCGTTGCGAGCACGGCGGTCCACAGCATGGAGCGCCGCCGCATCAAGACCTGCCAGAATATCGCAAGCGCACTGCCGCCCTGCCCCTTGGGACGGCAATCGGGGATCGCGGGACGCAGCAAAGCAAGCCCGGACCGATAGCCAAGGATGGCTGGCCCCTCGATCGTGCGAATCCGCAGGTCGCCCGCGTTGATCCATTGCTCGACGATGACCCAGCCATGGTCGGGATGGTGATGAAGAAGCGGAAAATCCTCAGCGCCGGGCTTCGCCTCGAGCCTGATCGGCACCGGCCAGCCCAGGCGCGAGGCAAGGTCGTCCAGCGCGTCCTCGCCGCCCGGGAGCTCCTGCGCCACGGCCTCGTCGAATATCTCCGCAGGCAGGTCGATCGATCGCTGCCGGGCATAGGATGGCAGCACGCCAAGCAAGCTCGAAGTCATTGTTCAGTCCTCCCGGTTTGGACGGTCGGTTGCCATCTGCAGCTGCGCAGCAGAAGACGCGAGGACGTCGCCATCGCCTCGACTTCGGCGTCATTGGCGCTCAGTTCAGCCGTGATCGCTTCGCGAACGGCATTCATGACATCGAGCCAGGTCCGCCGACCGGCGGTAAACTGACGCTTGTAGGAGTCTGTCACGGAGATGGCCGTCCTGGTGGCGTCGCGCCCCGCAGCGATGCGCGCGCGCGTTGAAATATTCGAAACCATATCGAGTGCGACGGCTTCGCGCAGTTCCCGCTCGGCAACGCCGACCTGCAAGATGGCGGCGCTATGGCGAAGACGCGCGCCCTCATAGGCCGAAAGCTGGGACAGTCCGCCATTTGTCTGGGCGCGCAGCACCAGCCCGACACGCTCTCCGGTTATCTCGTTGGAGGAAAACTGCGCCGAAAGCTGGGGAAATATCTGGGCCTTGGCCACCCTGGCTTCAGCGTTGGCCACCGCCGCCTCCCCCTTGAGCCGGTCCCGCGTGGGATCGCAGGCGACCGCCTCATCGGCAAGGCGCTCGATCAGGGGATGGTGCAGGGCCGGATCATAGTCTGGAACGTCGCCCAGCTGCAGGTCCGCGCGCCCGACAAGCTGGATGAGCCTTTGCGTGGCGACCATGCGTTGCGCGGAGTTGACCGCTCGCTGCTGTTCGAGTTGCGCGGTGCGCGACTGCGCCAGATCAAGGTCGGACCTGGGACTGATCTCCTGTTCGACACGCCGGATGATGGTGTCGACGAGCAGCCGGTGCTGCGCGATGCCGCGGTCAAGAATCGTCGCGCGACGCGCCGCGCCGGCAATCTGGAAATAGCTCTCGACCACCCGCAGTTCGACGTCCCGCGTCGTCTCATCCACCTGGTCGGCAAGGACAGCCTGCTGGGCCTGCGCCTTTTCGATCGTCCCGGAAATTCTGCCGCCGGTCCAGACGGGTTGATCCACGATGAGGTTGGCCGCGAGGTTGCTCCTCGCGGCGAGATCGCTTCCACCGGTGAAACCGACACCCTCGAGCGCAATGCTCGGGAGCCGCAAATGCCTGGCGGCGCGGATGTCGCTGCGGGCCGCCCTCAAGGCCGTCCGCCCCGCGAGGATCGAGGGATAGCGCCGTGCAGCCTCGCGGGCCAGCCGGTCAAGCGGCGCAGGAATGCCCGAAGGCGCCTGCGACACCTCCATCGCTTCGGATAACCGGGGTCCATAGATTCTCGCCCGAGCCGGGGGCGGTTCAGGCGCCGCCGACGAACGCTCGCTCCCATTTTCGCCGGAAACCATGGCAAGGTCGCCAGGTCCCATGTCTTGCGCACGCACGGACGTTCCGGCCAGAAGAAGAAGGACGAGCCCCGCAAGGCGAGCGCCACGCCTGGCGGCACGGCCCCGCGGCGGCCCTTTCGACCGGGCAGCGTTCATGCCGCGCGGGTTCCATCGCCTGCGCCGAGCCTGGCGCCCAGTTGCGCCAAGGATTGCGCAAGACCTGCCAGCTGCCCGGCGGGCACCATGATCTCCCCGGCCGTCACCTCGTCACCGCTCGCATTGCGGTAGGACAATCCAATCCGGACCACGCCGTTGACGAGCGTTGCGCATTTAACCGAATCCACCAGCATCCTGTCTCTCCCTGTTTGGTCCGCTCCACATGAACCCCAGCTCCTGCAAATGACCGCAGCGCGCACCCGCTCAGGAGCAGGTACGCGTCTGTCCACGGCCCGGTCTTGCGACCGAGCCGTGGACAGGGCTCACGCCCGTTGTAAGGATCACCGGATCGATGCGGCGCGAGGGCGCCCGCATCGATCTCGAAAGCTTTACGCCATGTTCAGTGCGGTGAAGTCCGCGTTGAACTGGCCGTAGCCCATTGTCGTGCTCGCGGCATCGACCACAGCGCCGCTAAAGACGTTGCTTCCGTCAATCTCACTCACGCCGGTCAGAACGATCTGCAGATCATTGCCGTCGAGCTGGCCGTTATTGTCGATGTCGAACCACAGGACATGATTGTCCTGCTGGAAGACCACATCGATGTCGCCATCGCTGCCCTGGACCGCGCCCTGTGCGTCGCTGAAGTTGGCTACGTTGCCGACAAAGTTGATCGTCAGACCGTCACCGCCTGCGATGCTGCGGATATCGATGAGGTCGTGGCTCTCAAAATTGTTGATGACGTCGCGCGCGGTCGAGGGTGCGCTTTCATTGGCGGACGCATAGTAGAAGATGTCCGCGCCGTCGCCGCCATCGAGAATGTCCGCGCCGGCCCCGCCATAGATACGATCCGCGCCTGCGCCGCCCAGGATCGTGTCCACGCCATCGTCGCCGCGCAGCAGGTCATCACCGGTCCCGCCATCGACCATGTCGTCTCCCAGGCCGCCGGCAAGACGGTCGACGCCCTCCCCGCCGAACAGCTGGTCGTTTCCGGCGCCGCCGCTCACATCATCATTGCCATCTTCGCCATAGACAATGTCATTTCCGGCTCCGGCGGTCACGGTATCATCGCCATCACGCGCGTTGATGACATCGGCCCCGCGTCCCGTCACGATCACGTCGTCGGCTGCGCCTGCGGTGACCGCATAATTCGCGTCGTCATTCGTCGAGTTCGTGACCGACAGCTTGAGCACGTCATCGCTGTCGAATGCTTCGGCATTGACCGTGAGCACGCTGCCCTCGCTCTGCAGTTCGCCGAGCTTGCTGTCGAGCCTGATCGTCGTGCCCTGGTTGCCATCGAACTGGCCCAGACCGGGCGTCTTGTCGAAGATGATGGTCTCGATGTTCGAGATGGACGTGGCCACCGCCGTGGTCCCGGTCGAGCGCAGCTGGAGAACGTCTCCGTCGACATTGCCGCCAATCAGCTGATCGTTGGCGTTGAAGCCGGACGTCGCGGCCATGAAGGTGAACGCTGCGGAAACAGCTCCAGCATCGATGTCGTCGTTTCCACCCGAATTGGTCAGAAGATCGATCGTAACACCGCGGCCAAAGCCGGCGTCGAAGATGACGTCGTCGCCATTGCTGCCGCCGATCACCGTGGTAAGGCCCGAGCCGCCGGCCTCGCTTCCCAGGACCGCATTGAGCCGGTTGTTCCCGGAGAACAGCCCCCCTCCTGCAACGGTCAGGACCTCGACGCCCGACACTCCGCGATAACCATCATCGGTGATGAGATTTCCAACATCGCCGCCAATCTGCCGGATCGAGTCCGTTCCGCCGCCGCCGGAGAAGGTCACCGTACCGCCCAGGTCGTTGCCGGAGATGAAGAGATTGTCATCGCCGTCCTGGCCCGAGAAATTGATGTTGTTCTGAATATTGCCGACGCTGTTGAGCTTCATGACGTTGGTCTCGACGCCAGCGCCCGCGCCGATGATGTTGAACGCATAGTCCGGGTCGTTGACGGTGCCGATGAGGGGGCCGTCGATAACCACGGTGACGCTGTCATCGCTGTCGGTGATCCTGGAGGCATCGACCGTGATCGCAGTCAGCGAGCCCACGGCGCCATTGCTGAAGGTGAGGCTATGATTGTCGACATCGGCAACGCTGGCATTCCGATCGCCGTCGGTCGAGAATTCGTAGAGCTCGATGCTGGTCACATTATCGAGATTGACCGTTGCCGTGACCGCGCCGCCGCTGTTGTCCAGTTCGATCGTGTCGGTGACGCCGTCGGCGATCGCCCCGCCCGAGATGACATCCTGGGAGGTAAGCTCATTGCCCGAGACAATGACGCGGTCCTCGCCTGCACCAAGGCGCAGATTGTTGTTCCCGGTACCGGTTACGACCACGTCATCGAAGGCCGTGCCCACCACCTGGTCATGGCCGCCGGCGCGCAGGTCGAAGGTGAGCGCCGAGCCATATTCGGCCGCGTTGATGTCGCTCCTGCCCGACGCGCTCGACACGACCGTGGTGATCCCTGAGCCGCTCGCGGCCGTGCCCAGCACCGCGTTGTTGTTGGTGGTGATCTCGAGGGTTTCGATCGAGCTCACGTTGGTGAAATCAGCGTCGGCATAGTGGCGGCTGCCGATCTCGAGCCGGTCCTCGCCCTCTCCTCCGTTCACCGTGTCTGCCGCGGTCAGATTGGCGCCCGCGTGGAAGACATCGTCGCCTTCCTCGCCCAGCACCGTGTCGGTGGCAGCCCCAAGCGTGGCCTCGTCATCGCCCGCGCCCAGTTCAATCCGGTTGACGCCGCCGAGCGTCACGACCGTGTCATCCCCTTCACCGGTCAGTGCCGAGTTGGTCCCGCCTGTCAGCGTGATCGAGTCCGCCCCGGCATTGGTCCGGAAGATGCCGTCGCCGGTACCCGAGACGATCACGTCATTCGCGCTGCCCGTGGTGACGTCGAGCGCATAGGCCGAGACGCCCGAAGCATTGAGGCTGACGGTTTCCGGTGTCTCGAACGGGTCAACGCTCGAGCTGCCGCTCAGGGCCGCGCCGTCGATGGTGAGCGTGCCGTTAGCCGTGGGGGCATTGTCATTGTCGATCGCCAGGCTGTAGGCGTTGCCGGAGCCATGCGTACCGCGCGCCGAACCGAGATTGATCTGTTCGAAACCGCGGAACTGGCTCGCCGTCGAGACGGTGGTGTTGCCGCTCAGATTGAGCGTGTCACGCCCCTGCGAACCGCCGCCGCTGCCGTCGGCATTGAGGTTGTCGGCGTCGGTAAGGCTGGCGTCGCCCTGCATGTTGACGGTATCCGCGCCGCGACCGGTCCGGATGGTGTCGTTGCCGCCCTTGGCGAAGACGGTGAGATCCGAGGTGAAGGTCCCCGCCTGAAGGACATCGCTGCCCGCATTCTCGGCGTAGACGGTCACGATGCCGGCGCGCTGAGCATAGTTGGTGCCAGCATCATCGCCCTGGAGCGTGGTGGTGCCGGCAGTCTCGATCCGGAGCGTCTCGATGCTGCTCACGCCATTGAACTGGGCGTCCACGAGCCCCGCATTGACGCGCAATGTGTCGGTGCCTTCACCGCCGTCCACTACGTCCTGGGCAATGCCCCCGATGACGCTGGCGTCGAAGCCCGCCAGACCCGTCACGACGTCATCGCCTTCGCCTGCATCGACGGCGTCACGCCCGCCTGCGCTGATATCGATGAGATCGTCGCCGCCAAGGGTGGAGATGGTCGCGTTGCCCGCCCCGTCTGTCACCTTGTCCTGGCCGCTGCCGCCGGTCACCACGGGCGTGTCGCCCGCCAGGCTGCCGGTGTTCACCTCATTGGCGCCGTCTCCAAGGTTGATGACATCCGAGCCACCATTGCCCAGGACCTTGTCATCGCCTTCACCAGTGTCAATGATGTCGGCAAAGGCGCTGCCCGTGAAGTCGTCGACACCGCTCGAGCCGGTATACTCGACCGAGCCTGTCGCCGCGCTGGCATCAAGCGTCACCTTGCCGGCGGATGCTCCGGCGTCGATCGTCCGGATCGTGCCGTTGAGCGCCGCGGCGATATCGATGCTGCCGCCATCGCGCGCGTTGATTGTCAGCGAGCGGATATCGGTGTCGAGCTGGGAGATCGTCGATGCGCTCGCATTGGTTTCGAGCACGAGGTTTTCAATGCCCCCGTTCGCGTCGCCCACGCTTCCGATGCGCACAAGTCCCGCGTTGGAATTGTCGAGCGTCAGCCCGATCGTGTCGTCCTCGCCGGCGACCGCCGCGTCCTGGAACTGGACGGTCGTCGCCGCCGCCGCCGGATTGGTCAGGTTCTCAAGTTCGACATTGGCAAGCTCGGTCACCTGGTTGAAGGATACAGCCTGGGAGCCGTTGCTGACGCGCAGCGTGTCGATGTCGCGGGAGCTCGACAGGTCCAGGGCAATGCCGCCAAGCCCGTCATTGGTGACCTCGACCGTCTCGACATTGCGAAGCTGAAAGCCGCTATAGGTCGAGCCTGCGGACGCCCCGTCCACCGACAGGCGAAGCGTGTCGCTCCCGCCCGCGCCATCGATGCGGTCGCCTGCATTGAGCGTGTTGTTGAACGCTTCATAGATTTCGTCAGCGCCCGTACCCAAGATGATGTCATTCTGGGTCGTAAGCTGCTGGCCAAGGTCATCGTTGATGATGGTGCCGGTCGCGTTGACGGGCGCATCCAGACCAGCGCCTGTGAAGCTCAGAACAATGGTTTTGTCGCTTTCCTGCGCCACATCGCCATTGACAAGCACGGTCACCGTGGCGGTCGTCTGCCCGGCCGCGAAGGTGAGGGTTCCCGAGACCGGCTGGAAATCGGTGTTGGCCACCGCGCTGCCCGCCGTCGTGGTCGAATAATTGACGGTCACGGGCGCATCGGGTGCGCGATCGAGGCTGACGGTGAAGGTCAGGGCCTTCGTCCCGGCATTCCCCTCCGCTACCGACGGCGCATCCGCGGTGAGGATGAACGGGGTCTCCTGGGGCGTACCATTGCCCTGGCCGTCGCCATTGGTGCCGTTCTCGACTTCCTGCGCCGCGCCCTGGCCGATCGCCTGCGAGCCCAGCAGAACCTGTCCGTTGCTGATCTGCAGCGCGCGGGTCGCATCGGCGAACTGGATCGTGATACCGGCGGTGCCTGCCGGCAGGATCAGCGTGGTCTGCCCGTCGTCGCTGGTCAGCGTCACCTGGGTGTTGGACCGGCTCACATTGTAGCCGCCGGCGTTACCGGACAGGATGATGGTATCGCCGCCGCGGTTGAACGAAGCGTCGAAGGTGAAGATGCCGGTGCCGATCGTGACGATCTCTGAACCGTTCGAGCCAGTGATGGTCGAGGCCCCGCTCGACGAGAAAGAGGCTGACTCATTTTGGAGGAATAAACGTGCCATGATGGTGCTCCCTGGATTTTGCGATCAGCCGAACTGGAAGAAGTCGAAGCCGACGGCCTTTTCGGCCGATGCTTCATCGAAAACGAGGACATTGCTGTCCTGGACGACGCCGACGATGGAGATGTCGTTCACCGCTCCGCCAGCACTTTGATAGGAGATGAAGATGTCCGTGCCGTTGGACGAGAAGTTGAAATCTCCACTCGCCGCGTTGGTGACCAGAATGCGATCGTCAGAGCCAAAGCCCGTAATCTGGACATAGTCGGGGACATCGGCATCTTCGGTGAAGGTCGCGGCGATGCCTGCGGCATCGAACACGGCCTGGCTGTTGAGATTATTGTCGGTATCGATGTCGAGATTGCTCGTCTGGGCCGGAGGCGGCGGCGTCGTTCCGCCATCGCTCGCGGCCTGGAAGAAGTCGAAACCGACAGCCTCCTCCGCCGAGGCTTCGTCAAACACGAGGACGCCACTGTCGCGCACGGCGCCAACGATCGTGATGTCATTGGAGGCGCCGCCCGGCGTCTGATAGCTGATGAAGATATCATCCCCATTGGACGAGAAATTGAAATCGTCCGGGTCGGCATTGAGCAGGGTGATGCGGTCATCGGCCCCGAAATTGCGGATCTGCACGAAATCGGGCATGTTCGCGTCCTGGGTGAAGGTCGTGGCAAAGCCTGCGCCGCTGAAGAGTGCGACCGTATTGAGATTATTGTCGGTATCGACGTCGAGGCTGATGGTCGTTGCCGGCTGGGGCGGGGCGCTCGTGGTGAAGAAATCGAAACCGACAGCCTTTGCCGCCGAGGCTTTGTCAAACACCAGGACGGACGAATCCGTGACGACGCCATCGAGCTCGAAGAGGTTGATCGCTCCGTCAGCGGTCTGATAGCTGATGGAGATATCCTGACCATTGGACGAGAAATTGTAATTCTCGATAGGCTCGTCCACCTGGATATAATCGTCGCTGCCAAAGCCCGTGATCCAGGTGCTGCTGGGCTTGTCCGCGCTATCGTCGAAGCGATAGTCGGTGTTGCTTGCATCGACCAGGAGAGGCGTGGTCGGGTCGCCGTCACCGCCATTTTCCAGCTGGTCGAGCGCGTCGAGATCGACGATGTCCGGCTGGTTCACGACCGTGATGCTGACCGTTTGCGACGCGACCCCGCCCTGGCCGTCGCTCGCCGTGAGGATGAAGCTCGCCTGACCATGGAAGTTGGCGGCCGGAGTGAAGGTGATGCTGCCGTCGCTGCCGATGTTCGCAGTGCCGTTCGCGATATTGTCGACCGCATAGGTGAGCGCGTCGCCATCGACATCGCTCGCCCCGGGCTGGAAGGAGATGGGCTGATCCTCGTCGGTCGTGAGAGACCTGGTGGCCGAGCCGAACACAGGCGCATCATTGACCGGCGTGACCGTCACGTTGACGGTATAGCTGGTCGAGGCCTGGCCGTCGCTCACCGAGACAATGAAGCTGTCGGTGCCGCTGAAATTGGCATCGGGCCGATAGAAGGACTGCCCCTGCTCATCGGTCACGATCCTGCCATGCTCCGGCGCGGTCGCGATGGTGGCGACAAGCTCGCCTTCGGGCGTATCCACATCGCTCGCGTCGATCACGAACGCGACCTGCGCGTCTTCGCTCGTCGTCAGAGACCGGCTCGCCGTCGGTTCAATCGTGGGCGCGTCGTTGACAGCGGCAACATTGATGGTGACGGTCTGGGTCGCCGTGGCGCCGCTCGGATCGGTTGCGGTCAGCTGGAAACTGGCGACGCCGTTGAAATCATCGTCGGGCGTGAACACGAAGCTGCCGGGCGTCGTCCCGACGGCAACCATCCCGTTGGTCGCTCCTGACACGCTATATGTGAGCGCATCGCCATCGATGTCCTGGGCGCTCGCTTCGATGGTAACGGATTCGTCCTCGCTCGCTTCCACAGCCAACTCCGCCGAGGCGAAGACAGGCGCGTCATTGACCGGCGCGACAGTCACATTGACTGTTTGGTTCGCCGTGCCGCCGTTGCCATCGCTTGCAGTCAGGACAAAGCTTGCGTCGCCCGAAAAGTCCGCCGTCGGCGTGAATGTGACACGGCCATCCGCACCCACCGTCGCGCTTCCGCCCGTCGCGGCGGAGACGGCATAGGTCAGCGTGTCGCCATCCACATCGCTCGCGCCAGGCGCGAAGGACATCGCCTCGTCTTCGCTGGTGGTCAGAGAGCGGGTCGCCGATGAAAATGTCGGCGCGTCATTTTCGGCGGTCACGGTCACATTGACCGTCTGGGTCACCGTGCCGCCGTTGCCATCGCTTGCAGTCAGCACGAAGCTTGCGTCGCCCGAAAAGTCCGCCGTCGGCGTGAATGTGACACGGCCGTCCGCACCCACCGCCGCGCTTCCGCCCGTCGCGGCGGAGACGGCATAGGTCAGCGCGTCGCCATCCACGTCGCTCGCGCCAGGCGCAAAGGACACCGCCTCGTCTTCGCTGGTGGTCAGCGAGCGGGTCGCCGATGAAAATGTCGGCGCGTCATTTTCGGCGGTCACGGTCACATTGACCGTCTGGGTCGCCGTGCCGCCCTTCCCGTCCGAGACGGTCACCTCGAAACTGTCGGCGCCGTTGAAATCAGCGTTCGGCGTATAGACAAAGGCGCCATTGTCGCCGCCTGTCACCGTGCCGTGGGCCGCTTCTCCAGCGGTGTAGGCAAGAGCATCCCCGTTGGCGTCGGTCGCCGACACGCTGATGGTGGCGGCCGCATCTTCCTTGGTCGTGACTGTCTGGGTCGCAGCCGAAAGCGCGGGCGCGACGTTCGGACGTTCCTCCGATCCACCGTCGTGTTTTCCGCCACCGCCGCTCGCGGCCGCCGCGATGCCGGCGCCGCCCAAGAGGACACCGCCGATGATGAGACCGGTCGAGAGACCTGCGCCTTCGCCAGCAGTCTCGGCGGCCGCCGACCCATCCTGCACCGTCTCATCTTCCGCCGGCGCGGCCTCGGGCGCCGCGCCGCCTGTCATTTCCGCATAGGCTCCGGCATCGCTCGCCAGCATCGCGACCTTCACCGGCTCCGGCCCGCTGCCACGAGCCTCGGCATCCTTGTGGACATCGCCCGCAGCGCCGGGGTTTTTGCCTGCCGCGGCGCCAGCGGCCTTAACGGCGACGAATTTCGCTGCGCCCTGCCCTTCAACGGTTCCTTCACGAGGGTGACCCGCGGCTGGAGCCTTGGTCGCCGGATTGGCCGGCGTGGGCTTGGTCTTGGCCATGTCGATTTCCTTCTAGCGATTGGTCGCGCCATCGCGACCGGCCGGAAGTATCGGCCAGTCGCGATGTCGTAAATTCTACATATGGGAGATTACAGTCCGACGTTAACGGGGCTTAGGCCAGCGATCCGCCACCCTCGCACCCATCTTTTCATCCATCTGATGTTTCAATCGGCACCCGTGACACCAATCGATACCTCCCATTCCATACCGATTCACTCATATGGTTTCGGATACTTGCTTAATGCTCATTGGAATGAGTGACTTCCCCTAAATTGGGGATGCGAAAATTTTTTTCGAGTTTAATCAGATGGGCAGTCACAACTCCCTCCGTTCAACCGTCGTGCGCTCGTGAGGGAGGCAGATGCACGCATTCCATAATCGAGAGGGGCCATTGGTGCAGAAGTCCATCATCGATCTCATCTACACCGCCGCAATCGATGATTCGGCGCTGTCTGATCTTGCGTCGGCGATCGTGACCCATCTTGGCGGGGAAGCCTGCTGGTTGCGGCTGATGGGACAAGGCGAAACAACCACCCTGTTCGGCCATGAATTGCGCAAGGTCTCGGCCCTCAATGCGCCACAAGGGCTTTCTGCGGGCGGTATCGAGAATATCCGCCGCCCCACGCGCATCTCGAGCTTTCACAGGCAGCGATGCAGCGCGGCGGACGTTCACTGCCTGAGCGCGGAATTTCTCGTCGACGAGGGACATTATGCCTTTTGCGTTCACCGTGCGCGCGAAAGTCCGCCCTTTGTCATGACCGAGCAACGGCGACTTCAGGACCTTTTGCCTCATCTCAAGCGCGCACTGGCGACGCGAAGCCGCTTACGCACGCAAGGACGCCGCATCGAGCAGCTCGAAACCCTGCTGGGGCGAACCCATCCGCTCTTTCTTGTAACCGATCGGCTTGAAGTGAGGTGGATGGCGCAGAATACATTCTCACCTCTGGAGTCCATCTGTCTCGCCGAACGAGGCCGTTCGGTCGTGCTGGGCGCGACCGCGCCCGATCTGCAGGCGCGGCTGGTCCGGGCAGTCGCGCGCGCGACCCAGGACGAGAATCCACAGAGCGACATCATCGAGACGAGCGGCTGGATAGCCTTCGTCGATCAATATCGGTCGAGCGAGAGTCACCAGTTGGCTACAATCCGGTTCATAGACAAGCGCGAACACCAGCGGCGCGTTATCGCGCTCGCGCAACAGCGTCACGACCTCACCAGAGCCGAGACGGCCCTGTGCGTCAGCCTGATCGACGGCAAATCGCTTCAGGAACATGCCGACGGGCACGGGGTTCAAATCTCGACCGTGCGATCGCATCTCAAGACCTTGCTGGCCAAGACCGGCACGAACCGGCAGGGCGAGCTGGTAGCATTGCTGGCGCGCTATTCGGCGGCGACGCATTGAGGAACGACACTGGATCGGCAAGGCCAGGGAGGGAGGGTGGAGATCGGCGCAGCTTTCCACTGGCTTTGTCCGGCTGACGATCCCCTCCTTTTCCTCCTGACATATTTTAGCGCCGGGCAATCAAGCCGGTACAACCGGACATCGCGCCAGCATGCGGCTGTTTGCCTGGGGTGCGAGAGACGCTGCCGGCGCAAGTTCGCGCAGTCGACGGGCGGGACGTCGCGCTGGGTGGGGCAACGGACCGGCCCGGATACGCCCGACCATTCAGCAGCGTTACATGTGGTGAAGCCGGTTGCCGGATCGATGCGAGAGAACGCTCTTCTGCCCGCTATGTCAGGAAGGTTCTCCTGCGCAGAATATGCGAGAAGGCGAGCCGGTGCATGAATTTAGGTCATCATGGAGGCGATCATAGCGGTCCATACCAGTTGTCATCTTCCATCCGGACGTGATCCTCACATGGTCGGACCATCAATCCTTACCGACGACTTTAGAGGTAGGCCGATGAACCCGGTCCCAATAGAGTTTGCGTATATGACGCCAACGCCGTCTCTCAAATGATGTCAGGGGCGCACGCCTGATCCGTAACTGAATATAGCTGGTTGCGGCATCAGAAAGACCGTAGCGAGCGATCACATCCTGCAGGCGCAGCTTCGCATCATTTTGCCATCCGACATATGCTTCTGAAAACCATCCAAAACGCCTGAAATATCTGTGCGCCATCAATTGCCCCTCAAGATAGACGCCCTCCCCCACGGGAAAAGCCAATTGGCCAAGCATGCCTCCGCACGAGGCATGATCGGCCTGTACTCCAAGGACTGCCACTTTCCGGGCTTGACGAACTGTAAAGAGGCCTTGGGGAGCAACGCTCGACGGCCTCTGTCCAGGTTCCCCGGTATCGGGCACCTTCTATGGAGGACCAGGTCTTTTTACGCCACTCACCTCTCACCTAATGACATGCCACGGCTCATCCGGCCGTTCGCCAGCCAGACCTTCTTCAGAGCAAAGCCTGATCAAGGAATCGCTGGATACATGCCCGTTGAATACTACGAAGTTGCGTTTAACGCGTTAATGTAATCTTATCAATGCGTCATTGGCGGAATTATTGCGTGGACAATCCTGTATGATTCCTTATAGGATGGCGCAGGCTTGGCGATGCATATCTCGCCCAGCACCTGAGGCCGGCACGTGGGTCGCACCGCCGAATCAGGGATCCCGGCGTCATGACCTGTGGCGTGAAAGCAAGTGTGGCGCCGGGATTTGAGCAATGTTGTCCCATGCTTTCCCGCGCGATCCGTGGAGATGGCTGCAACGTCGCCCTGCCGGGAGGAAGCGGACATCCCTGCACGAGCCGCGAGTCTGAAGCTCTCATGCAGCGCTTTCTTGGACGATCGCATGGCGGCCGAAACCGGCCGGGCACGGCTTTCTCTTCAAATCAACGGATCATCGCGGCCCGTCGCAAGGGGCTTGGCTTCACCTCATCCCATTCCGCCGGCCGAAACCGCCGGTCCTGGAGCGGAAGGATCGGACGGGGCACAAAGATGGAAACGCCCCTTTCCTGCCCGCTTGGAGTCGTACAATGCAGCGTCGGCGCGAACCGAAAGCTCATCGAAATCCCTCTCGTCGCGGGTCGCGATGGCAATGCCGACACTCACGGAAATCTCGAGAAGATGGCCGTTGACCGCATAAGGCGCGCTCAGCTGCTTGATCACGCGGCGTGCCAGCATGGTGGCTTCATCGACATGATGGATGCCTTCCTGGACGACAACAAATTCATCCCCGCCCAGCCTTGCCACGGTATCCTTCGATCGCACGGAGCCTGAAAGACGCACCGCGACCTCGCGCAGCAGGAGGTCTCCCACAGGATGGCCATAGCGATCGTTGACGCTCTTGAAGCCGTCGAGATCGAGAAAGTGCAGCGCTACCGATGCCTTTTCGGCAAGGCTGGTCTCCAGGCTGCCAGCGAAACGCTCCCGCAGCAGGAGCCTGTTGGGCAAGCCGGTAAGGGCATCCTTTCGAACCAGATGGGTCAGGTCATGCCTGGTTGTCAGCTGTTCCACGGTCGAGCGGTACAAATGACGGACGGTCTCTATGCTAAGCGCCGTCACGACCGAAACCAGGACGGCTTCCACGAAAAAATATTCGGCGTGCCACTCCTGGCCTATCTGACCGCCTGCATGGACCGCGAGCGCAACGATGGCCGGCGCAGCCGCCAGAAGCACGCTGGGGACGCAGATCAGCGGGCGACAGGATATGCGCGCGACCGTGCCCGCGCCAAAGGTGAAGACAAGGCTGACGACGACCATATGGTTAAGGGGCGCATGGCTGCTCAGCGCGGCAACGCTGAGCGCGCCCAGGAGCGCGGCGGAAGCATAGCTCCCCCACGCATAGCGCGCTTCCCATCGCTCCAGTTCGGAAAGCGCGGTCACCTCCCCGGCAGTCCGGCCCCTGAAGGCCTGGAACAAGGCGAGCCGCGCGCAAGTCGCCGCGATCCCGGCCGCGGTGAGGGCTGCCAGGAGCCAGCCGCCATGCTCGAGCGCCATCAGCGTGCCGGCGGTTGCAAAGAGCACGCCCATTCCTGCTACGGGCACATCCATGGCGAACAGCGCGGCAACCATGTCCCGATAGACAGGTTCGGGCAGAGAGGCTCCCATCTGTCTCCTGGCCCATCGCCGGGCGAGTGAAGGCCACCGCGCCAACCGGCGTTTCACACGTCTCATTCTATCCTTCCACCCTCAAGCGATCGGCGCGAAGCTTTAGCACCCCGTATAATGATGCTCCTTGCGGGACGCTCCCGCAGGCTCCAGGCAGCCGACAGGGCATGACAACAACCATCATCGCCTTTCGTTCAGAACAAGAATGCGGGCAGCTGATCGCTCAAGATGAAGAGCGCGTAGAAAACCAGCCAGGCCCCTGTCCCGGCCAGGACAATCGTCAGCAGCTTCTGTCTTATGGATAAGCGGCGATCGGGAAGCGGGTCCTCGGCTTTCCCATGGGGGGCAGGGTTCTTCAACATATCACCTGACTTGATTATTGTGGGCGGCAGGCCCGGCTCGGATTTCCCCGTCATTTAGCGCGACGCGGAACTGGCCGGAGGCGCCATGGCCTTCCGCACAGAATGTAAAAAAGGGCAGGACGCGGTCTTGCATGACAGCGCGCCCATAGAGCTCACACGGCCCTGCCACGACGAGGAAACAGGAGTAAGGAATAAATTGATCATCATGCATCTAATCCTTCATTCCGAACGTTCCCTATGGCTTTCGCGAGAATTGAATATATAGCCACAAGCATCGAAAGGGAATGTCATGCGTTCAGATGCCGCCAATCTTCTCGAGCGCCTTGGGCGCCGGGATTTTCGTTATCGCGAATTTACCGACAACTTCGCCGATATGGAACTCTGGCCCATCTTCGAAGCGCTGCTGACCGACGAGCGCATCGTGGGCAAGCCCCTTTCGCCCCTTGCGGCACGAAATGTCGAGGACAATGCCAGCCTGTCCGAGGCGCCCGCCGCTCCTCCAGCCAGCCCGCCTCTATTCTCCCGCTATGCGCCGCCGCAGCCCCTCGCGCCCGCGGGCGGGCGCGAGGGGCTGGGCGTGTTTCTCAGGCGGCTCTCGCAAGATGACCTGCAGGGTAGGGGCTGATGCCGCTTATTCTTTGCCATTCCCCCAAAGGCGGCACGGGCAACAGCTTCGTGGCGGCGCATCTGGCCATGCACCTGGCCGCCAAGGGGCATGAAGTCGTTGCTCTGGACTTCACCTATCAGGACGCGCTCAAACTGTCTTTCGGTTTGCTCCCGGGCCAGGCGCTCGCCCCCTATCAGGGCGCACCCGGCAGCGGCCTGGCGGTCGCGGGGGTCGAACTGGCCTCTGCCTGGGGCGCAGCGCGCGATCCTGGCTTTGCCACCGCGCTCCGTGAGGGACGCTCCCCATTTTCCGACCGCAAGGTCCACATTGCAGATGTCGCGGCTGGCGATCGGGACATGAAGGATCTGCTGGAGCCCCATGCGCTGCTTCGGATCTGCACCCTGCTCCCGCAGCCCGCATCGCTCGCCGCGCTGACGAAGGTCCAGGCGGACACGCCCGCGCTTGAGCTCACGCGCACCCTGTTCATTCTCAACCAGGTTGACGACACGCATCGCTTTTCCCGCCACACGCACATTTTCCTGCGCGAACTGCTGGGCGAGCGGCTGCTCGGGAGCATCCGCCGCGATGAAGCGGTCAACGAGGCGGCGGCGATGTTCGAGCCGGTCAGCAAATATGCACCGGCGAGCGCGGCGTTGAGCGATCTCGCCACTGTCGCGGGAGAGATCGAGACGCGCGCGGGACTGGAAGGCGGGACGGTCGAGCCGGCATGAAGAAAATATTGTCGTCACCGTTCCAAGGCGCGATGCTGCTGTGCGCGTGCCTCCTCACGCTGGTCGTGATCGCGGTGCCTCTCGATCTCGAGGCGCAATGGCTGTTTGCCGCCATCACGATCGCGGGCGCCATGCTCCTTGGCCGTTCTGACGCGCGCAAGGCGACACTGACGCTCGCTATCCTTTCGATCCTTGTCTCGACGCGTTATATGTTCTGGCGCACGACGCAGACGCTGGAATTTGGCACGGTGCCCGAATTTTTGCTGGGCGGTGGCCTCTATCTTGCGGAAATCTACGCCTGGGCGATCCTGCTGCTCGGCTTCCTCCAGACCAGCTGGCCGCTCAACCGTCCGGTGGTCGAAATAGAGGGCGAGCCCGAGCAATG
Organism: Sphingobium sp. CFD-2; assembly: GCF_024611135.1. Classification (NCBI taxonomy): domain Bacteria; kingdom Pseudomonadati; phylum Pseudomonadota; class Alphaproteobacteria; order Sphingomonadales; family Sphingobiaceae; genus Sphingobium; species Sphingobium sp. CFD-2. The sequence continues at coordinate 55,915 of NZ_CP084407.1, read as the reverse complement.
GCCCTTCGTCGACGTGTTCATTCCGACCTATAATGAAAGCCTCGCGATCGTTCGGGACACGGTCTTTGCGGCGATGGACATGGATTATCCGGCAGACCGCTTCCGCGTCTTCATCCTGGACGATGGCCGGCGCGCCGAGTTCAGGGCGTTCGCACGGCAGGTGGGCTGCGGCTATCTGACCCGGGCGGACAATCTGCATGCCAAGGCAGGCAATCTCAACGCCGCGATGAAGAAGACGAACGGTAGCCTGATCGCCATCTTCGATTGCGATCATGTGCCCACCCGCGCCTTCCTGCAGATGACCGTGGGCTGGTTCCAGAAGGATCCCAAGCTCGCATTGATGCAGACGCCGCACCACTTCTACTCGCCCGACCCCGTCCAGCGCAACCTGCGCACCGTCGAGGATCTGCCGGGCGAAGGCGATCTGTTCTACGGCCCGGTGCAGGGCGGCAACGATCTTTGGAACGCCACCTTCTTCTGCGGTTCGTGCGCGATCATCCGCCGCGATGCCCTTACGGAAACCAACGGCTTTGCCGGTGAAACCGTGACCGAAGACGCCCACACCGCGCTCAAGCTCCAGCGCATGGGCTGGAACACCGCCTATATCGGGGCGCGCCTCTCGGCAGGCCTGGCAACCGAGCGGCTGGTGCTGCATATCGGCCAGCGCATCCGCTGGGCGCGCGGCATGACCCAGATCATGCGGATCGACAATCCGCTGCTGGGCCGCGGCCTCACCTGGCAGCAGCGGCTCTGTTATCTCAACGCGATGCTGCATTTCCAGTTTCCGCTGCCGCGCATCGTCTTCCTGACCAGTCCGCTTGCCTATCTCATCCTTGGCCAGAACATCATCCATGCGTCAGCCTCGATGATCTTCGCCTACGCCGCGCCGCATCTCTATTGCTCGATGGTATCGGGCGCCCGTGCGCAGGGTGGCGACCGGCGTCCTTTCTGGGGCGAGATCTACGAGACGATCCTAGCCTTCCACCTTGTGCCAGCGACCGTGCTGACGCTGTTCAACCCGCGCAAGGGCAAGTTCAATGTCACCGACAAGGGCGGCCTGCTCGACCGGACCTATTTCGACCTGCGAACGGTCAGGCCGCATCTCATCTGCATCGGGCTCATGGTCCTTGGGATCGCACTGGGCTTTGCCAAGCTTCTCTTCTTTCCGCACCTCTTCAACATCCAGGCCGACACGCTCGTCCTCAATACCGCCTGGGCCGTGTTCAGTTTGATAACGCTGCTGGCCGCGGTTTCCGTCGCGCGCGAGACCCGCCAGGCGCGCGAGCATATCCGCATCGACGCACAGGTGCCCGTCACCCTGTATCTCCAGGATGGGCATGTCTTCGACGCGACGACGGCCGACCTGTCGATGGGCGGCGCGGCCGTCACCCTGCCGCCCGAGATATCGCTGCGCGACCGGATCGTCACTCATGTCTCTCTCCCCATGGGAGACGAGAAGCTCACACTCCCGGTCGACACCATTCGCGCCGAGGGCGGCCAGGCCTTTCTTCGTTTCCAGCCGCTCGACATGACGCTTTCGCGGCACCTCGTGCGCGCCATTCTGGGACGGGCCGATGCGTGGCAGCAGGCCGCCCCCACGCCCCCTGTTTCGGGCCTGCGATCCTTGTGGGATATCATCGTGGTTGATCTTGTGACCTTGAAGCGCCTGTTCCGGCTCAACCGCAGCGAACGGCGCGCGGCGAAACGCCGGCGCGCCGCCAGCGCGCCGGCCCTGCTTCTCCTTGGCTGCCTGCTCGCGGCGCAGCACGATGCGCGGGCGCAACCTGCCGCACGCACGCCGGCGGCAACGAGTGCGAGCGCGACTGGGACGTCTGCCGCACCTGGCCGATATCAACAGCGGCTCAGCTTCAAGGACCTCCAGGTCCAGTCCCCGATCCGCCTTCAGGGCACGCGCGGAGAGATCGGGATCCCTTTTGGCGTTCGCCGGACGGACGTGGTCGCAAAGGCGGACCTGACGCTCAACCTGTCCTGGTCGCCCGCCATGCTGGGCGACCTTAGCCAGCTTGTCATATTGCTCAACGGCGAGGTGGTGCGCGTCCTGCCCCTGCGGCCAGGCGATGCCCGCGGCCAGACGATCACCATGCCGGTCGACCCGGCCCTGTTCCTGCCGGGCGACAACCGCCTCAACCTGCGGCTGCTGGGTCATTATACCCGCGATTGCGAGGATCCTTTCCACAGCTCGCTGTGGGCCAATATCAGCCATGTGCGGTCAGGGTTTGACCTGACGATGCAGACGCTCCCCCTCGCCCCTGACCTGGCGCGGCTGCCCGCGCCCTTTTTCGAGCGCCATGACAATCTGCCGCTGCGCCTGCCCTTTGTCTTTGCGTCTACGCCGGGCAATGGCGAGCTCGAAGCGGCCGCCAGCATCGCATCCTGGTTCGGCGGCATGGCGAGCTATCGCGGCTTTGCCTTCAAGCCGCTGTTCAACCAGCTGCCGGAGGGTAATGCGATCCTGTTCCTGCTGGGCAACCGGCGCATTGACGGCGTCGATCTGCAGGCCAGGGGGCCATCGGCCGCCGTCATCCGCAATCCGCGCGATCCCTTTGGCACGCTGCTTGTCATCATGGGCCGCAACACCCAGGAGCTCAAGCTCGCCGCCGCCGCGATCGCCAGCGGCCGAGGCGTGTTCGCCGGCGCGCAGATGGCGTTCGATACGGTGCGCATTCCCAGCTATACCCGTTATTCGGCGCCACGCTGGATCCGGACTGACCGGCCGGTTCGTCTCGGCGAGATCAGCAGCGCCCAGGCGCTTGAAGGGCTGGGTCTTCCGCCCGGCCCCTTGAGCGCCCGTTTCAGGATTGCGCCCGACCTGTTGTTCTGGCCACGTCAGGGCGGAAGGCTCGACCTTCGGTATCGCTATCCGGATGCCGACTGGCTCGACAAGCGCGGCTCGCGCCTCGACGTCTCGATCAACAATCAATATCTTCGCACGCTTTCGGTGGCGGGCGGAAACTGGTGGGATCAGCTCTTGCGCGGCGAAGGCGCGACATCGCGCGATGGCCGGGCCTCGGTCGTGCTGCCGCGCTACAATCTCTTCGGCCAGAACGAGCTCATCTTCGATTACAACCTCATCCTGGCGAACAAGAAGAAGTGCGAGGGCACCCTCCCCGACAATGTGCGCGTGAGCATCAGCCCGACAAGCACGATAGACCTGAGCAAGGCCTATCACGCCCTTGAAATGCCCAATCTCGCGACCTTCGCGGGTGCGGGTTATCCTTTCACCATCATGCCCGATCTCGCCGAGACCGTGGTGATCATGCGCCGCCAGCCCTCGGTCGGCGCGATCGAGGCATTTCTGGGGCTCATGGGGCGGCTCGCCGACTCAACCGGGCTGCCCGCAACCGGCGTCTCGGTAACCGACAGCGTCAATCCTCCAGCTCTGGAGGGCAAGGATATCCTGGTGATGGGCGCGTCCACGCTCGCCGGTTCCGAACTGTTCGGGAAAGCCCCGGTGCGCTGGCGAGACGGCGCCCTGCAGGTGACCGAACGATCCCCGCTCGAAATCGCGCAAGGCTTCTTCGCGCGCGGCGCAAGCAACAGCCCCCAGGACGCGCAGCAACTCATCTACAATGCGCGGGGGTTTTCAGGGATCGTAAGCTTCCGCTCTCCCTTTGACAGCGCACGCAGCGTCGTCGCCCTGCTTGCCGACGATCCGGCCGCGCTACCTCAACTGGTAAGTGGCATGGCCAACACGAAAATAAACGCCCAGATCCAGGGCGATCTTGCCGTGACCGATGGCGAGGGCATGGCAAGCTTTGCCATCGGCCCGCGATATTGGACCGGCTCACTTCCCTTCTGGATGCGCATCGCTTACTGGTTCAGCCAGCATCCGATCCTGATGGCAGCCGGCGGGCTTGTCGTGGCGCTGCTCCTGGCGGGCCCGGCCTATCTCTATTTCGCACGGCAGGCCAAACGCCGCCTCGAGGGTGGGAGGTGACCATGAGCCAGCCGGTCATGCGCCACATCCTGATGGCGGCCCTGCTGGGATCGAGCGCCGTTCCCTTCGCCGCAAGCGGCCAGGTGGCCGGTGTCGCCACGCTCCTGGAGCAGGGGCGATACTGGCAGGCCAAGGGCCGCCAGGATCTGGCGAACCAGGCCTTCAGGCGCGCACTGGCGCTCGATCCGTCCAATGCCGAGGCACGGCGGGGACTAAGCGGTGCAGGGGCGCGGCCTGAGGCCAAGCCCACGCCCAGGCCCGCCGCTGCGCCGGCCCGGACGGCGCCGCCTTCGTCCCCGCCTGTCGCTTCCCAACCCGCGCGCATACGCGCCTCTGCGCCAGCGGCCCGTCCCGATCCTGGCGGGGATGCGCGAGCGGCGGGCTTCAAGGCACTGGAACGCGGCGATCTCGCTGAGGCAGCGACCCTGTTCGAGCGCGCCCTGGCGCGTAGCCGCAACGATGCCGAGGCGCTGGGCGGTCTTGGTCTTGCGCGGATGCGGCAGAACCGGTTCAGCGAGGCGCGCGATCTGCTCGAGCGGGCATCACGACAGGGTTCATCGTCCCAATGGGCCGAGGCACTGGCGAGCGCGCGCTTTTACGGGGATCTCGAGCAGGCACGCTCAGCCCTCGCCGCCGGCAGGCTGGACGAAGCGCAGGCCAAGGCCGAAGGCCTCGTTCGCTCGGCCTTTGCCGATCGCCAGCCCGCGCTCGAACTGCTGGCGACCGTCTATGAAAGGCAGGGCCGCTTCGCCGATGCCGCCGACATGTACCGCCAGGCCGCCGACGGCGACACGCAGGACGCGCGGTCGCAAACACGCCTCAAGAGCCGGGCTGCGCGAGGCCGGGCGCTCGCGGCCTTGGCGCGCGGCGATGAAGTAACCGCGGAACAGGAATTTCAGGCCGGCTTGCTGCTCGACCAGCAAGACCCCTGGATCCGCTATGAATATGCGCGGTTCATGATAGACCGGGGGCGGGCGCCGGATGCAGATGCGCTCATCCGCTCCCTTACGGCGTCTTCCGATCCGGACGCGCTTTATGCCGCGGCGCTCATCAACAACTCTCTCAAGCGTCCGGCGGCGGCCGAGACGCTGATCGACCGGATACCCGATGGGCAGCGCACCGCCCAGATGCGGGCATTCGCGTTGCGGCTCAAGACCGATCAGGCCGTTCAGCGCGCACGCGAACTCGGCGCAAACGGTCGGCAGGCCGAGGCGCGCACCGTTTTGAATCAGCTGACCGGCGTGCCTTCCGCCCAGCAGGCAGCGATCGCCGGGGCTCTCTACGACCTGGGCGACGTCGAGGGCGCCGTCGCCCTCGCCCAGGAGGCACTGTCGGGCGGGATCGGCAACGTGGAGGATTATGAACCGGTCGTACGAGTCCTTGCCAGCGCGGGACGCGACGATCTGGCGGCGGCCGCGGTCGAGCAGGCAGCTCAAATGGCTGGCGGCTCTGCCGACATGCAGCGCACCCTTGCGCGCATCAAGGGCGGCATGGCGGCCGCCCAGGCTGACCGGCTGCGTCTCGCGCAGCAATATGCCCCCGCCTTCGACCTGCTGCAGTCAGCGTGGGGGAACGCTCCGGGCAATCGCGAACTGCTCGCCGCTCTCGCCCGGCTCTATCAGTCGGGCAGCCTGCCCGCCCGCGCGGCCCAGACCTACCAGCTGATCCTGGCGCAATCGCCCAGGGACCGCGACGCATTGCTCGGCCTCATCGAGACGGCCGGGACGGCCGGCGACACCGCGCTGGCGCGCCAGGCGATCGACCGCGGCATGCAATATTGGCCCGACGATCATGAGATCTATATCGCCGCCGCCCGGATGGAACAGGCGCGGGGCAATGAGGGCGCGGCCATGCGCTATCTCAAGCAAGCGCGGGAGATTTATGCGCGACAGACAGGGGGCGCGCGCCTGACGGCCGACAACCCGTTCGCCGCAGGCGCGATGGGCGTCAATCCCTTCCGTTCGCGAGCGACCGCGCCTGCGCCTGCGCCGATCAATCCCTTTGCGCTGAGTGGCGGGGCGCGGCTGCCTGTCTCGACCCGCGAGGAGGGTGCGACATTCTTGCCGCCTGTGCAGCAGAGCTACGCCAGTGGCGCGGCCCGGTATGAGGGGTCCGCCACCGGTTCGGCGCCAATCGCGCCGCAGCCCGGAGGCGGCATGACGAGCGATCCTGTTCTGGCGCGCCTTGAAACCGAGATCCGCTCGCTCTCAGCCGACAAGGGCCCCCGAGCCGATGTGGAAACGGGCTATCGCGAGCGATCGGGCGAAGCTGGCCTGAGCGCGCTTAAGGAATTGACCGGCTCGGCCACGATATCGACCGGGGTCGGCAACGGGCGTATCTCGGCGAAGGCCGAGGCCGTGGTGCTGGACGGCGGGGCGCCAAGCGCCTCGGGCCAGGCGCGATTTGGCGGCAACGGCCTTCCCGAGGCCGCCGCGATCGTCGGCCAGGTCGACCAGGCGAACATTCCGGTCGGCACGCAGCATGCTTCTGGGGTTGCCCTTTCGGCCTCCTACAAGAGCCCGCTGGTGCATCTGGAAGCCGGCACCACGCCGCTTGGCCTTGGCAACACCAAGGCTACCTGGTACGCGGCAGTGACGCCCCGTTTCTCCTCCGTGGCATCGGGCAAGCTCTGGTTCGAACGCCAGCCCGTCAAGGACAGCATTGTCTCCTATGCCGGCGCGAAAAACCCGGCGGCCAGCGCGGCGGTGGGCGCAGCGCTGTCCCGGATTGCCGATGCCGCGCGCGATCCTGTCACGGGCCTTTCGCCCGTCGACTATGCGACGGGCGGCGCCTATGGCCTTGGCGATCGCTGGGGCCAGGTGATGAAGACGGGCGGCGGCATGTCGCTGAGCTACGATCGCAATGGCACGGGTTTTTACGGCGACGCGAGCTTCCATCGCTACCGCGGTGAAAATGTCCGCCACAATTACGGGATACAGCTCAACGCCGGAGGCTATATGCGCTTGTACCAGGGCGACAGCGCGTCCCTTACCGGCGGCATTAACGTCAATTATCAGGATTTCGGCAACAACCAGAATTTCTTCACTTATGGCCATGGCGGCTATTTCAGTCCGCAAAGCTTCCTGAGCGTCAGCTTCCCGGTTCGCTACGCCTATGAGGACAGCCGCTGGGAGCTGCGTGGCAATTTCGCTCCTGGCTACCAGAGCTATGATCAGGAAGAGGCGAATGTCTATCCGACCAGCGATGCGGCACAGGGCCTGCTCAACGGCATGAAGCTACAGAATAGCGATGTGCGTTCCACCTATGACGCCATCAGCAAGACCGGCTTTGCGCTTTCGGCCGACGGCGCCATCTACTATCGTATTACGCCCTCGACACGGATCGGCGGCGAGGTGGGCATGAACACCTTCGGCAATTATGACGAATTCCGTTCGCTGATGGGCATTCGCCAGTCGCTCGGAGGGGGGCAGTGAGAGCGATCATGCGGACGTCCCTGCCGGCGCAGGACAACATGGCCGGCGCCAAGGGGCTTGCGCTCCTGATGGCTCTCACCCTGGCGGAAGTCCAGGCGAGCGCGTCGCTCGAGCAGGCGCGCGGCTTCTACCTCGCGGTTGGTCGAAGGCTGGCCGCCCTCGAGCCTGTCGACCATGTAGCTGACCTCTCGGCGCTGGGCGTTCGGCTCAATACGCTCTGGACGGCGCTCGACTGGGGGCGCGTCATCTTCTGCATGGAGGATGAGGGCATCGCTATCCGCCATGAAGGACTGCCCGAAAGGATCGACATGGACGAGGATGGCTCATGGCCCGAGCCTCTGGGCACTGTGCTGGAAGGCGCCTATGATAGCTGGTTCCGCGCGCTCGGGAGCGGCGAGGCGCTGAGGACCTCCAGGGTCGCTTTGAGCGGCGGCACATTGGATCTGTGGCATGGGCGTTGACCGGCGTAGCTTCAGCCTGGCCGCCTTCGCGATGCTGGCCGGAGCATGCGGGCGAGCGAACGGGACACGAGCGGTGCGCACCGACGCGTTATGGTCGACATTCAAATCTGCCTTCCTTCTTCGCTCGGGCAGGATCGTGGACAATGGCAATGGCGGTGTGAGCCATAGCGAGGGCCAGGGCTACGGCCTCTGGCTGGCGCTGTGCGCCAATGACCGGTGTCAACGGCGGAGTAAAAGTCGGCCATTGGGCGGCGCAAAATCAGGCCGGGTGATCCGTGTGCTGGCGAGCGCCGCGAGGGCGTAGCCCGAGTGGGGGTCGCCAACACACGGATGGTCTTTTCTGTCAGGGGTTGGAGCGTGCCTTGCGCGCCTGGCTTTGGGCCAGACGATAGCTCTCTCCGTTCATCTCGAGTATGGAGACGTGGTGGGTAAGCCGGTCGAGGAGCGCGCCTGTCAGGCGCTCGGAGCCGAACGTTTCGGTCCACTCGTCGAACGGCAAGTTGCTGGTGATCAGCGTCGAGCCGCGCTCGTAACGCTGCGAGATCAGCTCGAACAGCAGTTCCGCGCCGGTTTTCGAGAGCGGCACGAACCCCAGTTCATCGATGATGAGGAGCTTGTATCCGGCCATTTGCTTGTGGAGGCGCAGAAGGCGGCGTTCGTCGCGTGCCTCCATCATCGCGCTGACCAGCGCGGACGCGGTGGTGAAGCCGACCGTCAGGCCCTTCTGGCAGGCGGCAAGGCCGAGGCCGATCGCCACATGGGTCTTGCCGGTTCCCGAGGGACCAAGGGCTATGACGTTCTCGCGGCGGTTGATCCAGTCGCAGCGTGCCAGTTCCAGCACCTGCATCTTGTTGAGCTTGGGGATCGCGGCAAAGTCGAAGCTGTCGAGGCTCTTGGCGGCCGGGAACTTCGCAGCCTTGATCCGGCGCTCGACCATCCGGCGTTCCCGGTCGATCAGCTCCAGTTCGACAAGCCGGGCAAGGTAGCGGACGTGATCTGCGCCCTCGGCCGCGCATCGCCGGGCCAGCTTGTCATGCTCGCGCAGGAAGGTTGGTAGCTTGAGCGTCTTGAGGTGGCTGGCCAGTAACAGCTCGGGGGACGGACTGCTCATGCCGCATCCTTCGCATCGCCCGAGAGCAACTGCATGTAGGAGCGCGCCGATGTCGTCTCCACCCTGGCTCTGGGCAGATAGGGATAGATCGCCATGTCCAATCGGGGTGGTCGGCGCTCCACCCGGCACAGCAGGAGATGCTTCACGGCATCAAAGCCGATCGCCCCGATATCGAGAGCCTGCTTTACGGCCGCATGCAGATCGGCAAGCGTGAAGCTCTCCAGCAGACGCAGCACCTGCACATACTCGCGCCGACCATGCTTGCCCATACGAGCTTCCATGAGGCGGCGCAGCGTTGCAAACGCTTCGGGCAGGTGCCAGCCTTGCAGGGGCGCTGCCTGATCGAGCGCATTGATCTTCTGTTCGATCAGGGGAAGGTAATGGATGGGATCGAAGATCACGTCCTCGCGCTCGTAGCTGCGCACATGACGGGCAATGACCTCGCCCCGGCAGCCGATCACCACCTCGCCGACATAGCCCCGGATCCATACCTCCTGATGGCCGAAGCGCACCGGCACCGAGTAATCATTGGTCCGGTAACGCACCAGCGCCTGCGACGAGACCTGGCCGCTGGTCTGGTCACAAGCCTCGAACGGGGCAGCCGGCAGTTCCTGCATCGCCGCCAGATCGCGCTTCAGCCTCTCGCCGATCGTCTCGCTCTCGCCCCGCAGCCGGTCGTTCTGACGCTTGCGGCATTGCTCCTCGAGCCACAGGTTGAACGCCTCCCACGTCGCGAACCGGGGGATCGGCACCATGAAGTTGCGGCGAGCATAACCGACCAGCCCTTCAACACTGCCTTTGTCGTTCCCCCTGCCGGGACGGCCGTAACGATCGCGGATCAGGTAATGCGACAGGAAGCCGCTGAACAGCCGGGCGCGCTGCCTCGTGCCGTCGGGCAGGATCTTCGAGACCAGGCAGCGGTCGTTATCGTAGACGATCGACAGCGGCACCGCGCCGAAAAACGCGAAGGCGTGCACGTGGCCGTCCATCCATGCCTCGGCAACGGCAGCGGGATAGGCGCGCACGTAGCAGGCGTCGCTGTGCGGTAGATCGAGCACGAAGAAATGCGCCTTCTGCACAACACCGCCGATCTCGACCATGGCCTCACCAAAATCTGCCTGGGCATGGCCGGGCGCATGCGCCAGCGGCACGAACATCTCCCGGCTGCGCTGCTCGCGCTGTCGGATGTAATCCTTGATGATCGTGTAGCCGCCGGTGAAACCGTGCTCTTCGCGAAGGCGGTCAAATACCCGCTTCGCCGTATGACGCTGCTTGCGCGGAACCTGACGGTCACCATCAAGCCATGCATCGATGATCGGAACGAACGCTTCCAGCTTGGGCCGCCGCACCGCCGCCGTCCGGCGGTAACCGGGGGGCTCCGAATACGACAGCATCTTGCGGACCGTGTCGCGCGATACGTTGAAATGCTTCGCCGCCTCACGCTGGCTCATGCCGCCCGCGCAAGCAAGACGCACCTTCAGGTAAAGATCCACGGTATATATCTCCACGCCCTCCCTGCTCGCGCAAAGAAGGCAAAGTGGACGACTTTTACGCCGCCCGCAGCAGCACTTCGCCGCCGCCACCGTGGTCTAATTTTGCACCGCCGTTCTCACCCGCAGATAGGCATCGGACATCTTCTTGCCGTCGCGATCTTTCAGGCGGTTAAATTTCTCTCCGTCCAGCACCGCTTTGCAGGTCGCGTCCGGGTCTTCGACCAGCGACAGTGCATTGATTCGCATTGCCGTGTCGATCTGGAGGCGCAGAATAGCGGCGGCGCAGGGAAAATTTCGCGCTTCGATGAGGTCGCGGAAGCCACGGGCCTGAGCCAGTGTCCGCCGTATCGCGCCGCAGAGGAAAAAGTCGGCATGGCCGAGGTTGGTGCTCTTGCCTAGCGTGGCGGCTCCCTTGCGCGTCAGTTCACTTTCCAGCCGATCGATCCGGAGCAACCTTTGTGCAAGGCCGGCGCCCTCATCAATGCTGTCAGTCATGGTTGCATATGCTTTGTGAACTCCTTGTCGGCAGTCAGCGGTAGCTTGAATTGCGTGGACGCCATTGCGGTCAGATGCGGCGTGATCGCCAGCGATGACAGCGCATCGAAGGCAAATGCAGCTGCCGCCCCGCGCGTCGTGAATCCCTCCTGGACGAAGGTCAGGATACAGGCGCTAAGCAATTCGAGCATGAATTGGCACTGCTCCTCACCGACGAGACCGAGGCCGGCGAATGTCGCGCCCTCGTGGACGATAAGGTTGCGTACGCTGTAGTGTCGGTCGAACTCCGCCAGCAGCGTCGCGAGCCGTGCCGCGTTCCCGCCAGATCCAAACGCGCTGATCCAGAGGCGATGGCGATCACCTTTAAGCTTGCCCGGTTCGCACAGCGCGTCGATCGCATAGACGAGGTGCAGGAACGATGCTTCAAGTTCGACCAAGTAGAAGGAGCGGTTGAAGGCGCGCAGTGCAGCCTTCAGCGCCAGCGCAATTTCGTCGTTGGCCGGGTTGTCGATGATCATGTCGGCAAGTGGTTCGGCAAAGGACAGGTCGTCGCCGTCGACCTCTAGGCCCAGCCAAGTGTTCGACACCCGCAGCACATAGGGCTTGCCTTGGAGGTAGCGGGCTTTCAGCGCCCGCCCTTCCGGCATCACATAGGCAAGCCCGGTCTCTCCGATCCAGCCAGCTTTTGCGGGAAGATATTGGAGCTTGCGATAGTGACAAAGGCCGAAGCGGATCGGGTCGAGCGAATGGTCGGCCTCCTCCATGACCAGCCGCAGCAGTGGTGATTGGCTGTCGAACGAGGCGTCGGCCTCATAGAAGATCGACAGCGGAACCTCGATCTTCCGTTCGATCAGCGGGTAGGCGAGCAACTCGGTCGTGCCGCTTGCCTTTGCATTGGGCGTCCAACTCGGGTCCACGTCCGCGCCGGGCACGTCGCACAGCGAGCGCCAGGCATGATTGGTCAGTCGATTTTCTTCGCCGTCGACCCGTGCATGGAAGCGGGTCTCTCCGAGGTCGAAGGGTTTTTCGAAGTGCAAACCTTCAACCGGCACCAGGCAGGTGCAGGTAATCTTTCGATCGCCCGCAAGCCGTGCCAGAGTCCGCGCCTGCCCTTCGCCGGAGTCGAGCACTTCGAGATCGAGAAAACCGAAGGCAGCCCGAAAATCGGCGAGGGCAGCGTCAGGATCATAGGGCGTCTCGCCATAGCGTTTGAAGGTGACACCATCGCCTTCCGGAAAGGGGCTAGCCCAATAGCCCTGCGCGGAAATAGCGGCGAGCGCCGCAGATAGTTCCTTGCGATGCTTCGCTGGCAGCACGCCGGGCCAGAGCAGATTGCCCATGTAGTCGCCGCTGGGGTGTATCAGCACAGCCCCAATGCGCAGGATCGTCGTCATCTTGACCTTCTTCCAAAAACCCTAACGGCAGAATTAAGAATTGGCAGCATTCCGCTCGGCGATTCTCCGCCTTCGTTCAGCCAGATACTCAGTTGCTTTCCCGCTTTCGACGTAATCAAAGGCGCTTATTTGTGCTTCTAGCAGTGTCCTATGATCGCCCTTGCCTTTCACATCGTTCAAGTTGAAGCGGAATTTTCCATCATCGGTTGGCACAATTTCAATCACGATGTCAGCGCGTTCAATAGACCTTCCGCCGTTTGGTGCGATGTCCCATTTCGGTGAATCAACGAAGGTTTTGCGGCGGTTCAAATAATTGAGAAACGCGGCATGGCCTTCAGTCCCAACCGTACTTTCCGTGAGCTTGTCGGCACATTGTTCGCCGACAATCATCGTGCCCCAGTTTGGATGTGTCACCATGTGGGCATAGCGGAGCGGCTGTTCGCATCGCTCACACTCCCCATCCAGGCCGCCAAGATCGTCGTGGGCGATTAACTCCCAATCGTTCGACGGCATGATGATGCCGTGCTCCTTGGCGTGGCATCCACGGCAGAGCACATCGCATTCGTCGTAGGGATATTCCCAGGGCATCCGGCCTTTCACATAGATCCGATGGTGGACCTGAAGCACGACTTCTGGGGAACCGTGCAGGCAATGGGCGCACCTGCCACCGTGCAGTTTGATCTGATCGGCGCAATACGCCTTCCATTCCCGTTGCCGATAGAGCTTCATCGTCCCCCGCCGTCGCACTGGCCGCCGGATGAGCGTATCGTAGTGAAGGATTGTTTGCGACGGCCATTCTCGCAACCGCGCCGCGAAACGGCCGGACCTTGGCGCTCGAATCTTGTCGGTGGGGCAGGGATCTCGCCCGGCCGCGATTAATTGATTACAGCGCCGGAAATTTTGACTAGATTCTCATCGCGGCCGGATTTTCGGCTGCCAGTTGCTGGATTGAACCTCGATAAAATGGCCCGCGCCGATCATCTCGTCTCTCTTGTTCGCGCCAGTGTTGCTGGTGACCGCGAGACGTTGCGTGCTGCGGCCGAGGCAATCGTGGCGGACGAACGGGCGAAAAAGCACCACGTCGTCGCAGATCGTATTGAGCGCGCCCTGGGCACCGTGCCCGTCACACCGCCGCCCCTGACTACATCACAGCCGCAGGTGGGACCAGGCCGGGATACGATCATCGAGATCGAACCTCGGGTCCGCTTTGACGATCTGCTCCTTTCCCTGCCAGCGCGCGAAAACGGGCGTCAGCTCATCGAAGAGCATGTCCGTGCCGATGTTCTGCGGGCGCATGCCTATGAGCCGCGCCATCGGATCCTTCTCTCCGGCCCGCCCGGAAACGGCAAGACGTCCTTCGCCGAGGCAATCGCGGAGGCCCTCGGCCTTCCCTTCTTCGTCGTACGCTATGATGCGCTAATTGGCAGCTATCTTGGCGAGACCAATGCGCGATTGCGTAAACTCTTCGACTATGTGCGCACTCAGCCAAGCGTTCTGTTTTTCGACGAGTTCGATGCCATCGGCAAGGAACGCGGCGACACGCACGAAACCGGCGAGATCAAGCGCGTGGTCTCATTCCTGCTCATGCAACTCGATCAGCTGCCGCCGTATGTGATCGTCATCGCGGCGACCAACCATGCCGAGTTGCTTGATCGTGCAGTGTGGCGCCGTTTCCAGATGCGGCTGGCATTCCCGGAGCCAGATCGCAAACTTCTGGAGGTGTTTCTGGATCGCATCATCTGTGGTTGGCCAGAAGCGCCACGCATGACATTGCAGAAGATTGCGGCGCGCCTTGGCGAGGTCAGCTATGCTGAAGCGCTCGACCTTTGTCAGAACGTGCGGCGCAGGCAGATATTGGGTTTGGGGGAGATCAGCATCGATGATGCGCTCGCGAAAGAGCTTGAGCTGTGGAAGTCTCGCGTTCGGCCAGGGAATGTAGATGCCGAGCGATCCATCCAAGCCCCTGCTGAGGCTGACGCCGAGCCGGCCAAGTCAACGCCCCGTCGGCCCGCAAAAATTTCCTCGGCCACCTGAGTCTTTCCCCCGAGAGCGTCAGCAAGCCACATTTGCGCCGAAATTTGATCGTCTGGCCCAAGCGCTAGCGCGGGATCCCGGCGGACTTGAGCTGCGCGCTGATCCGGCTGCCCTGGCCCCGGAACGATTGCTCGTTTTCGAAGTTCGCGGCTCGGTGAACAATTTTGCCGCAGCGGTTCAACGCGTGCCAGGCCTTGAATTGATCGATGAGGAGGAGTTGGGCAGCGACGACGACAAGGAGCCCATTGCCTATCTCCTTGTTCCAGACGCCCGCGCGCTCGCTGAGCTGCTCTCTCTTTGGCAGCGCTGGAACGCAAATCAGCTGCAATTCGGGGAAACGCCGTGGCGTGGCGTGTTCGAACTGCTTCGTGATCTGCGCCCATGGGGGCCACAGGACAGGGTTCAGCAATTGGACGCCGGTTTTCTGGCCGAGGAGATCGAGGAAAGGGACGAGGATGAGCTTGTCCCGCTGGAGGTCGAGCTGATCTATCGGGCCTCCGAGAATCAGGCTCAGGCACGGGAAGATCAAGTGCGCGCCGCAGTGACCGCGCGCGGTGGGCAAATCATCTCACGTGCCCGGCTACCCGAGATTGCCTATCATGCCTTGCTTGTGGATTTGCCGGTACGCGCGATCCGCGAAATCATCGACCGGGCAGAAGGCAGCATCGCCGGCCTTGAGCCAGTCATGCACATCCGCCCGCAAAGCCTGGCGACGACGATCGAGATCGAGGATGTCACAGAAGCCGGCGCAGCTGAAGCGGTCGGACAATTGCGCGATCCGATCCTGGCCCTGCTCGACGGGGTTCCGGTAGCCGCGCATCCGCTGCTCGCAGCTCATCTCGTCGTAGACGATCAATTCGATCTTGAACCACATGCGCCCGTGGACCAACGCGTTCATGGCACAGCGATGGCGTCCCTCCTCGTCCATGGCGACCGAAATAATCCTGCACCGGCGTTGCCGCGACGTATTCACGTTGTTCCGGTGATGGGGGCGGGGGACCGCTTCCCGGCACGACGGCTTGTCGTCGATATCATCTATCTGGCCATTCGCGCGATGCGGGAAGGCGCGGCCGCGACGGCGCCGGGCGTGCTCATCGTCAATCTCTCGCTGGGGAACGAACGGCGTCCCTTTCAGTCGTCGCTATCGGCGTGGGCACGGCTGCTGGATCGACTGGCGTACCGATATGGCATTCTTTTCCTAGTGAGTGCCGGAAATGTGAGGGAGACCTTCGGTGTTCCAGCTTTCGCGACAGGAATGGCTTTCGAGGACGCCAATGCTGCCACTCGTTGCGACGGGACGCTGACCGCAATCGGCAATGTCATGGCAGATCGGCGTATGTTTTCGCCATCTGAGGCAATCAACGCAGTGACGGTCGGCGCATCTAACGACGATTGGGTGTCCGCTGCTGATCGTCGCGCTGCCCGCACCATCATCGACCCGTTCCCGGGCATTCGGGCCGCCAACCCATCGAGCGCGCTCGGTCCCGGATTTGCCCGATCCGTAAAACCTGACATTCTAATGCCGGGAGGTCGCGAACATCTTCGCCAGATACGGACCGACGGCCATGTCTTCGTCAGGCCGGCGGCTTCTACCCGCCCCGCTGGCCTAAAGGTAGCGGCACCTCGCACCGGCGGTATCGGAATAGCAGAAGCCTATTCGGGCGGCACCAGCGGGGCGACCGCTCTAGCATCGCGTACGTGTCATCGGATTCATGACGCGCTGGAGGCGGCGTATCCAGACTTCGCCAGCCTGCCCCACATTCAGCGAGCTGTTCTGCTCAAGGCGCTGCTTGTCCATCCTGCTCGCTGGCCCGATGACATTGCGGCACGGATCAAGGCGATTATCGGTCCCGTCGGTGGGCATCACAGCCACATCAAGGACAATATCAGGCGGTTCCTCGGATTTGGCTATGTCGACGCCGAAGACGCGGTGGCGTGTGCAGAGGATCGCGCGACTTTCTGGGCGGTTGGAGAGCTCCCTCGCGATCGCGTTGCCACTATCCGTGTCCCTGTACCGGTGGTCATGAGCGGTCAGGCCAGGCCGCACAGCCTGTCGGCTACGTTGGCTTGGTTCACACCTGTCCAACCGGGACGCAAAAGTTACAGATCCGTCCGCCTCAAACTGCTCGATCCGGCAGAGGCCGGTACTTTGAGCGTTTCACCGCGCAGCCTTCAACCCGACGGCAATCAGACCAATCGCGGCACCATATTCATGCGCTGCTGGGATGGTAACAAAGCGCCGGTCGTCGGACCGGATATGTTTGTTGACCTCGTCGTGCAGCGTGATCCGGACCCTGGCACGCCAATCGATGAAGCGGTGCCCTTCGGTCTGGCCGTCACGATCGCCATGCCCGGCATCGTGGATCTCTATACCCAGGTTGCGCAGCGCCTCGGCATTGCGCCGCGCCAGCCGGTTTGACGCTGAAATGTAGCAACCATGACCGAAAAGAAGCAGCCTGCCAAAGCCGAGCGCCCATCGTCAAAAATGCGGGCGCTGTTCCGTGAGGTGGCGCGCGACATCGTTGCGAGGGATCGCGATGCACGCAAACGGGGTGTCACCCAAAATACGATTGGCGAGATAGAGCGGGCGATGGTGAAGGCCTATGTCTATGGGCAGGAAGCCCTGCTGGACGATCGCATGTCGTTCCGTGGTTCACCTGATGCGCCAATCGACTGGCTGGAAATTCCTCCTCGGGCACGGGGGACGCTGAGTTTCATGACAATCTGTTTTTCGCAGCGCTGGTCAGCCGCACTGGGTGAAGCAACGGCCGTCCAGGACAGAAATCCGGACGAGATTGAAGCATTCATTGAGGATGGTCGCAAGCGGTGGACGATGGTTCGCGGGGATGAGCGCAGTGAGCGATCGGTTGGCGACGGCAGTGTCGCGCCACTAATTCGTCTCGGCTTGCTCGCGATGCGCTCTGACTGCATCAACCGATACGCTCTGACATCAGCAGGAGTTGCTGCGGGCAAGGAATATTGGCACCGGTCCGATGCTGGTGATCCTACACTCCCACGAGAAGGGATGCGGTGAGACGTTGGGGAAGCCGACAGTCTGCTTGTGGGGCGCGCCTATCGACGGCTGAATGACTGACAAGGGTCGACAGCAGAAACGGCAATCATACGCCAATTCAAGAGTTTTGAAGGATCGGTGCCAGATCGCGAAATGCATTGATGACGCGCTGGACGGTGACGATCTTCCCGTCCACATTATATGCGATCAATAAGCGGCGCTCGAATGTCAGCGTCCGCAAACCTGCCACCAAGTCAACGCGGGGGGATCCGCGATGGGGAAAATCGGCCAACGCCGCGATGCGTTCTTCAATTCTGGCAAGGTAGCCGTCTGCCGTGAGAATATCGGCTTCCACGCTCACCCATCGGTGAAGTGCAATCAAATCCTCGATCGCCAATGCCGACAGTTGCACATCATAGGTCATGCCTTGGCGATCGAGGCCCTAACCTGCGCAAATGCCTTGTCGAGCGGCATGGGGGGACGGGGATCAGCTAGCGCTTCCGCAACGCGGACGCGCACCAGTTCATCCAAAACAGCCTCTTCGCGATCCAGCGCGCGCAAACCCGCTCGCATCACTTCGCTCATAGAAGCATATCGGCCAGACGCAAGATGGCGCTCCGCGTGCGATGACATTTCGCCAAGCGTTACCGTGATTGCCTTCGCAGCCATGTCTACCTCCATTTCAATATGATTTTATCATATTGCATCTTCGGTGCGGATGCTAGTGGCTGGTTGGCGGCAATGCGCCGGAGTTGAGCGCTAGGAACGGGAAAGCGGACCAGCCGCAGCTGGGAGTGAAAAATCAGCAGTTGAATGACGGCAAAGGGTCGTACAGCCGCCAACATAGCGGATGAGGTGGATGGCTCCCGCTCACGGCATCTAGGTGCCAAAATGGATTTGCTGTCATGCAACCCGAGCAAGGAGCCACCCGCCATGGAGATTAGCACGATCGGCCTGGACTTGGCCAAGAACGTTTTTCAGGTTCACGGTATCAGCGGAAGGGCCGGTAACCTCTTGCGCTCTGTATCATGAAATGATACGTATCAGTTCATGATACAGAGGGCCAAAGGGAAGTTGGTTGAACAGGTGTTGGTGGGCAAGCCGGGCAAAGGCTTCCCGGACGACTTCTTCCGGGCTGCTGTGCGGAAGCTGGCTATGTTTGAGGCGGCGGTGAATCTGGACGACTTGCGGTCGCCTCCGGGCAACAGGCTGGAAGCACTGTCCGATGACCGTGCGGGCCAGCATTCGATCCGGATCAACGACCAATGGCGTATCTGTTTCGTCTGGACCGACAGAGGCCCGCAAGACGTAGAAATCGTGGATTATCATTGAAGGGAGTCGTCATGACCATGTTGAAAACCCCGGTCCATCCCGGCGAAATCCTCAAGCATGAGTTCCTTGAGGAGATGGGCATTTCCGCTGGCAAGCTGGCGAAGCATATCCATGTCCCCCGCACTCGCATCGAGCGGCTGTGCGAGGAGAGGACTTCGGTCACGCCGGACACGGCCAAGCGTCTGTCCAAGGCACTGGGTACGACGCCGGAGTTCTGGCTTAACCTCCAGACGCATTATGATTTGCTGATGGACCAGGCCGCCGACATCGAAGAAATCAAGCCGCTGCTGGCGGCTTGATTATCCACGCGCGGGCGCAACGCTAGCCTTTTTCTGCGCTTCGGCCACCTGAAGGCTGCCAAGTCGGTTCCGGCAGGTTTGGGTGCGTAGATTGGATAGCTGCCCCTGGAGATCGAAAAGCGACCCGTCTACTGCAAATAAGGGTTGGTACAGATGGTTGGCGCGCCTTGCACATCTCCATTCATATAGAGCGCTTGGGGTCCCACGCTCACGGAGACGCTTCGCCAGCTGTATTCAAAGCATACGAGTCACTCGTTGTTACTCGCCACTTTCATCGCTCGGACGGGAGCACCGATCTTGCCAAATTTTGCCAAAGCCCCTATGTTGGCGGTAATGAGTACGATGAACATTTCACTGCCTGACACACTCAAGGCGTTTGTGGACGAACAGGTCGTCGGGCGCGGCTACGGCACGAGTAGCGAATATGTTCGCGAACTGATCCGCAAGGATCAGGACCGCCAGCGGCTGCGTCGGCTGTTGCTCGACGGTGCTGAATCGGCGCCGGGCGCTCCGGCTGATGAAGGTTATTTCGAGGGGCTGCGCGCACGGGCTCGTGGCACGATATGACGGAAAAGCGGATCGTTCCGCGCAAGCAAGCCCATGACGACGTGACGGGCGCCGTCGACTATTATGCGCGGGAGGGTGGACCGGACCTCGCACTCGACTTCGTCGAGGCGCTCGAAGCGGCCTACTGCGCGATCGCTGAGTATCCCGGTATCGGCTCGCCGCGCTACGCGCATGAGTTGAATTTGCCGGGTCTGCGACATCGGCGGCTTGCCCGCTTTCCGTGGCTTGTCTTCTATGTCGAACGAGATGACCACATTGATGTATGGCGCGTCTTTGATGCGCGTCGAGACATGCCGGCTTGGCTCGACGATCCAGACGAATATTAGCACACGCTGGCCGGAATGATCCATGAGCAGCTACACTGTGGCATCTGTACGGAAAGTCGAGCGTCTGCAAGCGGCTAATGCGGGGTGTCCAGGATGGAAAAGCGGATGAGGTGGATGGCTCCCGCTCACGGCATCTAAGTGCCAAGATGGGTTTGCTGTCATGCAACCCCAGCAAGGAGCCACCCGCCATGGAGATTAGCACAATCGGCCTGGATTTGGCCAAGAACGTTTTTCAGATTCACGGTATCAGCGCGACCGGTGAGGTTGTCATTCGCAAGGCGCTGCGGCGATCGCAGATGCTGCCATTCTTCGAGAAGCTGCCGCCGTGTCTGGTAGGCGCCGAGGTCTGTGGGACATCGCATCACTGGGCGCGCGAACTGATCAGGCTGGGTCATGTGGTGCGGCTGATGCCGGCGGCCATGTGAAGCCTTATGTGAAGCGCGGTAAGAACGATGCCGCCGATGCCAAGCGATCTGTGAAGCGGTCACGCGTCAGACGATGCGGTTTGTCCCCGTCAAGTCGCGCGAGCAGCAGGCGGCGCTGTCGCTGCATCGCGTGCGCAGCCTGTTGATCAAGCAACGCACGCAGCTGGTCAACATGATGCGCGGCGTGCTCGCCGAGCTGGGCATCGCCATCCCGGTCGGGATCATGAAGGCACTGCAGATGGCGCGACAGATCGTTGACGGCGAGTCCGAGCTCGACTTGCCAGCCGAAGCAGCGAACGTCGTCGCCATGCTGGCAGGACAACTGCTCCAGCTTCATGTCCAGTTGCGCAAGCTCGATTTGCGTCTCGCCGCTCTGCAGCGAAGCGACGACAGGGCGCGGCGCCTAGCGACGATCCCTGGTATCGGGCCAATCGGCGCGACCGCGCTTGCCGCGTCGGTAACTGATCCAGGGCTGTTCTCATCGGGGCGCCAGTTTGCCGCCTGGCTGGGGCCGACCCCACGGCAGAGTTCGAGCGGCGGCAAGGAACGCTTGGGGCGGATTACCAAGATGGGCGACAGGTATTTGCGTGCGCTTTTGGTCGTCGGCGCTACCGCGCTGGTCCGATACGCCAAGCAAAAACCAGAAACGGTCGATCCGCGCTTCGTCGCCCTGCTCGTCAGAAAGCCTGCGCGCGTCGCCTCGGTCGCGATCGCCAACAAGATGGCGCGGATCGCATGGGCGGTCATGGCTCGCGGCGGCGTCTTCGAACGCGGACATGCGCCTATGCTGACGGCAGCGTAGATCACGAACTTAGCTGAGGAGATCAGCTTCACGAGGTTGTGAGAGCGAAGGACGTGATGGCACAACCGGTCGGACCGGGAGCAAGGACAACCCAAGGAAGGTCTTAGGCGTCATAGCCTGCAAAGCCGATCGGACCTTGTTCGCGGACACCATCAGGGCCAGCAGTCTGCACCGACTGCATCACCAGGCCGGACAGACGACTGCACCCGACCAACGGCCAGATCATCACTTTACGCTTGCAACGCGGGAGCCATCCACAGACGCCCTTCCGTGGCTAAACATGGAAAATGGGTCCTGAACGGCACGGAAAGGCCACTTCGCCCTGCACTTTCCCGCTCTGTCAGGGGATTGTGGCAGCGACCGTCGGTGCCAATCGATCGACAAGGATCGAACTCGCCTGATTGAGGCCAATAACTTCGACCGCGATGCCATGGCGCCTCATCCTGGTGACAACCTCCTCCAGCGCGCCCACTGCCGTGATGTCCCACAAATGGCTGGCGGTCAGGTCGATGCGGACATGGGAGGCCGAGTCACGCAGGTCGAAGCGGTCGGCGAAAATGTCAGCGCTCGCAAAGAAGATCTGGCCTGCGACAATGTAGGTGCGGGTGTCGGTGGCCTCATCATAAGTGGACGTGACCTCCATCATGCGCGTCACCTTGAAGGCGAAGAACACGCCGCTCAGCAACACGCCCACCGCGACGCCCGCCGAGAGATCATGCGTAGCAACGGTCACGATGACGGTCGCCACCATCACGATGCCCGACACCTTGGGATGGCGGGCGAGGTCGCGGATCGAGACCCAGGAGAAGGTGCTGATCGATACCATGATCATGATCGCGACGAGCGCCGCTACCGGCACCTGCGCAACCCAAGGGCGAAGCGGCACCATGACGAGGAGGAGAAAGACGCCCGCTACAAGGGTGGAGAGCCGCCCGCGACCGCCATAGCGAACATTGCCCACCGTCTGCCCGATCATGCCGCAGCCGGCGATGCCCCCGAACAACCCGGCCGCGACATTGGCAAGGCCAAGGCCGGTGCACTCGCGCGCCTTGTTGCTGGTGGTTTCGGTCAAATCGTCGACGACGCTGGCGGTCATCATGGATTCAAGAAGGCCAACCGCCGCCATGGCGGCCGCATAAGGCAGAACGATACGAAGGGTCCCCCACCCGACCGGCACGTCCGGCCATGTCAGCCAGGGCAAGGATGACGGCAGGCGGCCAAGATCGGCGACCGTGTGGATGGGCATGGGGAATGCGATACTGACCGCCGTCAGGACGAGGATGCAGATGAGCGGCGAGGGAATGGCCGTTATGATCCGGGGCGCCAGGTAGATGATCGCAAGGCCGCCCGCAATCATCGCATAGCTGTGCCAGCTGACGTTCAGCATCTGCGGTACCTGCGCCGAGAAGATGAGGATGGCGAGCGCATTGACGAAGCCTGTCCGCACCGAACGCGATACGAAGCGCATCAATATGTCCAGTTTCATCAGCCCGAAGGCGATCTGGAGCAGTCCGGCAAGCAGCGTCGCGGCGAGCAGATATTGGAGCCCATGGGCATGGACCAGCGCTGCCGCGACAAGGGCGACCGATCCCGCCGCGCCGGAGATCATGGCAGGCCGTCCACCTGCAAAAGCAATGATGATGCCGATCATGAAGGACGCAAACAGCCCCACTTGCGGGTCGACACCCGCAACAAAGGAGAAGGCGATAACCTCGGGGATCAGGGCAAAGGTGCCGACCATGCCGGCGAGCACGTCGCGGCGGGCGTTGGCGGCGCCGTCCAACCATTCAGCGCGGTAACGCGCCATAGCGGTGCTGTTCATGCTGGGAGCCCGACGAGGGCGCGATAGGACTGGTCAGGGGGGAGCTGATCGAAAACGGCTCCGAACAATCCGATGCGACGAACGTTGTCCGGCGGATCGGCGGCCGGAATAGCCACCCGGAATTTCACCGGGTCCTTGCGAATGCTGTTCCCCTAGCGTCGGCAGCCTGGGAGCGCAACCTGTCAACTGCGGAAGGGAAAGCTGCTGGCCTTTAGCTTCCCGCGTTAGATGCCAGGCAAGGCACATTGTCGGCAGTCCAATCGATCTCATGTGCCGCGGGAACTCGTTTGCCTGCCTCGGTACGGATGTTTTTTCCGCCCGGATTGTAGCTTATCCACCCCATGCTGTTGTCGAACAGGGGAATACGGCCATTGTCGCGCTGCGCTTTGACCGCCTCAATTTCCTTCTGCTCGATGCGCGATCCCCGGACCATGCGAAGCGAGCCATCATATATGTCGAAGGCGCGGTAATAGGCCCGACCGAACATCCGGTTGTCGATATCATCCTTGTGCGACCACTGTTCCGCCCTTGTCGTCGACGGCAGACGGACGGTGGTGACATAGCAGTTGAAGTCCGGCCTGTTGTAGAATGGCAGCGCCTGATCCTGCTCTGCTGCACGTATCCGCTTTTCGGGCGGGTTGAAGCCGCCGCCCGGCAGTGCGAGCGACCTCATCCCATCGCCATCGTCATCCCAGTCCACCGCGCCCGTGCCGATGATGGTCAATATGCTGGCCTGCGCCTTTATATCATAGCGCCATTGAACATCTTCGATGGTCTGCCATGTATTTCCGATCGCATTCTGCCGAAAAGCGCCGAGCAACTGCGCAGGCGTCGCTGCCGCAAACTGAACCTCCTGCTGCAAGCCCTCGATCCCGCGCTTGATGGTCGTATTGATAATCCGCGCTGGCTTATCAAACCCGGCGCGGGCATCGATCTCGAACAGCGTTATCTCATTGGGACGCGAGGCAGGCGCCCAACCAAGCTGCTCGAGACTGCTTCCCTGCGGGCTCACCGGAAGAATCCATTGATAGGCTATGACCGGTTCTGCGCGAGGCGGTACAACCGCAGGCAAGGTGCCATCAAGCCAATAGCTGTGTCCATCGATCCGCGCCCGCACCAGCACATGGTCGAACATGCGTGGGCTGGGCAGCCGCTCGTCAAGCCCATCATCCGTGCCGCTGTTGTTGACCAGCACCGCTTCGGCTTCGATGCGCAACTCGCGCAACAATGCCAGCAGAAGGGCAGTCTTGGCCTTGCAATCGCCATAGCGCCGCTGCCATGTCTCATCGGCTCCCGCTGGCGTCAGATTGCCGCCATTCAGCCCGACATAGATATAGCGGACGTCCTGCTGCACCAGCTTCAGGGCAGCAGCAGCGCGATCCAGCGGCTTTGCATGCGTTGCGGCGATACGTGCGGCCTCCTGCGTGAGCGACGAGTTAGCGCTCAGTTTCGAAGCATTGAGGAATAGCGGCGCGAAACGGCGCGATATGCCCTGCCAGCTGCTAAAACTGCTATATTCAACAACCCTCTGCCTGAGAACGGCGGTGCAAAATTAGACCACGGTGGCGGCGGCGAAGTGCTGCTGCGGGCGGCGTAAAAGTCGTCCACTTTGCCTTCTTTGCGCGAGCAGGGAGGGCGTGGAGATATATACCGTGGATCTTTACCTGAAGGTGCGTCTTGCTTGCGCGGGCGGCATGAGCCAGCGTGAGGCGGCGAAGCATTTCAACGTATCGCGCGACACGGTCCGCAAGATGCTGTCGTATTCGGAGCCCCCCGGTTACCGCCGGACGGCGGCGGTGCGGCGGCCCAAGCTGGAAGCGTTCGTTCCGATCATCGATGCATGGCTTGATGGTGACCGTCAGGTTCCGCGCAAGCAGCGTCATACGGCGAAGCGGGTATTTGACCGCCTTCGCGAAGAGCACGGTTTCACCGGCGGCTACACGATCATCAAGGATTACATCCGACAGCGCGAGCAGCGCAGCCGGGAGATGTTCGTGCCGCTGGCGCATGCGCCCGGCCATGCCCAGGCAGATTTTGGTGAGGCCATGGTCGAGATCGGCGGTGTTGTGCAGAAGGCGCATTTCTTCGTGCTCGATCTACCGCACAGCGACGCCTGCTACGTGCGCGCCTATCCCGCTGCCGTTGCCGAGGCATGGATGGACGGCCACGTGCACGCCTTCGCGTTTTTCGGCGCGGTGCCGCTGTCGATCGTCTACGATAACGACCGCTGCCTGGTCTCGAAGATCCTGCCCGACGGCACGAGGCAGCGCGCCCGGCTGTTCAGCGGCTTCCTGTCGCATTACCTGATCCGCGATCGTTACGGCCGTCCCGGCAGGGGGAACGACAAAGGCAGTGTTGAAGGGCTGGTCGGTTATGCTCGCCGCAACTTCATGGTGCCGATCCCCCGGTTCGCGACGTGGGAGGCGTTCAACCTGTGGCTCGAGGAGCAATGCCGCAAGCGTCAGAACGACCGGCTGCGGGGCGAGAGCGAGACGATCGGCGAGAGGCTGAAGCGCGATCTGGCGGCGATGCAGGAACTGCCGGCTGCCCCGTTCGAGGCTTGTGACCAGACCAGCGGCCAGGTCTCGTCGCAGGCGCTGGTGCGTTACCGGACCAATGATTACTCGGTGCCGGTGCGCTTCGGCCATCAGGAGGTATGGATCCGGGGCTATGTCGGCGAGGTGGTGATCGGCTGCCGGGGCGAGGTCATTGCCCGTCATGTGCGCAGCTACGAGCGCGAGGACGTGATCTTCGATCCCATCCATTACCTTCCCCTGATCGAACAGAAGATCAATGCGCTCGATCAGGCAGCGCCCCTGCAAGGCTGGCACCTGCCCGAAGCGTTTGCAACGCTGCGCCGCCTCATGGAAGCTCGTATGGGCAAGCATGGTCGGCGCGAGTATGTGCAGGTGCTGCGTCTGCTGGAGAGCTTCACGCTTGCCGATCTGCATGCGGCCGTAAAGCAGGCTCTCGATATCGGGGCGATCGGCTTTGATGCCGTGAAGCATCTCCTGCTGTGCCGGGTGGAGCTGTCATCGGTCGTGCAATTCTCCGCAAAAGTGGGCTTTGAAAATTCCCTAGTTGGTGGCCCCTTCATCTCATTCTGCCGGGGCTAGCCCCGGCAGAATGAGATGAGCCGACATTGTCCTCATCTCCTTTGCAGACGCGGAGACGGGGCCGATGATCCGACTTGGAGAATTGATGATGATCCTCGAACTACATCGACAGGGCGTATCGATATCCGCCATTGCCCGACGCACTGGTCGCGACCCCAAGACCATCCGAAAATATATCGAACGGGGCATCGAGGCCCCGGTTTACGGCCCGCGCATGCTTGGCCGACCGAACAAACTGGCACCCTATCTAGAATTTTTGCGTGAACGAGTGACGGCCTTTCCCGATCTGACGGCGGCGCGTCTGACGCGGGAAATCCGTGAGCTGGGGTATATGGGCGCCTATACCGCGGTAAAGCGGTTCCTGGCAGCGATCCGACCGGAAAACGGCCCCAAGCCCTTCGAGGTTCGCTTCGAGACGCCGCCTGGCGTGCAGGCACAGGTCGACTTTGCCCGGTTCGTCGTCGAATTTACCGATGAGCCCGGCGTCAGCCGGATCGTCTGGCTGTTCAGCCTGGTGCTGGGCCATTCGCGCTTCCTGTTTGCGCGCTACGGCATGCATCAGGATCTCCAAAGCCTGTTGCGCTGTCATATGCAGGCCTTTGAAGCGCTCGGCGGCGTCCCGATCGAAATCCTCTACGATCGCATGAAAACCGCCGTGACCGGGGAAGATGATCAGGGCCATATCATCTACAATCGATCATTGCTGGCTCTGGCCGGGCATTATCGCTTCGTGCCACGCGCCTGCCGTCCCTATCGGGCCAAGACCAAGGGAAAGGTCGAGCGGCCGTTCAGCTATATCCGCAAGGACTTCTTCCTGGGCCGGAGCTTCCGCAATCTGGACGATCTCAATGTCCAGCTGATCGACTGGCTCGATACCGTCGCCAACGTCCGTGTCCACGGCACGACGCAGCGGATTATTGCTGAAGCCTTCGCCGCCGAGCAGCCTGAGTTGCAGCTGCTTCCGGCGGGCCGCTTTGACGCTGTTCTGAAGCTGGAGCGCCGCGTCAGCCACGATGGGATGGTCTCGGTCGGCGGCAATTACTACAGCGTTCCCGATCGCACCCGGCGCGTCGTCGAAATCCAGCAGTTGCCCGACAAGATCCGGATCGTAGACCGGGGCCAGGTCATTGCCGAGCACCCGGTTCTTGAGGGGCGCCGGCAGTGCAGGATCGATCCTGCGCACCGGACAGGCAGCAGCGGCGCCAAGCGCCGTATCCATGGTAAAGAGGTAATCGCCATCGGTCGTGTAGGCGAGCATGTCACCGTGCGCTCCCTGGCCATCTATCAAGCGATCGGCAGCCAACTGGCGCGGGGAGAACGGCCATGAACCATGGGGGTGCCGCATCCCGCGTCGATAATATCCGCCGCAGCCTGGTCCATCTCAAAATGCCACGCGCCCTGGAGATGCTCGACGCCACCCTGCGCGGCATAGAGCAGGGCAAAATCGATGGCATCGAGGCCATCGACATATTGCTGAACGAAGAACTGTCGCTCCGGGAGAACCGCAGGATCAAGGCAGCCCTGCGCATGGCAAGGCTGCCGATCATCAAGACGCTGGACGGATATGACTTCTCCTTCCAGCCATCGCTCGACCGGAACCGCATCCTGGCGCTCGCTGGCCTGGACTTCATCAACCGGGCCGAGGTGGTGCATCTGCTGGGCCCGCCCGGTACCGGGAAAAGCCATATCGCCACGGCCCTTGCCGTCGAGGCCGTGAAGGCGGGCAAGAGCGTCTACTTCATCCCGCTCGCCGATCTGATCGCTTCACTGACCAAGGCTGAACGCGAGGGCACGTTGCGCGAGAAGATCCGCTTCCTATGCCGATCCTCCCTGCTCGTCGTCGACGAGATCGGGTATCTTCCCGTCACGCCCGGCGGCGGCAATCTCTTCTTCCAGCTCGTCAACGCCCGATATGAAAAGGGTGCCATGATCCTGACGTCAAACCGCGGCTTCGCCGAATGGGGTGATGTCTTTGGCGATCCGGTGGTGGCCACCGCGCTGCTCGACCGCCTTCTTCACCACGCTGTGGTCATCCAGATCGAGGGCTCCAGCTATCGCATGCGACAGCACGCCGACCTGCTGCCCGAGCATGCGCGCATGGCACCGTCCAACAACCCGCCGCCCTTGCCAAAGCGGCGCGGCCGCCCGCCAGCAAAGGAAAAGCCCGATCTCCATCACGGCTGATCACCGACACAAACCCTCCCGCCAAACTAGGGAATTTTAGATGCCCACTTTTGCGGAATCTTCGGTGCCCGTTGACAGGAGCGCCGACCACCCCGATTGGACATGGCGATCTATCCCTATCTGCCCAGAGCCAGGGTGGAGACGACATCGGCGCGCTCCTACATGCAGTTGCTCTCGGGCGATGCGAAGGATGCGGCATGAGCAGTCCGTCCCCCGAGCTGTTACTGGCCAGCCACCTCAAGACGCTCAAGCTACCAACCTTCCTGCGCGAGCATGACAAGCTGGCCCGGCGATGCGCGGCCGAGGGCGCAGATCACGTCCGCTACCTTGCCCGGCTTGTCGAACTGGAGCTGATCGACCGGGAACGCCGGATGGTCGAGCGCCGGATCAAGGCTGCGAAGTTCCCGGCCGCCAAGAGCCTCGACAGCTTCGACTTTGCCGCGATCCCCAAGCTCAACAAGATGCAGGTGCTGGAACTGGCACGCTGCGACTGGATCAACCGCCGCGAGAACGTCATAGCCCTTGGTCCCTCGGGAACCGGCAAGACCCATGTGGCGATCGGCCTCGGCCTTGCCGCCTGCCAGAAGGGCCTGACGGTCGGCTTCACCACCGCGTCCGCGCTGGTCAGCGCGATGATGGAGGCACGCGACGAACGCCGCCTTCTGCGCCTCCACAAGCAAATGGCCGGATACAAGCTCCTCATCATCGATGAACTGGGGTTCGTGCCGCTCTCGAAAACCGGCGCGGAACTGCTGTTCGAGCTGATCTCGCAGCGTTACGAGCGCGGCTCGACGCTGATCACCAGCAACTTGCCGTTCGACGAGTGGACCGAAACGTTCGGCTCCGAGCGCCTGACAGGCGCGCTCCTCGACCGGCTTACCCACCACGTCTCCATACTCGAGATGAACGGAGAGAGCTATCGTCTGGCCCAAAGCCAGGCGCGCAAGGCACGCTCCAACCCCTGACAGAAAAGACCATCCGTGTGTTGGCGACCCCCACTCGGGCTACGCCCTCGCGGCGCTCGCCAGCACACGGATCACCCGGCCTGATTTTGCGCCGCCCAATGGCCGACTTTTACTCCGCCGTTGACAGGCGATGCGGGGCGAAAAAGAAACCAGCTTCGAATGCGTCTCGGCGGCGCGCCCCTTCAACGAGTATCAGCGTTGCGCGCATCGGCCCGCAATTTGCCTCCATCCCAATATTGTCGGGCAGAGAAGATACAGTCAATGGAATGCGAGCGGTCGTCCGCCAGATCGCCGAGGAGGGTGAACTTCCGTTCAGACGCACCTGGTGGCTTGCTCTTTCTTCATCGGAGCGTGCCCCTCTCCTTCGTGCGTTACTATCGGTGGCTTCCCGCATAATGCGCTGTCAGCTGCGATCCTGCGGCAGCGTCGGGATGTTCGCCAAAAAGTTCGTGGAAACTGCCCAGGCCTGTAACTGCGTCCCCATAGTCGAGATTGACCCAGTCGCGACCGATACTCGTCCCGCCGACGAAGGAACCCGCCACCCAGTCGGCAGCTTCTTCCAGGGCTGCCATAAGATGCCAGGAGGTTTCAACACCGTCCAGCACCACGCACGGAGCGATGGTTCTGGCGAGATTGAGCAGCGGCCCGATCCGGGCCCGGCTCCTTTCCGATTGATGGGCGGTACGAAGGAAGCCGCTGTCGATCCTGATGATCTCGGGCGCGATGCCAGCGAGTTGGTCAAGGGATGCACTGCCGCCACCGAAACGGCCGACCGCTATGCGGACGCCAAATGTCCGCAACAGGCCAAGCACTCCCCTCGATTCCACTGAAAGCAGATCGCCTTTATCGGCTATTTCGAGGATCAGTCTGGGACCAAGCGCCGGCTCGCGTTGCAATCTTGCGAATATTTCATTCCAACCGGCTTGCGGGCCCAAGAGATGGGCATCGAGACTGGCCGAGGCGATGGGAATCGAGAGCCGCGCGAGAGGATCTGCCCGCAATTCGTCGAGCACATCCGAGACAAGTTGGAGATCGATGATATGGGATAGGCCGAGGCGCTCGAACGCCGTCAGGGCTGCATCGCATTCCAGTTGCTGGCCACTTTTATTCGCATGGCGCAAACGTCCATCATAATAGAGAATGCGACCCTGGTCCCTCGGGTCCACCACAGGTCGCCAAACATAAAAGGCGGTTCGACCCCTGATTTGTTCGAGCAAGGTCACGCAGCGTTTCATGTCGGCCCGATATCGACCTTCTTCCTTTGCAGACATCAAGATCCGACCGTCGAAGCCTCTTGCCATCGCACTGGCGAGTTCCGCGGTAACAGATTCCACCAAGGCTTCGAAACATTGGGGAGATGTCTCCACATCCAGCGGACGATAGGCGGCGCAAATGTCGAGCAAGACGGCATGGTCTTCGAAGCGGAAGGGTTCGGTGCTGACTATGGTGCAGAGTATTTCTATCAGCTCTTTTGGTGCGTAGCTTTCAAGCAGCCTGTTATGCGCGATGAGAATGATTTTATCATCGTCAACAGATGTGATGAGGGTGTTGCCGAGATGTCGTTCGAGGCGCCTGCGAACCTGCTGAAGAGCCGCACGCGCCAGGTCCCCGCCATATGAGGCACCCAGGGCTGAATAATTGTTCAGGCGAACTGCCAGAAGATAATAGCTGCTCCCCTTCTCGACCAAATCCATAAGCGAACACCTTTGCGACATCGGGACAAACCTGCGGATCCTTTCGCCCCGGACCCGTATGTCCCCCTTTTCCCGGCAGAAACCATCATGGGTACGCAAGCCCTGGTCCTGACCGCGGCTGCGATCGGATCGGATCGGATCGGAGCAAATAAGCCCCTCCCCTCTCGTTCCTTAAAGCGTCCTCGCGATGCGACACGCCTGGCGCTCCGGCATCAGCCCGCGCAAACAATCGAATCAGACCCTGAACCTCATTTTATACCTCCGTCGCGCCTTTCCTTGGATCAACCATGATATCGCGCATCTTACAAGGACAAACATCGGGAATGACGCCACCGGTTCCTTGCTATTCCTGTTATGTCCTTATTTCTTTGCCATTCGATCCTTGTCGTTTCTTGTCACAATCAGCGGGGCGCAAAAATGGCGCCGCTGTCTTTCCTTTCCGTTGCGCCACCGTCTGTCGGGCAATGTTGAGCCTGCTCTACACCCCCTGCCCCGCCGCCCCTGCCCGGCTCCTGCAATCGTTGCCTGACCCTCTTGAAACCTAGGGCGCGCGCCACCGCTTAGCGGAGCTCCACCCCTCTGCGAACCAGAGAGGTTCAGTTCCTTTCCCATGAAGCGACGAACCCAAGCGGAACGGACGCGCGATGACTGAGGCCGGCGGCCGCGGGTGACAGGATCATCGGTGCGCACGTTCCTCTTCGGATGCTGCGGGACATGATCCTTTGTCCAAAGCGCTCTGCTGGAGATGGCCGTGAGCCCGAGGGCAGATGCAGGCGGCGAGCATTTCTCAGCGCCGAAGCGAGCCGCTCCTGTTAAGGGAGATTGTTCGGAGGCATGGTCCAGCCCGCGAACTTGTGAGTTGCTCTGCTAAATGGGCGGGGCCGACCGCGGATGACCAAAAAATCCGGCCTCTCAGAAGCTCTGTGGCGCCGGTTTTGAACCCCTGATAACCTCTGGGTCACCAAGGAGGGTGTCAGTGCCTGGTGAGCCTCTGAGGGACCCTGTAGGCCTATTTCTTGGTTTGTTCTCATTTCGGGCATCACCCTAAGGTCGAGCAAAACTTCACGTTTCGGCTTATAACGCCATGACCTGTGGGCTGGCAGGGATTTCTCGGATAAGCCCATCACTCTCTATTCTCAAATTCCATATCGCGGCGCCGCGAGGCGCACGTTAGATAGGTTATGGAGATGTTAGAGAGTTAAGCAGCCGCGACGAAGCAGCGAATCGCGCTGACTCCACGATTCGGGGTTCCAGGCTGATCCGCGATAGCACGTTTGCAGGGGCGTGATGGCACGAGGGTTTGTGCCGCGATAGCACGTCTTGCATGCCATGATGGCACGATGCCCGCATAGGCAATGATCGTATCTGGCGCGATAGCACGATGAAGAATGCGCTGGCGGGCATCTTGCCCCTCCCCTTGCGTCGATACTTTCGCTGTTTTCGGCCTGCTGTGGCCGAACCGAAGATCGGCGTCCATCGGCCGATCGGCCATGAGATCGTGCTATCGGGGATAGCAGGGCGGGTGGGCCGCTATCTGGGGGGAATGTGCAGCCAACCCTTGCGTCGGCCATGTCCGAACCGCAGTCGAGATACTCGTCACGAACAAGGTGTTCGGATCCGGTGCAATGGTGGATGCTTTTCGAGCGCAGCAAACAGGCGACGAGATGATGTACCTGTTCCCAAGATCATGGTGCAGGAGATTGGAGCAGAAGGCCCACGGCCGGGCAGATGATCGGCTTGCAGACCAGGCGTCGCCGTTGGGTCATTTCCATAGGACGCCGCCGCTTGCAGGTCCTGCTGGACGCCAGGACTTTGGTTGGCCGATAGCCCGCCAGGTCATATTCAACGCGAGCCGTGCCGGCTGCGGATTGACTGGTTCTCTGGCGGCTGGCGAGCACGGGAGCCGTTATGGCATTGCTCGCTCGGCTCAGAGACCCTTCCGACGGGTTACCGGCTGCTTACGCATGATCTCGCCGGCTGGACGCCGATGGACGTGGGGCTCGCGTGGGCGCCGGCTGCGGACGCGTGAGAGGTGATTAGTAGCTCAACATGACAGGTGCTCCAGGGGCGGATGGAGAAAGGGTCCTCGGGAGCTGCCCTCCTCACCAATCGCTCCCTCCCCTCCCCTCCCCTCCCCTCCCCTCTCCTCCTTTGCGCACTGCTCTGCGACATGGCGCCTTCGAGAAAGGGCCCGGCGGCCATTCCGGCTGCGGAAGCGGACGGCTTTTCTCCCATACCGTCGGGCCTATGGCAACAGTACCCGTGCTACCGCGATTGGCCCGGAAGCTGGTCATCGTAGGCGGACTGGGGCATGCGCGGCCCCAGCGCGTACGCGTGAATTATAGAGGATCATCAGGCACCCTCTAGCATTCAGCGCCGTTCACCTCAGAAGGCGCGGACAATGAGAGATGAGGCCGTTGGAAATCCTCCAACCGTCTCCGTCCCGTTCTGAATCAGGCTCATGCCATGACCGCCTGCGCGGCCTTGGCTGGCGAGGTTGCCGTCGGCAACATTGGTCTAAACCACAGAAATTATTGAATAAATTCAGGTTTTGAGCTTTTTGCTCCGTTCTGCTGCCGCGCGCGGCGCGAAAACGGTCCGGTGAGATCGGGGCGAGGAACGCGGCGAGCCAGCCTCGATCCATTCGCGCCTTCACCGTCATATTTACAGATGTGAAACCCCAATGGGAAGCGTCATCGTGCTATCGCGGATAACCAAGGAAGTGCCGCGAAGGCCAATATGTCGCGATAACCGCTGGCTTTTTGGGTAGAGCAGTGCCGTTCGCAGTCGATGCGCGATAGCACGATAGTGTCTCCAGTGAAGCCAGGCGCCGCCCGATCAGCGACCGCAGGCGCATACCCTGTGTGCGGTGCTGGGCCGGTCGACGAGGAGGGCTTATGCGACTGCGGTCAAGACCAGAGGCTGCGGTAAATGGATCCTCAGGAGGCGGGGAGGGCAAAAGCTGCCGTAATTGCCAGCCCATGGCTATTGGCCGATGGAGAAGCTGGTGTCGGGCTTGCAGCTGACGAGATTGGCTTCGGGTAGGGCAGGGGGATTGGCACAATGGCCGCGGCGAGCCCGCGAAAGATGATCGGCCCGCTGTAGCTGGCCAGACTCCCGACTTGCTCAACCGGATTGATCACCTGGCGGCTCGCGCCGCGGCCATAGATGCATGTCGCGAGGGCAAGGCTAGGACGTGGCCGTTCGCGGGTCATCAACAGTCAGGTCGTCCGCGCCAGGCGAACCGAAAGCGAGACCGCTTCGATTGGGCAGGAGGTCTGGATTGCAGAAAGCATGCCATGCGGCTCCCTGAACAGCCCGCCCCTCGACATGAATGAAGCCGCCATCAGGAATGCTGACCTGATCTCGGGGGCAGGGGAGGGGCGTCCGCTTCCGCCGCTGATGACGGGCGGGGGGCATATAGCAGCCGGTCGCATTGACAAGAGATGGGACGACGCAAGGAGGGCGCTTGGAGCGGAGCCTGCGCTTCTCTCCTATGTTGGCCTTCGGTGGCGGTCCATCTACCGGTCATGACGGGTCTTTGGCACCGCGGGAAGGGCGTTTGCTACAAGAAGGGAGTGATCGTGACCGCCAAAAAGGCGTTACGACCCATCGGCGCAGCGCTCCTACTGACCGGGAAGGCTATGCTTGTTGCGCTGGTGATGGCTTTTCATGAAGAAATAGAAACGCTTGGAATAATTTGCAGGCAGCTCAGGCAGGTTGTTCGCGATATAATTGTCGAACCGGTTCATCAATATATCGAGATCCCAGCCTGGGAAATCGCGCCGAATGGCTTCATAGGTCGCTGCATCGATGACATCCCTGGCCTTCGCGGCGCGGTTGCGGGAGCGCTCTGGCGTTGCTCGCTGCTTACCGTCGCTGCTGACGCGAAATGCATTGGCCGTACTTGCGACGAGTGCTGCCATATCAGCGGGAGAAACAAGGTCCTCCGGCGTAGGGGGCGGTTCTGGTCTGTATCTTTGGGGCGCTGGACGGGCCGTTCGCGTCCCGGCAGCAGGCGCGACGGGGGCAGGGGCAGGGGCGGGCTGCGGCATGGATGCAAGCCAATCCTTGCGCATGACCATCCAGAGCTTGGGGTTGGCGGATTTCTCGTCTCGCACTTCAATATGGAGTTCCGGCAATGCATCGGCGCGCGCGATGGCAAGAAGTGACGCCTTGAACTTGGCTGGCACCTGCTCGCTGCCGCTCTTTTGAAGCAATGTGTCGAAGCCGATGGTAAAACCTTCCGGGCCGTTCCCTCCAGCATGTTTCCGGGCAGCGCGGTAGAGCCAGCGCTCGATCCCGCCCTTGAGATCGAAATAGGCTGGGTCGACCGAGAGCACCGATTTCTGGTCGAGAACTCCGTCAAAAAACCATTTGGCGAGCGTGACCTCGATGCACAAAACCTTGTTGCGACGCTCATCGATCAGCTGTGTCCAGCTGTCGATCCAGGAGAAGGTCACTTCCCTTGATTTGCCCTTGGCGCAGATATTCGTCTTGATCGTGGTGGCTTGGAGACGATCAAGCGCATCCCTCAGCCGCTCGTACGCCCGTCCCGACGTGTCACGCCGAATGAGCTTCATGATGTCGGCGGGATGCACCCGGATGGTGGGTGACAACTGGTTCGAGCGTTGCCGCTGTTCGTTCAGATAGGACGCAAAAAAGATCATGATGTCCGCGTCCCATATGGTGGCCATGCCATAATGGGGGTTAGCCGAGACGTGAACGCTGACCTGTCCATTGGGACTGAGATACTGGATCGGCTTGATGCGCTTTTTGGCCAGGGAAAAAAACGGGCGCTGCATTGTCTCCTGATAGTCACGCAGCGACATGTCTCCAAAATCAGGCAGCGGCGTGAACATCTCGAAGCTGAGTTGCACTTGCCGGCCAAGAGAGGGAGGGGACGCTGCCATATTCAATGTGCCTGTTTCAAGCTCCGGAGAACCATGTTGCCGACGGCAACATTTTCCATAACTCCATGTTTTTGCGTACTAAATCATGCATTCCACGCGTCGGAAAACCATAAGGCAGCCTCGCCTGTCACGCCTTCCCCCTGGAACGGATGCGAGCTTTCTCGATGATCGATCTCAAGCTTTCCACCATCTCGTCGACCGAACTCTCGGAGGGGACGATCCGGATCATGAGCTCGTTGGCGCGATCACGCTCCACGACGCCAAATTCACGGCCTGACTGGGTCTGGAGCATCTGCTTTTGCCGCCGCGCGCGCGCCTGCACATTGTTGGCGGCCGCCAGGAGGCGCGCTACCACTTCATTGGCGGGAATGGCAGTCTGATCGAAGCTCTGCTTGAGACTCTGCTCTTCCGCCAGGGCCTTTGCCGCATCTTCCATGCGCTCGCGCTTTTCCCCGTCGTCGAGCAGAGGGAGGAGGGGTTTTGCAAAATGCAGCGTGAGGTCGCGCGATGTTTCAAATGCCGAAACGATCGTAAGAGGCATTTCCGCCAGCGCGATATAGCGGGAGAGCGTGCCCGGGCTGAGCTTCAGCCGCTCGGCCATGCGCCGTTGCACCCCGCCATAATGGGCATGCAGCGCTTCGCGATAATTGGTCGCGCGCTCATAGTCGGAAATATCCTCCCGTTCGCGATTCTCAATGTCCGCAACACGGAATGCCGCTTCATCGGTCAGATCCTCGATCGAGGCATAAAGGCATATTTCGGGATGATCATTGGCATTGAGCCAGGCTATGGCCCAATGGCGCCGGGTTCCGGTGACCAGTTCATAGCGCTTTTCGCCATTAGGCGTCGGGCGCACAATGACCGGAATGCGATTGCCGTTTTCCGCGATGAGCGAATCAATGAGCGTTCGCACCCGCTCTTCGGTCAACGCGGCATAGTCGCGCGCGTTGCCGGGCCAAATGGAAACTTCGTCCGGCTTGAGGGAAATTGCCGGTTTTTTGAGGATTTTCGTGGCTTCCTCGAAACTGTCGAGCCGCCGCGCCGCGAAATTCATGGGCTTGCGCGCTCGCGCGACCGCCGACCCTTCCTGTCCCTGGCCGCCTTCGGCCTGCTCTACCGTTGCATTGGCGATGACC
Organism: Sphingobium sp. CFD-2; assembly: GCF_024611135.1. NCBI lineage: Bacteria > Pseudomonadati > Pseudomonadota > Alphaproteobacteria > Sphingomonadales > Sphingobiaceae > Sphingobium > Sphingobium sp. CFD-2. The sequence continues at coordinate 18,941 of NZ_CP084407.1, read as the reverse complement.
TCATCGAAGATCGAGCGCTTGCTCATGCGGCTTCTCCATCCAGCCTGTGGCCCTCGCCAAAACCGCCCATGCTGGTTGATGGCCACTGCTGGCGGATCACATGCAGGATCTCGGAAAACACAAGATCAAGATTGTCCCGGCAACGCGTAAAGGTCTTATGCGAGGAAATCGGCTTGTCCGATTCATACACTGAGCGGAATTCCTGAACGGAATTCTTGATTTCCTCAGAAGCCAGTATCGGATTTGTCAGCATGTTCGTGCCGCACATCTGCTGGAGAATGCGCAGCATGCCTGCTTCGCCGTCGGCCGAACGCGAATAGTTGGAAGCGACCACCCGAATGAAGTCATAATTGACCCCCATGTCATAGCCATGAAGCGCCTCGAGCGTGTCAGCGATATTGGTCATGAAATGGATGGTGGACAGAAAGTCCAGTTGCCGCGCAGGTACGGGCACCACAAGGCCGGTCGCGGCGGCCATCACGTTCATTCCCAGAAATCCCATGGCCGGGGGAGGATCGAGCAGAATGACGTCGAATTCGCGGCGGACCTGGCTGATCCCTGACCGGAGGAGACCGAACCGCCGCATGATCTCCTGACGGCCCTCGGCCCCCGCCACCATGTGCCATTCGATTTCCCCAAGCCCAAGGCTGGAAGGCACGATCTTTGTCGTCGGCCAGGCTGTATCCCGGATTGTCTGGCGGAAGTCATTGAGCGGCGCCGTGGGCGCCAGGAAATGCGCTAGCGTCTCCTCGCTATCCCATAATTCCTCCTGATCGACGTCGAAAAGGGAACTGGTGGAAGCCTGTGGATCGCAATCGACAACCAGGACCCTCAATCCTTGCAGCGCGAGATAGTCGGCCAGATGCTTGGTGATGGTGCTTTTGCCCACACCGCCTTTGAAATTCTGCACGGCAAGAACGACGGCCGGCTCATGAGACTGCTTGCCTGGGACGATGCCGAGCGCCTGACGAATGAGGGTCAAATCCTCCAGACTATAGTAGCGCCGGCCGTTCGATCCGATCTTTGGCTGGGGAAGCCTGCCTTTGGCTTCAGCCTTGGCAAGCGCTTCAGGCGTGCGACCGATAAGATCAGCTGCACGTCCAGGACCGAAAGTGAGGTCCAGTTTCTTGCGCTCACGCGGGCGGAAGGCAACTTTCTTGAGTTGGGAACTCAAAGCTTCGCCATTGTCGACCATGGCTTTAAGATTGGAGATGGTGTCGATCATCATTGGCCCCGAACCGAATCAGGGCGACCCGGTTATGAATAAATTAGGATTGTCGCTCGAGGTTGTCAATAAATCGCCCATTCCGGTGATATTTCACTAACCCGGTTGCCGCAATGCCGGCGCATAGAGCTGTATGATCCGAACTCCGCAGCCGGTGTCCAGACCGACAAGGTGCCAGGCGTTGTGCCCGCAGCGAGAGCGCAGACCGGCCTTGTCCAGCCTGTGGACAAAAGCCTGAGATCTGGCGATGGCACGCACGTATGCGCGGGACCCGGGCCAAGACAGCCCGAGGGGAGCGTCAACAGGGAAAGGGGCATGGGTAGCCTTGAATCATGGCGCGCCCATGTGGGCTGGATTAACGTGTTGCGAATGAATAACGGCGAACATGGATCCAGGGAGTTGAAGCGAATGAGCCATGGGTAGTCGCAGGAACGCTGCCGCTTATGGCGCGCTAACACTCGTCATGCTGTTATGGGCCGGCAACTCGATTGTCGGCCGGGCGGCGCGAGATTTGATTCCTCCTTTCACGCTGGCATTTGTGCGATGGACCGGCGCCACCTTCATTCTGCTTCCCTTCGCGGTTCGACATCTTGCCTCCGACTGGGCGCTGCTCAAGCGCCATCTCGCTGTGACCCTTCTGTTGGGGATCGTAGGCATCGGAGCCTTCAATGCCCTTCTTTACGCCGGCCTGCATGACACCAGTGCGACCAATGGCTTGCTGATCCAGGCGGCGATCCCCGCAATGGTTCTTCTCTCCAACCGGCTGATTTTCGGACAGGGCGCGAGGGCAGGGGAGGCCCTGGGAGTGGCGGTCTCGACCTTGGGCGTCACACTCATCATCCTCAAGGCTGATCCGCAGACCCTGCTCGAGTTCCGCTTTGGCCTGGGTGACGCATTGGTCCTGGGGGCGGTGATCGCCTGGGCGCTCTATACCAGCCTCTTGCGGTTGCGGCCGCCGGTTCATCCGCTGGCCTTCCTTCTGTCTACTTTTGTCATTGGCATCCTGTGCATGTTCCCGCTTGCTGCGGGGGAGTGGTACTTTCAGGGATTCCCCCCGCTTGAGCCGGCGGTGATCGGCGCCTTTGGCTATGTGGCGACCTTGCCTTCGCTTGTCGCCTACATGTTGTTCAATGCGGCGGTTGCCGTGCTGGGGGCCGCCAGGGCGGGGCAGACGATCGCGCTGATGCCCTTGTTTGGCGCGGGTCTGGCCAGCCTCCTTCTGGCGGAACCTTTGCAAGACTATCACTGGGCAGGGATGACCCTGATTCTCGCCGGCATCTCTCTGGGGGCCTTGCCTTGGCGAAAAACTCCAGCGTCTCAGTCGCGCGATAGGTGAGGCGCAGGCCCGGCTTTACCCCATCGCGGCCGCCACGGGCGCGCGGGAGAGTGCATCATTGCCGCGGTACAGCAAGGCCTGCGTTAGTCTGTCTAGAAATTCGGGCCCAAAATGACCCGGCCTGACAGGCCGGGCCAAGGAGGAAAGGAAACCGAAAAGCTTCCTCGGGTCGCGCCTCTAAATGTGGCGCACGCAGGTGGCGGTGGCTATCCGTGTTTTTCCCGGATATCGAGACATTAGGAGCTTGGCTGCACCTGCTCACCTGCTCAAGGTGATGAGCTGGGCAAGGCTTTGGGCCTCCGTTTTCGCCATGATCGAAGCCCGGTGATCTTCGACTGTTCTGCTGCTCAAGCCAAGCGCGGCGGCGATCATCTTGTTGCTTTGGCCTTGCACCAACAGATCGAACACCTCCCGTTCTCGAGGCGTAAGGGAAGCTGTACGATTCCGTCGCTGCCGCCGTTCGCGCGACCAGCATGCGCCTTCCTCTATCGCGACAAGCAGACGCTCCTGGTCGAGCGGTTTTTCAAGATAATCGAGGCCACCATAGCGCCGGACCGAATCGACGGCATTGGCGGTGGTGGGCCATGCGGTCATGAAGACGATCGCTACCGACGGGTCGAGCTCCCTGACTTTCTCTGCGAATGCAAAGCCGTCAAGATCGTCCATCATCATATCGGTGAGGACGCAGTGGGCAGGGGCGTTCGCGTAGATTTCGAGCAAGGCCCCCGGATCGGTGAACGGCTCTGCGTCGAAGCCGTGCCGGCGTAGCAGGCGCGCAAGGCTCGCGCCCAGATCGCGGTCATCATCCACAACATAGACTTTGGTGGTCTCGTCCATCATGACGCATCTCCGGCTATGGGCAGGCAAATTGTGGCTTTGACGAGGCCGTGGGGGAACTGGTCGCGACGAAGCGTGCCGCCATGCGCCTCGACAATGGCGCGGGCGACGAGCGTGCCCACGCCCATCCCTCCACGGGGCACAAGATCAGGGGCCGTGCGGTTCGAAACGACGATCATAACCCATTGCCCTGTCCTGGCGGCGGACAGTTCAACCTGACCATCGCCTGAGGCCTGCATGGCATTGCGCAGCAGATTGACAAGAGCCTGCGCCAGTTCGACCTCCTGGGCAAGGATGACCAGGTCCGGATCGACGGGTTCGGCCTTGAGGGTGATGCCCGCGTTTTTGGCCTCCATCGCCGCCAGGGCGGCAACACTTTCGATCAAGGCAGCCAGGGGCAAGAGCGCAGGTTCGTCAACCGCTCGCCCGCCATAGCTGCGCAGGCGACGGATCATCTGCGACAAGGCCGCGGCCTTGCGGTCGATCAGTGCCGCGCTCTCGGCGATTTCCGGTTCGGCAGATCCCGTGATGGCATGCAGATGCTTGGCCTCGATCGCGAGCGTCGAGAGGGGTTGGCTGATCTCATGGATCACCGCGACCGACATGGCGCGCAGGGTCTTGAGCCGCTCCGCCTGAAACAGCAGCCGGTCACGGCGCTCAAGGTCCGCGCGCGCCTGACGCTGCGCGTCCGCGAAGCTCCCCGCGAGATAGCCCACCACGACTACCGTCGCGAGGCCCAGATGCAGTTGCAACCGTGCGGCGGTCGCCATGCCATGAGCCGTCTGCGGCAGCATGAACAGCGTTACGAGCACCAGTGCTGCCCAGGCCGCCGCTCGGCCAAAGCGCAGGCCGATCCAGGCAAGGGCGAATATCACCGGCATCGGCTGGACGCCCAGGTTCCCTCGGCGCAGTGTCTCCGTGATCAGTATCCCGCCAAGCAGCAGGGCACAGCTCTCGGCGATGCCGGCGAGGGGAATGCCGCCTGGCCGCCTGGAACGAGGCGGATGGGTCAGCGCCTGCGCTATCCACAACAGGGGTGGGGCGAGGATCAGCACGCCAAGGAGGTCGCCAACGGCAAAGGCGGCAAGAGAGGTGATCAGGTCGTCACGGCCCTGCACCAACGTCATCTCCGGGCGCCAGAGGGACTCAGGCAGGGCGGAGATCGCCGCTACGGCGGGCGCCGCCGCGGCCGCCAGGCCGAATGGCATCGGCGCGATGAGCACACTGGCCCTGGATCCGCTCGCGAGCCAGCGGATGGCCGCTACGCTGGCGCCATAGGCCAGGACCGGCCGCACGATTCCGAAAAGGACATAGGGCCAGTCCGGTGAACCCAATGGCAGGAGACCTTTGGCCATGTTGACCAGGATCTCCACGATCGCGATGAATGGCGTCATGCGTGGTCCGGCATGCCACAGCAAGGCGAGCCGCAGACCTGCGGCCGGATACCACAGCGAGTAGAAGCCAGTTCCCCCCCATGCCGCGGCGATCCCATGCATGATGGCAAATCCAGCCCCATAAGGAATGAGCAGCATCAGATCGGCCGGACGGGGAAGCCAGGCTCGCGAAGCGTGCTGCGAGGAAGGAACGGGAATTGAACTGCGGATCATCCCGGCTGTTTGACAGTGCTCGGCCCGCGATCAAAGCCGGAAAATGTCTCCACAGCTCCCGGCCCGGCGCAGGTTCGAGGCCATGCGGGCGAGAGAAATAGCGGCTCGGGGGCAACAGGCCTGCTTTTCGATCCGGCCGCACGACAAGCCCGAGGCATGGCCGTACAAGGAGCCGCAACGGGCAATCGCCTGATCGGCAATGTCCATCCAGGCAACCGTTGCGCCTTTGAACGGCTTGCCCTGCTAGATTCTGCAAGGATGTCAGCTCTTTCAGCTCCGCCAGTCCGGGGCTGTTCATCCATTGTCTGGCTCAACATCGGCTCCGACCGCCAGGATGGCTATTCCACACGGGGCTGCGACGGATTACGAATATCCCGGTCAACGAGACGGAGAGGGAATCAGATGGGAGAAAGGATCAAGCAGCAGCTTCCTGCGCCGACAATGCCGCGCGCGGCGAGCATTGATTGGGGGCTTACTGCGAGCGTCGCGCTTCTGCCAGATGCTCGAGCGTCGCATGCCCGGGGTCAAGGATGACGTTAGAAACGAACTTGCAAGCTGGGCCCGAAAGCTTGAATCGGCAACCGATGCGTCAAGGCTCGCCCAGGCCCGCAGCATCAGGCAAATGCTGGCGAGCTGGATTTTCAATCGCTGAACGAATTACCCAGATGCGCATGGATGGACGTTGAGCGCTCTCTTCATGCCCCAGTCCCGGCGCCATGCATCGATGAGTAGCGATGCGGCGCCGGGCGTCCCAATGCCGTGGTGCGACCCGAGCCGGCTCTGGAAATCAATATCCGGGAAATTGCCTTTGAGGCTGAATGAGTCGTATTTCCTTATAGAGCATTCGCGCCCCCATGTCGAAGAAATCATAAAAGTTTAGAGACCTGAGTACAGCATTCCCTGCACTCAGATAATTTATCCTAAACTATCAGCCATTTCATTCCCTGGCATCATCATGGGAATTCGCATCGAGGAGGGGCGGTACCTTCGGTGCATGGCATTCATGGTGGAATGAACGCAGGAAATCCGGAGCGATTGGCTCCAACGGCATTCGCTCGAGCGCGGCGACCTTGTGTCACCCCGCCCGTGAGCCTTCCATCAGCTTGGCACGTGCCTTGGGCGCGCGCAAGGAAGTCCGTCAGGGTTCAGCTGAACGCCGGGCGACTTGGCTAATCGCCATGATCGATGGTTATTGGGTTTCAGCCGTCTTTGGGGCAGCCGCCTTTGCCGCACTGCCGGGTCTGGCTTGTTCGAGGGCGACAGCGATCATGGCTGCCAGCGTCTCTTCCGCGCGTTGCCGCGCAGAGGGCTCCTTGTGAGCAAAGTCATGGCGGACCCACTGGGGAGTGCGCTCCAAAAGCGAATATAGGATGCTTTGCATGATCAAACGCTATGAAGCCTTATGGTCTTTCATGCAATGGCAGAGCAACAAGGAGTATCCGGGTCTGGAATGTTTTTGTCGAACAGGCAAAGAGCCGTCTCGATTGGCGAGTATGAAGATGAACTTCTCCTGGTTCATGGACGGCCGATTGCAACGGAGGCGAACGACGTTCGCGCGTGGGCGAGGAAGACGTTGTTGATCCGCAACTGCGTATGCGCTGCTGCATAGACCAAGCAGATCGCATCGTCTTCGACCTGCAAAAGGCCGGCATTCAGCCGTTTCTTACTTGAGGTAGATCCAGGGCGCAAACCACTCCACCGCTCGCCCGCTTATCGTCGCCCTTTGCCGCGGCGGCGCTTGCGCCTCGATGCTCCTCTCACCCTTGCCTGATCGCCGCTCAGCGCCGCCGGAAAAAGGCTCCGGTTCACGGGCGGCGGACTTTTTTTAGGCTGTCTCGCGAACGTGCGGGCCGCGGCGAGGGGAGGCGGAGCACGGACCTTATCCCGCCTGGCGAGGCTGAAAGTGCCCAATTTGACGATGATGCCCTACAGAATAGCCCGGCGTTGCCATCAGCAGGCGGAGCGGCGACGACCGTGCGCGGCCATGGCCGGTGTCTGGCGATGTCGCCGCAGGGCCAGCGAGCGCGGCAGGGCGAAAACAACAATGCCACGCCGCACGGAACAGGAGGCCGCGCATGTCGCGACACAACGTCCATGCGTATGAGCGGCCAATGATTGTCGCAAAGCTCCTCTCATGCGGGCGGCAAACGCCACGGCACGGACGGCGGGAAGACGGCCTTCCAGATGGTTAGGACCAGCATGGGCAAGCTGTAGGGCTTTTGCAGAACGGGACCGAATTTCTGCAAGTCGGGCGGGAGGGCGTCCGGACCCATGCCGCCGGAAGTTATCAATATCTTGATGGCGGGCCAGCGCGCCTGTACCTCCCGGACCAGCGCAAGGCCGTCGCGGCGACCTGGCATGTACACATCGGTAAAGAGCAGATCGACTTTTCCATCCAGCTGTTCGAGAAGGAGGATCGCCTCATCGCCATCCTGCGCATCGAAAACCGTAAAGTCCTGATCGGTCAGAAACTGGCAGGCGGTCATTCCGACGAAGATTTCGTCCTCCACGACCAGAATGACGACAGGCTCGGGGAGACGCGGTCCTCCAGCCCCGCTCCCAAGCGCGAAAGGTCGCTTGCCTTTCCTGCAGCTCATATTGTGCTGGGCGATGGACGTACGGACAGGATCCGGTCTCCATGGCGAGACGCGGCCAAGGACCGGGAGACAGGTCGCATGATCTAATTGGCCCTTGCTGTGATCCAACATCCCCGTATCGATCGGTCCGGCATGTCAGCGGGCCGTCATTTTACTCCAGCTTAGACAGGCTGAACCAGCGGCGTTATTATGGCCTTTATATGCATGGACCCCCGCAGGAGCCGCGGATAGGTTGGGTGCATGTCGCGTTTCTGTCCCTTCAGGCCAAATCTTTCCCGATGACCGAAAATGGCCGGCAATCCAGGTCTGTCCCGCTGCGCTTTCCTGCCGGCTGGCGGACGATGCTTCTGGGCGGATCGGTTGTTCTCCCCTCCTGGTTCGTCGCTATAGAAGCCCAACCGGCACTCGGCCGCGTGGCCGCAGCGCTGTTCTTTGTTCTTGGCGTGGTCATCTTCGGTGCCATCGGTGGGCTTGGGGCTGCCCTGGCCGCCGCCGTAGCTGCCTTCCTGCTTTATAATTTTTTCCTGGTCGAACCTGTACTGACCCTCCAGATGTCCACCGGGCGGGATGTCATTCCCTTCCTGGTGTTCAGTCTGTGTGCGACGGTTGCAGGCGTGCTGGCGGCGCGGCTCAAGGATCGCGCAAAAGCTCTCGACCACAGCAACAGGCAACTGAGCAGCTTGCTGGAAGCCAGTCAGTCCCTGCAATCGGTTGTCCGGGTCACTGACATCGCCAGGGCGCTCGACGATCATCTTCCCGACGGTGCGGAGCGGGTCATGACGCTCCTCCTTGTCCGGGACGGATCGCTCGAGATGGCAGTCAGGGCGCCGGACGATGCCATGAAGGGCGAGATCGCCAGGACAGCCGCCGCCAGGACGGAAAGTCCACGCGAGGAAGGGCCCTATACGGTCTATCGGCTGGAGAGCAGCAGCGGGTTTGAGGGCGTGATCCTGTTCGCCCACGGAACGTCCCGCCGGCTGGACAGCGCCTTCATGTCCGCCCTGACCAACCTGGTGGCTCTCGCGATTGAGCGCGCCGCGCTGTCGGAAAGCAATGCGGAACGCCGTGCTCAGGCCAGGGCCGAGGAACTCAAGACGGCGCTTCTCTCCTCGGTCAGCCATGATCTGCGAACGCCCCTGACTACGATCAGTGCATCGGCATCGAGCCTTATCGAGTTTCGCGAGCAACTGGATCCGGCCGCGGCGGCTCGCCTGCTGCGGGGCATCGTCGGCGAGTGCGAGCGGCTCAACCGCTATACGTCCAATCTGCTCGAGATGAGCCGGCTCGAAGCGGGCCAGCCCGTGGTACGACGACAGATATTGGGTGTTGCCGACATGATCGGCGCCATTCTTGGCAGAATGCGCGCCAGAACCGGCTGCCGGCAGCTGGTGCGGCGCTACGCGGACGATAGCCTGCTCGTCGATGTCGATGCGGCCTTGTTTGAACTGGTTCTGGTCAACGTGCTCGATAATGCGATACTCTATAGCGAGGAGGGCACGCGCATCGTTGTGGATATTCGACCGGATGGGGAGTTTTGTGCGATATTTGTCTCGGATGAAGGACGGGGAATTCCCAAGGAAGATCTGGAAAAGGTTTTCACGCGTTTCTACCGGGTTGCCAGGGCTTCATCGTCGCCCCGCGGCAGCGGGCTTGGCCTCGCCATCGCCAGGGGCTTTGTGGAAGCGTTCGGCGGCCGGATCAAGGCTGACTCGCCCGGACATATGGGATGCGGCACGACCATCACTATCCTGTTGCCTTTGGCCAGGGAGAGCGGCTTCTCATGAGCGCCCCGCATGTCCTGCTCGTCGACGATGAGCCTTCGCTGATCGACGTGCTGCAGCCTGTTCTGGAGGCCGCTGGCTATCGTATCTCCGTTGCACAGGACGGCGGCAGTGCCCTCGATGCGGCCCAGGCAATCGAATTCGACCTTATTCTGCTGGACCTTGGCCTGCCGGACCTGGATGGCAAATCCCTGCTGCAGCGCATTCGCCTCGACCAGGATGTTCCCATCATCGTTGTTTCAGCGCGGCACCAGGAAGCGGAGAAAATCTCGGCGCTCGATGAAGGTGCCGACGATTATGTGAACAAGCCTTTTGAAATCGGCGAGTTGATGGCGCGCATTCGTGCGGCGATGCGGCGCCATTCGCTCTCCAGGACCGATGCGGCATCCTACTCGGCCGGAGGATTGGCGATTGATTTCCCGACCCGCCGCGTGCTGCTCTATGGAGAGCCTGTCAAACTTTCGCCCAAGGAATATGACCTGCTCCAGACATTGGCGCGCCGTGCAGGACAGGTCGTGACCCATAAAAGATTGCTGGCCGCTGGCTGGGGGAGAGAGGCGACCGACACGCAATATCTACGCGTCTATATCGGCCTTCTGCGGCAGAAGATTGAGCAGGACCCCTCCGACCCCTGCCTGCTCCTGACAGAGCCAGGCGTGGGATACCGTCTTATTGGCACCTGAGGTGGACGGCCGCGGCAGCCTTAAGTTTCCGACATGCCGGCTGGAGAGCGTTGCTCAAGAAGATTGATTTTCATCCGAGCGGCGATCCGGCTCGCACAACCGGGAAGGAGGCGCATCGGTTGCAGCGAGGCGAGGGATTGCCCTGAACCGAAGCCCCAGGCCTAGTTCAGCCGGATGATGGCTCGCGTGACATTCCCCATCAGGCGCATCCGGGCCGGGATGGGCATATGCGTGCTGGCGATCATCACGGCCACTGCATAGCGGCGCCCCCGGGGCGAAACTAGGATGCCAACGTCATTGTAACCTGTGGACAAGCTTCTCAACTCCTGTCCGGTTCCGGTCTTGTGCGCCAGCGTCCAACCTTCGCGGAGCCCCGAGCCCAGTCGCAAGGGACCCGTCCGGCTGGCATGCATGAGGGCAAGCAGATGCCGGGTCGAGCGCGCGCTCAGCAGTTTTCCCTTCTTCAGCAAGGCCAGCCCCAAGGTCACGCCGTTGGCGGATGCACCGTCGTAAGGCGCGGCGAGATAGCGTTTGAGGGCACGATCGCGCGCCTTATAGGACAGGGCAGCGCGCGCCTTGAGAAATCCCCAGCCGCCGGCCCATTCGGGCCGCCATTTAAGTCCTGCCGTCCTGGCCTGAAGCTCACGCTCGCCAGGACCAAAACCCACATCGTCTATTCCCTTGCGCTCAAGCATCGCCCGTATGGCGCGAGGGCCGCCGACTTTCCATAAAAGCACGTCGTTGCAGCTGTTGGCGCTGCGCGTCATTGCCAGTTCGAGCAGCTTGCCGACTGTCGTTCGATAGCCGCTTCTGGTGACCAGGGCGCGGATCGGCTGATGGAACAGGGTGAGATCGGATTTTTTCACGGTGACAGGATCGGACAGCGAGAGCTTGCCCCGATCTACCGCGTCCAATACTGCGATTGCGACCCATAATTTGCTTACGCTCTGCTGCGGAAGCAGCCTGTCTCCGTTGAACGATACAGCCCAGCCCTCGTCTAGGTCCCTTACCGCGATGCCCACCTCGCCCTTGAAGGCGCTGCCCAGGGCCTGCATGGCATTGAGCAGGTCGGCAGGCGGTTGTGGATGTGCCGGTACCTTCGATCGCTCGCTTTTGGACGAGTGCTTGGCTGACGCCGCCCGGCTTGCAGGCGTGCAGATCATCGGCATGGACAGCATCAGGGCAGCCGCCATGAGACGGCTGGGGCGGGCGATCGGCAAAGTGAGTTCCCCCTTTTGTTCGAGCCTTGTCTCGACGCGATGCGCCGGCCTCTCCCAAAGCAGAATGGATACGGGCCGAAGGCAACAGGCATCGCCGCATTCAAGCCCGGAGGTCTCATAGGTCAGATTGTCGGCATTTTTCAACCGTTTGCAGCGGGCCGCCCACAGCGACCCCAGTGGCACCGATGGTCCTTGTTCGAACATGAGAATATGGCCGCGCCCGTCCTCATGACCGATGCAGAAGGAAGCGTCGGGGTCCGGCGGGCCTCAGCATGGCCCCGGGGACCTGCCGGGAAACGGGATCGACCGGCATCGCGGCCGATCCCCTTGGGCTCCTGCTGCCTGTGCGGGACGTGAGGCCAGCTCCGCGGCGCTGACCTCAGGCCTCCTGGATGGCGGAGAGACGCCATGAAGTGCGCGCGTCCCTTACAAAGGTCCACAACTCGGTCGTAGTGGTGGGCAGATCCGGATTGCCGGCCAGCACGGCGCCACTCTGTCGATCGCGCATGATGTCGATGCTTTGATAACGCATGGCGATAGTGGCATAGTCGGTCCCACCCTCGTTCCAGGCCTCGGCGACCTCGGCGTCCAGGAGTTCGGTTCCGTAAACTTCGTTGCGCTGGCCCCTGGTCGCGTTGCTGCTCAACTCCTCTGCCAGATAGGACATGACTTCGGCGGTCGTGCAGGCGCGCAGCCGGGCATAATCTTCGCGACCAAAGGCTTCCTGGACCTCGGTAAGCAGCCGCTCGAAGCATTGCTGGTCGCTTGTGGTGATAGCGATTTCACCTGACGGGGCGGGGGCGGGCGAAAAGGCGCCCATGGGCGCGGTGGAGTTGCCCTGGAACGGTCCAGCAAAGGGGTTCGCCGCGAAGGCCGTCGCGGTCGGGCCGCCGGCGCCGGCCAATGCCGGCCGCCGCCGGAACAGGCGCAGGGCGAACCAGGCTAGTGCGCCTAGCAGGGCAATCTGCAACAAGGCCATCAGCATGCCGCTTCCCGCCAGGGCGCCCAGGCCATTACCCAGCAACATGCCGAGCAATCCGCCCGCGACGAGGCCTCCGATAAGCCCCTTGGCCAATCCGCCCATTTTACCCGGCGCCGCGGCGGCGGGACGGGAATTGGCAGCCTGACCTGGCGATGGCGCTTGCTTGTCCGTCATCGTCCGCTGGACCGGCGCGGTTTCATTGGGGGCTGTTCTGGTGGGCGGCGGGGCCTGGGTTGTTCGCGCGCCGCGGCTGCCCAGGCTGCCGCCGCGCCGGGCATCGGCAGGGCTGGCCAGCATGACGGCGACAGCCAGGCCCATGGCGATCGTGCCCGTAAAGCGATACTTGGTTCCAATCATCGAAAATCCTCAACTGGCTGTCGGTCCGAATTCTTCAGGCGGGATCTGTGCAACGGTGGAACCTGTGGCGAGATGCAGGCGTGCGCCGTGCGCTCGGCCCTTTGCGCTATGCAGCTATGTCTCAAGACAGCGTCCTCGTTCATCGATCCAATCGAACGAGCAGCGCGAAAATGGCCGGCATTGAAAATCGTCGGCCAGCATCGAGCGTACTCGATGCGGTCCGACATCACGACCAGATCATGGACGCCAGAGGGGCCCGGTCCGCATGGGGCTATCGTAACAGGACGATTCCCAAATGCAACCTTGGGACCATGCTCGCCCTGGCGAAACCTTTCGACTGCTTGATCGTAAGGGTTCATCATCATGCAAAACCTCCCGGCGATAAGAAGCAAAAGGGCGCCAGCCATCCTGAGGAACCGTTCATCGCGTCGTGGGCCCGAGAGAGCGTTTCCAAGCCACATCGGGGCGGGGCAATGGATTTTTGGGAGAGGCAGCGTTCATCCCTGGCTGATGGAAGAGTTCGCATCAGAGACAAACGGGATTTTGCCCGCTATAGCGCGCGGATGGTTTCTTTTATATCCTGGAAGCGGCCGGAACTCGCCATAGATTTCGGAACGGCCAATCTGCGTGTCATCCACCGCGATGGCGGCATCGTGTTCGACGAGCCTTCCCTATGCTGCTTTGCCGATTTCAAGACGGCCCCGCGGCTGGTGGCGGCCGGCCGCGCGGCGCAGGCGATGGTGGACCGGACGCCCGGGGGGATGGAGGTGAAGCGCCCGCTTCGACGAGGCGTGCTGCAAGACATTTTCACCGCGACCGAGTTGCTTTGCTATGCTGTTCCTCGCGCGCTTGGCCGCAAGCGTCTGGGCAAGGCCAGCGCCGTGATAGGCGTGCCCGCCGACGCTACCCAGGCCGAGCGGAGCGCCTTGCTGACGGCCGCGAGCGATGCTGGGCTCGACACCGTCAGACTGGTTCCTGAACCCTTTGCAGCCGCGGTGGGCGCAGGCATCGATGTTCAGGCGCCCCATGGCTCGCTGATCGTCGAGTGCGGCGCGGGCATCACTGAGGTGGCGGTGATCTCCTTGGGCGGCACATGCCTCGCGCGATCGGTCCGCCTGGGCGGAGCGGCTCTCGACCAGGCGATCTCCGATCATCTGCATTTCCGGCACAAGATGCTCATCGGCCGCCAGACCGCCGAGAGGATCAAGAAAGCCTATGTCGAACAGCGCGATGCAGGCGGGACGATCGAGGTAAAGGGGCGCAGTCTCCTTTCCATGAGGCCAGGCTTTGTGCAAATCGCCGCCGCCGAGCTTGACAGGGTGATGGAGAAACATGCCGCCCGGATTGTGGAGATCATTCTCGACGCCCTGAATGAAACGCCGCCTGAACTTAGCCATGACCTGCATTTGGGTGGCATCCTGCTCACCGGAGGCAGCGCGGTAACGCCTCGCCTGAGCGCGATGATCGAGCGCCATACCGGTCTGCCGGTCATGGTGGCCGACGATGCAGCGCTTTGCGTTGCGCAGGGTTTGAGCCGGATACTGGATGGCTAGAGGCAAGGGAGCGGTGCCTGCCCGGGGCCGCCATATAGGCGCTGAAGAGACCTTCCCGATCGCAGGTCAAGATTGCCCGGGGTGAGGGCCCGGGGAAGATCCCCGAGCCTTCGGTTCTGTGACGCGAAGTCCCCTGACGCGAGCGCCATGCCGGAACGGGCGGCAATGGCTACGAGGGCTAGATCACGCCCATGGCCTGCATCGCTTCGGCGACCCGCACGAAGCCGGTGACATTGGCTCCAAGAACATAGTTGCCCGGTGCCCCATAGGCTTCGGCTGTTTCCGCGCAGCTGTCGTGAATGCGGCGCATGATCATAGCGAGCCGCGTTTCGGTTTCCTCAAATGTCCAGCTGTCGCGCGAGGCGTTCTGCTGCATTTCGAGGGCCGATGTCGCAACGCCGCCGGCATTGGCTGCCTTCGCCGGTCCGAACAGAATGCCAGCGTTCTGGAAAATCCGCACTGCTTCGGGCGTGCATGGCATGTTCGCGCCTTCACCCACTGCGATGGCGCCGTTGCGGACCAGGGCCGATGCATCATTGCCGTTGAGTTCGTTCTGCGTGGCGGAAGGCACCGCGATGTCGCAAGGAATTTCCCAGACCGATCCACGTTCCGAGAAATAGGCGTCATTGCCTTTCAGGCGGGCATAATCTGAAATCCGCTCGCGCCGCCCGAGCTTGATTTCCTTAAGGAGCTCCAGGTCGATGCCGGTCTCATCGACGATATAACCGGAGGAATCGGAGCAGGCGACGACCTTGCCGCCAAATTCGTTGATCTTCTCGATGGCGTAGATCGCGACATTGCCCGAGCCCGATACGACGGCCCGTTTGCCCTCCCATCCATCGCCCTTCGTCTTGAGCATCTGGTCGATAAAATAGACCGTGCCGTAGCCGGTTGCTTCGGTTCGCGCACGCGAACCGCCGTAGATCAATCCCTTGCCGGTCAGGACCCCGGCCTCATAGCGGTTGGTCAGGCGCTTATATTGGCCGAACAGGAAGCCGATTTCCCGTGCGCCAACGCCGATGTCGCCTGCCGGAACATCGGTATATTCGCCCAGGTGTCGGTAAAGCTCGGTCATGAACGACTGACAGAAGCGCATGATCTCGCCGTCCGATCGACCGCGCGGATTGAAATCGGAGCCGCCCTTGCCCCCGCCGATCGGCAAACCGGTGAGCGCGTTCTTGAAGGTTTGCTCGAAGCCCAGGAACTTGATGATTCCGACGTTAACGGAGGGGTGAAAGCGCAAACCGCCCTTATAGGGGCCCAGCGCCGAATTGAATTGCACCCGGAAGCCGCGGTTGATCTGGATCTGCCCCTTGTCGTCCACCCAGGGGACGCGGAAGATGATCTGCCTTTCAGGCTCGCAGATCCGTTCGATCAAGGCATTATCTATATATTCGGGATGCTTGGCGATGACAGCGCCCAGGCTTTCGAGAACCTCCTCGACGGCCTGATGGAACTCTGTTTCTCCGGCGTTCCTTCTCAGGACATCTTCATAAATGGGGAGAAGTTTTTCATCGATACGTGGCAAATTCAGGCTCCTGTTTCATGCTCCAATGGCATTGCCATTCCTTGGCGGACAGATCGCCGCTACGGACGCATTGGAGCAGAGCGACAAGACTGCCGCTCCCTTGGTCATGTGAACGTCGCTGCCCCCATGCCTCAACAAGGAGCAGAATGTAAAGGGAACCGCGCGCCACCAGCGGCTTGGCGGCGGCCGTGAGTGGCAAGACGGGCCGTTCTTCCGCTCTACTGCTACCTGCGCAAAATCTGCGGGCAGCTGCTTCGACGCTGTTCAGCGACCTTGCTGTTGAGGCCCCACTCGCTCGAGGTTCGTTTGGCGGGCCTTGTCTTGTGCGAATGCTTGACATGCGGCTGGCGCAGCGAGGATCCGGTAGCTCCCGCTTGAGACCGGAGGGCGCGCCGGCAGGTGGAAGCAGCCGCGCTCATGCAAAAAGGGGCATCACGATCCGGATCCGATAGCGTCCATGAGGCCGAATGCTTGGCGGATCGATTTTTGGCGATGACGGCAGACCTTAAAAGGCTGTGGAACTTTGCCATTCAGTGGCTTAGGTCACCTGCGAAAAGTATCGTGGATATGGAATGGAGCATCTTTCGGTGGAGACGGGCTTTGACGTGGCGGCGACGGCGAGGCTTCAGGCTATCGTGGCAGAGCATGGTGCGCAGATGGTCGCCCTTTTCTACGAGACTCTCATGCAGGATGGGGAGGCAAAGCAGTTTCTCAGCCATTCGGTCGTGCATGGACGGCTGAGCGCTTCCCTGCTGGAATGGCTGACCGCGCTCTTTGGAGATGAGGATATCCGCGATTGCGCCGACCTGCAGGGCCGGCAGAGAGAGATCGGCGAAGTCCATGCCCGCATCAAGATACCCATTCATCTGGTGATGCAGGGCGCCATGGTGATCAAGTCGAGGATCATGCAAATCCTGCTGGACAGCGAGGCCGGTCGCACCGCTTCGATGCTGGCGGCAAAACTTGCCGATGAACGGATCGACGTTGCGATCCTGCTCATGAGTCAGGCTTATCTGAAGGACACGACGGCCCGCGCACGGCTCGACGAGGCCTATCGCCTCTTTTCCCTCGACCAGGATCTCGCGGTCGAGAAGGAGGCCCAGAGAGCAAGCCTGATGGAATGGAGTCAGAAGACGCTCTTCACGCTGCTGCAAGGCGGCGGGAACAGCCCTCTTGACCGGCTTTCATCCTCCTCCTTCGGCCTGTGGGTACGGCATCGCGCGGAGATGATGTTCCAGCATACCGAAGCGTTCGGCCATCTGGTGGCAGAGATGAGGAAGGTGGACGGCATCCTGCTTCCCCAGCTTGAAGACACCGGCGCGCTTGGCTGTCAAACGAGCACATTGGCTGAATTGCAGGCTGGAGTGGGCAGGATATCCTATCTCATCGGCGATCTCTTCCAAACCCTCACGGCCATGGAAAATGGCAGGGATCCTCTCACCCGCGCACTTAACCGGCGCTTCCTGCCGGCGATACTGGGCAGGGAGATCAGCCTGGCCAATGAGAACCGCACCGCGCTCACCATCATCCTGATGGATGTCGATCATTTCAAGGCGATCAATGACCGTCATGGGCATCAGACCGGCGATCTGGTCCTGCGGCAGGTCGCCCAGATCATCATGGACCACGTACGTCCAAGCGACTTTGTTTTCCGCTATGGCGGAGAGGAGTTCCTCATTATCCTGCCGGAAACAGATGGGGCGCAAACCCGGGCGGTCGCGGATCGCATACGCCTTGAGCTCTCGGGCAGGGCGCTCGATACGGGCAGTTCCGAGCCTCTCACCTTGACCGCGTCGTTCGGGATCGCTGAACATGGCGGGCACCCTGATCAGAAATTTCTGATCAAGGCTGCCGACGACGCGCTTTACAGGGCGAAGGCCAAGGGACGGAACCGGATTGAGGCATCGGAAAGTCATCAAGCATCCATGTGAAGGCATCCACCTTGACGCCAGCGCGTTCGGACGGACCAGCTTCTTGGCCATGCCCTTTTTCAAGAGCCTCGCGGCGTGGGTCCGTCGGTAGCCCGGATGGCCGCGCTCGCTCGAAGCCGCCAAAGCGCAGGACTTTTGCAGGATTGGATAATAATCAGCGGGATCGAAAAGCACTTAACCTTAGAGCAGCTGCATATTACAGGCGCCGATATTGACAGATTTTGGTGCATGGCGCCGTGACGGCAGTCGGTGCAGGAGAGCCGCGAATATGGTGACGAGGGATGAGACAGCATGAGCACGACCGCGACGCGTTATGTGTATCGTTTCGGCGGCGGCGTCGATGACGGCGGCAAGGGCGACAAGAATCTCCTTGGGGGCAAGGGCGCCAATCTGGACGGCATGGCCGCGATTGGCCTGCCGGTGCCTCCCGGGTTCACCATCACGACCGAGATGTGCACTCGCTATTATCAGGACGGCGGGGTTTTCCCCGAGAGCCTGAAGGCGGAAGTCGCCAGCGGCATCGCCCATATCGAAGGCGTTACCGGCAAGACGTTCGGCGACAAGGCCGACCCGCTGCTGGTGTCGGTCCGCTCGGGCGCGCGCATTTCGATGCCGGGCATGATGGACACGGTGCTGAACCTCGGGCTCAACGATGAGACCGTGATCGGTCTGGCGGCGGCTTCGGGTGACGAGCGGTTCGCCTGGGACAGCTATCGCCGCTTCATCCAGATGTATTCGGACGTGGTGCTCGAACTCGATCATGGGGCGTTCGAGGAAGCGCTGGATATCGCCAAGGAAGATCAGGGCTATACGCTCGACACGGAAATGAGCGCCGACGACTGGAAGGCGCTTGTCTTCGAATATAAGACGCTGGTTTTAAAGCTCTGGAACAAGCCTTTCCCGCAGGATGTGAACGATCAGCTGTGGGGCGCGATCAGCGCCGTGTTCGGCAGCTGGCAAGCTGACCGCGCGAAGGTCTATCGCCGCCTGAACTCCATTCCGCATGATTGGGGCACCGCCGTCAACGTGCAGGCGATGGTGTTCGGCAATATGGGCGACACGTCCGCGACCGGCGTTGCTTTCACCCGCGACCCGGCGACCGGCGAGAATGCCTATTATGGCGAATATCTCATCAATGCGCAGGGCGAGGATGTGGTCGCGGGTATCCGCACGCCGCAATATCTGACCCGCCAGGCGCGCGAGCGGGCAGGGGCCAAGCCGCTGTCAATGGAAGAGGCGATGCCGGAAACCTATGCCGAACTGGCGCGGGTGTTCCAGATCCTCGAAACCCATTATCGCGACAT
>NZ_CP084406.1:1010000-1163472 GCF_024611135.1 Sphingobium sp. CFD-2 | reverse complement strand
ATCCTTCAAGCCTTTTCGTAAAGGAAACGCATGTCGCCGGCGCCGGGTACGGCCCGCCTCACAGCGCATGAGAATAAGGGAGC
The DNA here is from genome assembly GCF_024611135.1 of Sphingobium sp. CFD-2. NCBI lineage: Bacteria > Pseudomonadati > Pseudomonadota > Alphaproteobacteria > Sphingomonadales > Sphingobiaceae > Sphingobium > Sphingobium sp. CFD-2. The sequence continues at coordinate 1,163,389 of NZ_CP084406.1, read as the reverse complement.
TTTGTACTTGACGCCACCGGGCCAAGCTGTGATCTTCTCACATCATGAGAAACAGGACGCCGCAAATCAGTTCGCTCAAGCGGACCCTGGCCATGCTGGAGGAGGTTGTGGCCGATGGCGGGCAGAACAGCGTTTCCGCGCTGGCGCGGTCCATCGACATGCCCGTGGCGACGGCCCACCGGCAGGTGACGACGCTGGTCGAGGAAGGGTATCTGACGCCGGTCGGGCGCGGGCGGCATGTCGCGGGGGCGCGGCTGCTGCGGCTCTTGCAGCGGCTCGACGAAAAGCAGTTGATCGTCAACGTCGCCGCGCCCGCCATGCACCGGCTGGCCGTGAAGGCGCGGACGATCGTGCAGCTGGGGACGCTGGAAAATGACATGGTCACCTACCGCCTGAAAATCGGCCAGGGGGCGGCAGGATTGTTCACGCGGGTGGGAATGCAGTTGGAGGCCTATTGCTCCGGCATGGGCAAGGTGCTGCTGGCCCATCTTCCCCGCGGCGAGCGGGATGCCTATCTCGCCAACGGCCCCTTCGTCGCCCTTACCCCGCGCACCATCGTCGATGCTGGCGCTCTGGCATGCGAACTCGATCTGGTGGCGCGGCAGGGATATGCGATCGACGATGGAGAAATTGCCGAAGACCTGACCTGCGCGGCCGTCCCGATCCGGAGGCCGGACGGCATGGTGCCCGCCGCCATATCCATATCGCAGTCGATGAGCGCGAGGAAGATCGGGCATGACGAGGTGATCGAACTGCTGCACGCCACAGCGCGGGAGATCGAGCAGGTGGCGTTCAACGCAGCGGAATGAGGCGCCACCGACGACCTGCGCCCGCGTTCGACGCAGCGCGTCCTAGCCCTTGTCGATGATCTCGCGTACCCGTTCCGCCAGGCTGCGGAAGGTGAAGGGCTTGGCCAGCAGTTCGACGCCGCTGTCCAGCCGTCCGTCGCGCATGATCGCATCCCTGGGATAACCCGATGTGTAGAGGATGCGCAGCCTGGGCTGCCGGGCGCGGGCCGCGGCGGCGAGTTCGCTGCCCGACATGCGGGGCATGACGACGTCCGTGATCAGCAGCTTGATCGGCTGGTCCTGCTTGTCCAGCAGGGCAAGGGCGGAGGCACCGTCATGCGCCTCCACCACCCGATAACCCAGCTCGCGCAGCGTTCCCACCGTATAGGCGCGAACATCGTCGTCATCTTCGACAACCAGGATCGTTTCCGACGCGCTGCCGAAGGGTTCGCGCTCGTCCATCGCATCGGCGGGCGGTTCCGCGCTCTGGACGCTGCGCATCAGCAGCAGCGTCACGGTCGTGCCTTCCCCCAATGCCGAGTCGATCAGCACGCTGCCGCCGGATTGCTTGGCGAAGCCATAGACCATGGACAGGCCAAGGCCCGTGCCCTTCCCGACCTCCTTGGTGGTGAAGAAGGGATCGAACACCTTGGTCAGGGTGTCTGCGTCCATGCCGGTGCCGTTGTCGCTTACCGTGATCGCCACATAATCGCCGGGACTGACATGGCTTTCGTCGCTCTGGTGCGCGGCGACCTGCCGATTGCCCGCCGCGATGGTCAGCGATCCGCCCTGCGGCATGGCGTCGCGGGCGTTCACGGCCAGGTTGAGGATCGCATTTTCAAGCTGGTGCGGATCGGCCTCTATGGTCCAGACGTCGTCCGGCGCCTCGATGGCGATGGCGACCACTTCGGTGATGGTGCGGGTGAGCAGGTCCGACATGCCGGCCAGCAGGCGGGGCACCTCCACGGCACGGGGGTCGAGCGGCTGCCGGCGGGAGAAGGCAAGCAGGCGCTGGGTCAGCGCCGCTGCCCGTTCCGCACCGCGCATGGCATTGTCCAGCGCGCGGCCCACCCTGGGATCGGCCGAATTGTCGAGCCGCCGCAGCGCCATGTCGACGCTGCCGGTGATGATGGTCAGCAGATTGTTGAAATCATGCGCGATGCCGCCGGTAAGCTGGCCGACGGCCTCCATCTTCTGCGCCTGGCGGAGCGCATCCTCCGCCCGCAGGCGTTCGTCTATCTCCTGCGCGACGCGCTGCTCCAGCGTGTCGTTCAATTCGCGCAGCCGCGTTTCCTGAAGCTTCGCATCGGTCACGTCATAGATGACGCCCAGCAGCCGGTAACCGCTACCCTCGCTGTCGCGCATCGCCTCGCCACGGCGGGCGATCCAGCGGTCTGCGCCATCGTCGCTGCGGCGGATGCGGAACACGCTGTCGATGCTGGCAGGTTCCGCACCGTCTTCGGGTATCAACGGCTCCTCGTCCTCGCACACGACCGCGTTGATCGTCCTGACCGGCAGCCGGTCGGCGGGGTGGAGGCCGAGCAGCCGGCAGAATTCGCTGGAGACCGACACTGTCGCGAAGCCGTCCCGATATTCGAACGTGCCGATCCCGCCGGCGCTCTGCGCGATGCGGAGCCGCTCCTCCGTGCGCTTGCGGTCGGTCACATCGACCAGCAGCCCGGTGAAACGTATCGGCTCGTCCTGATCGTCGAGCTGGCTCCGGCCCCGGCCGTGCATCCATAATATCGCACCGTCCGGAGCGATGATGCGGAATTCCTTGGAGAAGAATTCGGAGCCCGCCAGCATGCCAGCGACCGCGATGCGGATGCGGGCGCGATCCTCCGGATGGATGGCGCGGAAGAAGGCGGCGGTCGGCAATGGCTGGTCGGCGGCATCGGCGCCCAATCCGTACAGCTCGGCAAAACGGGCATCGACGGTCAGCCGGTCCCGGACGATGTCCCAGTCCCAGGCGCCGCTGGCCCCCGCCGCCGCGAGCACGGCGCGCAATTGATCCGCGTTTCCGATGATCGCTTCGTCAGCCATCCTCGCCCACGATGCGCGAGATGAACTCGTCGAGCAACTGCTTGAGCGTCGCGAGCGAAGGAATGTCCATCAGCATCGCGATATAGCCGCGAATGTCGCGCTGGCGCACCGCAAAGTCGATGTAGAGAAAGAGGACCAGCCCTTCCGACCCTGTCGTTTCGTCGATTTCGAACAGGGTCGCGCCATTGCCCCGCAGCACTTCGGGGATGGTCATGGACAGCGACCGCTTGAGCATGTTGGCCATGGTCGCAAGGCAGCTGTTGAGGATGATGTTGCCCGTCTCGGCCAGCGCCTCCTGCTCCATCTCGACCGCTTCCTCGGCCGAAAGGGCGCCGCCCGTCACCGCCCGAACCAGCTCCAGGCTGTTCGTTTCGGGGAAGATCAGCAAGGCCCGCCCGCAAAAGGGGCCCGAAAAATCCTGCCGCACCGCGATCAGGTCGACCACTTCGCGCTCGCTGATCAGGCGGGCGGCGCGGCGCTGGCTCACGACCTCCACCGAAGGGACGGACAGGACGACCTGGTCCCCGATCATCTTCCTCAAGGAAGAGGCGGCGCGGCTCACGCCGATATTCACGATCTCGGTCAGGGCGTCCTGTTCGAGTTCGCTCAGCGCGACGTGGCCCGTTATCATTCCTGGCTGGACCTCAGCTTGAGCGCAGCGCCGGTCAGGAAGCCGGCAAGGCCCTCGCTGGTGACGGGCTTGGCGATGAAGGCGGCGCCGATCGCCCGCGCCTGCGCGATGATCTCGTCCTGGATGTTGGCGGTGATGATCGCGATCGGCATGTCCGGCCTCAAAGCGCGTATCTCACCTGCAAGTTCCAGCCCATCCTGTTCGGTCATGTTGAAATCGATGAGAGCGACTTCGATCCGCTCCTTGCCCAGCAGTTCCAGCGCCTGCGCCCCGCTGCCGGCCTCGATTTTCTGCCAGTCGGGCTGAAGTTCCGCCAATGCCTTTCCCGCGACGATCCGCGCGAGTTTGCTGTCGTCCACGATCAACACGGTAACGGGCATTCATGACTCCACTCAATCTCGACCCGGTCGGGCCTTCAGCTTCTTCTATAGAAAGGAACCGCAACCGCAGATATGAAATTGTTACACCTTGATCCGCATTGGCGATGCAAAGGCGATTTCCCGCAGGAACGCGCTTTCGGGCGGGCCGATGACGGGCCGGCCGGCGGCGAGGACCAACTGCACCACGGCAAGATGCGCCCGCGCCAGCCCGGCAATGTCGATCCTGTGATGGGGATGCTCCAGCAGCGCGGCCAGCAGCGGTTCGGCGTCCTCCACCGTCGCAGCGCCAGAGAGGATGATCCGGTCCTCCTCCACGACCACGCTCATGCCACCAGCTCCGGCAGGTCCAGCACCAGCAGCACGCTGCCGTCGGACATCATCGCCGTACCCGCCACGGCGGGCATGGCGGCCAGCAATCCCGTGCTTTCGCGCACGACGGCGTCGAACCGCTCCCCAAAGGCAGCCACGCGCAGCGCGGTGCGGCAGGGTCCGGCATCGGTCACCACCAGCCGGGCAAGCGCGCCGCTCGTGGGTTCCAGCCCCAGCAGCGCCGCCAGGTCCAGAACGGGCACGGTCCTGTCCCGCAATATGCAGGCATGCGCCTGACCGACCGGCTGGACCGCGCTGGCGTCGATCCGCGCGGTTTCAACGATCTGATCCAGCCTGACGCCGAGCTGACGGTCCCCCGCCGCGACGACCAGAAGCGGAGTCGTGATCGCATTGGCCGGCAGGCGCAGGGTGATGCGCGTGCCCCGGCCGACATCGCTCTGGATCGCGATGGTCCCCGCCAGCCGTTCGACCGCCGCCCGCACGGCGTCCATGCCGACACCCCGGCCCGACAGCATGGTCGCGCTTTCGGCGGTGGAAAAACCGGGGAGGAAGACGATATGCAAGGCTTCCGCGTCGCTGAGCGCGGCCGCCGCCTCGCCGCTCATCAGGCCCTTGGCGACGGCTGCCGCCCGCATCGCCTGCGGATCGATCCCGCGCCCGTCATCGGTCAGAACGATGGAGATATGGCCGCCATCCTGCCGGACGGCAAGCCCGATCCGCCCTTCGGCGGGTTTCCCGCTGGCCACCCTCTGCCCGGCCGGCTCCAGCCCGTGGTCGACGGCGTTGCGCACCAGATGGAGCAGGGGTTCGAACAACTGGTCGGCCAGTTGCTTGTCGACCTGCGCCGTCTCCCCCTTGATGGTGAAGCGGATCGCCTTGTCCACCATGGCCGCGGCCTCCCGCGCCAGCCGCGGCAGGCGGCGCAGCACGGGTTCGAGCGACACCAGCCTCACCTGCGCGACCGAGCGCTGGAGCTGTCCGGCGACGCGGGCGATCTCGTCCTCCGCGGCACGGAGTTCGGCGGCGAGCAGCGGATCGATGGCGCGCAGGCGGGCCGCTATCGGTTGCAGCGCACGGATCGCGACGGCAAGTTCGCCGCTCTGGTCGGCCAGCCGGTCGAGCCGGGCCGCCTCGACCCTGAGCGTGGCCGCAAGTTCGGCGGCATAGGGGGCAGAATCGCTTGCCGCTGGCGACGGATTGAACGGCGCGACCGCAATCTGATCGGGCGCCAGCCGGAACGCGGCGCGCACCTGCGCTTCGTCGGCGGCGCTCAACCCCTCTATGGCGGCCATGCAGCGGAACGGCTCGCAGGTGGCGAGGTCCGGCCAGGCATCGCCGGCGGGCAATATGGCGATGCCCAGCAATTGAGGCACATTCTCGACCATGGACAGCGGGTCCTCGCCCCGGAAGAAGCAGTCGGGATCGGGGGTATAGCGGAAGGCCGTTCTCGCCCGGCCGGGGTCGACCATGGCCAGTTCGGCGCGGCTGCGCAGGGCGGCGATCCAGTCCTGATCAGCCGCGACCCGCGGTGAGACAGGCAGGGGAAGGTCAGCTTCACCGGTTTCCCCGTCCCCTGCGATCAGGGCGATCAGGCGGTCCGAAAGGCCGGTGGCGTCGGCGTCCAGCGAAGCGGCGCCCTCCATGGCGTCGATCCAGCGGTCGGTCTGGTCGATCGCCTGCATCAACAGGTCGAGCATGGCTTCGTCCAGCGCCCCGTCGCCTTTCCTCGCGCCTTCGAGTCGGGCCTCTGCGACGTGGAGCAGCCGTTCCGCCGGTGCCATGTCGAACAGGGCGACCGACCCCTTGAGCGTATGGGTGGCGCGGAACAGCCGGTCGAGCGCCGGGCGATCCCGTGCGTCGCGGCCAAGCGCTACCAGGGCGGCATGCGCATCCGCCACCAGATCGCGTCCTTCGAGCAGGAATTGTTGAAGCAGCTCGTCCATCAGCGCCGACGATAGACGATTGCTTGGCGCAAGCGAACCAGATCGAAGCGCTCGTCGATCCGGGCCATGGATTCGCTATGGCCGAGCAGGAGATAGCCGCCGGGAAGAAGCGCCTCGTGCAGATGCCGGGCGGCGGCGATGCGCGATTCGTCGTCGAAATAAATGAGCAGGTTGCGGCAAAGCACGATGTCGAAGCGGCCCTGGCTCGCCACCGAAGCCGCGTCGTTCAGGTTCGCCTGGGTGAAGAGCACGGATTCGCGCAGGTCCTGGACGATCCGTCGGCGGTGCTGATGCTCGCGTTCGAAATAGGCCGCGAGCATGTCCGCCGGCAGCCGGGCGAGGGCGCGCGCGCCATATTGGCCGTCCCGCGCGGCATCGAGCGCGTGGGTGTCGATGTCCGACCCGACGATCTCGACATGATAGGCGTCGACCAGCGGCCATCGCTCCAGCAGCCAGAGCGCGATCGAATAGGCTTCCTCCCCGGTCGAGCAGGGAAGGGACCAGATGCGGATCAGGTCGCCGGGCCGCTTTTCCGCGGCGATCCTGGGCAGGATCTCGTCCGCCAGCGCGGTGAGCTGATGCTCCTCCCGGAAGAAATAGGTCTCGTTGATGGTGACGGCGTTGATCAGCATCTGCCGCTCGTGCGCATCGCGCTCCAGCAGCAGGAGGTAGCGGGCGATGTCGGTTGTCGCGGTCCGGTCCATGCGGTGCGCGACCCGGCGTTCGAGGTAGAAGCGCTTCTTCTCGTCGAACTTCATGCCGGTCAGGCGGTAGAGCAGCGCCGTCAGCCGCGTCAGCGACGATCCCGCAAGCAGCGTTTCGGGCGCCTGCGTCATCCCTGCGCCCAGGCGAGGAGCTGCGCCGCCAGTTCTTCCAGCGGCAGGACCAGATCGGCGCCGCCCGCGGCGACGAGCGCGCCGGGCATGCCCCAGACGACGGAGCTTGCCTCGTCCTGCGCCAGCACATGGCCGCCGTCCCGGTGGAGGGCGGCCATCGCCTCCGCCCCGTCATGCCCCATGCCTGTCATCAGCACGGCGACCAGCGCCCCTGGCGGGAACAGCACGCGCGCGCTTTCGACCAGCCGGTCCGCGCTGGGATGCCATAGCCGATCCGCCCGCATCGGGGCGGCCAGTATCTGGGGCACGCCATCCCGGCGGGAGAAGATCAGGTCCGCGTCTCCCCGCCCGATATAGGCGGTGCCGGGGCGAAGGGGGCGGGGCTGCCGCACCTCCTCCACCGCGATGGCGCATCCCCGGTCGAGGCGGCGGGCCAGCGGCCCGGTGAAGCTGGACGGCATGTGCTGGGCGATGACGATGGGCCAGGGGAAGTCGGCAGGCAGCGGACCGAGCAGCGCGTCCAGCGCCGACGGCCCACCGGTGGAGACGCCCACCAGCACCGCCTCTATCCCTGAAAGCGCCTCGGCTTTCCCGTGCGAAGGAAGGCGGGCGGGCCGCCTGCGGGGTGGAATGGCTGTCGCGGCCTGTCTGGGCATGGACGGGCGGATGGGAGCAGCGGAGCCGCCCGCAAGGCGCGTGGCGGCGGCGCGCCGCCGGACCCGCTCGGTCAGCCGGGCGCTGCGCGGGATGCGGGCGCTGGCGGCCTCGCGGACCTTGGCGACAAGCGTGGCCGCGATTCCTTCGATCTCGATCGACAGCGGTCCCCGCGGCTTGGGAATGAAATCGACCGCGCCCAGCGCCAGCGCTTCCAGCGTCTCGTCCGCCCCGGCTTCGGTGAGGGAGGACAGCATGACGACCGGTGTGGGCCGCTCGACCATGATGCGGTCCAGGCAGGCGAGTCCGTCCATTCCGGGCATGTGAATGTCCAGCGTCACGACATCGGGCTGGAACGCGCTGAGCTGTGCCAGGGCTTCGTCGGCGTTGCGGGCCGTGCCTGTCTCGAAATCCCCGGCTTCGGCGAAGATTTCGGTCAGAAGCTGCCGCATCAATGGGCTGTCGTCGACGATCAGCAGTCGGATCATGGCGCTGGCGTCGGCTGGCGGCGGGCGATTTCGGCCATAAGGGCTTGCTCGGCTGAAGAAAGCAACGCTGCCGGCTGGACGACGAGCAGCGTTCTGCCGCCACCGTCCGAAGCGTGCAGCACCTCTCCGAAAATCCCGTCGGCCAGCGCATCGGGAAGGGGTGCGGGAACGAGCATGCTGCGTTCGACGGCAAGGACGGTGCGCGCTTCGTCGACCAGAAAGCCGACGCGCCGGCCGTCGGTGCGCAGCACGATCAGCCGTCGCCGCGCTCCGCTGGCCGGGGAACCCGTCAGGCGCATGACTTGATCGACCACCGCGAGCGGTTCGCCGCCAGCCGCCGCCAGACCCGCCAGCCACGGCGGCGCACCGGGCAGCGTGGTCAGCCGCTCCGGCGGCCCCATCACCTTGTCGATGGCCCCGACCGGCAGGGCAAGGTCATGGGGACCGATGCGGACGAGCAGCAGGGACATCCGCTCGCTGGAGGGGGAGGATGCAGGCGCGGCTTTGCCGCTTCGCTGATCCTTCGTCACCGGCAGGCGCGCGGCGGGATCACGCAGCAGTTCGTCGACCGCCAGGATCGACACCAGCCGGCCGCCGCCCTCCGGACGGCAAATGGCGCTGATCCGCGCCTCGCCTTCCGTCCGCAACAGGGCGGTGGGCAGGCTGTCGATCCGCCCGGGCGACACGCGCAAAAGTCCTTCAACATGATCGACCAGCAGTCCCAGATTCTGCCCGCCGAGCGCCACCACGACGATGCGGCGGCGGGCACGGTCCGTCTCCGCCCCATCATCGCCGGAAAGGCCCAGCAGCGCCGGGAGCGACAGCACGCCCAGCGACCGGTCGCGCCACCGGATCGTCCCCACCACGGCTGCATCCGCGCCGGGGAGCAGCGCCACGTCGCGGGGCATGCGCAGCACTTGCGCAACCTCCTCCAGGGGCAGGGCGAAGCTCTGATCGCCTATCGCCACGCGCAGCAGCGCCAGCCGGTCGTCCCGCATGGCGTGCCGGACAGGTCGTGCCATGGCCCCGCCTGCGCTGGCGCGTCGCGCACTCGCGCGCAGGGGAAAGGCCTGTGCGATCCATTGGTCGAGGGGGAAATCCTCGATCCTGCCCGCCTCGTCCCCGTCGGACCTTTCCACCGCATCGATGGCCAGGGCGATGGGATCGCTGCCCCCCAGCACCAGCAAATGGCGCGCCGCGCCCAGCGCTTCGCCGCCGGTCATCGCGGCCGGGGAAAGCACCGCGATCGTCTCTCCCCGCACATTGCCCAGCCCCAGCAGACCCGGCGGCGCCAGTGGAACCGGCGTCAGCCGCGGCAATCGGGCGAGTTCGCGCACGCGGCCCGCCGCCACGGCATAGCGCCTGTCACCGGCACGGAAGACGAGCCGGTCGCCCGCCGTCATGCGCCGGACTCTCCGCTGTTGAGCGAGGCGGCGAGAGAGGCGATGTCTTCAATGGCCGCAGCCAGCATTTCCGCGCTCTGCGCCTGCTGGTGAGCGGCAGCGCCCGCCTCCCGCGCTGCTTCGGCCGCCAGTTCGGCCGCCTTGGCGATCTGCTCGCAGCCGCTTCGCACCTCTCGCGCGGCGTGCTGTATCGCCTCCGCGCCATCGAGGATCACGCCATTGTCGGCGCGGGTCGCGTTCAGCTCCGCAGCCATGCCGGCGAAGCGGGCAAGCAGCGCTTCGTTGCGCGTCGTTTCCGTCTCCCCCGCCGCGGCGATCTGGTCGAGCGTGCGCTGCGCGATCTGAATGCCTTCCTGGATGGCGCGCACGACATCCTTGCCTTCTTCGGCATTGGCGGCCAGGCTGCGCGCCAGTTTCCGAATGTCGGCCGTGACGGTCGTGAAGCCTTCGCCCGCTTCTCCGGACCGGGTCGCCTCCACCGCGCCGCTCACCCCCAGCATGTTGGTCTGGAGCGCGCCGAGCGCCAGCGTGTCGGCCACCTTCTCCGCCCGCCGCGCCGTTTCGTTCAGCCTGCCGAGCAGGTCCAGCACGGCGCGCGTGTCTTCGACGGCGGCGCCCACGCCGTCGATCAGGCCGGTCAGTTTCGCGCTTCCTTCCCCGACCGTCGCGACCAGCCCGTCCAGGCTTTCGACCGCGCCGGCCGCCCTGTCCTTTGCAATGGTGGCGCTGGTTTCGATCTGCCCCATGGCGGCGCTGGCCTGCAATGTGGCGGCGCTTTGAAGCTGTGCGCCGCGCGCAATCTGCTCGATGGCGATCTGGATCTGGCTGGATGCGCCCGACAGCTCCTGCACCGTGGCGGATAATTGTTCGGCGGCCACGGCGATCTGCTCGACCTCCTGCGAACCGGCCCGTTCCGTCCCCAGCGCGCCGCTCAGCGCCGCCAGCGCTTCCGCCGTCTGCTGGCTCTGCTCCAGCGAGGCGGCCTGCTGCTCTATCGCCTGCTGCGCCTCGGCCGCGGCGGCGGACTGTTCCTCCGCGGCGCTAGCGACCTGCTCGGCCCCGCGTTCCGATTCCGTGGCGGCGACCTCGGCCTGGAGGGCGGCGGCGGCGATCTCCTGCGCGCCGCCCAGAACGGTGGCGAGGGCGTCCCGCGCTTCTTCCAGGGCTGTGCTGACATGGCTGCCGCTCCGCGCCTCCCCGCTGGCGCGTTCGCTGGCCGCGCGGACCCGCGCCGCAATCGCGCGGACCTCCGCGACGATGCCCGTCGCAATCGCGCGGATGTCGGTCGCGCTGGCCTCCGACGCTTCGGCCAGTTCGCGAACCTCGTCGGCAACGATGCCGAAGCCCCTGCCGCTGTCCCCGGCGCGGGTCGCCTCGATCGACGCGTTCAGCGCCAGCATGCCGGTCTGTTCGGCCAGGTCGCCCATGGCGTCGCCCACCGCGCCGATGCGGCCGGCGGCCAGTTCCAACTGCTCTATCACCGTGACCGAGCCAAGCTGGCGGCGGGCGTTCAACTCTATCGCCGCGACGGAAGCATCGATCTGTTCGGAGATTTCCTTGAACGACGCCTCCAGCCTTTCGGTCTGGCTGCGCGATGCGGCGGCGCGGATGCTCGCTTCCCGAAAATTGGCGCGCAGATGGCCGACGAGGCCGAGCGACTCCTGCGCGGCGCTGGCCGCCTCCTCCGCGCCGCTCGCCATCTGCTCGACATTGCGCTGGAGTTCGGCCGCGGCGGACGCCGATTCCCCCAACCCGCTGGCGAGTTCCTGCGTCGCCTGGTCGAGCCGCTCGACCGCAGTCAGGGGCTTGCGCCTGCGTCCCGGCCGTGCAGGGAGCCGTTTGGGCGGGCTGGACCCGATGGGGGCCACGGACTTGTCCATTGCCGGCCTGTCGTCAGGAGAGGATGCGACCGATCTGCCACGGCCAGCCTTGCCGAGCGCAGCCTTTTTCACCAGGGCCATGGGTAACTCTCTTCCTCGCTTCGATTTCCTACCCGCATAAGCGAGGCGGAAGGCGCACGCCATATCTCCGTGAAAAATGGCAGGGGTGGACTGGCGGAACCGCCGTTTCGCGCAGCCCGCTCAGGATTCCTCGCTCAGCGCGGCGGGCACGTCATAGCCCCACTCCGCATATTTGCGGGCGACGACCGATGTCATCAGCGCGAGTTCGGGGGAGCGGTCGCCGGGACGATGGCTCAAGATGATGGGGGACGTGGCGGGTTCGGCCAGTTCGCGAAAGGCGACGTCGTGGCTGCGCGCCCGCCGGACTGATTCGGGAACGATCGCCATGCCTTCCTCCGCCGCGACGAGGCCGATGGCGATCTGAAGCTCGCGCGCTTCATGGACGATGCGCGGCTCAATCGCCTGGTCGCGGAACAGGGAAATCACTTGATCGGCATAGCTGGGGCGGGGCGCGCGGGGATAGACGATCTGCGGTTCGTCCGCCAGTTCGCGCAGCGAAATCGGCCCTTCGCCGCTTGCCAGGGGATGGTCGATCGGAAAGGCGGCGACCAGCTTTTCATCGCGCAGGATGATGCGGCGCACGCCCGGGTCCTCGAACCGGATGCGGCCGAACCCGACATCGATCCGCCCTTCCTTCAGCGCGGCGATCTGGTCCAGCGTGGTGCTTTCCACCATGACCAGTTCGACATTGTCGGCGACCTTGCGGAACGCGCGGATCAATTCGGGCAGCCGCGCATAGATGGTCGAGGCGACGAAGCCGATCACCAGCCGCCGCCGCCGGCTGGTCGCCGCCGCCTTCACCATCGCCTCCACATCTTCCATGCGGCTCAGCACCTGCACCGCCTGCGCATGCAGCAGGCGCCCCACGCCGGTCAGCCGCAGCGGACGGCTGGCGCGGTCCAGCAGGGGCGCGCCGACATGCGCCTCCAGCTGCTGGATCGCGCGCGACAGCGGCGGCTGCGCGATGTGCAGCCGTTCCGCCGCGCGGTTGAAATTGCCCTCGTCCGCCACGGCCACGAAGTAGCGCAGAAGGCGCATGTCCAACATGATGATACCTCCGGAGTATGACTTTCCGGCCGCGTCGACCTTGAACCGCCGACGGCCGGGCAGACGGCCTTGCCTGAAACCGTAAGCTTTCAGGAGATTCGTCGCAATGTCCGCATCGGGACCGGGACGATACTTTCGTCGTCGATCGGCCGCGCCGAAGGCATGCGGCCCGGTGCCGGGCCCATCTGGGCAGAGGGGCGCTTTTGCGTGAAGTCGTGGCTCCGGCGCGCCAGTCGGCGGCGCCCGGCGTATCTCTCGCGCGGCTCCATGCGTTCAGGGCGGAAGAAGGAGACGGACATGGCAGAGCTGAGTGCAATCAAGGAACATATGGACATCATCGGCGCCGACGGCGTGCACATCGGCACGGTCGACAAGGTGGAAGGCGACCGGATCAAGATGGTCAAGGCCGACAGCGGATCGCATGGGGACCATCATCATTTCATTGCCGGCGGGCTGGTCGCCGCGGTGGAAGGGAACCAGGTCAGGCTTTCGGCGTCGGGTTCCGCAGCGGTTCTCCTGGAGGAGGAGGAAGGCGGCGAAGCGATCATGGACGACGGCAACTGACCCAGGCCGTAGAGCGGAGGATCGTCATGGCTGCGGATGCGCAAAGCGATCATAGGGCCGAGGTCGGGAACATGACCGATGAGGAACTGATCGACAGCTGGGAAACGGCCTCGGACAAGGAGACGGAGAATCTGTCCCCCTTCCTTCAGGCCGTGGTCGAGGAAATGGATCGGCGCAAGATCGCCTTCTCCGTCGATCCGGGAGGCGCATGATGGCGGGCACCTTCAGGAAAGGCGATCCCGTGACGTGGAAAAGCCATGGCGGACAGGCCCATGGCAAGGTGGTGAAGAAGGTCACCGAAACCACGCGGATCAAGGGCCACAAGGTGGCCGCCACGCCGGGCAATCCCGAATTCATCGTGGAAACGGACGAGGGCAAGCGGGCTGCGCACAAGCCCGATGCCCTCAGGAAGCGGTAAGCGCCCCGCGGGTCGCCTCAATAACCGACCGCATAGCCCATGCGGCGGGGGTCCGCCCCGCCCATGCGCGCGCCCGATGGATCGACCGCTATGCCCTGGACGCTGCCGATCGCATAGGGGCCGACCTTCTCGATCCGGTGGCCCATGGCGGTCAGCCCTTGCAGCACCGGATCGGCAAAGCGGCCCTCCGCCTGCACGGTAATGGCAGCGCCGGGCCTGTAGAAATTCGGATCGGCATCGAGCGCGAAGCGCGGCGCCTCTATGGCTGCCTGGATCGGCATGCCGCGATCGACCATGTTCACCAGGAACTGGAATTGTGTCTGGCCGATCGTTTCGCCGCCGGGCGATCCGAACACCAGGTGCAGCCGGCCCTTGTCCAGAACGATGGTGGGGCCGTTGCCCAAAAGCGCGATCCTGCCCGGCGCGACCTTGTTCGGGTGCCCGTCATAGGGTGCGGTGGACCCCAGCCTCAACCCGTTGTTGAAGAGGATGCCCGTATCGCCCATCACCAGAAAAGTGCCGAAGCCGCCGCCAATGGTGGTCGTGACGGCGATGGCGTTGCCGTCCGCGTCGACGGCGGACAGGCTGGTCGTGTCGCCCCCTCGCGTGCGGTCGTCGCCCCGCGCCGCGAAGCGCGGCCGCGCCTGTTCCAGCGCCGCCCGGTCGAAGGCGGCGGCATCGCCCCCCTCCGGATAGAGACCCGCCCGGGCGGGATCGATCAGCCTGCGCCGTTCCGCCGCGAAACGCTTGGAGAGCAGGCCCTCGACCGGCGTCTGGGCGAAGCGGGGATCGGCGGCGTAGCGATAGACATCCGCCTTGGCGACCTTGATCGCCTCGATCAGCAGATGAGTGAGCTGCGGCCCCTCGGCGGGCAGGGCGGCCAGGTCGAAACCCTCGACCAGATTGAGCTGCTCGCACAGTTCCAGCCCGGTGCGGGAGGTCAGCGGACTGCTATAGACGTCCAGCCCGCGATAATGGGTGCTGACCGGATCGCTCCAGCGCGGCTGATAGGCCTTGAGATCGTCGAGGCGCAGCCAGCCGCCGGTTTCGGTCGAAAAGCGCGCAAATTCCTGCGCGATGGGGCCTGAGTAGAAATAGTCATAGGCGGCTTGCAGGGCACGATCCCGGTCCGCGCCGCCCTTCAGCGCCTTCGTCTCGGCATCGGCCAGCGCTTGCAGCGTGCGGGCGAGATTGGGATTGCGGAAGATCGAGCGGGCCGCAGGCGGCTGTCCATCCGGCAGGAACAGGGCGGCGCTGGTCGGATAGAGGCTCAGCGTCTTTTGCGCCCGGCCGATGAACAGGGCGATGGACGGGTCGAGCGGGTGGCCGTCGCGGGCATAGCCGATCGCCGGCTCCAGCAATGTGGCGAGCGGCAACCTGCCGAATCGCCGGGCAAGCGCGATCCAGCCGCCAAAGGCTCCGGGCACCGTCAACGCCTTCGGGCCATGGTCCAGCGCCTTGGGATCGACCTGCGGGTCGAGCAGGCGCGGCGCGCCGCCGGTGAAGGCGAGCGAGTGGACCTTGCCCGCCTTGCGGTCGAGGCAGGTGGCGAAGCCGTTGCCGCCCGCGCTCGATGCCCAGGGTTCGACGACATTCATCACCGCCATGGCGGCCACCACCGCGTCGGCCGCGCTGCCGCCCTGCATCAGCATGCGGGTTCCGGCCATGGCGGCCAGCGGATGACCGGCGGTGACGCCGCCATGCGGCATCGGCACTTCGACACGGTGCGCCGCGACGCTCGTTCCGCCGGAGCGGGGCGCGTCGGGGGCGCGGGCGCCCGATTGCGCGCGGGCGGCGGATGGAAGGCCCGTGAGCGCCAGTCCCGCAAGCCCGGCGGCCAGCAATTCTCGACGGTCGAGCGCTTCCGGGCGCCGGGGCTTATCGGGAGCGGACATGGGTCAACCTTCGATCCTGGGGGCAAGGGAAAAGGGGATGCGGCGCCGGGAGCATGGCGCCGCATCCCGCCGCATCAGAAGGATTTCTTGATGCTGGTGTACCAGTAGCGCGCCTGCGGCTGGTAGAGGTTCGACAGATAGCCGCCCGACGCCAATGGCGGGTCCTTGTCGAAGATGTTGCGCGCGCCGATCTGGATGCTCGTGTCGTTGAGCGGCCCGCCATTTTTGAACGTATATTGGGCATAGAGATTGACGGTCGTCTGTCCCTTCACGATCCAGGGATTGGTCGAGCCATCGCGTACCGCATTCTCATATACGCTGTCGATGAACTGCGTATAGGCGCCGATCTTGACCGGCCCCAGCGTCCAGTCGAGCGTCGCCGCGATCCGCCAGCGCGGCTGGCCGTCGCGGCCCACCACGTCGCCGCCGCCCTGGATCGGCACGCCCGCATTGACCAGGCCCGCGGAGCGCCCGTCGATCACCGCCGTCACCCCTGCCGGAGCATCGACATAATAGCTGATCAGGCGCGATGCGTTGACGTTGAGGGAGAAGGTGCCGATCGATGCGGTCGGCAGCAGATAGTCGAGGTTGAAGTCGATGCCCTGCACCGTCACCGGCAGCAGGTTCTCGAAATTGGCGACCACATAGAGCAGCTCGCCCACCGGGGCGAGTCCGGTGCCCGCCACCAGCGCCACGTCGTCCGCCGTGGGATCGCGGCGCACGACATTGGGATTGCTGCTGCCCTGCACGCGCCGCAGATAATCGAGGTTGAGGCCGTTCTGATAGTCGAGCAGGCCGACCACATTCTTCTGCTTGATGCGCCAGCGGTCGACGGTGAACGTCACCTTGCCCCAGCCGTCGCCCAGCGGCGGGGAAATGACCGCGCCAAAGCTCCAGCTTTCCGATTCCTCCGGCTTCAGATTGGGATTGCCGCCGCTGCGCCGCAGGACGGAGATGCTGCGGTTGCACTGGGAGAAGTTGGCAATCCGCCCGGCGCGCAGGTCCGCTTCGCAGAGCACATAGTCGATGCCGGTGTTCACGCGGTCCAGCGTGGAGGTATTGATCACCTCAAGGTTCGGGGCGCGGAAGCCCTGCGACCAGGAACCGCGCAACCGCATGCCCTGAAGCAGTTCCCAGCTTCCCGCGATCTTCGGCTTCGCGACCGATCCGACGTCGCTATAGTCTTCATAACGTCCGGCGATCTGGAAATCGAGGCTGCGGAAGAAGGGAACCTCCATTTCCGGACTGAAGATCGGGATGGCGAGTTCCGCATAGGCGGACTTCACGTTGCGCTTGCCGCGCACGTCGGGGCTGGGACTGGCGCCGCCCAGGTCGGAACCGTAGAAGATGCCGGTGACGGCATCGGTATAGGTGGTGTCGACCCCGCGAATGCCGCCCTGATAGGGGGAACGATTGTCATGATAGGTTTCGCGGCGATATTCGACGCCTGCCGCGATGCCGATGCTGTTGTCCGCCCACAGGCCCAGCAGATGGGCGTTGGAAATCTTGAAGTCCCACAGGGCCAGCGACGTGCGTGTCTTGCGCGTCGCCTTGATGCGGAAGCTGTCGATGGTCGCGTCGCTGTTGGGCGTGCAGTCGCCGATGGACGGCGCGTCGACGCAACCGCCGTTGAAGGGGTTGTAGGCGTCGGGCGTCGTGCGGTTGATCGCGGCCTGCAGCAAAGTGTTGGAGAAGTTCTCCTGCGTATCCGCGGCGGTGGCCCATGTATAGAGGCCGGCCGTATCCCAGTCCCAATTGCCGATATTACCCTTCAGGCCACCCAGGAAGCGATATTGATAATTGGTCACCTCCACGCTGCGCGACCCGACATCGACATAGCTGAGGGACGTGATCTGGACGGGCAGGCCCGTCGCCGGAACGACGGCGGTGCTGAGCCCGGGCAGGCGGTTGGGGGAACCGATGGGCCCAAGCGGATTCCAATAGGCGTTGGCGGCGACGGTGATCGGGATGTTCGCCAGCGAACCCGGCGCGCCGATGATCGCTTCCGTCTTGCCGCGATAGAAGCCCGCTTCGCCATAGAGGGTCAGGTTGTCGGTCAGGTCGAAATGCCCGTTGGCGAACAGGTTGATGCGCTTGACCGAAGGCTGGGTGGTGAGGTCGTCGAACGTCGCCGGCGAATTGAAGCGCAGGTTGGAATCGACGTTCGCCATTTCCGTCGCGCCGTTGCCGTCATCATAGCATGTGCCGGTGGTGCCCGACGGGATGCGGCATCCGCTGTTGGTGCTCGGTTGGATGTGGAACTGGCTGGAACTGTTGGTGAAGGCGACGCCGTTGCTGGTGATCGTCCGGTTGAGGAAGGTGCCGTTGGCGGCGGGGCTGAGCGCGCGGAACGTGCCCCAGGGCGTGCTGGTGCTGGTGCCGTTGAACGCGGAGACGCCGGCGAAGCTGGTGCCCGCCACATAGCCGCGCCGGTCGACATTGGCGGTATAATCCTGATCGCTGAGATAAAGCTTGGACTTCTGCGCATAGCCGGCGAACAGGGTGATGTTGCCGCGTCCTTCGCTGAAATCCTTGCCGATCAGGCCGTTGACGGTGAACTCGCGAAGATTGGTACCTTCCGCTCCGCCATATTGCGCGTCGAACTTGGCGCCGTTGAAATCGGAATTGAGGACATTGTTGACGACGCCGGCAACAGCATCCGAACCGTAGAGAGCCGCCGCGCCGTCGCGCAGCACTTCGACGCGCGCTATGTTGCCGACGGGAATTGTGTTGGCGTTATAGCCGAAAGTCGGGACGCCGGAATCGATGACGCCGGTGATGGCCTGTGACGTGGGGTGCAGCACGGTGCGGCGGCCGTTGATCAGCAGCAGCGTGTTGCCCTGGCCCAGGCCGCGCAGCGATACGGTGGAAACGTCGCCGCGCGCCGCGTTCGCATTGCCGCCGCCCAGCACCTGTTCGTTGAAGGTCACGCCGCCCAATTGCGGGATGGACCGGAAAAGATCGGCGCCGGACACTGCGGCCACCGCTTCGATCTGCTGTTCGCCCACCACGCTGACGGGCAGCGCGCCGGTCGTGTTCGCGCCCCTGATCTGGGTGCCGATGACGACGATCTCGGCGTCTGCTCCGCTGTCCTGCGGAGCGGTGTCGGCTGCTGTCTGCGCGTGAAGCGCCCCTGCCGTCAATGCCCAAAGGCTGGCTCCCGCCAGCGTCGAAATGCTGTTCCTACTCACCCTCATCTTGCTGTTCCCCTGTGATGAAGCCCGTCCGCCGATCCCTTCGGCGGACGGGCTTTGCGCGGTTCAGCTATCGGGCAGGTGCGCGCCGATGAATCCCGTGCACGACAGGCGGTTGTTCTTATATATTGGGAATTGGCCCAGACTGTGCATTCGCGGATCCCCCGATAGCTGGAGTTCCGGCATCATCCCCTGTGGACCATGTTGTTTCCGGCCCCACGCCGGCAGCATGCATTGACGGACGAAACGCCCACTATCGCATCCGTTCGGGAGAGTAGAACTGATCAGAACATGATTTCCGCCATGGCCGGATGAATATTTTTAAAATTCCATGAAATTTCCTGAAGCATAGTGGAAAGCGGGATCATTCTCGTTACAGGGAAACGACCGGCAAGGCAGATGCCTGCTTTCCCTCGGGTAGCGCTGACTATGCCGATTACAGGGGATCTTCGTTCATGACCGATACTGCAGGGCAGGGATTGAGCCGTCGCGACTTCGCGGCATTGGCTGTGGGGGGCGTCGCCCTGGCCCAGACGGGAGCCTCCGCGCAGGACGCGGCGCCCGCCGCCAGGGCGCCGCTGGAGCCGACCCGGCTGGTGAGCGCCGGCGAAACGCTGCGGCCGGAGATCGTCGGCAATTTCGGCATCGTCGCCGCCGGGCGTCATTATGCGGTGGCGGCGGGGACGCGCATATTGATGGCGGGCGGCAATGCGACGGACGCGGGCGTCGCGGCGGTGTTCGCGGCCGCCGTGACGGAGATTTCGCATTTCGGCTTCGGCGGCGAAGCGCCGACCATCATCTACGACGCGAAGGCGAAGAAGGTTTCGCTGGTGAACGGGCAGGGCGTCGCGCCCATGCTCGCCACGCCGGACAGGTTCGCCAGGGCGGGCGTCATCCCCGGCAACGGCCCCAATGGCGGCACGGTGCCCGCCATGGTCGACGCCATGGCACTGGCCTTGCAGCTCAACGGCACGATGACGCTCGATCAGGTTCTGCAACCCGCCATCGAACTGGCCGACGGTTTCGTCATGTATAACTTCCTGGCCGAAGTCTTCGCCAGCCAGAAGAAGGCGACGTCCAAGTGGAAGGACGCCTATGACACCTATTATCCGGGTGGGGCCTTGCCGAAAGTGGGCGAGATATTCCGCCAGCCCAATCTGGCGAAGACCATTCGCATCATCGCGGAAGCGGACCGGGCGGCCTATAAGAAGACGAAGGACCGCAAGGCCGCGATCCAGGCCGGGCGCGACGCCTTCTACAAGGGCGACATCGCCCGGCGGATCGGCGCGGCGATGGAGCGCGACGGCGGACTGATGCGCTATGAAGACCTCGCCGCCTATAAGGGCAAGGTCGAAACCCCGACGATGACCAGCGTCTTCGGCTATGAAGTCTATAAGGGCGGTTTCTGGAGCCAGGGCCCGGCCATGCTGATGGCGCTCAACATTGCGGAGGCGGCGGGCATCGCGTCGATGGAGCCGGGGTCCGCGCCCTATCTCCACATCGTCGCGGAATCGATCAAGCTCGCCTTCGACGACCGCAACGCCTTTTTCGGAGACCCGGATTTCGCGACCGTGCCGATGAAGGGCCTCTTGTCCAAGGCCTATGCCGCAGAGCGCGCGAAGCAGATCGGGCCGAAGGCTTCGCTGGAGCATCGCTATGGTGACCCCTGGGCGTTCGAGGGCAAGGCTCGGACAACGCCCGCCTTTACGCCGCATATGCTGAAGGCCCCGCCGCGCCCGACCGCCGACACCACCGCCATCGAAGTGGTCGACAAGGACGGCAATCTGTTCAGCGCCACGCCCAGTTCGGGCTGGTTGCTGGGCGGCGCCTATATCGCGGGTGACACTGGCGTGCCGATGAGCAACCGCTTGACCGTCTTCGACCTCGACCCCGAAAGCCCCAATGTGCTCGTCCCTGGCAAGCGTCCGCGCACGACGCTCTCGCCCTCCATGGTGCTGAAGAACGGCGCGCCCTATCTGGCCATCGGCACGCCGGGCGGCGACAATCAGGACCAGCAGATCATGAACGTGCTGCTGCGCGTGCTGGCCTTCGACCAGCCGCTCCAGGCCGCGATCGAGGCGCCGCGCATCAACAGCAACCATTTCCACGCCTCCTTCGCGATCAAGAAGGATGAACCGGGCGTGCTGGAGATCGAGAATCGCGTGCCGCAATCGGTCCGCGACGATCTGGCCGCGCGCGGGCACAAGCTCGACGTGCTAGGGCCGTTCGCCGTCTCCACCGGCATCGTCGCGGCGGGCGTCGTGCCTGGCAGCGGCACCTTGCGCGGCGGGGCGGACGTGCGCCGCGAACGCTATGTCTTTGGTTGGTAAGAGGGCGCGTACATGAAGTCTCCGCTGAAGCTGTTTTCCATCGCCCTGCTTTCGGCCTGCGCCGTGCAGGCCTATGCCCAGCCCGCCAATCTGCCCCCGCCGGGTGGGGAAAAGCCCATCGCCTTCGACGTGCATGAGGGCACCTCCATGGCCGTCTCCGTATCGCCGGACGGCAAATGGCTGGCGGTGGACCTTCAGGGAAGCCTCTGGATCATCCCCGCCAGGGGTGGCAAGGCGAAGCGCATCACCGACTATTTCAACGATGCGCGCCAGCCGGTCTGGTCGCCCGACGGATCGCGCCTCGCCTATTTCGCCTATCGCGACGGCGGCTACGATCTCTGGACGATCAAGCCCGACGGCAGCGACATGCGCAAGCTGACGCTGGGCGCGTGGGATGATCGCGAACCGGCCTGGTCGCCCGATGGGAAGACCATCGCCTTCTCCTCCGACCGCAGCGGCAATTACGACATCTGGACGCTGGACGTCGCCAGCGGGGCGGTGAAGCAGATCAGCAGCAGTCCGCGCGAGGACCGGATGCCGAGCTGGTCGCCCGATGGCGCGAGGATCGCCTATGCGGGGATAGAGGGCAGCAGGACGGCGCTCTATTCGACCGCCTTGACGGACGGCAAGGAAAGCCTGCTCAAGCAGGTCGAGGGCAGGGTGGATGCGCCCTCCTTCGGCCCCGGCGGCGAACTCGCCTATGTAGTGCAGGACGCGAAGGGCAGCCACCTGGAGGTCGATGGCAAGGCCGTCAGCGGGATCGAGAATGTCTTTCCCTTCCGCATAAGCTGGGGGAGGGGCGGCTATTATTACGTCTCGGACGGCAAGATCAGGCACCGGAGCGGCGGACGCCTCTCCACCGTCGATTTCGCCGCCACGCTGGAGGTGGTGAAGCCCAGCTATGCGCGGGCGAAGCGCGACTGGGATTCCACCGCGCCGCGCAAGGCGCTGGGCATCGTCCATCCCACCATTTCGCCCGACGGCAGCCGCATCGCCTTCGTGGCGCTGGGCGATCTCTACCTTATGTCCTCCAAGGGCGGCGTGCCGGAGAACCTCACCAAGGACGCCGCGCTGGACGCCGATCCCGCATGGTCGCCTGACGGGCAGAGCATCGTCTATACCTCCGACAAGGGCGGCGGCTTGCCGCAACTGTGGATACGCGATCTCAGGACCGGCAAGGACCGCAAGCTCACCGACATGGACACCCAGCCGCTTGGCGCAACCTGGTCGCATGACGGCGGGCGCATCGCCTTCCTCGACGTCGACGGGCGCTGGGGCGTCGCGGGCGTCTGCGTCGTCGACGTGGCGAGCGGGAAGGTGACGCGGCTTCAGGCATCGCTCGGCCAGCCGGGCAGCCCCACCTGGTCGGCGGACGGCAAATATGTCGCCATCGCGCTCTCCTACAAATATTCGAACAGCTTCCGTGAGGGCACCAACCAGATCTACGTCATCCCCGCCGATGGCAAGGGCGAGCCCTTCTGGCAGGTGCCGCAGGACAATGCCGGAACCGACACGCGGGGCGGCGGCGGTCCCGCCTGGTCGCCTGACGGCACGAAGATGGCGGCGATCTACGAAGGCCTGCTCAAGATCTGGCCCGTCGCCGCCGACGGCAAGCCGATGGGTCCGCCGCGCAGCTACACCTCCGAAATCTCCTATTTCCCGACCTGGACCGCTGACAGCCGCACCATCCTCTACCAGTCGTCGGACAAGCTGAAGGCGATCGATACCGAAACCGGCGTGATCCGGGAGATTCCGGTCGACCTCAGCTACCGCCTCGCCAATCCGACCGGGCGGATGGTGATCCACGTCAGCAATCTGGTCGACTCCGTCCGCGACGAGACCCAGCATGACAAGGACATCGTGATCGAGGGCAACCGCATCGCCGCGATCCGCGATCATGATCCGGCGCTGCATCAGGCGGAGCATTTTGTCGACGGCACCGGCCTCACCGCCATTCCCGGCCTGATCGAGCATCACGCCCATCTGCAAAAGGATTTCGGCTCCAATCTGGAACGCGCATGGCTCGCCTATGGCATCACCACCGTGCGCGATCCGGGCAACCAGGTCTATGACGCGATAGAGGATCGGGAGGCAGCCGAAGCGGGCGTGCGCATCAGCCCGCGCCTCTATGTCAACGGGCCGCTGTTCGAATGGCAGCGCGTCTATTACAAGATGGGCGTCGCCGTTTCCGGCCCGGCTCATCTGGAGCGGGAGCTGGAGCGCGCCCGCATCCTCAAATACGACATATTGAAAAGCTATGTCCGCATGCCCGACATCTACCAGCGGCGCATCGTGGAGGCGGCGCACCAGATGGGCGTGCCGGTCACCGGCCATGAAATCTTCCCCGCCGCCTATACAGGGGTCGACGCGACCGAGCATCTGGGCGCGACCAGCCGCCGCGGCTATTCGCCCAAGCAGGGGCCGATGGGCATGGCCTATGAAGATGTGATCCAGCTTTTCGGCAGGAGCGGCCGCACGCTGACACCCACCAATTTCGGCGCCCTGACCAATTATCTGGAGAAGAACCCGTCCTATCGCGACGATCCGCGCATCAACCTCTATCCGATCTGGGCGCGCAAGACGGTGACGGAAAGCGATCCGATGGCGGCGCTGTTGCGGCCGATGATGGCGGGCAGCCTGACCAGCCTGAAGAAGATGTTCGATGCCGGCACGCTGGTCGCGGCGGGCACCGACACGATGATCGCGACCAACCTGCATGCGGAGCTTTCCTCCTATGTGGATGCGGGGCTGACGCCCTTCCAGGCCTTGCAGACGGCGACGGTCAATTCGGCCAAGTCGCTCAACCTGGACGCAGGGACGCTGGAGGCTGGCAAGCTGGCGGACATTACCCTCCTCGCGGGCGATCCGCGGGAGAATATCGCGAACACTTTCAATGTGAGGAAGGTGATCGCCAACGGAAAATATTATGACGTCGCGGAACTTGTTTCCGGCGGGCAATGATACCGCAACATAGGCATGGCGGATTTTCCTTCCCGCCTCGTTCATCGGGATACAGGCATCAGCAATATGGGAATGGGGGCGTTCATGGCAAATCCGTCGGCGTTCAGGCTTTCTCTTGTCGGCATCGTGGCCGCCGCTTCCTTGTCATCGACGGCCCATGCCGCGCCGGTGGAGCATAAACAGGCCCCCGGCGCGATGATCGCCAGCGCCGCCGTGGTCCCGCCCGGCAGCACGCTCTATTTCCTCTCCGGCGCGACCGGCGCGCCCATCGACCCCAAGGATACGGAAAGCCCCGGCGCCTTTGGCGATACCGAGGCGCAGGCAATGTCGATCTTCACCAGGATGAAGGCGCAGCTTGCGGAAATGGGTCTCACCATGGGCGATGTGGTCAAGCTGACCGTCTTCCTGGTGGGAGACCCCAAGCTGGGCGGTAAGATGGACCGCGACGGCATGACGCGGGCCTATAAGAAATTCTTCGGTACCGCCGATCAGCCCAACCTGCCGACGCGCTCGGCCTTCCAGATCGCAGGTCTCGCCCGGCCGCAGCAATTGATCGAGATCGAGGCGATCGCTGCCAGGGGCAACTGAACTTCCGCCGCCGCGCACAGGGGGTATTATGGAGAATAGCATGCAGCCGAGCCGCCGCCAGCTTCTGGGCCTGATCGGCAAGGCGGGTGGCGCGGCGGCCATGTACCAGGCGATGACCGCGCTGGGCCATGCCGCCGAAACCCAGTTCGACGGTCCCCCCGTCCTCTCCGGCGCGAAGCCGGGCGCGTCGGTCGTCGTGCTGGGCGCGGGCCTGGCCGGCATGGTCGCCGCCTATGAACTGGAAAAGGCGGGCTATCAGGTCAAAGTCCTGGAGTTTCAGGACCGTCCGGGCGGCCGCAACTATACGTTGCGCGGCGGCGACACCTTCACCGAAAGCGACGGCACCGTGCAGAAGGTGCAGTTCGCGCCGGGCAACTACATCAATCCCGGCCCCTGGCGCATCCCGCATCATCATAATTGCCTGCTGCATTATTGCCGGCAGTTCGGCGTGGCGCTGGAGCCGTTCATCCAGCTCAACCATAATGGCTTCATCCATTCCAGCGAAGCCTTTGACGGCAAGCCGCAGCGCTACAAGGCGGTGGCGACCGACTTCCGGGGCCACAGCTCGGAACTGCTGGCCAAGGCCGCGAACGCCAAGGCGCTGGACGGCAGCGTGAGCGCGGAGGACAAGGAGAAGCTGCTGGAGGCGCTGCGCCATTGGGGCGTGCTCGACGACAATATGGCCTATACCAGCAGCGTGGCCGTCTCCGCCCAGCGGGGCTATGACCGCCCGCCCGGCGGCGGCGTCGGCGGTGCTCCCACGCCCTCCCAGATCGCGAAGCTGGGCGACGTGCTCGACCCGCAGGTCTGGACGGCGATGAGCTTCTATTTCAACTATGTGATGCAGACGACCATGTTCCAGCCGGTGGGCGGCATGGACATGATCGGCAAGGCCTTCGCCAAGCAGGTCGGCAAGCTCATCACCTATAATGCCAAGGTCACGAAGGTCGCCCAGAACGGCAAGGGCGTGACCGTCAGCTACAGGGACGTGCCGAGCGGCAGGATGAACAGCGTCAGCGCCGACTGGTGCGTGTGCACCATCCCGCTGTCGATCATCAGCCAGGTCGAGATGCAAGTGGGGCCGAAACTGGCGGCGGCTATGAAGGCGGTGCCCTATGCCGGCCAACTCAAGATGGGAATGGAATTCAAGCGCCGCTTCTGGGAAGAGGACGACAATATCTATGGCGGCCACAGCTTCACCGACCAGCCGATCGCGCAGCTATCCTATCCCAACGACCGCTTCTTCGCGCCGGGACCGGCGGTGCTGCTGGGCGCGTTCGCCCGCGATGCGGGTGCGTTCGAACTGACCGGCATGACGCCGCAGGAACGGATAGAGGCGGCGCTGGCGCAGGGCGAAATCTTCCATCCGCAATATCGCAAGGAATTCCTGAACGGCGTTTCCGTGCCCTGGAGCCGCGTGCCCTGGATATTGGGATGCACATCGCGCTGGAGCGAGGAGAACCGGGAGGCGCATTACCAGAATCTGGTCGCCATTGACGGGCGCGTGGTGCTGGCGGGCGAACATGCCAGCTATTATGGTGGCTGGATGGAAGGATCGCTGCTCTCCGGCCTCGACGCGATCACGCGCATCCACCAGCGGACGCAGGCGGCATGAGCCCGCGCCGCGCCCTGATCCTCGTCCCGCCGCTATTGGCCCTTCTCGCCGCGCCGGGCCATGCCGACACGCCCGGCGGCGTGCAGGCGAAGAACAAGGCGGTGGATGGGGAGAAGGTCTACAGGCAGATCTGCGCCGCCTGCCACATGCCCAATGCCATGGGCAGCGGCGGCGGCGCCATTCCGGCTCTGGCGAAGAACAGGAAGCTGGCCGATCCCGCCTATCCGGTCACCATCGTGACGAAGGGCAAGGGCGCGATGCCGCCGATGAGCGACATGCTCTCGCCAGCGCAGGTGGCGGCGGTCATCACCTATGTGCGGACCCATTTCGGCAACGCCTATCCCCAACCCGTCACGGAAGCGGACGTGAAACGCATCGCCAGGCCCGGCCGAAGCGCGGAGTGACAGGAAAGGCTGTTCCTTCCCGCGCACCGCGAAAACCCTTAGCAATTTCCCCTTAATTGATTCGCTTCCTCGCCTCACATCTAATCAGTTTGGATGAAGTGAAGGGGAAGCCATGCAAGTTGCTGTCCAGTCGAAGCCGCAGGTGAATACCCAATGCCGTCCGCTTGTCGTCGATCTGGACGGCACGCTGATCAAGGGGGACTTGCTGGTCGAATGCCTGATCTCGGCCTTCAACGACAGACCCCGCACCATCCTCTCGTCCTTTCTGCGCATGGGATGGAACAAGGCGGCGATCAAGGCGGAACTGGCGGACAGCCCCGATTTCGATCCCCATTACCTGCCCTATGACGATCAGGTGCTCTCCCTGATCCGCGCGGCGCGGGCGGAGGGAAGGCCGACCTACCTCGCCTCGGCGGCCGATGCCCGGCTGGTGTCGCAGATCGCGGATCATCTCTGCCTGTTCGACGGTTGGTTCGCGTCCGACGGGACGACCAACCTGTCGGGCAGGGCCAAGCGGGACCGGCTGGTCGCGGAATTCGGGGAGGGCGGCTTCGACTATATCGGCAATGCCATGGTCGACGTCCCGGTCTGGGAGCATGCCGCGCAAGGCTATGCCGTGCGCGCGCCCACCGCCGCCTTCCGCCATATGCAGCGCAGGGGCCGCCCGCTCAAGGCCCTGGCGGAGGAAGGGGCCAGCCCCGGGCTCTGGCTGCGTCAGTTGCGCGTCCACCAATATGTGAAGAATGCGTTGGTCTTCGTGCCGCCGCTGATCGGCAATGAGATCACCCGGCTGGCCCTGCTGCAAAGCCTCTGCGCCTTCGTCGCCTTCTCCCTGATCGCGTCGTCCATCTATATCGTCAACGACATCGTCGACCTGCATGCCGACCGGCGGCACCCCAGCAAGCGCGGCCGTCCGCTCGCCAGCGGGCAGTTGCCGATCGGGGCGTCGCTGATCGTGTCGGGCCTGCTGCTGACTCTCGGCCTGCTGACGGGGGCGATGGTGTCGCTGCCGCTGCTGGGCGTGCTGTTCGGCTATTTCGCGCTTACCAGCGCCTACAGCTTCGTGCTCAAGCGGAAATTCCTGATCGATGTCCTGGCGCTATCCCTGCTCTACGCCGTGCGGGTGATCGGCGGCAGCGCGGCGACGGGGATCGTCATGTCCGACTGGCTGCTCGCCTTCGCGGTCATGTTCTTCACCAGCCTGGCGCTGATCAAGCGCTACACCGAACTCGCCAAGCGCAAGGACGCCGATCTGGGCGACGCCAGCAACCGCAATTACAAGGTCAGCGACATGACCATGGTGATGTCGATGGCGGTGGCTTCCGCCTATGTCTCCATCACCGTGCTGGCGCTTTATTTCACCTCGCCGGCCGTCAACGGCTCCTATCGCCATCCCGACCTGTTGTGGATCATCTGCCCGATCATGCTCTATTGGGTGGGGCGGATGCTGATGCTGGCGCATCGCCGCCTGATCCACGACGATCCGGTCGTCTTCGCCCTGCGCGACCGCATGAGTTCGGGCATGGTCTGCCTGGTCCTGCTCATCATGTTCGCGGCGCACTGATCCCATCCCCGGAGGAAAACCTTGCCTGCCCAAGCCCTGGCTGAACATCGCGCGGCCGCCGGCCTGCTGTGGCCGCTTCTGGTCCTGACCTGCGTGCTGCTGTCCTCCGGATCGCAGGTGCTGATGAAGATCGGCATGAACGGCGTCCCGGTGCAGAATGCGCTGGCGCGCGGATCGGCGATCGAGATCGCGACCACCATCGCGACCACCCCCCTGGTGATCGTCGGCATGGCGATGTTCGGCCTCAGCGCCGGGGCGTGGCTGATGGTCCTGTCCCGCATGAACCTGTCGCAGGCCTATCCCTGCGTCGCGCTCGGCATCGTGGTCACCGCCATTTGCGGCTTCTGGCTGCTGGGGGAGGCGATTTCGCCGGCGCGTCTCGGGGGCATCGGGCTGATCGTGGCGGGCGTGCTCGTGACGGGGCTGAGCTGAGATGGCCGCGACCGCGCTTGGCGCGCCCGCCCGCCGCATCTGGCCGATCGGCGTCGGCCGCGTCGACCTGGTGCTGGTCATCCTGCTCAGCATGACGGCCATGGCGATCTGCCTGTTCAACGGCAAGGCGCTGTCGCCGCAGGTCTATGACACGTTCAACATCTATTTCCAGGCCGATCCGCCCCGCGTCATCTCCAACATGACGGAGCGCTGGAGCCCGTACCAGAACCGCACCGTCGCCCATCCGCTCTTTTCCATAACCGCATTGTCATCGGTCAAGGCGCTGGCCTTGCTGGGCCTGCCGCCGATGCAGGCGATCGGCCTGCTGCTGATGCTCGCCGCCGCGGTCAGCGCGGGGGGTTTCCATGTGGCGATGCGGCTGATGGGCCTTGCCCCCGCGGCGGCCGCCGGCTTCACCCTCGCATTGCTCGCCAGCGCCGGTTTCCTCCACTGGTATGCCTTTATCGAAACCTATGCATTCAGCGCGACCGGCATCGTGCTGATGCTGATCTTCACCTGTTCGATGCGGAGCCTGCCCCGCGCCGGCTGGATCGTCGCTTCGGCGGCAAGCGTCGCGATGCTGATCACCAATTGGGGCCTGGGGCTGGCGGCCGCCTTCTTCCGCCTGCCGTTCCGCCAGTTCCTGCTGGTCAGCGGGGGCGCCTTCCTGCTGGTGTCGGCGGTCTCCGCGGTCCAGATGAAGCTGTTGCACCGCGCCGCCTTCTGGCTCGACCCGCGCATCATCGTCAAGGAAAAGACCTATGCCGGACCGAAGATGCACGCCGCCGGCATGGCATGGCACCCGTCCATCAGCGCGCGCAACGCCCTGCTGATGCCGGGCGTCGTGCCATCGCCGCAGCGGGCCGACATGCAGACGGAGATCGGCTCCTCGACGGTCGTGACCAATCAGTTCGCGCCGCTCGGCCAGTGGGGCGTCGCGGGCGGCATCGCCGCCGCCGCCTGGCTGGTCCTGCTGGCCGGAGGCGTCGCGGGAACGCTGGCCGACCGGCAGAGGCGGCCCATCGGCCTGGCGCTGGGCCTGTTCCTGGCTTCGAAGATACTCTTCCACAGCGTCTATGGAGAAATCACCTTCCTTTACGCGGCGGACATCGCGGTTGCCGCGCTGGCTTTCGCGGCGCTGGGATGGTTCTCCCCCTATCGCAAGGCAGTCGTCGGCGCGCTGATCCTCTTCATCGCCGTCGGTTCCATCCATAATGAGCGGCAGTTTCTGACCGCGGCGAAGCTTTCCAACCAGATTGCCCTGGACAAGCAGCATGGCCGCGCATCCGGCATCTGAGTCAGATGCTGAACCGCTTCGGCAAGGACTGCCGCATGCCTTCGTCGCTATAGAGCCACATCCGGCCCAGACTTCCCGCCCGGTCGTGAAGGACCAGCGATCCGAACAGGGAGAACAGCATCAGGAAGGGCGTGACCCATAGAAAGGCATGATCCCCCAGCGGCAGGACGGACAGCGGCATGGACAGCGCGGCGATGACCAGCCCATGGCCGAGGTAGATGCTGAGCGTTCGCCGCCCGAAGAAGATCAGCGGCCCCTTCAGCCACGAAATCCGGCTGAGCAACAGGGCGACGCCGACTGCCGCCATCAGGCCCGCCATGGACAGGCCGATCTGCGCGCCGGGATGGCACGTCAGCATCGAAAGGGCCGCAAAGCCTGCCGTTCCGCCCACGATCAGCGTCGCGGCATGGCGCGGCGCCCGCTCCGCCAGCGCCCGGCCATACCATGCCCCGCCGATGAAGAAGGGCGCATAGAGCAGGCCGTTGCGCCACGGATAATGGGGCAGTTCCGCCACCGGCCCGGCCGACAGGACGCAAAGCAGGAAGATCGCCGACAGATGGACGGGACTTCGGAAGCGGGCAATCGCCTTGGCAAGGACCAGATAGATCGCCATCAGCCACAGGAACCATTGTCCGCTGGGCGGGATGATCCACATATAGATGAGCTGCCATTTGGAAAGGCCCAGCGGCTTCAGCCCGTCGGTCGGGTCGAAATAGCGGAAGAACAGCCAGTAGATCACGGTCCACAGGCTGTAGAGCCAGACGAGATTGGCCACCCGGCCGGTCAGCAGCCGGCCCCAGGACCGGCTGAGCGCCCCGGCGGCGAACAGCCCCGCTATGGCGAAGAACAGCGGCATGCGGACCGGCTTCGCCAACGCATCGAGCGTGGAAAAGACCGCCCAGCCATGGCCGATGGAAGCACCCGTCAGCGCGGCATGATGGAAGACGACCAGCAGGATCGACAGGCCCTTGGCCACGTCCAGCCAGTCTATGCGTCCCTCATCCTCCTTCACCGACCCGTGCGCGACCCTGTTTTCCTTGCGCATCTGGCTTTATCCTTATCGTCTCACCTTCGAACCTCCGCCCGGCTGAGATCGGGCAATAGGATGACCTTGGGCTGCCGGTCGAACAGCCTTGCAAGCAGGCGGCGCAAACAATGGTTGGCCGGCCCTTCGACGAAGCGATGGGACAGCGCCGCGATGCCGACCGCCAGCAGCAGCGATGCCACGGCGCGCGGCGCCGGCGGCACCGGCAGATATCCCGCCAGATAGAAAGCGGGCATGTGCAGCAGATAGAGCGAGAAGCTCCACGCCCCCAGCCGCCGCATCGCGCCATTGCCCCACAGCCAGTCGTTCAGCCGATGGTCGATGGTCGCGCTGTGGATGACGCAGGCGCAGAGCAGGACCTTCGCCAGATCGCCATAATAGCCGATATGCTTGGGGTCGCCGCGCGTCGACGGGAAGAGGAAGGGTTCGGCCCACGCCGGCGACAGCAGGATGGCGGCCAGGAAGGCCAGGGCGCTTCCCAGCACGAGCATGGCGAGCGGCGGGCGCGGCGGCGCCGCCTTCATCAGCAATGCCGTGCCGATCCCGGCGATGAAGATGTGCAGCTTTGCGAAGACGGAGAAGCCCGGCGTCCAACTGCTGATCGCATAGCTCAGGCAGATCGCGGTCGCCAGCGCCAGGAAGGCGACCGGCCTGTTCGGGCGGCTGCTGTGGAACGCCATCCAGATCAGCGGAAAGAGGAAATAGAACTGGAATTCCGGGCCGATGGACCAGAAGATCGGCTGCGCGCTGGTGAAGCTGAGCAACCGCAGGAGCTGCTGGCCGTCTATGCGATAGATGAAGGCCGGATCGGCA
Source organism: Sphingobium sp. CFD-2 (assembly GCF_024611135.1). Lineage (NCBI taxonomy): Bacteria > Pseudomonadati > Pseudomonadota > Alphaproteobacteria > Sphingomonadales > Sphingobiaceae > Sphingobium > Sphingobium sp. CFD-2. The sequence goes on along the minus strand of NZ_CP084406.1, from coordinate 1,131,765 downwards.
TAGCTGAAGAGGAAGAAGGACAGCAGCGACACCGCCAGATAAAGCGGCAGGATTCGCCCCGCCCGCGCCGCGCCATAGCGCAGCAGCGCCGCGACGTCGGGCTTCTGCCCCAGATAGAGATGGCCCATCAGGAAACCGCTCAGCACGAAGAACAGCATCACGCCATAATCGCCCAGGCGGTGATTGACCCAGGGCGGCAGCCCGACATCGGGAAAATGCGACAGCATCACGATCAGCGCCGCAAAGCCGCGCAACCCGTCCAGCGCTGGAATATGCCGCCCGCTCATGCCGGGGGCGTGCTGTCCGCTGCCCTCCGCCCGCGTGCGAAGCAGAAGCCGTAGAGCGCCCACATCAACGCCGCCGTCTTGATCGAGAGCAGCGAATTGCTGATCGGCAGGCACAGGATGAGGAACAGCATGGTGCCATGTTTCGCCATGCGGTCGCCCGGCGCCCTGCCGAACCCGGTGAGCGACAGCGCCAGCCAGAGGCCGAGCGCGATGAGCACGGATTGGGACTGGATGAAATCGGCCCATCCCGCATCGTCCAGCCGCGCGAATTCGGGGCTGACCCCCAGCAATGCGGCGGCATCCATCGTCCCCAGCGCATGCAGGCCGATGCCCAGCCGCCCGGCGAAATTGTCGCCATTGGGCATCAGCAGGCCGAACGCGTCCCCCAGCCAAAGCAGGCCCAGCATGACAGGCAGGTAGATCGCGCTCCAGCGGTCGGGCAGATAGCGGCAGAGCGGCAGATAGAGGCAGAAGAGCAGGATGACCGTCATCGCGAGCCGCCCGTCGCAGATCACCAGCAGCGCGAAGGTGGACGCCACCATGAAGGCCCGGCCCCAGCGCGACAGTTCGCGCCAGCAGGCCGCCGTGAAGATGGTGACGACGACCGCCCAGTTGCCGAGCGACACCGGCTCCAGGAACAGCGACGACCCGCGATGGAAACCGAAGCCGTTGAGCAACAGCCGCCCGCCCGGCCGTTCCGAACTCAGGAACAGCGATCCGCCCGCCCAGAAGGCGTCGGCGTCATATCCGCGCGTGTTCACATAATAATCGACCACGTTGAAGAAGGCGCCATATTGGTCCGGCCGCGCCAGTTCCCACATGCCCACCAGCAGGATGCACGCCTGCATGACGAGGACCGACCGGCGGAACAGGTCGGCGCGCAGCGCCGTGCCCAGCAGGATGAAGGCCGGGATCAGCAGCACGTCGCCCAATATCTTGGGATTGAACTGCGCCCGGATCGCGCTGGTCAGCAGCACGGCCATCACCAGCAGCGCGGCCAGCGTCCACCATCGCGCCGCCAGCGCGACCGGCTGGAACAGGCCCAGCAGCAATGCAGAGATGACGATGCCGCCCTGCATCACGGACACGATCGACCCGTTCATCGGCGCGACATGGCTGTTCACCCAGGCGAGGAACGGGTTGAACAGGACCGTCGCCGCCAGCAGCGCCATGGCCGCCACCGGCACGACCGCGCGCAGCATGTCCCCGGCGCCTTGCATCCGGACGTCTCTTTGCAGGACAAGCTCAGCCAAGGGCGACCTCCACCAGCCGGTCGGCCACATCGCCCCAATCCTGCGTCGGCGCTGGCCGCCGGCGCGTCTGGGCGGCCCTGGCGAAGGCCTGCACCATCCCATCGGCGTCGCCCGGCCGATAGCCGAAACGCAGCCCATGTTCGCCCACCGCGAAATCCGGGCAGACGGCGGGCAGGCCGATGGCGCCATATTGCATCAGCTTCAGGCTGGAATCCGCCAGATAGGCCGATGCTTCCGCCGGCAGATAGGCCGCGATCCCGACATCGGCATGCTGGATATAGGGCAGCGTCCGTTCGAAGGGCATCTCATCGTGCAGCACCACATTGGACGGGAAGGCGTGCCTGGGCGTTCCGATCATGTGGAAGGTGAAATGGGGAACCGCCTGCGCCAGCGTGCGGATCGCGCCCTCGTCGAACAGCATCGATCCGACCGCCACCGCATTATGCGGCCGGTCATAGGGGCTGACGGTCGGCCGGCGCAGGTTTCGCAGGTCGACGCCATGGGGAATGAAGATGCGCGGACAGTCGAAGCTGTCGAAATGCGGCAGCATGCTGCGGGCGACGACCACGACCATGTCGATGTCGCGCGCCTGCCTGTGCAGCGTCGTTTCGATGCATGGCGGCACGCCGGCGGTCGCCAGCAGGTCGGTCGCGCGATAGACGATCCGCGCATGCGGGGCGATGGCCCGCACCCGCCGGATCAGCGCGGGGGCGATGCCGGATTCGATGAGGATGAGGTCCGCCGTCGCCGCCGCCTCGTCCAGGGCGGGGCAGGCCATGCCCGCCCAGCGGTGGAACAGCCAGCCGGTCAGCGCATCGGGCACCGGCATCTTGACCGGATGCCAGCGGGTCCGCCACAGATAGGCGCGCAGGCCGTCCACCGTTTCCCAGCGGTTGGCGCGCGGGTCCAGCGCCGCCCGGCTGTCGCCGCGCAGCCGCGACAGCCAGCTGTAGCCGATGGACAGGAAGGCGACGTCATGACCCCGTTCGGCCAGTTTCTGGGCGATGAAATGCACGCTGGCGCGGCGCGCCGTGCGATAATCGTGGCGCGACAGGATGAGGATGCGGGCGTTGGTGACGCCATGGGGTGCGAGGGCGGCCGAAATGGGGATGTTCAATGGCGTCTCTCCCTGCGGCCGATGATTTCGTCGTAATAATCTTCCAGTTCCGCCATGTTGGACCGGATGTGGAAACTGTTGTTGACCCATTCCCGTCCCGCCCGGCCGAAGCTTTCGCACAGGTCCGCCGACAGCAGCAGCCGTTCCAGATGCGCGGCATAGCTGCCGGTGTCGCGCCGCTCCGCCAGCAGGCCGCTCTGCCCCGGCCGGATGGCTTCGCGCATCGGCCCGTCGTCGAAGGCGACCACAGCCATGCCCAGGGCCTGCGCCTCCATCAGCACGATGGGCAGCCCTTCGCTGTCGCCATTCGCGGCGCGGATGCTGGGCATGGCGAAGATCCTGTGCCGGGCCATGGCGGCGAACACCGCCTCTCGCGGCTGCGGGCCGGCAAATACCGGCTGGATGCCCAGTTTTCGTGCCTGATCCATCAGCGCCGGCTTCATCGGGCCGTCCCCGATGATGGTCAGCGGCTCCTCGCGCAGGCGGGGCGGCAGCTTCGCCCAGGCGTCGAGCAGGAAGTTGACGCCCTTCTTCTCGACCAGCCTGCCCACGAACAGCGCGCCCCGGCGCAGCGAGGGGGAATCCACCTGCGGCAATGCGGCGGGGTCGATGCCCAGGCGGATGACCCGCAGCTTGCCTTCGGGATAGCCGGCCTCCAGCAGACACTGCCTGATCCAGTTCGACACGCAGATGATGCCGTCGACATAGCGCATCAGGACGGGCTTCAGCATCAGGTACCAGAGCCCTTCCGTGCGCCGCGCATGTTCGCGGGCGGTGACGGTCGCGTCATAGCCATGGGCCGTCACCACCAGCGGCATGCGCCGCCGCAGGGCAAGCGGCAGGATGCCCGCGCCGTCCTGAAGGAAATGCGCGTGGATCAGGCCGGCGGAGCGTGAGGACAGTTGTCCGTCCAGATGGTCGTAATGTCCGGTCAGCCGACTGCTGATCCTTTTCCACTTTCCGGCGCCGGGTTCATGAAGCAGATGCAGTTGCTGTCCGTCCCGATAATGGCCGCCGACAATGTCGTCGGCCATGACGAAGGGGCGGTATCGGCGCAGCGACCGGATATGGTCCGCAATGAAGGTCTCCGACAAGGGCAGGAAACCGCGTCTGTAAATGGCGACCATCGGCATATTGTCTGTCCGCACTGGGAAGATCGGGTTCGGACCCTTGGGACATATCCTAGGGGTATTCCCTCAATTCGCTGCTGCTTGTGCGGCTGTTATATCCAAAGCCCACCCCTGTTTCGAGTAAGGCATAACACCTATGCAGCGGAACCTAACCCCTTGTGTCTCGGTGATAATTGCCGCCTATAATGCGCAGGATACGCTGGTTCGCGCGGTCAATTCGGCGCTGGCGCAGCAGGTGCCGGTCGAAGTGCTGATCATCGACGATGCGTCGAGCGACGACACGCTGCGGGTGGCGCGGGGCCTGACGCGCATGCACGACAATGTCCGCCTGATCGTCAGCGCGGAAAATGGCGGACCTTCGGTCGCGCGCAACAGGGGGCTGGCCGCGGCGCAGGGCGAGTGGATCGCGATACTCGACGCCGACGATGCGTTCCTGCCGGGGCGGCTGCAACGCATGACCGGGGTGGCGAGGCGGCATGAGGCCGATCTGGTGGCCGACAATCTGCTGTTCTTCGACTGGCAGGCACAGGCCGTGGCGGGCCGGGCGCTCAGGCTGGCGGACGATCATGTGCAGCAGGTCGGCGCGGCGGATTTCGTCGGCCAGTGCATGACCGGCCGTTCCCCCTTCGATTATGGCCAGCTAAAGCCGATCTTCCGCCGCCGTTTCCTCCATGCGCGCGGACTGCACTATCCGCCTCACCTCCGCCATGGCGAGGATTTCGCCTTCGTTCTGGACTGGCTGCTGGCCGGCGCGCGCTTCATGCTGATGGGGGAGGGGCTTTACCTCTTCACGCAGCGCATCGGTTCGATCTCCTCGGACAGTTCGGGCCAGTCGCGCACCATCCTCAACCTCCAGGCCATGCGGGACCATACGCTGGGCCTGCTCGCCCGCCCGCGCATCCGGGCGGACAGGGCATTGGCGGGGCTGTTGTCGAAACGGGCGGACGCGATCCGCGACCAGGCGATCTGGAACCGCGCCTATCCGCACCTGCGCGCCCGCCGGCCGGGGGCGCTGCTGATGGAAATGCTGCGCGACCGGCGCAGTTGGCCGATGCTGGCCCGTCATCTGGTCCGGCGGCACAGGGCGCGGATGCTTGCGCGTTAAGGCCCCCGCAGGCAATATTCAGCCTTCACGGCCCCCCGCAATGCCATCCAGCGCATAGCTCAACTGTTCGACCCTCTGCGCGAAAATCGCATCGCCGCTCAGGAAAGCGGGCGCGCCGACCAGCCGATGCAAAACCGTCGCCATGCGCTCCGTCCGCCGCCTGTCCCACCGCGTCATCGCGCCCCGCGCGGCACGCTGCGCCGGCAGGCGCCCCGGCAGCGCGCGCAGGTGATGCTTCACCTTGGGGCGCACCGATTGCCATAGCGCATTGCCCTCCCGCCGCATCATCCGCCGATAATGCGCCATGGCGCTATCCCTGTCCGGCCGCGGCAGGCGGAAATCCTGTCCGATGCAGCGCTGCACCTGCCCCTCATAATAGGCCCGCAGGCTGATCGAGGGCAGCGCCACCGGCTCATAGGGCAGGTCCAGCGACAGGGTCCAGTCCAGCCATTTGAAGCTGTTGATCCGCCGGGACGACGCAACGGGCACCCAGGGCACCCGCATCGTATCCGCGATGATCGCGGCATGCATGGAATCCGCGATCACCAGCCGCGCCGATCGGATGCGCTCTATCACCCGATGCGCGCATTGCCGGGGATCGACCAGTTCCACGCCCGCCAGCCCGCAGGCCCTTTCCCAGGGGCCTTCGTCCATCGCCTCATAATGGGGAATGAAGATCGTCCCGTGCCGTTCTTCCTCGGCCAGTGGCTTCAGCCGCGGCAGGGTCGACAGCAGCAGCGCACCGTCCGCGACCGCCCGTTCCGGCCGCCCGACCACCTGCGCCGTCAGCGGCCCGCGCAGCGCCGTCACCTTCCACCGCCCGCTGTCGAAATCGGCGGGCACGGGACGATAGCCGATGCCGCTGGAAAACACCCTGATCCGTTTCGCCTGCGGCATGTCGTTGCCGATGATCGTGCCGATGCCGCAGAACAGCTCGCCATCATCCTCGTCCGACCAGCGGCCCGGCGCGAGTTCTTCCCAGAGCCAGCCGTTCAGGTCGTCGCCGAAATTCCCCTGCGGCGCCCGGTAATAATAAAGCTTCACGCAGGCATCTCCCGCAGGGCCGCCGGGCGCAGCTTGCGGCGCAGGATTTCCGTCCAACAGCCGGGCAGGTCACGCCAGAGGTGCCGGTAGGCCCTTGCGATCATCGCCCGCTGGAGCCGGTCCATCAGGCCCAGATAAAGCCGCGGATGCATCAGGATCGCCGCCAGTTCCATCTGGAAGCTGCGTCGCCGCTGCTGCGTCAGCATCAGGCTTTGCGCATCGATGCCGTCGATCGCCCCCATCAGCTCGTTCGCCCGGATCATGGAAAGGATGCGCCGCAGGTTGCGCCCGCCCAGCCGCTCATGCGCGTCGCGATACAGGTTGATGCCTTCGCCGCGCAGGCTGTTGGCGGAAAGCGAGAAGCAGATGCCCCGCGCCCGATGCGCAATCCGCGCCCACATCAGCCAGTCTTCCCCGGCATAGCGCAGGCTCTCCTCGAACCGGAGCGATCCCACCGCCGACCTGCGCAGGATCACGGACGATGTCTGGCACAGATAGTCGCGCACCATCGACGATCCGCCGCTCGTCCCGACGAAGCGATAGGTGCCGCGCGTCCCGTCGAGCAGTTCGACCCCCTGCTGCGCGGGCAGCGCCTGGAAAAACGCCATGGCCGCGAACATGGTCGTCGGCGGCATGGCGCTGTCGCAGAAGTAGAAATCATGCGCCGTGCCCAAAGTGTCGATCCCCCAGGCCAGATGGTGCGTCGACCATTGATCGTCGGAATCCAGAAAGGCGATATAGCCGGAATCCGGCGATAGGGCGTCCAGGCCATGGTTGCGCGCCGCCGCCGGGCCGGCATTGGCCTGGCGAAGGATGCGCAGCCTGATCCAGTCGGGCAAGGCGAGATTATCGACATCCAGGTCGGCCGCGACCGGCGAACCGTCGTCGACGACGATCAGTTCGACTTCGGCGGGCCAGGGAAGATATTGGCAGGCGACCGACCGCACAGCTTCGCGCAGCAGCCCGCGCTTGCGCTGGAAGAACGGGATGACGACCGAAATGCGCTTCGGCATGGTCGTCCGGCGCCGGGCCATGCTGGGGTCAGGCCGCATCGGCCCCCCGCAGGGCTGTGGTCGGGGCTGGCGGGGGCGTATCCTCCCAATCCTGCCCGCGCCAGGCATCCTTCAGCGCATGGACGATGAAGCTCAGATTGCCGCGCAGATAGCGGTCCGCGAGCCGGGTCGGCTCCTGAAACAGCCGCCATGCCCATTCGAACCGCGCCCGCTGCACCCAGGCCGGGGCGCGCCGCACCCGTCCGGCGAGGAAGTCGAGCAAAGCGCCGCCGCACAGCACGGGCCGTCCGAACTCCGGCGCCCAGCGCGCCGCCCAGATCTCCTGCCGGGGATTGCCCATGCAGGCGAGCACCAGATCGGCCTTGCTCGCCCCTATGCGGTCGCTCAGGCCCGCTTCCTCCTGCGGGTCGAAGAAACCATGCTGCATTCCCACGATCGAGAGCCGCGGGCACAGGCGGCGCAGCGTCACCGCCGCGCGCTCCGCCACGCCCGGCGCCGCGCCGACCAGGAACAGCCGGAGCCCTTCGGGATGGTCCTTCAGCAGCGCGGGGATGAAGTCCGTGCCGTTGAGGTTGACGGGAAAGGAGCGGCCATAGCGCAACCGGCTCGCCAGATCGACGCCGATGCCGTCGTTCAGCACGAGCGCATTGCTCAGCGCCCCGGCCAGTCGGTCGTCCTTCCGCGCCAGATTGGCCATATGGGCGTTGCAGAAGGCGATGACCTTCGGCCTTTGCGCGCGGACATGGGACCGGATTTCCGCCAGCGCCTCCGTCTGGGAGAGAACGGCGACCTTCACCGGACCGATGGCCCGCTGGCGATGGCCCAATATCTGGTCGTAGATATGCACGATGCGCGCCGAGACCTCCGGCCAGCTATAGCCGCGCAGCGGTTCGGCCGCGTCCTTCAGGGCTCCCCTGACCCTGGCGGTGCGGAAATCCTTGAGCAGCCGCGCGGCCGACAGGAGATCGTCGAAATGCAGGAGCGTGCCGACGCCCAGCTTCTCGCAGGACCGGCGATGCGCCGGAATGTCGCTGGCGGCGGGATAGAGGCCGGCGGAAACCGCCTCGATCAACGATATGCCGAACCCTTCATAGGCGCTGGCGGACGCGAAGATGCTGCTGCGCCCGATCAGCGCGCGAAGCGCCTCGTCGCTGGGGCTGTCGTGGAATTCCACCTTTTGGGATATACCCTGTTCGACGGCGATCCGGCGCAGGTCGGACAGGGCGACGCCCATGGGCTTGCCCGCGACGATCAGCGACCAGGCCGGGTCCAGCGCATTCAACGCGGCGAACCAGCGGATCAGCCGATCGATCCGCTTGTTGGGGGCGATGCGGCCGAAATAGAGGATCGCCCGCGCATCCGGGTCGGCGGCGGCCGCGAACTTGTCGATGTCGACGCCATTTTCCACCAGCGTCAGCCTCTGGCGGCAGATGCGCGCGAAACTGTCCTGATCCGCCTCGCTACAGGCGATCGTCGCGTGGAAGCGGCTCAGCGACAGGCGGGATATGCTGTGGAAATAGACCTGCTTCAGCCGCTGCGCATAATCTGTGTGGAAGAAGCCGCCATGGGTGCTGAGCACCATCGGCTTCTGGTGCAGAAAGCGCGTGAGGGCCAGGAAATCGACGAAGAAATCCATGGCATGGACGTGGATCAGGTCGCAATCGCGCACATGGCGCAGCACCGCCGGCGCAATGGGATAGCGCCGTCCGCCGCGGAAGGGCAGGCGGACGACCTCCACCCCGCCGATCGTTTCTCGCGCGGGCAGTTCCGCGCCATCGCCGTCGAAGATGCGGTTCAGCGTGACCATGCGCACGTCATGGCCCGCCCGCGCCTGCTCCTCGCAGAGGTTGCGGGTGAAATTCTCCAGCCCCCCGATGCCCGGATGATATTGGCGGGAGATATGGACGATCTTCATGCCTGTTCCACGCTTCATGCCGTCACACGATCATGACCGTGCCGATCAACGGCATGCCCAGCATCGACAGCTTGTTGATCGTGGACTTGAGGTCCGCCGTGGTGGTGGCGTCGCGGCTGACGGCCAGTATCGCCACCTCCGCGCCGGCCGCTGCCAGGGCGAGGTCCTCGACATGGCTGGCGTCGACCAGGCACAGGTCGAAATCGGCCATCATATCGGCCAGGTCCCGGCTGTCGGATGCGGCCGCCAGCAGGGACAGTCTGGGGATCGAGGCAGGCCGGACGAAGGCGTGGAGGTCATCTTCCGGATCGGTGGGCGTGACCGGCGTCTGGCCGAGCAGCCGGTGCTGGACGAAGTCCGACTGCTTCATGTCGACGAGCAGCGTCCGCAAGCCGCTCAGCGCCGCCGACACCGCGACATTGGCGGTCAGGATCGCCGCCTCGTCGACCGCGCCGACCGTGAGGACGGCGATGGAGGAGGGCGCCCGCCCGTCCGCCAGGCGGAGCGCGGCCAGCGTCGACTGTATGTCGCGCGCCTGCACCGCCAGCCGGTCTTCCGGGTCGCTGATCGCCACGACCAGCGGATCGACCTGGATCGGCCCCACGGCATTCATCTCGGGCTTTTCGCCCGGGCCGGCGGCGATGAAGATCGCGCCGGGCTGCTCGCTTCTCTCTGTGGATCGGAGTCTCATGACCATTTGGCTCCTTCAAGGCGGAGTTGCTGTCCGATGTGACGGAGGTCGGCCTGTCCCAGCACGGGCACGCCGGTCAGATATGTCATCGCATCGCGGCTGCGGACGCGGGGTTGTAGCCATTCCAGCAGGACCGCCGTGCCGATGGCGAGCATCAGGCCCAATATCGTCATCATCAGCAGCCGCACGGGAATGTTCGGCGCGTTCGGCAGCAAGGGCGCCTCTGCGGCGTTCAGATGCAGCACGTTCAGCGAAGGGATGCTGCTCTTCGCGCGCAGTTCGGCCATTTGCTGCGTCTCGGTCTCATATTGCTTCTTGGCCGATTCCACATTGCTTTCCAGCACGTTGAGCTTGCCCCGGTCGCCCGCGAGCGACAGCATGCGGGCGCGGTGCTGGTTCAGCAGCGACTGCATGGCGCCCCGGTTGGCCGCGGCGGCGGAACTGGCCGCGGACAGGCTGCCCGAAGTCTTGGCCGTTTCCTGCGCCAGTGCCGCCCGCAACTGGGCAAGCTGGGAATTGGCCGCCCGCATCAACTCATGGCTCGGCCCCAGTTCGGCCGACATCTGGCGGATTTCGGCCGACTTGGTCGCGATCTGCGCACGCAATCCCTGGACCACCCCGCTCGACTGCACTTCGGGCATGCTCGCCCCCGCGGCGGCGCGGGCGCCTGCATCGGCGGCGGACGCTTCGGCGGTGGACAATTTGGACGACAATTCGCTCAGCCGCGTGCTTTCCGCATCGATCGCCCCGGTGGAGACAATGCCGTGCTCGCGCTGGAACTTCGCCAGTTCGCTCTGCGCGCTTTCCATCCGCGCCTCGGATTCGCTGAGGCGGGTCTTGAACCAGTCGGCGTAGCGCTTGGCGAAATCATTGCTCATCGACAGGCGGGTCTTGTTGAACGCATCGGCAAAGGCATTCGCCATCTCCGCCGATCTGGCCGCATCGGTGCTGCGATAGGCGATGTCGATGGTGCTGCCCGCCGGGCTGGGCGTGACCTCCAGCCCGCTCTGGACCCGCCGGTTCAACCAGCCCTGGAAGGTCTGGGTTCCGTTGGTCTGGTCGAACCACTGCCTGCGCAGTTCGGGTTCCTTGTCGAGGCCCAGCGCGCGGGTGACATGGCCGGTGATCGCCTCCCCGCGCAATATCTGCGCCTCGGTCGCCAGCATGGCGGCGGGTTCGCCGGCCGCGCGGGTCTCGCCCGGCAGCGGGTCGGGCGCGCGCGTGTCGAACAGCAGCGTGGCCGACGCCACATATTCGCGCGGCGTCATCAATATCCAGATCGCGGTCAGCAGCATGACGCTGCAGAATATCCCCGCCACCAGCCGCCAGCGCTGCAATATCGCGCGGAATATGTCCAATATCAGCATAGTCACTATCCTATTCGATGGCGATCCGGCCTATTCGGCGGCGATCGGGCGATGAAGATCGTTCATGCTGATGATGTTCTCATCGATCTTCTCGCTGTTCTGCGCGGCGAACAGCATGGCCAGCATGAATTGCGGCGCCAGACTGTCCTGGAAGGCGATGCGATCCTCTGCCGCATCGATGATCAGCGCGTCCCGCAACTGGGACAGGATGCGCTCGCCCCGTTCATCCGCCAGCGCGTGCCGGGTGATGAAGCCGTGGGCGGCGGCGGTGCGGGCGATGGTTTCGATCATGCTCCAGTGCGGGCTGTTCGTCGCGATCACCTTGCGGAACAGCGCGGCGTCCTCCGCATTGGTGAGCGCCCAGTCATTGACGGCCCGCGCCACCCCGGCCAGCGTCGCGGGCAGGTCGACCTTCCGCTCCTTCCGCTTGATCACCTCGAAACAGGCGAGGGCGCAGAACAGCCGGACATGATAGGGCGATCCGCAGGCGAGATGGGCGATGGTCTCCCGGCTGGCATCGGTAAAGCCCATGCCGATCGACCCCGCGCCCTTGGCGATGATGTCGAACACCGCCTGGGATTCGATCCGCGAAATCGGGATCACCGACATGTGCCGCCGCAGGGACGCATGGCCCGCGATCAGGGCATCGACCCCCGCCGCGATGCCCACCGCGACGATATGAACCGGCATGGCCGCGTCGGACAGCATCTTCATCAGCCTTGCGACGTCATGTTGCACGGCGCTGTCGGTGATGCGGTCGAATTCGTCCAGGATCAGGATGAAGCGGCGACGGGCGCGCGGCGCGATCTGCTCGACCACGTCCCGCGGATTGACCGGACGGTCCGCGGGCCAGTCGACCGGCGCCCCGGCCAGGGCATCGACATAGGGCCTGATGAGCGCCCCGAAATCCTGATCGGGTTCGCACGCCGAATAGAGCACGACGAAGCCCCGGTCGTCGGCCATATTGGCGAAGACCCGCGCCAGCGACGTCTTGCCGGACCCCCGCGCGCCGTAGATCAGGGCGTGATTTCCCCGATCCAGAACGCCCTCGACCAGCAGTTCCAACTGTTCCTGCCGGCCGTGAAGATGGCTGGAACTGGTGACGGGCTGGGTCGAGTTGAACCCCTTGCGGATGGCCGACCGCAACATGTCGGCCGTCGGGGGCGCCGGGGTGGCGGGCTCGGCGGCGGCGGCGGCGCGGATGGCCGCCATGCGGCGCGCCAGCTCCTTGCTCTGGGGCTTGGGCTTGGGCTTGGGCTGGGGCTGGGGCTTGGGCCTCAGCCACCGCGCTATCCAGGAAAACAGGGGCATTTCGGGTTCCTTCCCAGCCTGATCAGAAGATGCGTTCCTGGACGGTGAAGACGTCGCCCGGCTTCACCAGCATGTCCAGGTCGGCGCGCTTGATCCTCTGGTTGCCGCGGTTGAGGCTGATCTTCTTTTCGGACCCGCCCAATGTCGGCCCGCCCGCCTGCGCCAGCATCTGGCGCAGCGTCATGCCGCTTTCATAGGTGATCTTGCCCGGCTTGTTGACCTGGCCGTAGATGAAGACGTCCTCCGCCTTGGGCACGAACAGCGAATCCCCGGGGCGCAGCATCTGCCCGGTTCCCGTCGCGCTGTTCAGGTCTTCCAGCGGGATGCGGCGGTCTTCCTCGCCCTGGCGCTGCAATATGGCGTAATCCGCGGCATCGGTCCGCGCGCCGCCGGTGCGGGCCAGCATCATCGCGATCGTCTGCGGCCGGTCCAGCGGATAGACACCGGGATTCTGGAGATTGCCGAAGACGGTCACCGCCCGGCTGACATAGCTCACCACCTCCACATTGACGATCGGATTGACGAAATATCCGCCCGCCTTCAACTGATCGCGCACCTTGGTCGCCAGCGCATTGGCGGTCACGCCCTGCGCCACGACTTCCCCGACGCTGGGCAGGGTGACGCTGCCGTCCTCCTTGATCCGGGTTTTGACGTCGAACGGATAGGCGCCGAAGACGGAAACCCTTATCTCGTCATTGGCGCCCAATATGTAGCTGGACGCCAGCGCCGCGCCCGGCGCGGCATTGGCCGCCACCGCCGGAACGGCTGCGGAAAGGGACGCAAGGATCAGGACGGAAAGGGCAGGGAAGATCGGTTTCATGGCCAGTACCTCATAGATCCAGTCCGACGAACAGCAGTCCCGACGTACTTTTGTACCGGAACTGGTCGACGGCCGTTGTTCGCCACTCATGGCGTATCTCCGCCCCGGCATTGAGGCGGCTGCGCAACTGGTAACGATAGCCGGCAAAGACCGCGCGGGTGCGGTCCGACCGGCGCAGCAGCGGTGTGTCGAGCTGCAATTCGCCCTTGAACGATCGGCGGCTGTAGCTTCCGCCGGCCGACAGGCCGGACCGCGCCCCCAGCTTCAGATTGCCGCGCAGGGTGAAGTCGGTCTGCACGATATAGGTCGCGCCCGTATTGCTCTGATTGCGGGAGCTGCGGTCGACATCCAACAGGACCGACAGCCGGTTGGAAGGGGTATAGACCGCCTGCGCCTCCACCCCCAGGCCGGAGAAGTCCGCAATGCCGGGCGCGCGCGGCTTGGTCTTGAAATAATTGGCGCCCAATTGCCAGCTCAGGCGCGGCGCCACGGCCCGGCGGAAGAGGATGCCCGCGCGGTAATTTTCCGCGCCGTCGCGCAGGCCGGGTATCGCCCCGTCGGCATTGGGGCGGCGGAAACGCTCATATTGGAACGTCGCGCGGATTTCGCCCAGGCTTGCCTTGGAATAGCCGATGCCCGCCATCGCCGTGGACGTGTCGATGTCGAATATCCGCCGCGAAGATGCGCTGTTGCTGGTATTCAGATAGCCCACGGCGGCCACGGGGAAGAAACCATAGGGCTTCTCGCAGTCGACCGCGACCCTGTAATCCTGCGTCCGCTGCGTATTGCCGACGACCACGCCCTGATCGGAAAGGTTCGATTGTGCGAAATTCAGCCGCGCCCTGGGCTGCACATGGCAGTAACCTGATACGGACAGATCGGCATCGGCCTGAAGACTGATCCTCTCCCGATCGAGAAATTCGAAACGCTGGTGGAAATCATAGCCCGCCGACCCGATCACCGTCAGCCGGTGAAGACCGAATTGCCGGCGGTAGGTCACGTCGACGCTGGGCGTGATGCGCAGGTCGTCCTGCTCTCCGGCGACCAGGTCGTCATTCTGCCGCAGGATGTTGCTGTCGTAGAGCAGGCGCACGGTCGGCCGGACCCGCAATCCGTCGGGCGGAACCTCCACCTCGGTCTGGGACAGGGCCGCCTGCGGGATCATGAGGGCCGCCGTGGCGGCTGCGCTCATGACGGAAAACTGCTTCATCATGGCTCCCTTGCAACGATATATTTGCTGAGCACCGCGGCCTGCGGACGGGGGCCGCCGGTCGGCTGAACGCTCATCGGATAGCGGGTGCCCCACCAGGCGCCGCCCGCCCAATAGGTCCATCCCATCCAGACGTCGCCATTGGCGCGCAAATGGGCGAGCAGAACCTCCAGCCCGCGCAGGCAATTGTCGTCCGGCGGCGCACCGAATTCGCCCAGGAAGCCGCGATGGCCATTGGTCCGCAGCCATGTCGTCGCACCCGCCAGCCGCGCGTCGATCAGGTCCGGACTGACGCAGCTCGTCGCCGTGCCGGAACTGTCGGCATCCAGATATTGGTGCATCTCGAACGCATAATTGCCGCCGGGATCGCGAAAATCGGCGAAGGCGAGCGCGTTGGAGTTCGATCCGCCCGTGGTCCAGCTATGCGCGCCGCTATATTTGGAACCCGGCACGAGGATGAGATTGGCCGCCCCCGTCCGCCGGATCGCCGCGACGCTGCCGTCCGCCAGCGACCGCCAGGCGGCGGGCGTCATGCCATAGGGCTCGTTCATCAGGCCGAAGGCGACGGCGCCATTGCCCTTGTAATGCTCCGCCAGCCGCTGCCACAGATCGGCCAGCATCGCCGACCCATTGGAAATCTGGTCCAGCCGCTGGCCGCCGTACCGGCCGTAATTATGCACGTCCAGCACGATGGTCCGGAACGGCGCCAGACTGGCGAACGACTTGTCGATCAGGGCCATCTCTGTCGTGGAAAGCGGCTTCAGCGGCTCCGGCTGCACCCGTTCCCAGAGGATCGGCACGCGGACGATCTGCATCCCCATGTCGATGAAGGGCTGGGCCGTCCTTGCGTCGGGATAGACATAATCTTTGCCGAAGACGCCGGGCTTGCGCGCGGAATTGAATTCCCCGCCTGCTATGTTGACGCCCGACAGGGGCGGTTGCCCGGCGGCGGGCTGCTCGGCGGTCAGCGGCAGGGCCAGCAGCATCAGCAGCGGCGCCATGGCGAGGCGAGTCGCCACACTCATCGGATGAAGCCCCTTTGTCGCCATGGCGATGCGCCTGCTTCCCCGCTAGGTGCTGAAGGGAAGGAGACATGATGAGCGCGAAAGGCGACCTGCTCGCAAAGGCCCCAGCCGGCGACGCCCCCGACAGGACGGCGGCGGACGCCCTGCCCTGGTTTCAGGGCGCCGACAGCGTGCCGACCCATTTCGGCATGGTGGGACTGCTCCAGGAAAAGGGGATGGTCGTGGATCTCGGCGCGCCCCAGCCGGGCGGCACGCGGCCGATCCATTACCGGCGGTCTTCCGGCGCGCTGCTGTCGATTTCCGTCCCGCTTTCCATGGCGATCGCGGCGGGCGATTTCCTGCTCGTGAAGTCGCTGACCTGCCCCGACGGCGCGGTGCGGCCGGTCGCGGTGCGCCCGCCGGCCAGCCCGGACTGGATCGCCATAGCCGATCTGGAGGGCATATTGCGACACTATGGCGCGGGCGCATCCCGCTTCGTCCGATGGAGCGCCGGGGCGGGCGCGGCCTGCGGCATTGCCGCGCTGTGCGGGGTCGCGGCGCCCGTCACGGCGCTGGCGGGCATGGTCGCGGGCGTCGCGGCGCTTGGCCTCCATCGCCGGGACCGGCGCGACCGGGGCCGCGTCAGGCGCCTGATCGGCTGAAGCGCTCATACCAGCAGCCCTTCATTGCGATACCAGGCGACGGTGCGGCGGAAGCCCTCCTCCAGCCCCACGGCGGGCCGGAAGCCCAGCGCCTGTTCCGCCCGCGCGATGGAAAAGGCGCGGTTATGCTTGAAGAAGGTCAGGCGGCGGCGGTGCAATGGCGGCTGCACCCCCAGCGGCGCGCAGAGCAGTTCGCAGCCATGGGCGGCCAGGTTGACCAGCCCATAGGGCACGGTGCGCCGGGGCGCGGGCACGTTCAGCACATTGGCGGCGGTCGCGACATAGTCGCGCAACGGCAGATAAGTCTTGCCGCCGATGATGAAGGTGCCGCCCGGCGCCGCGTCGCTCGTCATCGCCAGCAGGAATCCGTCGACCAGATCGTCGATATAGACCGGGTGGAAATTCGGCCGCCGCGATCCGATGAACAGGAAACGGCCCTGCTGCACCATGCGGAACATCTTCAGCATGCGCGTGTCGCCCGGCCCGTAAATGGCGCAGGGGCGGATGATGACGACGTCCATGCCCGGCTGCATCATCGCGTCGCGGCACAGGTCCTCCGCCAGCAGCTTGCTTTCCTGATAGGGGTCGCGCGGGTCGAAGGGCGCGTTTTCGTCCGCCGGCGTCTCCGCCACATCGCCATGCACGCCGATGGACGAGCAATAGACGAAGCGCGCCACCCCTGCCCTGCGCGATTCCGCCAGCAGCGCTGCCGTGCTGTCGCGATTGGCGCTCAGGAACTCCTCCCGCGCGCCTTCCGACCGGTACATGGCGGCGATGTGGAAACAGGCCGTCGCACCCTCCACCAACCGGGCGAAGGCATCGGTGTCGGTCAGCGATCCGCCGATCCATTCGATGCCGCTCTCCCTTTCGGCGGCGCTGGGCGGACGGCGGGTCATGGACCGGACATGATAGCCCATGCCGATCAGCCGCCGCGCCAGCGCGCCGCCGGTGAAGCCGGTCGCGCCGGTGACGGCGACGATGGGGCGTCCGTCCGCGCTCATGCCTTCCTCTCCCGGTCGAAGCGCTGGAGCACCGGATTGCCGATCAGGCTGGTGACGCCGATGCGGCGCAATCCTTCCTCCACCATGCGCACCGGCTTCCCCGCCAGGCGGTGGAGGCCCATGGGCGCGCTGAACTGCTTGAAGCGGCGTCGGGGCGCGAAGCCGTTGCGGCGGAAGGCCTGCTCGATCCGGGCCGGCCAGAAGCTGCGATAGGTGCGCGTGTCCTTCTCGATCAGCCGCTTGATCGGGAAGGTCGCCGCCGACAGCGCATTGGCGCCCATCAATGTCGGATAATCGACGATGACGCTGTAGCGGGCGACGCGACAAAGTTCGTCGATCAGCCTGTCCGGATCGTCGATATGCGCCAGCAGCCTGATGCTGGTGACAAGGTCGAAACGGCCGTCCGGGAAGGGCAGGGCCAGCAGGTCGCCGGTCACATAATCCACCCGGCCGGCATCGGCGCCCTGCAACAATTGTTCGGCGCAATCGGCCGTCGAGCCCAGCACCGTCGTCTGAATTCCCATGTCCAGCAGTCCGCCGACAAGCTGCCCATGGCCGCCGCCGACATCCAGCGCGCTCTGGTGGAGGGGCGGCCCATCGTCGACCAGATCGCGCAGGCCGCGTTCCTGGATGTCGAGCAGATAGGCGCCGGAAGGCCCCGCAAACCGGCGGGCATATTGGACCGACCCCGTTTCCAGATCGGGGGGAGGAAGCAAACCAGTCATGCCGCACCCGCGGTTGCTGCAATGCCAAAGAACGCAGGCGGACATGACTGGCCTGACGGCACGCACCGCCCGCGGGGCGGCAGGGGCCTGACCACGGACGCACCTTTCGTGCCGGGAAGGGCCTGCTTCCCGACATGGGGGCAGGCACGCCGCACGGTTGGGTGCCGCCAGCTGTAGACGTGGAAGCTGCTGTGCGTGGGGACGGGGGTCAGGCGCCGCTCGATCTCACGGGCGATTTCGGGGCGCACGCCCATGGGATTGCGCCACTGATAATCGGACACGATGACGACGCCGTTATCGGTGCAGTCGATGACTTCGGACAGGGCCGCCGGGCTGTCGATCAGCGGACGGCCGGTGCGGAAATCGCTGTTGAAGTCGGTCGGCGGCTTGAGCTCGCCCAGCCGGCTGTGGCTGATGAACAGGTTGAACGGCCCGATATGCGCCAGGGTGCGCAGGTCGTCGCCGGTGACGAGCAGGCTGCTGCCTTGCGCGATCCGCCGCAATTCGGGCGCCGCCCTGTCCCATTCGCCGTCGGGCACCGGCGCGGCAAGGGCGGCGGGCCCTTGCGCAAGGGTCGACGCCATCAGCCGGGCGGAATGGCGGTAGGCGACGTCGCCGCCCATCAGCAGCAGCATCGCCGCGCCCGCCAGCAGGGCTGGACGCAGCGTTCCCCCGCCGCCGAACCGTTCGACCAGCGCGCCGATGGCCAGGCCATAGGCCATGCAGATGAAGGGAAAGACGTAATAGCTGTAGCGCCACGCCTTCATCCCCGCGAAACTGTGGAGCGTCAGGCACAGCATCGCCATGATCGCGCACAGGCTGGCCAGCGAGGGATTGCGCCGCCACGCCGCCGCCAGCGCAACGGGCCAGAGCAGCAGCATGGCGGGCATCTGCGCCCGGAATTCGCGCAGATAATAGAAGGCGTCGTCCTGCGATCCGGTCGCCCAGCGCTCGGCATGGCGATAGCTTTCCAGCGCTGGCCCGGCCTGCGACAGGGCGATGGTTGCGCAGGCCAGCGCGATTGCGCCCAGCACGATCAGGTGCAGCGGGCGCATCGCCGCTATCGTCGCGCGCTGGTCGAACAGCAGCCAGCAGCCCATGGCCAGCGCGGCAATCGCCGTCACCGGTTGCAGATGGGCCGCTATGGCCAGGCAGAGCGCCGTGGCGGCCAGCCAGCCGGGCCTGAACCGGCCCGCAGGCCGCGTGGCGAGGAAAAGGCTTCCCGCCGCGGCCAGTATCATCAGCGCGTGCAGGGCGTAGAAGCGGGCGAAATGCGCGATGTCGAGCGTGTAGCCGGCAAGGCCGAACAGCGCGGCGCCGGCCACTGCGCTCCATATGCCGCCGCTCTGCCGCAGCCACTGGAAGACCAGTCCGACGCTGATGCCCGAAAAGAGCAGCGAGGGAATGCGCGCCACCCAGAGGTCGGATCGCCCGAACAGATCGAAACTGCCGCCGACGATGGCGGTGAACAGCCGCGCCCGTTCGTAACGGCCGTCCAGGATCGCGAAGCTGCCGTCCGCGGCCCAGCTGCGCCCCGCCAGCAGATGGTAGAATTCGTCGATATGGGCGGGGCGCGTCTGAATGGTCAGCCCATAGACCAGGCAGGCCAGCAACCCCGCGGCCAGGGCAGGGGCCGCTCCCGGCAGGGCCATGGACGCGCGCCGGCCATCCTGCGACGGCAGGGCGGCGTGCGATCCCAGATGCTCCGATGTGGTGGCCATGAATATGATCTCATATCCGGCAAAAGCCGACAGGATGTTCGATGGCGCAAGAATTCGATCTAACCGAATTTAAGTCAATATAGGGGAGAACGCCTAGCCGTAGGTATGACTACATAATGGTATGTTTCTGAAATTTATGTGAATGTGTTTCCAAGGTCGCTGAATCGATTGGCGTTGAACCCGATTGTGGAAATCATAAGGGGCATCGCCGGCAATATTATATAATATTGTAGGAATGGACGCATGGTCGATGTTTCGATTGTCGTTCCTCTTTATAATGAAGAGGACAATGTACGGCTTTTGCATGAAGCGATCAGCAATGCATTGACCGACTTCCGGCCCAGCTATGAAGTCGTGCTGGTCGATGACGGCAGCAGGGACGCGACCTTTATCCGCGCGGCGGAAGTCGCTGAGCGGGACGGGCGCGTGCGCATCGTCAAGTTCCGCGGCAATTACGGCCAGACCGCCGCGATGGCGGCCGGCATCCAGAATGCCCGCGGCGACATCATCGTCACCATGGACGGCGATCTGCAGAACGATCCGCTGGACATACCCCGCATGGTCGAACTGATCGACGCCGGGCACGACATCGTCGTCGGCTGGCGCAGGAAGCGGCAGGATGGCGGGCTGCGCGTCTTCGTGTCGAAATGCGCCAACCGCATCATGGCCCGGCTGATGGGCGTGGCGGTGCGGGACAGCGGCTGTTCGCTGAAGGCCTTCCGCAGCATCCTCATCAAGCAATTGCCCATGTATGGAGAAATGCACCGCTTCATTCCGGCCCTCTCCCGCCTGGCCGGGGCGCGTCTGGCGCAGATCGAGGTGCGGCACCATCCGCGCCAGTTCGGCGTCTCCAAATATGGCTTCTCGCGCATCTACAAGGTGATGCTGGACATCGTGTCGATCCGCATCCTGCTCAGCTTCGTGCGGCGGCCCATGGCTTGGCCGCGCCATATGATCGTCGGCATCACCCTGCTTGGCCTGCTGTCCGTCGCGGCGGCGGTCTGGGGCGGGGGGCTGGCGCTGCCGATGCTGGCCATCGGCGTGCTCTGGCTGTCGCTGGCGCTGTTCCTGCTGGGATGGGCGGTGATTGGGCAGATGCTCGCCAGCCTGACCGGCAATGTTTCGGGTTTCGCGTCGCTGGGCGCGAAACTGTCGGCCCAAATCAAATTGGGGGATTGAACAATGGTTGCCACGGCAAAGCTGGACCTGGTCGAAGTCATGGACATTTCCGTCATCGTCCCGGTCCTCAAGCGTTTCGACGATGTCGCCCGCGTCTATGCCGAATATCGGGACAGGGTTGCATCCTCGGGGAAAAGTTACGAGTTCATCTTCGTCATCGACGGACAGCCGGACTATCCGGTCGCCACGCTGGAACAACTGCAACGCGACGGCGAACCCATAGAGATCATCCGCTTCGGCCGGGAGTTCGGGGAATCCGCCTGCCTGCGCGAAGGCATCCGCCAGTCGAGCGGGCGGCACCTGCTGTTCCTGCCCGCTTATTTCCAGATCGGCGGCGCGGCGATCTCCGAACTTCTGGATCATCTGGACGAAGCCGACGTCGTCGCCGCCCGCCGCGACAGGCGGGCGGACGCCATGTTCAACCGGCTGCGCGGCTGGGGCTTCCAGAAGATGGCGCGCTTCGCCGGAGCCAAATATGACGATCCCGGATGCCTCGTCCGCGCCGTCCACCGCAGCGTCTTCGACGAAATCCCGATCCAGGATGAGAAGCAGCGCTTCCTGCCCCTGCTGGCGGAGGTGCATGGCTTCAAGGTCGTCCAGCTCACCCTGCCGCAGGCCGAAAGCGACGCTGGCCGGCCGCAGCACAAGCCGGGCGTCTATTTCGACGTGATGATGGACCTGATGGCGGTCGGCTTCCTCGTCCGCTTCATGCAGCGCCCCTTCCGCTTCTTCGGCACGGTGGGCGCGGCGTCGATCCTGAGCAGCCTGGTCCTGATGGCTTTCCTGCTGTTCCAGCGGGAGGTCAGCAATATCCCGCTGGGCGACCGCCCGCTGCTGGTGCTGGTCGTGCTGCTGCTGGTGCTGGGCATCCAGATCGCGGCGATCGGCCTGATCGCGGAGATCGTCATCTTCACCCGCGGCGACGGCAAGCAGCATTATCGGATCGAGAAGATCGTGGAGCATGTGTCCGCCGATGCCTGAAACCGTCATCATAGGGGCGGGCATCCAGGGCGCCACGCTGGCGCTCGCCGCGCTCGAACGGGGCGTGTGCCCGATCCTCGTCGATCGGGACGACCAGCCCTCCGGCGCGTCCGTCAACAGCTATGGCATCGTCCATGGCGGGCTGCGCTACCTCCAGTCGATGAACATCCCCCGCTGGGTGCGCAGCCGCCGCGCGCAGAACTGGTATATCGACCGCTACCCCCATCAGGTGCGGCCGCTGCGCTGCGTGATGCCGCTTTATGCCGGCGCCCCCCGCTCGCCCCGGCTGTTCGCCCTTGCGCGAGGCTTCGACCGGCTGCTGCGAACGGCGCTTGGCCAGCATGTGCCGCTTCCCGAAGATGGCGCCTGTTCGCGGCAGGAGGTCTTGCAGGCCTATGACGTCGCATCCCATGGCCTGCTGGGCGGCGCGGTCTGGTACGATGCGCAGTTGCTGAACCCGCCCGCGCTGTTGAGGGAAATGCTGGCCGAAGTGGAGCAGCGCGGCGGCGTCGTGTTGCGCTCCACCGAAGTCACCGGCCTGATCGAGCAGGGCGGCCGCCTCCAGGCCGTCCTGTTGCGCAACGCAAGCGACGGGCGCGAACAGAGGATCGCCGCCGACCGGCTGTTCGATTGCGGCGGCGCGCAGGCGGGACGCTGCATGGGGCCGGCGCGCCGGGTGCCGAGCGCGGCGGTCCTCGCCTTCAACCTGCTGATGGACATTCCCGCGCCCCCCGCCAGCGACGCCTACGCCCTGTCGCCCACGCCGGGGCGCGGACGCAGCTTCTTCTTTCGCCGTTATGGCGCCGCGACGCTCGTCGGCACTTTCTACCGTCCCGCGCCCGGCATCCTTTCGCCCGAACCCACGGCGGAGGATGTCCGGTCCGCCCTCTCATCCATCCGCCAGTGCCTGCCCAATGTCGAACTGGACGAAGGATCGGTGCTGGCCACCTATGCCGGCCTGCTGCCGGACCGCGACGGCAGCGGCCGGGCGCTTCATCCGGGCGACCGGCATCTGCGTCCGGGGCCGGAGGGCTATCATATGCTGGTCAGCGGCAAGCTGACCACCGCGCCGCTGCTGAGCGAACAGGTGGCGCGCCGCCTGTGGCCTGCCGCGCCCTTGCCGCGAACCGGCGGATGGCGGCCGCGCCATGCCTGAGCTGATGATCGACGCGCACGTCCATCTGCATCCCGGCGACGATCCGCGGGACCGGCTGATGCAGGCGCATGGGCGCATGATGGCGGCCGCCGGGAAGGACTGCCTGCCCGTCTTCATGCTGGCGGAGCAGCAGGGCTGCAACGCGTTCGGAATGCTGAAGGCATCGGGCCGGTCGACCGCGGAACCGGAAAGCCTGTGGCTGGAAACCGGTTCCGCCGACATATTGGTGCTGGCCGGCCGGCAGGTCGTCAGCGCCGAACGGCTGGAGATACTGGCGCTGGCCACCGCCGCCGGTTTCGCCGACGGCGCGCCGGCCGAACAATTGGTCGCTGCGATGGGCGCGGCGGACGCGCTGACCATCCTTCCCTGGGGCGTCGGCAAATGGGCCGGCGCGCGAGGACGGCTGGTCGACAGGCTGCTGGCCGGCGATCCGGAAGGCCGGTTGCTGTTGGGCGACAATGGCGGGCGCCCCGCCTTCTGGCCGGAACGCCGCTTCCGCCACCGGACGGTGCTGCGCGGATCGGACCCCCTGCCATTGCGCGGCGATGCGCGGCGGATCGGGACTTTCGGAACCATCCTGCATGGCGGGCTTTCGGCCGACCGGCCCGGACGCGACCTGCGCGCGCTCATCCGTTCGGCCGGGCGGCAGGCGCGGCATTATGGCGCTCTTGCAAGCCCGCTGCATTTCCTCGGCAACCAGCTTCGCCTGAGGATGGCCTCATGAAGATATTGATGCTGGCGCCCCAGCCCTTTTACGAGGAACGCGGCACGCCCATTGCCGTGCGCATGGCGGCCGAAGCTCTGGCGGCGCAGGGGCATGAGGTCGCGCTGCTGAGCTTCCATGAAGGGCGCGACGTGCCGATGCCCGGCGTGCGGCATCACCGCATCGCCGCCCCGCCGGGCGTCCGCAATGTCCCCATCGGTTTTTCGCTCGGGAAGCTGGTCTGCGACCTCTGGATGCTCTTTGCCGCGGTCGGCCTGCTTCGGCGTTATCGCCCTGACGTCATCCATGCCGTCGAGGAAGCGGCCTTCTTCGCGCTGCCCTTGTCCCGGCTGTTCGGAACGCGCCTCGTCTATGACGCGGACTCGATCCTGAGCGAGCAGATCGTCGAAAAATGGCCGCGGGCCCGCGCCATCGCCTGGATCGTCGAACGGTGCGAGCAATTCGCCTTCCGCCGCAGCGACCTGGTGATCGCCGTCTGCCCCGCCATCCAGCAGAGCGCCAGCCGCTCCGCAGCCGCCGATCGCATCCACCTGCTGCCCGACGTGGCGATGGAAGGGCCCGCCACCGCGGCGCCGGTCGAAGACCTGCGCCCGAACGCAAAGGATCGCCCGCTCGCGCTTTATGTCGGCAACCTCGAATCCTATCAGGGCGTCCACCTGCTGATCCAGGCGATGGCGGCGCTTGCGCCTGCCGAGCGTCCCGCGCTGGTCGTGATCGGCGGCAAGGCGGATCATGTCGCGCAGCATCGGCAACTCGCCCTGCAATGCGGGCTGGAAGGCGATGTGCGCCTGCTTGGCCCGCGCCCGCTCGATGGCCTCGGCCGCTATCTGGCGCAGGCCGACATCCTCTGTTCGCCGCGGCTGAAGGGCCGGAACACGCCGATGAAGATCTTCTCCTACATGGCGTCGGGCAAGGCGCTGCTGGCGACCAACATCGAAAGCCATTCCCAGGTTCTGGACGCGCGTTGCGCCATGTTGACGCCCGCGACGGCGCAGGACCTGGCGCAAGGGTTGCGGCGGCTCTGCGCCGACGACGCGCTGAGGGCGAGGCTGGGGGAGGCCGCCGCCGCAAGGGCGCGGCTCGACTATGGCCATGCCGCCTTCGTCGACCGGCTGCGGCGCGCCTATGCCGTGCTTTCGCCGGATGCGGGCACGCCCCCTCCGCCCACCGCGCTGGAGGCCGCATGACGGCGGTCGGCGCCAACGCGCGGGCGACCAACAAGGCCGCCTCCAGCCTGTTCGCCGCGCTGGGCTTCGGCCTGTCGGGCGCGGCCTTCACCCTGGGCATGCTGCTGCTGGCGCGGGAACTGCCGGTGGAGGCTTATGGCCGCTTCACCCTGGCCGTCGCCCTGTTCAATATCTTCGGCCTGCTGACGCCGCTGGGCGTCGACCAGCTGTTCCTGCGCGGACCGATGCGCGCGGGCAAAGGATTGCTGGCTTTCCTGATCTTCTCCGGCCTTGTGGTGGGCGGACTGGTGGGCATGGCGGCAGGCCTGCTGGGCGGACTGCATCCGGCGGAGGCATGGCTGACCGCGCTGGCGATTGCCGGCGGCGGGCTGGTCGCGGCGACCAGCACCGGCCTTCGCGCGCGGGCCGTGCCCGGCGCCTCCATGCTGCTTGCGATTTCGGCCAGTTTCGTCCTGTTGCTGGCCGGGACCGCGGCCGTCGTCTTCGGCCTGAAGGACGGGACGGCGCCTCTTGCCATATTCGCCGCCGGAAACATCGTCTTCGGCGCGATCGGCTGGGGCCTTCTGCGCCGCAGGGCGAAGGACGGCGATGCCGTCCACCCCGCCCGCCGCTGGCGCGAGGCGGGATCGATGCTGGGCCTCGTCGCCCTCGGCACGGTGTCGCTTCAGGTCGAACGGATCATCATCCCGATCCCGCTGGACCTGAAGGAACTGGCGCTGTTCGGCGTGCTGGCGTCGGTCGCGATCTTTCCCTTCCGCCTGCTCGCGTCCGGCGTCGGCTTCACCCTCGCCCCGCGCCTGATCGGTGCGCAGCGGGCGCGCCGGCAGGCCGTCGTGCTGGCGGAGGCCAGGCCGCTGCTGGCGGTGATCGTCGTGGCGACGGCGGGCCTTGTCGCCTGCGGCCCGTGGATCGCCGCCATAGTGACAGGCGGCCTCTATGCCATCGGCCCGGCCCTGATCCTCGCCGCCTGTGCGAACGGCGTGGGGAAGGTCGCCATGGCCTTCCCCCGGGCGATGCTCACGGCGGCGGGATCGCCCGCCGATCTGGTGCTGCTCAACGGATGGGGGGTGGTGGGTCTGGCGCTGACGGTCTGCGGCGCGCTGGCCGGGGCCGCCTGCGGAATCACCGGGCTGCTATGGGGGGCGACGCTGGGCGGCGCGATCCCGACGCTGTTCACGCTGCACCTCGCCTGGCGTCGGCTTGGAAAGGATTGAGAAATGACCACCCAGATGGGCTTTGCTGAGATGATGCAGTCGCTGCACGCCGGATCGGCGGCGCTCGACTACCGCAAGACCGGCCGGCTGCTGCGCGAGATGGAGGCGCAGGCGGGCGTGCACGTGGCGTTGATGGGCAATGTCACGCTGGACCTTCTCACCCCCTTCCTGCGCGTGGAGGCGGCGAAGGTCGGCCAGATGTCCGCATTCCATGTCAGCCCCTTCGGCCAATATATGCAGGACCTGCATGGCGAGGCGCTCCAGCGCTTCGACCCCCATGTCATCGTCCTGCTGCTGTCGGCGCAGGCGATGCGGCCCGACGCCTTCGAACGGTTCCACCAGCTCTCCGTCGAGGACCGTCATCGCCTGCGCGACGACATGATGGCGGAGGTGGAGGGCTGGATCGACAGCGCGGTCATGCGCACCGCGGCGACGCTGATCGTCGCCAATTTCCCCTGTCCTTCCAGTGCGCTGGGCGTCGCGGACCTCAGCAGCGATTATGGCGAGCGCGAATTCTTCCTGGACCTGAACCTGGCGCTGCTCCGCGCCGTGCGGGCGCGCCCCAGGGCGATGATGCTCGACGTGGTCGAGGCGATGGGCCGGGTCGGCACGCGCCAGGCGGTGGACCGGCGGATGCACTATATCGCCGGATTGGGCTGGACGGACGCGATGATGCGGGAATTCGGCGCGGTCTTCGCCCATGCGCTGGTCGGCGCGCTCGGCGCCGCGCGCAAATGCCTGGTGCTGGACCTCGACAACAGCCTGTGGGGCGGGGTGGTGGGCGAGGACGGCCCCCATGGCATCCGCGTCGGCCGCGGCGACATGGTGGGGGAGGCGTTCCGCGCCTTCCAGCTCAGGATCAAGGCGCTGAAGGAACGCGGCATCCTGCTCGCATTGTGCAGCAAGAACAATCCGGAAGATGTCGAGGAAGTGTTTCGCCTGCGTGACGACATGCCGCTGCAATTGTCGGATATGGCGGCGACGGCGATAGGCTGGGACAGCAAATATACGGGGATCGGGAAGATTGCGAGGCAGCTCAACATCGGTCTGGACGCGCTGGTGTTCCTCGACGACAACGCGGCGGAGATTGCGGCCGTGCGGCAATATTGCCCGGATGTCCATGCCGTGCTGCTGCCGCCCGATCCATCCGACTATGTCGACATATTGGACGCGCTGCCCTGGTTCGAGAAAAGCCGCCTGACGGCGGAGGACAGGGCCAGGACCGAACATTATGCGCTGGCCGCCGGGCGGGATGCGCTGTGCGCGTCCTGCGACCCGATGGACTATCTGCGCGGGCTCGACATGCGCGCGGCGATCCGCGACGCCGGGCCGGCCGACCTGTTGAGGGTGCATCAGCTCTTCAACAAGACCAACCAGTTTAACCTGACCACGGGCCGCCCCACCATGGGGGAGGTGGAGGCGATGATGACCGACCCGGCATGGCAGCTCATCGTGGCGGATCTGCGCGACCGCTTCGGGCAATTGGGCACAGTGGCGATCTGCGCCCTGAGGCGGGAGGGCGCGGCGCTCCATATCCGGCATTTCCTGATGAGCTGCCGCGCCATGGGCCGGGGCCTGGAACATGCCGTGATGAACGATGTCAAGCGCCGCTTTCTGGAAAGCGACGCCGCATCCCTGCACGGCAGCCATGTTCCGACGGCCAAGAACGGCCCGGTGCGCGGCTTTTTCGACGATCAGGGCTTTGCCGCCGCCGATGGCGGCGACCGCACCGACTATGCGCTTTGCCGGGCGGATGTCGCGTTCAGGGATTGCGACTGGATCATGCTGGAGACGAAATAATGGCTGTGAACATGGACGACCTGCTGAACCTTGTCGGCGACATCATCGAAGTCGATCCGTCCCGGATCGACCTGCGTCTCGACCGGGACGATGTGCCCGGCTGGGATTCGCTGGCCCATCTGCGGATCATCACCGCGTTCGAGGCGCAATATGGCGTGCGCCTCAGCATGGACCAGATCGCCGAGATCCGCACGGTGGAACAATTGTCGCGGACATTGGGCGAGGCGTGACGCCATGCGCATGGGTGTCGCCATACGCCGCTTCGCCATTCCGGGCTTCGTGCACAGCCTCTACCATCTGTTCGCCGGGCGCGCGATCGTCAGCCCGCGCGCGGAACTGGAATGGAGCAGGCTGCTGAAGATCGGCCGCAGGTCCCAGATCAGCTCCTTCGTGAAGATCAAGGCGAGCGAAGGGCCCGTGCGGATCGGGGAGCGGACCGACATAGGCTGCGGCGTGTTCATCGCCGGGCACAGCCATGGCATCGTCATCGGCGACGACTGCCTGATCAGCCCGAACGTCTCCATCATCGGCGTCAATTACCGCTATGACCGCGCCGACCGGCTGATCCGCGAACAGGGGTTGCAGTCGGGCGGCCCGACCAGCATCGGCAACAATGTCTGGATCGGCGCGGGCGCGGTGATCCTGGACAACAGCCAGATAGAGGATGGCGCGATCATCGCGCCCAATGCAGTGGTGTCGGGCCGGGTGCCGGCCATGTCGGTCATGTCGGGCAATCCCGCCAAACTGGTGTTCACGCGCCGATGAGACTGTTCGTCACCGCCCGGCTCGACGACCTCTATGCGCGATGGACCCGCTGGCGCCTGCGGGCGGCGGGCGGCAAGGCGGGCCGGGCCTTGCGGGTGCGCGGCGGCGTCCCCTATCTCGCCGGGCAGCTTATCCTGGGGGAGGCTGTGCGCCTGCGCAACGAGCCTGCCCGCATCAGGCTGAAGACCGCCGGAAACGGCCGGATCGTCCTGGGCGATCAGGTATCGCTCAACAGCGGCGTCACCATCTTCAGCGCCGCCAGTGTGGAGATCGGCGCCTTCAGCCGGATCGGGGATCATGCCAGCCTGTTCGACACCAGCTTCCATGCCGTGCATGAAGGGCATGCCGCCCGGCCCCGGCCGATCCGCATAGGCCGCAATGTCTGGATCGGGCGCAACGCCACGATCCTGCCGGGCGTGTCGATCGGGGATCACAGCGTCATCGCCGCGGGCGCCGTGGTGTTCCAGGATGTTCCCCCCCGCCAGCTCTGGCGCGGCAATCCGGCCAGTTTCGTCAAGCATGTCCGCGCGGGCGACGACTTCATAAGACAATAAGGGAAGCATCATGTCCGCAACCACGGGCGGCATAGCCGGGAAAATCCGATCGGGCATGGCCTGGTCGCTGGTCGAAAGCTGGAGCGTGCAGGCGCTTCAGTTCCTCGCCTTCATGATCGTCGCCCGCTATGTCGACGCCGCGGCGCTGGGCGTGGTCGCCATGGCGCTGCTGGCGGGGCAGTTCTTCCAGATGACGGTGCTGTCGGGCATCAGCGCCCCGATGGTCAGCGCCGGGCGCGACGATCCCGACCTGGACGATACCGCCTTCTGGATCGCCTTCGCCCTGGGCGCGCTGATGCTGCTGCTCACCCTGGCCTGCGCCGGCGTCGCGGAACGGGCGTTGGACCAGCCGGGCCTGGCATGGGTGCTGCGCTGGCTCAGCATCGCCAATTTCCTTTCCGCGCTGAACGTCGTGCCGCAGGCCTGGCTGACGCGGGCGCTGATGATGCGGCCGCTGGCGGTGCGATCCACCCTGTCGACCATGGCGGGCGCGCTGGTCGGCATTCCCATGGCGATGGCTGGCTATGGGCTGACGGCGCTGGTGATGCAGAATCTGGCGACCGCCCTGATCGGCGCCGCGATCCTCTGGGCGGCGTGCCCCCGGCGGCCGCGCTTCCGCTTCGCGCGGCAGAAGGGACGGGAAATCTTCTTCTACAGCCGTCATGTGACGCTGACGGGCATCGCCAATTTCTTCAATTCCAACTCCGACGTGCTGATCGTGGGCGTCGTGCTGGGCGCGGCGGCGGCGGGCGTCTATACGGTCGGCAAGCGCGCGCTGCTGGCCGCCAACTTGCTGCTGGCGCGGGCCCTCTCCCGCGTGGCCTTCCCGGCCTTCTCCCAGCTCAAGCACGATCCGCCGCGACTGACGGCGGCCTTCCTCAAGCTCGTATCCGCGACATCGCTGATCACCACCCCGGCCTTTGTCGGCATGGCGCTGGTGGCCGATCCCTTCATCCATCTCGTCTTCGGACCGCGCTGGGCGGGGGCGGTGCCTGTGATGCAATATCTCAGCCTCTTCGGCGCGCTCCAGGCGGTCGGCATCTATAACCAGTCGCTCATGCTCGCCCTTGGCAAGCCGCAATGGCAGACATGGCTCGCCGCCCTCTATGCCGTGGTGAACTGCACCCTCTTCTTCGCGACGGCGGATCAGGGGCCGGGCGCGATCGCCGCCGCCTTCACCCTGCGCGCCTGGCTGCTCTACCCGCTCTCCGTCCTGGGCGTGGTCCTGCTGCTGCCGATCGGCTGGGCAGATTACTGGCGCGCCGTTCGGCTGGGGCTGTTCGCTTCCGCGGCCATGGCGGGATGCGTTCTGGGCGCGCGGCCCTTTCTGGTCCAGATGGCCCCGGCCGAAGCGCTGACCGTCACCATCCTCACCGGAGCGCTGGCCTATGGCGTTGCGCTCCTGTTGCTCGGGCGAAACGCGCTGGTTCAGCTCCTGATGTTCGCCAGGGGCCGCTACGGCACGGCATAACCTATGTTAATATATTGCTCTTGCGCGATTTTATTGCCGTAAAGATGTAAAATTCCGTAGCAATACCTACTAGGCAATCCGTGACCATGCTGTTACCACTATTGCAACGCAGCAATTCCCCTTAAGCTATTTCCCTTAGGAAGGGCTGGCTTATGGGGATGACGCATGAGCGGAGTCGGGCCGATCCCGGCCTGCTCCAATAAAAACCAAGGTCGCAAGAAATAGTTCTGGGCTATAAGCGCGGAGTCAAAGACTATGCTTGCAACCGGTGCCGGGGAGCGCCTTCAGCGGCGTTTCTCGCTGGCATTCATGCGTAATGCGTCGCGACGGTTCGTCCCCGCCGCGTGGGCCGCGTGGATTGCCGAAGTGCGCTGGAGCGGCCTCGGCAAATATATCGCGTCGCTGGTCATCGTCTTCCTCGCGTCCTCGTGGATTTTCCGCAACGGCGTCGCGTCGCTGACCGCCGGGGACTATGCCGTCCTCACCCTGATCGTGATTTCCGTCGCCACCCTGATGGGGATCGGCCCGGGCGCGGTCACCACCGCCGGCCTGCTGACGGTCATCTACGCCATTGTCGACGTGAAGATCAGGGGCGGAACCGGCGAGGACGGCCTGGCCTTCCTGCTGGTCATGGTGGCGGCCAATGGGGTGGCGCTGAAATCCACCTTCTGGCGTGCGCGGGCGGAACGGCAGGGCGCCTATGTCAACCGCCTGACAGAGCAATTGAAGCTGCTGACCGACGGATCGGTCAACTACGCCCTCTACATGACCGATGTGGAGGGGCGGGTCGTCCACTGGAACCGGGGCGCCGAACGCTTCACCGGCTGGGACAGCCGCGACATCGTGAACCGCCCGGTATCGCTGCTCTATTCCCATCATCCCGGCATGGAAGACAATATGGCCGAAGCCTTCGCCCTGGCCAAGGAGCATGGCAGTTGCGAATTCGACTGCCATTTCATCAGGAACGACCGCAGCAGCTTCATGCAGAACTGCGTGGTGACGGCGCTGCGCGACAACAAGGGACGGCTTCAGGGCTTCGCCAAGCTGGTGCGCGACGTGACGGCGGAACG
This sequence comes from Sphingobium sp. CFD-2, assembly GCF_024611135.1. Lineage (NCBI taxonomy): Bacteria > Pseudomonadati > Pseudomonadota > Alphaproteobacteria > Sphingomonadales > Sphingobiaceae > Sphingobium > Sphingobium sp. CFD-2. The sequence goes on along the minus strand of NZ_CP084406.1, from coordinate 1,100,288 downwards.
GGCGCAGGAAGTCGCCCTTCAGGAACGCGAAGCGGAATTGCGGTCCATCCTGGAAACCGCGCCCGACGCAGTGTTCGTCGTCGATATTTCAGGGCGGATCGACTATATGAACAGCACCGCCTGCCGCATGTTCGGCTATAATCTGTGCGAGCTGGAAGGCGCGGAATTCGATCATCTGCTGACCGGAGCGCAGCCGCCGCGAGAGGTCCGCGACGAGCCTCTCCATGTGGAGAGCGACGGGCCGCTATCCTATCCGCGCAGGCTGATCGGGCGCCGCCGCAACGGCTCCAACTTTCCCATCGAGATGAGCTTCGTGAAGATGGAGGGCGCGCATGAGACGCACTATACCGCCTTCATCCGCGACCTCACCGAACAGGATGCGACCAAGGCGCGGCTGGAACTGCTCCAGACGGAGATGCTGCACGGCACCCGCTACAGCGCGATGGGCGCGATGGCCTCCATGCTGGCGCATGAACTGAACCAGCCGCTGACCGCGCTCGCCGCCTATATGGAGGGCAGTTCGATCCTGCTGATGCGCGGGCAGGAGGCGGACCGGCCGAAGCTGAACCGCATCTTCCGCTCCGCCGCGCAGGAAGCGGTGCGCGCCGGCGCGATCATGCGCCGCCTGCGCGATTTCGCCAGCGACGGAGAGGCGCTGCTGGAAATCCACGACGCGCAGGATGTGGCGCGCAGCAGCCTGGCGCTGATCGCCGCCATGGCGGAGGCGGCGGACGTCACCGTCGAAATGGACGTCGCGCCGGGCACCGGATCGATCTTTGCCGATCCGATCCAGATCCAGCAGGTGATCGGCAATCTCTGCCGCAATGCCATCGACGCCATGCGCGAGGAGCCGGAACGGCGGCTGACCGTGCGGGTCGCGGCGGCGGACGAACTCACCACGCATTTTCTGGTTTCCGATACCGGCTCGGGCATTCCGCCCGCGATCAAGGACCGGATTTTCGATGCCTTTGTCAGCAGCAAGGAAGAGGGGACCGGCGTCGGCCTGTCCATCTGCCGCACCATTGTCGAAGCCCATGGCGGACGGATCTGGCTGGAGCCGAGCGTCACGGGAAGCTGCTTCGGTTTCAGTCTCAGACGCAAGAAGGGAAACGCCATTGGAACCCACTAAGCTGATCCACATCGTGGATGACGAGGATTCGGTCCGCGCCGCGACCGCCTTCCTGCTGGAGCTGGAGGGCTATACGGTCCGCACCTGGCAGCGCGGCACGCATTTTCTGGCGGCCGCCGCGAACGAGCCGCTGGGGTGCGTGATCATGGACCTGCGCATGCCGGAAATGGACGGGATAGAGGTGCAGCGGCGACTGAACGAGGCGGAACTCTATTTCCCCATCATCATGCTGACCGGCCATGGCGACATCGCCTCCACCGTGACGGCGATGAAGATGGGCGCGGTCGATTTCCTGGTGAAGCCCTTCGAGCGGGAGACGCTGCTGCGCGCGGTCGAAAATTGCTGGACGCTGTTCCAGGATACCGGCGCGCGCCGTCAGCGGGCGGTGCGCGCAGGGGCCATGGTGGAGAAGCTCACCCCCAGGGAGCGCGACGTGCTGTCGGGGCTGACCATGGGCCTGCCGAACAAGCATATCGCGCTGCAATTGGGCATCAGCCCGCGCACCGTGGAAATCCACCGCGCCAATCTGATGTCCAAGCTGGAGACGCGCAGCCTGTCCGATGCCTTGCGCGTGGCGTTCGCCGCCGGGATCGGCAGGCAACTGGATTGCTGAGGAACACGGGCCGGCGATCGGCGGGCCGTTGTTTCCGGCCCGGATCGGGCCATCTCCCGAAATGGACCGCCCTCCGCCGCATTTCGCGGCCGGATGAGCGATAGGAGCGGTTCGACCGGCCATAATCCGATCGAACCGCTCCACCGCGCCCGGATGCGGAGCCTTCGTCCTCCGATCCCCGGCGCGTCGCTGCCTTCTCCTCTCTCTCCTGAAACTTCAGCGCCGCCGTCCTGCCGGCGATCTGATCGTGAACAGGGCATCGTCGGGCGCCGCCCTGCTCTTGACGACCTGCAATGGCGATCCGCCATAGGGGGGGTGCGGCAGGCTCGATTGCCTGTCCTGGCCCTCCACCCGGGCGGATGATTTCACCAGCCGCAGCGATGCCCGTTTCGCGCCCTGCGCCGACCGGCGCCATGTGCGTCCTCTCCGCTTCCGCCTGATAAGGTCCCAGGTGAGATAGGGCAGTGAAATGACCAGAAGATAAAGCGATGCCGGCAACCACAGCAGCGCGAAGAGCCGATCCCGCCACCCAATCCTTACAATGTTCCGCGACTTGTTCTGCAATCGCCAGAGATTACAGGACCCAAGCATCCATATCCCGGAGACGACCGCCATCGCGATAATCATTGCCATCCTGTTCCATCATCCAATCGCAGCTCTTTCGGCTGCTTCGCGAAGCTGTCCTGTATGAACTATAGATGAAAGGCGTCATCTGTCATCTACGCAGGAATACGCACCGGCTGATATTTCGGACCGTCGATCAACCCTCTGTATTCTCCCGGATTGCACCTGAAGCGACATTATGTCTGATTTAGCGCTGATAAGGATCAGGTCGCCGGAACAGATATTCTGCATCAACTGCGTTTCGATCGAATGCGTGCCACGGGCACGGAGAATCCTCCAGGCGCGCAAAATGAGGTGTGCATGTCGAGAATTGACCTGGCGATGGCGACTCGTCCTGCCGGCGGACGGGGCCCTGCCGCGGCGCATCGCGCCTTGCGAATCTGGCTTTGCCTTGCCCTGGCGCTGTGGGACATGGTGGCGTTGACATGCGGGCTGAGCGTCGGACTGGCGCTCGCGCCCGTGGCCGGGGGGCTTCGCGACAGCGGCGCCTCCGTCGCGGCGCTGCTCATGGCCTATCTCATCATCGCCTTTCACAATCAGGCCTATGATCCCCGCGGCCTGACCAATGCGACGACCAGTTGCCGCAATGCCGCGCGGGCCTTTGCCGGCACGGTGCTGATCTTCTTCCTCGTGCTGTTCGCGGTGAAATCGACCTCGACCTTCTCCCGCGCCGCCGTGCTGGCGGGGCTGGGCTGCGCCGGCGGGCTGCTGCTGGCGCAACGGCTGCTGTTGAGCCGCCTTCTCGAACGCCATTTCGGGGACCGGCTGTTTGCCGAACTGCTGATCGTGGACGACTGCCCGATTCCGGAAAATCCGGGCCAGATGGCCCTGGTGGACGCGCAGGCCATCGGCCTTCGCGCCGATCTGGACGACCCCTATATGCTGCACCGGCTGGGCATGTTGCTGCGCGATCACGACAGGGTGGTCGTCGCATGCCCCGCCGACCGCCGCGTGACCTGGGCGCAGATGCTGAAGGGCGGCAATATATTGGGCGAGATCGTCTCTCCCGAAGTCGAATCCATGGCGCCGCTGACGGTCGGGCGCTGGCAGGACATGGCCACGCTGGTGGTGGCGCGAGGGCCGCTGAACCTGGCGAACCGGGCGACGAAGCGGCTTCTGGACCTGTTCGTCACCGTGCCCCTGCTGATCGGGCTGATGCCGCTGATGATCGCCGTCGCCGTTGCGATCAAGCTGGATTCGCCCGGCCCCGTCTTCTTCCGTCAGCAACGGATCGGGCGGGGCAACACCCTGTTCAGCATCCTCAAATTCCGCAGCATGAAGGTGGAGCGATGCGATATGGACGGCGTCCGCTCGGCCAGCCGGACGGACGACAGGATCACGCGCGTCGGCCGCTTCATCCGCCGGACCAGCATCGATGAATTGCCGCAGCTCATCAATGTCCTTCTGGGGGAGATGAGCCTTGTCGGACCAAGACCTCATGCCATCGGGTCGACGGCGGAGGACATATTGTTCTGGCGCGTCGACCGCCAATATTGGAAAAGGCATGCGCTGAAACCCGGAATAACCGGTCTTGCGCAGATTCGCGGGTTCAGGGGCGCCACCGAAACCAGGGCGGATATTTTGCAGCGGGTGGAAGCCGATCTTGAATATATGAATGGCTGGAGCCTGATGCGCGACATCGTGATCCTGTTCGGCACCGTTCAGATTCTGGTGCACAGAAACGCCTTCTGATCCCTGGCAAGACTGCATTTCCGATCGATACCCTCCCCGGAACGACCGAATGCGCATTTCCCCGCAATGGGTAAGTGATCACACCGAATGGATCATCGCCGCCGCGCATGAAATAAATCTTCCATTATTGGGGAGCATCATGGATCGACGGACTTTCCTCGCCGGCGGGCTGGCCGGCACGGCATTGGCGGCCTGTCAGCGCGACAATGAACCGCGCATCGTCCAATCCTCGCGCAGGCCGATGGTCGGGCGCCGGACCTTGCGCGCCGATGTCGTCGTCTATGGCGCGACGCCGGCGGGCATCGTCGCCGCCGTCAGCGCCGCGCAGATGGGCGCGTCCGCGATCATCGTCGGCGGATGGCGGGAACGGCAGCCGGGCGGCATGCTGTCCGGCGGGTTGAGCTGGACCGATTATCGCGACATTGACGCCTTTGGCGGCCTGGCCCGTGCCGTGATCGAACGGCTCGCGGCGGCGGGCGGCATGCCGCGTAACCGCTATGCCTTCGATCCCGCCCTTGCCGTGCCCCTGTTCGAGCGCATGACGACCAGTGCGGGCGTGCCGATGGTCTGGTCCGACGGTGTGGAGGACGTCAAGCTCGTCGATCGCCGCATAAGCGAATTCTTCCTGCAATCGGGCAGGATCGTGCGCGGCCGCATGTTCATCGACGCCAGCTATGAAGGCGATCTCATGGCGCGTGCCGGCGTCGCGTTCAAGGTGGGGCGGGAGGCGGCCGACGCCGCCAATCCGCTCAACGGCTATCGCGGCGCGAAAAACGGCCATCTGGTGCGCGGCGGCCGTCCCGATGAGGATAGCATCGCGCCGATCAGCCCTTTCTGGAATGGCGAGGGCGGCGCGCTGCTGCCGCATGTCGCGGCGGCGCCCGATCTTCCCCTGGGCGCGGCGGACAAGGCGGTGCAGGCCTATTGTTTCCGCCTGACCATGACCAACCGTCCCGACCTGCGGCAGGACCTGCCCGCCCGCGCGCCGGATGGCTATGACGAATCCCGCTACGAACTGCTGTTCCGCGACCTGGACGCCCGCCGGCGCAAGGGGCAGATATATGGACGCGACTGGACCTTTGCCCGCGATCTGGTGAAGGCGGATGAGGTCGCGCCGGGCATTTACGACGTCAACAACCGCGCGCTGATGTCCATCGATGCCGTGGGCCTCAGCCACGACTATCCCCAGGCCGACTATGCGACGCGGGAGAAGATCTGGAAGGCGCATGAAGCCTATCTGCGGGGCTGGTTCCACGCCATGGCCTATGGCCGCGACCCGCGCATTCCGCCGGGCCTGCAACGCGAGGTGCGCGAATGGGGCCTGGTTCGGGGCCGGCACATCCATCCGCATCCCAACGACCTGCCGGGCTGGTCGCCGCAACTCTATGTCCGCGAAGCGCGTCGGCTCGACAATGGGCTGAACTGGTCGGGCAGGGACCTGTCGGACGTGGACGGCGCGGAGCCGCGCCGCAAGGGCATCGTCGCCATGGGCTCTTATTGGCAGGACAGCCATTCCACCCGGCGCATCGCGGTGCAGGACGGGGCGGGGCGATGGGGCATCTGCAATGAAGGCTCGATCATGTTGCGGACCGGCGGGAAATATGAACGCTCGCCGCTGCCGATGGACCTGATGCTGCCGCACCGGGACCAGTGCACCAACCTCATCGTTCCCTTCTGCGTGGCGGCGACGCATCAGGCCTTTGCCACGATCCGCATGGAACTGACGTCCATGGCGCTGGGCGAAGCGGCGGGCAGGGCGGCCGCCATGGCGCTGGGCGAAGATAATGTGCGCGATGTGCAGGACGTGCCGATGCCGGAACTCCAGGCCGCGCTGGTCGCCAATAAGGGCGTCATCCACGGCGTTTCCGCCTTCGAGGATTATCGGCGGCGGCTGAAGTTCCGGCTGAACCGGATGCTGGGAGGCTAAGGACAGAGGGGCCGATCCGACGGCATGGGATCAACCCCTCCCTTCCACCATGTTACCGCGCCCGCTTGAGCATGCCGTGCATGTCGATCCACCGCACGAAGGCGTCGAACCAGCCGGTGCTGGTGGTCGCCTTCGGATACATGCCGAAGCCGTGGCCGCCCTGCTCGTAAAGGTGGAATTCCACCGGGCGATGCGCCGCGCGCCAGTCGTCGATCAGCTTGAAGTCGCGATTGCCGAACAGCGGATCGTCGGCGGCGATGGCGGCGAACATCGGCGGCGCGTCCTGCGGCACGGTCATGCTGCCCAGCGGACCGTAGATATTGCCGATGAAGGCCGGCTTCGCTTCCGTGGCCGACAGCGTCGTCGCCATGGTCAGCATCGCCCCGGCGGAAAAGCCGATCATGCCGATCCGGTCCGGGTCGACATGCCATTGCGCCGCCCGTGCGCGGATCAGGCGGAAGGCGGCGGTTGAATCCGCCAGTTGCGGAGCAAGGTCGGTCGCTGCCGAGGCGGGAGCGGGCAGCGGCGTCCTGGCCACGCCGGAGAACATCTCCTGCATCGACCGTTCGAAACCCGCCATGTCGGCTGGCGTCTGGCGCAGCCGATATTTCAGCACGAAGGCGGCAACCCCCTTCGCCGCCAGCGCCCGCGCGACGTCATAGCCCTCATTGTCCATGGAAAGCGTGCGGAAACCGCCGCCCGGCGCGACGACGACCGCCGCGCCGGAAGCCTTGGCCGGATCGGGCAGGAAGGGCGTCAGCGTCGCAACGGTGACGTTGCGGGCAAAGCGGCTGCCATATTGGCGGTGCCAGCTTTCCTTCGCCGTGGCGCCGGGAAGTGCGCCGGTGCCCAGTTCGATCGCGTCGGGCTGGGCCGGGGCGGCAATGGGCGTCATCCTGTCGTCCTGCGCCTGACCCAGCGCCGGAGCAGCCAAGGCGCAGGCGGCGATGCCGATGGCGAAAGCGCGGGCGGCCGGGAAGCGGAAGGGGCGCCGCAATGCCTTCCGGGCAGATAGATGCTTCATCTCATCCTCCTGTGATTATCGTTATTGCAGGTCGAGCACGACCACGGACCGGGGCGGCAGCGCCACCGTCAGCGTGCCGCCGCTCACCTGCGCGCCGGTGAAGGCGGCGGGCTTCACCACCTCCGGCGCGTCGAAGCTGTTGTGCGAATTGATCGCCGGGGCGGTCAGGATGCGGCCCGACACATTGGCGGCGTTCAGCCCGTCCAGCTTCACCGTCACCATATTGGTCTGGTTGGGATCGAGGTTCGACAGCCCGACATGGACCTTGCCGTCCCTGGCCCGCACCGCCGATCCGCTGACCGCCGGCATGACGAACCTATCCTTGTTGTACCAGGGCGTGTCGATGTCGATCGGCAGCACCGTCGCGTCCTGCCAGGGCTTGTACATTTCGAAGACATGATAGGTGGGGGTGAGCACCATCTTCCTGCCTTCGGTCAGGATCATCGCCTGCAACACATTCACCATCTGCGCGATGGCGCTCATGCGCACCCGGTCGGCATGTTTGGCGAAGATGTCGAGGTTGACGGAGGCGACCAGCGCGTCGCGCAGCGTATTTTGCTGCCGCAGGAAGCCGGGATTGGTGCCGGGGTCGGGCGCATACCATGTGCCCCATTCGTCTACCGCCAGGAATATCCGCTTCTGCGGATCATATTTGTCCATCACCTTGCTATGGCCGGTGATAAGCTCGTCCATCTTCCATGTGGCGGCCAGCGTGTCGGCCCAGGCGGTCTCGTCGAAATTGACCGGATCGGCCTTGGGCGGCCAGCCGCCCTGGGGCAGGGTGTAATAATGGAGCGACAGCGCATCCAGTTGCTTGGCCGCGTCGCGCATCATCACTTCGGTCCAGTTATAGTCGCCGCCGTTCGCGCCCGACGCGATCCGCACCAGCGTCTTGCCGGCGGGAACCTTCAGGAAGGTCGAATAGCGCTTCGTCACGTCGGCGGCATATTCGGCGCGCATATTGCCGCCGCAGCCCCACAGCTCATTGCCGATGCCGAAGGCGGGCAGCGCCCAGGGTTCCTTGTGCCCGTTCTTCGCGCGCTCATCGGCCAGGCTGCCGGCGGGCGCGGTGATATATTCGACCCATTCCGCCATTTCCTGCGGCGTGCCGTTGCCGACATTGCCGGAAATATAGGCTTCTGCGCCGACCTGCCGCAGCAGTTCGAAATATTCATGCGTGCCGACGCTGTTGGGTTCGGTCACGCCGCCCCAATTGGTGTTGACCTTGATCGGGCGCTTGCCCTTCGGGCCGACGCCCTCCCGCCAGTGATATTCGTCCGCGAAGCAGCCGCCCGGCCAGCGGATCACCGGGACGGAGAGGTTGCGCAGCGCCGCCACCACATCGTTGCGGAAACCATTGGTGTTGGGGATCGACCGATCATTGCCGACCCACAGGCCGCCATAGATGCCATGGCCCAGATGTTCGGCGAATTGCGTGAAGATGCGGCGGTCATAGACCGGGCCGGGCCGGTCGGCATGGATGGTGGCGGTGGTCGGCTTGCCGGCGGTGTCGGCGCTGGCGGTCGTCGCCGCCAATGCGCTGGCGCAGAGAAGCAAGGCGGCGGTCGTGCGGCGCAGGGTCTTGATCATGGTCGTCCTCTTCGGAAAATGGCGGCGGAATGGGCGAAACCTATTTGGGCAGCGGGATCATCCGGGCGATGCTGTAGCGGGCCTGCTGGACCTGCACGCCGTCGCCCGGCTGGCCGCTGCCGACGCTCAGGCCATAATCGCCCGGTATCAGCCCGCGCTCCCCCGCCATGGTGACGAAGCTGAGGTCGCGGGGGCTCAAGGTGAATTCCACATTCCGGGTCTCGCCGGGCTTCAGCGTCACCCGCTGGAAGCCGCGCAGGGCAAGGCGGGGCGCGCCCTCGAACCGTGGCGGCGTGATGTAGAGCTGCGCGACATCGTCGCCCGCCCTTGCACCCGTGTTCGTGATGGCGGTGCGCACCTTCAGGCCATTCTCGACCGAACCGTTCACCGGCTCGACCGTCAGCGGGGCGTAGCGGAAGCTGGTGTAGCTGAGGCCGTGGCCGAAGGGATAGACGGGCTTGCCCCTGAAATAGCGATAGGTGCGCCCCTCCATCCCATAGTCGGTAAAGGGCGGCAGGTCAGTGACGCTCCTGTAGAAGGTGACGGGCAGTCGGCCGCCCGGATCGGCCTTGCCCGAAAGGACATTGCCGACCGCCAGCCCGCCGGATTGGCCCGGATACCAGGCTTCGACGATGGCGGCGGCATTCTCCTTCGCCCAGGACAGGTCGATGGCGCTGCCATTCATGGCGACGACGACCAGCGGCTTGCCCAGCGCCCTGGCCTTTTCCAGGAAGGCGCGCTGGTCGGCGGGCAGGTCCAGCGTCGTCTTGTCGCCGCCGTCGAAACCCTCCACCTTGACGGGCATCTCCTCGCCCTCCAGGTCGGAGGTCAGGCCGACCACGGCGACGACGACATCGGCATCCTTCGCGCCCGCTGTCAGATCACGGTCGAGATCGTCGGTAACGCGCTTCCAGAAGATCGCCGGGCTGGCGGCGACGCCGCTCTCGCCCTGCAGGCGGATGGCGTAGCGCTCGCCCCTGGTCATGCGCACCTCGACCAGCTTCAGCGGTTCCGCCCAGCGCGAATATTCGCTGGCGGAGACGACGGGCTTGCCGTTCAGCGAGACCTCGCCCTTCACTCCGGTCAGCGCCAGCCGATAGAGGCCGGTTTCCGGTGCGACCAGATAGCCGCTCCAGCACACCCGATGCTGGTCCGACACCTGTTTGAACTCGGCCGCCCGCGATACGATGCTGGTTTCGGTCCGCGTCAGCACCGGCCGGGTTGCAAACTGGTCCTTGCCCGTGGCGTTGAAATATTCGGCCTTGATTCCCGGCTTGCCGTCCGGCGTCAGCAGCGCGGTGCCGGGGACGAGGTCGCCGTCCGTGATCGACGGACTGAAGGGGATCACCGTCACGCTGTCCGCGCCCATGACCTGTTTCAGGCCCTCCGCGACCGAAATGGGCGGAGCGCTCTTGGCCGAGGAATAATTGCCGCGCAGTACGCGGGTCGCATCCGCCAAAGGCCCAGCCAGCGCGATTCTCGTCCCGGGCTTCAGCGGCAGGACGCCGTCATTCTTGAGCAGCACGAGGCTCTTTTCCGCGGTGCTCAGCGCCAGCGCCTGATGATCCGGCGTACCGATCGCGCTCGGGGGGATCGCGTTGGGCTTGCGGGAGGACAGGCCCGGCAGGTCGCCATTGCGGTATCGCGCGGAAAAGAGCCGGACGAGCGCGGTGTCGATGTCGCCCATGCCGATAAGGCCCCGCGCCAGCGATTCCTTGTATCGATCGCCAAGGTCGGTGCGTCCGCCCAGCGTCGCATTGTTGCATTCGCTGTCGACCCCGTAGCGCAGCGCGACGGCAACGCCGGTGGCGGCGTCGGGCGCATATTTGTGATGCTCGTAAATGTCGACCACGGCGTCGCAGTCGGACACGACATAGCCCTTGAAGCCCCATGCGCCGCGTAGATAGTCCTGCAACAGCATATGACTGCCGCAGGCCGGTTGCCCGTCGACGCGGTTATAGGCGCACATGATCGACCCGGCCTTGCCCTCGACAATGGCGGCGCGGAAGGCGGGGAGGTAGGTGTCCTCCAGATCGTGCGGCGTGGCGAAGATATTGTCGGTGTGACGGCTGGGTTCGGGGCCGCTATGGACCGCGAAATGCTTGGGCGTGGCGACGACCAGAGGCAGGTCCGGATCGTCCCCCTGCATGCCCTGGACGAAGGCGACGCCGATCCGTGCCGTCAGATAGGGGTCTTCGCCATAGGTTTCCTGCCCCCGGCCCCAGCGCGGATCGCGGAAGATGTTGATGTTGGGCGACCATGTGTCGAGGCCCGTGCCGATCCGGCCGAGATGCCCGGTCTGCCGTCCCAGCCTATGCAGCGCCCGGACCTCCGTGCCGATGGTGGCGGCGACCTGCCTGATCAACGGCGCGTCGAATGTGGCGGCAAGGCCGATAGGTTCGGGAAAATTGGTCGTGGGCACCGCCCCGATCGCGCCATGAAGGGATTCGGTCCACCAGTTATAGGCCGGGATGCCGAGGCGCGGGATCGCGGGAGCGACGTTCAGAAGCTGTCCGACCTTCTCGTCCAGCGTCAGCCTGTCGACGATCTCCCGCGCCTTGCCGTCGGCCTCCGCCCATATGTCCGTGGCCTGCGCATGGACAGTTGCCGGGGTCGCGAGGCACAATATCGCGCCGGCCGCGCGCAAGGCGAAAGCGGTCTTCATGATTATCTCCCCAAGAAGCGCGCTGTTTTCAGCGTCACTCGATATGTCTCGTCCGGTCGGTGGGGCGCGGGGGATGGCACTTCCCCCGCGCCCGGCGCGCTCAATGGGCCGCGCCGTCCTTCGTCCCCTTGGCGACGAAGGGATTGATGGTCCGGATCGTGCCGTCGGGATTATAATGCAGTTCGGTCACCTTCACGTTGCGCAGGCGGGTCTGGCCCGACAACTGGCTGTCGGCGTAGAACAGCCACCATTTCCCGTTCCATTCGACGATGGAATGATGGGTCGTCCATCCTTCCACAGGCTCCAGGATGCGGCCCTTGTAGGTGAAGGGGCCATAGGGTGAATCGCCGATGGCATAGACCAGATAATGGGTGTCCCCGGTCGAATAGCTGAAATAATATTTGCCCTTATATTTGTGCATCCACGACGCCTCGAAGAAACGGCGGTCATGGTCGCCGCCCAGCAGCGGCTTGCCCTTGTCGTCCAGGATCTGGATCGCGCGGGGCGCTTCGCTGAATTCCAGCATGTCGCCGGTCAGCTTCGCGACGCGCGGCGCCAGCGCGGGCTTGTCGTCCTGTCCCAGATCGGTCTTCGACCCATCGGGATCATATTTGCCGTCGACATTGCGCTGAAGCTGTCCGCCCCAGATGCCGCCGAAATACATATAGCTCGATCCGTCATCATCGGTGAAGACGGCGGGATCGATCGAATAGCTGCCCTTGATCGGCTGCGGCTGCGCCTTGAACGGACCCATCGGGTCCTTCGACGTGGCGACGCCGATGCGAAAGGCGCCCGCCTTGTCCTTGGCCGGGAAGTAGAGATAATAGGTGCCGTTCCTGTACGCAGCGTCCGGCGCCCACATCTGCTTGTCGGCCCAAGGCACGTCCTTCACATCCAGCGCCACCGGGCCGACCGTCACGGGGCCGCCGATCCTGTCCATCGACAGGATGCGATAGTCCCGCATCTCGAAATGGCTGCCCAGATCGTCCTCCGGCGTCGGCCCGTCGATGTCGTGGCTGGGATAGACGTAGATCTTCCCGTTCCACACATGGGCGGACGGGTCGGCGGTGTAGATGTCCGTGACCAGCGGCTGCGACAGATATTCGGATGCGTCGCGCTTCGCTTCGGCCTTCGGCTGGGCTTCGTTCGCCGGCTGCGACTGCTGGCATCCGGCGGCGAGCAACAGGGCGGCGAGCGGCAGGGCTTCCAATGCGCGCAACTTCATGGGCATGCTGATCCTCTCTGGTTATTCCCGCAACGATAGCGCTACCATTTTGCGAAGGCAATCTTGTACGACAAATTATATGGCCGTCAGACCGGTTGCAGTCCATGGGCCACGATCTTGTCGATCAGATCGCGATGGCGCGGCAGGCCGGCGCGCAGCTTCGCCGTCATGGCGGTATTTTCCCGCCGGGCGCGGTCCGCCAGATGGGCGTCGCGCGCCAGGGCGGGCCGGTCGACCTCTGTCCGGAATCCCATGCCGTAAAGCACATATTGGTAGCTCGCCGCCGGGAAGACCTCCTCCACCCGGTCGAACTCGTCGAGGAACCAGGGCGATTGGTAACGCCAGAGCAGCATCAGTTCCTTCAGACGATCGGGAATGGTCTCCTCCCGAACATTGTCGCGCCAGAAATCGCTGTCGGTGCGCTTCGTCAGCACATAATGCAGCTTCAGGAAATCGATGATCCGCCCCCAGCGATAATGGGTCGTGGCGTTGAAGCGCGAAGCGATGATGTCCATCACCTCGCGGCAGGCGGGCATCTGCTCGGCGATGATCTTGGCCGACAGTTCGATGAGGACGATGGCCGACGCCTCCAGCGGTTCGAGGAAGCCCGCAGCCAGGCCCACGGCGACGCAATTGCCCTTCCAGAAGGTTTCGCGATGGCCCGACCGGATTGCGATTTTCCGCGCGCCCAGCCCCTCGGCCAGCGGACCGATATAGGCGCGCAGTTCCCGTTCCGCCTCTTCGTCGGAAATATGGTTGCTGGAATAGACATGGCCGATGCCGCGCCGGGTCGGCAGGCCGATGTCCCAGATCCAGCCCGCGCTCTGCGCGGTGGAGATGGTGTGCGACGCCATCGGGCTGTCGGGCCGCTCATAGGGCACCTGCATGGCGAGCGCGGTGTCGCAGAACAGCACGTCGTTGCAGTCCCTGAACGGCACCTTCATCGCGCCTTCGATCAGCAGCGCCTTGAATCCGGTGCAGTCGACGAACAGGTCGCCCTCGATCTCGCCGGCCTGGGTGGTGCGGATGGCGCGGATGTCGCCATCCTCCTTCATCAGCACCTGCTCCACATCGGCCAGAACATGACGGACGCCCAGCTTTTCGCAGCAATGGCGTTGCAGGAAGGGCGCGAACTTGCCCGCGTCCAGATGATAGGCATAGTTGGCCAGCGCGTCATATTCGGCGGTCGCGATGGTCTTGGGCGCCAGGCCGTCGTCGCAGATGCGGCCCTGCGAACAGACGCTGTCGCAGAAACTTTCATCCCCCTCGCCCGCCAGCCAATGGGGGGCAAGGTTCACCTGCCCGAAATTCTGGGGCAGCATCAGGGGGTGGTAATAGCCGTCGTCAGGCGTTCCCGTCGTCCAGCGGGCGAAGCGCGCCCCTTGCTTGAAGGCGGCGTCGCATTCGCGGAACAGGTCGGTTTCGGAAATGCCCATGCGCGACAGGGTGGTGCGCAGCGTCGGCCATGTCCCTTCGCCCACGCCGATGATCGGCGTGTTGGGGGATTCGACCAGCGTCACGGTGAAGCCGTTGCCGATGCGGCTGCGATGGCGGGCGGCGATCACGCCGGCGGTCAGCCATCCGGCGGTCCCGCCGCCGACGATCACGATGTTGCGGACGGGATGAACCATGGCGACAGCCTTGATAGGGAAAGCGGGAAGGAACGCCAAAAAGGGAGGGGATGTCAACCGACATCCCCCCAGGGCGAGACAGGTTAGAAGCGGTAACGAACGCCTGCGGTGTACCGCCGGCCATAGGCATAGACGTCAAGCAACTGGTTGCTGAACCGGCCATGGGTGCTGACCGTTTCGTTGGTGAGGTTCAGCGCCTCGCCGAAGATGGTCAGTTGCTTCGTGATGTCGAAGCTGGTGCTGAGGTCGACCTGCAACGCCTCGTTCACGAAGGTCGGTTCGGCGCCGAAGGCCGAATTGTTCTGTGCCTGGCCGAAGGCCTGCAGATATTTGTCGCGCCAGTTGACGGCAGCACGGATCTGGAAGCCGTTCTTGTCGTAGAAGCCGACGAAGTTCGCGCTGTTGGCAAGGCCGGTCACCGCGAAACCGCTCTGCGACAGGTCGGTCCTGTCATAGGGCTTGTTCGTATCGACGAAGGTGGCGTTGGCATTGAAGCCGAAGCCGCTGTCGCCGAAGACATGCTGCCATGCCAGTTCCACGCCCTTGATCGTGGCGGACGGGCCGTTGACCCGCTGCGACACGGTGAAGACGGCCGGCTGGCCCGTCGTCGGATCGACCACGCCGTTGATGGTCTGGCGCTGCGTGCCGGCAACGATGAAGTTCGACACGTCCTTGATGAAGAAGTTCACCGCCGCATAGGAGTTGCGCTGATAATACCATTCCGCCGCGAAGTCGAAATTGTCCGCGAGGAAAGGCTGCAATCTTGGATTGCCCCCGGTCGCGGTCAGCGCGCCGACGCGCTGGCCCACACCGACGTTCAGAACGGGCGTCAGGGTGTTGAGCGAAGGACGGGTCAATGTCCGCGATGCGTCGAAGCGGAGGTGGAAATTGTCCGTGACCTCCAGCTTCATATCCAGACTGGGAAGCAGATAGGAATAGCTGCTCTTCGTCGAGATCGGCTGACTTTCGGAGAAGGTGACGTTGAGGAGCGTCGGGTCGGCGGCGCTGCCCGTAAGGGCAATGGGCAGGCGACCGACGCCGCTGGACGTCAGGTTGGTGATCTCCTCGCGAACCCCCGCATTGAAGCGGAAGGGCATCCCCGCAATCTCATGTTCGAAATTCACGCTGACATAGGCGGACCAGGTTCGTTCCCTGATGTCCTGGACGCTGCCGGGATCGAGCGCGAGGTCGAAGGCTCCCGTGAAATTCGGCCCGACCGTGGGATCGGCATAGTTGAAGCCCGGGATGTTCGTCGTCTGCGGATTGCCCAACCCTTCCAGATATTCCTGATAGGCGCGCGGGTCATAGGCCAGCAGTTCCGGCGGCAGATTGCCGGAGAAGCCCGGAATCCAGTTGTTCAGGCTGATCGGACGGCCATAAAGGCTGGTCGGGATCGGCACGCCCGTATTCCGGCCCGAAGGTGTGCCGTAGCCCGCATAGGCCTGCCAGAAATTATTGGCGAAGGTGTTGCGGTTCTCCAGCCGGAAGCGGTCCTCCATATAGCGGCCGCCGAACTTCACGCGGAAGCTGTCGTCCTCCCAGGTGCCGCCGAGACGGAATTGCTTGATCTCATCGGAGTTCTTCTGGACTGACCGAACGGTGACGTGCGAACCGATGATGGTGGGATCGCTCCAGCGCGACTGATCGCCGGCCGGGCCATAGGTCGTCAGTTCGGGGAAGCTGTTCTTGCTGTCGCCGGTCACGCGGACGCCCAGCGCCGTGCCGAGCAGGCCGCCATAGCCGATGTCGCCATTCTCGCTGCCGATCCGGTTTCCGGGGTTCTGCCGGCTCTTGGCGTAGGAGGCGTCCGCTTCGAACTTCAGATTGTCGGTCGCATCCCATTTCAGGTTGACGCCGACCTGATTGGTTTCCAGCAGACGGCTGTCGCGGCCGGCCGTGAAGTCGGTCGGCGTGCCCGCCTGGATGAAATTGATCGTCGTGCCGTTCTCGTCCTGCTCCACATTGCGCAGGTCGCCCTGGTTGAACCACATGCCGAAACCGGAAATGTCGGTCACGATCTTCTGGCGCGAATAATTGTCGTCGATGGTCAGCATCACGTCGTCCGAAGGCTGCCACTGGAAGGCGATGCGGCCGTCGATGCGTTCATCCTTGGTATAGCGCTGGTCGGCGCCATATTGCTGCTGATACCAGCCGACGACATTCTGCCGGTTGGTCGGGGTCGCCCAGGCGGCGGATTCAGTATCCGACGTCGGGGAACAGCTTGCGGCGGTGCTGCCTGCAAGCTGGCACGGCGCGAACCGGCCGCCCTGCCAACCCGAAACATAGACGCGGTTCACCTGGGTATCGCGACGGGTATAGACCGCGTCGACAAGGATGCCCATTGTGTCGTCGGCAAAGGTGGTGCTGAACAGGCCGCCGATCGTCGGCACGATCTTGCCGGCATCGTCCTGGACCGATCCGGCCGCGCTCATCGCGACGCGGGTGCCGGGGTGATCGAAGGGCTTGGGGTAGGAGATATTGACGGTTGCGCCGATCGAACTGCTCGACAAGGAAACGTCGGGCGTCTTGAGGACTGCCAGCTGGCCCACGAAGTCCGATCCGACAGTGGTGAAGTCGACCGATCGTCCACCGGTCGCCGTCGAAATCCTGCGACCGTCGATCAGCGTTTCGTTGAAGTCTCCGGCGAAACCGCGAACGGTGATGCCGTCCGGCTCGCCACGCGAACCGGCGCGATTGATCGATACGCCCGGCAGGCGCTGGAGCGACGCCGCGACGTTCGAATCCGGGAACTTGCCGATGTCTTCCGCAGAAATGACGTCGACGACGCCGGAAGAATCGCGCTTGATGTCGAGATTGCGCTGCAATGAGCCGCGAATACCGGTGACGATGATGTCGGCATCGCTGGCCGGCGCGGCGTCCTGGGCCGTGGCCGGAACGGCGATGGCCAGGACCAGCAGGCTTGCCGTCGCCGCAAGCGCGGCACGGCCGCGCGCCGGTTCGGCCTTGGTCATTCTATACGTCATGATCCTCCCCTTGTTCAGACAATATCTCGCCCGAACGCCGCGGCACTATTGCTGCGGCGATCATGTTTTCTTGATCAGGGTGATTTGTCCCGCTTTTCTAAGCGGATTTGATCATCCTCACCCAGGCCTTCTTTTTTTCTGCTGAAAATGGTAGCGCTATCTAAACGCGCGATCAAGCGGAATTGTAGGCGTAATCATTATCCGCCAGGATGCAGCCTCCGCATGGGGAAAAAGCCGGCCGAAGCGGCAAGCCGAGCGGCCGTCAACAAGGTGGGAGAGGATATGGAAGAGGTGGAACTGCTGAACAGCGAACTGCACGCAACCTTGCGGATGCGGCCCGCGAACGAGGGACGCGATCCCTTCGTCCGCATCGTGGTCGGCGAATTTGCGGCTGCGGCCGCTGCCTGTCCCCTGTTGTTTTCCAAACATGCGGAAACCGGCGCTTTCTATGCCGGGGCGCTGATGGGCTTCAAAAGAGGGGAATGTCTGATCGATTCGCCCGACGGCCGACCGGCATTCCGGCCGCTGGAGGCGGATCGCGAGGGCTTCTTCGCTCTGGGGGAGAGCATCGCCTTCGATCCCGCCCATGACCGTTTTGCCGGGCGGGAGGGCGAATCGCTGTTCGATGCGCAGGGCGCGCCCACGGCATCGCTGAAGGCCGTGCAGAATGCCTTGGGCCGCCTGATGGCAGGGGCCGCGGATACCGACGCCTTCATCGCGGAGATGCTGGCCCATCGCCTGATCGAGCCGATCGACATCTCTCTCAACTTCGATGATGGGGAAAGGCTGCGACTCGACGGGCTCTACACGATCAGCCTGGATGCGCTTGGCGATCTGGACGATGCGACGGTGCTCAAGCTGTTCCGGGCGGGGCATATGCAAAGCGCCTATGCCATGATCGGCTCGCTCCGGCACATCGCGCTGATGGCGCGCCGCCGCAATGAACGGCTGGCGGTGCCGGCCTGAACATGGGCGACGCCAGCCCCGTGATCGAGGCGTTCGCGGCGGCCGATATGACGGCGGCTGACGATCTGCGCGCATTCGCCGCCCTGTGCCGACCCGCGGCGATCCGCGGGCGGTTCAACAACTGGCCGGCAGTGGCGGCCGGCGGGCAGGGCGGGACGGCGGCGCTGCACTATGTCGCCCGATTCGCCGCCAGTTCGAGCGCCGAATATTTTACCGCGGGCGCCGAGCTTGGCGGACGTTATCATTATGGCGACGGCCCCGGCGGCTTCAACTTCACGCGGGAAACGGCCAGTATCGGCGATGCGCTGGGCCGGATCGCCGCCAATGCCGAAAGCGGGAGCGAAACCGCCTATCTGGGATCGCTGCCCGCCGATTCCCATTTTCCCGGTTTCGCCGAGGAGAATCCCTGCAATTTGGTGGGCGCTGGCGTTCATCCGCGCCTCTGGATCGGCAACCGGTCGACGGTCGCCTGTCATTATGACAGTTACGACAATCTCGCCTGCGTGGTGGCGGGACGGCGGCGCTTCACCCTTTATCCGCCGGACGCCATCGGGGATCTTTATGTCGGACCGGTGGACCATACGCTGTCCGGCCAGCCCGTTTCCATGGCGGCGGGCGCACCCGATGGAGCGGCGACCTATCCCCGTTTCGCGGCCGCGCGGGCAAGGGCCCTCGTCGTCGATCTCGCTCCGGGCGACGCGCTCTATCTGCCCAAGCTCTGGTGGCATCAGGTAGAGGCGCTCGACGACGTCAACATCCTCGTGAATTATTGGTGGGACGGGTTCGCGGCGGGCCCCGATTCGCCCTATGCGGCGATGCTGCTGGCGATGATCGCCCTGGCCGAGCGGCCCGAGCGTGAGCGCGCCGCGTGGCGCGCCTATTTCGATCATTACGTCTTCCGGCCGAACGGCCATCCGCTGGCGCATCTGCCGGAGGAGCGGCATGGCGTCCTGGGGCCGCTGGCGAAGGGCAATTATGGCCGTATCCGGACATTGGTCATGCGGATGCTGCGGGGCGCCTGAGCCTGGAAGACAGGAGCTTGAAGACAAATGACATGCGATGGAAAGGGGATGATGTGAAGAAGATGATCATGGCCGCGATGGTCGGATCGGCATTGGCGATGAGCGCCGCGCCCGGCGGGACGCAGGTGGCGACGGGCGGACCGCCGGCGGTGGCAGGCGCGAAAGCCGTGACCGTGGAGCGGATCAAGGTGCATGCGCCGTCCATCGAAGGCAATCTGGAGGGGGAGGCGGCCGACCGCGACGTCCTGGTCCTGTTGCCGCCCAGCTATGGCCGCGAACCGGGCCGGCGCTATCCCGTCATCTATGCGCTGCACGGTTATTCCATCGGGGTGGAACAATGGACGAAGGAAATCCATGTCCCGACGACTGTGCAGAATGCCTTTGCGAAGGGCTCGCGGGAGATGATCCTGGTGTTGCCCGATTCGAAGACTGTCCATAATGGGTCGATGTATTCGGGATCGATGACGACGGGAGACTTCGAAACCTTCATAGCGCGTGATCTGGTCCATTATATCGACACCCATTACCGCACCATCCCCCGCCGCGAAAGTCGCGGCCTGGCGGGGCACAGCATGGGCGGTTACGGCACCAGCCGCATCGGCATGAAGCATGCCGACATGTTCGGCGCCCTTTACATGATGAGCCCCTGTTGCCTGTCCCCGCGCAGCGCCGGGCAGATGGACGCGGCAGCGTTGAAGGCGCTGGAGGCGGTGAAGACTCCTGCCGATTCGGCTGCCTTGCCTTTCTTCCTCAGGGCGCAGCTTGCGACCGCCGCGGCCTGGTCCCCCAATCCCGGGAACCCGCCGCTCTATCTGGACCTGCCGGTCAAGGACGGCCAGGTGCAGCCGCAGGTTCTCGCCCGCTGGGCGGCCAATGCGCCCCTGGCCTTCGTCGACCAATATATCGGCAATCTGCGCCGCTACAGGGCGATTGCCATCGATGTGGGCGACAAGGACGGGCTGAAGGACGACGCACGGGCGCTTCACGAAGCACTCGACCGCTATGGCATCGCCAACAGCTTCGAAATCTACGACGGCGATCATACGAACCGGGTCGCATGGCGTTTTCAGGACAAGCTGATCCCGTTCTTCGCCAGCCATCTCGATTTCGGAACGGCGAAATAGGCGCCTTTCGGTGGTAGCGATAACAAATCCGGTTGCCGCCGGAGGAAAATGGATTATCCCTGCGCGTGACGGCCCGGGACAGGGCCGACAGGACAGGGAGGAGCGAACGGCCTATGTTTTCCCGCAACATCATCTGGCACTTGGGTTCGACCGTCAGTCTGGTCGCGCTGAGCGCGGCTCCGGCGTTGGCCGCGCCGCGCTTCGACCCCATGTTCGGCGATCATGCCGTCATCCAGCGCGATCATCCGGTGACGGTGACGGGCAGGGCCGATCCCGGCGAAGCCGTCTCGGTCACGCTGGCGGGTGAGGTCCGGCAGGTCCGCGCCGACGGCGAAGGCCGTTTCGCGGCGCAGTTCGGCCCGCTCGCCACCGCAGGACCGGTGACGCTGGAGGCCCGCGCTCCGTCGGGCAGCGCGGTCGCGCAGGATGTGGCGGTGGGCGACGTCTTCCTCTGTTCGGGCCAGTCGAACATGGAGCTGGAGGTCCGCAATGCGCAGGATGCGGTGGGCCAGATCCGCGCTTCGGCCGATGACCGATTGCGCCTGATGCTGGTGCCGCGCGCTGTGGCGGACGATCCGTTGCGCGACTTCCGGCAGGCGCCGTCCTGGCGCCCGGCCGGACCGGACAGCGTGGCCGATTTCTCAGCCGCCTGCTATTATATGGCGCGGGAATTGCGGAAGACGGCCGGCGTGCCGATCGGCGCCATCGCCAGCAGTTGGGGCGGATCGCGGATCAGCCCGTGGATGGGCGCGCGGGCGCAGGCGGCGGTCGGACAGGCGGCGCAATCGGCGCTCGTATCGCTGCATGGGCGCGATCCCTTTGCGGCGGAGCGGGCGGCCAGCGCCGAATGGGAAAAATGGTGGCGCAAGGAAACCGGGGATGCCGCCGGCAAGGAACCCTGGCAGCCGGACAGCAGCATCGCATGGCAGGACGTGCCCAGCATAGGCCCTTGGGAACAATGGGGCGTTCCCGCGCTGGCCGACTATAATGGCATGGTCTGGTTCCGCAGGGAGATCGAACTGACGGCGGCGCAGGCGAAGCAGGCGGCCACCCTCTCCCTCGGACTGCTGGACGATGTCGGCCGGGTGTGGATCAATGGCAAGCCGGTGGCGATGAGCGCCCGAAGCTGGCAGCCGAGCATGTTCGACCTGCCCCCCGGCGTGCTGAAGCCGGGACGCAATGTGCTGATCGTCAATGTGCAGGACAACTATGCCAATGGCGGCTTGTCCGGCCCGGCGGACGTCATGAAACTGGGGCTTGGGCAGGGGCAGGGCGGGGACCTGCCGCTGGGCGACGGCTGGCGCTATGCGGTGCCGGCCAGGTCGCCGGCGGGCGCGCCGCGCGTGCCGTGGGGCGACACGACCGGTTCGGGCACGCTCTACAACGGCATGATCGCGCCGCTGGGGTCGATAGGGTTGAAAGGCGTCGCCTGGTATCAGGGCGAATCGGACGTCGACCTGCCCGGCTATGCCGACCGCATGAAGGCGATGATGGAGGATTGGCGGCGGCAGTTCGGTTCGCCCGACCTCGCTTTCGTCGCGGTCCAGCTTGCCGCTTACGGCGCGCCGGTGACGCAGCCGGGGGAAAGCGGCTGGGCGGCGATGCGCCAGGTGCAATATCAGGCGATGGCGCGGGATGCGCATGGCGGCCTCGCCACGGCCATCGACCTGGGCGACCCGTTCGACATCCATCCGGGCGAAAAGCAGGAGGTCGGCCGCCGCTTGGCACGGGCGATGCGCGCCGTCGCCTATGGCGATCCGGTGTCGCGCACCGGCCCGCAAGCGGCGCGGGCGGTGGCGACGACGGACGGCGGCGCGGCGGTCGAGTTCACCGGGCTGACCGGCGGGCTGCATATGCGCAGCGCGAGTCAGGCCATCGGCTTCGAACTGTGCGGAGCAGCGGCCGGAAGCTGCCGTTTCGTACCCGGCCGGGTGGAAGGCACGCGCATCGTGCTGGCGGGCGACGGCCTGCCGGCGACGCGCGTGCGCTATGCCTGGGCGGAATCGCCGGTCGTCAACCTCTATGACGAAGCGCCGCTGCCGGTCGGATCGTTCGAGCTGCCGATCACGCGGTAACGGGTGGAGGGGGGATCAGCGCAGCAACGCTGCGTCCCCCCAGCTCACCGGAACGGCATTGCCCTTCGCGCCGTCAGCGCGGGCGACCAGTTCCAGCAGCTTGATCCCCTTCACATCCGCGGCGATCGCCTGGGCCGGCGCGCCCCGGCGCATCGGCGGCGTGCTGGCGAGCGGCTTGCCGTCGCCATAGAGGAAGAAGCGCACCGCCTGATCCCCGTCGAGCGCGCTGTCGTCCACGCCGACCTGCGCCGCAAAGCGGGCGAAGCCGGCGTTGCGCACTTCAAGCCGGCTGTTGGCCAAAATGCCTATGCCCGAGCCATAGGTTCTGCCCGCGATGACGAGCGGCTGGTTATAGGGGGTGAAGTCCGCCATCGCGCCGCCCCAGCCGGCATACATCGGCCGCTCCCCGATCCCGCGCGTGCCGCGCCAGTTGGGGATCGAGCGATAGATGGTGGGATCGGGTTCGGGCTGCACCACGCCGTCCGCCGCCGGATTCACCATGCCGGGCTGTTCGGACAGGTAGAGGCCGCCGGCCAGCGTCCGGTCGCCCCTTGCGCGGAACACGACCGTTTCGCGGGGAGCGACGCGCAGCTTCATGTCATGCGTGAAGCTGCTCTTCTCCCCCGTCCAGAGATTGGCGAGCGCGATCGGGTGGTCGGCGCGGAACTTCAGGTGATCGGCGGTCAGGATCGCGTCCACCGGCGCAAGGCCGCGATTGAAGAGGGCGACCGCCTTGTCCCCGTTGGCCAGCGTCTTGACGAGAATCTGGAAGCCGTCCGCGTCGAAAGCCATGACCGCCTGATTGCCGGCCGGGTCCTGGTTGAGCGCGATGATGTCGGCATTGCCGAAAATGTCGATCAGCGGCTGCGGCGTGACGCGCAGGTCCGCGCCGATCAGCAGCGGCGCGTTCATCATCGCCCATAGGGAGAAATGCGACTTCGCCTCGATCAGGTGGTTCGCATCGAAATCACCCTTGCCGATGAAGAGCATGTCGGGATCGTTCCAGCTTCCCGGATGCGCGTATAGGGCACGGCGGGCGGCGCTGTCGTAATTGGTGAGCATTCGTCCCCAATCCGGCGAAATGTCGTCGCTGGTGCGCGAGATGTTACCGACATCCTTGCCCCAGCTCCGGACATTGGCGCTGCCCCAGATGCAGAGCGAGAGCATATAGTCGCCATCGGCATTATATCGGGCAAGCGACTGGTTGATGTCGGCGAACAGCGCCTTGACCGCCGGGATGTTCGATCGGCTGATGCTGTGCTGGTCGATCAGCGGCGCCAAGGCGCGATATTGCCCACTCTTCACCCGCTCGGCGTCGGCGGCGTAGGCGCGGATGCCGCAGCCGTCGACCTTGATCGCGTCGAAGCCCCAGTCGGCGAAGAAGAGGCGGATATCCTGGTCGGTATGGCCGTAAAGGCCGACTTCGCGTTCTGCGACGCTGCCCTCGGGAAGCTGCTCGCTGCCATCGGCATAGGCTTGCGAGCAGATATTGCGGCCGAGGTCGGAATAGATGCCGGCCTTGAACCCCATGGCGTGCAGCCTGTCGGTTAGCGGGCGGAAGCTGGGATCACCCTTGACCCGCGCGGAGGGGAATTTGTCGGTGCGGATCATCAGCTTGCCGTCGCTCACCCGGCGCCTGATCCACCAGCCATCGTCGATGTTGATGTAACGATAGCCCTTCTGCGCGAGGCCGGTGTCGCGGATACGTTCAGCCGAGCCCATCAGCTTTTCCTCGTCCACATGGGTGAAGAAGGCGTTCCAGCTGTTCCAACCCATGGGCGGCACTTGCGCGCTGCCCGCCCGATAGGCGGACCAGCGGCCGGTGGGGGCGAGCGGGTCAGCGGTCTGCACCGGCGACTGCGCGGAAAGCGCGGTGCCGGCGCACAGCGCCACGGTCGGCAGGAGGAAATGGCGCAGGGTCATGCAAAATCCTTGAGCGTCAATGTGACCGGCAGGCCGGCCTTGAAGGTGAGGGGGCGGCTCTTCGTCCCGAGGCGGATGGTGCGGCGCCCGCTGAGTTCGGGGCGCATGATGGCCCGGTCCAGCCGCCCATCGCGCCAGTGGAGATCGATGCCGCAGCGGCCCCGCGCCCGCAGGCCGGTGACGCCGCCGGTGGGCCAGGCCGCGGGCAGCGCGGGCAGCAGGTCGATGACGTCGCCATGGCTGTCCATCAGCATTTCGACGATCCCAGCCGCGCCGCCGAAATTGCCATCGATCTGGAATGGCGGGTGGGCGTCGAACATATTGGGATAGGTGCGCTCCGACCCCAGCAGGAAGCGCAATATCTCATGCGCATGATCGCCCTCGCGCAGGCGCGCCCAGAGGTTGATGCGCCAGGCGGTCGCCCAGCCGGTCGCGCGGTCGCCGCGGATTTCCAGCGTGCGGCGCGCGGCGGCGGCGAGCGCGGGGGTGCCGTCCGGCGTGATCTGGCGCGAGGGGTGCAGGCCGTAAAGATGAGAGACGTGGCGGTGATTCTGTTCGGGCGCGTCGGCGTCCCAATCCTGCTGCCACTCCTGGAGCTGGCCCCGCCGCCCGATCCTGTAGGGGGCGAGCCCGTCGTGCGCGGCCTGCATTTCGCTGACAAGGGCGGCGTCCTGGCCGAGGATCTTCGCGGCCTCCATCGTCCGGGAGAAGAGGTCGCGCAGGATCGCCATGTCCATCGTCGGCCCGGCGCAGACGGTGCCGCCGTGGCCGTGCGGGTTTTCGGGGCTCATCGACGGATTGGTGACGAGGAAGCCGGTCGCCGGATCGCGCTGGAGCGTGTCGAGGAAGAAGCGCGCCGCGCCCGTCAGCAACGGGTAGATGGACGCAAGATAGGCGCGATCGCGGCCATAGTCATAATGATCCCACAAATGGACGCAGAGCCACGCCCCGCCGGTCGGCCACAGGCCGAACTGCGCACCGTCGATCGGCGCGGTGGCGCGCCAGAGGTCCGTATTGTGATGCGCCACCCAGCCGCGCGCGCCATACATGGTCCGGGCGGTGCGCGCGCCCGTGACGGCGAGTTCGCGCACCATCTCCACCAGCGGCTCGACACATTCGCCGAGCGCGACCGGCTCGGCTGGCCAGTAATTCATCTCGGTATTGATGTTGATCGTATATTTGGAGCCCCAGGGAGGATTGAGGCTGTCGTTCCAGAGCCCCTGCAGGTTTGCGGGCTGACCGCCGGGGCGCGACGAACAGATCAGCAGGTAGCGGGCATAGTGGAAATAGAGCGCGGCGAGCGCGGGATCGTCGCTGGTCTGCGATGCGGCGATGCGCTGGTCGGTCGGAAGCTGGGCGGCCGGCGACGTGCCAAGGTCCAGGCTGACGCGGCGGAACAGCCGCCGGTGCGCGGCGGCGGCATCCGCGGCGATGGTCGCGAAGGGGCGGTCTTGCGCACGGCCAAGCGTCGCGGCGGTGCCGGCGACGGGATCGCCGCCGACATCGTCGAACCGCCTGAAGCTGGTCGCCATGGCGAGGAACAGAGTGACCGACTTCGCGCCCCGGATGCTGAGGCGGCCGTCTGCGCCGTGGGTGGCGCTGCCGTCCTCCACGCGGGCGGTCAGGCGGGCGGCGAAGCGGAGCTTGCCCTCCATCCCCTTGGACGCGCCGTTGCGGCCGGTGAGCAGCAGGCCGGCGGCGCCGTCCGCAGCGACCTGAACGCCGCTCTGGGAGGAGCGGAGGGAAATATCGATGTCGAGCCTGCCGGTCGAGGAGAGGCGGACGGCAATCAGATTGTCGGCGGGGGAGGCGACCACCTGACGGACATGGGCGGCGCCGCCGGCGGTGAAGCGGGTGGTTGCCATCGCGCTGTCCAGATCGAGTTCGCGGTGATAGGCGGCCGCCTGCCCGACGTCCGGAAAATCGAGGATCAGGTCGCCCAGCGTCTGATAGGGCATTTGCGCCAGCGGCTTTGCCATCAGCGTCTTGTTGGCCAGCGCTTCGGCCTCCGCGATCCTGCCCGCGAAAATGAGTTCGCGCACCTGGGGCAGGTTCGCCTTCGCCTCCGGATTGACCGGATCATAGGGCTGGCCGGCCCAGAGCGTGCCTTCGTTGAGTTGCAGCCTTTCCCGCGCCACCCCGCCGAACACCATCGCGCCAAGGCGTCCGTTCCCGATCGGGAGCGCTTCCGTCCACGTCGCGGCGGGCTGCCGATACCAGAGCGTCAGCGGATGCTGCGCTCCAGGTGCGGCGTCTGCCGGCCGGGCGGCGGCGAGCGCGGCGGTGCCCGCGGCCATCGCCATCATGGTTTCACGGCGGCTGAGGCTCATGGACGCACGCCCTGCGGAAGCGGCATGAGGGTGAAGCTGTCGACATCGAGATAGCCGCCGGCCGGCGCGGGATTGTAGCAGGAAAGCGCGATCTGCTGCCCCTGGAAGGTGCCGGTGCGCCAGTCGAAGGCGAGCGGGAAGCTGCCGCCCACCTCCGCCCATTTCCGGTTGTCGAGGCTGTAGGCGACACGGCCCAGCTTCGCGTCGAAATCCATGTCGGTGCGCAGCCAGAGCGTGCGGCCGGCGATGGACAGGGACGGGACGCGCACCTCTGTCTTCGGCCCGTCCATGGTGCTTTCGGTCAGCATCATGCGCAGCGCCTTCGCACCCCCTGCGCCGCCGACGACCGAGAGTTGGGCGCTATATTTGCCGAAGCTGCCAAGGCCGCAAATGTCGCCCGGCCTGATGCCCGTCGTGTCGAGCTTCGTCACGGCGCGCATCCTTGGCCCCTGCGCCTTCTGCGTCAGCGTGTTGCGCGCGGTCCAGATGCCGTCGGCCTGCGTGGCGTGGAGGCGGAGGAAGCCGGGGCGCTGCGTCAGCGACCATTTGCTGTCGTCAGGATTATGATTCCACTGCCATTGCAGCCCGAGCTTCGATGCGGAGAAATCGTCCGAGGCGGGCGGTTCGGCAAAGGCATGGCCCTTGATCGGCTTGGGCGATCGTTCGGGAACGTGATCGGGCCTGTCGGGCGTGCCCCACCAGGGCCAGTCGTCCTTCCAGAAGATCGGGCTGATGTTGGTCATGCGCCCGATCGCGCCGGCATCCACCATGACGAAGCCGTACCATCTCCCGTCGGGCATATCCACGATCGCGCCCTGATGACCGCCGGTCCTGTCGTCGATCGATGGTTTGGTTTCCCACGGTCCCCACAGGCTGCGCGAGCGGGAGACGGTCATCGCCAGCTTGCCGGGAATGGCATTGAACAGATAGTACCAGCCATTGTGGCGGATGATCTTCGATCCTTCTGCGCCCTTATTGTAATAGGTGACCTTCGCGGCGGTGACGGCGCTCAAATCCTTGTTGAGCGTCAACAGCGTCACCGTGCCGTCGCTGCCGATCGAGGTGCCGAGATAGGCCGTTCCGTCGGCATCGATGAACAGCGCGGGGTCGAAGGCTTCCCGGTCGATCTCCCGATACGTCCACGGACCTTCGATCGTCGACGATCGATAGATGCGCGTCCTGTGACCGACCGGCGTGACCGCCAGATAGAACATGCCATTGTGGCGGCGCAGGCTGGCGGCATAGAAACCATGGCGATAGTCGCCGCCGTCCTTCAGGTCATAGCGCGGGTCGCCATCGAGCCGGTCAACCACATGGCTGACGATCCGCCAGTTCACCAGATCCTTCGAGTGAAGGATGGTGACGCCGGGGGAGTTTGCGAAGGTCGTGGAGACGAAATAGAAATCCTCGCCAACGCGGATGATGTCGGGATCGGGATAGTCGGCGAAGAGGACGGGATTGCGATATGTGCCGTCGCCCTGATCGGCGCGCCAGACCTGCGCGGGCGCGGCAAGGGAGAGGCTGGCGGTCAGCGCGACGGCGACCGGGCGGAGCATGGCGCGCTTCCTCATGGGGCGGGTGTGTAGTGATAGGGGCCGACGACCGTGCCCACGAAGCCCCCGGCCTTCCGGGTGCTGAGCAGCGTGGCGTCCACCCCCTGCTTCAGCGTCCGGGTCTTGCCGCCGGCGCCATAGTCGAACGCCACCGTCCCGCCGGTCACGCGCATGGTCAGGGTCACGGGTCCGTTCGTGGCGACGGGGGCATAGGCGACCAGCGTGTCGGCGTCCGCCGCATCGCGGGTGTAGAGCGCGACGACGGGCTGGCCGGCGATGCGGGTCAGGCCGAAGAAGAGGTTGCTGCGGTCGCTCTGCACGGCGGCCAGCCCGGCGCGGTCGCCGTCCTTGACCGGCGTGTAGCGCAGCGTGGTGGAGAAGGTGGCATTGGCATGCTGCTGCCGCCGCCCGATGAAGGCAGGGACGCCGTTCAGGTCCCCGATGGCCGCCCCGCTCTCCAGTTCCAGCGCGCCGTCCCTGATCCGGTAGAAGGGCTTGTGCGGGGTGCGAATGCCGATCCACTGCATGGGCAGGCGCGTGCCGTTGAAATCCTCGACATAGGAAAAGTCGCCGCTCGTCGGGATCGCCGGCCTGGGCTGCGGCGGAAGGTCGGGGCGCTTCGCCGCATGGGGGATCGCCTGACCGCGCGGCAGGATGATCGGCCAGCCGTCCTTCCATGTTACCGGCAGCAGGAAGGTTTCGCGGCCGATATTGTAATGGTCGTCGCCATCATAGGGACGCACGGCCAGGAAGGTCGCCCACCAGTCGCCCCTCTGCGTCTCCACCAGTTGGGCGTGACCGGCCGATCCGATGAAGTTCGACCGCGCGGGGTCAAGATCGCGCTGGGTGAGGATCGGGTTCCCCTCATAGGGCGTGTAGGGGCCGCGCAGATCCTTCGAACGGAACACGACCTGCGAATGGTTGACGCTGGTGCCGCCTTCGGCCGCGGTCAGATAATAATAGCCGTCCTTCCTGAAGATATGCGGCCCTTCGATCCAGACCGGCTTTTTGCTGATGTCGACGCCGCCGTTGATGAGTTGCGTGCTTTCCCCGACCATCTTGCCGGCGCGCCAGTCATATTCCTGAATCCAGATGGCGCGGTGCCCGTCATAGCGGGGCGGTTCGTTGGGCGCGCGGTTGTTGACGATATAGGCCTTGTCCCCCTCCCAGTAGATGGAGGGGTCGATCCCTTCGAACGGCAGCCATATGGGGTTTGACCAGGGGCCGGCAGGGTCTTTCGCCGTGATGATGAAATTGCCCCTGCATTCGACGCAGGTGTTGACGATGTAGAAAGTGCCCTCGTGCCAGCTGATGGCCGGCGCGAATACGGCCTGCGAAATGCGGCGGCCGTTGAAGTCGAGCTGTTCCGGCCGGTCGATCGCATTGCCGATCTGCGTCCAGTTGACGAGGTCTTTCGACCTGAAGATCGGCAGGCCCGGATAATGGGCGAAGGAGGAGTTGACGAGATAATAGTCGTCCCCCACGCGCATGACCGATGGATCGGGATAATAGCCGGTCAGGATCGGATTGCGATATTCACCCGGCTTGACCGCGATCTTCTCGATCGACTTTCCTTCATAGGCAAAGCGATCGAACCGGGCGGGCGCCGCCTCGGCGGTGGCGGCGCCCAGCATGAGCAGGGAAAAGGACAGCAGCGCAGAAGGAAGGGGTAAAAGGCCTAAGGTCCGGTGCGTCACGATCAATCTCTCCTGGAAGTGCCGACCATCCCGTGCGGCTCGCTTAGTGATAGCGCTACCAATCATATGTGTCGAGCGGGATGCTCAGTTCCGCGCAGGGCGCGCCGTTACTCCGGCCTCGGTCTGCACCACCGGTTTCAGGGTGCCGTCAGGATTATATTCCAGCCGCTCGACGGTGACGGCCCGCCGGCCGATAGCGCCGTTCAGATCGCCGATCGCAAGCGTGGCGTTGTGCAGGAAAATATACCAGTTGCCCTTAAATTCGGCGATGCCCGGATGGATGGTGAAGCTGTACTTGCCAGAGCCGGTGAGTTCGCCGCGATAGGTCCAGGGGCCGTCGAGGGACGTTGCGGTCGCATAGGATATGCGCTCGTCCCGATGCGTCGCCCTGTCGAGGGAGGCGTAGGTCAGATAATAGAATCTGCCGCGCTTGTGCAGCCAGGGGCCTTCCTCGAAAAGGGGCGGAGTGATCTCCCTGATGGGTCCGTCCAGCTCGATCATGTTGGACTTCAACTTCGCGATATAGGCCTGACGATTGCCCCAGGCGATCCAGCTCGTGCCATCGTCGTCCGTGAAGACTGTGGGATCGATGTCTTCCCAACTATGGGTGCCCTTTGGCGTCATCTGGTTGGTGATCAGCGCCGAGCCCTTCGCATCGACGAACGGGCCGGTCGGCCTGTCCGAAACGGCGACGGCGATCGCCTTGCCCGGATGCGTGTTGTCATGCTCGACCGCGGCGTAGAACCAGTAGCGGCCGTTCTTTCGGATGGTCTGCGACGCCCATGCATCCTTCTTCGCCCATTTGAAGTCGGACACCTTCATGATCGGGCCATGATCGGTCCAGTGCCGCATGTCCGTGGTGGAATAGACCAGCCATTCCTTCATGTTGAACATCTCGTCCCGCTGCGCCTCGTCATGGCCGACATAGAGGTAGAGGCGGTCGCCATCGACCATCGGCGCGGGATCGGCGGTGAACTTGTCGCGGATGATGGGATTGGACCCCGGCGCCGCGTCTTGCGACAGGGCAGGCGCGGCAATGGCGGCAAGGGTGAGGAAGGGAAGCAGCGACCGGCGCATGGATGGACAGTCCTTTTGATGTTCAGCTCAGGATAATGCGGCGCGCCGCGCCCTGCGGATCGTCGACCATGCGGCATTGATTGTCGAAGACCATGGTCGCGCACCGCGTCGCGTCGGTCGGCGTCCAGTTCAGGCCCGGCTGGCTGGGATTGCCGGTGCGGGCGAAATTGGCCCAGGCCGTCGCCATGGTGCGGGCCAGCTTCCGCGCTTCGGGCGTATTGCCGGTGCCCTGATCGCACAGCGCTGTATTGTCGAACACGAAGGCGAGGTCGGCGGTGTGCCATGCGCCAGCGACTCCGTCCAGCTGGGGCGACTGCCACTGGAAGAGATATTGGTACATCGGCGCGGCGCCCGGCTGCTTGTCGCGCAGGCCAACCATGGTCTGGATGCGATTGCGGTAGCCCAGGGAGTCCACGCCGTAGGAGAGGGTGCGGATCGCCTTTTCGGGGTGGTCCCGCTTCATCTGGGCGATAAGCGCGTCCGCCTTCCGTGCGCCATAGCGTTGGCTGAGGTCGGCGCGCCATTCCGCCTCGCCGGGATTCTGGCCGAACCGCATTCCCTCTTCGCTGGTGTTGCCGATCAGCATCGGCACGTCGCGGGAAACATCGGGCGCCACGTCGAAGAAGGACCGCACCGTGATGACCCGGCCGTCCATTGTCGGATTCCAGCCCACGCGCGGAGTGGTGGAGGGGCCGCCCACCCCGCGCGGGCCGTTGACCTGCTCGGCCACCTTGTTGCCCGCGGCGAAAAGCGTCGCCCAGTCCATCCTTTGCAGCGCGCCGATGTCCCGCGCGCCGATACCCAGTTCCTTGACGACCCGGCGCGAGAAATCGCGCGATTGCTCCAGCGTCGGAATATTGCCGCCGCCGCCCGATTGCGCCGCCGCGCGATGGATGAGACCCTTGCCCGACGGCATGCCCATCAGCGTCGTCACCTTGGATGCGCCGCCCGACTGGCCATAGATCATGATCCGGTCCGGATTGCCGCCGAAGGCCGCGATATTTTCCTGCACCCAGCGTAGCGCCGCGATGCAGTCGGTCATGCTGACATTGACCGATTCCTCATAGGGCGCGCCGCCCACCTCGGTCAGGTCCAGAAAGCCCAGCACGTTGAGGCGGTGGTTGATCGACACCTGCACCACGTCATGATGCCGCGCCATCTGCGCGCCGTCGTGAGAGGCGAGTTCGTAGGAGGAGCCGAAGGCGAAGCCGCCGCCGTGGAAATAGACCATGACAGGGCGATTGCCCGATAGCGAGGGCGTCCATATGTTGAGCTTCAGCATGTCCTCGCCAAGGAAGCCGTCGGTCCATTGCTGGAGGAAGGTGTGTTCCTTCGCGCGAAAACTGTGCAGCGTCTGCGGGCAGTTCGCCCCATAGGCGAGCGCGGGATAGGGATCGGCCCAGGGCTTGGGGGGCCTGGCGGGAAGCCAGCGGTTCTCTCCCCCCGTATCGTCGCCATAGGGTATGCCCTTGAAGGTGAAGACGTCCCCGGCGACATAGCCGCGCACCGGGCCATAGCGCGTCCTCGCAATGGCGTTGCGCGGCGTGGTGCAGGTTCCCGCACCGCCCGAAATGGCGGTCGAGCGCGGAGCGGCCGCTGCTTCGCCACCCAGCAGCGCCGCCGCACTGCCCAGGGACGACGCCAACAGCGCCTGACGTCGATCGAAAAGCATGGCCCGCTCGGTCATCCAGCATCCCCTTGTCGATTATGATGCCGGCGTCCAGGATCGACCGGCGCTAAAATCCTATACGATCCAGAGGGCTGGTCAATAACTCACACAAATATTTTATGCGCCGTCGCCCGCCGGGGGATGACCCGGCGAACGCCTCTCGCCGGGCTCCGGCATCTCCGCCGATCCATGTCCTCTTTGCCCCTTTGCCGCAGGCGATCCTTGGCTTAGATCACCGTTTTGGGTTTGTCGAAGACATGGGGTGGGCATGGCGAAACCGGAGCGTCCGGCGCGCGGGGCGACGATCGTCGATGTGGCGGCGCGGGCGGGCGTGTCGTCCATGACGGTGTCGCGCGTCATCAATGGGCGCGCGGGCGTGAGCGCACAGGCGCGCGCGGTGGTGGAGGAGGCGATCAAGGCGTTGGCTTACACGCCGAACGTCGCGGCCCGCAGCCTGGTGACGTCCAGCGAACTGCGCATCGGCGTGATCTATTCCAATCCCAGCGCCGCGTTCATGAGCGAATTTCTGACAGGGGTGTTCGAGGAAGCGTCCGCCTGCAGCGCGCGGCTCGTGCTGCTGAAGGGGGAAGGGGGGCGCGCTCCGTCCGCCGCCGCGCTGGAAGACTGGATCGAATCGGGGATCAGCGGCGTGCTGCTCGCTCCGCCGCTGGGCGAAGCGCCGGATGTGCTTCGCGTCCTGCGGGCCAGGGGCTGCGTCATGGCGGCGGTGGGCGCATATCAGTCCCCCGATACGATTTGCGTGCGCATCGACGATCGGGCCGCGGCCTATCAGATGACCGGGTTGCTGCTGGACATGGGGCATCGCCGACTGGGGTTCATCCTTGGCAATCCCGATCAGGCGGCAAGCGCCGAACGCATGGCTGGCTTCTACGCCGCTGTCCGGGAACGGGGCGGGGTGGAGGTGCAGGTCGCGCAGGGCGATTTCACCTATATGTCCGGCCTCGCCGCTGCCGAGCAGTTGCTGGGCGCGGCCAGTCCGCCCACGGCGATCTTCGCGAGCAATGACGACATGGCGGCGGCCGTCGTGTCCGTGGCGCACCGGCGCCATCTGGACGTTCCGGCGGAACTGACCGTCGTGGGGTTTGACGATACCACAGCCGCCCAGACGCTGTGGCCGCCGCTGACGACCGTGCACCAGCCGGTGCGGGATCTGGCGGCGGAGGCCCTTAACCTGCTGGTGGCTCAGATCGCGGCGGGCGCCCGCCGTTCCCGCGTTCCCCGCGAGAGGATTCTGGAGCATCGGATCGTGCAGCGTCAGTCCACCGGAGCGCCGAACTCTTCCTCCACATAGACGAAGCTGGCGAAATCCGCCGGATGGGCCTGGCCCGACAGGTCCTGGCAGGCCATGCCGATGAAGGCGCCGGTGAAGTTGGGCAGGCCGGGGTGGGTGACTTCGTCCGACAGGATGCTGGCGTCGTGGACATCCGGAAGGATGTGCCAGTCTTCCCCATCGGCTCGCCAGGCGAAGCGCAGCCGGTCGCCATCCACGGCGGCGCGCAGATCGATCGCGCCGTCGGGCAGCCGGTCGGCGACGATGTCGAATCTGTTGCCCTCCGGATTTTCGGGCGAAGCGGAGAGGATCTGGAGCTGCCGCCGGCCTTCCTCGGCGCTGACGCATAGATAATAGAATTTGGTGCTGTTATAATAATAGATGAGGCCCGCCGCCTGCTGGAAGCTGCGGGGCTCGAAGGAGAGCGAGGTCGTCGCGGTGAAGCGGAAGGCGGTCTGCCGCCGCGCCACCAGCGCCTGCTCGAACAGGCTGCCGACCGTTTCACGCCCGTAAAGACGCAGGAAGCCGGGCCGGGCCGTCAGGCTGAACAGCCGTTCCGGGGCGGGGCTGCGCAGCCATTGCAGGTCCCGCGGCAGTTGGGGAAGGTCGAAGCGGCCGTCCCAGCGTTCGATGTCCCAAGGGGCGGGCGGCAGGTCCGGCGCAGGCGGCGTCCCGTCGGGCCGCGCGTCCCCGTTGACGGTGCGCAGCCAGCCATCCTCGCCCCACAGCATCGGTTGTATCGCGGTTTCGCGGCCCATGATGCAGCGTTCGCGCCCCGGCAGCGGACGGCCGCACAGATAGGCCAGCCAGGTGCTGCCATCCGCCAGTTCCACCAGATCGCCGTGGCCGGCGCGGGCGATGGGCAGGTCCTTGCGGCCCGCGCTGGTCAATATGGCTCCATCCGGATGCACTTCATAGGGGCCGAGCAGGTCGGGCGCGCGCGCCATGACGACGGCATGATCCCAGCCCGTGCCCCCTTCGGCGACCAGCAGATGATAGAAGCCGCCATGCTTGTAGAGATGCGGCCCTTCGGTAAAGCCGCGCTCCGTGCCCCTGAAGATCAGCGTCGGTTCGCCGACCAGCTTCAGCGTCGCGCGGTCCAGTTCCTGCGCTTGTATGCCGGCGAACCGGCCATGGCCGGGCCGGTGGTCCCACAGCATGTTGAGCATCCAGCTGCGCCCGTCATCGTCATGGAATAGCGCCGGGTCGAAACCGCTGCTGTTGAGGTGCACCGCGTCCGACCATATGCCGTCGACCGTTTCGCAGGTGACGACATAATTGGGGAAGTCGCGCAACGACATGCCCTTCGCCCCCTGGACGGTGGTGGCGCCGTAACGCTTGACGTCCGTGAAGACCAGCCAGAAGCGGCCGTCCGCATGGCTGAGGTCCGGGGCCCATACGCCGCAGCCGTCGGGATCGCCGCGCATGTCGAGCTGCCCCGCGCGGTCGAGCGGGCGGGCGACGAGCCGCCAGTTCACCAGGTCGCGGCTGTGGTGGATCTGCACGCCCGGATACCATTCGAAGGTGGATGTCGCGATGTAGAAATCGTCGCCCACGCGCACGATCGACGGATCAGGATTGAAGCCCCGCAAAATGGGGTTGGAAATGTTTGTCATCGAGGCTTGCGCACCAGCGTCCACAAAATGACGGCGCCGACCAGGTCGAGCACGCCGAGCAGGATGAAAAAGGGCTCATAGCCGACCTGGTCGACCATCTGCCCAAGGGAAAGGGAAAAGACCAGCACCCCCAGATTCCCGGCCAGGCCCGCCATGCCGGCGGCGGTCGCCACCTCATTCCTGGCGAACAGGTCGGACGCCAGGGTGATGACCGTCACCGACAGGGTCTGATGGGCGAAGCCGCCGAGGCAGAGCAGGGCGATCGCCGCATAGGGATTGGTGGCAAAGCCGACAAAGGCCATGCCGGTCATCAACAGGGCGCCAAGCGTGAAGGCCCAGCGCCGCGCATCGACAAGGTCGATCCCCCTGCGCTGGAGGAAGGCGACGACGGCCGGGCCGAACAGGCATCCAAGGTCGGCGGCCAGGAAGGGCAGCCAGGCGAACAGCGCGATTTGCCCAAGATCGAAGCCGCGCACGCGCGCGAGGTAGAGCGGCATCCAGAAGGACAGCATGCCCCAGACCGGATCGGCCAGCAGGCGGGGAAGCGCTATGCCCCAAAGGTCGCGCCGCCGCGCAAGGGCGAGCACAGCGGGTTTTTCGGCGCGAGCGGCCAGGCGCTGTTCCTGGTTGTTCAGGATATAGTCGCGCTCCGCTTGACTCAGCCGCCGGTGCCGCATCGGGCTGTTGTAATGGAGGAACCAGAGGACCGACCAGATGAGGCCTATGCCCCCCGCCACGACGAAGGCCAGCCGCCAGCTATGCACCATGACGGCCCAGGCGACGAGCGGCGGGGCGAAGACCGCGCCGAAGGAAGCGCCGATATTGTAGATGCCGCCCGCGATGCCGCGTTCCCTGGAGGGGAACCATTCCGCCACCAGCTTCTGGCCGGCGGGCTGGGCCGATCCTTCCGCCAGGCCGAGCAGCCCGCGCAGCGCGGCGAATCCGAACCAGCCATTCACAAGGCCATGCGCCATGGTGACCAGCGACCAGACCGCGACGCATATGGCGAAGCCAATGCGCAGCCCTACGCTGTCGAGGAAATAGCCGGCCGCCGGCTGGAGCATCACGCCCAGTTGGAAGGCGCCGGTTATCCAGCCATATTCGACGTTGCTGATCTTCTGTTCGGCAAGGATCACGGGCGCGGCAACGCCCAGCACGGAACGCGACAGATAATTGATGACCATCGCGCCCACAAACAGGCCGATGATCGTCCAGCGGAACTTGCCGACCAGCGTCAACATGGCGGCCTGCCCCAGCGCGAGCCGCGAAATCGCCTGGGTTTTCGGGCGATGGGAGCCGGGCCGCCGTCCTCCACGGACTTGGCATGGCGGCGGCATTTGTGGTTCGAAAGCAACATCCCCTCCCGATAATCTTGTATGAGTATTGACAATAATCCTCCTCCAATCAATAGGCATTGTTAGCGCTAACTAAAAATCAGTCGATTCCTTGTTATCGTTTGACGGTGAAGGCGCGCGGCCGGGGCGACAGCCCCGCATTCAGATGCAAAGCATCATTTTATTGGGGAGAGCAGGATGTCGGATTTCCAGTTTCAACGCCGTTTGATGCGCGCGGGTTGCGCCATGGCAAGCATGGCCGCGCTCGGCATCGGCCTTGTCCATGCGCCCGCTTTCGCACAGGCGGCGAGCCAGGCTTCGGCGCCCCAGAATGGCGAAGAGCGCGCCAGCACTTCGGACATCGTGGTCACCGGATCGCGCATCAAGGCCAGCGGCTATACTGCGCCGACGCCCACGACCGTGATCGATGAAACGTCGATCCAGGCCAATGCGCAGCCCAACATCTTCACCACCATTGCCCAGTTGCCGTCGCTTCAGGGCTCAAGCGGCACCACGGTCAACACCTTCAGCACCTCAAGCGGCCAGCAGGGCCTCAGTTCCTTCTCGCTGCGCGGCGTGGGCGCGATCCGTACCCTGACGCTGATCGATGGCCAGCGGGTTGTCGGCGCGAACGTGACCGGCGTTCCCGACGTCAGCCTGTTCCCGCAATTGCTGATCCAGCGCGTCGACGTGGTGAATGGCGGTGCGTCGGCCTCCTACGGATCGGACGCCGTGGGCGGCGTCGTCAACTTCATCACCGACACCCGCTTCAAGGGGCTGAAGGGCAATATCCAGGGCGGCATCAGCAAATATGACGACAATGAACAGGTGCTCGTCCAGCTTGCGGCCGGCACCAGCTTCCTGGACGATCGCGCGCATCTGGTCGTCAGCGGCGAATATGCCAATGAAGACGGCGTGGGCGGTGGCGACTGGGGCATCGGCCTGGCCGGCGGCCGCGACTGGTTCAAACAGACCAGCCTGATCGACCGTGGCGTCATCAATGACGGATCGCCGCGCTATGTGCTGCGCGATTATGCGCAGGCCTATAACTACACCAAATATGGCCTCATCACCTCCGGCCCGCTGCAGGGCACGGCGTTCGACCAGAACGGCAACCCGTTCCAGTTCAACTATGGATCGAACGGCGTCCCCGCGCGTGACGGCACGACCAATGTGCGCGGCTGCTTCCCCGGCTTCTGCCTTGGCGGAGACCTGTCGGGCAATGTCGATGCGGGCCGTTCGCTCCAGTCGTCCATCGAACGCATCAACACTTATGCACGCCTCGGCTTCGACTTTGCCGATAATGACGAACTCTACTTCACCTTCAACTTCGGCCAGGTGAAGACGCAGAACCAGCCGGTGGGCGGCATGAACAAGCCGGGCCTGACGATCCAGTGCGCCAATCCGTTCGTGCCGGCGTCGATCAAGGCGGCCTGCGCGACGGCGGGCATCACCAGCTTCGGCTATGGCACCAGCAACGCCGCGCTGGGCAACACGCAGGTCAACACCGACCGCCGCCAGTATCGCGCGGTGATCGGCGCCAAGGGTCAGTTCGACTTCCTGGGCACCGAATGGTCGTACGACAATTATTATGAGCGCGGCACGAACTATACCGACATCGATGTGTCGAACATCCTGCTCACCAACCGCTTCAACGACGCGATCAACGCAACCACGCTGAACGGCGCGGTGGTGTGCGCCAGCGCCGCGGCGCGGGCGAACGGATGCCAGCCGCTCAACATCTTCGGCGGCAACCCGTCGGCGGCTGCGCTCGCCTATATCATGCCGGAGAACGGACCCCGCCAGCGGACCCGCCAGACGCAGGACGTGATCAGCATCAACATCTCCGGTTCGCCGGTGGAACTGTGGGCCGGACCGCTGTCGATCGCCTTCGGCGGCGAATATCGCCACGAATTCTATCGCGTGAAGGCCGATCCCTATGGCGTCGGCACCAATTTCCAGCCGAGCGAACCCGATTATCCGTTCGATCCCACGCTGCTGCCCGGCGGCAACAACTGGTACGCCGGCAATTACAAGAGCGGCGGCGGCGCCTATGGCGTGAAGGAAGCCTTTTTCGAGGCCGATCTGCCGGTCCTCAACAGCGACGCGCTCGGTCGCGCCAACATCAACGGCGCGGTGCGCGTGACCGACTACAGCACGTCCGGCACCATCTGGGCATGGAAGGTCGGCGGCACATGGAACCTCCCGATCGAAGGATTCCGCCTGCGCGGCGTAACGTCCAAGGACGTCCGCGCGCCCAACCT
Source organism: Sphingobium sp. CFD-2 (assembly GCF_024611135.1). Lineage (NCBI taxonomy): Bacteria > Pseudomonadati > Pseudomonadota > Alphaproteobacteria > Sphingomonadales > Sphingobiaceae > Sphingobium > Sphingobium sp. CFD-2. Next base: position 1,061,243 of record NZ_CP084406.1, on the reverse strand, counting down.
GTCGGAACTGTTCGCCGCGCCGGTCACCACGACATTGCCCAATTTCTTCGACCCGTTCCGGGGCGTCAATGTGCTCGCGATCCAGAACAGCATCGGCAACCCGAACCTGCGTCCGGAAACGGCGCGCAACACGACGGCGGGCATCGCCTTTTCTGGCGCGTCCTGGCTGCCGGGCCTCAGCGTTTCGTTCGATTATTACAAGATCAAGATCAAGGACGTCATCTCCAGCCTGGGCGCGGGCGACATCGTCAACCTTTGCTTCCAGAATGTCCGTCCCGAAACCTGCAGCGCGTTCAACCTGAACAACCAGCAGGGGCCGAACTTCATCAATGTGCAGGCGTTCAACCTGGCGTCGATCGATACCAGCGGGTTCGACATAGAGGCGAGCTACCAGTGGCGGCAGCCTCTGGGCCTGCCGGGCACCCTGACCCTGCGCGGCCTTGCGACGCATGTCAGCAAGTTCGTGACGGACTCCGGCCTGATCGGCACGATCCCGGTCGACAGCGCGGGCGTCAATACCGGCAACACGCCCGACTGGAAGTTCCTGGCGATCCAGAGCTACGAGAATGAGAAATTCTCGTTCATGATCCAGGAGCGCTGGTTCAGCGACGGCGTGCTGGGCCACCAATATGTGGTTTGCCAGCCGGGCACCTGCCCTGCGTCCACCAACAATCATCCGACCATCGACCAGAATTTCATGCCCGGCGCCCTCTACATGGACATTGGCGGCACCTATAATGTCACGCCGCAGGTGACCGCCTATTTCAAGGTCGACAACCTGTTCGATCGCGATCCGGCCAAGTCGCCATTCTTCGTCAATCCTGCGCTCTACGATGTCGTCGGGCGCATGTATCGGGCAGGCGTTCGTTTCCGTTTCTAGGACATGGTGCGGGAAATCGGGGAACCGGTCTTCCGCTCATGACCGTCTGAATGAAGACCATGCTGTCGGGGTCGAAGCGACACCGGCAGCATGGCGATGAACTGGGGAGAGGTTTGCGTCCAGAGCTTTGCCTGGGCCAGGGCAGCGGCGGTTTTCCCCTTCCCCCGCCTTGCCCCATGCCTCTCCTCCCTCTTTTCCCGCGGCATCGGGCCGCTTGCGCCGGGCCGTCAAGCGCGCAATCCCTTCCTTCCACCGGGATTATGTGGTAGCGCTCCCAAGATAAGAGGCGAGAGGGTGGGATGGCAGGGGATATTTTTCCGGCGCTGACGAACATATTGGCGCCCCACGGGCCGCCGGTCAGCGCGAAGCTGCTGAGTTTCGCTCCCGGCGACTACAGCATCCATTTCTTCCTGCAACTCGCGCTCATCGTCCTCGCCTGCCGGGGTGTGGGCTGGTTCTGCCGCAAATTCCTGGCGCAGCCCCAGGTGGTAGGGGAAATGATCGCCGGCGTGATCCTGGGGCCCTCGCTGTTCGGCGTCGTCGCGCCCGACCTGCAGGCGATGATCTTTCCCAGGGAAACCAACAATGTGCTTTACGCCGGCGCGCAGTTCGGCGTGGCGCTTTACATGTTCCTCGTCGGCCTGACGCTGCGCCTGGATCATTTCCAGTCGAAGGCCCGGAACGCGGCGATGGTGTCGGGCGCGGGGCTGTTCGCGCCTTTCGTCATCGCGATCCTGATCACGCCCTGGCTTGTCACCGTTCCCGGCCTTTTCGCGGAGGGCATAGGTCAGGGCAGCGCGACGCTCTTCATGGGCGCTTGCATTGCCCTGACCGCCTTTCCGATGCTGGCGCGGATCATCAACGAACGCGGCCTTGCCGACAGCCCGCTCGGAACCCTTTCGCTGACGGCCGGGGCGTTCGACGACGCCGCATCCTGGTGCGTGCTGGCCGTGGTGCTCGCCCTGTTCGGCGGCGGCAGCGGCGTCGCCGTTCTGGCGATCGTCGGCGCCTTCCTCTATGTCGGTTTCCTGCTGCTGTTCGGTCGGCGCCTGCTTGCGCCGCTGGGGCGCGCGGTAGAGGCGCAGGGCGAAATGAGCATGACCGTGCTGGCGATCACGCTGGCGCTGTTCTGCCTGTCCGCCTTCATCATGGACGCGATCGGCATTCACGGCATATTCGGCGGCTTCATCCTGGGCGTATTCATGCCGCGCGGTTTGTTCGCGGAGGAACTGAGGAAGAAGGTCGAACCGCTGGCCGTCGTCATCTTGCTGCCGATGTTCTTCACCTATTCCGGGTTGAACACGCGCCTCGACATGGTGAATTCGCTTTCCTTCCTGCTCATTGCGCTCGGCATATTGGTCGCCTCCATCCTTGCCAAGTTCGGCGCCTGCTATGCGGCGGCGCGCCTGTCGGGCGAGGATAATCGAACCGCGCTGGGAATCGGCGCGCTGATGAACTCGCGCGGACTGATGGAACTCATCATCATCAATATCGGCATTCAGAAGGGCATTATCGAACCCGCCCTGTTCTCGATGCTGGTGCTGATGGCGATCGTCACCACCATGATGGCGGGGCCGCTGTTCGAGATAGTCTATGGAAGGCGCGCGCGGGCGGAGGGGGAATTGGGTCGGCTGGGGGCCGCGGCCTGATCTCCCTGTCGTGAGCCGCCCCTAGAGCCAATCGACATTCAGAAGATGACGAGCCGAGCCGAAGGCCACCGAAGGTAAAATGGTGGTTTTCCGTGACCCGGAGCGCAGCCTACTCAAAGTAGGTGAGCACCGGAAGCACGGAAAAGCGTCATTCGCAGGCCGTCAGGGCTGAATGCCGATTGGCTCTAGGCCGGCCGAACCGGCACGACCGCCAGCATATCGGAGGATGTGAGGAAAAGGCGTCGCCCGGCGGCGTCCAGCGCGCAGTTCGCCACCGACTGGCCCGTCCCGACCAGCCCCAGCGCCCTGCCGTCCGGGGCGAGTATGTGGACGCCCCCCGGACCTGTGGCGAAGACATGCCCATTGCGTGAAACCTTGATGCCGTCCGGCAGGCCGGGCAGGCCCTTCTCCTGTTCCGCGCGCATGTCGTGGAACAGGCGCTGACCCGTCGGAAAGCCGCGTTCATCGAGCGAATAGGCCAGAACCTCCGGCCGCTGCTCATCGGACAGTGCAAGATAGAGCGTCCTGCCGTCCGGCGATACCGCAACGCCATTGGGGCGGCGGTGACTGCCGTCCAGCAGCGACAGCGCTCCGTCCGGACCCAGCGCATAGAGGCCGCAATGCTCCAGTTCCCGCAGCGCAGACATATCGCCATCCGTCAGCCCATAGGGCGGGTCGGTGAAATAGATCATGCCCGACGGCGCGACGCATAGATCATTGGGGCTGTTGAACCGCTTGCCCTGGAATCGGTCGGCCAAAATGGTCCGGGCGCGCGTGCGCAGGTCGATTCGCACGATGGCCCGCGTGCCGCTGTCCGCGGCGATCAGGGCGCCGGAGGAATCGATCGCCAGACCGTTGAGGCCCGGCTCCCTGATGCCGGGCGGCACGGGGCCTTGCAGGCCCGAAGGCGACAGGAATGGACGCGCCCCATCCTTCGGCCGCCAGCGATACAGGATATTGGACGGCGGATCGTTGAACAGCAAGCAATTGTCCCGCGGCGCCCAGACGGGACCCTCGGCCCATTTATAGCCCCTGGCGAGGACGGTCACGGCGGCGGATGGCGCGACGATCCGGTCCAGTTCGGGGTCGAGCCGCCGGATCGAGCCGATGGGGGCGGCCACCGCCGCGCCCAGCCGCGCGCCGACCGGCAGGCTCGCCAGACCGGCCAGGAACATCCGGCGCGACGTCATGCCCTTATGGCGACCTCTCGCCGCTCGGCCGCCGAACGGTAGATCGCTTCGATCACGCGCATGTCGGCAAGGCCTTCCTCGCCCGGCACGATGGGGGTCGTGCCGTTGACGATGCATTCGGCCATATGATCGAGCTGCCCCGCAAACTGGTTCTTGGCCGCGGGCGGGAGCGTGCGCGGGGTCGTGACGCCATCCTTGCGGATCGACATGCTCTGCCCCTGATAGGGGGTCGCCGGTTCCATGTCGATCCAGCCCTGCGTGCCGATGACGCGATAGCCATTATGCGAGGAACTATAGCTGGAGATGCAGTTGGCGACGATGCCGGATGGAAAGCGCAGCAGGAAGCTGATGCGGTCCTCCACCGTCTTGAAGCGGGGATCGGATTTGTCCGTGGTCTCGACGGCGCTGACCGAAACCGGCTCTTCCCCGGTCAGGTAACGGGCTGCGTTCAGGCTGTAGATGCCGATGTCCATCATCGATCCGCCGCCCGACAACGGCCGGTCGAGCCGCCACTGGTCCGGCCGGGCCGGGAAGCCATGTTCGGCGGTGATGAGGCGGGTGGGGCCGACATGGCCGCCGCGCGCCAGTTCGATGGCAAGCCGGTTATAGGGTTCGAACCGCGAACGATAGCCGATCATCAGCTTCGTCCCCGCCTTGCGGCAGGCGGCGATCATCGCCTCGCACTCCGCGACGGACACGGCCATGGGCTTTTCACACATCACATGCTTGCCCGCCTGCGCCGCGCGGATGCTATATTCGGCATGCATGCTGTTGGGCAGCACCACATAGACGACGTCGATGTCCGGATTGTCCCGGATGCGATCGAAATCGGCATAGCTGTAGCGGTGGGTCGCCGCTATGCCATATTGCGCGCCATATTGGTCCAGCTTGGCCGGCGTGCCGCTGACGAGGGCGACCAGTCTCGCATGCTCGCAACCCGCGAAGTTCGGCATGATCTGGCGCGTGGCGTAGGAACCCAGCCCGACAATGGCATAGCCGATCTTGCGCGCCGGCGCCGCGCCGGCGCGCGTTGCCATGCCGGCCAGAACCATTCCGGCGCCAAGGCCGCCCAGGATTTCACGACGGGAAGTGGTCGCCACGCGAAGCTCCCTTTTTTCTGGAGGATGAATGAGGGGTCAGTCGGCGGCGCGGCCAAGCGCGGGGCGCAGCCAGCCCAGATTGCGCGCGACGATGGCCGCCTGGGTGCGGTTGCGGACGTTCAGCTTCCGCATCAGCGCCGTCATGTGAACCTTCACCGTGGCTTCGGCCATGCCCAGTTCATAGGCGATCTGCTTGTTCAGCAGGCCCGAATGAACGCAGCGCAGAACCTTCATCTGGGTGGGGGTGAGCTGGGGCGGTTCGGCCGTCCTGATGCCCTGGGGCCTCTGATCCTGATGACCGAGGCTGTTATGCAGATCCAGCGCGATGTGCATCCTCTCTCTCCCTGTTTTGCCGGGCGCTGTCCTGCCCGGCGCTATTCTACCCGGCCTATTCCGCCAGGCTTGCCGCGGCAGCGCGGTTCGCGCACTGCCATGTCGGATTCGATAACGCTAACATATCGGAATCGGTCAGACAGCTTCAAGCGAAAAATGCGATATACGACCCCATATCTGTGGTTTTGCGCTGAAATCATGGCTATGACCTGTCTAACAGGTTTAAGCAGCGGCTGATCTCCGCATGGCCCGATCACCATATAGAAGAGAGGGGAGAGGATGGCGTTAACATCAGTTATGGCGGCGGTGGCTCCTCATCCGCCGGTCGCCCGCGTCGGTGCAGGAGCAGGCGCCGCATGAGCCCGGCGGACTATCGGCTGATCTTCTCGGCCATTGCCGGCATCGCGCTCTCCATCACGCTCATCATCCGGGGGCGGCTGCATCCGTTCGTAGGCCTGCTCTGCGGCGCCTTCACCGTGGGGCTGCTGGCGGGCCTGCCGATGGAGGAAACCGCAAAGGCGGTGGAGAAGGGCGCGGGCGCCATCCTGGGCGGCACGGGCCTTGTCGTCGCGCTTGGCCTCGGCCTTGGCGCGATGCTCCAACTGTCGGACGGCGCGGGCGGACTCGCGCGCGCTGCGCTGCGCATTTCAGGCATTGGGGGCGCGCCCTGGGCCAGCCTTTTCACCGCGATCGTGATCGGTCTGCCCCTCTTCTTCGAAACGGGGCTGGTGCTGCTGCTGCCGATCGTCGCTTCGGCGGCGGCGGCCTTGCCCAATGGGCAGAACAACGACACGGCCAAGCTCCGCCTGATGCTGCCCGCCCTGTCGGGCCTGTCGGTGGTCCATGCGCTGGTGCCGCCGCATCCCGGCCCGTTGCTGGCGGTGAACGCGCTGGGCGCCAATCTGGGCCTGACGCTGGTCTATGGCCTGATCGTCGGCATCCCCACCGCCATCATCGCCGGCCCGCTGCTGGCCCGCTTCACCGCGCCCGGCGTGAAGCTCAGTCCGCCGCTGCTCGATCCCGTGCGCGTCGATGTCGCGACTCCTTCCGTCGGCCGCGCACTGGCGGCCGTGCTGCTGCCGGTCGTGCTGATCGCGGCGGGGCAGGCGGTCGCGCTGATGCCGCCGGACATGGCGGCGCTGTTCCACTGGCTGAGCTGGATCAGCGATCCGGTCGTCGCGCTGCTCGTGGCGGTGCTTGCCGCATTGCCGCTGCTGTTCGGGCGACGCATCGCCGACCGCAGCATCCAGAACGCCATCTGGACGGAGGCGATGACGCCCGCCGGGGGCATCATCCTGGCCATCGGCGCGGGCGGCGCGCTGAAGCAGGTGCTGGTGACGGCGGGGCTTTCCGACATGCTGGTGCGGCTGGCGCAGGGCGGCGCGATCTCCCCGATCCTGCTTGCCTGGGGCGTGTCCGTCTGCATTCGCCTGGCGACCGGCTCGGCCACGGTGGCGACGATCACCACGGCAGGCGTCATGGAGGGGCTGGTCGCCGCATCCGGCGTGCAACCCGAATGGATGGTCCTCGCCATCGGCGCGGGTTCGCTGTTCTTCTCGCACGTCAACGATCCCGGTTTCTGGCTCGTGAAAAGCTATCTTGGCACCGACATGCCCGGCACTTTCAAGACCTGGTCGATCATGGAGACAGTCGTCGCCGTCGTCGGCCTGCTGCTGGTGCTGGCGGCGAGCAGTATCTTCTAGCAAGGGGGGCAGCCATGACTTCGACAGACAGGCAGGTGTCCCGATGACACAGGCGCGGCTTTCCGACCATGCCTATGCCGGCATTGTCGAGATCATCAAGGCGGAAGGTCTGGAGGTCGGTGAACGCCTGCCCTCCGAATCGCGGCTGGCGGAGATGTTCGGCGTCTCCCGCGCCATCGTGCGGGAAGCTTTGGTGCGGCTGGCGTCGGACGGCATAACGGAGGCGCGGCGGGGCGCCGGCTCCTTCGTCAAGAGCCGCCCGTCGGAACGGCTGACGGCCTTCATGCCGCTCAGCGAACTGCCGACGACGCTCGGCAGCTATGAGGTGCGCTTCGTGCTGGAGGCGGAGGCCGCGCGCCTCGCCGCCACCCGGCGGACGGGGCATGAAATGGCGCATATCGAAGAAGGGCTGGCGCTGTTGAGCCAGGCCCTGCTGTCCAGCGAGCCCGCCCATGCCGAGGATATGGAACTGCACCGCCGCATTGCGGAAGCGACCGGCAATCCGGCCTTCGTCATCACCTTCGATGCGCTATATGGCGATGTAGAGAAGATCATGCGGGCGGGCGTCGACATCTCCCGCTCCCGCCCGCCGGAGGTGATCGCGACCATGTTGCGCGAGCATGAGCTGATCGTCGACGCGATCCGCGCCCAGGACCCGGAGGGCGCCGCGCTCGCGATGCGCTGGCATTTGTGGGAAGGACGCCGCCGCCTGATGCCGTGAAGCCAATCAGCGCAGCCAGTCCAGCGTCAGATCGCGCAGCGCGCCGGGCGGCGTGTCGGTGGTCAGGATCATCGCGCCCTCGTCCGGCTGCGGCCGTTCCAGCGTCGCCAACTGGCTGTCCAGCAGGCTGGCGGGCATATAATGGCCGGGGCGGTTGCAAAGGCGCGCCAGCAACTGGTCCCGGCTGTTTTCCAGCAGGACAAAACGCACAGGCGCGCCGATCGCCGCGCGCAGCCGGTCGCGATAGCTTCTGCGCAGCGCCGAGCAGGCAAGGACCGCCGCGCCTTTCGCCGCTATCGCATCCGCCGCCGCTTGCCCCAGACGGTCGAGCCAGGGCCAGCGATCCTCGTCGGTCAGCGCCCGCCCGCCGCGCATCTTCTCCACCGCATCGGTCGAGTGGAAACTGTCGCCCTCCAGAAAGGGACAGGCCAGCGCTTCGGCCAGCAGGGCGCCCAGCGTCGACTTGCCGCAGCCGCTGACGCCCATGACGATGACGGCGAGCGGCAAGGAGGGGGCAGGATCGGCGGATGATGGCAAAATGGCGTCCCTGGCAGGCGGGCGATGGCGCCCTGATGACGCACCGCCCCGATGTCCCTTCGCTATAGCTTTGCCGGCAGAGGCATGAAAACTACGACCTTTGTCGCAAGTGCCAAGCGCCGGCCCCGGCCTTAGCCATGGGTCGAGGCGACAACTATCTCGGGAGACGGTGATGATCGGACGCGCCATGATGGCGGCTCTGCTGGCGGCGACGGCCCTGGCGGGGGCCGAACGGGCACAGGCGGAGCAGGCATCCTCCGCGGGCCGCTCGGTCTTCCCCCTTGCCCCCGACGAACCCGATGCCGTCACCGTCAGGGCGAAGGGCGACGGCCGCGTGGACGACAGCGCGGCGATCCAGCAGGCGCTCGACAAGGCGCGGGACAGGACCGGCCATGGCATCGTCTTCCTGCCGTCCGGCACCTATCGCATCACGCGCACGCTGGTGATCCCGGCGGGCGTGCGCGTCTATGGCGTGGGGCCGACGCGCCCCGTGATCCTGCTGGGCGCCAATACGCCCGGGTTCCAGCAGGGCGTGTCGACCATGATCGTCTTCGGCGGCGGCGACCAGTATAATGTCGGCCAGGTGCCCGTGCCGGTGCCGACCGTCGTCCCGCGCGAAAAGGTGGTGCGCGACGCCAATTCAGGCACCTTCTATTCCTCGATGAGCAATGTCGACATAGAGATCGCGCCGGGCAATCCGGCGGCGGCGGGCGTGCGCTTCCGCATGGCCCAGCATGCCTTCCTCAGCCATATGGAATTCCGCCTCGGCACCGCCTTTGCGGGCGTCTATCAGGCGGGCAACGTCATCGAAAATGTCCATTTCCAGGGCGGCCGCTATGGCATCGTGACGGAAAAGACCTCGCCCGCCTGGCAGTTCACCCTGCTCGATTCCACCTTCGACGGCCAGCGCGACGCCGCCATCCGGGAACATGAGGTGGACCTGACGCTGGTCAATGTCGCGATCCGCAACACGCCCGTGGGGATCGAGATCGACCGGGGCTATGGCGACAGCCTGTGGGGCAAGGATGTCCGATTCGAAAATGTGTCGAAGGCGGGCGTCATCATCTCCAATGAGAAGAATGTCTTCACCCAGGTCGGCTTCGAAAATGCGCTGGCGGTGAACAGCCCGGTCTTCGCGCGCTTCCGCGACAGCGGGCAGGCGGTGAACGGCAAGGGCAGGGCCTATAGGGTGGCGTCCTTCTCCTACGGCCTCGCCGTGCCCACGCTCGGACGGACGGGCGAGTACAGGACGGAAGCGGAGGTGGAGGCGCTGCCCGCCATGCCCGCGCCCCGGGCGCCCGCCATCCGCGACCTTCCGGATATGGCGCAATGGGTCAACGTCCGCACGCTGGGCGCGATGGGCGACGGCAGGGCGGACGACACCGCCGCGATCCAGAAGGCGATCGACAGCCACCGCATCCTCTATTTCCCGACCGGCTTCTACAAGGTCACCGACCGGTTGAAACTGCGCCCGGACAGCGTGCTGATCGGCCTGCACCCGGCGATCACGCAGCTTTATATTCCGGACAACAATCCCGGACATGCCGGCCTCGGCACGGTGCTCCCCATATTGGAAAGCCCCAGGGGCGGCGACAATATCCTGTCCGGCCTCGGCCTCTTCACCGGCCGCGTGAACCCACGCGCCTCCGCGCTGCTGTGGCGCTCGGGCGAGAACAGCCTGGTGGACGACGTCAAGATCATGGGCGGCGGCGGCACCCCCACCGCAGACGGCACGATGCTCGGCAGCCTGCGGGTCCACACCGGCGATCCCGTCACGGACGACCGGCTGGACGCGCAATATCCCAGCATCTGGGTCACGGACGGGGGCGGGGGCACCTTCGTCGATGTGTGGAGCCCCAACAGCTTCGCGCAGGCGGGTTTCTATGTCACGGACACCCGCACGCCGGGCCATGTCTATGAAATGTCGGTCGAACATCATGCCCGCAATGAATTCGTGCTCGACAATGTGCATAATTGGGAGTTCCTGGCGCCCCAGACCGAACAGGAAGTGGGCGACGGGCCCGACGCCATCTCGCTCGACATCCGCAATTCCAGCAACCTGCTGTTCGCCAATTATCATGGCTATCGCGTCACGCGCACCTATGCGCCGGAGGAAAGCGCGGTGAAGCTCGCCAATTCGGGCGACATCCGCTTCCGCAACGTCCACATCAACGCCGAAAGCGGCTATGCCACCTGCGACGACGAAGGCTGCGGCACCTTCCTGCGGGCGAGCAAATATCCGTTCGACAATGCGATAGAGGATGTGACGCGCAAGCTGTTCGTGCGGGAAAGGGAGTTTGCGAAGCTCGACATCGGACCGGCGGGCAGCACCATCCCCGCCCCGCCGCCCGGCGGCACGAAGGTCGATAAGCTGGAGGACGGCTTCTGGTCGATCTCCGGCGCGGCGGTGGACCCGCAGGGCGCGCTCTATTTCATCGACCGCCGGTTCCAGCGCATCCACCGCTGGAGCGAGGACAAGGGGCTGGAGATCGTGCGCGACCATGCGCTCGACCCGGTGAACCTTGCCATCGACGCATCGGGCCATGTGATGGTGCTGTCCTCCCTGGGGCCGAAGGCGGGCGTCTATTCCTTCGATCCGGCGGGGCCGAAGGATGCGATGACGCCGATCCGGCCCACTCCGGTCCGCAACGGCGGCGCCGCCCGGACATTGCTGCCGGTCAACTGGTGGAACAATGGCGAGTTTCGCGACCAGCTCGACTTCGGGACCTATCGGTTCACCACATTGGCGGAGATGTTCGCACGCGACGCGGGAACGCCCAAGGCGCAGGAATATCTGTCCCCCGACGGCAGCCTGTCGCTGCCCGCCTTCCGCACCTGGCAGCAGGGGCCGGTCGACCACAGCGGCTGGCGCTGGTCCGACAGCCTCAACGCTTATGGTTTCGTGTCGGGCAAGCCGGGCGAGCGCCTGTTCGTCACCAATGCGTCGGAAAATGTCACCTATAGCGGCACGGTGGGCGCGGGCGGCGCGCTGACCGATCTTCGCCGCTTCGCCAATCGCGGCGGGGAAAGCGTGGCCGTGGACGGCCGGGGCCGCGTCTATGTCGCGAACGGGCAGATCTTCGTCTATGGGCCGGACGGCAGGGAAAGCGGCCGGATCGACGTGCCCGATCGTCCGTTGCAGATCCTGTTCGGGGGCCCGGACAGGCGCACGCTGTTCATCCTGACGCACCACGCCCTCTACGCGGCGAAGCCGTAGGAAAACGCCGCCACGGCGCGCCTACGACCTATGTCGTAAGTGCGGCGCGGCGGGCCGGGGGCTAATCTTTGCGGCATCGCCGGGCATGGGCGCAGCCGGCCGGCAACGGGCGGCCAGATATAAAAGGGGAAGGATCAATGAAAGTGACGATCGCAATCCATCGACATCTGGCCGGCGTCAGCCTCGCGGCGGTGGCGAGCATGGCTCTGGCCGGCGCGGCCCGGGCCCAGGACGCGGCCACGCCGCCGACGGCCGCGCCCCAGGCGCAGACGGAGGATGCGGGCGCGGCGCGCAATGCCGACATCGTCGTCACCGGGTCGCGCATCACGACCAGCGGCTTCAACGCGCCCACGCCGACCACGGTGATCGGTGAGGAGCAGATCGCCAACAATGCGCAGCCCAATATCTTCAACACCGTCGCCCAATTGCCTTCGTTGCAGGGATCGACCGGCGCGTCGACCGGCACCTTCAGCACGTCGAGCGGCCAGCAGGGCCTCAGCTCCTTCTCCCTGCGCGGCCTGGGCCCGATCCGCACCCTGACCCTGCTCGACGGCCAGCGCGTCGTCGGCGCGAACGTCACCGGCGTTCCCGACATCAGCATGTTCCCGCAGCTTCTGGTGAAGCGCGTCGACGTGGTGACGGGGGGCGCGTCGGCCTCCTACGGCTCCGATGCGGTCGGCGGCGTCGTCAACTTCATCACCGACACCCGTTTCGAAGGGTTCAAGGGCAATATCCTTGGCAGCATCACCAAATATGGCGACGATGAAACCGCGCTGGTGCAGGCGGCCTGGGGCAAGTCCTTCCTCGACGATCGCCTGCATGTCGTGCTGAGCGGCGAATATGACCATGAAGGCGGCGTGGGCGCCGGCGACTTCGGCACGGACCTCGCCGGCAGCCGCGACTGGTACCGCGCGACGACGCTGATGAACACCGGCCAGCTCAACAACGGCCTGCCGCAGTTCAACTATCGCGACTATGCACAGCCCTATCAATATGCGCGCTACGGCCTCATCAACAACGGCCCGTTGCAGGGCATCGCCTTCGACCGGAACGGCACGCCCTATAATTTCAACTATGGTTCGGGCGGCCAGCCGCTCGGCAACGGCCAGGTCAGCAACTGCTTCCGCGGCAACAGCTTCTGCCAGGGCGGCGACCTGTCGGGCGCGCCGGGTTCGGGCGCCTCTCTGAAATCGGCGCTGGAGCGCATCAACGGCTACACCCGGATCGGCTACGACTTCGCCGACGACAATGAAGCCTATGTGACGGTCAATGTCGCGCAGGTGAAGACCAGCAACCAGCCCAGCCCCGGCTATAACCGGCCCAGCCTGACCGTCCAGTGCGCCAACCCGTTCCTGCCGCAACTGGTGCGCGACCGCTGCGCCACGGCGGGCATCACGGAATTCAGCTTCGGCAGCAGCAACGGCGCCTTCCCCGATCCCCAGGTGCATACCGACCGCAAGCAATATCGCTTCGTCGGCGGGCTGAAGGGCAAGATCGGCGTCGGCGGAACGGACTGGAACTATGACGCCTATTATGAACATGGCATCACCATTTCCGACATCAGGGTGCGGGACATCGTCCTCCAGAACCGCTATGTCGCCGCAACCAATGCGATCACGCTCAACGGCGCAGTCGTCTGCGCCGATCCGGCGGCGCGGGCGGCGGGTTGCCAGCCGATCAACATCTTCGGCGGCTTCACCCCTTCGGATGCGGCGCTGGCCTATGTCGCGCCGCATGAGAACGGACCGTTCCAGCATACGAAGCTGACGCAGGACGTCGCCAGCCTCAACTTCTCGGGCAATCCGTTCGAACTGTGGGCCGGGCCGGTCTCGGTCGCGTTCGGCGGCGAATATCGCCGCGAATTCTATCGCGTGAACGCCGATCCCTATGGCGCGGGCGTTTCGCCGCTCAGCCCCAACAGTCCCGACTATCCGGCCGATCCGCTGCTCAATTCGACGCTGGGCAGCAACTGGGCGGCCGGCAACTACAAGAACGGGCGCGGCAAATATGAAGTGTGGGAAGGCTATCTCGAAGTCGACCTGCCGCTGATCGACAGCGACGCCATGGGCCGCGCGAACCTCAACGGCGCGGCGCGCGTCACCAACTACAGCACGTCGGGCACGGTCTGGACGTGGAAGGTCGGCGGCACCTGGGACACGCCGCTCGACGGCATCCGCCTGCGCGCCGTGACCTCGCGCGACGTGCGCGCGCCGAACCTGTCGGAACTTTTCGCGGCGCCCACGGTGACGACGCTGCCCAACTTCAACGATCCCTTCCGCAACCAGGCGGTGCAGGTGTTCCAGAACACCATCGGCAATACCAATCTGAAGCCGGAAGTGGCCCGCAACACCGAACTCGGCATCGTGCTGGCGCGGCCGTCATGGCTTCCCGGCCTCAGCCTCTCCTTCGACTATTACAACATCAAGCTCAGCGGCGTGGTCTCCACCCTGTCGGCGGACCAGATCGTCCGCTTCTGCTTCGAGGGCAACCAGGCCTTCTGCGGCGGCTTCCAGCTCGACGGGCCGCAGGGCACCAATTTCGTCAATGTCCAGCCCTTCAACCTCGCCTCCTGGAAGACCAGCGGCTTCGACATAGAGGCAAGCTATCAGTGGCAGCAGCCGCTGGGCCTGCCGGGCAGCTTCACCGTCCGGGCGCTGGGCACGCATATCCGCAAGTTCATCGTCAATGCGGGCATTGCGGGCGTCGACCCGGTCGATCAGGCGGGCGCCAACAACGGCAATACGCCGGACTGGAAATGGCTGGCGGTGCAGACCTACGACAGCGGCCGGTTCAGCTTCACGGTGCAGGAACGCTGGATCAGCGACGGCACCTTCGGCAATCAATATGTCGTCTGCCAGTCGTCCTGCCCGGCCTCGACCACGAACCACCCGACCATCGACTATAACCGGATGAAGGGCGCCTTCTACGTCGACATCGGCGCGACCTTCAAGTTCGGCGAAAACCTGTCGATCTACGGCAAGGTGGACAATCTGTTCGACAAGGACCCGGTCGCCGCGCCGCAGACCAACACCGGCCTGGACATCAACCCGGCGCTCTACGACACGCTGGGCCGCATCTACCGCGCGGGGGTTCGCTTCAACTTCTGATCTGCCACTCTCTCCCCCACCTCGTCCCGGCCTTCACCGGCCGGGACTTCTTGTAACTGGAGTATGTCGATGGTTCGTGGATTGAGCGGGGCTTGCGCGTCGGTGCTGCTGTTGCTGGCGGCGGCTGAACCCGCTCACGCTTCTCCATCCGTCTATACCGTTGCGCCCGACGAGCCGCGCGCCGTCAACGTCAAGGGCGCGGGCGACGGCCGGGCGGACGACAGCGCGGCGATCCAGCGCGCCATCGACGCGGCGGCGGAAAAGGGCGGCGGCGGCATCGTCTTCCTGCCGGCCGGCACCTATCGCATCAGCCGGACGATCTTCCTCTGGCCGGGCGTCCGCATCTTCGGCATCGGGGAAAGGCGCCCGGTCATCCTGCTCGGCCGGAACACGCCGGGCTTCCAGCGCGGCGTCGCCCATATGCTGATGTTCACCGGCAGCAAGCGCCAGACCGACCGGGACACGCCGCCCGCCGCCTTCCCCCCGGCGGGCAGCGTGCCGTTCGACAGGACCATCGCGGACGCCAATCCCGGCACCTTCTATTCCGCGCTCGGCAATATCGACTTCCGCATCATGGACGGCAATCCGGCGGCCACCGCGATCCGCTTCCACTCCGCCCAGCACAGCTTCGTCAGCCATGCCGATTTCGACATCGGCTCGGGCCTCGCCGGCCTCTACCATGTCGCGAATGAAGCGGAAGATCTGCATTTCCGGGGCGGGCGCTACGGCATCCTCGCGGAAAAGCCGTCCCCCGCCTGGGGCTTCGCGCTGGTCGACGCGACGTTCGAGGGACAGCGCGACGCCGCCATCCGCGAGCATGAGGCCGGCCTGACGATGGTCAACGTCGCCTTCCGCAACGTGCCGGTCGGGATAGAGATCGACCGGGGCTATGGCGACTGGCTCTGGGGCCAGGACATCCGGTTCGAGAATGTGGCCAAGGCGGGCGTCGTCATCTCGAACGAGAAGAATGTCTATACCCAGATCGGCTTCCAGAATGTGCTGGCGGCCAACACCCCCACCTTTGCCCGTTTCCGCGAAAGCGGCCGCACCGTCGCCGGCAGGGGGCAGAACTACAGGATCGCCTCCTTCACCCACGGCCTGACGCTGCCGGGCGTCGGCCGCATGGGCGAGTACCGGACGGACATGCAGGCGGAAGCCATGGGCGCGCTGCCGGCCCCGTCCGTTCCCGCCATCCGCCCCTTGCCGCCCGTCCCGGAATGGGTGAACGCCCGCACGCTCGGCGCCAAGGGCGACGACAGGACCGACGACACCGCCGCCATCCAGAAGGCGATCGACAGCCACCGCGTCGTCTATCTGCCCGCCGGCTTCTATCATGTCAGCGACACGCTGCGCCTGCGTCCCGATACGGTGCTGCTGGGCCTGCACCCCAGCCTGACGCAGATCGTGCTGCCCGACGGCGCGCCCGGCTGGGCTGGGGTGGGCGCGCCCAGGGCGCTGGTGGAAAGCGCGCAGGGCGGCGATGCGATCGTCGCGGGCCTCGGCCTCAACACCAACGGCGCCAATCCGCGCGCCACGGCGCTGCTGTGGAAGGCCGGCGCCCACTCCATGGTCAACGACGTCAAGTTTCAGGGCGGCCACGGCACCGACCGCTTCGACGGCAGCCGGGTCAATCCCTACAACAACAATGCCACCGGCGATCCCGATTCCGCCCGACGCTGGGCCGGCCAATATGCCAGCCTCTGGGTGACGCAGGGCGGCGGCGGCACCTTCGCCAATATCTGGAGCCCCAGCACCTTCGGCCATCCCGGCATCCTGATCTCCGACACGGAAACGCCCGGCCGCCTCATCCAGGCGTCGGTCGAGCATCATGTCCGCACGGAAATCGGCCTGAACCGCGTCGCCAACTGGGAACTGCTCGCCCCCCAGACGGAGGGTGAAGCGGGAGAGAGCGGCGACGCCGTGGCGCTGGAAATCAGGGATTCACGCAACATATTGGTCGCCAATTTCCACGGCTATCGCGTCACCCGCACCCGGGAGCCCGCACCCGCCGCCATTACCCTCTATAATT
Organism: Sphingobium sp. CFD-2; assembly: GCF_024611135.1. Taxonomy (NCBI): domain Bacteria; kingdom Pseudomonadati; phylum Pseudomonadota; class Alphaproteobacteria; order Sphingomonadales; family Sphingobiaceae; genus Sphingobium; species Sphingobium sp. CFD-2. The sequence continues at coordinate 1,044,777 of NZ_CP084406.1, read as the reverse complement.
CCCATGACATCCGTTTCCGCAACGTCCATGTGAATGGCGAAAGCGGCCTTGGCACCTGCGACGAAAATGGCTGCGCGACCTTCCTGCGGCTCACCAAATTCCCGTTCGAAAACGCCATTCGCGACGTCACCCATGGGCTGGACGTTCGCGAACGGGAGTTCGCCGTGCTGGACGTGCCCGCCCGGCCGGAGCCGGTGAAGCCCGCCAGCTTCCTGGGCAGCAGGGTGGAGAAACTGGCCGACGGCTTCCATTCGGCGGGCGGCGGCGCGGTGGATGCGCAGGGCCGGCTCTATTTCATCGACCGCCGCTTCCAGCGCATCTGGCGCTGGTCTGACGAAGGCCGGCTGGAGATGGTGCGCGACGCCTCGCTCGATCCGGTCAACCTCAGCATCGACCGTTCCGGCAATCTGCTCGTCCTCTCCTCCCAGGGGCGCAACGGCACTGTCTACAGCGTCAGGCCCGGCGCGCCCGACGGCGAGATCAGCGTCATTCCGGCAACGCCCGTCGCGCCCCACGCGGGCAGGGCCACGGTGCTGCCGGTCAACTGGTGGAACAATGGCGAGTTCAGGGACCAGATCGATCCCAGGACCTACGAATTCACGACGCTTGCCCAGATGTTCGCCCGCGACATGGCGGCGCCCAAGGCGCAGGAATATGTCTCGCCCGACGGCAGCATCGCCCTGCCTGCCTTCCGCACCTTCGCGCAGGGTCCGGCCGACCATCGCGGCCTGCGCTTCTCCGATTCGCTCGACAGCTATGGTTTCATCCAGGGGGAGCCGGGCAGGCGCGTCTTCCTCACCAATGGTTCGGAAAACCGCACCTATAGCGGCCTGGTGGGCGCGGGCGGCGCGATCACAGACCTCAGGCCGTTCGCGGATCGCGGTGGGGAGGGGGTCGCGGTGGACCCGCAGGGCCGGGTCTATGTCGCGAATGGGCAGGTCTTCGTCTATGCGCCCGACGGCAGGGAGGTCGGCCGCATCGACGTGCCGGAACGGCCCTTGCAACTGCTCTTCGGCGGGGAAGGCGGCCGAACCCTCTTCATCCTGTCGCACCACGGCCTCTATGCGGTGAAGCCGGGGCGCGGGGGCTAAGCTCCGGACCGCCGCCACCGTGGAGCCGCGCGAAGCTGCCGGGCGGACAGCCCAGCCGCTTGCGGAACGCGGTGCTGAAGGCGCTGGCGGAATCATAGCCGATTTCCTCCGCGATCCGGCCCAGGGACCTGTCGCCCCGCAGCAAGGCGTGTTTGGCGATCGCCATGCGCCAGCGCGCAAGATATTCGATCGGGCCGCAACCCAGCGCCTCACCGAAGCGCGCGGCGAAGGCCGAACGCGACATGCCCGCCACGCTTGCAAGCTGCGCGACGGTCCAGGGCGCGCGCACATCCTCATGCATGGCCCGCAGCGCGCGGGCCAGCGCGGGATCGCGCATCGCGCCCAGCAGGCCCCGATGGTCCGCTTCCCCACCGCCCGGCCGCCAGCGAAGCGCCTCCACCAGCAGCATCTCCAGCAGGCGCCGGGTGATCAGTTCCTTGCCCGGATGGCTGGACAGGCATTCGTCGGCCAGCATGTCGATCAACTGGCCGAAGCGCGTGGCGCGGCCCTGCGCTGCCGGGATATGGATCAGATCGGGAAGCAATGACAGCAGAAGGGGGGCGTTGGCCCGCTCGAACGCGAAGCTGCCGCCCAATGCGATGAAGTCCGGATCGCCTGGCTGATCCCCGTGCCGCACCGCTTCGCCGCGGGGTTCCACCCAGGTGCAGGGAAGACCCGCTTCGCTGCTCAAGGAAAAGGGCGGGGTGGTCGGCATCAGCAGGAAGTCGCCCTGCGCCAGCCGAAGCGGTGCGCCCCCTTCGAAGGCGACCCAGGCTTCCCCCGCAAGGATGATCGTGAAGCCGGGCGCGTCATGCGCGCGATAGCGCACGCCCCACCGCCCGCGCCCCGTTATCGGCTTGGCGATGGCGGCGCTGGGTCCAAGCAAGGCGATGATGTCGCTAAGGGGATCCATGTTATGGACGATCCGTAATCATATATGGATCATCGATTATAGATCGTCCGAAACGGTCCGTCTATCGGTCATGCATCGACATCGAGCGAGGCAGACGATGAGCAAGACGATCCTGATCACCGGCACTTCTTCGGGCTATGGCAAGGCCACGGCGCTTCATTTCCTCTCGCAGGGATGGAATGTCGTCGCGACCATGCGACGGCCCGACCCGGCCCTGTTCGGCGGCCATTCCGAACGCCTGCGCCTGCTGCCGCTGGACGTCACCAGCGAGGACAGCATAGCCGCGCTGGTCGAGGCCGCCGGCCGGGTCGACATAGTGGTCAACAATGCGGGGATAGGCGGCGTGGGCGCCTTCGAAGCCATGCCGATGAGTCTGGTCCGCCAGCTCTTCGAAACCAACAGCATCGGCACCATGGCGATGTGCCGCGCATTCATACCGCAGATGCGCGAGCGTGGATCGGGCATGATCGTCAACGTGACGTCCACCGTGGCGCTGGGCGCCTTTCCGCTGGCGGCGGCCTATAGCGCGACCAAGCATGCGATCGAGGGATTCACGGCTTCCCTCGCGCATGAACTCGCCTATTTCGGCGTTCAGGTGAAACTGGTCGAGCCGGGCTATGCGCCCACCACCCGCTTCGGCGCGAACGCCATCATCCCCGTGACCGACCTGCTGCCCGGCCGATATGCGGATTTCGCGCAACCGATCCTTGCGGCCTTCGTGTCGCCCGCCCTGACGACAAGAGAGAGCGACGTCGCGCAAGCCGTCTGGACCGCCGTTCATGACGGGACGGGTCAGCTCCGCTTTCCGGCCGGCGCCGACGCGGTGGCGCTGGCGGAGGGACGCTGATCCTGTTCCGGCGAACCCACGCCCCAGCTCAGCAACACCCCGCCCAAGATCATGGCCATGCCGGCAAGATGGTATCCGAACAGCGGCTCCCCAAGGATCAGGGCGGCCAGCACGGCCCCGAACAGCGGCAGCAGGCTGATCGTCTGTCCGGCGGCGCTGGCGCCCACATGGCTGACCGCGGCGTTGAACGACATATAGGCGATGATCGAGGGAAAGATCGCGACATAGGCGATGGCGGCCATCACGCTTCCGTTCCAGTGCATCCGCGCGATCGCCTGCGTCTCGCTCAGCGCGCCGATGCCCATCGCCAGCGCGCCGATGGCGAAGGTCACGAACAGAAAGACCAGCGGGGCGATGGGCGGGCGCAGGCGCAGGCAGGCGGTATAGACCGCCCATGCGCCACAGCCGCACAGCACCAGCAGGTCTCCGATGCCCAGGCGCAGCCGCAGGATTTCGGACAGATCACCCCTGAACACGATGAATGTCACGCCCAGCGTCGACAGCGCAATGCCAGCGACCCGGCGGAGGGGCGCTTTGTCGCCAAAGGCGATGCGGCTCACGATGACGACGAATGTCGGGATCAATCCCTGCAACAACAGGCTGTTGGCCGCCGTCGTGTGGCGAAGGCCCGAATAGAGGAAGCCGTTGAACGCAGCGACGCCGGCCAGCCCCAGGAACAGGATCGTGCGCCAATGGCGGCGGATCAGCGCGCGCTGGGCCATGACGGGACGCCACGCAAAGGGGGCCAGGATCAGCAGCGCCAGCATCCAGCGGCCGAAGGCCAGCGTCAGCGGCGGAATTTCGCCACGTACCGCGCGGCCGACTATCGCATTGCCCGCCCAGAACGCCATGGTCATGCCCAACATGGCATAGGCCCGCACCTGCAAGTTCAAATCCTGCCGCCCTTTCCTTTGGAGTACGCCGCGTCAAATCGGACGCAGGTCGTGCGCTCCAGTTTTCCGTTGTCGCATCCTTTCAGGCCGAAAACCGGTTCTCACCCTTCGACAGGTTCAGGACAGGCTTTTCTGCACGACGCACGCTAACTTCGGTTAGCCGTTCCTTAGGCGGGCAGGGGCCGAGAGGCCAGCCTGCTTTCGCTGCTGTTTTTCGCGACCGTCTGCTTCGGCTGGCGGCGGGGCAGCGGGCTATGCCAATATCTTGAACGGCTGCAACTGGGCGAACAATGCCTCGCGGCTCCTCACGCCGGTCTTGGAATAGATGCGGCGGATATGGGTTCTGACCGTTTCCAGGGATATTTCGAGATTTCCCGAAATCTGTTCGGCGTTCATCCCGCTCATCATGGCGCTCAATATCTTATACTCGCCATTGGTGAGCCGATAAATGTCCTTGACGTCGCCCGACACGATCGACTGGTCGATGAAATGTTTGGCGGAAAAGAACATGATGCCGATCTGCTCGCCCTGTTCTCCCCGCCCGCTTGCCCCGATCGGCCTTCCGCGAAGGATGAGATAATCGTCCGCAACGGGTAGAATGACCATGGAGGAAGATGCGTCGGACCCGGCATGGGCGGCGAACAGCTTGAGCCGTGCGTGGTTTGCCGGTTGCAGGGCGAAGAGGCGGCCGTCCTGTTCCTGCAATTCGGACGAATGCTGCAGCAGGGCTGTGGCGGCCCGATTCTGCCAATGCAGCCGCAAGGAGCGATCGATTATCGCGTGCGGAATGGGATCGGCGTCGACCCAGCTCGCAAAAATCGATTCCCCATCCGCGATGGAGCCTTCAGCCACACATACCCCCCGGCAGCAGCCTCTCAATCTTGATCTATATCGGTCGAATCGACAGCTATTACGTTGGATATAGAGAAATTGGATAAATTGTCCTTAACAAATTAACAGCCCTTTGTCCCGATCTCGTACATGATCGAGGCGATCTGGGTCGATCTGGCGGAAACTATGCCTTTCATCCGCCTGAATCCGCGACTTTGATGATCGAAGGGCGAGATGCGCTTGTTCCCTGTTAACCATTAAAGCGGCGTCATACCCAATATTGAGTATTAACTTTCGTTAGATATATATTAATACTTTCGACCAGCTCCAGGGGTGGGGAAAGAGAGTCGCGCGTCCTCCCTGAAGTTACGGTCCGGAGCAAACCCATTGGAGACGGGGGCGGTTCTGGCCGATTTTCGTAACAGATGGGGAAGTATTCCATGAAGAAGATGATCCTTGCCTCCGCGGCAGCAATGCTTGTCGCGAGTCCGGCCCTTGCGGCCAACTCGGCCACCGACCAGTTCCAGATCAATGCGCAGATCCCCGAAACCTGCACGATGCAGAACGTCAATGACGTGAACCTCGGCGCGCTGAACATTTCCACGACGGCCGGCAATGGCGCCCTGCTGCTCAGCAGCGATGCGACGCAGAACACCAACCAGTTCTGGGTGAGCTGCAACAAGCAGAACCAGATGACCCTGTCTGGTCCCGCGACCCTCCAGGGTTCGCGCGCCTTCCAGGCGGGCGTTGACGACGCCGGCTTCACCGACAAGCTGAACTACCGTGTCGAGGCTCTGAACTATTTCACGAGCGGTGCGCAGCCCAGCTTCTCCAGCGCGCAGGGTGCCCAGAACCAGACCAGCCGTGGTCCCGTTCACCGCCAGGTGCGGCTGGCTGCGAAGGTGCTGTCGTCCGAAAACACGCTGCGCCCGCTGGCCGGCAATTATACTGGCACCGTTACCGTCACCGTCCAGACTGCGCTCTGAGGCATGGCTTGGGTCGGGATTCGCAGACGTTCCTGATCCCGTCGCCGCTCTGACGCGCAATCCATTTCAAGATTCAAGGAAATCCTTATGAAGAAGCTCCTTATGGCCGCCACGGCCGCAGCAGTCCTGATGGCCGGCACGCCCGCTTTCGCTGCCAACACCGACAGCGACACCTTCGACATCAACGCATCGGTCGCCAAGACCTGCACGATGGAGAATATCGGTGACATTCAGCTTGGCACCGTCAACGTCAACACCAACGCCGGCAGCACCGCGCTTTTCATCAACGACGTCGCCAGTAGCTCGACGAACTCCTTCTACGTGTCGTGCAACGACACGAACAGCATGACCATCTCGTCGGCCAATGCCGGTCGTCTGACCACCAGCACCCCGCTGACCGGCGCGGATGCGGGCTTCAAGAACACGATCAACTACTCGCTCGCCGCCGACAATTACCGTAATGGCGGCCTGCTGCAGCAGCCCGGTTTCCGCCGTTCGGCGCTGTTCGGCCTGGTCCAGCTCAACAACGGCGCCTCGCGCGGCGCGCTGCATCGCCAGGTCAAGTTCGACGCATTGGTCGATCCGCTGAACAACCTGGATGCTCGCCCCGTGGCTGGCACCTACACCGACACCGTGACGGTCACCGTCACCGCGAGCTGATCGCAGCATATCACGGGAATTGGGGGAGTCGTTCATGGCTTCCCCGATTTCCGCCGTTCATGATCGAGGGGGGAAGAGGACGATGTTCCTCAAATGGGTGAAATTCGTTCTGCCGCTGCTTCTGCTGACGGGCATGGCGACCGGCGCTCAGGCTGCGCGGGTCACGCCGATGTCGGTGGATCTGGAGCCGCAAGGTACGCGGTCCACGGCGCGGATCGAGGTCGCCAATAATGAAGACCGCCAGTTGCCGATGGAAGTGCGCATGTATCGCGGCGTCATCGGGGAACGCGGCGAACTGACGCTGGAGCCCGCCGACGACCGGTTCATGGTCTTCCCGCCCCAGACGCTGATCGCGCCCAACAGCAAGCAGGTCTTCCGCATCCAATATCTGCCGGACGGCCCGCTGACGCAGTCGGAGGTCTATTATGCCGCCGTCAGCCAGATCCCGGTCCAGCTTCCCGCCGAACAGTCGCGCATCCAGGTCGTGATGCGCTTCAACGTGCTCGTCAACGTCGTGCCCGACGGGACGACGCCCGATCCGGTGGTCGCCCAGATCGCACCGGTTTCCCGGGAGGTCGAACTTGGTCCGGACGAAAAGGCGCCGGAGGACAAGGATGTTCGGAAGACCAGGACCGAAAACGGTCTGGAAGTGCGCATCGAGAACAAGGGCAATCGCTATTTCCCGGCCGGCCGGTCCGGTTGGACCATCAGCGGCGTCGATGGCGCGGGGAAGCCCTATAGCGCGGAATACAACGCCGCTCAGATGAGCGAAATGATCGGAATGGGAATCGTCGCCCCGGGTCGCGCCCGCGTCTTCTTCATCCCGACTCCGGAAAAGATGGCGGCTGGGGCGACGGTGACGCTGAAGCGCTGATCCATTGAACATGCCCGAGGGGGGCAGGGTGAAACATCTACTCTTCAGCGTCGCCACAGGCGCATTGGTCGCATCGTCGACTGTCGCGCTGGCGCAGGCGGCCGGGCAGCCAAGCGCAGGCGCGCAGCCCCCGGCTGCACCCGCACCGCTGGGTTCCGCGCCGCGCCCTGCGGACAAGGGCCTTCAGATGACCCTGCCCCTTTTGCGGCAGGGCAATGTCTATGGTGACGTCTCTGCGACGGTCTATATGGACGGCACAGTTCTTTTCGACCGCCAGTCCCTGATCGAGCATATCGCACCCCTGCTGTCGGAAAGCGGACGGATCAAATTCGCCGCCGTCTTGCCCGGCACGCCTTCCGTGTCGGTCGTGGACGCGGAAAGAGCGGGCGTCACCCTCATCTACGATTCGTCCGAATTGCAGGTGCGCGTGGATCGCATCGACGGGACCATGGTCGCTGCCCAGGCCTTGGGGGAGGCCGTGCGTTTCTCGCTCCCCGCGACGACGCTGGAGCCGGAGACGTTCAGCGCCTATCTGAACATGATCGGGGACATGCGGGTCACGGATTTCCGCGACTTCGAAAAGCCCGCGATGATCCTGCAGGGCGCCATGCGCTATCGCGGCGTCGTTCTGGAGTTCGACGGCGGTTACGACCAGGCGCTGACGGGCGGAGGCGGCTTCTACCGGCGTCAGGCGCGGCTGGTCTATGACGAATATCAGAAGCAGCGGCGCTGGACGGCGGGCGACCTTCAACTCAACGGCCTATCGATCACCTCCGGCACGCTGCTGGGCGGCATCGCCGTCGAAAAGGGCAGGCGGACCTTCACCGGCAGCACGCCGCTCGTCCAGCTTGGCGGACAACAGGTTCTGCTGGACCGCGATTCGACCGTCGATGTGATCGTCGACGGCCAGCAGGTGGAGCGGTTCCAGCTCAATTCGGGCACTTACGACCTCTCCCGGCTCCAGGCCCAATATGGCGGCCGCAATGCCCAGCTCTATGTCACCGATGTCAGCGGGCGGCGGCAGATCACATCCTTCGACTCCTATTTCAACCCGTCCGATCTGGTGGCGGGCGAAACCGAATATGGCGCCGCGCTCGGCTTCGTGCCGACCGACTTCCGCGCTCAGCCGATCTATGGTCATTCTCCCGCGCTGTCGGCCTATTATCGCCGGGGCATCAGCAACCGGCTGCTGCTCGGCGGCGCGGTGCAGGCGGGGGATGATGTGCAATTGGGCGCAATCGAGATAATTTCCACGCCGCGCACCATCCCCGGCCGCTTCGAATTCTCCAGCGCCATCAGCACGGGGCGGGGCACCGGCTATTCGCTGCGCGGCGCCTATTCGCTGCAATTCGGCTATGGCATCCAGGGCAAGCAATTGTCGGTCAGCGCCGATTATCGCAGCAGGAATTTCTCGACCCTGTCCGACGCCATCGGTTTCGGGCGCTTCCGGACCTTCACGCTGACCGCCAATTACGGCCAGCAACTCAGCGAGCGCACCAGCCTGGTCGTCGGCGGCAACTGGTTCGAGCGGGAGGGGTTGAGGGGAACCAAGCTCGCCTTCGTCGATGTCATGCACCGGGCGTCTCGCTTCCGGCTGACCGGTGGCGTGGAATATGGCAAGGACGTGTTCGGACGCAGTTTCGGCGCGCGCATCGCGCTGGTCGTGCCCTTCGGCCAGAAGACGCGGGCGGAGGCAGGTTATAACAGCCGCCGGGACGATGCGCGTCTCACCCTGACGCGCAGCTATGACGATACGGTCGGGTCCTTCGGGTACGACATCGCGGCGCGCAATTCGGACGGCATGGCTTCGGTCGACGGGTCGGCGACCTATATCGGCAACCGCTTCTATTCGCGCTTCACCACCATCTCTTCGGGCAATGGTTTCTCGCGCATCGACGACCGGCAGGACAGCCGGCTTCAGATCGGCACCTCGATCGCCATGGCGGGGAACAGCATCGCCGTCGGGCGGCCGGTTTCCGACAGCTTCCTTGTCGCGAAGGCGCATGAGGCGCTCAAGGACAAGCAGGTCGTGGTGGGACAGTCGGTGGACGACGGCAAGGTGGAGGCGCAAAGCGGCACCTGGGGTCCGGCCATGGACGGGCGGCTCAACAGCTATAACCGTCAGAGCATTCAATATGACCTGAAGAACGGGACGGAGGGCTATGACATCGGCACGGGCGTGCACACCGTCAATCCGCCCTATAAGAGCGGTTACAAGCTTGTCGTCGGCAGCGACGCCAACATCAGCGCCTACGGCTTCCTCTATTATCAGGGGGAGAAGGTCAGCCTGCTGGGCGGCACCATTTCGGCGGTGGACGATCCGGACTTCGAACCGCAACCCTTCTTCACCAATTCGGCCGGCCGTTTCGCCACGCAGGGCCTTCGTCCCGGCAAGAGCTATCGCGTGGAACTGCGCAATCCGGACATGATGTTCACGATTCATGTCCCCGCCGACACGAAATCCTTGCTACAACTGGGCGATGTGACGGCCCGCCCCGCCACCGGGACACAGGAGTGAATATGATGCGCCGATTTTGCCGCTGCCTGGGTTTCGCATCGCTCGTCATGCCGGCCCATGCCTGGGCGGAATGCCAGCCCTCCTTCATCGAGGGGCCTCGCGAGGTCCGCCTTGCCGCCGGCGACGGCATGGACCAGCGGCAGTTGACCGAACCTTTCCGCATCATGATACGCAATGACGGCGACAGTGAATGCCGCCTGCGGCTTCGGGTGACGCGGGATCTGGGCGCATCCGACGCCTCTTTCCCCAACTACACACTGAACGGCCCGGGCGGAAACATCGCCGTGACCTCCGCCTCGCCTGCGGATGTATCCAGCGGTGGCGGCGTCGTCATTCTGCAGCCGCATGCGCGCAGCCCGGTCGGCTATACCGTCAACGTGCCGGTGAACTGGGGCATGCGAAGCGGCGATTATCGCCAGCAGCTGATCTTTGCCCTGTCGGAAGACATCGGCAACACGCCGCTGGATACGGCGCAGGTTCGGTTGAAGCTGGAAATTCCGGCGACGGCGCGTATTCGCTTCGCCGGCGTCGGCGGGGAAGGGGGAGCAGCCCGGATCGACCTGGGCGAACTGTCCACCACCATGCCTACGGTGTCGCAGCCCTTTGCGGTGCGCGTGCTCAGCACATCCGGCTATCAGCTACGCTTCGCATCGCAATATGGCGGAATGCTTCGGCGGACCGATGGGCCGGACGTCATTCCCTACCGGCTGTTCGTGGATGGCCGCGCCTTCAACATGGCGACCGGCGATCAGATCAATGTCGGTGAGCATACCGGGTCACAGGGCGACGTGCATGCGGTTTCCATCACCGTCGATCCGGACCCGACCTGGCATGCCGGCAAATATACCGACCGGGTGACCGTCGCCGTCACGCCGATCTGATTGCGGGGTTGCCCGGTCCCGGCCGGATCAGAAATAAGTGATGGTGAGATTGATCGCCAACGGCGATTGAAGCGCACTATATTGCACGCCGATCGGGCGCATGCCGAATTTGGCGCCGACACGGTTGGCAACCGGCGTCCAGCCCGATGCATTGAGCTGACGCGAAAGCCCGGCATAGCTGAACCGCACCTGCTCGTTCGGCGCCAGTTCGCGATAGGAGGCGACGACCTGAAAGCCGTCCGCACTGTTGCAAAGCTCCATCACGCTTCCCGACTGAAAGCCCGCACCCTCGCTTAGCTGAACGGGATCGCTGTCGATCTCGCAATAGGCCGGAACCACGGCCCTGACAGCGAAGGACCCCTTCGCGGTCTCGGCCGCGGCGGCGGGGTTGGCCAGCAGCAATGCCGACGAAAAGATGGTGGACGCAGCGCATAGTCGAACGAATGTCATATCCGGCCCTTTCGGTTGCCGTTCGTCTAACATCCGCGAATTAAGGAATGCTTGATGCATTATCCTTAACGAACCGTCTCCGACGGGCCGAAATATGGCCGAAATCGGCTGAACGAAGAGGGGAAGGGTTTGGAGACGTTCCCGCTCTCGCGTTCAGCCGAGCGAAAAGCGGGGAAGTATCCGGATTTCGCCAACGCAGTGTATCACTTCGGTTCCGGCAGTTCATCAGTCAAAAACGTAAACCATCCGTTACGGACTTTCGACCTTTTGGGTGATGCCCGATGGAGGGGCTATGCGCTGATCCAGTCCCTGCGCAGCGCCTTGCCCGCGAGCGCCATGAACAGTCCGGCCAGCAGGTAAAAGCCCAGCGCCGCGACGATCGCATAGCGCAGGGCTTCGTGGCCGAATTGCGGGGTCAGCGCATCCGACAGCGCGCCGACGCTCCAGCTGCCAAGGCCCAGGCCCACCAGATTGTTGATCAGCAGGAAGGTTGCCGATGCGCTCGCCCGCATATGGGCGGGCACCAGATGCTGGACGGCGGTCAGCACCGGGCCCAGCCAGACATAGACCAGCGCCTGCGGGATCAGGAACAGGCAGAAGGCGAAGGCCACGCTGTCCGACAGCACGCCGATGACGAACAGCGGCATGCCGACGACATAGCTGGCGGCGGGAACCCAGGCATAGGCGGCCCTGTCGCGTCCGCCGAGCCGATCCCCCAGCCAGCCGCCCAGCAATACGCCCGCGACGCCGCCGACCAGCAGCAGTGCGCCGAGAAACTGTCCCGCACCCATGAGATCGAGGCCGAAGCTGCGCATCAATAGGCTGGGGAGCCAGAAGGCGACGCCATAACCGCAAAGCGACGAGCAGGCCGCGCCCAGGGCGAGCAGCCAGAAGCTGCGCTTGGCCGCCAATATGCCGAAGACGGCGGAAACCGGTATAGCATCGGTCTGCATGTCGGGGCGAGCCGGCTCCCGGACGGTGAGGCGGAAGATGGGCGCGATGATCAGGCCGGCCAGGCCGACGACGATGAAGGCCGTGCGCCATTCGACCGTCTGCGCGATATAGCCGCCCAGCAGCACGCCGCCCGCCGAGCCGAGCGGAATGCCGAGCGAGTAGATGGAAAGGGCGCGGGCGCGCTGGCCTTGCGGGAAATAGTCGGAGATGACGGCATAGGATGGCGCGACGCCGCCTGCTTCCCCCACGCCGACCCCGATGCGGAACAGGAACATCTGCGCGAAGCTGCCCGCCATGCCGCACAGCGCGGTGAAGCCGCTCCAGACCGCAAGGCTGGCGGTGATGACCCATATGCGGCTGGTGCGGTCCGCCAGCAGCGCCAGCGGGATCGCCAGCGTCGAATAGAGCAGGGCGAAGGCGATGCCGCCCAGCGCGCCGAGCTGCGCGTCGCTAAGGCCCAATTCCGCCTTGATCGGCCCGGCGAGGATGCCAAGGATCTGCCGGTCGAGGAAGTTGAAGGTATAGACCAGCAGCAGCATGGCGAGGACGATCGCGCGATAGCCTTTGCCTGCCGTTTCCTGCGCGCGTCCGGTCATGCTGCCGCTGGTCCCTTGCAAATTAGAAGCGGAAGCCCGCCGTGACCGTCCAGGTGCGTGGGTCGCCATAATAGACTGTCTGGATGTTGCCCACGCTGGAAAATTCCTGCCCGTCGGTCTTGTACAATTCCTTGAAGGCATTCTTCACCGCGCCGCGCAGATAATATTTGCCCTCCGCGAAATCGGCCTGAACATAGGCGTTGGCGATGGTATAGCCGTCTTCCTGAAGGCCGGGGCGGTTGTCCACCGACAGCCACTGCTTGTCCACGAAGCGCATGTCCCCGCCCAAGGTCAGCGACGCGCTGCCCAAGGGAATGCTGTAGTCCGCCGCCAGCCGCATCGTCATGGGCGGCGCGAAGGGGGGCTTGCAGGTGATGGCGTTGCCGGTCGGGTTGCAGGAGAAGGCGGGCGCGCGGCGGCCGTCGTTGAACTCCCTGTAATCGGCGTTGAGATAGCCTACAGAAGCCGCGACGTTCAGGTTGCGCATGGGTTTCACCGAAGCCTCGAACTCGACGCCCCAGATGCGCAGCTTGCCTGCGTTCACGACGGGGAAGGAGCCGCCCGCGATGCCGGTGGTGCCGCCGCCGACACGGGCCTGGAAGTCCTTGTAGTCGGAGTAGAAGGCCGCCGCGGACAGATTGACCCGCCCGCCCAGGAAGCTGCCCTTGGCGCCAGTCTCATAGCTCCAGACCGTCTCCGGCTTGAAATAGGGGATGATGGTGGTGACGCCGTCCACCACCTGCGTCACGTCGCCCAGCCCGTTGACGCGGCCGTTGAAGCCGCCCGACTTGAAGCCCTTGGAAACGGTCGCGTAGAGCAGCGTGTCGCGCGTCGGCTTGTAGGACAGGGTCGCCATCGGCGTCCAGGCGTCGAAATCGACATGGTCTAGGTCATTATAGGGCGCCGGCAGGCTGCCGGGGAAGAGGAAGGGCGCTGTCTGCGCGCCGGCGAGCACCGTATAGGTGGACCGGTTATACTCCTTGCGTTCCTTCGTGTAGCGCAGGCCCGCCGTGATCGAGAGCTTCCGGGTCAGATCATAGGTCATCTGGCCGAAGGCGGCGTAGCTCTTCACATTCTGGTGATCGTCGATGAAGCGGGTGAAGGTCAGCGGCAGGATAAGGCCGGGAGCGGCCTGAAGCTGGAGATAATTGTCGTCATAGCTTTCCTGATGGGACCGGATCGTCTCATTCAGATAATAGAGCCCGAACACGCCCGACAGCGGGCCGCTGTCATATTTGAGCTGCAGTTCCTGGCTGAACTGCTTCTGATGCACGCCGACGAAGGCGTCCGCCACTTCCAGTTCGGTGGCGTCGAAATCGATGTAATAATCCGGGCGCAGCTTGCGATAGCCGGTGATGGAGGTCAGCGTCACCGCGTCGTTCAGTTCGACATTGGCGGTGAATGACAGGCCCCAATGGTCGAGCCGCTGGCCCTGGCCCGGCGCCAGGCTGGTCGACGCCTTGTAATCATATTTGCCATAGGGATAGGCGGGCTTCACCACCGGCACGCCGATCACCTGGAAGGCGGAATTGTAGAGCACGTTGGTGAGCGGCGCGGTGGCATAGCCCAGTGTCGGCGCCGTCCGCTGGCGGGTATAGTCGCCCGACAGGATCAGTTCCACCCGGTCGCTGGGTGTGGCGCGCAAAATGGCGCGGCCCGCCTTGGTGTCGCGATCATTATATTTGCGGCCGGTCAGAGGATCGGTGACAGTGCCGTCGCGCTTGTCATAGACGCCCGCGATGCTGAGGGCGAGCTTGTCCTGCACCAGCGGCGCGGAGACATAGCCGTTCGCCAGCCAGGTGTCGTAACTGCCATAGGTCAGGCTGCCCATTGCCTTGAAGTCGGTGGTGCTGGGCTTGCGGCTGACGATGTTGACCGCGCCGCCAATGGTGTTCTTGCCATAGAGCGTGCCCTGCGGGCCGCGCAGCACCTCCACCCGCTCGACGTCGAACAGGTTCACCAGCGCGCCCTGGATGCGGCTGAAATAAACGCCGTCGACATAGGTGCCGACCGCCGGATCGAAGGTCTGGAGCGCGTCGGGCTGGCCGATGCCGCGGATGAAGAAGTTGGAATTGGAGGTGGAGCCGCGTCCCTGCACCAGATTGACGTTCGGCACCGCCCCCTGAATGCCCGACATGTCGTTCGCCTGGAGCCGGGCGATGCTTTCCGACGAGATGGCGGTGACGGACACCGGCACGTCGAGGATATTCTCCTCCCGCCGGCGAGCGGTGACGATGATCTCGCTGCCGCTGTCGAATGCGGGCGTTTCATTTTGCGCGATGGCTGGAAGCGAAACGGCGCCGCCCCATGCTGCGGAGGCGAGCGCGGCGATACGCAGGGAATGGCGAGCCTTCATGGACGGTTCCTCTCCTGAAATGACGCCCGGAAATCCGGGTCGCGGGACTGGTCCTTCGATTCGATAATGAAAGTTGAACCGACTTTCAACTTGAAATAAGGACGCATGACGGGAACAGGCCGGATGCGGCAAAAAGATCACGGATGGGGAGGATGACGGATGACGGATTCGCTGGGCGAAAAGGACAAGACGCCGCGCACCGCCCGCGGGGAAAGAACCCGCCGGGCGCTGTTGTCGGCGGCGGCCGAGGAGTTCGGGGAAAAGGGCTTCCACGAAGGGTCGATCAGCGGCATCACCCGGCGGGCAGGCTGCGCGCTGGGCAGCTTCTACACTTATTTCGACAGCAAGGACGACATCTTCCGCGCGCTGGTCGCGGATATGTCCGGACAGGTGCGGGACTATGTCGGGCCGCGCATCGCGCAGGCCCGCGACGGGATCGATGCCGAACGGCTGGGGCTGCTGAGCTTTCTGGAGTTCGCGCGGAGCCACAAGGAAATCTACCGCATCATCGATGAGGCGGAGTTCGTCGACCAGGCGGCCTATCGCACCCATTATGAGAGCACGGCGTCCCGGATATTGGTCCGGTTGCGCGAGGCGGCGGCGCGCGGGGAAGTCTCCGGCGAGCCGGATGAAATCCATGCCTGGGCGATCATGGGCATGAACGTGTTCCTGGGCCTGCGCTTTGGCGTTTGGGACGACAGCCGCCCCGTTCAGGAGGTGGCCGCGATCGCCAACGCGCTGATCGAGCGCGGAATCGGAAGCGGCGGCAGGGATGGAAATCCTGACACCGCCTGACAGCCAATCTCCATGAGTCCTGGACGCATTCCATCCATGATCTCATCCGAATTTGCGCGAGATCATCCGGAATAGCCTTAAATTGTAGCAATTGAGCAACTGTCTTCTTCCTACCGAAGTCGATCCTAATCCAGGTTGCATTCCAGCCAGCGTCCCTCACCCCCGATCGCGCGTTCAGCGGCAGCGCCGATCTTATTGCGGTTCGGCGCGACTTCTTCCTGTGAGGGGATCGAGCAATGCGAACCAATTCGGCTATCATCCACCGCGCCCTCTGCAATAGCTCTGCACTGACGGTCTGTCTGGCGAGCCTCAGCCTGATCGCCCCGGCGGCGGCGCAAAGCAGCACTGCGCAGCAGTCCGACACGCAGAGCGCGCCCGGGCAGGCCCCGGCCCCCACGACCAACTCCGCCGAACCGAGCGAGGGCGACACGATCGTCGTGACCGGGTCCATCCTGCGCACGACGACCGCGGCGACGCCTTCGCCCATCACCGTCGTCAATGCCGAGACGCTGGAACAGCGCGGCATCAACACCACGCAGGAGGCGGTGCAGCGGCTGGCGTCGAACAACGGCCCCGCGCTCACCAACTCCTTTTCCGCCAATGGGGCCTTTGCGGCCGGCGCATCGGCGGTGTCGCTCCGTGGCCTCAGCACCAACTCGACGCTGGTCCTGTTCGACGGCCTGCGCGCGGCCTATTATCCGCTGGCGGACGATGCGACGCGCAATTTCGTCGACCTCAACACCATTCCCGACGACATCGTCGACCGGATCGAAGTGCTGCGCGACGGCGCGTCCTCCACCTATGGCGCGGACGCGATCGCGGGTGTCGTGAACGTCATCACGAAGAAGCAGATCACCGGCATATCCGGCCGGGCGGAAGCGGGCATCAGCCAGCGGGGCGACGGCGCCAATCACCGGCTCAGCCTGACGGCGGGCTGGGGCGATCTCGATGATCAGGGATTCAACGTCTATATCAGCGGTTTCTACTTCGATCAGGCGGCGCTCTATAACCGCGACCGACGCTATCCCTATAATTCGCAGAACCAGTCGAGCATCTGCCGCGACGGCGTGTGCGGACCGTCCATCGGGCCGAATGGGGGATCGATCAATCCTTCGACAGGCGGCTATTCCGGTTTTTCGACCACCACCGACGCCAGCCTGTTCGCCACCACCTTCTTCGTGGCGCCGGCCGGTCCGGACAATGCCGCCGAAACCGGCCGCTACCAGTTCCTCAACCCCGCCGCCGGCTGCATTGCCGGGGAGACGCCTTATGCGCTGACCCCACAGGAATTCGCGGCGGACGCGCGTGCGCCCGGAACCGTATGCCAGGGCGATCTCGTCAATCAATATGGCGTCATCTCTCCCAATATCGAAAGATGGGGCGGTTCCTTCCGGGCGACGGGACGGATCACCGACGACATAGAGGCCTATTTCCAGGCGAATTTCCTTCAGAGCAATGTGAGCTTCACCGGCCTGCCCGCCAGCATCCGCCGCAACGGCCCGGCCGGCATCAACTTTCCCCGCTTCAGCACGGCGGCGTCCGCTGGCGGCGCCAATTCCGTCGGTTCGCTTGTCCTTGCCCTGCCGGTCTATGTCTGCCCGCTGATCAATAACCTGCCCGATCCCAATTGCACCGCCGCCAATCCGGCTGCCCGGCTCAATCCGAACAATCCTTTCGCGGCGCAGGGGCAGGTGGCGCGCCTATTGGGGCGCATACCCAATATCCAGGAATATAATGAGACCCGCAGCCGCACCTATCGCGCCGCTCTGGGCGTTACGGGCAAGTTGTGGGACGACTGGGACTTCGCGGTGAATGGCGTCGCGATGCGCACCGATCTGCGGCGGACGCAGAATGGCTATATCTATATCCAGAATCTTCTGAACGTGATTGCCGACGGCAGCTATGATTTCGTCAACCCTTATGCCAATAGTCAGGCGACGCTCGATTATCTGTCGCCGGACAATGTGACGGATGCCAATTCCCAGCTTTATGCCGTGGAGGCGACGCTCAGCGGCAATCTGTTCGACCTGCCAGGGGGGCCGATGCAGATCGGCGGCGGGCTTTCGCTGCGCTATGAATCCATCGATGCGCCAAGCGCCAATTCGGACGTCAACGGGCCGACGCAGCGCTATTTCGTCCTCAACGCCTTCGGCACCAAGGGCCACCGGACGGTCCGTTCGGCCTTTGTCGAGCTGAATGCGCCGGTGCTGGAGTCGCTCGAGATCAACGCTTCGGGCCGCTATGACGATTATTCGAGCGGACAGCACGCCTTCTCTCCGAAGGTCGGGGCGAAGTTCACGCCGATCCGCCAGGTCGCGCTTCGCGGCACCTGGTCACGCGGCTTCCGCATCCCCAGCTTCGCGGAGGCCAACGCCATTCCGACGACCGGCTTCGTTACGGCCGCCCAATCGCTGTACAACGACGCCTTCCTGTCGCAATATGGCTGTTCCCTGGCGACCTTCAACAGCTGTCCGGCCTATATCAGCAGCGCCAGCTATGGCCAGACCACGCTGGCCAGCCCCGACCTGAAACCGGAACGGTCGACCAGCTTCACCGCCGGCATCGTCGTGGAGCCGATCCGGAACATTTCCCTCAGCATCGACTATTTCAACATCAAGAAGACCGGCGCGATCACCACGCCCAGCAACCGCCCGGCGCTACTCGCTTATTATGCGGGCCAGGTGGTGCCATCCGGCTATAATATCATCGCGGATGCGCCCGCGCCCGACTTTCCCGGCGCGACGCCGCGCGTGGCCTTCGTGCAGTCGCAGCTCATCAACGCCAACACCATCCGTTCGGAAGGACTGGACTTCGCCGCGAGGGCGCAGATCGACCTTGGCCCGGACATTCGCTTCACCTCGGCGCTGGAGGCGAGCTATATCATCAATCTCAGCACGACATTTCCGGACGGCACGACGGAATCCTATGAAGGAACGGCCGGCAACTTCAACCTGACCGCCGGATCGGGCACGCCGGAATGGCACGGCAACTGGCAGAATACGCTGGAATGGGGGAAATGGACGGTCAGCGCGACAGCCGAATATTTTGGCGGCTATAATCTTTCCGCCGCCGACCAGGGGACGGAGCCGGGCGATTGCGGCCTGCTTTCCGCGCCTTTCGTGAAGTGCGACGTGCCTGCCTATATCACGGTCGACCTGACGACCAGCTTCAAGGCGTCGGATCGCTTCACCTTCTACATCAATATACTCAACCTGTTCGACGATCTGCCGCCGATCGACCCCGTCACCTACGGCGCGAACAATTATAATCCGGTCCAGGGTGGACTGGGAATATTCGGGCGCTCCTTCCGGGCCGGCGCGCGGTTCACCTTCTGAGAGTTTGGGAGGACCGGAGGAGGAATTCTCCGGTCCGGGCCCGGCATCTCCATATCCGTCCCTGCGATCGTCCAGCTTCGCCCAGCCTGCGGCACCGCAATCCATGGTTGCGCGTTGATCCGGTACGAAGAAAAGCAGCGAGGATGCCATGATGAAAATCGGAAAGAAATGGATGCTTGCAACGGGCCTCATGCTTGCGCTTGGCGCCTGCACGACGGCAACCCCCTATCAGCCCGCCGGGCAGAGCCGCGCTGCCCCCGGCGGTTATGCCGACGAGCAGATCGAGGCGAATCGCTTTCGCGTGACCTTTTCCGGCAACAGCATGACATCGCGGGAGACGGTGGAGCGCTATCTGCTCTATCGCGCCGCGGAACTGACGCGCCAGCGCGGCTATGACTGGTTCGTCATGGCCGACCGCAATACCGAGAGGCGCAGCCGGACCTATGTCGACCGGCCGTTCGCGCCGGGCGCCTTCGGCTATTGGGGCCCATCCTGGCGCTATTATGGGCGCGGCTTCGGCTGGCGGAGCTGGGATCCCTATTGGGGCGATCCCTTCTGGGACAGCCGGATCGATGTGCGCACCGTGGACCGCTATGAGGCCAGTGCAGAAATCGTGATGGGCAGGGGCCGCAAGCCCGCGGATAATGTCCGCGCCTTCAGCGCCGAAGAAGTGATGACGAACCTGGGGCCCAATATCGTCCGGCCCAACTGACCGCAGGCGGAATAAAAAGGGGGCGGCAGCGCCATGGCGCTGCCGCCCCTTCTGCGATCCGGCTTAGCAGCTGGAGTTGCGATCGATGGCGCGGCCCGCAAGTGCGCCGGCGCCCGCGCCGATGATCGTGCCGGGAGCCCGGTCGCCGCGGGTGTCGACCGCGCGGCCCAGCAGCGCGCCGGCGACGCCGCCCAGCAGCAGGCCGGTCGTGCCGCCCGACTTGCGGCAGCGATAGCCGCGGTCGTCGCGATAGGAACGGTAGTCGCGATAGTCGCGGCGGTCGGAATAGCGAACCCGCTCGTGGCGATCATGGCGGTGCCAGCCGCCGTCGCGGGCGAAGGAAGTGGCCGGAACCGCCGCGGAAAGGGTCGCGGCAGCGGCAGCGATGGCGAGCATGGTCTTGCGAATGGTCATGACTGGTCTCCTCTTACCTCGTCGTTGACCGCCTTATTCCATGCGGCACATGCGCCAATCCTGAACCGGCTTGTTATCAATGGTTAAGCTGCCGGCCTGACGCTATGCGGCCCCGGTGCTGCCGCGCACGACAAGGGCGTGGGGCAACATCAGGCGGGATTGCGGCCCGGCGCTTTTCTTTCGGAAGGATGGGTCGACCAATATGTCGACGGCGGCGGCCGCCATTTCCGCCTTGGGCTGGCGGATGGTCGTGATCTGCGGCCAGGCCGCGCGCGAGGAGGCCGAATCGTCGAAGCCCGCGACGGACAGCGACTGGGGCACGGCTATACCGAGCTTCATCGCGGTGATGAGGACGCCAAGCGCCATGTCGTCATTGCAGGCGAAGACGGCGCTTGGGCGGTCCGTCCGGTCCAGCAGCGCTTCCCCCCGTTCCAGGCCGGAGCGAAAACTGAAGTCGCCGCGCAGCACCGCATCTTCATCGACCGCAATGCCGGCCTCCGCCATGGCCGCGCGGAAACCTTCCTCCCGCCGGGCGGACGCGCTGTGGCTGAGCGGCCCCTGGACCAGGCCGATATGGCGATGGCCAAGCCCGATCAGATAGGCGGTCATCTCCCGCGCCGCGCCGCGATCGTCCATGCGCACCGCGCCAGAATCGGGCGATTCGCCGGATGGGGCGATCAGCACATGGGGCACGCCGGATTCGCGGAACAGGTCGATCAGCTCAGCCGCATCGCAAATGGGCGGGGCGATGATCGCGCCATCCAATCGGAGGCTCGCTATGCTGGCGCGAACATGATCCTTCCAGTCCGGCCGGTTCAGCTCGACCGGCTCCACCACCAGATGATAGCTGCGTTCCCGGCATCGCAGCAGCGCCCCATGCTGCACATCTGCGGCATAGCCCGAAACGGGATCGTCGATGAACAGGCCAAGCAGATAGGAGCGGGAACTGGACAGGCTGCGGGCAAAGGCGTTGGGCCGGTAATTGAGTTCCGCCACCACGCGCTGCACCGCTTCCCTGATCTCGGGGCGGACATGGTCCTCCCCATTGATGACGCGCGAGACGGTCTTGGGGGAAACGCCGGCGCGGGCCGCGACGTCCTTGATCGTGACGGTACTCATGGGCGGGTCTCCTGCGGCCGCGCGCACAGGGCCGCGAACTGGGCGATGAAGGCATAGCAGGCGGCGGGCAGGATCAGCGCGGGCAGCAATGCCGTCGCATCCGCCAGCGCGCCGGTCAGCAGTGGAACGATGGCCCCGCCGACCACCGCCATGCACAGCCACATGGATGCGACCGGCGCCTGCCGTTCGTCTTCCGGCAGGGCGAGCGCGTAGATCGTCGGGTACATGATGGCGTTGCAAAGGCCCACGGCCAGCAGGGCGCTGGCGCCGGTGACGCCCGGCAGGATGATGGCGGCGGTCGTCAGGACGGCCGCCCCGAAGGACACGGCCATCAGCAGCCGCGCCTCCGCGATCCGCTGCATCGCCCATGCGCCCAGGAAACGCCCCACCATCGCGCCGCCCCAGTAGAGGCTGACCAGTTGGCCGGCGAGAACAGGCGCCGCGTCCAGCCGGTCCGGCCGCATCAGGACGGTGGGCAGCAACGCGCCTATCGCCACCTCCGCGCCGACATAGACGAAGATCGACGCCGCGCCCCAGCGCAACCGGCGGGAGCGCATTACCCGGAACATCTGCCCGATGGAGGCGAATCGGCGCGATTCATCCTGCTCCAGCAAGGCGCGATTGCGGAAATAGGCGAAGGCCAGCAGTCCCGTGACCAGCGCCGTCCCCGTAAAGGGCAGGGCCGCGCCGACATGCCGCGCCGCCTGTGGGTCCAGCTCGCCAAGCAGCAGCGGCGCGCTGAGCAGCGGACCCAGGACGGTGCCGAACGAATTGAAGCCCTGAAGCAGCGTCAGCCGGCGCGCCGCGCCCCGCGAAGGTCCGATCACGGCCACGACGGTGTTGGACGCGATCTGGAGGAAGGTCTGCCCAGCCGAAACGAGCAGCAGCGCCCCCAGCACCATGGCGAAGGACAGGGCGTTCTGGGCCAGGGTCAGGGCCAGGCATCCCGCAGTGATCACCGCCAGGCCGGCGACGATGGCCCGCATGTAGCCAGCGCGCACGATCGACCAGGTGATCGGCAGCGCGAAGAGCATGTAGCTGGAATGAAAGGCAAGCTGGACCAGCAGCGCGCCCTTGTAGTCCAGGTCCAGCATCAGCTTGAGCTGCGGCACCAGCAGGCTGACGGACGATGTCAGGAAGCCCCCGGTGAAGAACACGCCGATGGACAGCCGGAAAAGCCGGCTGGCCACCTGCTCATGATCGGAAAGGGGCGGGGATGACGTGACGGCCACCATGGAAAGAGGCTTTGGCTGAACCTTGGAGAATATAGTGAAACCGCAAAGCCGTTCCGGCGCAATATGGCAATATATGACAGCGATGTCAAAAATCATGTTGACATCGTTGTCAGGCTTGGGTCAATAGGCGCCCACAGACCATGTGGGTCCAGGGAGAGAGATGATGAAAAGCTTTGCGCTGGCCGCGAGCACCGCGCTTGCATCCGCAACCTTGTGGATGACCCCCGCCTTCGCACAGGATGCAGCGCCCCAGACGGCGCAGCCCGATTATGGCAGCGACATCATCGTGACGGCCACCCGTCGCGAAACCACGCTGCAATCCACCCCCATCGCCGTATCCGCCTTCGGCCAGGCGCAGCTCGACCGGCAGCAGGTGAAGGACGTCACCGACCTCGCTCGCTTCGTCCCGTCGCTCCAGTTCAACCAGCAGGGCGACCAGTCGGCGGTGCTGCTGACGCTGCGCGGCATCGGCAACGACAGCGCCTATACCGAAGTGGCCGACCCCGAAGTCGCCATCTATGTCGACGGCATCTACTCGCCGCGCGCGCAGGGGGCGTCGGTGCTGATGTACGACATGGAGCGCGTCGAGGTGCTGCGCGGTCCGCAGGGCACCCTGTTCGGCCGCAACGCGACGGTCGGTGCATTGAGCCTCATCTCCGCCAAGCCGAAGCTGGGCGAGTTCGGCGGCAATGTGGAGGTCGTCGCGGGCAATTACGACCGTCTGGGCGTGCGCGGCGCGATCAACATCCCGGTCACCGACACGCTGGCCTTCCGCGTCGCCTTCGTCACCGACCGGCATGACGGCTATGCCGATTTCCAGCCCGCGCCGGACGTGCCCGGCATCAACCGCTCGGCCTTCATCACCACCGGCAAGAAATATTATGCCGCCGACCAGCAGTCGGGCCGCGTCTCCATGCTCTGGCAGCCGAGCGAACGCTTTAGCTGGAACCTGTCGGCGGAAGGTTTCCTCGACAATGGCGCGCCGGTCATCGGCCTGCTCCAGACGCCGCGCCCCGGTACGAAGCGCTGGTCGACGCTCAGCGACACCGCGCCCGACACCGATCGCTATTCCGTCGCGGTGCGCAGCACCATGAACTACGACGTCACCGACGGCATCCAATTGAGCTATATCGCGGGCTGGTCGCGCATCGGCGGCTCGACGCAGACCGATGCGGACGCAGGCGCTCTGCCGCCGACGGGGCAGGTCGACGCGGACGGCAACGACCTGCCGCTCGGCGCCTTCGGGGAGAACCGGACGCTCTCCTCGCGCTACGATTTCCAGAGCCATGAGGTCCAGCTCAAGTCGACCGGCGAACAGGCGATCGACTGGATTTTGGGCGCCTATTACAGCCATGAGAAGAACCGCATCCGCTTCGACATCGACCAGCGGAACGGCTATCGCGACGGCACCTTCAGCTGGGCGGGCAGCTTCATCCAGGCGAATCGCCAGATCGACAGCCGCGCCGTCTTCGGCCAGGCGGTCTGGCATGTCAGCGACGCGCTGCGCGTCACGGGCGGCCTGCGCTACACCTCCGACAAGAAGGAGGATATCGGCGGGCGCAACGTGACCTTCTCCGGCTGCCCCGCGACCCTGCCCGCCGACGCGTGCCAGGGCGGCATCTTCGGCGCCTATCCGAACGCCACGGCGGATGAACTGGCCGCGCTGCTGCCCGGTTTCTCCATTTCAAGCAACGATGTGAAGGGCAAGTGGGACAAGCTCACCTATCTCGCCCGCGTCGATGCCGACCTGGCGGAGGATGTGCTGGGCTATGCCAGCATCAGCACCGGCTTCAAGTCGGGCAATATCCAGGACAATGCCGGCCTGACCGATCCGGAAACGCTCACCAACTATGAAGTCGGCCTGAAGTCGCGCTTCCTCGACCGGCGCGTCACGCTGAACCTCGCGGCCTACTATAGCGACTTCAAGGGCTATCAGGTGAACCAGGCCGTCACCTTCCGCGACGATGCGGGCAATGTCGTGCGCAGCCAGATGATCACCCAGAATGCGAAGGGCGCCAAGGCCTATGGTCTGGAGGCCGAAATGGTGGCGAACCTGACCGACAGCGACCGGCTGCAATTCTCCGGCACGCTCCAGAAGACCAAGCTGGAGGAACTGGAGAGTGTCGACGGGCGCCTCTACGACGGCGGCAAGCTGTCCTCCATCGCGCAGCTCAAGGGCAATGAACTGGCGCATGCGCCGCGCTTCTCCGCCACGCTCAGCTATGAGCATGATTTCGAACTGGCGAGCGGCGCGAAGATCACGCCCCGTTTCACCACCCATTATGAGACCAAGAGCTGGCTGAGCTACTTCAACGGCGACGCCAATCCCTTCGTCAATCCCAACGATCCGGCCGATAACATGCCGAACCGCGGCACCAACGGCACCGATTGGGACCGTCAGAAGGCCTATTTCCGTTCCGACGCGTCGATCCGCTTCGTGTCGCCGGACCAGAAATATTCGGTCGAAGCCTTCGTCCAGAATATCGAGAATGGGAAGATCCGCACGGGCGCCGGTTCCTTCGGCGCGCCGCGCTACGACCCGGTATTTCTGTCCAACCTCCAGCCGCCGCGGACCTGGGGCGTGCGCGCCCGGGCGAACTTCTGACCGGCTGACGAGGAGAAGTTGAGATGACGGCCGACATTCCCTCCCCCGGTCGGATCGTCATCGTCGGCGGCGGAACGGCCGGATGGCTGTCCGCCGCCACCTTCTCCCGCACTATGGGGATGCGCGATGTGACGCTGGTGGAATCCAGCGAGATCGGCATCATCGGCGTGGGCGAAGGGACATTTCCCACCATCCGCTCGACCCTGGCGGGACTGGGCGTTGGGGAGGGGGAATTCCTACGCTCTGCCGATGCGACCTTCAAGCAGGGCGTGCTGTTCGACGGCTGGGCCACGGGCGCGGACAGCTATTTCCACCCGTTCAACATGCCCATCGGCGGCGAGGATGAGGCGCTGCTGCCCCATTGGCTGGCGATGGAGGGACAGCGCGCTTCCTGGGCCGACAGCGTCACCGTGCAGGAACGGGTGATCCGCGCCGGGCGAGCGCCCAAGCGGGTGCAGGATCCGGATTTTTCCGGTCCGATGAACTATGCCTATCATTTCGACGCGGCGCGTTTCGCGGACTATCTGCGGACGATCTCGCTCGCCGCCGGTGTCCGGCGGATCGAAGGCATGGTGGCGCATGTCGAACAGCGGGAGGATGGCGACATCGCCGCCCTGACCCTCAGCGACGGGCGGCGGGTCGAGGGGGACATCTTCATCGACTGTTCCGGTTTCCGCGCCCTGCTGATCGGGCAGACGCTGGGCAGCGGCTTCGTCGGCTGCGGCGACACGCTGTTCAACGACCGCGCGCTGGCGATGCAGGTGCCCCATGACCGCCCGGACGCGCCGATCCGTCCCTATACGCTGGCGACCGCGCATGAGGCGGGCTGGACCTGGGACATCGGCCTCCCCGAACGGCGGGGCATCGGCTATGTCTATTCCAGCCGCCATTGCTCCGACGATGAGGCGGAAGCCGTGCTGCGCCGCTATGTCGGGCCGGGCGGGGAGGCGCTGACCCCGCGCCAGCTTCGCTTCGCGACCGGTTATCGCGAGCGGCAGTGGATCGGCAACTGCATCGCCATCGGCCTGTCGGCGGGTTTTTTCGAGCCGCTGGAATCGACCGGCGTCATGCTGATCGAGGCGGCGCTGCGCATGGTGGGGGATTTCCTCCTGCCTGCCGGAAGCGCCAGCGACACCGCCGCCCGCAATGCCGCGGCGCGCCGCTTCAACAGGCTGATGACGGCGCGGTTCGAACGGATCGTTCGCTTTCTGAAGCTGCATTATTGCATTACCCGCCGCACCGACACGGCCTATTGGCGCGACAATGCCGATCCGGCCTCCATCCCGGCGGATCTGCTGGATCTGCTCGCCCAATGGCGGCACCGCCCGCCCTCGCGCTTCGATTTCACGGTCGATCTCGAAACCTTCCTGCCGCCCAGCTATCATTATATCCTCTACGGCATGGGTTTCGAAACCCGGCTGGCGGGCGGCATCGGCCGCTATCCCGGCGGGCAGGAGGCGCGGGCCGCCTTCGCCAGGGTGGCCGGGGCCTCCGGCGCCGCCGTCTCCCATCTTCCCGACCATCGTGCGCTGCTCGACCATCTGCGTGGGCGGCAACCCTCTGCAAGAGTATCCTGATGACGCGCAAACCGCTGATCGCTTTCCTGCTTCTTGGCGTCGCCGGCCTGGCCCATGCGCAGCCTTCCCCGCCGGTCCCCGCCGCCAGTGCCGGCAGCAACCGCGCCCTGTCGCCGGAAGCACGCGCCAGGGCGCTGGTCGCCGCCATGACCCTTGAGGAGAAGCTGGCGATCATCCACGGCTATTTCCCGCCGCTCGCCCGGCCTTCCCAACCGATCGCCATGATCCCGTCCGCAGGGCACATCCCGGGCGTCCCGCGCCTCGGCATCCCGACCCTGCGGGAGAGCGACGCGAGTCTGGGCGTCGCCAACCAGATCGAGCAGCGCAAGGGCGATACGGCGACGGCCCTGCCGGCCAGCCTCGCCACGGCGGCCACCTTCAACCCGGCGCTTGCCTATGCGGGCGGCGCGATGATCGGCGCGGAGGCGCGGGCCAAGACCTTCAACATCCTGCTCGCGGGCGGCGTCAACCTGACCCGCGATCCCTGGAACGGGCGGAATTTCGAATATCTGGGCGAAGATCCGCTGCTGGCCGGGGTGATGGCGGGCGAGCATATCAGGGGCGTGCAGAGTGCCCATATCGTCTCAACCATCAAGCATTTCGCGTTGAATTCGCAGGAAACCGGCCGCACCGTGCTGGACGCCCGGATCGACAGGGCGGCGCTGCGCGAAAGCGACCTGCTGGCCTTCCAGATCGCGACGGAGATCGGCGATCCCGCCTCCGTCATGTGCGCGTATAACAAGGTGAATGGCGATTATGCCTGCGAAAATGACTGGCTGCTCAACCAGGTCCTGAAGAAGGACTGGGGTTATAGGGGCTGGGTCATGTCCGACTGGGGCGCGGTCCATTCCACCGGGAAGGCGGCGCTGGGCGGGCTCGATCAGGAATCGGGGCAGGAACTGGACGATGCGATCCATTTCGGCAAGCCGTTCGAGGAGGCTGTGAAGGCCGGCCGGATTCCCGCGGCGCGGCTGGACGATATGGTGGAGCGCATCCTCCATGGCGTGATCGCCAGCGGCCTGATGGACGATCCTGTCCCGGAAAGCCCGCGCCAGATCGACTATGCCGCCCATGCCGACATCGCCCAGCGCGCGGCGGAGGAGGGCATCGTCCTGCTGAAGAATGAGGGCGATCTGCTGCCGCTCGCGAAAAGCGCGCGGCGGATCCTCCTGATCGGCGGCCATGCCGATGTCGGGGTGCTGTCGGGCGGCGGATCGTCGCAGGTCCGCTCCGTCGGCGGGGCTCCGGTCGAAATTCCGCTGACAAAGGGGGCCGCCGCCTCCTTCGCGCGGATGACCTGGCATGCTTCCTCGCCGCTGAAGGCGATCCGCGCACTCGTGCCGCAGGCGGAGGTCAGCTATATCGACGGCGGCGACCCAAGGGCGGCGGCCGAAGCGGCGCGTCGGGCGGACCTCGCCATCGTCTTCGGCTGGCAATGGCAGACGGAGGCGCAGGACCCTGACAATATGCGCCTGCCGGACAATCAGGATGCGCTGATCGACGCGGTCGCCACTGCCAACCGGAAGACCATCGTCGTGCTGGAGACGGGCGGCCCTGTGGAAATGCCCTGGATCGCGAAGGTGCCGGCGCTGGTGCAGGCCTGGTATCCCGGCCAGCGCGGCGGCGAAGCCATGGCGAATATCCTCTTCGGGGACGTCGCGCCTTCGGGCCGCCTGCCCATCACCTTCCCGGTGCGCGCCGGTCAGGCGCCGCGTCCGGAACCGGCGGGCCTAGCCGAACTGCACGCGGCCGAGGCCCGCCGGGACGCCGGGGACAAGACCAATTACGGCATGACCGGCGGCGTGGCGCCCTTTGCGGTCGATTATCCCGAAGGTGCGGAGGTCGGCTATCGCTGGTATGCGATGAAGGGCGTGAAACCGCTTTTCCCCTTCGGCCATGGCCTGACCTATACCAGCTTCACCTATGCCAATCTGGCGGTGCAGGACGGCGCGGCGCTGACCGTCAGCTTCGACGTGACCAATGCGGGCAGCCGTGCGGGCGCGGACGTGCCGCAACTTTATGTGCAGGCGAAGGGGAGCGCAGGCATCGCCGCCTGGCGGCTTGCCGGCTTCGACAAGCTCAGCCTGTCGCCCGGCGAGACCCGGCGCGTCACCATGACCGTCGACCCACGCCTGATCGCGCGCTTCGAGGAAGGGAGGGGCTGGCGGCTCGACGGCGGCAACTATGCGCTGGCGGTGGGGCATCATGCGGGCGACGCCGCGCTGAAGGGCGTGGCGAGGCTTAATGCCAAGAGCCTGAAGCCCTGATGGGGGCGGTTGGCCCAAGTGCAGAATGTGCTCCTGCCTCCGCGGGAACGCATTGATGCCCGGACAGAAAAAATTCCGCTATTTCGCCAGCATGAAGGCGACCTTATTCCAGGAGACGACATGACCATCGGCCTTTCGCCCGTTTCCCTGACCGCCCTGACGGTCCTGCTCGCGGCATCCGCAGCGGCGCAGCAGCCCGCGGCTTCGGTTGCGCATCCCGAACTCTGGCCCAGGGTCGATGCCCAGCCCAAGCGCGACCCGGCCGTGGAAAGGCGCGTCGACGCATTGCTGAAGGCCATGTCGGTCGAGGACAAGGTCGGCCAGCTCATCCAGGTCGACATCGGCTCCATCACCCCCGCCGACGTGCGGACATACAAGGTCGGATCGGTCTTGAACGGCGGCAATAGCGGCCCTTATGGCGACGAATATGCTTCGCCCACCAAATGGTTGAAACTGGCGGACGAATTCCATGAAGCCTCCATGTCCCGGAGCGACAGGGGCCCGAAAATCCCGATCATCTGGGGAACCGATTCCGTCCACGGCAACAACAACATCGTCGGCGCGACGCTCTTCCCGCACAATATCGGCCTGGGCGCGGCGCGCGACCGCGATCTCATCCGGGAGATCGGGCGCGTGACGGCGCTGGAGACGGCGGCGGCGGGGCTCGACTGGACCTTCGCGCCGACGCTGGCGGTGGTGCAGGACGACCGCTGGGGCCGCACCTATGAAAGCTATTCGGAGGAGCCGCAGATCGCCGCCGACTATGCCGGCGCGATGATCGAGGGCGTGCAGGGCAAGGCCGGCACCAGGGATTTCCTCGCGCCCGACCATCTGATCGCCACCACCAAGCATTTCCTGGGCGATGGCGGCACCGGCGGACGCGACCAGGGCGATACGCGCGTGTCGGAGGAGGTGCTGCGCGACGTGCATCTGGGCGGCTATCCCGCGGCGATCGAGGCGGGCACGCAATCGGTCATGGCCAGCTTCTCAAGCTGGAACGGCGCCAAGATGAGCGGCAACAAGTCGCTGCTGACCGGCGTGCTGAAGGATCGCATGGGTTTCGACGGCTTCGTCGTGGGGGACTGGAACAGCCATGGGCAGGTGCCGGGCTGCTCCAATGAGGATTGCCCGCAGGCGATCAATGCCGGGCTCGACATGTTCATGTATTCGGGGCCGGGCTGGAAACAGCTTTACGACAACACGCTGCGGGAGGTGAGGGCGGGGACGATCCCGATGGCGCGGCTGGACGACGCCGTGCGGCGCATCCTGCGGGTGAAGATCCGCGCGGGGACGTTCGAGCGGGGGCGCCCCTCCACCCGCGCCTTTGCCGGCAAGTTCGACGCCATCGGCTCCGCCGCCCATCGCGCCGTCGCCCGGCGCGCCGTGCGGGAATCGCTGGTGCTGCTGAAGAATGAAGGCGTCCTGCCGCTCAAGGCCAATGCCGACATCCTCGTCGCGGGCGAGGCGGCCGACAGCATCAGCCAGCAGGCAGGCGGCTGGTCGATCACCTGGCAGGGGATCGACGTGCCCAATTCGGCCTTTCCCAACGCCCAGTCGGTCTGGAAGGGGATAGAAGAGATGGTGAAGGCCGGCGGCGGCACGGCGCGCTACGCCCCCGACGGCCGCTTCACGCAAAAGCCGGACGCCGCCATCGTCGTCTTCGGGGAAAAGCCCTATGCGGAGTTCAAGGGCGACGTTCCCAATCTGGAATACAGCCCCGGCGACAAGCGCGATCTGGAGATGCTGCGCCGCTTCAAGGCGGCGGGCGTGCCGGTGGTGGCGGTTTTCCTTTCCGGTCGGCCGCTTTGGGTGAATGCGGAACTCAACGCATCGGACGCCTTCGTCGCGGCCTTCCTGCCGGGGAGCGAGGGCGGCGGCGTGGCCGATATGCTGTTCGCCGGCGCGGACGGGAAGCCGCGCCATGATTTCCGCGGAAAGCTGAGCTTTTCCTGGCCGAAACGCCCCGACCAATATGTGCTGAACCGCCGCGATCCGGGCTACGATCCGCTTTTCCCCTTCGGCTATGGCCTGAGCTACGCCCGGCCCGGCAAGGTGGGGACGCTGGACGAGAGCCGCCCCGCCGGCATGGCGGCGGCGACGCCCGGCACCTTCTACGGACGCGGCCAGACGCCGCCCGGCTGGGCCATAGAGGCGGAGGGCGTCACCCAAAGCGGCGTCGACCGCCGCGCGCAGGAGGACAGCCGTCGCTTCGTCTGGAAGGGGGCAGGGCAGGTCGCCTTCGTCGCCCCCCGCGCCTTCGACCTCTCGCGCGAGAGCAACGGAGAGATCAGCTTGGTCGTCGAATATCGGGTGGACGCAAAGCCGGCGGGGAAGATGACCGTCGGCCTGCAAAGCGGGCAGAGCACGGTCGAACTGCCGATCGGCGGCGCATTGTCCTCCGCAAAGCCCGGGGAATGGTCTCGGCTCGTCGTTCCGCTGCAATGCTTCGCCAAGCGCGGCGCGGACATGCAGGCGGTCACCGCGCCGCTCGTGCTGCGATCCAGCGGCGCTGCCGACATCAGCATTTCGGACGTGAAGCTGGACTATGTCAGCGTGCCGATGGACGCCTGTGGCGACGCGGCCCCGCGCTGAGGGGAAGGAGCGATAAAGCAGGTTAAGCCCTATTCGGTTGTCGCCCTGTGGTGAGGATACCGTCCCGACATGGCACGTTGAGACCCTCGAAGCAGGAGATCGACATGCAGAATGACGGACAGCGCGGCGAATCGACCCAGGACCCGGCGGAGGGCCGCAATGACGTGCCGCCGCCGGAAAAGGGCTCGCCCGGCGGCGATGCGGGCCAGGCCGACGATGAAGCGGCGGAGCGCGTGGAGAAAGCCGAGGACAACGATCCCAATCCATTGGCGCCGCCCGTCAATACGGAAGCGGGAAGCTAGAGGATTTTCCAGGCAGATGGAATCATCTGCTGGTTCGGAAAACACGACAAAACAAAAACCTAGAGCAGTCGGGCCCATGCAATCGGATCGGAATCTGCTTTGGACATGGTGCGGAACGGCCCGTGCTGAGCCTGTCGAAGGGCGGGACCGGTTTTCCGCCTGAAGGGGTGCGATAACGGAAATTCGGATGCGCGTGCCCTGCCTCCGGCCTGACGCAGCACGCTCCAGCCAATGCTTCGGTCAACCGGAGAGCAGCGGGTAACGCATGCGCCAGTCGTCCAGCAGCGCCTCGATCGCGGCGATTTCCTGAAAGCTTCCGGTCGGCGCGGCCGCCCAGTTGCAATGCGGATGCGTCGCGCGGCTATAGAGCCGGATCGGCCCCACCAGCCTGCGCCAATGATGCTTGCTGCGTCCATGATCGCGCACCAGACGGGCGACGATCAGTTCGACGAGTTTGTCAGCCGTCATTCTCTTTTCCCTCGGCGCAAGGCCATTGTCCCGGCAGTTCCAGATAAGCCTCCAGCTCCCGCCAGTGCCGGTCCCATCCGGGTCCGCGCCGTTCTTCCGGCACATGGGCCTCCACCATGCGCCTGGCCCGCGCCACGACATTGCCCGCGGGTGCGCGCAAACGGTCGAGAATGTCCCTGATGCCGTCTGTCATGAAGATCGCCGCCGCATCCATCGCTGATAGGAGCAGGCGTGCCGGCTTTCAACTTTCCCGAACCGGCTGGCCCGCCTGACCTCAGGCACAGGGAGCGCGCCTTTCGGTTCGTCGCGCAGCGGCAACAGCAGTCCGCAAAACATCCATCCACTATTGTCAATCATAATGATAGAGAATATGTCATGGGCAGGAGGTTTCCCATGCGCCCATATGCCCCTGAACTGACCGCTTCCGCGACGATCCTGACCGTGCCTGGCCTGATGAACAGCGGGCCGGGGCATTGGCAGACGATCTGGGAAACCGAACTGCCCAATTGCCACCGCGCCGAACTGGGCAGCTGGGACGCCCCGCAGCGCAATAGCTGGATCGGCAATCTCAACCATGCGATCGATCGCATCGATGGTCCGGTCATTCTGGCCGCCCATAGCCTGGGCTGCCACGCCGTGACCTGGTGGGCCGCGTTCGAATGCCGCGAATGGAGCGAAAAGATCGTCGGAGCCCTGCTGGTGGCGCCGCCTGAACTCGAATCGGGTGCCGTCGACCCCCGCCTGCGCGGCTTCGCGCCGACGCCCAAGGCGCTGCTGCCTTTCCCCTCGATCCTCGTAGCCAGCCGCAACGATCCCTATATCTCCTTCAGCCGGGCGAGGCTGCTCGCGCAATTCTGGGGCAGCCGTTTTGCCGACGCGGGAGAGGCGGGGCACATCAACGCCGATTCCGCGCTGGGCGATTGGACGTTCGGACGGTTCCTGCTGTCCCGGCTCGGTCAGCCTTTCGAAGATCAGGGAATGGATGGCCAGCGCATCGCCGGCGAGCGGGAACGCAGCGCGGAGGCGACGCTGCTTTACGGCGTCTGACCATCGCCTTCCTGTTGTTGAATGGCCGCTGGACGGAGGCGAAGCGGCGCGGTTGAGCCCTCAACCGGCCTTCGCCTGTTCCTCCTCCCCACGCTTCGCGCGGGGAGGATGTCCGTTTGAAACGATGCGGCGACAGAAATTTGGAGCGCGCGACCAGCGTCCGCTTCAACGCGGCGCGCCCTAAAACTTGACCTTCATCCCCAGGCGCACGGTCCGGGGCTCCACGACCCGGCTCAACCGTCCTTCCTGCGGACCCGTCATGTCGAAAGCGGGAATATAGGACTCGTAAAAATAAGCGATGTCCTTGTCCCGGCTGTCGAAGATATTCAGCAGCTCCCCATAAAGTTCGATCCGCTTGCCCTTCCACGCGCCGCGGGCGTTCACCACCGTGCTCCCCTTGTCCCGCACGCTATTGTCCTCGATCAGCGGATAAGGCCCCAGATGCCGCACCCGCAGGCTCGTCTCCCAGCGCCCCAGCACGACAGCCACGCCCGCCGAAGCGGCATTTTCGAAGGCATTGGGAATCCGGTCCCCATTGTCGTAGCGCGAATGGCTGGCGGTATAATTGCCGTCCAGCGCCAGCCAGGGCAGCGGCCGCCAGAAGGCGACGATCTCATAGCCTTGCCGCTTGCTGGCGCCGGTCGGCTCGACCGCGTTGCTATCCCCGACGAAGCGCAATTCGCTGCCCACATTCAGCCACCAATAGGTCGCCGTCAGGCTGGCCGAACCGATCTGGACCCGCCCGCCCAGCTCCTTGCCGGTGCCGCGCACCAGCACCGGGACAGGCGTGTCGACATTCACCGCCCCCCGCACATCGTTGCTGTGGAAGCCACGGCCCCAATTGGCGTAGAGTTCCAGCGCGGGCGCGACCCGATAGGCGAGCGACGCCTTGGGCGACAACAGGCTGTCCGACCCCTTGCCTTCGCCCAGAGCGGCGGCGGCGGCATCCCTTGCCCGCACCGCATAGCGATAATGATCGCCGCGCAGCCCGCCCGTCACGCGCAGGCCGGGCAGCGGCCGCCACGTCACGTCGCCGTAAAGCGCCAGCGACAGTTCCTCGACATGATAGCGCCCCAGCGAGGAGAGGAAGGCCCGGTCGGCGGTGCGCGACACGCCGACATTGCCGATATGATCATAGCGATCCTCCGTCCCGACGCCGAAATCCAGCGTGGACCCCAGCGACCAGCGCTTCTCCGCCGTCGCGCCGATAATCCAGCGGCGGTCATATTGGCGGATCTGCGCGCTGCTGCCGTCCGGATCGGCATAGGTCGGGTTGGAATACATCGACCAGTCATAATATTGCGCATAGCCATTGGCGCGCCAGTCCGCCTGCGTCACCGCGACATTGCCGACGAGGCGCGTCGTCGCCCCCCGCGCCGAGGGATCAGGCGAGCAGAACACATCCGCGCAAGTCCCCGATCCGACGATCCGTTCCGGAATCTGCTCGGTCGGCCGCCAT
>NZ_CP084406.1:475000-1005000 GCF_024611135.1 Sphingobium sp. CFD-2 | reverse complement strand
GTGGGAAAGCATGTGGGATTTCCAAAACAACCAGGAGGTTGGCTTAGAAGCAGCCATCCTTTAAAGAAAGCGTAACAGCTCACTGGTCTAAATAAGAGATCCTGCGGCGAAGATGTAACGGGGCTCAAGACGTGCACCGAAGCTTAGGGTTCAGCACTTTGTGCTGAGCGGTAGCGGAGCGTTCCGTAGGCCGTTGAAGCGGGAGGGTAACCGACCGTGGAGGTATCGGAAGTGCGAATGCAGACATGAGTAGCGATTAACAGTGTGAGATGCACTGTCGCCGAAATTCCAAGGGTTCCTGCTTAAAGCTAATCTGAGCAGGGTAAGCCGGCCCCTAAGACGAGCCCGAAGGGGGTAGTCGATGGGAACCACGTTAATATTCGTGGGCCTGGTGGTGTGTGACGGATGGCGTAACTTGTTCGGCCTTATTGGATTGGTCCGGGCAGGGAAGTTGTCCCAGGAAATAGCCCCACCGTATAGACCGTACCCTAAACCGACACAGGTGGAATGGTAGAGTATACCAAGGCGTTTGAGAGAAGTATCCTGAAGGAACTCGGCAAATTGCCTCCGTACCTTCGGAAGAAGGAGGCCCCACATATGCGCAAGCACTTGTGGGGGGCACAGGCCAGGGGGTAGCGACTGTTTAGCAAAAACACAGGGCTCTGCTAAGTCGGCTTCAAGACGACGTATAGGGCCTGACGCCTGCCCGGTGCCTGAAGGTTAAGAGGAGGAGTGCAAGCTCTGAATTGAAGCCCAGGTAAACGGCGGCCGTAACTATAACGGTCCTAAGGTAGCGAAATTCCTTGTCGGGTAAGTTCCGACCTGCACGAATGGCGTAACGACTTCCCCACTGTCTCCAGGATATGCTCAGCGAAATTGAATTCTCCGTGAAGATGCGGAGTACCCGCGGTTAGACGGAAAGACCCCGTGCACCTTTACTGCAGCTTCAGAGTGGCATTAGGAAAGAACTGTGTAGCATAGGTGGGAGGCTTTGAAGCGTGGGCGCCAGCCCGCGTGGAGCCATAGGTGAAATACCACCCTGTTGTTTTCTGATGTCTAACCTCGCACCGTCATCCGGTGCAGGGACCCTCTGTGGCGGGTAGTTTGACTGGGGCGGTCGCCTCCTAAAGAGTAACGGAGGCGCGCGATGGTGGGCTCAGGACGGTTGGAAACCGTCTGTTAGAGTGCAATGGCATAAGCCCGCCTGACTGCGAGACTGACAAGTCGAGCAGAGACGAAAGTCGGTCATAGTGATCCGGTGGTCCCTCGTGGAAGGGCCATCGCTCAACGGATAAAAGGTACGCCGGGGATAACAGGCTGATGATTCCCAAGAGCTCATATCGACGGAATCGTTTGGCACCTCGATGTCGGCTCATCACATCCTGGGGCTGGAGCAGGTCCCAAGGGTTTGGCTGTTCGCCAATTAAAGTGGTACGTGAGCTGGGTTCAGAACGTCGCGAGACAGTTTGGTCCCTATCTGCCGTGGGCGTCGAAATTTGAGAGGAGTTGACCCTAGTACGAGAGGACCGGGTTGAACATGCCTCTGGTGTACCTGTCGTCCTGCCAAGGGCGCAGCAGGGTAGCTATGCATGGACGGGATAACCGCTGAAAGCATCTAAGCGGGAAGCCTCCCTCAAGATAAGATTTCTTCGAGCGGTCGTAGACCACGACCTTGATAGGCCGGATGTAGAAGTGTGGTAACATATGGAGCTAACCGGTCCTAATTGCTCTGATCGCGCCTGAAAGTCCCACCATCAATGACAACACTGGATAAAACCAGCGTCAGCCATCGAGCGTGGTGATCAACCTCATGCCAGATAAACAAACCAACTCATTTGATGACGCGTTTCTCAACCGAAACGACCAAGTGCACGGCACCGATTAAAACCCGAAGCGCAAGCTCTATTGCTTGGTGACCATAGCGTCTGTGACCCACCCGATCCCTTCCCGAACTCGGACGTGAAACCAGTCTGCGCCGATGGTACTGTGGCTCAAGCCCCGGAAGAGTAGGGCGTCGCCAGGCATTATAGCTCGCGCTTCACATTAACCCATTCGCAATCTCCTGCGCCCAGGCGCAATGCCCCCAAGCGCAGCCCCTCAGGCCGCGCTGGCAACCGGCAAACCACCAGCCCAAATCATACCTCAAACCCACCCTCCAAACCTGGTAGATTTCCTGGAAGGAACCGGTTGAGAATCAATGGCCGTCAGAGCTGTTCCGGGATAGCAAGAACACCACATAGCCTTTGAATTGCGGATGACGCGATAGCATAGGCGGTGCCTGCCATGCTCCGCCCTCGATCAATGCCACGCGGAAGGGAATGGGGAAGCTTTCCATCCGGCGAAAATAATCCTCATAGCCGGGGATGGTGGTGCGACCCTGGTAGGTTTGGACCACAACCTCATCGACCAGGCCGGCGAGTCTTGCCAGGGCCTGCGGGTCGCCATGGGCGCTCCAGTCCATCAGGCCGGTGATCGACAGCCGCCAATGGTGGGGCAGGCGTTGCCGCAAATCACGCAGAAAGTTGCCATAGCCGCCGATCCCGCGCGTAGCGGCATCGAAATCGATCTGGAGTCCGACAACCTCATTGCCTGCCTCGCGCCAGCGATGCAGATCGTCGAAGATCGTCTTGTAAACAGCATCATTCCAATCCAGCCGATCGGCCCTGACGACCAGCCAGATCTTCTTGCCCGGCAACCGGGGCATTCCCATGCGCAGCTTTTCAAGCCGGGCCGGTCCCCGACGCCGAACCTCTCCGTCAAGAAGGTAGAGGATCTTCGCCTGGACATGCGTTGCCGGACGCACGCCAGGCCAGAGATAGAATGCCTCATAGCCAGCCGGATCGACACGCTCCGCCTCCGTCTCGCGCTGACAGCCGGTCAACGTCAGCAGCGCCAGCAACGCCATCGACCATCCGCTTGCACGCATGTTCACCAATAATAACGCAGGGACTTTGCCCATCGGCTGTCGGGATAGCGCTGCTTTAACTCGGTGAACCACGCCTTGCGATCGGCTTGAGGTGCCTGCGCCGCCTCCAATTCCTCATAGCTGCGATAGGGCCCGGTACAGCCGTTAAAGCCAGACGGCGCATAGCACATCACGGCACGATACAGGGCATAGGCCCGGTCTTCAGCCGCCGCTCCCTTGTCCGCGATGATCGCGGCATAAATGTCCGCGCGAGACAGCGGGCGGCCGGAAAAGCCGTCCGGCCCATTGCCGAGGCTGAACCTGTCGCCACCTGCCTTGAACAGGCTGAAGCCATCGAAACCGTTCAGCCGATAGAAATCGCCCAAACACAACCGCGCCTTTGCATTGGCGGGAGCGTGCGCGAGAGTCGCGGCGGTTTGCGCTATGCTGGGGCAAGGAAAGCCGTCCGACCATCTGCCCTTTCGGAACAGCCCCACCGGAATCATGTCCTGCTGGGAGAAGTCCCATATCCCGCCCTCGCTTCCCGCGCTGGCGGGCACCAGCGTAAGATCGCCGGTGAAATCGCCAAAAGCGCCTCTCGTCAAATCCTTGTAGAGCAAGGTGAAGCGCGCCACGTCCCGCTCGCGCACTGGACGCGTGCCATCATTCGCCGCCGCACGCAGGATGGATGGGCTTGCCAGGGTTTGCAGCAAAATCGCCCGGGTCATGCTGTCCGTGACAGGCGATCCGGGCGCGAAGACCTGCTCCAGCCGTCCATCGCGCTGCCAGCGGACAGCAAGCCCCATTTCCACCAACGGCCGCTCATAAAGCGGGTTCGCCCCACGCAGCAGATCGCGCCAGAACCCCGCCTCGTTGGGATCGCGCGTTCGACCAAGGGCCATGCCGCGCAGCATCTGCCGGCTGAAAGCAAGCGGCGTGAAGCGGCTGCTGCGCGCCGCATCGGGCAGCAGCGCCAGGATCGCCTTAGGATCGTCCCCGGCATAATAGAGCCTGCTGGCCTGGAGCAGCCCGTAAAGATCGGCATAGGCGGTGAACTGGCTCTTTTGCGCCGCCAGCTCGGCGGCAGACAGGACGGCCGGATCGGCGCCCTGCCGCCGCATCCGCTTGAGATCGGCCACGGCCAGCAGCAGCGGCGTTCCGTTCTGGCTGCCGATGATCCGGCTCGCATCCTGACGTTCCAGCAGCTTGATGTCGATCTCCTCTGCAAGATCGGCTGCTGCCTCATCGTCGCCGGGCACCGTGGCCAGCAGCTTTTCATAGCTGCGGGCAAGCGTCGCCATGTCCCCGCTCAACCACGCCACGCGGCGCATCAGCCCTTCGGCCGATGCGGCATAGCGGCCCCTGGGATAAGCCTTGAAATAAGCGGAAATGGCGTTGCCCGCCTCCGCGACCGCGGCGCGATCGACCTTTTCGGGGCCAGCGAAATCGCCATATTCATCGGCCGCCTGGGCCACCGCCGCGCGCAGGCCGATACGGATCGGCATATATTTCGCTGTTTCCGCGACCCATTGGCTGCGGGCGCGGGTCAATGGACCGAAGCTGTCTCGCGCAACCTGCCAGTCGCCCTTGTGGAAGGCCTCTGCCGCTTTCAGATAGGATAGATATTCGCGGCCCGGCCTGCTGGAGATCGCGGCATTTCCCCAATCGGCCGTGCCGCAACCGGTCTGTGCGCGCAGCCGCGCCAGTTCGGTGCGTTCCGCCTCCGGCAGGCCGGTCTCGACGGCCAGCGCGGCATTGAAGGCTGCGGTGGCTTCAGCGGAAGCCGCGCAGTCGGTCGCATGGCCGTTCGCCGCAGCGCCATCGCCCTGGCTGTCCCTTGCAGCTTCCGGCCAGAAGGCGGCGCGCAGGCCGGGCCATGTCATGAAGGTTCCACCGAATTGCGGATTGTTCACATCGGTCGCCGCGCCTGGGCGAGGGCCGTCCACGGGCCTCAGGCTTCGCATGAGCAGCAGGATGTTGATCCGCGTATCGTTGCCCGGGCTGATCGCCGCGCGTCCGCCGCAATCATAATCGGGGGAAGCCAATTGCCAGCCGGGCGAGCAGGAAGAGTCGGCGCAGGCCCAGAGAGTCCCGCCCAGGCCGATTGCCGACAGCGCCAGCGTCACCAGCGTGGCGGCGACGGGATGTTTGCGGTGAAACGCGATATGTCGGGCCATGGGACGGTCCTGCCGATCATCTTCTTTCATCATCCGGCGCGAAACTGAACAAAAGATCGCTTCCACGCAATGACGAAGACAGGAGACGCCGGCCTTACATTCCCCCGGCCGCTGCCGAACGACGCCGCCGCCTTGCGAAAAACAGCGCACCGGCCCCTAAGATGAAAAGCAGCCATGCCGGACCTTCGGGAACCGGCGTTGCTCCCGAACTGCCGCCGGGCGGCGTCACCGGTGGATTATACCCGCCATTATAGGTGCCCAGATGCATTTCCCCGTCCTGATCGAGGCTGCCGAACACAGCCGATCCCTGAATGTAATTGCTGCTATGGGCGGCCGCCCACGGCGCCAGGACGGAGCCGCCCCAACTGGTCGTCAGGTCCAGATTCTGTGCATCGCCAAAGTTCCAGATGACATGTTCGCCCAGTCCCGCGGTGCCGCCCAGGAAATTGTCGTTCAGGTTGATCGACGCCCCGCTCACATTGACGATGGCCGTATCCGCGCCATTCAGATGGAAGGCGATTTCCCCGATGGAATTGAGGTCGGCCGCCGTGATCGAAAAGACCGCCAGACCGTCCGCATCGGGGGCCGCGTTGAAAGTCGCCCGATTGCCGCTGATGTCCATCTGGCTGTTCGGGGAAAGGCCCGACAGGGTCGCGGACAATTGTTTCATGCTGCCGGCCAGGGTCGCTCCCTGAGCGGTCAGATTGCCGATGAAGGCGGGGTCCGAACCGGCCAGTCCGGACTGCACCACATTCTGGTTGACGTTGGTGTTGTTGATCGTTCCGCCGACCTTCACCGTCTGGCTGGGGCCATTGAGGTTGAACCCGCTATCGACATTGCCGCCGATGACGGCGCCCGATCCGTTGTTCAGGTTCTTGACGCCGCCCGTGACGTTGCCGACCACGGTCAGGCCGGGCTGACCGGTGGGGGAGGCGGTCGGCGTGCCGATCTGATAATTGGACGACGTGCCGGTCAGGTCGCCGCCCACGAAGGTTCTGCCTTCCACTTCGGAAGAGGAATCGAGGTTGCCAAGGACGATCAGATTCCATTCGCGCAGCGCGTCCGTGCCCGCGACGGGAGAAGCGAGGCCGGGCGAGGCTGCAAGGGCGGCAACACTGGCGGCGAAGAGAATGCTGAGCTTTTTCATGCGCCGACCCTATGCGACCGATCGCCCGAAGCTAAGGGTTAAAGATGGTTAACATAGGGTTGTGCCGGATCGGGACATGCATGGCTACGACCAGCGTCGCGCCCCGGATCAAGGCCCCCAGGCCTGGCGATAAAGCGCCTGGATTTCGTCCGCGTCCGGCACGATGGGGTTGTTGCCGGGCGATCCGGAAGCGAGCGCCTGCTCCGCCATCAGCGGCAGCAGCGCGTCCCATTTACCGGCGTCTATGCCGTAGGCGGCGGGCGTGGGGACGCGGAGTTCCTCGATGATGCGGGTCAGATCCTCGATCAGCTTGCCGACGGCGCCCTGGTCGCCCTCCTCCGCCGCGGCGACGCCCATGGCCCGCGCGCAATCGGCATAGCGCCGAAGGGCGCCCGGCGCCGAAAAGGCGGTGACAGCCGGCAGCAGCATCGCATTGGAAAGGCCGTGCGGCACGTGGAAATGCGCCCCGATCGGCCGGCTCATGCCATGAACCAGCGCCACGCTGGCGTTGGAGAAGGCGATGCCGGCCTGGGTCGAACCGAACATCATCGCCTCGCGTGCGGGGCGGTCTTCCGGGTCCGCCCATACGCGTTGCAGATGCGGCGCGATGGCGCGCATGGCCGATAGCGCGAAGCTGTCCGAAAAGGGATTGGCCCGGCGCGACACATAGGCTTCGATGGCATGGGTCAGCGCATCGATCCCGGTGTCGGCGGTCAGGCGCGGCGGCATCGTCAGCGTCAGTTCGAAATCGACCAGGGCGGCTGTCGGCAGATAGGCGAGGCCGGCCAGCAGCATCTTTTCGTCCGTCGTCTCATCCGTGACGATGGTGAAGCGCGTCGCTTCCGATCCGGTGCCGGCCGTAGTGGGTATCGCAATGACGGGAAGGCCGGGCGCGTCCTGGACATGGGGCACCTTATAGTCGCGGCAGACGCCGCCATGGACGGCGAGCACCGCGATCGCCTTCGCGCTGTCGATCGGGCTTCCGCCGCCGAAGCCGACGACGCAGTCATGATCGCCCTCCTCCAGAAAGGCGCGGGCCTCCTCGATGGAGGCGGCGGTCGGTTCGGGCAGGGTGTCGGCAAATATGCGGGCGGCCATGCCCGCCTTGTGCAGTTCGTCCATCAGGGCATCCGCTCGCCCACCGTCCTTCAGGAAGCGGTCTGTGACAATCAGAGGCCGCGACAGCCCCAATGTCGCCAATAGCGGGGCGAGTTCGCCGGACACGCCGCCGCCGACGCGAAGGATGCGTGGAAGCGCCGCCTGAAAGCCCATCATCTGTTCTCCGCCATCGGTTCGACGGAAATCTGGACGATTTCGATGGGGTGGACAAGGCTCCATGTCCGGGCCGGAATCCGGTGCTATGGCGCGGTCGGCGCTTCTGCCCCGCCGCTGTCCGCAAGCCATTCGCGAAAGCGCCGCATCGCGTCGCTTTCAGGACGGGAGATGAGGCGCGTGAGCCAATAACGGCCCGCGTCGATCATGATCGGGAAGGGCTGGACGAGCAGTTCCGAGGCGAGTTCGCGCATGAACATGACGGGCGGCGCCAGCGCCACGCCCAGGCCGGCCATGGCGGCGGAGACCATCAGTGCCGAACTGTCGAAAACGGGCCCGCGCAGAAGCGGGGCGGCAACGCCCGCGGCCCCGAACCAGAGCGCCCATTCGTCCGGCCGGTAGGAACGCAACAAGCGTTCATGGATGAGGTCTGCAGGTGCGCTGAGCCGCGCCGCCATGGCCGGCGCGCAAAGCGGCGTCAGCGGTGCTTCGAACAAGGGTTCGGCATGGGTGCCATGCCATGCGCCGTCACCGAAGCGAATGGCGAAATCCAGCGCTTCTCCCGCCAGGTCGACGCGATTGTTGTTGGTCGAAATGCGGAGGTCGATGGCGGGGTGGGCGCGGGCAAAGGCGTCCAGTCGCGGCAACAGCCAGCCGGTCGCGAACGTGCCGACGACGCCGACCTTCAACATCTCGCGAAAGCGGCCGCCGGCATATTGGTCGAGCGTCGCGCCCACGCGGTCGAACGCCTCCGCCAGCACGGGCACGAGCGCATGCCCCTCGTCCGTGAGCGCCAGCCCACGCGGCAGGCGGTGAAAGAGGCGGACGCCAAGGCGGCGCTCAAGCTGCGCGACATGATGACTGACCGCCCCCTGACTGACGCAAAGCTCGATCGCCGCGCGGGTGAAATTAAGGTGGCGCGCCGCCGCTTCGAAGGCACGCAGGGCGTTCAGGGGAAGTTGGGCGCGATCCATGGCCCGTCATCAATTATTCTCATGGCTTTGTCGAGAAATCATGCTTTGTGCGCGAAAGCATCCATCGGCATCCCGGCAGGGAAGGGAGATGAAGATGATCGCATCGATGGCCATGGCCGCATCGCTGGCGGTGAGTTCCGCGTCAGCCCCTGTCAGGACGGAACCCCATGCGCCCTTGCCTGCGGACGACCCCTTGACCCGCCCGATGGCGGTGGAAAGAGCCGGGGAGTGGCTTGCGCCTCTGCCGCCGGAGAAGATTTTCGGCAGCAGCTATCTGGTGGGTTTCGGCGGCCTGAGCGTCGTGCTGATCGACACGGGGGCGGGCCTCGTCCTGATCGACGGTGCGCTCCCGCAGGCGGCGCCGATGATCCTGAGGCATGTCCGCAAGCTGGCGTTCGATCCCAAAGACATCAAATTTATTCTGAGTACCGAGCCGCATTATGATCATGCCGGCGGCTTCGCGGCCCTGGCGCGCGCCACCCGCGCCACGGTGGTGGCCAGCCGGCGCGCCGCCGAGGGCCTGCGGGCCGGCGCACTTGCGAAGGACGATCCGCAATTCGATTATGGCGGCACCTGGCCGGCGGTGTCGCGGCTG
Organism: Sphingobium sp. CFD-2; assembly: GCF_024611135.1. Lineage (NCBI taxonomy): Bacteria > Pseudomonadati > Pseudomonadota > Alphaproteobacteria > Sphingomonadales > Sphingobiaceae > Sphingobium > Sphingobium sp. CFD-2. The sequence goes on along the minus strand of NZ_CP084406.1, from coordinate 995,930 downwards.
CGCATCATGGATGACGGAGAAGTCCTGAGGCTGGGCCGCATATCCATCAAGGCGCATGCGACGCCCGGCCATACGATGGGCAGCATGACGTGGAGCTGGAACGCCTGTGAGGGCAGGGCGTGCAAGGAGATCGTCTTCGCGTCCAGCCTCAACCCGGTGTCGGCCGACGATTACCGCTTTACCGCGCCTTCCAGCGCCGCGATCGTCAGAGGTTTTGCTGTCAGCTACAGGCGCATGGGCATGTTGAAGTGCGACATATTGATTGCCGCGCATCCGGACAATGCCGGTCCTGGGCGGTATGACGGCTCGCCCGGCGCCTGCCGCCGCTATGCCGGGCGGTCACGCCGACTGCTGGCGACGCGGCTCGCGCGGGAGCGGGAGGAGGCGGTGAAATAGGGGCGTCCTGCCCGTTCGATCCCATCGATGAAAGGCGGGATCGACGGAGAAGGCGTCATGATCCGCGCAGGCGGCGTGCGAGAAAGTTGAGGCACGAGCGGACCTTGGGTGAATTCAACTGCCCCGGCAGATAGAGCGCCGCGATGGTCGAGGGCGGCAGCGACAGGTCGGGCAGCACCGGCTCCAGCCGGCCGTTCTCCAGATCCTCCCGCACATCCCACAGCGACTTGATGCCGATGCCCGACCCCTCCAGCGCCCAGGCGCGCGCCAGTTCGGCATCATTGGTGTTCAGCGTCAGCCGCCATCCTGCCGCGCCACCCATGATCCTTCGCCACAGCTCGCCCTGCGACGCGCCCACGACGATCTTGTTGTGTCCCGCGAGATCGGCTGTCCGCGACGGGCGCCCGCGCCGGTCGAGATAGGCGGGGGCGGCGCAGAGCAGCCGGGGATTGTCCGCCAGCCGCTTCATCATCAGTGCGCTGTCGGCTGGCGGATCGAAGCAGATGGCGATGTCGTGCCCGCTGCCGATCATGCTGGTCGCTGGCTGATCCGACGTTTCCAGATGCACGGTGACGTCGGGATGCAGCAGCGCATATTCGTGGAAGAGCGGCGCCAGGCGCGCCCGCCCCGCGTCGATGGTCGTGACGATGCGCAGCGTGCCGCTCGCCTCCGTCGACCGGCGCATCAGATCGGTTTCCGCCTCCTCGATTGCGGTCAAGGCGTGGCCTGCCCGTTCATACAGCAGCGATCCTTCGTCCGTCAGGCTGAAATGCCGGCTGTTGCGGCGGACGAGCAGCACCCCCAGCCGCTGTTCCAGTTGGGACAGGCGGCGGCTGGTCGCGGCCAGCGACAGGCCCAGACGCCGCGCCGCCTCCGACAGGTTGTTGGATTGGGCGATCGTCACGAAGGATTCGATCTCGGCAAAGCGATCAGGCATGGGGACAAGCTAGGCACGGCATGGTGCGATGCAACGGAAGTCGGGTTGCAAGGCCGTATGTTTTCATTGCCGCGTCTCTGAAATAAGCCCGGACTGTTAGCGTTTTTTGCTCGTTTCACCCTGACGCAAGACTGGGTTGCACGGCGCGGGAAGCGTTGACCGCGCCTTTCGCAACGCATCATTTTCGCGGAAATCCCCGCATCTGGAAGAGGAGTTTCCGTCATGCCGCCGATCCGGCTTTCCCGCGCCGACGCCCTTGCCCCCATCGGATGGAACGACCTGGAGGCGCTGCCCATCTATGCCGCCATGCTCCTGGGCCTGGGCTGCCTTGTCCTGGCGCTGCTCGATGGCGTGCCGACCCTGGAAGCCACGACGCTGAAAGCCGTCGGCATATTCGGCAGCCTTGCATTGCGCAACGCCTGGCTGAAGCTGGACGAACATGACGGTGCCGTTTCGTAACCTCTCATGATCATCGGTACCGCCCCACGTATCCGTCAGGGTTTCGAGCGAGCCTGGAGCGTGCTGGTCGCGCTCTTCTTCTGGGACCTGGCGGTCACCATCTTCTACTTCATCTCGCCGTTCAGGGCTCCCGCCCTGCCGCTTACCATCTTCGGCACGGCGCTTGCGCTGGTGCTCGGCGTGCGTGTCAATTCGGCCTATCAGCGCTGGTGGGAAGCGCGCATATTGTGGGGCGCGATGGTCAATGCGTCGCGCAGCTTCGCCCGCGCGGTGCTGGCCTTCCTGCCCGAAGAGGAGGAGGCGCAGGCCCTGGGACGTGAACTGGTGCTGCGCCAGGTGGCCTATGTCCACACGCTGCGCCGGCAGTTGCGGCGGCTGGAAACGGGCGGGGACATCCACCGCATATTGGGCCCGGGCGATCATCCGGAACTGGCCCGGCGCAATCCCGCCAACGGCGTGCTGGAGGGCAGCGGACGCCGTGTCGCCGGTCTGGTGCGGCGGGGATGGATCGACACTATCCAGCAAGGCCGGATCGAAGCCGTGCTGGTGGACATGGCCAATGCGCAGGGCGGCATGGAGCGGATCAAGAATACTCCGCTACCTGCCCAATATCGTGCCTTCCCGCAATTCTTCACCCGGCTTTTCTGCATCCTGCTGCCGATCGGGCTGGTGGAGACGCTGGGCGCGGCGACGCCGATCGGATCGGCGGTCGCCGGCTTCATGTATCTGGCGGTGCTCCAGATCGGGGACGATCTGGTCGATCCGTTCGGCAACAGCGTCCATGACCTGCCGCTCGACAGCATCACGACCGTGATCGAAGCGGACCTGTACCAGTCCATCGATCTGCCGCCGCCCGCCCCGGTGGAACCGGTCGATGGCGTGCTATGGTGAAGGCCGAATGCGCGGGTTGCCCGCGCTGCCCTGTTCCCCGCAAACATGGCCGAAAGAATTTTCTTCGCAGGTGCGGAACAAAATGGCCAGCCTGCCGTTTGTGGCCAGTTGACGGAATTAACCATGAAAATGCGGGCAAAGCCGCATGACGGGCGCATGAACATCGCTGGGGGGACATGAATGTCGGACCATAAGAACGCCCTGATTCGCTCGATCGTCAAACGCGCTGCCGCCGAGAATCTGGAGATTTCCTTCACCACGCCGCCATTCTGGTCCCCCGTGTCGCGGGGGAATGCCGCTGCGATCCTGAACGCCATCCAGCAGCACCAGCCGTCCCATTGCGTGATGCGGCGGTCCAATGGAGACAAGGTCGGGAGCGTCCTGCTGCGACGATAGCGCAGCCGCGCGATGCACGACGCCGCGTCCGGGAACCAGCCCCGGCGCGAGCGGTTAAAGGACGATCCGCAATTTCGCACGGAGGCAGCGCGTGGAGCCGGGATCAGGATGGATACCCTATTGCGGCCCCGCACCGGCGCCCGTGGACCTGCTGACCCGCTGGAACTTCGATCCGGTGCTGCTGGCAGCGTTCGGGCTTGCCATCATGGCGAGCCTCCGGCTGCGGTCCGCGGACGGGAAAAGCCGGTCCTTGTCCGCGATCCTGTTGCTCGCATTTCTGTTCATCTCCCCCCTATGCGCATTGACATCCGCCCTGTTTTCGGCCCGGACCCTGCACCATCTCGTCCTGACATCGATTGCCGCCCCCTTGCTGGCCATGGCTTTTGCCGAGCGGCGAGCCGCGGGCGGCGTGGCCTTATGGACCTGCCTGCATGCGGCCGCTTTATGGTCGTGGCATATCCCCGGCGCCTATGCCGCCGCGCTTTCCGATCATGCCGTCTACTGGACGATGCAGGGAAGCCTGCTGCTGACCGCGCTGGCGCTGTGGCGTGGGGTCATGGCCGCGCCGCTTCCTCTGGCGGTGACCGCTCTTCTGGCCACCATGCTCCAGATGGGCCTGCTGGGCGCGTTGCTGACCTTTTCGAGCGTGGCGGTCTATTCCCCGCATTTCATCAGCAGCTTGGCCTGGGGATTGACGCCGCTGGAGGACCAGCAGCTTGCCGGGCTGCTGATGTGGGTTCCCGGCGCGGGCCTCTATATCGCCGCTGTGCTGTTCCTGCTTTCGCGCTGGTTCAGGCAGGAGCGGGAAGCCGCGGCCACGGCATGACCGGCGCTTCGCGGCCAGCTCCGCCTTCCGGCGCGCCGGAAGGCGGAGCTGGCCGGCTCCCCTGACCGCCGCGCGTGACGCAGCCTCTTGTTTTTGCCGGGCCGCACCGTCACCCTGACGCCGGATCAACGATGCTGCGGAGCCCCAATGTCCACGAACAAGCCGAATCCGGAAACCCTTGCCGTTCATGCGGGATGGCGGGCCGATCCAGCGACGGGCTCCGTTGCGGTGCCGATCCACCAGACGACATCCTATCAGTTTCGCGACGCGGAGCATGCGGCCTCGCTCTTCGCGCTGCAGGAAATGGGCAATATCTACACGCGGATCATGAATCCGACCACCGATGTGCTGGAAAAGCGCGTCACGGCGCTGGAGGGAGGCGCCGCCGCGCTGGCCGTGGCGTCGGGACAGGCGGCGTCGGCCTATGCGATCCAGAATCTGGCGCGGGCCGGCGACAATATCGTCAGTTCGACGGCGCTCTATGGCGGCACCTATAATCTGTTCGCGAACACGCTGAAGGACCAGGGGATCGAAGTGCGCTTCGTCGATCCGGCCGATCCGGAAGATTTCCGGCGGGCCACCGACGATCGTACGCGCGCCTACTATGCCGAAACCCTGCCCAATCCCAAGCTGGAGGTGTTCCCGATCGCGGAGGTCGCCGCCATTGGCCGGGAACGAGGCATCCCGCTCATCATGGACAACACGGCCGCTCCGCTGCTGTGCCGTCCGCTGGATCACGGCGCGGCCATTATCGTCTATTCCGCGACGAAATATCTTGGCGGACATGGCACGTCGATCGGCGGCCTGATCGTCGATGGCGGGAATTTCGACTGGGCCGCTCATCCCGAACGACAGCCGCTGCTGAACACGCCCGACCCTTCCTACCATGGCGCGATATGGGCAGAGGCGGCAAAGCCCCTCGGTCCGATCGCCTATATCCTGCGGGCGCGGGTCATCCTGCTGCGCGACCTGGGCGCGGCATTGTCCCCCTTCAATGCGTTTCAGCTGATCCAGGGTATCGAGACCGTGGCGCTGCGGATGGAACGGCATTGCGCCAATGCGGTCAGGGTGGCCGAACATCTGGCGCGCCACCCCGCCGTGACCAGGGTCATCCACCCCTCGCAACAGGATGGCCGCGCCCGGGCCCTTGCGGAGCATTATCTGACCGGAGGCAAGGGCGGGCTCGTCGGGTTCGAGCTTGCCGGCGGCATGGAGGCTGGTCGCCGCTTCATCGATGCGCTGGAGCTTTTCTACCATGTCGCCAATATCGGTGACGCGCGCAGCCTGGCGATCCATCCAGCGTCCACGACCCATTCGCAGTTGAACGAAGCGGAGCAGATGGCGACCGGCGTGTCGCCCGGCTATGTGCGGCTTTCCATCGGGATAGAGCATATCGACGACATATTGGTCGACATCGACCGGGCGCTGGCCGCGGCAAGCTGACCTTCCGGGACGAAGGGGCGGACCGCCGGGCCATGTCGCGGCAACGCCGGCGGCGGCGGCGCGTTGCCCCCCCATGGAAATGCCGTTCACCGCGCCCGAACCCTATATTCTGGTCCTGACGGGCGCGGGGCTGCTGATAGTCCTGGTCGCATGGCTGCCGCTGGCCTTGAGGAAGCTGCCACTGTCGCTGCCCATCGTCTGCATCCTGATCGGCGCCGCGATATTCTGCATCCCCGGCATCGAATTCCGGCCGTCGCCGCTGGAATATCCGGATGTGACCGAACATTTTACCGAACTGGTCGTGATCATCGCCCTGATGGGCGCGGGATTGAAGCTGGACCGGCCGTTCGACTGGCGGCGCTGGATGGTGACCTGGCGGCTGCTCGCCATCACCATGCCGCTGGGCATCGCGCTCATCACGCTGTTGGGGGGCGTGCTGCTCGGTCTTCCCTGGGCCATCGCCCTGCTGCTGGCCGCCAGCCTCGCCCCCACCGACCCGGTGCTGGCCGCCGATGTCCAGGTCGGCCCGCCGCGCACGGGCGAGGAAGATGAAGTCCGCTTCGGCCTGACATCGGAGGCAGGCCTGAACGACGGCCTTGCCTTTCCCTTCGTCCACCTCGCCATCGCGCTCGCCTTGACGGGGAATATGGGGGAGCCATGGTTCGGAAAATGGCTTGGCCTGAACGTGCTGTGGGAGATCGTCGTCGGCGTGGGCGGCGGCTGGGCCGTCGGAAAGCTGTTCGGATGGCTGACCTTCCACATTCCGGCCGAGACGAAGCTTGCCCGGACCGGAGACGGCCTGATCGCCATAGCCGCCACCTTCCTGTCCTATGGCCTGACCGAAATCCTCAACTGCTATGGCTTCCTGGCGGTCTTCGTGACGGCGCTGACCCTGCGCGCGTCGCATCGCGACCATGCGTTCAACGTGCAGATGCATGACCTTACCGAACAGGTGGAGCGCCTTTCGATGATGGCTCTCCTGCTTCTGTTCGGCGGCGCGCTGATCGGCGGTCTCCTGTCGCCGTTGCGCCTGTCCGACATCGTGCTGGTGCTGCTGATCCTGTTGATCGTTCGTCCGGTGACGGGTCTTGTGGGTCTGGCCGGCTTCAGGGCGGATCGGGTCGAAAAGCTGACCATCGCCTTCTTCGGCATAAGGGGCGTCGGATCTTTCTACTATCTGGCCTATGGTCTGAACCAGATGAAGGTGGGAGAGGCCAGCCGCCTGTGGGCGATCATCGGCCTGACCGCACTGATGTCGATCCTGCTCCACGGCCTAACCGTCACACCCGCCATGCGATGGCTCGACAGGCGTCAGGGGCGTGATCCGGACATGAGCGACTGACTGCATGCCCATGGCGCCGTTCCCCAGTCCAGCGGCAATCATCGGGCGGGGCGCAGCATTGCCGTCCCCAAGCGATTTGCGCAAGCCGGGCCGGTGGACCGCCGCCCGGAACGGATTCCCAGGCAGCAGATGATTCTACCTGCCGGGAAAAGGCGCTAAATCTTCCGCTTGAGGCCTAGCAGCCATGGCTTCACCCCGCGGGTCGGATGCGGCTTGCCGTCGAGCCGCTTCGCACGGATGATCCTGACCGGCTTGACGATCATCTGACCGCGCATCGGGCCCGATCCGCAGCAGGTCGGCACGGCCAGGATGCGCTTCACCACATCCATGCCCGCGACGACATGGCCGAAGGCGGCATAGCCGATATAATCGCCCCGCGCGTCCATGTTCGGCGTCGGCCCTATGGTGATGAAGAAATTGCCCATCGCGGAATTGGCGCGGTTGGGCCGCGCCATGGACAGTGTTGCGTCCAGATGCCTGATCCCCGTCCGCGTCGTCGGCTCATGGCGGATCGGCGGCAGCGAACGGCGCGCATCGGTATCGATGCCGCCCTGGATCAGCCCCAGCTTTGGATCGCTCTTGCGCCGCGCCGCGCGATAGAAGGTGACGCCGTCGAACCGGCCGTCATCGACATAGGTCAGGAAATTGGCGGAGGTTATCGGTGCCCGGCGATCGTCCGTCGCCACGATGATGGTGCCGAGCGAGGTTTCGATCGCCACGCGGGTTTGGCCCGGTTTCGGCGCGCTGGCAGGCAAGGCGAGGACGGAGCATGGCAGAAGGGCAATCAGCGGAACGACATAACGCAAGGCAGCAGGAGGCATCGGCAACAGGCACGCTTTCAGGGATTGATGTTCCGCCCCAGGCTAGAGCGCCGGCATGCGCGGCGCAACCGGGCGACGTCCGGGAGGAGGTATCGTCCATCGAGATGAGGGCACATGCGCGGCATGGGCGGCGTTGCGCCTTCATGCATGCAATGCTTTCGAAGCCGTCTAGGCGCTCTCGTCAACCCGACGGCTCGGCGACGGCTCTGTAAGCCATCGGATTATTGATCCAACGCGACACTTCGGACGCGTGCCAGCCAGAGGCATTATCGCTGAGCGAAAGCTGCCTCGGAAACGTGCCCTTCGCAATTTTTCGGTAGAGTGTAGCCCGGCTTAATCCTGTGCGGCGCAGAACCTCGCCGATCCGGAGAATATGCTCGTCAGTTTGCATCTGGCACGACCTCAAAAGGTCTGCCCGCCACACGGATATTATAATTGGAACAGCCAAACTTGCAATAAGGCCAGCCGTCGCGCTGCGCGTTTGCGGTTATCCGGCGCTGGTGTGTGGGACAGGCCCCCATCGCTGATGCGCCGCTCGCGCTTACCCGCGAACCCACACATCACCGGGGCTGAACGTGAAAGTTTCTATGCCCAATAAAGGCGCGTTGGATTCGTAACGAGCAGCTTCTGCTGCAGCTCGACGGTTGGCGCGATGCGAGGGATCATGTCGACGACATGGCCGTCGTTGGGAATCTTGTCCTGCATGTTGGGGTGTGGCCAGTCGGTGCCCCAGATGACGCGGTCGCTATAGTCGGCCACCAGGGGTGCGACGCAGGCCGCGAAATCGTCCCACGGATCTGCTTGGGAGGAGAGGCGGTCGGGGCAGGTCGGCTTGAACCAAATGCTCTCGCGCGCATCCAGCAGCCTACGGAACGCCTTCAGCTCTGCCCCATCCGGCCCCTGGCTCATGTCCGGGCGGCCCATATGGTCGATGACGATTGTGCCGGGCAGGGCGTCGAGGAAGGGCTTCATCTCCTCCAAAATGTCCGCCTCGAAATAGACGACGACATGCCAGCCGAGCGGCTGGATGCGCCTGGCGACTTCGATGAATTTGTCCTTCGGCGCATCGTCGACCAGGCGCTTGAGGAAATTGAAGCGCACGCCCCGCATCCCGCCCGCGTGCAGCGCCTCCAGATCCGCATCGGAAATCGCCGGATCGACCACGGCGACGCCGCGACAGGTGCCGTTCGACTTCGCAATGCCGTTCAGTGTCGCGCGATTGTCGGTGCCATGGCAACTCGCCTGCACGATCACATTGCGCGCGAAGCCCAGATGCTCGCGCAGCGCGAACAGTTGGTCCGGCCCGGCATCCTCGGGCAGATATTTGGCCTTCGCGCTGAACGGGAATTCCGCCATCGGCCCGAACACATGGCAATGCGCGTCCACCGCGCCGGGCGGGGGCGTATAGAGCGGCCGGGACGGGTTCGCGTGCCAGCTGACGATGCGCGCATCACTCATGCGAAAACCTCTCCGTCCATCAGCTTGCGGGCAGTGCGCAGCAGGCCCGCGGTCAGCACCTCGCCCGCATCGTCCAGTTCCATGACGCAGCTCATTTCGCCGGTCAGATGTTCGACCGACAGGGTGATACGCTGGCCATCCGGTATCTGCGCCACCTCGGCCGCCGGCGATCCCTCGATCAGGCAGGCGGTGGCGACGCTGACCGCGCCGAGCACACCGATGGAGGCGTGAGCGCGGTGCGGGATGAAGCTGCGCACGGTCACCGCGCCACCCTGTTTGGGCGGGGCGACCAGCATCATCTTGGGCACCGATTTGTCGGTCACGTCGCCCAGGTTCATCGTCGGCCCGACGGCGAGGCGGATCGCCTCTATCTTGGCCTTGAGGTCCTCGGCGGCGTCCAGTTCCTCGCGGCTTTCATAGCCAGTAGCCCCGACATCCTTCGCCTTCATGACGACGCAGGGCATGCCATTGTCGATCAGTGTCACCGGCACGCCGTTCACGACATCGACGGCATGGCCGCTCGGCAGCAGCGCGCCGCAGGAGGAACCGGCGGTGTCGCGAAATTCGAGTGGGACGAGCGCATGGCTGCCCGGCACGCCATCGATCGTGGCGGTGCCGGCATAGGTCGGCTTGCCCCCCGGCGTCTGCACCGTGGCGACGGCGATCTGGCCGGTATTCTCCATATAGATGGCGACGCGCGTCTCTTCTCCCGTTGCGGGGATCAGCCGGCGCTCGATGGCGAAGGGGCCGATGCCGGCGAGGATGTTGCCGCAATTCTGCTGGTCGCTGACCAGCGCCCTGTCGACGAAAACCTGCAGGAACAGATAGTCGACATCAACGCCCTCGCGGGCCGACTTCGACACCACCGCGACCTTGCTGGTCAGCGGGTCGGCGCCGCCCATGCCATCGATCTGGCGCGGGTCGGGCGAACCCATGACCTTGAGCAGGAACGCATCGCGCTCGGCGGTATCGGCGGGCAGATCGTCTTTCAGAAAATATCCGCCTTTGGACGTGCCGCCGCGCATCCACATGCACCGAACACCCTCAGACATATTTCAGCCCCATCGCCTCGAGCTTGCCGCGCATGTCGTATATGTCGAGGCCCAGTTCCCCAGCGGCGAGGCGATGACGCTTGGCCTCCTCATTCGCCTCGCGCTCCTGCGCTTTCTTGAGCACTTCGACCGCGTTCTCGCGCGGGACGACGCACACGCCGTCATCGTCGGCGATCACCACATCGCCCGGATTGACCAGCGCGGCCGCGCACACGACCGGCACATTGACCGAACCCAAGGTCGCCTTGACCGTGCCCTGCGCATGGACGGCGCGCGACCAGACCGGGAAGTTCATCTGCGTGAGGTCGCGGACATCGCGTACCCCCGCCTCGATGATGAGCCCCCGGCAACCGCGCGCCTGGGCGGAGGTCGCCAGCAGGTCGCCGAAATAGCCGTCGGTGCAGGGGCTGGTCGGCGCCAGCACGATGATGTCGCTGGGCTTCAACTGCTCGATCGCGACATGCACCATCCAGTTGTCGCCTGGAGGGGCGGAGATGGTGACGGCGCTGCCCGCGATTCGCGCGCCGGGATAAATGGGACGCATATAGGGAAGCATCAGGCCGGTGCGCCCCTGCGCCTCGTGGACGGTCGCGACGCCCGCGCTCATCAGCCCGTCGATTACCGACTGTTCCGCCCGCTCGATATTCTGGACGACGACGGCCATGCTGCTCTCCTGTAAAAATGCCGACTGCGAGATGCGGCGGCGGTCCTGCCCGCGCAATTGGAAAGATCGACCGCGGCATAAATTTTTGCTAATCCTTGGGAGGTATGGACCCGCGCGCCCTCAACCTTCGCCATCTGCACGCGATGGCCGCGATCATGCGGACCGGCAGCATCAGCGCGGCGGCCAAGGCGGTGAACCTGACCCAGCCCGCGATCACCCAGGCGATCGCCAAGCTCGAAAGCCTGATCGGCCAGAAGCTGTTCGAACGGCAGCCTGACGGCATGGTCGCGACGGAGGTGGCGCGGTTGCTGCTCCCCCGCGTCGACGCCGCCCGCCGCCTGATCGGCAGCCCGCGCGTCACCATGTCGCAGCTTCACGCGCTGATCGCGCTGGCCCGCGCGGGAAGCTATGCCGGCGCCGCGACCGAGACGGGCCTGTCCGAACCCACGCTCCACCGCGCCATCGCCGATCTGTCGCTCGCGCTCGGCCAGCGCCTGGTCGACCGGCGGGGCAGGGGGATCGCGCTGACGCCGCGCGGCGCGCTGTTCGCCCGCAATTTCCGGCTCGCGCGCGCCGAATTGCAATCGGGACTCGACGAAGTGGCGGCGCTCGCGGGACGGGAAGTGGGACGGATCGCCATCGGCGCCATGCCCTTGTCGCGCGCCCGGCTGCTGCCGCAGGCGGTGGTCCAGTTCCATGCCCGCTATCCGCATTTCGAGATCGCCATTGCCGAGGGCTCCCATGCCGAACTGCTGCGCCCCCTGCGCGAAGGCGAGCTGGACCTGCTGATCGGCGCGCTGCGCAATCCTTCGCCCGGCGAGGATGTGGTGCAGGAGCCGCTGTTCGAGGATCAGCCGGCGGTCATGGCGCGTGCCGACCATCCGCTTGCCCGGCTGGCTGCGCCCGACATGGCCTCGCTCGCCCGCTATCCCTGGATCATCGCCGCGCCGGGCGCGCCGCTGCGGGCCTTCTGGGAAGGGATGTTCCGCGACGCCGGCATGTCGCCGCCGCCGGTGCCGATCGAATGCGGATCGGTGATCGCCATCCGCCAGATGCTGATGCAGGGCGATTTCCTGACCCTGCTGTCGCCCGACCAAGTAGCGATCGAGCTGGAGGCCGGCTGGCTGGCGCGCATCGCCGCGCCCCGCGCACCGGTGCGCACCATCGGCATGACCACCCGTCGCGACTGGGTGCCGACCCCCATGCAGGCCCACTTCGTCGATGCGGTGCGCCAGGCAGTCGCGCCCCGTTGATCCGCTCTCAATTCGCAAAATCTTATGTCGGGGCCGCCATTCATATTGGCGCTTCGGCGGCATCCCTTCGTAGCGAGGGTCCATGGAGCGGATTGCCCTCATCGGATTCGGCGAAGCGGGCCAGGCCTTTGCGGGCGGCTGGCGCGGCGTCGCGCGCGGCTATGACATCAAGCTCGACCGGCCCGAGGATGCGGAAGCGAAATGCGCCGACTTTGCGCGCTTCGGCATCGACGCGGCGGGCAGCACCGGCGATGCTATCGATGAGGCGTCCCTGATCCTCAGCCTTGTCACCGCCGAGCAGGCGGAAGCCGCCACCGACGAAGCGGCAACGCACATCCCACCCGGTGCGCTCTTTTGCGACATGAACAGCATCGCGCCCGACACCAAGCGCCGCAACGCGCAGGTGATCGAGGCAGCGGGCGGGCGCTATGTCGATGTCGCGGTGATGGCTCCGGTCCATCCGCAACAGGTCGCTGTCCCGCTCCTCGTCTCCGGCCCGCATGCCGATGCCGCCGCAGCCGCGCTGATAGACGCCGGCTTCAGCCGGGTGCGCGTCGTCCCCGGCGATGTCGGCCGCGCCTCCGCGATCAAGATGATCCGCTCGGTCATGGTGAAGGGGCTGGAGGCGCTCACCACCGAATGCGTGCTCGCCGCCAATGCCGCCGGGGTGCTGGAGGAAGTCGTCGCCTCGCTGAACGCGAGCTGGCCCGGCACCGACTGGGCGTACAAGGCCGACTATAATCTCAACCGCATGATGATCCACGGCCTGCGCCGCGCGGCGGAGATGGAGGAAGTGGTGAAGACGCTCAATGCGCTCGGCACCGGCTCCATGATGACGCGCGGCACGGTCGAGTGCCAGCGGGCGATCGGCAGGCTCGGCGTCGCCAGCCCGCCCGATCGTCTGGAACCCAAGATCGCCACGTTGGCGGAGAGGACCGCATGATTATCGATTGCCACGGCCACTACACCGTCCTGCCCAAGGGGCATGACACCTGGCGGGAAGAGCAGAAGGCCGCCTTCAAGGCAGGAACGCCCTGTCCGCCGTACCCCGAGATTTCCGACGACGAGATCCGCGAGACGATCGAGGCGAATCAGCTGCGCCTGATCAAGGAGCGCGGCGCGGACATGACCATCTTCTCGCCCCGCGCATCGGCCATGGCGCCGCATGTGGGCGATGCAGCCATGGCGAAGGAATGGGCGACCCGCTGCAACGACCTGATCGCGCGGGTGGTGGCGCTGTTCCCCGAAACTTTTGTGGGCGTCTGCATGCTGCCCCAGTCGCCCGGCACCGATATGGCAAACTCGATCGCGGAGTTGGAACGCTGCGTGGACATGGGCTTCATCGGCTGCAACCTGAACCCAGATCCGGGCGGCGGCCATTTCAAACATCCCCCGCTCACCGATCCCTATTGGTATCCCTTTTACGAAAAGATGGTGGAGCTCGACGTCCCGGCGATGATCCATGTGTCGGGCAGCTGCAACCCGGCCATGCACGCGACCGGCGCTTATTATATCGCGGCCGACACCATCGCGTTCATGCAGTTGCTCGAGGGCGACCTGTTCGTCGATTTTCCGACCCTGCGCTTCATCATCCCGCATGGCGGCGGCGCGGTGCCCTATCATTGGGGCCGCTATCGGGGTCTGGCCGACATGCTGAAGAAGCCGGCGCTCGACACGCATCTGATGAACAACATCTTCTTCGACACCTGCGTCTATCACCAGCCGGGCATCGACCTGCTGGCCGATGTGATCGAGAATAAGAATATCCTGTTCGGGTCGGAAATGGTGGGCGCTGTGCGCGGCATCGATCCGACCACGGGCTTCTATTTTGACGACACCAAGCGCTATGTCGATGCGCTCGACATCAGCGATGCAGAGCGGGACGCGATTTTCGAAGGCAATGCCCGCCGCGTCTTCCCGCGGCTCGACGCGCAACTGAAGGAGCGCGGGCTATGAGCGGCGCGCCGACGGATATCCATGAATATCTCGCCTCGCTCGAGGATATTCCCGGCACCCGCGTCTTCACCGCCGCGCGGGCGCGCACCGGCTATCACCTGAACCAGTTCGCGATGAGCCTGATGAAGCCGGAGAATCGCGAGCGCTGGAAGGCGGACGAGGCGGGCTATCTGGAAGACTGGCCGCTCACTGACGACCAGAAGGCGGCGGTGCTCGCCCGCGATTACAACCGGCTGCTAGACCTGGGCGGCAACATCTATTTCCTCGCCAAGATATTCGCCACCGACGGGCTGAGCTTTCTCCAGGCAGTCGGTACCATGACCGGCATGGCGCCCGAAGCCTATCAGGCAATGATGCTCGCCGGTGGGCGGTCGCCCAGTGGTGTTCGTTCGATCAGGGAGGAGCGCTGATGTCGCGTATCACAGCCGGAGTCGCAACCAGCCATGTGCCGGCCATCGGCGCTGCCATGGACCTTTTGAAGACCGCCGAGCCATATTGGCAGCCCATGTTCGACGGATATGGCTGGTCACGACGGTGGATCGCAGCCGAAAAGCCCGACGTCGTGATCCTGGTCTATAATGACCATGCGTCGGCCTTCGACATGAAGTTCATTCCGACCTTCGCGATCGGTTGCGCCGATCGCTATGGCATCTGCGACGAGGGCTGGGGTCCCCGTCCGGTGCCCGACGTCGAAGGGCATGCGGACCTCGCCTGGCATATCGCGCAGAGCCTGATCCTGGATGAGTTCGACATGACGATCATCAACGAGATGAACGTAGATCACGGCCTGACCGTGCCGCTCAGCCTCATGTTCGGTCAGCCGACGCGTTGGCCAGTGAAGGTCATCCCGCTGGCGGTGAATGTCGTCACCTATCCGCCGCCCTCGGGCAATCGATGCTGGCTACTCGGTGAGGCGATCGCCAGGGCCGTCGAAAGCTATCCAGAGGATCTCAACGTCCAGGTCTGGGGAACCGGCGGCATGAGCCATCAGCTACAGGGCCCGCGCGCCGGCCTCATCAATGCCGAGTGGGATAATCGCTTCCTGGATCTCATGAGCATGGACGACGGCGAGAAGCTCCGTGCCATCCCCCACATCGAATATCTGCGCGAAGCAGGCTCGGAGGGCATCGAGATGGTGATGTGGCTGATCATGCGCGGCGCGCTTGGCGCGCACGTCCGCCCGCTCCACCGCCACTATCACGTGCCGGCGAGCAATACCGCAGTCGGCCATCTCATACTGGAGCCCACATGACATAATGATGATCGGAGGGCGAATGACCAAGGCATATGAGTTCAGGCAAGCAGCAAGAGATCTGGAACAATTGCACCGGGAAATCGCGGAACTGGACATTGATGACGAGCGAGCATGGAAGAAGCAATTGATCGATCTACGACGTCGCCTTCAGACCCAGATTAGCAGTGTCGGTGCTCTTGTCTCGAAATTTTCAGAGTTTGGTGTCGATCGCGAGACTGCCCGGTCGTTCGGAAATCGCTTCGCCGCGATGCGATCGAAGATCGCACTGCATCAGGCTGACTGGCCGGCCGTCGCAATTGACCAAAAGGATCCATTGTATCTGGAGTCGTTGGCTAATGTGCGCCGTGCCAATCGCGACTTCGCAGACAGGATAGAAGAAATGGTGACCATCATGGAACGTGCACTCCATGGTTCCCCGCAATGAAAGGAAAGCGGACATGCGTATTGCCCTAGCCGGAGCGGGTGCTTTTGGTGAAAAGCATCTCGATGGCTTAAAATCCATCGAAGGCGCCTCGGCGACTTGCCTGATCGAGCCGAACGCTGAGCTTGGACGCGCTTTTGCCGAGCGCTACGGGATCGAAACTGTCGTTGCCGATCTGGAGACGGCGCTCGCTCTGCCCAACCTTGATGCGGTCATCTTGTGCACACCGACGCCGCTTCATGCGGCGCAGGCATTGCAATGCCTGGAGGCGGGAAAGCATGTCCAGGTCGAGATCCCGTTGGCCGACAGCTGGAAGGGAGCCCAGGCGGTGCTCGCCAAGCAGCAGGAAACGGGCCTGATCTGCATGGTCGGCCATACGAGGCGCTTCAATCCGAGCCATCAATATGTCCACAATCGCGTGAAGGCCGGAAAATTCAGCCTCCAGCAGTTGGACGTGCAGACCTACTTCTTCCGACGCAAGAACATCAATGCCAAGGGCGAGCCGCGCAGCTGGACCGACCATCTGCTCTGGCATCACGCCGCGCACACTGTGGATCTGTTCGCTTATCAGGCGGGCCGGATCGTCGCCGCGCACGCCGTTCAGGGACCGATCCATCCGGAACTCGGCATCGCCATGGACATGTCGATCCAGCTCAAGAGCGAGACCGGGGCGATCTGCACGTTGTCCCTCTCGTTCAACAATGACGGTCCGCTTGGTACCTTCTTCCGCTACATCGGCGACACCGGCACCTATATCGCGCGCTATGATGACCTCGTGAACGGCAAGGAGGAGGTGGTCGACGTCAGCAAGGTCGATGTGTCGATGAACGGCATCGAGCTCCAGGATCGCGAGTTCATCTCAGCCATCCGTGAGGGCCGCGAACCCAATAGCTCGGTCGGGAAGGTTTTCGACTGCTACCGAGTGCTGGGCGACCTGGAGGCGCAACTCGCCGGTGCCTGACCGTTTGCGTCCTTATACCGACTGGGAGCAGCGCTAGTGACGGCGGCGTTGCCGGCGTTATCGGTCCGCAGCCTCGGACCGTTCAAGGTCTCCGCGATCGGCCTTGGCTGCATGAACCTGTCGCATGCCTATTTGCCGAGGCCGGATCCCGCCGACGCCAAGCGGTTGTTGCAACATGCCTTGGACAGCGGCGTTACTCATTTTGATACCGCCGCTCTCTACGGCTTCGGTGCCAATGAAAGGCTGCTCGGCGAAGCTATCATGCATCGCCGCTCGACGTTTACGCTCGCTAGCAAATGCGTCCTCGCCGAGATAGACGGCAAGCGAGGGCTCAACGGCTCTCCCGACGCGATCGCACGTGTACTCGAGGATTCGCTTCGTCGGTTGCAAACAGATCATATCGATCTCTATTATCTCCACAGGCTCGACCGCAACGTGCCGATCGAGGAGTCGGTGGGCGCGCTCGTCCGTGCTCGCGAGGCAGGCAAGATTGGCGCTATCGGGCTATCGGAGATGTCCGCCGCCACGCTGCGGCGAGCCCAGGCGATCCATCCGATCGCCGCGATGCAGACCGAATATTCGCCTTGGACGCGCAATGTTGAGGTGGCGGTGCTCGACGCCTGCGCGGAGCTAGGCGCGGCGCTGGTCGCCTTCTCCCCGCTGGCACGCGGGATGTTGGCGGGCGGTGTAGGAGCACAGGGTTTTGAGCCGGGCGACATTCGCGCTGACAT
Source organism: Sphingobium sp. CFD-2 (assembly GCF_024611135.1). NCBI lineage: Bacteria > Pseudomonadati > Pseudomonadota > Alphaproteobacteria > Sphingomonadales > Sphingobiaceae > Sphingobium > Sphingobium sp. CFD-2. The sequence continues at coordinate 978,668 of NZ_CP084406.1, read as the reverse complement.
GCCGCGCTTCCAGGCCCAAAATCTCGAGACGAACCGCGCGTTGGCGGCCCGGTTCGCGGCCCTTGCGAACGGGGCCGGTTTGAACGCGGCGCAATTGAGCCTGACCTGGACCTTGTCACGGGGCGATCATGTGATCCCCATCCCAGGGACAACCAGTATCGCACATCTCGACGAGAATTTGGCGACGCTCTCTTTATCCGTCCCACAGGATCTGCTCGATGCCGTTGACCACTTGCTGCGCCCAGACGCTGTCGCTGGAGCACGCTACGCGCGGGCAGCGCAGGCGCAGGTCGATACAGAGCTTTGTCCGGGCGAACAGCTCATTTGATTTCGCGCGCCGGCAACCTGCTTGCGCCTAATCCCCTCCCGACATGGAGGCTGTTGCCGCGCCGGCCGGCGGCTCAGACCGGAATTGGACGCACCAATTGGCGTGGTCATGCCGCCGTGGCTTTGAGCCGTGCTCCGGTCGGTCTCGTCGCGCCGAAAGCCACAATTGCTGGAAATATGGACCAGCCCGCCTCGTGCTTCTTCTCGACAAGCGAAGAGCGTTTAGCAAAGCTGGATCGCAAATGAGGGGCTTCGTGCATGACCAGACGTCTTCGCGACCTTGAAATCATTGCTGCAAAGGCGATTCTCAAAGCGAAACGCGCCAGGTCATCCAGACGGTCGCGGTCTCTTATCCCGTTCGCCACCCCCTCGTAGAGTGTCATAGGTGGCAACGGGGGTGCAACGGCGCAGATTTCGGATTCACATTGATCCTCGTCTGTGCTTGATTCAATCGCGTTAAGTTTCAGCCCACTACTCCTCTCAAGCCTTCGGCCAGCTGCGATATCGCAGCCGCACTGGAGCGATTGGCGCGGGTCTCAAGCCGCCCCCGTTATGCCTTCGTGCTGCTCAACCTAATTGCGCACGTTGCTCGCTCCGACGGGTGCGCCGTTCCCTGGATCAAGCGGGACAACGAGCTTATTTCGCGGTGTGACTGGCTTTGCGACGCGCTTACGCCGACGGCCTACCGGGGCCCGCGTAACGTGGACTTGGCGGCGCGGGTCCATCGAGACCTCATCAGAGGAGGAGCGCTCCCGCGCGATGCGAAGGATGCACAGCGGGCGGTCGCCGAGAAAATGCGCGCGCGCATTCGAACTGCCGGCAAAAGCAATCTCAGCCGGGCTGCTTCCGAACTTGTGCACGCTGGACTGCTGCGTCGTCATTATAAGGGCTATCGCATCGACCACCAGAACCGCGGCGGGCAACGCTATGCCGTCTATACATTGTTTGGGAATGCGAAGCATTTGGTGTGTCCAGCTCCTCGATTCGATTCTGCACAAGCCGCCTTGGCAATGGGCAGGCGTCAACCCCTCATTGAGAGCTCATGCCAACGCCTTGCTGTCCGAAGTCATGCCGGGATGTAGCACGATTGGTGTGCGCTTCGTCATCAGTAATTCGAGTAGCCAAACCCTTCGATTCTCTTGCGCGCGAGCGCAAAACATGTGATCGCCCTTCGGGCAATCGCATTTACCGCACGCAGCTCGCAATGGTTTGCTCCGGCGTAAAGCACTGAGCGTTCCATATAATTTGGTAGTGTGCGGGATGTTCTGCAAAATCCATTGAGGATTTGAGCGGCCATGGCAGGCTGGTGATGTTCAAAGTCGCCAACCCCAATGGAGCCCCACCATGACCAGGAATGAGAATAGACCATCGATAGCGGCCGTCAAAGATTTGATGGGCGCGAACCGCGACGCCTTGCGGGAGATCGTGCAGGATTTGCTGCAGGAGATGCTGGAAGGTGAGATGACCGATGTCCTTGGCGCCTCGAAGAGCGAACGCATTGACGGCCGTGTTGGCTATCGATCCGGACATTACAATCGGACGCTGATCACGCGGGTGGGCAAGCTGGAGCTGCGGGTGCCGCAGGATCGCGACGGCCGTTTCTCGACCGAGCTGTTTGAGCGCTATCAGCGCTCGGAGCAGGCGCTCGTGGCATCGTTAGCCGAGATGTACGTCCAGGGTGTGTCGACCCGGAAGGTGAAGGCTATCACCGAAGAGCTTTGCGGCCACAGCTTCTCCGCCTCGACCATCTCAGCGATCAACAAGCGACTGGACGAGAGCCTGACAGCCTTTGCCCGACGTCGGCTGGACGAGCCGTTCGCCTACCTCATCATCGATGCCAAATATGAGAAAGTCCGCCAGGCAGGCGTGGTGCGCTCCTGCGCCGTACTCGTCGCACTGGGTGTGGACTGGGAAGGCCGGCGCCAGATTCTGGCTGTAGAGCTCGCCAACCGCGAGAGCCGCTCTTCGTGGAAGGACTTTCTCGTCGGCCTCAAGGAGCGCGGCCTCCACGGTGTCGAATATATCGTTGCCGATGACCATGCGGGTTTACGAGCCGCTGTTCGTGAAGTGTTGCCAGATGCCTGGTTCCAGCGCTGTTACGTGCACTTTTTAAGAAATGCTCTCGACCATCTGCCGCGTAAAGCTGATGACGACTGCCTGCAGGAGCTGCGTTGGATCTACGATCGTCGCGAACTATCAGAGGCCAAAAGCGATCTGGCTGCCTGGCTGAGAAAATGGTCGCCACGATACCCCAAGCTCACCAGCTGGGCGGAAGAAACCATCGAGGAGACGTTCACCTTCTACCGGCTTCCGCGGCAGCATCATAAACATATGAAGAGCACCAATATGCTCGAGCGCTTTAACGAAGAAATCAAACGCAGGACGATCGTCCTGCGTATCTTCCCCAATGAAGACAGCTGTTTGCGCCTCATACGCTCGCTTGCTGTCGAGACCCACGAAAACTGGCTCGAAGCCAACCGCTATCTCAACATGAACGACCTTAAGGAGATGAAGAAAGCCGATCTACGTCAAGCCGCCTAGCCAGCATGCCCGCCGCTATTTGCAGAACTTGACGCACACAACCTATAATTTTTAATCCTGGTGCCCAAACGGGCACTTTTGCAAATTGGACCAACTACTGAAGATAGACCCGCCTGCTAGCGCTCGCTTTAGCGTTCCCCTCCCAGCCAGTTACGCCAACCTGGTGCCGAACACTTTCAGGATACTCCCTGGTGCATCTTCGGATAAGAAAATGCCGGGCTTACCGGTAGAAGGCCAGTAAGCGTGGGCTGGAGGCCGCAGATCAGGCGGCTTCGGCGATCGGTTGCTGATCTGGTCGCCAATTCCAGGGCATGAGTTCATCCCAGCGAGCGGCAGGCCAGTTGCCGGCGATCTTGGCGATAACGTCGGCAATATAGGCCTGTGGTTCGAGGCCGTTGAGCTTTGCGGTCTCGATAACGGAGTAGATGGCCGCCGCCCGATCGCCGCCTGCCTTTGATCCGGCGAACAGCCAGTTTTTACGGCCCAAGGCCACGCATCGCATGGCACGCTCCGCAATGTTGTTATCGATCTCCAGACGCCCATCATCGAGGAAGCGCGTGAGCGCCACCCAGCGCTTGCGACCATAGGCGATCGCTTTCGCCATCTCGGACTTGGGCGAGAGGCGGCGCAGGGCATCGTCAAGTGCTTGCCGCAGCTCATCGATCAACGGCTGAGTGCGGTCGTGCCGGCTTCGTCGGCGGATCTCGGGTTGCTGGCCTTGAACCTCTGCCTCGATCTCATAGAGTTGGCCGATGCGTTCTAGCAGGTCGGTGGTGAGCGGCGTCGGCTTGGTGGCGTGGATGTCGAATATCTTCCGCCGGAAATGCGCCCAGCAAGCAACCTCGGTGACGCGGTTCGTGTCGTAGAGCTTGTCATAACCGGCGTAACCATCAGCCTGCAGGTAGCCGGCGAAGTTGGCCAGCTGACGCTGGGGATGCGCACCGGTGCGATCGGTGGTGAACTCATACCAGACGAGCGAGGGGGTCGTAGCGCCCGAGCCACGATCATCGACGGCGTAAGCCCAAAGCCTGCCGGTGGCCGTCTTGCCCCGGCCCGGATCAAGCATGGGAACAGGCGTATCGTCGGTATGGATCTTTGAGGCGGTGAGGCCCACCTCGCGAATGCGACTGACGATCGGGTCGAGCAGCACGGATGCCTGTCCTACCCAGCCCGCCAGTGTCGATCGGTCGATCTCGACCCCCTGCGCAGCCATGATCTCGGCCTGGCGGTAAAGCGGCAGATGATGGTCGAACTTGGAGACGACAACGTGGGCCAGCGTGCCGAAGGTCGCCTTGCCGCGCGCTATCGCCTTTACCGGCACGGGCGCCTGGACGATCTTCTCGCAGGACCGGCAGCTATACTTGGGCCGGATGGTCCGAACGACACGCCATTGCACTGGCACGGCATCGAGCATCTCGTCGCTATCCTGCCCCAGAGGCCGCAGCGCTCCGCCGCAATCTGGACAGGTGCAACTGCCCCGTTCGGGCTCGATCCGCTGTTCCTCCCGCGGCAGATGAGCAGGCAGCGCACGAACAGGCGACGGCCGATCAACCTCTGCCGGATCGGCCCGGCGGGCGGCGGCGACGATGGCCTCGCCTTCGAGCTCTTCGAGCGCAAGCTCAAGCTGTGCGATCTGAGTGTCGAGCTTCTCGGACGACTTGCCGAACTGCATCCGCTTGAGGCGCGCGATCTGCACGCGCAGCGTGTCGATCAGGATGTCGCGGGCAGAAATATCGGCGTGGGCGGCCGCCAAAGCAGCTTCGAGCTCGGCGATCCGAGCGTCTTTATCAGCGGTGGAAAGGCCTGCGTCCGACACCGCGACCCTATAGCGGAACAGACGCCGCAATGCCAGAAAAAGCGCCGGAAAATGGGCGTTTTAGCCCGCAAGTGACGGGGTGAAAGTGCGTTCCGGCCGCCGCCAGTCGATGCCTTCCAGAAGCATGGAAAGCTGGGCCGCCGTCATCACCACCGAACCGGTCTTGGTCGATGGCCAAATGAACCGGCCTCGGTCCATCCGCTTGGAGAAAAGGCACATGCCCTGACCGTCATACCAGAGCAGCTTTACCAGATCACCGCGCTTCCCTCGAAAGGCGAACAGCGCACCGGAATGCGGGCTCTGCTCCAGAACTTGCTGCGTCATCACAGCCAAGCCGTCAAAACCCTTACGCATATCTGTTGCGCCGCAGGCCAGGAATATCCGCGTTGAGGGCGGCAGCGGGATCATTGCGTCAGGACGCCGATCACCCGCGACAGGGCATCGGCATCGACGGTGGCGTCCACGTTCACCCTGATGCCAGACGGCAGCTCGATGCCGATCACTCCCTCGCTGCGTGCTGCGACCGTTGGCCCAGGCAAGGCCAGCTGATCGCTGATCTGCACCTCCGCAAAGGCAGGCTTGATCGACTTGCGCACCCCGGCGAGCTCACCGGACATCGCCTGTCGCCGCCATGTGTAGATCGAGCCGCTGCCGACGTCATGGCGTTCACAGGCCGCGCGCACGCAGCCCTCCGGGCCGAATGCATCCTGCAGCACGGCCAGCTTCTGCTCTACCGTCCACCGCCGCCGGCCTGACACCCGGCTAACGATCTCTATCCGACTACTCATACGACCGCTCGTATGAGTAGTCGCTGCGCTGCTCGCTGAATCTTCAATCTCGTCCGACACCGGCCACCCCGCTTAAAGAGCGGCAATCATCCCGGCTAATGGGCGCTGCGCAAGGCGGTCGCCAGACCCCGCTTACCCTCGGGCTTCGTGATCGGCAAATGCTACAAGCGCCACCGGGCAACCGAATTCCTCGACTTCCTCAAGCAGATCGACGCGCGGGTCAGCCATCTTGCCCTGCGGTGCAGCGGACCGACGGTTTAGGCTGCTGTCATCGGAAGATCTCTGAAAGCCAACTCAACACGGCTAGGGATCAATTCGGCACATCCTCTCGGAAACGCTCGATCTGATGCATGCGCTCGTGCAAAATGGTGACAATACCAACGGCACCATCGGACAAGATACGCCAATAGACATAATGATGCTCATACCGGCAATAGAAGCCTTCGACGCCGAGTCCCCGGGGGATATCCCGCCAAGCAATGCGGCGTTCGGCAATATCTTCAAAGCGAACAAAAAGGCCGCGAATATAACGGTCGGCCTGATCCTGTCCCCATTGCTCGCGTGTATAGTTGTAAATGTCATCTATCCGGCGGCCGGCGGCGTGCTGCACGCGATAACTGATCATGAGACTTAGTTGCGAGCGTTACGGGCAATAATTGCGTCGGCATCAAGCGGCAGATATTCGCTCTCTGATACGGCAAATGCGGCGGTCAACTCGGCCTTTAAGAGCGCCAACCGTTCGCTCTCGACCCGCTCCTTGTCACGCCGAATCAGGTCTCGAACATACTCGCTCACATTTTCATAGGCCCCCGCCTCCCCGACGTTAGCGGACACAAAATCGCTGAGAGAGCCGCTGACGCGGACATTCAAAGTTATAGATTTCGACATAAGACCAGTCTCCTGTCCACAAGATAAGGAATAATGAGGACGGAAGCAAGGGCATACGTCAGCAGCAGTACGGGCAGCGCCGGTGACGACCCTTGCACTAACCCGCTCTACGGGAGGGTCGCTTGGGGCGCGTTAGTGCGGTAAATATGAGCCTTTAGCGGGCGAGGTTGCCCACTGAGGTTGGAAGTTTCTTCAGCGAAGAGGAACTTGCCGTGACTGTCTCGATCAACACCGCCCCGATCAGCCTACTGCGTCAACGGATGTAGCACGACATGATGATGCGGGGTCTCGGTCCCCACACCCAGAAGGATTATGTGCGCCATGTGAAGCGTCTGGCTGCCTTTCTCGGCCGCTCTCCCGACACGGCGACGCCTCGTCCGGCCGCACATGACGCTTGGTCGCCATGAAGCTGTGCATGGTTGCCGCCATCGGTCCGTCGCCTCGTCGTCGTGGGCTGGACGAATGCGGTCGAGACGGCGTGGCAGAAGGTCAGCGGAACTTATTCGCTCTGCTTTGACTGGGATTTCGCGCGCAACTGGGTGATCGAAAATATCGACTGGTCAGATCCGGCAAATCCGTATCGGTTGCCGACGACATCGGCACCAACTTGTGCACACCCCATGCACCAAAAGTAGATACAATGTTGATACATGTTCGTGTTATGATAATGTATTATCAATATCGATACGGTGGAGATGGTTATGCGTGTGCGAGTGAAAAAGTGGGGTAATAGTGCTTCGGTCAGGATTCCTTCCTCGATTATGGCCGCGGCTGCGCTGCATATCGATCAGGAGGTGGATGTCAGGGAAGAAGAGGGCCGGGTCATCATCGAGCCGATCACCGCACCTGCCTTCACTCTTGAGGGGTTGCTGGCGGGCATGAAGCCTGAAAACTTTCCTGAAAACGTCGATTTCGGTCCGCCTGTCGGCAATGAGCTTTGGTAATGGCCAAATATGTCCCCGACATGGGCGATATCGTCTGGCTAAACTTTGATCCCCAGGCTGGACATGAACAGGCTGGTCATCGACCTGCCCTTGTCCTGTCACCGGCAGCCTATAATCGCGTGCGCGGGATGATGATTTGTTGTCCTATGACAAGCAAAATCAAAGGCTATCCCTTTGAGGTGTTAACCAGCCAGAACCTGCCAAGTGCTGTATTGGCAGATCAGCTCAAAAGTGTTGACTGGATGACACGGAAGGCGACCAAAAAAGGAACAGTATCGCAAGCGGCGCTGCTGGAAGTTCAGGCAAAAATCCGTGCTCTGTTGGCGATTTAACCTATATCCCGTCAGGCGATTTTTCTGCCCCATGGGCAGCGTTCCCCGGCAAAAAATCTCGCGGGCGATCCGCTGGAAAGGATGGCGGCATGCCGACCTGCCTCGTGCGTGCATGATGAAGGCAGTCCGTCTGCCTCGACGTTTTTCGGCGTGGTCAGCGGAGGCGATCACTCTTTGCCCGGTTACCAGGCGCAAACGCCGCAGTCTTCGTCAATCTGTGTCTTGCATGCTACTATCATAAAGTGATATTCATCATCGACAGAGGAGTTTGGCCATGCCTTCCAGTTTCACCCTGGGGCCGCATTTCGAGGGCTTCATCAAGCAGCAGGTGAACAGCGGCCGCTACGCGTCTGCCAGCGAGGTCGTTCGCGACAGCCTCCGGCTGCTCGAAGAGCAGGACGCCATCCGCCAGGCTCGGCTTGACGCGCTCCGTGCCGAGATCGAACGGGGCGCTGCCAGCGGCCCGGGCATTCCCGCCAGTGAGGCTTTCGCGAACGCCCGGCAGCGGATCGCGAATATGGCCGCCGGCGCTACCGATAGTTGATGGGTCTCGAATTTTCGCCGGCTGCTGCTGCTGATCTTGTCGCGATCGCCACCTTTACCGCGCGCGACAATGTTCTTCGGGCCGTCACCTTCGTTGATGAACTCGAAGGGGCTTGTGCGAAGATCGCCGACTTCCCCCGGTCCGGCGTTGCCCGGCCTGAGATTCGTGCCGGGCTCCGGTCCAAGCCGCACGGCAGCTATGTTAAATTCTACAGCGTTTTGGTTTCGGTCATCCGCATTGAGCGCATTCTGCATGGCCCAGCGCATCGAGCGCCGCGATCCGTACCCGATCCCAGTTTGGCCAATGACCACCTTTACGCCGTATTGCTTCGGCCGCGTCGAGCGCGGCTATCGCCTCCGCCGCGCGGCCCGCAGCCAGCAGGCGCTCGGCAATGGCTGCGGCTATCGCGGGATTATGGCGCTGGTCGGCCGGACATTGCGCGATGAAGGCATCGACATCGCCCAGCGCATCGGCAATGTCGACCAGCGCCTGGCGGACAAGCCGCTCATGCCGCCGGGCTTCCATCTCATCCTCGTAGAAAACGCCGCCTGAGCCAAAACCGATGACGCGCCGTTCGCCCTGGGGCGGCCGCTGCTGTACTTCGCGCGCCATGGCCTCGAATTTGCGCCTGAGGGATTTCAATCCTGCTTCGCCAAGCGGCTCCGTCATCAGGGTGACGAGGCCGTGGAACTGGCCATGGTCATTGTCGCAGACGCTGTCGAACACCCGGTCGACAAGCTGGTCAGTGGGCAGGCGGGCCGCAGCGGCCAGCGCGCCAAGAACAGAGAGCGCCGTTGCAAACACGGTGCCCAGCGTACCATGGCTGTCGTCGCACCAGCTGAGCACCGGACGGGCCAGCGCGATCAGCTTCCAGAGCAGCTCGAACGCCGTTGCCGGATCGGTGGGCGCGATATGCTCCATGATCGCGCGCCGCTGCGCCTCGATATCCCGGGCGAGGGGCTTCACCTTGTTCCAGTCGACAAAGGCCTCTGCCTTGGCGATGGTGGCGAGGCGCTTGGCGACCTCTCCAGCGACATCGCCGCTGCGGTTTGCGCTGGCAAGCTCCAGGCGCAGGCGCCGCTTGGTCTGGGCATCCACCGCCACGAGCTCCAGCAGTAATTGCGCCAGCCGATTGGCGCCCAGCGTCTCGAGATTGGCCTGGTTGAGGGTTTTGGAAGAAGCCATGGAATCTGTCTGTCGTCAGATGGGGCAGGGCGTCAAGGGTGGAACGGTGTGGGGTTTGAGGCTGGGTGACTGCCCGCGCATGCGCGGGCAACGGGCTGACGGGCTGGCGCCCCGAGTCCCGCTGCTCGGGTCTCGGCCCTCGCGGGCGTTCATCCCTGCCGTGGTGGCGTGTGCGGGGGGGGGGGGGGGGGGGGGAAGACATCGCGCGGCTGTCAGTGGGCGATACACGCGCGCGAATGGGGACCTTGGTCTGGAGAGGTCGTGCCGATGCGGAGGCGGACGCGTCCAGCCGCGCCGCCGGGATCAGAGAAGAGAGGGATCTCAGATTTTTGTCGCCGAAAAATGGGTTTCGGGCGACAGAATGAAAGGTCAAGTCAATGAACATCGTTGAAGTTCGTGAAATCAACGGTCGCCTCGAAGGCCGCATCGTCACCCGCACGATCGATCTCCCCCGGAGCGGGCTGCGCAAGGTCGAGAGCATGAATCCCAGGGCGCCCGCCTATGAAGTCATCGCCCTCAGATCGGCAAGACCGTAACGTATAATTATTCAGCCTATCTCCAGGCCAATTATCGCCTGACCGACCGGCTGACGCTGACCGCCGGCGGGCGCTATATCAGCATCCGGCGCGCATTCGATTTTCAGGGCGTCAACTATGACCTGGACGGCCATCCGATCGATCCGACGTTCTATCCGCAGGTGAAGACAGGCGGCGCGATCCCCGCGCTGGGCGTCACTGTCGCCGCGACGCAGGTAAATTTCGACAATAGCGGCGTGCTCAACAAGAAGACCGGGCATGCGTTCACGCCGAAGGCAGGCATTTCCTACCAGGCAACGCCGACGATCTTCCTGTTCGCCAACTATGCCAAGGGTTTCGACGCGGGCGGCTTTACCGCGCGCTTAACCTTGCCACCGCGCTGCCCTATGATCCTGAGACGGTCAATGCGTTCGAGATCGGCTTCAAGACAGACTGGTTCGATCGCCGGCTGAGGGTCAACGCGACAGGTTTCTATAACGACTATAAGGATCTGCAGACAGCGGTGTCGGCGTTCAGTCCGATCTCCGGCACTTATGTCAGCACGCGCGGCAATGCGCCGTCAGTGCACACGCAGGGCTTCGAACTGGAAACCTCGGCAGAGCCGACCAACAATCTGTCGCTGGCTTTCAATGTCACCTATCTGACAACCGAATATGACGATTATTCGGCGCCGGCGCTGGGCACCGTTCCCGCCTATAACTATACGGGCAAGCAATTTCCCGGTCAGCCGAAATGGCAATATTTCGCGTCCGCCGACTGTTCGATCCCGATTGAGGGGCTGGGCGCGATCAAGTTCGGCGGCAGCGTCAACTGGCAGACCGGCTATTTCTCCGACCAGCTCAACAATCCCCAATATCGGATCGGTTCGAAGCATTTCGTAAATGCCTTCATCGGTTTCCAGACTGCTGACAAGCGGTGGGATTTCACGCTGACGGCGCGCAACATCGGCAATGAATTTTATTATTCTACGCTCACGCCGATCGGCACGGCCATCAAGGCCGGGCCCTATGCGGGCACCTTGCTGCTGCAAGGCGCTCAGAACCCGCCGCGCACCATCTTCTTCAAGGTCGGCTTCAAATATTGATCCTTTCCGCCCGCGGCCACAAGCGGCTCTTGCGTGGCCGCGGGCGACCTGCGCTCCTCGTGATCCCTCAGTCCCCGCCATGAAAGAAACATTCCTGTCGGGGCCGGGCGCACATGGCGATCAAGCTGGGACAGGCCATGTTCGAGACTTGGGTGATACACCCCGCGACGCACGTTACCCTCCATGAGGCGGCGCGCGCGCTTTTGCATGAGGACGATCCGATGGATTTCCTGGCGATCATGACGGCTGGAACTTGATCTGCGGAAGAGCTATATCGGGCTTATGGCAAAGCGGAGCAAAATGGCTTCGGCGAGCATGCGCGACGGAAAGACCGGGATTATCATCGGGCCTGCGGGCTCGAAGCGCACGCGGACGGTCACCACCAAACTGGGTAATGTGACCGTCAGTGCCCAGAAGCCGTCGGCCGCGCTCGTCAAGGATAATGTCAAGCGCAGCTCCCAGGCGTTGGAGCGTGCCGCGGCCCGTATCGTGCGGGGCGGGGTGGCTATTCCTCAGCGCAAGAATGTGCCGCTCTATTCGGTTGATGAAGATAATCCCAAGATCGTCATCCGTAAGCTCAACGGACAGGTGAGTCGCGGCCAGCTTGTCGACGGCAAGTTTCAAGAATTTGCGTGACGGCGCTCAAGGGCGCGGTAGACCAGATACTTTCCGCACAGGTCAGGACCGACAAGCCGCTCGCGATCATTCTGGCCGGTCATAACGGGTCGGGCGAATCGACGATGTGGCGTAAGATTCTTACGCAAAAGCTCCAGCTGCCGTTGCTGAACGCGGATCGCATGATGCTTTCGATTCTGCCGGAAGCCCAGGGGGACGGATCGCTTGTGGACTGGGCGCAGGAATTGCGCGACACAAACCTCGGCTGGATGCAGGTGGCGCAAAATGGCGTGAAGGCGTTCGCCGCCCATGCCATGGCCGCGAAGGTGCCATTCGCAACCGAAACCGTCTTCAGCCATTGGGAAGAGCGGCCTGACGGCACGGTCGCCTCGAAACTCGACACGATAACCGATCTTCAGGCGGCGGGTTATTTCGTCCTGCTGTTTTTCGTCGGTCTTTCGAACGCCGATCTGTCCATATTGCGCGTCAGCCAGCGCGTGCTTGAACATGGCCACGGCGTCGACACCGGCAAACTCGTCTCGCGGTTTCCCAGGACGCAGAAGGCCATATCGCACGCGCTGGGCGTGGCCGACGCCTCCATATTGACGGACAACAGCCGTGACGAAAAGCGGGCCTTCACCGTGTGCCGGGTCCAGCTTGGCGGCGAAGCGCTTTATGACCTGCGGGATGGCGCGGACAAGGTCCCACTGGCCATCACCGAGTGGCTCGACGTCGTGAGCCCGCTCGCCTGATGAAGGGGCAGTTGATCGGGAACGGCTGTTGATATTTGCATGCGAATAGCTGGAACAGGCAGGTCAAAGCCTGCCGCATTCGCAACCCGTCCGTGTCTACGCGCAAATGGGCTATGGCGGCGACTTCGGTTCAGCAGACTGAATTCGAGGAAAATGTCCCACCGATCGCCGCCTGAATCTCAGCGCGGCCGGACCTTGCAATCCGGTCGCGCTGAGGCCGGTACTGTCCGCCGGCTGCGGTCAGTCGACGAAGATGGCCTGGAACACGATCTTGTCGTCGCGCACGATGAAGGCGTCCTTGCCCGAGACCTGCTGGGGCTGCCCCTTGAACTGGACCCAATGCAGGATGACGCTGTCCGGGCCGGCCGGTTCGATGGTCGTTTCCATCGCCTTGATGCCGGGATGATGATCCTTGTCGGTCAGCGTCGTGAAAACGCGCCGCGCCTGCGCCTGACCCGAATAGATGCCCGGCCCCTTGGCCGGCGCCTGATCCGCGACCAGCCCCTGGGGAGTCACGACGACGGTGTCCGCGGAGTAATCGTCCATGATCGGCTGCAACTTGCCGGCTTTCATGCTCTCGACATGACGGGCGACCACTTCGGCGGGTGTGGCGGCTTGGGCGGCCCCGGCCAGGCAGAGACTGAGGAGGGTGGCGAAGGGGAGGCGGAAGTCCATGTTGGCGGGGCCTTTCTCAAGCATTTCGGGGGGAAGGGTGGGTTGCGGGCCGGTCATCCCTCATAGGGGATGCCCGCTTCATGATCGCGGATGATCTGCCTTACGGCGTCGGGCTTCACGGGCAGCTTGTTCTGATTAGCCTGGAGCCAGGCGAAGAAGTCCGCCTCGATCGCGTCGGTCCAGCGGGTGTCGATCTGGCCGGCGGTATATCTGCCCTCGCGCAGGCGCATATGGCCGAACATATCGCGCAGCCGCGTATTCTCCGACAGCTTCACCACCTTTTCGGCCAGTTGCGGCGGGATGAACAGCACGCCGCCGTCCCGGCCCAGCACGACATCGCCGAGCATGGCGGTCGCCTTGCCGATGCGGATCGGACCGTTGATGCCCACCATCGTCGAATTGAGCCGCGCGCCCGTCGCCATGGCGCCGAAATGATGCGACGGATCGTAGGAGCGGACGAAGGAAACGAAATTCGGCAGTTCCCTGAGGCCGTTGATGTCGCGCACCGCCCCGTCATAGACGACCCCGTTGCCGCTGCGGGCGTAGATGGCGTTGCCGACATTGTCGCCGATCGATGGGCCGTCCTGCTTCAGCCCGAAATGGTCGCTGACATAGACGTCGCCCTTTTGCAGCATGTCGACCGGCCAGGCGTTCATGGCGCCCTTGCGTCCGTCGTCGGCGCCCTGCTTTTCCAGTACGGTCTGGATGTCCGGGCGGCCGGGCAGCCATTGGGAGGTCAGCGCCCGACCGACCAACACCTTGTCGGGGAAGATGGACAGCCAGCCATCCTCATATTGATGGTTGAAGCCGGCGCTGCGCAGCGTCGCCCAGGCTTCCTCCAGAGTGACTTCCCGCATCCGCTCCAGAATGTCGTCGGGGACCTTCGGCCGTCCGTCCGGAAAGCGTTCGCCGGTCCAGGCCGGCGTATGCCGGATCACCTGTTCGCGCGTGAAGAAGCCGTCCTCGGCCAGCGCGTGCTGCGGCAGCAGCATGGCCGCGAAGGCGAGGGCGGCGCCCATCAGCCGCCGGTCAAATCCCATGGCTCGGTCTCTCCCCATCCAGTGCGTGGCGCAGCGCCGATCCGCGCAGCGGCCGGTCGGATCTTCCATTCTAGAATTCCGGCGGCATCTGGTCGTTCGCGCCGCCGCGCGGCACCTCGACCCCTGCGGCCCACAGTATTCCATTCACCAGGAACCGGCGTTGCTGCGGATAGAGGTGCATGTTGTCATGGAAGTCGTTGCCGCCCCACACGACCGAACGTCCGCCGTCGGGCCGCTCATAGGCCCAGGCTACCGGACCGCCGGTGCCATTGGCCGCCTGTGACGGCCGGGCGGTGAGCAACGGCGTGCGGCGGGGATTGTCGGGCAGGAAATAGCGCGCGTACATTTCCTCCCGCGGCGTCCAGGGCTTGACCCCGCGCAGGATCGGATGCTTGCCGGGGATCGGCCTGATCGCCCATGTGTCGACGGGATTGTGCGAGACATAGGGAATCCAGACGCCGCCCAGCCAATCGTTCAGATAGAGGCGGCCTGCCCGGTTATCGACGAACATCGTATAATGATAGACGACCAGCCCCGTCTTCCTGCGCTTCAGAAGCGCGTCGAAACCCTTGAGCGCGGCACTGGTCTCGGCATTATAGCCCAGACCGTCCGTTTCGGCATATTGCTGGAAGATCGCGCCGGTTTCGCGCTTCAGCCAGTCGCCATTGCCGTCGATCACGATGGCGTCGGCCGCCTCCAGCATTGCCAGATCCCGCGGCTTTTCTCCGACGATGACCTGCGTCTTCACCTCTCGCGCCGCGCCGGAATGTTCGAGCAGCCAGGCCAGTTCGCGCAGGTCCTTCTCATATTCATGGCGGCCGGGCGCGCCATGCTGCTTCGGTCCCGCGAATAGCAGGATGCGCAGGGGCGGCAAGGGCGCCGTTCCAGCCGGCATCGGCAACAGGAAAGCGACCGCCATCGCCGCCAGCGCCGCACCCGCCGGGCGCGGGGCACGGGAATGGCTTCGCTTCCTGCCCGGCGGAGCAGCCATATTGCGGACCTTGCGGGCCCAGCTTGTGAACGTCCCTTTCAACTCATCCTCACCAGCAAAGATTCGTATCGCGACTCTCTCGGTCGATCCTATCCTATATGATCTGCCACAAACTGGTGGACATACCAAGACCCCGCCGCATATTTCCTGCGATCATGTCTTGGCTTTGTTCGGGGAGTGTTGGTGCACGCGCGTCTGCCACTGGCTGAGACAGAGCAGATCATGCCGCTTCTACCGGCCATCTTGTGCCGGATCTTGGCTTGAAGGCATTCACTCCACAGCCTGAACGCCTTTAGTCGGAGCGAACCATGGCTGATCGCGATTTGGAAGGGTCTGCTTGGCCGTCCTTACCGGGGAGCGGAAAGCCTCCGCAATGCCTGGCTGACCGCGAAGGCGATGAATGCCTTGGTGGGATCTGCCAATGGCCTGATCACCTATGTGGCCATGCCTTATTTCAATGACGCCGTCAGTCCGGCGGGCTAGCCGCAGATCGCCCGCACGCGCCGATGTTCCTCTGCCGCCGGTAGAAATCGCGCCGGGACCGACGCGGGGGTTCCCGAATCATGCAAATCCTTCTTTGATGCGTCAGGCTGCGCGATCAAATCGCGACGCGATACATGAAGATGAAGGTCAGATGGAAGCAGACGGCGCCATATTGCAGGATGAAGATTATGCGGCGCTGGCGGAATTCCGCTTCGCTCTGCGACAGTTCCAGGCGTTCAGCAGCGAGCGGGCGGCCAGGGTGGGACTCACCCCGCAGCAGCATCAGGCCTTGCTCGCCCTGCGCGCTGCGCCGGCCGAGGATGCGACCGTCGGCTATGTCGCGCGGCGACTGTTGCTGAAGCCCCACAGCGCGACGGGGCTGGTCGACCGGCTGGAAAAGCTGGGGCTGGTGACGCGCCATGCCAGCGCCACGGACCGGCGGCGCTCGCAATTGCAATTGACGCTGGGCGCTCTGGACCTGCTGGCGAAGCTGTCGGCCACGCATCGCGATGAGATCCGCCGCTTGCGTCCGCTGCTCAACCAGTTGCTGGCGCGCTTTGCCTAGGAAATTTCAGGCCCCAGGATAGCGGTGGAGACCTGCTCCAGCCCTTGCGGCAGGACATGGCTGGCGGGCCCAGCCCGCTACCCCCGTCGGTGGTGCAGGCGCGGAACCGCGTCGGATTGCCGGCGGACCAGCCTGTAGTCCAGTCGCGCCAACCCCCGCCCGTCCACTTCTTCCCCGCCCTTCATCGCTTCCGCCAGCAGGGTCATGGCGGCCCGGCTCATGTCGCGAATCGGCTGGCGGATGGTGGTGAGCGTGGGCCAGATCGCGGCGGCAAGCGGCGTGTCGTCGAAACCGCAGACCGTCAGATCGGCCGGCACGCTGATCTGACGCTGATGCGCGATGGTGATGGTCGCCGCGGCCATATCGTCGTTGCAGGCGAAGATCGCTGTCGGCGGCGTCTTCAGGCTCAGCAGATGCGCCGCCGCCTCCAGCCCGGACCGGTAGCTGAAATCGCCCTCGACGATATAATCTTCCTCAACCGGCAGGCCCTGCGCGGTCATGGCGACGCGAAAGCCCTCCAGCCGTCGCGCGCTGGAACGGTGCTGGGGATTGCCCTGGATGAAGGCGATGCGGCGGTGGCCGAGGTCGATCAGATGCCGCGTCATCTCGCTCGCGGCCTGGCGGTCGTCTATCGCGACGACCATCATGCCATGGTTCTCGTCCGGCGCGATGGCGACCCAGGGAATGCCCTGCCGCCCGAGCGCCTGCGCCAGTTCGTCCCAGTCGCACAGGGGCGGCGGCACGATGACGCCGGAAACGCGCGCCTGAAGAACCTGGGCGACGATGTCCTGCGCCGTGGCGCCCATCTCGCACTGTTCGACCACCAGGTGGAGGTGATGCTTCGCCGCCTCGTCCAACCCCCCCAGCAACAGTTCGCCCAGATAGGCGGAGGTCGTCGTATTGCGGTAAAGCAGCGCCACTCGCCGGTCGTCGCCCCCGGCCAGCGCCCGGGCGGAGACATTGGGCGCATAGTTCAGTTCCGCGATCGCCTTTTCCACCCGGGCTCGGGTCTGGGGGCTGACCCAGCTCTGCTTGTTCGCGACGCGCGACACGGTCATCACGGACACGCCGGCCCGCGCTGCAACTTCCCGGATTGTCGGCGGCTTACGTTCGTTCATGGTCGTTCACCGCCTAGCCTTTGCGGCCCTTGAAAGCCAGTCATGGATTGCCCGGCGCATAGGGGAAAGCGAGCGATTTGTACCAGTTCAGATCATGTTCCGGCGGTGCCGTGCCCGCCGGCAGCGGGCGTTTGGACAGCGTCTGGAAATAGGCGATGCTGGCATCGCGCCACCATTTCGCCTCGCGATGCTGGATGCCGAGGAAGGACTGCGTCTGGGCGAAGCGTTCCGCATCGACATAGGGACGCAGGCTGTCCCACGTCCTGCGCATGGCCGCGACATAGGCGACCCCCGCGTCATAATGTCGGATGAGGCCGTTCCACAGGGTTTCGCCCGATTTCAGCTTCGCGTCCCAGCCGACATGGTGGAACCAGAGGAGGTCGCGTTCCGGCGTCGTCTTCGGGTCGGCGAGCATCCTGGCGACCGGCGGGGCATATTGGGCGATGGCGTTGCTGCCGGTCCTCGTCCGGTCGAAGCCGATCCCCTGCGCGTCCGCCTTGTGATAATAGACCGGGTTCCATTCGGGCCGGGCAAGCTCTGAAATCCAGGGAGCCGGGCCGTAATGATGGCCGGTGCCCATGACATGGGACAGGCCGAGCGGGGTCATATAGTCGACCGCCGCCTCCCGGGATCCCATCATCATGGCGACCACCGGATCGGCCACCTTTGCATCCGTCGAGAAAGTCTGCGCCGCCCATTCGCGTGCGATTGCCTCCGCCGACAGATCCGGATCCCAGGCAAGGCGGCCGAAGGCGTACCAGTCCGCCTGGTTGAAGATCGATCCGCTCCAGTCGCGGTCGGCGCCGATATTGGCGACGCCGGCAATGCCAGTCAGCTTGTGGCCCTCCAGCGACCCGTCGATCACCCTGGCCACGGTCGACCCCTTGCCGCGGGCGAAGGTGTCGCTTTTCAGCGTCTCCTCGAACAAGGGCCCCAGATAGGTGAGGTGCGTCGACTGGCCCAGATATTCCTTGGTGATCTGGAATTCCATCATCAGCGGCGTCCGGGGCATGGCGCCGAACAGAGGATGGAAGGGTTCGCGGGGCTGGAAGTCGATCGCGCCGTTCTTCACCTGCACCAGCACATTGTCCGCGAACTGGCCGTCCAGCGGCTTGAAGTCGTTATAGGCCTGCTTGGCGCGGTCGTCCGGATTGTCATGCGCATAGACGAAGGCGCGCCACATCACGATGCCGCCATGCGGCTTCACGGCCGCGGCCAGCATGTTCGCGCCATCGGCATGGGTGCGCTTGTAATCCTGCGGCCCCGGCTGCCCTTCGCTGTTCGCCTTGACCAGGAAGCCGCCGAAATCGGGAATGGCCCTGTAGATCTCGTCGGCCTTCGCCTTCCACCAGGCGGCGACTGCCGGGTCGAGCGGATCGGCGGTCCCGAGGCCGGACAGCTCCATCGGCGCGGTCCATTTCACCGACAGATAGACCTTGATGCCATAGGGCCGGAACACGTCCGCCAGCGCCGCCGCCTTGGCGATATAGGGCGCGGTCAGGCTGTCGGACCTGGCGTTCACATTGTTGAGCACCGTGCCGTTGATGCCGATGGAGGCGTTGGCGCGGGCATAGTCGGTGTATCGCGGCCCCTTCCAGTCGGGCAGGCGCCACCAGTCCCAGATGGATTGCCCGGCATAGCCGCGCTCCACCGTGCCATCCAGATTGTCCCAATGGTTGAGCAAGCGCAGCTTCATGCGCGGCGCGCTGCGAATGTCGAGCCGGTCCAGCGGGGCGCCCGTTTCCGCCAGCCGCAAATAGGCATAGGCGCCATAAAGAAGTCCGGCATCGCCATTGGCCGCGATCACCGTCACGGACTGGCCGTCCAGCGTGACCGAGCGAATGGCATAGCCCTCTTCGCCCAGCCCATCGAGCTTCACTGGCAGATCGGGGGCGGAAGCCGGAGTCGCCAGCCAGATCGCGCCATTCATGGGCTTGTCAGCCAGCGCCGGCGCCGCGCCATTCGCGCCCGCAAGGCCGCGCATCAATTCATCGCGGGCGGCCAGCGCAGTCGCACCGCGGCCCGGCGCAACGACCGCCGTGGCGTGCCGCGCCATTTTGCCGCCATCCTGCACCTTTTCGTGCCGCAGCCACAGATCATAGCCGTCCTCCGCCATGGCGGGCGCCGTCATCACGGCGGTGGCGACGGTCCAGCAGAACAGGCGCGCGAACATAGATCCCCTTTCCTCTCCTTCCCGTCTTCGCCCGAACCGACGCTTCGGATCGAAGGGCATTGACAGGCCGCTCTTGTCTGAGCAATGTTAACGCTATCAGTTGGGATGCGGCAAGCAAAAAGCTGGAAGCCGCCGCAAAAAAGGGGAGAGGCTGTTTCGTGATCCGGTTCCGCAAGCTGTTGGGCGCGGTTTCGCTGCTGACGCTGACGGTCGCGACGCCCGCCGTCCCCGTTCTGGCGGCGCCTGCGTCGACGGGCGCGCGTCCGCTCTACAAGGATGCTTCCGCTCCCATCGAATCGCGGGTCGACGATCTGCTCTCCCGCATGACGCTGGAGGAGAAAATCGCCCAGATCACGGCGGTGTGGACCGACAAGGTCAAGATTTTCGATGAGAGGTTGCAGCTCGACCCATCGAAACTGGCGCAGATCTTTCCCCATGGCATGGGGCAGTTCACCCGCCCGTCCGATGCCAAGGGGGCTTTTTCCCCCCGCGAAGTTCCCGGCCGAAATCCGCGCCAGACAGTGGCGCTGGTCAATGCGCTGCAACGCTGGGCGACGACGCGGACGCGGCTGGGCATTCCGATCCTGTTCCATGAGGAAGGGCTGCACGGCTATGCGGCTGTTGGCGCTACCAGCTTTCCGCAGTCGATTGCCCTGGCCTCGTCCTGGGACCCTGACATGCTGCGCGAGGTGAATGCCGTCATCGCCCGCGAAATCCGCTCGCGCGGCGTCAGCCTCGTCCTTTCCCCCGTAGTCGACATCGCCCGCGATCCGCGCTGGGGCCGGATCGAGGAAACCTATGGCGAAGACCCCTATCTGGTCGGTGAAATGGGGGTGGCCGCTGTCGAGGGGCTGCAAGGCAAGGGGCGTTCGCGCCTGCTGCCGCCGGGCAAGGTGTTCGCGACGCTCAAGCATCTGACCGGCCATGGCCAGCCCGAAAGCGGCACCAATGTCGGTCCGGCGCCGGTTTCCGAACGCGAACTGCGCGAGAATTTCTTTCCGCCCTTCGAACAGGTGGTGAAACGCACCGGGATCGAGGCGGTGATGGCCAGCTACAATGAAATCGACGGCGTGCCCTCCCATGCCAATCGCTGGCTGCTGCGCGATGTGCTGCGCGGCGAATGGGGCTTCAAGGGCGCGGTGGTCAGCGACTATTCGGCGATCGACCAGTTGATGAGCATCCACCATATCGCCGGCGATCTGGAACAGGCGGCGGGGCGCGCACTGGATGCGGGCGTGGATGCGGACCTGCCCGATGGCCTCTCCTATGCGACGCTCGGCCGGCAGGTGCGCGAGGGCAAGATCAGCGAGGCACTGGTCGACCGTGCCGTGCGGCGCATGCTGGAACTGAAATTCCGCGCGGGCCTGTTCGAAAATCCCTATGCCGATGCGACGGCGTCGGAGAAGATCACCAATAATGCGCAGGCCCGCGCATTGGCGCTCAAGGCGGCGCAGCGCTCCATCACCCTGCTCAAGAATGACGGCATGCTGCCGCTGAAGCCGGAGGGCAGCATCGCCGTCATCGGCCCCAGCGCCGCCGTGGCGCGGCTGGGCGGCTATTATGGCCAGCCGCCGCATAGCGTCTCGATCCTCGAAGGCATCAGGGCCAAAGTCGGAACCCGGGCGAAGATCGTCTTCGCGCAGGGCGTCAGGATCACGGAGAATGACGATTGGTGGGCCGACAAGGTCGTCCGGTCCGATCCCGCCGAAAACCGCCGCCTGATCGCGCAGGCGGTCGAGGCGGCCCGTCATGCCGATCGCATCGTCCTGACGCTGGGCGACACGGAACAGTCGAGCCGCGAAGGCTGGGCCGACAATCATCTGGGCGACCGGCCCAGCCTTGATCTGGTGGGGGAGCAGCAGGACCTGTTCGACGCGCTGAAGGCGCTGGGCAAGCCGATCGCCGTGGTGCTCATCAACGGCCGCCCTGCCTCCACCGTCAAGGTTTCGGAACAGGCGGACGCCATTCTGGAGGGCTGGTATCTGGGCGAGCAGGGCGGCCATGCCGTGGCGGACGTGCTGTTCGGGGACGTCAATCCGGGCGGCAAGCTGCCGGTGACCATCCCGCGCTCGGCGGGACAATTGCCGATGTTCTACAATGCGAAGCCCAGCGCGCGGCGCGGCTATCTCTTCGATACGACCGATCCGCTCTACCCCTTCGGTTTCGGCCTCAGCTATACGAGCTTCGACCTGTCCGCGCCGCGACTGTCGGCCGCGAAGATCGGCGTCGGCGGCACCGCCAGCGTGTCGGTCGACGTGCGCAATGGCGGCCAGCGCGAGGGCGACGAGGTCGTCCAATTATATGTGCGGGACAAGGTCAGTTCCGTCACCCGGCCGATCAAGGAGCTGAAGGGATTTCAGCGCGTGACGCTGAAGCCCGGCGAGGTTCGCACGGTGACCTTCACGGTCGGGCCGGAAGCGCTGCGGATGTGGAACGATCATATGGACCGCGTGGTCGAGCCGGGCGATTTCGAGATCATGACCGGCAACAGTTCGGTCGCGCTCAAATCGGCAACGCTGACGGTGGTGCCATGAACGGTTTCGCGCGCCGGCAGGCGCTGGGCCTGCTCGCTTCGACCTCGCTGCTCGCCGCTGTGCCCGCCGCCGCGAAGGGGAGGGGCGGGCCGCTCTACAAGGATGCTTCCGCCCCCATCGACCTGCGCGTCAGGGACCTGCTGGCGCGCATGACGCTGGAGGAAAAGGTTGGCCAGATCATCGCGCTCTGGGCGACCAAGGCCGACATCATGGACGATCTGACCTTCTCTCCCGCCAAGGCGAGCAAAGCCTATCCCGACGGCTTCGGCCAGATCACCCGCCCGTCCGACCGCCGCGGCGCCCCGAACGGATGGACCCAGGCGGGCGGCGTGGGCGCGCGCTGGCGGACGCCCGCCGATACCGTCGCCTTCATTACCGCCGTCCAGAAATGGGCGACGGAGGAGACGCGGCTCGGCATCCCGGTGCTGTTCCATGAGGAGGCGCTGCACGGGCTCATGGCGACAGAGGCGACCATGTTCCCCATGGCGATCGGGCTCGCGGGCAGTTTCGACCGCCAGTTGATGGAGGAGGTTCAATCCGTCATCGCCCGCGAGGTGCGGGCGCGCGGCGTCCATCTGGCGCTGTCGCCGGTGGTCGACATTGCCCGCGACCCGCGCTGGGGCCGGATCGAGGAGACCTTCGGCGAAGACCCCTATCTCTGCGCCGAGATGGGCGTGGCCGCCGTGCGCGGCCTTCAGGGCGAGAGCAGCCGGATCGGCCCGGACAAGGTCATGGCGACGCTCAAGCACATGACCGGCCACGGCCAACCCCAGAGCGGCGAGAATATCGCGCCCGCGCCGATCTCCGAACGGGAACTGCGCGAGAATTTCTTTCCACCCTTCCGGGAGGTGGTGAAGCGCACCGGCATCGCCGCCGTCATGCCGTCCTATAATGAGATAGACGGCGTGCCTTCGCACCAGAACCGCTGGCTGCTGAACGACATATTGCGCGGGGAATGGCGTTTCGACGGTGCCGTGGTCAGCGACTATGGCGCGGTCCACGAACTGGACAGCATCCACCATGTCCAGCCCGACCCGGAGGCGGCGGCGCGCGCCGCGCTGCGGGCGGGCGTCGATTGCGAACTGCCCGATGGCCAGACCTATCGGACGCTCGTCGAACAGGTCCGGGCGGGCAAGGTGCCGCTTGAGGCGGTCGATCTGGCCTGCGCCCGGATGCTGACGCTCAAGTTCCGTGCGGGCCTGTTCGAAAATCCCTGGCCGAGCAAGGATCATGAGCGGCTGACCGGCAATGCGGAGGCGCGCGCGCTGGCGCTGAAGGCGGCGCATCGCTCCATCGTGCTGCTCGGCAATGACGGTACGCTGCCGCTCACGCCCGGCGCGCACAAGCGGGTTGCGGTGATCGGTCCCAATGCCGCCATTGCGCGACTGGGCGGTTATAGCAGCGTCCCGCGCCAGACCGTCTCCCTGCTGGAAGGCGTGCAGGCGAAGCTTAAGAGCAAGGCGGAGGTCGTCCACGCCCAGGGCGTCTTCATCACGCGGAGCGAGGATCGCTCGGCGGACGAGGTGCTGCTGGCGGACCCGGCGGAGAACCGCGCCCTGATCGCGCAGGCGGTCGAGGTCGCGAAGACCGCGGACATCGTCCTGCTCGCCATCGGCGACACGGAACAGACCAGCCGGGAAGGCTTTGCGAAGAACCATCTGGGCGACCGCACGAGCCTGGACCTGCTGGGCGAGCAGAACGAACTGTTCGCCGCGCTGAAGGCGACCGGCAAGCCGGTGGTGGTGTGCGCCATCAACGGCCGCCCGCCCAGCTATCCGATGGTCGCAGATGGCGCCAATGCGCTGCTGGAGTGCTGGTATCCGGGGCAGGAGGGCGGCACCGCCATGGCCGACATCCTGTTCGGGGACGTCAATCCCGGCGCGAAGCTGCCCGTCACGGTGGCGCGCGACGCGGGGCAGATACCGATCTTCTACAACCGCAAGCCATCGGCCCGGCGCGGCTATGTGTTCGAGGATATTTCGCCGCTCTTCCCCTTCGGCTTTGGCCTCAGCTACACGCATTTCGAATTTGGGCCGCCCCGCCTGTCGTCGCCGCGCATCGGCACGGGCGGCGAGGTGACGGTGGAGGTCGACGTCCGCAATGCCGGGCAGAGGGCAGGGGATGCGGTCGTGCAGCTTTACGTCCGCGACCAGACCGCCAGCGTCACCCGGCCGATCAGGGAACTGAAGGGCTTCGAACGCATCACGCTGGCGCCCGGCGAGAGCCGCGCCGTGCGCATGACGCTGGGCCCCGCCGCCTTCGCGCTCTGGAATCTCGACATGGAGGAAGTGGTCGAACCCGGCTTGTTCGACGTCATGACCGGGCCGGACAGCGAAAATCTCCAGAAAACCACGCTCGAAATCATCTGAACAGGATCGTCCAATGCCCAAGATCATCGATGCCAAGGTCATCGTCACCTGCCCCGGCCGCAATTTCGTCACGCTCAAGATCATCACCGATGAGGGGGTCCATGGCGTGGGCGACGCGACGCTCAACGGCCGCGAACTGGCGGTGGGGAGCTATCTGGCCGACCATGTCGTTCCCTGTCTGATCGGGCGGGACGCGCACCGGATCGAGGACATCTGGCAATATCTCTACAAGGGCGCCTATTGGCGGCGCGGTCCCGTCACCATGACCGCCATTGCCGCGGTCGACATGGCGCTGTGGGACATCAAGGGCAAGATTGCGGGCCTGCCCGTCTATCAGCTCCTGGGCGGGGCCAGCCGGGAGGGGGTGATGGTCTATGGCCATGCCAATGGCACGACCATAGAGGATACGATCAACGCCGCGCTGGAATATCAGGCGCAGGGCTACAAGGCGATCCGCCTGCAATGCGGCGTGCCGGGCATGGCGTCGACCTATGGCGTGTCGAAGGACAAATATTTCTACGAACCCGCCGACGCCGACCTGCCGACCGAAAATGTCTGGAACACGTCCAAATATCTTCGCGTCGTTCCCGAACTCTTCAAGGCCGCCCGCGAAGCGCTGGGCTGGGACGTGCATCTGCTGCACGACATCCATCACCGCCTGACCCCCATAGAGGCCGGACGTCTGGGCCGGGACCTGGAGCCATATCGCCCCTTCTGGCTGGAGGATGCGACGCCGGCGGAAAATCAGGAGGCGTTCAGGCTGATCCGCCAGCACACCACCGCGCCGCTGGCGGTGGGGGAGATCTTCAATTCGATCTGGGACGCGAAGGACCTGATCCAGAACCAGCTTATCGATTATATCCGCGCGACCGTGGTGCATGCGGGCGGGATCACCCATCTGCGCCGGATCGCCGCGCTGGCCGATCTCTATCAGGTCCGCACAGGCTGCCATGGCGCGACCGACCTGTCGCCGGTCTGCATGGCCGCCGCGCTGCATTTCGACCTTAGCGTGCCCAATTTCGGCATTCAGGAATATATGCGGCACACGCCCGAGACCGACGCGGTCTTCCCCCATGCCTACACTTTCTCCGACGGCATGATGCATCCGGGCGAGGCGCCGGGCCTGGGCGTCGACATCGACGAGCAACTGGCCGCCGGATATGAATATAAGCGCGCCTTCCTGCCGGTGAACCGGCTGGAAGACGGCACGATGTTCAGTTGGTGATCCGTGCCTGCCCCTTCTTCTCCGTCATCCCCGCGCGGGCGGGTATCCCTCTCCCGGCCTTGCGGCTGGATATGGGGCGCGAACCGGATCGCCGCCTGCGCGGGGATGACGGATCATAGGGACCGACCATGACCCGATCCATCCCCAAACCCTCCGGCAAGGTCCGCTGGATCGTCTGCGCCCTGCTGTTCGCGGCGGTGGTGCTGAGCTATGTCGACCGGCTGGTCCTGCCGACGCTCAAGCCCGATCTCCAGGCCCGCTACGGCTGGAGCGAGAGCGGCTATGCCGACCTCGCCATCTGGTTCCAGGCGGGCTACGGCATCGCCTATGTCTTCTTCGGGCGGCTGATCGACCGGATCGGGGCGCGGGCGGGCTATGCGCTGGCGGTGGGATTGTGGACCGCCGGCCACGTCATGCACATCTTCTTCACCTCGACGGCGGGGATGCTGCTTGCGCGCATTCCGCTCGCCATCGGGGAAGCGGGAACCTTCCCCGCCGCCATCGCCGCGACCAATGAGTGGTTCCCCAGGAAGGAGCGCGCCTTCGCCATCGGCATCTTCAATGCCGGGTCCAATGTCGGCGCGATCCTGACGCCGCTGATCGTGCCCGTCATCGCCGTCACCATGGGCTGGCGCTGGGCCTTCATCCTGACCGGCCTGCTGACGGTGGTCTGGCTGGCGGCATGGATCGGCTTCTATCGCCGCCCGCGGGAGAAGAAGACCCTCTCGCAGGAAGAACTCGCCTGGATCGAAGCCGACCCGCAGGAGCCGCAGCGCCCGGTCAAATGGCGCGCCCTGTTCCGCCATCGCCAGACCTGGGCCTATATCGCCGCGCGTTTCCTGATCGATCCGGTGTGGTGGACCTTCCTCTTCTGGCTGCCGGACTTCTTCAACAAGCAATATGGCGTCAAGATGCTGGACTTCGGTCCGCCGCTGATCGCCGTCTATCTGCTGGCGGACGTGGGGTCCGTCACCGGCGGCTGGCTGTCGTCGCGACTGATGGGCCGGGGCATGAGCATCAACCGCGCCCGCAAGACCGCGATGTTCTGCGCCGCGCTCTGCGCCCTGCCCATCGCCTTCGCCGCGCAGGCGCCGGGCCTGTGGGTCGCGGTCGGGCTGATCGGCCTTGCCTGCGCCGGGCACCAGGGATTTTCCGCCAATGTCTATGCGCTGCCGGGCGACCTCTTTCCCCGCTGGATGGCGGGATCGGTCGTCGGCCTTGGCGGGCTGTCGGGCGCCATCGGCGGCATGCTGATGGCGAAGTTCGCCGGCATGATCCTGGAAAGCGTCGGCAGCTTCCAGCCGATCTTCATCGTCGCGGCCTGCGCCTATCTGATCGCGCTGCTCGTCGTCCACCTCATCGTGCCGCGCTACGCGCCCGTCACCCTTTCGGAATCCCGTACATGAAGCCGCTGAAGCTCCACCCCGACCGCCTTTTCCCTGCCGAACCGCGCACCCGCGACATCGCCCGCGCGCTCCATGCCACGGTCGGAGACCTGCCCATCGTCAGCCCGCATGGGCATACCGATCCGCGCTGGTTCGCCTATGACGATCCCTTCGCCAACCCGTCCGAACTGCTGATCGTGCCGGATCACTATGTGTTCCGCATGCTGATGAGCCAGGGCGTGAAGCTGGAGGAGCTGGGCGTTCCGACCAAGGATGGCAGCCCCACGGAAACCGATCCCCGCGCCATCTGGCACAGGTTCGCCGCCCATTATCGCCTGTTCCGCGGCACGCCGTCCCGCATGTGGCTCGATTGGGTCTTCGCCGAAGCCTTCGGCATCGATGTCCGGCTGGAGGCGGAGACTGCCGACCATTATTACGACATCATCGACGCCGCGCTGAAGACGCCCGGCTTCCGTCCCCGCGCTCTGTTCGAGCGTTATGATATAGAGGTCATCGCGACCACGGAAGGGCCGCTGGACCCGCTCGACCATCATCGGGCGATCCGGGCGTCCGGCTGGGGCGGCAGGGTGATCACCGCCTATCGGCCGGACCCGGTGATGGACCCGGCGGTGCGCGGCTTTGCCGACAATGTCCGCGCCTTCTGCGCCATGGCGGGGGAGGATGCGGGCAGTTTCGCCGGCTATCTGCGCGCCCATGAAAGGCGTCGCGCAGACTTCCGCGCCGCCGGGGCGACCTCCACCGATCATGGCCACCCCACCGCCTTCACCGCGCACCTCGGAGGGGCGGAGATCGAGGCGCTTTATGCCAGCGTCATGTCCGGGCCCGTCAGCGACCGCGACGCCGAATTGTTCCGTGGCCATATGCTGGTGGAAATGGCGCGCATGTCGATCGAAGACGGCATGGTGATGCAGCTCCATCCCGGCGTGCATCGCAGCCATAATGCAGCCGTGCTGGCGCGTTTCGGCAGGGACAAGGGCGGTGACATTCCGGCGGCCGGAGAGTTCGTCCAGGCGCTCAAGCCCCTGCTCGACCTCTACGGCAATGACCCGCGGCTGACGCTGATCCTCTTCACCCTTGACGAGGATGTCTATTCCCGCGAACTCGCGCCGCTGGCGGGCCATTATCCCGCCCTGAAGCTGGGCCCGCCCTGGTGGTTCCATGACAGTCCGGAAGGAATGCGCCGCTTCCGCGAGCGCGCGACCGAGACGGCGGGTTTCTACAACACGGTCGGCTTCAACGACGACACCCGCGCCTTCCTGTCGATTCCCGCGCGGCACGACATGGCGCGCCGGATGGACTGCGCCTGGCTGGCGCGGCTGGTGGCCGAACACCGGCTGGAAGAAGACGAGGCTTTCGAACTGGCCCGCGCCTTGTCCTACGACCTCGTGAAGCAGGCCTATAAGCTGTGAGGCGGCTATCCTCCGCGACGCTCGATACGCTGCCCGCCGATGTGATCCGGCCTGCCTATGATCGCACGGCGGTCGAGGCCGGCGTCGTCCATCTCGGGATCGGCGCCTTCCACCGCGCGCATCAGGCGGCGGTCTTCGATGATGTGCTGAATGCCGGCGACCTGCGCTGGGGCATCGTCGCCGCGTCCCTGCGCTCGCCGCAGGTGCGCGACCAGATGGCGCCGCAGGACGGCCTCTACACCATGCTGGTGCGCGACGGCGCATCCCGGCGGGCGCGGATCATCGGCGCGGTCCAGCGGGTCATCGTCGCGCCGCAGGAGCCGCAGGCGCTGCTGGACGCCCTGGCGTCGCCCGACACCCATGTCGTGACGCTGACCATCACCGAGAAGGGCTATAAGCTCGACCCCGCTACCGGCGCGCTGATCGAGGGTGATCCGCAACTGGCGGCCGATCTCGCCTCGCTCGCCGCGCCGCAGACGGCGCCGGGCTATCTGGTCGCGGCGCTGGCGATGCGGAAGGCGCAGGGTCTGCCGCCCTTCACGGCGATTTCCTGCGACAATCTGCCGCATAATGGGCAGCGGTTGCGCAATGCCGTGCTGGCGCTGGCGCGCCGCCATGATCGCGTGCTGGCGGAGTGGATCGCGGAAGAAGCGGCCTTCCCGGAGACGATGGTCGACCGCATCGTGCCCGCCACCACGCCGGAGGATGTCGCCGCGCTCGCCGCACGGCTGGACGCGGAAGACCGGGCGATGGTCAAGACCGAACCCTTCATCCAATGGGTGATCGAAGATCGGTTTTGCGGCCCGCGCCCCGAATTCGGGGCAGGGGTGCAACTGACGGCGGCCGTCGCCCCGTGGGAGGAGGCGAAGCTGCGCCTGCTGAATGGAGCCCACAGCGGCATCGCCTATCTGGGCGGCCTTGCGGGCATCGACCATGTGCATGACGTGCTGGCGCTTCCCCCGGCACGCGCCTTTGTCGAGGCGCTGTGGGATGAGGCGCAGACGACGCTGTCGCCGCCACCGGAACTCGACATCGCCGCCTATCGTGACGCGTTGATGGCCCGCTTCGACAATCCGACGCTGCGCCATCGCACGCGGCAGATCGCCATGGACGGATCGCAGAAGCTGCCCCAGCGCCTGCTTGCCCCCATCGCCGCGAGGCTGGCGGCGGGGCAGGGGATAGGGGCGCTGTCCCTGGCCGTCGCGGCATGGGTGCGTTGGCAGGCGGGACGGGACGATCTCGGCAAGGCGCATGTCGTCGACGACCCGCTGGCAGGCACGATCGCCGCCCGGCTCGCGGATGCCGACACGCCGGAGGAGCGGGTCGCCGCGATCCTGCGCCTCGACTCCGTGGTTCCGCCCGCATTGGCGGCGAATGCGGCTTTCCGCGTGGCGCTGGCCCGGTGGCTCGCCATCCTCGAAACGCAGGGCGCGCTGGCCGCGCTCGCCACCTTACAGGGGGAAATATGATGCAATTCGCCAGGATCGGCGCCGCGCTCACCGCCTTCGCGCTGGCCGCCACGGCGCAGGCCGAACCGCCCCGGCTCGTCAGGCAGGGCAGCGCCACCCAACTCAGCGTGCAGGGCAAGCCGATGCTGCTGATCGCGGGCGAGCTGGGCAACAGCAGCGCGTCGAGCGCGGCCTATATGGCGCCGCACTGGAAGCGGCTGAAGGCCATGCACCTCAACACCGTGCTGGCCCCTGTGTCCTGGGAACTGATCGAGCCGGAGGAGGGCAGGTTCGACTTTTCCTCGGTGGACGCGCTGATCCGTGACGCGCGGGCGAATGACCTGAAGCTGGTCATCCTCTGGTTCGGCGCGTGGAAGAACAGCATGTCGACCTACGTCCCCGCCTGGGTGAAGCGCGACCAGAGCCGCTTCCCCCGCGCGCAGCTTCCCAATGGGCAGGGCGTCGAAATCCTTTCCGCCATGGCGCCCGCGACGCTGGAGGCCGACCAGAAGGCCTTTGCCGCGCTGATGGCGCATATCAGGGCCGTGGACGACAGGCAGAATACGGTGCTGATGACCCAGGTGGAAAATGAGATCGGCATGCTGCCGGTCGCCCGCGACTATGGTCCCCTCGCCGATGCCGCTTTCAGGGGTCCGGTGCCGGCTGAACTCATGACCTATTTGCAGCAGCATCGCGACACGCTGGTCCCGCAGATGAAGCGCCTGTGGGAGGAGCAGGGGAACAGGACCAGCGGCACCTGGTCCGAAGTGTTCGGCCCCGGCCATCAGGCGGAGGAAATCTTCACCGCCTGGCATTATGCGCGCTTTGCCGATGCCCTGACCCGCTCGGGCAAGGGCGCCTATCCCATGCCCATGTATGTCAATGTCGCGCTCAACCGCCCCGGTCGCCTGCCGGGCGAATATCCGAGCGGCGGGCCGCTGCCGCACCTGATCGACGTGTGGAAGGCGGGAGCGCCCGCCATCGATTTCCTGGCGCCCGACATTTATTTCCCGAACTTCGTCGACATCGTGAACATCTACAAGCGGCCCGACAATCCGCTGTTCATCCCCGAAGCCAATAATGCCGACCATCCGCAGGTGCCCGGCAATGCCTTCTACGCCATCGGCAAGCTGGACGCGATCGGCTTCGGCCCCTTTTCCATCGAGTCGATCGACGAGAAGCCGGGGGCGCTGGGCGAGGCCTATGGCCTGCTGGAACAGCTCGCCCCCCATATCCTCGCCGCGCAGGGTCTGGGCCGAATGTCGGCTTTCCGGCCGAAATCGCTCTATGACGAAACGCTGGTCTATGAGCCGGTGACGGAGACGATCGGCAATTACCGCTTCACCGTCGCCTTCGCCGACATCCAGAGACCCGTCGCCACTCCTGATACCGTTAACGCAGGCGGCATCGTCATACAGACCGGGCCGGAGGATTACCTGATCGCCGGGCAGGGCATCACCGTCACCTTCGCCCCGGCCGGATCAGGACCGGGTCTCGCCGGGATCGACAGCGCCTGGGAAGGGCATTTCGACGCGCAGGGCCGCTGGATCGCCGGACGATTGCTGAACGGCGACCAGACCCATCAGGGGCGCCATATCCGGCTGCCCGCCGGGAACTTCCAGATCCAGAAGGTCCGCTTGTACCGTTACCAATAAAGACGCTTCCGGGCTTGACAAAAATAACTCAGGGTTTATCAAAGCCGCACTGATAGCGCTACCAGACAGGCTTACCGGATAGGCGGAAGCTGCGCTCAGGAGGGGATTTTCAAATGGCAGATTCTCACATTTATTCTTTCCGCATCGCGCTTTGCGCAGCGTCGGCCTTCGGCGCGCTGACGCTGGCCCAGGCGGCGATCGCCCAGGACAGCGCGGCCCAGCCCGCCGCTCAACCCGTCGCCCAGCAGGACGAAGCAGCCGACATCGTCGTGACCGGCATCCGCGGCAGCCTGCAAAGCGCCACCAACGCCAAGAAGAACGCGGTCGCCTTCGGCGACTCCATCTTTGCCGAAGACATCGGCAAGCTGCCCGCCACCAACCTTGCGGAAACGCTGAACCGCATGCCCGGCGTGCGCCTGAACCGCGACATCAGCGGCGAAGGCACGCAGGTCGCGATCCGCGGCCTTGGCCCCAGCTTCACCCGCGTCCTGCTGAACGGCTCTCAGCTTCAGGTCGCGTCGGACGGCGGCACGAACGGCGGCAGCGCCAATCGCGAAGTCGACCTCGACTTCTTCCCGTCCGAACTCTTCACCCGCCTCGACCTTGCCAAGACGCCGTCGCCCTCTACGCTGGAAGGGGGCATTGCGGGCACCGTCAACCTGCGCAACGCCCGTCCCTTCGACAAGCCGGGCACCCATGTCACCGTGGTCGCGCAAGGCCAATATACCGACAGCAATGAAAAGCTGAGCCCGCGCGGCGCGATCGTGGCCAGCCATACGACCGACACTTTCGGCATTCTGGTCGGCGTGGCCGGCGTCAAGACCAAGACCCGCATCGATGGCTTCGACACGGTCGGCTGGACCGACGGCAATCTGGGTCCGGTCAATGGCGTCCCCGATCCGGGGGGCAACAACTTCTTCTGGGCTTCGACCGTCCCCGCCAATGCAGGTCACGGCCTTATCCCGGGCCAGCCGGTCGATGTCGTCGCGACCTCCGGCCTGACCCGCAGCCAACTCAGCACCGCGCTGCTGCCCCGCCTTGGCCGCAATACGCTGACTGTCGGCGACCGTTCGCGCATTTCAGCCCTGGCCTCTCTTGAATGGCGGCCCAGTGATACGCTGCACTTCGCCCTCGACGGCATCTGGGCAAAATCGAAGCGTGACTATTCGCGCATCAACATGAACTGGCAGGTCCGCAACTCCGGCCCCGGCACGGGAGCGCAGGCGACCGGCGGCATGATTCCGATCGATCTCACCGTCGACGACAACGGGGTCGTGACTTCGGGTACCTTCGCCAACTCTTCCTTCTTCCTGGAGGCGAGCGAGTTCAAGCAGACCACCAAGTTCTGGAACATCAATCCCAGCCTGAGCTGGCAGCCGACCGAAACCCTGAAGGTCGACCTCAGCGCCAATTATTCCAAGAGCCGCTTCTTCCGCGAGCAGCCGACCTTCGCGTTCCAGACGCCGCCCAATTCGGGGGTCGACGTCTATTATGACAATCTGCAAGGCTATTATCCGTCGATCACCACCAATGTCGACCTGAACGACCCCAATCTCGGCTGGCAATGGTATCGCCAGAACATCGCGCTGGTTCGCCGCAAGACGGAAACCAAGGGCGCGCATCTGGACGTCATGCTGGGCGACGCCATGTTCAACGTGAAGGTCGGCGCCGCCTATGACCGGGCGACCCGCTCGATCCGCGCCTATGACAACAGCCCGGCCTATCAGCTTTCGGTCTGCGGCACGGGCTGCACCGGCGCCACCGGATCGATCCCCACCAGCGCCATTCCGCAATATCTGATGCCGATGACGGTCGGCAATTTCGGGCATCTGGCGGGCCGGAATATCGGCTATAACGCCTTCATCATGCCTGATTTCGGCGCGATCAAGGATGCGACCGACTATTACAGCTATCGCGACAGCGCGCCGGAAACGCGCGGCGCGGTGACGGGCGGCGCGACCGGAGACATGGATGAAAAGGTCTGGGGCGCCTATTTCGAACTGAACGGCGTCACCACCATCGGGGGCCGCGACCTGCACATCAATGCCGGCATGCGCTACGCCGCCACCAACCAGCTGGTGGTCGGTCCCAGCCAGGTCGGCACGGCGATCGTCGACATCACCTCGCGGTCGAAATATGATAATTTCCTGCCATCGATTAACCTGACCTACGACATTGCCGACAATGTGAAACTGCGCGCCTCCGCCTCGCGGACCATGACGCGCCCGGATGCGAGCCAGATCCTGCCGGGCGTGACCTTCACCGATCCCTCGGCTCTGGTGGCGACCGCCGGCAATCCGACGCTGAAGCCCTATACTTCCGACAATTACGATCTGGGCGGCGAAATCTACACCGGCGGCATCGGCTATGTCGGGCTGTCGCTGTTCCAGAAGAATGTCCAGGGCTTTACCGTCACCCAGTCCCAGGATGTCACCTTCGGGTCGCTCAATATTCCCTATGACAGCCTGATCGCGACCCAGCAGCAAGCGCTGACCAACCGCGCGGCATCGACCGGCGTGGCGATCAACGACCTGATCGTTTCGGTGAACCGGCCGATCAACCTCAGCGACCTCAAGATCAAGGGGATCGAGGCAACCTGGGTGCAGCCGCTCGACTTCCTGGTGAAGGGCCTCGGCTTCTCGGCCAACGGCACCTACCTCAAGCAGTCGTCGAAGCTGATGCCGGGTCAGGCGACCAGGCTGGTTGCGACCGGCGTTTCCAAATGGTCGTATAATCTCCAGGGCTTCTATGAAAATAACGGCCTCTCGGTCAGCCTGAACTATGTCTGGAACGACAAGTCGATTGCGGTCAACGCGCCGCAGAACGGCATTACCGGCGCCGCCCTGCGCAATGATGCCCGCGGCCAGCTTGATCTGTCCGCCGGTTATCAACTGCCTTTCCTCAACAAGGCGATGCGCCTGACGCTGGATGTGCTCAACATCACCAACGAACCGATCCGCACCACCTTCGAATATGATAATGCACCCTATTCGATCTACTATCCGGGCCGGACGGTGTTGGCGGGCATCCGCGCGAATTTCTGATCCTCCCCCAAGGAGCCTGGGGCCGGTTGCAAGACCGGCCCCTTTCTTTCGTTCTGACGAGGACAAGCCCATGCGGTTGACCTTTGCGGCTTTTCTGTTCCCGCTCGCGGCCTGCATCGCGGGCCCGGCTCTGGCGGCGCCATGCGCAGGGCGTTGGACTGCGGCCTGGGCCTCTGCCCAGATGGCGCCCACCGGGGACAATGCGCTGGCGCCGGGCATGCTGGCGGACAGCAGCCTGCGGCAGATCGTCCGGCCCTCCATGGCGGGGGACCGGCTGCGGGTGCGCCTGTCCAATCTGATGGGCGCCGCGCCGCTGCACATAAGGGGCGCCAGCATCGCGCGCGCGCTGCGGGCCGGATCGCCGGCCATCGATGCGAAGACCCTCCTTCCGCTCCGCTTCGACGGGCGCAGCGACGTGACGATCCCGGCCGGCGCGGATTATCTGTCCGATCCGGTGGCGCTGCCGGTCCGCGCCTTTGACGATCTGGCGATCAGCATCGCCTTTGGGGAGGAGCCTTCGGGCCAGACCTCCCACCCCGGATCGCGGGCGACCTCCTGGCTGCTCAAGGGCGATCATCTGACCGACCCTGCCATGGCGGGCGCGCAGGCGGTGGAGCACTGGTTCTCGCTGGCCGCGCTGGAGGTGGAGCGCTGCACGGCGGCGAAGCTGATCGTCGCGCTGGGCGATTCCATCACCGACGGGAGGGGGTCGACCACGGATGGCAATGACCGCTGGACCGACAATCTCGCCCGGCGGCTTCAGGCCGATCCGGCGACACGGCATCTGGCGGTCGTCAACCAAGGCATAGGCGGCAACCGCCTGCTGAACGACGGCCTTGGCCCCAACGCGCTTGCCCGGCTCGACCGCGATGTGCTGGCGCAGCCGGGCGTGCGCTACCTGATCCTGCTGGAGGGGATCAACGACATCGGCACGCTGACGCGCGAAGCGCCGGTCAGCGATGCCGAACATGCCCGGCTGGTATCGCGCATCATCGGGTCCTATCGCCAGATCGTCATGCGGGCGCGGGCCCGGGGCATCAAGGTGATCGGCGGAACCATATTGCCCTTCATGGGCAACGACTATTATCATCCCGACGCCCGCAACGAAGCCGACCGGCAGGCCGTCAACCGCTGGATTCGCGAACCGGGGAATTTCGACGGCGTGATCGATTTCGACCGGGCGGTGC
The DNA here is from genome assembly GCF_024611135.1 of Sphingobium sp. CFD-2. Classification (NCBI taxonomy): domain Bacteria; kingdom Pseudomonadati; phylum Pseudomonadota; class Alphaproteobacteria; order Sphingomonadales; family Sphingobiaceae; genus Sphingobium; species Sphingobium sp. CFD-2. The sequence goes on along the minus strand of NZ_CP084406.1, from coordinate 942,994 downwards.
GCGATCCCGCTCGCCCCGACCGCCTGCTTCCCCGCCATGATGTCGGGGATGCGCTGCATCCTTCGCCCGAAGGCTATCGGGCCATGGCCCGGGCGATCCCGCTCGATCTGTTCAGATAGCGGGGGTCGGGCGAGCTCGTCCGTCTCGCCCTTCTGCCTGTCATCCTTTCGGGCAGGGCGGATTGCCAATGGCGATCCAGCAGCATTATGAATCGACACGGACGATATTGTCGGACTTAATAGCGCAAGCCTGCCAAGGAAGAACCGGCCCATGGACGACATGACCAGCACCCCGGCCGATCCCTTTGCGGCGCTGGGCCAGCGCGACCATCCGCTGCGGGCTTCCCTCTCGCGGGAAATGCATATTCGCGGCCTGCCCCGTTTCGATGCGCCGGCCCTCGCGCTGCAATTCGTGCTGCTGGTCGACGAGCAGCAGGCCGAGCAGGGCATCGCCCTGCTGTCCCACCGCTTTCCCGCCCTCAAGGCCGGTGATCGCTTCCTTGCCGCGCGGATCGGCGACCTCCATTTTTCCTGGGAGCGTCATACCGAATTCATGACCTACAGCTTCCTCGCGCCGGTCGAGGGCGCGACGCTGTTCGACCTCGCGCCATTTGGCGATGTGCCAGCATGGATGGCGGACATGCCGGGCCGGGTGATCCGCTCCACCCAGATCGCCATGGTCATGGACGAACCGCCCTCCGCGGCGATCGCCGCCCATTTCGCGACCGACGACCTCATCATATCCGACGTTGCGGACGGCCATGCCCGCATCTGGAGCGACTTCCGCCTGCATGCCGACGGCTTCGGCCGGCTGCTCATCCACGACAAGGGGCTGCAAGGCGGCGAAAGCTCGCAACTGGTCCAGCGGCTCCAGGAACTGGGCAATTACCGCAAGATCGCCTTGCTCGGCCTGCCCGAGGCGCAACAGGCGACCCCCTTGCTCACCGCGCTCGAACAGCGGCTGACCGCGATCACGAGCCGCGTCGCGCAGAAGGATGCGGATGCCGATCAGGTGCTGGAGCAACTTTCCGCCTTGAGCGCGGAGCTGGCCGGGATCGTGGCGCGCACCCGCTACCGCATGAGCGCGACGCAGGCCTATGCGGAAATCTGCCGCGACCGCCTCCGCCGTCTCGCCGTCGTGCCGGTGCGGGGGTATCGCTCGCTCGACGATTTCACCGAGCGGCGCCTGCTGCCGGCCATGCGCACCTGCGATGCCTTCACCCGCCGGCTGGAGGATCTGGCGCAGCGGACCGCCTGGACCAGCGCCTTGCTGCGCACGCGGGTCGACACCGCCCTTGCCCGCCGCAACCGCGACCTGCTGGCGTCCATGGACCGCCGGACCGCGCTGCAATTGCGGCTCCAGCATACGGTGGAAGGGCTGTCGGTGGTGGCCATCAGCTATTATGCCCTTGGCCTTTGGCACCATCTGAAGGAAGCGCTGGAGCTTCAGGGATGGCATTTGCCCGCCTGGATCGATGTCGCGCTGTTCCCGGTGACGATCATCACGGTCTTCCTGGGGATCGGCCAGATCAGAAAGGTGAAGCGTCCATCCGGCGACGCGCATTAGGACCGATCGACATTCAGGCTCATGGTGGCCTGCAATGGTTGAATCGAGTCACCTGCTCCGCTTCCATTCCCGTGCTTCCGGTGCTCGCTTACTTTGAATATGCTGCGCTCCGGGTCACGGAAAACTGCCATTTTCGGCTCACCCGGGACTGAGTCGGTCCCAGGATTTCCGGTTCGGTGGAACCCTGTTTGTGCCATGCCTCCCCTCAGTTCCGGGCATAAAGATAGGCGGCGATGTCGCGCGCCTGACGCTCCGACAGGCCCTGTTCGGGCATGCCGCTTCCGGGCCGCAGCGCCTGCGGATGCATCAGCCATCGCACCATCGTCTCCGGATCGTTGGGGAGCGAACCGGCCAGGCTTGCGCGTTGGCCGACATGGGTCAGGTCCGGCCCCACCATGCCGTTCGCGCCGTCGATGCCGGGAATGACATGGCAGGCGCCGCAGCCATGGCGATAAAGGGCGGCCCGGCCCCTTTCCGAATGTCCGCCGGTCATGGCGTCGGCGCGGGTTTCATCGGCGGACCTGGTTTCCAGATAGATCGCGCCGCCCGCCACAAGCGTGACGCAGACCGCGAGCAGAAGGATCGCTGCCAGCCAGACGAGGCTTGAGGGGACGGGACGGCTAGCCATATGCAGGCCTCGGCACTTTGCGGGTGACGCGCATCGCTGCGTCGGCATGGACGAGACAGCCCGGCGGCGGCGCTGGAAGGATCACGCCTATCCGAGGCATGGCGGCACGATCAGCAATGCGAGGGTCTGGAAGGCGCTCGCCAGCGCGAATATGCCCGCGACGGCGAGGGCGAGCCTGGCCAGCCAGGGATGGGAAAGGGGGCCATGCGACCCTGTCAGGGGCCAGGCGATGCGCGCCGCCAAGGCGCAAAGGGCGATGCTGACCACCCCCCAAGCAAGGCCGATCCGCCATCGCCCGCAATCGGCATGGAGCAGTGCGGAAAGGCCCTGTTCGAACAGGAACCAGGTCATCGGCGGCAGCAGCAGGCCGATCCAGGCCCGCGCCCGGATGCTGAGGCGGCTGGGCGTCATAGCGCCCTCGGCGCCCAGTAGATGAGGGCATAGACGGGCAGCCAGCATAGGATCACGAAGGTCCAATAATTGGAATTGTCCTCCACATCCGCGAACTGATCGTCTCCGACCTCATGGGTGAAAAGCCAGACGCCCAGCACCACCGTGTCGAACCAGTCGGTGACGACATGGGTGGTGTGGAGGATGAGGAGCGTCCAGACGATCGATCCATAGGCGTCCTGATGCCAGGATATGCCGAGATGCGCGAACTCGAACGCGCGGGGTATGAAGAGCAAGGCTGCGATGACCGCCATCGCCAGCGTACCCCAGCGAACGCCGCCCAGATGCTTCTTCCTGGCGCAGCGCAACACCCAGACATTGGGCACCGCGCTCAGCAGCAGGCCGATGGTGAAGATCGCGCTCCACAAAAGTCCGGGCAAGGCGTCGCCCTTGGGCGGCCAGGCAGGAGCCTGGGTCATAAGGTAGAGATAGGCCGCGGCGGCGAGTGCGAAGCCGGTCCCCTCTATGACCATGAAGCCGATATTGCCCCACCAGACCAGATGGCGCGGGCCCGATGCGCTTTCCGGCAGGGTGGAAAGATCGCCGACGATCCGGATGGAGCGGGAAGGACTCATGCATTCACCCCCAATGGTCCCGATCGGGAGCGGGGCCGGCTGGGCCAGAACCATCCCGTCAGGGTGGCGGCGACCGGCGCAGCGCCGACGACAATGGCCCAAGGCGTGAAGATGCTGCCGATGAACATGGCGGAGACCGCGAGCGCCGCCAGCAGCGGCCAGATCGACGGCGCGGCGCTCTTCTGCCTGTAGAGGGGAATGGCGTCGGTCACGGACGTCACCAGCACTTCGCGCCGGTCCGGGCGAAGGCCGTCCATGACGTCGAGCCGCCCGGCATCGTCCCACATCGGGGTCAGGCCGTGCACCACGGGCACATGCGCCATGTTGTACGGCGGCGGTGGGGAGGGGGACGCCCATTCCAGCGTCGATCCGCCCCATGGGTCGTCGCCCGCCGGCTTGCCGCGCCAATAGGCCCATAGCGCATTGCCCACGAAGACGAGCCCGCCCGCCACGGCGATGGCGCTGCCAGCGGTCGCGACCTGGTTCAGCGTTTCCCAGCCCATGCCGGGCGGATAGGTATAGACGCGACGGGGCATTCCCATCAGGCCCAGGAAATGCATCGGCATGAAGCCCAGGTTGAAGCCGCCGACGATCAGGACGAAGGCGACCTTTCCCCAGCGTTCCGACATCAGCCGCCCGGTCGCCTTGGGGTACCAATAGGCAAAGGCCCCCAAAAGCGGGAAGATCGCCCCGCCGATCAGCACATAATGAAGATGCGCCACCACGAAATAGGTGTCGGTGAGTTGCAGGTCGAGAGCGGCCGACGCGGTCATCACGCCTGAAAGGCCGCCGATGATGAAGGTCGCGACGAAGCCCAGAATCCACAGCATCGGCGTCGCAAGACGGATTCTGCCGAGCCAGATCGTCGCGATCCAGCAGAAGATCTGCAATCCGGCGGGCAGCGCGATCGCCATGCTGGCGGCGGTGTAGAAATCATTGCCCAGGCGGGGCAGGCCGACGGCGAACATATGGTGCACCCACAGGCCGAAGGCCAGCGCGCCGATGGAGATCATGGAGAGGACGAGGGCGGCATGGCCGAACAGCGTCCGCCGCGAAAAGGTCTCGACGATGGAGGATATGAACCCGGTGGCGGGCACGAAGATGATATAGACTTCCGGATGCCCGAAGAACCAGAAGAGATGCTGGAACAGAGGCGTGTCGCCGCCCCCGGCGGGCGAGAAGAAATGGGTCGAGACGAGCCGGTCGGCGATCAGCATGGAGGTGACGAGCATGACCGCCGGCATGGACAGGATCGTCATGATCGATGCGATCAGCATGGCCCAGAGGAATACCGGCATGCGGGTCAGCGTCATGCCCGGGGGCCGCATCTTGAGGATGGTCGCCGCGACATTGACCGAGGCGGCAAGCGCGGCAACCTCCGTGAAGGTGATCATCTGCGCCCAGATGTCGGCGCGATGCCCCGGGCTGTAGGATGGACCTGAGAGCGGGGGATATTCGAACCAGCCAAGGTCGGGCGTGATGTCGATCGCATGGGCGATCCACAGGGTCAGGACGCCGCCGAAATAGAGCCAGAAGCTGAAGGCGCCAAGGCGCGGGAAAGCCATGTTGCGCGTGCCAAGCATCAGCGGCACCAGCCAGAAGGCCATGGCCTCCATCAATGGCACGGACACCAGGAACAACATGGTCGAACCGTGCAGCGAAAAGCTTTCATTGTAGAGCTGCGGGCTCATGCGGGTGTTTTCGGCGACCGACAGCTGCCATCGCATGTCGAGCGCGAGCATGCCGGCCAGGAACATGAGGAACAGCGCCGTGACGATGTAGCGCGCGGCGATGCGCTTGTGATCGACCGTGGTCAGGAAACCCCACAGGCCCGGCGGGTCGCGCCACCTTTCGTCCAGCCGTTCGATCAGGGTCGCGTCGGCGGTCATCTGAGCCTCGCCAGATAGGTGGCGAGCGCATCGGCATCCGCAGGCGGCAGCGGCACGGCCGGCATCGACGTACCGGGCTTCAACGCCTGGGGCTGCGCGATCCAGCCTTGCAGCGCGCCCCGCGTCATGGGCAGCGTGCCGGCGGCGATGGACCTTCGCGCGGCGACATGGGTGAGATCGGGTCCCGCCCGGCCTGTTGCCGATGTGCCCCTGATCCTGTGGCAGGCCGCGCATTTCGTCGCGAAGAGCTGGGCTCCGCGCCCTGTGGCGGGCGCGCCGGATGCCGCCGGGGCTGCCTGGGTCTTCAGCCAGAGGTCGAAGTCGGCAGGCGCTTCCACCTTCACATCGAAGGCCATATGGGCATGTTGCGCGCCGCAAAATTCCGTGCAGGCCCCGCGAAACCAGCCCGTTCGACGCGGCGTCAGGTCGAGAAGGTTGCGGCGGCCGGGAATCATGTCGATCTTTCCGGAGACGTTCGGCACCCAGAAACTGTGAATGACATCTCCCGACGCAAGCTCGACCCGTGTCGTGCGGCCCAGCGGCAAATGGAGTTCGTTGGCGGTTTCGATCCAGCGCCCGCTCGCCGGATCGCGATATTCGATCCGCCACCACCATTGATGCCCGGTCACGCGCACGGCCATGGCGTCCTTCCCGCGGGTTGCGAATAGGGCGCGGTCAGCGAAGAAGCTGACGGTGATGAGGATGGTGAGTCCGACGACGATGATCCCCGCCGCGACATGGAGGGCGCGGTCCACCCGCGTTTCAGCGCGTCCTTCATCCTTTTGGCGGCGCGAGCGGGCGCGCATGACGGCCCAGACGAGCCCGCCCATCACCAGCAGATAGACCAGCCCGCAGACCACCGTCATGACGATCAGGAGCATGTGGAGCGCGGACGCCTGATCCCCTGCCGGGGCGAGCGGCGACTGGACGCCGGTGCAGGCGGACAGGAACAGCATGGCGATGACCGATGTCGATCGTCTCATTGCGGGCCGGACCATGCCGATCCCTGCGGCTCGCCCTTCTGGTCGAGCAGGAGCCGCCGCCGCTTTTCGGGATAGTGCAGCGGCAGATCGCGGACATAGGCCGTGATCTGCCAAAGCTGCTCGACCGGCACACGCTGGCCAAAGGCGCCGCCATGGCCCGTGGCGATCGACCGGTAGACGTCCGCGAAGCCCCCGCCCTGAACCCATTGCCCATCGGACAATCGGGCGCCGCCCTTTGCCTGTTCGCTGTGGCAGGGCGAACAGCCATACCAGGCGAAATAGCGGCCGCCCTGCGCGATCTGGTAGAAATTCCCCTGATAGGCGTCGATCCGCGGGTCCGCATTGCCATGCGGCGCCGTCTGCGGCAGGCCGGGGCCCAGGTCGCGCGCTTCCTGGCTGCATCCGCCGAGCAGGATCGCCATCAATGCCGCTGCCCCACGCTTCCGCATCTCAGATGACGATGCGGACGGGAACGCCCTTGGCCGCAGGGGTCTTCGACTGCTCGTCGTGGTACCAGAGCGGAACCAGGGGATTCATTTCCGGATAATATGCGCCCAGACAGCCGCGCGGCAGCAGGAAGGGCGTGACCGCCAGGCCGTCGACCTGACGATGAACGCCATCCCCGGCATCGCTCGCCAGGCTGACGACTTGGCCCGCCCGAAGGCCGGCGGCTCCCATATCCTCAGGGTTCATCAGCACGACGTCACGTGTTCCTTCGATGCCGCGCAGCCGGTCGGAATAGCCGTAGATCGTCGTGTTGAACTGGTCGTTCGACCGCAAGGTCACCAGCCTGTAACGGCCCACCGCCGGTTCGAAGCCGACCGAACTCATCGTCTTGGGAACGGTGAACTGCGCCTTTCCGCTCTCGGTCTTCCAGATCCGCTCCCGCGCCGAATTGCCGCGGTAGAAGCCGCCGGGCGTGAACACCCTGTCGTTGAAGTCGTGGAACTGGTCCGGGTAGCTTTCCTCGATCCTGTCCCTGATCCTGGCATAATCCGCCGTCCATGCGTCCCATTCCAGCTTTGGATTGGGGGGAAGCGTCGCCTTCGCCATTCCGGCCACGATCGCCACCTCCGACTTCAGATGGTCGGAGGCGGGCTTGTTCTTGCCCAGCGAGCCGTGGATGCAGGAGAGAGAATCCTCCATCGTCACCGCCTGCGGGCCGGATGCCTGCATGTCTTCCTCGGACCGTCCAAGGCACGGCAGAAGATAGGCGATTTCGCCGTTTATGAGGTGACTGCGGTTGAGCTTGGTCGCGATCTGGACCGTCAGGCGCAGACGCTGCCAGGCCTCCTCCATCTTCTCGCGTTCCGGGATGGCGCGGACGAAATTGCCCCCCAGGCCGATAAAGGCCTTCACCTCTTCCGACAGGATCTTCTCGCACGCCTTCACCGTGTTCATGCCCTCTTCCCGCGGCGGGTCGAAGCCATATTGCCGGGCGATCCTGTCCAGCGGCACCAGTTCCGGCTTTTCGGAAATGCCGACCGTCCGCTGGCCCTGCACGTTCGAATGGCCGCGGACCGGGGATATGCCGGTGCCGTCGCGGCCAATATTGCCCTTGAGCAGCCACAGATTGGTGAGCGCCGCAAGATTTTCGAAGCCATGGACATGCTGGGTCAGGCCCATGCCGTACATGGCGATGGAGCGGGGAGCGTCGATGTAGATCTGCGCCGCCTGCTGGAGGTCGGCGCGGGCAAGGCCGCTCTCGCGCTCGATCTCCTCCCAGCCTGTCGCCTCGACATGGGCCTTGAGCGCTTCGAATCCGGTGCAGTGCTGCTCGATGAAGTCGATGTCGAGGACGTGGCGCTGTTCCTCGCGCCACTTCCTTTCTTCCTCGGCAAGGACATGCTTGATCAGTCCGGTGATGGCGGCAATGTCCCCGCCGGCCTTGACCTGGAGATAGAGCGTCGAGATCTGCGTCGCCTTGGGCGTCAGCATTTCGGTCGGGCTCTGGGGATTTTTGAAGACCTCCAGACCCTTTTCGCGGATCGGGTTGAAGGTCACGATCTTCACCCCGCGTTTCACCGCCTCCTGCAGCGGATGCAGCAGCCGCGGGCTGTTGGAGCCCGTATTCTGCCCGAAGAAGAAGATCGCGTCGCACAGGTCGAAATCGGCCAGCACGCAGGTGCCGACCGGGGAGCCGATGAGCTTCTTGAGCGCGACGGACGTCGTCTCATGGCACATATTGGAACTGTCCGGCAGGTTGTTGTGGCCATAGGCCCGGGCGAACAGGGCATAGAGATAGCTTGTTTCCAGGCTGGCCCGCCCCGATGAATAGAAGACGGCGTCGCGGGGATCGATGGCCTTGAGTTCCCTGCCGATCGCCTCGAACGCCTCGTCCCAGGAGCAGGGCACATAGCGGTCGCTCGCCCGATCGAAGCGCATCGGATGGGTGAGCCGCCCAAGCTGCTCAAGGTCGTGGTCCTTCCATGTCCTAAGCTCGCCGACCTTGTGTCTGGCCAGCACTTCGGGCGTGCAGCGGCGGCTGGTCAGTTCCCATAGCGTGGCCTTGGCCCCGTTCTCGCAAAATTCGGCGGCATGCGGATGGGCGGGCTTGGTCCAGGCGCAGGACACGCACATGAACCCCTTGACCTTGTTTTGCCGGCGCAGCGTGTTGAGGACGGCCGGCGTCGGCTTCTCGCGCCAGGCGATTTCGGCCATGCCCTTGATCGAGCCCCAGCCGCCTTCCGTGCCGTCATAATGAACGGTGTCGTCTTCATCGCCCATGGCACGACCCTCCTGTCGCTTCTCTATCGGTTTATTACGCAGCGCGAACTAACCTGGGTTGGACGCCGGTCGGGCGAGGCTGATTTGTTTCTGTTTCATGTCCCGAACGGTTTGAAGGCGGAGACGTTCCAAGGATCGGCGTCGGCCGGTTCAGGCGGACGAGGCACCGGCCTTGTTCCCGGGCTAACCGCGCGCCAGGCCGGGGCCGATATGTCCGACGGGCGCCGGATCGCCGCGGGAATAGGTGCCGACCAGCACGCCCACCCCCAGCACCTGGCCGTCCATCGCCTTGACGATGTCGGACCGGCCGGGCCCCGGCCCCAGATCAATGGACTGCGCCAGGGCGAAGAGCTGGAAAATATAATCATGCTCGCCATGACCCGTCGGCGGGTCCGGCGGAAGCCAGGCCTGGGCAAGATAGCTGTTTCGGCCAACGGAACCGACGGTGGCCTCCTTGCCCTCCGCAATCTCCCCCTCGTCCACCTGGCGGAGATCGCCGGGCAGGTCCCAGAGCAGACCATGGACCAGCGGATTGGGTGTGGGCGCGTCGGGGTCCTCGACGATCAGCGCGATGCTGGCCGTGCCTGCCGGCACCTCACCCCAGACAAGCGGCGGGGATACCCCTTCGCCATCCGCCGTGAAGCGGATCGGCAGCCGGCCGCCGGCAGCGAAAGCCGGGCTGGACAGCGGGATCATGGGCGCCGTTCCCTGCAGCCCGGCCCTGACGATGGCCAGCCTTTCATGGCCGGCGCGGACATTGGTGAAGATCCTGCCCATCCAGGCGGGAATATGTTCGAGCATCGGCTGGCTCCATGGCTCCGGTCATCGACTGAAGGGAAAACTTCAGCCGCGTGCAGGACGTTCCATCGCGATGAGTCGCGCCGCGCTATAATCCATAACCTGAGAGACATGGATTAAAGGATGGCGCCATCCGGAAGGACGGCGCCGGTCCAAATTGTTATCTCTATCCGTCTTAGAGGATTTCGAGAGCCACGGCGGTCGCTTCGCCGCCGCCGATGCAGAGCGCCGCGACGCCTTTCCTGAGGCCGCGGGCCTTCAATGCCGCCACCAGCGTGGCGATGATGCGCGCGCCGCTGGCGCCGATGGGATGACCCAGTGCGGTGGCGCCGCCATTGACGTTGATCCTGTCATGCGGAATGTCGAGGTCGCGCATCGCGATCATGGCGACGGCGGCAAACGCCTCGTTCACTTCGTAGAGATCGACGTCCCCGGCGGACCAGCCCGCCTTCTCCAGCACCTTGCGGATCGCGAAGACCGGGGCAGTCGTGAACAGCGCGGGAGCATGGGCATGGGATGCGGTGGCGACGATGCGCGCCTCCCTGGCAAGGCCAAGCTTCTCAGCGACATCCGCACGGGTCAGCACCAGCGCGGCTGCGCCGTCCGAAATCGAGGCGGAGGAGGCCGCCGTGATCGCACCGTCTTTGGCGAAGGCGGGCTTCAGCGAGGGTATCTTCTCCGGCTTCGCATTGCCGGGCTGTTCGTCCTTGTCGACCTGGACCTCGCCGCCGCGCGTCCTGACGGTGACAGGCACCACCTCCGCAGCGAAGGCGCCGCTGTCGATCGCCGCATTGGCGCGGGCGAGGCTTTCGACCGCATAGGCATCCATTTCCGCGCGGGTGAACTGATAATCGCGGGCCGTGTCCTCGGCAAAGGCTCCCATGGGCTTGCCGCGATCATAGGCGTCCTCCAGCCCGTCCATCATCATCGTGTCGATGACCCGATCGTGGCCGATGCGCGCGCCGGAACGGTGCTTGGGCAGGGCATAGGGCGCATTGGTCATGCTCTCCATGCCGCCGGCGACGACGATGTCCACGGCCCCGGCGCTCAGCGCTTCGGCGGCCATGATTGCCGCCTGCATGCCCGAACCGCACATCTTGTTGACCGTCGTCGCCTCCACCGACTGGGGCAGGCCCGCGCCAAGCGCCGCCTGCCGCGCGGGCGCCTGGCCGAGGGCGGCGGGCAGGACGCAGCCCATATAGATGCGGTCGATGGCCTCCGGCGCGGCGCCGGAGCGCTCGACTGCCGCCTTCACCGCAACGGCGCCCAGTTCCGGCGCCGAAACGCTGGAAAGTGCGCCCTGAAAGCCGCCCATGGGCGTCCGGGCATAGCCAGCGATGATGATGTCCTTGCTCATATCTCTTTCCTCAAGCGGTTCAGGGACGAACCCTGCACTGGATCATGCCGCGAATCGTGACGAGGGTTTCCGTCCGTATCGCCAGCCTCTTCTCCCATCCCGGCAATGCGTGCAACGGGCGCACCGATATTCCTTCGAGCGCTGTCCACGTTCACGCACGCGATCAGCGGTATATTTTTTGCCTTAAGCGTATGAGCCAGGCAAGGAATTGAGTCCTTGGGTCGACCAGGATCAGGTTCTATGTTGCGGGTTCCACTCGTTTCGCAGGGAAAGGCCATGAATCCGTTTCCTCAGGATATTTTTACCGAGCCAACCGGTGTCGACCCCGACACGCTCGCCAATCTGGGACCGCTGGCGAGGCTGGCCGGTCGCTGGGAGGCCCATAAGGGTGTTGATATCAACCCCAAGGCAGACGCTCCCGAGCGGCGCGTGTTCGTTGAGCGCGTTTCGTTCGATGCCATCGATCCTCAAACCAACGGGCCGCAGCTTTTCTACGGCCTGCGCTATCACACCCATATCACGACCGAGGAAGAGGACATCACCTTCCACGATCAGGTCGGTTACTGGCTATGGGAACCGGCGACCGGGCTGATCCTGCAGACATTGGCAATTCCACGTGGGCAGGTGGCGCTGGCCGCGGGCCACGCCAAGGTCGGCGACGACAATTTGTCGCTGGTCGCGACACGCGGTCAGACGCAATATGGGATATGCTCGACCGCTTTCCTGGAATATGGTTTTCGAACGGATGCATACCGGATCGACATCCGCTTCGACGGCGACGATAGCTGGAGCTATGATATTCACACCACTCTTGCCGTCCACGGCAGGCCGGACCCGTTCGACCATCACGATACGAATACCCTTCGGCGTGTGGCCCCGGGGAAACCCAATCCTCTCAAGCAGATTCTGGACCGACGGGCGAGGTCGAACTGATATGGCGGACATCCCTGTCCGCTTTCGAAAACCGGAATTCGACGCTTGAGTCATTACCGAGAGTTAAGCTGCCCAAACGTCATTTTCGACCTGTATCGGTAAGTCACATGTTGTTGAGAAAGGGCACGCAAACCCGCCCGCCCTTTCCCATTCCCGCTTTGCAAATCAAAGTTTGACAGACACGCCCATATACATGAAGCGGCCGATATTGTCGTAAATGGCGTCGCCATCACCATTGCTGCCATTGCCGAACAATCCGTAGGGCGGTTTACGGTTGGTGAGATTGTCGACCCCGCCATAAAGGGTGAACCGCTTGTCGACATCCAGCGACGCACGGATCGAATGGTAGAAAACGCGCGGATAATAGACGGTGTCGGCATAGTTGGGATCGAGCGCCGGCACGCCATAAGTGTCGTGCTGGGCCTCCCAATCCGTGATCGATTGGCGGCCGATATAGCGGATTTGATACCCCAGAGTGAGGTTGCGGTGCGTATAGTCGATGGACGCATTGACGTTCCAGATCGGATCGCCCAGCTCTCCCTTCACCCGTTCGGGCTGGCCGGGATTGTCGAGATAGGGATAGTCGGTGCGGGTCCGCACCCAGGTGCCGACGACCCGGACCGCGATCCTGTTGTCGGGGTCGAACCGATGATTATAGGCGACATCCATGTCGATGCCTTTCGCCACCAGGGCGGCGAAGTTCACCGTGCTCTGCAACAGGGCCGGTCTGGCGAACAGTCCATTGGCCTGACGGGGATAGATGAGCTGACAGAACTGGTTGTTCAGATTTGCTCCATCATAGCAGGCGTCGAGAATGGTCTGCGCATCCACGGCACTGATGACCTTGCTGATCTTGATGTCGTAATAGTCGACCGTGATCGACAGGTCCGGGATCATGCGCGGTTGCAGGATGAACCCATAGGTCCAGCTGCGCGACTTTTCGGCGGTCAGATTGGGATTGCCGCCCGACAGAAACTCCGTGCTTCCGGCCCGCGCCACGCTGTTGACGAAGCCCGCGGGCACGCCGGCGGCGGCGCAATTGGCCGCGCGGGTCGACTTGCCCTTGTCGATGAAATTGACGTCGCAGGGATCGTCCAGAAGATCGAAATTCTGTGACGGCGAGGAATAAAGGTCGCTCAGTGTCGGAGCCCGCACCGACCGGGAGTAATTGACCCGGAACTTGATGTCGGAAACCGGCGCGTAGATCGCACCGCCATTATAGGCCCAGACGGTGCCGGTTGCGCCCTTATAGTCCGCGACGCGAACCGCGCCATTGACGCTGAGTTCCCGCGCGAACGGCATGTCCTTCAGAAGGGGAACGTCCAGTTCGCCATAGGCTTCCTTCACGGCGAAGGATGGCGGATTGAAGTCGGGAATGGCGTTCAGGAAAGTATCGCCGCTCTTCACCGTATCGTCATAGGCGTAAAACGCCTTTTCCCGACGATATTCGGCGCCAATCGCAAAGGCGACGGGACCGCCCGGCAGCTCGAACCATTGCGAGCTGTCGCCCACCAGATTGGCGTTGATGTCGAATTGACTGGCGCTACCCCGGCGATGGGATGTGGTGTTGATATAATCGAGCGCCGCCTGGCTGGGCGCACCGTCCCCGAAGAGGTTGAGCGGTGCGCAGGCCGGGTCTGTGACGGTCACCTGATTGATGCGGCAGACGATATTGCCCGCAGCGTTGAAAACGGCGTCGGCCGCATTCTGAAAGCGGGATTCGATACGGTTGTTGAAGAACAGGGAGCGGCTCTTGAACTTCCCGTAGTTGACGGAAAAATCATAGCGCCAGTCGTCGTTGAACGTTCCTTCGGCGCCCACGACGATGCGATAGGTGTCGCGGCGGTCATATTCGTCGCGGGTGCCAAGATCGTTATTATTGCGGTTGAGCCGGAAGAATTCCGCGCCCGCCGGCAGCAGCGAGCGAATGGTGGCTGCCGCGCCCGGCTGCAAATAGGCATTGTCGAAGAAGATCGGAACGCCCGATCCCAGATAGGTGTCGGGCGTCGCCGCCACGCGGATCGGATTGCCGTCCTCATCCTCCGACGCGACCGTGCCTTGTTCCCCGCCTTGTCCGAATGTCGGGCTGCCCTGGTTAAAGCTCTTCACCCGGACGAACTTGGCCTCGATAAAGGGGCGAAATGCATCCGACACGTCATAATGGGCAAGGAAATTCGCCACGAAGCGCTTGAGCGAGGGATTGAGCGTGCCGCGATCGTTCAGCGTCGCGCCGTTGCCATTCTGATTATTCCCGGATCCGGCAGGGCGGAAATCATTGCCATAGGCATATTCGTAAAGCGATCCGTCGGGGTTGAAGCCGAAAACGCGCGGGAAGCCATTTGCGCGGCAGGCCCCCGCAGCGCCAGTGCCGCAGGACAGGGGGCTGCCGCCATTATAGGCGATGAAATTGCCGCCATTGTCATAACCGAAGCTGTGCACCCCGGTCAGGAAGCTTCTGTCGGGAATGTCATTGTCCAGAGACGGATTGTCGACCAGTTGGAATTGCCGCCGTCCGGAAAAAGCGCCAGTCAGGGCGGGCCGGTCGGTATAGGTCAGCAAATTCGCGCGATTATATTCCAGGCTCAGCGCAACATTGCCCCGTCCGTCGGCGAAATTCCGGCCGAAGGTGCCCGACAGCCGATAGGTTCCCCGGTCGCCATAGCTGGAGATACCGGCCTTGCCGTCAAGCGAAAGGCCATCGAAATCGCGCTTCAGCACGAAATTGACCACGCCGGCCATGGCATCGGAGCCATAGACGGCCGAACTGCCGCCGGTCACGATGTCGACGCGCTCGATGAGGTCGGTGGGAATGGTGTTCGTATCGACGAGAAAATCGCCTTCGGACGAGGTGACATGGCGACGGCCGTTCACCAGAACCAGCGAGCGCGTGACGCCCAGGCCACGCAAATCGAGCAGGTTGAGGCCGGACGTGCCGATATATTGGGTGGAGTTCGCCTGACTGTAGGAGGACCGCAGCGAGGGCAGATCATTCAGCACATCGCCGATGACGGTGCCGCCGCTCCGGGTAAGGTCCGCAGTCGACAGCGATGTTACGGGGATCGGCGAATCCAGTGTCGGCCGCGCAATGCGGGAACCTGTCACAATGATGACCGGCTCTCCTCTTTCCGACGCCGTGTCGCTGCCCTGCGGCACCGTTGCGGCAGCCGGGGAGGCTGCGTCCGCATTCGTCTGCGCACAGGCCGCGCCGGTTGCGATCAGGAAAGCCGCGCTCCAGCTCGCCGAGCCAAGCAGAATAGCACGAAGCTGCATGTTACACCCCTCATCCCTTGCAGAAGGCATCCCTTCATGCCTTCGGGGATAGAACAAGCATCGGCAGCGCGATTTCCCACATGACGCACAAATAGCTGCATTGTCACTATTATATCACATCAAAGGTGGAGGAACGGCTATTTGCCAGGGCCGTCTCTGCCAGTGGGCGGCAGATTTGCTCCTCGATGTTGCGCATGACATAGGTTCCTGGATCGCCATGTGACATGCACCGAAAGCTTTCGATCAATGCGCCGCATCGGGATCAACTGCGCGCGTGGGTCGCGATGCAAGCCAGATGATCGATGCCGCGCAGGCGAAGAAGAAAGCAGCAAGGACGAAAGTCTGTCCGGTCGCCCGCGCTAAGCTTTCCAACTCGAGGCATATCGATCGTGCGCCAGAATCACAGCCTTTGCTCTGATCTTGAAGGCAATCTTATCCGACGCCGCCGGATCATTCCGCGCGGGCGGGTACCGGGACAATGATGAAGTGATCGTGGACTTGCCGCTGGTCGGGTGTCTCCAGCGGCTCTCGCAGGCCGGTCTGGAGTTCACCAATGGTTTGCGCCGGCAAGGGGAGGGGATGTTCGTCTGGATGGGTTGACGCTTCATGCCCATAGTCGCGCCCCGGCTCGGACGTCATCTCGATATGAGCTCCCATGACGGCGCAGATCGGATGCTTCGCCGCGAAGGCTGCCAGCCGTTCGATGCTGGCGCGATTGTCGGCCATGAAATTTACCGGCACGTAAAGGCGGCCGGGGTAGAGCGTGTCGCCCGACAACAAGATCTTGAGGCGAGGGTCGTAGATCATGATCGCGGCGGCCTGGTGCCCTGGTGTTGCGATGACGCTGAGCGCGCGATCGCCCAGGTCGAAATTGGCAACTCCCTCGGGCCAATGGGAGATGCCGAAAAAGCTGGCCACGTCCGATGGCTTCAGCCCGACGACGGTCGTATCCGGGCGGTCACGGAAGGCGGCGTCTCCGGCAACATGGTCGCCATGGCTGTGGCTATGGGCGACCACGAGCGGGATCGAACGGCGTCCGTGAGCGGCCAGCCACTGGGCGACCAGCCGGTCGACTGTCGGCCTGATGCGGCCGCCTTCGGCCCCTGTGTCGATCAGCAAAGCCCTGTCGCGCCCGAAGAGGAGATAAAGGAAGGGCGCTTCGAAATTGGTCTTGACCGACTGGCGGATGACGAAACTGTCCTCGTCGAGTTGCTGGACCTGGGTGAAGGGCTCCTGCAGCAGCGTGCCGTCGATCCACTTTTCCGCGAAGAGCTTCGGCAGCGCTACGCAAGCTGCCTTCAGGTCCGGGGCATATCCCGAGCCGCTCGCCATCAAGAGCGCCGCACTCAATCCAAGGGTTCGTACCCGTCGAACCCTGCGCGCATCAGCGGCCATGGCTCTTTCCCTTTCATGCAAGGCAGCATTGCGATGATCCTGCGCGCTCGCCGGGGCGCCATCCTTTCGAAATGGCGCCCCGGCAGCATCATTAGATCAATATTTGAAGCGTGCTTCGATGCCGAAGGTGCGCGGATTGATCACGGTCTGCTTGTAATAGCGCAGCACCACTCCATCGTTAAGGCCCACGCGCGAGCGGTCATTGGAGACGGAAGCCACCGCATATTTGTCGAAGATATTGTTCGCGAACAGGACGAGGCTGTAACGGTCCGTCTCATAGGCCAGCGAGGCGCGGTGCAGCACATAGCCCGGAAGCTTGTCGCCATAGGCGCGGTCCCAGCCCAGCCGCGTCACGACATTGCCGCGATAGGTCGCTGTCCAGTCCGCCACCAGGTTCCCGGCCATGAACGGCATGGTGTAGGTCGCGCCCAGGCTGCCGCTGTTCTTTGCAGAGCCTGGAAGGCGATCGCCCGATAGCGCGTCCAGCTGAATGGGTGAACTGGGATAGGTTCCCGCCGGGTCGTTGACCGCGATGATCCCCGGAACATCCTGGGTCAGCTTGGCATCGGTGTAGGAATATGTTCCCTGGATCGACAATCCTTCTATCGGCTTGGCCTGGAACGACGCTTCGAAGCCCTCCGACTTCGCCTTGCCGCCGTTGACGGTGATGCCCACGATGCCGTTGATGGTGGCAGAATCGACTTGAATACCGTTCCACTTGATCTGGAAGACGTTGAAATTGAACGTCAGCTTGCGATCCAGAAGCTGGGTGCGGATGCCGAGTTCCGCGTTTTTCGTGGTGTCCGGGCCATATTGGATTTCATTGGGCAGCGCGCACACATTCTGCTGCGTTAGATCGAGTGGCAGGACGCAGGGCGCGACAGTGTTCGGCCCTCCGATCCGATAGCCCTTGCTGTAGGTGCCATAGAGCATGATGTCTGGCGTGAAGTTGTAGGAGCTGTTAAACTTCCACACCCAGCCGCTCTTCTTCGACTTGCCGCCGGCAGAAGGAAGATCATAGGGGCTGACCGGATCGCCGAGCAGTGGAAGTACCGCGCGTCCGCTGACGTCCGACGTATAGCCGAAATAGCGCACGCCTGCCGTCACCTGCCATTCGGGTATGATCCTTAACGTGCCTTCACCGAAGACTGCCTTCTCCGTCACTTTCGACTTGTTGAAGCTGTTATACTCGACCTCCTCGGGGTTGGGCTGCGTTCCGAATTCCACCCAGGGATGATTCGGAACATGTTCGGTATATTCGCGCAGCCGCTTCTGCTGATTGTAGAAGCCGCCCAGCACCCAGTTGAACGGACCGCCATGGCGGGAAACGAAGCGGACTTCCTGGTTGAACTGCTTGCGGCGATCGTGGCTTTCGTTCCAGCTCGAAAAAGCGGGGAAGGATTCATAGCCATAATCGAGATCGAGCAGAAGGTCGGTATTGTCCGTCCGATTGTCGTTCTTGACATCGGTATAGGCAGTTGTCGAAACAAGATCGGCAATGTCCGCGAGGTTGGCGTTGATTTCCATCGCTCCCAGGTGCGCGCGGCGCTTCACCGGCTCGATATAACGCGCCGCACTTTGATATTTGCCCGTTCCGAGTACGCCGTCGCTATTATATTGACCTCCATCGGTCTTGGTCTGCTGGAACGCGTAGGTGAAGTTGACCTTCAGATCCTCGCTGATCTGGAACAGCAACTGGTTGCGGGTGGTGAAGGTCTTCTCGAAATTGAGGTCCTTCTCCTTTCTCAGGTTCGCGGCATAGCCGGCGGGCGAGATGCTCGTCGGACCATCCGGCTGGGGCAGCGAAACGCCGGGCGTCTGGAGCAGCAGCGGATAGTCGATGAAGCCGGGATCGTAGAAATAGCCCGTGGCCGACCGGAAGGCGATATGATCCTTGACGATCGGGATGTTGATGACGCCGTCGACCTGATAGCCCAGCTTGCCGCTGTGGCCCTTGCCGTAAAGGCGGCTATGCACCTCGCCCTCGATCTTGTCCGTGTCGGGCCGGTTGGGGATATTGCGGATCGCGCCCGCCAGGGTGCCAAGGCCATAGAGTGTCCCCTGCGGCCCGAGCAGCGTTTCGACGCGCGCGATGTCGAGCAATTTGAAGTCGTAATAGAGCGGAACCTCGCCGAGATAGACGCCCAAGGCCGTGTCATAGGAATTGCCGGTGGAACTGGAATCCGAAGCGTTGAGGCCGCGAAGCACGATCGTTCCGGTCGAGCCCGGGCCCGTGTCCGATATGGTCACGCCTGGCGTAAAGTCGGCAATGTCGCGCACGTCGTCGATCCGCTGCCGGGCGAGCTGCTCCTGGCCGACGGCGCTGATGTTGATCGGCACGTCCTGGATCGAAACCGCGCGCCGCGTGGCCGTCACGACGATCTCGTTGCCCTCGCCGCCTGCACCGTCAGCACCGTCCGCGGCGCCTTGAGCGAAAGCCGAAGTGGTCCCAACGCCCATAAGAATGGTCGCGCCAAGCAATGTATTGCGAAACAATTTCATAGTCACTTCGACCCCCTTGCAGTTGAGCCCCAAGTGACATCCTTCTCCCTGGCGCTCTGGCTAGGCCGGCACCTTGTCGGCCGGTTCCCGGCCAGTCGTCATTGTCATGCCATGATGTGCATGGTCTTTTGCAACCGAAGCGGCTGCAATCATCATTTGATCTGTTCGAGCGCCGTGCGATGAACCGGCAAGGTCACAATGCCGCGCATTGCTGGCGACCGGCGCCATAGCGCCTGAGAGAGCAGCATTGCGAGCCGTTCTTCGATTCACGAACCCTCACTTCAAGCCGGTGACTGCCCGGCTAATCTACCCTTTTGTTGCGCCGCTTCGACGAGCGGTCGATCAACTATACGGTATGGATATTACGTAATGGGTCAAGCGTAATAATTTCGCACTTGCTCAGTATGACTGCAATCGTTGGGTGCGGCGCACAATATGGCGGTTTTCTTACGATGAAGACCGATTCCAATATTGGTGGGAGGAATGGCGGCGGGACCGGAGTGGGAATTATGTGGGACCATTCGGCCCCGAATCGCAAACCCCGACCAACGGATCGACGCTGCCCGCTGTCTATCCGTCAAAATAACGCAATCTGGTCGATTCGCGGGGAGGGGCCGGTCATCGGCGCGGTCGCTCAGCCGGCCCGACGGCGGGTGTCAGGGCGCTGGCCCCCGGATTTCCGCCACGATGGAGAGTATTACCTAAAACTTTAAAGGTAATAATTCTTGGTGGACAGACCCGTGCTGCTTTGCAATAGTGTTTGCCGAAAGGGGACGAAAGAATGATCCGAATGTTCCGCAATGCAGGCCGGGCTGCTCTGATGGCTGGAGCGCTTTTGCTTGTATCCTGCTCGCAAGCGCCGGACGCCCCCTCCAAGCCGAAGACAGAGTTCAACATCGGATGGTCGATATACGCTGGCTGGATGCCGTGGCCCTATGCCCAGCAGGCCGGAATTGTGAAGAAGTGGGCGGATAAATACGGCATCAAGATCAACATCGTTCAGGTCAACGACTATGTCGAATCGGTGAATCAATATACCGCCGGCAAATTCGATGGCGTGACGGTCACCAATATGGACGCCCTGACGATTCCGGCCGCCGGGGGGAAGGATACCAGCGCGATCATAGTCGGTGACTATTCAAACGGCAATGATGGTATCTTGCTCAAGGGCGCCGACAATTTTTCAGCGATCAAGGGCAGGCAGGTCTATCTGGTCGAACTTTCGGTCTCCCACTATCTTCTCGCCCGCGCGCTGGAGAAGTCGGGGATGAAGCCCACCGACATCAAGACCGTGAACACCTCCGACGCCGATATCGTCGGGGCCTTTTCCAGTCCGGACGTCACCGCGGCGGTCGCATGGAACCCGCAGCTTTCGGTCATGAAGGGACAGGCCGGGACAAAGGAGGTCTTCAGCTCGGCCCAGATCCCCGGTGAAATACTGGATCTGCTGGTGGTCGATACGGCGACCCTGAAAGCCAATCCGAATCTGGGCAAGGCGTTGACCGGCATCTGGTTCGATACGATGGCGCTGATGAAAAGGCAGGACGCGCAGGGCAAGGCGGCACGCGCGGCCATGGCGAAGCTGGCGGGCACGACACCCGAAGTGTTCGAGAGCCAGTTGGCGACCACGCATCTCTATGCCGATCCCAAATCCGCCGTGGCGGCCACATCTGCCCCCGCACTCGTTCAAAGCATGGCGCAGGTGCGGGATTTCAGCTTCGCCCATGGCCTGTTCAAGGGCGCGGCCTCAGCCGATGCCGTCGGCATGAGCTTCGCCGGCGGGAAGACGCTGGGCGACGCGCAGCATGTAACGCTGCGGTTCGACGAAAGCTTCATGAAACTGGCGGCCGACGGAAAGCTTTGAGCTGCCCCGATCGATCCACTCTGTAGGACGATGATGATATGCGCTGGGTGAATCGACATGTCAGCCGAGGCGACCGGCTGCTGCTGGGGGCGGTGCCGATCCTGCTGCTGGTCCTGCTCTATCTTTTCCTGGCGGCTCAACGCCACGCCGCCAATCAGTTCGACAAGATATTGCCGTTGCCCGACGGCATGACGAAGGCGATGTCCGGGCTGCTTTTCCAGCCGGACCAGCTGACGGGACAGCTGCTATTCTGGGCGGATACGCTGGCGAGCCTGGAGCGGCTTGGCATCGGTTTGGGCATCGCGACGCTCGCGGCGCTTCTTGTGGGGCTGGTGCTCGGCATCCTTCCCCCCGTGCGGGCGACCTTCGGACCTTTGGTAACGGGCATCGCCGTGATCCCACCCATCGCGCTGCTTCCTATCCTCTTCATCGCCCTGGGCCTGGGGGAAACTGCCAAGGTCGCGCTCATCGTCATCGGCATAGCGCCGGTCATGGTGCGGGACATTGCCGCGCACGTCGCTGCCCTGCCGCGCGAACAGATCATCAAGGCGCAGACGCTGGGGGCGAGCAGCTGGCAGATCATAATAAGGGTGGCGCTGCCCCAGGCCCTGCCGCGCCTGCTTCACGCCGTACGCCTGTCGCTGGGGCCGGCCTGGGTCTTCCTCATATCGGCCGAGGCGATCGCGTCCGACATCGGACTTGGCTACCGCATATTCCTCGTCCGCCGCTATCTCTCGATGGATGTCATCATTCCCTATGTCGCGTGGATCGCGCTGCTGGCCGTGGTGATGGATCTTTCCCTCACCTTCCTCAGCCAGCGCCTGTTCCCCTGGGCCCACGGAGTCAGCCATTGAGCGCGCTTCTCTCTCTTCGTGATGTCTGGATCGAATATGGCGAGAAGATCGTGCTCGAACGCGTGACGATCGATATCGAGGAAGGGTCTTTCGTGTCGATCATCGGCCCTTCGGGCGCCGGCAAAAGCAGCCTGCTGCGTCTCATCCTCGGCCAGGAAGCGGCGACGCGGGGTTCCATCCTTCTCGACGGGATGCCGCTGACGCCTGAATGCGGACCCGATCGGGGCGTCGTGTTTCAGCGCTATTCGGTATTTCCCCACCTGTCGGCCTTGCGGAACACGGTTTTCGGGCTGGAATGCGCCCAATCGCCGCTTCTGGCGCGCCTGTTCGGCAGGGCTCGCAGCGCGGCGGTGGAAGAAGCCACCGAAATGCTGGATGCCGTCGGCCTTGGCGACAGCCTTCACCTCTATCCCGCACAGCTTTCGGGCGGCATGCAGCAGCGTCTGGCCATCGCGCAGGCGCTTATCAAGCGCCCCCGCATCCTGCTGCTCGATGAACCGTTCGGCGCGCTGGATCCGGGTATCCGTTCCGACATGCACCGGCTGATCACCCGGCTTTGGCGCGACTATTCGCTGACGATCATCATGGTGACTCACGACATCCACGAAGCCTTCAACCTGGGGACGCGGGTGCTGGCGCTCGACAAGCGCCGTCACGACCCGCACGCCCCGCACCGCTTCGGCGCGACGGCTGTTTACGACCTCGCCCTGCGCAAACGCGCGAGCGACGCGGCCGGGGAAGAGGCGATAGCCGCGCCGGAAAACGGCGACCGGCATCATGAGGAGAAGATTGGACATGGGTAGCGAATCTGCGGGCCTTGCAAGGCTGAGCATGAGCCTGCCGGCGGACCTGTTCCGGCAGCTCGACATGATGGTGGAGGAACGCGGACTGCCGTCGCGTTCGCAGCTCATCGCCGAACTCATCCGTCATGCGCTTGCCGAACATGAAGCCTTTACCCGGCCCGACGAGATGTTGGCCGGCACCATCACCATCGTCTATCGCGGCGACCGCGGCCGCGTGCGGCATCAGCTTGCCCAGACGCAGGCGGACTATCTGAAGGAGGTCATCTCCTCTCAGCATGTCTTTCTGGAGGATGACCAGTCGCTTGAGGTGCTGCTGGTGCAGGGGCCTGCCTCGCTGCTCAAGGAACTGTGCGATGCGCTTCGGCGGGTGCGCGGCGTCCACCAGCTCCAGCTCGTCACCACAACCGCCCTGCTGCCGCCGCTCTATGAACAGGAATCCAGCAAACAGACCAAGGGAGTGATGGCATGACGGCCCTTACCAACCCCACCGCCGCCCGCGACCATGCCAGAGCCAAGGCCGGGACCGCGGTGGAAGCCATGCCGGTGTTGCCGCCGGTGGCCAGCGACCTGCCGGACGGCGTGCCCGCGGACGATCTTCTGTGGGAAGAGACGATCGCGGCGGGCGGCTATGCAACGCGGCGTTTGCCGCGCGGCGCCCGCCTGCGGCTGATCGACCTCAAGGGCGATGCCTGTGCTTCGCTCCTCATCTTCAACGCCGAACTGCCGACCGAACGGCTCAACGTCGCCGATACGGTGAAAGTGCAATGGAACGCCTATCTCGGCACGGGCAAGCTGCTGCTGTCGGACATGGGCCGTGTCCTCATGAGCTTTGTCGAGGATGGGGCGGGGACGCATGATGCCTTCTGCGGCACCTCCAACGCTGCGACGAATGCGGCCAGATATGGCAATGGGGCCAATAGCGGCCCGACGCCCAGCGGACGCGACCGCTTCCTGCTCGGCGTCGCCAAACACGGCCTCCAGCGGCGCGACGTGCATCCGTGCGTCAACCTGTTCAAGGGCGTGCGGATCGAAGCCGACGGAGCGATCGTGCCGCAGTTGGGCCCCTTTGCCCAGGCGCGAAGCCTGGTGCTGCGCGCCGAGATGAATGTGATCGTGGTGATCGCGAACTGCCCGCATGTCCTGGACCCGCGCGAGGATTGGACCGTGACGCCGCTTCGCGCGACGGCCTGGCGCGGTCCGGTCACTCCCGCCGACGATGCCATCCGCACCGCCACTCCAGAAGGCCTGCGCGCCTTCGAGAATGTCGAAGACTATTTCCGCCGTTAAAAGGAAAACGCCTCAATGAGCGTCGATATTCACTTGTCCGGCCTTCCGGGCACTGTCCTCCATGACGTGATCGTGCCGGCGCGAGCGCCCTGGCTGCATCATGTCGCAGCCGGCCAGACCCTGCGGATCGTCGATCTGGAAGGGAATCAGGCGGTCGATTTCCTCCTCTATTCCGCGCAGGACGATGCGGAGCGTTACAGCGCGCAGGACACCGTCGCCGCGCAAGGCAATCTATTCCTTCGCGAAGGCGCGGTGCTGCGTTCCAACGAGGGGCGGGCGATGATGACGATCACCGCCACGTCCGTCGATTATCACGACACCATCGGCGGCGCCTGTTCCTGCGAATCCAACACGCTTCGCTACGGCCACCACACCAAGGCCGAACATGCCTGCGTCGAAAACTTCCTGGAGGCGAATCTGCGCGAAGGCCGGGGCAAGCGCGACATTGTCTCCAACATCAACTTCTTCATGAACGTGCCGGTGGAGGCCGACGGATCGCTGGGGATCGTCGATGGCATCTCCGCGCCCGGCCTGACCGTGGACCTGCGTGCGGAGATGGATGTCATCGTGGTGGTTTCCAACTGCCCGCAGATCAACAATCCGTGCAACGGTTTCAACCCGACGCCCGTGCGCATGATTGTCGCCGCATGAGGTTCGATACCGTTCTCATCGCGAATCGCGGAGCGATCGCCACCCGCATCATCCGCACGCTGCGCCGGATGGGCCTGCGATCAGTCGCGGTCTATTCCGAAGCCGACGAGGATTCGCTCCACGTCGCACTGGCCGACGAAGCGGTCTGCATTGGCGGCGCGCGCGCCTCGGAAAGCTATCTCAACATAGAGGCCATATTGGATGCGGCCCGCAGGACGGGATCTGGCGCCATTCACCCGGGTTACGGTTTCCTCGCTGAAAATGTCGAGTTCGCACAGGCTTGCGCGAAGGCCGGGATCATCTTCATCGGCCCCACGCCGGATAATATCCGCACCTTCGGCCTGAAGCACAGCGCGCGCGAGCTTGCCGCCGCGCACGATGTTCCGCTCGCGCCCGGCACGGATCTGCTCAGGGACGAGGCGCAGGCCGTACTCGCCGCTCGTGAGATCGGTTTCCCCGTGATCCTCAAGGCGACTGCGGGCGGCGGCGGCATCGGCATGCGCGTCTGCGAGGACGAGGCCGCCGTCCGCGAGAGTTTCGCCGCCGTCGCTCGTCTGGGCGAAAGCAATTTCGGCGACGCGGGCATCTTCCTGGAACGCTACATCCGGCGCGCGCGGCATATCGAGGTGCAGATATTCGGCGATGGCGAGGGGCGCGTCCTGCCGGTGGGCGAACGGGACTGCTCGCTCCAGCGCCGCAACCAGAAAGTGGTCGAGGAAGCGCCTGCGCCCCTGCTGCCCGACGCGGTGCGCAGCGCGCTGATCGCTGCCGCCACGCGGCTGGGCGAGGCCGCGTCCTATCGGTCGGCGGGAACGGTCGAATTTCTCTATGATGCGGAACGGGAAGAATTTTTCTTTCTAGAGATGAACACCCGCCTTCAGGTCGAACATGGCGTCACTGAAGAAGTGATGGGCATCGATCTTGTCGAATGGATGATCCGCGGCGCTGCCGGAGACTTCTCCTTCCTCGACAGGGAGCCGCCGCGTCCCAATGGCCATTCCGTGCAGGTGCGCCTCTACGCCGAAGATCCCGCACTCGACTATCGCCCGACTTCCGGCACGCTGGCGGCGGTCGCGTTTCCGCCCGACATTCGCGTCGAAACCTGGTGCATGGCCGGCAGCACGGTCAGCGCCTGGTACGATCCGATGCTGGCGAAGCTGATCGTGCACGCGCCCACCCGCGCCCAAGCCGTATCCGCCATGCAGGCGGCACTGGACCAAAGC
The DNA here is from genome assembly GCF_024611135.1 of Sphingobium sp. CFD-2. Classification (NCBI taxonomy): domain Bacteria; kingdom Pseudomonadati; phylum Pseudomonadota; class Alphaproteobacteria; order Sphingomonadales; family Sphingobiaceae; genus Sphingobium; species Sphingobium sp. CFD-2. The sequence continues at coordinate 917,239 of NZ_CP084406.1, read as the reverse complement.
CGTATCGACGGGATCGAGACCAACCTGCGCTGGCTTCGGGAGGTGGTGCGTTCGTCTCCCTTCGTCAGCGGGGAAGTCTCGACCCGCGTCCTCGACGGCATCGCTTTCCATCCGCGCAGCATCCAGGTCGTCAGCGGCGGCACGGCGACGACCGTTCAGGATTGGCCCGGCCGGCAGAAACTGTGGGCCGTGGGTGTTCCGCCATCGGGCCCGATGGACGACCAGTCGTTCCGGCTGGGCAACCGGCTGCTCGGCAATGCCGAAGGCACGGCTGGCCTGGAAGTGCTCCATACCGGCCCGACATTGACCTTCAACGCGCCAGCGCGCATCTGCCTGACCGGCGCTGATTTCGACGCCAAGCTTGACGGAACGCCGGTGCCGCGTGGCGTCGCCTTCGACGTGGGGGAGGGGCGGACGCTTAGCCTTGGCCGGGTGAGGGGCGGCGGCATACGCGGCTACATCCTCATGGCCGGCGGCCTGGACATCGCGCCCTATCTCGGCAGTCGCAGCACCTTCGAGCTTGGCCAGTTCGGCGGACATGCCGCGCGCCGGTTGCTGGCTGGCGATACGCTGCATCTGGCCGGTGACGGGGTCGGGCCTGCCTTGCCGGAAGTCGCGCTGCCGCCCTTGACGAATGAATGGACCTTGCGCGTGCTCTATGGCCCGCACGGGGCGCCCGATTTCTTCACCGACGAGGATATTGAGGAAATCGTGACGGCGGAGTGGCAGGTCCACTATAACAGCAATCGTACCGGCGTCCGGCTGATCGGCCCCAAGCCCCGCTGGGCGCGCACCGACGGCGGGGAAGCGGGTCTGCACCCGTCCAACATTCACGACAATCCCTATGCGATCGGGGCCGTGGACTTCACCGGCGACATGCCGATCATATTGGGTCCGGACGGCCCTTCGCTCGGCGGCTTTGTCTGCCCCTTCGTCGTGATCGCCGCCGATCGCTGGATCATGGGTCAGCTGGCGCCCGGCGACAAGCTGCGCTTCGTGCCGGTCGATGTCGAGGATGCGCGCGCGGCGGATTTGCACCAGCGCGGGCTGATCGCATCGGGTACGGCGCTTGGGGGCGGACCAGCCCGGCCCATCGGCACGCTCACCCCCATCCTTGCGGAAATCCCGGCCACCCCGGATCGCCCGCGCACGGTCTATCGCCAGCAGGGCGACCGCAATATCCTGGTCGAATACGGGCCCATCGTGCTGGATATCGAGCTGCGGATAAGGGCGCATGCGCTGATGGCCGAGCTGGAAAGGCTCGATCCTGCCGGGATTGTCGACATCGTGCCCGGAATCCGCTCCCTCCAGTTGCATTTCGACGGCGAGATCATGGATCAGCGAGCCGCCCTCGACATGCTGATGGCGGCGGAGGAGCGGCTGGGCGATCTGGCGGACTTCGTCGTCCCGTCGCGTATCGTCCACCTGCCGCTCAGCTGGCGCGATCCGGCCACGATCGAGACGATCGAGAAATATATGGGCGCCGTCCGCGCCGATGCGCCCTGGTGCCCCGACAATATCGAGTTCATCCGGCGGATCAACGGCCTTCCCGATGCCGCGGCCGTGGAGAATCTGATCTTCGAGGCCAATTATCTCGTCCTGGGCCTGGGCGACGTTTATCTGGGCGCCCCGGTGGCCACGCCGGTCGATCCTCGGCATCGGCTGGTCACCACCAAATACAACCCCGCGCGCACCTGGACGCCGCCCAATGTCGTTGGCATCGGCGGGGCCTATATGTGCATCTACGGCATGGAAGGGCCGGGCGGCTATCAACTGTTCGGCCGCACCATCCAGATGTGGAATACCCATCGGCAGACCGACGCCTTCACCGAGGGAAAGCCCTGGCTGCTGCGCTTTTTCGACCAGATCCGCTTCTATCCTGTAAGCGCGGACGAACTCGTCGAATGGCGGCGCGATTTTCCGAGCGGCCGACGCTCGATCAGGATTGAGCCGTGCGAATTCCGCCTCTCCGATTATCGCGCTTTCCTTGCCGACAATGCGAAGTCGATCGCGGAATTTGAGGCGCGACGACAGAGCGCCTTCGATGAGGAGCGGGCCGAGTGGCAGCGGAACGGCGAATTCGACCGCGTCGCTCATCTATCCGAAGCTGAGCAGCCCCAGCCGGACGCCGTGGAAATTCCCGATGGCGCCGATCTGGTCGAAGCGCCGTTCGGCGGCAGCCTGTGGAAACTGCTCGTTGGGCCCGGCGACGAGGTCGATGCCGGCGAAACGATCGCGATCATAGAGGCGATGAAGATGGAATGTGCCGTTCACAGCCCGGGCGCGGGCAGGGTCGAGGCGCTCTATGTGCAGGAGCGGCAGTCGCTGCAGCCCGGCGCGCCGATGATGGCGCTGAGGAGGCACGCATGACCGCGCCAGCCGGGAACCGGCTGAACCGCCGCAGCGTGTCGATGATTGCCGATGCGGTCAGGGCGGGGCGCATGAGCGCCGTTGCGGTGGCCGAAGAGACGATCGCGCGTCTGGCCCTTTATGACGCGGTTCAGCCCCAGATCTGGATCAGCCGGGTCGCGCCGGACGCCCTGATCGAGGCCGCCCGCACGGTCGATGCGCGGGTGGCGGCGGGCGAAGCCTTGCCGCTGGCCGGCGTCCCCTTCGCCGTGAAGGACAATATCGATGTCCAGGGGCTCGATACGACCGCGGCCTGCCCCGCCTTCACCTATCGGCCGAAGGCTTCGGCCACGGTCGTTGAGCGGCTGATCGCGGCGGGTGCGATCTGCGTCGGCAAGACCAATCTCGACCAGTTCGCCACGGGACTGAACGGCACGCGAAGCCCCTATGGCAGCCCCAGAAACGCCTACAACCTGTCCTATGTCAGCGGCGGCTCCAGCTCCGGTTCCTCGGTCGCCGTGGCGGCGGGACTGGTTGCCTTCGCGCTCGGCACCGACACCGCAGGATCGGGCCGCGTTCCGGCCGCTTTCCAGCATTTGATCGGGTTCAAGCCCAGCAAAGGCCGGTGGAGCAACAGCGGTCTCGTGCCAGCCTGCCGCACGCTCGACTGCATCACCGCCTTCACGAGCGACACGGCGGACGCCCGGCTGGTCGATTCCGTCGCGGCTGGCTTCGATGCGGCCGATCCCTATTCCAAACCGCTTGCCGACCGGCCGATCGGGCGCAAGAGGATCGGCGTTCCCCGCCGCGACCAGCGCTCCTTCTTCGGCGACGCGCAGTCCGAATATCTTTACGACCGGGCGCTCGACAGGCTCTCCACCGTCGCCGAACTGGTGGAGATCGACTATGCGCCGCTACAGGAAGCGGCGCAGCTCCTCTATGGTGGCCCGTGGGTGGCGGAGCGGACCGCCGCCATCGCGGACCTGCTTGCCGACCATCCCCACGCGATAGACCCGACCGTGCGTGAAGTCGTCGAGCCGGGACTGGAAATAAGCGCCGTCGATCTGTTCAACGGCATCTATCGGCTTGCCGAACTCAAGCGTCACGCCGACACGCTTTGGGAGAGCATCGACCTGCTCGCCTTCCCCACCACCGGCACGACCTATCGGGTGGCGGAACTCAAGGCCGCGCCGATCGCGCTGAACAGCGCCCTGGGCTTCTACACCAATTTCGTGAACCTGCTGGACATGGCCGCCGTCGCCGTGCCCGCCGGCATAAGGTCGAATGCGACCGGGTTCGGCATCACCCTGATCGGTCCCGCCGACAGCGATGTTGCGCTGCTCGACGCCGCCGACGCCTATATTTCGGCCGCGGATATTCCGTCGCCGCCACCGCTCGATCTGGAGGGCAAAATGGAAACCGTAAAACTCGCTGTAGTCGGCGCTCATCTGAAGGACATGCCGCTGCACTGGCAACTCACCTCCCGCGACGCGAAGTTCGTGGGTGCTTTCGAAACGGCACCCAACTACCGCCTCTACGCGATCGCGAACAGCGTGCCGCCCAAGCCTGCACTGGTGCACAGCGAGGATGGCGGATCGATCGCGCTTGAGGTTTACGAGCTTGGCATCGCCGAGTTCGGCAGCTTCGTGGTCGAGGTGCCGGCGCCACTTGCCATAGGCACGGTGACGCTGGCCGACGGCAGCAGCGTCAAGGGCTTCGTCGCTGAGCCGCGCGCGCTGACGGGAGCGGAGGACATCACCGCCCTGGGCGGATGGCGCGCCTATATCGCGCAGCGCGCCTGATCTTCGCAAGGAAAGGGCAAGGCATGAAAAGGCTCAGGAGATTGATCATGACAGTGGCGGCGGGATGTGCGGCTTCCATGGCCCATGCGGAGCAGGTGATCGAGGTGCCGGGCTTTGCGGACTTCCTGGCGGTCGACGGCGACAGCGTCTGGGCGACCAATGCCGGCCGGGTCGAGCGCTGGTCGCGGCAGGGCAGGCTTGCCGCCGTCGCCATGTCGAAACCCTGCGGCGCCATGTCCCTGTCCGACGGAGCGCTCTGGGTGGCCGATTGCCAGGAAAATGCGCTCATAAAGATCGATACGAAGACCGCGCAGAAGACTGCCACCATCCCCACCGGCATCGCCAATCCCAAGGGCGAACTGAATGTGGTCGCCGGTGCCGGATCGATCTGGGTCGCCAGCGATCAGAAGGGCGTCGTATCCCGCGTCGACCCGGCGAAGAACGCGGTGACGGCAACCATCCCCGTCAATCCCGGCACCCATTATCTGGCGTTCGGTTTCGGATCGGTCTGGGCGGTCAGCAGCGAGAGCCGCTCGATCCAGCGCATCGACCCCGCGACCGACAGCGTCGTCAAGACGACGGCACTGGGCAAGGAGCCGGGTTTCCTTGCGGCCGGGGAAGGCGGGGTCTGGGTTCAGGAGCAGGGCGACGGAACGGTCGTCCGCATCGACCCGGAAACTGGCGACGCGGCTGGCCGGGTGAAGGTCGGCGCAGTGCTGAAATGGGGCGACATCGATACGGGCGGCGGGCTGGTGTGGCTGCGCACCACGGAGGATCAGACCTTTGTCGTGATCGATCCCAAGTCGATGACGGTCAGGGCGCGAGTGGGGAAAGCGGAAGGCAGCGGCGCGCTGCGCTTCACGGATTCAGGCATCTGGACGTCCGCGCATGACGTGCACACGCTGACCTGGTGGCCCGATCCGGCGAAGCTGGCGAAATGAGGCGTCCGCGGCGCCATCAAGCGCCGCGGAGCAGATTTTCAGCGGGCGGAAGCCATTTGGACGGGCGACTTATCGCCAGCCTTGGCAAGCCGGGCTTCAATCTGGGCGCGGATGTCGGCCGCAACCGCAGTGCGACAATCCCGCGCCTTGGATTCGAGAGCGAGGTGCACGCCCGCCAAATGATCGCCGCAAACGGCCCGCGCCGCCTGATCCATGCGGATGGCGAGGCTCTGCTGGCCAGAGGCGGTAGAGAGGTCCAACCCCTCGAGGTCGAGGATCGCGGTGTCCTGAGCGAAGGGATTGCCGCCGGCAGTGCCAGCGATTGCCGGGGTCGCGAAGGCGAAAGCCGCCAGGCACATGAGCCCAATCTTCATTATCTTCTCCTGTGCGAAAAACGAGCACCGCTCTTCGGCGGCTGGCGCGTAGATAAGCCCAGGAGAGAAAACTTACAATATCTATTCCGAATATGTTCTTTTATTACTTATGACCATAGCGGTTATTACTTCGCCCTGACCACCAGCATCGCAAGGTCATCAGCATGACCGAGCAGCCCGATCGGCAGATCGGCTTCATGGCTCAATCCCTCGACCGCGACCGTAACCGTTCGCGCCATGGGAGCGGACCAGGACCGGACGGTGCTGACCGGCAAGCGAACCCGCCAGTTATGGCGGCCTTCGACCGGCACGATGTGGCCATTGACGCTGACCTTTGAAGCGGCATTGTCGCGACTGCCGGAAATCAGCAGGCAGTTTTCCGACCGAAACTCCACCAGACGGGTCCGTGGGGAGGAAGCGGCGGCGGCTGGCTGCACGAACCCCGCAGCCAGGGCCATGCAGAAGGCGAATGTTCCAGATCTGGGCATGGTCGCGCGCTCCCTTTCAGTCGATGGAAATGCCGGATCGTTCGAAGAAGCGTCGAACGGGTTCCAGGACCTGCTCATGCCGTTTCCACCGCGCAACCGCGTCGCGGTAGATCGGCCGGCGGACCTGCGCCGCGCTGGGCGTGGAAACCGGCGCATCATTGGTGTGGAAGGACAGGCACTCATCCGCCCATTCCAGACCGCAATGGGCGAGCAGGCGGCGGCTCTGGCCTTCCTGGTCCGCCACAAGATCCTCGTAGCGCAGTTCGATGACCCGCCCCGGCAGGACTTCGCGCCACAGGGCCATCAGCCGGTCGAAGCGGACGTAGTAAGCGGCGATCTCCAGAAGGTCGTAGCTATAGTCATAATAGCGCGAATTGACGGCAAAGAGATTGCGGAAGTTGCTGAGCACCGTGTCCATCGGGTGGCGACGGAGGCAGACGATGCTGGCTGCCGGGAGGGCCCGCGCAATGAACCCGGCATAGTGGAAATTACCCGGAAACTTGTCGATGAACCTCCGGCCCGGGGCGCGGCGGTGATGGCTGGCGCGTTGCAGGAAGTCGCGGCCGATCGCGCCCATGTCGCTGGCGGCAGCCGTGGCGATCGTCTCCGGGTCCATGACCGTGGGCGTGCGCGTGCCTGCCGCCTTCTTGACGGCGAGCGGCATCGCTTGCAGTTCCCCGGCGCTTTCGACGTCAGGGTGAGACGAGAGAATGCGGTCGACCAGCGTCGTGCCGGTGCGCGGCATCCCGATGATGAAGATCGGCGCATCTCCGGGGGCGTCGTTCACAGGAGCCGCGGCGATGCTCGGCCAACTCGCCTCTATCGCGTCGAAGGTCGCTGCATCGCGCGCAAATTCGTAGCGCAACGTCCGGCGATGCTCGGCATTGACCGCGCAGAGCCGTTCCAGTGCTTCTTCCGGGCGGCCGAGATCTTCGAGTTCTTTCGCCAGAGCATAGCCCAGCAGCAGCCTGCCCCGTCCGTCCCCGGTGGTGGAGTGGACCTTCGCGAGGCGCTCGACATGATTATGCCCGGCTGACTGCTTGCGCAGGCTGGAGAGAAGGTGATGGGCACGGGCATCATCCGGCGCCAGGGCGATCAACGCCTCCAGCGCGGCTTCGGCTTCCTCCGTCCGGCCGAGGAAGTTGAGCGTCACGGCCTGGTTGTAGCGGAACTGCCTGTTCCCGGGTTTGAGCCGCACCGCTGCCGAAAAATGACCGAGCGCGGCCGGATGGTCGCCAAGGCGGGCATAGACGCAGCCCATCGTGTCGCGGCTCAGGGCATCGCCGGGCAGGGCCTGCTCTGCGTCGTGGAGCACCGCGGCGGCGTCCCCGTCCTGCCGGACGAGGGTGAAGAGCTTGGCAAGCTGCGCGCGATATTCGCCTTGGGGATCGAGTTCGATCGCGCGGCCGAGATGCTGGATGCCCGCATGGACGCGGCCGATGCTCGATTCTGCGACGCCAAGGAGGAAGTGACCTTCGGCATCGCCGGGATTTTCCGACACCAGCGTCGCGGCCAATCGCTGAGTGGCATCGATATCGCCCCGGGCGAGCGCGCTTCGCGCTGCGATGGCCTGACCGGAGCGGGCCGCCATCATGCCGCGGCCTTTGCTCCCGCAGCGTCCCGGTCCAGATCATCGGCCGGGCCTGCCTCAGCCAGTGCGCCGCGTGGCTGCTTGGCTGCGCGCCAGACCTTGAATTTCTCGATCATCGGCGCGAAGGGGAACATCGTCTGCTCCCGGATGGTCAGCCGCTTGCGGTCGTCCTGCCCGACGAAAATGCCCTCGCCCTCGCGATATGTTCCGAAGATGCGATCCAGCAGGATCAGCGAGTTGCCGTAATTGCAACGCGTGCTCTCATAGTCGGTGGAATGGTGCAGGCTGTGGTGCCTGATCGTCGTGAAGAAGAAGGAGTACCAGATCGGGGGGTCGGCGCGCACATTGGCATGGGCGAAGACGGAGATGACGCCCATGGCGTTCAGGGCTGCGAAGATGGCCGTCTTGTCGAAATCGAACAGCGCGACGACGCTCAGGCTGATCAGGAACAGCTCGATCGGGTTGCCGACGGCGCCCTTGGCCGCATTAAGCTGGGTGATATGGTGATGCGGCGCATGGGTCAGCCAGAAAGGCGTCCAATTGTGCATCAGCCGATGCATCCAATACTGTCCGAATTCGATGAGGAAGATCACCATTGCGACCTGCGCCAGCCAGGGCAGATGGCTCGCCCATGCCGTGGTCAGCCCCAGCGAGGCCTTGAGGGCGACCAGCGGTTCCTCGGCCAATTTCTGCGTCAGCCAGGCGATCACGGTCGCGCTGAGGACCGAATAATAAAGGTCCGTCAAGAACTCCCGCCTGTTCATGCGCCAGCCGGCATGACGTTCGTGCACAGCCTCCAGCAGCAGGATGGCGATCACGATGAGGGGAGAAGTCACGGTGAGAGCCCAGGGATGCTCGACCAGAGACCTTGGCCCGCACGCCCAGAAGCTGAGGACGACCGCGATCATGGCAGGCGGGATCAGGTTGAATAGCCGGTCTTTGAGGCTGGTTTCCATGCCGCAGCTCCTGTCAGTGCATGCACACTGCGCTGCGCTGCGTCATGAAGGGAGGTGGAAAATCCCGATGAAAGCCATAGACTGGATTTATGCCCGTTGCGCACGCACGCGCCGGATGACCTCATCCCAGAAGAGCTGCGTGGCTGTGTCCCGCGCCGGTTCCGACCGGGCAAGCAGGAAGATGTCGTAAGCGGGCTCGAAATCCGCGAACAGCATGGGCCATAAACGGCCGCTTGCAACGTCACTTGCAGCAGCGGCGGTGGGAAGGAAGCCGATCCCTACGCCCATGTTGATAAGTCGCCGCGCCTCATTGATGTCCTCCGCAAGGCCGCTCACCACGGTGCCGAGCCGATAGCGCCGGCGCAAATGGGTGATCGCCTCTATTTCATCATCGCCGGTCAGGACGAAACCCTGATCCTTCAACTCGCCCAATCGGCTCACCCGATAGCCGAAATAGGGGCTGCTGCGCGAACAATAGAGCTGCTGACGCTCGATCAGCAGCGGTTCGTACATCAGGCTTCCCCGAACGCTGCTGTCATAGCCCACCCCGATCTCCACCTCCCCCTGCTCCAGCGCATCGAGAAGCTGACGCCAGGGAGAGACACGGATTTCGATGTGGATGGCCGGATTGCGCCGGTGAAAGCTGGCAATGGCTTCGTCGAACTCGGCGGACACCAGGCCGGACACGATCTGGATGCGGACGATGCCCTCGACCCGCTTGGTCGCCTGCGCGATCACATGGGGCATCATTCGGGCGGATTCCAGCATGTCCTCGCACAGCGCCATCATCGCCTTGCCGGCCGCGGTCATCTCCACGCCGGTGGCGGTGCGGTGGAGCAGCGCCGTCCCGACATGGTCCTCCAGCCGCTTGAGCGCCGCGCTGATGCTGGGCTGCTGCCGGTTGAGCCGTCGCGCCGCCGCGCCTATGCCGCCGGCGCGAACGATATCCACGAAGGTCCGCATGAGGTTCCAATCGACCCGGCTGGCAAATTTCCTGTCGATCAGCGGCGTTCTATCGTTCATGCGCGTGCTGCTTTCGTGGAAGATATAGCGGCTCTTCATAGGCGGTGGACTGCTCCGCTCATAGATCAAATCGATGGAAATCATAGCATGGGTCCATCTATCGCTATGCCCCGGGGGATTTACGCTCCTCATCCATGACACAGCACCATGCCCTGCCGCTCGTCGACATTTCGAAACTGGATAGCCCCAGGCTTGAGGATCGGCTTTCCGTTGCCCGTGAACTCGACCGCGCCTGCGTGGAGGCAGGGTTCCTCTACATAGCGGGCGCGCAGATGGACGATGCCTTGTTCCGCAGGATCGTCGCGCGCGCGCAGGCTTATTTCGCGCTCGACGCCGACACCAAGATGAAGAGCTATATCGGCCTTTCGGAAAACCACAGCGGCTATGTGCCGGTGGGAGAGGAGCAATTCGCCGCCGGCCAGCGCGACCTCAAAGAGGCGTTCGACGTCAATTGCGACTATGTGCGCTCCGAGGGCAGGCGACCGCTGCTGGGTCCGAATCTGTGGCCCGAAATGCCGGGCTTCCGCGAAGACGTGCAGGCTTATTACCGCCATGTGACGGGCATCGGAGGCCAGCTTTTCCGCGCTTTCGCCCTGGCGCTCGGGCTCGACGAAGATCATTTCCAGGCGCATCTGCGAAATCCCCCCAGCCAGCTTCGGCTGATCCATTATCCCTTCGACGCGACGGCTGAAGACCGCCAGGGCATCGGCGCGCATACCGATTACGAATGTTTCACCCTGCTGTTCGCAACGGCGCCCGGTCTCCAGATCATCGACCGGCAGGGCCAGTGGATCGACGTTCCCCTGGTCGAGGGCACGATGATCATGAACATCGGCGACATGATGGAGATACTCTCCAACGGCCGCTATGCCGCGACACGGCACCGCGTGAAGAAGGTCAGGGAAGAACGCTATTCCTTCGCGCTCTTCCACGCCTGCGACTATGATTATGTCGTTGCCCCGGTCGTGCGCGGGGAGGAGCCCCGTTACGCCGCGCTCAAGGGCGGCGAGCATCTGTTCAACCAGACGGCGCAGACCTTCGCCTATCTGAAGCGCAGGATCGCCAGCGGCGAACTCGTGCTCGAAGGCGCCCTGCCGCTCGATTCCTTCGGCCCGGCCAGCAGCGCAGCCGAACCGATGCAGCCATCGTCAACTCAGCAGGCTCTTTCTGAACAGTGATTTGACGAGCCGACCCTCCAGAATACGTCCCACGACATAGAGCGCGGCGAACAGGCCGGCGAAGACATAGGCCGCAGTGGGCTTTGGCGCCTTGCCATCCTCCTTGTTCTTGTCGTCCTTCTTGGGCTTTTCAGGCGCCGGCGCGCCCAGCGCCTTGTCGATCCAGTGCTGCGGCAGGACCTTGTCCTTCTTGTCGTCCTTTTTCACCGTCTCCTGCGCCGCTGGCTTTGCGAGCTTGCCGGCGACGATCGTCAGCCCGGCGAAGCTCAGGAACAGCAGCGGCGCCAGGAAGCAGAACAGCAATGCCCGGCTGGTCAGGCAATAGCGCAGCACCGGCCCGGCTGGCTCCCTCTCGATCCTGAGAATGCCGCCATCGAAGATGGACATCCTGTCCTGCGCGGCCTGATCCTTCTTGCTGAAGGTCAGCGTGTCGCCAATACGCTCATGGCTGGTGCCGGCCTGACGGAACAGGGGCCCGAGCCTGGCCATGGCTTCATCGGCCGATTGCCCGGAGGCGAGCGCCATGCTGCCCTTTATATGCCAGATCCAGTCCAGGAAACGCGCTGTCACATGACCCCCTTTTTGCAAGAGCAGTTGCCTTATTCAGCCGGCACCGCCGCTGGGCGGCCGTAGCGTTCCTTGATCGTCTTCCAGCCTTCGGTGAAGGGATAGGTCATCTGCTCGCGGATCGACATCCGGCGTCCGCCCTCCAATCCCAGCAATTCGGCCTCGCCATCGACGCAGGTTCCGAAGATGCGATCGATGAAGATATAGGTGTTGGAATAATTGCTGCGGGTCGCTTCGAAGTCCTGCGAATGATGCAGGCTGTGATGTTCGGTGGTGTTGAACAGGAAGCGCCACCAACGCGGCGTGTTGAAGCGGACATTGATGTGCTGATAGGTGCCGATCGCCAGACCGAAGGTGCCGGCAAGGAGGGCGGCCCTCGGCAGGAAGTCGAAGAACCCGCCAATGCCCAGCCCGATCAGGAAAAGCTCGACGGGATTGCCGACCGCGCCTTTGTTGATGTTCAACTGGGTGATGTAATGATGCACCGAATGGGGCAGCCAGAGCGGATACCAGTTATGCATCCCCCGGTGCATCCAATATTGCCCGAAGTCGAAAATGAAGGAGATCAGGAAAGCCTGCACCAGCAGCGGCAGGCCCGTGAACCACGCCAGCTTGTCCCAGTCGAAACTGTGCAGGATGGCCTCGATCACCGCACCGCTGCCGATATAATGTTCGACAAGGTCCAGAATGGTGTAGCCCAGCCCGACATAGAAGAGATCGGTGACCAGTTCCTTCCACGTCAGGCGCCAGCTCTCATAGCGCGGGCTGACCCATTCGAGCGCCAGCAGCAGCACCCTGAAACCGATGCCGATCCCGATGGCGGTGGACGCCTTGGCGATGGAATTGGGCGCATAGTACCAGAAGGCGATGAGCGCGAACAGCGCCGTGGGCTGGAACCAGGTGAAGATGAACTGCTTGAGCGGTCCGCCTTCCACCCGGCCTATATTTTCCCACCCGATGATGACGGGCGCCTGTGCGCCTATCACTCTCTTGCCTACGCGAACGCCGTCCATATGCTGACCTCGAGATGCTGCCTCGTCCCTGCGGGCGTGTCCGCCTCGCCAAGGCGACGAAAATGATGTTCGCAGTTCATTGAACTTCATGTCGTTTCAGCATCGGGAAGACGCGCCCAATGCGCCAGATGCGATTAAGGTATATGCCCCATAGATGCTGCCTATGCCCTTCCGACCCGGCGGCGATGGATCATGCGCCGGCTATTCCGATCCGCGCAGATGACGGCGCGGTTTCGGGAATGACGATCCGTTAGGGCGAAGGGGCAAAGGGGCGACGGACCATGGGCGGGCGATTTCCGGCTGCTCGTTTCAACGCATCTTGCCGGCTTTCAGTTTTCGCGCTCCGGGGCGGACCCGCGCCGGTTGGGCATGGTCATGGAATCGGCGTCCGGATCGTCCGATCCGCTCTCGCGCGGACCGATATGCTTTTCGAATATGAGCAGCAGAGAAAGCAGCAGCAGCGCGATCAGCGACCCTGCCAGCACGAGGACATATTGGCCAGCGCCCGCCGTGATCCCGACGGCAGCGGCCATCCACAGGCTTGCCGCCGTGGTCATGTTGCGTACATCTCCGCCGCGCACGAAGATCAGGCCGCCCGCGATGAAGCCGATGGCCTGGGCAAGGCCCTGAACGACGCGGATCGGGTCGCTGTCCTTGTGGACTTCCGCCAGTTCCAGGGCGGACAGGGTCAGCATGGCCGAACTCAGCGATACCAGCCCGTGGGTGCGCAGGCCCGCATCATGGCCGTTGCGTTCGCGCTCGAACCCCAGGGCGAGCCCCAGCAGGGTCGCGAGAAAGAGGCGGACGAGCGTGGTGCCGAGGTCGTTGGCCAACATAGCCATAATACCCGCGAGAGGCGCACCCGTTCCCGTGAATGCGGGCCGAATGGGAAAGCGGCTGCGCGCCTGCCGCTCAGCGTTCGGTGATGTCGGAACGGATGTGCGCGATCAGGTCGTTGACCAGCATGTCGTTTTCAGCCGTGCATGCGAACAGGCGGCAGAACCAGTCCATCCATCGCGTCAGAATCGCCATGGCCCTCTCCCTATCGCCCGATAATAGCAGTTCACGCAGGTGAAGAGAAGCTTTGCCATTGCCCGGCCGAGGGCAAGTCGCGCGATTGGAGCGGGCTGGGCCGGCTTTGTTTTTCCACCCTTGCGATTGGACGAAGGCGGCTTTATCAGCGCTGGTGCGACAGGTTCCCCGCAAGGGGATGAAAAGGGAAGTCGGGTGGAACGCCCGCGCTGCCCCTGCAACTGTAAGCGGCGAGCCATCCGGCCATCGCGCCATTGGGCCATGAAGGTCCGAGAAGGCGGCCGGAAAGCATCGACCCGCGAGCCAGGAGACCTGCCTGACGCCGTCGTTCTTCGACCGGACAGGGTGTGCCGGCCGAACGGGGGTTCCCTCGCTGAACGACAGCCATCGCCTTGCCGGTTGGACCGTGCGGGGGAAGGCCTGTCGCCTGCCTGGTGCCGGACCGTCCTCCCTTGCCCGGTTCCCGTCGGGGCACATGCCGTCGGGCGGGAGGATGTGGAATGACTGATTTGCGGGGCGATCGCTGATGCTGCGGGCCGTGGGGCCGGGGGCTTCGGTCGTCGTCTGTTCGACCTGCCGCCTTTCGGGGGAACAGCGGGAGGATGCTGCCGGACGGCGCGGCGGCGCCTTGCTGGCGGAGGCGCTGCACAGGGTACGCGATGGCGATCCCGCTTATGCGTCCGTCGCTGTTCAGGACATGCCCTGCCTCTTCGCCTGTCAGCGCCATTGCACGGTACATGTGCGCGGAACGGGCAAGATCGGCTATGTGCTGGGCGACTTCACGCCGGATGAGGAAGCCGCGCGCGCGATCCTGGATTATGCCCTGCGCCATGCCCAAAGTGACGAGGGCGTGGTGCGCTATGCGGACTGGCCCCAGGGGGTGAAGGGGCATTTCATCGTCCGCACGCCGCCCGAAGGCTTCGTCTGTTCATGATCCGGTTCAACGACCGCGCGGCCTTTGCCGCCGCGCTGGCCGCCCTTCCCGCCCCGGATGCAGACGCCACCGAATCCGCGGCGGCGCGGCAGCGGGTGCTGACGAAGCCGGCCGGTTCGCTTGGGCGGCTGGAGGAGATCGCGCTTTTCATGGCGGGTTGGCAGGGGCGGGAACGCCCCCGGGCGGAGCGCATCCGCGCCGCGATCTTCGCCGGCAATCATGGCGTGGCCGCGCGCGGAGTCAGCGCCTTCCCGGCCGAGGTCACCGCCCAGATGGTGGCGAATTTCCGTCATGGCGGCGCGGCGATCAATGCGCTGGCCCAGGCCTGCGGGGCGGAGCTGGCCGTCGTCGCGCTCGATCTGGAACGGCCGACGGAGGACATCTGCGTCGCGGCGGCCATGAGCGAGGCGGATTGCCTGAGCGCGATCAATGCGGGGGCGGCGGCGGTGGAACCGGGACTGGACCTGCTGCTGCTGGGCGAGATGGGCATTGCCAACAGCACGCCGGCGGCGGCGCTCTGCGCGCAGGCCTTTGGGGGTGCTGCGGCCCATTGGGTGGGACGGGGGACAGGCGTGGATGGCGACGGGCTGGCGCGCAAGGCCGAAGCTGTGGCGCGGGCGCTCGCCCTGCACGGGGCGCATTGCGCCGATGCCTTCGACACGTTGCGCCGGCTGGGCGGGCGAGAGATCGCGGCGCTGGCCGGTGCGGTGCTGGCGGCGCGGATGCTGCGCGTGCCGGTGATGCTGGACGGGTTCATCGGCTGCGCGGCGGTCGCGCCGCTGGCGAAGGACAATCCGGCGATCGTCGGGCACTGCATGGCCGCCCATATGTCGGCGGAGGCGGGGCATGAACGCCTGCTGGCCGCTCTGGCGCTGGAGCCGTTGCTGCGGCTCGACATGCGGCTGGGCGAAGGAAGCGGCGCGGCGGTCGCGGCGCAGATCGTGCGTTCCGCTCTGGCAGCGCATGGCGGCATGGCGACCTTTGCCGAAGCGGCGGTGGCAGGTGCGCTATGAACGCCTTTCCCCTCCACCTGATGCGCCATGGCGCGCCGCAGCTTGCCGGACGGTTGCTCGGCCATCTGGACGCCCCGCCGGAAGCGGAGGGGATCGCCCTCTGCATCGAGCGGGCGCGGCATCTGGATTTCGCGCGGGTGGTGACATCCGACCTCGCCAGGACGCGGGCGCCGGGCGCGGCGATCGCGGCGGAGCGGGGTATCGAACTTGACGTCGACCGGCGCTGGCGGGAACTGAATTTCGGGGATTGGGAGGGTGCGGACCCCGCGCTCCTGCCTGTGGAGGATCTGGCGCGCTTCTGGGACGATCCGGACGGATTTCCGCCGCCTGGGGGCGAAAGCTGGACCGACCTACGCGCCCGGATCGGGGACGGGCTGGACGTGCTTGGCGAGCCGGCGTTGGTGGTCTGCCATGCCGGGGCGATACGGGCGGCCCTGGCTGTGCTGTGCGGTTTCGACGTGCGGCAGGGCTGGGCGGTGGACCTGCCCTATGGCGCGGTGCTGAGCCTGCGGGTCTGGCCGGAAGGGCGGTCGGGACAGATTACGGGCCTGATCGCATGAAGCGGCTGGTGCTGGCCCTGCAATTGATGACGCGCCTGCCGTTGCCCGCGCAGGATGTCGATGAGGGGGATTTCGCCGCCGCCATCCGCTGGCTGCCCGCAACGGGCATTGCCGTCGGGCTGGTGGTCGCGGGCGGTGCCGGGCTGGGCATGCGCATCGACCCTTGGGCGGGGGCGCTGTTCGGCCTGGTCGCCTGGGTGGCCGTGACGGGTGCGCTGCACCTGGATGGATTGGGCGACATAGCGGATGCGGCGGGGGCGGCGCATGGCGATCGGAGCCGCCTGTCCGCCGTTCTGGCCGATCCGCATATCGGCAGCTTCGGCGTTGTCGCCATCGGCCTGCAACTGGCGGCCAAGCTGGTGCTGTTGCAGCTGTGGCTGGAAAGCTTTCCGCCATGGATGCTGGCGGCCGTGGCGATGGTGGCGCGCATCGGGCCGCTATTCTGGACGCGCTGGCTGCCGCCGCTCCATGAAGGACTGGCCAGCCGTTTCCGGGCCGGGTGGCGGGCGGAGCCGTTTATCCTCTGGTCGATATTGGGGCTGGCGCTGGGTTATCGGGAGCCTGCCCTTTTGGCGGCGATCCCGTTGATCCCGCTTTGGGGTCTTTGGCTGAGCTCGCGGATCGGCGGCATCTCCGGGGATGGGCATGGCGCCGGCATCGAACTGCTGGAAAGCGCCCTGCTGCTGGCGATGGCGGTGGCGCGATGAGCGGCTTCACCTGGCATGGCGGCCGCCTGGCCGAAGCGCGGGGCGCTTATGGCGGGCAGGACTGGATCGACCTCTCGACCGGGATCAGCCCCCTGGCTTGGCCGGGGTCCGATCATCTGTCCATCGACTGGCGGCATTTGCCCGATCCGCACGATCTGGCGGCGATGGAGGCGGCGGCGGCAGCCTGTTTCGGGGTCGATCCCGATCATCTTTGCACCGTGCCCGGCAGCGAGGCGGGATTGCGGCTGGTGGGGCGGATGCTGGACATGCCCGCACGATGGCTCGTGCCCAGCTACCGCACCCATGCGGAGATTTTCGCGCATGGCGCCCCGATGTCCGCCGATGAAGAACCGCCTCGCGAAGCGATCGCCCTGCTGCTCGCCAACCCCAACAATCCCGACGGCCGCATCCTGCCGCCTGCCCGCCTGCTGCAATGGCTGGCCCGGCTGGAGGAGCGCGGAGGATGGCTGATCGTCGACGAAGCCTATGCCGACGCCGTGCCTTCATGCAGTCTGGCGGGCGAAGTGGGGGATGGGCGGCGGCTGATCCTGTTGCGGTCCTTCGGTAAATTCTTCGGGCTGGCCGGTGTCAGGCTGGGCTTTGTGCTCGGGCCGCGAGAGGTCGTCGCACAGCTGCGGCGGATGCTGGGGGAATGGCCGGTTTCGGCGGCGGCGGTCGCGTTCGGCGGCGCGGCCTATCGCGACCGGAACTGGATCGACGGGACAGTGACGGCGCTGGGCGAGCACGCGGCGCAACTGGATGGTTTGCTGGCGCGGCACGGATTGGGGGCGCGGGGCGAATGCCCGCTATTCCGTCTGGTGGAGGTGGAGGATGGGTGGGCCCTGTTCGACAGGCTGGCGCGGCGTTCGATCCTGACGCGCCCCTTCGAGGAGGACCGGCGCTGGCTGCGGATCGGCCTGCCTGCCGATACGAGGGCTCTCGCCCGTCTTGACCGGGCGTTGGCCGATGGGTGAGCCGGTGGCCCTGGCGGCGCTGATGCTGGATGCGGCGCTTGGCTGGCCGGGCTGGCTGCATGCGCGGATCGGCCACCCGGTGGGCGGTTTCGCCCGGATCATCGGTGCGGCGGAGCGGCGATGGAACCGGGAGGCGTGGAGCGGCCCGGTGCGCCGCTGGACGGGAATCGCCCTGCTGTTGCTGTTGCTGGCCGTGGGCGGGGGTGCCGGTCTGGCTTTGGAATGGGCGATCCGCCGCTGGGGCGGGTCCATGGCCTGGCCATGGCTGGCGCTCGCCGCATGGCCGGCGCTGGCGCAGAACAGCCTCTATGTCCATGTGGCGCCGGTGGTTCGGGCTCTGGCGCGCGGGGATCTGGATGCCGCGCGGCAGGCGGTGGCCCGGATCGTGGGCCGCGACACGGCCGCGCTGGATGAGGCGGGCGTTGCACGGGCCGGCATAGAAAGTCTGGCCGAAAGCTTCTGCGATGGCGTCGTGGCGCCGCTGTTCTGGCTGCTGCTGCTCGGTCTGCCGGGAATATGGGCCTATAAGGCCGTCAACACAGCCGACAGCATGATCGGGCACAAGGAAGCGCCCTATACCGACTTCGGCTGGGCGGCGGCCCGCTTCGACGATTTGTTGAACTGGGTGCCGGCGCGGCTCTCCGGCTTGATCCTGTGCGTTGCGGGCGGCGGCGGATGGGCCGTGTTGCGGCGGGATCGCCGGAAGCATGCCTCGCCCAACGCGGGATGGCCGGAGGCGGCGATGGCCGGCGCGCTCGGCATCCGGCTGGCGGGACCGATCCACTATGACGGCGTGCTGCACGACAAACCATGGATCGGCGCGGGTGGGGAAGCGGACGTCCGCGCGATGCGGGCCGCGCTCCGGATCTATTTGCGCGCCTGCCTGCTGCTGTGGGTCCTGGCCGCCATTTGGGAGAATGTCGGATGACGAGAATGCTGGTGCTGGGCGGATGCCGGTCCGGCAAGAGCCGCTATGCGCAGCAACGCTGCGAGGCTGTCGGGAACGGGAACCTGGCCTATATCGCGACCGCGCAGGCCTTCGACGCGGAGATGGAGGAGCGGATAGCGCGCCACAAGGGTGAGCGTGGAAGCCGCTGGCTGACCATCGACGCGCCCATGGACCTGCCCGCCGCCCTGTCCAAAGCAGCGCGCCGGGCAGATGCCGTCCTGGTCGATTGCCTGACGCTGTGGCTGACCAACCTGATGCTTGCCGAAGAGGATTTGGCCAGCGCCCGGGCAGCGCTGGCGGAGGCGATGATGGCCTGTCCGGTTCCTGTCGTGCTGGTGAGCAATGAAGTGGGCCTCGGCATCGTGCCGGACAATGCCCTGGCCCGGCGGTTCCGGGACGAGGCGGGCTGGCTGAACCAGCAGATGGCGGCCCTGTGCGAGGACGTCATATTGATGGCCGCCGGCTTGCCGCTGCGGTTGAAGGGCTAAGGTCAGGCGGCGTAGGTTCGGCCAGCCATGGCGATCACCCTTCCCGAAAATCGGCCCCGATGACCCGGTAGAGCAGGATGCGGTTCCTGATCAGCGCCAGGTTCGTCGCGATCGCGCTTTGCTGCGCATTGTAGAGGCTTCGCTGGCTGGTCAGGCTGTTGAGGAATGGGTCGATGCCCGCGCGATAGCGTTCCTCGGCCAGCCTGTAACTGCGCTGGCTGGCGAGGACCAGACGCTGCTGGGCGGCCTGCTGCTCGTCAATCGTGCCTTCGCGCGCCAGTGCGTCGGATACTTCCTGAAAGGCGGTCTGGATCGCCTTTTCATATTGGGCAAGGCTGAGGTCGCGCTGCGCCTTGCTATATTCGAGATTGCCGCGAGCCGCGCCGCCGAAGATCGGCATGCCGACGGACGGCGCCGCCGACCAGGCGAAGCCGTCGCCCGTGAAAAGCGACGACAGCGCCGAACTGGCGACGCCGATGGCCGCGGTCAGGCTGATCCTCGGGAACATCGCGGCGCGCGCCGCGCCGATGTCGGCATTGGCGGCCTTCAGCTGATGTTCGGCCTGCAGCACGTCCGGCCGCTGGAGCAGCACGTCGGAGGAAAGGCCCGCCGGCACCTTCGCAATGCTGCCGGTCAGTTGCTGCAACGACCGGGGCAACAGCGCATCCTCGACCGGCGCGCCGGCCAGCAGGTCCAGCGCGTTCCGGTCCTGCGCCACCTGGGTGACGTTCGCGGCAATGTCGCTGCGCGCCTGTTCGACCGTGGTTTCGGCCTGATGGACGTCCAGCTTGCCGATCAGCCCCGCGCCGTTCAGCGACCGGGTGAGGGCAAGCGTCCGTTCGGCGCTCGCCAATGTCTGCCGGGAAAGGTCGAGATATTCCTGATCGGCGGCCAAGGTCGCATAGGCCGTGGCCGTTTCCGCGATCAGGGCGATGCGGGTCGCCCGCGCCCCTTCTTCGGTCGCCAGATAGGATTCCAGCGCCGATCGGGCCAGGTTCTTCACCCGGCCGAACAGGTCGATCTCGAACGCGCTGAAACCGATGTCGGCGCTGTAACTGTCCTGGCGGGCGTCGTTCCGCCGGGAAAAGCTGGCTGCCGCCTCGCCGGTGACGGCGGGCAGCCGTTCGGCGCGCTGCACCCGGTAGAGCGCCCGGGCCGCCTCCACATTGGCGAGCGCGGCGCGCAGGTCGCGATTATTGTCCAGCGCACGCCCGATCACCGTCCTGAGGCTGGGATCGCCGATCAGCGCGGTCCAGGGCAGGCCGGGCCTTTCCGTCGCGGCCGCGGGCGCATAGGCCGGGCCGCCGGGGAAGCCGGCGGGCACCGGGGGCGTGGGCCGCACATAGGTCGGCGCCATGTTGCAGGCCGACAGGGCCGCTCCCCAGGTTAGGATGAGGAAGGCGCGCCTCATGCCGGAACCTCCGTGGCGTTGGCGGCGGGGGAGGGCGGGTTCTTGCGGTTGAAGATGCGCATGATCGTCAGGAAGAAGAGGGGGACGTAGAAGATGGCGAGCACCGTCGCGGTCAGCATGCCGCCGATCACCGCCGTGCCGATGGCGACGCGGCTCTGCGCGCCCGCGCCGCTGGCGATGGCGAGCGGAATGACGCCCGCGATGAATGCCAGCGACGTCATCAGGATCGGGCGGAAGCGCAGGCGCGCGGCCTCCAGCGCGGCGGACATGGCGTCCTTGCCCTGCAGATAGGCGAGTTCCGCGAATTCAACGATCAGGATCGCGTTCTTGGCGGCGAGGCCCATGGTGGTGAGCAGGCCGACCTGGAAATAGATGTTGTTCTCCAGCCCGCGCAGCGTCACCGCCAGCACCGCGCCGATCAGGCCGAGCGGGATCACCAGCAGCACGGCGAGCGGGATTGACCAGCTTTCGTAGAGCGCGGCGAGGCAGAGGAACACGACCAGCACAGACAGGCCGTAGAGCAGCGGCGCCTGCCCGCCGGAAAGCTGCTCCTGATAGGATAGGCCGCTCCAGGCATAGCCGGTGCCGGGGGGAAGCTGTTTTTGCAGCTTCACCATCTCGTCCATCGCCTCGCCCGAACTGGAACCGGGCGCGGCCTGCCCCTGGATTTCATAGGAAGACTGGCCGTTATAGCGCGAAACGGTGGTCGGCCCCATCGTCCAGTGGGTGGTGGCGAAGGCGGAGAAGGGCACCATTTCCCCCGTCGTGGCGGAGCGCACCTGCCAATTGTCGAGATCGGTCGGCAGGGCGCGGAAGGGCGCGTCGGCCTGCATATAGACGCGCTTCACCCGGCCGCGGTCGACGAAATCGTTGATATAGGTGCTGCCCCAGGCGGCGCTCAGCACATTGTCGACGCTGCTCTGGGTGAGGCCGAGGACCGCGAGTTTCTCGGAGTCGATGTCGACCTTGAGCTGCGGCGTGTCCTCCAGCGTGGCGGCGCGCACGCCGGCCAGTTTCGGGCTGCCGGTCGCCGCCTTCATGAGCTGGTTGCGCAGTTCGAGGAAGCGTTCGCGGCTGAGGCCGCCGGTGTTCAGCAGTTCGAAGGTAAAGCCGTTGGACTGGCCCAGCCCGCGAATGGAGGGCGGAGTCATCGCCAGCGCCTTGGCATCGCGGATCGCGGCGAGTTGCTTCGTGGCGCGGTTCGCGATCATGGTCGCGCTGTTGGCGGCTCCCTTGCGCTTGTCCCACGGCACGAGGCTGACGAAGCCCTGGGCGGTATTCTCACCCTGCCCGGCGAAGCTGAAGCCCTGGGTCACGAAGATGAAGTCGACATTGTCCTTCTCGTCATTGACGAAGTAATTCTGGATCTGGTCGATCGCGGCGCTGGTGCGGGAGGATTTGGCGCCGGCGGGCAATGTGACCTGAACCATCACCTGGCCCTGGTCCTCCACCGGCAGGAAGCTGGTGGGCAGGCGGACGAATAGCAGCCAGAGCAGGCCGAGCATCACCGCATAGCCGATCCAGAAGACGGTCCGCCGGCCGATGAAGCCATTCAGCCGCGCCATATAGCCATGGGTGACGCGGCCGAACCAGCGATTGAACTTGCCGGTCCATCCCCGGTCGCGTTTCTCATGCGAAACCGGCTTCAGGATCGTCGCGCAGAGGGCGGGCGAAAGGATCAGCGCAACGACCACCGAAAGCAGCATGGAGGAGACGATGGTGATCGAGAATTGCCGGTAGATGACGCCTGTCGACCCGCCGAAAAAGGCCATGGGCAGCAGCACGGCGGACAGGACCAGCGCGATGCCGATCAGGGCGCTGCCGATCTCCTCCATCGACTTGATGGTGGCCTGCCGCGGGGAAAGTCCTTCCTCTTCCATGATGCGTTCGACATTCTCGACCACGACGATGGCGTCGTCGACCAGCAGGCCGATGGCCAGCACCATGCCGAACAGCGTCAGCGTGTTGATCGAATAGCCGAACAGCGCCAGCACGCCGAATGTGCCGAGCAGCACCACCGGAACGGCGATGGCGGGCACCAGTGTCGCGCGCCAGCTTTGCAGGAAGATGAACATCACCACCACGACCAGAGCGACCGCCTCGATCAGCGTCTGGACCACTTCCTCCACCGACAGCTTGATGAAGGGCGTGGTGTCGCGTGGATAGGTGACGGTGTAGCCATGCGGCAGGTTGGTCGACAGTTCCCGCACCTTCGCCTTGACCAGTTCGGCGGTCTTGAGCGCGTCGGCGCCCGGCGCGAGCTGCAACGCCATGCCGGAGGCGGGATGACCGCTGAGGCGCGCGGAGGAGGTGTAGCTTTCATTGCCCAGTTCGACCCGCGCCACGTCCGACAGGTGGACGACCGATCCGTCGCTCTGCGTCTTGACGATGATGTTGCGGAACTGCTCGGGCGTCTGCAGGCGGGCGCGAGCGGTGACGGTGGCATTGAGCTGTTGCCCCTCCGGCGCGGGGTCGGCGCCGATCTGGCCCGCCGACACCTCGACATTCTGGGCCGCGATGGCGCTTTGCACGTCCGACGGCATCAGCTTGACGGTGGCCAGCCGGTAGGGGTCCAGCCAGATGCGCATCGCATATTGCGATCCGAAGATCTGGGATGAACCGACGCCGTCGACGCGGGCGATGGCGTCCTGGAAATTATTGACCAGATAGTCCGCGATGTCGGCCTGCGACGCCGTGTCGGTCCTGTCGTAAAGGCCGACGACCATCAGGAAATCGGTCTGGGACTTGGTGACGGTCAGGCCCTGCTGCTGCACGGCATTGGGCAGCCGGCTCAGCGCCTGCTGCACCTTGTTCTGCACCTGCACCTGCGCGGTGTCGGGATCGGTGCCCTTCTTGAAGGTAACGGTGATCCGCGCCTGTCCATTGGCCGTGGACGAGGAGGAGAAGTACATGAGACCGTCGATGCCGGTGAGCTGTTGCTCGATCACCTGGGTGACGCTGGTCTCCACGGTTTCGGCCGCCGCGCCGGGATAGTTGGCGCTGATGTTGACCGACGGGGGAGCGATGTCCGGATATTGGGCGATCGGCAGGGTCAGCATCGCGCCCAGGCCTGCCATCATGATGCCGATGGCGATGACCCAGGCGAAGATCGGCCGTTCGATGAAAAAGCGGCTGAGCAAGGTCCCGGCCCCTTATTTCGCGGCCTGGTCGACCGGAACGGCCTTGACCGTGTCGCCGGGCTGCACCTTGTCCGTGCCCTCGACGATCAGCCTGTCGCCTCTCCGCAATCCGTCGGTGATCAGCCATTTGTCGCCCACGGCCTGCGCGGCGGTGACGGTGCGCCGTTCGACCTTGTTCCCCTTGTCCACCACCAGCGCGGTGGCGTTGCCCTTGGGATCGCGGCTGATGCCCTGCTGCGGCACCAGTATCGCATTCGGCACGACCGACTGCGGCGCGACCACGCGCACGAACATGCCGGGCAGCAGCAGGCCGTCCGGATTGGGGAAGCGGGCGCGCAGCGTGACGGTGCCGCTGTCGGGATCGACGATGGGCTCGGCAAATTCGATGCGGCCTTCCAGCGGATAATCGGTGCCGTCGTCCAGTTTCAGCCGGATCGTGGCGCTGGCGGGCAGCGCCTTGCCCGCCGCCAGCGCGCGGCGCAACTGGAGCAGCTTTGCGCTCGATTGCGTCACGTCGACGAAGATCGGGTCGAGCTGCTGGATGATGGCGAGCGGCGTCGCCTGGCTGGCCGTCACCAGCGCGCCGGGCGTCACGGCGGACCGGCCTATGCGCCCGCTGATCGGCGCCCGGACCTGCGTGAAGTTGAGGTTGATGCCCGCCGTCTGAAGCGTGGCGCGGGCCTGTTGCACGGCGGCGGCGGCCTGACGGGCCGTGGCGATGACGTCGTCGCGATCCTGCGCGCTCACCGCCTCGCTCTGGCCTAGCGTACGGTAGCGACTGGCCCTTGCCTGCGCGGCGGCGGCGGTCGCCTGCGCGCTGGCCAAGGTGGCCTGCGCCTCGTCGCGGGAGGCGCGGTAGAGCGAGGGGTCGATCTGGTAGAGGGGCTGGCCCGCCCTGACCGTCGAACCCTCCGCGAACAGCCGCTTCTGGACGACGCCGGCGACCTGCGGCCGGACCTCCGACATCATGGTGGAGGCGGTGCGGCCGGGCAGTTCGGTGGATACGGTCACGTCCTGCGCCGCCAGAGTCACCACCCCGACCTCCACCGGTCCCTTTTTCGGCGCCTCCTTGTGACCGCAGGCGGCGACAAGGACGCAAAGCGCCATGGAGGCGGTCCGAAGGGCGGGGAGGCGGCTGGGCATGGTCGTCGGGCGGGTCCAGAATGAAGATGGGGACTTCGCCCGGCGCAGGGGGAGGGAGGGGCGCGCCGGGCGAAGGTCGGCTCCTCCAAGGGGGCGCCGACCTGCTCCTCATCCCTCTTCATCATGTCGCATGGTAGAGCGACTTTTCATCCGGTTGGATCATTGTGTAGCGGATTGTATCGATATGTAACGGCCGCCGCCGCGAGCGCAGACTTGCCGCGCGAATGCGGTTAGAAGGAGACGATGCCCGATATGCCGCCATCCCGCCCGTTCCGCGTGATCGTCGTCGATGATGATGAGGACATAAGGGGGCTGATCGTCGGACAGCTTGCGCAGGACCATTATGAGGTGGAGGCGGCCGGCAGCCTTGCCGAGTTGCGGGGGCTCATGGCGGCGGGGGCGGTCGACCTCATCGTGCTCGACCTCAACCTGCCAGACGGCGACGGCCTGTCGCTGTGCCGGGAATTGCGGGGGCAGGGCAATGGGGTTCAGATCATCATGGTGACGGCGCGGGGCAGCGCCATAGACCGGGTGCTGGGATTGGAACTGGGCGCGGACGATTATCTGACCAAGCCGTTCGAGCCGCGCGAGCTGCTGGTGCGGGTCCGCAACCTGCTGCGGCGGTCGCGCAGCGAGGAGCCGGCGCGGCAGAAGACGGCGCGGATCGCCCGCTTCGGATCGTGGCGGCTCGACCTGTTCCAGCGGCGGCTGATCGCCAGCGACGAGCGGCTGATCATGCTCTCCTCCGCCGAATTCCGCCTGCTGTCGCGCTTCATCGAGGAACCCAATGTGGTGCTCTCGCGCGAGGCGCTGGTGCCCGAACGCCGGGCCACGGCGGCGTTTGACCGGTCCATAGACCTGCAGGTCAGCCGGTTGCGGCAGAAACTGGCCGACAGCCCGGGCGGCGACGGCCTGATCCTGACGGTGCGGGGCGAAGGCTATGTGCTGGCGAGCACGGTGACCTATGAATGACGGGCGGATGATCGGCGCATGATGATCCCCGTCGTGGCGCGGGCGCGCAATTTCTTCCGGTCGCTGGTGGGGCAGATATTCCTGCTGCTGACCGTCGGCATGACGATCGCCGCCGTGCTGGCGCTGCTGGTCGCGGAGCAGGCCCGGCATCTCGATTTCGAGCGCTGGCGCCTTCAGCGCGTCGTGGCCAGCGCCGTCGACATCGCGCAGCGGCTGAGTCACGATCCGGTCAAGATAGAGGCGATGCTGAAGGACCAGCAGATCATGGGGGCGAGGACCGCGCCGGAGGGCGTGGCGCTGGCGGACCCGGACCCGACGCTGGCGGACGCGCTGGCGGTGCGTTTCGGGCCGCACTCCAACCCCGAAGCGGGGCAGGTGCCGGTCGGGCTGTGCTTTCCGGCCGGCAAGGTCGATCCGAACAATCGGGCGGCGGGTCTGATCGACGCGCCACGGCCCGATTGCTGGGTCGTGCGCTTCACCGACGGCACGGGCGAACGGCGGTCGCTCGCCCTCTATTTGCCGCGGGTCGTCAAGCCGCCCAGCAATCTCGCCAAGCCGATCTACCTGCTGCTGATCCTGCTGTCCTCGGCGGGGCTGGCGATCGTCGTCGCGCGCTTCGTCGCCAAGCCGCTGCGCCGGCTGGAGCGGGCGGCCGAAGCCTTTTCGGTATCGGTCGATCCGGAAGAAATCCCGGAGCGGGGGCCGGAAGAAGTGCGGGCTGCCCTGTCGACCTTCAACCTGATGCAGCGCCGGGTCCGTGCGGGCTTTGCCGAGCGGACGCAGTTGCTGGCGGCGATCAGCCATGATCTTCAGACGCCGCTCACGCGCCTGCGCTTGCGGCTGGAACTGGTGGAGAACGAGGAGTTGCGGGCCCGCCTCTTGCAGGATCACCAGGCGATGATGACGCTGGTCCGCGAAGGGCTGGACCTGGCGGCGAGCACGGAGGCGCAGGAGGACTGGTCGGTGATCGACATCGATTCGCTGCTGACCAGCATGGCCGAAGACGCGCAGGACCTGGGATTGCCCGTGCGTTTCCTGTCAGGCTGCGGCGGCACGGTCCGGGTCAAGCCCAACGCGCTGACCCGCTGCATCAGCAATCTGGTGAACAATGCCGTGAAATATGGCGGCAGCGCCGACGTCAGTTGCATGCGGCAGGGGGCGCGCGTGCTGATCGAGGTGCGCGACCATGGGCCGGGCATCGCGCCCGATCAGTTGGACCAGATGTTCGAACCCTTCACCCGCGGTGTGGCGGGGCAGCCCGGCGGGCGGCCCGGGACCGGCATCGGCCTCACCATCGCGCGATCGCTGGCGCTGAGTTTCGAGGCGTCCGTGCGCCTGGCCAATGCGCCGGACGGCGGGCTGATCGCCACGATCGACATGCGGGCGTAACGGCATTTCCGCAGGCGGGATGGATGCCGAAACAGGTTCAGCATATGCAATGCAGCCTTCGATCGTCGCGATCGCATCGTTCCATGCATGGGAACCAATGCACCCCTGGTGAGATTATCTCCTTTACCCTCTTCCCTCCCGGGGGCTCAGGTGACACTATGCATCATATCGCGGCGGGGGAACGTCGCGCCGATTGGAAGATGCTGCATGACGGCGGCGCGGTAATGATCTTGCCGGTCGCATGAAGATGGTCGTGCGATTGCCGGAAATGCTTCTGCGTGGCCGGATAAGCATCGTGCGTTCTTTTTGCAGAAACATGCAGATCGACGATTGGACAGATTTGAATTTTTTACTCTGAACAGGTTCTATTGCACTGTTTTTACAGACCATAAGGGTCTATATACATTCCATGGCTACTTTAGCGGGAGTCGCCAGTGACAAAGAATGAGCTGTTTTCCAGCTTCACGCGGAAGTTCGATGATCGGCGTCAGGCCGAAATGTCTATCGAAGATTATCTGCTGGGATGTCGCAACGATCCATTGATGCATGCGTCCGCGCCGGAGCGGCTGCTGGCTGCAATCGGTGAGCCGGAGATCATCGACACCTCGCGCGATCAGCGGCTGGGCCGGATCTTCATGAACCGGACCATCCGCCGCTACAAGAGCTTCACCAATTTCTACGGCATGGAAGGGACGATCGAGCATATCGTCAGTTTCCTGCGCCACGCCAGCCAGGGATTGGAGGAGCGCAAGCAGATCCTATACCTGCTGGGTCCGGTGGGCGGCGGCAAGTCGTCCCTGGCCGAACGGCTGAAGGCGCTGATGGAAGTGCATCCCATCTATGTGCTGAAGGCGGGGGATGAGATCAGCCCGATCTTCGAAAGCCCGCTCGCCTTGTTCGACGCCGAAACCCATGGCGACTATATCGAGGAGAATTACGCCATTCCCCGGCGGCGGCTGACCGGCATGATCAGCCCCTGGTGCCGCAAGCGGCTGGATGAATATGGCGGCGACATATCCCAATTCAGGGTCGTGCGCATGATGCCGTCCCGCATGCGGCAGGTCGCCATCGCCAAGACCGAGCCGGGCGACGAGAACAACCAGGACATCAGCTCGCTGGTCGGCAAGGTCGACATCCGCAAGCTGGAAATGCTCTCGCAGAACGATCCGGACGCCTACAGCTATTCGGGCGGGCTCAACCGGGCGAACCAGGGCATGCTGGAATTCGTCGAGATGTTCAAGGCGCCGATCAAGATGCTCCACCCGTTGCTGACCGCGACGCAGGAGGGCAATTATATCGGCACGGAGAATATCGGCGCCATTCCCTATACCGGCATCATCATGGCCCATAGCAATGAATCGGAATGGGCGAATTTCAAGAACAACAAGAATAACGAAGCCTTTATCGACCGTATCTACGTCATCAAGGTTCCCTATAGTTTGCAGGCCACCGAGGAACGGCATGTCTACGAGAAGTTGCTGCGGGAATCGGACCTGAACAAGGCGCCCTGCGCGCCGGGGACTTTGGACATGCTGGCGCGTTTCTCCGTGCTGACGCGGCTGCGGGAGCATGAGAACAGCAATCTCTACTCCAAGATGCGCGTCTATGACGGCGAGATGCTGCGGGAAATCGATCCGAGGGCCAAGAGTCTTCAGGAATATCGCGACGCTGCTGGCGTGGACGAGGGCATGTCGGGCATTTCGACCCGCTTCGCCTTCAAGGCGCTGTCGGCCACCTTCAACCATGACACCAATGAGATCGCGGCCGATCCCGTGCACCTCATGTATGTGCTGGAGGGCATGGTCCGGCAGGAGCAGTTCCCCGCCGAGATCGAATCCCGCTATCTGGAGTTCATCAAGGGCGAACTGGCGCCGCGCTATGCCGAGTTCATCGGCAATGAAATCCAGAAGGCCTATCTCGAATCCTACCATGATTATGGGCAGAACCTGTTCGACCGTTATGTCGCCTATGCCGATGCGTGGATCGAGGATCTGGACTTCAAGGACCCGGACACGGGTCAATTGCTGGACCGGGAGGTCATCAACCAGGAACTGTCCAAGACCGAAAAGCCCGCCGGGATCGCCAATCCCAAGGATTTCCGCAACGAGGTGGTGAAGTTCGCGCTGCGCATGCGGGCCAGCAATGACGGGCGCAACCCGTCATGGACCAGTTACGAGAAAATCCGCGAGGTGATCGAGAAGCGGATGTTCAGCCAGGTCGAGGACCTGCTGCCGGTCATCAGCTTCGGATCGAAGAAGGACGGCGAGACTGCGACCAAGCATGACGAATTCGTCGCGCGGATGATCGAAAGAGGCTATACTGAGCGGCAGGTTCGGCGGCTTGTCGAATGGTATATACGCGTCAAGCAGGCCGGATGATGGAGGCGCCAAGCCCGCCATGCACATAGTCGACAGACGGTTGAATCCAGGAGGCAAGAGCCTGGTCAACAGGCAGCGCTTCCTGCGGAGGGCAAGGGCATATGTGCAGCAGGCGGTGCGCGACAGCCTGAAGGACCGCAGCATCAAGGATCTGGACAAGGAAGGCCAGATTTCGATCCAGCGCGACGTCATCCACGAACCGACGCTGCACCGCGCCGCGCAGGGGGGCAGCCGTGAACGGGTCTTCCCCGGCAATCACGACTATATGGAAGGCGACCGGATCAAGCGGCCCGATGGCGGCGCGGGCGCGGGGTCGAAGGCCGGGCAGGGCGAGGGGAATGACGATTTCCAGTTCGCGCTCAGCCGGGAAGAGTTTCTGGATCTGTTCCTCGACGATCTGGAGCTGCCGGACCTCGCCAAAAGGCGGCTGATCGGCGGGGCCGTCGACGGCATAAGGCGGGCAGGCTATTCGACGGTCGGCAACCCGTCCAACCTGTCCGTGCCGCGCACCATGCAGAAGGCGATGTCGCGTCGGTTGGCGCTGCGCCGTCCCAAGGGCGCCGATCTTGCCCGGATCGAGGAGGAGATCGCGCTGATCGAGGCGCGCGATCCGGCCCTGCCCGACGATGCCGTACGGCTGGAGGCATTGCGCGAGGAACGCTCGACCGTCATCCGCCGCCGCAACCTGATCGCCTATATCGACCCTGTGGACCTGCGCTATCGCCGGTTTGAGACGGTGCCCAAGCCCGTGGCCCAGGCAGTGATGTTCTGCCTGATGGACGTCTCCGGCTCCATGACGGAGCATATGAAGGATCTGGCGAAGCGTTTCTTCGCGCTGCTGCACCTGTTCCTGTCGCGCTGCTACGAGCATGTGGAGGTGGTGTTCATCCACCATACCGACCGGGCGGCGGAGGTGGACGAGCAGACCTTCTTCTACAGCACGGTGACGGGCGGAACTTTGGTGTCGAGCGCGCTGGAGAAACTGATCGAGGTGGTGCAGGAACGCTTCCGTCCGGATGACTGGAACATCTATGTGGCGCAGGCGTCGGACGGCGACACCATGCAGTCCGACAATGGCCGGGTGGTCAGCCTGATGCAGCAGGAAATCCTGCCCTTCAGCCAATATTTCGCCTATCTGGAAGTCGGGCGAGAGGAATTCGCCGACATAGAGACCATCGGCACGACGACCGGACTGTGGCAGGCCTATGCCCCGGTCAGCGAGGCAAACCGCAATTTCGTAATGCGCAAGGTGCATCATCGGCGGGAAATCTATCCGGTTTTCCGGGAGTTGTTCCAGCGCAAGGGCGTGGCGGAGCGGAGTTCATGAAGGTGGAACCGGCATGACGGTCGAACTGGCGTCCGCCCCGCTGTTCACGGGAAGCGATTGGGACTTCGCGCTCATCAACCGCATTTACGAAATGATCGAGCCCATCGCGCTCCAGGAAATGAAGCTCGACATCTATCCCAACCAGATAGAGGTCATCAGCGCGGAGCAGATGCTGGACGCCTATTCCTCCATCGGCATGCCGCTCTTCTACAAACACTGGTCCTTCGGCAAGCAGTTCGTGACCAATGAGATGATGTACCGCAAGGGGCTGCGCGGCCTGGCCTATGAGCTGGTCATCAACAGCGATCCCTGCATCAACTATCTGATGCAGGAAAATAGCGCGACGATGCAGACGCTGGTCATCGCCCATGCGGCCTTCGGGCATAATCATTTCTTCAAGAATAATTATGTCTTCAAGCAATGGACCGATGCCGAGGGAATTCTGGATTATCTGGAATTCGCCAAGCGCTACATCGCGCAATGCGAGGAACGCTACGGCCAATTGCCGGTCGAGCGGGTGCTGGACGCCGCCCATGCGTTGATGAACCAGGGCGTGCATCGCTATCCGCGCGTCCGCCCAAGGGACTTGAAGGCGGAGGCGGCGCGGGAGGCGGAACGGCAGGCTTATCGCGACCGCATCTATGACGATCTGTGGCGCACCGTGCCCACTGGAGCGAAGGCGGACGCGATCCCCAGCGACGCCAGACGGGCGGCGCTGGGACTGCCGCAGGAAAATATCCTCTATTTCCTGGAAAAGTCCGGCCCCCGGCTGGAAAGCTGGCAACGGGAGATTTTGCGGATCGTGCGGTTGATCGCGCAATATTTCTACCCGCAGCGCCAGACCAAGGCGATGAACGAAGGCGCTGCGACCTACACCCATTATCGCATCATGACGACGCTGCACGAACGGGGATGGCTGACCGACGGCGCCTTCATGGAATTCCTCTCATCCCATACCAATGTTGTCTATCAACCCACCTATGATTCAGGACAATTTGGCGGTTTCAACCCCTATGCCCTGGGCTTCGGCATCATGTCGGACATCGAAAGGGTCTGCCGGGCGCCGACGGAGGAGGATCGCGAATGGTTCGGGGATATTGCCGGATCGGGCGACCCGATGGAGGTGCTGAAGGACATATGGGCCAATTATCGCGATGAAAGCTTCGTTTCGCAATTTCTGAGCCCACATCTGATCCGGCAATGGCGGCTGTTCAAGATCCTCGACAAGCAGGGCGAATCGGAACTGCGGGTCGACGCCATTCACGATGAGCGCGGCTATCGCCGGATTCGGCGCTCCCTGGCGCGGGAATATGAAATCGGGCGGCAGGAACCCGACATACAGGTGGTCGATGTCGACCTGGCCGGCGACCGCAAGCTGATCGTTGAGCATTCGGTGCTGGACGGCGTCCAACTGGAGGCCCGCGATGCCGCTATGGTCTTGCAAAATCTGGCGAATCTCTGGGGTTATGAAGTGCTGTTGAAGGAGGTTGATTCCGCAACGCGCAAGGAATTGAAAAGCCATAGCGCGCAGCCCAATGCGGCCTGGCTGCGCTGAACCGGTGCGCGCGGCGGACGGGAAAAGGGCTGCGGCAAGATTCCGTTTTCAATCGATGATGGGAAAGGTTAAGTTGTGCGCCGGTTTTTCGTGGGCGAAGTCGGATCTGTCGCTCTGAAGGCGGTGGAGAGGACGGGCCCTGCGACAGGCAGGAGTTCGATTCATGACGAATGCTCTTACGCCAGAAGAATGTCTAGACCGGGCAAGAATGCATGATCAACTGGCAGCGACCACCGCGGATGCTTCGGCGCGCATGATGCATCAGGCAATGGCTGCCGAGTTCCGCCGCCGCGCCGAAACGGCATCGAGCGGCCTGCGACAGGCCGCGAGCAGGCCGATCATCGAATTGATGCCGAACGTCGCCTGACGGCTTCAGGGTCGTCGGACCGTCTTGCGCCTTCGTAAAAGATAGATGTCCATGATCCAGCCGTGTTCCTGGCGGAGCGCGGCGCGGCATGAGGCGATTTCGGCCCCCCTCATGGCCAGCGGACCCTGGGCGAGTCTTTCCTGGGGCAATCCCAGATAGGCGCCCCACCATATGTCGAGACCCTCGGGCGGCAGGGTCTGGAAGGCGCAATGGCCATCCAGCATGACGACCAGGCTGTCGGCGCAGTCCGGCCAGCCGCGTTCGCTGAGGCGCCGGCCGGTGGTGATCAGCACGGGATCGGCAAGGTCGTTGAGGCAGATGCCGTGGGCGGCGGTCAGCGCCTGTACGCTGGTGATGCCGGGGATCACGCGGACCTTCACGTCCGGCAGGCGCCCGGCGATGCGCAGGCTGCTGTCATAAAGCGACGGATCGCCCCAGACCAGCAGGGCGAGCCTGCCGCCTTCGGGAAGGTGCCGGGCGACCTGCTCCATCCAGAGCGCGGCGATGGCATCGTGCCAGTCGAGGACGGCGCCGACATAATCGGTCCGGTCCGGTCGCCGGGGCATGTCGAATTCCACGATTTTCACCGCCTGCGTCAGCAGTTCGGCGCAAATGGCGCGGCGCAGGTCGATGAGGTCGGACTTGGCGTCGCCCTTGCGGGGCAGCAGGATGAGGTCGGCGTCGTTCATCGCCTTCACCGCGGCGCGGGTGAGGTGATCGGGATTGCCCGTGCCGATGCCGATAAGGTCGATGCTGATCATGAGGAGGCTTTCGAGGCGGGAGCGATGAGGTGGAAGAAACTGCCGGTGACGCGGCCGCGATGCGATCCCGTCGACGGAACGGCCTGACCTTCCGCGTCGGTCACATGAGCGAGCGGGCTGTCCGGTTGCTCGACGATGGTGGAATAATGGAATTCATGGCCGTTCAGCATCGCTCCCGCAGGCATGCCGCCCATCGGCGCCAGCAAGCGCGCCTGTCGGTAGCCAAGATGAAGGCGCCGTTCCGCGAAGCTGGTGACGAGGCCGAGCAGGCCGGCCATGGCATGTGCCCGCCCGTCGGCATCGATCAGCGCCTGTCCCAGCACCATATAGCCGCCGCATTCGCCATGGATCGGACGGTCCAGTGCGTGGCGGCGCAGGCCGGAAAGGAAATGGGCCGCCTGCGCGATCCGGCCCGCATGGAGTTCGGGATAGCCGCCGGGGAGCCAGACCGCATCGGCATCGGCTGCCGGGGCTTCGTCGGCCAGGGGGGAGAAGGGCAGGATTTCCGCGCCTGCATCCCGCCAGCCGGACAGGAGATGCGCATAGGTGAAGGAGAAGGCTTCGTCCCGGGCGATGGCAATGCGCTGGCCGGGTGGCGGCAGGGTCGGCATTGAAGCGCGATCCTGCGCCGGGGCGGACCGGGCCGCGCGCCGGACAGCGTTGAGGTCCACATGGGTCGCCACGATGTCCGCCATCCGGTCGATGATCCGGTCGAGATCGGCCTGTTCGGCCGCCTGGACCAGACCCAGATGACGCTCCGGCAGGTGGAGCGCGGCGGAGCGCGGAATGGCGCCCAGGACGGGGATGTCCGCCCCCTCCATCGCCGCGCGGATCAGCCGTTCGTGGCGCTGGCTGGCGACTTGGTTGAGGACGACGCCTGCCATGGAAATATCGGAACGAAGGCCACGGAAACCGCTGGCGATGGCGGCGGCGGACTGGCTCTGGCCCGACACGTCCATGACGAGAAGGACGGGCCAGCCGAACAGCGCCGCGATGTCCGCGCTCGCGCCGGTGCCGGCTTCCCCGACGGCGGGGGCGCCGTCGAACAGGCCCATCACGCCTTCCGCGACGATCAGTTCTGCGTCGGCCCGGCCTGCAACGGTCGCCATCTGCGATGCGGACATCGCCCAACTGTCGAGGTTGAAGGAGGGGCGGCGGCTGGCCGCCTGCTGAAATGCCGGGTCGATATAGTCGGGGCCGGACTTGAACGGCTGTACCCTGATGCCCATTCGGGAAAAGGCCCGCAGCAGGCCCAGCGTGACGGTCGTCTTGCCCGATCCTGATCGGGGCGCCGCGATCAGAAGGCCCGGCGTCATGGCTTGTCGATGAAGGCGGAGTCGGCGCTGGCCGGTCGGAAACGGCGGTCATAGCCGGGCGCGTAGAGGCTGCTTTCCGCGAAATCCTCGCTGCCCAGCACCGGGCCGACAAGAATGATGGCGGTCCGTTCGGGCCCGTCCGCAGCAGCTTCCCCGATGGTGCCCAGCGTCGCCCGCACGATCCGCTGATCCGGCCAGCTTGCGCGCCACACCACGGCCGCGGGGCAATGGGCGCCATGATGCGGGATCAGGTCGCGCACCACCTGCGCCAGATTATGGATCGACAGATGGATGGCGAGCGTCGCGCCGGTCGCGCCGAATGCAGAGAGGCTTTCACCGGACGGCATGGCGCTGGCGCGCCCCGGCGTCCGCGTGAGGATCACCGACTGGCCGAGTTCGGGCAGCGTCAGTTCGGCGCCGATGGCGGCAGCGGCGGCGGCGAAGGAGGGGACGCCGGGCGTGATGCTGAAAGGAATGCCGATCGCTTTCAGCCGCCGAAGCTGCTCGCCCATGGCCGACCAGACGGACAGGTCGCCGGAATGAAGGCGCGCGACGTCATGCCCCGCTTGATGGGCATCGACGATGATGGCGACGATCTCGTCCAGCGTCAGCGGCGCCGTGTTGACGATCCGCGCGCCCGCCGGACAATGATCGAGCAGGGCGGCGGGCACCAGCGATCCGGCATAGAGACAGACCGGAGAACGTGCGATCAGGTCGCGCCCGCGCAGGGTGATGAGGTCGGGCGCGCCGGGACCGGCGCCGATGAAATGAACGGTCATGGGGCAGGGCTTTCGGCTAGGGCGCAACTTGCGAGGCGGTCGGAGGAGAAGGCGCGGGGCGCTAGCAGGCGGCCCTCTGGCCCTGAAGCGGCGAGGGCCGTGGCTTCGGCGACGCTGCCGGTGCCATGGGCGGCCATGCTGGCGGGAGATCGGGTGGCCACGGGCTGTTCCGCCAGCCTTTCCACGCCGACGGCCATCAGGGGCAGGGCGAGCTTGCGCGCCAATGGCGCAAGCTGCCCGGCCTTGCCATCGAGGGTTGCCAGCGCGTCGACCGCGATCATGGCGCCCGTCGCCTGCTCCAGCGCCGATTCCAGCGAAGCGAGCGACGCGCTGTGGCGGAAGCCGAAGCCGGCGACGATCATAGCGTCACGCTCCACTGCACCAGCGGATAGGCGGAACGCCAGCCGCGACGGCTGCCCAGGGGCATCGCCTGCGCAAGCTCGATGCGAAGCAGGTCGCCGCCCTTGTCGGCATGCCATTTGGCAAGCAGCGCTTCCGATTCCAGCGTGACGGCATTGGCGACAAGGCGCGTGGGACCGCCGGGCAGGGCGAACAATGTCGCGAGCAGGGACTGGCTCAGCCCTCCGCCGATGAAGACGGCCTCGGGGCGGGTCCGGCCGGTCAGGATGTCGGGCGCTCTGCCCTCCATGACGGTCAGGCGGTCGACGCCCAGATGAAGGGCATTGGCGCGCGCCCGGGCGGCGCGATCCGGATCGGCCTCGAAAGCGATGGCCTGGGTGGAGGAATGGGCGAGCAGCCATTCTATGGCGATGGAGCCGGAACCTGCGCCTATGTCCCATAATGTCTCGCCAGGGCGGGGCGCCAGGGCGGACAGGGTCAGGGCGCGGGCCGGGCGCTTGGTGATCTGGCCGTCATGGTCGAACCAGTCGTCGGGGATGCCGCTGGAGCGGGGGAGCGTCCTGCCTTCGCCCGCCACGGACAGGCCGACCGCAACGGGATGCGCGACATCGGCAAGGTCCGGCGCTTCGGCCGTGCACTGGCGGATATGTTCGCGGGGGCCGCCCAGCGCTTCCAGCACATGCAGGGTCGAACGGCCGAAGCCCTGTTCCGTCAGCCAGGCGGCAAGCTCGACCGCCGCCTGCCCGTCGCGCAGCAGCAATATGGCGCGGCGGCCGGGCACGAGACCGGGGCGCAACCGCGTCAGCGGCGCGGCGTGGAGGCCATGGCATTCCACGTCCTGAAGCGCCCAGCCCAGCCGCGCGGCGGCAAGGGAGAATGTGGAGGGGGCAGGGTGCGCCGTCCATTCATCCGGCCGCAAATGCCGCGTGATGCTGCTCCCCGCGCCGAACCAGAAGGGATCGCCGGAGGCAAGCAGGACGGTTGGGTCTCCACGGCGGGCGAGCAGCATCGGAACGCCGGCCGCGAACGGGACTGGCCAGGGCAGGCTTTCGGCCCTAAGGGCTGGCAGCAGCGCAAGATGGCGCGGCGCTCCGGCGACGAGCGCGGCTTTCTCCAGCGCTTCGCGGGCGGCGGACGACAGGCCATTCGGGCCGTCTTCCCCGATGCCGACGATCGTCAGCCACGGACCGTCAGGAGTATCGGGCATGTCCAACATCCTCATTCTGGGCGGCACCACGGAAGCGAGCGCGCTTGCGGCTGCTCTTGCCGAGCGGGGCGTTCGCGCGGTGTTGAGCTATGCGGGGCGGACGGACAAACCACGGGCGCAGCCGGTGCCGGTGCGCGTCGGCGGCTTCGGGGGCATGGCCGGCCTCGCGCGCTATTTGCGGGAGGAAGGCGTCACCCATCTGGTGGACGCCACTCATCCCTTCGCCGCTGTGATGAGCGGGAATGCCCTTGGCGCGGCGCGGGAGGCGGGGGTGGAGCACATCATGCTGACCCGGCCGCCCTGGACCGCGGCGGAGGGAGACTGCTGGACCCATGTGCCGGACATGGCCGGGGCGGTGGCGGCGCTGGAGGGAGCCAGGCGGAATGTGATGCTGGCCCTGGGGCGCATGCATGTGGACGCCTTCGCCGTGCAGCCTCAGCATCATTATCTGTTGCGCTTCGTCGATATGCCCGCCGTTGCGCCGGGGCTGCCCGATCATGCGCTGGTCATCGACCGCGGTCCCTTCACGGTGGAGGGCGACATGCGGTTGATGCGCGCCCATGGCATCGACTGCGTGGTGTCGAAAAATGCGGGCGGCGGCGGCGCGCGGGCGAAGCTGGTCGCCGCGCGGATGCTGGGACTGCCGGTCGTGATGATCGAGCGTCCGGCCTGTCCAGCGGCGCAGGTGACGCATGAGGTCGCCGGGGTGCTGCAATGGCTGGGTCATGCGGCGGAGCGCGGCGTATAGAGGATCGGTGGGCCGGAGCGTTCGATCAGCCGGGTGCGGCTGGAACCGACGATGACCATGGTGCGCATGTCGGCCATGTCCGCAGTGGCCCGGCTCAACGGCACCACGCTCAGCGTTTCCTCCGGCGTGGAGACGGCCCGGGCGAACAGGATGAACCGGTCCTCGCCGCATTCCTCGCGCAGGATCGCCAGCGCCCGCCCGAAACCCTCCGGCCGGGAACGGGAACGGGGATTGTAGAAGGCCATGGCGAAATCGGCCTGTGCGGCGAGGCGCAGGCGGCGCTCGATCAGCGGCCAGGGCTTGAGATTGTCGGACAGGTTGATGGCGCAGAAATCATGGCCGAGCGGCGCGCCCGCCCTTGCGGCGGCGGCGAGCATGGCGGTGATGCCGGGCAGGACGCGGATGTCGAGGTCGCGCCAGTCCTCCGGCCCCGCCTCCACGGCTTCGAACAGGGCGGAGGCCATGGCGAAGACCCCCGGATCGCCCGAGGAAACCACCGCCACCCGCTTGCCCTGCGCGGCGAGGGCCAGGGCATGGGCGGCGCGGTCGAGTTCGACCCGATTGTCCGAGGCGTGGAGCGTCAGGCCCGGTCTTTGGGCCACCCGGGCGACATAGGGGATGTATCCGATCACGTCGCTCGCCTGCGCCAGCGCATCCGCCACCTCCGGCGTGATGAGCGCGTCCGCTCCCGGACCAAGACCGGCTGCCACGACCCATCCGGTCATGGACGGCGGCCCTGTCCGTGGACCAGCAGGATCGAAAAATAAGCGGTGACGTCGGTCGCTTCCGCCAGCGGGGTGATGCGCTGATCCGCCATGGTCGCATATTCGACCAGCCAGGCGCTGTCCTGCTTGCCGGCGGCTTCGACGGCGCGGCGAAGCCTGGGAAGGTTGCGGCCGATCTTCATGACGACCAGAGCATGGCTGTCGCGGATGCGGCGGGTCAGTTCCTCTTCGGACAGGGTGGCCATCAACACCGTCAGGACATCGTCGCCCCAACTGATCGGCGTGCCGCTGGCGGTCCAGGCGCCGGACATGCCGGTGATGCCGGGGACGATCTTCACCGGCGCGGCAAGGCGGCTGTGCAGGTGCATGAAGCTGCCGTAGAAGAAGGGATCGCCTTCGCAAAGGACGACCACATCCTCGCCGCGTGCCGAAAGCCTGTCCAGATGCGCCGTGCAATCGGCATAGAAGGTCGAGAGCAGATCATTGTAGCGCGGGTCTGACAGCGGGATTTCCGTCGTGACCGGATATTCCATCGGATATTCGACGGCATCGGCGCGCAACATGCCCTCCACGATGCTGCGGGCATGGCCCGACCTTCCCCTCTTGCGGAAATAGGCGATGTGCCGGGCATTGCGGATCAGCCGGTCGGCGCGGACGCTCATCAGGTCCTGCGCCCCCGGTCCCAGGCCGACGCCATGGATGGTCCCGCCGCTCATTCCGCCGGGCTCGCTATCGCATTCACCGCCGCGACCGTGATGGCGCTGCCGCCGGGGCGACCCTCCACGATACAGCAGGGGACGGGCCGGCTGCGCCAGAGCGCTTCCTTCGATTCTGCCGCGCCGACGAAGCCGACGGGGCAGCCGATGATCGCGGCCGGGCGGGGGCAGTCGGGGTCCTCCAGCATGTTGAGCAGATGGAAAAGCGCCGTCGGGGCATTGCCGATCGCGACCAGCGCGCCTTCCAGATGCGGGCGCCAGAGTTCGAGCGCCGCGGCCGAGCGGGTGTTGGACATTTGCGCCGCCAGGGCAGGCACCTGCGGATCGTTCAGGGTGCAGAGGATCGGATTGGCGGCGGGCAGGCGCTTCAGGGTTATGCCCTCCGACACCATGCGCGCGTCGCAGAGGATCGGCGCGCCCGCCTGAAGCGCGGCGATGGCGTCCCGGGCGAAGGACGGCGAAAAGCGGATGTGGGAAGCAAGTCCGACCAGGCCCGCCGCATGGATCATGCGGACGGCGATGCGTTCCTCCTCGGGCGAGAAGCGGGCAAGGTCGGCTTCGGCGCGAATGGTGCGGAAGGACTGCCGATAGATGGCGGCTCCGTCGGTTTCGTAGCTGTGGGGCATCAGGGCCTTCCGAACAGGGCGAGGATTTGTCGGGCGGTCAGGCCGGTTTTTTCCGGCGGCGATCCGGCGCGGGCGTTGCGGGACAGGTCGAAGCGGCCCTGCCGGCCGGTGAGGACCAGCCCTGCGGGCCTTTGGCGGGCGCAGCCCTTGGCGCAGCCGGACACATGCAGCGACCCTTCGACAAGGGGCGCGAGCCGGGTGGCGAGGCCGCGCGTCTCGACGCTTGCCTGCGGGCATGCGGGCGCGCCGGGGCAGGCGTCGACGCGGAGCAGGCCGTCAGGAGAGGCGTGCTCCGCACTGTCTGCGCCGCCCTCCAGGATCAAACCGCGCCATGGGGTGAGGCGCAGGGCCGTGACATGCGGTTTCCCGGCCAGCGCGATAAGGCTGTCGGCGTCAAACTGACCGAAGGGAATGCCGTGGAAAGGCCCCGATGCCTCCGCCAGCAATCGGGACAGCGGGCGGGATGGCGCGGGCGCGATGTCGGCAGCGGTCGGCAGCGGGGCTTCGTGCCGGGCGGCACGGCCCGATGCGCCGCCGCCCGTGGCAAGGAACCAGCGGGCAAGCGCAATCAGGTCGCGCGCCGCCGTTTCAACGCTGGTGGGCGAACCCAGCGGACGCCCCTCCACCCGCAGCAGCAGCCTGCCCGCCTCGCTGCGCTCGAACCGGAAATCGGCGGGGACGGCGGCAAGACAGGGCGCAGGCCCGGCATCTATGGCGATCCCTATCTTGGAAGGAAGCTGGGGCAGCTCATCGATGTGGGCGATCAGGCTGAGCGCGATGCTTTCCGTGTCATCCCCGGGCGATGAATCGGGAGCGAGCAGGAAATTGCGGCGCGCTTCGCGGGCCGGATCGTGATCCGTAAGGCCCAGGGCGACAAGGTGCCGGAGCAGCGGGCCATGGCCTTGTTCCGTCACGCCGCGAAGCTGGAGCGCGGCCCGGTTGGTGAGGTCGACAAGGCCATTGCCGTGAAGACGCGCGGCTTCGGCAAGGCCGATGGCCTGGGGAACGGTCAGGCGGCCCAGCGGTGGACGGACCCGCACCAGCAGCCCGTCGCCCGCCATCATCGGGCGCCATGCCGTCGGGCACCAGCCGCGAATGGCGGCGGACGATGCGCTTTGCGCGTCTGGCAACGGACCTTACCTCCCACGTCGCAACGACGGCCGGAGGGTTCACCCCCAGCCGCATTTCGTCGCCCGTGCGGAGAACCGAGCCGTGACCATCCCCTGGACCATGGCTAGAGCGACCTTTGCGTTCGGCAGGTCTCCTGGCTTGCGGGTCGTCGCTTCGGCACGGGCCTTCCCGGATCGCTCCAGTGGCTGGCCGTTCCCCGGGGGGAACCGCACGTCCTTGCCTTGCTCGCCGCTCACAGTTGCAGGGACAGCCACGGATTAGGGAGTCTCCTCCCGCACCGCGTTCCCATTTAAGCCCCTTCGGGGCACCGACGCGATCGATGGAGCGGGCGGAACCCGCTCCAAAAACGCTCATAGGCCGGGCGGAAAGGAAAGGGAAGAGGCCTTCGGACGGGAATCGTCAGCGCGTGACAATGGTGGAATGCCAGTCTGTGCGATGTTCCCAGCCGCGCCTCTCCAGTTCCGGCGTCGCCTCCTCGCTCACCGGATAGCCCAGGCACAGCAGGCCGAGGCAGCGCCAGTTTTCCGGAATGGCGAGCAGGGCGTCTACGGTCGGGCGGTCGAGGATCGAAACCCAGCCCATGCCGATGCCGCGCGTGCGGGCAGCCAGCCAGAGGGTGTGGATCGCCATCACGCAGCTATAGCGGCGCGCCTCCGGCATGGTGATCGCGCCCAGCCTGTGGCCGGTTTCCGTGCCTTCGTCGCAATAGACCGCGAAAAGCACCGGCGCTTCGCGCAGGCCGTGCAATTTCAGGCTTCGGTACAGCCTGTCTTCCTCCCCCCGATAGATACTGCCCGCCTCGATCACCTGCGCGTCGACATGGGCGGCAAGATCCTCGCGCAAGGCGGGCGTTTCGATCCGGACGAAACGCCAGGGCTGCGAAAGCCCGACAGAGGGCGCGCTATGGGCGAGGGCAAGGAGCCGTTCGACCTCGCTCTCGTCCAGCGGATCGGTGAGGAAATGGCGCACGTCGCGGCGCAGGTGCACCAGTTCCTCGAAGGCGGCGATGTCGAAGGCGGTGTGTGTCAGAATTCGATTCCCGGCTGGGCCTTCACGCCGCTGCGGAAGGGATGTTTGACGAGGGTCATTTCAGTGACGAGATCGGCCGCCTCTATCAGCGCCTCGGGCGCGTTGCGGCCTGTGACGATGACATGCTTCATTTCGCCCCTGGCGGTCACGGCCTCCAGCACCTCTT
The DNA here is from genome assembly GCF_024611135.1 of Sphingobium sp. CFD-2. Taxonomy (NCBI): domain Bacteria; kingdom Pseudomonadati; phylum Pseudomonadota; class Alphaproteobacteria; order Sphingomonadales; family Sphingobiaceae; genus Sphingobium; species Sphingobium sp. CFD-2. The sequence continues at coordinate 875,054 of NZ_CP084406.1, read as the reverse complement.
CGACCGGAAGATAGTCGTAGCGCAGGACGATGTTGAGTTCATCGGCAAGGACCATGTCATAGGCCGGATCGGCGATCATGCGTTTCACCTCATCCCATGCTTCGCGTGCAAGGGCAATGTCCCGCGTCCGGTCCTGCGTGTTCCAGGTGAAGCCTTCGCCCATCGGCTTGAATTCGACATTGTCGGGGAATGCATCGAACACCCGTTTTTCTCCGGTGGTCATCGCGCCCTTCACGAACTGCACGACGCCCACCTTCCTGCCATGGCCGATGGCGCGGACCACCATGCCGAGCGCGGCGGTCGTCTTGCCCTTGCCCTTGCCGGTGTGGACGATCAGCAGGCCCTTTTCCTGCGTCTTGGTCGCCATGATCCTGTCATGGGCGGCCTGTTTCTTCTTCATCTTTTCGGCATGCTGTTCGGGCGTGCGTTCGATCATTGCGGGGCATCCTTGAGTTGGGAGAGAAGCATGGCGGCGCTGTTCGACCGGGGTTTCCAAAGGGCGCGGTCCAGCGCTTCGTGGAGGCGGGCGGCGGTCTCCCGCAGGGCGGCCGGATTGGCTTCCGCCATGAAGGCGCGAACCGCCTCATCCTCGATGAAGGCGGCGTGGACCGCGTCGAAATGATGGTCCTTCACCGCATGGGTGGTCGCGGCGAAGGCGAAGAGATAGTCGACGGAGGCCGCGATCTCGAACGCGCCCTTGTAGCCGTGGCGCATCATGCCCGCGATCCATTTGGGGTTGGCGACGCGGGCGCGGACGATGCGGCCGATCTCGTCCTCCAGCGTGCGGATGACGGGACGTTCGGGACGGCTGTGGTCGTTATGATAGCTGAGCGGCCTCCTGCCGGAGAGATGCTCGACCGCGGCGGCGATGCCGCCCTCGAACTGGTAGTAATCGTCGCTGTCGAGCAGGTCGTGCTCGCGATTGTCCTGATTCTGGATCAGCGCGTCGGCTTCGGTCAGGCGCTGCGCGAAGAGGCCGCGTTCGCTGTCGCCTTCCACCCCGCCGCCATAGGCATAGCTGCCCCAGTCGAGATAGACATTGGCAAGGTCCGACCGGTCGTGCCAGATCTTCTCGTCGATCATCGCCTGGAGGCCGGCGCCATAGGCGCCCGGTTTCGAACCGAAGACGCGGCTTCCCGCGCGGCGCCGCGCGGCCTTTTCCGGCGTGCCCTGCGCGATCAGCGCGGCGGTTTCGATGCGGTGGCGGGCGGCGGCCGGATTGTCCTCGTCCGGCTCGTCCAGCGCCATGACGGCGCGGGCGGCGCTGTCGAGCAGGTCGATCTGTTCCGGGAAGGCGTCGCGGAAGAAGCCGGACACGCGGAAGGTGACGTCGACGCGGGGGCGGTTCAGTTCCGCGATCTTCATGACCTCAAAACCGATGACCCGGCCCGAAGCCCAGTCCCAGCGGGGCCGGACGCCCATCAGGGCCAGCGCCTGCGCTATGTCGTCGCCGCCGGTCCGCATATTGGCGGTGCCCCAGGCGGAAAGGGCGATGGCGCGGGGATAGTCGCCCTCGCGCTGGAGATAGTCCTGCACGATGAGATCGGCGGAGCGCTGCCCGAGATTCCATGCCGCCACCGTGGGCACGGCCCTGGTGTCGACCGAATAGAAATTGCGCCCGGTGGGGAGGACGTCGGGGCGACCCCTGGTGGGCGCTCCGGAAGGGCCCGGGGCGACGAAATCGCCGTTGAGGGCTTTGAGGAGTGCGGCTTTTTCGGCCTCTCCGCAGCCATCGACGCGCGGGGCGAGATCGGTTTCGATAGCCTTGAGAACCGCAGCGCTCCGTGGACCGGGAGCGCCTTTCCGGCAACTGCCGTCATCCCCGCACGCGCGGGAATGACGATGTTCCAACTCATCGAGCAGGCGGATGGCGTGAAGTTCCAGCCGTTCCACCGTGTCGCCCGTGCTGCGCCAAGGTGCTCCTGTCAGGCTTTGCAGCGCTTCCGGCCGGGGTCCGGCCCAGGGCGCGCCCATCGTGCAGTCGAGCGGGTCGAGATCCAGCCCAAGATCATCCGCCAGCGCACGGAGCAGGGACTGCTGGCCGGCATCGTCCATACCCCTTGGGCAGCGGGCAAGGGCCATGAGTAGGTCGCGGCGAAGCGAACCCTTCGGGCTTTGCGTGAAAACGTGCAGCCCGTCGCGTATCTGCATTTCCTTGAGTTCGCACAGATAGTTGTCGATCGCTGCTAAAGCTTCGTCTCCGCTTCCCTGCGCGCCTGAATCCTTGTCCAGCCCTTGCGAGGCGGCGAGGGCCAGAATGTCCTTGCGCAGCGTTTCCAGCCGGCGTGGGTCCATGCCGGCGGCGAGATAATATTCGTCGACCAGAGCCTCCAGTTCCTTGAGCGGGCCGTAGCTCTCGGCGCGGGTCAATGGCGGCGTCAGATGGTCGACGATGCAGGCGCCGATGCGACGCTTGGCCTGGGTGCCTTCGCCGGGATCGTTGACGATGAACGGATAGATTTGCGGGATCGGCCCGGCGCAGATTTCCGGAAAGCAGTTTTCGGACAGCGCGATCGCCTTGCCCGGCAGCCATTCGAGATTGCCGTGCTTGCCGACATGGACGACGGCATGGGCGCCGAAATCGCCGGCCAGCCAGATATGGAAGGCGAGATAGGCATGGGGCGGGGGCAGCGCCGGGTCGTGATAGCTGCTCTTGGGATCGACATGATAACCGCGCGACGGCTGCACGGCGACCGCGATCCGGCCGAAGCGGTGCACCGGCAGATGGAAGGCGCCATCGCGGAAGAAAGGATCGGTTTCGGGCGCGCCCCAGCGGCATTGGACCGCTTCGCGGACCCCTTGGGGCAGCGTGGCGAAGACTGCGTCATAGGCCTGGAGCGAGAGGGTGATTTCACCCGGACGGTCCGGCGCGGCATTGGTGATGCCACCTGTCATGCGCTGCATCAGCGCGGCGCCGTCGGTGGGCGCATCATCCGTTCCGTAGCCTGCTTCCGCCAGGGCCTTCAGAATGGCGGCGGCACTGGCGGGCGTATCGAGGCCGACGCCATTGCCGATGCGGCCATCCCTGTTGGGATAGTTGGCGAGGATGAGCGCGACGCGACGTTCCTCCACTCGCGTTCTACGGAGTTTAGCCCAATTTGCAGTAAGTTGGGATACGAAGCTGACACGATCTTCCAGTATCTGGGGCACGACGATGCTGCATTCCGTGCGGGCATCGAACCGTGCCGCGGCCTTGAAGGCGACCGCGCGGGTGAAGAGGCGGCCGTCCACCTCCGGCAGCGCGACATGCATGGCGAGGTCGCGGGGGCCAAGCCCGCGGGCGCTCGACTCCCAGGCGCTCTGTTCGGCGCTGGCGAAGATCGTCTGGAGGATCGCGCAATCCGCCTGTTCGAGGATGGAGGGCGTGCGCGGCTCGCCCGGCGCGCTGGCGGCAAAGGCGGTGGCGTTGAGGATGACGTCCGGCGGCGCCTCCGCCATCAGCCCTTGCAGGAAGTCCCGGGCGAAAGGTTCGCGCAAGGCGCGCACATGGACGGGAAGGACGTTGAGGCCCGCCGTCTCCAATCCCGCGACCATGCGGTCCACGGCGTCCAGTGTGCCCGCGATCAGCAGCGTGCGGTAGAAGAGGAAGAGGGCTGTCGGCTGCCCTGCCTTCCATCCGCTCCTGACCTGATCCAGCGTGGGTCGATCCACGCCGGGCAAATAGAGGCCCGCGTCGGCCACCGGAACGGGCGCATCGGGAACGCCCGCATCGAAGCCGGCAAGGCGGGCGGCGTTGCGCAGGAAGGCGATGGCGTTGGCAATGCCGCCCTGCCGCAGATAGTCGCGCAGGAGATCGCAGCTCTCCGCCGTGACGGTCGATGCGGCGCGCAAAGCGGGGTCATCTTCTCGCCCATCGGCGATCGCCGCAAAGGCTATGCCCTTTTTCCGGGCGATATTTGCAATCTCATCAATGCCATAGGGCCAATAGCTCTTGCCGCCCAGCAGGATGACGCAGACGAATTTGGCGTGGGCGACGACCTTTTCGACATACAGATCGACGGAATAGGGGTGCTTGAGCTGGAGGAGATTGGCCAGCCGGATTTCGGGCGCCGCCCTGCCCAGTTCCTGCCCCAGAACATGGGCTGCGCTCGCGAAACAGGCAAGTTCGCTGTCCGCCACGGTCAGCAGCACGATGTCGCCCGGCGACTGGCCGAGGTCGATGGCTTCGTCGCCGTTGGAGACGGTGCCGGGCGTGGCGGTCAGCAGATGCATCAGGCAGCGGCCATCTGCGCGCCGAGCGCGGCCTCTATGGCGGCGCGGTCCATGCCGCTCTGGCCGATCACCACCAGGCGGGAGCGGCGCGGTTCGTCGGCCTGCCAGTGCCGGTCATAATGATGCTGGATGCGGGGGCCGACGGCTTGCAGCACGAGGCGGGCGGGGCGCCCTTCTATGGCGAGGAAGCCCTTCACGCGCAGGATGTCATGCACGGCGATGCTCTCCGCCAGCGCCGCCAACAGCGGCTCCGGACCGGAAAGTTCGCCCAGGTCGACGATGAAGCTCTCGAAATCGTCATGGTCGTGATCCTCCCCATCGTCATGGTGCGAGGGACGGGCATCGATCCCGTCCTCCACCCCGGCGCCGAGGCCGAGCAATATGGCCGGTTCGATCTCTCCCCTCGCCGTGCGGAGGATGCGGACGCCGGGGCGGATTTCCTGGGCCAGTTCCTGCTCCAGCACGGCCAGCCGGTCCACGGCGACCAGATCGGTCTTGTTGAGCAGGACAAGGTCGGCGCAGGCAAGCTGGTCCTCGAACAGTTCCTCGATGGGGCTGTCATGATCCAGCGTCGGGTCGGCCGCGCGGGCGGCGGCGAGCGCCGCCTCGTCATGGGCGAAGCGACCCGCCGCCAGCGCGTCGGCGTCGATCAGGGCGATCACTCCGTCGACCGTGGCGCGCGTGCGGATGTCGGGCCATTGGAAGGCCTTCACCAGCGGCTTGGGCAGGGCAAGGCCGCTGGTCTCGATGATGATGTGATCGGGCGGGGTGGGCCGGTCGAGCAGCTTTTGCATGGTCGGCAGGAAATCGTCGGCCACGGTGCAGCAGATGCAGCCATTGGCCAGTTCGATGATGTCCTTGTCGGGGCAGGCTTCGTCGCCGCAGCCCCGCACCAGCGCGCCGTCGACGCCCACGTCCCCGAATTCGTTGATGATGAGGGCGAGGCGGCGGCCGCCCGCATGTTCGATGAGGTGACGGATCAGCGTGGTCTTGCCGGCGCCGAGAAAGCCAGTGATGACGGTGGCGGGAACCTTTTTCATGCGGGATTTCCTTGCGGTTGGTGGCTGGGGATGGGAGCGACTTCGATCTCGTCGAAGCCTTTCCAGCGATAGATGGCCCAGCTCAGCAGCCAGCAGGCGGCGAACAGGCCGATGATGATGAAGCCGAGGCTGTTGAAATGCTCGCCAAGGTCGGCGGCAAGGGTCCAGACGCCGCCGCTGAGGCCGAGCTTGTCGCCCAGCAGGGCCGCTGCCTCGATCCCGCCGATGAGCAGCGCGACCAGCGCCGACACCAGCGTGATGGTGATATTGTAGTAGAGCTTGCGGATCGGCTTCACGAACGCCCACTGATAGGCGCCCATCATCAGGGCACCGTCCGCCGTGTCGATCAGCGCCATGCCCGCCGCGAAGAGCAGGGGAAAGATGAGGACGGTCGCAACCGAAAGGCCGCTGGCGGCCTGACCGGCGGACAGGCCCAGAATGGCGACTTCGGTTGCGGTATCGAAGCCCAGACCGAAGAGGAAGCCGAGCGGAGCCATGTGCCAGCTTCGCGTCACCAGCCGGAAAAGCGGGCGGAAGAGGCGTGCGAGCAAACCCCGATTGCCAAGCAATATGTCCATATCTTCATCGACATAGGCTCCACCCTTTCGAACATGGTTGAACGTCCTGAGAACTGATCGGAGGATGATCAGGTTCATCGCCGCGATGGCGAAGAGGAAGGTCGCCGACACCATTGTCGCGATGGTGCCGCCGATGGCTCCCGCCGCTTCCACCCGGCTCAGCGCACTGGCGGCGACAGCGATGGCGACGGCGGCGATCAGGACGATGCCGCTATGGCCGATGGCGAACCAGAAGCCGACGGTCAGGGGCCGCTGGCCGTCCTGCATCAGCTTGCGGGTCACATTGTCGATGGCGGCGATATGATCGGCGTCCACGGCATGGCGGAGGCCCAGGCTCCAGGCCAGCAACGCCGTGCCCAGCATGACCGGATCGCCCGCGAAGATCGTGAAGGCCGCGATCCAGGCCGTCAGATTGGCGGCGATGAGCCCGGCGAACATGCCGGTCGCGCGGCGGCGAAGACGGCTGGCCGGCGCCCCGGGCGATTCCGGCTCATGGGTCGATATGCTCATAGGGTCGGTACCCCGTCGGCGTCTGCGAAACCGGACGGGAGCCGCCTTCATGCCGGACGGACGCTCTTGCGCCCGGCATGCCGACAGCAGCTCCCGCTGCGTGAAGCGTCGCTCAGACGGAGGACCGTGCCGTGGCCATCCCCTGGACCAAGGCAAGAGCGACCAGACGCAGGCAGGTTTCCTGGCTCGCGGGTCATAGCTTGGCGCATGGCCTTCCCAGGCCTCGCATGATTTAGCGTCCGGCCCAGTGGCTGATCCTCCGGCGCTTCCGGGGGATCGCTATGCGTCTCGCTCGCCGCTTACAGTTGCAGGGACAGCCGCGGATTCATCACCGCATTCCCTATTAAGCCCCTTGGGAGGGCACCGGCGCGATCATGAAGGTCGGTCGAAACCACCCTTCGGCGGCCATGCATAGAGGCTGGAACAGGGAATGGGAAGAGGAGGCTTGAGCAGAAGATGTTTCCTCAATTAACTCCTACAAATGACGTTCTTCCAGCAGGGTCTTCAGAAAGGCCTGGCCGGTCGGTGACAGATCCTCATGATGGATCAGCCAGAGCGCGCTCATGACCGGCACGTCGAAGGGGCGGTTGATCACATTGTCGACGTGCAGCCGCGCCATCGACCCGGCAATCACCGTGGGGCCGAAGCCGGCCGCGACAAGGCCCAGCAGGGTCGCGAGGCTGCGGGCTTCATGCGAGATTTTCGGGACGAACCCTGCTTCCGCGCACAGGGCCTGGAAATGCTCCGTGAACCCTGTCCCATTGGGCGCGCCATAGAGCACCAGCGGCTCGTCGGAAAGGTCAGCGATGCGCGGCGGGGCAGGGCGCAGCGCCAGCGGATGATCGGCGCGCAGGGCCAGCACCATCTCTTCCTTGAGTAGGCATCGGGACAGCATGCCTTCGGGCAGCGCCGGCGCCTCGAAATTACGCACGATGCCAAGGTCGAGCTGACGGCTCGCCACACTCTCCACCTGCTCGTCGCGGCCTTGTTCGCGCAGGATCAGTTCGACATCGGGATAGGTCTGGCGGAAGCGGTAGAGCGCCCGCGCCACCGGAGGCACGAAGGGGCCGGAAGTGGTGAAGCCCAGCCCCAGCCGCCCGATCTCCGCCCTTTGGGCCATGCGCGCGATCTGTGCGGCGCGGTCCGCCTGGGCAAGGGTCCGGCGTGCTTCAGGCTCGAACAGCCGGCCGGCCTCCGTCAATCGCACCCTGCGGCTGGTGCGGTCGAACAGGCGGACGCCCAGTTCCTCCTCCAGAGCACGGATCTGCTGGCTGAGCGGCGGCTGCGATATGCCGAGGCGCAGCGCGGCGCGGCCGAAATGCATCTCCTCAGCGACGCACAGAAAATAGCGGAGATGGCGAAGGTCCATGGATCATGTCGCTCAACATATCGATCATGCCATATTATATATTAGACGCAGAATGTCCAAGGGCGCATGGGCGGCTTCGAATGTGGCGGCGTCTCCCGGCTGGCCGGCGGAGGTGCGCGGGCTATGCCCCCTCATTGCCGCAGCACTCCGCCATGGCCGGGGATGCCGTCGCATTCTAGGATGTGTGGAAATTCGCTTCGCCCCGAACGAAGTCCCCACGCGTCTTGGAGCATTTCCGCGCTGGCCGCCTTTCTGGCGACGGCCGGAAATGCGGCAAACGATATGCGCATTTCCTGGCGCGCTTCGTCTTTGGTATCAGGCGGCGAAAATATCTGGAGAGGTTGTATCGTCATGTGCGGCGGGGATCGTCCGGCGGCGCATCCGTGGAGTCGTGAATGATCGGTATCGTCAAGGTTGCCCTGCATCGTCCGCTCACCTTCATCGTGATGGCGATCCTGATCGCGATCGCGGGGGTGCTGGCGGCAGCGCGAACGCCGGTCGACATCTTTCCCAATATCCGCATTCCCGTGGTGGCGGTCGCCTGGCAATATGCGGGCCTGTCGCCGGAGGACATGGCCAACCGCATCGTCAATCCCTATGAGCGCGTGCTGACCACCACGGTCAACGACATCGAACATATCGAGAGCCAGTCGCTTCAGGGCATCGGCATCATCAAAATCTATTTCCAGCCGGGCGCCGACATCCGCACCGCGACCGCGCAGGTGACGTCGGTGTCGCAGACCGTGTTGCGCCAGATGCCGCCGGGGATCACGCCGCCGCTTGTCCTGAATTACAGCGCGTCGACCGTGCCGATCCTCCAGCTCGCCCTGTCGGGCAAGGGGCTGTCGGAACAGCAGCTGTTCGACATGGGGATGAACCAGGTCCGCCCGCCGCTGATCACGGTGCCCGGCCTTGCCATGCCTTTCCCCTCGGGCGGCAAGCAGCGGCAGGTGCAGATCGACCTCAATCCGCTGGCGCTTCAGTCCAAGGGGCTGTCGGCGCAGGATGTGGGTGCGGCGATCGCGGCGCAGAACCAGATCAATCCGGCCGGTTTCGTCAAGATCGGGGAAACCCAGTACAGCGTGAAGCTGAACAATGCGCCTTCCTCCATAGAGGCCCTGAACGACCTGCCCGTCAAGGTGGTCAACGGCGCGACCATCACGATGCGCGATGTCGCGCATGTCCGCGACGGCAGCGGGCCGCAGCAGAATATCGTGCATGTCGAGGGCAGCCGGTCCGTGCTGCTGACCATCCTCAAGAACGGCGCCACCTCCACCCTGGCGATCGTGGACGGCGTCAAGGAAAAGCTGCCCCAGATCGCGGCGGGCCTGCCGGACAGCCTGAAGATATTGCCCATCGGCGACCAGTCGCTGTTCGTGAAGGCGGCGGTGGAAGGCGTCATTCACGAAGGCGCCATCGCGGCGGCGCTGACATCCCTGATGATCCTGCTGTTCCTGGGCTCCTGGCGCTCGACGGTGATCATCGCGCTGTCGATCCCGCTTGCGATCTTGGCGGCGGTCGCGGCGCTTGCAGCCTTCGGCCAGACGCTGAACGTCATGACGCTGGGCGGGCTGGCGCTGGCGGTCGGCATATTGGTCGACGACGCCACCGTGACCATAGAGAATATCAACTGGCATCTGGAGCAGGGCAAGGGCGTGATCGAGGCGATACTGGACGGCGCGGCGCAGATCGTGACGCCCGCCTTCGTGTCGCTGCTGTGCATCTGCATCGTGTTCGTGCCGATGTTCTTCCTGCCGGGGGTCGCCGGATTCCTGTTCGTGCCGATGGCGCTTTCCGTCGTGTTCGCGATGATCGCATCCTTCATCCTGTCGCGGACGCTGGTGCCGACCATGGCCATGTATCTGCTACGGCCTCATGTCGAACAGGGCGACGCGCATATGGCCGGAGCGCCTGCCTCGCGCAATCCGCTGGTCCGCTTCCAGCGCGGGTTCGAACGGCGCTTCGAAAGGATAAGGCGCGGCTATGTCGGGCTGCTGCACCGGGCGCTGAATGCGCGCAAGCCCTTCCTGCTCGGCTTCATGGCCGTCGTTCTGCTGTCTTTCGGGCTGTTGCCGATGCTGGGCAGCAACTTCTTCCCCTCGGTCGATTCAGGGCAGATCGCGATGCATGTGCGCGTGCCGGTGGGTGCCCGGATCGAAGACAGCGCCGCCCGCTTCGACCGCATCGCGCGGGAAGTCCGCTCACTGATCCCCGCGAAGGAACTCGCCTCCATCACGGACAATATCGGCCTGCCGGTCAGCGGCATCAACGCCATCTACAATAATAGCGGCACCATCGGCCCGCAGGATGGCGACATGCTGATCGCGCTGACCAAAGGTCATCGGCCGACGGACGAGATCGTCGCCACCCTGCGGCGGGAGCTGCCGCGCCGCTTCCCCGGCACCGGCTTCGCCTTCCTGCCGGCCGACATCACCAGCCAGATCCTGAACTTCGGCGCGCCCGCGCCCATCGACGTGCAGATCGCGGGCAAGAACGCCGCCGGCAATCGCGCCTATGCGCAGAAGCTGCTGGCGAAGATGGCCACCATTTCGGGACTGGCCGACGCCCGCATCCAGCAGCCGGCGCGCTCGCCGCAGCTCGATGTCGAGGTCGACCGCTCGCGCGTCGGGCAATATGGCCTGTCGGAGCGGGACGTGACGACCAGCCTGGCAAGCCAGCTTGCAGGCACGTCGCAGACCGCGCCCGTCTTCTTCGTGAACCCGGAAAACGGCGTGCAATATCCGGTCGTGGCGCAGGCGCCGGAATATCTGGTGGGCTCCATGAGCGACCTTAGCAATGTGCCGGTGTCGGGCAGCGCGGCAAGCGCCTCGGTTCAGCCGCTGGGCGGGCTGGCCACGATCAAGCGGTCCAACACCGTGCCCATCGTCAGTCACTATGACATTGCGCCCGTGCTGGACATCTTCGCGACGACGCAGGGGCGTGACCTGGGTGCGGTCGCCCGGGATGTGCAGCGGGCGATCCGGTCGCTGGAGAAGGAACTGCCCAAGGGGACGACCGTCACCATCCGCGGCCAATATGCGACGATGAACACGGCCTTTTCCGGGCTGGGATGGGGGCTAGCCGGGGCCATCGTGCTGATCTACCTGCTGATCGTCGTCAACTTCCAGAGCTGGGTCGATCCCTTCGTGATCATCACGGCCCTGCCGGCGGCGCTGGCGGGAATCGTTTGGATGCTGTTCACCACCGGTACGACGCTGTCCGTGCCCGCGCTGACGGGCGCGATCATGTGCATGGGCGTGGCGACCGCCAACTCCATCCTGGTCGTCAGCTTCGCGCGGGAGAAGCTCGCTGAACTGGGCGACGCCGGCAAGGCCGCGCTGGAGGCGGGGATGGTCCGGTTCCGACCGGTGCTGATGACCGCCCTTGCGATGATCATCGGCATGGGCCCGATGGCGCTGGGCCTGGGCGACGGCGGCGAGCAGAATGCGCCGCTGGGCCGGGCGGTCATCGGCGGCCTGATCTGCGCGACGGTCGCCACCCTGTTCTTCGTTCCCACCATATTCGCCTTCGTCCATCGCAAGCATGGGCAAAAGGCGCCTTCCCTGGAAATGCAGCCGAGCCATGTCTGAGCACAACCCCATCGAAAATCCCGAGGCGCAAGGACCCGATAGCCGCACGTTGAAGCGGGTAGGGATCGGCGCGGCGGTCGTCGCGGTCGCCATCGTCGGCATCGGCGTGGCGTCGCGGATCAGCGCGACCAATGAACTGAGGCAGGTCGCTGCCGACGCATCCATTCCCACCGTCTCGGTGGTGACGCCGTCCGCCGGTGGCGAAGGCGACGCATTGGTGCTGCCGGGCAATGTCCAGGCCTATAACAGCGCGGCGATCTTTGCCCGGACCAATGGCTATGTGCGGCGGTGGCTGGCCGATATAGGCGATCATGTCGGGGCCGGGCAGCCGCTCGCCATATTGGACGCGCCGGAGGTGGACCAGCAGCTCGCACAGGCGCAGGCCGATTATCAGACCGCGCTCGCCAATGAACGGCTGGCCGCCACCACGTCGAAGCGCTGGGCCTCCATGCTCGCGCAGGACGCCGTCTCGCGGCAGGAGGCGGATGAGAAGGCCGGCGATCTTGCCGCGCGCAGGGCCCTGTCCAATGCGGCGCTCGCCAATGTGAAGCGCTTGCAGGCCTTGCAGGGCTTCACCCGTCTGTCCGCGCCGTTCAGCGGTGTCGTGACGAGCCGGTCGGCGCAGATCGGCGCTCTGGTGGTGGCGGGCAATGCGGCGGCCCAGCCCTTGTTCACCGTGTCCGACACGCATCGCATGCGTATCTATGTGCGGGTGCCGCAAGGCTATTCGGCGGCCATCAGGCCGGGAATGGCGGCGACGCTGACCCTGCCGGAATATCCCGGGCGCAGCTTCGACGCGATCCTGACCAGCAGTTCGGGCGCCGTCGATGCCCAGTCGGGCGCGGTGCTGGTGCAATTGCAGGCGGACAATCGCGACGGGGCGCTGAAGCCGGGCGCCTATGCGCAGGTCCGCTTCAAGGTGCCGGCGGGATCGGGCAATGGCGCGACCCTGCCGGGCAGCGCGATCCTCTACGGCAATGACGGGCCGACCGTGGCGGTGGTGGGCCGGGACGACCGCGTGACCGTCAAGCCCGTCACGATCGCGCGGGACGAAGGCAATGTGGTGCTGCTGTCGGGTGGCGTCCTGCCGACCGACCGGGTCATCGACACGCCGCCCGATGCGATCCGCAGCGGCGACAAGGTGCATGTCCAGGCCGCCGCCAAGGGTGCTGCCCATGGGGGTTGATCGCCGGGCGGCGGCCCTGTTGCTGGCAGGGCTGGCGGGATGCTCGATGGCGCCAGCCTACCGGCCGCCTGCAACCGCCGTGCCGCAGGCGTTCAAGGAGGCTGAGGGTTGGACGGCGGCGACGCCGATGGACCAGGCGTCGCGCGGCAAATGGTGGGAGGCCTTTGGCGATCCCGTGCTGAACGATCTGGAGGCGCGGGCGGAGCAGGCCAGTCCGACGCTGGCGGCCGCCCTTGCGCGCTATGACCAGGCGCGGGCGGCGGCGCGGATCGAGAGGGCGGACCTGTTCCCGCAGGTGAATGCAGGGGGCGATGCCAGCCGTCAGAGGCTGTCTGGAAGGCGTTTCGGCGGCAATGGAACGGCGCCGACCTATGATGATTTTTCGGTGGGGGCCACGCTGGACTATGAACTCGACCTCTGGGGCCGCATCCGCAACGGCGTGAGGGCGGCGCGGGCGGATGCGCAGGCCAGCGAGGCCGATCTGGCCTCCGCGCGGCTCAGCCTTCAGGCGGCGGTGGCGGACGCCTATGCGCGGTTGCGCGGGCTGGACGCAGAGGCGGAATTGCTGCGCCAGACGGTGGAGGCATTCGGCAAGGCCTATCGACTGACGGCAACGCGGCATGATGGCGGCATCGCCTCCGGGATCGACGTCAACCGCGCCAAGACCGTGCTGGATAATGCGCGGGCGCAGATTTCCGCCGTCGCCAACGAGCGGGCGGCGACCGAGCATGAGATCGCTGCGCTGGTCGGGGCGGTGGCGTCCGACTTCTCCGTCCCGGTGCGGGTGCAGCCTCTCGGCGCGCCTCCATTGCCGGCGGGCGCGCCTTCGGAGCTGTTGCAGCGGCGGCCGGATATTGCGGCGGCGGAGCGGCGGATGTTTGCGGCCAATGCACGGATCGGCGTGGCGAGGGCGGCCTTTTTCCCGACGCTGACCCTGGGGCTGTCCGGCGGGTATCAAACGACGCATGGCGAGTTGTTCAGCAAGCCCAGCAGTTTCTGGGGGTTGGGACCGGCTTCGGCGGTGCTGGCGCTGTTCGACGGCGGTCGGCGGAGGGCCGGGGTGAAGATGTCCCGCGCGGAATATGAAGAGGTGAGCGCGGGCTATCGGGAGACGGTGCTGGGGGCGTTCCGGCAGGTAGAGGATGCGATCGCCGCGAACCGGCATCTGGCCGATCAGGCGGTGAACCAGCGCAGCGCGGCCGCGGCGGCAGGGCGGACGAGTGAGCTGGCGCTGACCCGCTATCGGGATGGGGCGTCGGACTATCTGGAGGTGGTGACGGCGCAGACGGACGCGCTGGAGGCGCAGCGCGCGCTGCTGTCGGTGGAGACGCAGCGGATGCGGGCGAGCGTTGCGTTGGTCAAGGCATTGGGCGGCGCGGTCTGAAATCCCGGAAACGCTGGATGCTCCCGCCTGCGCAGGAGCATGGTCCTTGTCAAATCCGGCGCAAATTCAATGCACCTCCGCCTTCATCCGCTCGACCAGCTTTTCGATCTCCCAGGGTTCCAGCACCCAGGTCCGCGTCTTGCGGCCTTCGCGATGGACGGGCTGGGTCAGCAGGATGCGCGCCTGTTCCTTCGCATGGGGTTTGAAGATCGCGAAATGCTGGGCGCAATCACGGATCGTGCCGATGATCGGCGCCTTGCCGTCCAGGTCGATCATGGTGGCGGGCTGGTCCCAGGGCATGTTGAGCATGACGTCTTTTCCGTTCTTGGATAATCAGGGCCGCGGCTCGCGGACGATGCAGCGAAAGCCGATATGGCTGGTGGAACTGTCCACCGCCTGAGGGTGTCGGGCGGCGGGGCGATAGCGCTGGCAATAGCTGGGCGCGCAGAGATGGGAACCGCCCTTCAGCACTTTTCGCGGGATCGGCACATGCGGATTGGCGGGGTCCAGGCTTTCCCGCTTCGCGCCGCCGCGCGGGTTCGCCGGAACGCAACAACTTCCCTTCGCCTTGCGCTCGACCCTGGGTGGGGCATACCAGTCGGCGGTCCATTCCCAGACATTGCCGATCATGTCGTAGAGCCCATAGCCATTGGGCGCATAGGTCCGGACCGGGGAGGTCCGTTCATAGCCGTCCTCCAGCAGATTGCTGTAGGGGAACATGCCCTGCCAGTAATTGGCCAGCATCGCTCCGCCCGGCGCAAGCTCGTCGCCCCAGCCATAGTCCGCGCCGTCCAGCCCGCCGCGCGCCGCGAATTCCCATTCCGCCTCGGTCGGCAGCGCCTTGCCTGCCCAGCGGGCATAGGCCTCCGCATCCTGGAAGACGATGTGGACGACCGGATGATCCCAAAGCTCGTCCAGATTGCTGTCAGGGCCATGGGGGTGACGCCAGTCGGTGCCGAAGCTGAACTGCCACCATTGGCTGAAGTCGCCCAGGTCCACCGGCGTCGCCGTGCGCTGGAACAGCAGCGATCCGGCACGCGCCATTTCAGGCGCCATGCCGGGATAATCCTTGGGGTCCGGCGCGGTCTCCGCGGCGGTGCGATAGCCGGTGGCTTCCACGAACTGCGCGAACTGCCGGTTGGTGACGGGCGTCTCGTCCATCCAGAAGCCGTCCACGCGGACCTGCCGGACCGGCGCTTCCTCCGGATAGAAACGGTCCGAGCCCATGGCGAAGGCGCCGCCCTCGATAAAGCGCATTCCCTGCGCAACGACAGTCCCGGTCTCGATCACCCGGCGACCATAGCGGCGGATCGGCCGGCTGTATCGCCCAAAAACAAGGACGCCGGAAGCGGCTTCGCTTCCGGCGTCCCGGGTGGAGGCGGTTCTAGAAGTCCTTGCGGACAGTCACGCCGATCTTGCGCGGGGTGCCGATATTATAGCCCAGCCGTCCCCGGCCGCCGCGCTCCCGGTCCAGCGAGTAAAGCGCATTCTCGTCGAACAGATTGTTGACGTAGAGCGTGACCGACAGGCCGCTGTTCCAGCTAATGCCGGTCGACAGGTTGACCAGATTATAGGCGCCGAGCTTGTAGGAGCCGAAGTCGAAGGCGCCGGTGCCATAGGCGCCCGTGGCCGGATCATAATAGATGGAATTGGGGAAGCTGCCCGCGCCCGGTTCCTGATCGGCAAGCTGGGTATAGCGGTCGCCCACATGCTGGAAGCTGGCGGTGAAGGACCAGTCGGTTTCCGGCGCGACTTCCGCCGTATAGGTTGCCGCCGCCGCCATCTGGAACTTCGGCACGGTGGGCAGGCGGTTGCCCTTGCGGATGCCGGCGATGATCGCGCCGCCCGCGTCGGTGACGTTGCTGTCGATTTCCGAGTCGATGTAGCTGCCGCTCAGCGACAGGTCGAGATTGGGGGAGACGCGGGCGCTCAGTTCCGCTTCCAGGCCCGCCGTATGCGCCTTCGGCACGTTGAAGAGGATGCGCGAGGAGCAGCTTCCCGCATCCGCCGTGACCTGAAGATTCTTGATGTCGTTGTAGAACACCGCCGCGTTGAAGGTGACGCCGCCGCCCGACGCCTTCACCCCGGCTTCATAGTTCCACAGCGTTTCGTCGTCGAAGGTCGGCCGGTTGCCGTAGGTGGCCGCATCCGGCCCGGTCGCGCCGCCGCTGCAAAGTGGCAGGTTCAATGGGTCGTTGACGCCGCCCAGACGGAAGCCCTTCGACGCCTGGACGTTGAAGGTCAGGTCGCGATTGGCCTCATAGCTGGCGATGAAGCGCGGCGAGAAACCGGTCGATCCGGTCTTGTCGTCTATGCGGTTGTCGCCATTGGAGAACAGGCCGCCGGTCTTGAAGTCACGCGTTTCCTTGAAGTCGTAATAGCGGCCGCCTGCCGTCAGCTTGAACTGGCCGATCTTGTAGCTCGCCTCGCCAAAGGCGGCATATTGCTTGATGATGTATGGAATGTCGGCGTTATAGGGAGAATTGAGCGGGAAACCGTTCGCGGCTCCAGCCGAAGTTCCCGCGCCCAGAGTGGCATCGACGATGGCGTCATAGCCGGGCGTCGGCAGGCGTTGCTCATATGTCCGGTCCACATGGCTGTAGAAGCCGCCCAATACCCATTGGAACGGACTGTCGCCCGTTGAGGCAAGGCGCAGTTCCTGCGTCCATTGCTTGAGTTTGGTCGTGTCGCGCAGATTGGAGGGCAGATTGGCGAGAACGGGCGCGACTCCCAGCGACTGAACGAAGGGCGTGACGGACACCGATCCGGTCAGCGCCGACGCATCGCGGCTGACGAGGATGTCGCGATGGATATAGGTGGTGATCGAGGTCAGCGCGATGTCCGATCCCACATCGATGTTCGCCGTCAGGTCCGCCAGCGTGGTCTTGTCGCGGAACTCCTCGCGCAGCTTCAGATATTGGGTGCGCTCGGGCAGGATGTCGAGCGGACTGATCAGCTCGTTATAATAGAGATGATAGCTGTCCTCCCGGTTGAAGCCGTTGGTCTTGATGTCCTGATAGATGATGCGCGGCGTCAGCTTGATGCCCGGCGCGGGTTCCCAGAGCAGGCTGAGGCGCCCGCCATAACGGCGCCCGTCATTGACGTTCTTGCCCGCGGCCGGGCCGATCGCGTCGATGAAGCCCGCATAATGTTCCGCATAGCCGACCGCGCGAATCGCCGCCGTCTCCCCCAGGGGCAGATTGATCGCGCCCTTGCCCGAATAGCCGACATCGCCGCCCTTCAGGACATTGACGCCGCCCTCCACCGTCCCTTCGGTCTGGCCGAGCTTCGGCTGCTTGGTGATGTAGCGGACGGTGCCGCCCTCCGAGCCCGATCCGAACAGCGTGCCCTGCGGTCCGCGCAGCGTTTCCACGCGATCGAGGTCGAACAGGTCGAAATCAGGCGTGAACAGCGACATGGAGATCACGGATTCGTCCAGATAGACGCCGACCTGTTCCTTGACGCCCGGCTGGTCGCGGACCACCTGGCCCGCCGATACGCCACGCACCGACACCTGGCTTTGGCCGGGCCCGAGATTCTGGACGGTCAGCCCCGCGACGCTCCGCGACACATCCTCGATCGAGGTGGCGCCCATGCGCTGCATGGCTTCGGCGGTCTGCGCGTTGATGGAAAAGGGAACATTCTGGATCGATTCATTGCGTTTGGTCGCAGTGACGATGATCTCATTGCCTGACCAGTCGGACGAACTGTCGGTCGCTTGCGCAAGCGCAGCAGTAGAAAGGCCTGACAGGGCCAGAACAAGGCATGATGCGGACAAACGCAATACGGATTCATGGCGGGGAAATCTTGTCATATCATCCTCCCTGTAGTGAACATGCAATTATGGTTATTGTGGACGCCGGCTGTTCAACTTCGATCATCCATGAATATTGGGTTGAGACAATCTAGATCAGGCCTTTCCCATGATGCAATGAAAATTGCGCTGGAAAGATTGATTCTTGCTCAACTGTCACATCCCTGCCTCACTCCTTGGAACGAGGCGGCGAACAGGGCCTTGCCCGGTGCCTTTCGCCTTGCGGCGCACCATCGGGCGGCGTTATGACGGCCCGATCATGCTAAGGGGGGCCTTGCACGGACATATCCGGCGGGGTTTGGGGGACAAGCCTTTGAGCGATTTGGGGAAGTTGGTTCGCGGGCCTGCCATGTGGGCCGCCTTGAGTCTGTCTGTGGCGGCACATGCCCAGGCAGCGGGCGACCGTCCGCTGTTGAGAGACAGCTTCCGCATCGGCAGCGAGGGCGGCGCGCTGTGCCAGGCGCAGAGCGCCACCGGCGATCCCGCGGCGCGAACCATGTTCGATCGCGCATGGACGCTGGTGTGCCGGGATGCTGCGCGCCCGGTGGGACAGATATATGCGCTGCGGCGCGGTTCGGGCGATGGGGACGCAAGCTTGCTGGACCGGCTGGCGTCGTCGCGCAAGATGGCGGTCGAGTGCAATGCCCCCGGCGGCGTCAGCCTGCCCGGCATGGGGGCGGCGCTCATGCGCAACTGCACGGGCGCAGTCGGTGCCTATCGCATATTGACTGTCGAGCGCAGCAAGACGGTCTATGTCGCCCAGGGCTATGCAGCCTATACAAGCGCCCTGGATCTGGGGCTGCGCTCCGTCATGGCAGGGCGGATCGTGCCGGGCAAGGTCGACATTGCGACGGTGGGGACGAACGATGCGGGTTACGCCCGCTTGCAGGCCGCGACGCTGGACCCGCAGACCGTGCTGGCCGAGGGCTACCGGCGCAATGCGTCGGGCAATTATGCCGAAGCGGCGGAGTTTTTCGACAGCCTGACCGACCGGCTGGCGCGCGATCCCGATGCGGCGAAGCTGACGCCGGCGGAGCGGGCGAACCGGGCGCATGAATATCTGGTCAATCGCGGCCTGCAATTGTCCAATCTGGGGCTGTTCGATCAGGCCGACGCGGCCTTCGCGGAAGCCCGCGGGATCACGACCGCCGATGCGGTGCAAATCCGCCTGCGCCGCAATTTCGAGGCCATGCACCATATCAACCGGCAGGATACGGCCGGCGCGTTGGCGATACTGGACCGTCCCCTGGCTGGCAGCGTTGCGACCGTGGCGGCAGACGGAAACGGCGGGGTTTCCGTGCCGCCCGAGGTGGCCGCCGAAATGAGCAGCGGGGCGATGCAGGCCCGCGCGCTCGGCGTGCGGCAGGACAATAGGCTGACGCCGGTCGAGCGGGCGGCGATCATCGACGCGCAGGCGCAGCAGTTGCGCGGAACGATCCTGCGCCTGTCGGGCCAGCCGGGACCGGCTCGGGACGTGCTGTCGAAGGCGATGGCGCGCGCGGTTGCGATCCGCGACGGGCGGGTCACGTCGATCACGCGCCTGCGCGCCCAGCTTCTGGGCGAGATCGCACTGACCTACGAAGCGCAGGGGGATTATGGGCAGGCTGAGCGTCAGCTGAATCAGGCGCTGACCCTGCTGGGCGCGCAATATCCCGAAACGGTGGCGCTGAACGGCGCAAGGGCGCGGCTGGGGGCGTTCCTCATCCGGCGTGGCCGCAATGAGGATGCGCTGACAATCTATCGCGGCATCGTCGCCTCCACCATGGAGAATCGCGCCACGCTGACCGGCATGGCGAACCAGCTCCAGCCTTATTTCAACCTGTTGACGCGGGAAATTCCCACGCGACCGGAACTGACCGCCGATCTGTTCGCGGCGTCGCAGATGCTGCTGCGGCCCGGCGCTGCCGATACGCTGGAGCAATTGAGCCGCGAGCTGTCCGCCGGGGATGGAGAGGCGGCGCGGCTGTTCCGGCAGTCGGTCTCCCTCTCGCGCGACATAGAGCGCGGACGGATCGCGCTTGCGCAATTGCAGCAGGCGGCGGAGCGGCAGGAGGCGCTGTTGCCCGACATGGCGCGGGCGCAGGCCGACATCGACCAACTCGCGGCCGATCAGGCCAATACGCTGTCCTCGCTGGCGGCTTATCCCCAATATCGCGCCCTCAGCCCGCAGGGGCTGACGCTGGCCGAAATGCAGGCGACGCTGAAGCCTGGGGAGGGCTATTACAAGCTGGCGCAACTGGGCGACGCGCTGTACGCGCTGTGGATCGACGGCGCGGGGGCAACCGGATACCGGCTCACGGCAAGCGCGACGGACGTGGCTCGCAAGGTGGCGGCGCTGCGCGAGACGATCTCCATCGACGTGAACGGCGCACAGACCACCTATGCGCTGGACCTGCCGGTGGCGCGCAGCCTCTATCTCGACCTGTTCGGGCCGGTGGAGCAGCGGCTGGCGGCGGCGCGGCACCTGATCTTCGAACCGGACGGAGCGATGCTGCAACTGCCGGTCAATCTGCTGGTCGCGGGGCAGGCGGGCGTTAATGCCTATGAAGCGCGGGTGGCCCGCGGGGGCGACGAGTTCGACTTTCGCGGCGTCGAATGGCTGGGGCGCGACCATGCGGTGAGCACGGCCCTGTCGGCCCGCGCCTTTCGCGATGCGCGGGCGGCTGCGCCCTCCGGCGCGGCGCAGAACTATATCGGCTTTGGCGACAATGCGCCGCTGGCAGGGGCGGTGCTGGCCGCCTCCAGCCGCGGGAGCCTGTCCAACGGGACGGGGGACGATTGCGGTTGGTCGCCACAGCAGTGGAACCGGCCGATTCCGGCCACCGAGCTGCGGGAAGCGGCGCAGGCCATTGGCGGGCAGGGCAGCGAACTGATCACCGGCGCGGCCTTCACTGACGAAGCGGTGATGGCGCGCGGCGATCTCGACCGCTTTCGCATCCTGCACTTCGCGACCCATGGGCTGGTGACGCCGCCCCATCCGGGATGCCCGGCCCGGCCCGCCCTGCTCACCAGTTTCGCGCCGGACGGCAAATCGGACGGGCTGTTGCAGTTCAGCGAGATTTTCGACCTGCGGCTGAATGCCGATCTGGTCGTGCTGTCGGCTTGCGACACTGCAGGCGCGGCGGGGGTGGAAACGACGCGGGCGGCCGGGCTTTCCGGCGGCGGCGGGGCGCTGGACGGGCTGGTGCGCGCCTTCATCGGCGCGGGGAGCCGCGCCGTCATCGCCAGCCACTGGCCGGCGCCGGAGGATTATCGCGCGACCGAAAGGCTGATGGGCGGCCTGTTCGCGGCCGGGGCGGACCAGCCTGTGGCCGACGCGCTGCGGGCGGCGCAGATCAGGCTGATGGACGATCCGGAGACGTCGCATCCTTTCTACTGGTCCGGCTTTGCCATCATCGGTGACGGCGCGCGTCCGCTGATCGCGCGCCGCTGATCGCCATGCCGACGCGGGGCCTGCTGCGCCGCGGTGCGCGACTGGTGCGGGACACGGGCCGCTGGCGGTTGGTGGCGACCGGCGCGCTGCTGCTGCTGGCGCTGTTCCTGGCCGGTTGGGACTGGAACAGGCCGCTCGGCAGCGGCGCGGCGCGGGAAATACCGACCGCCGACGCGGAAAGGGGCCTTTACGACTGGCGAGCCGCCACCTTCGCACCGCGGGTCGCGCAGGACCAGCGCATCCTGATGGTGGTCTATGACGACCAGACGCTGATCGCCACGCGCAAGCGGTCGCCGCTGGACCGGGGTCTGCTGGCGCGGGCGCTCCGCAACATGGATGCCATGGGGGCCAAATCGATCGGCATCGACATCCTGTTCGACCAGCCGCAGGACGAGGATGGCGAACTGCTTTCCGTCCTGCGGTCTATGCACACGCCTGTCTGGCTG
The DNA here is from genome assembly GCF_024611135.1 of Sphingobium sp. CFD-2. Lineage (NCBI taxonomy): Bacteria > Pseudomonadati > Pseudomonadota > Alphaproteobacteria > Sphingomonadales > Sphingobiaceae > Sphingobium > Sphingobium sp. CFD-2. The sequence goes on along the minus strand of NZ_CP084406.1, from coordinate 853,492 downwards.
GGCTACGCCAATCTGGGCGACAATCAGGAACAGATCATCTTCGAGCAACAGCAATTTCTGGATCGCTTCGTGCGGGCGGCGCGGACGGCGAAAGTCCGCCCGGCCAGCATCCGGCTGGAGACCGATGCCGACAATGTGGCGCGAAGCTGGCCCGTTCCCACGCCGGGCCAACCGCCCCTGCTGACGCTGGCGATGCAGCCCTCGCCATCCTTTCGCGACTATCGCGGCGCGATCCGATTCCGTTTGCCGGTCAGGCAGGCGGACGGATCGGAGGAGCCGGTGATCCCCAGCCTCCAGATCGACACCCTGGCCGATCCCGCCATGGCCCCGGCGCTCGCCGCCATGGTGCGTGGACGGCATGTGCTGATCGGCGGCGACATCGTCGACATCGACCAGTTCGAGACGCCATTGTCGGGGCGGCAAGCCCGGTCGACCATGATCGGGCTGGAAGTGCATGCGACGATGTTGGCGCAATTGCTGGATGGCGCGCGCTTGGTCGCGGTGCCGGAGGGGTGGCGCTGGGCGGCCGCGCTGCTGGTGATCTGTGCGGCGGGGCTCACCAGCCTGGCGGAATTGCGCTGGTTCGCGCTGGTTCCCGCGCTGGGGGTGCAGGCGGGAGCGATTGCGGGTGTGCCGCTCTGGTTGCAGGCGCGGGGGTGGGACACCAAGGGACTGCCGGCCGTCGGCTGGGTGCTGGGATGGGTGCTGGCCTTCACCGCCATCGGAGTGGCGGCGCGGGCCGTCACCTCGCAACAGCGGCGCTTCGCCCAGGCTGCGCTCGGCAAATATCTGCCCCGCGACATCGCCGCGCAGATATTGGCGGAGCCGGAGAAGCTGGCGCTGCATGGTGAAAAGCGGCAGATTTTCACCCTGTTCACCGATCTGGAGGGCTTCACCAAGCTTAGCCACGCCATCGCGCCGGAAATGGTCGCCCAATTGCTGAACCGCTATCTCGACATGCTGAGCGACGTGGTGCTGGCCCATGGCGGGACCATAGACAAATTCGTCGGCGACGCGGTGGTGGCCTTTTGGGGGGCGCCCATCGCGCGGCCCGACGACGGGCGCAACGCCGCGCTCGCCGCCTATGCGATGTGGCAGGCGGGGGAGGCTTTTCGCCGCGACCTGCCGCCGGGCGTGCCGCCGATCGGGCGAACCCGCGTCGGGCTGCACCATGGCGAAGCGATCGTCGGCAATTTCGGGGGTGAGGGGCGCATCCAATATACTGCGCTGGGGGACAGCATGAACACGGCGTCCCGGCTGGAAGCGGCGAACAAGGCACTGGAAACCACTGTGCTGGTAAGCCGGGACGCGATGCTGCTGTCGGGGCTGGACTGGTGGCGGCCGATGGGACGGGTGCGGCTGCGCGGACGCTCGACCCCCGTCGACCTGTTCGAGCCCGCGCCTGAATTTCCGGTGGAGGACCGGGCGGCGTTGGCCGAGATACTGGCGGCGTTCGACGGCGAGGATGCCGTAGCGCAAAGCGCCGCGCGAGAACGTCTCAAAGCGATGGTTAACCATCATCCCGATGATGCGGCCATCGCCAATCTGCTATATCGTTATGAATATGTCGGGGAAGGAGGAAGCTATGGTCTGGGGTAAGCTTGCCGCGCAATGCGCATTGGCCGGATGTGTCGCCGCCGGGCTGGGTGCGCAGGCCGCGGCGGAGACCATGGTGGTCCGCGCTACCGGTCCATCGGCCGCGACCTACAGGCCGGGAAGCAAGCTGGCCGATGGCGGGTCGCTGGTGCTGAAGGCGGGCGATGTGGTGACGCTGCTGGACGCAAGGGGCACGCGGACGCTGCGCGGGCCGGGAAGCTTCCATGCGGCCGCCGCCGCCAGCGCAGCGCCGGCCAATGGCGTGATGCTCTCCGCCCTGCTGGATACGAAGCGGGTGCGGCGGGCGCGAACCGGGGCGGTGCGCGGCGGCGTCGGTGAAGCGCCGGCCACGCCGCCCCGTCGGCCCAATCTCTGGATGGTGGACATCGCGCAGTCCGGAACGCTCTGCATCGCCGATCCCGCCGCCGTGCGCCTGTGGCGCGTGGACGCGGCAAGGCCCGCGACCGTGCGCATCAGCGGCGGGGGCGTGCAGGCGACGGCGAGTTTCGGGACGGGCGAATCGATCGCCGCCTGGCCGGTCGCCGCGCCGGTGCGGGACGGCGCGGCCTATCGCCTGACCGATGGCTCCCGCGCCGCCGATGTCCGCTTCGCACTGCTCGATCCTGCATCTTCGGGGCTGGACGGCATGGCATCGGGCCTGATCGCGCATCAATGCACGGCGCAGCTCGACCTGCTGGTGGAGACGGCGGCGCTGTCGGACGGCGCTGCGCGGAATTGATTGTCGCGGGGCGCGGCCGCTGTTAACCGGCGGCTGGAGCGCAGTCCGGTCCGGTGGCATCGGTTCGGCTGCTCCAGATTAGCTTCGCAGCGTTTTCCGGGTCGGCAGGTTTCGCCTGCCTGGGAAACGCGCTGGTCGCGGGAAAGGGGTGACGGGCAAAAAGCCTGCGCCTGAAAACAGGGGTGGGGCAGCCATGAGGGAAAGGGCTGCCTTTGACGCTTTGGGGACGTCTATGGGGAAGAAGGGGCACATGCGGGCTTCCGCTTTGGGAGGTTCGGCGGCCATGGCGCTGGCGATGCTGCTGCCCGTGGCGGCGACGGCGCAGGTCGCGCCGCGCGCACCGACGCGCGAGGAATTGACGCGCGGGCAACTGACAGGGGAGGCGTCCGCGCAGGGCAGCCGCCTGACGGTCGTGGGCGGCGTCGAGCGCGCACCCTGTCCGCTCGCCGATCCGCGCTACGCCGGCGTGGCGGTCGATTTTACCGATGTGCGTTTCGAAGGGCTGCGTGTCGTCGATCCGGCGGCGCTGGAGGATAGCTGGCGCGAATATGCGGGGCGCGAGGTGCCCATCGCCACCCTTTGCGAAGTGCGCGACCGGGCCGCGACCATGCTGCGGCAAATGGGCTATCTGGCGGCGGTGCAGGTTCCGCCCCAGCGTATCGAGAAGGGCGGCACGGTCCGCTTCGACATCTTCATGGCGCGGCTGGTGGCGATCGAGGTGCGGGGCGACGCCGGCAATGGCGAAAGGCTGATCGCCGCGCATATGGAGGCGCTGAAGGGCCAGCCGGTGTTCAACGTGCGCGATGCGGAACGGCATCTGCTGCTGGCGCGCGACCTGCCGGGCTATGACGTGCGGCTGGCGCTGCGCCCGGCGGGAACGGCGCCCGGCGAAGTGGTGGGCGAGGTGCAGGTGGTGCGCCAGCGCGTCGAACTGGACGTCAACATCCAGAATTACGGCAGCAACGCGGTCGGCCGCTTCGGCGGGCTGGCGCGCGTGCGGTTCAACGACATGACCGGCCTGGGCGACAGCACGCTGTTCAGCATCTTCAACACCGCCCAGCCGAGCGAGCAGACGGTGCTTCAGGTCGGCCACAGCATGGCGCTGGGCAACGACGGGCTGCGCCTGTCGGGCGACCTCACCTATGCCTGGAGCAAGCCGGGGATCGACGGCATACCGCTATCGTCCGAAACGATGATCGCGACGGCGGCGCTCGCCTATCCGCTGGCGCGGCGGCAGGTGCATACGCTGCTGGCGACGGGCGGGCTGGACATCGTCAACCAGGACCTGCGCTTCGGCACCGCCACGCCCAAGGTGCCGCTGTCGCGCGACCGGCTGCGCGTGCTGTTCCTGCGGCTGGAAGGCGAGCTGATCGATCCCGACAGCATCGTCAGCACCCTCGGCTATTCGGGAATAGAGCCGAAATGGCGGCTGGGCGGCATGATGGAGGCGCGCCAGGGCCTGAAAGGGCTGGGCGCGAGCGATGCGTGCGGCGCGGCTCTCGTCAACTGCGCTTTCCCAAGGACGCCGATCAGCCAGTTGGACGGCGATCCTTCCGCATTCGTGCTGCGGGCGAGTGTGCAGGCGGAATATCGGCCGACCCCGAAACTGAGCTTCACCCTGTCGCCAAGGGCGCAATATAGCCCGGACGTGCTCCTTTCCTACGAGCAGATGAGCGCGGGCAACTACACTGTCGGACGCGGCTACGATCCCGGCATCATCACCGGCGACAGCGGCGTCGGCATAGGGGCGGAGCTGCGTTACGGACGGATCACGCCGCGGGCGCCGGGCGCCATCGCGTTCCAGCCCTTCATCTTCTTCGACGCGGCCTGGATGTGGCATCACAGCGCCAATTTCGCCGGGCTCGACCCGCAGAAGCTCTATTCGGCGGGCGGCGGCCTACGCACCACGTGGGACAATCATGCCCGGCTCGACCTGACACTGGCGACCCCCCTGCGCAAGGCCGGTTTCCAGACCGAAAAGGGCGACACGCGGCTGCTCCTTTCCCTGACCACGCAAATCTTGCCGTGGAGGCGTTGATGACCAGGAAGCATGGCACATTCTCGCTCTGGACCCTGCTGGGCCGCACAAGCGCCGTGGCGCTGGCGGTCGGGCTCGGGGCCGGCGCCGCCATTGGCCAGAAGGCGTTCCAGGGCACGCCATCCATAGTTTCGGGCGACGCCTATATCCCGCCGAGCACGAACAGCGTCTCGCTGAACTCGACCCAGGCGGTGATCGACTGGACGCCCGACGATCGCGGGCCGGCCAGTGCCGGCACGATCGACTTCCTGCCCCAGGGCAACACGGTCACGTTCAGCTCGTTCAGCGACTTCACGGTGCTGAATCGCATCCTTCCGCTGGACGGCAACGGACTGCCCGTATCGCGTGCGATCGCGTTCAACGGCACGGTGCAGAGCCAGGTCAGCGGCAGCCCGCCAAGCACCGGCGGAGCGGTGTGGTTCTATTCGCCCGGCGGCATCATCGCGGGCGCGAACAGCGTCTTCAATGTCGGATCGCTGGTGCTGACCGCCAACGCCATCGACATCAGCAACGGCCTTGACCGGAACAATATCCGCTTCGCAGGCCCGGCGGGCAGCACATCGTCCGTCGAACTGCTTCCGGGCGCGCAGATCAACGCGCTTTCGGCCGGCAGCTATGTCGCTCTGGTCGCGCCGCGCGTGGTGCAGGGCGGCACGGTCACGGTCAACGGATCGACCGCCTATGTGGGGGCCGAAGCGGCCGACATCCGGATCAACAACGGCCTGTTCGACATCGCCATCACGGCCGGCACCACGGACGCCAATGGCGTGGTGCACAGCGGCACGACGAACGGCCCTGAATCGGCGGGCAGCACCGACCCGCAGCGCATCTTCATGGTCGCGGTGCCGAAGAACAACGCACTCACCATGCTGCTGTCGGGCAATGTCGGCTACACGCCAGCGACGGCGGTCACCCCGGACGGGAGCGCCCTTGTGCTCTCGGCGGGTTCCGACATCGCCCATGACGCCGACGGGAACCTCATCACCACGCGCAACGCCACGGCGACGGTAGAGGCGGGTTTCAGCATCGGATCGGGCGACTGGCAGAACGACCTGACCGGCACGGCGACCGGCGACATCGTCATACGTCCCGCCGCGACAACGCATTTCCTGGGAAATGTCACGCTGTCCGCCGAACGCGGCATCACCCTGCGGGCCGATCAGTCAGGCGCGATCGCCGCGGACAGGGACATGATCCTCACCGCCGGAAGCGGCGCCACGGGCGGCCGCATCGACCTGCTCGCCTTCGGCGGCAGCGGCGCGGCCCTGACCAACGGACAGATCGACGTCACCGGCAGCCTGACGCTGAACGCCAGCGGCGATGGCGAGGCGGGCGTCAGCGCGCCGCCGCTGATCGGCGGGGACGCGATTGGCGGGACGATCGACCTGATCGCCACGGGCGGATCGATCGCGGCGGCCAGCCTGATCGCCAATGCCGTGGGCTATGCCGGCTATGGCAGCGACAGGTCCGGCAATGCCACGGGCGGGGCGATCACCCTCTCTGCGCTGACCGCCGCCGGACCCTCCGGCACCGAGGGAGGGAGCCTGCGCTTCGGCAGCACGGCGCTTGACGCCTCTGCGGGCACGGCTTTCCAGGTTTCGGTGCCGCCGGTCGATGGCGGCAGCGCCATGGGCGGCAGCGTTGCGCTCAACGGCACGTCCGGCAGCTTCATAACAGGCGGCCTCGACCTCGGGACCGTCAGCGCCAGGGCGCAGGCGACCGGCGGCATCGCCAGCACGGGCGCGGCGGGCAACGCGACCGGCGGCGACATCCGTGTCGCCATTTCCAGCGGCACGCATGAATGGACCAGCCTGAACGCCGACACCAGCACCGCGCCGGGCTATGCGACGGAGGGCGGCAGCTATGGCGCGGCCATCCCCGGCACCACCGGGATCGACATCGACGTCGGCGGCACGGGCAACCTCAATATCCTGACATCCGTTTCGCTCTATGCGGATGCGCGGGCCTTTGGCGGGGGTGCGTCTGGCGGCACGCTGCGGGCCGGGCGGATCAACATCTCCGCGCATGACGGGGGCAGCTTCGCGATTGCGGAGGATCTGTTCGCCACCGCCAATGCGTCCGGCTTCCCCGCTTTTCCGGGATCGACCTTCCTGACGCCCCGAACGGCCGACGCCTTTGGCGGGACCATCAGCATCGGCGCGGCGGGCGGCAGCTTCGGTGCGGCGGGGCTTTATGCCAGCGCCGGAGGCTTTGCAGGCGACGCGCCGGGCGTGGCGGGGAGCGGCACCGGCGGCGGCGTGACCCTGTTCGCCAGCGCTTCCGGCGGGCAGCGCGGCAGTTTTTCGCTCAGCGACTGCGCCAGCTATTTTTGCCGCGTCTCTGCCGATGGCTGGGGCGCGGCGGGCGCCGACGGATCGAACGGAACGGGCGGTTCCATCCTGCTCCATGCCAGCGATGCCGATTTCTCGGTGCCTGGCGAACTGACGCTGCAAGCCCAAGGCGTGGGCGGCGGCGCGGCGTCCGACGGCGTTGCCGGTCGCGGGGGCGATGGGCTGGGCGGCAGCATCCTCGTGGAAAGCCGCCTCGGTCTTGCCGGCACCGGCGACCTCAGCTTCGGCAGTCTGTTCCTGTCGGCGGAGGGTGCCTCGGCGCCCTCCAGCGACGGCATGTCCTTCAATGGCGGCGATGCCGGCAACGGCACGGGCGGAACGGTCAATATCAACATATCGGGCGGCAGCCTGACCGCCGATCTCCTGGATGCGCAGGCGAGCGGCTTCGGCGGCGCGGCGGGCGAGAACTGCCTTAGCTGCGAAGGCGGGGGCACTACGGCGTTCCTTGCGGGCAGCGGGCAGGGCGGCTCGGCCGGCTTCCTGATCTCCGGCGGCGCGGCGGCCATCGGCACGCTGGCGCTGGGCGCTCACGGCACCGGCGGCGAAGCGGACGGCGCGAACGGCCCATCGTCAGCGGCAGCCATTGCCGGTGCCGGCCTGGGCGGCCATGCACTGCTCGAATCGCGGGGCGGCACGCTGGAACTGGCGACGCTCGGCATCGATGCCAGCGGCACGGGCGGTCTGGGCTATCCGGTCTTTCAGGCCGACGGCGCGGATGGCGGAACCGGCATGGGCGGTACTGCGGGTCTGCTGATGACCGCCGGGAGCGGCGGGCAGGTCACGATCAGCGGCGCGGCCGTCGTCCGCGCATCGGGTCAGGGCGGCGATGGAGCGGAGACGGGCTCCGACGGTCCCGGCAATTATGCCGCCGGTTCCGGCGGCAGTGGAACGGGCGGCGTCGCGGATGTCACGCTGGCAGGCGGCATGCTGACCGCGCCTTCGCTTCTGATCTCGGCGGAGGGCCTTGGCGGGGCGGGCGGCAATAACGGCAGCGACGGGCCGGGCGCGGCAGCGGGCGATGGCTTGGGCGGCACCGCGCGCTTCTCCTATCTGAACGAAGGCCATGCGATCGGCACGGTCACGGTGAAGGCCGACGGGCAGGGTGGGGGGGCCGGCAATAGCGGCTTCTTCAGTTTCGACAATAGCGGCAATCCGACATTTTTCTATGGCGTCGCGGCGGGCGGAGCCGGCGGCCGGGGAACGGGCGGCGTCGCCGCCATGCTGGTCGACGTCGATCCGCTTTTCGCCAGCCTGACCGTCAGCGCCGACGGCATCGGCAGCATGGGCGGCGGCGGGGGGACCGGCGGCGCTGGCGGTGCGGGGACGGGCGGCGTTGCGACGCTCGATCTGGCGTTCGGCACGACGACGGTGAGCGGCGCGCTGCGCGTCACCGCTGCCGGCCTGGGCGGTGCTGGCGGCATGGGCCATGACGGCAGCGGCGGGCGCGGCGGCGATGCCTTTGGCGGTAGCGCGACGTTCGGCCTGACTGGATCATCCACCCTGCTGGATGCCAGCGACATCGGCGTGCTGGCCGAGGCGCTAGGCGGGGTGGGCGGCCAGAGCGGCGTGCGCAGCGGCGCTGGCCTTGCCGGGGCGGATGGCGGCGACGCGACCGGCGGCACGGCGCTGCTCGATCTCAATGCTGGAGCGGCGGCGATAACGGGTCTCGCGCTGCGTATCAGCGGCAATGCAACGGGTGGCGATGGAGCTATCGGCACGGCCGGGCCGGTTGGCGGCAATGGCGGTGCGGGCGGCAATGGTTTCGCTGGCTCCGCCACCTTGCATATTGCGGATGCGCGCATGGCGGCTGGCAGCGCTTTGCCCCAGATGCCGGCCTACAGCATCACGGCGGTCGGCCTGGGTGGCAACGGAGCAGATGGCAGCGCGGGCAGCAATGCGGGCCTCACCGGCGGCCTGGGTGGTAGCGGCGGGAACGGCATCGGCGGCCTTGCGGCGTTCGACGCGGGTAATGGCGATTATGTGCTGGGCGGCCTCACCCTGCGCGCGGATGGATTGGGCGGGCCTGGCGGAATCGGCGGCGCCGGGCCGGCGGGCGCATCGGCCGGGGGCGCGGCGGGTCTGGGCAGCGGCGGCACCGCCAGTCTGGCCAATGGCGATGGCGGCCTGCTGTCACCGGGCGCGCAGCGGCTGATCGACGCATTGTTCATGGGCGCGAACGGCGACATGAGCGGGCTGGTCCGCTTCACCGACAGCAGCACAGCCGCCAACGCTGGGCTGCGCGTCAACGGATCGCTCGCGCTTTCCAGCCTAGGTGTTCCGGTCGCCGGATTTTCCCGGATCTCCTTTGCGGCGAGCAATGCCGTGCAGGTGGGTGGGAATGCCGGCTTCACGAGCGATGGACCGCTTTCCTTCGCCTTCACAGGGTCGGGGGGGCTGGCCGCGACCGGCGCGCTCACCGGAACTTCAGGCACGCGCATCGACCTGAGCCATGCCGCGCGGCCGCTGGGCAGCGACAGCCTGTTTGCGAACAGCATCCTGTTCACGACTCCCGGCGATGTCACCCTGTTGACGGCGGGCAGCCTGCGCGCGGTGGCAGGTCTGACGATCCTCGCCACGGGGGGCAATATCGGCCTCGCCAGCGGCAGCGCCCTGACGGCGGGCGGCGACCTGCGGCTGTTCGCGCAGGGCAGCGTCAACGGCACGGGCGCTGCCGCCAGGGCGGGCGGCACGGCAGCCATCGGCCTGGGCGGGGCGGGCGACATAGTGCTGGGTGATCTGGCGTCAGGCACATTGCTCGATCAGGTCGATTCCGCCGGCAATCTGTTGGGGACGGGCGGCATTGCGATCGGGGGCGACTTCGCCGTCTCCGGCCGGCTTGACATTGGCGCGGGCACCGGCACCCTGTCCGCCGCCAATATCGACATCGGGACGCTGTCCGCCGATACCCAGCGATTGGCGGCGTCCGGCGCTCCGGTCCGCATCGGCAATGCGCTGATGAGCGGCGATCTGATCGTCAATTCCAGCCTGCTGCTGGGCAATGCCGATATTGCAGGACTCCTCCAGGTGCGCGCGCCGGGGCCGTCGGGCCTTGCGCAGCTTGGCGGCGCGGTGGCGGCGGGCGCGATCGACATCGCTGCGGGCGCCATCGTCAGCAGCGGCCTGACGGCGCGCAATGGCGACCTGTTGCTGCAATCCTCAACCGACCTGAATGTGACGGATGCCCGTGCATCAGGCGCGATCGTCATGGCCGCCGCCAATCGCCTGACCATCGGCAACGCAGCATCAGGCAGCAGTCTGGCCCTGTCCGGGCAGGGGATCGACGCCGCCAGCCTAAGCGCGGGCGGCCAGAGCCTGCTGAACGCGGGCGCCGGCAGCCTGATGGTGGGCGACATCGCATCGGCTGGAGCGATAACGGCCAGCGGAGACGTGGTGAGTCTCGGCGCGACCGGCAACATGGCCGTAGCGCAGGCCACGGCATCGGCAGGCGCGTTGCTGTTGAACGCTGGCGGCGCTCTTTCCATTGTCGATGCGAGTGCGGGGGGCAATATGACGCTCACCGGCGGATCGATCGATGCGACCGCGCTCGACGCCACGGGATCGCTGACGGCCACCGCCTCGGGCGTGGCGAGTTTCGGCAATGTGACGTCGCAAACGGGCGGCATCCTGTTGAATGCGGGAGGGTTGCTGAGCCTGACGGCTTCCGTCGGCGCACGGACGATCACGATGGCGTCCGGCGACATCGTCCTTGGCGGGGCAGCGCGGATCGGCAGCCTGAGCGGAACGAGCCGCATCGTCTTCAACGCGGTGAACCTGCAACAGCCCGCTTATGTCGGCGGCAGCGACGTCGCCGGAACCTACAGCCTGTCGGCGGCGGAACTGGCGCGGGTAGCGGCGGCGGACATCGCCATCGGCGCGCCCGGGCGGGGCGTTGCGGGATCGCCCGACATCGTCGTGCGGGATCTGACCCTTGGCACCGCCAATCTGCCGGGTGGCGGCCTGCTAACGATCGGCGCCGGCGGGCATCTGCGCGTCGAGGGGGCGGTACGGCTGACCGGACGCTCGGGGCAGGGCGGGCTGATCCTGTCGGCGGGGCAGATGTTGGACATCGTCGCCGGTCCCGGCTCCATCGACATCAGCGACGGCAATGGCGGATTGGGCGGCGTCTTGACACTGGACAGCCCGAACATCATCGCCGCGTCCCTGTCGGCCATGGCGGACGTCGCTTCGACAGGCTCGCTCATCGCCAGGGAATTGCGGCTGGCGCAGAATGTAGGGCTGGTGAACGATACGGGCATCCTGCGCGCGGGGACGATCCTGGCGAATGCGAGCCAGACCTTCTTCATCCAGAATAGCGGCCTCTCCAGCACGATCCCGGACCGGCGCGGCTTCACGGCCAATGCGCTGCTGATCGGCTCGGGCGGCTCCGCGTTGCAGATCGCCATCAACGGGCGGCTTGCCCTGCCCATGGGCGGTTTCGCGCAGGGGCTGGAGACGGTTCCGCTGGTCGCCGTCAATGGTTCCTATGCCCTGGGGTCGAAGGTCAACGGCTGTCTCATCGGCAATCCCGCCGCCTGTACCGGCACCGGCTTCGACAGCCGGGATACCTGGAACGGCGTGCTCGATCCTTCGGTGTCGGTCAGCCGCATCTTCACCCTCTCCCTCATCGAATTGCGCGACATCGTGGCGCAGGGCTATCCGCCGCTGATCGACGAGCCGGTGACGGGCGCTGGCAATGAGGATCTGTGGGAACGCTCCTGCGGCGGACCGGATGAACCGAACTGCGCGGAAGGCGGCGCGCGATGATCGGCGGACAAAGGTAAAACGGGATTGAAACAACGGGTTGAACCCGTAGAGAGAAATGCACGGCGGACGCAGGGGAAAGCGTCCGAATCAGCCGGCACGGGGGCGTGACGAATGGGGGGCGGTAAGCGCAGGGTGATAGGCAGGTCCTTGGGCGGCATGGCGCTGTGCGTCATGCTGCTGGGATGGCTGCTGCTGTCCGGCCTGCCCGGTGGCGAATGGGGCGTGGCGGATGCCGCGCCGGCGGCGCGCGCCTATACCGGCGTAGCCTCCTGCGCGGGGTCCACCTGCCATGGCCGGATGGAGGGGGACGGCAAGGTCGTGCGTCAGGACGAACTGATGCGGTGGCAGGAGCCGTCGACGCCGGGCGGTGCCCATAGCCGCGCCCATGCCGTGCTGAACGGCACGCGCGGCCAGCAGATCGCGGCGACATTGGGGCTGGGCGACGCCGCCTCCGCGCCGGCCTGTCTTGGCTGCCATTCCACCCCGGCGGCGGCGCGCGGCGCGCGCTTCCTGACGCAGGATGGCGTCGGCTGCGAGGCCTGCCATGGCCCGGCGAGCGGCTGGATCGCCTCCCACTATGCCGTGGGCGCGAGCCATGCCGCCAATGTCGCGGCGGGCATGACGCCGCTCGACCGGCCGCAGGCACGGGCATCGGTCTGCCTCGATTGCCATTTCGGCAGCGCGCGGGACGGTCAGTTCGTCACGCACCGCATCATGGCGGCGGGTCATCCGCGCATCTCCTTCGAACTCGACCTCTTCTCCTCCATGCAGGCGCATCATGACGAGGATGGCGACTATGCGCAGCGCAAGGGGCGGACAGACAGCCTGAAGCTCTGGGCCGTGGGGCAGGCGATGGCGGTGGAACGGGCGCTGACCCTCTATGCCGGGGAAAAGGGGACGGAGGGGGCCTTCCCCGAATTCTATTTCTTCGATTGCCAGAGCTGCCACCGCCGCATCTACGACCAGGCGGAGCGCAGCAAGACCTGGGAAGCCAATCCGGGCCGGCCCATTCCAGCGGGCATGCCGCCCTTCAATGACGAGAACATGATCCTGCTGTCCGCGGCGGCGCGTGTGGCTGCGCCGGGACTGGCCGGGCGCTTCGATGCGGACAGCCGCGCCTTCCATGCTGCGATTGCGCGGGATCGGGCCGGGGCGGTCGCGGCGGCGGGCAGGCTGGCGGGCAGCGCGCGAGCGCTGGCGGATGCCTTTGCGGCTGGCGGGATGCAGGGCGACATGGCCTTCGCCATCGTGCGCGAGATTGCGGGCAGCGCCATTTCGCCGCGCTTCACCGATTATGAAGGGTCGGTGCAGGCGGTGATGGCGGTCGACACGCTGCTCAACGGTCTGGTGAAATCCGGGCGCGTCACCATCGGCGCGGCGGCGGGCATCCGGGCGGACGTCAACCGCGCCTATGCAGCCGTCAGGGAACCGAACGGCTATCGCCCCGGCGATTTCCGCGCCGCACTGGGCAGCGCGGCGCGCAGCATCGGGGCGCTGCAATGAGGGCGCAGCATCATCGGCTGAGCGCACTCGCCGCGAGCGCAGCGTTGATCCTCTCCTCCTGCGGCGGGGGAGGCGGCGACAGCAGCGGCACGCCGACGCCAGCGCCCACCCCGACGCCAACGCCGGCCAGCCTCTATGGGACGCCCGCGCAGGAATCGCTGACGGTCGCGGATGTCGAAACCGTGGTGGCGCATGCCGTGGCGGAGGCAAAGGCGCGCAACCTGCCCGCCGTGATCGCCGTGACCGACCGGGTGGGCAATGTGCTCACGGTCTTCCGCATGACCGGCGCGCGGGCAGGCGCCACCACCAGCGCCGCACCCAATGGCGACAATATCGACGCGCAGAACCTGACCGTTCCCGCAGAGGCCGGCGCCATCGCCAAGGCGATCACCGGCGCCTATCTGTCGAGCGGCGGCAACGCCTTTTCGACCCGCACGGCGAGCATGATCGTGCAGCAGCATTTTCCGCCCGCGCCGACCACGGCCGGGCTGGAAAGCGGGCCGCTGTTCGGCGTGCAGTTCAGCCAATTGCCCTGTTCCGACCTTTCGGCGCGCTTCGTCTCCTCGGGCGCGCAGGCGATGATCGGGCCGAAGCGGTCGCCCTTGGGGCTGGCGGCCGATCCGGGGGGCTTCCCGCTCTACAAGAATGGCGTGGTGGTCGGCGGCATCGGCGTCATGGCGGACGGCGTCTATGGTTCCGACGGCAATGTGCTGGACGATGACAATGATCCGGAAGAATATATCGCGCTGGCGGGGACCCTGGGGTTCGAGGCGCCCGAGACTGTCCGCGCTGATCGCATCACGGTGGACGGCACCTCGCTGCGCTATTCCGATGCGGCCTATTCCGGGCTGATCGCGACGGGTGCGGTGAGCTTCGCCGCGATCAACGGAAGCGAAGGCGCGCTGGTCGCGGTGCGCGGCTATTATGGCGATCCCGCACCGATGATCCTGGCGGGTGTCGCTTATGGTACAGAGGCGTCTGGCGTCCGGCGGGCCCGGTCCGCAGAATTTTCCAAGACCGACGCCTTCGTCCTGACCGACGGGTCGGGCAATGACCGCTTCCCCATCCGCGCCGGAACCGACGCGGGCGATGTGGCGCAGCCGCTCACGACGGCGGAAGTGACCGCGATCCTCGAAGAAGCCTTCACCGTCATGAGCCGGGCGCGGGCGCAGATCCGCCAGCCGCTGGACAGCCGGGCGCAGGTGACGATCAGCCTGGTCGATACGCGCGGGCAGGCGCTGGGCATCGTCCGGTCGCCCGACGCGCCGATATTCGGCACCGACGTCAGCCTGCAAAAGGCCCGGACGGCGGCCTTCTTCTCCGGTTCCCACGCGGCGGCGGACCTGCTGGGCAGCAGCAGCGCCGATGTGGCGGCCTTCGTGGGGAAGGCGCGGACCTTCCTTAACGATCCGTCCGCGTTGACCGGGCGATATGCCTTCACCGATCGCGCCAATGGCAATCTTTCCCGCCCCTATTTTCCCGATGGCGAGGTTGGGCGGCCCAACGGGCCCTTTTCGCGTCCCATAGCGCAGTTCAACCCCTTCTCCACCGGCTTGCAATCGGCGCTGGTGGTGGGCGATCTCGCCGCCCATCTCGCCTTCGTGACGGGGGCCAGCGCGACGGACGCGCCGCAGCGCTGCTCGGCCGTGCCGACCGTCTCCGACCGGAACCGGGTGCAGAACGGCATCCAGATCTTTCCCGGTTCCGTGCCCATCTATCGCGGCAATGTGCTGGTCGGCGCCATCGGCGTGTCGGGCGACGGCATCGATCAGGATGACATGATCAGCTTCCTTGGCCTGCACAATGCCGGCCTGCGCATGGGCGGCGTCGGCAATGCGCCCGCCGCGATCCGCTCCGACCGGATCGTGGTGGACCTTGGCAATGCGACGGTGCGGCTGCGCTATGTGGGCTGTCCCTTCGCGCCGTTCCTGGACAGCGCATCGCAAAATGTCTGCACGGGGCTGTAGGGGATGGGCCTTGTCTCGCTCATGCCCCTGTTCGCGCTGGCCCAGCCGGGCGAGCCTGTGCCGCCCCCTCCGCCGGAAAACTGGCAGGAGCTTTTGGATGCCGACCGTCAATCCATAGAGGGCCGCCGTCGCCCCGGCTATGAAGCGCCGCTGCCCCAAGCCGTGACGCAGGACAATAAGGGTGCGGTTCGAGCGCCGCCGCCGGAGGCCTTTCCGACCGATCAGGTGCCGATCCCGGATCGCTGGCGCCTGATCGAAAGCCTGGGGGTGGTGAAGGAACGCTGGTTCGATCCCTATAACCAGAATATGCTGAAGGGCGACCGGCCGATCGACCGGGAAAAGGCGAAGTGGCTGCCGATCAAGGGCGACGACTGGTTCTTCGTCGCCAATGCAGTGAGCGATACCGTGCTGGAACCACGGACCTTCCCGATTCCGGTGGGCGTGCAGACGACGGAGCGGCCGGGCAGCATCGATGTCTTCGGCAAGGATGCGAGCTATGTGTTCAGCCAGACCTTCATCGGCGGCGTGGCGCTCATCAAGGGCGCGACCGCCTTCAAGCCGCCGGAGATCGAATATCGCCTGACGCTGGCGCTCAACGTCAATCATGTGAACGTGCCCGAACGCCGCGTGCTGTTCGTGCAACCCTCCCGGCCGTCGCGCCGCACCGACCATTTTCTGGGCGTGCAGGAAGCCTTTGTCGACTATCACCTCGCCAACACGTCGGACCGCTATGACTTCCGCTCGCTGCGCGTCGGTATCCAGCCCTTCCAGTCGGATTTCCGCGGCTTTCTGTTCAATGATCAGCAATTGGGCATCCGGCTGTTCGGCAATCGCGACAATAACCGCTTCCAGTTCAATCTGGCGGCTTTCTGGCGGTTGGAAAAGGACACCAATAGCGGCCTCAATTCGGTCGTGCAGTCGCCGCGCAGGGACTGGACATTCCTTGCCAATCTCTACCGGCAGGATTTCCTGATCCCCGGTCTCACCAGCCAGATCACCGCCGTCTACAACATGAACCGCGAGAAGCGGGACATAGAGATCGACGATAACGGCTTTCCGGTGCGTCCGGCGCTGCTGGGCGACCTGCGCGGGCGGGAATATGATGTCGTCTATCTCGGCTATAATGCCGACGGGCGGATCGGACGGCTGAATCTGACGGCGTCGCTTTACGGCGCGCTGGGGGAGGATCGGAACAGCATCTTCACTTCGCGGCCCGCGCAGATCAGGGCTTTTTTCGCCGCCGCCGAAGCGAGCGTCGATAAGGACTGGATGCGGTTCCGTATTTCCGGCCTCTATGCCAGCGGCGACGGCGATCCCCATGACAATCGCGAAAACGGGTTCGATGCGATTTTCGAGAATCCCGTCTTTGCCGGCGCGGACACCAGCTATTGGATCAGGCAGTCCATTCCCTTTGCCGGCGGTGGGCGCGTGATCGGGATCAACGGACGCAACGGCATATTGAACTCCCTGCGTTCCTCGAAGGAACAGGGGCAGTCGAACTTCAACAATCCCGGCACGATGCTGCTGGGCGCGGGGGCCGATTTCGACCTGATGCCGGAACTGCGGCTGTCGGCCAACGCCAATCACCTCTGGTTCCAGAACACGGCCACGCTTCGGGCGCTGCGCAACGAGGGCAGCATTCCCAGGGCCATCGGCTGGGATTTGTCGACCGCGGCGATCTGGCGGCCGTATGCGACGCAGAACATCGTCTTCCGCCTGTCGGGCGCGACGCTGTTGCCGGGGGCGGGATTTCGCGACCTCTTCACCAATAGCGAGCGCAACCGGAATTATTATTCGGTGCTCGCCAATTTGATCTTGAGTTACTGATGCGTTGGCCTTTTTCCCCTCTGTCATTCCCGCGAAGGCGGGAATCCATCTCCGGCGCTGCGTCCAGACGACGGGTTGGGAGGTGGATTCCCGCCTTCGCGGGAATGACGGTGGTGGTGGTGCTCGCGGCGTTGCTCCTTCCCGTGGCTATCCTCTACGCTTCCGACGCCGAAAAGCCGGTCGAGCGCCACTATGCCCCCGCGCCGCCAGCGCCGATGAGCCAGACCGCTGAACAGGTCGCGGCGAAATCGGACGGCTGCTATAGCTGCCACAGCAAGACCGACGAGCCGTCCATGCACGCGACCCCTGCGGTGATGCTGGGCTGCACCGACTGCCATGGGGGCAATGCGGCGGTGCGGGGCGATCCCGCATTGGGCTTCGAAGACCCCGCCTATGTCGCAGCGCGGGAGAGGGCGCATGTGCTGCCGCGCTATCCCAAGAGCTGGCACTATCCCTCCTCCGCCAATCCGCAGCGGACTTACACGTTGCTGAACCGGGAGGCGCCGGAGTTTGTGCGCTTCGTCAATCCCAGCGACTATCGCGTGGCGCGGGACGCCTGCGGGTCATGCCATATGCAGGTTATCGAGGCGGCGGAGCGTTCGCTGATGGCGTCGGGCGCGATGCTGTGGGGCGGGGCGGCCTATAATAATGGGATCGTGCCGTTCAAGAACTACATCTTCGGCGAGGCCTATACCAAGGATGGGAAACCCGCGAAGATCGTCTCGCCCGGCAGCCCGCCCGGCACGCTGACCGCCGAACAGAAGGCGCGCGGCGCGCTGGCGGAACTCTATCCGCTGCCGACATGGCAGGTGATCCCGCCCGGCGACGTCTTCCGCGTATTCGAACGCGGCGGCCGCAATATCGGCACGCAATTTCCCGAAATCGGCCTGCCCAATCCCACCGGATCGATCCAGCGGCTGGAAGAACCCGGACGGCCCGACCTCAAGCAGTCCAATCGCGGCCCCGGAACGGGTTTGCGCGTGGCGATTCCGGCGCTCAACATCCACAAGACCCGCCTCAACGATCCCTATATGTGGTTCATGGGGACCAACGACCAGCCGGGCGATTATCGCCATTCGGGCTGTTCGGGGTGCCATGTCGTCTACGCCAACGACCGCGAGCCGCGCCACAGCCTGATCTACGCCCAATATGGCCGCGACGGGCAGACCGCCACGGTCGATCCCACCATCGCGGCCAAGACGAGCCATGGCGGGTTGAAAGGCCCGCATGGCGAGACCGTCAAGCCGGATCATCCTATCGGCGCCGTCAAGGAAAGCGGCCATCCGATCCGCCACGCCTTCACCCGCGCCATCCCGACTGCCCAGTGCATGAACTGCCACATGCACCAGCCCAATATCTTCCTGAACAGCTATCTGGGCTATACGATGTGGGACTATGAGTCCGACGCGCCGCTGATGTGGCCGGAAAAGCAGAAATATCCGACCGCCGCGCAAGTGCATGAGACTCTGGAGCGCAATCCGGAAGGGGCTTCCCCACGCGGCAAATGGGCGGACCTGGAATTTCTGCGCAACGTCTACGACCTGAACGACAGGGCGAAGGACACGCAGTTCGCGGACTATCACGGCCATGGCTGGAACTTCCGCGGCGTGTTCAAGCGCGACCGGGAAGGCAATCTGCTCGACGCGGACGGCCGGATCGTTTCGCCCGACGATCCGGAAAAATGGCGGAAGAAGGGGGAGGAGAAGTTCGTTCCCGTCGGCACCAATCCCGGCAAGTCCGTGCACCTGATGGACATTCATGCCGAAAAGGGCCTGCAATGCGCCGACTGCCATTTCGCGCAGGACAGCCACGGCAACGGCTTCATCTATGGCGAAGTGGCCAATGCCATAGAGATCGGATGCAAGGACTGCCACGGTACGGCGGATGCCTATCCGACGTTGCTGACCTCCGGCCCGGCCGCGCCGCCCAAGGGCACCAATCTCGCCCTGCTGCGCAATCCGGACGGCAAGCGGCGCTTCGAATGGTATTATGACGCCAGCGGGCGGCAACGGCTGATCCAGCGGTCGATCGTCGATCCGAAACTGGAGTGGGAAGTGAGCCTGGTGAAGGATTCGGTCGACCCCGCCAATCCGCACTTCAACGCCAAGGCCGCCCGCGCCAAGCTGGTGAGCCGTTCGGGCGCGGAGGATGGCAGCTTCGCCTTCGGTCCCGGCGTGGCGAAGGCGGACCGGGCGCATGGCGACGACAACATGGCATGCTTCACCTGCCACCTGAGTTGGACGACCAGTTGCGGCGGTTGCCATTTGCCCATCGAGGCGAACTGGAAGACGTCGCTCCACCATTATGACGGGGAGGAGACGCGCAACTTCGCCACCTATAACCCGCAGGTGGCGCGGGACGAGATGTTCCAGCTTGGCAAGCATATGACCACCAAAGGCAATGAAACCGCCCCGGTTCGCTCGACTTCGGCGCTGGTCCTGTCGTCCACCAACATCAACCGTGAACGCATCTACATCCAGCAGCCGCCCATATCCGGCATCGGCTTCTCGTCCCAGGCCTTCGCGCCGCATTTCCCGCATACGGTGCGCAGGACCGAGACGAAGACTTGCTCCGACTGCCATTTGTCGGCCAAGGACGACAACAACGCCATCATGTCGCAATTGCTGCTGCTCGGCACCAATTTCGTGAACTTCGTGGGGTTGAATGCCTGGACCGGGCTGGAGGGTGGGTTCGAGGCGATCCGCGTTACCGAATGGGATGAGCCGCAGGCGGTGATCGGCAGCTATCTCCAGAAATATGCCTATCCCGACTATTGGAAGCTGCATGTCGAGCAGAACAAGCGGGAACTCAAGGATTGGGTGCGCGGCAAATATTTCGACAAGAAGGCGTCGGGCGAGACCCATGCCGTAGAAGAGTTCCGCAATGTCGTGAAGGGCACGGCGGGGCGCGTCGGATGCCTGCAACTGCGCGGCGAATATATGTATGTGGCCGAAGGGAAGGGCGGTTTCCGCGTCTATGACGTGGCGTCCATCGCGAACAAGGGCTTTTCCGAGCCGATCCTGAGCGCGCCTTTCTCGAAGCTGGGTCACAATAGCGGCGTGCCGTCGAAGAACGCGACATGCATGGCGCTGGCCACCAACCAGCCGGTCAACCCGCTGCGCAACACGCCGGAACTGCGCCGGATCAATCAGGAGCAGGCGTTCCTGCCGATCTACAGCTATGCGGCGGTGACGGACAGCGTCGAGGGGCTGATCATGGTCAATATCGAGACCATGGCCGATGGCGAATTCCGCAACAATTTCCTAAAGCGGGCCGTGACCTGGAACCCCGATGGCGTGCTGAACGGCGCGCGGCACATCCAGCTGGCGGGGCAGATCGCCTATATCACGGCGGATGTCGGGCTGGTGGTGGTGGACCTCAGCGATCCGCTCCACCCCCGTCTCGCCGCCGTCCGCCCGATGAAGGATGCGCGGGCAAGCGCGATCCAGTTCCGCTATCTGTGGGTCACGGATGCGGAAGGATTGAAGCTCTTCGACGTGACGAAGCTCACCGATCCGGTGGTGGTGCCGTCCGCCACCGTGCCGCTGGCCGATGCGCGCCGCATCTATCTCGCCCGGACCTATGCCTATGTCGCGGCCAAGTCCGAAGGGCTGGCGATCGTCAACATCACCAACCCGTTGCGGCCGCTCGTCTACGCGAAGGAGACGTTCGGCGGGCAGATGACCGATGTGGAGGATGTGATCGTCGGCACCACCAATGCGTCGCTGTTCGCCTATGTCGCGGACGGCCGGAACGGGCTCAAGGTCATCCAGCTCACCAGTCCGGCGAGCCAGCCGAATTTCTATGGCTTTTCACCCGCGCCCAAGCCGGAACTGATTGCCTGGGCAAGGACGCCTTCGGCGGCTTTGGCGCTGTCCAAGGGGCTGGACCGCGACCGGGCGGTCGATGAAACGGGCGGGCAGATCGCGGTGTTCGGACGCCTCGGCTCGCGGCCCTTCACCCGCCCGGAAATGGAGCGACTGTTCCTGAACTCCAGGGGGATTCCCTATAAGGTCAGCGACGAGGTGGATATGAAGGGCTGGCGGCCGCCTCTGCTGCGCTGAGCCGGGTTTCAGACGCCCGGCACGCCCAATATCCGTGCCTCATCCCTGATCCGTCCCGCCTGCGCCGGATTGGCCGACCGCGCCTGCGCATAGGCCGCCGTCGCCTTGCCCGTCTCGCCCAGCGTCATGCGGCTGCGCATCAGCATGATCCAGCCGTCGACATTGCCCGGATTGGCCTTCAGCCTGGCCTCCAGGCTGGCCACCATGCCCTCGACCATCGCATCCTGCTGCCCCTTGGGAAGCTGCGCCGCGGCCTGCATCTGCTCGCGGCTTGGACCCGGTATCGCCGCTGCCGCCACGGACATGCCGGCGCCCATGGGAGGATGCGGTGCGGTCGGCTTCACCGCCGCCAGCCGCTCCGCGACATTGATGCCGTTGATCTTTCCCACCTGCTCTATCGTCCGGCGCAGATCGGCTTCCCATGGCGCGCCCGGCGGCGTGTCGCCCAGCAGGGCCAGCCAGTCGCGGATCGCGCCGTCATGATCCTTCGCCAGATCCTTGCGCACCGCCAGGAAATAACGTGCCCTGGGGTCCTTGGGGTCGAGCGAGATCGCCTTGTCGAAGGCGTCGGCCGCCTCCTTCGGCATGGGATCGCGCTCGCTCGCCATCACTGCCGCTTCGCCAAGCGAGGACCAGAAGGTGGCGTTCCCCGGCGCCAGCTTCGTCGCATGGCGATAGGCGCGCACCGCATCGGCATGGCGGCCGCTCTCGAAATAGGCCCAGCCCAGCCTCTGCCAGCCCTCCGCATCGTTGGGATTTGCCCCGACCCGGTCCTGTAGCGCGCGGATCGCCGCTTCCGGGTCGCTCGGCCCTTCGTTCGTCAGCGGCGAGGGCAGGACGGGCGCTTTCGTCTCCTCCGGCGCGTGCGTCAGATTATAGCCGATCGATAGGGCGGCGATGCCGACCGCGCCCATCAGGACCACGCGCCTCCAGTTCCAACCCATTATTCTTCCACTCCCCGGCTGTTCCCCGCGATCTTCTCTAGCGTGACGCTGCGGAAATGATAGAGTGCCGCCCGGGACAGGCATCCGGTAACAGCCGGAACGCAGGGGCATATTGGGGGATAATCATTGACTGACCGCGTGCGTATCGCGATCGTCGGATCGGGGCCGGCGGGGCTGAGTGCGGCCGCGCGCGCCGCTGCACTGGGGCTTTCGCACCTGCTGATCGAGAAGACGGACCATCTGTCCGACACCATCTTCAAATATCAGAAGGGCAAGCATGTGATGGCGACGCCCAGCCAACTCGTGCTGCGGTCCGACTGCGATTTCGAGGCAGGCAAGCGCGAAGCGATTCTCGACCGCTGGAACGCGCAGGCGGCGGACCAAGGCGTCAATGTCGCCTATAATGCGGAGGTGAAGGCGATTGTCGGCATCGGCGATCCCATCCCCGGCAGCATCCAGAAGATCGTCGAGCGCAGGCGCGACGGCACGACCGAAACGAAGGAAATCCAGCGGCTCGCTCCGCCCTATCGACTGACCCTGAGCGACGGGCGGGATGTGATTGCCGATGCGGTCGTCATGGCCATCGGCACGCAGGGCAATCCCAATCTGATGCGTGTGCCCGGCGCCGACCTGCCCCATGTCCAATATCAGCTGGACGATCCGGGGGAATATAATGACGAGCATATCTTCGTCGTCGGCACGGGCGATGCGGGCATAGAAAACGCCCTGGGCCTGGCCGCCGACGTGGCGCAGGGCAATGCCGTCACGATCCTCAACCGCTCGACCGAGTTCGCCAGCGCCAAGGCCGCGAACGTCAAGGCGCTGATGGCCGCCGCCGAAGCGGGACGCCTTGCCATCATGACCGAAACCACCACGGCGAAGGTCGAACCCGGTTTCATCACGCTCGACAGCCGCGACGGCGAGGTGAAGCTGAAATGCGACCGCATCATCGCCCGCATGGGTTCCGCCCCGCCGCGCGCCTTTGTGGAGAGTTGCGGCATTGAGTTCACCAGCGGCGACCGCCTGGCCTTCCCCAAATTGTCGCCGGTATTCGAAAGCACCGCCCCCGGCATTTTCGTAATCGGCGCGCTGGCGGGCTATCCGCTGATCAAGCATTGCATGAACCAGGGTTATGACGTCGTCGAATATATCAACGGCAATCGCGACCTGAAGCCCGCCGACGAACCCATACTCGCCGCCAAATTCGCGGGTTTGCCGGAAAAGAAGAGCGTCGCGGACTGGCTGGAGCATCTGCGCGCCAACGTCGCCATCCTGGAGGGCCTTTCTCCGCTCCAGATGCGCGAATTCATGCTGGACAGCGAAGTGCGCGCCTATCGCAGGGACGATGTGATCTTCGAGAAGTTCGATCCCGGCTCCTCCCTCTTCGGCATCGCGCGGGGGCAGGCGCTGGTGGAGGTCGCGCCGGGCGTCGACATACCCATCGACCAGGGATCGATCTTCGGAGAAGTCGGCCTCATTTCCGGCCGCCGCCGCGGCGCGACCGTGCGGGCGGGCGCGGACTCGATCATGGTGGAGGTGTCGCGCACGGCGGCGCTCAAGCTCATGTCCTCCAACCCGCCGGCCAAGCGCGCCATCACCCGCATCTCGACCGAACGGCAACTGCTCCAGATGTTCGGCGCCGGCCTGACCCCGGCGGATCTTGCCGACATTCTCGACACGGCGGAAATCCGGACCGTGAAGGCGGGGGAAGCGATCCTCAGCGAAGGCGACCTTGGCAATGACATCTATGTGATCCGGGTCGGCTCCATGATCGTGGAGAAGAAGATCGGCGGGAAAAACGTCTTCCTCTCCTATCTTCCCGCCGGCAGCTATGTGGGGGAAATGGCGCTGATCGCGGGCGGGCCGCGCACGGCCACGGTCAAGGCGACCGTCAAGTCGGAGGTCATCAGGCTGAATGGCGACGCCTTCGCCCGGCTGATGGCCGCCAAGCCCGCCCTACTGGAACGCGCCCGCCGCGACATGGCGGCGCGGCAGGACGTCAACGCCTTCATCGAAAGCCGCAAGGACAGCTTCTCCACCGTTGTCGACATGTATTCGGAAACGGCGAAGTTCCTGGTCGACAACGGCATCGGCGAAGCGACGGACGTGCTGCTGATCGACGAACATCTCTGCGTCGGCTGCGACAATTGCGAAAAGGCCTGCGCGGACAGTCACGATGGCCTCTCCCGCCTCGATCGGGAGGCGGGCCGGACCTATGCCCACCTGCATGTGCCGACGAGCTGCCGCCATTGCGAGCATCCGCACTGCATGGCCGACTGCCCGCCCAACGCCATCCATCGCGGCCCCGATGGAGAGGTCTTCATCGACGAGACCTGCATCGGCTGCGGCAATTGCCAGCGCAACTGCCCCTATGGCGTGATCCGCATGGACAGCGTGCCGCCCAGTAAGCCGGGCCTGCTGAACTGGATGTTCTTCGGCGCAGGCCCCGGCCCCGGCGAACCATCGAAGAAATGGCGCGCCAAAAATGCGGAGCCCGGCGTCGAAAAGCCGAAGAAGGCCATCAAATGCGACATGTGCTCCGGCATTGAGGGCGGCCCGGCCTGCGTCCGCGCCTGCCCCACCGGCGCGGCCATCCGTGTCGCACCGGAGGATTTCCTGACGGTCGCCCGGCTGGGCGGGGAGGCGCGCTGATGGCTGCCGGAGCCGCCAGCCCCATTCGCCGCGCCAAGGGAGAAGTGCTGCATGACGGCTTTCTTCGTCACGCCGGTTTCCGCTGGCTGAAGATCGCGACGCTGATCTGCGTCCTGTCGATCGCCAGCTACATGCTGGTCGACGTCACGCCGCATCATAATGGCGGGAGCTGGTACGGCTATGCCATGGGCACGATCGGCGTGCTGCTGATCCTTTGGCTGACCCTGCTCGGCCTGCGCAAGCGGGCGATGACGCGGGGACGCTGGTCGCTCAAGGCCTGGACCTCCGCCCATGTCTATCTCGGCCTCAGCCTGATCGTCATCGCCACGCTGCACACCGGCTTCCAGCTCGGATGGAATGTCCATACCCTCGCCTATGCGCTGATGATGCTGGTGATCCTGTCGGGCCTGTTCGGCATCGCCGTCTATGCGACCCTGCCCGCCGCGCTCAGCAACAACCGCGCCGAAATGACGCAGGTGCAGATGCTCGACGCGGTGCGCGCCATCGACCGGCAACTGCATGATGCCGCGCAGCCATTGACCCATGAACAGGCCGCGCTGGTGCGCCAGTCGCTGGAGGATGATCCCTTCGGCGGCGGCCTGATCGCCCGCCTGTCGGGCCGCTATCCCCGCTGCGCCACGGCGAGGGCGCAGGCTGCGCTGCGCCGCTGGACGGGCGAGACGCCCGATACCGGCAACGACCCGCTGGAGAGGATCGACGCCCTGCTGGAGCGCAAGCAGGCCATGCTGGCCCGTCTGCGCCGCCACCTGAAGCTGAAGGCGCTGCTGGAAATCTGGCTCTACGTCCATGTGCCCGCCACCTTTGCCCTGCTGGCAGCGCTGACCGCACATGTCGTCAGCGTCTTCTTCTACTGGTGAGCCTGAGATGAGCTTTCTAGTCCGCCAGATCAGCCTCACCGCCGATGGCCGTGAGATCGTTCGCGCCGCCACCATCGCCCAGGCGCAACTCTCCCTCGGCCGCGCGGCTGAAAGCGACATCCACTTGCCCGACCTGGCGCTGGAGCCCGACCATGCCCGGATCGAGCAGGTCGACGAACGCACCATCCGCGTGCGCGCCACCGGCACCTTGGGCTTCGAGCTGGAGGGCCGCACGGTGCTGCGTGCGGAGATCGACCCAGCCAAGGGCGCGGAACTGCGCTTCGGTGGTCATCGCGTCACCCTGTCGCGGGGCGACGACGGCGCGACCATTCTCTCCATCCGCCGCGTCGACGCCGTGTCCGAAGCCTCGGAGGAAAAGGAGGAGACGAAGGTCTTCTCCCTGCGCGGCCTGCTGCCCGGCAAGCGGCTGATGGCCTGGGCGCTGGCGCTGGCGATCCTGATCGGCTTCCTCGCCATTCCGATCTGGAGCTATGCCGGTCGTACCGCGGACGACACGCGCAACATCTACAAGATGGTAGGCGACAAGGCCTGGTCATCCGGTCCGCTCAGCCAGGCCCACCACGCCCTCGAAGGCCGCTGCGAAACCTGCCATCAAAAGGCGTTCGTCTCGGTCCGCGACAGCGCCTGCCAGACCTGCCACAGGGATGCGCACGACCATGCACCGGCCGCCCGCATCGCCATGGCACGGGCTGAAGGGGGACTGGGCGACAAGCTGCTGGCGGGAGTGGCCGCCGCCTTCGGCAAGCCGCCTGAGGGCGCCTGCGTCGACTGCCACCGCGAACATGAAGGCGCAGGTCCGATGCAGCCGACGGCGCAGGCCTTCTGCACCGACTGCCACGGTACGCTGAAGGACCGGCTGAAGGACACGAAACTGGGCAATGCCGCCGATTTCGGCACCAGCCATCCGCAATTTTCCGCGCTGGTGCAGGCGCGGCCGGGCCAGCATCCCCGTTTCTCCCGCGCATCGCTCGACAGCAGGCCGATGGACGATAGCGGCCTCAAATTCCCGCACGACATCCACCTGTCCGCGAGCGGCGGCGTCGCGAAAATGGCGCGGACGATGAAGGCGCAATATGGCTTTGGCGACGCGCTTGCCTGCAAGGATTGCCACAAGCCGACCGCCGACGGCGTGCGCTTCCTGCCGGTGGACATGGAGCGCGACTGCCAGATGTGCCACAGCCTCGCCTTCGAGACGATCGGCGGCACCGTCCGCACGCTGCGCCACGGCCAGCCGGATCAGGTGGTTGCGGACCTGCGGGCCTATTTCCGTTCGACCGGTCCGGCCCAGCCGGCGGCCTTGGGCGGAACGGCGCGGCGGCGGCCCGGCGATTATGCGCAGGGGCGGCTCTACCATGCCTATTTCGGGGCGGCGGCGGCACGTCCGTCGCGCGCGGACGACGCCGTCACGGCGGTCTTCTCCAGGGGCGGCGCCTGCTACGACTGCCATATCGTCACGCCGCCGGGCACGAACGGCAATGCGGGTTGGCAGGTGCTGCCGGTGCATCAGCCGATGCGCTATATGATGAACGGCTGGTTCGACCATGCCGCACACCGGACCGAGAAATGCGAAAGCTGCCATGCCGCACCCAAATCGCACGATGCCAGGCAGCTGCTGCTGCCCGGCATCGACAGTTGCCGCACCTGCCATGGCGGGGAAAAGGCCAAGGCGGACGTGCCATCGGGTTGCGCCATGTGTCACAGCTATCATGCCGGCGATGACGCGCCATGGGTTCCCGCCAGCCGTTCGATCGGGAAAGATGCGGCCGACAGGCGGAAGGCGCTGAGCACATCAGCCTATCCCGTGCTGCTGCGCGGGCGGGAGCCCGGTTGAAACGGCGGAACCGGCATAGCCTTTGCAGGAGCGGATGGCGCCGAAGAGTGGCCGAGGACACGAATAAGGGGAGCAAGGACCAATGCTGATCGCGCAGGTCACGGACATCCATCTGGGGTTCGATCCGGACAATCCCGCCGAGTTCAACCGCAAGCGGCTGGACCAGGTCCTGCGTGCCCTGAATGATGGTCCCAACCGGCCCGATCTGTTGCTGGCGACCGGCGACCTGACCGACCGGGGCGATGCGGACAGCTACCGCCGCCTCGCCAACGCCTTCAGCCAGTGCGATTTCCCGGTGTGGCCCTGCATGGGCAATCATGACGACCGGGCGCATTTCGCCGCGCATTTCCCTCACATTCCCCAGGAGGATGGCTTCGTCCATTATGCGATCGCGCAGGATGGGCGGCGGATCATCATGCTCGACACGCTGGAGCCGGGGCGTCATGGCGGCGCCTTCTGCGAGCGGCGCGCGCAATGGCTCGCCGCGCGGCTGGACGAGGACAGCATCACTCCGACGCTGATCGTCATGCACCATCCCCCGGTGGAGGTCGGCATCGACTGGATGAACACCCATCCCGA
The DNA here is from genome assembly GCF_024611135.1 of Sphingobium sp. CFD-2. Lineage (NCBI taxonomy): Bacteria > Pseudomonadati > Pseudomonadota > Alphaproteobacteria > Sphingomonadales > Sphingobiaceae > Sphingobium > Sphingobium sp. CFD-2. Next base: position 825,738 of record NZ_CP084406.1, on the reverse strand, counting down.
AGAACCCTGGGTCCGGCGATTCGCTGCGACGATCGCCGGTCGCCCCAATCTGCAAGCGATCCTCTGCGGTCATATTCACCGATCCGCAGTGGCGCCGTGGAAAGGCACGACCATTGCGATCTGCTCGTCGACCGCGCCGCAGCTTGCCCTCGACATGCGGCCGATGGACCCGGACGCTCCGGACAACCGCCCGATGATCGTTGCCGATCCGCCGGCCTATGCACTCCACCGATGGACCGAAGAGGGGCTGATCACCCATTTCGAAACCGCGGACGATCATGTGATGCTCGCGAAATTCGACGGCAGCATGCAGCTTCTGGTCCGGACGCTGATGAACGAGCGGCCCTGAGGCAAGGGTTGTGCATTGCCGGACCGGTTTGGTCCGTTCCGGGCTGCTGCCGGATGTCTCGGCATGCGTTATCCTTGTTCACAATTGGATATGGCCGGGGCAAAGCCGGCAAAAGGAAGGAGCCGATATGTCGCGCATTTTCATAACCGGCAGCACCGAAGGCCTGGGACGTGCCGCCGCCGAAGCGCTGATCGACGATGGGCATGAGGTGATCCTGCATGCGCGTTCGCCGGAGCGGGCCGCGGCACTGGACGGGCTGGGAAAGCGGTCCGGCGGGCTTGTCGTGGGTGATCTCGGCAGCGCCGCCCAAACACGCGACGTGGCCGATCAGGTCAATGCCCTGGGCAGGATGGACGCCATCATCCACAATGCCGGGATCTACAGCACGGCGGACCGGGGACCGGCTGCAGAGGGACATGCGACGATCTTCGCCGTGAACAGCCTGGCGCCCTATATGCTCACCGCCCTCATCGATCGGCCGTCACGCCTCGTCTATCTCAGCAGCAGCCTGCATCGGGGCGGCGAGGGCTCCCTTGACGATCTCGACTGGGAAAAGCGCGAATGGGACGCGGGCAAGGCCTATGCGGAGACCAAGCTGCATGTCGCTGCCCTTGCCGCCGCATTGTCGCGCCGCTGGCCGGATGTCGTCTGCAGCGCCGTCGACCCCGGATGGGTGCGCACGCGCATGGGCGGGGCCAGCGCGCCCGTCGACATAGACACAGGCCGCAGGACTCAGGTTTGGCTTGCCGCCAGCAACGACCCGGCGGCGCTGGTCAGCGGTCGCTATTGGCACGATCTTCAGATGGAGGAGCCTGCCGGCGAAGTGACCGACACCGGCTTTCAGGACCGGCTGCTTCAGAGGCTGGAGGAGATAACGGGCATAGGCCTGCCCTGATTGCGCCAGCCTGCCGGACATGACCTGCCGCCGCGATCAGGCGGCGAGCGCACCCCGCGTCGAGGAGATCAGAAGGGCCTCAGCCAGCGCCAGACATTGTTCGAGCGACGGCCCGGCCAGATGCGTGTCGCTGCCGTCCCAATGCCGGATGCTCAATTCCCAAAGCGTTCCGCTGTCGATGCAGGCGGCGCGAGCGTCCTGACCGGCGAAATGCAGCACGTCCCCGAGCCGCTCGCGGTGCAGAAGATGACGCGCAACCGTTGTGTGGCTTTCATGATGCGCATTGAAGTGCAACTGGATATTTTCGCTGTTGGCTGCCAACCATGGAAGAATATTGCTGTCGATCATCGGGCCTGCTTTGCATGACGCGGCCGGTACACAGATCGCCGCTTCTGGCGTATACTCGCGGAACCTGCTTATGTTCCTCGACATTTCTCCTTATTCACTCAGGTTAATGAAATAGGGGGTGCTGGCGAACATTTCGGCTGCCAGCTGATCGACCTCACCCTCCAACCGGCTGTCGCTCCACCACTGGGCCGGGGGCAGGGCGCCCTGTTCGGTCAAAATCCGTCCGCAGCGGATCATGACAGCGCAGCAAAGGCGCACGCCCGCATGACGGCGTTCGAACGCGAACATATGCGCCGCCCTGGGGCCAGCCGGGCAAAGCGGACGATAGCTGCCCAGCGCGAACAGGTCGGGATGCTCCTTCCGGTAGCGGAGCAGGCGCTGGATGAGGACCATCTTCCCCCCCTCTGCCACGTCGCCCTCGTCCAACAGGCGGAGCCGGCGTGCATAGTCGACGGGCCGCCGGTTGTCGGGATCGACGAGGCTCAGGTCTTCCAGTTCGCTACCCTGATAGATGTCGGGCACGCCGGGCAGGGTGAATTTGAGGGCAGTCTGGACCAGGCTGTCGGCGCGCGCCGCGGGGAGGAGCCGCGCCACGAAGGCCCCCATGTCCTGCGTGAATTCCGGTTTTGCCAGAAGGTGATGCAGCAGCTTACGGGCGTCCGCCTCATAGCCCGCTTCGGGTTGTTCCCAGCTCGATCGCAGCCGCGCTTCGCGGAGGGACTTTTCAAGCCAGCCGGAAATACGACCGGGAAAATCCTCCGGCAAAGCCTGATCGGCCGATGCCGGCCAGGCGCCGAAAAGCGTCTGAAAGAGCTGGTAACGATCAGCGGGATGAATGTCGGCGCCGCATTCGTCCGCCATGCGCGACCATCGGCCGACCGCCTCCTCCCACAGTCGCGGGACGGCGCTCAGCACCGCAAGCCGGGCACGAACATCCTCGCCGCGCTTATGGTCATGGGTCGCCGTCGCGAGCATGGCATGGGGAAAGACCTCTGCACGGGCCTGCACGCTTCGGTGAAATTCCTCCGGAGAAAGGGTGAAGCGTTCCGGATCGGCGCCCACATCATTGGCGGATAGCAGCGGAGCGTAGCGGTAGAAGGCGGTGTCCTCCACGCCCTTGGCGGCGATGGGTGCGGAAAGCTGCTGGAAGCGCCGCACGGCCTCCGCAGCGCAATCGGCATCGCCCGGACCAGTGCCTCCCAACCAGTCAAGGATATGCCTTGCCACCTCTGCCTCGCCGGGGGGGAGGTACGGCTGAACGGCGTTCCAGGCCCGTTCGCGGACCGTCGCGTCGCTCATCGGCGCAGCGCGGCCGTCGCCATAGGTGCGATAGACGGGAAAGACCCAGAGCAGCCGTTCGATCGCCCTGCGGATCATTGCGGGGGTGACGGCTTCCAGTGCGGCGTCGGCGGTCCGTGCCGAACCGGCAAGGGCAGCGAACGCAGCGACGCAGGCGGCAAGCTGGCCTTCGAACTGCCAGGACAGCATGTCGCGGCGCGCCTCCAGCACCACCCTGGCCGGATCGCCATGATCGGGATCGAGGTTCCGCCACAATGCCCGGAGCGGCGCTTCACCGGACGGATCGTGGAGAAGCGCCGTCATGTCGCTCATGAAATCATAGCCGCTGGTGCCGTCGACTCCCCAATCGGGCGAAAGCGGCTCGTCCGCGGCCAGGATCTTCTCCACCACGATATAGGCGCGATCCGGTCCGGAACGGATCGCATCGAATGCGGCGCGCAGGGACCGGCAATAGGCGGCGGGGTCGGACAGGCCATCGACATGGTCGACCCGCACGCCGTCGATCAGCCCCTCCCCGAACAGGTCGAAATATAGCCGGTGCGTGGCATGGAATATGGCGGCGTCCTCGATCCGCAGGCCCGCCAGATCGTTGATCGAGAAAAAGCGCCGCCAGTTCAGCAGGTCATTGGCGGCGCGCCAGTGGACCAGCCGGTAATGCTGCATGTCCAGCAGGCGGCGCAGCTCGTCAGGTTCCCGTTCCAGCGATCCCGGCTTTAGCGGCAGCCGTTGGTCGCCATAGAGCAGCAGGTGCGGATCGTTTCCGGCTGAAAGCCTGATGTCGCCATCCTCGATCGCTTGGGTCAAGGTCGCGCCCAGCAGCGGCAGCACCAGCGGACCGCTCTGCCAGTCGATGTCGAACCAGCCGGCATAGGGGCTATCCGGCCCAAGGCGAAGAACGTCGTTCCAATAAGGGTTTTCGCCGCCCGCCACGCCCATGTGATTGGGCACGATGTCGATGACGATGCCCATGCCCCGCGCGCGAAGCGCGGCGACGAGGCTGCGGAAGCCGCTTTCGCCCCCCAGTTCGGGATTGATGCGGGTCGGATCGATCACGTCATAGCCATGGGTCGATCCGCTGCGCGCCATCGTGATCGGGGATGCATAGACATGGCTCACCCCCAGCGCCGCCAGATAGGGAACGATGTCCTCCGCCGCCGCGAAGGGGAAGTCGCGGGTCAGTTGCAGGCGGTAGGTGGCGCGCGGGATCATGCGCCCCGCTCCCGGTTCAGCCGGTCGATGCGGCGGGACACATCCGGCCGGTCGAGCAGCTTTTCCATCCTGTCGGGCAGGCGCCGCCGCCAATTGGGATGCGTGTCGACGGTGCCCGGCAGATTGGGCTGTTCGATCATGCCGACCATATCCTCCATCGGGACAAGAAGCAGGGACGAAGGCGTCCCGGCCAGAAAGGCGAGCGCCCGGTCGATCACCATGTCCGGATCGTCTTTCGCGGGCATGGGCGTTGCTTCACCGATGGCGCGCCACAGCGCCTTGCGGTGCTGGTCCCGGTCCGCTCCGCTGTCCCCGCCGCGATCCAGCAGGCGGCTCCACTCAAGATCGCGTCCGGTCCACCAGCCCGCCAGCGTCGGCGTGTCATGCGTCCCGCTCATCGCCACCGATCGCGCCGGATAGGCGGCGGCGGGCAGGAATTCGCCAGCCTCATCGCGCGAGAAGGGCAGCACCGCCATGCCATGGATGCCCGCCGCCTCCAGCGCGGCGCTGAAGCCCGCAGGCCGGGTGCCCAGATCTTCCGCGATCACGATGGCGCGGGCGCGCCACGCCTCCAGCTTCACCAGCCGCAGCAGATCGTCGAACGGATAGCGGAGATAGGCGCCTTCGCTCGCCGCCCGTCCCTCCGGCACGACCCAGAGCCGTTGCAGGCCAAAGCCGTGGTCGATGCGGATGCCGCCGCCCACGGGCATGTTGGCGCGCAACATGGCGATAAAGGGTTCGAAACCCCGTTCGACCAGCGCCAGCGGGCTAAAGCCCGTCAGCCCCCAATCCTGCCCCCGGGGGCCGAGCGGGTCGGGCGGCGCGCCGATCCGCAATCCCTGAAGAAAGGCGGCGGGATCGGATCGGGCGTCGCTGCCGCCGGGATCGACGCCGACGGCAAGATCGGCGATGAGGCCGATGGCCATGCCCGCCTCCCGCGCCGCCTGCTGGACGGCATCCAATCCACGCCGGGCATGGGATTGCAACAAGCCGGCGTCGTCACCGCCGAGAGTCCGGCGGAGCGCCGCCAATTTGGCCGGGCCGGCCTTGCTCCAGTCGATCAGGTCCGATCCATCCGCTGCGGCTATGGGCTCGGCCTCCCCGAAAAGGATATTGAGGGCAAGGCGGCTGGAAGGGGAATAGGGCGCGAAGCGGGCAGGGTCGTCCAGCGCATGGACCGGGCTGATCGCCACGGCATCGGCGCCGTTCGCGCCCAGCAGCCGCACCGCCTCGCACAGCGTGCCGAAATCCCCGAAATCGCCGGAGCCGCGAAGGGACGGGATCTGGATGGCGACACCCCAGCAACGGCGGCCTATCGGCGGGCAGCGATCCGGCGCGATGGCGATGCGGATGCTGCCCTGTGCGGATTCCAGGCGGTAATATCCCGGTTCCGTCAAGCCGGATCGACGCAGGCTGTCCATGCCGATGTCGACGGCATGGCCTGCTTCGTCCAGCAATTGCGCGTCGTGCAGCCGGTCGGGCAGGGGGATGGGCTTGTTCCGGTCCGCCGTGATCATGGCCGGCAGGCGATCCAGCCGGTGGTGGAGCGAGACCCTGCTTCTGGCGATCTCCTCCGGCGTCCCGGCCGGCAGGTCCAGCGCCGTCAATATGGCGCGCAGGCTGCCGTCGCTGACCTCCTGCCGCGCGCCATCGGCATCGGTCCAGCATCGCATCAGCCCGGCTTCGGCGGCAAGGCGGTGAAGGTCGCTCATGGCTCCTCGATCCAGGCGGCGAAGCTGGCAGGGGCGCCGGGGGAATTGGTGGCGAACAGGGGTGGATCGGCCAGGATCGGATCGACGGGTGCGTCGCCCAGATTGAGCAGAATGGAAAGATGGCGGCCTGTTCCCAGCCGCCACCGGGCGCTGACGCAGTTCGGGGACAGCGCCTGGGCGCCGATCGCGCGGCATCCCTCCAGACCGGGCACGACATAGGCGTGGCGCAGGGCAAGCAGATTGCGGTAGAGGGCGCGCCATTCCTCCGCATCCTCGCCCGCGGCGATGCGGGATTGCCCGAAAGTCTCAATGGCATTGGGGTCGGGAATGCGCGCGCGGGCTTCCGCGCTGGAAAAGCTAGCAAAACCGGCGAATTCGCGCCGCCGCCCCTCGCGCACGGCATCGGCCAGTTCGTCATGGAAATCGGTGAAGAAGAGGAATGGGCTGCGCGCCCCCACCTCCTCCCCCATGAACAGCATCGGGATTTGCGGCATCAGCAGCAGCAGCGCCGTCGCCGCCCTGAGCCGCGCCGGATCGGTCAGGTCGATGATCCGCTCGCCCATCGCCCGGTTGCCGACCTGATCGTGATTCTGGAGGAAGGCGATGAAGGCCGTGGGCGGCAGATGTCCGCTGGGTGCGCCCCGCGTCCTGCCCTGCTGGTGCGGCGAGGCTTCGCCCTGATAGATGAAGCCCTGTTCGAGGCAGCGGGCGAGCTTTTCCGCAGGCCGCCGGGCGAAGTCGGCATAATAGGCGTCCCGCTCGCCGGTCAGCAGCACATGCAGGACATTGTGGAAATCGTCGTTCCATTGCGCGTCATAGCGGCCGGGCATGAGCCGGTCGGGATCGTTGCGTTCATTTTCCAACATCAGGTGGACATGGCGCTGGGGCCCGATGGCGCCGCGGATTTCACCCGCCAGCCAGTCGAGGAACCGGTCGTCGCCTATGGCATGGACGGCATCGAAGCGCAGACCGTCGAAGCCATAGTCGTTGAGCCACATCAGCGCGTTTTCACGGAAGAAGGCGGCGACCGGAGGACGGTCCACGGCGACCGCGCCACCCCAGGGCGTATGCCGCTCCGCATGGAAGAAGGGCGAGGCATAGGCGCCGAGATAATTCCCGTCCGGCCCGAAATGATTATAGACCACGTCCATGAAGATCATGAGGCCATGGCCATGGGCGGCATCGACCAGCGCGCGCAGGTCTTCCGGCGAGCCATAGGCTTCGGCCGGGGCGAAGGGCAGGACACCGTCATAACCCCAGTTCCGCGCCCCGCTGAAGGCATTGACCGGCATCAGTTCGATCGCCGTCACGCCCAGTTCCGCAAGTTCCGGCAACCGGGCCCGGACTCCAGCGAAGCCCCCTGCAAGACCGGCATGGATTTCATAGATGACCGTTTCGGTCCAGGGACGGCCGCGCCAGTTTTCGGCCGGCGGGTCGAGCGCCGTGATGACGCTCCACCCATGGACTCCGCCGGATTGCCGTCGGGAGGCGGGGTCGGGCACCGCCCGTTCCGGATCGAGGCGGAAGCGGTAGCGCGTTCCGGGCCCGGCGGGCGCTTCGGCAAGGAACCATCCGTCCGCCTGCGCGGCCATGGCGATCGGCGCCGCGTCTTCGATCTCCAGCGTCACCGCATCCCGGTCCGGTGCCCAAAGGCGGAAGCGCCAGCGGCCTTCTTCCAGTTCGACAGGGCCCCAGAGCGTCATGCGTCCGGCTTCTCGCCCACCCAGCGCACCAGCACGGCCGAATGGGCCTGCACGCCATAATCGCCGGCGATCTCGAACGCTTCGCGCTCGGGCTGGGCGCTGTCGATCAGCACTTCATGCGAAGCGGAGGGCGCCGACAGGTGGAAGTCGATGGGCGCATCGCTGGCGTTCAACAGCAACGAAAGGGCCTCTACCCGCCCGTCCTCCAATCGGTGCGCGCGGCGCATCGCCAGCGCGCGCCCCTCCGGATTGTTCCAGTCCTCCTCGCTCAGCGGGTTCCCGCGCTCGTCCCACCATTCGATGTCGCCCACACCGGAGCCCGGGCCGTCCTGGCCGTAGAGGAAGGTCGATGCGCGCAGCACGGGATGGCTCCTGCGCAGGGCGATCAGCCGGGCGGTGAAGTCGAACAAGGCCTGGCCGGCCTCACCCTCCATCATCGACCAGTCGAGCCAGCTTATCTCATTATCCTGGCAATAGGCATTGTTGTTGCCGCCCTGGGTCCGCCCGAACTCGTCCCCCGCCACCAGCATCGGCGTGCCGAGCGAGGCGAGCAGCGTCGTCAGCATGGCCCGCCGCACCCGGTTGCGCGTGTCGTTGATGGCGGGATCGTCGGTCGGTCCTTCCGCCCCCCAGTTGCGCGAGAGATTATTGTCATGCCCGTCGCGATTATCCTCTCCATTGGCCTCATTATGCCGCTCCTCATAGGAAATGAGGTCGGCCAGGGTGTAGCCGTCATGGCTGGTGAGGAAATTGACGCTGGCCCAGGGCCGGCGGGCGCGGCGGTCGAACAGGTCGCCGGAGCCGGAAAGCCGCGCGGCGAGATCGGCGCGCTGCCCCGGATCGCCGCGCCAGAAGCGGCGGGTGGTGTCGCGGAAGCGGTCGTTCCATTCGGCAAAACCCGGCGGGAAATTGCCGAGCTGGTATCCGCCCATGCCGACGTCCCACGGTTCCGCGATCAGCTTCAGCCGGCCCAATATCGGGTCCTGCCGCAGCACGTCGAACAGCCCGGCATTGGGATCGAACCCATGGTCGGTGCGCCCCAGCGTCAGCCCCAGGTCGAAGCGGAAACCGTCGACGCCGAAGCTGGTCGCCCAGTAACGCAGCGAATCCGCCACCATCTGGATCACGCGGGCATGGGTCAGCTTGAAGGTGTTGCCGGTGCCGGTGTCGTTCAGGCAATAGCGCGGCTCGCCCGGCACCAGCCTGTAATAGGTCGCATTGTCGATACCGCGCCAGGACAGGGTCGGCCCCAGTTCGCTCCCTTCGCAGCTATGATTATAGACGACGTCGAGAATGACCTCGATCCCCGCGGCATGCAGCCGGCGCACGGCGACGCGCAGTTCATCATGCGTATCCCCGGCGAAATAGCTGGGTTCCGGCGCGAAGAAGCTGAGCGTGTTATAGCCCCAATAGTTGCGCAGCCCCTTTTCCTGAAGGAAGCGGTCCTGCACGAAGGCGTGGATCGGCATCAGCTCCAGCGTCGTGACGCCCAGCCGCTTCATATGGTCGATGACCCTGGGGTGGGCGAGCGCGGCGAAGGTGCCCCGTTCCTGCGGCGGCGCGGCCTCCAGCAATTTGGTCAGTCCCTTCGCATGGGCTTCGTAGATGACGGTTTCCGACCAGGGCACGTTGGGCCGCACGTCGCGGGACCAGTCGAAACTGTCATGAGTCACCACCGCCTTGGGCATGGCCGCCGCGCTGTCCCGCCGGTCGAAGCCCAGATCCGCGCGCCGCCCCCTTACCGGATAGCCGTGCAGCACGTCGTTCCATCGCAGGCTGCCCGACAGGCGCCGGGCATAGGGGTCGAGCAGCAGCTTGTTCGGGTTGAAGCGATGCCCCTGTTCCGGCGCATAGGGTCCGTGCACGCGATAGCCATAGAGCAGGCCGGGCCGCGCATCCGGCAAATAGCCGTGCCAGACCTCATCTGTGCATTCCGGCAGGGCCAGTCGGGCGATTTCCTTGCGGCCTTTCGGATCGAACAGGCAAAGGTCGACCCGGTCTGCATTGGCGGAGAAAATGGCGAAATTGACGCCCAGCCCGTCGAAGGTGGCGCCCAGGGGGTAGGGTGATCCGCCCTCAAGGCGGTCGGGATATTGGCTCAAGCGGACTCCGGCTATGCTGGAATGGACGGATCAGGCCGATTTCGTTCGGGAAGCGGGCCTGGAGAGCAGCTCGGCGGCGGCACCGGTCGCCAGCGGATTGGGGAGGGTGCTGTCCTCCGGAAGTCCGCTGATCTCCGCCTCGGCCTGCCGCCAATGATCCTCGGCCAATCCTTCGGGGTGGCCCTGCGCCTCCCATATGGCATAGGCGCGCTCGCGAATCCTGTCTTCGGTATCGTCCGGCATGGAGCCTCCCTCGGCGGCCCTGATGGCTGCCTCGGTCAAATGCGCGGGATGCGAATAGGATGCGCGGTCTGATCTGGATCAGTAAAATTTCAGCCCGGACGTCAGCCCCGCCCAGCGCCAGTGCGCGTCATTCGGGCGCAAGTTCAGGATATTTCTCCATGATCGCGCTGGTCACGCCATTGGTCCAACCGAAACCGTCCTGTGTCGGATATTCGCCGCCGCCGCCGGGCTTGCGTTCCTCCACATCATATTTTTCCAGCATCCGGCCGGTCTCGACATAGGCGGCCGTCACCGTGCCCAGCCAGCGCCTGGCGATTTCGCGCGCCAGCGCGGCTTCGCCCGACCGCTCAAGTCCCGCAATCGCGATCCATTGCAGCGGCGCCCAGCCATTGGGCGTATCCCATTGCTGGCCGGTGCGCAGCGTCGTTGTGCGCAGCCCGCCCACCGCCAGCAACTCGCTCCGCACGGTCGCGCCGACCGCCTTCGCCTGGGCGGGCGAAGCGGCGCCGGCGAACAGCGGGTAGAGCGTGGCGGCCGACAGAACCGGCGTCGGCTTGCGGGCGGTGCGGTCCCAATCGGCGTAGCGGCCCTCGCGCGCTACCCAGAAATAGCGGTCCAGCGCTCCGCGCCTCTGCCTTGCCAGACGGGTGAAGCGATCGGCGCAGGCGCCGTCCCGCGCTTCGCCGCAACGGCGGGCGATGGTCTCCTCCACGATCAGCATCAGGCTGTTGAGGTCGACGGGCACGATGTCGGCGGTGCGGATCGATGAAAGCCGGCGCGGGTCCGCCAGCCAGCGGCTGCTGAAGTCCCATCCGCTTTCCGCCCCGGCGCGCAGATGGCGGTAGAGCGCCTGGGCGGGGCGCGTCCGGTCTTCTGCCGCCGTCGCCACATCTTCGGCATAGGATTCGTCGCGGGGCTGCGGAACATCGTCCCAATAGCGGTTGAGCAGCGTGCCGTCCGGCATTTTGACGACCCGCGCGCATGCGCCGCCGGCGTCGACACAGCTGGCGCCCGTCATCCAATAATCATATTCGCGGCGCAACGCGGCAAGCCGTCGGGCGTCGACCGCATGATCGCCCTGTTTCGACAGGCCCAGCATCAGCGCGAAAAAGGGCGGCTGCGACCGGCCCAGATAATAGCTGCGCATTCCGTTGGGAATATGGCCATAGCGCTCGATGGCCGCCGTGAAATCCGTCAGCATGGATTCGATCAGCGGCTGCTGCCCGTCGACGGCCAGGCCGAGCATGGTGAAATAGCTGTCCCAATAATAGATTTCGCGGAAGCGGCCGCCCGGCACGACATAGGGCGCCTCCATCGGCAGGGCGGAACTGCCCGGCGCCACGGCTTCGGACTGGCGCACCAGCGTGGGCCAGAGCGTCCGGATGTGCCGGCGCAGGGTGCCGGCGTTACGGTCATTGACGCCCGGCACGGCGAAATTGGCGAGGACGAAGCTGCGCAGCGCTTCCTTGTCCTGCGGCCTGCTGCTTCGGAAATCGGCCATGATCGCTTCCGGCGAGCGCCGGGGCACTGCGTCGACGAAGGTCTTGCCGTCGGGGAACAGGCGCTGCGTCTGCACGGCCCGGAACAGGTCGCCATAAATCTCCGCCGGGGAGGTTTGGGCCGAAATCGACGCCGGCAGCGTCAATATTGCAGCCAGCATGACGATACGCCGCCAGGGCGACGACTTCATGGCGGATCGGACGTGCATGGTTCCTCTCTCCTTGACCGAAGACTTTATTATGATGCGCTCCCGTGCCGCGCGGACCGGCTTCTTCTCGCTCTCTTCACCGGAGGGATCAAAGGAAAACCTCTCTCCATTGAGACATTAATGCAACGATTGCGCGGAAAAAAGAAGAGCATAGCGGCTGTGGATGCACTTTCCATTCCGTCATCGAAAACAGATGCAGTATGTCAGCGGCAGATCGGCGGGGCATCGATCGCGCCGACTTCGGATGAGGGAGGAAGTCATGCCGAAAAGCCTTCAACGCCGCCTGATGGCGGGTGTTACCGTCAGCGCCTTTTTCACCGCCTTTCCCGCCTTGGCCCAGGTTGCAGGCGGCAGCGCCGCTCCGCCGGAAGAAGCCAGCGACGTCGAGATCGTGGTCGTCGGCACCGCCGGCGCGGGCACGCGGCGGCAGGATGCGTCCTTCGCCGTCACCTCGCTCAATAGCGAAGCGATCACGCGGGCGGCGCCCAACAGCACCGCCGACCTGCTGCGCACCGTGCCAGGCGTCATGGCGGAAAGCTCCGGTGGCCAGAACGGCGCCAATATCTTCGTGCGCGGCTATCCGTCGGGTGGCGACGCGCAGTTCGTGACCTTCCAGCTTGCCGGCGTGCCGATCTTTCCGCCGCCGACATTGTCCTTCCTGGAAAACTCGCAACTCATCCGGCTGGACGAGACGGTGCAGCGCGTCGAGGCGGTGCGCGGCGGCACCGGCTCCCTCTTCTCCAGCGGCCAGCCGGGCCTGACCGTAAACGTCGTGCCGCGGATCGGCGGGGCGGATTTCAAGGGTTCCGCCAAGATTTCCTATACCGATTATGACGAGATTCGCGGCGACGCCTGGGTCTCCGGCCCGCTCGGTCCCGACACGGGTTTCATGGTCGGCGGCTTCTACGCGCAGGGCAACGGCATTCGCGATCCGCGCTATCGGGCGGAAAAGGGCGGCCAGATCACCGCGAACATCCATCATGACTTTGGCGGCCGCGGTTCCGTGGAGGTATATGCCCGCTATCTCAACGATCACGGCCAGTGGCTGCTGCCGATCCCCGTCGTCTCGAACGGCGGCAAGATCAGCGCCTATCCCGGCTTCGATGCGGGGACGGACACGCTGAACGGTCCGGATACGCGCCGCGTCGCCAATCTGGTCGGGCGCGCCGTCGATCTGGCCGACGGACGCGGGGCCAAGGTGATCAACACCGGCATCACCTTCGACTACGAACTGGTCGACGGGCTGCGTTTCCGCGAGCGCATGAGCTTCCTGGGCGGGCGCGCCGACACGGTGGGGCTGGTGCCGGTGGCGGCGCCGGTGGCCGCTTCCGCCATGGCGCAGACGCTGGGCGGAACGGGCGCGACGCTGGCCTCGCTCACCTATGCCAATGGCGGTGGCGTGGTTCCGACCGGAGCCAATACGCAAGTGCTGCGCGCCGGCATCTGGGAAGTGCGCAAGAAGATCTCCTCCTTCGTCGCAGACAGCGCGCTGGAATGGGCATCGGGCAACAACAAGCTGACCGGCGGCTATTATTTCGCGGACTACACCACCCGCGACCAATGGGTGCTGGGCAATCAGGTGCTGTTGCAGGCGGAACCCAATGCGCGGCGGCTCGACATGACGCTGACCAGTGGAGCCGGGGTGTTGCAGGCAGCGACGCTCAACGGTTTCTCCAGCGGGCCCGCCTTCCAGGTGCGCGGCAATTATGAGGGCAAGGACTATGCCTTCTACGCGGTGGATGAATTGCAGATCACGCCCGAACTGCGCGTGGATGGCGGCGTGCGGTGGCAGCGCCATGTGGTCGATGCGACGCTCAGCACATCGGCCGATGGCGGTTCGTTCGATCTGGATGGCAATCCCAACACATTGTACGACAATGCGATTACTCGGCTGGGGCCGCCGCGCTCAATCCGTTACCGGGACTCGGCCTGGTCGTGGACCGTGGGCGCGAATTACGATTTCAGCCGGGAGATCGGTGTGTTCGCCCGGTACAGCCGGGGCAACAGCTTCCCGCAATTCGACAATCTGCGCGAGGCGTCCGCCACCAATATTGCAGACAAGACCGGCCTTGCCGCCGTTGCCGAGGTGGACACCTATGAGGCAGGCGTGAAAATATCGACTGCCTTCGCCAATCTCTATGCGACGGTGTTCCACAACAAGTTCGATGGTCTTGCCACCACGACGCTGATCAACAATGTGCCGATCAGTTCGAATGGCGGCGCGAAGGCGACGGGCGTGGAACTGGAAGGCGCGCTGCGGCCGTTCGAAGGGTTCAGCATTTCCGGCGCGCTGACCTGGCTGGACGCCACCTATCGCGGCTTTTTCAGCGGCGGCGGCACGATCGACAACACCGGCAACCGCGTGCAGCGGCAGCCCAAATGGGCCTGGCGCGTCACCCCTGCCTATGAAGTGACGGTGGGCAGCCTCAAACCCTCCGTCTTCGCGACGCTGCAATATACCGGGGACCGCTTCTCCGATCCGGAGAACAACCAGTTGCTGCCGAATTTCTACCAGCTTGACGCGGGCGTGGCCGTCACCGTCAACGACCGCATCCGCCTGGCCGTCACGGGCAACAACCTGACCGACGAGATCGGATTGACGGAGGGCAATCCGCGCATCATCGGCGGGCAAGGCTCCGGCCCGATCCTGGCGCGCCCGATCCTGGGCCGATCCTTCCGGTTCAGCGCCGCGGTCAATTTCTGACCGCTGATGGACCGGCGCGACCTTCTGAAGGGAATGGCCGCGGCGGCGGCAGCGTCCGTCGCCCCGGCCGGCCTGTCCCAGACGCGGCGGGGCAGGGCGCGCAACGTGCTGCTGCTGATTTCCGACGATCAGGGCCTGGACCTCGGCTGCTATGGCGTGCCGATCCGCACCCCGCGCATCGATCGGCTGGCGGGGGAGGGGACGCGCTTCACCCAGGGCTTTGCCGCCGTATCCTCCTGCAGTCCCAGCCGGGCGGTGATCAATAGCGGGCTCTACACGCACCAGAACGGCATGTACGGGCTCCAGCACGACATCCATCACCAGTCGTTGCTGCCGGGAATAGAAACGCTGCCCTCGCTCCTGCGGCGGGCGGGCCATGCGACGGCGCTCGTGGGCAAGAAGCATGTGGGGCCGGACTCGGCCTTTCCCTATGAGGCGGAACTTGTGCCCGAACGGTCCGGCATCCGCGATGTCCGCGAACTCGCGATTGCGGCCTCCAGCTTCATCCGCTCCACGGACGATCGGCCTTTCTTCGTCACCATCGCCTATAGCGATCCGCATCGCGCCGCCGTCGATTATGGCAATGACCGGCCGTGGCCGGGCGTGAAGCCGGCCCGCTACGATCCGCGCAAAGTGCCCGTTCCGTCCCATCTGCCCGATCTGCCGGCCGTCAGAGCCGACCTGGCGGAATATTATGAGTCCGTCAGCCGCCTGGACAGCGGGGTCGGCATGGTCCTGGACGATCTTGCCGCGACCGGCCGCGCCGACGATACGCTGGTGATCTTCCTCAGCGACAATGGGCGGCCCTTTCCCGGCGCGAAGACCAATCTCTACGACGCCGGACTGCACCTGCCGCTGATCATCCGCGCCCCGGGAAGCGCGACCGCGGTCAACGATGCGATGGTGAGCTGGGTCGACATCGCGCCGACCATATTGGAATGGACCGGCGTCGCCGCGCCGACCGCCTATGCGCTTTCCGGCCGTTCGCTGCTGCCGCTGCTGGGCCGTCGCGCCGATCCGCAACGCGACGCCGTGTTCGCCAGCCACGACTTTCATGAGATCAACCAATATTATCCCATGCGGGCCATCCGCACGCGGACGCACAACTATATTCTCAACCTCGCTTCCCCGCTGGACTATCCCATCGCCGGAGACGTGGCGGGTTCTCCGGCGTGGAAGGCGATCAGCGCCGATCCCGCCATCCGCCTGGGGAAGAGGACGCAGGCAGCCTATCTCAAGCGGGACGCGGAGGAGCTTTACGACCTGACGCGCGATCCGGATGAGCTGGGGAACGTCGCCGCCGATCCCGCCTATGCCGGGGTGAAGCGGACGCTGGCCGAACGTCTGCATGCCATGCGGGCGGCGACCAAAGACCCCTGGCTGGCCGGACAGACCGATCCCTATTCGCATATGGGACGGCCGTGATGGCGGACGAGCTGGACCGGCGCGGCCTGTTGCTGGCCGGCAGCGCGGGAGCATTCGGCCTTTACAGTTGGGCGGCGGCGGATGCCGCGGCCGTCCCGGCCAAAAAGAAGCGGTTGAAGCTGCGCCGCCGCGCAGGGACCAGGCCGAAGAATATCCTGGTCGTCCTCACCGACGATCATCGCTA
Organism: Sphingobium sp. CFD-2; assembly: GCF_024611135.1. Lineage (NCBI taxonomy): Bacteria > Pseudomonadati > Pseudomonadota > Alphaproteobacteria > Sphingomonadales > Sphingobiaceae > Sphingobium > Sphingobium sp. CFD-2. Next base: position 809,857 of record NZ_CP084406.1, on the reverse strand, counting down.
CGACGCGATCGGCTTCATGAAGGCGCAATCCTTCGGGGAGACGCCGACGCTGGACCGGCTGGCGCGGGAGGGGGTGCATTTCAGGAACGCCTTCGTCACCACCGCCCTGTGTTCGCCCAGTCGCGCCACGATCTTCACCGGGCTCTATGCACATCAGCACAGGGTGGTGGACAATAATCATCCGATACCGGCCGGCCTCATCTATTATCCCGAATATCTCCGGCAGGCGGGCTATGAGACCGCCTTCATCGGCAAATGGCACATGGGGCAGGAAACGGACCAGCCCCAGCCCGGCTTCGACCATTGGGTCAGCTTCAAGGGGCAGGGCACCTATCTGCCGGGCGAGGATGGCCTGAACGTCAATGGCCGCAAGGTGCCGCAAAGGGGCTATATCACCGACGAACTGACCGACTATGCGATGGACTGGATCGGCAAGCGCGACGGCAAGCGCCCGTGGATGATGCATCTGGCGCACAAGGCCGTCCATTCGGAGTTCATTCCGGCCGAGCGGCATGCAGGGCGCTATTCCGGGGAGACGTTCCGCTATCCGGACACGATGAAGCCAGATGTTCCGGGCCGGCCGATGTGGGTCGAAAACCAGCGCAACAGTTGGCACGGCGTCGACTATGCCTATCACGGCAAGCTCGACATCGCCGACTATTACAAGCGCTATATGGAAACATTGCTGGCCGTCGACGAAGGACTGGCGCGTATCATGGACCTGCTGGAACGAAGGGGCGATCTGGACGACACGCTGATCCTCTATATGGGCGACAACGGGTTCATGTTCGGGGAACATGGGCTGATCGACAAGCGCGCCGCCTATGAGGAATCGATGCGCGTGCCGATGCTGATGCGTTGCCCCTCCCTCTTCGGCCCGCGGACGGTGGAGGACATCGTCGCCAATCTCGACGTTGCGCCCACCATGCTCGCCGCCGCGGGGCTGGAGGCGCCGGATGGGCTTGCCGGCATGGACATGTTGCCGCTGGCGCAGGGACGGGCGGTCCCGTGGCGCAAGGATCTGGTTTATGAATATTATTGGGAACGCAACTTCCCGCAGACGCCGACTGTCCATGCCCTGCGCGAGGATCGGTATAAATATATCCATTTCCACGGCATCTGGGACGTGGACGAACTGTACGACCTGGCGGCCGATCCGCAGGAGAGCGACAATCTGCTGGCCAGGCCGGGGCATGAGCAACTGGCCGAACGGATGAGCGCGAAGCTGTTCCGGATGCTGGAGGAAACGGGCGGCATGCAGATTCCGCTCAGCCCGGATGCCGGGGAGCGGAACGAACTGCGCGATCCCAAAGGCTCGCCGGCCGCCCCTTTCCCGCCGCGCTTCTATCGGCCATCGGGAAGATAGCGACGCGAAGATAGGGCGGGGCGGACGGAAGGGGACCGGAAGATGAAATTGGTCATCGAACCGTTGCCGACGCCGCCATCACCCCGCGTCCTAACTCGTTGCGCTCGACGACAGCCATGCACCTCTGCCGGCCGAGGAATCGCCGCCGGAAACGCCATCGTCCAGTCCCACCGTATCGGGTCGGAAACCGGCATGGCGCGGCAAGGCATCGGCCATTTCGAACCAGGGAATGCGGCTGGCATCCCAGATATGGAATTGAGGGGCAAGGGCGGAGGGATCGTCAAGCGTGGCAATCGTGAAGTCGATCGTGGCGGGCTGGTGATCGACCTGCATGGTGAGAGGCGTTCCGCACGCGGCGCAAAAACCGCGCTCGCCAAAGTCGGAGGACCGGCGGACGGCGCGTTCGCCCGCGACGATGCGAAAGTCCCCGACCGGAACCGTGGCGAAGGCCATGACGGGCGCGCCGCTCGTCAACTGGCATAGCCGGCAGTGGCAATAACCTGCATCGAAGGGCGGGGAATGAAGCGCATAACGCACCGCGCCGCAGGCGCAGCCGCCGGAAAGCATGGCAGAGGCGTTCATCATCCCTTCTCCCTGGCGCGCGGCGGCGGCGCATCCGCCAGTTCGATCCAGACCGGCGCATGGTCGCTGGTCTTTTCCCAGCCGCGCACGTCGCGATCCACTTCGGCGGCGACGAGCCGGTTCGAAAGGGCCGGACTGAGCAGCAGGTGATCGATCCTGAGCCCCGCATTGCGCGCATGGGCGTTCCGGAAATAATCCCAGAAGGTGTAGATGGTTTCATCGGGATGAAGCGTGCGGAGGCTGTCCGTCCAGCCCTGGTCGAGCAGGCGGAAATAGGCCGCCCTGACCTCCGGCGCGAACAGCGCGTCGTCGCGCCAGCGTTCCGGCTTATAGACGTCGAGGTCCGTGGGCATGACGTTGAAGTCGCCGGCGAGCACGACCGGCAGCCGCTGGTCGATGAACCCGGCGGCATGGTCGATCAGCCGGTCGAACCAGCGGAGCTTATAGTCGAACTTGGGGCCGGGGCGGGGATTGCCGTTGGGAAGATAGAGGCCGCCTATGAGGATGCCGTTCACCGCCGCCTCGATATAGCGGCTGTGGCTGTCGTCGGGATCGCCGGGCAGGCCGCGCCGGGTTTCGTGGATTTCGCCGACGCGGCTGAGGATCGCCACGCCGTTCCAGCTTTTCTGGCCATGCCAGACCGCATCATATCCAAGGTCACGGATCGGCCCTTCCGGAAACTTCTCGTCGGGCGCCTTGAGTTCCTGAAGGCAGACGATGTCAGGCCGCGCCTCGGCCAGCCAGCGAAGCAGGACAGGGAGCCGGCCGTTGACCCCGTTCACATTGTAGGTCGCGACTTTCACGGCCCGGGCGACAGCCGGCGGGCGTCATGGGCCATGACCGCCGCATCTCGCGCCAAAATATCGTCGCCTGTCTTCATGGTGATTCAGGAGACGCCCGTCCGCGGGACTCGTTCCGCCCTCATGTCGCTTCTTCGGCCATTATCCATGCGGCGCGGCTTTCTTCGTCAGAATTGCCATAGCAGCCCCGCCCGCGCGGCATGGTTCTGACTGGCCGGCGAGAGCGCGCCGCTGTAGCCGAGATTGATCCGCATGTTCGATCCCACCGTCGCTTCCAGCCCGATCTCGCTGACCAGCGTGTCGCGGGCGATCGGCAGACCCGTCACATGGAAACGCTGGCCGCCCAGAGCGGCTCCCACCACCGGAAGCTGATCTCCGAAAGCATGCTGCCAACCGGCCGATGCGCGCAGGGTCAGCGATGAAGCGCCCCATTGCAGCCGGGTGTCGCCGCGCAGACCGGCGGTCGCGAAGCTGGTCCGCATCGAATCCCCGCCCAATGCCAGCGCCGCGCTGCCGCCGCTTTCCTGCCCTTTTCCGACGCGAAGCTGCACATGCGCCACGCTGATGAAAGGTTCCAGCGCTCCGGCGGACACGGCGAAGCGATGGGCCGCCTCGGCGAAGGCCTGGGTCGTCGTGGCGCGGTACCGGGTGCTGAGGCTATCCGCGAACCCGGCGAAGGCGACCGAGCGTCGCGCGTCAATGTCCTGCCAACTGACGATAAGACCGCCGCGCAGCGTGACTGGCGCCAGCGCAGCGCCGCCATAGAAACCGGCATGGTAGCTGTCGATGTCGGCATAGCCCTGCGCCCTCATGGCGGCGCGATGATGGCCGCCGACGATACCCAGCCGCAGCGTCGTTTCCGGCACCTGCCATTCGGCCCCGAACAAGGCGCCCGACGAACCTTGCGCCACGGCCGACGCATTGTCATGGCCCCGCCGGTTGCCCCATTCGTCAAGCGCCTTCACCCAATAGGCAGGCCCCAGCCGGTCGTCGGCCGAACCGCGCAGCCGTTCCAGCGTGGCATCGCGCGAAAGGCCGCTGGCCTCCACCAGCGCCGTACGGATCGAGGCGTGGAACGCCCCGGAAAGCCGGTCGAAGGCATTGCGCGCCGTGTCCGCATCGCTCAGCAGCACGGCGTCATAGGCCGCATTGCCCGAACCCAGTGTCTGGAGCGCGGCTCCGGCGGCGCGCTGGTTGGACGTGGCGGCCACCTCTTCGAACCGGACGTCGTTGCGCCTGAGCGTCAGGGTGACCGCATCGGCCGAATAGCCAAGGCTCGGCGTCAGGAAGGCGAAGGAGGAGGTGACCGTGTCGAACCGCCCCCGGATTCCAGCCTGGGCGGTGAGGATGGTATAGGTCGCGCTTGGCCGATACGCGCCGTTCGCGCCGATATGCGCCACCGTGCCGCCAAGCGTCGCCGTGCCCAGCACATCGATGCGGTCAGTGACCGTGCCCGATGGATCGACCTCGATCTCCGTACGGCTGCCCGGCGACAGTTCCAGATCGCCTTCCACCGTGAGCGTCGCGATGCCTGGCCCCGGCGCGATTATCCCTCCCGGTGCGATCCGCACCGAGCCCAGGCGGCCGCGTCCCGCCAGAAGGCTGCCGCCCTCCACCGCCAGCGCGCCGCCTAGCGCGCCGTCGACCGTCAAGCGACCGAACCGCACTTGCGTGGCGCCGGTAAAATCCCGCGATCCGCCGATCAGCGTCAGATCGCCGGTTCCTGCCTTGATGAAGCGGCCGGCGCCCGCCAGCGTGCCTGCATAGCGGCTGTCGCCCGGTTCCTCGAACAGCAGTTCGGCGCCCGGGTTCAGAACGGCGTCGCCGGTGAAGCGGCTGGCGGCGGTGGCCAGCCGCCCTTCTTCCAGCCGCCAGTCCAGCGTGCTTGCTCCCATGAGCGTCAGAACGCCGCTGCCGCGCTTCACCATCCGGCCCGCAATGCCGCCAAGCGGGCGGATGCCACCGGCAAAGCCTTCATTGGTTCGCTGGTCGAACACTATTGTCGCCGCGTTCGATATGTCGCCGCGGATCGACAGCGCATTGCCGACCAGCGTGCCCGCCGCAACCTCCGTATCGCCGGCATAGCCGTTCACGCCCGACAGGATCAGCGTGCCCGCGTCCTGCTTGACGAGCGTGGTGTTGCCCGAAAGAGCCACCGCGATTTCGGCGGTCATCGTTGTGCTCCAGACGCTTCCGTCACCGACCCGGATGACCGTGCGGTCGCCTCCCGCCAGCGTCAGCCCGCTTCCCGACAGTTGGTAGCCGGTCACGGCGAACTGCATGCCTGCGGTCGACAATGCCCCCGCGCTGCCGTCCAGGACCACCTGTCCGCCACGCCCGGCAAAGATGGCGAAGGCGGCGGGATCGGCTGTGCGGCTGCTCGCGCCATCCTCCCCGGTCCAGTCCGGCGTCCCGGCGCGCCATGTGCCGGGCCCGCCATCCACCCTGCCATCGGAATGGCGCGTTGGATCGCCGCCATCCCAGAAAAGCAGCGGGCGTGCGGACGCGCCGGACAGCAGGTTCACCTGACCCGCCGTCGCCGTCTGGACCGACAGCCTGCCTGGAACCTGTCCGGGCGGCGGGGCGCCGAGTTCCAGGCCATGATCGGTCAACTGCCCGCCATAGCTGAACAGCCGGTAGAGGCCGTCTTCCAGAGGATCGCTGCCGCCAAGGTCGAGGATGCCGTCGAGTGTCAGGTTCCCGACTATATCGAACAATGCCGGATCGCCCGACCGGCGCAGGGCGGCCACGACGACCGATCCCGAACCCAGCTCCAGGCTGGCCATATGGAGCGTGTCGCCACCCCTGCCCAGCAGGCGGCCGCCGCCTCCGACATCGACCGCGCCGACCCGGCCCGTGCCGCTCAGCACGCCGCCGTCGGAAAGGCGAAGCGTGCCGCCCAGCGCGCCATCGACCCGCAATGCGCTGCCTTCGACCCGGGTGGCGCCAGTGAAATCGCCCGATTGCCCGGTTATCAAGAGCGTTGCGGAGCCGGTCACGTCGAATCCCCCGCTGCCGGATAGCCGATAGGGATATACCGTTTCCGCGCCCGTTATGTTGCCGGAGGAGAAGGTCAGCGCACCTCCACCGCCGATTTCGACATCGCCGCCAAATCCCTGGGCGCGGGCGATCAGCCGCCCCTCGTCCACCCGCCAGTTCAGTGCATTGCCGCCGCTCAGCGTGAGGGCGCCCGCGCCCTGTTTGATCATATATCCCCAGAAGCTGAACACCCCGCTGACATTCCCGGCGAAGGTCGCGTCCTCCTCCTGGTCGAAGATCACGGTGCCGCCATTTTCCAGATCGCCCCGGATCGAATGGACATTGCCGATGACGGTGCCGCCATCCACCCGCGTGTTGCCCAGATAGCTGTTCTTGCCGGTCAGCACGACCGTGCCCAGATCGTTGAAGAACACCCCGCCCGTGCCGGTCAGTTCCGTATCGATCCGGGTGGTGGCGCCCATTTCCGACCGGATCGAGGTATAGGCGCCGCCGTCCAGCTTCAACGACCCGCCGGTGAGGCGATAGCCGTCCGACCGGAACAGCATGCCGGTGACGGACGGCACGCCCTGGCTGTCGTCTATGGTGACCGTTCCCGGCCTTCCCTGGAATATCGCAAAGGCGGGCACCGGGCGCATCGGGCCGTTGATGACGCCGTTGCTGTCGGTCCAGCTCGGTTCCGTCATGCGCCAGAGGCCGGACCCCCCGTCTACGGCGCCATTGGCGTGCAGTTCAGGATCGCTGCCATCCCAGAAGCGGAGCGCCGTCTGCGCCTCCGCTTCGGCGGGCGTCATCATCATGCCCCCCAGGAAAAGCGCTGCGGTCGTGTCCCGCGCGATCGATCCGGACTGCGCAAACCCTCCGCGTCGACCCCTACGTCGCATCGGCCTGTTCCCTTTTCACGCCAGCCCCCGAAGGGGATTGCGCCCGCTAAGCAGTTCATCGGCAACGCTTTTGCGCCGATCTGTGAGATTGGCGCGGGGAAGGGAGGCCGCAACATTCCATCCGCCGATGGAGCGCGGGCATGCCGCAGACCGCTGGCGGCAAGCGACTGCGCGCTCCGGGATCAAACGGCGTTTCCATCGGTTCGAAGGCGATGGACATCGCGACCAATCCCGAATGGCAACGCCTTCTTCCCTATGCACTGGCAGGCGCCGTCTTCCTCATCCTGCTCTTCAACATTCCCTTCATCGGACGCGTCCTCCGCGCCCTCCTATCGGTGGCCCTGCTGGCGCTGTGCCTTCTGATCCTTGCGCAACAGGCACCGTTCGACCCCAATCTGAGCCCGCTGATGAACCGATTGGGCCTTAGCAGCCAGCAGGTGACGGGGGATATGATCCGCATCCGCATGGCGGCAGATGGCCATTTCTGGGCACGGGCCGAACTCAATGGCGTGAGGCGTCGGATGCTGATCGACAGCGGCGCGACGGTGACGGCGCTCTCCCAGGAGACTGCGCGCCAGGCCGCGGTCAGCGTGGACGATGGTCTGGTGCCGGTCCTCATGCGGACGGCGAACGGAACCATCCGGGCCGACACCGGCACCGTCGCGCGTCTGAAGGTCGGCGGAATGGAAGCCCGCAACCTCAAGGTGATCATTTCCCCGGCGCTGGGAAATGTCGACATATTGGGCATGAACTTTCTGACGCAGCTCGCGTCCTGGCGGGTGGAAGGACGCGAGCTGATACTGGTGCCGGCCAAGGATCGGGACGGCTGAAGCAAAGGGAAGCCGCTTCCCGCATCGGCGGCCCGCTCAGGCGGTAAGAAGGGCGTCCCGATAACGGGGCGCGACATCGCTCTTGGACAGATTCGGTCCCATGGCGAGGCGCGCCTCCTGCAAGGTCAGCCATTGCTGTTCGTCGGACAGCGGCGGAATAGTGACGGTCTCCCCCCTGTCGAAGCCGAGCAGGGCGGCATCCACCATATCGCCCGCTTCCATCACGAAGCCTGCGGGAAAGGCATCGACATCCTTGCCCGACCGCGCCCAGATTTCGGTTCGCGTGGCGCCCGGCAGGACGGCCTGCACGCGGACGCCCTTGTCGCGCAATTGTGTGGCCATCGACTGGCTGAGGTTCAGGATGAAGGCCTTGGTTCCGCTATACACCCCATCGAACATCTCGGGCGCGAGGGCGAGCACGGAGGACAGGTTGACGATCGCGCCACGGCCCGCCGCGACGAAGGCCTTGCCCGCCGCGGAGGCGAGCCGGGTCGGCGCCGTCACGTTGAGGGCGATGATCCGCGACAATTGCGGCGTGTCATTATCCAATATGCCGCCGTTCAGCGACATGCCCGCATTGTTGACGAGCATGGTGACGTCGCCTGCGGCCAGACGCTCCTCGATCCGTTGCAGGTCGCCCTCGGCGGTCAGGTCCGCCGCGATGACCTCCACGTCCACGCCCGCTTCGCCGCGCAGCCTTTCGGCCAGCGCATCCAGGCGCGGCCGGTCCCGCGCGACGAGAATGAGGTCGAAGCCGCGTCTGGCCAGGCGGTCCGCATAGACCGCGCCGATACCGGTCGAAGCACCTGTGATAAGGGCGATGTTCTTTTCAGCCTGTGTCATGGCAATACTCCTGGGGATGGTCGAAAGAGCCGTTGAGGCCCGTCACATCAGCGGCGGCATCGGAAAAGCGGCAGGCTCCAGCACGGGCTGGTGCCGGCGGATCCTAACATTATCTCGGGCTGCATCATCGCCCTTCCTGACACCGTTGCGAATATGACGATCATCATATATATGACGATTGTCATTTGTCCAGAGGGAAGGGGCATGGCAAAGACGCAGAAGAAGAAGAGGACGAGCGGTCATGGCTGACAAGAGCGCGCACAAGGCGAAGACGCGCGCGCGTATCCTGGGCGAGGCGGCCGGGGCCATGCGCATGGCGGGCGTGCAAGGGATCGGCGTCTCGGCGCTGATGCAGCGGGCGGGGCTCACTCATGGCGGCTTCTATGCTCATTTCGAGTCGCGGGACGATCTGGTGGCGCATGCCGTCGACCGCATGTTCGAGGAAAGCGCCATGATATTGGACCGCTTTCTGGGGGAAAGGCCGGACCTTGCCGGCCTGATCGACCATTATCTGTCGGAAAGCGCCTATCGGGCGGTGGACCGTGGTTGCCCCTTGCCCGGCCTTTCGGGGGAGGCCGCACGCATGCCACCCGCCGCGCGCCTGCGGTTCGAAGCGGGGGTCAGGCGGTTTCGAGAAGGGATTGCGCGGGCGCTGGAGATTGCGGGCCGGTCCGATGGCGCGGCGCTCGCCCATTCGCTGCTTGCGGAGCTTGTCGGGGCCATGACGCTGGCGCGGGCGATGTCGGATGAAGGCGCGGCGCTGGATTTCCTCGCTTCGTCTCGCGACCGGCTCAAGGAACGTATCGGTCTGGCCTGACCGCCGCTTCCCTTCTGGGGGTGTTCATCGCCGGCCCCAGTTCATGCAGCAGGCAATCCACGACCTGCCGCACCTTTGGCAGCAGATGCCGCCGCTGGGGATAAACCGCCCATATGGGCTCATCGTCCGGCTGGACATCCTCCAGCAGCAGTTCGACCATGCCGTGCTTGAGATAGGGGAGGATGTAGAAATCCGGGAGCTGGCAGATGCCGAGCCCCGAAATGCACGCTTCCATGACGGCGTGTCCGCTATTGCACCTGAAGCGCCCCTTGGGCCGATGGATCATTTCCTGGCCGTCGACCTTGAAATGCCATGTGCCTGCGGAGCCCGCGATGCACTCATGCCCGGCCAGCGCACCGACGCTGGCGGGGCGGCCCGCGGAAGCCAGATAGCTGGGGGCGGCGCAGGTGTAGAGCGTGCGCGACGCCACCCGCGTCGCGATCAGGCGAGGGTCGTTGACCGTCCCCGTCCGCACCGCGACGTCGAATCCCTCGCCGACCAGATCGATGACCCGGTTGGACAATTCGATCGACACGGCCAGCTTGGGATGCTGCATGGCGAAGCGGCGGATGATCGGCGCCACGAAGCGCTCCCCCATGGCCGTCGAGCAGGTGACGCGCAACTCTCCCTGCGGCTCGCTTCTCTCTCCGATCAGGGCGATGGCTTCGTCCCTGTCCTTGGCGATGCGCTCGCACCGTTCGAAGAACACACGGCCGGTGTCGGTCAGCCGGACGATCCGGGTGGTCCGGTGGAAAAGCTGCGCCTGCACGCGCTGCTCCAGCGCCATGATGGACCGGCTGACATGGGTGGTGGAGACACCCAGCGCCCTTGCCCCGCGCGTGAAGGAGCCTGCGGTGGCGACACTGATGAACTCGTCTATGCCATCCCAGTTGGACATGTGATTATACCAGCTCAGGAATAATGATTTTCCGAAACACTATATTATCACCATTGCGGAACAGCGCTAGGGAGGATGGAGAGAGAGGGCGCGGCGGGAGCCATGGCCTCTCTTCTCGCAAATGATCATGACGAGGAATGAGAGATGAAGACCCGCGCCGCCGTCGCCTTCGAGGCGAAGAAGCCACTGGAGATCGTCGAAGTCGATCTGGAAGGCCCGAAGGCGGGCGAGGTTCTGGTGGAGATCATGGCGACGGGCATCTGCCACACCGACGCCTATACGCTGGACGGTTTCGACAGCGAGGGTATTTTCCCCTCGATCCTTGGCCATGAGGGCGCCGGCATCGTGCGGGAGGTCGGCGCGGGCGTCACTTCGGTGAAGCCCGGCGACCATGTGATCCCGCTCTACACGCCCGAATGCCGCCAGTGCAAAAGCTGCCTGTCGGGCAAGACGAACCTGTGCACAGCGATCCGCGCGACCCAGGGCAAGGGACTGATGCCGGACGGCACGACCCGTTTCAGCTACAAGGGCCAGCCGATCTTCCACTATATGGGCTGCTCCACCTTCTCCAACTTCACCGTCCTGCCGGAGATCGCTGTGGCGAAGATCCGCAACGATGCGCCCTTCCAGACGAGCTGCTATGTCGGCTGCGGCGTCACCACCGGCGTGGGCGCGGTCGTCAACACGGCCAAGGTGCAGGCGGGCGAGAATGTCGTGGTCTTCGGCCTGGGCGGCATCGGCCTCAATGTCATCCAGGGCGCGAAGATGGTCGGCGCGGACAAGATCATCGGCATCGACATCAACCCGGACCGGGAGGAATGGGGCCGCAAGTTCGGCATGACTCATTTCATCAACAGCAGGGGCCTGTCGCGCGAGGAGACCGTTGCCAGGATTCTGGAGGTGACGGACGGCGGCGCCGACTACAGCTTCGACGCGACCGGCAATACGGAGGTGATGCGCACCGCGCTCGAATGCTGTCATCGCGGCTGGGGGGAAAGCATCATCATCGGCGTCGCCGAAGCGGGGAAGGAGATCAGCACCCGCCCGTTCCAGCTCGTCACCGGCCGGGTCTGGAAGGGTACGGCCTTCGGCGGCGCGAAGGGCCGCACCGACGTTCCCAAGATCGTCGACTGGTACATGAACGGCAAGATCGAGATCGATCCCATGATCACCCACGTCCTGACGCTGGAGGAGATCAACAAGGGCTTCGACCTGATGCATGCGGGAGAGAGCATCCGCAGCGTCGTGCTGTTCTGATACGGCGAGGAGAAAATTTATGGCGGTGACTTCCGGTGCCGTTTCCACGCGATCGGATGGCAGGTGATCATGGAACAGGTGAGCGCCAACAAGGCCTTTGGCGGCGTGCAGGGCGTGTACCGGCACGCCTCCGCCTCGACCGGGACGGACATGACCTTCTCGGTCTATGTGCCGCCCCATGCGGAAGGGACGAAACTGCCGGTCGTCTGGTATCTGTCCGGACTGACCTGCACCCATGCCAATGTCACCGAAAAGGGCGAGTTCCGCGCCGCCTGCGCCGAACTGGGCCTGATCTTCGTCGCGCCGGACACCAGCCCGCGCGGCCCGGACCGCAACGGCGATGCCGTGGCGGACGATCCGGACGGGGCCTATGATTTCGGTCTGGGCGCCGGCTTCTATGTCGACGCGACGCAGGCCCCCTTCGCCGCCCATTATCGCATGTGGTCCTATGTGACCCAGGAACTGCCCGCGCTGGTCGCGGCCAATTTCCCCGCGGACATGGAACGCCAGTCGATCATGGGTCACAGCATGGGCGGCCATGGCGCGCTGACCGTCGGCCTCACCCTTCCCGACCGGTACAAGGCGGTATCGGCCTTCGCGCCGATCGTCGCGCCGGGGCAGGTGCCCTGGGGACAGAAGGCGCTGGCCGGCTATCTGGGCGACGACCCGGCCGCGTGGCGCCGGCATGACGCGGTCGCGCTGATCGAGGACGGCGCCCGGGTTCCGGCGCTGCTGGTCGACCAGGGGACGGCGGACAATTTCCTGGAACAGGAATTGCGCCCGGAACTGCTGAAGGCGGCTTGCGCGGCAGCGGGGATCGACCTGACGCTGAACCTGCGCGACGGCTATGACCACAGCTATTACTTCATTTCCACCTTCATGGCGGACCATCTGCGCTGGCATGCGGCCCGTCTTGGCAAGGATTGATCGATGGTGCAGATTTTCGTGACCGGACGCGACGGCGCAGAACATGCTTGCCATGTCCATGTGGATGACGAACGCGCAGGCGGTCTGCCGCCGCTCGGCCCTGATGAGAACGACCTGCTCGACAGCAGCGATCATCGTATCGACCGGTCCCGCCTGTCCTGCCAGATTCCGCTGACGGTCGAACTGGACGGCCTTCGCGTCACCATCGCGCCGGAGGATTGAACGCCATGGCTGCGGACCTGCTCGGTCGCTATTATGAGGCCTTCAATCGCGGCGACAGCGCGGCGATGCTCGATCTGCTGGCGCAGGATGTCGTGCACGAACCCTCGCAGGGTTCAGCGCGGGAAGGGAAGGCGGCCTTTGCGCAATTCCTCGACCATATGAACCGCTGCTACAGGGAATGGGTCATCGATCCCGTGTTCCTGGCCTCCGCCGATGGAAAACGGGCGGCCGCGGAATTCATGCTGGAGGGCGAATATCTGGAAACGGACGGCGATCTGCCTCCTGCATCCGGCCAGCGCTATATTTTGCGCGTCGGCGCCTTCTTCGAACTGCGCGACGGCGCGATCGCGCGGGTCAGCAACCATTATAATCTGGCCGACTGGCTGGACCAGGTGAAGGCGGGATGAGGCAGGCCGGGGAGGGCGATCATCCGATGCGCTTCGGGCGGAAGCCGCTACGGGACGCCGAATGACCGAGGTCCGCATTGCAGCCGCGCAATATCCGATCGAACTGTTGCCGAGCTACGGCGCCTGGGAAGCGAAGCTCAGCCGCTGGGTGTCGGAGGCAGCGGTCAGGCGCGCGCAGCTCCTTGTCTTTCCGGAATATGCCGCCATGGAACTGGCCGGCACCGATCCGGCGGCGGCGGCCGATCTTCATGCTTCGCTCGACCATGTCGTGGCGCTGGGGGAACGGATCGACGAACTGCACCGGCAACTCGCCATCCATTATGGCGTGACGATTCTGGGCGGCAGCCGCCCGTGCCGCGGCGCACGGGGAGCGGTCGTCAACCGCGCCCGGCTCTTCTGCCCCGATGGCCGGACCGGTTATCAGGACAAGATCGTCATGACGCGGTTCGAACGGGAAATCTGGGGCATAACGGGCGGCGAGGCCGTTCATGTCCTGGAAGCGCCCTTCGGTCGGGTGGGAATTTCCATCTGCTACGATGCCGAATTTCCGCTGATCGCGCGGGCACAGGCCGAGGCGGGCGCCAGGATCATCCTGGTGCCGTCTGCGACCGACAGCATGCAGGGCTATTGGCGCGTCCGCATCGGGGCGCAGGCCCGCGCGCTGGAAAACCAATGCTATGTCGTCCAGGCGCCCACGGTGGGGCAGGCGCCCTGGCTGCCCTCGCTGGATGACAATCACGGCGCGGCAGCCATTTACGGTCCGCCCGACGGCATCGCGCCGGATAATGGCGTATTCGCGGTCGGTGAAGTCAACCGGCCGCAATGGCTGTTCTCGGATGTCCGGCTGGATCAGGTTGATGTGTGGCGTGGCTCCGGTACGGTCCTGCCCTTCCTCCATTGGCCCGAGCAGCATGCGGCCATGCGACCGGATGATGCCTGCCGGGACGAGCCTGCGCCTCCCGCTCCAATCACGGCTCCGGACAGGTCTGAGGATCGTCCCGAACCGATCTTCGGAAGTCTTGAATGAGCAGCCATCGATCTTATCGAGCCTGACCGAAGCTGGCGCAGATGCCTCGCGCCATGTCCTCTCATTTCCACCAAGCAGATACAGGATATTCCTGTCAGGTCGCCCAAAGTCGCCGAGCCCTATTACCTAAGTTATCTGACATAGGTTAAACGCAGAACAATTTTCAGTCTAATGACAGAAGCGTTAAATCAATCATAACCATTCGGGGCGCAGTCAAACGGCAAGACAAGGCTGGTCAGACGGGGGCTCTTACATCGTGCGGCATCTAGCCCCATTGACAGGTGCACTTCGCCGCCTGCCCGGCGCCATCCTGCCGCTCATCGCGTTGACGCTCGTGACCTTCATGACCTGCGGCATCCTCGTGACCGTGCTTGTTTCGAGGATGGACGATGCGGCGGCGCTGGAAAAGGCGCGCATGGTCAACGGCGCCATGAAGCGGGAGACCAATGCTCTTGCAGCCACGGCCCGGGATTATGCGCTCTGGGATGACGCCGTCGATCATCTATACGGCCGGATCGACCGTGAATGGGCAGCCTCGAACTTCGGCGGCGCCATGCCCCTATATATTCTCGACGAGCGCGGCGGGACCATATTCGGCTGGCAACCGCGATCGACCGTCAGAACCACGCTGATGAAGGATGCGCCGGAAGCGCTTCGGCATCTTGAGCGTACGCTGCCCAAGCATGTCGATGATCGCCGCAATTTCCCCATCCGTCCCTTCATCCAGCTTTATCGGGGCCGTCCGGCCTTGTTCGCCGGCGCCCCGATCCTTCCTTTTTCCGCCAACCGGCCGCTCCCATCCGGGCCGCTCCGCCATGTCGTCGTCGTTCGCCTGCTGGATGCCGAGCTGTTCGCCAGTTGGGAACAGGCCTATGCATTGGCCGACATCAGCTTCAACCCGCCGGAAGCGGATGCCGAGACATCGCCCGGTCATCCCTTGATCAGTCCTGACGGGACCGATCTGGGCCATATCCACTGGTTGCCGGTGCGCCCGGGCATAGCGGCGCTCAAGAGCCTTTCATGGCTGCTGGCATCGGCCGCCGCGCTCTTCATCCTGTTTTTCCTCGCCGTCTCGCGCGCCATGTTGCGGACCCATGCGTCGTTGCTCGCCGGCCGGTTGCGGGCCGAACGCATCTCCAGGGATCGGGAGAATGCGACTCTGGCCGCGGAAGAGGCGCGCCAACAGGCTGAACAGGCGAGGGAGCAGATCGCCGCCATTGCAGAGCGGGAAGGGCGGGAACAGGCCGAACATCGCGAAGCGCTGCGAAACGCCGCGCATGAGGTCGCCAATCTTCTCTCCACCAGCGTGGGTGACCTGTCGGGATCCTTGCTGAGGCAGGCGGATCAGCTTGAAGCCAGCGCCCGCGACACGCTGGCCGCTCTCGCGGAACAGCTCACCGGGACGGCCCTGGTCCGCGACCGCAGCCGTGCGTCGGCGCAGGCCGTGCACGAGATCGAGGCGCATGTGCAGGAGTTGAGCGTGGCCATTGGCCAGATCCACACCCAATCGATCGCCACCCGTCAGAACATGGACAAGACGGAAGTCGAGGCTCGCGCGGTGATGGGCGCCAATGACCAGTTGCAAAGGGAGATAGAGGCGATCGACCTTGCCACCCGCACCATCCGGCAAATAGCGGGCCAGACGAACATGCTGGCCCTGAACGCCACGATAGAGGCTGCGCGGGGCGGCGAGGCGGGAGCCGGCTTTGCCGTCGTCGCCGGCGAGATCAAGACGCTGGCGAACAGGGCCGGCGACATGGCGGGCCAGATCGAGCGGCGGATCGAGGCGGTGAACGCATCCGCCTCCTCGATCGCGTCGCTGCTCAACCTGCTGAACACCGTCGTCCGCCAACTGGAGCGCAACGTGTCGGATGTGTCCCTGGCCGCCGATAAGCACCATCAGGGGGCCCGTACGATCCTGGCGAGCAGTCAGAGCGTCGGCGGCGACGCGCAAGCGGTGCACGACGCCATCAGCGTCATCGCCGCGGGCCTGGATGCGGTGAAGGCGAACGCCGAACATACGCTCAATGTGGGCGCCGCGGTCCGGTCCAGCGCCAGCGAGCTGACGCAGCGGTTCGATCTGGTCATCGCCCGCCTGCGCGCGGCGTGAAGGGGTAATCATGCATCTTCGTATCTTCCCGGCCCTGACGGCCTGCGCCGTCATGCTGCCGCATTCCGCCTCTGCCGAGGACCTGCCGAACCCCATATCGGCGGCGGAGATCACCGTCACGGCGCAGCGCCGCGAGGAAGCGATCCAGACCGTTCCCGTGGCGATCTCCGCCTTCGGCGAAGCCTTTCTCGACCGCACGCGGCTGGACGACGTCAAGGACATCGTCACCTTCACGCCCGGCTTTTCAGGCAATTCGGACGACAGCTATATCGACAGCATCGCCATCCGGGGCATCACCTCCAACGACTATGGCATTGGCGGCGATCCTTCGATCGGGATCTTCAAGGATGGGGTCTATCAGGGCAGGACAGGCGCTGCCGTGACCTCCCTGTTCGATGTCGCGCAGGCGGAGGCCTTGCGAGGGCCCCAGGGGTTCCTCTTCGGCCGCAATGCCATTTCCGGTGCGATCAGCATCATGACCAACAAGCCGGATCCGGGGCGTATTTCCGGGCATCTCTATGTCGGGGTCGCCAGCTTCGACCGCAAGGATGCGGAAGGCGCCATCAACCTGCCGGTGGCGGAGGACTGGACGCTTCGCATTGCGGGCTATGCGACGGATTATGATGGCTGGATAGACAATGCCTTCACGGCCGGCCGCAATGATCGCCTGATGGGCGGCAACAAGCAGGCCGGGCGCGTCGCCCTGCGTTACAGGGCCGGCGATGCCGATGTCCTGCTGAGTGCCGAACATGAGCGTCGGCGGCTCGACGGCGCGCCTTATCGGGCGTCCAATGACGATCGTGAAGTTCTCGACTATCTCAGCGAAGTCTTGCAGCGGGATATTTTTATCCGGGGGTCTCGCCGCGACGTGGATACCGATCTCCTCAGACCGCGTGACGATGGCGACATCACCAGCCTGACCGCATCGATCGATCTCGATCTTGGATCGGCGCGCTTCAACAGCCTGACCGCCTTTCGCAAGTCCGATTTCCATTATCTGGAGGACTATGACGGGACGGCGCTGCAACTGGGCAATTACGACCAGCGCCAGCATGCCCGCTATGTCAGCCAGGACTTCCGGCTGATGTCCAGCGACGATCGGCGCCTGACCTGGTCGGCGGGGATTTCGCTCTATTGGGAGGATGTCGCGGCGCGCTTCACCAACGAGGCTGCCGAGGATCTCGTCTGCACGGCGGGCTATGGCTATGCCGATTGCGGCGGGATGACCATGGACCTTTACGGCGCGCCCTACCGGCCGGCGCCGGGCGGCCTGCTGACCGACATCAACGACGTGCGGTCCCGCAACCGCGGATGGTCCGTGTTCCTGGATACCAACTTTCATTTCTCGAAAGCGCTGGAGGCTGGCATCGGCATTCGATATGCGCGCGACCGCAAGCATTTCAGCATCGATGTGCTGCCCAGCCAAAGCAGCCTCGGCAATGTCTGGACCTTCACCTATTTCACCGCTGGTCCCGTTTCTTCCAGCAAGAGCTGGGGCGGACTGACGCCACGCGCCTATGTGCGATATGCGGTGGGGCCGGACATCAACCTCTACGCCAGCATCACGCGCGGTTACAAGGCGGGCGGCTTCGGATCGTTCACGGTCGCCGCGCCTGTCCCGATCGAGGCGTATCGGCTGGTGCCCGACGGAACGAAGCCCGACGCCTTCGCGCCGGAGACGATATGGAGCAAGGAGCTGGGGATAAAGGGCCTGGCCCTCGCCAGGACGCTGAGCTTCGACATAACCGGCTTCCATTATCGCTATCGCAATCTTCAGACGGTTTATTTCGACACGGAAAGCCGGACCCAGCAGGTCGTGAATGTCGGCAGCGTGACCGGATATGGCGTGGAAAGCGCCCTCAATTGGAAGCCGAGCCGCTATTTCGACCTGTCGGGCCATGTGACCTGGACGCGAACCGAAAAGCAGGGGGACCGCGACTGTGGACAAAAGGATTGCGGCGGCCTGCCCAATCCGATCTGGTCGAGCGCGGGCGTCGCGACCGGCCATTATCCGATCGGCCCGGCCGAGATCTATCTGCAAGGCGAGTGGATGCATGAGGGGCGTCGAAGGGAGAGTTTCGACTGGCGGGGAATCACCCGACGGGAAGCTTATACGCAGATCAATCTGAGGCTGGGCTATGACAGCGGCAGGGGCGTCGAAATCGTCGCCTATGTGCAGAACCTGTTTGATGCCTATTTCGTCAGAGGGGTGGAAAATGGCGGCGATCTTACGCCCGCCAATAGCTGGGGCATCGCCCAGCCACGCAGCTTCGGCGTCGACCTTCGATTGCGGTTCCGGTGACGATCCGCGATTCCCACGGCGCACTCGCGGCGATTGCGCCTGCCCGGTAACGCTGCCGGCCGCGGATGCCCTTGCCGACTTGATCCCTCACGTCATGCTAGATCGAATGTGCTTGTGACGCGCGGTCAGCGCTGCACGACCTGTTCGGTCAGTCGGCGCAATCGGTCTCTTTGTTGTCATAACGTCTCCGAGCGTCGCACGCGGAACAAAAAATCTTTTTATTACAGAAAGATAAGTCGATATTCTTGGACCAGGATGTCTTTTGCAGAGGCACATGGTTCCGACGCTTTATGTTATGGGATAGAGGTCAGCGATACGCTCCAGACCGAATCGGGCTGCGGTCAACTACCCCTGGCTCCAATCGAAGCGCGCAGAGCGGGAGATCGGCAATGGCCTGGGTTTCGGTGCCGTCGGGAAGGAGAATGATGGCCTCGTTCCCGTAGCGCGCGAGCGCATGGGCGGCGCCCGGCGTGCCGGCGATTGCGATGCTGGCGGTGAAGCCGAGGCGTTCAAGAAACGGCAGCAACCGCCGACAGAAGCGCGCCTCGCCGCCGAATAAATGGGTCGTCCCCGTGAGATCGAGCCAGAGGCCGTCGGGTCCAGAGACGCAGGCTGTCGGCGTCCAATGCGCGACCGCGTGCAGCGCCAGCCGATCCAGCCAGGCCTGGTCCGCCACTGGCTGCGCGTTGCGTACCTCAAGGTCGGTCACCAGCGCTCGCGCATGGGCGGCGGCCATGCCGGGGCCAAGGCCAAGTTCCAGCGCAAGCGGACAGGCGGCGGTCACGACGTCTCGTTGCCCGGTGCGCGTGATAAGGACGGTGGGCTCCCCCCAGAGCGTCGCCCATGTGAGCGCGGATACGGGGAGCGATGCTGCGCGGCCGCCACCGTTATCGGCGGGCATGGCCTTGAATGGATGCTCGGCTGCTTCGCTGCGCCGTCCCATCTCGCGCATGGTCGGCCGTTGTTGCGCTGGCATGGCGTCGATATCGGCCTGGGTTGGCCGTCTACCGAGCGCGCCATCGCGCGCCCAGCGGGCGCCGGGACGCCAGCCGCCCGCCTTGGGGACGGAACAGGCACCAGGATTATCGTCGATCGGCGAGGCGAAGCGCGGTGCGATCGGGACTGGCGCAGGCTCAGGCAGCCTGGCGGGCCGCTCTGCCTTCCGCAATCGCTCTATCGGGAGCTGCGGCAGGTAGAGCGAGGCGCCCCGTGTCATCGCACGCCTCCAGTTCGATAGAGAAGGGATTGCCGTTCCGCTGCCGGACAAGCTCGACTGACCAACGCGGCCGACCAAGGCCGGTATGGGGGAGGGGGCTCGACGGCGCAGCACCGATGCGCCAGCGCGTCATCGCCGAGGAGAGGCCGCTCAACGGGCAACGCTCGCGGCTGCGATGGCGGCGGAAAAGCAGCATAGGCGTCTTGCCGTCGGAAGCCGCAAGCTGGAGCCGGCGGGTCGCGGTCTGGTCGGCGGCCTTCGCGTCCACGACCACGCAGGCGAGCGATCCATCGCGCAGGCCATCTTCGGCAAGCGCCAGGACGTCGGAATCCTTGCGGCCCTGGGCATAGAGGATCTTGTCAGGGCTAAGGCCGATCTGCTCAAGCCCCGGCGCATAAAGGTCGAAACGCGACACGGCCCAGAGGATGGTTAAACCGGGCTTCGCGCAAAAGCGCGACGCGATTCCGGCGGCAAACAGCGTGGCGCAGCCATCATCGGTGAGCTGGCCGAGGCAGCAGCGATTTCATGCAGTCCCGCGCCATCGAGACCATGATCCGCGAGGCGCTCGTCCAGCTCGGGCAGTCCGAAGGCCAGAGCCGGCCCGCGGGCGGCGCGGACGTGCGCCAGGCTTGCGCGAAGCGCGGCCAGCTGATCGACCTGATTATGGTCGAGGGGGGAGGGACAAGCAGACATGGGAACAACGACTCAATATGTTCCCCATATGTTCATTTGAGTCTGCCAACTCGTCAAGGCGGATGATTCGCGATTCGTCTGAGACTTAGGCGAGGAGGTGTAAGGTCGAGGCATCTCGCTCGCCATCGAACCATCGTTCGAGGGCGTCGTCGAGCAGCGGCGGCCCACCCGCCGCAGCGAACAGGGTGAGCGACGAGCGGAGCTTCATCGCGTCGACCGAGCCGAAGACAGCAACCGGGTCATTGTCACCCAGCTTTTGAAGCGCTTTTATGCATTCGAGATAGCGCGAACCCAAGACCGGATGACTGAGATAGGCTCGGGCTTCTGCAAGCGTGGCGATCCCATAATAGTGCGCGGTCGGGCTTCGGCCCAGGCCGCGGAGCTGCGGAAAAATATACCACATCCAATGGCTGCGCTTGGCGC
Organism: Sphingobium sp. CFD-2; assembly: GCF_024611135.1. NCBI lineage: Bacteria > Pseudomonadati > Pseudomonadota > Alphaproteobacteria > Sphingomonadales > Sphingobiaceae > Sphingobium > Sphingobium sp. CFD-2. The sequence continues at coordinate 789,256 of NZ_CP084406.1, read as the reverse complement.
CGGCCCGGATCTCGGCAAGCGCTGTGTCATAGATATTTGCCTGAGCCTCGAGAAAGCGGGCGGGGGTGGCGTCCTGCGTCATAGCAGCGCGGCTTGCGCCGGCGGCGCGCCATAGACCTGGATCACCGGCAGGCTGCCCTGCGGCAGCCGTCCCAGCACGTGTTTCGCGGGCACGGTGGGATCGAGCCAGTGCCCCCATTGATCGTGAGTGAGCGGAATAATCTGGCGGTGGTGATAGGGCGACACGTCGGGTCCGGCGTTCATGGTGAGCATCGTGAAGGCTTCTCCAGCCGGGCTTTCGCGCCAAATGCCGGCGATGCAGAACCAGTCATGATCCTTCATCGTGAACAGCCATTTGTCGAGGCGTTTATCCTTTGGGCGAGGCACCGGCGGGTCGGTGAACTGGTAGAAGCCGTCCGCCAAGATGAGAGCGCAGTGGGATCTCAACTCGCGGCCCTCGGTGCGGAAATTATAGATCGGTTTGCCGCGGTTGCCCGGCCAGCTCCATCTACGGTTGACCAGTTCGCCCATGCCCCGCGCGCCCTCGTCGCTGCGCACGATCGGCGCCATATCGGTCATCCTGATATCGTCGCGCGCCGGCACATTGGGCTTGCCCTCGGGCATCTTGATCCTGATCTTGAGGTCTTCGAAATCCTCGACGATCGAGGCGATATCCACCTTCAACCGGTAATCGTTGCACATAGGCTCTCCGCGCGGGTTTCCTCAGCTTGCCCTTGGCGTCCGTTCGCTTTATGTTCTCACCATGGACTCGAAAGCAACTCCCTTCGACTCCGACGCCCTCGGAAGTCGCCGTGCCATCATCCGACGCAACCCGGATGATGCCCGAGAAATTGAGATGATTGAAGCGGCCTGGGGTTCCAACCCGCGCTTTGCCGACGGCGTCTCCTACGAGTTCATCCGATCGGAAGGCAAAAGCTTTCCCAGCAACCGCTGTCTCGTTCCAGCCTCCGAGTTCCACATCCGCAACGCTGAGAAGAAGTCCCGCGCCTTCCGCGAGGACGGCAATTTCTTCTATCTCGCCGCCATCTGGGAACCGCCGATGGGGGACTGGCCAGTGAGTTACCGCATCCTCACCGTCGACGCGAACCCTGACGTCATCCGTTATCAGGGCCGCCATGGCGCGATCATCGAACGGCGGCAGGTCATGCAGTGGCTGGATTTGCTGGTTCCGCAAGAGGAACTGCTTGTGACGCCGCCCGGCGACATCTTCAAGATCGAGGAAATCCTGACCAAGCCGGTGCAGACGAGCCTCGCGCTTTGATCGGCCAGAGCAGACGATAACGCCGATGGCCATGATGCTTCCCCTCGATTTGCCGCCGCCGCCGCGCGAGCCGGTGCTGCCTGGGTTGACCCAGGAGGAGGGCTTCATCACAGCGGAAGAAGAACGCACCTTAATCCATGGGATCGATGGTGCAGGGCTCACGCCTTTCCTCTTTCAGCAGTGGACTGGCAAACGGCTCACCAAGAGCTTCGGCTGGAGCTATGATTTCCAGACGGGCAAATTCGGACCGTGCGAGCCCATCCCGGACTGGGCGATGACCGCCAGGACGCGCGCCGCGCGGTTCGCGGGGCTGACACCGGACGAACTCGAGCAGATGCTGCTGATCCGCTATGACCCAGGCGCGGGCATTGGCTGGCATCGCGACCGTGCGGCGTTCGAGCATGTGATCGGCATCTCGCTGGGAGAACCTGCCACCATGCGCTTCCGGCGGCGCACGGGCACAGGCTTCAGCCGGGCAAATGCGATGCTCGCGCCGCGCTCCATCTATCATATGAGCGGGCAAGCCAGGTATGACTGGGAGCACAGCATCGCGCCCATGGAGGCCCTGCGATGGTCGATCACGTTCAGGAGCCTGCGGAAGCCGATCTTGTAGCGACACGCAGCCGTAACGTTAGGAACCAGACCCTGCTTTGCTGGTTAGCCCGTCATCGATCCGCGCATCTTTGCGCCCCCCTCGCGCGGTTCGATGATATCGGCGGCCCGTCAGTTCCCCGACTGGCGGGCCGCCTTCATGTCGTAGAGGGCAGGCTATATGGCGCCCAGACTGAAGCTCTTCCGGACACCAATCGGCTTTCATGACGCCTATGTCGCAGCAAGAGCCAGAAGGCGGCGTTGAAGGCCTGGGGAGCCGACGCCGATCTCTTCGCGCGAGGCATTGCCGAAAGGATCGACGATCCAAAGCTTTTGGCGGAAGCGGCCGAAAAGCCCGGCACCGTCATCAAGCGCGCCCGCGGGACCGCTGCCGAACATCTGGCCTCGGCGGACAAGTCGATGAAGGCGACGCCGCGCAAGGCAGAGGGCAGGGTGATCCCTGCGAAGCCTCCAGCAAAGCCCCGGCCGCGATCCAGCCGAACGGCGCTGGATTTGGCGGAGCAGAAACTGGACGACTATCGCCGGTCCCTAGAGGCGCGCATTGCGGAGGTGGAGGAAGAGCGCGCCCGCATCGGAACGCAGATTGCCAAGGTGCGGAAAGAGGGTAGGGAACTTACCGACAAATTTCAGGCAACGATCGATAAAGCCTGCGCTAAATATGAGGACGCGCTGGACCAATGCGCCGGCAGGGATGATAGGGTCTGACGGGCCTTGAAGGAGCGTCGCGATCCGACAAATGGAGCCGAGCATGGCTGACGACATGTTGACCGACGATGAAAAGGCCCTCTTCACCCTTGCTCTGGTCGAACAATGCGTGCGCAACACCGGGCTGGAGAATCTCCATGGGGGTGACGCCCAGCAACTCGAGCGGCGATTATAGCGACGTCAAGGTCATCACGCCCTATGGCGAAATTCCTTGGACCAATCTCTCGCGCATTTCCGAAGAGGAAATGAAGGCGCTGATGATAGAGGTGACGAACAAGGTCTTCACCTTCCTTACGCGCGGCGACGACCTGATGACACTGGGGCCGGCGGCGCGATGGAACAGGCCGGAGCTCGAGCAAGGACTGCTGTCGAAGGCGGATCGTCGCGCGGCCCAGCGCGGGCGCCGATGAAGGCGATATTACCGTAAAGATTTCTATATGCACGAATTTGTGCCATTGTAGAGTGATCTTCTTGCCCAATCTGGATGCCGATGATTGGCCGATTCCAGAATGACGGCTTAACGGCATGCGGCTCGGCAAAGCTGTCCATCTGGTCGTTAAGAAAGCCGCCGCGCTGCAATCGGCCAAACCAGCATCAATGAGGATAGCCGCTCGCGAGGTTGCTGCTAAGATCGTCGCCATGGAACGCTATCTGGACGAACTCGACGATATTCTGCTTAACCAGTTCGATGACGGGATGCTTCTGTCGGAACTGGACGGCTTCCTGACCGGCATCATCCTCAGTCCAGATCTCATCAACCCGTCCGTCTGGTTCAAACACATATGGGGTCCAGACACTCCCAAGTTTGACGACGCTGCCGGGCTCCAAACTTTCTTCGATCTGGTGATGCGCCATTACAACGAGATTTTGGCCTCCCTTAATCATCCCGGCGAATATGAACCGATATTCGAGGTCGATACCCGCACCAATGAAACGCTGTGGGAGCTTTGGATCGAGGGTTTTTCCAAAGCCATGAAACTGGCTCCCAAAGGGTGGAACCGTATCAGGGCCAGCGATGACGAAGGACCGAAAGCAGCGCTAGCGGGAATTTCGGAACTCGCAGCTTTTTCAAGTGGCCGAGTCACGTTGAAGGAGGTCGAGGAAGACCAATGGGACAGGGAAGCTCCTCATCTCATTCCCATCTGGGTCCAGTTGCTGCACGAATGGCGGCTGGAGAATGACCAATACAGGCCGGTTTCCGTGAAGGGTGACAAGGTAGGACGCAACGATCCTTGTCCGTGCGGATCAGGCAAAAAATACAAAAAATGTTGCGGTCTGAATTGATTTCCCTGGCACCACGATGTGCAGGGAAAGCCTGCGCGGTTGCGGCAAAGCTGCCGGGGCAAAACCGAACCTTTGTGGACGTTCAAGCGCCAATCTATCACTCACAAGTCCGGCCGTCGCTTTCCAAGGTTAGCTTATCGAGGACGGCTTCTGGCGGCAGCCCAGACATCTTGCCCGTGCGTCGTGGCAGCCAATTGCAGACAGCAACGGGAAACTGTCTACGTCGCTTGTGGCCCGAGCGATGTTCTTCCGGCAAAAGGCGGGAGAGGCTCGCGCCACGCCCGCCTTTTGCGTGCAGACGGCTGTGGATTCAGGCCCCGAACCCGCCGTCGATCGTCTGCAGCGATCCCGTGATCATCGCCCCGTGCGGCCCAGCGATGTAAGCGGTTAGTTCGGCGACCTCGTCCGGCCACACGTGACGCTTGATCGCCATGAAGCTGTGCATGGTTGCTGCCATCGGTCCGTCGGCGGGGTTCATGTCACTGTCGGTGGGGCCCGGCTGAATGGAATTCACCGTAATCCCGCGCGGCCCCAAATCCCGCGCCAATCCGCGCACCATGCCTTGTACCGCCGACTTGGTGAGCGCATAGGCAGCCCCGCCTGCAAACGGCATGCGATCGCCATTGACCGATCCAATGACGATGATGCGGCCGTTTTCGTTCATGCGGCGCGCGGCCTCCACGGCGGCGTGGTAGGGTGCCCGCACGTTGACGTCGATCATGTGATCGACGGCGTCAGCCTCGATCTCCAACGGATCTCCCAGAACCAGCGCACCGGCGACGACGATCAGCACATCGAGCGCGCCGCGCCCGGCCACCGTGGTGATCAGTTCACTGCGGTCGGCGCTATCGGTGCGAATTGCGGTGGCGCCGGTTTCGCTCGCCAAGTCCTCGGCGGCCTGACGCGAGCCCGCATAAGTGAAGGCAACAAGACCATCGGTTGAGGCAAGGCGACGTACGATGGCGGCACCGATGCCACGGCTTCCGCCCAGGACGAGTATGTTCTTGCCGGTAAAATCGTTCATGACACATCTCCAAGGTTCAGGTTGGGGCCGAAGTAGGTGGTCGCATTCGCTGCTTCCGGCCTCTGAACCTCAAGATGAACCTGCTGCATTGTTCGCACTAGACGGCGAAAATTGGTTCTAACTGACGGAATACCCGAACAATGATGAAGCTTGAGGGAGTTGTCGCCTTCGTGATGACCTCTGAGGCCGGCTCGATCAGCATGGCCGCTCGACGCCTTGGACTGGCCAAATCCGTGGTCAGCGAGCGCCTTGCCGAACTCGAACGCACGCTCGGCACCACGCTGATCCAGCGCTCCACCCGCAAGCTCTCGCTAACCGGCAGCGGGCTGACCTTCCTGCCGCGGGCGCAGCGCATCCTTCGCGAAGCAGAGGAGGCGACTTCAGAGCTCGCAGCACGCAGCGGCAAGCTGGTTGGCCCCTTGCGCATTTCCGCGCCGGTCGGCTTCGGCATTCTCCACTTAGGGCCCGCAGTGGGGCGCTTTCTGCGCGATTATCCCGAGATCGAGCTTTCGCTCGAACTCGACGACAGTTTCGTCGATGCCGCGACCGGAGGCTTCGATGCTGTCCTCAGGCATGGCGCGATGGGCGATGGACGCCTGATCGCGAGGCGGCTCGCGAGCAGCCGGCGGTTACTGGTCGCCTCCCCAGGATATCTCGACAGAAACGGCACTCCTGCCACGCTCGGCGACCTTGAACGCCATAGCGCCATCCTATACTCGAGCCGCGCAAGCGACTGGCGTTTCTCCGCGCTGGAAAATGGACGAAGCCGCTCAGAGGGTGGCTGGTCGGTGGTCCGGCCTCGCGCGGCGCTGCGCGTCAACAGCGGCCTCGTCATGCGCGATGCGGCCATGGAGGGTCTTGGCATTGCCCTGCTGCCAACCTTCTTCGTCCACAACGCGCTGGCCAGCGGCGCGCTCATCGAAGTGAATATCGGACTGCAGGCCGAAGGTGCCGAATTGTTTCTGGCTTACCCCAAGGACCACGGCGCCGCCGCCAAGATCCGCGCGTTCGGTGACAGCTTGCGGCGCAGTTTCGGTACGCCACCCTATTGGGAAAAGCCATGATGGCTACAGGTCGAACGCTCCAGAATAGGCCGAGCCTTTTCGGTCGCTGAACGGCGAATTCAGGTTCGCTGGTTGCGGATGGTCAGCTTAGGGCGCGACATGCGCCGCACCAGAGAGCAGAGTTTTGTTCATCCTCGACGCAGGCGCGGCGCCAGCATGCCGGTTCTTGCGCGGTAGCGGACATAGTCCTCTCCGAACGTGCCCACCAGGTCGCGCTCCTCGAACCGGATCGCCACCAGCATGAAGGTCGACATGCCAGTCGCGAACATCAGGTGCCCGAGCGTCATATATGGCGTCGCCCAAAAGGCGATGAAGAAGCCGGAATAGAGCGGATGGCGCACCAGCCGGTAGAAGAACGGTGTCCGGAAGACCGCCAACCGTCGAGCACGGCCGTGCACATGGTCCCAACTCTGCTTCAGCCCGAACAGTTCGAAATGGCTGATGAGAAATGTGCTCAGCAGCACGATCAGCCAGCCGAGGCCGAAAACCGCCCAGAGCAGCACGGCGCCGCCACCGCCGACTCGCCACAGCACATCCGGCACCGGTTGCCAGAGCATGAACAGCAGGATGAGGGCGAGGCTTGCTGCCAACACGTAGATACTCCGCTCGATCGGCTCGGGCACCAGCATGGTCCAGAGCCGCTTGAAGCCGGGCCGCGCCATGATGCTGTGCTGCAGGGCGAAGGCCGTGATGAGCAGCAGGTCGACGAGGACGGCAATGATGACGGGAGCGCCGCCGCCATGATCGACACTTTTCGGCAGGATCGGCAGCCCTGCGACGAATGCGATGAGATAGAGAAAGGTCGACAGGAAGACCGCATAGGCGATCGCGCTGAATGACAGAAAAGCCAGCCGCTTCATGATCCATACTCCCATGGGATTGCGATGCGCGCCTGCAGCTGCTGCGGAACGCCCTTTGGAGCGCTCCGCAGCGGCGGTCAGGCAATGAGGCGCAAAGAGAAGTGCGCGAGGAGCTGAAAGAGCAGGGCAAGCTGCATCGTCGACGCGAAGATCGCGAGACCGACAGCATAAGCAGCGGTTCCCGCCCAGGTTGACAGCCATTTCATCGGATGTCCTTTCAGTAGTAGAAATAGGGATCCAGCACCCGGATCTCGGTGATGCTGTCGACGGGCAGGCCCGTCCGGTCCGCCGCAGCTTCGATCGCCGACGGAGTGGGGGCGTCGTACACGCAGAAGGTCTTCTGCTTGTCCATCGAGACGAAGCTCTGCACCCAGGTCACTGATCCCTGCGCATTCTGGTCGACGACGTTGAGGCAAGCACCCGCGCCATCGATGTTGCACGGGATGTGAAGACCCGACGGGAAGGTACGCTCGACAATATAACGTGGCATGACAATATTCCTTTGCTTTCTTGAGCAAGGGCTGGATCGTCGAAATGCTGGGCTGCCGCATCGGCGGAACTCCCTATTTTGCGGGAACCGCTTCCCCATTTTTGATCTCCCTATTTTCGCCGCGCCCGTTCTTGTATTGTAGCGCCCGCAATGCTGCTGGAGCGCGATCATATCCTCGACGAACTGGACGAGCTTGGGCGCGACGCTCTCGCTGGCCAGGGCCGGGTCGTGTTCCTCGTCGGCGAGGCTGGCATCGGCAAGACCAGCGTGCTGCGCGCAGCCGCCGTTCGGCTCGAACCGCGTTTGCGGGTCCTCTGGGCCGCGTGCGAGGATCTGAGCGCGGCCGAGGCGCTCACGCTGCTGCGCGATCTGCCCGTCATCGAAGCCGACGCGCTTGATCGCGCGAATGACAGCGGCTCGCGGCTTGCACTGTTCAATGAGGCGATCGCGCGCCTGCGCGATGTACCGACCGCCCTCCTCATCGAGGATCTGCATTGGGCTGACGACGGCAGCATTGACTTCGTGCGCTATCTCGGCCGTCGGATTGCGGACCAGCCGCTTCTCCTCATTATCTCGTCCCGTAATGAGGATCTGGCTGCGCGCGTGCGCCTCGGTCGCGCCGCCAACGATCTTCCGCCCGCGTCGCGCCGCCGGTTCGACCTGGCCCGCCTGTCCTCTGCGGCCGTCGGCAAGCTTGCTGCAGCGCATGGCCTCATCGGATCGGCCATTCATGAGGTGACGAACGGCAATCCCCTTTTGGTCACCGAAATCCTTGCCAATGGCGGCAGCCGATCGAGCTCGATCGATGACCTTGTCGTCGGTCGCGCCGATCGCCTCGACGAAATGGCGCGCGACTTTCTGGACTATTGTTCGATCATCCCGCGCCGGGTGTCGTTGGATCAGGTGGAGGCACATGGCACGCCGGACGATGCCCTAACCGCCTGCATGGAAACGGGCCTGTTGTTGACGGATGGCGCCGGTCTCGCGTTTCGGCATGAGATCACGCGACGCGCGGTTGAAGACGCGCTGTCTCCGCTCAAGCGCAAGCAGCTTCACAGCCGCGAGCTGGCCCGGCTGGAAGCGGCAGGCGCCAGTGCGGCGCGGCGCCTGCATCATGCGATCGGCGCGAACGATCTAGACACCATTCGTAGGCTCGCGCCGCTCGCCGCCCGACATGCCTCGTCGCTTGGTGCTCACCGCGAAGCCGCACGCGCATGGGGCGCTCTGCTCAAACGAGAGGCGGAAGATCTTAATCCGGAGCATTGCCAACAATATGCCTATGAGCTGCACGTGACTGCCGACACGGCCGGCGCCATCGAATGGCAGGAGCGCGCTCTGGCCATTCACCGCGCGGCCGGCGATGCGCTGCGCCAAGGGGACGCGCTGCGCTTCCTGTCCCGATTACATTACGTCAATGGCGACCGTGTGCTTGCCGATGAGGCCGGCGAGGCCGCCGTCACCCTGCTCGAGCCTCATTCCGAAACGCCGGAACTGGCGCTTGCCTATGCCAATTTGGCGCATCTCGCGATGCTTGCCGATCAACCGCGCGAAACGGCGCTGTGGAGCGAGAAGGCAATCCCCATCGCGCATCGGCTCGGGCGCAAAGATATCCTCTCCACTCTGTACAACAATTACGGAACGGGCCTGCAATATTCCGATCTGGAGCGCGGCCTCGACCTGCTAGATCAGAGCATCGCGCTCGGGATCGCTTCCGGCAGTCAGGAGCATGTCGCGCGCGCATACACCAACAAAGGGTGGGTGCTCATGCAGTGCCGCAGGCATGGGGAAGCACTGTCCGTCCAGGACGAGGGCATCCTTTATTGCCGGGAGCGCGATCTTGATCCCTGGCGCGATTACATGCTGGGCGGCAAGGCGCTGAGCCTGCTCGACGTCGGTCGCTGGGGCGAGGCGCGCGAGACGGCGGGGCCCGTCGTGCTTGATCAGAACAACAGCTATTTGATGCGCAATCCGGCGGTGCGGGTGCTCGCTCTGCTCGCCGTGCGGCGCGGCGATCCCGATCTCGAGCGGCTGATCGAGGAACTGCGCGAACATATGGCCCGCGGTCGCGAAGCACCCCGCTTCACCAGCCTGGCGCTGATCGTCGCGGAACATTGCTGGGTCAGCGGACTCGATCCCTCCGAGGCACTTGCGCTCCTTGAAGAAGCACAGGGGCTGCTGGCACCCGACAGCAGTCGCTGGGATCGAGCCGCACTCTGGTTCTGGCGCAGGAAGCTCGGTGATGCGCAAGACCCGCCCGCGGATATCCCCGCGCCATTCGCCTGCCTAGCGAAAGACGACATCGTCGGCGCGGCAAAAGCTTTCTCGAAAATTAAATTGCCGTTCGAGCAGGCTCTCGCATTGATCGAAGGAGATGAATTGCAGGCGACGCAGGGCCTGGCCATCCTTGAGCGTCTCAGCGCGACCGCCAGCGCCGCACGGGTGCGGGCGGATTTCATTCAGCGGGGCATCCGGCGTGGCGTTCGCGGTCCTCGCGCTTCGACCCGGAACAATGGCTTCGGCTTGACGAGGCGTGAGGTCGACGTACTGAATGCGATCGGCAAAGGCATGACCAATCGTCAGATCGGCGAACGCTTGTTCGTATCGGCCAAGACCGTTGATCATCATGTCTCCGCCATCCTCGGCAAGCTCAATGCGCGTACCCGCGGTGAAGCGGCAGCAATTGCGAGAGAACGGGGTTTGTTGGCACCCTGAACGTGCCGTCAATCTACCCGTTATCGTTAATATTGTGCCATTTCGCCAACAATGCCGCCTTTTCCACTTCGGTTTAGCCTATTGGGCGCTGCCGTTCCTTAGGTTATCTCGAACGGCAGTGACTGGGTCGCAAGTGGTTTGAAGGCTTCTCGGTTCACCAACCGATCAACCGGGCGGTCAGTGTCTGTTCGTCAGGCGAGCGGCCGCCATGGCTAGCGCCATCGCCCCGGCTGGACGCAAGACTAAAAATCCATGCATCCGCCCGATCTTGGCATCTCGTCATGATCGGTGATCCTGTCGCAGATGATGTGGATGACCTCGCCCTCCTTCAGCCGTCCTTAAAACTAAGCGATATCCAGACAATGAAGGGCTTTGGCGGACTGAAACTGACCAGCCGGCTTTCCTCTCCGAAACCAGTTTCCACACTTGGCGTGAAAGCCCGACAGCGGTAGTCCCAAGCAGAGAAGGAGACGAATGTGTGAAGATTAGGCTAGGTTGATCGCGCCTGAGGGCGCGCCCGGCGGACGCGCCCGTTCGTTTTCAAGCGTTTGAATTGTTACATCTTGTAGGACAAGCGCAGATAGCCGAACTGCCCCGGCACGTCGTAGCTGGTCGTGTCGAAATTCGCGCCGTCGCATGTTCCGCAAAGCGGCGGATCCTTATCGAACACATTGTTGACGCCGATTGTCAGGCGGGTGCGATGATCCAGCCAGTCAGGCGAGAAATAGGCCTGGATGTCCCCGTAGAAGGTCGCCTTCATGACATGGCCGTCGCTTTCAGTGACCTTGCTGAGATAGCGGCCGGTGAAGGACAATCCATAGCTTTCGGTTGAGTAGTCCAGCGTGGCGTTCGCCTTGAAATGCGGATAGGCCTGATCGCTCGCCCCGCACCGCTCCGTACCGGCGCACTTGATCGTCGGCGCGCCCAGATCCGCTGGGGGCTTGATGTTGTACTTCAGCAAATAAGCGGCGTTGATGTTGAGACCGATGGAGCCGTTGCCGATCATCTTCGAGCGGTAGTTCAGAGTGCCGTCGATCCCGTCGGTTTCAATCGCGTTGAGGTTCTGGAGCACGCCGTCGATACCCGCGACCGCACCGCTGCCGGTACGGGTGATCGCGGCACAGCTGATCGGATCGGCCTCGAACGCGCAACGCTGGAGTGTGAGCGTGGCGGGCACCGAGTCAATCGCATTCTTCAGCTTGATCGTGTAGTAATTGACCTCGATGCTGAACGCGCTGGCGAAGCTGTCGCGTGCCCAGGCCGGGCTATAGACGCCGCCTGCGGTCCAAGTCTTGGATGTTTCCGGCTTCAGACCCGTAAAGCCCTGCGAGAAAACGCCCAACTGACCGCCCTGCGGTTCGGCATAGCTGCCGCTGGCAGGGACGCCATTGGCAATGCAATTCGCCCGGACGGTCGCGTTGGTCTGCCATGGGCTGCCCGGCACATTCGTGCAGGGATCGTTGATCGTCGCGTCAGTGCGGGAACGGCCGGCATAGAGTTCACCAATGCTGGGCGCGCGAAGGCTTTCGGCATAACCGCCGCGCAGCAGCAGATCACGGGTCGGCTTCCACAGGCCCGAAACCGTGTAGGTGGTGTTGCTGCCGAAGCTGGAATAGTTGGAATGGCGCACCGCGCCGTCCAGTTCCAACTTCTGGAAAAAGGGCGTGTCGGACAGGATGGGGATGCGCAGTTCGCCATAGAATTCATCGACATTGAAGCCGCCGCGTGCAGGGCTGGTCGGCACGTCCGCCCCCAGGCCCGCTGTGATGATCGGGTCGGGAGTATAGGATGCCTGCTGATCGCGATGCTCATAGCCGACAGCGAAGCCCACCGCGCCGCCAGGCAGGTCGAACAGGTCGCCCGACAGGTTGGCAGTGACGTCCCACAATTCCTGTTCGCTGCGGTCGCGCTCGTCGAAGGTCACATAATCAAGCATTGCCTGAGTTATCGACCCGGCGCCGCCGAAGATATTGAACGGTACGCAAGCGCCGGTACAGGCGCCGACTGGCCCCAGCGCCTGGGCGAGCCTGGCGGCGTTGAGGTTGCCGGTGAAGACTTGGTGCGCATTATTGGTGCCATAGCTGCCATTGACGTCCCAATACCATTTATGGTCGCCGACATCGAACGTGCCTTCCAGCGTGGCCGCCATTGTGAGCGTATCGACTTCCTGGCTGAAGATGCGCGGCCCGCCCTCTACGAAGCGGCGGCGGATCGTCGAATAGTTAGCCGATCCGGGATCGGCCGAGAGCGTGACGCCAAACGGATTATAAGGGTTGCTGGCATCGACCGAGATCGTGTCCAGCAGGTTGCCGTTACCCGCATCGGGCCCGATGAACAGCGGAAGGAACGCTGCTTGCGTGGTCGACTCGCGGTGCTGATAGACCAGCCTTGTCCGCAGGCTGACAGCGTCGGAAAATTCAAACTTGCCGTTCAGAAAGGCGCCATAACGCTTCGAGGGCGTCAGCAGATAATTATAAGGCGCGAAGTTGAAAGAGTCCGTTGCGGACACATAGGGGCGATAGTCGCTCAGCACCGGCGCGCGGCCTATAATCGGATTGCTCAACGTCAGGCTTTGTCCCAGCACGTCGTAGCGGCCGTTGGGCGTAGCGCTGGAACAACCGCCATCCGCGCAACTGCTACCGCCGGCGGCGGGCCATTGCGAGATCGAGCGGTCGGCGGTGCTGACGCCTTCCTGCTTCACATAATTGCCGCCAAAGACGATCGAAACGCGATCGGACTGGATGCCGTAGCTGGCGTTGATGTCGTAGGTGTGTCCGTCGCCCTGACGATAGGTGCCGAACTGGGCCGACATGTCGAGGCCCTTTTGCGACTGGCGGGTGATGATGTTCACCACGCCCGCAACCGCGTCCGAGCCATAGAGCGGGGATGCACCTGACTGCAGCACTTCCACCCGCTCAATCATGCTCTGCGGAATGGTGTTGAGATCAACCGAGGCCGGAATGCCACCAGCCGCCGATCCGTTAACGTAGCGCATACCGTCGACCAGCACGAGTGTCCGCTTGGCACCCAGATAACGCAGATCAATTTCGGCTGAACCCGAACTAACGCCGGTGCCGTCGGGCGGCCCACCGATATTCCCCGCATTGTTGGTCTTGGTGTTGAGGCCGCCTGCGGCGCTTGGGATACGTTGCAGCACGTCGGCGATCGAGGTCAGGCCGGTCCGCGCGATGGATTCCTGATCCACCGTGACGATGGGTTTGTCTTGTTCGGTGGGATCCCGGCGAATGCGCGATCCGGTGACGATGATGGCGTTGCCGTCATCGGCCTGCGGAACAGCGGACTGCGCTAATGCCGGCGCAGTCGCTCCAAGAACCGAAAGCATGACGCCGCAATACAAGGTATTTTTCAATCGCATGATTTTACCCCTTGATCGTCGTTCCCTGGAGCGGAGTGTTGCTGCTCTGCTACCGGCTGGCAATCGCACTTCTGTTGCGGCGCACAACCTATGTCGGTTTTTTGTAATATGTTGCTACTTGGCAACAAACTGTTCGTCGCGTCTTTTCCGCGATTGAACGGACCGCCCGCTTTGCTCATGTTCGTCATGAAGAGTTGATCGAAAAGCTACAGATTGCTGCTACCCTTCTGGAGAGTAAATGATTCCCACTCTTGCACGCGCCCGCTGAAGTATCGGCGTCAACGATACGGTGGCCGTAGTGGCTTGGATTATAGAGACTGATCCGGCATATTATTTTCAGGGTAGGAACGCCATCCTCCGACGGTTCGCTTGTTAGCCCCGGTCAAAGCCGACTGAGAGCCTCTACGATCTGGCGGAACGGGACAGGCTTCTGGAGCCTCGCCACATCTTCCAGCTCCGGCGGAATCTTGTCGGGATCGTATCCGGTCATGAAGAGGAAGGGCACGCCGCGTTCCTTCAGCAGGCGCGCGATATCGAACTTCGGCCCCCCGCCGCCCAGGTTCAGATCCAGCACTGCATGGGTGGGCGTTTGCGATTGCAGAAGATTGAGCGTCGCGTCCTCGCTCGGGCAAGGACCCAGAACATCGGCGCCCGCGCCGCGAAGCGCTGCGGCGGTGTCGCCCGCGATATAGTAGTCGTCCTCGACCACCAGAATCTTGCGACCGCTCAGGTCCGGTGCCTCCGTCATATCGAGCATTCCTCCGAAAAAAGTCATGGGCGCATCGGTCTCGAGGATGCTTTCGCCGTCCTTGAGCGGAAGCTCCATTCGACAGTGTGCGCCGCCGGGCTGGAGACTCAATGTCCCCGTTCCTCCAAGTTCGTAGGGGATACGGCCCTCGATCAGGTCGCTGCCAAACCCTCTACGTTTGGACGGTTCCAGCAATGGAACACCGCTCTCCGTCCACTCCAGCGCCAGCCAAGCGCGTTCCCGTTTCTCAAAAGACTCCCACGACACGCACAAACGGCCTTCCGGGACTGAGAAAGCCCCATATTTCAATGCATTGGTCGCGAGTTCGTGGATAGCTAAGGTCAGCACTTCCACCGCCTTGGGCGACAGCCTGATCTCAGGCCCGTTCAGTTCGAATTGATCCTCCCGATGCGCTTGTGCGCCGACCTCACTCGCGATGATCTCTCGAAGGAAACCACCGGCATTGGCCTCGCGCGTTAGCAGGACCTGCACGCGCGCCAATGCCAAGAGGCGCCCTTCCAGCAGCGACCTGTAGTCAACAACGTCCATGGCGCCATCAGCTGTGCGCAGCGCCATAGACCGGATCATCGCCATGATGTTGCGCACCCGGTGCTGAAGCTCCGCCAGCAGCACGCCTTGATGTTCTATGGCGCGCTTCGCGTCGGTAATATCCTCTGCGATCCCACCGATCCGCTGAACGCGTCCATCGGCATCCTCGAGCGGGAAGTCTGTGTTCCTGATCCATCGGAACGCCCCGTCGGATGGCCGCTGGATGCGAAACTCATGGATGGCAGTCTCTCCCGCCAGCGCAGCCTCCATCCGCGCAAGGGCGCCATGTCGGTCCTCGGGCACGACCAGCGCCGCCCACCGCTTCACGTCCCCGAGCAGCCCGTCGGGTTCCACGCCGTAGATCGCGGCGGCAGCTGGGCTGGCAAATTCCATTGCCAGACTATTCGCGTCTCTGATCCACAGACCAGCCGAGGAGGCGTTGGCAAACTGCCCGAAGCGCTCTTCGCTCTCTCGCAGCGCAGTCTCTGCTGCGGCCCGATCCATAGCCGCCCAGGTGCGCTCGGAAACTTCTTCGAGCAGAGCAATCTCACCTTCCGACCAATGCCTGGGCCGAGCGGATACCGCAACCAGGACCCAGAGCGGGTTCTTCTCACCACGGCGCAGCGTTGCAGCGACAAGCGCTCCAAAGCCGAGCGCCGCCATATTATGTCTGTCCGTCTGGGAAATGCCCGCAGTTCGCGCGACATCATCGACCACAAGCGTTCGATCAAGCACCTCGCGATAGGCTTCCGGGAAGTCGGAGAGCCGTATTTCCCGAGGCATGGCTGGGACGTCGTCGGTGCCGACCTGATGGGTAATGTCGGCACGGTCCTCCGCCAGCCGATACGAGGCCAGGTAGCAGCGATCCAGCTTCAAATGGTCGTCATCGCAGCCTCCTGGAGCCCCGTGACCGCCCAACCCGGGCTCGCCTCTCCGCGTCGATCAGGTAGCCGAAGTCGATCTCATCGCCCAGGGCGCTGCAGGCGATCAACGCGTAGGGAGCAGCACTTACGGCCTGCCCGAGTTTCTCGAACGCGAGAAAGGTGGAACTCTCCGGCGCGAGCACCTCGTCCGCGCCGTCGCGAAGGTGATGGACATGATGGGTCACGGATGCTCCTGGTGGCGGACACGCTCCATCAGGGCGTGACCCTCCCGCTGATTGTTGCACCACCCATAGCAACACAGCATGTGAGTCGCCCCAACTTAGGTTGGCCGTGTCCGCTTCCACTCACTTCTGAGTGCCGCGATTTGCTGGTGGCGCCAAGAAGAATGCGAACTCATCCGACGGCCGGTCGCATCGAGAAACGGACAAGTTCAAGCTTGTCCGGCGCCTGGGGGTCGGGCTGGTAAACCGACAAGCCTGGCTCGCCCGTCGCTATGTCACCGCGCCCCAAAGCGGCCAGCATGCTCGTCATAGCTTCATAACCAGCGTGCCAGTGCGCCGCGGCAGATTGGCTGGAGAAGTCGAATGCCTTGCCAGCAACCTCCTTCGCCTGATCGGCATAGGCAAGGCGCAGCACCGTGACCGAAGCCGCTCGCTCGCCCTCGGCATCGAAAAGAGCCTGCCAGGCCGCGAGCGCGCGGCGGCTTTGGGTCGCGAACATGAGGTCCTGGCTCCGCTTTGCGCTGTCGCCCAGCGTGCGCGGACGGCTGCCAGATAGCGGCAGCAGATCTACGGCGATACAGAGAAGCGGGCGAGCAGGCTTTTCGGACAGAATGACATCGAGAGGCAGGTTCACTGAAATGCCCGCGTCTCCCAGCAGCCTCTTGCCGACCGCGACCGGCGGGAACAGCGGAATGAGCGCGGCGCTCGCGCGAATTTCGTCGCAGCCGATCCAACGGCACCTCGTGTCGAAAGCGACATCCTCTCCGCTTTGAATATCAACAGCTGTAAGCGACAAGCGCGGCGAGCCTTCATTGAGTTTCGCAAAATCGACAAGCCGCTGAAGCGTGTCGGCCAGCGGCCGGAGATCGTAGAGGCTCGCGGGTTCGTCATTGCCCAGCGGGTTCCACCAGGGGCCGTAAATTTGACGGGGCACGAAAAGCCCAGGATGTCCGCCAACCAGCGTCAGTGCAGTCGCCCAGCTACGCCTTACCGTCTCGGCGATTTCCGGTAGATCGAGTGGCCTAACGTCGCCGTCATATTTCCACAGTTCACGAAGCCGGCTGACCCGGTCGGAAGCCCTGTTGCCGCAAATCACCGCTCCGTTCACCGCGCCTGCAGACGCACCCGCGATCCAGGAAGGCTCAAGCGCCTGATCGTGAAGCGCCTCATAGGCTCCAGCCTGATATGCGCCCAGTGCGTTGCCACCGCTCAGCACCAGCACAACATCATAGGGTTGACCGTTCAAAGCGAAACGCCCGCAGCCGAGCTCGGGTCACGGTGGAAAATGACAGGCGCCACACAATCTCCTGCGTTGTAGCATCCCCAAACCGCTCGCGGGGGGCGTCGTTCCACGTTGCGATGCTGCTCGTCGCCCCCTTTCGGTGCGTCTGGCGTTCCTGCATCGTGCCTACCGGAAAAGCCGGCACTTCCGGGAGCACATAGATTGACCCGTTCGTTTAGGCGGCGGACGCACATCGCCGCGTGTCCGCGCTCATGATGAGCCTCATTATCACGCTGGCCTCTGGGGCATCCGCCTTGAGCACGCCAGCGTCCCCGAAACGGTCCGGCCACAATGCCGCAGGATTGTTCAGAGACCTCTCTCCTTATTCAATCGACCTTGTGCCTGGCCGCCAGTCTGGCACAGGCGCCCGGCGGCATGGGGAGCAAACCGCTTCCCTGCTCGCCGCCCGGGCCGATGGCGCGGGAACTTCCGGCATTGCTTATGAAGCGACACTGCTCTCCATCCGAGCGGACCGTGACGGCTCCTGACTGGAGACATGCGCCTTCGACCCCAGTTTTGGCCCAGGCAATCGACTATGCGTGGATCATGGGCGAGCGTCATCGGCATGCCGATGACATCAAGCCAGGCGATCCGCGCCCTAGAAACCAGGGCGCTTGGCCCACGAAATGCAACAATGACTGATGCTTGGCGGAAACCCGCGCCCGCGCCGTTACTGCCGCCAGCGGCTCTACGCTCTTGCGCGTCACTGGCATCATCAGCCCTGTGCAATAGTCCCGGAGCGGTTCGGCCCGGTCCGCATGCCCGATCACCTCCGTCAGTCCCTTCACATAGACTTCGAACGCCTCCGCTGCGCGACCGCCTGTGCTCTCCATGCCGCTCATCCATCGCTGTGAATCAGCAGCGTATCACACCTAAGTGGCGAGCGAATCCCCGGGACAAAGTTTCGTAACTCAGTAAGACTAGGGCCTGGTCAAAGGCAAGACGCAGACCCATCTGGCTTGGGACAAATGGGAAAATCCCAATCTGGAAGGGCTGAAGGAAAAATGGTTTCACGACATTTCCCATGCCGACGGCACCTCTTATGATGAAAATGAGGTCGCTTTTCTTCGACTGATCAGCAGGCTGGACGAAATGACGGCATGATCCCGATCAGACTGCGAGTGAAGTGGTATGCCCTGCAGTCGAGTTGCAAAAAGGAATTTCCGAACAATTGGGAAAAGGGATCGGCGCGCAGCCTAAAGGCCAGTGGGCACCACCTGCGTCCGATTATTCGCCGCAGGACGAAAAGCGAGCTTCTGGTAACCTGCGTTGCACGCGCAGGAAGCGAAAGCAGGTTGGCGGCATTCAATGTCCATGAACGGAAATGACGGACATTTATCGCACGATGCTGCCACCGCCGACATTCTGCATGGGTGGATGGGGACCAGGGTGCACGTGATCCTCGCCGATATAACCAATGTCGTTGCATGGTGGATGCCGCAATCCTTTCACAGTGGATTGTGAACGTAGGGAGGCGAGAAGCAAAGGTTCGCATCGCTCATTTGCTTTGCGAAATGGCTTCGAGGCTCGGCGCGCCGGCTGCTGCCAACTCCTTCTCGTTCCCGTTCATGGTCACCCAGGTTCAGCTCGCGGATGCGACAGGGTTGACGACCGTTCATGTTAATCGGGTGCTGAAGACGCTGCGAGAGGACGGCTTGGCGGACGTTCGCCGGCGCGAGGTAACAGTTCACGACTGGGAAGCTTTGGTTGCGGCGGGAGATTTCAATCCTAACTATTTGCAGGCTGATATCAGGCCAGACGAGAGACTAAGGATCGTTCAGACCGCCTGAGTGGCTCGATTGACTACAACGGTCCGGAACGTCGTTATCAAAGCCGGGCATGGCCTCGAGTCGGCCCCTAATGTGGGTTAGCGCTCACTCCTTTTTGGCTTCCGCATCGGAACTGGCAGCCGCCGCGACGATTGGCACCTTCACCCATGCGAGCAAAAAAGTGGCCGCATCCGGAAAAGGATCGAAGACATGTCCGTTCTCGACAGGCTCGTCGCGGCCGTAACCCCGCCGGAATCGGAAGCTGTTCTCGCGGCTGGGTGTCTGATCGCAACGGGTGCGGCAGCCTCCCCGCTCCATCTTGTGTGCATCGGCGCGGGGTCGGCCAATCGGGTTACAAGTACCTATGGGCAGGCATGGTCCAGCAATGGAACGTCAGCATGGGGGCAGGCGATCGGTAATAAAGATGTGCCGTTTGATGATCAGGTGAACATCGCACTCGGCGACGATGGCCTTGGTCGCATCAGAATGCCGCGCGCCATGCTTCCTCCAATTCGAGGCGGCAAGGATGGCTGGTTTGAGATCAAGGACGTGGTGAAGGGCCAGGACGAAATCACAGGCACTGTCCAGGTGAACGTCTTCAACTCTCCAAAAATGCGGATCGACCGGATTCGAGGCCATATCAGCCTCAGCGGCAAGGCCGGCGACTATGTAGGAGTTTGCCAGCCATATGACCCGACGACGGTGCAGCGAGCATTTTAAGCATGGGCGGCTATTTGAAACTCGCTCTCTTTGCTGCCTTGCCGATATCAGCGGCATCAGCGCATCCCGGTGGCCTCAACGCGGAAGGATGCCACAACAATCGCAAGACAGGCGATTATCACTGTCACCGCGCTTCCGCCGCACCCGTTCGCCGGCAGTCGCTCTTAGCAGGCGCAAGAGCATTCCCTAATTGCTCTGCCGCCCGTGCTGCTGGCGCTGCTCCGGTCAGGGCTGGCGATCCTGGCTATGGCCGCCATTTGGATCGCGATGGTGACGGAATTGGATGTGAATAATGCACCGCCCCACCCGGCATGAACTGGAAGGTATTTTGCTGGAGAATGGCCTCTATCCCATCCTCCGCATGCCGGACGGAGGCGAGTGGCGGTTAGAGATTCTGAAGCGCCATAAGCATTTGTTCGGAACCCGTGTCAAAGTCACTGGAACTCGTGACGGCTTCGACCTTCTCGCCGTTGATCGTATCGAATGTCAACGGCGGAGTAAAAGTCGGCCATTGGGCGGCGCAAAATCAGGCCGGGTGATCCGTGTGCTGGCGAGCGCCGCGAGGGCGTAGCCCGAGTGGGGGTCGCCAACACACGGATGGTCTTTTCTGTCAGGGGTTGGAGCGTGCCTTGCGCGCCTGGCTTTGGGCCAGACGATAGCTCTCTCCGTTCATCTCGAGTATGGAGACGTGGTGGGTAAGCCGGTCGAGGAGCGCGCCTGTCAGGCGCTCGGAGCCGAACGTTTCGGTCCACTCGTCGAACGGCAAGTTGCTGGTGATCAGCGTCGAGCCGCGCTCGTAACGCTGCGAGATCAGCTCGAACAGCAGTTCCGCGCCGGTTTTCGAGAGCGGCACGAACCCCAGTTCATCGATGATGAGGAGCTTGTATCCGGCCATTTGCTTGTGGAGGCGCAGAAGGCGGCGTTCGTCGCGTGCCTCCATCATCGCGCTGACCAGCGCGGACGCGGTGGTGAAGCCGACCGTCAGGCCCTTCTGGCAGGCGGCAAGGCCGAGGCCGATCGCCACATGGGTCTTGCCGGTTCCCGAGGGACCAAGGGCTATGACGTTCTCGCGGCGGTTGATCCAGTCGCAGCGTGCCAGTTCCAGCACCTGCATCTTGTTGAGCTTGGGGATCGCGGCAAAGTCGAAGCTGTCGAGGCTCTTGGCGGCCGGGAACTTCGCAGCCTTGATCCGGCGCTCGACCATCCGGCGTTCCCGGTCGATCAGCTCCAGTTCGACAAGCCGGGCAAGGTAGCGGACGTGATCTGCGCCCTCGGCCGCGCATCGCCGGGCCAGCTTGTCATGCTCGCGCAGGAAGGTTGGTAGCTTGAGCGTCTTGAGGTGGCTGGCCAGTAACAGCTCGGGGGACGGACTGCTCATGCCGCATCCTTCGCATCGCCCGAGAGCAACTGCATGTAGGAGCGCGCCGATGTCGTCTCCACCCTGGCTCTGGGCAGATAGGGATAGATCGCCATGTCCAATCGGGGTGGTCGGCGCTCCACCCGGCACAGCAGGAGATGCTTCACGGCATCAAAGCCGATCGCCCCGATATCGAGAGCCTGCTTTACGGCCGCATGCAGATCGGCAAGCGTGAAGCTCTCCAGCAGACGCAGCACCTGCACATACTCGCGCCGACCATGCTTGCCCATACGAGCTTCCATGAGGCGGCGCAGCGTTGCAAACGCTTCGGGCAGGTGCCAGCCTTGCAGGGGCGCTGCCTGATCGAGCGCATTGATCTTCTGTTCGATCAGGGGAAGGTAATGGATGGGATCGAAGATCACGTCCTCGCGCTCGTAGCTGCGCACATGACGGGCAATGACCTCGCCCCGGCAGCCGATCACCACCTCGCCGACATAGCCCCGGATCCATACCTCCTGATGGCCGAAGCGCACCGGCACCGAGTAATCATTGGTCCGGTAACGCACCAGCGCCTGCGACGAGACCTGGCCGCTGGTCTGGTCACAAGCCTCGAACGGGGCAGCCGGCAGTTCCTGCATCGCCGCCAGATCGCGCTTCAGCCTCTCGCCGATCGTCTCGCTCTCGCCCCGCAGCCGGTCGTTCTGACGCTTGCGGCATTGCTCCTCGAGCCACAGGTTGAACGCCTCCCACGTCGCGAACCGGGGGATCGGCACCATGAAGTTGCGGCGAGCATAACCGACCAGCCCTTCAACACTGCCGTTGTCGTTCCCCCTGCCGGGACGGCCGTAACGATCGCGGATCAGGTAATGCGACAGGAAGCCGCTGAACAGCCGGGCGCGCTGCCTCGTGCCGTCGGGCAGGATCTTCGAGACCAGGCAGCGGTCGTTATCGTAGACGATCGACAGCGGCACCGCGCCGAAAAACGCGAAGGCGTGCACGTGGCCGTCCATCCATGCCTCGGCAACGGCAGCGGGATAGGCGCGCACGTAGCAGGCGTCGCTGTGCGGTAGATCGAGCACGAAGAAATGCGCCTTCTGCACAACACCGCCGATCTCGACCATGGCCTCACCAAAATCTGCCTGGGCATGGCCGGGCGCATGCGCCAGCGGCACGAACATCTCCCGGCTGCGCTGCTCGCGCTGTCGGATGTAATCCTTGATGATCGTGTAGCCGCCGGTGAAACCGTGCTCTTCGCGAAGGCGGTCAAATACCCGCTTCGCCGTATGACGCTGCTTGCGCGGAACCTGACGGTCACCATCAAGCCATGCATCGATGATCGGAACGAACGCTTCCAGCTTGGGCCGCCGCACCGCCGCCGTCCGGCGGTAACCGGGGGGCTCCGAATACGACAGCATCTTGCGGACCGTGTCGCGCGATACGTTGAAATGCTTCGCCGCCTCACGCTGGCTCATGCCGCCCGCGCAAGCAAGACGCACCTTCAGGTAAAGATCCACGGTATATATCTCCACGCCCTCCCTGCTCGCGCAAAGAAGGCAAAGTGGACGACTTTTACGCCGCCCGCAGCAGCACTTCGCCGCCGCCACCGTGGTCTAATTTTGCACCGCCGTTCTCACATGCTCGCGCAGGAAGGTTGGTAGCTTGAGCGTCTTGAGGTGGCTGGCCAGTAACAGCTCGGGGGACGGACTGCTCATGCCGCATCCTTCGCATCGCCCGAGAGCAACTGCATGTAGGAGCGCGCCGATGTCGTCTCCACCCTGGCTCTGGGCAGATAGGGATAGATCGCCATGTCCAATCGGGGTGGTCGGCGCTCCACCCGGCACAGCAGGAGATGCTTCACGGCATCAAAGCCGATCGCCCCGATATCGAGAGCCTGCTTTACGGCCGCATGCAGATCGGCAAGCGTGAAGCTCTCCAGCAGACGCAGCACCTGCACATACTCGCGCCGACCATGCTTGCCCATACGAGCTTCCATGAGGCGGCGCAGCGTTGCAAACGCTTCGGGCAGGTGCCAGCCTTGCAGGGGCGCTGCCTGATCGAGCGCATTGATCTTCTGTTCGATCAGGGGAAGGTAATGGATGGGATCGAAGATCACGTCCTCGCGCTCGTAGCTGCGCACATGACGGGCAATGACCTCGCCCCGGCAGCCGATCACCACCTCGCCGACATAGCCCCGGATCCATACCTCCTGATGGCCGAAGCGCACCGGCACCGAGTAATCATTGGTCCGGTAACGCACCAGCGCCTGCGACGAGACCTGGCCGCTGGTCTGGTCACAAGCCTCGAACGGGGCAGCCGGCAGTTCCTGCATCGCCGCCAGATCGCGCTTCAGCCTCTCGCCGATCGTCTCGCTCTCGCCCCGCAGCCGGTCGTTCTGACGCTTGCGGCATTGCTCCTCGAGCCACAGGTTGAACGCCTCCCACGTCGCGAACCGGGGGATCGGCACCATGAAGTTGCGGCGAGCATAACCGACCAGCCCTTCAACACTGCCTTTGTCGTTCCCCCTGCCGGGACGGCCGTAACGATCGCGGATCAGGTAATGCGACAGGAAGCCGCTGAACAGCCGGGCGCGCTGCCTCGTGCCGTCGGGCAGGATCTTCGAGACCAGGCAGCGGTCGTTATCGTAGACGATCGACAGCGGCACCGCGCCGAAAAACGCGAAGGCGTGCACGTGGCCGTCCATCCATGCCTCGGCAACGGCAGCGGGATAGGCGCGCACGTAGCAGGCGTCGCTGTGCGGTAGATCGAGCACGAAGAAATGCGCCTTCTGCACAACACCGCCGATCTCGACCATGGCCTCACCAAAATCTGCCTGGGCATGGCCGGGCGCATGCGCCAGCGGCACGAACATCTCCCGGCTGCGCTGCTCGCGCTGTCGGATGTAATCCTTGATGATCGTGTAGCCGCCGGTGAAACCGTGCTCTTCGCGAAGGCGGTCAAATACCCGCTTCGCCGTATGACGCTGCTTGCGCGGAACCTGACGGTCACCATCAAGCCATGCATCGATGATCGGAACGAACGCTTCCAGCTTGGGCCGCCGCACCGCCGCCGTCCGGCGGTAACCGGGGGGCTCCGAATACGACAGCATCTTGCGGACCGTGTCGCGCGATACGTTGAAATGCTTCGCCGCCTCACGCTGGCTCATGCCGCCCGCGCAAGCAAGACGCACCTTCAGGTAAAGATCCACGGTATATATCTCCACGCCCTCCCTGCTCGCGCAAAGAAGGCAAAGTGGACGACTTTTACGCCGCCCGCAGCAGCACTTCGCCGCCGCCACCGTGGTCTAATTTTGCACCGCCGTTCTCAAGGCACGCTCTACGGCCGCAATTCGATCGGCGGTACGATAAATTTGATTTCGCGAAAGCCCAGCGACGAGTTGACTGGCAAGGCGCAGGTGACCGTAGGAAATTATGCCGCGGTCCAGACGCAGGCCTATGTGAGTGGCGCCATCGTGCCCGGAGTGGTGCAGGCGAGCATCGCGGGCAACTATATTCGCCATGATCCATACGTCAAAAACATCAATCCCGGCCAAGCCGATGTTGGCGATGCGAACCGGGGGGGGCTGCGTGGCCAGTTGCGGATCGTGCCGAGCGATGCCATCGAGTTGATCACCAGGGCTGACTGGAGCCGAGGCAGTGAGCGCGTCGACGCTTACTCCCATATCTTGGCGCCAGTCTCCGATGCGCCGCTCGCCTCCAGCACGGTCGGCGATCTTACCAAAGTATCGCTCAACAACCCGCCGCTTAGCAAGACCGAGGGATATGGGGCATCCCAGGAAATTAACATCAAGCTCAGCAGCGCTCTAAGCTTCAAATCGCTTACTGCGTACCGCTATAGTCATTACAATTTCGTCGGCGACGCCGACGCTACGGAAATACCGTTCAACAATGTACGCGCCCAGGGCGATACCTCGAGGCAGTTCAGCCAGGAGTTGAACCTGGTTCTGGATACGTCTGGGCTGCGAGCCATCTTCGGCGCCTATTACTTCCATGAAAAGGACGACGGCTTCTTTATCTCCGAGGTTGGACCGAGCGCGAAAACCTTGGCGGCGAATTCCTTCTATCAGACGATCGCGCCTAACACCCGGTCCACGTCAAAGGCGCTGTTTGCCCAGGGAACCTATCATCTGACCGATCGCCTGGGGATCACTGCTGGTTTGCGCTATACCAAGGACGATAAATCTATCGTCCAGAGCTTTCAAAGGACGTCCCTAAACCCGGCGACCCTAGGCACGCCGCGTCCGGGCTTCCCCTTCAACGGTTCAGCTAACCGCACATATGATGCGTGGACACCAAAGTTCGGAATTGATTTCCAAGCTTCGCGGAATGTGTTCTTTTATGCCTCGGCCACGCGCGGTTACAAAAGTGGCGGCGTGAATTTCGGGGCTTCGAATGCGCCGTCGCTCGTTTTCAATCCGGAGAAGATTTGGGCGTATGAAGCTGGGGTCAAGACAAACTGGCTGGATCGGCGGTTGCAGGTCAACATCACCGGCTTCAAGTATAACTACACGGACCTCCAGGTTTATTCGAGCATTGGGCCGGGCTTGACCGCAATCGGGAACGCGGCAACGGCGACCGTCAAGGGCCTCGAGATTGAGACAACCTTAAAGCCGGTCCAGAATCTGACGCTTTCAGCGAATTTCTCGGCGCTCGATTCGAAGTATGGATCCTTTCCGCAGGCCACGGTCGCAGCGACCTACCAGCCCTTCCTCGCCGGAGATCCGAATTTCGATCCTGTGACGAAGCTGTACAATGCATCCGGGAACCGGCTGAGCTATGCGCCCCAATTCTCGTTCTCTCTGAGCGGGCGTTACGATATCGACCTGTCCACCGGTAAGCTGTTCATGCGCGGCGATTACTACCATCAGAGTACATCCTACGCAGAGCCGACCAACGTCGCCATTTCGGCCATCAGGCCTTATGGTGTGCTCAATCTTGGCCTTGGCTACGAAAGCGAAAAAGGGGGATGGAGCGCGCAGATCATCGGTAAGAATGTCCTCGACAAGCAATATCTGACGGCCATCGCCTCGACGGGGCTTGTTCCCAACGGCATTCCAGGCGCGCCACGGACAGTCGCTCTGCAATTGGGCATCAACTTCTAGGTAGCCTGATCGTTTCAGGTCTCATGGCCTGAAAAGATCAAACTCAAGGCGCTGCTGCAGGCCGGCCAGGTTATTCCGCGCGTCGCACTTCACCGCTGCCCGGGCGCGGGGACAATGGGGGCATGATAGGTTCGCCCATCCATCCGGCATCGCCATGGACGGGTGAGGTGCAGCTTGCTGGAAGCACGAATGTCTTTGGCATGAGTCAACCGAAAGGCTGTAGAATGTTGGCAAAACCCCCGCGGTCCGCTTCGTTGTCGGCATCGTTGGCACTATCAACCCGCGACTGCGCAGGTGAAGTGGTGGTGTCAGCCCCAGGAAGGAAACTAATGGTGGTATTGGACAAGCACGGCCAGGATGCTGACATCGTTCGCGGCAGACCGGAATATGCATGGTTTGTGGTGGCCATGCTCACGCTCGCTTATATGTGTTCCTATATCGACCGGCAGATCATCAACCTGATGGTCGAGCCCATCAAACAGGATCTGCATCTCAACGACACGCGAATGAGCCTGCTCCAAGGCGCGGCGTTCGCCGTGGCCTATCTCATATTCACGCCGATCCTGGGCCGGCGCGTAGATACCGGAAACCGTAAGAACATTATCGCCATCGCCGTGCTGGCCTGGTGCGGGAGTACGCTGCTTGGCGGCTTCGCGAACAACGTAACATGGCTTTTCATTTCGCGGGCGGGCGTAGGGGCGGCAGAGGCGGCGCTTGCGCCCGCCGCTTTTTCCATCATTGCCGATTACTTCCCATCTGAGCGGCTGCCGCGCGCAATCGGCGTCTTTACGATGGGACCCTACCTAGGAGGCGGTTTCGCGCTCATCGTCGGGGGCGCACTGATCGGGTCGAGCGGGGATTTGGTTCGGTCGTTCGACTTTCTGGGGAATCTGGCACCCTGGCAACTGACCTTCATCCTCGTCGGTCTTATGGGCCTGCCTTTGGGCGCGGCCGTGTTCATGCTTAAAGAACCGGTACGGCGCGCCACATCCGGGGCGGTCGAGGGCGATAGGCACTTCTCCACCTTAGAGACGCTCTCATACCTCTGGCAACGGCGAGCCTTCTATCTACGCTTTTTCGGCATGATGGCGTTTACCGTCGTCGTTTTCTATTCCATGCCGGCGTGGATCCCCACGATCCTGATACGCCGCTACGGCAGTGCTACCGGCGAGGTAGGGCTCATTTACGGGACTATAGTGCTGGTGGTCGGCACGCTCGGGGTGCTAGCCGGGCCTCAGTTAGAGCGTTGCCTTCATAAGCGCGGCTACACGAGCGCCGGCATCCTATGTATTGCGTTCGCTTCCGCTGGCCTCGTCCCTACCAGCCTGGCGTTGTTCTTCTTCAAGAGCTCTGCCGCCGTGATGGTGATCGGCGCGATCGCCACATTCCTTTATTCGATGCCTCAGCCCATCGCCGCATCGGCTCTCCAGATCGTGACGCCCAACCGGATGCGCGGCGTCACTTCCGCGATATACGTCATCATCGTTTCGGCCATCGGCCTTGGCATTGCGCCGACCCTCGTCGCTCTTGTGACCGATTTTGTGTTCGTGGACGAGAAGGCGGTCGCCGCGTCGCTTGCCCTGGTTTGCTCGACGAGCGCGGTGATCGCGACCTGGTTGGCGCAGAGCACTCGCAAACCTTTCGTTGACGCGCTTGTTGCCGAGGAGAGCGTCGCACTACCTACACTCGAGGCGAAGACCAGCGCCTCAGAACCGGGCGGATGAACCTCAGGAAGTGCGCCTTGCGGCCGCGGGGATCAACTCTGTCGACATCAATCATGAGGTGGCGGGATGCTGGCGAATATTGAGGAGCTCATCGCTGTTCGCGCCATCGAGCAAGTGATGGCATGTCGGCTGCGCGCTATGGATACCAAGGATTGGGTATTGTACGCGGCCATGCACACTGACGATGCCATCATGGAGAGCTTCTCCAATTTTCCCTGCTGCGCGAGGCCCATGGGCACCGAAACGAACGGACAGATTGTCGGCCGTGACAATGTTACCGCCGCGATCCGCTCTTTGATGGAGGAGCCAGTGCCGATGACATCGATCCATCACGTCTTCTCCAACGAAATCACCTTCCTGTCCTCGACCACCGCTATCGGCATATGGGCGATGGAAGACCGGCTCTTGTGGCGAAACGGTGATACCGAGGAGGAGTTGCACGGATTTGGCCACTACCACGAGGAATACCGCTGTGATGAGGGCACCTGGCGAATTTCGCGGCGGCGCGTGGCGCGACTGCGCGTGGAGGCCACTCCGAATTTCTATGACAAACTTCGATGATCATCGACCGTTAGAGCGACGGCGTGGCTGGGTAGCAGCACATCCAATTGTGCGGCAGGACAGCGTAAAGTACCATCGGATTTTCATATGGGTCCTATCATAACAAGCCATTTTGTGGATCGCTTCAAATAAACGATCAAGACTGCTGGAGAGAAACGAGCGAGCAGCAGTGGCACCTTGGTCATCACCTCAGTCGCACCGGTCCCAATGGCACCGTCATGGGAACGAGAGGGTGGATTGCGCGACGCCTGACGGCGCTATGCATAGCGACGGCCCACCACGGTCCGTTGTCCAACCCGACCATCAGCCATCGAATCCGGGCCGCCATTGCTCTGCCAGAGGTCTGGCGCAGCGCACGCACGGCTCCGCCGCACGCGGCGCGTTTATACTTCGCACGGTTTTTCCAGGGGGGACGGGCAGTGGATCGCTTCGGTGAAATGAGCGTACTCGTTCAGATCGTTGAGAATGGTGGGTTCTCGGCGGCCGCTCGCGCGTTGTCGATGACACCATCGGCCGTCAGCAAGCTGGTCGGCCGCATGGAAGAAAGGCTTGGCACACGCCTGTTTCACCGCACGTCGCGAAGTGTTGTCCTGACTGCGGAAGGCCAGTTGTTCTACGCTGCCGCATTGCGCGCGCTCGATGCACTGGAGGACGCCGAGGCCGTGAACGATTCAATTTTACGCGGCACACTGCGCATCCGGTCGATGCCGACCTTTGCCAAATACCAAATACTGCCGTTGCTACCTCGCTTTCGCGAGCGCCATCCCCACCTTCGGCTTGAATTCCACCTCGACAATGAGTGGCTTAACCCCCTCGAAGGAGGAATTGACGTCGCGCTGGTTGGAGGGTTGCCGGCGGATTCCGCCTTCGTGACGCGGAAAATTTCTACGACCCGTTGGCTGATTTGCGCGGCGCCCGCCTATCTTGCCCACCGAGGCAGGCCAACTTCGCTCTGCGAACTCGATCGCCATGACTGCCTAGGTTTCACTATGAACACGCCTTGGAATCTGTGGTCGCGCCCCGGCTCAGGGGAGATGGAGAATGTGCGGGTTCCGGACACGATCGCATCTAACCAAGGGGAGATGTTGATCGCCCTCGCGAAAGCGGGCCTGGGCATTTTGCGTACAGCAGAATATGCGATCGCCGAAGACCTTCGCGATGGCTCGCTCATCGATCTGTTTCCGGAGTCTGCGGCTTTGCCCGAAGAGCCCATATACATCGTATTTCGTGATCAGGCCCATTTGAGCGCACGGACACGCACCTTTGTGGACTTCGTGGTCGAATCATTTCGGGGCACGCCGCCCTGGAGCATCCGCGCATCGCAGATTTTGGAAGAAGTCCGGGTAGAAAACCAGTTCGATTCCCGGCATCCCGCGCCCAACGGCAGGCTTTTCGTCGACACCGGTCGCCAGCTTGGACGGGCCTCTTAATCGAGCTTGGCGCTCCGCTTCAGCGCCTATGCCCAGGTGTTCGTGCAACCGCTCAGCATCCGTGAATTCCAGCATCGAGCGTCACCAGAAGGCGGGTCTACACTCATCCCGTGAACGGCATTCACAGCTGATGGGACTGGATAGTGCATGGTTCGCTGCCCAGCGCCATGACATCTAATTGACCTCATCGATAACGCGCGGGGCTGTAGCCGCGAACCAAAGTGTCTGGCGGCGCATGGACTGCGCAGTCCAAGAAAAAACAGGAGCAGTGGGTGTTCGGACTGGCGGGAAAACGTGCACTGGTTACTGGAGCATCGAGCGGACTGGGCGCACGCTTCGCCGAAGTGCTGGCGGCGGCGGGGGCCCATGTCATCTTGGCCGCGCGCAACCAAGGGCCATTATCTGAGGTCGCGGTGCTCATAGCGGCGGGCGGGGGCTCGGCGGAGACGATGACCCTCGACGTATCCAATCCTGCGTCGATCACCGAGGCGGGTCAACGCATCGGCGCGGTCGATATCATCATCAACAATGCCGGAATCACGAATGAATCACGCGCACTCGATCTGACCGAGGCGGACTGGGACAAGGTAATAGATGTCAACTTGAAGGGCATGTTCTTGATCGCACAGCAAGGCGCCCGGGCGATGCGCGACGCTGGCAAACCTGGTTCGATCGTGAACATCGCTTCGATTTTGGGATTGCGTCAGGCGGGCGGCGTGCTGCCCTACGCGGTCTCGAAGGCCGGCGTCATCCAGATGACAAAGAGCCTTGCGCTAGAGGTCGCGCGATTCGGCGTACGTGTGAACGCTCTTGCGCCCGGCTATGTCTCGACCGGACTGAACAATGAATTTTTGCAGACAGATCAGGGAAGATCTCTGATCTCCCGTGTGCCGATGCGCAGGCTCGGAGAAGTCGGGGAACTCGATGGGCCGCTCCTGTTGCTAGCGTCCGATGCCAGCCGCTTCATGACTGGCGCCGTCGTGGTGGTCGATGGCGGCCACCTCGTGAGCACATTATAATTGGTGGGGATCCAAGTGGCATCCAAGATACGGCCGGACGCGGCATCGACGCTACGATCGCTGGTGTTTGACGGCATGACCATCGCGGCCGGCGGGTTCGGTCTGTGCGGCATACCTGAAACGCTCATCGACGCGCTACTCGAAACCGGCGTCCGCGATCTGACATTGATTTCAAACAACGCTGGCGTGGACGACTTCGGGCTGGGGCTGTTGTTGCGCGAACAGCGTGTGCGCAAAATGATCAGTTCCTATGTCGGTGAGAACAAGGAGTTCGAGCGACAATTTCTGGCCGGCGAGTTGGAGATAGAGTTCAATCCGCAAGGAACCCTCGCCGAGCGTATCAGGGCCGGCGGGGCGGGCATCCCCGCGTTTTACACCCGAACGGGCGTGGGCACTGCGATCGCGGATGGCAAAGAGGTCCGCACCTTCCAAGGCCAGGACTATCTGATGGAAACGGGCCTCGTCGCTGATCTGGCGATCGTCAAGGCTTGGCGCGGCGACCCGTACGGCAATCTCATGTACCGGAAATCCGCGCGCAATTTCAATCCGATGATCGCGACCTGCGGTAAGGTGACAGTCGCCGAGGTCGAGGAATTTGCGGCGCCCGGCAGCTTCGACCCAGACTCGATCCACACCCCCGGGATCTTCGTCCAGCACCTCCTCAAATCGACCCGCAACGAAAAGCGCGTCGAACAGCGTACGATCAGGAAGGAACTAGCCTAATGTCCTGGACACGCGACGAGATGGCCGCGCGTGCTGCGCGCGAACTCCAGGACGGCTTCTACGTCAATCTGGGCATTGGAATTCCGACGCTCGTCGCCAATCATATTTCGCCGGGCATGGACGTGACTCTCCAGTCCGAAAACGGCATGCTTGGCCTTGGTCCCTTCCCCACCGAGGTGGGGATTGACGCCGACATCATCAATGCGGGCAAACAGACAATCACCGAACTGGACCGGACGAGCTATGTCTCATCAGCCGACAGCTTCGGCATGATCCGGGGCGGCCATATAAACCTGTCCGTCCTCGGCGCCATGGAGGTCGCCGAGAATGGGGACCTCGCCAACTGGATGGTGCCAGGCAAGATGGTGAAGGGCCCGGGCGGCGCGATGGACCTCGTTGCCGGCGTTCGCAAGATCATCGTCGTCATGGATCATGTCGCGAAGGACGGCAGCGCGAAGTTTCGAAAGAACTGCACGCTGCCGCTGACCGGCACCAATGTGGTCGACATGTTGATCACCGACATTGCAGTGTTCGAGCGGCCGGACCGGTCGAGCCTATTCCGGTTGATCGAATGCGCGCCGGGTATCACACCGGAGCAGGTTCGCACTCGAACCGAAGCCACCTATGATGCTGGGGCGGTGGCATGAGTACGGGAGATGATACTGCGCTCGCAGCGACCATCGCTGCGCGGGTCGAAGCTTTCGTACGGGACATCGTCATTCCCTATGAGCACGATCCGCGCCGCGACGCGCACGGCCCGAGCGAAGAACTGGTGATCGAACTGCGCGACAAGGCGCGTGCCGCCGGGGTCATGACGCCGCACGTGCTGGATGGCGGCGGGCATCTTAGCCAGCGCGGCACTGCAACGGTCCTGAAGAAGTCAGGACTTTCGCCGCTTGGGCCACTCGCGCTGAATACGGCCGCACCCGACGAAGGAAACATGTATCTATTGGGCAAAGTGGGCACGCCCGAGCAGAAAGCGCATTTCCTCGCGCCGATGCTGACCGGTCATGCCAGATCAGCATTTTTCATGACTGAGCCAGCCTCCGACGGCGGAGCCGGGTCCGACCCGTCTATGATGCAGACGACGGCTCGCCAAGACGGCAACCACTGGGTGATAACCGGGCGCAAAGCCTTCATCACCGGCGCCAAGGGCGCCAAGGTCGGGATCGTTATGGCGAAGACCGGAACGGCCGATCATATTGCTGCCACTATGTTCCTGGTCGATCTGCCCCATCCGGCTATCAAGATCGAGCGCGTACTCGACACCATCGACAGTTCGATGCCGGGTGGTCACGCAGTCATCGCGATCGAAGAATTGCGCGTGTCGGCGGACCAGATCCTAGGGGAAATCCACCAGGGTTTCCAATATGCGCAGGTTCGGTTGTCTCCAGCCCGACTGTCGCACTGCATGCGCTGGCATGGCGTGGCGACACGCGCGCAGGAGATTGCCGTGGCCTATGCCCTCAAGCGCCAGGCATTTGGCAAGGCGCTCATCGATCACGAAGGCGTCGGCTTCATGCTCGCCGACAATCTCATCGACCTGAAGCAGGCTGAACTGATGATCGACTGGTGCGCGAATGTGTTGGACACCGGATCCCTCGGAACATCGGAAAGCTCGATGGCGAAAGTGGCCGTTTCGGATGCGCTCTTTCGCGTTGCCGATCGCTGCGTTCAGGCGATGGGCGGCATCGGCGTTACGCAGGACACAATCGTTGAACAGGCGTTCCGGGAAATACGCGCCTTTCGAATCTATGACGGCCCGACCGAGGTGCACAAATGGAGCCTCGCCAAGAAAATCAAGCGCGATGCAAAGGTTCCCGACTGATGAAGCCAACCCCCAACTTCTCTGGGATCGGTGCCGTGCGCGAGGCGCATCGTTTCGACGAGGTGGCGCTTGCGCGCTGGATGGACGCGAATGTGGCTGGATACACCGGCCCGCTGAGCGTCGAGCAGTTCCAGGGCGGGCAATCCAATCCGACCTACCGGCTGGTGACGCCGACGCGCTCCTATGTGATGCGCCGCAAGCCGCCGGGCAAGCTGCTTAAAGGGGCGCACGCCATAGAGCGCGAGGCGCAGGTGTTGATTGCATTGGCCAAGGCCGATTTCCCCGTCGCCGAAGTCTACGGACTATGTACCGATGAGGACGTGATCGGCACATGCTTCTATGTGATGGAACTGGTGGTCGGCCGCACCTTTTGGACGGCCTCCTGCGAGGAACTCCAACCGGCCGATCGCACGGCCGCCTTCGACGCGATGAACGCGACGATCGCGCGGCTCCACAGCGTCGATCACGAGGCGATCGGGCTTAGCGACTATGGCCGGCCCGGCAGCTATTTCGAGCGGCAAATTTCGCGGTGGTCCCGTCAGTATCTTGAGGATCCGCTAGCTGGACGCGACCCTGCAATGGACAGGCTTATCGACTGGCTGCCATCGCACATCCCCGACGTGCCCGAGCGCACCAGCATTATTCATGGTGATTTTCGCGTCGATAACATGATTTATCACTCGACCTCGCCACGTATCTTGGCGGTGCTCGATTGGGAGCTATCCACGGTCGGCGATCCGCTGGCCGATTTCGCCTACCATCTTATGATGTACCGTATGCCGCAGTTGACCATTCCAGGGTTGGCCGGCTTGGACCTCGCCGCGCTCGGCATTCCGAGCGAGGCGGACTATGTGGCATCCTATTGTTCGCGCACCGGGCGGAGCGGTATTCCGAACCTTGAATTCTACCTCGCCTTCAACTTCTTTCGTTTCGCAGCGATCATCCACGGGATCAAGGGCCGGCTTGCCCGCGGCACGGCAACCTCGCCGCACGCCCGATCTCTGGTTGACGATCTGACCACGATCTCGGCTCTAGGGTGGGACATCGCGCAAGCTAACTAAGACACTATTCAGGCCCAGAATCTACGAGATCAGCGTAACCGGCGCTCGCTATGGCGACCGGCATCGTGCATGGCCATGTTGGCTTCCTGGGTTCCATGCATTCCCAGCACGCCGAGCCATTGCCGCGCCGGGGCCGCAAAAGCGCCAAGACTCATCAAAGTCGAGGTCACAGGTGCGCCGGTCAGTTCCACGAGCTTGCGCAAGTGCGCGCTGGCCGTGGTTCCGGCGTTGATCACCCCGCCGCCCGTATAAAAAACCGGGCGCCGCGCTGCGGGGCGGCTTGATCAGGTAGTTGTGCTTGGTGCAGCGCCGGATAATGCCAATAGAATCGCAATCTTGAAAGGCGTCCGTGCCCAGCACCGTCGTCGGGACTTGTCCGCTGAGCAGCACAATGGGGATCGAATCCATCCAGGCATCGGCCAAGGGCGTGACCGCATTGGTCAAGCCCGGCCCCGAAGTGACCAGGGCTACGCCCGGTTTGCGGTCGACCGGGCATAGCCCTGAGCCCATGTGCCGCGCCGGCTTCATGCCGGACCAGCACGCGGCGGATGCGGCTCTGCCTGAACAGTTCTTCGTAGATCGGCATTATGGCCCCGCTGGGGTACCTGAAGATCGTATCAACCCCCAACATTTTCAGGATGACCGCGGCGCCGGTATATTGCTCCGTGGTGCGCATGCGTATTCCTTTTCCCGAAAGTGCGAGCGGGGTTGAGCCTGTCAGATCGATTACGCCGCTCAACAAAGGAGCAGCATCGGGCTTTCAATGCTTTCGCGCAGGGCGGCCATGAACCGCGCGGCCACCGCACCGTCGATCGCGCGATGATCGAAGCTGGCGGTCAGGGCGACGATGGTCGCGAGGCATATCGCACCGTCTACTTTCCAAGGCTGCTCCACGGCGGCGCCGACGCCAAGGATCAGGGCTTGGGGCGGGTTGATGACCGGGACCATCTCGTCGATGCCGAACATGCCGAGGTTGGAGATGGACGTCGTGCCGCCCTGATAATCCTCGGGCGTGAGCTTGCCCTCGCGGGCCTTGGCGGCGAGTGCCTTCGCCTGGGTCGCAATGGCGGAAAGTGACAGCGTATCCGCGCCCTTGATGACCGGAGTGATCAGCCCGCCTTCGATCGCGACCGCCATCGAAATGTCGACGCGCCCGAAGCGGTGCAGCTCCTCGCCGCCGAACTGGACGTTCGCGTCCGGCACCTCGACCAGCGCGAGGGCCAGGGCCTTGATCAGCATATCGTTGACGCTGAGCTTGATGCCACGTTGCGCGAGGCTGGCGTTCAGCTCGCCGCGCAGCTTCAAGAGCGGATCGAGATTGCAGCGCGCGGTCAGATAGAAATGCGGGATGGCCTGCTTGGATTCCGTCAGACGTCGCGCGATCGTCTTGCGCATGCTGGACAACTTAACCGTCTCGACCGGCACGCCGGCGGGCGGCGGGGCGATGACCGGTGCCGCCCCGGCGATGATCGCCTGCGGCACGGGGTCAGGTCGGGGCGCGACCAGCGGCCCGATGCCGAGATCGGCCCGGACGATCCGGCCATTGGGACCGGTGCCCTTGATGCCGTCGAGATCGATGCCCTTGGCCTCGGCGATGCGCAGGGCAAGCGGGCTGACTTTCACTCGTTCGCCGGGCGACAGGCGGGTACGTGGCGCGGCCGCCTCAGGCGCAGGTCGCGGCGGGGCCGGCGCCGGATCGGAGGCCATGGGCGCGGCCTCGACCGGCCCGGCGATGGCGGGCTCGGCTTCCTCCAGAACGGGTTCAGGGTCGACCCCTCCGCTCTCGCCAAGCAACGCGATGACCGTGCCGACCAGGACGTCTGCCGTTCCTTCGCGAACGACGAGGCTGGCGACCCGCCCCTCGTCGACTGCCTCGAACTCCATCGTGGCCTTGTCGGTCTCGATTTCGGCGAGGAGATCGCCGGGCTTCACCGCATCGCCCGGCTTGACCAGCCATTTGGCGAGCGTGCCCTTTTCCATCGTCGGCGACAGCGCCGGCATCTTCAGTTCGATGGCCATGTCAGTTTCCTAAGAACAGTTCGGCGGCAGCTTCGACGATGGCGTCGCTGTCGAGCCGATAGGTGTGATAGAGGTCGAGCTGGTCGCCGGTCTGGCCGAAGCGGTCGGTGCCGAGCGGGCTCACCCGCATGCCCTTGACGCCGCCGAGCCAGGACAGCGCCGCGGGCGAGCCGTCGAGCACCGTCACCAGGCCCGCGCCCGGTGCCAGCGCGGATAGCAACGTCTCAGCATGGCAGGGCGTGACCGGCTCGTCTGTCCAGCGCGCTGCGCGATGGGCCGACCAGCCGCGATGCAGGAGGTCGGGTGAGGTGACATTGAGCAGGCCGATGCCGGGTATGTCCTCCGCAAGCTGCTCCCACGCGGCCAGCGCCTCGGGAGCGATGACACCTGTGAACACGATGGCGGCCTCCGCCCCCTTGGCGGGACGACGCAGCCAGTAGCCGCCCTTCAGTGCATCGTCCCGCCAGCCGTCGTCCGCGCGCGCCACCTGCGGGATCGCACGCGTGGTCAGGCGCAGATAGACAGAGCTGCCATCGGGTTGCTGCATATGGTCGAACGCATAGGCCATCATCGCGGCCAACTCGTCCGCATAGGCTGGCTCGAAATAAGTGAGATTGGGCTGGCCCATGCCAATGAGCGGCGTGTTGATCGATTGGTGCGCGCCGCCCTCGGCCGCGAGCGTGATCCCCGACGGCGTGCCCACCAGGAGGAATCGCGAATCCGAGTAACAGCCATAGTTCAGCGCATCGAGACCGCGCGCGATGAAGGGGTCGTAGACGGTGCCCACTGGCAGCAAGCGGGTCCCGAAATGGGGCGCCGCCAGACCGAGCGAGGCCAGCATGATGAAGAAGTTGTTCTCGGCAATGCCCAGTTCGATATGTTGGCCCGCCGCGTGCTGCGCCCACTTCTGCGCGGACGGGATCCTGGCCTTGTGGAACACGTCGGCCAGTTCCTGCCGCCGGAACAGGCCGCGCTGGTTGACGAAGGCGCCGAGGTTGGTCGTCTGGGTCACGTCGGGCGCGGTGGTCACGATACGGTCGGCTAGCTCCTCGCCGGACTTCGCGAGATCGAGCAGGATGCGGCCGAAAGCTGCCTGGGTCGATTGCTCCGCGCCGTCGGGTGCGGGGATCGCCGGGACGGTGACCGCCGGCGCGGCCGGCTCCGGCTTCACGCGCGCGATCGGGCTGTCCGCAACGAACGCTTTAAGCTCGGCCGCAGCATTGTCGCCAAGGCCGCCCCAGGGCTCCCATTCCTCGCCCTCCTTGATGCCGAGGCTGGCGCGGAACTGCTTCATCTGGGCCGGGTTCATCATGCCCGAATGATTGTCCTTGTGACCCGCGAGCGGCAGGCCATGGCCCTTCACCGTGTAGGCGATGAAGAGAGTGGGCACGTCGTCGTCGCAGCGGTCGAACGCCTCGGTCAGGCTCTCGATGCAGTGACCGCCCAGGTTGGTCATCAACCGGGCAAGCGCCTCGTCGTCGTAGCTGTCGAGCAGCTTCTTCACATTCGGCTTCTGGCCGATGTCGGCCATCAACCGCTCGCGCCAGGCTGCACCACCCTGATAGGTCAGTGCGGCGAACTCGGCGTTCGGGCAGCTGTCGATCCACTCTTCCAGCGCCTTGCCGCCAGGCTGCGCGAAGGCGGCCTGCTGCATCTTTCCGTACTTTAGCGTGACGACGCGCCAGCCACAGGTCTCGAAGATATCGTCGAAGCGGCGGAACATGCGATCCGCCGTGGTCGCGTCGAGCGACTGGCGGTTATAGTCGACGATCCACCAGCAGTTCCTCAGGTCGTGCTTGTAGCCCTCGATCAGGCATTCGTAGATATTGCCTTCGTCAAGCTCCGCATCGCCCATCAGCGCGATCATGCGGCCCGCATCCTCCTCCCGCACCTGGCCGTGCGCGATAAGATAGTCCTGGACGAGTGAAGAGAAAGCCGTGACCGCGACGCCCAGGCCGACCGAGCCCGTGGAGAAGTCGACGGGGATATTGTCCTTGGTACGGGAAGGATAGCTTTGCACACCCCCCAGGCCGCGGAATTTCTGCATGCGCTCGAGCGTCTGGTTGCCTAGCAGGTAATGGATGGCATGCAGCACCGGCCCCGCATGCGGCTTGACCGACACCTTGTCCTGCGGGCGGAGCGCGTGGAAGTAGAGCGCAGCCATGATTGCCGTCATTGACGCGCAACTTGCCTGATGCCCGCCGACTTTCAGCCCGTCGCGCTTGGGTCGAAGGTGATTGGCATTATGGATCATCCAGGACGACAGCCAAAGTAGGCGCTCGTCCAAAGCCTGGAGGTTTGCGATTGTCTCGGAACGGTCGCGTCCGTCAATGTGGTGTAGAATTGGGTGTGGCCAGCGGGCTGCATTTTCAGGCGGCCTTGGGTGTAATCTGTAGCGGCTGTGCCTCCTCGATCATTGGTGTAGCAAGGGCGGCCATGCCCTCGATCTGCATGTAGCGGTGCTGGAGCTGGTATTCGTCATTCTGCTCCAGCAGGACGGCGCCGACGAGGCGGATGATGCTATCCTCGTTCGGGAAGATGCCGACGACATCGGCGCGGCGCTTCACTTCCTTGTTCAGGCGTTCCAGTGGATTGGTGGAATGTAATTTGACGCGGTGCTGCTCGGGGAAGGTCATGTAGGCCAGCACGTCGTGCTCGGCATCGTCCATGCAGGCGCCGAGCTTTGGCCAGCGGGTACGCAACTGGTCGGCGACCTGGCGCCAGACCTGTGTCGCGGCGGCATGGTCGGGCTGGAGGAAGACCTGGCGGATGGCAGCGGCGACGACGGTGTTCTGGCCCTTGGGCACGTAGGCCAGGGCATTGCGCATGAAGTGGACGCGGCACCGCTGCCAGGTGGCGCTGAGCACGCGAGTGATCGCTGCCTTGAGGCCCTCGTGGGCATCGGAGATGACCAGCTTCACGCCGGTCAGTCCGCGGCGTGCGAGGTCCTTGAGGAAGCTCGACCAGAATGGCTCGGCTTCGGAGGGTCCAATGTGAAGGCCAACGATTTCGCGCTTGCCCTCGGTGTTGACGGCAACGGCTATTATCGCGGCGACACTGACGATCCGCCCGCCCTCGCGCACCTTGAGGTAGGTAGCATCGAGCCAGAGGTAGGGCCAGTCGCCGGTGAGCGGCCGCTTAAGGAAGGCATGGACACGTTCGTCGATATCCTTGCACAGCTTGGACACCGAGGATTTGGAGATGCCGGTCATGCCCATGGCCTGCACCAGCTCGTCGACACGCCGGGTGCTGACGCCGGCGATCCACGCCTCCTGGATCACCGCGACCAGCGCCTTCTCGACGGTCTTCCTGGGTTCCAGGAAGCCAGGGAAGTAGGCGCCGGTCCGTAGCTTGGGAATCCTCAGGTTGAGCGTGCCGAGCCGGGTATCGAGGCTGCGGTCGCGGTAGCCGTTCCGCCAGGTCGTCCGGTCGCCGGAGCGCTCGTGTCGGCTAGCGCCGACCAGGCCATCGACGTCGGCCTCCATGATGATCTGTAATACGCTCTCGGCGATCGTGCGC
Source organism: Sphingobium sp. CFD-2 (assembly GCF_024611135.1). Taxonomy (NCBI): domain Bacteria; kingdom Pseudomonadati; phylum Pseudomonadota; class Alphaproteobacteria; order Sphingomonadales; family Sphingobiaceae; genus Sphingobium; species Sphingobium sp. CFD-2. Next base: position 749,314 of record NZ_CP084406.1, on the reverse strand, counting down.
AGGAAATCTCCATCTCCAGTCTTCGCCATCAGCTCGGCAAGCGGTAGTCTGTCGTCGGTCATCGGGATCAACTCCTCGGTGGGCGTGTGAAGTGTGGTAACTCCACCTTACCGATGAGCCCGGTGGCCACCGAGATCGAAATCGCATGGGGTGGGGCATGCCCCACCCCATGCGATCATCTCAATCTACACCAGAAATTACACCACGAGCGCGGACGCTAACCTCGGAACGCGTATCGGATTCAGTAATCGCCATTAGGCCTCTCCAGAACTGGAGGGCAATAATTAGCCGAACTTGCGCTAGCATGTCCTTGCCAAGGATCGCGCGAGAATTGCCGAATTCGCAAGAATCCACTAATAGGAGCTGATACAGAGAGGTAAAATGCCAAATTATCAGACAGACGCGATTGACCGGCGAATCCTCGAAGTGCTTCAGGCGAACGGCAGAATCTCCAACCAGGAACTGTCCGAACAGGTTGGCCTATCGCCCAGTCCCTGCCTCCGCCGGGTCCGCCAGCTGGAGGCCGAAGGGGTTGTCGAACGCTATGTCGCCTTGGTGGACCCGGAGGCAGTCGGCCTTTCTGTGACAGCCTTCGTCCGTGTCCGCTTGGACCAGCAAGACGACCGTCACCTTGCCATCTTCGAGAGCGCCGTCACAGAATTCCAGGAAGTGATGGAATGCTATTTGATGTCCGGCGAGGCCGATTACCAGCTACGCGTGCTGGTCCGTTCCTTGGGGGCATTTGAGGATTTTCTGCGCCATCGCCTGACCAAGGTGCCGGGCGTCGCCAACGTGACTACCAGCTTTGCCCTCCGCCCGGTGATTTACAAGACCGAGTTGCCTTCCCTCGAATGGTGACACGCCTCGAAGAGAAGACCCGGATCGGCAAGGGCGGGACCCTGGCGGGACAGCTCTCGCGGCTCGACCTGGTGGTGCTCGATGAGCTTGGATATCTGCCGTTCGCGCGCTCTGGTGGCCAGTTGTCGACACTTGCGATATTCTGGCAGGCGCTCCCAGCGATCCTGATCTAATTCGGCGATGGGGCGGCGTGGCGGACGAGGCGCCTCATGGCTCGTAGGGTACCGGGCAGGTCAACATAACTAATCTAAATGGCGTCCGCGCAAAGTGGGTGCAGTATCGACCAGCGGCCGCTATTCGCCGAACGGGTAGGTGTCCGGAACTCCCGGCCCATGGTGCTCCGTCCCGAGCGGCGTCAACGCCTCCGTCTCGTCGAACCAGACATAGGCGTCGAACTGCTCGGACAGCACCGCCTGCGAATAATGGCTCCAGAGTTCGGTATCCGGGCGATAGATGACACCGATGAAACGCTCCAGGCGCGGTTCGGTAAGTCGGCGCCTCAATGCGTCGTGTTTACCCGGCGCGAGATCTAGCAGGAAGCGCGGCTTGCCCGCATCATGGCATAGCCGCTCATAGCTGTCGCGGCGCGAAGGAAGCACATGCTTCACCTCCATGTCGCCGTCCCAGTCGGTCGCGGCGGCGACCGTGCCGCTGTGCGTGCCTAATCCGATCAGCGCCGCGTCGCGGCCGAACCGTTCGCGACAGAGCTGGCCGATGTTGAGCTCGTCGCGAACCGCACCCATGTCGGTATGGCGGGCATCGCCGATGTGACTGTTGTGCGCCCAGACGATCGCCTTGGCGTCGCGGCCCTTGGCTTCGAGAATGTTCTCAAGTGTCTCGAACATGTGCGTGTCGCGCAGATTCCAGCTCTCGGAGCCGCCATAATACATGATGCGGTAATAGCGCTCGGCCGAGGCGACCAGTCGCGCGTTCTGCGCCGCATCGAGGAAGCTCTCGCCATCGGCCTGGGCATAGTCAGCCTGTCTGGCGAGCAGCGCGCGGCATTGCTCGATCACGGCGGATTCGCATTCGGCATAGCCGCGCCGGAGCGCGGAGCGGCCATAGGTGGCCGGGTCCTTCTGCCAGGGGGTGAGGCAACCGTAACGCTCGCGGGCGGTGGCCGCGGCGTCCGGATCGACCCTATCGAGATAGTCGAGCACAGCCGCGATCGAGCCGCGCATGTTGTACATGTCGAGCCCGTAAAAGCCCGCGCGGCGATCCATGTCGGCGATGGCTTCATTATGCCCGCGCATCCACTCCGTAAGAACCGCGATTTCGGTGTTGCGCCACATCCAGGTCGGAAAGCGCTGGAACGGCGGCTCTGCGGAAGTCCTGCGGGGGCGATGCCGCACATAGCGGTCCACTGCCTCGGCATCGGGCCAATCGGCCTCGACCGCTACGATCGTGAAGCCATGATGTTCGATGAGGTGCCGGGTGATCGCAGCGCGGGCGCGATAGAACTCGGCCGTGCCATGGCTGGCCTCGCCCAGCAGCACGACGCGGCGGTCCGCGAAGCGATCGAAGAGCGCCCCGAACGCCGGATCGTCGAAGTCGGGGAGCGGCTCGGCTGCCTCACCGATCATCTCGGGCAGGCTCAGTTTGCGCGTGGCACCCGGCAGGTGGTTCGCCGCCGAGCGGCGCCCGTCCTCGGACCAACCCTGCGCGCCGATCAGTGGTACGAACCGGACCGTGCCGAGATCCTCCTCCGCATAGCTGCCAGTGGCAGTGCGCGTGATCTTGCACAGCGATTGTTCGCCCGCATCGCCCACCGGCACCACGAGGACGCCGCCGACCTTAAGCTGCTCCTTGAGCGCCCGCGGCACCTCGGGACCACCGGCTGAAACCAGAATCGCGTCGAAGGGCGCCTGATCGGGCAGCCCGAGCGTGCCATCGCCGATGCGCAGATCGACATTGCGATAGTCCAATGCCTGCAGCCGCTCGCGCGCCGCGCGGCCGAGCGTCTCGTGCCGCTCGATGGCGAATACGTCTCCCCCGATGCGACTGATGACGGCAGCTGCATAACCTGAGCCCGCGCCGACCTCGAGCACGCGGTCACCCGGCCCGATCTCGGCCGCCTCGATCATGGCCGCGACGATGTAAGGCTGGGAGATCGTCTGTCCTTCGTCGATCGGCAGCGGCGCGTCCTCGTAGGCGAACTCCTCCATGCCTTCCGGCACGAAACGCTCGCGTGGGACCTCGCGCATGGCGGCAAGCACCGCTTCATCGCGGATGCCGCGACGGGCGAGCTGGACATCGACCATCCGGTCCCGCTGCTCAGCCAAATCAGCCATGAGCAGTCTCCGCGGCAGCGGCTCTCACTGATACGCCGAGCGCGCTCAGTTCGGCGAGGGTCTGCTCGGCGCTGCGGTGATGAACGAAGGTGCCGCCGGCGTCCTGCCAGAGAGGGGCGTGCTTGCGCTGATCGTCGACGAGGATGTCGCCGGACCGGCAGTGATTACGTTTGTCGACGGCCATCACCGTCAGAATGCGGGTGCCCGGGAAATGCTCGGCCGCCCAGCGCACCTTCTGCCGGGCGGCCCATTTGCCGCGCGGAAGGCCAGTCAGGATGATGGGATCCAGGTGCCGTACCCCCTCAAACAGGATCATCGCATCCTGCATCAGCGGCAGGGTGCCATAGAAGTCGGGATGGCGGGCGATCTCGCGCCAGAAGGCGGGGAGGCCGCGGCGCTTCTCGAAGACACACGGCGGCATGCCGAGCAACTCGGTCGCGCCGCGATCGAAGTCGGCCAGTACGCCGTCGCAGTCGAGATAGAGCTGCATCAGCTAAAACCTTGCCGGTTGGATATGAATCGGAACCGGCGTGGGCAATGGCTCCCAACCCCGTTCGGCGATCACGTCATTGCTCTGGACGGCCTTGCGGCCCCGGCTTCGGTCAAGCGACCAGGTGATGTGGTAGGTGCTGCCGTCGGGCCGGTCCGTGCTGCCGTCGATCGAGACGATCAACGCCTGCAGACCTTCGCCATCATCGACCCTCCCGACGATCTCGGCAGCCTCTTGTGCGGGCAGAGGCTCATTGGCGGACGCACCCGCCTGGAGCGTGACATGATCGGCTATCACGTCGGGCCAAGTCGGCGGAAATCGTTCGAGCAGCTGTGCCCGCACGTTCCGATCGAGTTTCCAGCCCGTGACTGGCATCGTTCAGGACTTTGGATAAGGGTCGGCCGGCGGCGCCTTGTCCGCGCGGGAGGTCTCGCCGCGAGCACGATCGTCGGGCGACGGGTCCTCGCCCGCCGCGCGGGCGTTGCCGCCGATCTCCGCTTCTTCGCCGGGCTCGGGGGCGGGCTGGCGATGGGCGCCCTCAGCCTCATGTTCCTTCAGGGTCGGGTCGCGCAGATTGTTCTCCGCATCACCCTGTCCGCTATTTTCGCGCATTCTCTCTCTCCATTTTCGATTACTGAACGGTCGGAAGCGCCTTGCGGCAGTCGGCCGCGCACTCCCGGCACATCTCGGCGCAGAGCCGGCAATGCTCATGCTCATGGCGTGCGCATTCTTCCGCACACAGCTCGCACACCCTCGCGCAGGTCTCGAGCATCAGCCGCAACGTCTCGATATTCTGCGCCGTCCGCCGGATTGCGAGCCGGCCTGTCGCAGCGCACACATCCGCGCAGTCGAGGCACGAGCGGATGCACTGCGCCATATCCATCTTCTCGGCGACACAGGCGTCGGCGCAAGAGGTGCACATTTCCGAGCAGAACGTCGCGTGGCGCGCCGCGGTCGCGAGCGCCTCGTTGAAGTCCTCACCCACATCGGGATGGAGCGCGATCATCTTGTGAATGGACATGGCGGTCTCCTAGATGATCGGCTTGCCGCCGGTGACGGCGATGGTGGCCCCGGACACATAGCTCGCCTCGTCGGTAGCGAGCATCACATAAGCCGGCGCGAGTTCCTTGGGCTGCGCCGGTCGCCCGAGCGGCGTGTTCTTGCCGAACTCCTTCACCTGGTCTGGCGGCATGGTGGACGGAATGAGCGGGGTCCAGACCGGCCCGGGTGCAACGCAGTTCACACGGATTTTCTTCTCGCCGAGCAGCTGCGCCAGCCCGCCGGTGAAGTTCTGGATCGCGCCCTTGGTCGTGGCATAGGGCAGCAGGGTCGGCTTGGGCGTGTCGGCGTTGACCGACGTCGTGTTGATGATGGCGCTACCCTCGCGCATATGCGGCAACGCGGCCTTGGCCAGATAGAACATCGCGTGGATGTTGGTCGCGAAGGTCTTGTCCCACTCCTCGTCCGGGATATCCTCAAGCTGCTCATAGGTCATCTGGTGAGCGGCGTTGTTCACGAGAATGTCAACACGCCCGAACGCTTCGACCGCTTTGTCGATGATGGTGCGGCAATGATCGGCGCTGCTGATGTCGCCGGAAACGAGCACCGCCTGGCGCCCCGCCTTCTCGATCCAGCGCGCGGTCTCCTGTGCATCGTCGTCTTCATTAAGATAAGCGATGAGCACGTCGGCACCTTCGCGGGCGTAAGCGATCGCCACTGCGCGGCCGATGCCGCTGTCGCCGCCGGTGATGATCGCCTTTTTCCCCTCGAGCCGACCCGACCCCCGGTACGTTTCTTCACCATGGTCGGGACGCGGATCCATGTCTTCGGTCTTGCCGGGAACCTGCTGTTGCTGCTCCGGGAGAGGCGGCTTTACCGCTTCGAGGGCTTGATCGCTCATCACGGGATACTCCTTGGTGCACTCGGCCAAGAAGCACCTCCCGAGCGGCGCTGTTCCCGCGGCAGGAGCCCAGAGAGGTTGATTGCAGCCGAACCGTGCTGCCAATGTGATTACCGGCGCGGCTGAATCACATGGATCAGTGGTGCGCTCGTCCGGGCGTGTACGGCACCCCTTTGCTCGCCTTTCTTGGATTTGTCGGTCTTCCGTCCGGTTACTTCGACTGATCACCGACTTCTTCAACACTATCGGTCGCTTGCCGCTGGTCAGGTCACCTGCGCGGAGGCGATGCCCAGGCCGATTTAGAATCAGACAGATCAGAAGGAGGAATGGCCGGTTCCGGGATTGTTATCTTGACCCCGAATGGCGACAGGTGGCGCGTAGCAGCCACTTCCGCGGTCGACCCATCCCGGCCCGCGCACAAATTTGCTGATCCTAACTGCTGACCGTCAGCTATTCCGAGTGCGAATATTTCGGCCAGGACTAGATCAGCTTATCGAGCGTTAGAGGCAGGTTGCGCACGCGCTTGCCGGTTGCGTTGAAGACGGCGTTGGCGATGGCGGCCGCTACGCCGGTCGTTCCGATTTCGCCGATCCCTCGCGCACCGAGCGGCGTGCGGGGATCAGGGATGTCGGTCCACACCACATCTATGTCGGGCACGTCGAGATGCACCGGCACATGATAGTCGGCGAGCGACGTGCTCATGATGCGGCCGCTGCGCTCGTCGAGCAGCGTTTCCTCAGTCAGCGCCATGCCGAGCCCCATGATCATGCCGCCCTTGAACTGGCTGGTCGCCGTCTTGGCATTGAGGATGCGGCCGCAGTCGAAGGCGCCGACGAGGCGATCGACGCGGATTTCACCCGTGACCTCGCTGACGCGCAACTCACAGAAGTTCGCCGACGTGCTGTGCATCGAATATTTCATGATCTCCAGCGGCGCGCCGCTTTCGCCGACCACGCTAACCTCGCTCCGGCCGGAACGGCGCAGGATGGAAGCGAAGCTTTCCTGGCGGGCGGGATCTTCGACGCTGCGGAGGCCTCCGTCTACGAACTCCACTTCGCTGGGCTTGAGGCCGGCTAGCGGCGTGTCGTTACCCGCCAGCCGCAGCAAGTCCGTCACCAGCTTGCCACTCGCTGCGGTGATCGCCGAAGCCAGGGAGGCGGTTTGCGACGACCCGCCGGCAAAGCTCGCGAAGGGCAGGCTCGAATCCCCGATCGTCACTATGACGCGGTCAAGTGGCAGGCCCAAGCGATCGGCGGCGTGCTGCCGCTGCACCGTCGCCGTGCCCATGCCCATTTCGTGCGCGGCGCTGGCGACATGGGCATTGCCACTCGCGTCGATAGTGATCCGCACGGACGTGCCAGGCATGCGCATGAACGGAAAGGTGCCGGTGGCGCAGCCCATGCCGATCAGCCACTCGCCATCGCGCCGCATGCCCGGCTCGGCCAAACGCCGATCCCAGCCGATGCGCGCCGCGCCGAGGTCGTAGGCCTCCATCATCGCGCTTTGCGAGTGCGGTGCGCCGCTCACCGGATCGCGGGTCGCGACATTGCGCCGGCGCAGCGCGATGGGGTCCATGCCAATGGCGTGCGCCAGTTCGTCGATCGCGCATTCGATCGCGAAAGTGCCGGGCGTCTCGCCCGGCCCGCGCATGAAGCTGTTCGCCAGCAGGTCGAGGTCGACATAATGCTGGACGATATCGAAGCTCTCGCTGGCATAGAGCGAGCGGCCAGTGAGGGTGAAGCCTTCATCGCAGATGCTGTGCAGCGGCCTGACGCCATAGCCATGGTGCAGCAGAGCCTTGAGCTTGCCGTCCGCATCCGCGGCCAGCGCCACCCGCTGCTCTGTTTGCATGCGCCCGCCGATCAGCCGGTGCATGCTGGCGCGTGAGAGGGCGATACGCACGGGCCGGTCAGCAAGCTTCGCCGCCGCCGCGCCCAGTATCTGGTGATCCCAAAGACCCTTTGCGCCAAAGCCTCCGCCCACGTAGGGGGAGCTTACCTCGACATCGCCGGCCTTCAGCCCGAATGTCTTCGCGAGCGAACTGGCTGTCCCGTGGATCATCTGGGTCGCATCGTGAACGATCAGCTTGCCGCCCCGCCAGACGATCGTCGCGGCATGCGGCTCGATCGGATTATGGTTCTCCCAGGGCGTCGTATAGACGGCGTCGATCTTGAAGGCGGCCTCGGCGAACTTTCGGCTTGGGCCGCCCTTCTCTAGGCGATTGCGTTCGACGAGGATGGACTCCGGCGTATAGGCGCTGGCCTTGCCTTCCTCGAACCGCGTGCGCGCTGAAGCGGCGTCATAGCGCACACGGACCAAGTTGGCCGCATGGTCCGCCTGCTCTCGCGTTTCAGCCAGTACCACCGCGACGACCTGACCGTTCCAGCGTATCTCTGCGTCTTGCATGATCGGCAATGTATGATTGCCAGCGGCCTTGAGGTTGGTCATCCCGATCGGCGGAGGAACGCTCATTTTGGGGGCGTTGCGATAGGTCATGACGAGCGCGACGCCGGGTGCCGCCTCGGCCGCGGACACATCGATATCGGCGATGCGGCCGCGCGCGATCGTGGAATGGACGAAGGCGGCGTAGAGGAGACCCTCCATCGGCACTTCGGCGGCGAACCGCGCCGCGCCGCGCACCTTGTCGGGTCCGTCGACCCGCGACTGCTGCTCGCCGAGCGACACGCGCTTGTCGATCAGGGGATCGGGCGTGCCGCCGGGCAGCCAACTTGCGGGCACTTGGCCAATGACGGCGCGCACGCCGCCGACGATGGCATTTTGCAGCTTCGTCATGCATGCGCTCCTGAAAGGGCGGTCAGGACGGCGACCACCGTGCGTTCGACGAGACCTATCTTGAAACCGTTGCCAGACAGCGGCCGCGCGCCGGCCAGCTCCTCTCGGATCGCGGCAAGGAAAGCCTCGGGCGTCGGCGCGACTCCGACCAGCGCCGCCTCTGCCTTAGTCGCCCGCCAGGGCTTGGCCGCCACGCCGCCGAGCGCGATGCGGGCTTGCGTGACGCGACCATCGGCAAGCGCCAGGCCGCCCGCAACGGAGATCAGCGCGAAGGCGTAGCTGGAGCGATCGCGGACCTTACGATATTCGGCATGCGTCAGCGCGTCAGAAGGAGGCGGCAGTTCGACGCCGGTGATCAGTTCGCCCGGCTTCAGCACGGTTTCTACATGCGGCATAGCATCGGGCAGGACATGGAAATCATTCAGCGGCACCGACCGATTGCCATCGGGCCCGGACAGATGGATCACGGCATCGAGCATGGTGAGCGCCACGCACATGTCAGAAGGATGGGTGGCGACGCACTGATCCGACGCGCCCAAAATGGCATGATAGCGGTTGAACCCGTTGATCGCGTCGCATCCGATGCCCGGCTGCCGCTTGTTGCAGCGCGCGCCTTCGACATCGTAGAAATACATGCAGCGCGTACGCTGTAGGATATTGCCACCGACCGTGGCCATGTTGCGGATCTGTGCAGAGGCGCCGGCGAGCAGTGCGCGGGCAAGCACCGGGTAGCGGCGGCGCACGAGCGGATCGGCAGCAACGGCGGCGTTCTTGACTGACGCGTCAATGATCAGCCCGCCGCCTTCGCTTTCGCGAATGGTGCCGAGCGTATGGCTGACGTCCACCAATTCGCTCGCCTGTTCGACATTCTGCCGCAGAAGATCGACAAGGTTGGTCCCGCCGCCCAGAAACCGTGCACCACTCTCAACGCGGGCGAGGGCGTCGGCCCGATCCGCCGCGCGAACATAGGTGAAAGGCGTCATGCCGCTGTCTCCGCCAGCATCGCCTCGATCGCCTCGACGATCCCATTATGCGCTCCGCATCGGCAGAGATTGCCGCTCATACGCTCGCGTATCTCCGCGCGTGTCACGACCGGTGAGGCGGTGATATCGAGGGTCACATAGCTGGGGTCGCCCCCGCGAAGTTCCTCCGCCATCCCGATCGCCGAGCAGATCTGGCCGGGCGTGCAATAGCCACATTGCAGTCCGTCATGCGCGATGAAGGCCTGCTGCAATAGGTGGAGATCGACGCCTTCACCCGCTAGACCTTCGATCGTCCGCACCTCGCTACCGTCCGCCTGAGCCGCCAAGGTCAGGCAGGACAGGACCCTGCGGCCATCGAGAAGAACCGTGCAGGCGCCGCATGCACCCTGGTCGCACCCCTTCTTGGTGCCGGTGAGATGAAGATGCTCGCGTAGCAAATCCAGCAGCGAGACCCGGGCATCGCGGGGCGGTGGAACTTCCGTGCCGTTCACACATATCGTCATGACTTGGCTCCATCCGTTGGCGCGACGCGGCTCGTGCGATGTCACCCACAAGATACAACGAAGTTCGGACTATTCAATCATCGTTGTAGACGATCTTTGTAATCATCGCGATGAACCGATCTCGCTCCTCAGCCGACAGCCGCGAAAGCATCAGCATATACATTTGCCGATATGTCTCGACCTGGGCCTGGGCGTAGGCCGCGCCAGCCTCGGACAGCGTGAGCGCAACCGCCCGGCGATCCGCTTCGATACGCTCGCGCTTCAGGAAGCCTCGCTTCACGAGCCGATCCGTCGCCGAGGATAAGGTCGTCGTCGGCACCGCGAGGAAGCGCGCGACATCGGTCGGGCCGCAACCGGCATGGTCCGCGACATAGAGCAGCACGGCCTTGTCCAACTCGGCGAGCGGCCGCTCGGAACGCCGGGCGTCGGCCAGCTTGTATCGCCGCGCGAAGGTATCGAACGCAGTGCCCAGTGCAGCGAGCTGTTCTTCGGTCGGATCGCTCATTTCGCCCACATATCGCGTCTTTGCCTGCGCGAGAAGCGCGACTGCGTGCAACCTGGCAGAACTGCTCAAGACGGGAAGTGCGATGCTTGTCGATGCGACGGCTGTTTTGCATCCTTTGTCGGTGTCCGTGCTTTGCGGCACAATGTTAAGACGGAGATGGATGGACGCAAGCAGCACATCGTCCCGAGAGGTTCCATACACAGCCGACCCTTTGTCACCATTCAGCGCCCGACTTTCGCTTCCCAGCAACAGACCGTCCGCTATTCCGGCAGCTGTCGACCAGTTTAAGTCGTTCTACGGGTAAAGTTTGATCGTCTGCCTACGATGGTAACGGTCATTCGGAGCAATCTCGGCATGAGACCATCGAGCGCCGGAGGGGCCGAGTTCATTCCTGTTCTCACGTGGATCATGGCCGAGCATCCCGCCTCCGAATCGAGTTCGATTTGGCCACTCCTCGCAGTCGAAAACCTACCCGCGGGTCTTTGTTCTCGCTCCCGTCGACTCCCCGCTGGTGACGGGGCAAAATTTCTACACCGCGATCACTCGTGCCGAATTTAGCGTGACGCTCTGGACCGAGAACCGGGCGGACCTCGCGGAGAAATTGAAGCGCAATTCCGGCCAGAAGACCTCGTCCCTGGAAGGGCTGGACCTGATCAAGCGAAGCGGAACGGAAGCACGGCTCGAAAGGGAAGCCGCCCGCATCCAGAAAGAACACGACCTCTATGACGTGCAGCGGCGTGAACTGGCCCTTCTGCGCACCGAACGCAGAAACCGTAATCGAGGGAGCGAGCCCAAGGGTCTGGCCGGCGCAGGGCTTCGCGCAACGGAAACCCTCACGGCGCTCATCGAGCGCATGCTTCGGAACCAGCCGCAGCCGGAAATCTCCCAGCCCAAACAGCCGGATCGGACGACCGAGGTGCGCAGGGACCGAGGGCGCGACCGATGATCGGGCGGTGTTGTGCAACGCTTCTGGCCGGCGGCTTCGCTTCCACGCTGATCGTTCAGGCAGCGCCAGCTTATGGTGAGGCGAGGGACCTGGACATGCTGGCGGCGGAGAAGGCGATCAATCAATGCATCCATCGGGCAGCTTCCGGCCGGCCATGGCTTGCCCAAACCCTGCGGGCCTTGAGGAAGCGGGAGGGGGGATGGATTGGTGCAGAAGTCAGGAATAGGGATGGTTCCGTCGACCTGGGGCCGATGCAGGTCAACAGTTGGTGGGTTCCTCGAATCGCCCGAATGATCGGGCGGAGCGAATCGCAGATCAAGTCGTGGCTGCGGGATGATCCGTGCTTCAATGTCGATGCGGCCCGCTGGATATTTCTCTCAGCGCTCCACGACGTAAAGGATTTCTGGCGGGCAGTGGGCATTTATCACAGCCCTACCCGCTGGCGACAAATGCGATATTCGCGAAGCATCGCCTCGATCATGTTGATCCAGCGACAGGCATTCGTCGCCTCGCCATTGCGGGAACGAAAATTCAGGAAGTCACATTTGGTTATTTTCGGACCTCGCTAGCGTTCGCACTTCGAACGGTTCGGCACGGCCGATAGCGAGAGTGAAATTTACAGGCTTTTAGGTGACTTTGGCTTGTGTACTCTTCGCGTAGATAACAGCCTCCCGTGGCTTCCTCGCGGCAGATTGGAGCCTCCCTATAAAGGGCGATGCGCGTTGCTTTCAGATCGGACGTGGATTGCCCCATCCACGCCCGTTTGACATTCGTTCCATGGCGTTCCAGAGTGTCGCTTGCCGCAACTGTTGGAATTTTGTTGGAAACTGCGACAGGGGTGGCAATAAAGTAGCTTATTTTTCAACGTTGTACCGGGCAGTGGGGTTAGTCGGCGCAATATTCCCAGCGCCCGGCATTGCAGGCCGCTACGGCCCGGCGCCATTCCGCCATTCTCTGCGCATATTCGCCGCGGGCGTCGGCATAGCTGTCGCGATCGCCTTGCGCCTGGCGGTAGTTGCGCATGATCCTGGCGTCGCGCTGACGGACATAGGCGAGCTGCTGCTGATTCATCCTTCTGATGATCGCGCTGTCGCGTGCCCGTGCTGCGGCGCTGCGCATCGTCGGATCATTGGGGTCGTCCGCATGCGCCGTCACGGGCAGCAGGGCTGCACCTATCGCAAGCGCCAACGCACAGGATCCAAGCTTCATGAATGCGCCCCTCTTTATCAGTCGCCTTCCTTCGCGCGGGAGAGGGCGCAAGGCAATCGATTTGCGATAAATGGAGAGCGCCCCGCAGGTTTCCGACCTGCTTCCGCATGTGCAGCCTGGCAAATGCGGCTGAGGCAACTTCACGGGCGATGCCGCGTTACCCTGCTTCCAATACGATGGTGAAGATGATGAACGGCACGGAGAGTTATGGCGAACGTCTGACGATACTGGCGCGCATAGGGTTCGCGGCGCGCGGGATGGTGTATCTTCTCATCGGACTGTTCGCCATAGACGTCGCGCGCCACGGCGGCCAACCAAGCGACAATCAGGGCGTTCTCGGCTCCCTTTCCCAAAGCAGCCTGGGGTCGTTCCTGCTCCTGCTCTGCGCGGCGGGTTTCGCGGGCTATGCGCTCTGGCGCTTGATCGAAGCCGCTCTCGACCCCGAACATCGCAGCCGCAGCCTGAAGGGAAGGCTGGAACGGGCAGGCTATGCCATGAGTGGAATCGTGTACGGGGCACTCGCCTTGGCGGCGGTCAACCTGGTGCTTCGCAAGGCGCCGGCAGCCGAAGGAAGTCCCGGCGACCGGACGGCGCAAGGCTGGTCCGCCTGGCTGCTCGATCAGCCGGGCGGTCAGGCCGTGCTCGTCATTTGCGGGGTCATATTCTTCTTCATTGCGCTCGCACAGGCGGTAAAGGCCTATCGGGGCCGTTTCGACGAACTCGCGGCCGATGTGCCGGTGCCGGAAGCCGTGCGCTGGGCCGGACGGATCGGCTATGCGGCCCGCGCCATCGTCTTCGCCATGATCGGGTGGTTCGTGATCAACGCTGCCTTGCATGCCGATCCCGACGAGGCGGGCGGGTTGGGCGCGGCCCTCAGGCAGCTCCGCGATCAGGAGCATGGGCCGCTGCTGCTCTTCATCGTGGCGAGCGGGCTCGCGCTGTTCGGCCTGTTCAGCATTGTGGAAGCGCTATATCGCCATGTCAGGATCGACGGTTCGCAGCTTCGGGAAATTGCCCGGACGGCCAGACAATGAATGGAAAGGGAACAAGAATTAAGGCCTGATTGTTTCCCCAGTCTCTTAAGGAGGAGGATGGAGATGGTAGAAGTTCACAGGGATCGCTATACGGATGACCGTGTCGTGGTTCATAAACATCGCGGCGGGCGGACCGTTGCGATTGCCTTGATCATCGTTCTGGCGATTGTCGGAATATTGTTCGCAACCGGCTTCTGGAAAGCCGATGTTTCCGGTGGAGATGTTCCGGAGGTCAGTGTGAAGGGCGGCGAACTTCCCAAGGTGGACGTCGATTCCAAGGCGGTCGTCGTCGGCACAAAGAAGGAAACCATCGACGTGCCGACAGTGGGCGTGAAGGATAATGGCGAAGAATAAAGGCCGATTGTAAATTCAGCGCCGGCGCCCTGTCCCGAAAGGGACGGGGCGTTTTGTTATGGCAGGGGGCCTGCCTTCCCTTGCGAAGTCGTCGGCTACCCGCAAACATGAGGGTTGGACGCCGTGTCGTGCATGGGCGTCGGTCCTGCATGTGGAACCGGAGATGAACGAGGCTGGCATTTTCCCGTTCATCTGTGGCCACGCTCACTCCAGCTTCGTCAATATGAAGGCAATCAGGAATCCCGCGACGGCGATGAGGCCGGAAAATTCATGCGCTTCCTCCGTCGCTTCCGGAATCATCGTGTCTACCAGCATGGCCAGAATGGCTCCTGCTGCCACGGCGGTGGTGGCTGCGATCAGATCCGGATCTGCGCCCGCCAGAGTGATGTAGCCGATCAGCGCCGCCAGACCGGAAGCCAAAGCGATAGCTCCCCAGACGCCGAAGATATAGGCGGGGCCCCGGCCCGCCTTCTTCATTCCCGCCGCGCTGGAAAGGCCTTCGGGAACGTTCGAAAGGAACACGGCGATGACCGTGACCATGCTGACGCCGCCGCCGTGCAGCAGACTCACCCCTATGACCACGGACTCCGGAATGCCGTCCAGCAAGGCGCCGACGGCAATCGACAGCCCGGAATTCCCGGCAGCCGGCGCCTGGCTCTCGTGCGGGTTCGAACCCGACCGTTTACGATGCCGGGCACCGGCCCGCGACACGGCCACATTCGCAATCGTGTAGACGACCGCCCCGGCCAGAAATCCGAAGGCGGTGGAATCGAAGCCGCCGCGAGCATAGGCATCGTCCATCAGGTCGAAGGCCACGGCCGAAATCAGCACGCCCGATCCAATCGCCATGATCGCGGCGATCAGCCGTTGCGGAAGATCAGCCACATAGGCGATGCACGCGCCTATCAACAGCGCCGATCCGCCCACCAGGCCCCAAAATCCCGCTTCCAAGGCTCCATGCATCGATGCTCTCCCTCATTCTGAAACGGCAAGGGGCGATAAAGGATGCTGCGGCCGCCCCATTTCGCGGCGCGCCTATGTCGCCCATGCGCGCTTGCTGGACGACCGCTTGGACCAGGGCGTCGCGCTGCCGAACTCGCCCGAGACAGGCTCGCTTGTCAGCATAGGTTCTTAATAGTACCTATCCTGGCATAAGGTGCGCAGCGGCGGAGGACAGGGTGCAGAATTTCTTCAAGGGCTTTTTCCAGTTCGGCTATGTCACCCGCGACGCGGACGCCGCTGTTGCCGCGTTCCGCGCGAAATTCGGCCCGGTCGAGTTCATGGTGAACGAACCGCCGGCGATCGACGGCCGACCGGCGCCGACGCGGCGGATTGCGCTTGCATGGATCGACGAGGTGATGACCGAAATCATCGAACCCGATCCGATGCAGAGGACAATCTATGACGATCATGTACCCGCTTTGGCGGGACCGATACGGCTGCATCATTTCGGTTATCTGATCGACGATCATCAGGCGATGCTCCACCGGCTTCGGGGCATGGGCTATGATGTACCGATGGCGGGTTCCATGCCGGGGGTGCTGGACTATAGCTATGCCGATACGCGCCGCGATCTGGGCCTATGGTCGGAATTCATCCGTCTGGAGGAGGCCGGCAAGGCCTTTTTCGACGCAGTTCCGCGCACGATAACAGGCAATTCATAAGAACGATCGTTCTATATATTTGGCGAATTTCCGTTCACCTTCATATCCGTGATGGAATCACCAGTAATATTGATCATCTTCATGGCCATATAATAAACTTGGTGAAATATCATCGAGTGGAGAGAGCCGTGCAGCCCATATTGGCGGACAAGGTGGCTGTCGTGACGGGCGGCGCATCGGGCATCGGCAAGGCGACAGCCGAGTTGCTCGCTACGCAAGGCGCGGCGGTGGTGATTGCCGATCTGGACGAGGGCAATGCACGCTCCGCGGCGGGAGCCATTGCAGCGGCCGGCGGACAGGCGTTGGCGCTACGGGTCGACATGCGCAACGAAGCGCAGGTCCGGATGATGGTCGATGAGACCGTGGCGCGCTTTGGGGGTGTCGATCTGCTCGACAACACCGTGTCGTACAACGCGCCCGATCAGACCGGTGCCGATGGCGAGATTCATGAGATGGACGTCGCCATCTGGAACCGCGCGCTGGAGGTCAATCTGCGCGGGCCGATGCTGGCCGCCAAATATTGTATCCCGCAGATGTTGAAGCGCGGCGGCGGGGCGATCGTCAATATTTCGTCCACCGCCGGCATATTGTCGCTTGGCACCGTTCCCGCCTATGCGGCTTCGAAGGCGGCGGTGCACAGTCTGAGCCAATCGATCGCCACGGCCTATGGCAAGCGGGGAATCCGCTGCAACACGATAGCGCCGGGCTTCATCGACACGCCCACGACACGCAATATGGGCGACCGGTTCTTCCAGATGACACTGGACAATAATGTGCTGCCTTATCTTGGTCGGCCGGACGATATTGCGCAGGCCGCGCTGTTCCTGCTGTCAGATGCGGCCCGTTACATCACGGGCCAGTTGCTGGCGGTGGACGGCGGACAGACCATCCACCTGCCGGTAGTCGCGGACATGTGGCGCATGACGGCGGGCAAGCCGCTGATCGAAACGGCTTGAGGAGGGAAATGATGCAGACGCATGGGCGCCTGAGCGGCAAGGTGGCGGTCGTCACGGGCGGCACGAAAGGCATTGGCCAAGGCATCGTGCTGCGTTTCCTGAAGGAAGGCGCCGCAGTGGTCTATTGCTCGCGCAGCCCGGAAAATAATCGGGAGAATGAAGCGCTGATCGCGCAGCTTTCCGGCGCTGCGGAACGGGCGCAGTTCGTCGCCGCCGATGTCGGCAACCGGCAACAGATGGAGGATCTGGTCAATAATGCGGCCGAACGATTCGGGCGGCTCGACATCGTCGTCAACAATGCGCAGGGGATCGCGCCTGTCCGGTCGATCGAGAACAAGCCCGACGCCGATTACAGCATGACGCTGATGACCGGCTTCTACCAGTCGCTCTGGACCAGCCGCGCGGCGGTTCCGCACATGCGCAAGCTTGGCGGCGGGCGGCTGATCTATTTTTCCAGCCACTGGAACATCTGGGGTCAGCCCTATGCCAGCGATTACAACATCACCAAATCCGCCAATGAAGCACTGACGCGCAGCGCCGCACGAGAATTCGGCAAGGACAATATCACTGTCAACTGCATCACGCCGGCGGGCGACAGTTGGGCCTATAAAAGCTGGGCCGACCAGAACAGGGAAATGGCCGAAGCCAGCGTGCGCCAATTTCCGATGCGTCGCATGGGCGATTGCGAGATCGACATTGCCGGCGCGGTGCTGGGGCTTTGCAGCGACAATGGCCGCTTCATCACCGGGCAGGTCTTCTGCGTCGACGGCGGCGTATGGGCGACCGCGCCGCTCCAGATGCATGAGGAAGGCACCGACATCCACAAGGGGCACAGCCAGGCGGCCGTCGAGCTGACGGCCTGAGCGCGGGGAGGACAGGATGGGATTGATCGAAGGGCAGGTCGCGATCGTTACCGGCGCGGCCAATGAAGTGACGCGGGGCATCGCCCTCCGTTTTGCCCGTGAAGGCGCAAAGGTGGTGCTGGTCGACAAGGATCACGAAGCGGCACAAGCGGCCGCCCACCCTATTCCCGGCGCGGAGGCGCGCAGCGCCGACCTTTCCGACCCCGAGGCCGCACGGGCGCTGGCCGATGCGGTAGTGGGGGCGCATGGCCGGATCGACATAATGCTGAATGGCGCGCACGCGGCGCTGAAATGGGACCGGCTGGCGGACAGGCAGGCGGCGCCCGACTTCACCGCAGCGTTCAATGACGTGCTGCTGAGCGCGCTCAACATGATGCAGGCGGTCTATCCGCACATGAAGGCGGCGGGCGGCGGGCGCATCGTCAACCTGGGTTCGATCTACGGTCCGACGGCGAATGAGGGCGTGACGGATGCCGTCACCATGGACTTCGCGCTGACGGGCCTTACCCGGTCGGCAGGCGTCGAATGGGGGAAGGATGGCATTCTCGTCAATTTCCTCCAGCCGGCGGTGCCGGACATTGCGGTCTTTGCGGATTATCGCGCGAAGAAGGGCAAGAGTGTCGATACGCTGATCGCCAATATGGCGATGCCGCGCCTTGCCGACCCGGTGGAGGATGTGGGCGGGGCGGCGATGTTCCTGGTCTCGGACGAAGCCTGCTTCATCCTGGGCCATCGCGTGCTGGCGGACGGCGGCCAGCATCTGACCGCCGCGGTCTTCGAACCCGGTGCGCAGCGGTGAGCGAAGGCGGGGCCGGCATCCCAAGCAGGCAGCCGGGCAAGTTCGTCCAGCTCCGCCATCTGGCGCCCGACGAGGGGTTGCGCTTTTCCGGGCCGGGATAAGATGCCGAACGCAATGGCATGACGCGCATGATGCGCCATGCCATTTTCCGCCCCGGTCAGAGCTTGTTGAGGTCGGCTGCGGTCAGGCTGGTGACCAGTCCCTTTTCCCCATTGGACAGGGTTGCCGCCGGTATCGACACGAAGCGGCCCTTGTAGATGATCTGTACGGAGGTCGGGGCGCCCTCGGCATTTGCATTGACGCGATCGATGAAGCCGACGCGGACGCCATCGGCCGTCTTGACCATCATGCGCGCCTTGATGACGGGCGCGTCCTGCGCGGCCGCCGGGCTGGAAAGGGACAGGGCAGCCGCAAGAGCAAAAATATACTTCATATATGCCTCATGATCGTTTGCCCGCGCGCTATCATGCCGGCCGGCAGCAAACAAAATGAATCCGATCCGTTCAGCATGCCATCGCCTATCTGAAGATTGCCGTGGTCATATCCTCATGCCCGCAATTGGCACGGCGGCCCGGTTTGCGTTGAAACCAGCCGCGATTGGGAGCATGGAGCTTTGCATGCAGAAGGAACATGAATATGCCGACGGGGAGCTGGAGGCGTCTGGGCATTTCGAACCGCTGACCCGGCCGGAGGCGCTGACGGAAATGGTTGCCGAACGGCTGCGCAATGCCATACTTTCAGGCGCACTGGCCCCCGGCACTCATTTGAGCGTGCCGGAGATCGCGCGGCAATTGGGGGTTAGCCGTACGCCTGCGCGCGAAGGACTGATCGCGCTGGAGCGGGAAGGGCTGGTCGAACCCCGCGCCAGGACCGGCGTAGCGGTGATCGCAGGCGGCACGCCCGACATTCTCGATCTGCTCGACATTCGGGAAGGGTTGGAGATCATGACCGTGCGCCGTGCGGCCGAGCGCATGGATGCGGAAGGCGTTGCCCGGCTCAGGGCGTTGTTCGCGCAGCATGAGATCGTGGTGGAGAAAAGCGATCTGGCTGCTCATGTCGAACTCGACGCCGCCTTTCACGGCATGATCCGCGAGGGTGCGGGCAATATGCGGCTGGCGCGGCAACTGGTGCAGATCGACCAGCAATTGCGGGTGCTCAACAGCCGGCTCTCTCGCGCCCGTGGCTGGAGCGGACGGGCCGTGCTGCGGGATCACAAGGCGATCATCGACGCGATCGAAGCCGGCAATCCCGACGCTGCCGAACGGCATATGCGGGCGCATATCGAGCGCACCCGCGCATTCCAGTTGCAATCCGCCGGCCAGGACTGAGGCTGCAAGCGGTCTGTATTGGCCGATCCCGGTTGTGGCCCCGCTCGTGGCGCTGGGCCACCCTATGTGGACTATTGCCGCCGCTCCGCCGAAGGGACGCCGCCATATAATGGATAGGCGATGTTTTGGACGCGGATATGGCGACGCCGCCCCTCTGCATGTTGCATGTATATGGACAGGCGAGAGGAAGCGGGATGATTCGGTTGGACGGGCGGGTCGCGATCGTCACGGGGGCGGGGCGGGGCATGGGCCGGGCTCATGCCCTTCTGCTCGCCGCGCGGGGGGCGAGGGTGATCGTCAACGACTATGGCGGCGCGCAGTCCACATTGACGCCCGGCACCATTTCCCATGCCCAAGCGGTTGTGGATGAAATCCGCGCTGCGGGAGGTGAGGCGGAAGCGGACGGCGAGATGGTCGGCACCGGCGAGTCCGCCCGGCTCATCGTCGAACATGCGCTGGACGCCTTCGGCCGGGTCGACATTCTGATCAATAATGCCGGCGGATCGCTGATCGGTGATCCCGATGCCTTCACCGATGAAGAGATAGAGGGCGTGCTGCGGACCAATTTCATCGGTCCCTATATGCTGCTGCGTCGGGTCTGGCCGCTGATGCGCGGTCAGGGTTTCGGACGCATCGTCAACGTCATGTCGTCGGCGGTTCTGGGCGCGGGACATCTGGGGCCCTATGCAGCGGGCAAGGCCGGGCTGCTGGGGCTAACCCATGATGCGGCCTTTGACGGGCGGCCGCATAATATATTGGTGAACGGCATCTTCCCCACGGGCGCCTCCCGCCTTACGGAAACGTCGCACGAAGATCTGGCGCGCTGGTATCGCACCCATTTCCAGCCGGAAAAGGTGTCGGCGCTGATCGCCTATCTCAGTAGCGAGCAGTTGGACTTCGGCGGAGAAGTCTTCAACGTCGGGGGTGGGCGCGTCGCGCGGCTGGCGATCTTCGACAATGACGGATCGTTCGATCCGGCGATCACCCCTGAAAGCATAGCCGCCAATATCGACCTGATTCGTGACATGAGCAAACCCACCATGATTCCCACGCTCTGGGCGCAGACCGAGCGCTATTTTGCGCGCATTCCCTGGACTGGCGGCAAGGCCGGCCTGTTCTGAAGCGGTGAAACGACAGGATATGGCTGCCTGGCAGAAAGGCCGCAGCCATCAACGGAAGCGGGTTCGGCATAACCACCATGAGCTGACAGGCGCCGGATGAAGGAGAAGAAGATGCAGGAGGGTAACGCCCCGGCGCGCTGCGTGCTGGACATCAGGGCGGAATCGGGCGAAACCCCGGTCTGGTCGGTGGCGGAGCGGAAGCTGTTCTGGGTGGATCAGGAGGCGCACCGGCTCAATGCCTTCGATCCGGCCTGCGGGAGCAATGAAAGCTGGCAGATGCCCGCCCATGTCAGCAGCTTTGCGCTGCGCGGCGCGGGCGAGCCGATTGTCGTGGCGCTGCGTACCGGCCTGTTCGATTTCGACCGGGCCAGCGGCACGTTGGCGCCGGTCGCCGCGCCGCCGCCCTATCCCGTCGAAACCCACCGTTTCAATGACGGCCGGTGCGACCGGCAGGGTCGCTATCTGATCGGTTCGGTCGACCTTTCCTATTTCCAGACCGGGGTGGCCGGCCGCGCCGCCGTCTATCGGCTGGACGGCGGCGGGTTGGCCGAGGTGATCGGAGACATCACGTGCAGCAACGGCATGGCCTTCAGTCCCGACGGGCGGATCATGTATCTGGCGGATTCCCCCGCCGGGCGGGTCTATGCCTTCGACTATGACATCGTGACCGGCACGCCGTCCAACCGCCGTGTCTTCACGGAGCGGGATCGCGGCGACGGGATTTTCGACGGGGCGGAAGTGGATGCGGAGGGCGGCTATTGGGTCTGCCTGCTGATGAAGGGCGCGGTGGCGCGCTATATGCCGGACGGACGGCTGGACCGGGAGATTGCTGTGCCGGTTCTGCAACCGACCAAGGTGGCCTTTGGCGGGCCGGAACTGGCCACGCTTTATCTGACGTCCGCCGCTCACCGCCATCTTCCCGGCGATCAGCCCCTGGGCAGGCATGCCGGTGGCCTCTTCGCGATCGAAACGGGCGTTCGGGGCATTGAGGAGCCAAAATACCGCTTCTGAAATGCCCAATTTGACAATTTGCATGCAACATGCAAAAAGATGGTGGAGGTAACGACATGACCATCATTCTCGATCCCACTGCATCGCTGGTGCACGATCTGGCTGAGCCGGGTCCGGATGCCGGCGTCCTGAGGGGCAAGAAGATCGCCATCCGCATCGATATGCTGTGGCGTAGCTGGGACTGGGTCAGCGAGATCTGGGCCGAAGGCTTGCGGGCCGAAGGCGCCGAGGTGACCTTCTGGCGCAGTTGCGGCCGCACGGGCCGGGAGGGCGAGCAAGCCGAACGCGACTATGGCGCGCTACTGGCGCAAAGCGACATGGCCATCGTCGGACTGGGCAATTGCGGGTCCTGCACCAGTTGGACCATCGCGGACGCACTGACCGCGGCAGCCGCCGGCATCCCGACCATCGCGGTGGCGACCGCGCATTTCGAAGGGCTGGCCCATAATCTGGCGAAACGGGGCGGCCGGTCGGGCCTGCGCTTTCACATCCTTCCCTATCCTCTCGACATTCTTCCAAAAGAACAGGTCCATGACATTGCACGAAACCACTATCGATCGTTCCTGCGGAATTTCGGGGTGCGAAGCAGACTGGCTGAGCAGTCGGCGGCATGAGGTCGAGGATGACATCGTCGCCTTCAACGATTTCGCCATGGCTCAGGGCTGGGGTGACGGACTGCCGCTGATCCCGCCGACGCAGCAGCGGGTGCAGGACTTCCTGATCGCGGGCGGACGCTTTCCGGACGAGTTGATCGCCGTGCTGCCGCCGCTGCGCGCCGAATGCACGGTGGAGAAGATCGCGATCAACGCGGTTATGGCCGGCTGCACGGGCGACGCGATGCCGCTGCTGTGCGCGGCGATAGAAGCGATGGCGGACCCCAGGTTCGACCTGGCCGGCCTCAATGCCACGACCGGGTCGGTGGTGCCCGCCATGATCGTGAACGGGTCGATCCGCAACCGGCTGGACATTCCCTGTCAGGCCGGTTGCCTGGGCGGAGTGGCCGGTCGAGCGGTGGCCATCGGCCGGGCGATCCGTCTGATCATGCGCAATGTGGCGGGCCAGTCGATCGGTTCGACGTCGCAAAGCGTCTATGGCACACCGGGGCGTGTCGCCGGCATCGTCTTTGGCGAATGGGAGGAGCGCTCTCCCTGGGCGCCGCTGGCTGAACGTCGCGGCGTAGGAGGCGATGCCGTCACCGTTTACGGCGCGATGGGCACGGCCAATATCTGCGACGTGGTGGCGAACAGTGCCGACGGTTTCCTCGACATGATCGCCAAATCCATGGCCTATCCGGGCGCAAACGGCTTCCTGCCGTCCTCGGCCTTTGCGGAGACTTTGTGCGTCATCAACCCGATCTGGGCGGAGGTGATTGCGAAGGCCTATCCCAGGATCGAGGATGTGCAGGCCTATATCTGGGACAGATGCGCATTGCCGATCGACTGGTTCCGACCCGAATATCGCGATCCCATCGGCAATTTGGGTCGGATCAAGCCCGACGGGCGCGTGCATCTGGTGCCGACGCCCGATGATGTGCTGGTCATGGTCGCGGGAGGGGAAGGCGGCCTGCACGCCGCGATGCTGCATAGCTGGGGCACCTGCCTCACCGTGACCCGGCCCGTCGAGACGGCATGAGCGGCGATGTGATCGTCGGCGATCGCATTCGCGGACGCGCCGAACTGCTCGACCGGGCGGCGCGGCTGGCGAGCGCGATGGCGGCGGCAGGCGTCGGCGCGGGCGATGCGGTGGCGCTGTTGCTGCGCAACGACTTTGCCGTGCTGGAAGCCAATCTGGCCGTGCGCAGGCTCGACGCCTATGGCGTGCCGATCAACTGGCACTGGCACCCGACGGAGATCGGCTATGTGCTGCGCGACGCGACGCCCCGGCTGCTGATCGGCCATGCCGACCTGCTGGACGGGCTGGGCGCCCATATTCCCGAAGGCCTGCGCGTGATCGCCGTCGGCGGTTCGGGCGAGCAGCCGGATTATGACGACTGGATCGCTGCCCATGAACCCCATGAGGGCCATGGCAACGGTCTCGGTTCCTCCATGGTCTACACGTCGGGCACCACGGGCAAGCCCAAGGCGGTCAGGCGCCTGCCCGCGACAGGCGAGGAATCGGCGCAGCGCGCCCGTGTGCTGGCGGTCATCCATGACACGGCGCCCGGCAATGTCGCGCTGGTGACGGGACCGCTCTATCATCTCTTCAGCCAGGCGATCCTGATGGCGACTTTCGCCGCCGGGGGCACGGTGGTGGTGATGGAGCGCTTCGATCCGGAGGATTGCCTGCGGCTCATCGAGCAGCATCATGTGACCCATGGCGCGCTGGTGCCCACGCTTTTCGTCAGGCTGCTGCGCCTCCCCGAAGAGGTGAAGGGCCGATATGATCTCTCCACCCTTCGTCACGTCGTCCATTCGGGCGCGCCCTGCGCGCCGGAAGTAAAAAGGGCGATGCTGAACTGGTGGGGGCCGGTCCTGTATGAAACCTATGGATCGACCGAAACCGGCGTCGTCACGAAGATCAGTCCTCGGGAATGGCTGGCTCGACCCGGCAGCGTCGGCCGACCTGTCCTGACTGGTGAAGTCCGTATTCGTGGCGAAGACGGCCAATGGACAGAGGCGGGGCGGACGGGCGACGTCTACCTGCGCATCCACGGCACGCCCGATTTCACTTTTCACGGCGATCCGGAAAAGCGCGCCGCCGTCGAATATGACGGCCTTATTACCTGCGGCGACATGGGCTGGCTGGACGAAGAAGGCTATCTGTTTCTGTGCGACCGGCGCGCGGACATGGTGTTGTCCGGCGGGGTCAACATCTATCCGGCAGAGGTGGAGGCTGCCTTGCTGGAGCATCCCGCGGTATCCGATTGCGCTGTCTTCGGCGTGCCGGACTCCGAATATGGTGAAGTGCTGGTCGCGTATCTCCAGAGCGACGAGGCGCTGATCCCCGATGAGGTGACAGCGTTCCTGCGCGGGCGCATCGCGGGCTACAAGATTCCGCGTCATCTGGTCGTCGGCGCCAGCTTGCCGCGCGAGGAAACGGGAAAGATCTTGAAGCGCAGGCTGCGGGAAAGTTTCCTGGCCGGCGAAGCGCGGGAAACGGGAGCATATTGACGGATGGAGGAACCGGGGAAAGGCGCCATCCCGCCCGGCGCGCTGGCGGGGCTGAAGGTCATCGACATGGCGTCGCTCTATGCCGCGCCGCTTGCGGCGACGATCATGGCCGATTTCGGCGCCGATGTGCTGAAGATCGAGCCGCCGGAGGGCGACCTGTTCCGCGACAGCAAGATGTGGCCGCTGGTCGCGCGGGGGAAGCGTTGCCTGGCGCTGGACTTGCGTTCGGAAGAGGGGATCGACCGGCTCAAGGCGCTGGCGGCGCAAGCCGACGTGCTGGTGGAAAATTATCCCGCCGCCGTGCTGGAGAGGCGGGGCATCGGCTGGAAAGTCCTGTCGGCGGTCAATCCCCGGCTTGTCATGCTTTCCGTGTCCTGCTTCGGCGCCACCGGTCCTTATCGGGGCCGGCCGGGATCGGGCACGATCGGTGAAGGCTTTGGCGGCCTGACCTTCCTGACGGGGACGGAAGACGGTCCGCCGATGCTCCCTTCCGTAGCCTTGGGTGACGCCGTGGGCGCGATGAGCGCGGTGATCGGCACGCTCTCTGCCCTTTATTGGCGCGACCGTAGCGGACGGGGGCAACAGGTGGACGCCAGCCTCTACGAACCGATATTGCAGATCGTCGCCCATGCGGCGCAAAGATGGGAGCCCGGCCGCTCGCCCGAACGTTGCGGGTCGCGACTGCCCGGCGTACTGCGCAACGTCTATCGAACCTCCGACGAAAGATACGTCGCTATCTCCGCCAGCACCGCTCGGCATGCCGCCGATCTGCTGGCGCTGGCGGGCGGGCAGGGGGACGACCAGGATGCCTGCGTCGCCGCCTGGATCGCCACCGTGCCGCAGGCTGCGCTGGTGGAGCAGCTCGTCGCCCGGCGTATTCCGGTGACGCCGGTCAACAGCCTGGACGATATGCTGGCCGATCCTCATATGCGCGCTCGCGGGAGCCTGATCCATGTGGCGGATGAAGCGTTGGGCGATCTGGCATTGGCCGCGCCCGCGCCGCGCCTATCGGAGACGCCGGGCAGGATTGGCGATGTAAACCCGCCCCTGGGTACGGATGCGGATGCCGCGCTTGAGCGCTGGGCCGGAAGCTGACGGCGCAGCTCATGCGGTATGCGGCGCATCTTGGCATAGCCGATCCCGACGCGCCGTTGCTGGCCGCAACGGCCGGCTCGGTCGATCCGGTCGCTCAGATAAATTGCGCCGCTCGGCTGGGCTTTGCCGGCATCACCGACAATGGTCTGAAAGCCCGCACGCCGGAGGTTCAGCGGCGCATGGGTGTGGCGTTGCGGGATCATGGGATGGAGATGGGCAGCTTCACCCATAATGTTCTGGGGATGGAGCCGCCCTTCTTCTGGGGCGCGCCGATCACCGATATGGAAGCGGCCATGGCGTCCAGCCTCACGGCAGCGGAGCATGTGGGCGGTGGCTGCATCAACGCGGTCCTGCTGGATTGCGGCGCACCGTTGGCGGAACAGCTAGCGCGGGCGACGGAGAATTTCGCTGCCGCCACGAAGCTGGCGGCGGAGCGGGGCGTGGCGCTGGCGGTGGAGATGGTCAGCCGGGAGCGTGTACCCCTGGCCCTGGTCGAGCGCCTGGCCGACATCGGCGCTATCGCCCGGTCGGCAGGCGTGGGGCTGATCCTCGATAGCTGCCATTGCCATTGCGCCGGCGAGGACATGGCGGCGGCGATTGTGGCGCAGGCGGATATTCTCGCCGCTGTGCAGATCGCTGACATGCCAGGCCGCGTTCAACCCGGTGCGGGCGTGATCGACTTTGCGCCGATCATGGCGGCGCTGCGGACAATCGGCTGGGGCGGCCTTGTCGAGGCGGAGCTGATGCCGAAGCTGCGGGACATCGATGGGGAGGCGGCGGCCATCGCCGCGCTCAGGACGCTGGGTTGACGTTTCTTGCCGGGCGCGCCGTTGCGCCTCAGCCCTGCCGTTCCGGCGTATGCACGATAAGGCCATCCAGCGCCGCGCGCAGACGGATCTGACAGGAAAGGCGCGAATCCGCCCGCTTGCCATGGGCGAAGTCGAGCATGTCCCATTCGTCGGCGGATGGAGGACCGACCCGATCGATCCACGCGGGATCGACATGAACATGGCAGGTCGCGCAGGCGGCGCTGCCGCCGCATTCCCCGATGATATTCTCGACGCCCGCCCGCTTGCCGATGTCCATCACCGACTGGCCGACATCGCCGTCCAGCGTGGTCGCGATCCCGGCAGGGGTGATGAAGGTGACATGGACCATGGTGATACCCTTTGAACCGGCTTGGCGCGATCGGAAAGCGCTTATGCCGCCGGCCGTTCCGGACATCATGTTTGCGATCACTCACCGCCGATCTTCACACCTCTTGCCGCTACGGGCAGGTTCGGCCGCAGGCCGACCGGTCCAGTGCCGCCGCTTTGTCATTTTAGGTACTGAATAGTAGCTTTAATGGCACGGTAGGAGAAGGAGGAGAGAGATGAGGGCAGCGTTATTCAAGGGCGCGGGCACACCGCTGGTCGTGGAGACCATAGACGATCCCCAGCCCGGCGAGGGCGAAGCGGTCATCAAGGTCACGCGCTGCGGCGTATGCGGCACGGACCTCCACATGACCTCCGGCCATGGCAATGATTTCCCCGTCGACAGCGTGATCGGCCATGAATATTGCGGGGAAGTCGTCGCACTGGGCAAAGGCGTAGACAATCTCAAGGTCGGTCAGTTCGTCACCGCCATGCCGGTGGCGGGCTGCGGCCGCTGCGCCCCCTGCCTGGCCGGTTATCCCATGGCTTGCGCGCAGATGCAGGGTCTTGTCGGCGGCTTTAGCGAATATATGCGGATCGCGGCGACGAGTTCTATCGTGCTGCCCGACACGCTGACGCCTGCTGACGGTGCTCTGATCGAGCCTCTCGCCGTGGGTCTGCGCGGCATACGGCTCGCGCAGATGCCGCCGGGCGCGAAGGTCGCGGTGCTGGGCGCTGGGTCCATCGGCCTCGCTGCCATCTATTGGGCGCGGTTGCTGGGGGCGGGGAAGATCGTGGCCATTTCCCGTTCGTCACGGCGCGCCGATCTTGCGCTGCAGATGGGCGCGAACAGCTTCGAGGCGCTGGGCGAAGGCGAAGCGGAACGCGTTTCGGCCGCGCTGGGCGGCATGCCCGACATCGTGCTGGAATGCGTCGGCGCGGTCGGCATGACGCAGAAAGCGGTCGAACTGGTCGCGCCCGGCGGAACGGTCGTCTCGCTGGGTTTCTGCACCTCGCCCGACCCGATCCTGCCTTCGCTCGCCACATGGAAGCAGGTCACGATCAAATTCTCGTTCGCCTATGATCTCAGGGAATTCGAACATAGCGCCAATGCGCTGGACGCCGGACACGTCGAGCCGCGCCTGATGGTGTCGCGGACGGTCGGCCTGGACGCCTTCCCCGACCTGTTCGAGCAACTGCGCGCCGGGGCCAACGAAACCAAGATTCATGTCGATCCGTGGAGCGCGGCCTGATGAACACAGAAACCATTGTCCAGGACCAGCGGATATTGACCCTCGACGCCCTGCTGGCTGCCTCGACGGCGCGCACGGGCCTTGACGATTTTGGCGACGCCGGCTTTCGCGAGGGGCTGGGCCTGCTGCTGTCCGACATCCGCGCGCTCGACCTTGATCCCGCGTGCGTGCAGGCGACCGCATGGCGCATCGGCCAGTCGCTCGATACCCGCGCCCTGGCGGTCAAGGGGTTGAGGGAACGGCCGGAGGCGCTGGAGCAGCCGATCCGGGAGCCGATCATCATCGCCGGTCTCGTCCGTTCGGGCACGACGGCGCTGCACCTGCTGATGTCGCTGGACCCTCAGTTCCAGGGGCCGGAACATTGGCTGACCGTCTATCCCATGCCGCGCCCGCCGCGGGAGACGTGGGACGGTATTGCCGAATATCGGACGGAGAAGGCGTCGCTGGACGCCTATCTGGCGGCGTCGCCGGAATCGGCCGACGACCATATGATGACGGCAGAGGGGATTGAGGAATCCCTGTTCATCCTGGGCGCCAGCTTTGCCAGCAACATGTGGCCGTCCATGTGGGACGCCCCCCGCTATGACCGCTGGTATCGCGGGCGCGACGACACCGACAGCTATCGCTGGCTGGCCGATGTGCTGCGTCTGATCGGCGCGGGGGACGATCGCCGCTGGCTGCTCAAGAACCCGACGGACCTCTTTTCCTTGCAGGAGGTGCTGAACGTCTTTCCCGATGCGAAGATCATCCAGACCCATCGCGACCCGGTGGATTCGACGCCATCGGTCAGCAATCTCATCTTCTCGGCGCGCCGGGCCTTTTGCGGCGACAAGGCGGATCGCGCCGATGTCGGGCGGCGCGAGGCGGAGATGTGGGCGCAGGCATTGGAACGCGCCGAGTCGGTGCGCGAAAAGAGCGACGCGACGTTCATCGACGTCGAGTTCCGCGACTTCACCCGCGATCAGATGGCGTCAATCCGCTCCATCTACGACCAGCTAGGCCTGACGCTGACGGCCGAGACGGAGGGCGCGATGCAAGCCTGGCTGGACGCGCATCCTCACAAGCCGAGCAAGGGGCCCAAGCACAGGCCGGAGGATTTCGGCCTGACGCGGGAAGGGCTGGAGGAACGCTTCGCCGCCTATCGCGCCCGGCGCGGCTATATCTGACGGATTTGCATCTGAGGGATCTGGGCGGGGGGCCCGTTCAAAAATGGGCCCGCGCGCGATCTGTTTCAGATGATCCCGTCTTCGGCCAGCCCGTCAAGCGCCGCCGCGTCCAGCCCCAGTTCCTGCGCCAGCACGTCGCGCGTATGTTCCCCCAGCATCGGCGGGGCGCGATAGTCGGTGATCGGCGTTTCCGAGAAGTTCAGCGGGCTGCGGATCACGTCCAGATCGGGCTTCAGCGGATGCGGAGCGCGCACGCGCAGGCCCCGATGCAACGCCTGCGGATAGGCGAACACCTGCTCCAGATCGTTGATCGGCCCGCTGGGGATGCCGGCGGCCCCGAGCTTCTCCAGCCAGTAATCGACGCTGTTCGTCTGGAAGATCGCGTTGAACACCTCGGTGATCTCGTCGCGATTCTTCACCCGCTCGACATTGGTATAGAAGCGCGGATCGTTCTTCAATTCAGGATGGCCGACCGCGTCGCACAGCGCGATATATTGCTTGTCGTTGCCCGACGTGATCATGATCGCGCCGTCGCTGCACGGGAACATGCTGGTCGGCATGCCGCCATTACCCTGCGTGCCCCGCCGGACCGGCACTTCGCCTGACGTCAGGTAGATTTGCGCATAATGGGACAGCGCCGACACGCCGCAATCGAGCAGGGCGATGTCGATATACTGACCCTCGCCGCCCGCCGCGTCGCGATGATAGAGGGCGGCCAATATGGCATTGGCGACGTTCAGCCCGGTGAACAGGTCGATGATGCTGGGGCCGACCTTCATCGGTCCGGCGCCCGGCTTGCCCTCCGGCACGCCGGTCACGCTCATCAGGCCGCATTCGCCCTGAAACACCGCGTCATAGCCGGGCTTGGTCGCCAGCGGGCCGTCCTGGCCATAGCCGGTGACCGAGCAATAGATGATGCGGGGATTGACGGCCTTCAGGCTTTCATAGTCGAGACCGTAGCGCTTGAGATCGCCGACCTTGTAATTCTCCATCACCACGTCGCAGGACTTGACCAGTTCGCGGACCAGTTCCTGCCCCCTGGCGCTGGCGATGTTGAGCGCGACCGACCGCTTGTTGCGGTTGACCGACATGTAGAAGGCGTTTTCCCGCGTCGGCCTGCCTTCCGCATCGCGCAGATAAGGCTCCCCGAAGATGCGGGCGTCGTCGCCCACGACCGGCCGTTCGATCTTGATCACGTCGGCGCCCATGTCAGCCAGCACCTGCGATCCGAACGGCCCCGCCAGCACGCGGGTCAGGTCAAGCACGCGGATCTTTTCAAGGGGCAGTCTGGCCATGGATCACCTTGCTGAAATACCCTTTTCCCATGCCATCGGCAGGCATGATGACAAGATCGGGGCACGCCTGTTCACAACCATGATATGCTCTGCGCGGAAGGCTGTCAGGGGTTCCGCGACCCCCGTCTTTTGGTCGACTATGGTCCACAGCCACGCGGAATGAAAGAAAAGGACGGGAGCCAGATGGGCGACATCTTGCGCGACATGCCGGTAGAGGGCGTCTGCCGACTGACGCTGAACCGGCCCGATGCGCTCAATTCACTGACCTATGCCATGTATGCCGAACTGATCGGCCATCTGGAGGCCGTGCGCTATGATCATGACGTGCGGGTCGTTCTGCTGACGGGCGCGGGGCGCGGCTTCTGCGCGGGTCATGACATTCGCGGCGCGGGCAAGCCCGATTGGGTGGCCGAAGGGTTGGGCAGGGCGCAGTTCCAGCAGCGCGTCATGGCCAAGCTGGGCCAGATTCCGCTGCTGATGCGCGCCCTGCCGCAGCCTGTGATCTGCGCGGTGAACGGCGTGACGGCGGGCGCAGGCTATCCGATCGCAATCGCCGCCGACATGACTATCGCGGCGCGCTCCGCCAAGTTCGTCAACGCCTTCCACAATGCGGGGACGGGCCATGAAATGGGCTTTTCCTACCTGCTGCCGCGCCTGGTCGGATTGCAGCGCGCCGCCGAGCTGGTGTTGACGGGCCGCGCCGTGATGGCCGAGGAAGCCGAACGGATCGGCCTCATCCTGCGCTGCGTCGACGACGATGCGCTGATGGAGGAGGCGCTCAAGCTGGCGGAGGCGGTGATGGTCAACAGCCCGATCGGCATCGCCCTCACCAAAAGCTCGCTCCAGTTCAACGCCGACGCGCCCAGCCTGGAAGCGGCGATCGAAATGGAGAACCGCGCCATCTTCATGAGTCAGTCGACCGCCGACACCGCCGAAAAGCGGGCCGCCTTCATCGAGAAGCGCAAACCCCTGTTCAGGGGGGAATGATGAGCCTGATCGATCCTCTGCTCAGCCCTCTAACTCTGCGTGGCCTGACCCTGCCGAACCGGGTGGTGATGGCGCCAATGACCCGTTACCGCTCGCCGCTGGGCGTGCCGACCGATGACGTGGCGAGCTATTATGGCCGCCGCGCCGCAACGGGCCTGGGCGCGATCCTGACCGAGGGAGTTGCGTTGCCCCATTATGCGGCGGCCGATCATCCGGACATACCGCGCATCGACGGGGTCGAGGCCCTGGCCGGCTGGCGCAAGCTGGTCGATGTCGTGCATGATGCGGGCGGGCGGATCATTCCCCAGCTCTGGCATCAGGGGCCGATGTGGAATGTCGAATATGCCGGCACCGGCACCGGCAATCCGATGCGGCCGTCGGGCATCTGGGGTCCGCCGGACGGCATCATCTCCTTCCGCGAGGAGGGACGGGTGGAGAGCTTGGCGCCTGTGCCGCCGATGAGCGAAAGCGATATTGCCGACATCATCGCCGCCTACCGCCAGGCGGCGCGCAATGCGGTGGCGCTGGGCGTGGACGGCATCGCCATCCATGGCGCGCATGGCTATCTGATCGACAGCTTCCTGTGGGACTATACCAACCGGCGCGAAGACCGATGGGGCGAACGCGCCGCCTTCGGCGTGGCGGTGGTGAAGGCGATCCGGGCGGAGATTGGCGAGGATATGCCGATCGTGCTGCGCTTTTCCCAATTCAAGATGCAGGATTACCGCGCCATGCTGGCGGATACGCCGGATGGCCTTGGCGCGTTGCTCGGGCCGCTGGCCGATGCGGGGGTCGACCTGTTCGATGCCAGCCAGCGCTATTTCGACACGCCGATTTTCGACGGATCGCCGCTCAATCTGGCGGGCTGGGCGAAGAAGCTGACCGGCAAGGCGTCCATGACCGTGGGCGGCGTCGCGCTGGACAAGGCCAAGGGCAAGGCCAGGCATATCGACGACAGCCAGCAGTCGGTGAACAATCTGCCGCTGCTGATCGAACGGTTCGAAAAGGGCGAGTTCGATCTGGTCGGTGTCGGCCGGGCGATCCTCAACGACCCGGACTGGTTCGGCAAGGCGAAGCGGGACGAACCCTTCCTGCCATTCGACCCCGCCAATCTGGAGCGGCTGGCATGAACGAACTGGAGGCGCGGATCGACCGGCTGGAATCGCTGGCGGCGATCCAGCAGCTTCCGATCCGTTACGCGATTGCGGTGGACAGCCGGGATATGGACGCCTGGGTCGATCTGTTCATCCCTGATGTCTATTGTGGGGCGCGCGGCAGCGGGCGCGATGTGCTCAAATCCATCATCACGCCCGCGGTCAGGACTTTCTATCGGTCCGTCCACCAGATTTGCGGGCACCGGGTCGAATTTGACGATGCCGATCATGCGCATGGCGTGGTCTATTGCCGCGCCGAGCATGAGGACCAGGGCAAATGGGTGGTCATGGCGATCGCCTATTTCGACAGCTATGAACGGCGGGATGGCGAGTGGTTTTTCGTCCGGCGACGGGAAAAGCACTGGTATTCGGCCGATTGGCAGGAACGACCGGCGGCCCCCTTCACCGGTTGGGCCGGGCATGACAATCCGCCTGATCTTCCCCAGGATTTCGACAGTTGGGCGCGTTTCTGGGCGGACATGGACGGGCAGGACATCGACCGCCTGACCGACCGGCCGGCACATTGACGGATAAACAATCGGCAGGAGATTCAGGATGGGCGACAGGCGGCGTTTCGAGGGGCGATCGGTTTTCATCACCGGCGCCGGATCGGGCATCGGTGAAGCGACGGCGCATGCCTTTGCCGAGGAAGGCGCGAAGGTGGCGATTGCCGAACTGGACCCGGCCAGGGGCGAAGCCGTGCGCGACGCCATCCGGGCCAAGGGCGGCACCGCCCTGTTCGTCGCCACCGACGCCACGGACGAGGCGTCGGTGAAGGCCGCGATCGCCGCCGCCAACGAGGCGCATGGTCCTATCGCCCACGCCTTCAACAATATCGGCATGTCGCGCCCCGGCAGCATCGAGGAGATGAGCCTGGAGGATTGGAACTGGACGATCAGCATTTCGCTGACCAGCACCTTCCTGGCGATGAAATATGAAATCCCGATGATGAAGGCCAATGGTGGCGGCACCATCGTCAATACCGCGTCCATGGCGGCGCGGCTCTACACGCCGTCCGCGCCCTGTTCCTATGCCGCGGCCAAGGCGGGGGTCATCCATCTCAGCCATCATGCGAGCTGCGCCTATGCGGACGACAATATCCGCGTGAACAGCGTGCTTCCGGGGTTGACCGCGACGCCGCAGATCGCATCCATGTTCACCGCCGAGGAGCAGGCGGAGATTGCGGGCGAGAATCAGGTGATCCGCCGCGCGGTCGATCCCCGCGAAATCGCCAATGCGGTGCTCTTCCTGTCGAGCGATGAGGCATCGATGATCACCGGGCGCGGGATCGAAGTGTCGGGCGGACGCAGGCACGGAAGCTGACATCAGCCCGTCGGGCGGCGCCCGGCCGCCCGAGGAAATGACGATATGGAGAAGGAGAGTGCCGGATGAGGACGCGAAGGACTTTGCACTGTCACGCCGGGGCCTTCTGGGCGCCGCGCTCTGCACAACGGTCGGCGGCCTGCTGCCGGCATCCGCATCGGGCGCGGCCATGAACAGCAGCGCCGCGCCTGCCGCCGCGCTCAGGGACTGGAGCGCCTATGCCGACCTGTTGAAACCGGCAGGGGCGCTCAACGCCATGACCGGCTTTCCCGAGGATGGCCAGATCCGCGCCGAGCTTTATCGCCAACTGGTGATGAACATCGCGCAATCCTATGTCTGGTATTTCCAGTCCACGCCTGAACATCCCGACTGGATGCCGTTCGAAAACAGCATCTTCCTGCTGCAACCCAATCCTGACGCCATTTATCATATCGCGCCGGTCAGCGGCGACGGCGTCTACAAGATCAGCGGCTATCGCGGCACCAACAAGGTGATGGGTTTCGCCGTCGGCGGCGGCATGTTCGGCACGCAAGACCCCAAACCCGGCTTCAACAATTATGATGCCGATGGCCTGACGCTGGGCAAGGACGGCTATTTCGAGGTGATATTCAGCGCGGAAAGGCCAAAGGACTGGACTGGCGACTGGCGTTATCTCGATCCTCAGGCGGGCGACATCATGATCCGCCAGTTCGCCTATGACTGGGGCGTCGACGTGGATGCGCGCTTCGCCATCGAACGGCTGGACAAACCGCCGCTGAAACCCCGTCTGACGCAGGAACAGATCGCGGCGCGGCTCGACGCGATCATGGGCGGTTTCGTCGAGCGTTTCTCGCGCATCTGCATCGGCTATCAGAACAAGGTCATCCATGATCTTGGCCTGAACGTCATGGAATTGTCGGGCTTCGAAGATCTGGGAAACAGCGGCGAATGGCCGCAAAAATATTTCCGGTGCATCTATGACTATCAGCCGGGCGAGGCGCTGATCATCGAGACGGAATTGCCGGAGAACTGCAAATATTGGAATGTGCAGCTTAACGACGAACTCTGGAACCAGATAGAGTTCGGCTATCGCCAGAGCAGCCTGAACGCGATGCAGGCGAAGCTGGACCGCGACGGCAAGTTCCGCGCCGTGATCGCGTTGGAAGACCCGGGCGTCGCCAATTGGCTCGACAGCGGCGGTCACAGGCGGGGCATGCTGGTGGGGCGCTGGCATGGCGCGGACAGCTATCCGATGCCGACGATCAGGAAAGTGCCGCTTTCCGAAATCGCCAGCCACCTGCCCGCCGACACGCCGAAGGTGACGCCGGACGAGCGGGAGGCTGCCCTGCGCAAGCGCAATCTGGGGCTCCAGATGCGCAGGCGCTGGTAGGATATTCTTCCGGCATCCCCGGCGCAGGGGGATGCCGGGGCCTATCGCATGTTTCAGTGCAGGCCGTCTTCCGCAGCGGCGACCATGCGCGACCAGTCATTGAGGCGCTGCCACAATATGGCGCGGGTGGAAGCGAAATTGTGCATGTGCGCCATGCGCGGCACGATGAAGAGGGAGACGTCGCGGGAAGTGGAATAGGCCGACGGCTCGCGATAAGGCTCGGGGCAGGTATCCCGCTCGCCATCCCCGACCAGCACCGGCACCGCGACACGCGCCGCATCTTCCGCGAAGACGCCGGGCAGCATCATCCGCACCGCGCAATGCGGGATGGTGAGGCTGCCGAATATCGGAGCGGTCTGCCGGATCGGGTATCCGCCCTTCATATCCTCTTCCAATATGTCGGCGGGCACATCTTCCCAGTGGAAGGGGTAGACATAATCGACCCCCTCATGGTCGTGGTCCAGATGGCTTGTGACTTCCCCACTCGCCACCTTGTCGAAGCGGCGCATGCCATGTTCGAAAGCGGCCTTGTCGCGCTGGGGCAAGGCGGTGTGGATCGCGCTGACGCCGAAAGGCGCAATCGCGTCGAAGGTGGCGAAGCGGCCCTGCGTCAATATGCTGACACCGCCGCCCATGGACTGCCCCATGCCCACCAGAAAGAGCGACGGCAAGCCGGGAAAACCCTCCGCCGCCGTGCCGTCGCGCAGGGAAGCGGCAACCTGCCGTACGCAGGCGTCATGGGTCGCCGCCATCGTCTGGAAATCGATGCTGGAGAGGTCCGGGATGCTGCTTTCCCCGACGCCCACATGGTCAATGGCGACATGGATCAGGCCGTGCCGCGCTTGCCATTCCGCCTCGTCATAGCCTTCATGACCCTCGAAGCGCATCATGAAATAATGGCGCGAATATCCGCCGCCCGGACAGGCGAAGATCGCGACGGGCCGGTCCGGCATCGCGGACGGATCGGGCAATGTCAGCGTGACGGCCATTTCGATCCCGTCTCCCAATTTTGGGGCGGCCGTAGTGACATCAATGCGCTTATGCACTCTCAGCATATGCTTCTCTCCCTGCAAATATCCCCTGGCCGGGCAGGCGGATCGTTTCGTTTATTGGATCGCGCCGGTTCAGCCCATGTCCATCATGGCGATCCAGCGCCTCTCAGCATTGGCGCGCTCGACCGCCTCGACCACCCGATGCACGGCTGCCGCCTCGGTGAAGCTGGGCGATCCTTCCGTCCCGTTGCGGATGGCATCGACCATATGCCGGAACATCCAGTCCATCGCGGCGAAGGGACGAGGCTCCGCCGTGGCGCCCGCGACGCCGGGAACGGCATAATAGTCGTCCACCGTCACCTCTTCGCAGGTGCGCTGGCCATAGGTCAACAACCGCGCATCGCCGGCATAGAGCTTTGCCGAGGGGAAATTGCCGAAGCTGTCGTCGACCAGCAGCAGCCGGCCCCTGTCGCCCCAGACCTCCACCCGCCAGCCTTCGGTGTCGGGCACGCACCAGCCCGCCTGCAGGCTGCCGATGGCGCCATTCTCCATGCGCAGCACCGCGCTGCCCAGATCGTGCGTCTCCGGCCGGAGCACTTCGCCATTGGGCAGGAACCATTCGGGCACGCCGGTCGTCAACATGCCGGTCGCCTCCGCCACCGGGCCGATCAGATGCGTCAGGAACAGCAGCGAATGGGTGGCGAAATTCCGCCACGCGCTGCCGCCGCTGCTCTTTTCCGCCAGCCAATAATAGGGGTCGGTATGTTCCGAATAGGCGCAATAGGCATAGGCCTTGTCGTTGGCGACGATCAGCGGCAGCATGAGCTGGACATTGAAGCCCAGCGGGCGGCCGATGAAGCCTTCATCGATCATGCGCTTCATCTTCTGCGCATGCGGCGACCAGCGGAATTGCGCGTCCACGACGCCGACGACGCCAGCGGCCCGCTGCGCGTCGCGCATCGCTTCGGCATCGGAAAGGCTGACCGCGAAGGGCAGGGCGTCATAGACATGCTTGCCGTTCTTCAGCGCCGCCATGACCATAGGAAAACGGAAGGATGGCCGTGTGCCGACATCGATGATGTGCAGGTCCGGATCGGCCGACATCTCCTCATGGTTCCAATAGGCTTTGGGAATGTCATATTCCCGCGCCGCCCTTTCCGCCGTTTCCTGGCGAGAGGTGCAGATGGCGGCGACTTCCACGCCCTCGATCCGCCGCCAGGCCGCGCCGTGGACCTTGAGGCTCCAGTTGGCGCTGATGATCCCCACCTTGAGCGTATCCGCCATTGCCTTGCCCCTTCGCCTTGATTTAATTGAACCTATGTGTCCAATTAAAAAGCAGCCCGCGCAAGCGGGAAGGGGATCAGGAATATGATGATTGGGCACCAGGCCCGACGGCGGCGGGGGCGTCCCACGGCGGACGAGACCCAGGCGCGCGAGCAGGCCGTCATGGAGGTCGCTGCGGCACTGTTCGAACAGCATGGCTTTGCCGGCGTAACGATGGCGGAGGTGGCGCGCCGCGCCCGCATCAGCAAGACGACGCTCTACGCCCGCTACCCCGACAAGCCGACGTTGTTCCGTGCGATATGCAGCTATGCCTGCCGCGTCCCGGCCTATCGTTTCGCGGCGGTCGCGACAGAGGGGCGTGAGCCGGACGATGTGCTGGCCGATTTTGCCGTCGCGATTGCCGAAGCGACCGCCGACCCTGCCGCCGACCGCTTCCTTCGCCTGGTCATTTTCGAAGCGCCTCGATTTCCCGAACTGGCGGAGCAGATATTGCTCGAGAGCCGCGACGTGGCCGCGCCGCTCGTCGTCTGGCTGGAGGGGCTGGCGCGGGAGGGGCGACTTGCCAGCCATGATCCGGCTTTGCTGGCGCGGCAATTCGGCGCGCTCGTGACCGGCGGCCATGACGGTCTGCTGCAATGCTCCGAACAGGAGACGGGAAAACGGATCGCCTCAGCGGTCGCATTGCTGCGGCCGCTGTTCCGCCATGAAAAAGACCGGCACGGATAGGACCGTGCCGGTCTTCAGGAGGCCCGCGCGCCCCTTATCCGCGCGGACACGCCCTATCAGGCGACTTCATGCTGCCTCACCTGCGCGGCTGCCGGAGCGCCACGGACGCCGCGCACCAGCCGGCCCGGAAGCGCGTCGGTCGCTTCGCCATTGCGGTAGGTCACGGCGCCGCTGACGAGGGTCGCGACATAGCCCTTCGACTTTTGCGACAGGCGCTTGCCGCCCGCCGGCAGGTCCGCGATCACCTGCGGCCGGTGCAGGATCATGTTGGGGATGTCGAGGACATTGATGTCCGCCTTATAACCCACGCCCAGCACGCCGCGATCGCACAGGCCCACGGAGTTTGCGGGCTGGCTGGTCAACGCCTTGATCGCGGTCGGCAGGTCCAGACCGTCCCGGCCCAGCCGCCCGGTCAGCAGATAGGTGGTATAGGCCGCGTCGCAGATCATGCCGTAATGCGCCCCGCCATCGCCCAGCGCGACGATCATATTGTCCTGCCCGATGAGGTCGCGGCTCTGGGCGAGATATTCAGGCACGTCGGACGAATAGGAACAGAGGATCGCCCGGCCGTCATCCTCCAGCAGCGCGTCGTAGATCATTTCGCGCGGATCGACGCCGCGACGCGCCGCTTCCGCCTGGATGCTGTCCTCGGCCGCGAAATTGTAATCGGCCGGATCGCTGATGCGGAACAGCGCTTTGATCGACTTGATCAGCCCGACGAAGGCGGGGTTCGGATCGTCCGGCTCCTCCGCGATCAGGCGCGCGCGCAGTTCCGGATCGCGCATCTGCGCCACCTTTTCCTCCAGCGGCAGTTGGGCGAGCGGGCGGAAGCTGGGGTTGAGCGAGAAGGGGTGGTAGCTGAGCTCCAGCCCGTACATGACGCCCATCGGACGCGGCATGAACTGGCAACGGATGGTCAGGCCATCAGCCGCCGCCTGGCGCACGCCTTCGACATAGCGGCCCCAATTGTCCGGCCGCGTCGGCATGGCGATCAGGCTGAATGTCACGGGAACGCCCGCCTGCTGGGCGATGGTGCGGAAAATCTTCAGTTCCACCTCGGCATCATTGTCGAGATTGGGGTTGCACTGGAACGTGCCAGCGCCCGCATCCTTCAGGCCCTCGGCCAGGGCCAATACCTCGTCCAGTTCCGTCGTGACCGAAGGCGCGAGTTCGCCGGAACGGAAACGGTGGAACAGATTGCGCGAACTGGCGACGCCCAGCGCACCGGCCTTCACTGCCTCGCTGACGCAGCGGCGCATTTCGACCAGATCCTCCAGCGTTGGAGGCTCCAGATTGGCGCCACGCTCACCCATGACGAAGACGCGCAAGGGGCTGTGGGGGATTTGCGCGGCGAAATCGACGTCGGACACGCGCTGGTCCAGCGCGTCGAGATAGTCGGGGAAGCTGTTCCAGTTGAACGGCACGCCTTCGGCCATGACGACTTCGGGAATATCCTCGACCCCCTCCATCAGCTTGATCATCAATTGATGATCGCCGTCCCGCACCGGCGCGAAGCCGACGCCGCAATTGCCCATGACGACGGTGGTGACGCCGTGATTGGACGAAGGAGCCATGCGGTTTTCCCAGGTGATCTGGCCGTCATAATGGGTGTGGACATCGACGAAGCCGGGCGTCACCGTCAGGCCGCGCGCATCGATTTCCTCCGGAGCCGAAGCCTCGATCCTGCCGATTTCAGCGATCACGCCGTCCTTCACGCCGACATCCGCGACATAGGGCTGGGCGCCGGTGCCGTCCACGATCGTGCCACCGCGGATCACCACGTCGAATTGACTGCTCATGCCTCTCCTTTCAGAATCGCCACGCAATGGAGTCGCGTAGATAAATAGTATGTGCTATTTATAGCATCGATGAAGACAGGACAATGGCCTAGTGACGCATGCATGATATTTCCGATCGCCCCCAGGACGTTGCCGTTCCTCGTCGCCGCGCCCGGCGGTCGACGGCGGAAATTCGGGCGCTCATTCTCGACGCTGCCCGCGCGGTCTTCGCGGAGCGGGGCTTTGCCGGCGCGACGACGCGCCATATCGCTGCCCGCGCGGAGGTGGCGGAGCCTTTGATCTTCAACAATTTCGGCAGCAAGGAGGCTTTGTTCACCGAAGCGGTGACCGAGCCGTTCAATGCCCGTTTCCGCGAATTCCTGGACTACAGCGACACGCTGCCGCCCGACCGTGAGGAACGCAGCATGCGCTTCGTCCAGGCGCTGTATCCCTTTCTGCGCGACCATGCCGATCTGTTGCTGGCGATGGTCAAGTCCAGGGGGGACGTGGATGCGGCGGCCATTCATGGTCTGGACGACTATTTCACGCGCGCCGTCGCCCGCATGCGATCGCAATATGAGCAGGCGGGGCTGGAATTCGACGTGCCGCCGGAACTGATGGTCCGCTATGGATTCGGCATGCTGGCCGGATCGGTCCTGCTGGGCGACTGGTTCTTTCCCGAGGGCGGACCGGACCCGGACGTCGAGGAAAGCGTTCTGGCGCGCATGCTTTTCAAGGCGAGCGAACCCAAACAGCTTTGAGTTACGGCGCCGCCATTCATCACATGGCCGAAATTCCATCGCCCGGCTTGGCGGCCGGCCGGGCTGCCGCCATGGTCGGCGCCTGATGGAGGCGCGGATGGCGATCGATTTCAACGGGCAAGTGGCTGTGGTGACGGGTGCGGGCGGCGCGCTTGGTTCGGCCTTCTGCCGGGAACTGGCGCGCAGAGGTGCGGCTGTGGTCGCCAATGACCTGGGTGGAGATCCGACGGGGCAGGGCGGATCGACCGGCTATGCCGATGCCGTCGTGGAAGAACTCAGGAATCTGGGCGCCCGCGCCATCGCCAATTACGACACGGTGGCGACCGAGACGGGAGGACAGGCCGTCGTCGATGCCGCGATGGCCGCCTTCGGCCGGGTCGACATCGTCATCTCCAATGCCGGCAATCAGCGGAACGGAGCTTTCGGCGCACTGACCGGGGAGGACATCGAATCCGTGCTGGCCGTTCATGTGAAGGGCGCGTTCAACATATGCCAGCCCGCCTATCGCGCCATGATGGAGCAGGGCTATGGCCGGATCGTGCTGGTCAGTTCGCAATCGGGCGTATTCGGCAACCCCTATCGCGCCAATTATGGGGCTGCCAAGACGGCGCTGATCGGCCTGATGAACGTCATCGCGCAGGAGGCTCCCGCAGGGATCGTCGTCAATACGCTCTTCCCCAATGCGCAGGGCGGGCGGCTGGGCGGCACCCCTGTCGAGCAGCGCCCGGACATCGCTTTCCTCAAGGCCGCAGGCGCCCGGACCCGTCATTTCATCGAAGGGATGAAGCCGGAATTCGTCGCCGCCCTGGCCTGCTATATGGCCAGCCGGGACTGCACCTCCTCCCAGCATATGTATTCGGTGCTGGGCGGCAAATATTCGCGGCTGTTCGTCGGCCTGACGCGGGGCTGGTACAGCCCCGGCCCGGACGCGCCGAGCTGCGACGACATCGCGGCCCATATCAGCGAGATCGACGACCGCTCGGAATATGACCTGCCGTTGAGCGGTCTGGACGAGATGGATACGGTCCTGTCGGTGCGGCGCGCTCTGGGACTCGATGCATGATCGCGGCGGATGGGCCGTTCCATGACGATAGACCCCTGCCGACGCGGGATGCTATTTCCGACATCCTCGATGTCACGCAAACGGGACCGGACCGGTTCACCGGATCGGCCGGAGCGCACAATCACATCGGGTCGGTGTTCGGCGGGCGATTGCTGGCCCAGGCCTTGCTGGCAGGGATGAAGACGGTGGAAGCGCTGCCCGCAAGCTCTTTCCACGCCTATTTCCTGGCCGCCGGGCGCACGGATCGGCGGCTCGACTATCAGGTTGCGCGCCTGCGCGACAGCCGTCGCTTCGCGAACCGTCAGATCACCGCCTGTCAGGATGGGCGGGCGATCTTCACGATGATGGCCGAATTCCATGCGCCAGAGGAGGGATTCGTCCATCAGAACGCAGCGATGCCTGTCGTGCCGCCGCCCGAGCGGGTCGCGCCGATCCAGCATTTCGTGCGCGAACGGGCGGCGGAGTTGGAACAGGCGGTGACGCACAACTTCGCCGCCGCCCTGGCGATAGAGATGCGCCCGATCGCGCCGGAAGACTATTTCCTCGCACGGCCGACCGAAGCGGCGCGATCATTCTGGTTCCGCCAGTCCGGCGCCGCCACTGTGGAGGACAGCCGGTTGCAGCAGTGTCTGCTCGCCTTCGCCAGCGATTACTGGCTGGGCGGCGCCGCGGCGATTCCGCATTTCCTGCCCACCAACAGCGGCGAATTCCTGATCACCAGCATGGATCATGCGATGTGGTTCCACCGCCCTGCCCGCTGCGAGGCATGGATGCTGCATCATACGTCCAGCCCGTCGGCAGGTGATGGCCTGGGCCTCACGACGGGGCGGATTTTCGACCGCGATGGCCGTCTGATCGCGTCGACCGCCCAGGAATGCCTGATGCGCCGCCTCCGGACTTGAGGCGAGCTTAGAGCCAATCGACATTCAGCCCTGACGGCCTGCGAATGACGCTTTTCCGTGCTTCCGGTGCTCACGTACTTTGAGTACGCTGCGCGCCGGGTCACGGAAAACCACCATTTTCGGCTCGTCATCTTCTGAATGTCGATGGCTCTAGTCCGGTTGGCCGCCCTTCGGATAACGCCCCATCATCAGGTAGAACAAGGCGGCGAGAAAGAAGCTGCTTGAACAAGCCAGCAGGGCAATGTCGTAACTGCCGAAACGATCATAGGCCATGCCGATCAGGCTGGCGCCTACCGCGACGCCAAGCGCGATGCCCAGCGTCGACAGGCTGTAGATGGTGGCATAGCTGCGCAGCCCGAAATAGCGCGCGATCATGAAGGCGACGATATCGATCTCCGCCCCCTGGCCAAGGCCGATCATCAGCACCGCGCCATAGAAAAGCGCGGGCGGTACATCGTGCTGGAGCAGCAGCAGGCAACCGACCGCAGGCGCGAAATTCAGGATGAAGGCAATTGCGGGCGCCCAGAAGCGATCGACCAGGACACCGCTGAGCAATGCGCCCATGGCGGCAGCCGCGCCCATCATCGATACCGCGCCCACGGCGGCGACGGCATCGAGCCCCTTTTCCACGCCAAGCGGCTTCATCTGGGAGAGCAACGCCACCACCGGCACATAGTTGAGAACGGACGCCGCGATGAGGATGCGGACCTTGCCATTGGCCAGCAGCGACAGCGCGCTGTCAGCACGGGGCAGCGCGGTGCGTCCGGACCGCAGCTCCGCAGTGCGTGAGGGCACCCAGAACCAGATGAGAGGCAGCGCGATCAACAGGATGAAGGCGGCAAGCAGCAGATAGCCGCCCGACGATCCGAAGCGCAGGATCATCGGATATAGCGCCATCGGCATCAACGCACCCGCGACCGCCAGCCCCGACCGGCCTATGGCGAGCGCGGTCCCCCGCGTCCGCTCGAACGCGCCGCTCAGGATGCGCGTGACGGTGATGCCGGTCGTCGCCATGCCGACGAGCGCAAAGCCGAAATGCACCGCGTAGAAATAGCCGAGCGATCCGCCCATGGAAGCGAGCAGCCCATAACCGATGGCGGTCAGCAGCAGGCCCGCCGACAATATCGGTCTGACGCCGTGACGATCCGTCATCCGGCCGATGACCGGCGCGATGAAAGCGATG
Organism: Sphingobium sp. CFD-2; assembly: GCF_024611135.1. Lineage (NCBI taxonomy): Bacteria > Pseudomonadati > Pseudomonadota > Alphaproteobacteria > Sphingomonadales > Sphingobiaceae > Sphingobium > Sphingobium sp. CFD-2. The sequence continues at coordinate 705,132 of NZ_CP084406.1, read as the reverse complement.
ATCAGGCCGAAGCTGTGGACGAAGGCGATGTCCCCGCGCGACCAGCCGAACTGCTGCTGCAAGGGTTCCACGAACAGGCTGGAAACCGCAGAATAGAGGGAATAGCCCAGCGATCCTGCGAACAGCGCCGCAACGCCGGGACGCCAGGCGCGCCTCCATTCTTGCGCGATCAGATGCAATTGGGATGTACCGGCGGCGTCAGGGGGCGGGTGCGGGCTCATGCCCCATTCCTGCGCGAAAGCGGGCGATGGGAACAGCCGCATCCCATTTCTACGCATATGTGTAGAGACCATGGCCATGGCTTGCCAGCGGGTCGACGGCGGCGGCACCGTCATGGCCATGTTGGGGAGAGGATGATGGCCGAGGATATTGTCGTCGAACGGCTGACGGACGGCCAGGGAATCGCGCTCGTAACGCTCAATCGGCCCGCGCGCATGAACGCCCTGCTTCGGGAGACGGTCGCCCGCTTCAACGGGCTGATGGACGAACTGGCGGCCGACGCCGCCTGCCGGGCCGTCATCGTCACCGGCGCGGGGCGAGGCTTCTGTTCAGGGCAGGATCTCGCGGCGACCAACCAGCGTAACCAGACGGGCAGCAGCGGCGTCATCGAGAAACTTCACTGGCAACAACAGTTCGCCGGCATGGGCGGACGCATCCGGTCCATGCCGAAACTGGTGATCGCGGCGGTCAATGGCCCGGCTGTGGGTGCGGGCATGGCGATCGCGCTCAGCGCCGATGTACGGATCGCGACCCCCGCAGCGAAATTTCTGGTGGCGGCGGTGCGGATCGGGCTGACCGGCGGCGAAAGCGGCATCTCCTATCTGCTGCCGCGCATGATCGGCGCGGCGCGAGCCTTCGACATATTGCTGACCGGCCGCGCGATCGAGGCGGAGGAAGCCGAGCGCATCGGCCTTGTGCGATCGCTGTCCGATCCGCGGTCGTTGATCGACGACGCCATCGCCTATGCGCGCTCCGTTCTGGCAAACAGCCCCTATTCGGTCGCCCATACCAAGGCGCTGATGTGGGCCAATCTGGATGCCAACAGCTATGAAGCCGCGATCCAGGCAGAAAACCGGGCGCAGATACTGGGCACGATGACCGAGGATTATAGCGAGGCGACCGCCGCTTTCATGGAAAAGCGGCCGCCGCATTTTTCGGGACGATAGGCCAAAGGCGCCCCGTCACGGCCCGAAGGCGGTGACAAGGCGCTTCCCTGATTGTCAATCCACGATCCGCTTGACGGCCCGGTTGCGGTCGAGCGTGGGATCGAGATAGCGGCCCACCGCATAGTCGCCCATGATCGTGGTGCGTCGGGCGCTGCGTGGGACGTTCAACGGCACGCCCTCCGCATGGTGAATCATCCGCCAATTATCCCACACCAGCATGTCGTTCTTCTGCCAGTCGTGGAAATAGGCATGTCGCTCGTCGGTCAGATGCGCCGCCAGTTCGGCGAGCAGCGAATCGCTTTCGGCCCGATCCATGCCCAGAATATACTGCGCCTGCAGCGGTGAAATCTTCAGCGCCTTGCGCCCGGTCTCCCGCTGGGTGATGACCATCGGGTGGACGACGGGCGGGAAATCATATTTCGTTCCACCAGAAGGCGTGTCGCGCGCCAAGGCACGGAGATCGGCCGGGACGCCATATTTGCACTGCATGAAGTCCGTCACGAAATGATAGACGACCTCCATGCCGTCGATCTTCTCCTTCATTCCGGGCGACAGCCGCTCATAGGCTTCGATCGCATCGATGAACCCGGTTCGGCCAAGCTGCGTCGCCGGCTTCTCCATGCGGAGCACCGCGCCGCGCACGATCGTCGGCATGAAGCTCTGGTCCCAATGCCACGGGATATAGCCCGCCCGGTCATGCCCGCCGAAATGATAATCGGTCTGGAAGCGGGGCTTGTCGTCCGCCGGGTCATATTTCAGCGTCATCATGAACTGGTTATTGGGATCGTTCATATCGGCGGTCGCAGCCGGCTCCATCTCCCCGAACAGACGGCTCAGCCGCATCTGCGCTTCGTCATCGGCATCGGGATCGCGGAACAGCAGCAGTCCGGCCTCGATCCATATGTCGCGGATTGCGTTTGCCATGTTGTCGTCCAGCGGGCGCGACAGATCGACGCCGATGATCTCCGCACCGAAACCGGGGCTGAGCGCGCGGACCTTGAGCCCGGCCCTTTCCTGAACCTCGTCTTCTTTCAGCATCATTCTCTCCTCGCGCATGCGGCCGGGCCATAACGGCGGACCAGTGCGCTCATGTTAAACCTTACCCATTGCCCCTATAATCGGGCAATTTTCGAAAAAACTATTCAATATCATTGAACAATGATCTTGAATGGACTTTCGACAACTCATCAGAAGTCTGATGACATCGCCCGGAACCCGCCCATAACGGCGCCTATTGCTTCGGCCATGCTATAAGGGCGAGCAAGACGGGGGTGGCGGACGGCAGCCCCGTGTCGGACGAGATCCCCAAGAAGGAATGGAAAAGGATGAATAGTTTCACCGCGACCCCGTGGCCCAAGGACCGCGTCATGCCGGCCCGATCGTGGGAGAGGCCCGCCGGCATGCGCGTCATTTCCAGCGACGATCATCTGATCGAGGAACCGGGGCTGTGGGAAAACCGGCTGAAGGGCGCGGACAAAGATCGCGCGCCTAAATATTGGAAGGACGAGACGGGCTTCCATCTCGAAGTCGACGGGCAGAATTATGACGTCCCCGGCCTGCCGCCGACCTTCCCCGAAGGGCGCGAGGGCTTTTGGGATGTCGACAAGCGCCTGGCGGACATGGACGCGGAGGGCATTGACGCCGCCATCATCTATCATGGCCGCCTCAACAGCCTGATCCGCATGCCGGACAAGGAATTCTGGTATCGCTGCGTCGATGTCTGCAATGAATGGGCCGCGGAATGGAAGGAAGCGGCGCCCGACCGGCTGTTCCCCGTCGCGCTGCTGCCCACCTTCCTGTGGCCGGAACGAACGAAGGATTATCTCCAGAAGCTGAAGCAGCTCGGCTACAAGGCGATCGACATTCCCGTCAGTCCCAAGGGCGTGCGCTACAACAGCAAGGATATGGACCCGTTCTGGGAAGCGATCCAGGAAAGCGGCTTTCCCGTCTCCTTCCATATCGGCGCCTATCTCCAATATAGCGGCCGGGGCTCATTGGGCGCGAACCTGAACGCCAATCTGATGCCCTTCACCGGGCTGTTCGGACAGCTGGTTTTCTCCGGCCTGTTCGACCGTTTCCCCGGCCTGCGCGTCGTCTTCACCGAAGGCGGCGCGAGCTGGGTGCCCGGCACGCTGGAAAATGCCGACAAGGTCGCACGCGACTATGCGACCGAATTGCGGCCCAAGCTGGCGCAGAAGCCGAGCTGGTACTGGCATAACCACTGCTACACCACCTTCATGGAAGACGATGTCGCGATGGAGAATATCACGCGCATCGGGGATGGCCGGGTGATGTGGTCGACCGACTATCCGCATCCGGAAGGCGTGATGGGCAGCAGCGACGCCATCATGAAGCGCATCTTCGATACGGTGGGCGAGCCCGCCGCGCGCAAGGTGCTGGGCGAAACGGCGGCCCAACTCTGGGGCATCTGATCGGATAAGGGGTAAGGGAAGGGGAGCGGACCTGAGGTTCGCTCCCCTTTCTTTCAGCCGGGCGTCGCGCTGCTCCACGCCATGGCGCCCATGGCCTTGCGCTTTTGCAGCGCTTCCGTCTCGATCGCCAGCGCGTCGGCCAGCGTGCCTTCCGTTCCGCGATCGATCACGCTCTTGGACATGCGGATCAGGCCGGGATCGTGCGCGGCGATCGCCCCGGCGATCTCGATGGCTCTGGGCAGCAATTGCTCAGCCGGCAGAAGCTCATTGGCCAGGCCCACGCGCAAGGCCGTGGCGGCATCGACCGGCTGGCAACTCAATATCATCTGGCGGGCGAAGCGCGCGCCCACGGCGTGGGGCAGGCGCGACCCCATGCCGCTGCCGGACAATGCGCCGATCTTCGCATGCGTATCGGCAAACCGGGCATTCTCGCTGGCCAGAATGAAGTCGCAACCCAGCGCCAGCTCAAGCCCGCCAGTATAGGCCGCACCGCCGACCGCGGCGATCATGGGCTTGCCCAGGCGCGGTACGCGCTGGATCAGCGCCGTCACGCTCTGGCGCGGCGCATCAGGAGCAGAGAAGGTCTTAAGGTCCAGCCCGGCGCAGAAGGCCGGCGGCGCGCCCGTCAACACGCCCACCCGCCAGCGGTCGTCCTGCACGAAAGCATCGAATGCCGCGTTCATGGCGTCAAGCAGCGCGGGATCGATCGCATTGCGTTGCGCCGGCCGGTTCATCGTCAGCAACATTATGCCTTCGCCGGCTTCCTCGGCCAGCAGCACGCCATTCGGTTCCAGCGTCATATCTGGCTCTCGAAAAATGCGATGACGTCGCGGGCGAACGCCTGGGGTTCCTCCATCGCGGCGAAATGCCCGCCCGCGTCCATCTTCGTCATGCGGACCACATGATATTGCCGCTCGGCCAGGGCGCGGCTGGGCATGGGATAGAATTCGCCGGGAAAATGGGCGAGCGCGGTGGGCACTGTCACCGGCCCGGCCGCCAGCGCGTCGCCGTTCAGGCCGTAATACATCCAGATCGACGACATCACATTGTCGGTGACCAGATAGGACATGAGGTTCGTGATCAGATGGTCCTTGCTGAACCGGCTCTCTATATTGCCCTTGGTGTCGCCCCAGCGCCAGAATTTCTCGACCACCCAGGCCGCCCAGCCGACTGGATTGTCATGCAGCGCCAAGCCGATGGTCTGCGGTTTGGTGGCCTGTTCGTGATGATAGCCGCTTTCCGCCTCCATCACCGTGCGGACCTGCGCCCAATAGTCGAGCAGTTCCGCATCGGCATCGGCATGCGGCGGCGGCGCCATGAAGAAATTGAGATGGATCGCCGCCACGACATCGGCGTGGCTGATGCCCAACTGCGTCGTCACCGCCGATCCCCAGTCGCCCCCCTGCGCGAAGAAGCGCGGATAGCCCAGCACGTTCACCATCAAGGCGCGCCACAAGGCGGCGACGCGGGCGGGACCGATCGGCCGCGGCGGCCGGCCCGACCAGCCATAGCCGGGCAGCGACGGCACGACGACGGAAAAGCCCGCCTCCACCAGCAGCGGGATCGCCTCCTGGAACTCCACCACCGATCCCGGCCATCCATGCGTCAGCAGGATCGGCGGCCTGTGCGTGTCACTGTCCCGCACATGATAGAAATGAATGGGGATGCCGTCGATCTCGACCATGAACTGCGGCCAGCGGTTGAGCTTCTCCTCCTCCGCGCGCCAGTCATATGCCGAACGCCAATAATCGACCAGCTCGGCCAGATAGCGCGCATCCATGCCATATTTCCACTGGTCGGGATCGTCGGGCATATAGCCGATGCGACTGTCCGCCAGCCGGTGCCGGATATGATCGAGCACAGACTGCGGCACGTCGATGCGGAAGGGGGTGGGGGTCAAAGGGCCTCTCCTCAATGATCGGCCGATTCATAATGCTTCCATCCCCTGGCCGAATATCCATGGGCGGATGCATCACAGTCATGATCGGACTCCCGGGCAGTCATGACGGGAGAACGGGCCGGTGGTACGATGGCGTATCCTTGATGACAACGAAAGATGGAGGGGGAGCCAGTGGGCATCGTCATACGCTATCCACGTATCGATTTTTCAAAGGTGCGCGCGCATTGGGCACCCAATATCGCCTTCGCCCAGTTTCAGAACGCGACCTCGATCATTCCCGCCCCGGTCGAACCCTGGCTGATCAAGGTGCTGAACATCGCGATGGAGCGCCTGCCCGCCGGTTCGGAGCAACTGCGCGAGGACATGGCCGCCTTCATCGGCCAGGAATCGCAGCATTACCGCCAGCATCAGAAGTTCAACAAGGTGATCGCGGCGCAAGGCTATCCCCGGCTGGCCGAGTTCGAGAAGAAGCTGGCCGACGATCTGGACGCTTTCCTGAAGAACCGCTCGCTCAAATTCATGCTCGCCTATGCCGACGGCTTCGAATCGCTGGGCGCGGTGCAGGGCGGCATCTGGTTCGAGCGGATGGATGCGCTGATCGAAGGCGCCGACCCCAATGCCGTGGCATTCTGGAAATGGCATATGGCCGAAGAGTTCGAACATCGGGAGGTCTGCTTCCAGATCTATCACCGGATTTACAGCCGCGGCCTGTGGGGCAGGATCTGGAACGGCTATTTCTACCGTGTCTATGGCTGCCTCTATGCCATGGTTCATTTGCGGGGTTTCATGGACCGCATGTTTTCCTACCTGATCGAACAGGACAAGAAAAGCATGACGCCTGCCGAACAAGCCGCGCTTGATCGCGACATCAAGGCGCTCAACAATTTCCAGCTCAGGGTATTTTTCCCACAACTGCTCAAGAACTTGCTGCCCTGGTACGATCCGGGGAAAAAGCCAACCCCGCCCGGGCTGTTCGATTTTCTCCGCCAGTTCGAAAAATCGGGACCGGCGGAGGCCTGAGCTGACGGTTCGCCAGAAATGACGGGGCGCGCGGCGCTGACGCCCTTCTTCCCGGTCACGCGCTTTTATACAGTTCCTTCAGCGCGAACTTGATCACTTTCCCTGTCGAATTCATCGGCAGCGCGTCGAGGAAGGTGACGCCGCGAGGAATCTTGTAATTGGCGAGATTGGCCTTCGCCCAGCCGATCACCTCCTCCGCCGTGATGGAGGAACCGGCGGCCCGGACGATGAAGGCATGGCCCACTTCGCCCAGCCGCTGGTCGGGCACGCCGATGATGGCGGACTGGTGGATGCCCGGCAGGCCCGTCATCTGCTTCTCGATCTCCGCCGGATAGACGTTGAATCCGCCGACGATATACATGTCCTTCAGCCGGTCGGTGAGCTTCAGATACCCGTCCGCATCCAGACAGCCGACATCGCCCGAATGCAGCCAGCCATCGGCGTCGAGCGTGGCGCGGGTCGCCTCCGGATTGTCGAGATATTCGATCAGCAGCTTGTCGTCGCGGATCAGCACTTCGCCCGGCTCTCCCACCCCCAGCGAGCGGCCATCCGGCCCGGCGACGCGGATTTCGGTGCCGGGGATCGCCGTGCCGACCGTATAGGCGATGCGTTCCATGGGATCGCCCGGCCGGGTGTGCGTCGCGGAGCCGCAGCATTCGGTCATGCCATAGCCGGTGCTGATCTCCTGGATCGGGGTTTCGGCCTGGAGCCGTTTCATCAGTTCGATCGGCACGACGGTCGATCCCGTCGACATGAAGCGCCAGCTCGAAATGTCCCAATCGCGCCAGTTGGGAAAGGCGAGCATTTCCTGGAACACGGTCGGCGGCGCGGGCATAACGGTGATCCGGTTCTTCGCCACCAGGTCGAGCACGCTTGCCGGATCATAGGCTTCGGGCCAATAGAGCGTGCTGCCCGCGATCAGCGATGCGACCCAGCCCGCCTTGTAGGATGCGTTGTGCGAGAAGGGACCGAAGGCGGCATAGCGGTCGTCCGCCGTCTGCCGGGCGATGTCGACCCATGCCTGACCGCCGCCCAGCGACCGGCGATGATCGAAAAGCGCGCCCTTGGGCGCTCCCGTCGTGCCGGACGTGAACATGAGGTCCGCCAGCGTGTCGGGCTTCACCATCGCCTCGCGCTCGGCAAGCTGCGCGTCGCTGCTGTTTGCGGCCAGCGCGACGAAATCCTCGAAACCGATTTCGCCTTCGCCCAGTTCCTGCGGTTCGGCGCGCAACACGATGCGGCGGCGCAGGCCGGGCATCGCTTCGTCCTTCAGCATGGCCGGATAATAGCGGCCCAGGAAACTGCCGATGGAAAACAGGCGGACAATCTGTCCCCGCCGCACGATGTCCGACACCTCGCCGCCCTTCAGGCGTGTGTTGAGCGGCACCATCACGCCCGCGGCGCGCTGGATGCCGATGGCGATGGCGACCCATTCCCACATATTGGGCGCCCAGATGGCGGCCCGGTCGCCCGGCCGGGCGCCGTCCGCGATCAGGGCCTTGGCGACCAGATCGGCCTGGCGGTCGAGTTCGCGATAGCTGATCGCCCCGTCAGTCTGCGAAACCAGGGCCGGGCGGTCCCCGTGACGCGCGGCGGCGCTGCGCATGAGGGCGGGAATAGTCGTCGTCATGATGGCCTTTTCGTCAGGATTCTGGTGCCGATGCCATGTTGCAGCATGGGCCGAACTCGCCTTCGAAGGAAGGACAAGCTTGGCATCACCGTGGTTGTGATGGCTGGCTTCATCGATCCAGATGGCGCAGGAAATCGCCCCGCGCCGACCAGACCATCCAGGCCGCGAGCGGTCCGGCGGTCAGCAGGCCGGTGATGATCGCCCAGCCCAGCTTCATGGGATCGCCATAGACATAATCCGTCAGGAAACCGATCAGCATCGGTCCCAGCGCATAGCCGCACAGATTGGACGCCAAAACCATCAGCGCGGCGAAGCGTCCGCGCATCTCGATGGGCGCGATCATCTGCACGGCGGCCATGGTCGGCCCATAGCTCGACCCCATGGTCATCATCATCAGCGTGATCGCGCCGAACAGCAGGGCGAAATTGCCGGCTGCGAAGGCCGCCGCCAGAACCGGGGGAATCGCGATGCAGAAGCCGCACAGCAACCGCAGCGCCATGTCGCGGGTGCCGCGCGCGAAGCGATGGTCGATCAGCACGCCCAGCGACAGCCCGCCGACGATGCCGCCCAGCGCGACCGCGACCGACATCATCGTTCCCACCTCCGCCGCGCTGACGCCCAGCACGCGGCGGGCATAGGTCGGCGTCCATACCATCGTCCCCTGAATGGCGACGGCCATCACCGCCGATCCCAGGATCAGCCCCAGCATCAGCCGGGGATGCGCGCCGATATGGCGGAAGAAGGCGCCCCAGCTTGCCGCCTGCCGGTCGGGCGGAGGCTGGCTGCGGCGCTTCGGCTCGCGAAAGGCGAAAGCGAGGAAGGCGACCGCCACGCCGGGCAGGCCCGTCACCACCAGCACTTGCCGCCAAGGGGCAAGCCCCGCGAACGGACCGCCCAACGGCTCCGCGCTGAACAGCGCGAGCAGGTTGCCGCCCAGCGCGTAGGACAGCGATATGCCGATGACGCCGGACACGGAAAGGCAGGCGATCGGCGTCGTCAGCCGATGACGGGGGAAGATGGAGGCAAGGAGCGACTGCCCAGCGGGGGATACCGCCGCCTCGCCCGCGCCCACCAGCAGCCGGCCGGCGAAGAGCTGGCTGTAGCTGCGCGCCAGCCCTGTGCCCGCCGCCGCCAGCGACCAGACCACGATGCCGGTGAACATGATCGCGCGCCGCGAATAACGGTCGACCAGCCCGCCGATCACCAGCCCCATCAGCCCGTAGAAGAGGGCGAAGGACAGGCCTTGCACCAGGCTGATCTGGAAATCGTTGAGGCCAAGGTCGGCCCGCATCTCCGGGATCAGCACCGATATGACTTGCCGGTCGATCATCGACACGATCTGGAAGATCATCAGGATGAAGACGGTCCACCAGGCGCTGGCCGGACCATAATTGTCCGGCCAGTGACTGGTCTGGGCGGGGGCGTCGGCGGGGCCATCCACGCGCGCGTGCAAGGGGTCAGCCCTTCAGATGGGCAGGCAGATCCTGCATGAAGACGGCCTTGATCTCGGTGAAGCCGTGCAACCCTTCCTCACCGCCCTCGCGGCCCACGCCGGACTGTTTGAAGCCGCCATAGGGAATGGTGTAGTCGATGACGCGGCCATTATGGCCGAAATTGCCGGTACGGATGCGGCGGGCGACCTTGTAGGCGCGCTCGACATCCTGCGTGAACACCCCGCCCGACAGGCCGTAGATATTGTCGTTGGCGATGGCGATCGCCTCTTCCTCGCTGCCATAGGCGATGATCGTGCCGACGGGTCCGAAAATCTCCTCGCGGGCGATGGTCATGTTGTTGCTGGCGTCGGTGAACAGGGTCGGCTCCACGAACCAGCCCTTGTCGAGATGAGCCGGGCGGTTGCCGCCAGTGACGATGCGGGCGCCCTGCGCCTTCCCCTGCTGGATATAGTCGAAGACGCGGCCATGCTGGCGCTGGGTGACGAGCGGGCCCATCTGCGTCGTTTCAGTGAAAGGATCGCCCACCTGCACATATTGCATGGCGGCGGCGAGCGCTTCCTCCACCGCGCCCTTCAATGAGGCGGGCACTAATATGCGGCTGAAGGCGGCGCATTGCTGGCCGCACAGCCCGACCAGGTTCGGCATGATCCCTTCCACGACCTTGCCGATGTCGGCATCGTCCAGGATGATGGCGGCGGACTTGCCGCCCAGTTCCGTCGTGATGCGTCCCGACCGGGCGCTGACGACCGAGGCGATGTGCAGGCCGGCGGCGGTCGAACCGGTGAAGCTGACCTTGTCCACCCCTTCATGGCGGATCAGATAATCGGACACTTCGCGATCCGCCGTCAGGACGGAAAAGACGCCGTCGGGCACGCCCGCCGCCGCGATGCATTCGGCCAGGATCAGCGCTTCCAGAGGCGTTTCGGGCGAAGGCTTGGCGATGATCGTGCAGCCTGCCGCCAGCGCGAAGGCGACCTTCAAGGAGAGCGTGGCCAGCGGCGCGTTCCACGGCACCACGGCGGCGAGGACGCCCACCGGCTCGCGCACGACGATGGCATGCCCGCCGGCCAGGGCGGGGCGCACCTCCTCAAACCCCTTTTCGGCAAGGTCCGCGGCATAGGTGTAATAGCCGCCCATGAAGGGGGCCGTCATCGACGATTGCGAATAGGGCATGCCCACCTGCAGCGACCAGGCGCGGGCGAAATCGTCGTTGCGCCTGGCCATTTCCTCAGCGATGCGGCGCAGATAGACGGCGCGCTCCGGCCCGGTCATGCGGGGCCAGGGGCCGTTGTCGAAGGCATTGCGCGCCGCCGCGATGGCGCGGTCCATGTCGGCGGTGGTCGCCTTGGCGACGCGGCCCACTTTCTCCTCGGTGGCGGGCGAGATGATCTCGATACCGTCCGATCCCGAAGAAGGGGACCAGTCGCCGCCGATGAACAGCTTTTCGGGGTTCGCGAGGTGGAGAAGCGTATCGGTCATGCGCGATTTTCCTTCTGGATTCGGCAAAGAAAGGGCGGCTGCTTAGGTCTCGACCACGACAGGCAGCGACAGGATATTGGCGACGCCGCCATCGACCGGCAGCATGTGGCCCGTGATATAGGCCGATGCGTCGGACGCCAGGAACTGGACGGGGCCGACCATCTCCTTCGGATCGCCAAAGCGGTCGAGCGCTATGGCGCTGCGGAAGATTTTCGCCCGCTCCGGATGGCCGACGGTGGGCGCTGCCATGTCCGTGTCGAAGAACCCGGGCGCGATGGCGTTGCAGGTGACGCCATGGGGCGCCAGGTCGGCCGCGATGGATCGCGTCAGGCCCAGCACCGCATGTTTGCTGGCGACATAGGCGGACAGGTTCGGCCGCCCGGTGTCGGAGACGTAGGAGGCGAAGTTGATGATCCGCCCCCATTTGCGCGCCGCCATGCCTTTCGACAGGTCGCGGCACAGCAGATACATGGACGATACGTTCACATCGAACATATTCTCCCAATGGGCGAGGGTGGACTCGTGGAGCGGTCCCCATCCGCCGATGGCGCCGTTATTGACCAATATGTCGATGGCCGCGCCTTCGGCGTTCAGCCTGTCGGTCGTCGCCTGCACCGCGTCCAGATCGGCCAGGTCGAACGCGATCGTTTGCGCCCGCCCGCCAGCCGCCCGTATTTCTTCGGCGGTTTCCTCCAGCTTCGCGCCGTCCCGCGCCGCGAGGATCAGCGATGCTCCCGCGTCCGCCAGCCCCAGCGCGATCGCCCTGCCCAGGCCGCGGGAGGCTCCCGTGACCATCGCCGTGCGTCCCGCGAGCGAGAAAAGCCCCGTCATTCTTATCCTCATCCTTGGCCAAGACTACGTCCCGATGCAGTCATAGCGCTGGCGACCCCCGGATTTCGATGGCATCCGCCAAGCCATCATAAGGGCGATGTTCGTCGGTAAAGTCCGACATAAGGCTTGCGCACCCTTCATCCCTCCCCGCTATGCACGGTGCTGAGGATAAGGAGAAAGGCAGCATGGTCGAGGCGCAGAGCAGCGTGGAGGCGGAAGCCGATTATGTCATCGTCGGCGCGGGATCGGCCGGCTGCGTGCTCGCCAACCGGCTGAGCGCCAACGGCCGCCACAAGGTCGCGCTGCTGGAGGCGGGCGGCGACGACCGGCCGTTGCAGAATCTCTTCAATCCCGCGCAGGCGATGAGCACGATGAACATTCATGTGCCCGCCGGTTTCACCAGGATGCTGAAGGACCCGCGCATAAACTGGAATTACATGACCGATCCCGATCCGGGTTCGGACGGCCGGCAGCATTTCTTCCCGCGCGGCAAGGTTCTGGGCGGTTCCTCCTCCATCAACGGCATCCTCTGGGTGCGCGGCTTGCCGGAAGATTATGACGGCTGGCGGCAAAGGGGCCTGACCGGCTGGGGCTGGGACGAAGCGGAAACCTATTTCCGCCGGATCGAGAACCAGCAGGGCGAAGGCGCCAGCCGCGACCAGCAGGAAGGCCCGCTCAAGATCAGCGACGTGCCGATGCGGCACCCGATGCTGGACATCATGACGAAGGCGTTCGAGGAAGCGGGCGCCCCGGTGGCCAAAGACCTGAACGGCACCACGCGGGAGGGCGTCGCGCGGGTCCGGCTCAACGCCCATAAGGGCCTGCGCGTATCGGCGGCGGTCGCCTATCTGCACCCGGCGATGAAGCGGCCCAATCTGCAGGTCATCATCCATGCCCACGTCACGCGCATCCTGTTCGAAGGCAGGAAGGCCGTCGGCGTCGAATATTGGAAGGGCGGCCGGCTGCGGCAGGTGCGCGCGCGCCGCGAGGTCATCCTTTCGGGCGGAACGATCAATTCGCCCCAATTGCTGGAACTGTCCGGCATCGGCCAGGGCGAACGTCTGCGGGCGCTGGGCATCACGACGCTGGTGGACAGCCCGAACGTCGGTGAGAATTTGCAGGACCATTATGCATCGATGGTCCGCGCTCGCCTCAAGCCGGGCGCTTCCAGCTTCAACGCCATGTCGCGCGGCCTGCCGCTGGTGGGGCAGATGATCCGTTTCGCCGCGAGCCGTACCGGACTGCTGGCGCTGGGTGGGTCGAACCTGACGGCCTTCCTCAAGTCCGATCCGGCGCTCGATCTGCCCGACCTGCAATTCTTCGCCAGCCCCGCCACGGTGGATTTCGAGGCGCTGGCCAAAAACGGCGCCATGACGATGGAAAAGCTGCCGGGGATGACGGTGGGCGGTTATGTGATGCGGCCGCAGTCGAAGGGCTCCATCCATGTGAAGAGCGGCGACTTCCATGATGCGCCCTCGATCAAGCCCAACTTCCTGTCGGCGGAGGCGGACTGCCGCGCTCAGGTCGGCGGGCTGCGTTGGGCGCGCCGCGTGATGGAAAGCCCCGCGCTCGCGCCCTATTTCGACCATGAACTGACGCCGGGGGCAGCGCTGCAAAGCGATGAGGAATTGCTGGCCTTTGCGCGGGCTAGCGGGTCGACCGGTTATCATCACACCTCCACCTGCGCCATGGGCGTCGGCCCGGATGCGGTCGTATCCGGCACGCTGAAGGTCAATGGCGTGAAAGGCCTGCGGGTCGTCGACGCCTCGGTCATGCCCGCCGTCGTGTCGGGCAACACCAACGCAGCGACGATGATGATCGCGGAGAAGGGTTCCGACCTGATCCTTGCAGAAAGCTGATGGGAGTGGCGCCGCCGCCTGTCTCAGTCAGCGATGCTTTGGATTGAAGCGCGACTTGCTCCTGCACAGGAACGCGGTTCAAACTAGGCCGCGTGGACAATTCGGAATGGCGGGAAATGGCCAATCCAAGACATTCCCCTCCCGTAAACGGGAGGGGTTAGGGGTGGGTGCGAGCGCAGCGAGCTTCTGACTTAGCCGTTGCAAAACAGCGCAGATGCCGCGCCAGCCCACCCCCTAGCCCCCTCCCGCCTGCGGGAGGGGGAATGTCCTGATTCCACCCAAATCACTCAGTCCGGCGAGTCTGGAATTATCCACCCCGCCTGGGCAGGACAAACTCTAGGCTTCCCGCCGCACCTGCTCACCGAACAGCAGCAGCGACTGGTCCGTCGGCAATGCGGCCCAGATCTGGCGCGCCGCGCTGTCTATGTCCATGACGCCGATGCCCTGTTCCATCTGCCTGCGCATCTGCGAAGCGATCGGATAATGGTCGTCGGCCATCGCCGCGACATGCCGGGTGAGGGGGGTGTCGACGAAGCCGGGCCGCACCGCCGTGACCCAGACGTTGCGTCTATCCCGCATCGCCAGTTCCCGGCGCGCCACCCGCACCCACATTTCCAGGGCGGCCTTGCCGGCGCAATAGACGCTTTGTCCGATGGTGGGAGAGCGGGCGGAGGAAGAGGACATCATGACCAGCCCCGCCTCTCCGGCAAAACCGCTCTCTCCGACCGCGCGCAGGAACATCTCTCCCAACCGAAGCGGCGCGGCGACATTCGCGGTGATGTCGCGGGCATAATCGTCCGGCGGCACCTCTCCGACAAAGCCCGTCATCCCCTTCATATGCGCGTTCTGGATGAATATCGCGCGGGCACCCCGAAAATTGGCGAGGCTATCGGCAAAATGCGCGCCGACATTGTCCCAACTCTCGGGATCGGCCAGGTCGAGGAAGATGCTCTCATGATGGGGATGCGGCCGCCGCGACAAATTGATGATGCGCGCATCGCCATAGGGAACGTTGCGCGCCAGGCCCAGGCCGATGCCCTCGGTCGCGCCCGAAATCCATATCAGACTGCCGCGTTCCGCATCCGCATCTTCTTTATCTGCATTTTGCATGTATGATTTTCATCATGACGACTATCTACTGTCAAATCGTGCCGCCGCACCATCGCATGGATGATGCTGCTCCCCGCCCTGCTTGCACCCCTGGGGAGTGCAGGCCATGGAAATCGGGTATCACCCTATAGTCAGCCGGAGCCGATCCGATGGAATTGCGCCTCGATCCCGATCTTCAAACCTTCCGGACGGAAGTGCGCGCCTTTATCGACAGCGTCTTGCCCGCCGACATGAAGGAGCGCCAGCGTCGGAAGGTCGCCAACAACGCCGCCGTGCCCGACTTGCTGGAATGGATGCGCATCCTCAACGCCCATGGCCGATCCGTGCCGCACTGGCCGGTGGAGTTTGGCGGCTGCGGCTGGACTCCGATGCAGCTCTTCATCTTCAATGAGGAATTGTACAAGGCCGACGCGCCCGAATTCGACTGGGGCGGCACGCATATGCTGGGGCCGGTGCTCTACACCTATGGTTCCGATTATCTGAAGGACAGGTTCCTGCCCATGATCCGCGAAGGCGCGACGATGTGGGCGCAGGGCTTTTCCGAACCGGGGTCGGGCTCCGATCTCGCCTCGCTGCGCACCAGCGCCGAACTGGTCGGCGACAAATATATCGTCAACGGGCAGAAGATCTGGACCAGCGGCGCCGCGCATGCGGACTGGGGCTTTTTCCTGGTCCGCACCGACAAGACTGTAAAGCCGCAGCGCGGCATCAGTTTCCTGATCATCAAGATGGACACGCCGGGCATCACCGTGCGCCAGATTCCGCAGATCAATGGCGAGGCGCATCTGTGCGAGGTGTTCCTGGACAATGTCGAAGTGCCCGCCGACCAGTTGATCGGGGAACCGGGCATGGGCTGGACCTATGCCAAGTTCCTGCTGGAGCATGAGCGTACCACGTCCAGTTTCATTTACTGGAGCAAGCGTGAGCTTGCCCGCGCGAAGGACATCGCGCTTGGCGAAAGCGTGGGCGGCCGCCGCGTCGCGGACGATCCCGCCTTCCGGGCCCGTTTCGCGAAGGCGGAGGCGGATCTGCTCGCGCTGGAATGGTCCGTGCTGCGCGTGCTGGCGCATGAGGAGTTGGACGAGCCGGAGGCTGCCGCCGCCTCCGTGCTGAAGATCAGGGGCTCGGAACTCCAGCAGGAAATCACCATGTTGCAGGTCGACGCCATGGGCGCCAAGTCGCTGCGCTTCTTCGACGCCGCGCCCGTCCCGCCGCCGGCGCCCACCGACGTGTGGCCCGACTATGCGCCCGGCCGGACCACCGTGGCGCTGATCAACCGGGCGGCGACCATCTATGGCGGCTCGAAGCAGATCCAAAAGAATATTCTGGCCAGGCTCGCCTTCGGCCTTTGAGGGGAAGACAGGGACAATGGATTTCGCGAAGTCGGACATTCAGGCGATGCTTCTGGACAGCGCCGATCGGCTGCTGTCCGAAAATGCCGACGTCGAATATTGGCGGCATCAGCGATCGAGCGCGCTGGGCTTTGACGAGGCGCGCTGGGCGCAGTTCGCGGAACTGGGCTGGCTCGCCCTGCCGGTGCCGGAGGCAGCGGGCGGTCTGGACGGCACGATGGAGGATATTGCGCTGCTCAACATCGCGCTTGGCAAGGCGCTGGCGACCGAACCCTATGTCAGCACGGTCGTCCTGGCCGATCATGTGTTCAAGCAGGCGGCGGACGAAGCGCGCGCATTGGAATTGCTGGGGGAGATCGCGGGCGGCACGCTGCGCGTCGCGCTCGCGCATCAGGAAAATGGCGCTCATCCGCTCGATGTCGAAGTGACGGGCACACAGGCTCGTCCTTCGGGCGACGGTTATATTCTGTCGGGTGCTAAAATCATGGCGCTCGATGCACCGGGCGCGGGGCAGTTGATCGTCTCGGCTCGCATCGAGGGAGAGGAGGGCATCGGCCTGTTCCTCGTGCCCGCCGATGCATCCGGCCTTTCCGCCCGGTCCTATGCGTTGATCGACGGCACCCGCGCGTCCGACATCGTCCTTGCCGATGTAAAGCTGCCGTCCGCGGCTCTGCTGATCGGCGGCAATCGCGGCTCGGCGGTACTGCGCGAGGCGATCGACCGCGCTTCGATCGCGCTGATGGCCCAGGCGGTGGGCGCGATGGAGGCAGCGAACAAAATCTGCGGCGCCTATGTTCAGGAGCGGAAGCAATTCGGTGCCGCGATCGGTTCCTTCCAGGCGATCCAGCATATCATGGCCGATAATTTCGTCGCGGCCCATCAGGCGCGATCCATGCTCTATCATGCCTTGGCCAATGCCGATCAGGATGAGGCGAGGCGGTCCGCCGCGCTCTCCGCTGCGCGGCTCGTCGTCGGGGAGGCCGGGCAGACCGTCTCGCGCAACGGCATTCAGGTGCATGGCGGCTATGGCCTGACCGATGAATATGCGATCGGCCATTATTTCCGGCGCCTGATGTGCATCGAAAAGCAATATGGCGACCTGATCCAGCATGGCGAGCGGTTCGGGAACAGCATCTTCGGCTAAAGCCTGTCCCGATCAGGGCCGAGGCACAAGCTGTTCCCGCGCAGGCAGGAACGGGTTTGACCGAAGCAGGAAAATTCGCCTGGGCGGGAATTTCGGTCCTTGGCCGGGCAGGCGGATCGCGCCCGCCCCTTGCGGATCGTATCGGCCTATGGCTTTGTGGCGCGATGACGGGAAGGGCCAGGACTGGGGAAGGGCGGCGGGACCTTGAGGCATGCCGCGCCGCGCTGGAGGCGCATTATGCGGTGCATCGCACCATTCCATCCATGGCGGGCCTTGCCCGGCTGTGGGACTATGCCAGCAAATCCTCGGCATCCCGGCTGGTCGATCAACTGATCGAGGCGGGCGTGCTGCTCTGGTCGACCGACCGGCGGCTGGCGCCCGGCTCGGCCTTTCGCATCCTGCCCGACCCGCAGGCGCAGGTCAGCGATGCTCCGTACCTGAACGATATGGGTCCGAACGATAATGGCCGGCACAATCCCGATCCGCTTCAGGCCGCGCTGGCAGCCTGGGCGACCGACTATGATCCCGTGCTGGTCCGCGCCTATTCCGTCACCACGCGCCTGCTGCGCCTCGCCCGCAGCATGGAGCGGCATATGACGCAGTCCGCCGCAAGGGAGGGGCTGACCTCGGGCGACGTGCTCCTGCTCGATGCGTTGTACCGCGTGGGGCCGCCCCATCGCATCGCGCCGACCGCGCTCAAACATTATTTCCTCATGTCGCTGGCGGGCGTCGCCAAGCGGGTCGACCGGCTGGAGGCGCTCGGCTTCATTCGCCGCGTTCCCAATCCCGACGATCGGCGCGGCCTGTTCATCGAATTGACCCATGCAGGTCGAGCCGCGCTCACCAGGCTGGTGGCGGTCGATCGCACCGCTCCGCACATCCTTTGGCCAACGATGCTCAGCGATCGGCAATATCAGGCCATGATAGAATCCCTGACGGTCGCGGAAGCGGTCGTGGCCGCTGCCGATAAGAACGATCGTTCCGAATTTCCTCCTCCAGATATGTGATGTTCTGCCGGTTCATTGACTTTTCAGCACCAATCCGATCCAGTTTCCATATCTTGGTAAACTAAATAGGAGCGGATGATGCGGAGCAGGTCGGAAAAGGTTGGAAATGTCGCTGCCCTTTCGACCGGCATAGACGCTTCGGCTCTCATTCGTAGCTCGCAGATGATCGCCGGCCATTTCGATACGCCCGATCCCGCGCTGGTCGGACGGGTCAAGCGGTTCATAGCCTGGCTGAACGACCAGCCCCCTCTGCGCGCGGAGCAGAAGGCCGACGTCGAACTGCAACTGCGCAAGCTGTTATCGACGCGCCTGCGCCTTGCCGCCGATCGCAAGCGCATTCCCGCCATTGCCGAGGAGAAGATCGAGCGACCCATTTTCGTCATCGGCTTCGGCCGTACCGGCACCACGCTCATCCATTCGCTGCTGGCCGAGGATATTGGCGCCCGCGCACCGCTCTGGTGGCATAGCCATTCGCCCAGTCCGCCGCCGGGCGAGGTGCCGGCGACGCCGGAACGGATCGAACTGGCCGCCAGGGAACTGGACGAGATGCTGATGCGCTCGCCCGGTCTGCTGACCCTGCACCCCTATTGGGACAAGCGCGGACATTGCCCGATCGAATGCGAGGAAATCTTCACCCTCGACTTCCAGAACGCCTATCCTTCGCTGCTGTACAAGCTGCCTGCGCTGGCGATGATCCTCGACGCCAGCAATATTGCCGATGCCTACCGCTTCCATCGCCAGTTCCTCCAGCAGTTGCAATGGCGGCAGCCCACCAGTCATTGGGTGGTCAAGGGCATCTATCACCAGTTCGCTCTGGACGCGCTGTTCGAAGCCTATCCCGATGCGCTGTGCATCTGGCCGCACCGGGACCCGGTTCAGGTTCATCCGTCGATCATGGCGATCACGGCCGTGCTCTATGGCGGCATCACCAACTGGCAGATGGATTTCCAGGCTCTTGGCCCCGCCTTTGTCGAAAGCATCGCCGCATCGTTGTCCGAAACGATGGAAAATCCGCTGGTGGACGATCCGCGCATCTTCCATGTCGATTTCCACGACCTGACGCGCGATCCGGTGGACGTCATCCGCCGCGCCTATGGCCATTGGCAACTGGATTGCACACGGGAATTCGAAGCGCGGATGCGGGCCTGGCTGGCCGATCCCGGCAATGCCTCCAACCGCTATGGCCGCTACGATTATGCGCTGGAGCCTTTCGGCCTCACCCGCGAGATGATCGAGACGGCGTTCGAGGGCTATTCGCGCCGGTTCAGGCTGGGGCGCTTCGCCTGACGTTCGGCCTGATGCCGAATGCCGACATGAGAGAGGGCTGATGACTAATCCAATCGCCAATGCGGATCAGTTCGCCGCCGAAGCGGAAGTTCGCGCCATGTGGGACGATGCGGCAACCAGGGCGGCGCGCGACCATTGCGCGCAGCTCTGGCGCGTGGGTCATGGCAGCGACGTGCCGCCGGAGGTCGAGCCGCTTTTCGACGCGGCGATGGATGCGTGGATGGGCAATTACCTGTTCAAGGCGGCGGCCCGCGATCCGATCCGGCCTCGCTTCGTGCGTAATTTCATGCCGGGCCATGGCTGGAAGGGCGCGGTCGTGCCCGATGCGCGGATGGGCGGCGACAATCCCGACAATTGTTATCGCCTCGCGGGCATCGCACATGGCGGCCGTTATCGGATCGCTGGCCGGGTGATCGACGCTTGCCCGGCGCATGTGTCCTTCACGCTCGTCGAGAATTGGGGCACATCGATGACCGTCCAGACAGTCGAACTGCCCGGCATCGATGTGACGCAGGACGGTCGCTTCACGATCACCATAGACGATCAGCCCGCCAATGGGCGGCGCAACCACATGACGACCAATCCACGCGTCAAATTCCTGTTCGTGCGCGATTCGATGATGGATTGGGAAAGAGAGACGCCACTGGCTCTGGAGATCGAACGGATCGATGCGGCCGGCGCCCAGCATTTCTCCTTCGAGCGGCGGCTGGACGAAGCGCTGCGGCGGGCGCGGGAAGAGGTGCCGCTCTATTTCTGGTTCTTCCGCCTGTCGGCGGCACGTCGGGCCAACAGCATGCCGCAACCCATGCGCACGGCCAGCGTCGGCGGCCTCGTCACCCAGGCAAGCAGCATCGGAAGGCTTCGTCTGGAGGAGGATCAGGCGGCGATCATCCGCTTCGACCCCGCCGGCGCGGCCTATAGCAGCCTGCAACTGGCGATGTGGTGGTACCGGTCCATCGACGCGCATCTTTTGCAGAGCGGCCTCTCCGCGGCACAATCGGCGCGCGATGCCGACGGGCTGATCACCGCGGTCGTTTCGGCGCGCGATCCGGGCGTCGCCAATTGGGTGCAGACGGACGGATTGCGCGACCTGTTGCCGATGATCCGCTGGCAGGGTCTTCCGGAAACGCAGCAGGGCGCTGGGCCGATTCACTGGCTCGACATCCTGCCCTTCGACCGGCTGGACGCGCATTTGCCCGCCGGCATCGTGCGGACGAACCGGCAGCAGCGCGAGGATCAACTCCGCGCACGGCGCGCCGCCTGGTCGCGCAGGATCAGCGTTTGAGTGAAAATATCCGGGCGGCCGGACAAAAGCATCCGACGAAGATCTGGAGATTTGCTGTGGTCGGAATGTTGATGCCCATGTAACCGCCAGGAATGGAAAGCGAAAAGCCGGCGGTCGAACTGTGGCCTGGAATCAACCATCCGCTCAAATCTTCATCCTCTTCCTCCGGCGATCAGAAGATCGTGTATCTGATGATGCATAACATCCGCTAATCAAGGGTTTGGCATGGCCGGAAATGAGGCTAGCTGGCTTTCATCCGTTCGCCGGCTTCAGAGCAGAGCCTATTGGCCGGTTCCATCCAGTCCTTGAGAGGATGCAATGACCTATCGACGCTATCTTGCCGCGACCTGTGCGGCCCTGTTCATATCCGCGCCTGCCTTCGCGCAGGATAATGCGCAGCCGCAGGCCGAAGGCGTGTCGAGCGGCGACATCGTGGTCACGGCGCGCCGTCGCGACGAAGCGCTCCAGGATGTGCCGATTTCCGTCTCCGCCATTTCGGGCGAACAGCTTTCCCGCTCGGGCGTGACCGACGTTCAGGGTCTGCAATATCGCACCCCTTCGCTGTCGATCACGAGCGCGCAGAGCCAGCGCAACACCGTCGCCTTCTCGCTGCGCGGCCAGCGCACGCAGGAAACGCAGCTTTTCACCGACCCGCCGGTCGGCACCTATTTCGCTGAAGTAGTGCAGCCGCGCCCCTATGGTTTCGGCAACAGCCTTTACGATCTGGAATCGGTTCAGGTTCTGAAGGGCGTCCAGGGCACGCTCTTCGGCCGCAACATGACCGGCGGCGCGGTGCTGGTCGAGCCTGCTCATCCGAAGCTGGGCGAATTCGCCGGCGAAGTGCGCGGCCAATATGGCAATTACGACATGCACGACCTGTTCGGCATGGTGAATGTGCCCGTCGGGGATTCCGTCGCCCTTCGCTTCGCGGGTAAGACCCGCGAACGCGACGGCTGGGCGCGCGACATCGGCAGCGGCCTGCGCCTCGACAACCAGAATTACGACACGTTCCGCGTGTCGGCGCTGGTCTCGCCGGGCAACGGCATCGAATCGCTGACTATATTCGACTGGTTCAAGTCGCGGGAAAACGGCACGGCGTCTTTCCTTACGTCCATCAACTATCCTTCGGCTCTCAACAACTATGCCAGACTCGCGGATATTCCGGGTCAGTTCGCGGAGGCGCAGCAGCTTTTCCGCTCGCGCCGCTTCACGCTCAATTCCGGGTCGGGCAATGGCAGCAATCTCGACGTGTTCGGCCTGCCGCGGGAGAGCATCAAGAACTGGGGCATCACCAACAAGACGACCTGGGATCTGGCCGACGGCCTGACGCTGAAGAATATCTTCGGTTATCGCAAGGAGCGTCGGGATACCGTTCAGGATTATGACGGCATTCCCGCCTTCCTGATCGCCCCTTATCAGTTTGCGCGTTCACGCAACATTTCCGAAGAACTGCAACTTCAGGCCAAGATGTTCGAAAACCGGCTCGACCTCATCGTCGGCGGTTATTATTTCGAGGAAAAGGGCATTGACGGTTCGCTCGCCAATACGCTGCCTCAACTGAATATCCTGGGAGCCGGCCTCAATCCTGCGACGACAGACGCGACGCTGTTCGTCACCAGCAATCCGGGCGAAGGCTATTCGCGCACCGCGGCCGCATTCGTCGCCGGCACCTTCAAGGTCACGGATCAGCTCAGCCTGTCCGGCGGTCTTCGCTATAATTATGACAAGCGCAAGATCACCGTTTCGCCTTCGCAGCCCAACTATCCCAATGCTGACGGCACCTTCGGCCGCTGCTCGTTCGACACCGATACGTCGACTGCCGGCGTTCAGCGGGTTCCGCTCAGCCAATGTTCCTTCACCAACAGCAAGTCGTTCAAGGAATGGACCTACGACGCGACGGTGCAATATGAGCCGAGCCCGGAAGTCACCACCTATGCGTCCTATCGCCATGGTTTCCGCGCGGGCGGCTTTTCGACCCGGGCCACCGACGCGATCACGCTGCGGCCGTTCCTGCCCGAATTCGTCGATGAATATGAAATCGGCCTGAAGACCAACCACCGGCTGGGCGCGGGCCGCCTGACCACCAGCACCGCCCTGTTCCGTCAGGACGGCAGCGACGTGCAGAAGCAGCGCGCGACCTTCATCGACGGCAATGTCTTCACCATCGTCGACAACACCGCCAAGCAGCGCAATGTCGGCGGCGAGTTCGAGGCGAATTTCAGCACCGACAGCTTCTCGCTGGCGGCCTTCTATTCCTATACGAAGGTCGACATCCGGGCGGGCCGGGTCGTGCTGAACGGCCTGACCGAGTTCGAACAGCGCGGGGTGCCCAAGCATCAGCTCGGCGCCACGGCAACCATTTCGCCGCCGGTCAGCGAAGATCTGGGCCAGCTCAACTTCGTCCTGAACTATACCTGGCGCAGCAAGATCTATCTCGACGACTTCGAGATACAGGGCGTGCAGCCCGCCTATTCGCTGATCAACCTGCGCGCCGAACTCAACAATGTCGGCGGTTCGGGCGCTTCGGTGGCGGCCTTCGTCAACAACGCGCTGAACGAGACCTACCGCATCGGCGTGCTGGGCCTCATCGCGGAAGGGCTGGGCTTCCAGAACAGCGTCTACGGCGAACCGCGCACCTATGGCGTTGAAGTCGGCTTCAAATTCTGATCCGGCCCGGGCCGTGAAGCATCAAGGGGGCGCAGAGTTCTGCGTCCCCTTTTTCTTGCACGCCGCCGTCTGGCATTCTGTGCGGAAACGACGCTGGAGAGAATGATGAGTGAGGCTTATCCCGCCGATGCGCTACCCCTGCCGTTGACGCCGCAGCAGATCGACAGCGCGTGGCTGACCCGCGCCTTGCGCCAGCGGCTGCCTCATATATCCGTTGTTGAATCGCAGGTGATCGATGTCATTCTCGGCACATCGACCAAGATTCGCGTTCGCCTCGCCGTGGAAGGGGAGGGCGCCGGGCAGATTGGCGAAACCCTGATCGTCAAGGGCGGCTTTGAGGAGCATAGCCCGAAGATGGCGGCGATGTACGCCAATGAAACGCGCTTCTACGCCGACATCCAGCCGCTCATCCCCATGCCGTCGCCACGCGCCTATTTCGCGGGCACCGACCCCCATTCGCACCAGTCCATCGTCATCATGGAGGATCTGAAGCGCCCCGGCGTCGATTTCTGCGACGCCTTGCGTCCGCAGCGGTTCGACCAGATCGCCCGCCGCATGGAGACCATGGCCGCCTATCATGCCGCGACCTGGGCTTCACCCCATTTCCGGCCCGGTGGCCGCTGGGCCGACATCGCCAGCCGGTTCGACGGTTGGGGGCTGGACTATATGCGCCGTTATCTCCTGCCCGATGTCTGGGCGCATTATATGGCCTCGCCGCGTGGCGCGGCCGTCTCCACCCGGCTGCACGACCGCGACTGGATGGAACGGGCGCTGATGACCATAGGAGAGATTCAGCGCGCCCAGCCCCGCTGCCTGATCCATGGCGACACGCATCTGGGCAATCTCTACATATTGGAGGACGGCACGCCCGGCTATTTCGACGCGCAGGTGGCGCAGACCGCCTGGCACCATGAAGTCTCCTATCATATCGTCTGCGCCGCCGACCTGGCCGACCGCGCCGCATGGGAAGGCGATCTTCTGCGTATCTATCTCGACGCGCTGGCGCGGGAGGGTGGTCCCGTTCTGGATTGGGAATCGGCCTGGCTCGACTACAGGCGGTCCATTCTGTGGGGCCTGTTCATCTTCCTCACCAATGAGGTGCGCTTCCAGACCGAGGCCGTCAACACCGCCTATGCCGCCCGCTTCGGGCAGGCGGCGCTCGACCACGATCTGCGTCTCCTATTGCCCTAAGGCAAATAGGAGACGCAGCGCGCGTTCATATCGCCAGTTCATTCATGAACTTGTCGATTCTGGCGTTCAGCCTGTCGACCAAAGCGCGGTCCGAAAGCTCCACATAATAGCCAAGCTGCTCCACCGTATCGAGGTGGATCACCGCCGCATCGCCATTGGGCATTTTGGCGCCCCAACTCTCGAACACGCAATCGACGCCATCGGGCCGCTGCGACAGGTCGTCGACCGCATAGCCGAGATGGAAAATGCCTTCACCGCGCGTTTCCAGCCATTCCCTGGCGTTCCCTTGGCCGACCACCGGCTCGATCATTTCCAGATAGACGTCGCCCCATTTGGTGAAGGCGTTCCTATTGGCGAAGCGCCCGCGCCAGTCGCGATAGCGCCCTTCATAATCGGTATCGAGCCGCCAGAAAGGCCCAAGGCCCAGCAGATTGCGATAATGCGCCATGCCTGCATCGATGTCGCGCACGACGACGCCGATCTGATAGAAGTCGCCCTTGAATTTCATGGTCATGCTCGCTTCCATTCTGTGATCAGCCCGCGGCTTGGGCCTTCGCCTGGTCGCGCAGCAGGAATTTCTGGATTTTCCCCAAGGGCGTGCGCGGAAAGTCATCCACCAGGAACAAATGGCGCGGCACCTTGTAATTCGCCATCTGCTCGCGACTCCAGGCCGTCAGTTCGGCCAGCGTCAGCGCCGCGCCTGCCTTAAGGATGACGCAGGCTGCGCAGACCTCGCCCATGCGATCGTCGGGCCAGCCGATGATGCAGACATCAGCGATGGCGGGATGTTTGCGCAGGATATTCTCGATCTCCGCCGGATAGGCGTTGAATCCGCCGACGATGACGACATCCTTGAGGCGGTCGAGAATGCGGAGCGTGCCGTCCTCGCCAATGCACCCGACATCGCCGCTATGAAGCCAGCCATCCGCGTCGATCGTCGCCGCGGTCTGCTCCGGCTCCTCGAAATAGCCCTGCATGACCATTGGCCCGCGAATCAGCAGTTCGCCGCTTTCTCCGGGAGGCAGCGGATTGCCGTCCCCATCGACGATGCGCAGTTCGACGCCGGGCAACGGCTTGCCGACCGTCTTCGCAATGGTTTCGAAGCTGGCGTCGGGATAGTTGACTGTGGCCAGCGCCGTGCATTCGGTCTGGCCGAAGCTGGTCAGGAACAGGTCGAACCCGAATATTTCCCGCCCGGCGCGGATCAACTCCACCGGAACATTGGATGCGCCCGTATGCCCGACCCGCAGGGATGAGATGTCGAACGCGCCGAAACGCGGATGCTCCATCAGCGAGAAGAAGATGGTCGGCGGTCCCATCAGCACGCTGATCTTCTCGCGCTCGATCAGCCCCAGCAGCGCTTCCGCGTCGAATGTCGCCAGCGGATAGACGGTGATTCCCGCGACCAGCGCGGAAATCCAGCCCGACCGGTAACCGAAGCTGTGGAAGAAGGGATTGACGATGGCCATGCGGTCGCCCGCCCGCAGGTCGTTGGATTCGTTCCAGATGGCCGGCACCCACAGCGCCTGCCCATGATTGTGCATCGCGCCCTTCGGCTGCCCGGTGGTGCCGCTGGTGAAAAGAATGTCCGCGATGGTCTGCGGCGTCACGGCCGCGATTCGCGCCGCCAGCGCGGCCTCGTCCGCCTGTTCGCGCTGGAAGGCGGCGAAGGCAGGCCCGTCCAGCGCCACGATATGGCTCAACCCCGGCAGGTCGCGCACCGGCCCGGTTTCGCCTGCGCCGCCGCCCGCCTGAACCAGCATGGCGGCATAGTCATTGCCCAGAAATCCCGTCACGGTGAACAGGATCTTGGCGCGCGTCTTCGCCAATATGTAGAGCGCTTCCCCACCCTTGAAGCGGGTGTTGACCGGCACCATGATCGCGCCGATGCTTTCCGCCGCCGCCGCCGCGATCATCCATTCCGGGCTGTTGGGCGCCCAGATCGCCACCCGGCCGCCATGGGCGACGCCATGGGCGATCAGGGCGCGGGCAAGACCGTCCACCCGGTCCTTATATTGCGCGAAGCTGATCCGCGCTCCGTCCTCGCCTATGATGAAGGGCGTGCTGCCATAGCGTGCCGCGACATGCGCGATGACTTCCGGCAATGTGTGTTCCAGCGTCTTCGGCAGGTCGGAAAAATGCGGATTCGCCATGGTCGTCGCGCCGGTCACAACAGCCCCTTTTCCTCCGCCGTCTGCACGTCCGGGGACACGCCCGCTTCCCGCATGGCCTCGATGACCGCCGTGGTGGCGGAGGCGATGCAGGGGAAGCCGACATAGGGCGTAAGCTGCACCAGCAATCCCTCCAGCTCTTGCGCCGTCAGTCCGTTGGCGATGCCGATCTTGACGTGGTTCTTCAGTTCCAGCGACTGTCGCATGGCGATGAGCGCCGATATGACGGCCATGCTCTTTTCCCTGGGCGCAAGGCCCTGATGCTGCCAGGCGTCGTGAAAGGCCCAGCTTGCCGCCATGCGCGGAATGGGCGAGCCGAAACGGTCAGCGGTGCAGGCTTCCCGAAAGGCGTTGCCGAACCCTTCGCCCATGATGCCGCTGATGAAGTCGACGCCCGATTTCTGTTTCTCGTCCAGCTCAGCCATCCATTGCCTCCATGCGTTTTGATTGTCTGGCCTATGGGTGGCGGCCTGCCCGCGTCAATAACGCCGCCACCGCCATCGGAGGGTAACACACACTGATCGGCCATCTGATGGCATCGGCATCCCATCGCCTATGTGATGGCAGGGCGGGGCCGATATTCGCGACATGCAGCCATGCCTATATAGATTTCGACACTTACAGGTTTCGACACTCGGCGCCCGGTTTTGATGGCGGCGTGGTCCAGATCATATCGAATAACGTCATGGTTTTGGGGAAGGAACATCATGTCTGCACAAATCGAAGCGGCGGAAACTTCGCCCGTTTATTCCGGTCCGATCTTCGATGCCGATACGCATTTCTGGGAAACGGATGAGGCATGGACGAAATATCTGCCCCAAGACGCCGCCGAACGTTATGGCGTCACGTTCAAGTCAGGACCGGACGGCGACTTCGCCATGTATGTGGGGCCGCGCAAGGTGGAGATCAGCGCCGACCATCTGTTCGAGGATGGCCGCGTTCCCGCGCCCGGCAAGCTGCATGAATGGCTGCGCGCCATGAAGGAAGGCAAGGCCGAGATCGACATGCATGTGCCCAAGACCCCGGCCATGGTCGAGCCGGGGGAACGGGTGAAACTGCTCGATGCCTGGGATGTGCGTTCGTCCATCCTCTTCGTCGGCAACATGATCACGGCCATCAGTTTCCTGGACGACCCGCGCTATGCCTATCCGGTATTGAACGCCTATAATGGCTGGATGTACGACCAGTGGAAGTATAATTACAACGACCGCATCTTTTCATGCCCCATCATGACGCTCGACAATGTCGAGGAAGCCTGCAAGGCGCTGAAGGATGTCGTCGCCAAGGGCGCGAAGCTCATCCTGATGCCGATGGGCCCCTATAACGGCAAGGCGCCCGCGCATCCGGATCACGATCCCTTCTGGGCGATCGCCAATGAAGCCGGCATCCGCGTCGTCTTCCATGTTTCCGAAGCCATCTACATGAAGGATCATATGGCGCTGTGGGGGGAGGGGATGCAGCAATCGCGCATCCGGCAGTCCGCCTTCGTGTGGATGCACGGCTATTCGGAACGGCCGGTGATCGAGACGCTGTCGAGCTTCATCTTCTGGAACTTCTTCGAACGCTTTCCCAATATAAGGCTGCTGTCTGCCGAAAATGGCGCCGAATGGGTGCCCTCCATGCTGGTGAAGATGGACAAGTGCCGGGGTATCGCGAAGAACGGCCAGTGGCCCGCCGGCCAGTTGAAGGACCGGCCGAGCGCCATTTTCGCCCGGCATGTGTCGGTCGTCGCCTATCCGGAAGACGATCTGAAATCCATCATCGATCAGGTCGGCAACGCCGATTGGGTCCTGATGGGATCGGACTATCCCCATGCGGAGGGCGTCGCTGAACCGCGCCTGTTCGCGGAGGAAGCGTGCAGGGACCTGTCGGCATCGGATGTCCGCAAGGTCATGTATGAAAACGGCATGCGCTTCATGGGCCTGCCGGTCTGAACCTGATCCGACCCGTCGCCGCGCGTCAGCTTCCCGCTGAGGCGTGGCGGCCCGCCTCCACCGTGGCATTCAGAAGCCGTTCGAAATTCTGCTTCATCCGGTCCAGCGGAGCCGCCAGCATGAGCGCCCCCAGCAGATCGCCGTCAGGGCCCATGACCGGCACCGCCAGGGCCGCGGTGTCGCTCAACATCTCCCCGAAGCTGGCGCAATAGCCCTGTTCGCGTATCGCCGCGAGGCCGGCGCGGATGACATCGGGGTCGGTCCGCGTGCTGTCCGTCAACTTCCTGAGATGGGCGCGGGCCAGATATTCCTCCACCTGTTCGGGGCTGGCAAAGGCCATGAGGACACGCCCGGCGGCGCTGGCGTAGAGCGGCGCCCGCAGCCCTGCCTGCATGGCATATCGCACCGGCTGCGGGCTGTTGCTCGCCTCGGTGTAGATGGCCTGCCCGATTTCCCAATCGGCAATGGCGAACCCCACCGACTCGCGGGTTTCGGAGGCGAGCTGCTTGACCAGGGTGCGGATGAGTTCCGGCGCCGACCAATGACGCACGATCCGGCTGGCGAAATGATAGGCCGCCGGACCCAGTCGGTATCGCCCCTCCTGACAGGACAGATAATGCATGTCGCACAGACCCCGCAGCGTGTCGATGAATGTGCTCTTGGGCACCGTCATGACCGCGCTGAGTTCGGCCAGGCTCATGCCGTCCTGCTTGCCTGCCAGCAGGGCCAGCAGATCGAGCACGCGGGTGATCGCCCTCGGTCCGCGGGCGCGGGTTTCCTCTGATTTGGCCTGCTGCATCGTCCCCTGTTCACCTTTCCGGTCTCAACTCGCATTGCATAGCTGTTCGAAAATTCGAACGCAATTCGAAAAACCGTTGGACATTATATTCATGATGCGGTACGAAAATCCGTGCAGCAGATGCAATTTCATGCATCCGCGGGAGGAAGAGGAAAGCCAATGGCCACCAGCGCATCCCGGACCATCAAATCCGCGCATCGAGTGCTGGAGATCCTGGAATATTTCGACCAGGATCGCCGCGTCGCCACCGTCATGGAAATGTCGCGCACGCTGAACTATCCGCAATCCAGCACATCCGAACTGCTCCGCTGCCTGACGCGGCTGGGCTATCTCCACTATAATCGCGTTCGCCGGACCTATAGTCCGACCGCGCGGGTCGCCCTGCTCGGCGCCTGGGTGAAGCCTTCGCTGTTCCGTGGCGGGCCGGTGCTGTCCGCAATCGACGAGATCGCCAAGCTGACGGGCGAAACGGTGCTGCTGTCGACCAGTTCCAACTATGTGCTGCAGCATCTGCATGTCATCCACGGCAATAATGAGGATGCGCTCGATGCTCATGCGGGCGATCAACTGTCCATCCTGCACAGCACGCAGGGGCGGCTGCTGCTTTCGAGCTACCGCAATGAAGGCATCCGTTCCGCGGTCCACCGCCTGAACGCGGAGGAAACAGACCTGTCCCGGCATGTCCGCCTGGCCGAGCTTCTGTCCGAATTCGCCGTGCTGCGTGAAAAGGGCTGGGCCATCGAACAGGATCGGGACGGGGTCGGCTGCGTCGCTGTATTGCTGCCTTTCGGCCGGAATATGGATCGGCTGACCGTCAGCGTCATCGCCCGGCCGTCCGTGATTGCGGAGCGCGGACAGGAAATGCTGGACCTGCTGATCAGCCGCAAAGCCCGGATTGCCGAACTGCATCAGGAGGAAGACGGGCTGGAGCGGGACAGCAGCAATGTCGTGAAAATGCCCGAGACGATCAAGATCGCCAGCTACCGGCGGCATTTCGCCTGAGCGCAGGGCCGGTATCGGCGTGAACCGCGCGGTGCTGCCCTGCGGAAAGGGGCGTGTCCGCCTTGCGGAGGCGCCGGCGCCGTCCGTGCCCCGGAATGATGAAGTGCTGGTGCGCATGGCCTATGCGCCTGTCAATCCGGCTGACCTTCTGGCGATTGAAGGCGGATATTCCTTTGATCTGCCGCATGACCAACCGCTGGGAGCCGAGGGCGCGGGGCTGGTGGAGGCAGTGGGCGAAGCCGTTGCCGACCTTCGTCCGGGCGATCTGGTGATGGTGCTTGGCCGGGGCAACTGGTGTGCGATGCGCCTTTTGCCCCGTCGCCATCTGATAGCTCTGCCGGCCGGATTCGATCCCGTGCAGGCGGCGATGTTGCGCATCAACCCTCCTACTGCGCATCTGCTCCTGCGCCATGCTGGCGTGCTTCCGGGCGATGCGATCATTCAAAATGGTGCGGGATCGGTCGTGGCGCATTGGGTTCGCACCTTTGCCGCGCGCATGGACGTCAAGGTTGTCGATGTCGTGGGAAGGCCGCATCCCGCGACACCCGATGCGCTGTTGGACGGCGACGGTCTGGCGGAGCGCGCACTGGCGGCGTCGGGCGGGCGGCCTGTCCGCGCCGCACTCGATTGCGTGGCGGGCGCGGCGACCGACCGGCTTGCAAGCTGCCTGGCGCCGGGCGGCCGGCTGTTGCTGTTCGGCCATCTCTCCGGCAAGCCGATCCAGGTTCGTTCGCAATTGCTGACCGGGGGTGGCCTCTCGATCTTGGGCTTCAGCCTTCGCCCCGCGGAGGAGGCCATGGGTGTTGAGGGCGTGCACGCCATGTTCGCGGAACTGGCCGCGCTCCATGCCGCCGATCCGCCGTCCCTGCCGGTGCGCGCCATCGTTCCGCTGTCCCGTGCGGAGGAGGGGATTGCGCTTGCCCGGACGGGCGGGGGCGGGCGCGTGCTGTTCGATCTGACGCAATGATATCGGGCATGTGAAGGCCTTGGTCGCGCCGTTGACTTGGAAGCCTAATGCCTGCTGGGGAAGGGGTTCTTATATGGGAACAGCGCGATGAAATTGGATTTTACGCCCGAGGAAACGGCCTTCCGCGATGAGGTGCGGACCTTCCTCAAGGAAGCCCTCCCAGAGGATCTGCGGCGCAAGATGATCAACCGCGATCATCTGACCAAGGAGGATACGGTGCGGTGGCAACGCATCCTCAACGCGCGGGGATGGGCCGTGACGCATTGGCCCGTCGAATATGGCGGGCAGGCCTGGACGCCGGCTCAGCGCTATATCTTTCAGGAGGAGATGGCGTTGGCCCATGCCCCGGAAGGATCGCCGTTCAATGTCAACATGATCGGTCCGGTGCTGTGCAAGTTCGGCACCCCCGCGCAAAAGGACAGGTTCCTGGCGGTCACCGCCAATATCGACATCTGGTGGTGCCAGGGCTTTTCCGAACCCGGCGCCGGTTCCGACCTTGCCAGCCTCAAGACGACGGCGGTTCGAGACGGCGATCATTATGTCCTCAACGGGCAGAAGATCTGGACGACACAGGCCCAGCATGCGGACTGGATGTTCGGCCTGTTCCGCACCGACAGCAGCGGCAAGAAGCAGCAGGGCATCACCTTCCTGCTGCTGGACATGAAGACGCCGGGCATCACCGTCCGCCCGATCGAGACGATCGACGGCGAGCATGACGCCAATGAAGTCTTCTTCGACGATGTGCGCGTGCCGGTGGAGAATGTCATTGGCGAGGAAGGCCGGGGCTGGGACGTCGCCAAGCATCTGCTGGGCAGCGAACGCAGCGGCATCGCCCGCATCGGTCTTTCCAAGGAAAGGCTTTCGCAACTGCGCGCGCTGGAGAGCCGCCTTGCCGCGGACGGCACCCTGACCGACGAAGAACAGCGCCGCCTTGCGCACAAGCTGGCGGAGGTGGAGGTGGAATTCCGGGCGCTGGAACTGACCCAGTTGCGCGTCGTCGCCGCCGATGCCCATGGCGGCGGCGCCAATGCGGCGGCGTCCATCCTGAAGGTCAAGGGCACGGAAATGCAGCAGCGCATGACCGAACTGGTCGCTGAGCTGGCAGGCCCGGCGGGCCTTGCCATGCCCGATCATGATCATGCGCCGAACGATCCGGACGATGGCTGGATCGGCGCTGCCGCTCCTTTCTATTTCACGATGCGCAAGGTGTCGATCTTCGGTGGGTCCAATGAGGTCCAGAAGAACATCATCGCCAAGACCATGCTGGGACTTTGACGCGCCATGGATTTCGACCTGAACGACGAACAGAAGATGCTGCAGGAAACCGTCACGCGGTTCGTGGCGGAAACCTACGACTTCCAGAAGCGCGAACATGCGCTCAGGACGCCCGATGGCTGGAGCCGGGAGGCCTATGCAGGTCTTGCGGAGATGGGCCTGCTCGCGCTGCCGTTCGCGGAAGAAGATGGCGGCTTCGGCGGCGGCGGCGTGGAGATGATGATCGTCATGGAGGCGCTGGGGCGCGGCCTGATGGTCGAACCCTATTTCGCAACCGTGGTGCTGGCGGGCGGCGTGCTGCGCCATGGCGCGTCAGCGCAGCAGCGCGGGGACATCGTTCCGGGCATTGCGGCTGGCGAGCGCATCCTGACGCTGGCGCATGGCGAGAAGGGCCTGCCGCGCCATACGCTGGCGGCGCGCACGACCGCGTCTGCGTCGGGCGATGGATGGACGCTCGATGGCCGCAAGATCGCGGTCCTGCATGGGCAGAGCGCCGATACGTTCATCGTGAGCGCGATGACGGCAGAGGGCCTTTCGCTCTTCCTCGTGGATGCGGCGGCGGCTGGCGTGACGGTCGAGGGGAAGCGCGGCTATGATGGCGTGCCGGTCGCCACGCTCGCCCTGTCGGGCGTCAATGTCCCGAAGGATGCGCTCATCGGCGCGACGGGGCAGGGGGAGGGCATATTGGCCCGCGTGTTCGAGGAAGCGACCGCTGCACTGGTGGCGGAATCGGTCGGCGCCATGGCGGAGACGTTCGATGTCACCGTCGACTATCTCAAGACCCGGCAGCAATTCGGCGTCGCCATCGGCAGTTTCCAGGCGCTCCAGCATCGCGCCGTCGAAATGCTGATGCAGCTTGAACTGTCGCGCAGCATGGCGATCCTTGCGGCGCTGTCGCTCGACAGCGATGCCGATCAACGGAGCCGCAACATCTCCGCAGCCAAGGCGCAGATCGGCAAGTCAGGCCGCATCATCGGGCAGGAAGCGGTGCAGATGCACGGCGCCATCGGCATCACCGCCGAATATAAGGTCGGGCATGCCTTCAAGCGGCTGACCGCCATCGACGCGCTGTTGGGCGACCGGGACTGGCATCTCGCCCGTCTCGTGGAAAAGCGCGGCGTCTATCCCGCCTCTGCCTGAGGGTCGTTGCTGATGTCACTGAGGGGGATCGGCGCGTTCCCGTCAGCCATAGGGGCGCATGTTCCAGGCGGTTAGGCCGCGTGGAGAGTTTCGGAATGTCGGGGATTGGCCAATCCAAGACATTCCCCTCCCGTAAACGGGAGGGGTTAGGGGTGGGCGCGAGCGTAGCGAGCTTCTGACTTAGCCGTTGCAAAACAGCGCAGATGCCGCGCCAGCCCACCCCCTAGCCCCCTCCCGCCTGCGGGAGGGGGAATGTCCTGATTCCACCCAAATTACTCAGTTCAGCGAGTCCTGAATTTGTCCACGCCGCCTAGAAAGTCGAACTGGGATTAGGCCTCTGACGGACTCGCCCCCAAAAGGCCTGCGCGGGGGCATCCAGCATGTCGGCGCCATAGGTGATCAGGCCCTGCTCCACGCGGTAGAGCATGGCCCATTCATAATGGATGTCCTCGCCATTCGCCGCGCTTTTGCGGTAGGCGCGGGCGTGGACGAAGGCGCATTGCCGGTCGACGCAGGTGATGGCGATGATCTCGTCCCGCCTTTCCGCCAGAGCCTCCGCGCAGGAGGCCGCGAATGCGAGAAAGGCGTCGCGCCCGACCAGCGTCTCCTTCGTGCCGCTGGGGCCGAACAGGCTGTGCACGACATCGGGATGGAAATAGTCCGCCGGCGACGGCCGGCTTTCGCCTCCGACAGGAAAGATGTCGGGACGGTGCCGGCCTTCTTCCGTGAAGCCGAACATGCGCGTCAACAGCTTCACGGCATCGTTCATCGCCTTGCCCTTATCCCTCCGCCGCCTTGCGCAGCATGACGGCGCGGTCGCCATCCCGCACCACGACCAGCCGCATGCCGGGCTTCATATAGGTGACGAAGCCATCGAAGCTCTCGCGCACGCCCGGATCGATGGGGCGCAAATAGCTGTCCTTGTCGATATTCAGCGTGATCTCCCCGACGCGATCCGCATCCACGGTGACGGTCGTGGGCGTGAAGGACTTGACGGTGGCCGCGATGGCGCTGGGGTTGGCGGCGGACTGCACCCGCGAGTCGAAGGAGACGCGCAGCCGGTCGCTATTATTGGGAAGGCCGCAATGCGGCGTGCACGGATGCACGACCAGCACGTCCCCCGGCATATAGTCGGTCGTCGCCCAGCTTTCCGCCGGGATCGCGTCGCGCGGGATCGGAAAGGGATTGGGCTTGCCGACATTGTGGAAATAGCCGCGCTTGTTCTGGCCAACCGCCAGCGCCAGCCCGCCCATGTCGCGGGTGCAGGGGGTCAGCGACACCCAGACCGGGCGATAATCCTGAATGCCGGGGCTGTAGAAGCCGTCCTGATGCACGGTGCCCAGCTTGCTCTGGGGCGGATAGGTCCGATATTGCACGATCGGGACGGAGCAGGCCGGTTCACCCAGCACCTTTTCCATCACCGCCTGATTGGCCGGGTCCTCGATCAGACGGGCGGCGATCCCGGCATAGAGATCGCTTTCCTCCATGCCGCCGACCGAAGGCTTGCCCGTCCACTTGCCGGTGGGATCGCCCGGCTCGACCAGCCCCATCTGAGCAGCGACCGCGAGCATTTCATCCCGCGCGCGCGCCACCGTATCCCTATCGAACACGCCGCGCAGCAGGATATAGCCCTTCTCCTCGTAGAAGCGGTTGAGCGCTTCCGGGTCGTCCAGCAGATGGTTGCAGCTTTCCAGTTCGCCCGCCGCGACGACATCCTGCACATGCAGGTCTTCGGCTTCCGGGCGATTGATCACATCGACGGTCATCTCTTCCTTCCTCTCCACTCGGACCGGCCAACCTTTGGAGGCGCCGGGACGGGACCATATTATCATGGCCGGGATCGGTAGGGTGGGATGATTTTCGTCTACTTTCGGCTATTATTGCTCATTGTCCGGCGCCAGCAGCTTCAGCATCTGCATCAGCTTCTCGTCCTGCCGGGCGGCGATTTCCGCCACGCTTCGCCCGGCAGCGGCTTCCTCCATCTGCTCGACCAGCATCGCCTGCAAGGCCGGGTCGGCCAGCGGCGGATCGGCCATGCTTTCCCAGCGCCTGACGATGCCCGGCCCGAATTTGGGAAGGAATTCGGCCAGACCGCCCGCGCCGCCCGATGTGTGGAAGGTGGTGAACTGCCCCTGGATCGCCCATTTGAGCGCGAAGCTGTGTTTCATCGCCTTGTCGATGTCACCGACGCTGGCATAACCCTCCGCCACCAGCCGCACCGCCTCCCGGAACATGGCGGCGGTCAGCCGGTTGCCGATATGGCCGAATATCTCGCGCTTCAGCCGGATCGGCTGCTTGCCCATGGCGGCATAGAGGGCGAAGGCGGTGTCGACCGCTTCTTCTGCGGTCCGTTCGCCGCCGCCCACTTCGACCAGCGGGATCAGGTGCACCGGATTGAACGGATGGCCCAGCACGAAACGATCGGCGGTCGCAAGGCCGGCCTGCAACTCGGTGACGGGCAGGCTCGACGTGCTGCTGGCGATCAGCACATCCGCGGGCGCCAGCCGGTCGAGATCAGCGAACAGCGCCTGCTTGACCTCGGTGCGTTCGGGGGTGCTTTCCTGGACGAAATCCGCGCCTGCGAGCGCGTCGGCCACCGTGTCGTGGACCGAAAGGCGCACAGACCAGTCGTCGTCGGCCTGGGCCAACCCAAGTTCGACCATCTGGTCCCATGCGCCCGCAACATGGGCGCGGGTGCGTTCGCCCGCGCCGGGCATCGGATCGTAAAGGCGCACGGCCCGGCCGCTGCCCAGAAAGGCAGCGACCCAGCCATTGCCGATCACGCCGCCGCCGATCGCGGCGACGGTGCTTATGCTGTCCGCGTCGCGATAGGCGGCCATGGCGATCAATATCCCTTGAAGACCGGCTTTTCCTTGTTGGCGAAGGCGGTCGTCGCTTCCTTGTAATCCTGCGTCAGCATCGTCATCGCTTCATAGGCGATGGACAATTCGCCCGTCAGGTTCACCTGATCGCGGATGCACTTGTTGACCGCCGCCTTGGACCAGCGGACCGCCCACATCGGCTGTCCGGCGATCTCGCGCGCGATCTTCAGCGCTTCCTCCAGCACCTGCTCCTTGGGGAAGGCATAGTTGACCAGGCCGATCTCCTCGGCCTTCCTGCCGTTCAGCAGCTTGCCGCGCATCAGATATTCCTTGGCCTTTTGCGGCCCGACCAGCAGCGGCCACATCACCGATCCGCCGTCGCCCGTCACCAGGCCGACGCGCACATGGGTGTCGCCCAGCTTGGCGTCCTCCGCGACGATGCTCATGTCGCAGAAGGCGAACAGCGACGTGCCAAGGCCGATGGCGTCGCCATTGACCGCCGCGAT
The DNA here is from genome assembly GCF_024611135.1 of Sphingobium sp. CFD-2. Taxonomy (NCBI): domain Bacteria; kingdom Pseudomonadati; phylum Pseudomonadota; class Alphaproteobacteria; order Sphingomonadales; family Sphingobiaceae; genus Sphingobium; species Sphingobium sp. CFD-2. The sequence goes on along the minus strand of NZ_CP084406.1, from coordinate 667,702 downwards.
GATCGGCTGCGGCGTCATCAATATCTGGTCCCAGATGCGCAGCGTGTTGATCGGCACGCGCAACGCATATTTCAGGCCATATTCGGTCTGGGCGCGTTCGGCCATCAGCTTGATGTCCCCGCCAGCGGAAAAGGCCTTGCCCGCGCCGGTCAGCACGATGACCTTGACGCGCTCGTCGCGCGCCAGCTTCAGCCAGATGTCCTCCAACTGCCAATGATTATGCGGTCCCACCGCATTCAGCTTGTCGGGATCGTTCATCGTGACGGTGGTGACGCCGTCCTCGGCGATTTCGACCTTGAAGAAGTCGAACTCGCTATAGTCGATGTCGCGCTGAAACTCGTTGTCGCTCATAATCGTCTCCGAAAAATCCCTGTAATATTCTCTGTCTCGTTCAGGCCGCGGCGCGGCTTTTCTGCCAGTCGGCGAAGTTCTGGCCCCCGTCCGCCAGCTCTACCAGAAGCGCGGCGGGTTGCAGCGACGGATCGCCCGGCGTTTCGGCCGCCATCTCGCGCAGCTTGGCGACGATCGTCGCCAGGCCGGTTTCGTCCGCATAGAACATGGGCCCGCCCAGATGCCGGGGCCAGCCATATCCGTTGATCCACACCAGATCGACGTCGGACGCCCGCAGCGCGATGCCTTCTTCCAGGATGCGCGCGCCTTCGTTGATCAGCGGGAACAGCAGCCGCTGCACCATTTCCTCCTCCGCTATGTCGCGGCGGGTGATGCCCAGCTTTTCCGATGTCGCGATGATGAGCGCCTCCGTCTCCGGACTGGGATGGGGCGTGCGGTCGCCCGGTTCGTAGCGATAATAGCCTGCGCCCGTCTTTTGTCCCAGCCGCCCGCTCTCGACGATGGCGTCGGCAATAGGGAAGGGGGTGCCGCGGCGCTTGCGGATCGAATAACCGATGTCCAGGCCGGACATGTCGTTCGTGGTCAGCGGCCCCATCGGGAAGCCCAGATTGGTGAGGGCGGCGTCGACTTGTTGCGGGAAGGCCCCCTGCTGCAACAGCCGTTCGGCCTGTGCGGAGCGCTTGGCGACCATGCGGTTGCCGATGAAGCCGTCGCAATTGCCCGACCAGACCGGCACCTTGCCGATCGTCTTGCCCACCGCCATCGCGGTCAGGATCGCCTCGGGGCTGCTGTGCCGGGCCACCACGACCTCCAGCAGCTTCATGACATTGGCGGGCGAGAAGAAATGCATGCCGACGAAATCCTGCGGACGCTCCAGCACCGACGCGATCTCATCCACGTCGAGCGCCGAGGTGTTGGAGGCAAGGATGGTGCCGGGCTTCACCCGCTTTTCCAGATCGGTGAAAATCTCCTTCTTGACGTCCATATCCTCGAACACCGCCTCGATCACGATGTCCGCGTCGGCCGCCGCCGCGCGGTCGGTGGCGCCCGCGATCAGCGCAAGGCGCTCGTCCATCTGCGCCTGACCGATGGACCCGCGCTTGACCGAGGTGGCGTAATTGCCCTTCACCCGCTCCAGACCACGATCCAGCGCTTCCTGCGTCGTGTCGACCACGGTGACGGGCACCCCGGCCCCGGCAAAGCACATGGCGATGCCGCCGCCCATGGTGCCCGCGCCGATGATCGCGGCTTTCTGCACGGGCCGCGCCTTTGCGGTTTCCGGCAGGCCGGGGATGCGGGCGGCTTCCCGTTCGGCAAAGAAAAGGTGACGCAGAGCGCGCGACTGGCTGCCCGCCATCAGTTCCCGATTGGCGGCGGCGTCGATCGCCAGCGCTTCGTCCAGGCTCATGGTGAAGGAGCGGCGGATCGAATCGATATTGGCCTGCGGCGCGGCCTGGCCCTTGCTGCGCGCCGTCAGCTTCTTCGCCAGCGCGTCGAAGGCCGAAGGATCGGCGCGGGTCGCCGCCAGCTTCTCGTCGCGGTCGCGCACCGGCACGGCAGGGATGTTTTCGTCGATCACGCGGCGGGCGAAGGCGGCGCCGATGACGGTGGGATCGCCTTCCTCCACGGCATCGACAATGCCCAGCTCCAATGCCTGCCTGGCGCCCACCGGCTTGCCGGACAGCACATGCTCCAGCGCTTTTTCCGGACCGATCAGGCGCGGCAGCCGCTGCGTGCCGCCGCCGCCTGCGAACAGGCCCAGGTTGATTTCGGGCAGGCCCATCCGGGCGGAAGGGATCGCGACGCGGAAGGCGCAGCCCAGCGCCGTCTCCAGCCCGCCGCCCAGCGCGGTGCCGTGGATCGCGGCGACCACCGGCCTGGCTGAGCTTTCCAGCGCGGCGATGATGTCCTGCAGGGTGGGCGACTGGCGCGGCTTGCCGAATTCGGTGATGTCGGCGCCCGCGAAGAAGGTCCGTCCCGCGCAATAAAGCACGATAGCCTTCACGCCCGGGTCGGCGTTCAGTTCTTCCAGCGCGCCGACCAGTCCCTGCCGGACGCCGATGCCCAGCGCGTTCACAGGCGGATTGTCGCTGACGATGAAACCTATATCGCCTTCGATGCGGGTGGAGATCTTGTCATTGATCTGGGTCATGGCTGGATCGAGGGGCCCTGTCTTGAAAATGCGTCTGAAACCTGTCCCCACAAGCTATTTGCCGGTCATAACTGTCAAGCTGGGGCGGCGGGCGGCGGCGATGCATCGTAAATGTGAAGGATCGCAGCGGTAATCTTCGCATCGCGATCATCCCCGATTAGGTCGAGGATAGCAGTTTATCCGCGGCATATGAGCCGCCCTATGGGAAGCGATCGAATGCAGTTCGACCTGAATGAAGAGCAGACCATGTTCCGCGACGCGGTAGCCGCCTTCGCGCAGCGCCATCTGGCCGCCGGAGCGCTGGAGCGCGCGCATAGCGACGATTATCCGTGGGACGTGGCCAGGATGATGGCCGAACAGGGCCTGATCGGCATCACCGTGCCGGAGGACAAGGGCGGTCTGGGCGGAAGCCTGATGGACGCGGTCATCGCGATCGAGACGATCGCGTCGGTGTGCCCCCGGTCTGCGGATGTCGTGCAGGCGGGCAATTTCGGGGCGATCCGCACTTTCGCCCAGTTCGCCACCGACGCGCAGAAGGAACAATATCTGGCCCCCCTGCTACGCGGCGAGGGGCTGATTTCGGTCGCCATGACGGAGCCGAATGCCGGTTCCGCCGTGACAGAGCTGACCACCACGGCAGTGGAGGATGGCGATGGCTACCGCATCACCGGGCAGAAGATCTTCACGACCCACGGCACCCATGCCACCGTGTTCCTGGTCTATGTCCGCTATGGGCCGGGCACTGGCAATATCGGATCGGTGCTGATCGAGCGCGGCCAGGAAGGCTTCAGCTTCGGCAAGCCGATCCGTTTCCTGTCGGGCGAGGAATGGAACCCGCTGTTCTTCGACAATGTCTATGTGCCCAAGGACAAGGTACTGCTGGGGCCGGGCGGCTTCAAGAAGCAGATGTCGGGCTTCAACGTCGAACGCATCGGCAACACGGCGCGCAGCCTTGCGCTCGGCCGCTACGCCTTCAACGCGGCGGTCGAGCATGCCAAGACGCGCAGACAGTTCGGCAAGGCGCTGTGCGAATTTCAGGGGTTGCAGTGGAAATTTGCGGAAATGAAGCTGAAACTCGATGCGGCCCAGTTGCTGCTGTATCGTGCGGCGACCAATGCCGACGCGGGCCTGCCTTCGCCGGAAGAGACCGCCATTGCCAAGGTCGCGTGCAACCGCGCCGGTTTCGAATGCGCCAATGAGGCGATCCAGATCATGGGCGGCGCGGGCTACAGCCAGGACAGCCTGGTCGAATATTGCCTGCGCCGCACGCGGGGGTGGATGATTGCAGGCGGCGCGATAGAAGTGCTGCTCAACCGTATTGCGGAAGGCGTATTCGACATGCGTTTCCCCCAGGGCCCCGCAAAAGGCTGAAAGGCTGAAGCGTCCCGCCAAGGAGAGGATCGGACAATGAACGAAATGATCAGCGTTTCCAGGCAGAAAGTCGCGGTGACGGCCGATCGCATCCCGGTCGACGCCTATATTTCGCGCGACTATGTGAGGCTGGAAAAGGAACGGCTCTGGCCCAAGATATGGCAGGTCGCCTGCCGCGCCGAAGAGATTCCCAATCCCGGCGATTTCTACACCTACGACATCGCGGATGAATCGATCGCGGTCGTCCGCCAGAAGGACGGGACCATCGCCGCCTATTTCAACGTCTGCCCTCACCGGGGCCGCCGCCTGACGGAAGGCTGCGGCCGGATGGGCAAGTTCCACTGCAAATATCATGGCTGGCAGTGGAGCCTGGACGGCAAGCCGACAGAGATTGTCGACCGCCACGACTGGGGCGATGCCCTGCCGGACGAGGACGTCGCCCTGCAAGGGGTGAAAGTCGGGCAATGGGGCGGCTGGGTCTTCATCAACATGGACCCGGACAGCGAAAGCCTGGAGGATTTCCTGGGCGAGGCCAAGACGATCCTCGACCCGTTCGAGATCGAGCATATGCGCTATGCTTGGCGCAAGCGCATCGTCATGCCCTGCAACTGGAAGACCGCGCAGGAGGCCTTCATGGAGGGCTATCATGTGCAGACGACGCACCGCCAGCTGCTCGCCTACCAGGACGATTACACCTATTCCAAGGCCTATGGGAAACATGCGATGTTCGGCTATGCGCCGACCGCGCTGTTCGGCCTGCCCAGCCCGCGCGTCAGCGACCAGAGCGGCGACATCCGCAAGGGTTTCTACGAGTTCAACAAGGAAATCTGGGACACGCTCCAGGCGACCACCACGCAGGAGATGCTGGCGGCGGGCAAGCGCCTGATGGAATTGCCCGAGGGCGTCGATCCCTTCGCGCTCTACGGCGCCTTCGCCCAGTTCCATGCGGAGGAATCGGCCAGGAGCGGCCGTCCCTTCCCGGCGATCAGCGGGGAGCAGTTGATGAAGGCGGGGACCGACTGGAACATCTTCCCCAACCTCGTCTTCCTGCAACAGGCGACCAATGTGCTCTTCTATCGCGCCCGCCCCTATGGCGACGACCCGGACAAGTGCATCTTCGAGGTCAATGTGCTGGAGCGTTACGCGCCGGGCGCCGAGCCCAAGGTCGAGGTGGAAGACGGCGGCGACGGCAGCGACGGCCAATGGCGCGCCCTCAATTGGGGCCTCATCCTTGAGCAGGACTTCCAGAATATGGAGGAAGTGCAGAAGGGCATGAAGTCGCAGGCCTTCAGGACCGCCCGGACCAATCCCGTGCAGGAGGTGGAGATCAGCAATTTCCACCGCGTCTATCATGACTATATGGGGAAGGCGGACTGAATGGACGAGACGAAGTTCGACGAGGTGGCCGACTTCGTCATCATCGGTTCGGGCGGCGGGTCGATGGCGGCGGGGCTGTACCTGAAGTCCATCGGCAAAACGCCGCTGATCCTGGAGAAGACCGACAGGCTGGGTGGTTCCACCGCCATGTCCGGGGGCGTGCTGTGGGTGCCCAACAATCACATCATCAGGGCCAAGGGCATCAAGGACAGCCATGAGATGGCCCGCACCTATATGGATGCGACCGTCGGCAACGATGGCGGGCCGGGCGCCACGCCGGAGCGCAAGGAGGCCTATCTGCGCAACGGGCCGGTCATGCTGAAATGGCTGGAAGAGCAGGGCATGAAGTGGCTGCACACCGAAGGCTGGTCGGACTATTATGACGACCGGCCCGGCGGCGTGACGCGCAGCCGCTCCATCGGCGCGCCGATGCTGGATGCGCGGGAGATGGGGCCGCTGTTCGACAAGCTGCGGCTCGGGCCGATGGTGATGCCGCTGCCGACGGACAAGGCGGGCATTATCGGCCTCGCCACGCGGACCCCCCGCGGCATGTGGGAGGGGCTGAAGCTGCTATGGCGCATGCGTGTCGTCGCCAGGCGCGGAAAACCGATACTCAGCTTCGGCGGCGCATTGCAGGGGCGTCTGCTGATGCTGGCGGACAAGGCCGGCGTCGACATGCGCACGGAGCATGGCGTCACCGAGCTGATCGAGGAAGACGGCAGGATCGTCGGCGTCATCGCGGAGCATGGCGGCAGGACATTGCGCATCGGCGCCCGCGATGGCGTGCTGATCAATGCGGGCGGTTTTTCCCGCAATGCGGAGATGCGCAAGCAATATGGTCCTCAACCCAGTTCGGTGGAATGGACCAACGCCAATCCCGGCGACACCGGAGAGCTGATCCAGATTGCCGAAAGACATGGCGCCGCACTGGACCTGATGGACCAGGCCTGGTGGGTTCCCGGCACGGTCGTGCCCGAAGGCGGACCGGCGAACATGCATAATACGGACATTTCCAAGCCGCATTGCATCATCGTCAACCGCCATGGCCGCCGCATCCTGAACGAAAGCGGCTCCTATATGGAGAATGGCCAGCGGCTGTACCGCAATGACGTGCCTGCCTATGTCATCCTGGATAGCCGCCACCGCAAGCGCTACGCCTGGGGCTATTATCCGCCCGGCAAGACGCCGCAGTCCTGGCTGGACAGCGGCATGATGAAGAAGGCGGATTCGATCGAGGAACTGGCGCGCATCACCGGCATCGATCCCGCCGGGCTGAACGCGGAGATCGAGAAGTTCAACGGTTATTGCGAGACCGGCAAGGATCTGGACTTCAACCGGGGCGGGCGCGGCTATGACAATTGCTTTGGCGATCCGACGGTCAAACCGAACCCCAATCTGGGCAAGATCGACAAGCCGCCCTTCTACGTCATGGAGATCGTGCCGGGCGACGTCGGCACGTCGGGCGGTGTCGTGACCGACGAGAATGCCCGTGTCCTGCGCGCTGACGGATCGGTGATCGAGGGTCTCTACGCCACCGGCAATTCCACGGCTTCGGTGATGGGCCGCTGCTACCCGGCGGCGGGCGCGAGCATCGGCGCGTCCTTCATTTTCGGATGGATCGCCGCCCACCATGCCGTAGGCGGCAATGGCTGATCGGGGTCAGGCCCCTCCCGAACAGGGCGGGGCCTGTCAGTCAGGCTTCATTTTCGCCGCGGTTTCGCCCGCCATTCGCTAGCGGTCATGCCGGCATGCTGGCGGAACATCGCCCGAAACAGGCGGCTGTCCGAATAGCCGACCAGTTGCGCGATGCGGTCCACCGATCGCGTGGATTTTTCGAGCATGCGCACCGCCGCCTGAAAGCGAAGCTGCCCGACATAGGCCTTGGGCGACAGGCCCAGCGCCTTGTGAAAGCGGCGGTTGAGCGTCGCGGGGCTGGTCGACAGATGCCCCGCCAGTTCGGCCATGTTGATCGGCCCGGTGAAACGCTGCTCGATCCACAATTGCGCGCGGGCGACCAAAGGGTCGGGCGCCAGCAGTTCCTTCTCCTCATAGTCCTGCCCCACTATCGAGGAGAGCCATCGCGCGATGTCGGGGGAGATCATCCGCTCCAGCACCCGGATGATCAGTTGCAGGTCGTTGCCCATGCCGTTGCCGATCAGCAGATGGCCGTGATCCACCAACCCAAACCGCTCCTCGAACGGCTGGCGGGGGAAAAGCATGCGGGTCAGCGGCTGCATCGCCCGCGCCACCGGAACCGCAAGATCGGCGGTGAAACCGCCCGCCATCAACAGGGTGGAAGCCGCTCCGCTGGCGCCGATCACCGCGCCCATCGCCGATTGGCGGCGGAGCCAGTCGAGCAGCGGACCTGCCTCCGCCAGGCGGCGTTCCAATGGCTCGCGTCCCCCGGCGCGGAAGGCGGGCAGCCAGATGAAAGCCATCGGTTCATCCCGGTTCGCCGGGCCGCCGACCGGAAAGGATCGGCCGTCGCCCAGCACGACCGGCCCGCCGTCGGCGGAGAGGATATGCAGCTTCGTTTCCATGCGCATCTGGTCTTCGCCGGCGAAAACATGCTCCACCCGGTCGCGGGCGATCAGGAAGCTGTCCACGAGCGCGCCGATGCTGCTGAAATAGGCGCCGGGCAGCGCGACAAGGGCGAAATCAAAGGCCATGACTGAGAGAAAATAGCCGGTATATGCGCAAATACTCCCTGTCAATCTGCCCCGCCCTGCGCGAACAGCAGGTCTTGCACGCTGGACGGATCACGCGCTTGGGTCCATCTGCGCGACCGACGAGGAGAGAGCCCGCATGCCCGAACCGATCCGCCATTATGACCGTCTTGCCGGAAAGGTGGCGATCGTCACCGGCGCTGGAGCGGAAGGGGATGATGTCGGTATCGGTCGTTCCATCGCCCTGCTCATGGCCGCGGAAGGCGCACGACTTGTTTGCGCCGATCTGGACCCGGCGCGGGCGCAGGCAACGGTCGAACGGATCAAAGCCGATGGTGGGCGCGCCGTTGCGGCTGGAGGCGATGTCGGTGACCCGGACGTCTGCGGAAAGCTGGTCGATGCGGCCGTTGCGGCATTCGGCAGGCTCGACATATTGGTCAACAATGTCGGCATTTCGGGACCGGCCACGCTCGAAACCATGACGCTGGACCAGTGGAACCGGACGCTGACCACCAATCTGACCAGCGTGATGCTGATGAGCCAGGCGGCCATTCCCCTTATGGTGCGCGGCGGCGGGGGATCGATCGTCAACATCTCCTCGCTGGCGGGCATAAGGGCGATGGGGGCGATCGCCTATGGCCCGTCCAAGGCGGCGATGGCGCAGCTTTCCCGCGAGATCGGCGTGCTGCATGGCCGCGACGGCATCCGCGTGAACACCGTGGCGCCCGGCCATGTCATGACGCCCCATGCAGCGCGTTACATGTCCGAGGAGATGCGCGAGATGCGGCGGAAGGTAAGCCCCCTCGGCATTGAGGGCGACGCCTGGGACGTGGCGCAGGCGGTGCTGTTCCTCGCCAGCGACGAGGCCCGCTTCGTCAACGGCGTCGAACTGGCGGTCGATGGCGGCGTCGTGGGGATCGGACCGCTCGCAGGCCATGGCTTCATCGCGGAAAGCTGACGGGGTCGCGGGCAAATATCATGACTGCGATCAATCTCGTCCCGACGCTCGGGACGATTGAGTAAAAATATCCTTTCGACATGATCGTTCCCCAGAGCCGCAACAGCGGCCAGACCGGCGCCAGTGCCGGACGATCAGGAGAGGAAGGATGACCATGTTCCGGTCCGCATTGCTTGCCGCCACATCGCTCTTCGCCACCGCAGCCGCCGCGCAGGACGCCGCACCGCAGGACTCGGGCATGGCCCAGGCGTCCGACATCATCGTGACCGCCCGCCGGCGCGAGGAGGCGTTGCAGGACGTGCCGATTTCGATCACCGCCGTCAGCGGCGACTCTCTTGCGCGAAGCGGCGTCAGCGACGCGCTGGGGCTGCAAAGCCGCGTGCCCTCGCTCAGCCTCACCAACCAGGGCACCAGCCGGAACGAGCTGGGCTTCGCCATTCGCGGTCAGCGCACCCAGGAATCGCAACTGCTCACCGATCCGCCGGTCGGCACCTATTTCGCTGAAGTGGTCCAGGCCCGCAGCGTCGGCTTCGCCTACGCGCTCTACGACCTGCAATCGACCCAGGTGCTGAAGGGCGTGCAGGGCACGTTGTTCGGCCGCAACATGACCGGCGGCGCGGTGCTGATCGAACCCAACAAGCCGGTGGACGATTTTCATGCCGAATTGCGCGGCCAGATCGGCAATTACGACATGCGCGACATTTACGGCATGGTGAACCTGCCCCTTACGGAAGGTCTCGGCGTGCGTTTCGCGGGCAAGATCAGGAAGCGGGATGGCTTCACCAGGGATGTTCTGACCGGTCGCGACTATGACGATCAGGATTACCAGACCTTCCGAACCTCGATCCGCTTCGCGCCGACGCCTGAATTCGAATCCAATACGATCGTCGATTATATCAAGACGAACGAACATGGCACGGCGCTGGTCGGCACCGCCGCCAATCCCGCCGCGCCCGCCATCGCCGGATATGCGACGCTGCGCGGCTTCGGCATTCCGGTATCGGACGTCGTCGGCCAGTTCGCGGCGCAGCAGGCGCGGCCGCATTATCGCTTCGCATCGGGATCGGGAACGGGCGGCACGCTCGACGCCTATCAGACCCAGCCTTTTGAACGGCTGAAGAACCGGGGCGTCACGAACCGCACCACCTACAGCCTTGATACCATCACCTTCAAGAATATCGTCGGCTATCGCAAGCTGGACTTCGACCAGGTCATGGACCTGGATGGCGTGCCCGCCTATCTCATCAATTCCAATCGCTATCGCAGCATCGAACAGTTCAGCGAGGAATTCCAGATCCAGGGCAAGGCGATCGAGAACCGGCTGGATTATGTATTGGGCGCCTATTATTTCGTCGAGAAGGGGAAGGATGGTTCCACGTCCAGCCAGTTCCCGGAACTGGCGATAGCCGGCTCGGGATTGCCGCTCAACACTCCGGCCGCGACTTTCCTCAACGCCTATGCGGGCAGCGGCAAGGCGAAGACTTTCGCGCTGTTCGCGGCGGGCACCTATGCCTTCACCGACCAGTTCAAGGTTTCGGCGGGCATCCGCTACACGACCGACAAGCGCAATGCGCGGATTATCGCCTATTATCCCAATCTGGGCACATGCCTGTTCCGCGTGGACACCGGCACGACCTCCTTCGTTCCCGCGACGCTGGCCGACTGCCCGCAGACCAACAGCAAGAAATGGGACGCCTTCACCTGGGACGTCACGCTGCAATATGAACCCAACGCGAATCTGACGACCTATATCTCGACCCGGCGCGGTTTCCGCTCCGGCGGTTTCTCGCTGCGGGCGGCGTCGACCGAAGAATTGCAGCCCTTCGATCCGGAAACCGTGCAGGAATATGAGGTGGGGCTCAAGACGCGCCATCCGCTGGGCGGCGCCACGCTGACCAGCAGTCTCGCCATCTTCTATCAGGACTATAAGAACGTCCAGAAGCAGACATCGTCCATCGACAGCGCGGGCAATGTCAACACGATCATCGACAACACCGCCCGGCAGAAAAATTATGGCGGCGAGCTGGAACTGGGCCTCATCGCGGGTCCGCTCAACATCAGCGCCTTCTATTCCTATGTCGGCGTGGAGATCAGCCAAGGCCGCCAGCCGGGCGAATTCGCGCTGGTCGGGTCGCCCCATCATCAGATGGGCGCGAATGTCAGCTATGAGATCCCCCTGTCGGGCGATGCGGGCGCGATCAACCTCAACGCCAATGTCAGCTATCGCACCAAACAGCATCTCGACAAGAATGACGTGCTGGCGACCGAACCGGGATATGAACTGGTCAACCTGCGCGCGGGTTGGGACAATATCTTCGGTACCGGACTGGGCGCGGCGGCCTTCGTCAACAACCTGACCAAAAGCTATTATCGTGTGGGCGTGATCGGCATCTACAACGAGGCCGGCTACATCTCCTCCGTCTATGGCGAACCGCGCACCTATGGGATGGAATTGTCCTACAAATTCTGATCGAAGCGTCACCGGCGCCGGACCTTCGAGTCCGGCGCCGATGATTGAGGGCGGGCATGGCCAAGCCGCTTCGACATCCAATCCCGGTACATCAGCACATCGCCAATCACCGGACCGATACTTGCCGAATAAACTATCCTCCCGTTCCGAGTGCGTCTAACGGGGCGGGATGAACGGTGGCGGACAAGGGTATCACGACAATGCGCGCGGGGCGCTGTGGATGCTGGCCTCCGGCTTTGCCTACAGCATCGCCATGGCGCTGGTGAAGCTGCTGGGCGACGACTATTCGTCGGCAACGCAGAATTTCGTGCGGCAGGGCGTCGGCCTGATCGCATTGGCGCCCTTCATCCTGCGGCGGCCCCGCAGCGCTTTCATGCTGCGCCGGCCGATGCTGATGATCCTGCGCTGTGCGGCCACCAGCCTGTCGATCATCCTTGCCTTCAACAGCTTTCACTTGTTGGGACTGGCGGAAGCGAACGCCCTGTCCTTCACCCGCACCCTGTTCCTCGTGCCGCTTGCCGCCCTGCTGCTGGGCGAAAAGCTGGATCGGCAAAGGCTCTTCGCCACGCTGGCGGGCTTTGCCGGGGTGCTGATCATCATCGCGCCCGGCTCCGCCCATTCGCTGATCGGCTGGCCGGCGGCCCAGGGGCTGCTGGCCGCGCTGCTCGTCTCCTGGTCGGTGATCAGCGTGAAGCAGATGACGCGCGATCATAGCGACCTGTCGCTCCTCACCTGGTCGACATTGCTGGGCCTCATCTTAACCGCACCGCTGGCCTGGAGCAGCTGGCGCATGCCCACGGCCGGGGATGCGCTGCTGCTGGCCGCCATGGGCGTGCTCGGCGTCGTGTCCCAGGCCTGCTACATTCGCGGCATGACCTTGGGAGAAGCGAGCCTGATGGGGCCGCTCGACTATGTCCGCATCCTTTTCACCACGGCGCTGGGATATATGCTGTTCAGCGAATGGCCGCAGCCCGGCACCTATGTGGGATCGGCGCTGATCATCGGCACCGCCATCTACATCACCCTGCACGGGCGGCGGCGCGCTTGATCCTCGCTCAGCCTCTTTCCACGTCCGGGCCGAAATCGGGCGTCTCGGCGGCCGTCCAGGGCAGATGGCGGAAATAGCGCGCGCCTGCTTCCGCCTGATTGTGCACGGGCGTGAGCAGGCTTTCGTCCCCGATCTCCCCAATCCTTTGGGCGACCCGCTCGGCGCTGATCTCCGCGTCGAAAATCTCCCCTGTTTCCGCGAAGATCAGGCTCGACAGGCGACCGCCGCCCGTCAGCAGGATGCGGCCGGTCTCGGTGCAATCGCGGCTCAGGAACCAGGCCATTGCCGCCGCCACCTTCTCGGGCGGCAGGTTGTCGCGGAACCAGGCGACCGTGGAGGGATCGGGTATCTGCTCGATCAGCCGGGAATAGGATGTCGGCATCACGGCATTCACCGATATGCCCAGCGGCCTGCCCTCGATCGCGGCGTCCAGCGTCAGGCCCAGCATGCCCGCCTTGGCCGCGGCATAAGGGGCATTGCCGCCGACGCCAAGCGCGCCGTTGGAACTGACGTTGAGGATGCGGCCATGACGCTGCGCCGCCATATGCGGCCAGGCGGCGCGCATCAGATGGTGGCCGCCAATCAGGTTCGTCGCATAATGGCGCTCGATCGCCTCGTCATCATGGGCGGTGAAGGGCCCGGCAATGCCCGTGCCGGCATTGTTGACCAGAACATCGATCCGTCCAAAGGCAGTCAGGGCCGCCTGGACGATGGCCCGCGCATTCGCCGCCGTGCCGACCGCCAGACCATTGGCGATCGCCTGCCCACCCGCCGCCGTGATTTCCGCGACCACCGCTTCGGCTGGAGCGGAACTGCCATTCTGTTCGCCCAGAACGCCGCCGCCATAGTCGTTGACGACCACGGCGGCGCCGCGCCGCGCCAGTTCCAGCGCATAGGCGCGCCCCATGCCACCGCCTGCTCCCGTCACGATGGCCGTCTGGCCGGAAAAATCGATGGTCATGCTGTCATCGCCTTCACCAGTTCCGGCATGATCTCCGCGCCGGACGCAAAAGAGCTGGTCCATTCGGGCTGCGCGGTCAGGCCCCGCATCACGCTGTCGATGTCGCCTTCCGACAATTGGCGAACCGGCCCTTCCAATATCTGGACGCGGCGGACATGGCCTGCGCCCGCATGATAGATGCCGCCCGAGGTCGAACATCTGTCGCTGCATAGCCAGCCAACGACCGGCGCGACATGATCGGGCGAGGCATAGTCGGCCCATTCCGCCGGAATGCTGCCCGAGGACATAGGCGTATAGGCGGCGGGAGCGACGACATTGACGCACAGGTCCGCGCCAGCCGGGACATCGATCGCCAGGGAACGCGCGATGCCCACCATCGCCGCCTTGGACGCCGCATAATCGGCCGATCCGACCTGTCCCCACAGTCCGGCGCTGGAGCCGGTCAGCACGATCCGCCCATAGCCCGCTTTCACCATGGCGGGCCACACGGCCTTCAGCCCCACCAGCACGCCGCGCAGGTTGATGTCGAGCAACGCATCCATTTCCTCCAACGTCACCGTGCCGAAATCGCGGAACGCCTGAACACCCGCATTGCTGACGAAAATGTCGGGCGCGCCGAAATGCCGCCCGGCGATCCGCACCATTTCGGCGGCGGCCTGCGGCATCTGCACAGGCCCGTCATGCGCGACCGCCCGGCCGCCTGCCGCCACGATTTCCTCCACGACGGCCCGCGCCGAGGATGAGCCGTCCGGCGCCGAACGGTTGCTCACGACCACGGCGCAACCATGGGCGGCGAGCCAATGCGCATAGGCGCGGCCCAGCCCCTTGGCGGCGCCGGTGACGATGGCGGTGCGGCCCGAAAGGTCGAGCATCCCGCTCACAGCATCATCTGCCCGCCGTCGACATTGATCGTCTGGCCCGTCACATAACGGCTGTCCTCGCTCGCCAGGAACAGCACGGCAGGGCCGATGTCCTCTGCGCAATCGCCCAGATAGCCGAGCGCGACCAGCTTCATGACCTTCTCCGCTTCTTCCGGGAAGTCCTTCACCCATTGTTCGGCAATGGGGCTGAGCGCGGCCGGGCAGATCACATTGACGCGGACTTTATATTTGCCCAGTTCCCGCGCGGCGGTGCGGGACAGGCCGCGAATGGCCTCCTTGGTCGCGGCATAGGCGGCGAATCCGACGCCGCCATGAATCCCCTCATAGGAACCGAAATTGATGATCGATCCGCCCTTTTCCTTCATATGCGGGACAGCCGCCTGCATATGCTGGAACGTTCCATAGAGGCCGGATTCGATCGTCAGCGCGAACAGCGCGTCGTCCGTATCCTCGAACATGGTGCCGGGTTTGGACGTCTGGGCGTTGTTGACCAATATGTCGAGCCCGCCGAACAGGTGGACCGCCCTGGCGACGGCGGCCTCCGCATCGGCGCGCACGCCGGCGGTCCCCGCGATCCACGCCGCTTCGCCGCCCTCCGCCTTCAAGCCGGCGACCGCCGCTTCCAGCTTGTCGGGCGTGCGGCCGGTGATCAGCACCTTCGCGCCTTCCCGCAGGAAAACCTGCGCGATGCCCAGACCCACGCCCTGGCCGCCGCCGGTGACGATCGCGACCTTGCCGCTCAATCTGCCAGCCATATTCTCTCCTTTTGAATCTTTTGGGTCAGGCGCCGATGAACTCGCGCAGCGCCCGGTGGAAATTCGACACGCTCCGTTCCTGCACGGGATTGGTGCGCGATCCGGTGAAGCCCGTGGAGCGCATGCCCCGCTGCACTTCGGTCATATTCTCGAAATCCTGCGTCAGGATCAGGCCCCAGGCGTCATGATCGCGCCAATCGTTGAATTCCTGCCGTTCCAGCGCCGGCTCCTGTCCTTCGGGATAGAGGACCAGCGAATAGACTTCGAAGATGCACCGTTCCGGATCATTGCGGTCGGGACGCGCGCGATAGGCCAGCATCGCATCGGGCGCGGGCAGGAAGACCATGTTCGGGAACAGGTGCCAGTCCGCCCCGGCTCGCCCGATCTCCTCCGGCGTCAGCGATGGGAAGGGGATGCCGCGTTCCTGCGCCGCCTCGAAGGCGATCTGGCCATATTTCATCAGCACGTCGAGCAGGGAGGCGTCCTCCGGCAGTTCGTCGACAAGCCGGTCCGCCAGTTCCGCCATGTGCGGCGGGATCGAGGCTTTCAGATCCTCCTCCAGCATCAGGACGAAGTCGCGGACGTTGCGGCGATAGTCGACCTGCGTGCTGGCAAGCCGGGGGGAGCGCTCGCCCAGCGAAATGCGCCCCGGCGCAAGCTGGTAACTGCCATGGCGTCCCTCGGCAAAGGACAGGGCCTCGTCATCGTGGACGGGCAGCAATTGGGTATGGGTCGTCTGGACGTGATAGCCCTCGTTGAAGGCTTCCAGCGCGGTCTTCCAGTTGCAGTCGATGCCCGTGCGCTTGTACCAGCGATAGCGCATCTTCTCGAACGGATAATTGCGGAAAACATCCGGAATGGGCGAGAGGAAGTCGAGCAGCGGTTCGGCATCCCCGTCCATGCAGATGAAGACGAATCCGCCCCAGCGATCGACCCGGACTTGCGGCAGGGCGATGTCCTCGTCCTTCAGGCTGCCGTCCCAATTATCGCGGTCGACCACATGGGCGATGGTGCCGTCCAGCTTCCAGGACCAGCCATGAAAACGACAGTACAGGCGGGCGGCATGGCCGCACCCTTCCGTCAGGCGGCGGCCGCGATGCTGGCACGCATTATGATAGGCCGCGATCCTGTCCGCCGCGACACGCACGACGATGATGGATTCGTCCAGCACGTCATAGGTCACATAATCCCCGACGCGGGGAATCTCCTCCTCGCGGCAGGCCATCTGCCAGGTGCGGGGCCAGAGCCGCCGTTGTTCCAGCCGCGCGAAATCGCGGCTGACATAATCTTCCTTCGGGATGAAATCCTCTGGCCCTGCCTTTTTCCTGCGGGTGATCTTCGGCTGTAGCGCGGCGGCTGGCTGGTTCACGATTGCTGCCCTCTCCTGAGACCTTGCCATCAGCTTCCCGCGCCCACATGGCGCAAGTCAATGTCGCGGGTCCACGCGGCCCGGATCATCGCCAGTCTGATCCCTGCCCGCCCGATCGGATGGATTTACCGTCAACCGTTCGGCTGCGAGAAGCGGATCATGGCAGGCTCACATCGGCGGCGACGCGCCGTCATGGGCGGCGATGGAGGCCATGATCTCCGCCGTGGTGGGATTGCGGCGCAGCGTCAGCCCGCCCGTCACATGGAAGGTCTGGCCCGTCATGAAACATTCGTCGCTGGCCATGAACAGCGCCGCATTGGCGATGTCTTCCACCGTGGTGATCCGGCCCAGCGGATATTCCTTCGCATAGGCCTCCACCATGCCGGGCACGTTGAACCCGCCCAGCATCGGCGTGATGGTCAGGCCCGGCGCCAGGATGTTCGCGCGGATGCCATGCCTGCCATATTCATAGGCGACAAAGCGCGTCATCTGGTTGAGCGCGGCCTTGGCGCCCATATAGCTGCAATGATCGTCGGACATGATGTCGGCCACGGCGGAAGAGATGTTGACGATCGCGCCGCCCCTTCCGTCCGGCCGTTCCCGCTTCATCGCGCCGACCATCACCTGCATGAAGAACAGCCCGCCCTTGAAGATGACGGAGAGGATCGAATCGATCTGCTCCTCCGTCTCCTCCTCGAAGGGCGCGAGGAAGCCGATGGCCGCCGCATTGACGGCGATGTCGATCGCGCCATGCCGCGCCAGCACCGCGTCCGCCAGCGACTGGATCTGGTCGCGGCTGCGGATGTCGCACGGAATGGCGGTGGCTCCGGTCGCGGCGGCGAACGCGTCCAGCCCTTTCTGGCCGCGACCGGACACGACGACATGCGCGCCTTCCTCCAGGAAGCGATGGGCGATCGCCTGTCCCATATTGCCTTCCCGCGTCGCGCCCATGATCACAGCGACCTTGCCGGACAGACGGCCCATGATGCTCTCCTTATCCATTCTGTTCCGACGACCGCGCGATCAGCGATTCAAAGTCGCGATGGGGCGGGAATTTGCGGCGGAAGACCGCATTGGCGCGCAGCGCTATCTCGCCGTCCGCGCTGAAGCGGCATTGCGCGAAGCCAAGATTGGGCGTCCAGCGCAGAACCTCCGCCCGTCCTTCCACCCATTGGCCTTCCGCCGCCGCGCCCAGGAAGTCGATGCTCATCGAAACGGTGGGCCCGCTCAGTCCTGTCACGAACCCGACATTCACGCCCATGACCACATCGGCCATCGTGGCCCAGGTGCCGCCATGACAATGGCCGCGCGGGTTGCAGTGCTGCTGTCCGACATGAAAGCCCAGCGTCACATGGCCGTCCGCTTCCCGGCGGATGTAAACCGGGTCGAAGCCGCCGATCACATCGTCCATCCGGTCCAGCCGGTGGAAGCCCGCCGGCACGTCCGCCATCCTCGCCTTTGCATTTTGCATAAGCGGCAGGACTGCGCCCTCCACCCGGACGGGGCAAGACGGGGAGGGTGCAAGGATCACATGGCCGATAGGCGGCGGGGCCAGCCTCGCCAGCGCGGCACGGGGCGCGCTATGCTGGCGCGATAGGGATTTGGAGAGCGGAACATGGGCATGAAATGGCTGAAATCGACGGACTGCATCAGCTTCGCGGTGCGCGACAATGTGGCCCGCATCACCCTGAACCGCCCCGAAAAGCGCAACGCCCTGTCGGGCCAGATGCTCAAGGAATTGCATCAGGCGCTGCTGGAAGCGGACGACCGGCGGGACGCCAATGTCATCCTGCTTTCGGGCGAGGGCAGGGATTTCTGCGCTGGCTACGACCTGACGGACAGCTATGGCGGCGCGGCCGACGCGGCGACGGACTATCATCCCGCCGCCTATCGCAGCCGCGCGGGGACCATCGACGACGACATCTGGAATCTGGAGCGGCAGCAGGAGCTGACCTCCATCATGCTGGACCTGCACAAGCCGATCGTGGCGAAGGTGCAGGGCAATTGCCTGGCGGGCGGCACCGACCTCGCTTTCTCCTGCGACATCGTGCTTGCCGCCGACGACGCGAAGATCGGCTTCCCCGCCGCCCGCGCCAACGGCACGCCGCCGACGAACCTGTGGTTCTATCATTGCGGTCCGCAGTGGACCAAGCGCATGCTGTTCACCGGCGACACGATCAGCGGCATCGACGCGGCGCGCATCGGCATGGTGCTGGAAGCCTATCCGGCCGAGGAACTGGATTTCGAGGCGGATGAGATGGTGCGCCGCATCGGCAGCGTCGACGCGGAAATACTCGCCACGCACAAGCGCGTCGTCAATGCGCAGATGGAGCTGGCGGGGGCGAAACAATCCCTGCGCTATGCCGCCGAACTCGATGCCCGCGCCCATCTCAGCACCGGCCCGCGCCGCAGCCGGTTCCGCAAGGACATGGCGGAAAAGGGATTGAAGGAAGCGCTTGCCAATCGCGACGCGCCGTTCGGCAAGGGGCGGATAGAGCTTCGCGCCCGCCGTCCCCGGCCGGAATAGGGACGCCGCCTCATCCTTCACAACTGCGATATGGCAGGGGCGGGGCTTTCCTGCCCGCCAAAACATGGCAGATGCTGGACGGCGTATAGCGAAAATCCGGCCTTTCGAAAGGACGTCTGAAATGAGCAACAGGGCAACCCCCGATGCGGCGACACAGTTAGAGATCTACCGCCGCATGGCGCTGATCAAGGCGAATGACGAACGGTCGCGCAAGGTCATCATGAACGGGCGGCTGGTCATGCCCTATTACAGCCCGCGCGGTCAGGAAGTGATCCCCAGCGCCATTTCGGTCAATCTGACGGATGAGGATTATATCTGCACCATCTATCGCGGCAGCCACGACCAGCTAGCCAAGGGCCTGCCGCTCAAGGATCTGTGGGCGGAGGTCGCCGGCCGCACCACCGGCACCTGCAAGGGGAAGGGCGGTCCGATGCACGTCACCTATCCCGCCAAGGGCATCATGGTGACGACCGGCATCGTCGGGTCCACCATGCCCATCGCCAACGGCCTTGCCTGGGGATCGCAGCTGCGCGGCGACGGTCGCGTGACGGTCGCCTCCTTCGGGGATGGCGCGGCCAATATCGGCGCCTTCCATGAATCGCTCAATCTGGCCGCCGTCTGGAAGCTGCCGGTGATCTTCGTGTGCCAGAACAATGAATGGGGCGAGCACACCGCCTATGACAAGACCAGCAACGTCAAGGTCGCGGATCGCGCCGCCGCTTATGGCATGCCGGGCGTGCGGGTGGACGGCAACGACCCCTTCGAAATGTACGCCGTGGCGCAGGAGGCGATCGCCCGCGCCCGCGCCGGAGAGGGGCCGACGCTGATCGAGGCGATGACCTATCGCTTCTTCGGCCACGTCTTCGGCGATGCCGACGCCTATATGGACAAGGCGCGCAAGGCCGATGCGATGGCGAACGATCCCGTCCCGCGCTTCCGCGCGCAGCTCATCGAAACCGGCATCGCGACGGAGGAGCAATTGGCCGAAATGGAAGCCGCCATCGAGAAGGAGATCGACGAAGCGGTCGAATTCGCGCTGGCAAGCGACTTCCCCGGCGTGGAGGAACTGAAGCGCGACGTGTTCGCGGAGGAGATGGCCTGATGAACGCCGAGACCCCAATGGCCCCCGCAAATATTGTGAAGGCCGCCAAGGCGAATATCCTCCAGGGCATCAACGCCGCCATCGCGGACGCCATGGAGGAGGATGAGAATGTCATCGCGCTGGGCGAAGACCTGGCCGATCCGGAGGAAGGCGGCGTCTGCGGCGTCACCAAGGGGCTGTCGTCGCGCTTTGGCGAGCATCGCGTGCGCTCCACGCCCATTTCCGAACAGGCGATCATCGGCGCGGCCATCGGCGCCAGTCTGGTGGGCTTCAAGCCCATTGCCGAGATCATGTTGATGAACTTCACGACCGTGGCGATGGACATGATCGTCAACCATGCGGCGAAGCTGCGCTTCATGTCGGGCGGGCAGACCCATGTGCCCATCGTCATCCGCACCATGACGGGGACGGGTTTCGCCAGTGGCGGGCAGCATTGCGACTATCTGGAAGCCTGGTTCGCGCATACGGCGGGGATCAAGGTGGTCGCGCCCTCCAGCCCGAAGGACGCCTATGGCCTGATGCGCAGCGCCATCGACGATCCCGATCCGGTGCTGTTCATCGAGAATCTGCCCACCTACTGGTCGCCCGCCGAAGCGCCGGAAAAGGGCCATCGCGTGCCCATTGGCAAGGCCAATGTGCTGAGCGAGGGCAGCGACGTCACCATCATCGCCTATGCCCGCATGATCCAGGAGGCGATGCCCGCCGTCGCCAAGCTGAAGGAAGCGGGCATCTCCGCCGAACTCATCGACCTGCGCACCATCGCGCCGTGGGACAGGGAAACGGTGGTGAAGTCGGTCGCCAGGACCGGCCGCGCCATCATCGTGCATGAGGCGGTGACGCCCTTCGGCGCCGGCGCGGAGATCGCGGCGGTGCTGAACGAGGAACTGTTCGGCAGGCTCAAGGCCCCGGTCCGACGGCTGGGCGGCGCTTTCTGCCCGGTTCCCTTCTCCAAACCGCTGGAAACCGCCTTCGCCCCGCAAACCGCCGACATCGTCGCGGCGGCAGAGGCCCTCGTCAAATCCTAATATCGCTCAGGGAGTTCCCAATGGCTGTTGAAGTATTGCTGCCCAAGATCGGCTTTTCGATGAATGAAGGCACGCTGGCCGAATGGCTGGTGGAAGATGGCGGCCAGGCCGTCGAAGGCCAGCCGCTCTATGCGCTGGAATCGGAAAAATCGACGCAGGAAGTGGAAAGCCCCGCCAGCGGCACCCTCAGGATCATCGCCCAGATCGGGGAAACCTATGAGGTCGGCACCCTTCTGGCGACCATCGGCTAAGCCCGATGCGCTACATCCTGCATGTCACCTCGCGCGCGGTGGCCGGGCGCGAGGCCGAATATGACCGCTGGTATGATGAGGTCCACTCGGTCGAGATGTGCCGGTTGCCGGGCATCCTGTCCTGTACCAGCTACAGGGAACTGGACATGACCGGAACCGAAACCGGCCTGTTCGTTGCCGATTATGAGGTTGAGACGAACGATCCCGCAGCCCTGCTGAATAGCGTGTTCGTGGCGGCGCCGACCATGCGGCTGACGGATTCCATCGACATGGAAAGCCCGCGCTTCACATTCCTCAAGCCAACGGGGCCTGAGCGCATATGAGCGATCTCCTGGCAGGTCTGGCCCCCTGGCCCACGGGCGACTTCTCAGTCTTTGGAGAGGTCGAGCAGCGCCCCCTCAGCAAGATTCAGAAATTCGTCGCGGCCTTTCTGGGCCGCAACTGGGTCGCCATTCCGCACGTCACCCATCAGGACGATGCGGACATCACGCAATTGGAGGAACGGCGCAAGGCGCATAACGCGGCGGGCGGCACGAAGCTGACCGCCGTGCCGCTGCTGGTGAAGGCGCTGGCCGACGGCCTGGCCGCCTTTCCGCAATTCAACGCCTCGCTCGATCCGGCGAGCGGCATGCTGACGCTCAAGAAATATGTGCATGTGGGCGTGGCGGTGGACACGCCGGGCGGCCTGCTGGTGCCGGTCATCCGGGACTGCGACCGCAAATCCGCGACGCAGATCGCGGAGGAGATTGTCGCCCTTTCGGACAAGGCGCGGACCAAGGGCCTGTCGATGGCGGAAATGTCCGGCGGCTGCATCACCCTGACATCACTGGGGCATATCGGCGGGACGGGCTTCACGCCAATCGTCAACGCGCCCGAAGTCGCCATTCTGGGCGTCACGCGCGCCCGGCCGGTGCCGGTTCCGGGGGATGACGGCGGGATTGCGTGGCGGCAGATGCTGCCTCTGTCGCTCAGCTATGATCATCGCGTGATCAACGGTGCGGATGCAGCGCGTTTTTGCCGCTTCATCGCCGACCGGCTGGCGGCGGCCGACCTCTTCGCCTGAAAGCCGAAATGCGGTTCTGGGGACGTCTCGTCTTTCGGCGGATCATTTTCCCGCTCTCATGGCCGCGAGCGCGTCCGCCGTCTCCGTCCAGATCGCGCCCATGTCCGGATGCCGGCGCGCTTTCTCCCGATAGCCCGCCAGATTGGGGCAGTCCGCGAGAGGATCGTCGAGGCCGAAGATTTGGGCCACCACCTCGCACAGCAACAGGCTGGGCAGCAATATGCAGTCCGCCTTGCTGATGGCGCCGCCCGCGGCGAAAGCGGCGTCTGCCGTGAACCGGTCGGTGAGCGCCAGCCCGTTGCGCCAATTGGCGATCTCGGCCGCGACCGTCGCCTCGTCGCGGGTCACAGGGTCCATCTGCTTGAACAAACGCGACATGGCAGGCGTGGCATAGAGTTCGAAACTGCGGATGATGTTGCGCATCCGCACCCGTTCGGCCGTATCGGCGGGCAATAGGGATGGAGCAGGGAAGCGCTCGTCCAGATAGTCGATGATGGTCTCCGATTCGGCAATCGCCAGCCCGTCGTCCGTCACCAGCACCGGCAATTTCCCGATCGGATTGATCGCCAGAAATTCGGGCGACCGCGTGCCGCCGCCCGGCGGAGGCTGCATGGCATAGTCCAGCGTCTTGACGCGCAGCGCCAGCCGCACGCGGGCGGCGAAGGGCGAAAGGGTGACGGCATAGAGGATCATGCCTCATCTCCATCGCGGTAGAGGCGCGCCAGCGTGCCTGCGAGCGGCGTCGGCACGAAACCATCGCCAAAGGGCCAGTCCAGCATGCCCGCCGCCGCCATGGTGCCGCCGTCGACATGCAGCGTCATGCCCGACACGAAGGTGGACAGGTCCGAACCCAGGAACAGCACGGCATCGGCCAGCGCATCGACCGGCGGCTGCTCGCCCCTGGGGATGTACATTTCCAGGCCCTTGCCCTGGGCGTGGGCGGGCAGCCTGGCAAAACCCTCCGCGAAGGAGGGGGGCATGGCGGCCATATTGCCCCGGCTCAATGTCGTGTCCGGCGCGATGCAACTGACGCGGATCCTGTCCTTGCCCAGTTCCACCGCCATCGAACGGGTGAAGTTCGTCGTCGCCGCCTTGGCGCCCGCATAGACCGAAAAGCTAGCGGCGCCGCGATGCGCCTCTATGGTGGTGAAATTGACGATGCTGCCGCCATCGCCGGAACGCTTGATCAGCGGCACGGCGCGCTGCACCGACTGGACGACATAGCCATAGTTGCGATGGATGTCCCGGGCGATGTCGGCCCGGCTGGCTTCGGACAGCAATTGCCGCTTCGTTCCGCCCGCCACGTTCACCACTATGTCGAGACGTGGGCAGGCGCGTTCGACCTCGTCGTAAAAGGCGTCGAGCGCAGCTTCGTCGGTGGCATCGACGACCATGGCCGTGACCTGGCGGCCCATGGACCTGACCGCTTCCTCCGTCCCCGCCAGCGCAGCCGCATCGATGTCGCAGATCGCAAGGTCCACCCCCGCCTTGGCCAGCGCCAGCGATATGCCTGCCCCAATGCCGCCCCCGCCGCCGATGACGGCCGCCACTTTGCCGGCCAGATTGGCGCGTTCGTCCAGAAAACCGCTCATCCAGGACTCCTCTCCAGCTCATGTTGTTGCAGGGTTGCATGCAATGCGGCAAGGACGCCGCGGCAGACATCAAAAGGCCGATGAGATGGGGAGGAAGCCTATGCCGCGCGGCATTCCGATGTAGGATGCACGGCTCGACCATCCGGAACTTCCACAGCCTTGCCGAACGCTTCCTCGCATTTCCCTATTCCGGTCCGCCTGCGGCTCTGGACCGTCGCTGACCGCGGCAGGAGCAGAAGATGGATCGACTGACCGCGATGGAGGCCTTCGTCGCCGTGGCTGAGGCCGGTTCCTTCACCCGCGCCGCGCTGCGCCTCAACATCTCGACGCCCATGGTCACCCTGCATGTCAGGCGGCTGGAGGAACATCTGGGCGTGCGGCTGTTCAACCGCTCGACGCGCCGCGTCGACCTGACCGCCGAAGGGGGCCATTATCTGACCTATGCGCAGGCTGCGCTGGACGCCGTGGCCACGGCCGACATGGCGGTGCGGCCGGGGGCAGGCATAGCGGGGCGCGTGCGGCTGGATGCCCCGGCCTCCATGGGGCAGGCGTTCATCATGCCAGCACTGGCCGAATTCCAACGGGCCCATCCGCAGCTGATCCTCGACCTGACGCTAGGCGATCGAGGGACTTTCTTTCGCGTCGACGGCTTCGACCTGGTCATCCGCGCGGGCGAAGCGCCGCCCACGGGATGGAAGACCCTGACGCTCGGCACGACAAGGCTGATCTGCCTGGCATCGCCTGACTATATCGCACAGCACGGCCAGCCGTCGGAAGCCGATGACCTGACGCAGCATCGCGCCATACTCTATGCCAGCGTGGAAATGCCGGGCGGCAATCCGCTTCAATTGCGGCAAGGCGACCGCACCGTCCGCGTGCGACCGCCGACGGCCTTCACATTCAACGACGGCGCGGCGATACTTTCCGCAACCCTCGCCGGTCTGGGCGTCGGCCAGACGCTGGAAATGCTGGCCCGCGACCATATCCGCGCCGGTCGCCTGATCCCGCTGCTGCCGGAAGCGAACTGGCCCCGGCTGCCTGTCGTGCTGATGGGCGCCCCGGATCGTGTCGCCCTGCCGCATGTGCAGGCCGCGCTCGCCTTCCTGACGGAGCGGATCGACTGGCGCCTCGACCCCGGCTGATCCGTCAGGCCGCCAGATCGGCCGGCCTGCACAGCGCGGGCGTGCCCTTGGTGCTGATCCGGTAGAGCAGCCGCCGCTTGCCGGGTTCGTCGGAATATTCGATCGGCGTGGCGCTGTGCAGCACCTGGAAATTGTCCCACAGGAAGATGTCGCCGGCCTCGACCTTGTAGCGCATGACGAACCGGGGCTGGGTGCAATGGGCGCGCAACCGGTCGATCAGCGCGCGCCCCTCGTCAACGTCCAGCCCCTCCGCGCCGAAGGCCGAACCGGACAGATAGAGCGCCTTTCGACCCGTCACCGGATGACGCATCACCAGCGGATGCGAAACAATGCCGTGCCGCGCGGTATTTTCCGGAATGAAGGGGATCTTCTCACCCGGCAGGGCCGGGGACCCGCCCAGGCAATGCAATCCGGTGAGCCCGTCGATCCTGGCCTTCATGTCCTCGTCCAGCGCATCATAGGCCATGACCGTGCTGGCGATCAGCGTTTCGCCGCCTTCATCGGGCGTTTCCACACCATAGAGCATGGTCACGCTGGCGGGCACCGCTTCATAGCTGCTGTCCTGATGCCAGAATTTGGCGCCGTCGCGATAGCGCTCGGGCGTGGCGGCGGCATTGGTGATCCGGATCATCTCCGGAAAGTCATCCTTCCTGTGCGACGGCAGGTGGAACATCAGCGGGTCGCCCCATTGATGGCCAAAAGCGACATAGTCCGCATCGGTCAGCCGCTGCCCGCGTATCGCGAGAATTTGATGTTCGTGCAGCGCCGCGATCAAGGCGCGCAAGGTCTCGTCGCTCTGGGGGACGGAAAGGTCGACGCCTTCGACGGTGGCGCCGAAGGGACCGGGCATGGTGCTGATGATCATGGGGGAATCCTCTCAATTTCCTGGGAGGCATCATAAGCTCCGACAAAAATAAAGCAAATGCTTTAATTTGAGATCTGGCCATCCTTTGCGGGCCAGCTACAAGCATCGCCATGGCCTCCACTTCCCGCAGCGAAATCACCCGCCGGCAGCTTTGCCTCGCGGCAGAGACATTGGTGGCGCAATCGGGGATCGGCGTGGCGACGCTGCGCGCCGTCGCGATTGCCGCCGGGCAGAAGAACACCGCCGCCGTCAGCTATCATTTCGGCAGCGTGGAGGAACTGCTGCGCGCCGTCATCGACATGCGACTTCGCGATACGGAGGCGGAGCGCGCACGGATGATCCGGGAAAGCGGTCCCTCGCTGGAGGATGTTGACGCCTTCACCGCCTGGCGCTGCATGATGCGGCCCTATTTCCTCCTCGACGATGAACAGACGCCGCATGCCCATATCCGGTTCATGATGCACATGAGCGCGGCGGGCCTGCTCAGTGATCCGTTCGATGCGCGCATCCCCCGGCCCGGCGCGCCCAGCATCGCGGCCCTGCTGGAGCGGTTGCACGCCGCGCTGGCCTGGCTGCCGCCGCAACTGGGCCGGGCCCGCATCGCGCTGGCGGGGGCGATGATGTGGAATGCGGTGGCGCTGTTCGACAAGCATGGCTTTGGCGAGGAGCAGCCCGCGCTGGAGATGGAGACGCTGCTCACCGATGTCGAGAAACTGGTGCGGCTGGTGTTGAGCGCACCCGCCTGAAGGAGGGCAGGGCGCGCCCATTCCGCCATGCTATACGGTTTCGGCGGTTCCCAGCACGACCGTCGCTTCGCTCGACAACACGCCGCCATTGCCATGCGCGACGGCAAGACGGGCATTCTTGACCTGCCGTTCGCCGCATTCGCCGCGAAGCTGACGCGTGGCTTCCACCAGCAGGAACAGGCCATACATGCCCGGATGCACGCAGGACAGGCCGCCGCCATTGGTGTTGAGCGCCAACCCGCCGCCCGGCGCGACATGGCCGCCTGAGACAAAGCGTCCGCCTTCCCCCTTGGGGCAGAAACCCAGATCCTCCAGGAACAGGATGGGCGTGATGGTGAAGGCATCATAGAGCATCGCCACGTCCATGTCGGCAGGCTTGACCCCGGCCTGCGCGAAGGCCTGCGGACCGGAAATCGCCGCCCCCGTCACGGTGAGGTCGGGCATGGAGCTGATTTCGCGATGGGTGACGGCATGAGCCGCGCCCAGCACATGGACCGGCGCCCTGGCGCAATCCTTCGCCCGGTCGGCGCGCACCATCACCACGGCGGCCGCGCCGTCGTTGAACAGGCAGCAATCGCGCACGGTCAGCGGATCGGACACCATCCGCGCCTCCAGCACATCCTCGATGCTAAGCCGATCGCGCACCGCCGCCTCCGGATTCAGTTGCGCCCATTGCCGCGCCGCCACCGCCACTTCGGCCAGTTGCTCGCGGGTAGTGCCGTAGAGATGCATGTGCCGGCTCGCCGCCAGCGCATAGGAGGAGAGGGGAGCGAGCGGCTTGTACGGCGCTTCCCACGGGCTCTGGCGCGTCATGCCGACGCCGGGCGGCGGGTTGCTCGCCGGGTTTGAGCCATAGGCGATCAGCGCGCAGTCGATCAGCCCCGCCTCCAGCGCGAGCGCCGCCTGCTGCACATAGACTTCGAAAGCGGAGCCTCCGGTGCGGTTGCAGTCAGTGACCTTCGGCGTCAGGCCCAGATATTCGGCCAGTTCCATGCCGCCCAGCGCCTCATAGGGCGCGGAGGTGTAGAGCGCATCCACTTCCGACAGGGCAATGCCCGCATCGGCCAGCGCCAGCAGCGCGGCCTTCGCCGCCATGTCCACGGCGGACAGGCCGGGGCATTGGCCGATGCCATAGGTCGACGCGCCCACGATCGCGGCGCGCCCGCGCGGAAATCCATTGCCCATGCTCATGCGGGCACGAAGACGAGCAAAGGCTTGTCCCCCTCCTGGATGATGCTGGCCCTGACGGCCATGCCGATATGGATGTCATCGACCGGCACGCCATCGACGCGGCTCATGAGGCGCGGTCCTTCGGCCAGGTCGACCAGAACGACGCTGTAGCTGTCGGCCGGGTCCTTCTTGCGCACGATGGTGACGGCATGCACCGTGGCCGCGCCGGATGCGCTCACCCATTCCAGATCCTCCGCGCCCGTGCCCGGCTCCATGACGCGGGGGTAGAAAACATGGCCGCCGGTCGACCGGCTGCGCTGGATCATGAAACGCCCCTCGGCCAGGTGCGCGCGCCATTCCGCTTCGGGCTGGAGCATCCGCGTCACTCGCCCCGGAACAGCGGCTTGCGCTTTTCGCGGAAGGCGGCCAGGCCTTCCTCATGGTCTTCGGTGCGGCTCATCAGCGGCTGGATCGCGGCCTCCAGCTCCAGATATTGCTCGAACCCGCTGTTCCAGCTCAGATCGAACTGGCGCTTTGCCATGCCCATGGCGATGCTGGGGCCGGACGCGAAGCTTTCCGCCAGCTCCATCGCCCGGTCCATCAGTGCATCCTGGGCGACCTTCTCATAAGCGATGCCCATGGCCACCGCTTCGTCGGCACGGATGATGCGACCCGAATAGACCAGTTCCTTGGCCTTCTGCACGCCCAGCGACTGGCGCAGGTGCCAGACAAGGCCGCCATCGGGCGCCAATGCGATGTTGCGGAATATCGCAGCAAAGCGGGCCTGTTCGCCCGCCAGCACGATGTCGCAGGCCAGCGCGTAGGAAAAGCCTACACCCACGCATATGCCCGGCACGGCTGCAATGGTCGGCTTCTTGAGAGAATATATGGCCTTCGCGATGCGGTTGAGCGTGTACATCCGGTCCATCGATCCGGTGACGCCGCCCTTGCGCATGCCCGATACGTCCATGCCCGAACAGAAGTCGCCACCTGCTCCGGTCAGGATGACCGCGCGCACGTCATGATCCATCGCGATGTTCTCGAACGCGCCATATAGCTGGCCGCGCATCTCCTGGGTGATCGCATTCTTGGTCTGCGGGCGGTCAAGCGTCACGATCGCGACCGGACCCTGCTTTTCGACGATGATGGTCATGGGGAGCGCTCCCTGTTTCTTAACCAAACCTGCTTTGTGGACCGGCATGGTCCGGGTCAAGAATGGCGCGCGGCTTCATCAAAGACGTGATGAGGCAAGCGCCTTTATGGAAAGCCGCGCCATCAGCCCCTATCTGCGCCCCAGCTTCTGACGGGAGATTTTCGAAGCATGAAGGATGCGGCCATCGTCGCCACCGCGCGCACGCCGATCGGTAAGGCGCACCGGGGCGCTCTCAACAATATCCATGGCGCGACGCTGGCGGCGCACTCCATCCGCGCCGCCGTGGAACGTGCCGGAATCGATCCGGCGGAGATCGATGACGTCCTGCTGGGATCGGCGCGGTGCGAAGGCGCTGTGGGTTCCAACGTCGCGCGCCAGGCTGCGTTGCGCGCGGGCCTGCCGATCAGCGTGTGCGGCATGACGCTGGATCGAAAATGCTCCTCCGGCCTCCAGACCATCGCCATCGCCGCGCAGCGCATCCGCAGCGGGGAGGGGGGCGTCTATGTGGCCGGCGGCGTGGAAACCGTCAGCCTGGTCGACCCGCATCGCAACCTATTTCGCAGCAAGGACGAATGGCTGCTGGACCATAAGCCCGAAATCTACATGGCGATGAACCTGACCGGCGACATCGTGGCCCGCCGCTACGGCATCAGCCGCGAAGCGCAGGATGCATTCGCCGTGACGAGCCAGTCTCGCACCGCGAAAGCCCAGGACAAAGGCTGGTTCGACGAGGAGATCGTGCCGGTCGCCACGACGAAGAATGTCGTGGACAAGGCGCTGGCCGTCACGGGTCAGGAAAAGGTCACGCTGACGCAGGACGAATGCAACCGGCCCGGCACGGACATGGAGGGGCTCGCCAAGCTGAAGCCCTTGTTCGAAGGCGGTTCGGTGACGGCGGGCAATTGCAGCCAGTTGTCGGACGGCTCCAGCGCCTGCGTCATCATGGACGCGGACGAAGCGGCACGCCGCGGTCTGCCGATCCTGGGTCTCTACAAGGGCATGCAGGTGGCTGGATGCGAGCCGGACGAAATGGGCATCGGGCCGGTCTTCGCCGTGCCGAAGCTGCTCGACCGGGCCGGGCTTTCGGTATCCGACATCGACATTTGGGAACTGAACGAGGCTTATGCCAGCCAGGCGCTCTACTGCATCGACCGGCTGGGCATCGACCGGGCCAGGGTCAATGTCGACGGCGGCGCCATTTCGATCGGTCACCCGTTCGGCATGACCGGATCGCGCATGACCGGCCATGCCCTGCTGGCCGGCAAGCGGCTGGGCGCGAAGAACGCCGTCGTCACCATGTGCATCGGCGGCGGCATGGGCGCCGCCGCACTGTTCGAAATCATTTGACGGCCAAGCGGGCGATGGCGCCCGCTTGCCGCTTCCTTTGCGGCAGGGCAGGGACGTTCAACCGCCCTTCGTCACCGGAATCAGCGCTCCACTGACGGCGCGTGCCGCCGGCGAGGCAAGGAACTGGATGACCTCGGCAATCGCGCCCGGTTGCACCCATTGGCTGAAGTCGGCATCCGGCATGTCGGCGCGATTGGTCGGCGTGTCGATAATGCTGGGCAGGATCGCGTTCACCGTGATGTCCTTGCCCGCCAGTTCGGCCGCCAGGCTCTCGGTCAATTTATGCACGGCCATTTTCGATGCGGCATAGCCGCCCATGCCCGCTGCGGCGACGACGGCGCCCCCCGCGCCGATGTTGACGATGCGGGCTTGCGCCGCCTTCTCCAGTTCCGGCAGGGCCGCCTTGGTCATGTTGACGCAGGTGGTGGCGTTCATCGCGAACATGCGGTTCCATGTCGCGCTGCCTCCATCCGCCAGCGTCTCCCATATGAAGCCGCCCGCGACATTGACCAGCACGTCGATCGATCCCAGCGCTTCCACGATGTCCGCCACCAGCTTCTGCGTTGCGGAGAAGTCGGTCAGATCGACGCCGCCCATGTCGAAGCAGCCCGCCGGAGTCTCCGCCGGGGCGGGGGCGTAATCGACCCGCGCCACCCTGTCTCCTGCTGCCGCGAAGGCAGAAGCGACGGCGCCGCCCAATATCCCGAAAGCGCCGGTGACGACGACAGTTCGTGCGGTCATGCAATATCCTCTGGTCAGATGTTGAACCTGTCATATCCATATATTCGGCAAGTGGAGCGGGCAAATCAGCCCGCCGCGGCCTTGCGCACCAGCGGCCGGACATAGGAGATGTCGCTCTTGTCGCGCCGGTTGGGGCCTGTGCTGAAGATGCGCGCCTTCCATTCGTCGGGAATTTCGGCCGCCGTCAGCGTCGCCGTCATTTCATTGACGCAGACCCTGTCGGCAATGCGCCACTCGCCGTTGCGCCTTTCGAACCGGTCCACATAGCGGCCGAAGCTGAGCTGGGGCGGTGCGCCCTTATTCTCGCCCCAGAAAGTATAATAGGTTTCCCCATGCGCCGTGTCGCCGTCGATCTCGACCGTGTGGTTGCTGATCGCGTGATGATGCCTGGTCTGGAATTCGCCATGCCATCCGATCGCCCAGTCGACGAAATCGGCGGCATAGCCTTCCGCAACGCCATGATCGTCGAAAGCGTCGGGCCAATAGGCCGACAGCATCAGTTCGCGGTCGTGCCGGTCGACGCCGCGCGTATAGCGCAGCAGGCAGTCGTGGATGGCGGTGCGGTCCTTCATCTCCTGAAGGAAGGCGATCAGGTCGGGCGTGAGTTCGGTCATGGCAATCCCCTCTGCGCTGTCGGTGCATGGGCGAACGAAGCGGCGGTCCGCTTCGTTCGCCCTGATCCCTCAGGCCGGCTGCAGGCTCTTTTCGGGCGCGGTTTCCGGCGCTTCCTTGCCCCCGCGCACGAGGCGGCCGGGCAGCGCGCCCGTGGAGCGGCCGTTGCGATAGGTGACCACGCCGCTCACGATCGTCGCGTCATAACCGTCCGCGCGCTGTTGCAGGCGGCGGCCGCCCGTTGGCAGATTGTAGACGACATGCGGGGCGTAGAGGTGCAGCCTTTCCATGTCGATGATGTTGAGGTCCGCCTTGTACCCCGGCCTGATCAGGCCGCGGTCGTGCAGACCGACGGCACCGGCCGGCTCATAGGTCAGCTTGCGCACGGCGTAGGGCAGGTCGACCTTCCTGTCGCCCTTGGCGTCGCGCACCCAATAGGTCAGGAAGTAGGTGGTGTAGGCGGCGTCGCAGATCATGCTGTAATGCGCGCCGCCATCCCCCAGCGCCGGGAAGGTCCTGTCGTTCTTCACCAGGTTGCGGCCGGAGCTTTCGAACTTCTCGCCTTCCGAATTGCCGAGCGGGCGATAAAGCACCTCGCGCCCGTCGCGCTGGAGCAGGGCGTCGTAGATCAATTCCTTGGGATCGACGCCCATGGCGCGGGCTCGGGCGCCGATGCTCTCGTCGCTGCGGGGATTGTAGTTCGGCGGATTGCCGAGCACGAACATGGCGTCGAGATCGGAGATGACATAGACGAAGAAGGCCTGCGGATCGTCCGGCTCCTCCGCGATCAGCTTCTTGCGGAAGGCCGGCTCGCGCATCCGTTCCACCTTCTCCTCCAGCGGCAGATGGTCGATAGCGCGGAAGCTGGGGTTGAAGGAGAAGGGATGCATGGACAGTTCAAGGCCCAGCAGCGCGCCGGTCGGACGCGGAATGATCTGGCCGCGCACTTCCAGGCCTTTATGTTTGGAGGCCTCCAGCCGGGCGACCATTTCCTGCCAGTCGCCTTCGCCCTTGGGCGTCTGCATGAAGGTGAAGGAAACCGGGCGGCCCGACGTCCGCGCAATGTCGTCCAGCAGGTCCATGCGCTCGGCCGCCGTCACGTCATAGCTGGGCACCATCTGGAACACGCCCTTGCCGGCGTCGCGCAGGCCCTCGGCCAGCGCCAGCACTTCCTGGTCCTCGCTCTTGACCGAAGGGGCGGGGCGACCGTCGCGGAACTGGTGCGCATAGCTGCGCGACGTGGTGACGCCAATGGCGCCGGCGTGGATCGCCTCCGCAGTAAGGCGGCGCATTTCCGCCAGATCCTCTGGCGTCGGCGGTTCCAGATTGGCGCCGCGTTCGCCCATCACATAGACGCGCAGAGGACTGTGCGGCAATTGCGCGGCGAAATCGATGTCGCTTTCGCGCTTCTCCAGCGCATCCAGATATTCGGGGAAGGTTTCCCAGTTGAACGGCACGCCTTCGGCCATGACGACTTCGGGAATGTCCTCTACGCCTTCCATCAGCTTGATCATCAACCTGCGATGCTCGGGACGCGAGGGAGCGAAGCCGACGCCGCAATTGCCCATGACCACCGTCGTCACACCGTGATCGGAGGAGGGGGCCAACCTGTTCTCCCAGGTGATCTGCCCGTCATAATGGGTATGCACGTCGACGAAACCCGGCGTGACGATGCGGCCGGCGGCGTCGATCTCTTCCCGCGCGACGCCCTGGACATCGCCCACCGCCGCGATCAACCCGTCCTTGACGGCGACATCCGCAACGAACGGGTCTCCGCCGCTGCCGTCATATATGCTACCCCCCCGGATGATGAGATCATAGTCGGGCATGAATGCTTCCTCTCAACTTGGCCTTCGGGCCTGTGATCTGATTGAGCAGTTCGATCGCAAAGCCTGCATCGCGGCCATTGCATCCTGTCAGCACGGAAGCCTGACTTATGGCCGCCCATGTGCCAAGCCGTCTCGTCCCGCACCGCGCCACATTTCAGATAAGCGATACCTGCACGGCCGATGGAGGAGGAGGAGGAGGAGGAGGAGGAGGAGGAGGAGGAAGAAGGAAGGAAGCAACGCCAAAATCCACGAAAGTACGATAATATATCTTATGTTAAATCAAATCGCGGCCGCTTCCAGCCTGTTCGTCTTGCCCAGCTTCATGGCGGCGGGCTGCGTTTACCTGATGATGGGCCGCTATCCTCGACACAAGGACTAAGCGCTGTCCCACCAATGGCCGCCCGGAGACTCCACCGATAGTTAGGCCCCTAAAGGACTTTTCATTCAATCCCGGAACAGCACCCCTTATGCTTCCGTCCGGCATCATGACGGAGGATGGGATGACTGAAATCACCAGAGCGAAGACACAGGAGCCCAAGGAACGGCGGCTGAAGACTGCGGTCGATCATGTCTTCGATCCTTTGGACCCGGAAACGATCCGCAATCCTGGCCCCGCCTATTCGGCGCTTGCCGCCCAATGTCCCTTTTATCACTATAAGGGAGAGGAATATCAGTTCTACATCACCAGCGATTACAAGGAAATTCGCGACAAGATCCTGTCCGACAATCCCACATGGTCGTTCAAATGGGGCGATGCACCCATGGATTGGGAAGCGTTCAGCGATTTCGGGATATTGACCGATCCCCCCTTCCACCTCGAATATATCGCCGCCCTGCGCAAGGGGATGACGCCGGCCCGCATGCGCTATTATCTGCCGGAGGTGGAGGCGATTGCGGAAGATCTGGTCTCCGGACTGGAAAGTCGGGCGGACAAGCAGGGCAATTTCCACGATCTCTTCTGCCTCCCGCTGCCTGCCCGGACCATGTGTTTCATGCTGGGGGCTGACCAGGCGCTCCATGCCGATTACAAGCGCTGGGCGGATGAATTGCAGTCGCTGCTGTTCAACGACAGGAATCCGAACGCCGAACAGACGCTCATCGCGGAAATCCAGCCACATTTCATGGGCCTGATCGAAGCGCGCAGGCAATTATTGCGCGACGCGGGCATCGATGAACCGACCCATGAACATTGGGGAACGGTGCTGCCGTTCGACTATATCTCGCTCGGTCTCGTCAGCCGCGTGGAGGGTCGGCGCTTCAACGACATGGAATTGTTCCAGATCTGCACCGCGCTATTGACCGGAGGGCAGGAAACGACCACCAGCCTGCTCACCAATGTGGTTTGGCGGCTGCTGGAAGCCCCCGAACGGTGGGAGCGGTTGAAGGCCGAGCCGCATCTGGTGGAAAATGTGATCGAGGAAAGCCTGCGCTTCGACCCGCCGATCAATTCCCATTTCCGCACCAGCCTGTGCCCGGTACAGATGCATGGCGCGGAGCTGCCCGAACGCAGCAAGCTCATGTTCTCGATGATGGGGGCCAATCGCGACCCGGACATCTTCCCCGATCCCGACAGCTTCATCATGGATCGGCCGCTCAACCAGGTGAAGCGGCATTTGTCCTTCGGCTATGGCGTTCATTTCTGCCTGGGCGCGCCCATCGCCCGCCTGGAGGCGCAGGTCGGCTTGCGGAAGCTGGTCGAACGCCTGCCCGATCTGCGTCTGACGGGAAGTCCCGGGCGGATCGATAGCTGGATCTATTGGGGACAACGCCAACTGCCTGTCGCCTGGGACTGATCATGTCTTTTCGTGGACTGAATGGCGATGGACACGGTGCGGCGATCATCGCGCCTGTCCCTGCATCCCCGCAAGGATCGCCATGCCCTCCATGGCCAGTCCCTGATCCAGTTCCGCGGCCAGCCGCCCCTTGATCTCACGCGTAAGCAGCATGCGGGTATAGCGGTTGGCAATGGCGGGTCGCGCGGCAATCGTGCGGGCCAGTTCCCACGCGTGGGGCATAAGGGCTTCGGGCGACAGCACCTCCCCCACCAGGCCCAGCGACAGGGCTTCGGCCGCGCCGATCTCCTGCCCCGTCATCAGGAAATAACGGCCGCGGTTCGGCCCCAGCAGCATCGGCCAGATGCTGTGCACGCCGTCGCCCGGCACCACGCCGGCCAGCGCGTGCGGCCTGTCCGCAAAGACGGCCCCTTCGGCCGCCAGCACGACATCGGCCAGCAGCGCGATCTCCGCGTGGATGAAGGCGGGTCCGTTGACCGCAGCCAGCACCGGTATCTCGATCGCCAGCAGATTGTTGAGCAGCGCCCTGCCCTCGCGGAAGATCACGTCCCACGTCGCCGCGCCCATTTGCGGCATGTCGCAGTCCATGTCGAACTCCGCGCAGAAGCTGTCGCCCGTGCCGGTGATCAGCAGCACGCGCGCGTCGGGATCGGCGGCGACCTGCGCGAAGGCGATGCCCAATTCCCTGTGCAACCCGCCCCAGAGCGCCCATTTGGCCGGGCCGCCGCGATGGTGGATGCGCAATTCGACGATCCCGTCATCCTGCGTCATTATGATATTGTCGAACGCCTCGCCCATCGCTCTTCCCCTCGTCCTATTCCGTGCTATCAAGTACATACTTGATAACTGGCGCCGACGCCATGGCAAGCAGGAAAGGCGATTGGAAGGATGACGAAGGTCAACGACGCGGTTCAGGACGTGCTGGACCGGCTTGTCGCGGAGGGCAGGGAAATCGGCATTCAGGTCAGCGCCTGGCTGGGCGAGGAACAGATTGTCGACTGCTGGGCGGGCCTTGCCGATGCCGCCACGGGCAGGCCGGTCGACGGCGACACGCTGTTCAACGTCTATTCCGTGTCGAAGGCGGTGACCGCCACCGCCCTGCATATCCAGGCCGAGCGGGGCTTGGTCGAATATGATGCGCCCGTCGCCGCCTACTGGCCCGAATTCGCTCAGGCCGGAAAGGGCGACGTCACCCTCCGCCACGTCCTTTCCCATGTGTCTGGCGTGCTGCGCATGCCGCCCGATGTGACGCCCGAACTGATGACCAACTGGGACTGGATGTGCCGCCGCATCGCGGAGATGGAGGGGGTCTATCCCGCCGGCAGCCGTTCCTCCTACCAGTCGATGACCTTCGGCTGGATGGTGGGCGAAGTGGTGCGCCGGACCGATCCGAAACGCCGCCCCTTCGGCCAGTTCATCAAGGAGGAGATAGCGGACCCGCTGGGCGCCGCCGATCTGTGGATGGGCATAGCCGATGCCGTCGAACCCCGCATCGCCAGGCTGGACGCCGCCGCCGTCTATGTCGCCCCGGACAATAATATGATGCGGGAGGCGCAGCCCCTGATCGTCGACCTGATGCCCGATCCGTTCGAACGCCCCTATGTGCGCCGCGCCTGCATTCCGGCGGTCGGCGGCATCTTCAACGCGCGGAGCAACGCCCGTTTCTGGGCGATGCTGGCCAATGGCGGGCAGTTCAACGGCGTCCGCCTGCTGTCGGAGGAACGCGTCGCCAGCTTCGCCGCGCCGCGCCCGCATTTCAAGGACGCCGATCCCGTCTTCTTCGGCATGGTCGTGCCGATCGCCTGGTCCGGCTTCTGGCTGGGCGGCGCGGAAAATCCGCCCGTATCCGCCCCTCGCAACATGCGGGCGCTGTGCCATCCGGGCATGGGCGGCAATATCGGCTGGGCCGACCCCGACCTGAAGCTGGCGGTCGGCATCTGCCACAACCGCATGTTCGATACGGTCGATATTGCGGAAGACAGCCGCACCATCATTGGCGACGCCATCCGGGCGGCGCTCCGATGACCTATGATTATATCATCGTCGGCGGCGGCTCCGCCGGATGCGTGCTGGCCGACCGCCTGTCGGAAAATCCGGCTAACGGCGTGCTGCTGCTGGAGGCGGGGCCGGAGGACCGCAACCCTTTCATCCACATGCCGCGCGGCGCCGCAAAGCTCTACACCGACCCCCGCCATGTCTGGTATTTCCAGACCGAGGAGCATGAGGGCATTCCCGCCGAAACCTGGATACGCGGCAAGATGCTGGGCGGCTCCTCTTCCGTCAACGGCATGATGTATTTCCGCGGCCAGCCCGAAGATTATGACGGCTGGGAAGCGCTGGGCGCGAAAGGCTGGGGATGGAACCGGATCGGCGCGGCGTTCCGCGCCATGGAGGGGCATGAGCTGGGCGGCGACGCGCTGCGCGGGGGCGACGGGCCGCTGCGCATCTCGGTGGAACCGATGCGCGATCCGCTGACCGAAGCCTTCATCGCGGCGGGCGAGCAGATGGGCGTGCCCCGCGTCGACGATCTCAACCGGTCGGGCCGGGCCGGCGTGGGCTATACGCCGCGCACCATCTGGAAGGGCAAGCGGCAGAGCGCGGCCCAGACCTTTCTGAAACGGGCGCGGGGCCGATCCAATCTGCGCATCGTCACCGGCGCGATCGTCGACAAGGTCTTGTTCACCGGCCAGCGCGCAACCGGCGTCCGCGCCCATGTGAACGGCGTCGCCCGGGACTTCGCCAGCGGCCGCGACATCATCGTCAGCGCGGGCGCGCTGATGTCGCCGCAAATCCTCCAGCGCTCCGGCATCGGGGCGGCCGAACTGTTGCGCGACCTGGGCATTCCCGTCGTGGCCGACAGTCCGGGCGTGGGTGAACATATGCTGGAACACCGCCTGCTCTCCATGGTCTATGACCTTGCCGTTCCGCACAGCCACAACAAGGAACTGGCCGGCCTGAAACTGGTCGGCAATGTGCTGCGCTATTATCTGACCCGCACCGGGCCGATGGCGGCGGGCTACGGCAATGTCGGCGCCTTCGCGACCGTGCTGCCGGAATCGGAGACGCCCGACATAGAGATATTGCTTTCCCCCGCCGTCGCGGCGCCGGACGCCAAGGGCAATATGGTCGCGGATGCGGCGCACAGCATCACCCTGTTCGGCTATCCCTTGCGCTCGCGCAGCGAAGGGTCCGTGCGGATCACGGCGGCCGATCCCATGGCTCCGGCGAAGATCCGCGCGGGCTATCTGACCGATCCCTATGATTGCGCGGTCACGGTCGCAATGCACCGCTATCTGCGCGACTGGATGTCCCGTCCCGCCATCGCGCCGATGATCGCGGGGGAGCGCGAGCCGACCCGATCGCTCCGGACCGACGATGAAATCCTCTCGGCCTTCCGCCAGATCGGCCAGGCGGGCTATCACGCCTGCGGCACCTGCCGCATGGGCGATTTCGACGATGCGGTGCTGGACGAAAAACTGCGCGTGAAGGGTGTCGACGGCTTGCGCGTCATGGATGGATCGATCATGCCTATGATGGTTTCGGCCAATACCAACGGGCCGATCATGGCGTCGGCATGGAACGCGGCCGACATTATCCTGGAGGGGCGCAATCGCTAAAATCCTGACAGACGAAACCGCCTCCGCCGAAGATGGCGGGCGCATGCGGCGGCGGCGGCGCACGCGCGAGGATGTGGTCCAGCGCATCTGCGACGCAGCGCGGCAATTGTTCGCGGAGCGCGGCTATGGCGGCACCACCACGCGGGAGATCGCGCGTCTGGCCGACGTCAGCGAAACCCTGCTGTTCCGCTATTATGGCGACAAGGCGGGACTGTTCAATGAAGTGGTGATCGCGCCGTTCGACGCGCTGATGGCCGACTTCGTCGAACTCCATCCCGATCCCACCGCGCCATTCCCCAGGCAGGCGGAAACGCGCCGCTTCACCCGGCAGGTCTATGAATTGTTCGAAGGCAATGAGGCGATGTTCCGCGCCCTGCTGGCCGGACCGCCAAGCGGCGGCGAGGATGCGGCGCCGGGGCTGCGCGGCCTTGCGCCCTTTTTCCAGCAATCGGTCGATCAGGTCCGCCAACGCTATGCGCTGGCGGGGATCGATCCGCCCTTCGACCTTGGCATCGGCGTGCGTCTGGGCTTCGGCATGATCGCCGCCAGCGTGATCCTGCGCGACGCGCTCTTCCCCGATCCGCCGGGCCGTGAGGCCGTGTTGGACGTGCTGGAGCAACTGATCGCCCAGTCGCTGGTGGGGCCGCCCATCGATTGACAGCCCCGATGGCCGGACTTATGTAGCATATGCTTCATAGGAGAGATTCCGGCCATGGAACCCGCCGTCAGAATTCAGGAATATGACGATCCGAGCTACGATCCGTTCAGCGCGGACGACATCAATTTCGGGGACACGCTCGATCCCTATGCGAAGATCGCGAAATGGCGGGCGCAGACCCCGGTGCTGGAAGGCGATTACCGCCCCAAAATGGGCCTGCAATCCGCCACTTACCCGGATCGCAAAATGTTCACGATCGTCGGTTCGGACGAGATATTGACGGTCCTGACCGACACCGACCGCTTTTCCAACCATGGCTACAGGTTCAACATCGGGGAAACCTTCGGCCAGGGCAGCATCAGCGTCATGGACAATCCCGAACATGGCCGCTGGCGGAAGATCTTCCAGAAAATATTCCTGCCCCAATATGTGAAAACATGGGGTGAAACCATCGTCGATCCGGTGGTTCATAAATTGATGGGCAGGTTCATGGGCACCGGCCGCGCCGACATCATCGAACAATTCACCCTGCTTTATCCTTTCGAGGTGATCTATCAGCAGCTCGATCTCCCGGAATCGGACGTACGCACCTTCCAGCGGCTGGCCATTGGCCAGACCGACTATATGCACATCGACAAGGCGCAGGAGGCATCGCGCAAGCTGGGCGAATATTTCACCGCCCTGGTGGACGAACGGCGGCGCAATCCGGGCGACGATCTGGTCAGCCTGCTCGCCAATACCGAAGTGGATGGCGATTATCTGCCGCCGCTGGTGCTGATCTCCTTCCTGCGGCAATTGATGAACGCGGCGGGCGACACCACCTATCGCGGGACCAGCGTGCTGCTGACCGCGCTGCTGGAAAATCCCGACCAGCTCGACGCGATCCGGGAGGACCGAAAGCTCATTCCCGTCGCAATCGAGGAGGCGCTGCGCTGGGACGGCCCCGTCGCCGTGCAGCTTCGCATGGCGAAACAGGATGTGGTGCTTGCCGGCGTCGAAATTCCGGCCGGATCGCTGCTCGACGTGGTGGCGGGCGCCGCCAATCGCGACCCGGCGATCTTCCCCGATCCCGACAAGTTCGACATCTTCCGCGAGCGCAAGGCGCACTTCTCTTTCTCGCGCGGACCGCATATCTGCGTCGGCCAGCATCTGGCGCGGGTGGAGATGACCCGCGCGCTGCATGCGGTGCTGGATCATCTGCCCAATCTGCGCTTCGACCCCGACAAGCCGCGGCCCGAGATACGCGGTTCGATGATGCGCGTGCCCAGGCATCTCCATGTCCGCTTCGGCGACTGATCTTCATCCAGGGGACCCAATATGCCAAATGTGATCGTCACCACCCGCAATGGCGCGGAAAGGGAAATTGCCGCCGAAACCGGACTGTCCTTGATGGAAGCGATCCGCGATGCCGGGATCGACGAGATGCTGGCGCTTTGCGGAGGATGCTGTTCCTGCGCGACCTGCCATGTGAAGGTCGACCCGGCCTTCTTCGGGCTGTTGTCGACGGTCAGCGAGGATGAAAGCGACCTGCTGGACAGTTCCGAACATCGCGACGAATATTCGCGATTGTCCTGCCAGATCCCTCTCACGGCGGAGCTGGACGGCCTGCGCGTCGCGATTGCGCCGGAGGATTGAGGGGCGGCGACCGGCAGGAGCCGCGAACCATCGCATCTGTGAAATCCTGACCCATGCGCAGGCGCGGCCCTTGCCTCGCCTGCCCCCTGGGTCAAGACAGTTTCGGAGAGGGAAAACAGAGAATGAGCGCTGACATGACAAGCGTGGCTGAAGGCGAGCTGGCACCGCGTCCCGACCATGTACCGGCCGCGCTGGTGCGCGATTTCAACATCTACGATATTCCGGGGTCGGCAGAGGATGTGCAGGCGGCCTATGCCGCGATCCAGCAGGCCAATCCCGATATATTCTGGACCCCCCATAATGGCGGGCACTGGGTTGCAACCCGCAGCGACGACATCATCGCGATGCAGCGCGACTATCATCATTTCTCGCACAAACACATCGTCCTGCCCCCGATGCCGGAAGGCACGCCGCGCCAGATCCCGCTGGAGATGGACCCGCCCGAACATGCGCGATACCGGCGCCCGCTGATGCAGTCGCTGATGCCTGCCGTGGTCTCCGAACTGGAGAGCAAGGTGCGCGATGTCGCGGTGGAGGCGATAGAGCGCGTGCTGCCGCGGGGCGAATGCGAATTCATCGAGGATTTCGCCAAGATCCTCCCCATCCACGT
This sequence comes from Sphingobium sp. CFD-2, assembly GCF_024611135.1. Taxonomy (NCBI): domain Bacteria; kingdom Pseudomonadati; phylum Pseudomonadota; class Alphaproteobacteria; order Sphingomonadales; family Sphingobiaceae; genus Sphingobium; species Sphingobium sp. CFD-2. The sequence continues at coordinate 625,865 of NZ_CP084406.1, read as the reverse complement.
CTTCCTGGAACTGGTCGATCTGCCGATCTCCGACAAGCATCGCCTGTTGCCGATCGCGGAACGTTCGGTGCGCGGCCACACCGCCGAAATACGGTTGCAGGCGCAGCAGGAAATGGGCGGTTATCTGATGGATGAAATTCGCGCCCGTCGCGACAATCCCGGAGAGGATTTGCTGAGCAAGCTGGTCAACGTCAATGTCGGTGAAGGTCGGATCTCCGAGATGGAGGCCGTCAGTTACGCAACGCTGGTGTTGTTCGGCGGGCTCGACACCGTGGCCGGCATGATCGGTTTCATCGCCCGTTTCCTGGCGCTGAATCCAGGTCATCGCCGTCAGTTGGTCGAGCGGCTGGATGATGAGGATTTCATCAAGCACGCGATTGAGGAGATGATTCGTCGCCACGGTCTGGCCAATACGTCCCGCGTGATCACCGAGAACCTCGAATATAAGGGCGTATATTTCCAGGCGGGCGACCGCATATTGCCCGCCAATCTCTGGGTCGGTACGGACGACCGGGTGAACGCAGATCCGCTGGTGGTGGATTTCAGCCGTGAAAAGCCGGTGCACGCGGCGTTCGGAAACGGAGCCCATGCCTGTCCGGGCGCAGTGCTGGCGCGGCGGGAAATTCGCATTTTCCTCCAGGAATGGCTGAGCCGCATTCCGGATTTCCGCATCAAGCCGGGGACGAAGCCGGTACTGGCGACGGGCATGGTCAACGGTGTGCTCAGTCTGGACCTGTGCTGGCCCTGAGCCGCCGTCGATAGCTTCCATGCCGGTGGAGGGCAGCGCGAACATGCCTCGCAAGCCTCTGGACCAACTCAACGCTGGCCGTTCCTTCTATGCACAGCGCATGCCCGAGATGGAGAGCGAGCATTTCGGGCCGCTCTGGCATCTGTTCACGGTCGGGCATCTGGTCACGACCGATCTGGACGGCATCGCGGGCAAGCTGGGATATAGTTTCGCTGATCTCGACCTTCTCGGCACGCTGGCGATCGATCAGGACATGCCGCACCGAGCGACCGATCTGGCCTCCACCCTCCATATATCCAATGCCGTGATCTCGACCAGGATCGCGCGCCTGGAAAAGGCGGGCTTGCTGAAGCGCCGGCGCAACCCGGAGGACCGACGGGCTTTCGACCTGGCGCTGACGCCGCCGGGACGCGCGCTCATCGAGCGAGCCATTGTCGACATTGCCGCGCAGTCGAAGCTGGTCCGCTTCTTCCGCCAACTCAGCCCCACCGACCGGCAGACCTTGTCCCGGCTGCTGGGCGACCTGCACCAGCGGTTCGACCGCGAATTCATCGGCGGGCTGTAGCACCGCCAGGTCTGGAGCGCGCTGCGCTGAATCGGACGCAGGTCGCGCGCTCCAAATTCCGTTTCCGCATCCTTTCGGGCGGAAAACCGGTTCTCGCCCTTCGACAGGCTCAGAACAGGCTTTTCCGCCCGATGCCTTAGCCCGATGCCCGGTCCGCCAGCGACCGCGAGGCATGTTCCGGTCAGATCAGGCCTTGGCGGCGCGCCGTTTTGGCAACGGCGGTGAATTCATCATAGACGGTCAGAGGTTCATGAACGATGGCGTCGTCCGTGACGCTGCCCCAGTGAGCGGCAATATCCTCCACGCTGGGCGGCATAGGCCCCATCGGCGCAACCCAGCCATCGGCGGCGCAGATGCGCACCTTCGCGTAACGGCCGCTATTCTGCGAATAGATGCCGTGGGTGGAAGTGCATTGTTCGCTGACCAGATATACTGCCAGCGGCGTATTGAACGCCACTTCGATGCGGCCATCGCTCGCGGCGTAATCGGCGCCTTGCACCGCCTCCGCAAAGGCGGGGATTTCCATGAAACCAGCGTCCATTTCCACTGCCAGCCGGGATTGCGCGGTGGGCAGCAGCAGGTTCGACGTGATGCCATAGGCCGATCCCTCTATGGCGACGATATGGCTGAGGCCCATGAGGCCGCCCTTTGCCGCCGCGTAATTGGCCTGCCAGGCGTGGCCGAACATGGCGGATGCCGAACCGGTGAAAAGGAACCGGCCGTAGCCGTTTCGACGCATTGCGCGATAGGCGGGCTGGGCGACATAGATGGCCCCTTTCAGATGCACGTCGATGATCGCGTCGATCTGCTCATCGGTCAGATCTTCGAACCGGCCATTGCGCAGGAAGCCTGCATTGTTGATGCAGATGTCGACCTTGCCGAAGGCATCTAGCGCGGTCTGGACAATGGCTGCACCTCCCTGTCGCGTCGACACGCTGTCGTAATTGGCGACCGCTTCCCCGCCCTTGCCGCGAATTTCCTGCACCACCAGGTCCGCCGCATTATGCGATTGTCCCTGCCCCGATCCGCTGCCTCCCAGATCGTTCACGACGACCTTCGCGCCGCGCCGGGCAAGCTCCAGCGCGTAATCCTTGCCCAAACCGTTGCCCGCGCCGGTGATGATCGCCACGCGGCCGTCGAAACGCAAATCGGTCATGTCCATCCTCTTCTTCCATTCTCTTTCGGCCCATGCGTTCGTCACGCGCGAACAGGCGGTCATCCACGGCGAGCGGCAGCCGGGGCGATCCTATCCCTTCGCCGGATCGGCGCCAGCATGGGGAAGAAAGATCGGCTATTCGATGAAAACAGGCGTCAGGGCACTCAGTTGACGCTCTGGACCTGACCGCCGTCCACGCGGACATTGGCGCCGGTCATGTATCCGGCATGCGGGCTCGCGATCATGCAGACGACATGGGCGATCTCCTCGACCCGGCCGATGCGGCCGACGGGGATCGGCGTCAACTCGCGAGCGGCGCGGGCTTCTGCTTCCTCCAGGGAAATGTCGCCCCAGCCCATGTTCCGCTTGAGATTGCCGAGCCATGCCTCGACCGCCGGAGTGAGGATCATGCCGGGGCTGACACTGTTCGCGGTGACGCCGCAGGGTCCCAGTGCCTTCGCCAGGCTGACGGTCATGTTCAGCATGGCCGCCTTGGCCGCGCCATAATCCGGGCCGAAGGCAATGGGCTGCGTGGCCGCGGCACTGGCGATGTTGATGATGCGGCCCCATCCTTTCGCCTGCATCGCGGGCAGAAGCCGCCGGATCAACCGCGCGGCGGCAATGGCGTTGAGCTGATAGGTACCCTCCCAACCCTCTTCGTCCACCTCCGTCCAATGCATGGCAGAGGTGCCCGCAGCGCCGCCGGCATTGTTCACCAATATGTCGACCTCCCCGGCCGCCTTCGCCACCGCGTCCGCCCCAGCATCGGTGGAAAGATCGCCAATCGCCACGCAGGCGCCGGGGCCAATCGAATCCGCCACGGCACGCGCCTTTTCCGCATCGCGGCCATGCACAATCACGGCGCAGCCTTCCGCCGCCAATAGTCGGGCTATGCCCGCGCCGATGCCGGAACTGCTGCCCGTCACCAGCGCGCGCCTGCCTGCCAGTCCAAGGTCCATGCCTGTCTCTCCTATGCTTTCACGATATGCTCGATGGCGATCATGGTCGCGTAATCGCTGACGAACTCGGCCACGTCCGCCGTAATCACGGCGATGTCCTCCGGGCTTCTGAACAACCCGTCGCGCAGCGCCGCTTCGCTTGGAAAATGAAGATGGGCCATGCCGAACCAGGGAACCGCCGGCGAAAAACGATCCTGCACATAGCGGTTCATGCCGACATGGATTTCGCAGGCGAGCGGGATATGTTCGTCCCAGTGCCGTTCCACATCCTGTCGCGGCAAAGCTTCGATGGCGCGGATGAAGGAAAGCTGGGAAAGGCCCGGCGTGATGCCGGTCGGCAAGGGCGCAGCCGCTGCCTTGCCGACGATCTGGGCGGAGGAGCGCACCTCCACCTCTTTCCAATCGGAGCGGATGCTGTGGGCATCGAGCGCGGCGTCGGACCAAAGTTCGATCACCGCATCGTAAACCGGCGGCGTCGGAACACCGCCGGGCTCAGCCGGAGCATTCAGCCCCTTATGCACGACGATCCGCTCGGCCGCCTTGGCCCAGGCCTGCGCCGCGGCCCATTCGGGCGCGGATGCGGCCATGACGGACCGCGGTCCGCGCAAAAGGATGACCCGCTTCATCTTGCCCTCTCCCTGATCGCTCTTGCGCGACCGACTCGCATTTAATAAAATAAACGGTATAGTTTTATTTCGATGGAGCAAGCGTGCCCGGCGAAGACATCACAAGACCGCGCCGGGGGAGGCCGACCAATGCGGATGCGCCGGTGCGCGAGGCCGAACTGATCGAGGCAGCGGCGCGCGCCTTTCTGATGCACGGCTATGCCGGCGCGAGCATGGACCATATCGCCGCCGTCGCCAGGGTCAGCAAGGCGACAATCTATGCCCGCTTCAACAACAAGGCCGCGCTGTTCGAGGCCGTCGCCCTCCACAGCGTCGCGTCCATGCGCAGCGATGTGCGAAGCATCGCGACCGAGGGGCGGGAACCCGCCGGGGTGCTGACGGACTTCGCCCTGCGCATCACCGGCGAAGTGGCGGAGGCGGAGCGGATCGCCCTGCTCCGTCTCGCCATCGCCGCGAAGGAACGCTTCCCCGACATAGCCAAGCGGCTGCACGGCCATATCGCTGATACGGTGGCGCCGATAACCGCCTATCTCACGCATTTGCGGGAGGCGGGGTACGAGATCGACGATCCCGCCCAACTGGCCCAGCACTTCATCAATCTGGCCAATGGGGGGCTGCGTTTCCTCCTGACCGACGACTTCACGGACGAGGCGTTTCGGCAGCAATGGGCGACCCGCGTGGTCGCATTGTTCCTGCGAGGGATAGAGCGCTGAGCGGCAGACGTCATCCATGTCGATAGGGACATGCATCAAGCATGCATTGTTTACGCGCTTCTCCCCCCTCCGATTGTCGACCTCGCGCTTTTCTGAGACGCCTGTGGGCGAGTGGGCGAGGAGACGGGATATGAGGCGCTGGCTGATCACAGGCATTTCGAGCGGCATCGGCGCGGCGTTGGCGAAAGCCGCTCTGGCGCGGGGCGACCATGTCACTGGCGCCGCCCGCGACGCGCAAGCGATCAGCGCATTCGAAGCGGAGGGCGCTGGCCGCACTGTCAACGGCGGAGTAAAAGTCGGCCATTGGGCGGCGCAAAATCAGGCCGGGTGATCCGTGTGCTGGCGAGCGCCGCGAGGGCGTAGCCCGAGTGGGGGTCGCCAACACACGGATGGTCTTTTCTGTCAGGGGTTGGAGCGTGCCTTGCGCGCCTGGCTTTGGGCCAGACGATAGCTCTCTCCGTTCATCTCGAGTATGGAGACGTGGTGGGTAAGCCGGTCGAGGAGCGCGCCTGTCAGGCGCTCGGAGCCGAACGTTTCGGTCCACTCGTCGAACGGCAAGTTGCTGGTGATCAGCGTCGAGCCGCGCTCGTAACGCTGCGAGATCAGCTCGAACAGCAGTTCCGCGCCGGTTTTCGAGAGCGGCACGAACCCCAGTTCATCGATGATGAGGAGCTTGTATCCGGCCATTTGCTTGTGGAGGCGCAGAAGGCGGCGTTCGTCGCGTGCCTCCATCATCGCGCTGACCAGCGCGGACGCGGTGGTGAAGCCGACCGTCAGGCCCTTCTGGCAGGCGGCAAGGCCGAGGCCGATCGCCACATGGGTCTTGCCGGTTCCCGAGGGACCAAGGGCTATGACGTTCTCGCGGCGGTTGATCCAGTCGCAGCGTGCCAGTTCCAGCACCTGCATCTTGTTGAGCTTGGGGATCGCGGCAAAGTCGAAGCTGTCGAGGCTCTTGGCGGCCGGGAACTTCGCAGCCTTGATCCGGCGCTCGACCATCCGGCGTTCCCGGTCGATCAGCTCCAGTTCGACAAGCCGGGCAAGGTAGCGGACGTGATCTGCGCCCTCGGCCGCGCATCGCCGGGCCAGCTTGTCATGCTCGCGCAGGAAGGTTGGTAGCTTGAGCGTCTTGAGGTGGCTGGCCAGTAACAGCTCGGGGGACGGACTGCTCATGCCGCATCCTTCGCATCGCCCGAGAGCAACTGCATGTAGGAGCGCGCCGATGTCGTCTCCACCCTGGCTCTGGGCAGATAGGGATAGATCGCCATGTCCAATCGGGGTGGTCGGCGCTCCACCCGGCACAGCAGGAGATGCTTCACGGCATCAAAGCCGATCGCCCCGATATCGAGAGCCTGCTTTACGGCCGCATGCAGATCGGCAAGCGTGAAGCTCTCCAGCAGACGCAGCACCTGCACATACTCGCGCCGACCATGCTTGCCCATACGAGCTTCCATGAGGCGGCGCAGCGTTGCAAACGCTTCGGGCAGGTGCCAGCCTTGCAGGGGCGCTGCCTGATCGAGCGCATTGATCTTCTGTTCGATCAGGGGAAGGTAATGGATGGGATCGAAGATCACGTCCTCGCGCTCGTAGCTGCGCACATGACGGGCAATGACCTCGCCCCGGCAGCCGATCACCACCTCGCCGACATAGCCCCGGATCCATACCTCCTGATGGCCGAAGCGCACCGGCACCGAGTAATCATTGGTCCGGTAACGCACCAGCGCCTGCGACGAGACCTGGCCGCTGGTCTGGTCACAAGCCTCGAACGGGGCAGCCGGCAGTTCCTGCATCGCCGCCAGATCGCGCTTCAGCCTCTCGCCGATCGTCTCGCTCTCGCCCCGCAGCCGGTCGTTCTGACGCTTGCGGCATTGCTCCTCGAGCCACAGGTTGAACGCCTCCCACGTCGCGAACCGGGGGATCGGCACCATGAAGTTGCGGCGAGCATAACCGACCAGCCCTTCAACACTGCCTTTGTCGTTCCCCCTGCCGGGACGGCCGTAACGATCGCGGATCAGGTAATGCGACAGGAAGCCGCTGAACAGCCGGGCGCGCTGCCTCGTGCCGTCGGGCAGGATCTTCGAGACCAGGCAGCGGTCGTTATCGTAGACGATCGACAGCGGCACCGCGCCGAAAAACGCGAAGGCGTGCACGTGGCCGTCCATCCATGCCTCGGCAACGGCAGCGGGATAGGCGCGCACGTAGCAGGCGTCGCTGTGCGGTAGATCGAGCACGAAGAAATGCGCCTTCTGCACAACACCGCCGATCTCGACCATGGCCTCACCAAAATCTGCCTGGGCATGGCCGGGCGCATGCGCCAGCGGCACGAACATCTCCCGGCTGCGCTGCTCGCGCTGTCGGATGTAATCCTTGATGATCGTGTAGCCGCCGGTGAAACCGTGCTCTTCGCGAAGGCGGTCAAATACCCGCTTCGCCGTATGACGCTGCTTGCGCGGAACCTGACGGTCACCATCAAGCCATGCATCGATGATCGGAACGAACGCTTCCAGCTTGGGCCGCCGCACCGCCGCCGTCCGGCGGTAACCGGGGGGCTCCGAATACGACAGCATCTTGCGGACCGTGTCGCGCGATACGTTGAAATGCTTCGCCGCCTCACGCTGGCTCATGCCGCCCGCGCAAGCAAGACGCACCTTCAGGTAAAGATCCACGGTATATATCTCCACGCCCTCCCTGCTCGCGCAAAGAAGGCAAAGTGGACGACTTTTACGCCGCCCGCAGCAGCACTTCGCCGCCGCCACCGTGGTCTAATTTTGCACCGCCGTTCTCAGCCACCGGGTCCAGCGTGTCGGCCAGCACATAGCCGGCGCCGAACCCGGCCACGCCCGCGTTGATCCGCGCGAAACGCAGGGCGGATGCGTTGACGTCGGTCATGACAATGCAGGCCTGGGGGCATGAGCGGGCAGCGGCAATGGCGCCGACCCCGGTACCGGCGCCCATATCCGCGATCCGCGCCCCTCGCCGCGCCGGGCGCATCGCAAGCTCCTGACGGATCAAGCGCGCGAACCGGTAACTGTCCGGGCCGAAGAACACGGCATCGCGATCCACCGTGGGGTAGCTGGAATGAAGGAACAGATCATCGTCCAGCGAGGAGACCCGCACGCGGCTCCTCATCATCCCGTCCGCCCGGTGCTCGACCATTTCCGCCCGCTTCAGGCAATCCATTACGGAGCGATCGAGAAGGTCGGGAGAGAAAGGCCGGTTCCACCCGAACACATCGCGCAGGTCACGCGCCGGACGGGCGGCGTCGCGCGCCAATATGCGCGAATGGGAAAGAGGCGTCGGCGTTACAAAGGCATAGCGCCGCTTCTTCAGAAGCAACAGGAGTTCGCGCAGCGCTTCTTCCTCCATGGCCGCATCTTCCGGCTTGCGCGCCAGCATGGCGGGAGGGGGAATTTCAGCCTTCCGGAAGGCAGAGAGATCATGCATGCGGAACCCCTGCCTGATTGGAACCTGGCGCTTCGGGGCAGCGCCGCTTGAGGTCGAAGCAGTCGCCCTGGCTCAGGACATGCAGGCGGACGTCATGCATGGACAGGGTGCGTTCCGGACTCGCTTCGGCAATATTGGAGTGGGTGACGCCGGAGCCGTCGACGATATAGACCGCCCCGGAACCGATCACGCAGAAACGGTGCCCCTGGACCAGGATGGCGGTATCCTCATCGATGCCGATGCCCAGCACGCGCGGATTTTGCGCTACCGCTCCCATCAGGCGGCCGATGCGTCCGCGCTCCGCGAAATGCTGGTCGATGATGACGTCGCGGATCAGACCCAGGCCGGGGGCCATGTGCAGGTCGCCGATGCGGTGCGATTCCTGGCTGCTGCCCTTGACCAGCATGGTCTCGCTCATCACCGATGCGCCGGCGGACGTTCCCGCCACCACGCCGCCTTCCAGATGAATCTGCCGGACCATCTTCTCCACCGGCGTGTCGCCGATCTGGCTGGAAATGCGCAGTTGATCCCCGCCGGTGAAGAAAATGCCCTTGGCATTTTCGAACAGGGTCGCCGCGCTGGATTCCAGCGTTTCGCCCCGTTCATGCACGTAAAGTTCCACCAGATCGTCAAGGCCCAGATCGCCAAAGGCCTTCCGGTAGGATTCGAAATAGCCGTCGGGCTGGTGGCTCGCCACCGTGGCGATCACCAGTTTCCCATCCTTCACCCGCTCGGCCACTTCCTTCAGGATGCGCTTTTCGCCTTCCTTGTCTTCGTGCCCGCCGATGATGATCAGCGGGCCTCCTTCCTCAGCCATCAAGCAGACCCTCCAGTTCCTGTCGGTGGACAGCGCCATGCGGCTCGGCAAGGCGGCTGCCGTGGATCGCGACCGCGAAATGGTCGCTGTTATGCGCGACGCCGAAACGCCCGTGGCGGTCGATCAGGATCGCGCCCCCTTCCCCGCCCACGCGGTCGAGCTGCGCAAGGCCGGTTTCGGCGGCGGCGCAGAGCGGTCCGGTTTGCAACGCGTGCATGACATGCGCGGCGATGGTCGTGCGGATGATCATTTCGCCGTCACCGGAAAGGGACACGCCGCCAATGCCGTCATCGGCATAAAGTCCGCAACCGGGAAGCGGCGAGTCCCCGATCCGGCCCGGATGCTTGCCCGGCAAACCCCCGGTCGATGTCCCGGCCGCGATATGCCCCTGCATGTCGATCGCGACGCAGCCGACGGTATCATGGGCCTTGGCATATTCCGATGCCATGCGGTCGGGCGCGATCATCTCGGCGGGATCGCACAGCGCTATCTGCTGCTCCTCCGCGAAGCGTTCCGCCCCCTCTCCAGCCAGCAGCACCGGCCGGGCCGGGATCAGAGCACGCGCGGCGACGATCGGGTTGCGGATGCGGCGGACGCCCGCGACAGCCCCCACCGAAAGGTCGCGGCCGTCCATGATCGCCGCGTCCATCTCGACCGCGCCGTCGGCGTTCAGGACGGAGCCGAAGCCGGCGTTGAAGATGCTGTCATTTTCAAGGACGCGAATGGCGGCCTCGACCGCCGCGACGGCGCAGCCGCCGAATTGCAGCACGATCGCGCCCGCCGCGGCGGCTGCCCGGCACCCTTCGCGGTTACGGTCGTGCAGCGCGACGTCGATCGTCTTCGCCCCGCCATGGACGATGAGGGCCCATTCAGACATGGGCCGGCACCATCTGCTCTCCGGCCGCCGCCGGCGAGCCGGATTGCTGTACCTGTCGCCAGACCTTTTCGACCGATGTGGGCAGGATCACCAGCAGGTCGCCGGGCCGGCCCTTGCACAGCACGGCCTCGACCGCCTCGAACTCATCCACGATCCGGTGGATGCGCTCGTTCGGCATGCCGGCCCTCAATGCGCCCTGGGACAACAGGGCATTGGTCTCGCCCCGGGGCCGGCCGCGTCCGTCCGGGGCCTCGCGGAATATGATCTCGTCGAAGACGCCGGCCGCGATCTGCCCCATCTCGACAATGTCGCAGTCGCGCCGGTCGCCGGGAATGCTCACCATCCCCACCGCGCGTCCATGGGCGCCGCGCAGCCGGTCGACCACCTGTCCCAGGGCGATCAGGCCGGCAGGATTATGGGCATAGTCGACGATGATGCGGATGCCGTCCCGCTCCATCATGTTGAGCCGCCCCGGCGACTCCTCGAAGCTGGAAGTGAAGGCGCGCAGCCCCTCGCGGATCGCGTCCAGCGGGACGCCATGGGCGAAGCACATCGCCACCGCCGCCAGCGCATTGGCGATGTTGAATTCCGCTATGCCGCCCAGCGTCGCCGGGATTTCCGACGCGGGCATCAGGGCGATCCGCTCCTCGCCGCGATGGATGACGATGGTGCCGCCCGTCTCGTCCGGATCGCGGGTGACCGCCAGGCCGCCCGCCAGCAGGTGACGGCGCAGCATTTCCGCCATGCGCGCGCCGCCTTCGAGCGAGAACCAGACGATCCGTCCCCGCGCATGGCGGGCGATGCGCCGGCACATGGGATCGTCGGCGTTCAGGATCGAAAATCCCCTGCGGGCGACATTCTCCACCACGACGCCCTTGACGTCGGCCAGCGCTTCCACGGTATCGATGCCCTTCAGACCCAGATGATCGGCGGTGACGTTGAGCACGGCGCCGACATCCGCCCCGTCATAACCCAGCCCCTCCCGCAATATGCCGCCGCGCGCCGTTTCCAGCACCGCCACATCGACGGAGGGGTTGCGCAGGACCATGCGCGCGCTGCGCGGGCCGCTGGCGTCCGCCTTCTTCAGCAGATGGCCGTTGAAATAGACGCCGGACGTGGTTGTCATGCCGACGTTCAGGCCATGCTGGCAGAGGATCCGCCCGACCATGCGCACCGTGGTCGACTTGCCGTTCGTCCCGGTGATGGCGAAGATCGGGATGCGGCTGGAGCGGCCACGCGGAAAGAGAGCGTCGATCACAGGACCGGCCACGTCGCGGGCCCTGCCGCTCGATGGTTCGAGGTGCATGCGGAAACCCGGCGCGGCGTTCAGCTCCACGATGCCGCCGCCCGTCTCCCGCACGGAGCGGGCTATGTCGGGCGACAGGAAATCGATCCCGCAAATGTCCAGTCCGGCAGCGGCGGCCGCCTGCTCGGCGATCAGGCGATTGTCCGGATGGATGTCGTCGGTCCGGTCCACCGCCGTTCCGCCGGTGGAAAGGTTCGCCGTGTCGCGCAGGCGAACCCTCTTGCCAACGCCTGGCACCGTTTCAAACGTCATGCCGTCTTTGGCGAGCAGGGCGATCATCGCATCGTCCGCGACGATACGGGTCAGCGCATTTTCATGCCCCTGCCCCCGCCGCGGATCGTCGTTCACCCGGTCGATAAGCTGGCCGATGGTGCTGAAGCCGTCACCCACGACTTCGGCGGGCATGCGCTGCGCCACGGCGACGACCTTCCCGGCCACCACCAGGATGCGGTGATCGTCGCCGGGCACCTGCTCCTCCACGATGACCCGGCGGCCATGCTGCCGGGCGCGCATCACCGCGGCGCGAAGCGCGGCCTCGTCCCGGACCTGCGTGGTGACGCCGCGTCCATGATTGCCGTCGAGCGGCTTCACCACCAGAGGCATGCGCAGCCGCCGCGCCGCGCCGACGGCTTCTTCCTCGGAACGCACGACCACGCCCCTGGGGACCGGCAGGCCGGCCTCGTCCAGCAGCTTCTTGGTCAGGCTCTTGTCGCCTGCGATGTCGACGGCGATCTGCGACGTGTCGCCGGTGATGCTTGCGCGGATGCGCTTCTGCCTGCTGCCATAGCCGAACTGGATCAGGCTCTGCTCGTTGAGGCGCGTGACCGGGATGCCCCTGCGCCGGGCTGCCGCCACAAGCGAGGCCGTGGTCGGACCCAGCGCGTTCCGGCGCAATATCTCCCGCAAGGACCGGATCAGGGTATCGGCATCCTGCGGATCGGCGGGCATCTGAACGCCCAGCTTCTCCAGCCCCTTCACCTCGCCCAGACCTTCCCGCAGCAGCGAAGCGACCAGTGCGATGGCGAAGGCGCCCGCCGCCATGCCGGCCTGTTCGTCGCCATAGGTGAAAAGGATGTTGTAGAACCCCGGCTTCCCCCTGACGGCGCGCGTCTTGCCCCGGCTCACCGGGCTTCCCGCCATGGTCTGGAGTTCCAGCGCCACATGTTCGATCACATGGCCGAGCCATGTCCCCTGATGCAGCCGCCGGACGAAACCGCCGGCCTGCCGATAGCTGCAACCATGATTGGCGAGCCCGGGCAGGCGGGCCAGCAACTGTTCGGTGAAAAGCGGCAGGCGATCGGTCGGCCATGCCTCCAGCCTGCCAAGGTCCACCTGAATGCGGACCATCGGCCGCATGCCGAAGATATGGGCGCCGCGATACAGGCTGCGCTCGACAACGGTCAGGCAGCGTCCCGACGCGACCGCACCGGGATCGGCGGTCGCGTGCTGGAATATCTCATTCATGAAGAAGCTCCACTGGGCTACCTGGCCGGCAGCTCCGATCCAACGGGCTCGGCCGACTTCCGTTCCAGCGGAATTGGGGATGAAGGGCAGGTTTAACTTATGTCATGTCGATTTCCCGGGACCGACAATTGTCCATCGACTTGCCCGCGGGTCTCGGTGGTCCTCAATCCGCAAATGGATCAGGCGGAATCGCGTGGGACAGATCGATGACGACCGTCTTGGTCTCGGTGAACTCCCGGATTGCGTCGAACCCGTTTTCGCGCCCGATCCCGCTCATCTTGTACCCGCCATAGGGCAGCATGAAGTGCACGGGGCGGAAAGTGTTGACCGATACGAGGCCGCTTTCGATGCGGGCGGCGACGCGATGGGCGCGGGACACATCCCTGGTCCACAAGCCGCCGACCAGCCCATAGCGCGTGTCGTTGGCAAGGGAGACGGCTTCTTCCTCGCCATCGAACGGCATGACCGCCGTCACCGGCCCGAATATCTCCTCCTGCGCCAGACGCGACCGGTTGTCGACATCGGCAAAGACGGTGGGCTGGACGAAATAGCCTCTTGAAAGGCCCTCCGGCCGTCCTCCTCCCGCCAGCAGGCGCGCGCCGCTTTCATGCCCCAGACCGATATAGGCTTCAGTCTTGTCCCGCTGTTCGGCGGAGGTCTGTGGCCCGATATGAGTGCGGGGATCGAAGGGCGGGCCAGGACGTATCCGCTTCGCCCGCTCAGCCAAGCCGGCCGCGAAACGTTCATAGATCGGCCGCTCCACGAAAATGCGCGATGCGGTGGAGCAGGACTGCCCGGTCGAGCGGAAGGCGCTGTGCGTCGCGACGGACAGCGCCCTGTCGAAATCCGCATCGGCAAAGACGATGAACGGAGACTTGCCGCCGCATTCGAAGGAGCAGCGCTTCAGGTTCGCACTCGCGCCCTGCATGATGCGGATCGCGGTTTCATGCGATCCGGTGAAGCTGACCTTCGCGACGCCGGGATGGGCGGAAAGCGCCGCGCCCACGGCGCCGTCGCCCGGCAGCACATTGACGACGCCGGCGGGGAAGCCCGCTTCTTCCGCCAGCGCCGCCAGAGCGAGCAGGCTGGCCGGAGTCTGCTCCGCGGGCTTCAGGATCATGGCGTTGCCGGCGGCAAGGCCCGGCCCCAGCTTCCATGAGGCGAGCGAAATGGGGGAATTCCACGGCAGGATCGCCGCCACCACGCCGATCGGCTCCAGCCTGGTATAAGCCAGCGCGTCGGGCCGATAGGGTATCTGCTCCCCATTCACCTTGTCCGCTGCCCCGGCGAAGAAGGTCAGCCAGTCCGCCGCCCGCTGCACCTCGCCCAGCGTGTCGCGCAGCGGCTTGCCATTGTCGCGGCTCTCAATCTCGGCCAGCCGGGCGGCGTCGCGGCGGACCAGGTCCGCGAACCGGGCGATCAGCGCGCCGCGTTCGGTCGGCGCGGTGCGGCCCCATGGACCGGCCATGGCGGCGCGGGCGGCGGCGACCGCATCCTCGACATCGGCCGCATCGGCGGACGCGACCTCCGCCCAGACATTCTCGGTGGAAGGATCGATGCTCGCGATCCGGCCCGCGGCGCGGGGCGCGACCCATTCGCCGCCGATGAACAGCCGGTCGAACCGCTCCACGCTCATGACGCCTGACGCAGCGTTTCGACCGCCCGGATAGGACGCAGCATGTCCGACAGGGACTCCGCCTCGGGCGTTTCGCCCATGGCTTCGGCCACCGACACGGCGCCATCCCCGAAATGCCAGCGCGTGTTGCGCTCGAACTTCGCCAGCACGTCGGCGCGGGACAGGGCCGCTTCCGGCGATCCGGGATGATAGGGCACATGCTTGAAATAGCGGCGCCCCGCCGCCTGCACGGTCAGCCGCGCCGGGCAATGGGCCGGATAGTCGGACTCGGGATCGACCGACGCCTCGATCTTCTGCGCGAGGGTGAGGATGCGATCATCGTCCAGCCGCTCGGCCAGGAAGGTCTCCAGCCCGACATCGCCATCGACCAAAGCCGCCGCGACCCCGAAGAACAGGCTGAACCGGCCTTCATGGGGGGTCTTCGGCGCTTTCTTGCGGTCGCGGGGTTCGGTGACGAGCGTCAGGCCCGGCTCCGCGAGCTGGCAATGCACGCTCTCGATCTCCGCCACCGTCACCCCATCGCGGGCAAAGTCGGCCAGCACCTGCTTCGATGCCTCGATGAAGGCGTGCAGCAACTGGCAGCAGGGATAGGGCTTGTAGGCGGTTTCCGGCAGGTACCAGCGCGTGCCCAGCCCCTCGGCAGCGCGGGCGAAGTCGAGTTGGCCGCTGATCGGGGTGAGGTGCGTTTCGAAGAAGCCGAACTTGCCCTCGAACACCGTGTCGGGACCGGTGATCCCCGCCATGGCGAGGTCGATGGCCAACATGCCCGCATGCGCGCCCCAGCCGCCGTGCAATATCTTGGAGGTCGAGCCAGTACGGGTCGATTCCTGAATGCCTGAGGCGAAGGTGCCCGCAATGCCCATGGCGTCCGCGATCTGCCCCGGCGTCGCTCCGCGCAGCCGCCCGATGGCCGCCGCCACGCCGAAGGAGCCGATCAGCGAACTGGTATGATAGCCGCGCTCCAGGAAGCGGTCGCCGGCCACGAAGCCCAGCCGGATCATCACCTCATAGCCGACCACGGCCGCGTCGACGGCCGCCGCGAGGGACAGGCCCTCCGCCTCCGCCGCCGCCAGCACGGCGGGCACGACGGTCGATCCGGGACGGGCCAGCGAGGAGCCATGCTTGTCGTCCATCTCCAGCGCCTGGGCCAGCGATCCGTTGACCAGCGCCGCCAGTTCGGCGCGGGCCTGCCCGTCGAAGCCGAAGAGGGAGGCGGCCTTCACATCGCCCTTTCCCTTGGCCCATTGCGCCACGAGACGCCCGAAGGCCGCGCCGCTTTCCTCCTTGGGATTGGCCCCGGCGATGGACACGCCGATCGAGTCGATCATGTGCCAGCGCGCCGCCTCCCGCACTTCGGGCGGCATCCCGGCCGAAGGGAAATGCGCGGCGAATTCACCGAATGTCTGCGATAATGTCATGTCAGCGGACCTGTTGCAGCGCGGCGCCAAGGGCGATGGCGGGCGCTTCCTCATTTTCCAGATTGTCGATGATGCGTTCGATCTCGGCCACGGCTTCCCCGGTCAGTTGACGGCTGGCGAGATCGCGGAATTTCTCCTTCAGCACCTCGTCCGACATCGGATTGCGCCAATGGCCGCTGCGATAGGTCTGCTCGTGGAAATGCTCGGTCCCGTCCTTCATCGTCACGGTGACGCGGACGGCGCGCATCTGGTGCTTCTCGCGCGCGTCCAGTTCGGGATCGACATAGACTTCGATCCGGTTGGCAAGGTCGATGATCTTCGGATCGGTCAGCTTTTCGTCCGTATATTGGTCGATGAAGGCATTGCCCTCCAGCAGCGTCACCGCGCCGGTATAGGGCAGGTTCATCTGCGCGCTGATCGTCTCGCCATTGGGGACATAGGGCCAGCCGCAATGGACGAAGACCATCTCGGTCGTGCCGACGCGGACCTTCTCCACATCCTCGCCCCGGATGCCCGCCTTTTCCCGAATGGCGCGCAGGGCGTCCACTGTGGTCTGGCTGCTGGCGAGCGAGGAATAGCGCTTGAAGCCGTTGCGGCGCATCTCCCAATCGGTGCCCAGGCCGTCGGTGGCGAAGCTCAGATCATATTCGGCGGAGTAAGTGGAGCAGAAGCCGCCATAGGGCGCCTCCAGCACGTCGCGCACGCCGGTCAGCCCCTCGCGGGCGCAGAGCGCGGCGATGATGCCGTTCTGCGACGCCTTGCCGGAATGGAAGCGCTTGGCCATCGCGCCGAATTGCGACGCCATCAGCCCCGCCGCCTGGCTGCCCGCCAGGCCCAGCGCGCTCACATATCGGTCGGTGTCGAGGTCCAGCAGCTTGGCGATGGCGGCCGCCGAACCGAAGGTGCTGGTAAGGCCGCAGGGATGGAACCCGCGATGGAAGGCCGACGGGCTGACCGTGTTGCCGATGCGCGTGCCCAGTTCATAGCCCGCGACGGTGGCGCGGATCATGTCCTTGCCGGTGAAGGCGCCGAACGCCCCCTCCGAACAGGCGATCACGGCGGGGACGACGCCCGCGCCATAATGCGACATGGACTGGTCGTGGCAATCGTCCAGCTCATAACCCTGCGCCGCCGTGCCGTTGATGAAGGCGGCGCCGAGCGGATCGGCCTTGACCTTCATGCCCCAGGCGCTGGCGCTGGGCTTCTGGCCCAGAAGGGCGACGGTGCGGACCACCGCCTGCACCCAGGGGGTCGGCGCGCCGAACACGGCGCAGCCCAGGCTGTCGCGTATGCACTGCTTGGCGTTCAGGATCAGGTCGTCGGGAATGTCCCGATATTGCAGGGTCGCGGCGAAATCCGCGATGTCGCGGGTTGCGCCGGGGACGACGAATTTGCTGGGTGCGTTCATGGAGGAACTTTCTTCGATAAGGGATCAGGCGACGGACAGCGCGGGTTTCCGCAAGGCTGTCTTGGCGTAGGCGGCGGCGCTGCCGCCCGCGAGGCGGCCGAAGACGGCTCCGCTGGTCAGGCCGCTCGCGCCGGGATAGTTGAAGTAGAATATGCCGCCGACCATCTCCCCCGCCGCGAACAGGCCGGGGATGGCGTGGCCGTTGGTGTCGATGACCTCGCCTTCCGTCGAAACCTTGATGCCGCCGAAGGTGAAGGTGACGCCGCAAGTCACCGCATAGGCTTCGAACGGCCCGGTATCGATGCTGTTGGCCCAGTTGCTGCGGACGACGCCGTTGCTGGAGGCGCTGCGTCCGTCCTTGATATTGGGGTCGAACGGCATGTCGGTCTTCACCGATGCGTTGAATTCCGCGACTGTTTCCAAGAATTGATCCTTGTTTATTTCTCCGATCCTGTCGGCCAGCTCCTCGATGGATTGGGCGACGACCTTGGTGACCTGGCGCGTGCGATATTCGTCGCGCAGCAAATGATTGACCTTGGAATCATAGATTTGCCATGCCACCTGTCCGGGTTGCTGCAATACCGCCTGCCCATATTTCGCATAGGTGTAGTTACGGAAGTCGGCGCCTTCGTCGACAAATCGTTTTCCGTCGCGATTGACCATGATGCAGAGTGGATAGGAATGACGCTGATATTGTGGCGTCAGTGCGAGATCGCCGAAATCCTGCGCGTTGCGTTCCCAGGACACGGCATGACAACCCGACCAGTGCCCATAGGATTGCGCGCCGGCGGCGAGAGCCATGGACAGGCCGTCGCCGGTGTTGAAGCGCGAACCGCGAACCTTCGCCAGATCCCAGCCCGGCCCCAGATAGCGGGCGCGCCATTCGGCATTCGCCTCGAACCCGCCGCAGGCCAGCACGACGGCCCGCGCATGGATGGTTTCGATCTCGCCCTGCCCATTGAGCAGCGTGACGCCGGAAATCCCGCTTTCGTCGCGCAGCAGATCGCGGACCCAGGCATTGTAGCGGATTTCCACGCCGCGCTTTTCCGCCGCATTGTACAGCGCATCCACCAGGCCGGGGCCGCCGCTGGCCACGGCGATGGTGGCGCCGCCCCAGAATTTGAAGCGGCCGTTCACGCGATAGGCCTGCCGCCCGAAATTGGGGAAGAAGCGGACGCCCTGATCGCGCATCCACAGGATGGTCTCCCGGCTGCGCTTCACCAGGATTTCGCACAGGTCGGGATCGGTGCGATATTGGGTGATCTCGCCCATGTCGTCGAAAAACTGTTCCTCGGTATAGGTGCCGAAGTCGCTGACCGCCACTTCCTCGTCCGTGAGGTCCGGGCAATAGGCGCGGATGTCGTCGGCGCCGTCATAGACGGTGCGCATCAGCCCGTCGGTATAGGCGGAGTTCCCGCCCCGCTCCTCCACCGGGGAACGTTCCAGCAGGAGGACGCGGCTCCCCTCATTGGCGGCGCTGATCGCGGCGCAGAGCGCGGCATTGCCGCCGCCCACGACCACGATGTCGAAATCGGATTGTTGCTGTTCCGGCATTCCCGTCCCTCTTGATCCAGGCCAATCCCTGACTCAGGAAAGCGCTGCCGCCCTCCCCTC
Organism: Sphingobium sp. CFD-2; assembly: GCF_024611135.1. Lineage (NCBI taxonomy): Bacteria > Pseudomonadati > Pseudomonadota > Alphaproteobacteria > Sphingomonadales > Sphingobiaceae > Sphingobium > Sphingobium sp. CFD-2. Next base: position 607,117 of record NZ_CP084406.1, on the reverse strand, counting down.
CAAGGCAAGCGGGCGGGTACGCCGGTGAGACCGGTCACAAGGCTGCCCCGCCGCTGTCATGCCAGCCACTTTTAGGGGATTGCTTTATGCGCGCACGGAATATTATAGCATTCTGCCATATCAAAAATTTATGGTGAGGATGGCCGGATGAAGCTGCAACAGCTCCGCTATGTCGTTGAAATCGTGCGGCATAACAATCATCTCTCGGCGGCGGCCGATGCCCTCAACACCTCGCAACCCGGGGTGAGCCGGCAAATCCAGTTGCTGGAGCAGGAACTGGGTTTCGAGATCTTCATGCGCACCCGCAACCGGATCATCGACCTGACCGAACCGGGCCGCGTCGTCTTTTCCATCGCGCAGCGCATCGCGACGGATGTCGCCGCGCTCAAGTCGCTGAAGGAGGACATGCATTCGGGCAATCGCGGCGTCTTCACCATCGCGACGACGCATACCCAGGCCCGCTATGTGCTGCCCAAGGTGGTGGAGAAATTCGTCGCCCGCTATCCCGACGTGAAGCTGGTGCTGAAGCAGGGCGACCCGGAGGAAATCTGCGCGCTGGTGGAGGCGGGCGACGCAGACCTGTCGATCGGCACGGAAACGACGCGGGATTTCCCCAATCTGGTGAAGCTCGACTGTTTCGACCTGCACCGCTGCATCGTCGCGCCCGTCGGCCACCCGATCCTGGCCGTGCCGGAACTGACGCTGGAGGAGATCGCGCGCTATCCGATCATCACCTACGACACGCGCTATAGTGGTCGGTGGAAGGTGATGAAGGCCTTTTCCGACGCCGGACTGGAGCCGAAGATCGTGATGAGCGGCATCGACGCCGATGTCTGCAAGACCTATGTAGGGATGGGCCTGGGAATTGGGATATTGGCGTCCATGACTTATGATCCGGAGCGCGATGTCGGTATTCGGGCGCGGGATGCATCGCATCTGTTGCCGTCGAGCACGATCAAGATCGTGCTGCGGCGGAATACCTATTTGCGGTCGTTCCTGCTGGACTTCGTGCATTCGGTCGCGCCGAATCTGACGCCCTTGCGGGTAAGGCGCGCGGTGCATGAATTCCAGACGGTGGCGGGTTAGAGCCAATCGACATTCAGATGATGACGAACCGAGCCGAAGGCCACCGAAGGTAAAATGGTGGTTTTCCGTGACCCGGAGCGCAGCCTGCTCAAAGTAGGTGAGCACCGGAAGCACCGAAAAACGTCATTTGCAGGCCGTCAGGGCTGAATGTCGATTGGCTCTAGAGCAGATTCCGATCCGATTGCATCGGCTCGACTGCTCTAAGTTTTTGTTTTGTCGCGTTTTCCGAGTCGGCAGATGGTTCCATCTGCTTGGAAAACGCTTTAGAATTCATTCGGCGCACCATGCCTCTGCGAAGGCATTCGAGCGGACAAGCGGCTGATAGGAAGCGGGTTCGGGCGAGGGGAAGGCGGATGGCAAATTCGGAATGCTGGGGAATGGTCAATTCAAGACCTTCCTTCTCCCTTGAGGGAGAAGGATAGGAAGCCTTGGCGACGAAGGGGCCCAGGCTGATCTGGATGAGGGGGAGCGGGCCTGCGGGCCGTGCGATCCCCTGGATCGCAACCCCCTCACCCAGCTACGACTAGGCAGCAAGCTGCCAAGTCTGCGCAGCCCTCTCCCTCGAGGGAGAGGGGTAAGTGGGTGTCCGCTTTGCACCCAATCGGCAGAGGTCGGCGCCGATCTACCCGGTCACTTCCAGCTTCTGGAGCGTCATGCGTTGCAGCGCCGCTTCATCGACAGCAAGGCCCAGACCCGGCCCCGTCGGAACCGTCACGGCGCCATTCTCTATCGCCATGGCGCCTTCCGCGATCAGAGGATCGTCGCCCAGCACGCCCACGCCGAAGACGAACTCCGCCGCGCCGAAGGTGCGGGCGGCCGGGACCGAGGCGCAGAAATGCGCCGCCGCCGCCGCTTCGAGTTGGGAGGCGACCGCCAGCCCTCCGCAATTGATGCCGATGCCGTGCGCCTCGCCCAGCGCCGCGATCTTGCGGGCGGGGGTCAGGCCGCCGACCTTGTAGAGCTTGATGCAATATACATCCGCCGCCGCCGCATCCGCGATGCGGGCCGCGTCCTGGAGCGTGAACAGGCTTTCGTCGGCCATGATGGGAACGCCGCCCGCCTTGGCCCGGATCGCGGCCATGGCGCGCAGATCGGCCCGCTCCACCGGCTGTTCGCAATAGCCCACATCCATGTCGCGCAGGGCGTTGAGAGCCGACACCGTGTCCGCCGCCGTCCAGCCGGTATTGGGATCGACGCCGATCATGATGTCCGGCCCGACCGCCGCCCGCACCCGTTCGAAATTGGCGACGTCCATCCGCCAGCCGCCCTTGCCCGCCGCCTTCAGGCACAGCACCCGGATGCCGAATTCCTCGATGGCGCGGCGGGCGTCCGCGACCATCTGCGCGGGATCGTCATAGAGGCTGACCGACCATTCCAGCGGGATCGCGGCATTGGCCCGCCCGCCGATCAGCGCGTGGACGGGCAGGCCCACCGCCTTGCCGAATGCATCGTGCAGCGCGATGTCGACCAGCGCGCGCGCCGCCGGATTGCCCGCCAGCCGCGATGTCAGCAGGCCGTCGATCGATTCCAGGTCGCACACCCGCTTACCGATCAGCAGCGGTCCGTAGATGTCCCTGATCGCGCCGATCACGCTATGCACCGTATCGGCGACGAAATGGCCGGGGCTGATCGGACGGATCTGGGCGATGCCGGTCGCGCCCTCCGCATGGATCTTGAGCAGGACGGGCTTGCCCAGCAACTGGTCCGAAGGCCCGGTGTCGTAGCTGCCGCTGGAGAAAGTGCGCTTCAGCCGGACCGACAGTTCGGTGACGTGCAGTTCTATCCTCTCGATGCGCATCATGCGGCCGCCCGGCTGTCGTTGCGCCATTGCGCCAACACGATGTCGGCGCCCCGTTCCCCGAGCGCGATGGTCGGCGCATTGGTGTTGGACGAGGGAATGGTCGGGAAGATGGAGGAATCGATCACCCGCAAATTGCCGACGCCGCGCACCCGCAGTTGCGGATCGACCACGGCTTCCGCATCGGTTCCCGCCTTGCAGCTTCCGACGATATGCCAGGTGGTCTGCGTCGTTTCCCGGATATAGTCGATGATCTCCTCATCGGTGACGGTGGCGTCGCCGGGCCGCGTCTCCCGCACGATCATGGCCTGCATCGCGGGGTGGGAGGCGACGTCCCGCACCGCCTTGATCCCGGCCAGCAGCACGCCGACATCATGCGGATCGTCGCAATATCTGGGGTCGATCTTCGGATAGGCGACGGGATCGGGTGACTGGATATGCGTCCAGCCGCGCGAGCGGGGCCTGAGGCCCATGACGCCCACGGTGAAGCCCGAATGCGCGTCCAGCCCGTCCTGCGGCCTGCGCGCATAGCGATCCTTGCCGGAAAAGGGCTGAAGCTGGAGCTTCAGGTCGGCGCGCGGTTCATCGGGGGAGCTGCGCATCACGATATGCGCCACCGCCGAGCAGATCGACAGCAGCCCCTTGCCGAATAGCGCGAATTTCAGGCCTTCCTTCACCTTCACCGTCGGGCGCTGCAGGGCGTCGTTGATGGTGATCGGCCTGGTGCATTCGAATGTCAGGCGGGTATTGGGATGGTCCAGCAAATTCTCGCCCACGGCGGGCATGTCCCTGATGACGTCTATTCCATATTCGCGCAGCAGCGACGCATTGCCGATGCCGGACAGTTCGAGCAGCTTGGGAGACTGGACCGGGCCTGCCGACAGGATCACTTCCTTGCGGGCGTCGATGCGCGTCAGTTCATTGCCACGCCGGACCTCCACGCCCGTAGCCACGCCGTTTTCGATGATCACCCGCGTCACCAGAGCGTCGACCATCACGTCCAGATTCGCCCTGCCCCGCGCCGGCTTCAGATAGCCGACCGCCGAAGAGGAGCGGAAACCGCGCCTGGTCGAATATTGCAGATAGGACGCGCCTTCATAATGGCCGTCATTATAATCCTCGACATAGTCGAACCCGGCCTGGCAGCCCGCTTCCACGAAAGCGTCGGCCAGCGCGTCGAAATGCTTGAGGCTGGTGACGCCGATCGGCCCGTCATGGCCGCGCACCGCCGGATCGCCCTGGCGGTAGCTTTCCATCCGCTTGAAATAGGGCAGCATGTCGGACCAGCCCCAGCCCGGCAGGCCCAGCGCCGCCCAACTGTCGAATTCCGCCGGATCGCCGCGGACATAGACATTGCCGTTGATCGAGCTGGAGCCGCCCAGCACCCGCCCCCGCGTCCATAATTGGGTGCGGTTCTTGAGCGCGGCCTGCGGCTGGGTGATGAAGGGCCAGGTGTGATTGGGGTCCTTCAGCAGGTTCACGACCATCAGGGGTATGTGGATGCTGATGCTGCTGTCGCGCCCGCCCGCCTCGATCAGCAGCACCCGTTCCCGGCCATCCTCCGACAGACGATTGGCGACCGCGCATCCGGCCGACCCCGCACCCACGACGATGAAATCATAAGGCCCTTCGTTCCGGCCAGCCCTTGCGTTCACGCTGCATCCCTCATCGATATTCTGGTTGGCCGGACATTATGGCCGGGTAGCATGCAATACAATATAATCGCAGAGGAGCAGCATATCGTTATCGCATGCCGAAACTGTCGGCGCCGGTCAGGACTGGGGCTTCACCGTCACCGGCGTGCGCCAAATCTCGCCCTTTTCCGCCTCCGTCACGTAGAGATAGCCGTCATGGATGGTGAGGTTCGTCGTCCAGCGGCCGGCTTCCTTCGGCAACTTCATATAGCCGAGCGTGAAGCCGTCCATATCGGCCACGCCCACCGCCCCGGCCAGGAATTCCGCCCAATAGAGCCGCCCGTCCGCGTCCATGGTCATGCCGTCCGGCCCGATCCCGCCATCGGTATGCGCCAGAATATAGGGGCCGCGCTTGCTCTGCGCATTGGCGACCGACGGCATGGTCATGATCGCCTTCGCGCCGTAGAGGCCGATATTGACGAACTTGCCGTCGGGCGTAAGCGCGACGCCATTGGGATAGGGCAGCCTGTCCGCCAATATCCGGGCCGAACGGGTGCCGGGCGCGAAATAGGCGACGCGCCCCACCCGGTCGAGATAATTGGAATTGTCCGCCAGCGTCACATAGATGCCGCCCTGTTCGTCGAAGACGAGATCGTTGGCGACAAAGGATTTGCCTTCCACCTTGTCCGCGAAGACTGTGAGCGACCGGGACCGCGGATCATAGGTCAGGATGCCGCGCGCATTGTCCGTGATGAACAAGCGCCCGTCCTTATGGAACCGCGCGCCGTTGGGATTGCCCCCCGTGCTGAGCTGGGTGACGCATTGGCCGCCGACGACCTTGACGATTGCGCCGTTGAACAGGCTGACGGCCCAGATGTCGCCATTGCCGTCGAAATTGATCCCTTCCAGAAACTGGCCGCAGGTGACGAGCTTTTCGAACCGGCATTCGCCGCATATGTCCTTCAGGGTCGAAGCCTGCGCAGCGACGGCGCCGGTCATCGCGACGGCGCAGCCCAAGAGCTTCATCAATTTCCGGATTGCCATTCCACCTCTCCCATGCTCCGCCATTTCAGACCGCCTCTGGGCACGCCAATCGCCGCCGATTGCCGCCCTTGACCGGCAACAAGCGTCTTTAGCAGCTCCGTTTTCGATCCCATGATGCGGATCGCATCGTCCGCGACCTCGACGCGCTGCGCCAGGGCGCGCAGGTGATCCCGCCGATAGCCGCCCTCGTGGCCGCGAATGCGCTCCCGCGCGCGGCGTGCAAACCCTTCGATCATCGCGGGGCTAAGGGCGCTGTGACCGGGGCTTTCGAGCAGGGCTTGCGCCCGGTCGGCGTCGGCCCGCGCCTGATCGCGCAGAACCTTGAGGCCGGCTATCCGCTCCTTGAGCGCCGGGTCGTCCAGATCGGCGACACCGGCCTCGATGGCGTCATAGAGCCTCTTGAGGCGCGATTCCGATTCGGTCGCCTGCCGCTGCAAAGAGGCGATGTGTTCGCGGCGGCGCTCGGCCTGATCCTCGCGACGGCCGAGAATGCTGCCAAGCAACTTTTCCAGACGGGCGGGATCGAGCAAGCGGTCCTCGATATGGTTGACTACGATATCGTCGAGCTTGTCCATGGGGATCGCACGGCCCTTGCAGCCGGTCTCGCCCTGCCGCGCCTTGATCGAGCAGGCATAGTAGCGATAGCGGCCGCTCTTGCCGGTGCGGATGGTCATCGCGCCTCCGCAATTGCCGCAATAGCAGATGCCGGTCAGCAAGGTTGGCCCGATCACCACGCGGGCGGGCAGTTCCGTCTTGGGGTTGCGAGCCTGCAAGAGAGATTGAACGGCGTCGAAGGTCTCCCGCTCGATGATGGCGGGCACCGGGACGATGACGATTTCGCCGGGAGCGCGCGGGTCATTGTGTTTGCTGCGCTTTCCCCACTCATGTTCACCGATGTAGGTGCGGCGGGTCAGGACGCGGTGGACCTGGCCGATGCCCCATCGTCCGCCGTCGCGGGTGAAGATGCCCTTGGCGTTCAGATGCTTGACGATGGCCTTGACGCCCATCTGGCCGCTGTCGCCCTGACCTTCCAGAGCGAGCCGATAGATCAGACGGATCGTGTCGGCGTGCAGCGGGTCGATTTCCAACTTCTTCTTGGTCTTGGCCCCGCGCTGTTCAGCGGCGGCGATCCGGTAGCCGATCGGCGGCAACGCACCATTCCAGAAGCCCTGCCGTGCATTCTCCTTCAGGGCGCGCGTGACGTGCTTGCCGTTCTCCTTCGACTGGTATTCATCGAACAGCGACATGATCCGCCGCATCATGTCGTGGATCGGGTCGTCCCCCAGCTCCTGCGTGATGGAGATAAGCCGCACGTCGTTCTTGGCGAGCTTGCGATAGTAATATTCCATGTCAAAGGCATCGCGGAAGAAGCGCGAGAAGCTGTGGACCAACACCACGTCAAACGGTGCGGGTTTCGACGTGCCCGCCTCGATCATCCGCTGGAACTCCGGGCGGCGATCGTTGGTGGCCGTGTTGCCCGGCTCCACGAAGATTTCGACAAGCTGATAGCCGCGCGCCGCGCACCAGGCTTCGCCCTGCTTGCGCTGGTCGGGGATCGACACGTCATGTTCGGCCTGCCTGGCGGTCGAGACACGCAGATAAAGGGCAGCCCGCAAGGCGACGTTGGGGGATTGTGCGTTCATTTGCGGCTTCCTTTCCTGGGACGTTCGATCAGGGGCAAGATAAGCTCCACGCGGTCATGAACGACTTTGGGAACCAGCTTGAGGCCCTTGCCCTTCTCCATGCGGACAAGTCCGAAGCTCTCCATCTTCTTGAGCGTGCGCGAGACATTGGGTGTCGCGCGGCCGGTGATCTGCGCCAACTCCTCCAGCGAGCCGGGTTCCTGCTCATGGATGACGCGCAGCAAGTCGCGATTGCCCGCCGACAGCAGGCGGGCGAAGGATTCGGTGGACGCGAACCAGACGGTCGGTTCGCCGAGCACTGGTTTTTCCTCGCCATGCGCGATCCGCATGGTGCGGGCTTTCATTTCCTCCGGGTCGGCGATCCCGACTTTCAGTGTCGTCATGGCATATCCCCATGCTACAAATCAGGGTCTATCCTTATCATCACGAGATAATATATTCAAGCCTTCTGGCATATCGAGAGAACCGAACATCTCGTCGAAGACATCGGCGAACCAGCGCTCGAACACCTGGATTTCGGCCTCGGTAATCGGCACCTCGTCAGGCCAGTCGTCTATGACGGGCAGCTTTTCCACGAATATGTGATACGGACTGCTGCGCGACGGGCTGATGCGCGGCGCGGGATCATCATTATAGTCGTAGAGATCGTTAGGGAGCGTTCCAGGGGCCGGCTGTCTTGGGCGGCCTCGCTGGGCGCGGCGGCGTTCTGCGCACATGGCATCCTCCGTGCTTCACTGGTGGATTCAGGGGCGCAAAAGCCCCGGAATTAGGTGAAGCATGGAGGGAGATCGGCGGCCTGTAGCGTGCCGCATTCGTGCCTATGCACAGGCGGCACCCCGGCATATGACTGAAAAACACCTGATTGTCGCCATGCGCCCGTTTCTTAACAAACTGCCCTTACGCTCGCATGTGCAGGAGGGTTAGCTCGGATGAAATCTCGCTGGCTGATAGGTTTGATCGTTGTCGCGGGAGCATCGGCTTTGCTGTTTGGCGTGGGGAATTGGCTTCTGCCTCCCAGGGCCACGCAAAATGAGCGCGCGCAAAATCCACCTGCGAAGCCGCCGAACTGTCCCCACGGCCCGGATTTGGCGCTTCTGAAATTGACCGATGGCAGCTTGGCTGATGTCAGAATTGTTCAGGTCAGAGATACGAAGCTTTATGTGCCTGCTGATTGGCTCGCGCGAAATTTTGTAGATTCGACGACTGAACAACTCGGGCCGGAAGTTTCATATGAATTGCTGGAGCAATTCAGCCCCGACATTCACAAGAACGAGTGCCCTGGAATCGTTCATTTGCTCAACCTTCACGGGGCGACGCCAAGGTTTGGAAATAACCGAGAGAATTTCACCTTCTTTGGGCTCGCCGGGAATTTCGCCCCGAAAGAGGTAGCCGGTTCCGGGGGGAGAATGCAGGGATTCGCCCTATTGGTTCAGGCAGCCGTGACGACGCACGGGGACGAAATGGATAGGCCGCGCCTGACCTCCGTTGGCAATTACTGGATCAAGGGCAATCGCGATTTCTTCCTCCTCAAGGGAGGTCCGACAAACGAGGCGCGGCAAGCGAAATATAGTGCGGAACTTCGCGCTTTAGCCAATTGGCTCATAGAGCCACCCGCGACCCGCTCAAATGATCGCGTCTTTTTCGATTCGCCTGATTTCCCGTAGCTGCCGGCAATCACATGATTGCCGTCAGGTCGCGGCGCAGCTCCTGACGATCTCGGCCGCCCACGCTATTGCGCGGCACCTCTAACCCCCATAATGTCGAAAAACACTGTCGGTTTGTGAAAGTGTCCGACAACCTGATTTTGGGGGTTTTCCGTCATGCTTGTCGGCTACATGCGCGTATCGTCAACCGATGATCGGCAATCGGTCGATCTGCAACGCGACGCGCTCACCGCTGCGGGCGTCGATCGGCGGCACCTCTACTCCGACAAGGCTTCCGGCGCGCGCGACGATCGCGCGGGCCTGAAAGCCTGCCTGGACTACATGAACGCCGGCGACACGCTGGTTGTCTGGAAGCTCGATCGCCTCGGCCGCTCGCTGCCGCATCTGCTGGCGATCGTGACGGACCTCAAGGAACGGGGCATCGCCTTCCGGTCGCTGACGGAGCAAATGGACACGACAACGCCCCATGGCGAGCTGCTGTTCTCGCTGTTCGGCGCGCTCGCCCAATATGAGCGGGCGCTGACCCGCGAACGCATCATGGCGGGCCTGGCCGCCGCAAAGCGGCGCGGGCGACAAGACGGTCGCCCCCCGACGATCGACGCGGAGAAGATCGAGCAGATTACCGCCGCGCTCGCGGCCGGTGCCAGCAAGTCGTCGGTCTGCCGCACGTTCAGCGTGCCGCGATCGACGCTAACAGACACATTGGAGCGGATCGGGTGGTCAGCGCCGAGTGGCGGCGTCTGACCGCAGCGGCGCGATTCATGTGATTGTCGTCGGCCGGTCGTCGATATGATGGCCTGCCCCGATGCCAACGGGGCAGGCCGCGAAATTATTGCGCCGCGATCTGCTTTTCGACCTCTTCCCATTCCTCCGGCAACAGTTCGGGCCGTCCTTGGGCAAGGGCACGGGCAGCCACCGCGCGCGGGGTCGCGGAGATTTGCGTGGGCGACTGGTATCCACGGATTCGGGTAACGAGTCCTGTGGGGCTGACGTAGCTCATGTCGTTGAGATTGGTGTAGGTATCGCCAGGCTCCATCAGCCTGCCAGCGCCGGTCGTGGTGATCGTAAGGGCCTGAACCAGCGCCAACGTCGAAGCGTTGAGGACGCGGATCTCATTGCCACGCGCATACCAGAGCCGGTCGTTGTCGGGCGTGTATTGCGCTGCCCAATAATAGCCCAACGATCCGCTGAAGCTGTCGATCGTCGTGAAAGTCGAGAAGTTGGGCGTGCTACGCAGGTTGCCCATGAGGTTCCAGCTCGCATCATAGCGGCCCGCCAGGATGAAGGCCGTGGAACCCTTGAAGCTGATGTCCCTGAACTCATAGGGGAAGGATGCACTGGCTGACAAAACGGTTGTGACCGCCGCGCCGCTCAAGGGTGACGCGCCATAGGTAATTTTCTGAAGCTTCGAATTTGCGTTGTAGCTCGTATTGCTTTGCACCCCGCCGATGGCGGCGACGAACAGTTCCGATCCACTGACGGCCATCTGGAAGGAGTTTTTCTCGAACCCGTTGTTATAGTCGTTCGCGCCCACGGTGATTGAGCTGCCGGCTGCGATTGTGAAGCGGACGAGGACACTGTTGGCGTATGTCGTGAAATTGGTGTTGGCGATAATAAACAGGCCGTAGAGCGTGCCGCCGATGTTCAGTATCGCCTGACCATGCGCGCTCATCCCAGCGGGAACGAGAGGTGCCGTCACCGGATTGGTATTGAAGTCGAAAACCACGCCGGTAGCGGCATATGGCGAACTGCCGTTGATCTCGACTAGCTTGCCATCGTCAAATTCCAGCGCATAGAGTCGGCTACCGAGCGGTTCCAGGCCATAGGGGTTGATGACGTTACTCCAGGTCGGCGTCGCGATGGGGGCACCGCCGGCGGCGGCATTGTAAATGCCGGTTGGTTGCGCGACACCTGCCACACGCTGGGTAACAGCAATGCGCTGGCCACCCAGGTTGAAACCTTCCACCAGAGGATCGCCGTTCAGAGCCTTGGTTAGCGGTGGGAAGTTTGCCGCAACCGTGGTGCCATTGTCGGTAATCCGGCCGGCCATTCCATTACCTCCGGAGAAATAGTGGTAGAGGCTATAGGCCGTTCTTGTCGTCGCCATTTCGATTCTCCTACGAAGTTACACGAGTATTCCCCCTTGCTGTTGCGCCACCGCCGCGATTGTCGGGGTCGGCGACGCATCCAGTTCGTCGAGCGGCTAGAAGCGGTAGCCCAGAGTCAGCCGCAATGAGTCGATTCGGTAGCGCGATTCCGAGCGCCGGATATCGGTAGGTGAGTTAGCGCCTTGCCCTATCGGACCTATTTGGAAGCCGGTGTAGATCGGCGGTGTGCCGCTCGCACCGGCAGCGACCGTATAATCGCCATCCTTGATGTTGGTTCGCAGATATTCGAGGCCGATCGTCAGCGGCCCCGCGATGCGTTGCTCGATACCGCCGCCATATTGATGGCCCCAGCGATGCTTGCCGGCATTGCTTTCCTCGAAGGCGTTGACGGTATTGGTCGTCGCGAAGCTATGATCGATATTGGCGCGGATGACGCCAGCGGTCACATAGCCAAGCGTATTGCGCCAAGAATAGCCGGTGCGCGCTCTTAAGGAGACGCCGGATTTCAGGCGACGGGTGAAGCTGTAGCTGGTCGGCGGCAGTGCTTCCCGCGTGCTGATGTTCGTCAGCAGGGCATAGCCGGAGACGCTATCGACAAGATCGAAATCGGCCCATTCGCCCACCAGACCGAACAGCCAGCTTCCCACCTGATGATCGTAGCCGACGCGGAACCCGTAATCGGTGCCCTTGCGCTTGTCGGACCGCACCCCATCATCCGGCGTGTTGCCCAAGGCAGCACCCGCGCCAGTAAACCCGGGAGCGAAGGCGTTGCGGTCGATGAAGTTGCCATCGCCATCGAACCTAGCTACCCCTTCGATCTGGCCGCCGAACACGCCATTCTGCCGCTTGTCGAAGATGAGAATTTCATCGGCGTTGCGGCGTCCCCAGCCACGGCCGACATGACCGCCCGCATAGAAGCCGGTCCAATTCGTGCCGCCATTACCGTGCAAGGCAGGAGAGGCAACGGACCGCCAATCCTTCGCCCCGAAACTCTTTGCGATCGTCACGTAGAACGTGCGGCCTTGGCGGGGATAGTAGGGATTGAACGCAAGTGGGTAGTTTTGACGCACAAGGTTTGCTTCGTCGTCGAAGCAAGAATAGTCGCCTGTCTCGTCCGCCTCCAAAGCGCTGCACTTCCAGTAATTATATGGGTGAAGCCCATCGTTGCTGCCAACCATGTGCATCTTCTGTTTCGGCCCGGCATTGAAAATATCGGACACGCCGCCCGATATCGTCAGGCCATGCGGCAGTCGGAGATGCGCACCGGCGTCAAAGGTGGTGAGCGGCGCTTCATAGGTATAGCTGTTCTCATCGCTGCCGGGGCTTCTGGACTGGCTGATATAGCGACGTCCACTGTGACGAACCTCGCCAAATGTCGTTAGCGCGCCGCCCAGGAAATGCAGATTGAGGCGCGCGTTCGCGGTGAAGCGGGGGTTCTGGAGCGTTCGCAGATTGCCCAGAACACGTTCCGCGACGGGAATGGCGGGATAGACGAAATAGGTCCCCTTGACATAGTGCCCCTCCTGCACCGTCGCGGCGAGCTGGAGGTCGGCGCGGTCGCCCCATTTGAGGCTTGCCTCGAACTCACCGCCCCTGGTGATGGTCGTGCCGGAATTGACATATTTCCCGCCCACGGGCGTCAGGAACAGCGTGATTTCATCTTTTGTCCGGCGCTGGAAATAGGTGGCGCGGAAGCTGCCCGCGAGATCGCCGGCAATCGTGCCGTTCCAGCCAAGGCCGGCATCCCAGTTGCTGCCATGTTCGCGCAGCAGCGGCATTGTGTTGCCGACGCTGTCGGCACCAGCCTGAATATAGACGCCGTCGCCATAGATTTCATAGAAATTGGGATAGCGGTTGTAAGTGCCGTAGCTGGCGAACAGCAGCCAGTCCGAACCCACCTTTTTCTTGGCGCTGACGCTCCATGTCGGTTTCCAACCGTAATTTCCGGATGACGGACCGAAGGGGTTGTCCTGGCTCCCCAGCACCGGCCCGGTCAGCTTCTCGATCCGGAAGATCGGTGCCACCTGGAGGTCGCCCAGCGTGTGGAATGTGAGCGTATCCTGAACCTGGATGTTGGTGAGCTGACGCTTGTAATGCTGATAATAATCGCCGCGCCGTAAGCCTGTCACCGAATTGATGAGGTTGTCGGCGTCGTAGCGCATCGTCTCCCAATTATGCTGGACGTGCAATTCGAGAAGCTGCGTCACATCCCACTCCGCGCCGAGCGTGTAGCTGGCGTCGGCGGTCAGGCCGTAGCGGGTGGTGTGATACAGCGCCGTGCGGCTGCCGACGCCGAACGGTGCCGCCATGTCGTAATTGTTGAACCGCTTGCGCTGGTCCATGAAGTTGAGGTTCAGCGCCAGTTCGAGGTCGCCGAAGCGGTCATGCCAGTTCAACGCACCGTCATGCTGATATTGCTTCTGCTGACGCCGCTTGTTGAAGGGAACGCCCAAACTGGCGAGCGAGCCTGCGGTCAGGTTCACCTGGGGGAATGTGTATTCCGGGAGATCGATGAGGCTGTAGCCCTGAAGTCCACCATATTGAGTGGGCACAATCTCCGGCATGTACCGGTCCATATGGGTGAAGGAATATTTGGCGGTGATATTGTCGTTGCGCCATTTCACCATCACATTGTCGCGCTGGAAACTGTTATTCTGCCGCTGCCGCGTGGTTGGGAACTGGCAGACAGGATTGATGGCGCGCACCGGCTGATATTCGGAAGAGATGCTGCACGGCGTGTTGGATAGGCCGTCCCCACTCCATTCTCCGTCGCCATATTCGATGCCGTCCAGGATGCGCGCGGCGATGAGGGGATATTTGAATTCACCCTTGCTGCGTTCCATGTCGAGACCGAGCAGAAGACCGCCGCCGAGCAGCGGAAAGCTCAAGTTCCCCGAAAACTGGCGACCGCCATAGGACCGCGCACCGGCTGACACGGTGCCACTCAGGTCGGTCGGCATCTTGGTCACGATGTTGATCGCGCCGCCCAGCGGCGCACCGGAGAAGCGCGCGGGCGTGACGCCGCGATAAACCTCGACGCGCTCGACGTTGGAAATCGGGATCGTGGAGATATCAGCCGCCGTCTCGCTGGAGAGATTGAACGGCACGCCGTCGATGTAAATGTTGACTTGGCTGGGCGCGCTGCCCCGGATGCTCGTAGTCGTATAGCCGCCCGTGCCGCCGACGCGGCGGACGTAGACGCCGGGAATCTGGTCGAGCAGATCGGGCAGCGCCTTGTGCTCGCCGCGCGTGTCGTCGGGATAGACGACCGAGACCACCCCCGGCGAGAGAATGTCGCGCAATTCCTCGCGGCTGTTGGCCGTGACGACGATTTCCTGTTGCGTCTTGGGCTTGCCGGATTCTTCGCCCGAAGGGGCAGGATCACTGTCGGCCGCCTGTGCCTGTATGCCCCACGCCGACAGCCCCACCGTCAGCGCGAACCGCGAAATCGTCGAAAGTCTCACTCCATAGCCCCCCTGGCGCCGAACCCTGTCGGGCGGGGGCGTGCCGTCACGAACGGTCGGGCGCGAGAGCGGGCGGACGCCTCAAGCGCCCGTCACACGACCGATGCGGCCCCCGCCGCACGTTCGTCGCTCAGACGGAATACACCGTGCCCCGGCCATCCCCTGGACCAAAGCAAGAGCGACCAGACGCCGGCAGGTCTCCTGGCTTGCGGGTCAAGGCTTGATGCACGGCCTTCCCAAGCTCTCGCTCAGTGGCTTGAGGCCGAAACCCCGTGTGCATCGCGCTCGCCGCTCACAGTTGCAGGGACAGCCTCGGATTCGGATGGCGGACCATCCTCACCGCGTTCCCGTTTTAATCCCCTCTCGGGGAACCGGCGCGATCATAGGCTCACTATTGCAAACCTAATGATTGCCGTAAGGTTAAGCCGTGTGTGAAGCAAGCGGGGACTGATCCAGATTGCACGGCGCGGCCATACTCTGTCGGGAATCAGGTGAATCCGTCAGCCGATTACCCGGCTGACCGTCGAGCCTTTGCAAATCCCCGATCCGTGGCAATGAACCGTTCCAGCATCGGCACGACAAGCCTGACGGGATCGGCGGGGGTCTGGCCGCTCTCGCGGGCCAGCACCTCGGCGTAGTCGGTCAGGTCGCGATGAAGCTGCGCCGGCAGTTCCAGCGTGAACTTCACCGGCTTGTCGTCTGGAAGCGGGCCGAGTTTCAGCTTTGCCATGTTCAATTCCTGTAGGATTCGAGGACGAGATCCCGCGTCACGATGACCCTGACCGGGAAGCCCGGTCGGATGGTCAGCGTCGGGGCGACCTGCAACTGGCGCTGGACGATCTGTTGCCCGGCCTGGTTGATGGTGTCCTGCGCCCCGTCGCGGATGGCGCGGATCAGCCGGTCCTCGTCGTCGGTCGCCAGTTCGGTGCCGATGCCGAGCAGCGTTGACAGCCCGGCTGCCTTCATCAGATCCCACCAGTGATAGTCAACGCCATCTTCAAGGCCGGCATAGCCGCTGGCGTCCGCTCCGGGCTGTCGCTCCAGCACGATCGAGCGGCCGTTTGGCAGGATCAGGCGGTTCCAGACGAGAAGGACACGACGCTGGCCGAAGGTCACGCCGGCATCGTATTGGCCGATGATGCGCGTCCCCTGCGGAATCAGGAGCAGGCTGCCGGTCGGACTGTCATAGACATTCTCCGTCACCTGCGCGGTGATCTGGCCGGGAAGGTCCGAACGGATGCCGGTAATCATCGCTGCCGGGATCACGGCTCCGGCCTGAAGGATGTAGGGTGATGCGGGGGCCATGATGCGGTCCAGGGCGACAGTCTGCCGATCCACCGGGCCATTGAGGAAGGCGGTATGCCGGTCCTGCGTGCCGGCAGCACCAGGCTGGCCGGTCAGACCAAGGCCGGCGAGACTCGGGCTTGCAGCCCCTGTTCCGGGGGCGGTCTGGAAGAAGACGCGGCTGACGCGCGCGGCCTCTTCCTCGGCGATGCGGCGCTGTTCGGCGGGATCGACGGCGGGCGTCGCCATGACCGGCGGCGTGACAGGCTGCCCCCTGTTCTGCGCGTCGAGGATCGGGCCGCCGAGATCGCCGGGCAAGGCCGGCCCCAGGACGGGGCCGGTATAGTCGCGCGGCAGGCCGGATAGCCCGTCCGCCGTTGCACGATTCTCGGTCGAGTAGAGTTCTTCGCCGCTGCCGCTCATATCGCGGGTCTGGAGGGCATAGATCAGCGCACTGCCGATCCCGAACAGCGCGACGGCTCCTACCCCAGCCAGCGTCTTACGGGACAGACGGGTGACGCGGGGCGGTTCGGCTCGCAGCCGCATCGGCGCGGTGGTGTCCGGTGCGGCTTCTACAGTAGTCGTGTCTTCGGTCATGACGGGGATTCTCCGGTCGCCTTTGCGGGCTGTGCGGCCTGCCGTTGCTCGATGCGGACGATCCTGACGGTCTGCTGACGATCGCCACTGCCAAGGCGTAATTCGGCGGCGCCGAACAGGCGGTCCACGATCAGGATGTTCTGGTGAATGCGGCTGTTGACGATCTGGGTTTCGCCATCGGAGCCGATGACGAAGATCGGCGGCATCTCGCCCTGCACGATGCCGCGCGGGAAGACGACATAGATGCGGCGGCCGTCGTCAAAGACGGAGATGGGCTTCCACGGCGGATTGTCGCCGGTCAGGCCGTAGCGATAGTTGCGCGCCGCCTCAGTCGGGATGATCGGCGCGGCGGGAACGGTCTGACCCTGCCCTGCCGGCTGCGCAGGATAGGCCCAGGCGACGGACGGCATATAGAGCGCCTCGCGGGCACGCAGCTCAATCATATAGGTACGCCGGCTTGTCGTCACGACGAGGTTTGTGGCGATGTCCGGCCGGGTCGGCTTCACGAGAATATGGACGCGCCGGGTCGCACCGCTACCGCTCTCGGTATCGCCGATGATCCAGCGGGCTGTGTCGCCTGCCGCGATCGGACCCGCGCCGGTCAGGCTCTCGCCCGGCTCCAGCGCGATCGTGGTGATCTGTCCCGGTGCGGCATAGACCTGATAGAGCGCGCCTTCCGACCAGGGATAGATCTGGATGGCGTTATAATAGCCCTCGCGGCGCGGCTCGACACGGGCGGCGGCATTGGCGTTCTCGACCCGGCCTGCCGATGTCCCGGCAGCGGTCCCGCCGCGCGCGACCGTCCATGCGGGCGGCGTATGCAACGGACGAGACTGATCGTCAGTTGCGGGGGCCTCCACGACGGGTAGCGAGGGCACGTCGGCGTCGTAGCTGAACTGCGTCCGGTTGGTGGCGCAGCCGGCGAGCATGGTGGCGGACAGCATCAAAGCCGCGAAGGCGGGTTTGCGGAGAGCGGTAAAGCCGGCTTGGCGGAAGGTCGCGGAGATCATTGGCTCATCTCCCGCGACCATGAGATTGCGTTGACGTAGATGCCGAGCGGATTGGCACGCAGACGCTCGGCGTCGCGCGGGGTCTGGATCACGATGGTCAGGATCGCGGTCCAGCGTTCGGTCGTGGAAAGCTGGCCGTTCTCATAGTGACGCTCGGTCCAGGCCACGCGGAAGCTGTCGTTCGATGCCCGGATGACGCTGGACACCTCGACGGCGACCTGTTGCCGGCCGACCTTGGTGAACGGGTCGTTGCTGCGGGCATAATCGTTCAAGGCCGCCGCGCCGCGATCCGTGGTCCATTCATAGGCCCGGAGCCAGTTCTGTCGGACGATGATGGCGTCAGCCGGAATCGCGCGGACCTGTTCGATGAAGCGGCCGAGGTGGAACGCGATCTGCGGATCGGTCGGCCGATAGTCGGCAACTGCCGGAGCGACCGTTTGCGACTGGCCGATATTATCGACCTGCACCACCCACGGCACGACCGTGCCGCGCGCCGATTGCCAGACAAGGGCGGCGGCGAAGCCGGCCGACAGGATCAGCGAGCCGAAGGCCATATAGCGCCAGCTCTTCGCCTGCACGCGGGCCGAACCGATGCGTTCGTCCCAGACCTGTGCGGCCTTTTGATAGGGTGTCTCCGGTTCCGGCGATTTGCCGTAATGGGTCGATGGTCTTTTGAAGATGCTCATGAGCGGTCACTTTCAGAAAGATTGACGGAAGAGCCGCCTCCGTGGCCGTCGCCGGAGCGCACCGCGTGGGCGGCCATGGTGGCGCCGTGGTTCACGGCCTGGGATCGCCGCATCCGCTGCGCCCAGGCCGGGGGACTTCCAGCGGGGGAAGATGATGCTGCGGGGGCTGCGCCTGTGCCTCCGGCCGTGCCTGCGGTGGATGTGCCGCCGGTCACGCCAAAGGCCGCGCGTGCACCATCGGAGAAGCTGGATTTGACGCTTTCGGAGGCTTTGGAAGCGGCGCGCTTCAGGGGCGAGACGGCAGCGGAGCCTGCGGCGCGGGCGACACCGCCAAGGCCGGAGGCGACGCCTGCCGCGCCCGACTGACCGAGCGAAGCCATGCTGTAGGTCGCTGCGGCGCTGCCTGCGGCCGTCGCGCCGCCCCGAACGGCCGCAGCGCCGCCGGACAAGGCGGCAGCGCCCCCCTTCACGGCGAGACCTGCCGCGCCGCCCGCGGCAAGCGCTGCGCCGCCCACGGCAAGGCCGGTGCCAACGGCCGCGCCAGCGCCAAGCTGCGGGCCGCCTGAGACAATGCCGGACGCGATGCCGGGTCCGAAAATGCCGAGGCCCAGCAGCGAAAGCGCGGCCAGCACGATCGCCATCGCGTCGTCGATGCTCGGGGTGGCTCCGCCGAAACCGGCGGTGAACTGCGAAAACAGTGTCGAGCCGATGCCGATGATGACCGCCAGCACCAGCACCTTGATGCCCGAAGAGATGACATTGCCGAGCACGCGCTCGGCCATGAAGGCGGTTTTGCCGAACAGGCCGAACGGGATCAGGACGAACCCCGCCAAGGTGGTCAGCTTGAACTCGATCAGGGTGACGAAGAGCTGGATTGCCAGGATGAAGAAGGCAAGGATGACCAGCGCCCAGGCGAACAGCAGGCAGGCGATCTGGATGAAATTCTCGAAAAACGACCAGTAGCCCATCAGGTCGGAGATGGAGTCGAGCAGCGGACGGCCCGCGTCGAGGCCGGTCTGCGCCACCTTTCCGGGCCGCATCAGATCGGCCGTGGAGAAGCTGGTGCCGGACGCTTTCAGGCCGAGACCGGCAAAGCTCTCGAAGACGATGCGCGCCAGGTTGTTCCAGTTGGAAATGATGTAGGCGAAGACGCCGACGAACAGAGTTTTCTTGACCAGCCGCGCGATGATGTCGTCATCCGCGCCCCAGCTCCAGAACAGGGCGGCGAGCGTCACGTCGATGACGATCAGCGTGGTGGCGATAAAGCCGACCTCGCCGCCGAGAAGGCCGAACCCGCTGTCGATATACGACGTGAATACGCCTAGAAACGAGTCGATGACGCCGGTGCCGCCCATGGTTCACCGCCCCTCGTTCTGATGCGAGGTGGCTGGCGCCGGCGTCCGGCCGAGAAACCGATCGCGGCTTTCGGCCCAGGTGGCGAGGCAGCCGGGATCGCTCGCGGCCGCCTCGCCAAGACGTTGGCAAGCGCGCAGGCTCTGGCGCAACGGATCGGCGGGGCGCTGTAGCTCCGGCGCGGGCCTGCCGCGCGCTGGCTCGTCCTGCCGGGTCATCTCGATCACCGTGGCGGTGATGGCGATGGCGACGAATATGATCGCGCCCAGCCGGGCCAGCATCTTGCCGTCCATGTCACGCCCCTCCTGCTCGGTCAGTTGTTGCCGTTGCCGAACATCCGGGCATTGCCGGGCTGGTAGCCCGATCCCGGCGTCAGAAAGCGCTCGCGCTGGACGCGACCCTGCTCGGCGGCGGTGGCGCGTTCGGCTTCGCTCAGCGCCTGCGCGCGGCCATTGGCCGACATCAGCGCGATCAGGTCGGAAAGCTGCTGCGACTGGAGGGCGAGAAGCTGGTTGCCCGCCTGCGTGGCTTGCAGCGCGCCGGTCGCGTTCTGGCTCTGGCCGACAAGCGCCGACATCTGCGTGCGATTGGTGTCGATGTTGCCGACGACGCCGGCCTGGACGCGCATGGCGTCCTGCAATCCGCCGACCGTGTTCTGCCAGCGGGACCGCGCGTCGGCGACAAGCTGGCCGTCGGTCGCGGACATGGAGACGTTCCCATATTGGGTCTGGAAAATCTGATCGACCTTCTGCACGTCGAAGGCGATGTTCTGTGCCTGGGCGAGAAGCTGCTGCGTGCGTTGGACGTTCTGCTGCAACGCCTGAAGCGAGGAATAAGGCAGGCTGGCCAGGTTCTTCGCCTGATTGATGAGCATGGTCGCTTCGTTCTGAAGCGAGGTGATCTGGTTGTTGATCTGCTGCAGCGTGCGCGCGGCCGTGAGCAGGTTCTGCGCATAGTTGCTGGGATCATAGACGATCCCGCCCAGGCCGAACTGCGCGTGTGCCGGGCTGTTCAGCATGGGCGAAAGTGCGAGCGGCACGGCCAGCATGGTCGCGGCCAGGAACATGGCGCGCGGGCGAAAACTACGAATGGTCATGATTGGGACTCCTTCTCGGTCTGGGGGATGAGATTGCTGAGGTCGGGGATCAGGTCGGCCGCCCAATCGACGCCGCGCAGGCGTAGCCACTGGCCAAGGAAGCCATCCCGGCCATGCTCGGCGACGAGTTCGGCGATGCGGTTGTGATCGGATTTGGACGATGCGGCGCAAAGCGCGAGGCCGACTTCGCTGAGGCCCAGCTCGAACAGGCGATTTCCCCTGCGGCTCTGGCAGTAGTAATCCCGCTTGGGCGTTGCCCGCGCGAGGATCTCGATCTGCCGGTCATTGAGGCCGAAGCGGCGATAGATGGCGGTAATCTGCGGTTCGATCGCGCGTTCGTTCGGCAAGAGCAGCCGTGTCGGGCAGCTTTCGATGATGGCGGGCGCGATATTGCTGCCGTCGATGTCGGAGAGCGACTGCGTGGCGAAGATGACGCTGGCGTTCTTTTTCCTGAGCGTCTTCAGCCATTCGCGGAGCTGGCTCGCGAAGCCTTCATCGTCCAGCGCCAGCCAGCCCTCGTCGATGATGAGCAGGGTCGGCCGCCCGTCGAGCCGGTCGCCGATGCGGTGGAACAGATAGGCGAGCACGGCGGGCGCCGCGCCGGTTCCGACCAGTCCCTCGATCTCGAACGCCTGCACATCCGCCGAGCCGAGGTGTTCGGTCTCGGCGTCGAGCAACCGGCCATAGGCCCCGCCGATGCAATAGGGCCGCAATGCCTGTTTCAGATCGTTGGATTGCAGCAGCACCGTCAGGCCGGTGATGGTGCGCTCCCCGACCGGAGCCGACGCGAGCGAGTTCAGCGCCGTCCAGATATATTCCTTGGTCTCTGGCGTTACCGGGACACCTTCCCGACCGAGAATGGCGGCGATCCAGTCGGCAGCCCATGCGCGCTCATAGGTATCGTCGATACGGGCGAGCGGCTGGAGCGAGACGGATGCCTCGTCCCCTTCCGTCAGCCCGCCGCCGAGGTCGTGCCAGTCGCCGCCCATGGCGAGGGACGCGGCCCGGATCGAGCCGCCGAAGTCGAACGTGAAGATCTGCGATCCCGCATAGCGGCGAAACTGCAAGGCCATGAGGGCGAGCAGCACGGATTTGCCCGCGCCGGTCGGGCCGACGACGAGGGTGTGGCCGACGTCGCCGACATGAAGGGATAACCGGAACGGGGTGCTTCCCTCGGTCTTGCCATAGAGCAAGGGGGGCGACCCGAAGTGCTCATCCCGTTCCGGCCCCGCCCACACCGCCGAGAGGGGGATCATGTGGGCGAGATTCAAGGTGCTGATCGGCGGCTGCCGAACATTGGCGTAAGCATGGCCGGGCACGCTGCCGAGCCAGGCATCGACTGCGTTGACGGTTTCGGGCATCGCTGTGAAGTCGCGGCCCTGAATGATCTTCTCGGCGAGGCGCAGTTTCTCGTCAGCAATGCGCGGGTCGGCATCCCAGACGGTGATGGTGGCCGTGACATAGGCCAGGCCGGCGACGTCGGCCCCGAGTTCCTGCAGGGCCATGTCGGCATCGAGGGCCTTGTTCGCCGCGTCCGTATCCACGAGGGCGGATGCCTCGTTGGTCATGACTTCCTTGAGAATCGCGGCGATCGACTTGCGCTTGGCGAACCACTGCCGCCTGATCTTCGTCAGCAGCCGGGTCGCATCCGTCTTGTCCATGAGGATGGCGCGCGTGCTCCACCGATAGGGGAACGGCAGCCGGTTCATGTCGTCGAGCAGGCCCGGCGTCGTCGCGGTCGGAAAGCCGATGATGGTCAGGACGCGCAGATGCTGGTCGCCAAGGCGCGGCTCTAGGCCGCCGGTCAGCGGCTGATCGGCGAGCAGCGCGTCGAGGTGCATCGGCACTTCGGGAACGCGGACGCGGTGCCGGTTGGTGGAAACCGTCGAATGGAGATAGGTCAGCGTGCCGGTGTCATCGAGCCAGCGGCATTCCGGCATGAAGCCGTCGAGCAGCGCCAGCACCCGGTCGGTGCGATCCACGAAGCCGCGCAGCAGCTCCCATGGATCGACGCCGGATTGTTCGCGCCCCTCATAGAGCCAGGTTTCCGCACGGGCGGCGTCCTCGGCGGGCGGCAGCCAGAGGAAGGTCAGGAAGTAGCCGGACACGAAATGCGTGCCCGCTTCCTCGAAACCGGCCTTGCGCTCGGCGTCGAGCAATGCCGATGCGGCTTCGGGAAACTGGCTCGCGGGATAGGTCGCGGCTTCGCTGCGCTGTGCCTCGACGAAAATGCTCCAGCCGGAGCCGAGACGACGCACGGCGTTGTTGATCCGGCCCGCGACCGCGACCAACTCGGCTGCGACGGCGGAGTCGAGATCGGGACCGCGAAACTTCGCCGTTCTCTGGAACGAGCCGTCCTTGTTCAGCACGACGCCGGAGCCAACCAGCGCAGCCCAGGGCAGGAAGTCCGCGAGACGGCTGGCGGTGCGGCGATATTCGACAAGGTTCATCATGTGCGCCTCCGTCAGACCGACAAATGACTGGGGATGCGCAGATGCCTGCGGCCAACCTCGACAAAGAGCGGATCACGTTTCGCGGCCCAGACCGCTGCGACATGGCCGATGGCCCAGATGGCGAGACCGACCAGCCAGAGGCGCAGGCCGAGGCCCACGGCGCCGGCCAGCGTTCCGTTCAGAATCGCGATCGAACGCGGAGCGCCGCCGAGCAGGATATGCTCGGTCAGCGCCCTGTGGACCGGGATCGTGAAGCCAGGCACCGCGTCGAGTTGTTCGAGGCCGCCCGCCATCAGACGAGCGCTCCGCCGCCGAACGAGAAGAACGAGAGGAAGAAGCTCGACGCCGCGAAAGCGATGCTGAGGCCGAACACGATCTGGATCAGCCGCCGGAAACCGCCCGACGTGTCGCCGAACGCCAGCGCCAGGCCGGTGGCGATGATGACTATGACCGCGATAATCTTGGCGACTGGCCCCTCGATCGACTGGAGGATGCTCTGAAGCGGCGCTTCCCAGGGCATGGACGAGCCGGATGCGTGTGCGGCGGGCGCCAGGATCAGGCTGATGGAAACGGCGGCCGCCGATGTCGCCACGAAGCGGCAGGCGCGGGAGAATGTAGGGATCATGAGGGGTCTCCTTTCGAGGTGGTTGCCAAAGCGATGGGATGGGTGATGCGGTAGTCGCCGTCCGGTCCCAGCCCTTCGACGCGGGCGAGTTCGGCCAGCCGGCGTGCGGAACCGCGCCCGGCGAGGACGGCAACAAGGTCGATGGTCTCTGCGATCAGGGCGCGCGGGACCGTGATGACGGCTTCCTGGATGAGCTGTTCGAGGCGGCGCAGCGCGCCGATGCCGGAACCGGCGTGAATGGTGCCGATGCCGCCGGGATGTCCGGTGCCCCAGGCTTTGAGCAGATCGAGGGCTTCGGACCCGCGCACCTCACCGATGGGAATGCGATCAGGCCGCAAGCGAAGGCTGGACCGGACCAGATCGGAAAGCGTCGCCACGCCATCCTTGGTCCGCATGGCGACAAGGTTGGGCGCGGCGCATTGCAACTCGCGCGTGTCCTCGATGATGACGACGCGATCCTGCGTCTTCGCCACCTCGGCCAGCAGCGCATTGGTGAGCGTCGTCTTGCCGGTCGAGGTGCCGCCCGCGACGAGGATGTTGGCGCGTGCGGCAACGGCTTCTCGCAAGGTCATGGCCTGATCGGCGGACATGATGCCGGCCGCCACATAGTCTTCGAATGTGAACACCGCGACGGCGGGCTTGCGGATGGCGAAGGCGGGCGCGGAGACAACAGGCGGCAGAAGCCCTTCGAACCGCTCGCCGGTCTCGGGAAGCTCCGCCGAGACGCGGGGCGCGCGGGTGTGAACCTCCGCTCCGACATGATGGGCGACCAGCCGGACGATGCGCTCGCCATCGGCGGGGGACAGCATCTCGCCGGTATCGGCCAGACCTTCGGACAGTCGGTCGATCCAGATACGGCCGTCCGGGTTCAGCATCACCTCGATGACGCCGGGGTCTTCGAGAAACCGGGCGATGGAAGGCCCAAGCGCCGTGCGCAGCATCCGCGCTCCGCGTGCGATGGCCTCCGGTTTGTGCTGATGCGTCGTCATGTCGGCCCCATTCCGGCGGGGCGCAACAGACGGACCCCGCAACGGGGTCGATTAAAAGGGCCTGAAATTGGGCTGGTTCAACAAGTATTTACGCCCGTGCGGCGACCGGCGGCCATCGGCGGCAAATAGGATGGGTTGAAATCCTAGTCAGCATCGCCATCGGTCTTCGTCTGATCTTGCGGCGGACTGTCGTGAAGCGAATCCATGTCACGCGACAGTTCCTTCAGGAACCTGTCTCCGTTCGCCAGCCTGCGGCCGAGGTTCTGCATGAAGCCCTCGAACCTTTCATTCCCCTTGATCCGCGCTGACTGCCTGGCGCTGTCCGGCAAAGGCGGGGTCATCGTCAGCCAGAAGTGAACGAACAAGGAAAGGGTCTCGCCGAGCACGGCGAGATCCTCGTCCAATGTTCCGATCTGCCGGCCGATCTTGTCCAGGCGGCGCGACATGGCCGCTTCGAGCCGATCCGACGTGTCGCCCGACAGGAAGGAAGCGACCGCCGCCTCGACAATGGCGGACTTCGATACCTGCCGGCGCAGTGAGAGCGCCTCGACCTGTTTGAGCAAGTCGGGCGCGAAATAGACATTCATGCGGGTGCGGGTCGTCATGGGCGGCGCCTCAAAGATCGATGCCGTCATCGGGGTCGAGCGTCGCCTGCCGGGCGATCAGCCGCATACGCGCGCGAAGCGCGCGGGCCTTGGCGGCGTCCACGTCCGGTTCGTCGTCCAGAATGTCGAACTCCTGGGCCGGCGGTGTCGGCGGCGGGACGATTTCCTCTTGGCTTGGCAATTCCGGCTCACGGCGGATACCGGCATTGTCGGGATCGCTGTCGGTCCCGGTCGTGGCGTTGGTCGCGGGCTGGTTCGCCGTCCCGATGACGCGGCTTGTCCAGTCGTCGGTTGGCGCGGGCGGCCCGGCCGTTGCGGCGGCCAGTTCGGGCGGCGGCAGGATGCGTTCCTGAAGGCGTGCATCCTCGAAATAGCGCGCCTTCTTCGCCCGGATTGGCGGGGTGCCGGCGACCATGACGATTTCATCGGCGGGCGGAAGCTGCATGATCTCGCCGGGGGTCAGTAGCGGCCGTGCGGTCTCCTGCCGCGACACCATGAGATGGCCGAGCCACGGCGCAAGACGATGGCCGGCATAGTTGGTGGAATCGCGCATCTCGGTCGCGGTGCCGAGCGAATCCGACACACGCTTGGCGGTGCGCTCATCGTTCGTGGCGAAGGCGACGCGCACATGGCAGTTATCGAGAATGCTGTTGTTCGGGCCATAGGCGCGCTCGATCTGGTTGAGCGATTGGGCGATCAGGAAGCTCTTGAGACCGTAGCCCGCCATGAAGGCCAGGGCGGACTCGAAGAAATCGAGCCTGCCCAATGCGGGAAACTCGTCCAGCATCATCAGCAGGCGATGCCGTTTGCCCGATAGCGTCAATTCTTCGGTGAGCCTGCGGCCGATCTGGTTGAGGATGAGCCGGATCAGCGGTTTCGTCCGGTTGATGTCGCTCGGCGGAACGACAAGGTAGAGGCTGACGGGCAGCTTGCTTCCGACAAGATCGGCAATGCGCCAGTCGCAGCGCGCCGTGACGCGCGCGACAACGGGGTCGCGATACAAGCCCAGGAACGACATGGCGGTGGACAGCACGCCCGACCGTTCATTCTCGCTTTTGTTGAGCAGTTCGCGCGCCGACGAGGCGATGACGGGATGAACTCCTGCGTCGCCCAGGTGCTGTGTTTCCATCATCGCGCGCAAGGTCGCCTCGACCGGGCGGCGTGGATCTGACAGAAAGTTGGCGACGCCCGCCAGCGTCTTGTCCGGCTCTGCATAGAGGACATGCAGGATCGCGCCGACCAGCAGGCTGTGGCTGGTCTTTTCCCA
This sequence comes from Sphingobium sp. CFD-2, assembly GCF_024611135.1. Lineage (NCBI taxonomy): Bacteria > Pseudomonadati > Pseudomonadota > Alphaproteobacteria > Sphingomonadales > Sphingobiaceae > Sphingobium > Sphingobium sp. CFD-2. Next base: position 580,711 of record NZ_CP084406.1, on the reverse strand, counting down.
GTGGTTGCGCTTGTCGAGACTGCCTTCCGGGTCGACCAATATGTCGGCGATATTCTGCACGTCGCGGACTTCCCACTCGCCCTGCCGCACTTCCAGCAGCGGGTTGTAGGCTGAAGACTTCGCGTTCGTGGGATCGAACAACAGGACGCGGCCATGCTTCGCGCGGAAGCCGGCTGTCAGGGTCCAGTTCTCGCCCTTGATGTCATGAACGATGCAGCTTCCCGGCCAGGTCAGCAGCGTCGGCACCACGAGGCCGACGCCCTTGCCGGACCTCGTGGGGGCGAAGCACAGGACATGCTCGGGACCGTCATGGCGCAGATAGTCGCGATCATAGCGTCCGAGCAGGACGCCATCGGGGCCAAGGAGACCGGCGCTGCGGATTTCCTTGGTCTCGGCCCATCGCGCCGAACCGTAAGTGGCGACGTTGCGGGCTTCGCGCGCCCGGATGATCGACATGAAGATGGCGGCGGCGATGGCGAGGATGCCGCCGGACGTGGCGATGACCGCCCCCTCCATGAAGATCGTCGGCGCATAGGCGTCGAAGGAGAACCACCACCAGAAGAAGGCGGGCGGATGGTAGAACGGCCAACCGGCTAAATCGAACCATGGGTTTCCGAGCTGAGGCTGAAAGCCGAGCCGGAACGCCACCCATTGCGTTGCGGCCCATGTCATCACCATGACAATGGTGATGACGATAGCAATTTGACCCCAGAGTATTCGACCTCCGCGCATACAGACTCCAATCGGCAAGAGAAGTGGAGCCGATCAGAAGATGGGCAAATTCGCAGGGATCAACAATAAAGGCGCAGTCGTAGGGCTGCCGGATACCATCGGCGGTAAATCGGAGGGGTTGCGGGGCGCGCCATCCGGCACCGTCAGGGTGAGTTACCGCGAATCAGGCTTCGGATGCTGGCGGCCTATGTTTGTCGCCAGAGTGAGCAGGTTGAAAAGCGCCGGATCATGGTTTCGTGGCGACCAGACGGCCGAGAAGGCGACGGCTTCAGGTTCGTCGCGGATCGGCAGGAAAGTGACGTTCGCCGTGCTTGCCGCCACGCCTTCCTCGACGAACAGCGAAATGCCATGCCCCGCGGCAATCATCGACAGGAGCGCGGTGCGCCCCACATCGATACGCTGGATCAGGGGCGTGGGCCATTTCCCGGCGGAGCGGACCACGATCATGTCATGCACCTGCGGGCCGGTGCCGCCATGGCGAACGAGGAAGGTTTCTTCCGCAAGCTCTCGCCATTCGACATCCGACCGGGCCGCCAGGGGATGATGCGCGGGCAGCCCCACCATCAGGCGGTCGCGCCAGATCACGCGGGAATTGAGGTCGGGAATCTCGTGGGTGCAGGCCATGAAGGCGACATCGAGCCTGCCTTCGCGCACCATGATCTGCGCCTCGCGCGCCGTGCCTTCGGCGATGTGCAGGCGGATGCCGGAATGCTCACTGCGGAACCGTTCAAACAGACGGTCGAGAGTGCAGCCTGGCGTGAGGGCATGGACACCGACGCAAATGTCGCCGTCCTCGCCGCGTGCCTGCATCCCGGCTGATATGATCGCGTGGTCGATGATGCCCAGGGCGTCGTGGACCTGATCGACAAAACGGCGGCCGGGCTCGGTGAGCCGGACGCCGCGTGTGTTGCGGTCGAAAAGAACCACGCCCAGATCCTTTTCCAGCGCCTTGATCCGCTGGCTGACGCTGGATTGGCTGGTGCCAAGCGCCTGCGCGGCGCGATGGAAGCTGAGATACTCGGCAACGGCAAGCGTCTGTATCAGCGTTGCCATCGGGAAGCGCCTGCTGAGAAGCGAAGGCGGCCCTCTTCCATCCGACTGTCGCAAAGGCCGCCTGCGCATTGCTCGCCCACCTAACCGATCGGCAGGCGGCGGGTCGCAGCCCATATCGACAGAGCGGCAGCGCTGAACGCGGCTCCCAGCAGCGCCACGCCTTGCCAGCCCGCCAGGGCGTAGATCATGGTGGAGGTGAACGCTCCGGTCGCGCTCCCTATGGAATAGAACACCATGTAGCCGCCAACGAGGCGGCTGCGCGCTTCGGGATGGCGATTGAGAATGATGCTCTGGTTGGTGACGTGGACCGCCTGCACGGCAAGGTCGAGAAGGACGACGCCGACGAGGAAGATCGGGATCGAGCGCGGCAGAAAGGCAATCAGTCCCCATGATGCCAGCAGCAGCAGGAGCGATACGCCGCTTGTCCATTGACCCCATCCCCGATCCGCGAGCTTGCCCGCTCCGGTCGCCGCCAGTGCTCCGGTGAGGCCGACGAGACCGAACAGGCCGATCTGTGTGTGCGAGTAGGAAAAGGGCGCGGCGCTGAGCGGCAACACCAGCGCGGTCCAGAGCGTGGCGAATGCCGCGAAGATGAGCATCGCCAGGAGACCACGAACGAGAAGTGTGCGGTCTGTCAGGAAAAGGACCGGCGTGGAACGAAGGATTGTCCCATAGCTGTCGGTGCTGCCTGATGATCTGCTCGAAGGAAGGACACGCGAGAGAAGGATGACCATGGCGAGCGTCAGAGCGGCGGAGGTCATATAGACTGCCCGCCAGCCTCCGAGATCGGCCAGAAGTCCGGCGACGAAACGCGCTCCGAGAATGCCGATGACGATGCCGCTGGGCACGATGCCTACGGTCGCGCCGCGTTCCTCGGGCCGCGCCAGAGTCGCGGCGAAGGCAACGAGGATTTGGATGACGACGGCCATCAGGCCCATCGCCACGAGGCTGACGAACAGCACCGCCGCCGATGCCGCCAGTGCGATCGAAACGAGGGCGATCACCGACAGGATGCCCTGACAGACGATGAGTCGGCGGCGATCGACAATATCGCCGAGAGGGACGATGAAGATCAGCCCCAGGCCGTAGGCGATCTGGGTCAGCGTCACGACGAGGCCGATGGTGGCCGGTGCAGTCTCGAAATCCCGCGCCATCGTGTCCAGTAATGGCTGCGCGTAATAGGTATTGGCGACGCTGAGGCCGGCGGCGAGCGCGAACAGCCACGTCGTGGTTCTGGACAACCCGGTGTCGCGCGGAATGGCCGTGGTCGGCGCCGGGCCGGTGGCAGGCGCATATTCGCGCGGAGGCGTTCCTGTTTCATCACGAGGCTGCATCGGCATCCTCCCGGATGGAAACGGGCGAGACAGAAGCGGGAATGGCCGGTCCCGCCTCCCGCGTGAGTTCTCTCCAGCGGGGAAAGGCTTCGCGCGCCGCGACCAGCGCCGCGATGAGTGCATCTTCGTCCTCGTCCGTGTGAAGCGGTGTCGGCGTGATGCGCAGCCGCTCGGTCCCGCGCGGCACGGTGGGATAGTTGATCGGCTGAATGTAGATTCCATCCTCGGCCATGAGCCGGTCGGTGACGGCTTTTGCGAGCGCTGCATCACCGATCATCACCGGCAGGATATGGCTTGGACTCGGCAGGACCGGGAATCGTTTGCGAGCATCTTGGCCTTGAGCGAGGCCGCGCGCCTCGCGAGCGCAACGCGCGCCGAGCCATCTTCCCTCACATGACGAAGGGCGGCGCGGATGCCCGATACGACCGAGGGCGGCAGAGCGGTGGAGAAAATGAAGCCGGGAGCATGGCTGCGGACGAAATCGACCGCATCGCGACTGCCAGCAATATATCCGCCGATCGCGCCGAAGCCTTTGCTGAGCGTGCCCTGGAACATGTCGATGCGGTCGAGCAGGCTGTCCCGCTCCGCCACGCCGGCCCCGCGCGCGCCATAGAGGCCGACCGCATGCACTTCATCGACATAGGTGAACGCGCCATGCCGCCGGGCGACGTCGCAGATCGCCTCCATGGGGGCGAAATCGCCATCCATGGAATAGCAGCTCTCGAAACATATGATCTTGGGCCGGTATTTGCAGACGGAAGCGATCTTCCGTTCGAGATCGCGCCAGTCGTTATGTCTGAAAATCCGCTTGTCGGCGCCCGAGTGGCGAATGCCCTCGATCATCGACGCATGGTTGAGTTCGTCGGAAAAGATGACGCAGCACGGCAGGAAACGGCCAAGCGATGACAATGCGGCGTCGTTCGCCACATAGCCGGATGTGAACAGCAAGGCGGATTCCTTGCTGTGCAGGTCGGCCAGTTCCCGTTCGAGCAGAACATGCTCATGGGTTGTCCCTGAAATGTTGCGCGTGCCGCTCGCGCCCGCGCCGTATTGCTCCAGCGCAGTCGCCGCCGCGCGAATGACGTCTGGATGAACACCCATCGCCAGATAGTCGTTGGAGCACCAGATGGTGACACGGCGGCCCGCCCTGTGGTCGTAGGCATGGATGCCGCTGCGCGCATCCCGTTCGAGATCGGCGAAAATCCGATAGCGCCCCTCGCGGCGCAGGGTTTGCAGCGTTTCGGCGAAGCAGGATGCGAAATCGAAGCCGTTCATGGGTTCCATCAATCAGATTGGGTGGCGACATGCGCCGTCATCGGAAAAAGACACATCTCCTCCGCGCCGGCCTGCCGTGTGCGCTCCAGCACCCGGTATGTGCCCGCGACGGCGCGGCGTAGCGCGGTTTCAAGGTCCATGCCCTGCGCGACATGAGCGGCGACCAGGCCGCTCAGGAGATCGCCGGTCCCGCATGGGCGGATCGGCAGGCGCGGCGTGGCGATCCGCGTCGTCAGCCCGTTCGCGCAAAGCACCGTCTCGAGCTGGCCATCCGGCGTATCGGCAAGCGTGCATCCGGTTGCGATCACGGCCAGTCGCTCGCCGTGCGCAATGCGGTCGCTCGCCGTCAGCAGCCCCGCCGTGTCACGCGCCTTCATCCCGGCCAGAAGCTCCAGCTCGAACTGGTTGGGCGTGATGATCGAGGCGAGCGGGACGAGCCGGTCACGGAATATGTCGGTCAGGCCGTCCGCGACGAAGATGCCGAGATCCTCGTCGCCCATGACGGGATCGCAGAGATAGACGAGGCTCGGATTGCGTGTCCGGGCGTCGGCTACGAAGCGGGCCACATGCCCGGCGATCTCCGGCGACCCGAGATAGCCGGTGAGCAGCACCGTGGCGCGTTCGACCAGCCCGCGTTCCTCGACCCCGCGCAGCAGGTCCGCCACAAGTTCGGCGTCCAGCACCGTGCCCCGCATCGTGGGGTAATGGGGATGATTGGAAAGGAGCGCCGTGGGAACGGCGGCCACCGTCACGCCTTCGGCCTGCATGGGATAGACGGCGGCGCTGTTGCCGACATGGCCGTGGACGACCTGGCTCTGGATCGAGATGACCAGCATCAGGCGGTCCCCGCCGCGCCCGGCCAATAGTGGGAGTCGGGAAGCGGCCGCGCGCCGAACACCGCCTGTCCCACCCGCACGATGGTCGCGCCTTCCTCGATCGCCCAGGCATAATCGCCTGACATGCCCATGGAGAGGTCGGCAAGGTTCGCGCCTTGCGGGGCGTCGGCCAGCGCGCGGTCCCGTATGCTGCGCAGCACACGAAAGCAGCGGCGCACCTCGGCTTCATCGGGCGTGAAGGTGGCAAGCGTCATGAACCCCCTCGGGCGCAGCGCGTCGAAGGCGGAGAGTTCGCGCAGAAACGCAGGCACGTCGTCGGGCGTAAGACCATATTTGCTGGCTTCGCCCGATGTGTTGACCTGCACCAGCACGTCGAGGCCGTGCCCGAGATGCTGGAGACGCTTTTCGAGTGCTGTCGCGAGAGACAGGCGGTCGAGCGATTGCACCTCATGCGCGAAGCGCAGCGCATCCTTCACCTTGTTGCTCTGGAGATGGCCGATCATCGACCAGCGGACAGGCTCGCCGGTGAGCGCCTGCGCCTTGCCGCGTCCCTCCTGCACCTTGTTCTCGCCAAGGTCGGTCGCGCCGGCGCGGATCGCATCCAGCACACGTTCGGGCGGTACGGTCTTCGTCACGAGGACGAAGCGCACCGCATCCGGCGAGCGTCCCGACCGGATCGCGGCGTCGGCGATCTTCTGCCGGACGGCTGCGAGGCTGGCGCCGATGTCAGCCATCTGCTCTTCCCTCGACCGGCCAGGCTTCGGTCAGCCGGCGAACCCGGTCGCGCACCGATGGATCGGGCTCGTGTCCGGCCCGAAGCGCGCCGAGCACTTCAAGGATCAGCGCGCCCACCTCGCGGAACGCCGCTTCGTCGAAGCCCCGCGAGGTCGCGGCGGGCGTGCCGAGACGGATGCCGGAAGTGACGGTCGGCGGCAGCGGGTCGAACGGAACCGCGTTCTTGTTGGCGGTCAGGCCGAAGCGCTCCAGCGCTTCGACCGCCGCCTTGCCGGTGACGCCGAAGGGCCGCAGATCGACCAGTAGGAGATGACAGTCGGTCCCGCCCGTAACGAGGCGCAGCCCCCCCGCGATCAGCACATCGCCGAGCGCCCGCGCATTGGCGACGACGGCGCGGGCATAGTCGCGGAACGTCGGTTGCAGGGCTTCATCGAAGCTCGCGGCCTTCGCGGCGATGACGTGCATGAGCGGGCCGCCCTGCGTGCCGGGAAACACCGCCTTGTCGATCTTCTTCGCCAGGACGGAATCTTCTGTGAGGATAAGGCCCCCACGCGGTCCCCGTAGTGTCTTGTGCGTCGTGGACGTGACGACATGCGCGTGTGGCAAGGGATTGGGGTAAAGTCCGGCGGCTATCAGCCCGGCATAATGCGCCACGTCCGCGACCAGCCAGGCGCCCGCCGCATCGGCGATGGCGCGCATCCGCGCGAAGTCGATCCCGCGTGGATAGGCGGACCCGCCAGCGAAGATCAGACGCGGTCTGTTCTCGCGGGCAAGGCGCTCCAGTTCGTCATAGTCGATCCGTTCGTCGTCCTCGCGCACGTTATAGGGAACGACTTCGAACCAGCGTCCAGACAGGCTGACCGGCGATCCGTGCGTCAGGTGGCCGCCACAGGCGAGATCGAGGCCCATGATCCGGTCGCCTGGATCGAGCAGCGCGAACAGCACCGCGATATTGGCGTTGGCGCCCGAATGGGGCTGCACATTGGCGTGCGCCGCGCCGAATAGCCGGCAGGCCCGGTCTATGGCCAGTTGCTCGACCTTATCGACCGCTTCGCAGCCGCCATAATAGCGCCGGCCCGGATAGCCCTCGGCATATTTGTTGGTGAGGATCGAGCCTTGCGCCGCGCGCACGGCCGCGCTGACGATGTTCTCCGATGCGATCAGTTCGATATGATCCTGCTGCCGCCGCGCTTCCTCCCCGATGGCATCGGTGAGTGCGGTGTCCATCCCTGTCGTCATTGTTCCAACCCCTGCAACCATTCCGTGAGCATCCTGCGCGCGGCATCGCGCAGGGCTGGTCCGTGGCAGACGGCCTCGTCGCGCAAGCTTCGCGGGTCGATGCCGACCGAGGCCAGTTCGGCTGCGTGGCCGACGAGCCAGCGTTCGATCCCGGCGCAGGCGTCCACCTCGGGATGGAACTGGAGTCCGAGGACGTTGCGGCCGAGCGCGAAGCCCTGCGCCGCGCAAAGCGGCGTCGTCGCAAGATTCTCGGCACCTTCGGGGATTTGGAAGGCGTCGCCGTGCCAGTGCAGGACGGAGACGCCTTCCAGATGCCGGAGCGGCCCAACCCGTCCGGCATCGGTCAGGGTCAGCTCCGAAAAGCCGATTTCCTTGTGTCCGCTCGGCGCGACCTTCGCGCCGAGCGTCGCCGCGATCTGCTGCGCGCCGAGGCATATGCCCAAAGTCGGACATCCCGCCTCCAGCCGTGCTTCCAGAATCTGCCGTTCCTCGGCCAGGAACGGATAGGCGTCGGTCTCATAGACCCCCACCGGGCCGCCAAGCACGATGAGCAGATCGGCAAGCGGCGGATCAAGCGTCCAAAGCTCATGCACACCGAGATCGTAATAGTGAATCCTGTAGCCGGCCGCCGTCAGCACGGCCTCGAAGGTTCCGAGATCCTCGAAATGGATGTGCCGGATGACGACCGCCGTCTTGAGCATGGCAGGGGCTCCTCTCGACATGGCGGTCAGCGCAGTGCCAAAAGATCGGCGCCGTGATTGATGTGATAGACCGATCCGGCGATGACGAGCGCGGGGACGGACTTCACGCCGGCCTGCTCGGCTTCCTCGATGCGGCCTTTGCTCTCGCCCAGGTGGACGATCTCGACGTCATAGAGGTTCCTGTCGAGGGCGCCGGCAAATCGCTGCTCGGCATCGACGCACACCGAACATCCGGCGTGATAGAACACTGCCTTCTCAGCCATGCTCCGTTCCTTCTCTCTCGGCCACGGCGGGATTGCGGTGGCTGGTCCCCCATGCAATAGCTTCTATCCGGCCTATTAAGGAGGGCCGGTTCGGAAAAAAGGGATAGGCCGGATTGAAAAAGCGCGCCGACATCTCGATCGAGCTGAAGGAAGACGGCGGACAGCCTGTCTTTCTCAACCTCTCCGCGACGCTCATCCGCGAGATCGAGCGCGGCCGCCTGAAGCCCGGCGACGCCTTGCCCGGCACCCGCACGATGGCGCGCAATCTCGGCGTTCACCGCAACACGGTCGATGCGGCCTATCATGAACTGACCATGCAGGGCTGGCTCATCTCCGAGCCGTCGCGCGGCACCTTCGTCGCACGCGACCTGCCGGACATCACCCAAACCGGCGGCAGGACGCGCAAGTCCGTTCCGGCCAGGACCGTGGTGACGGGAAAAAGCCCGCCTCCGCTGCGCGTATCGGACGGCGCGCCGGATTCCAGGCTCATGCCGCGTGCCGAACTGGCGCGGGCGTTCCGCCGTGCGCTTTCCGCTCCCGCTTTCCTGTCGGACGGGGGCTATGGCGATCCGCGCGGCGCGATCACGTTGCGAACGGCGCTTGCTGACTATCTCGGGACCGAGCGCGGTCTGGCCGTATCGCCCGACGATCTGCTGGTGACGCGCGGGAGCCAGATGGGTCTGTTCCTCGCCGCTTCCGCCATCATCGAACCCGGAGAGGCCATTGCCGTCGAGCAGCCGGGCTATCCGCTCGCCTGGGCGGCGTTCCGGGCGGCGGGAGCAAGGGTGATCGGCGTGCCCGTCGATGGCCAGGGAATCGACGTGACCAGTCTTGAGCATCTTGCGGGCCAGGAGCCTTTGCTGAAGGCGGTCTATGTCACGCCCCATCACCAGTATCCGACCACGGTGACGCTGGGCGCGGGCCGCAGGCTGAAGCTGCTCGATGTCGCGCGCCGTCGCGGACTGACGATCATCGAGGACGATTATGACCACGAATACCGCTTCGATGGCCGTCCCGTGCTGCCGCTGGCGGGACGCGCCGAGGCTGAACTACCGGTTATCTATGTCGGCTCGCTTTCCAAGCTGCTCGCGCCGGCCGTCCGCGTCGGATATGTGACGGCGCGGGCTGACCTGCTCACCCGCATGGCCTATCGCCGCGAAGCCATCGACAGACAGGGCGATCTTCCGCTCGAACAGGCGCTCGCGAGTCTGATCGAGGACTGCACCCTTCGCCGGCATGCGCGCAAGGCCCGCCGCATCTATCAGACGCGGCGAGACCATCTTGCTGGTGAGTTGATCGATAGGCTCGGCGATGAGGTAGCGTTCGATGTTCCTGCCGGCGGCCTCGCGATCTGGCTCCGGCTGCGATCCGGCCTCAGCGCCGAGACATGGGCAACCAACGCCCATCGCGCGGGTCTGGCGGTGACGCCCGGCTTGCAGTTCGTGCTCGAAGCCGCGAATGCGCCCGAGGCGTTTCGGATCGGCTATGCCAGTCTCGACGAAAAGGAACTGACGCGCCTTGTCGGGCTGCTCGCGCGCACGCGGCCGTGATTGCGCTAGATGCTGCGGGTGTTTTCGCCCTCCCATGAGATCACCTTCGGCTCGATGGCGAAAGCCGTGCGGCCATGGCAATGAGCGCGACTATACCTGCGGCCATCAGCATCCAAGCCTGAGAGAGATCGTCGAACCTGTCTCTTATGAGACCGGCGATGAACGGCATGGCGCTGGCGATAATATAGCCACCCCCCTGAACGAAAGCGGCCAGGTCTCCGGCCGTGATCGGGTTGTCCGCATGGTCAAGCGTCACGATCAACGACAGCGGGAACAGCGCGCCGATGCCAAGGCCGAGAAGAATGATCGCCGGGAACGCCAGTCCGATCGGCGCAAGGATGAGGCATGCGAGGCCAGCCAGCACGCAGAGAAGAACGGCGACCAACGGAGCGCGACGATCAGGGAAACGCCCTATGAGGGTCGAGACGCCAAGCCCCGAGACCACCTGCGTAATCGTCATGCCCGCCAACAGATAGCCGCTCATATCGCGGCTTTGGCCAAGGCTCATGTAAAATGGAGGAAGCCACGCCAACACAAGTGTATAGGCGCCTGTGCCGATGCCGAAGAAGATCAGCAACAGCCAAGCCCGGCGCTGGCGATGGAACGACTTCGGTGTGTGTTCTTGCTTCCGGGCCTGCTCGGCGTCCGGGTGGGTCAACCAGCAGACCAGCGCCGCGATGGCAGGCACGGACCAGATTGCCAGAGAGAATGGCCAGCCTCCTGCCCGTGCAAAGCCGGCGGCAGTTGCAGCCGCCAGCGCAGCTCCACCCATGATGCCGGTGGTGTAGAGGCCCATCGCTCTGCCGGTGCCCGCACCGAACCAACGCTTGACGACGGCCGGAACCATGGCCTGAACGATGGCGATGCCGAGGCCGGCACATGCCGCCGTGACAAACATGCCGAACGCATCATTCCAGACCCATCGGGCAGCACAAGCCACAGCGATCAGGATGATGCCGACGGCAACGCCTCGCTTGTCGCCGAGCCAGACGCGCAGATACGGCCCCGTAAACGCTCCAATCCCCATCAGGAAAACCGGCAAGGTCGTCAGCATCCCGGCACCGGCTGAGTTGAGCCCGGTGGACTGCTCTATGAGGTCGAGTAACGGGCCAAGCCCTGCCATTGCAGGACGCAGGTTCAGCGCGACCAACACGACGAGAAGAAGGGCAAGAGATTGTTTCTGCATTACCGAGCCCTCCGGCTGACCAGCACTATGCCGGTGAGAATCAGCAGGAAGGCTAGCGGCAGGATGGACGGAACCGTCTCGCCCAACCATAGGACCGCCAGAAGTTGGCCAGTCGCCGCGCCAATCCATCCGATCTGGCTAAGACCGACCGGCCCGCTGAGCCTCTGGAGCACGAAATAGAGAATGTAGGTCACGGCGATGATGACGATCTGTGCGCCAAGGAGCACGATGCCGACGCGCGGTGTTGCAGGCACAAGCGGAGCATGAATTGTCATCGCGCCGATACCCACCATCACGTCGGCCGTCAGGAGCATCGCTGGAGCTAGCAGGCGCGGCGATGTATCGCTCGGCCAATCAACGGTCCTGTAGATATTGCCCATTGCAATGATGATCGGAGCGATCAGGGCAAGTGCGACCCATATCGCGCTGGTATGGCCACCAGCCGGTCGTGAGGTTGCGAGCAGCACCGCGCCGCAAAGGCCGAACAAAATGCCCGCAATGCCCTTCACCGACAGACGGTCGAGCTTGAGGGGTAGCGCCAACCCGTAAGTCAGCAAAGGCGGGAAAGCCAGGCAGAGGGCGATAAAGCCGGCACCGACATGAGGAAGCGCAGCGAAGGACAGCATGTTCGGCAGGGCGAAGCTGAGCAGGCCGGACAGCAGTGCATAGCGCCTCAGCGCGAGCGACAGCCTCGGCCTTTCTCCCGACAGACCGGCGAGAATCGCGAGCACTAACCCGCCGCCCAATGCCGACCAGAAGAGGAAGGCGAGCGGATGCCAGCCGTGGCGAATGGCGACGCCGGCAATAACGGTCGTGAGCCCAAGCAGGCCGCCGGTTGAAAGAAGGCATAGAAGGGTTGTTGGCGCGGTTGGCGCAACAGCACCCGCCGCACCCAGGATGAGCGCGTTCCTCATTGTCGTCCTTGAATTTCTCGGCAACGCAAACGGTCGTTGCCATTGTGAACCTTGCGATCTACAATCTTTTTGAAAAGTATCTTGCTGTCAAGAGATAATGATGATGGAACTACACACCCCCGGAGATCGGGCCGCGCTGGCAGCCCACCAATGGCAACGCGAGCGGCCCGACATAGACGCCTTTCCCATGGAAGTGATTGGCCGGCTTACGGAGTTGGCGCAGGTCGTGACGCGCGACCGCCTCAATCCCTTCTTCGTCGACTTCGGCCTTCAGAACGGCGAGTTCGATGTGCTCGCAACCTTGCGTAGGTCAGGCCCCCCCTATGCGGTGACGCCGACGACTCTCTATGAGGCCGCTATGATCTCGTCTGGCGGAATGACAGCGCGGATCGACCGGCTGGAGAAAGCCGGCCTCATCGAGCGGCTCAAGCATCCGACCGACCGGCGCGGAACACTCGTGGCATTGACCGACAAGGGTAAGTCGCTGATCGACGGGATGCTTCCCGCTCATGTCGAAAATGAGCGGGCGATACTCGCAACGCTGAGCAACGAGGAACAGGTCGTGTTCAACGGATTGTTGGCGAAACTGCTTCGAGGGCCAACCTCACAATCCTAGCCCCCGCTGCCGTCCCAATTGCCACGATACCGATCCGCCCTGCACGACGCCCGCAACCTCTCGGCCAAGCTGGCGGTCGATCACCGGCCGCCACGGCACAAGCGTGAACTCGTGACTCTGTTCGACGATGGCGAACTTGCCGCTCGATAGCTGCACGGTGCCGGTGAACTTGCCGCCAATCTTCTCGCCGCCCGCCGTCGCCCTGAACGGCAGAGCCTTGCTCTCGGCCATTTCCGCGCCGACGCGGGCGACTTCACGCTCGCGCAGCGTGGCGAGAAGGCCGCGCCGGTAGAAGATGCGGCCGTCCCGCGCGTATATGGCGTCACCCTGTTCGATATGATGCTCGCGGCGCTGGTCCATAGCATCGCGGACCTGTTGCCCGAAACCGGCCGGAGCGAGATCCGAGGCGTCGGGTGTAACCAGCCGCCGATCAAGCCAGGTCGCGCCATCGGACCCGATCTGGCTTTCCAGATTGAAGGTCGAGATGACGCGGATACTGGCCTGCCGGTTGCGGCCAGCATCATAGGCGGCGGCGCGGCTCTCGAAATCCTCGGGGATGCGCCACTGGTCGGCGTCGATCCGCTCGACGATCCCGGCACGGCGCAGCGCCTCCAGCCGGCGGACATGGGCATCGACAAAGCCCTCATAGTCGCCGTCCGGCACGCGGCCGTCGAACTTCGCCTGTTCCAGATGGCGGCTCGGTCGATAGACGCCATCCTCGGCGATGGCGGCAATAGCGCGGTCGGATGGCCGCTGCGCCGTGTCGGCCGGGCCGATCTCGATGATGCTGCCGATCCGGGCATCGTCGACGCGCGCCGGGTCGATGCCCGGAACATGATGGGTTCGACCGTCGATCCCGTCCACCACAAGGGTCAGGTTCTCGCCCATCTCGTCGGTGAGATATTTGTCCACGACGCGGCCGACGATGGGCGTCTCGGGCGCGGCATCATGAAGCTGGAAGGTCATCGGATCGCGCTCCAGCCCGTCGGCCTTCAGCGCCTTGTGCATATTGCGGATGATGTCGCTGCGTTCGCCCAGTTCGCGCAAGGTCGGCTCCATGCGCTCGCTCAACTCCCAGACGCCCGGCGCGTGTTCGGTGGCAAGGCCCATCTGCTCCAGCTTACCCAGGCGGCGCAGGCGTAGCGTCCGGTCGAACTGGCGACGCGGATCGTCGGGTTCATGGCGCAGGTCGATGAAGCGTTCATCGGCTTCCTCAGTCATGGCCCGGTCGATGCGGGTGAAACGGTCCTGATCGACTTCGGCCGAGAGCTTACGGGTCTGCTCGATCTCAGTGACGGGACCAAGCTCCAGCGTGGTCAACTCGCTCGCCCGCTCGCGGATGCCATTGGCGAGATAGTCGCCGTTGATGACGAGGTTCTCGCCCATGTCATCCTTGCCCCGAACGATGACATGAACATGGGGATGGCCGGTATTGTAGTGATTGACCGCCACCCAATCGAGTTTCGTGCCGAGGTCGGTTTCGATCTGGCGCATGAGGTCGCGGGTGTGTGCGGTCAGGTCGGTCAGGTCCGCGCCGTCTTCCGGCGAGACGATAAACCGGAATTGGTGGCGATCGTCTTTGCCGCGATCAAGGAAGGCGTCGCCGTCGGCGCGGTCGTCAGCCGCGGAATAGAGCTGGCCGCGCTCGCCGTCGCGGGACGTGCCGTCGCGCTGGATGTAACGCAGATGGGCGGCCGCCTTGCCGTTCTTCCCGGCCTGCTGGACGTAGCGGGTTTTCACGACGACGCGGCGCATTCCCGGCGTGCTGTGCTTCCAGCCGCCCGACAAGGTGCGGGCACGCACGAACGACGCGCCGCGTCCACGCTTGAGGCCCGGCCCGCTGCTCCCCCGCGATGCCTTGCCGCCCTTGGCTGTGGCTGACGATCTGGAGCGTGGCGAGGATGATGCGGATGACCGCGACGGGCTGTTGCTGTGTTGGCGGGCGAGTTTCTTCGCCTGCGTCAGAAAGCTCTTGGCCTTGCCAAGCTTGGGGGCATCAGCGCGGATGCGGCCGGGCTTCGGCCGGAAGCGGTTCTCGTCGTCGGCGCTCATGGCTGCGCCTCCGGCCAAAATCGCGGAAAATCGGGCGTTCGGCGGCCATGGTGCCGGTCGAAACCCAGCAAAGCCAGGGCTTTGCGCAAGATCACGGCTCGCGCCGTCCAAAAACGGGGTGCCGCTCGCGGCGCACCTAACCAGTGTGCAGACAACAACAATTTCAGAAATCCGGCCAGCGGAGTGCCGGTTTCCTTTATCTTGCCCTCCCTTCCTGCCTTCTCTTCTGCCCTTCCTGCCGGGTTTCCAGACAGGAAGAAGCCTGCCTGGCTGAACACCGGATCAGAACGCGCCGAGCGCGGGAGTGCGCCTCTCATGGCGCTCCCCCGTCGTCGGCGCGGGCCACGAATATGCTGCCGGTCGGCGGCTCCGTATCGACGGCATCGCGCACCGGAACGGTCGCGCGGATGCCGCCGGATTGCACATCGGATGACGGCGCGGCGGCAATTCGCATGTCGGTCGAGCGCGCGACGAACAGCGGAGCCGCGCGCCAGTCGGGCGGCGGTGGCGGCGCCGGGCGCGCTGGTTCGGATGCAACCGAGCCGCCCAGAGCCGGCGCGAGTGCGGCGACATAGGCGCGCGTCTCAGCGGGCAAGGCGCGGCCGGTCGTGCGATGTTCGTCGTAGCGGCCGGGACCGGCATTGTAGGCCGCGAGCATCGCGGCGACATTACCGTAGCGGTCCCACATTTCGCGCAGGTAAGCCGCGCCCGCCATGATGTTGTCGCGTGGATCGTAGGGATCGCGACCGAGGCGATGGCGGACGCGCAGGCCCGCCCAGGTGCCGGGCATGACCTGCATTAATCCCATCGCTCCGGCCGACGAGATCGCGCGCACATCGCCCGCGCTCTCGGCGCGCAGCACCGCGCGAATCCAGTGTTCGGGAATGCCGAAGCGCTGCGAGGCTTCGGTGATGAAGCCGGCATAGGGATCGGTGGGATTGGCGCGCGCAGTTGGTGCAGCCTGCGCCGATACCGCGACCGGACAGGCTCCGACCGTGAGCACGCCGGCCAGCAGGAGACCGGCATATCGCACGATCGCCCTGCCTCCGTTCGACCTCCAGCCTGCCAGCGTGCTCGCTGCGGCCAAGGGTGCGCGCGAAGCGCCGGCCAATGGCCGCCCTTGACCTGCGCTGCGCGCCCCGGCCGTCCGGTGGCCGAGCGGGACGACGGGATGAGACGGCTTTTCCGCGAACAACGGGATGAGGGTTTTGAGCGCGGGGATGGCGCGGTATCGCGCGGTTCTCATGCCCGCTCCTCGCGCGGCTTCGGGCGGTTCCAATGCAGCGACCATGACGTGCCCGCATCGTCATCGCGGAACAGATTGGCGCGGATCGGCTGCGACAAAGCAGGATCGTCCAGCAGCACGGACAGATAGTCACCGGCCTTCTCGCCGGTGCGTTTCCACGCCGCGCCGATCTCCGGCCCTGTTTCGTTGCTCATGCCGTCGAAGAGGTGAACGCGATAATCCGGTGCGTTCTCCGCATCGGCCGGTTCCGCCGCGACGATGATGATGTCCTGATGCAGCAGGAGCGTTCCGAGGTTTCCGATGAAGCCGGTTGCCTCGCGTGTGAATTGACCGATCTGGGGCATGACAGTCTCCTTGGCGGTGCGGTTGAAAGACCATCGGCGGGCACCGCTCCCGCTGATGGGAAAGCGGTCATTGCGTTGGCGCACGCCATTCGTAGCGGCCGTCGCCTTCCTCATCGGTCCAGAGCGGCGTCGCCCTGCCGATGACGGAACTTGCGGGAATGGGTCCGAAATAACGGCCGTCCAGGCTGTCGCGGACTTGCCCGTTCATGAGGAAGATTTCGCCGTCGCCGATGACGCGGCAGCCCTGCCAGACGGGCAGATCGCGGCCGATCCGGTCACGCTCCAGCGCTTCGCCCATCTCTATGCCGTCCACGGTGATCGTGCGGCCGCTGCGGCAAACCCGTTGCCCAGGAAGGCCAAGGACGCGCTTCAGAAGCGGCACGCCATGACCGACATAGCCACGCTCGACCATGAAGGCAGCGAGCGGTTCGGGCGGCATGATGGCGACCAGTTCCGGCACTTCGATCCGGTCGGTCGGCTCGATGGTGTAGAAGCCGATCGGAGCGCTGGCCGTGGCGTTCCAGATGAGTTTCGTCGGCATGTCGGCGGCGCTGGTGGCGGCGATGCCGATCACGGCAAGCATCGCCGCCGCGAGAATGCGGCGGCGGCTCATGGCTCGATCCTCCGGCGACCGATCCAGGCGGCATGGCGCTCGGGTGTGTAATCGCGCGGCTCCAGACCGGCGATCAGGCGGTTGTGGACGTGCCGCCAATGATCGGGCGCGGCGTCGGCCGGATCGAGGCCGAGCGCTTCCACCGCGTCGATGGCGGCAAGCGCGCGCTGCACCTTCGTCCAGCTATCGAGGCGAAGCAGGATGTCGCCGCCGGGGCGGACGAAAGGCAGCGTCTGGAACGGCTCGGCGCGTCGCACCGCGCGCACAATGTCGATGCGCGAAATCACCGTGCCGTGTTCGCCGGCAGCCCAGCGGACGAAGGCGAATATGCACTCTGGCGCGAAGCCGACGACGCTGCGGCGCCGGTCGATGATCTGTTCGTAGTTCTTGCGACCGAACCGTATCCAGTGCTCGACCTTGCGCTTGTCGAACATCAGTTCGACCAATGTGGTGAAGGGTTGAGGCCCGTCCGGCAGCGGACGGCCGTGCAAGCGGCGGGGCGCGTTGCCGGTCATATCGGATCTCCTTCGGTGGATGGAAATTCGCGGGCGAGCAGTTCGCGCAGCATGTCGGCGACGGTGATGCCGCGCTGGAAGGCCGCGACCTTGATGCGCCCGCGCAGCACGGGCGTGATGTCGATCGTCAGGCGGGCGGTGAACGCCTCGCCGCTGGCCTTGCCGATCGGCGGCGTGTCGGCAGCCTTGACCCAGCTATCGGGATCGCCCGGCCGGGAGGCGAAGCCGGGTTTGTGGGTGTGTCCGCTCATGGTCCGATCCTCACGGCGCGCAGCCGATCGATCTCGGCGGCAAGCGCGGCGATTTCGCGCGTGGCCCGGCTGTCGGCGTCGATCTCGGATACGAGCCGGCCGGACTGCGCGGCCTCGGCGAAGACGACGCGCTGGCCGATGGTCTGGCCAAGCAAGGGCGGATCGTGATCGGCCAGCGTCTCGGCCGTCTCGCGGGCGATGACGGTGCGCGCGCCGCAACGGTTGAGCACGAAGCGGGCGGCGAGGTCGGGCCGGTAGATGCGCGCTTCCCTGAGAAGCGCCAGCATCTCGGCGGAGGCCCAGCCATCCAAGGGGGATGGCTGCACTGGGATCAGCACCAGATCGGCGGCGAGCAGCGCCGAACGCATCAGAGCGGCGACGCGCGGCGGGCCATCGATGACGACGCGATCGGCGTCGCGGGCCAGTTCCGGGGCTTCCCGGTGCAAGGTGTCACGCGCCAGGCCGATGGTGCTGAACAGCCTCGGCAGCCCTTCATGGCTGCGCGTCTGCGACCAGTCGAGGGCGGAGCCTTGCGGATCGGCGTCGATCAGGATGACGCGCTGGCCGCGCTGCGCCCAGGCTCCGGCGAGATGCAAGGCCAGCGTAGTCTTGCCGACGCCGCCTTTCTGGTTGAGGAGCGCGACGATCATGGCGCAGCTCGCCGGCCAAAAGCAGCACTGGCACCGGCACCACGGATCGCGTGCGCGCGCGTCAAAGAAGAAGAGTTAGATTCTTTGTTAGATTCTTCTATAGAGTCCGGAGAAGGATTTGCGCCTAATGTCCCGATACTGCGTGCGCCTAATGTCCCGATAGGATTCACATGGTTTTCCACAGGCACTGTGGATAGATTTTCGGGAAGAAACCGCATCAGTTCGCGCCCCTCTTCCCATTCGCTCTGGAGCAGGTAGCCGGGCAGAGATTGGCGGGCCGCGATCCGGCGCAGGTCGAGCGCAAAATCGGATGGCCGCGCCGCGCTGCCGGATTTCTGGTGAAGGTGAGAGACCTCGAACGCCCAGCCTTCGGGCTGGCGCCCGGCGTGCTTGCGGGCGACGCGATATAGCCAGCGTTCGATCCCGCCCGTCAGCCGGAAATAGGCCGGGTCGATGGTCAGGACCAGCGAGCGGTCGATGACGCTGCTGTAGAACCATTCGGGCAGGACGAACTCCATGCCCTCGACGCGGCCGGAGCGCGTGGTCATTTCCTCCCACTCGTTGATCCACGAGAATTGCCGCCGCCGCCAATGCTTGCCGTTGCGGATGGTGGTGGCGATGACGGTGGATTGCAGGCGCGCGAGCGCGGCCTTGAGCAGCAAATAATCGCGATTGCCGGTCGCCCGCCCGATCGAGCGTAGAAGCTGATAGGGCATGAAGCGGAAGAAGCGCGATGTGGGGATGCCGTTGTTCTCGGCCGCGACGATCTGCGAAGCAGCCCAGATCAGCACATCGGCGTCCCAGATCGTCGCCATGCCATGTTCGGGCATGGCGAAGACCTGAACTTCGACGTCGGCGGCGCGGTAGAGGATCGGCGTGGTGCGGGGGCGCTTCGCCAGCGAGAAGAACGGGCGCTCCATCAGATCGCGCTGGTCGCGGGGGGCAGCATCGCCGGTCGCGACGATGAACGGGTCCAGGCGTGTGCGCTCGCTGGATGGGTCGGGCTGCGTAGGTCTGGGATCGTCGTCGCGCAGCATTTACAGCTCGTCCCGCTCTTGCGGCGTTAGCGGACGCGCGGGAAAGACCGTGCCGACGTTTTCGTCGCGGGTGGATTTGCGGGAGCCGATGGCGCTCCACTCTTCCAGATCGCGGACGGCGTAGAGGACCCGGCCGCCGATCTTGCGGTAGGTCGGGCCGGTGCCATAGGTGCGATGCTTCTCAAGGGTGCGGATGGACAAGCCGAGGAAGCGCGCGGCTTCCTTTGTGCGCAGCAGGCGCGGCGGCAGGTCCGCATTGGGGCGGATGGCCATGGGATCTCTCTCCGGTTCGTCAAGCAGGCGGCTGTCGGAGCGACAGCGGGCTGTGGCGGACGATGGCGAGGGACCGGCGGCTTGTAGCGTGCCGCAGTTGCGCCCATGCGCTGGCGGCACCCCCTGACGGGCCGATTGTCGAGCCAAAAAGGCGAGAGATTTCAGCGTTTGACCAGTTTCTGCGCGGATTCGGTCAAGACATTCCCGCGCGGGTCGGCTATGAGTCGAAGCAGAGCAGACGCGCTGCTCCGGGGCGTCGAAACCCCTCTGTTACCGCTTGGTGCCGGCCGTTACGGCACCGCACTCCTTGACCTATGGTCGGGGAGCCTGTGGCGTATGCAACAGGCTTTCCAGCTAAAGGCCATGGGGCCGTGTAACAGCGGTTTCGAACTCCCCGATCACCAGGAGTCAGAGAGTCTTACTGCGGGGGCGCACCGCAGGCACTCTTCTGAAGAGAGGGGAATGACTATGCGGGTCCCTGTCGAACTTGATCCCGATGTGGATGACACAGCGCCGACCGGCGACGAGATCACCGCCTATGACGAACGGCATTTCGTGACCTATCTGCGGCTTCTCGATGCCAAGGCCGAGGGCGCTGACTGGAAGGAAGTCACGTCAATCGTCCTGCACCGTGATCCGGCGGCCGAAGAATTGCTCAGCTATCGGTGCTGGCAAAGCCATCTCGAACGCGCGCAATGGTTTTCGCGTGAAGGTTACAAGCGGATTCTGGAACAATCGGCAGCCAACAAGGCATGATCTCTGGGGATCGGCGGCAGTCTTCGATAGTGGCCGAAGTCAGGTTTTGCCGGTCTTGACCGGATAATGCAGCAATAGCCTGTAGCCGCCACGCATCATCCTGATGCCGTGAGCGACGAGGCGGCGGGATTTGTTCTTGGACGGATCGCTTTCAAAATCCTCCTTCGTGCCATGGAAGTCGAGAAGAACTTCGGCGATGGCGCGATAACTCTCGCCGCGCAGGCGTGCATCGAGCGCGCGCAGGGACAGCATATGCCATTCCCTAAGCTGGTCCGGCAGAACGCCGATGGGAGGCCCAGGCGATCGCCGGGTCAGGGATCGCCATAGCCGGCGCACGGCATGGACACGAAGCTCCAGAAACGAATCCATCGGCAAGGTCACGGCATAGAAGGCAGCGACGTCGGGCTCCGTATCCGGCAACCAGAACTGGTGCGCGATGTCCCCCGCCTGCCACACACCATGCCAGCCATCGGCGGCGCGGCGCAGATCGAGACCATCGAGATGGGCGAGCGTCAGCAGCGGCTCCCTTTCGGCATCACCCTGTTCGACAGGCGACAGCATGACGGCCTGCGGTTGAAGGCGCGGAGACCAGAACGGGGGCT
Source organism: Sphingobium sp. CFD-2 (assembly GCF_024611135.1). NCBI lineage: Bacteria > Pseudomonadati > Pseudomonadota > Alphaproteobacteria > Sphingomonadales > Sphingobiaceae > Sphingobium > Sphingobium sp. CFD-2. Next base: position 559,938 of record NZ_CP084406.1, on the reverse strand, counting down.
GGCGATCAGGCGATGCGTCGGGATCGCTCGGGAAATCGTAACCCCCAGCGTTGCGCGAAAGCCTCCAATCGCCGTGCGCTGGCGCGTCCGGTCAGGGCAATGGCGTTGAAGTCGTCGCGATATTCGTCGTTGCGACGAAGAAATTCCCAGGCGAAACCGGCGGCAGGCAGATTCTTGGTGTGTTTGTAAGCCGCCGGAGCACGCCAATCGATGCTGAGCATGGCGTCATCTCCCAATGGCGGGCTGCTCAGGGCAGACCCGAATTGGAAGCCTGCTGGATTTCAGGCGGTGGCTGTAGCTGCACCAAGAGTATAACTGGTGCTGGTAACTCGATAAATTGCTTGGTTATTTTTGTCTTAACGGCAACTTTGCAGATTGGCCAGTCGGGCGTCAGTAGTGAAGGTGGGCCATGGGGCGCGACCAAAAAGAAACCCGGCGGCTTGCGCCACCGGGCTCCCGGCGTCCCCGGCTCAGAACGGGATGTCATCGTCGTCGATGAACTTGCCGTCGTCGTTCTGGGTCTGCCTGGCGCGGCTCAGGAAATCGACCGTCTCGGCGATGATCTCGCAACCGTAGCGGTCGTTGCCCTGCTGGTCGGTCCACTTGGTGTAGTGGATGCGGCCGCGAACCAGAACCTTCATGCCCTTATCGCAATATTCCTGGATCGTCTTGCCGAGGCCGTTGAAGGCGGTGATGCGGTGCCATTCGGTATCCTGGACCCGGTAGCCGTTGTCGTCGCGGACAACCTTGCCTTCCGAGTAGCGTGGGCGCGAGGTGGCCAGAGTGAAGTGGGTGATGCTGGTGCCGCCCTGGGTGGTGCGGGTTTCGGGGGCCTGGCCGATGTTGCCGGCGAGAATGACGATGTTCTGCATTTTAAGTCTCCGTTGCTTCTTCGGAGGGACCGTCCCTCCGACGAGACCCGGCCAAGGCCGTCGGGAGACTCCTGCACTGTCGCCCTCGGGCGGCAGCTTGACCCGCAAGGCCCCAGGTGGAGCGGGCAGCCGCGCGCAGCGCGGCAACACGGCTGGGTGCCGCGGGGGTTGCCGGTGGAAACCGAACGGACTTAGGGGATCAGTCAGTCGGAGGGATTGGCGCCTCTGGGCAGCTTTCGGGAGAGACGCACAGCGGAGCCTTCGTCCATGCTGGCACGATCGACCTGACAGGTCCAATCCTGTCGCCACCCCGGCATAATGAGCGCCAGCGTCGCTCACCGGCCCGCCGTTTGCCCCGCCGGAAAGGCTGGTCGCCACGACAACGGCTGCCGGGTTTCAGAAGAATGGCGTCGCCGAAACCGCTCAGGGTGGCTGGTCGCGATCCTGCGGACAATGCGAAGGGCGACCATGAAGGTGACGGAGGTTGTCGGCACCCCACGGGATACTGGACCGACCAACAGGGTTCGATGCCGCCGCACGGATTGCCGCAATCAGACCGAGGGCCGATTTCCAGGTCAGAGCGGTAGGAACAGACCGGGGGCACATATGGCATGGCCGCTCGATGCCGCTATTCCTGCCTGAGTGGGATGGCGCAGATCCAATGGCGCAAGCCGCCGGGTTTCTGTCAGGGGGAGTGAAAAAGGCCGCCGGTCGCAGCGTTTCGTATCACCGAGACAGGACGGAGGTTCCCAGAGCATTGAGGTTGAGCATGGACGCGACGCCTATGAAGAGGCCGCCGGCACCGCCGAGCAGGTTCAGGGCGATGGTCGAATCCACCGCGTTTTTGGTGATGCCATAGACAAGTGCATAGCCGGCGATGGCGGCGGGCACGGCGAAGACCGCGAGCGCCGCGAAGCGCAGCACTGGGTTCTTGGCAAAACCCAGAATGGCGATCACGAAGCCGATGGACAGCAGAGCCGCGCCGATCGCGGCAAGACCGGACATGAAGAATCCGGCGTCGGTCGCAGAGACCCACTGGAAGGCTGTCAGGCCAACCATGAATGGCAAGGCATAGATCGCGAAATTATAGGCCAAGATGCAGGCCGTGACGGAAAGAAAGATCGCGAGCAGAATGAGATACATGGAACCCTCCAAATGAACGGTTGGACGATCACGGCAGGCTGCCCGAAGATACGCTCCGCCTGCCCCACTGTTGCTTCGCCGGTTCTGCAAGGATGCTTCATGTGAACCTGAAGATGGCTCACAGTCAAGAATTGGCGGCTGTTCTAGCCGCCGAGCGGCGGCGCTTTACGCGCCGCCGTCGAACTTCATCACCGGGATTCCGAGCTTGCGGGCCTTGTCCGCAAGGTTTTCCTGAATGCCGGTGCCGGGGAAGACCAGGACGCCGACCGGGAGCGTATCGAGTATCGCGTCGTTGCGCTTGAAGGGCGCGGACTTGGCGTGCTTCGTCCAGTCGGGCTTGAACGGGATATCCGTGACCTTGCGGTTGGCGGCCCATTTCGCCGCGATCAGCTCGGCGCCCTTCGGCGATCCCCCGTGCAGCAGCACCATGTCCGGGTGCTTGGCGTGGACCTGATCGAGTTTGGCCCAGATCAGGCGATGATCGTTGAAGTCGAGACCGCCGGTGAAGGCGACCTTGGGACCGGCGGGCAGCAGCACCTCGTTTTCAGCCCGGCGCCTGGCGGCGAGGAAGTCGCGGCTGTCGATCATGGCCGAGGTCAGGTTGCGGTGGTTGACCATCGACCCGGAGCGCGGCCGCCAGGCCGATCCGGTATGGCGCTCGAACTGTTCGGCGGCGACATCGCGGAAGAGTTCCATGCTGTTGCGCCGCTCGATGAAGGTCTGCCCCTCTGCCGTCAGGCGCTCCAGCTCGACGGATTTCACCTCGGAGCCATCCTGTTCGCGCTGCCCGCGCCGCTGTGCGAGTTCGTTGTCGTCCAGATCGCGCTCGATCCGGCTGACGGCGCGGTGGAAGAGATTGACGGTGGACCAGAGCAGCTCGTCGAGGTCGGGTTCGAGGCGGGTGTCGCCAAGGGTGGCGATCAGGGCGTCGAAGATGTCGGCGACGGCGCCAGCGACGTCATTGCCTTCGGGAAGCGACCTTGGGTCGGGTTCATCCTCGAATGGACGGTAGCCATAGAGCTGGAGTTCGGTGAGGACGTGATCGGTGGGGGATGAGGCGTGCGGCGGCTCGAAACCTGCGTCATCGTAGTCGGTCATCATGGTGTTCGCCCTTGTCGGATCGACCGCGCCCATCGCGGCCTTCGTGGCGTCGAAAAGCCCATGGGCGGGACGGGCTGGCAGCCCTCGCGTCTTCGCGAGGGCCTTGATGGCCGGGCACGGCTAATTTGTTTCGCGATGCAAAGGCGGCTTTGCCGCCGGCGGAAATTAGCCAGGGCGCGGCCATTGCCCGACCGGCCCGTTTGTGGGCCGATCGCCCTCTCAGAAGGCCGTGGGCTGCGTCTTTCTCGACATGGGGGGCGAGCACCACGACCGGCTGCGGCAGGTTTCGGGAGGACGTGGCTTATCCCCCTGCCTGACCGATGCCGCACTCACCCCGCGAAAAAACGGCTGACGTCCTCCGGGATCATCTGAACCCGCAAGGCCGCCCGGAGCGCATCGATGCCGTATCGACGGAGATCCTCATTGAAGTCGCCCAGCACCGGCGACAGCACCACAGCCTCGATCCCGACGCTGCGCGCCCGTTCGACCAAAGTATCTCGCGCGCTTGTTCCCGCCGGATCGCTATCGCGGACGACATAGAGCCGCCGCAGCGACGCGGGGAACAGGATGGCGGCCAGGTGCGCCGCAGAGAGCGCTGCCATCATCGGCATTTTCGGCAGACCCGAGCGTGCCGACAGCACGGTCTCGATGCCTTCGCCCGCCGCCAGGACATCCTGCGCCCTGCCGAAGCGGACGCCGTGCCCCAGGAGATGACCCATCGCTCGCCTCGGCGTTTCGACAGGCGCCTTGCCGCGACCATCGGGACGAAGCCAGGTGCGATGCGCGCCGGTCTGGGAGCCGCCAAGGTCGGTGACGGCAGCGATCATCGCCGGCCATGTCTCGGTCAGGCCATGCCCCTCGGGACGGTAGTAGCAGCGCGGGTGGAACCGAAGGTTTCCGGTTTCGTGCAAAGCCGTAATCGCGCGGTTGCGCAGATGCGCTTCTACGGCGGTGCCGCCTATCGGTCCCGACATCGCAAACAGACGCCGCGCTGCTTCCGGTGATCCGGCTGGCGCCTTTCCCGGTTGGGATCGGGGAACCGGATCAGGCTCGGGTCTCGGCAGACTGAGGAAGGACCGGGCTTCGTCGGCGACATCGCGAAAGTCGATCAGGCCGCAGCTTTCGCGGATCACGTCGAGCAGATCGCCATATTCCGCCGTTGCGGCATCGGTCCAGTGGCCTACGGCTCCCTTGCTGGAATCCGGGCCGGTCAGACGCACGAACATCGATCGGCCTGGCGTATTGCGCACGTCACCCACGGACCAGTAGCGGCCCTGCCGCCGACCGTTGGAGAGATAGTGTTTGCACACCGCCTCGGCCTGTCGGCCGAGACGTTGCGCGAGTTCGGAGGCGTTTTCGCGGGTCATTTACGCAGCCTCGCGTTCGCCGATGCGCTGGACCGGATAATGATCCAGCACCCTGGCGATGATAGCCGGGCCGGAGGCATCGGTCGGCACGAACATCCTCAGTTTCCACGAGATGATTTCGTGGAACAGACCATAGGCGCGCAGACGATCGCGCATGACATCGGTGAAGCCCGACAGTTCGATGCGGTTCGCGCCCATGACGCGGCTGCGCCGAAGCTGAAGCCCCTCGGCGAGATCGAGTATGGTCCTGCCGTCCATGAGCGCCATGAAGGCGGCATCGGGCGTCAGCGACGACGTGCCGGTCGTCGTGGCGGCCGCGACCCAGGCCGGAGAGACGCGGCGTCCGACGATGCGCTCGCCGTCATCGGTCTGGAGCCGGTAAACCCGCGTCGAGTCGTTGGGAAGACGCTTCCAGATCGGTAGCAGCAGGCCGCTGACGACATGGATGGTGCTGTCGGCAAATTCCGGAACCTCGGCAACCTCGGCGTTCCATGCTGCTATGAAAGCCGCCTGTTCGGCCTCGATCCAATGGGTCTCGCCCATCATCTTGACGGGAATGTTCTGCGCTTCCATCGGCCGGATCAGGCGGATGCGCCGCTCGATCTCGCCATCGTCGAGCATGACGCTGGTAGTCGGAGTCTGGACGGCGGCGCGGCCGGAGCGCTCGTTGATGAGCAGTTTCGCGCGGCGGTCGGCATTGAGGTCGAGCGCCTCGGCGAGCGTGACTGGCCGATTGCGCTGGCGCTGCGTGATGGTGAGCAGCCGCGCCTCGGCGCCGGTGGCCGGATGGACATGGATGGTTTGCCGGTCGGTGACGGTGAAGCTCTCGGCCCGCAGCGTCTCCAGCCCGACATCATAGCTGCCCGACGCGATGGCGCCCTCGATGCGGGCGTTCAGCAATTGCTCGAACGCCGTGAAGAGGATGCCCTGCAGATTGATGGTGAGCGCCAGCAGCCGGTTGAGAAAGGTCGTGATCGGCGGCAACTCGTCTTTGATGCCGGTGTCGTCCATCAGCTTGAGGCCGGTCGCGTCCTCGAACATCTGGAGCGAGCAGCCTTCGACCTTGCCGCGCACGAGCAGCATGTAGAGCTGGCGCAGCGCGTCGCGTGCATAGTGCGATTCCAGATTGTCCTCGGGCCGGAACAGCCCCTGTCCGCCGGTCTGGCGCTGGCCGCGCGTGATCGCGCCCAGCGTGTCGAGGCGGCGGGCGATGGTCGAGAGGAAACGCTTTTCGGCCTTCACGTCGGTCGAGATCGGGCGGAACAGCGGCGGCTGCGCCTGGTTGGTCCGATTGGTGCGGCCGAGACCCTGGATGGCGGCGTCGGCCTTCCAGCCCGGCTCCAGCAGATAGTGGATGCGCAGGCGCTGGTTCTTCGCGTTGAGGTCGGCGTGATAGGACCGGCCCGTGCCGCCCGCATCGGAGAAGATCAGGATGCGCTTGCTGTCATCCATGAAGGCGGCGGTTTCCGCGAGATTGGCGGAACCGGCACGGTTCTCGACGGCGAGACGATCGACGCCGCCGGGGCTGGTCTTGCGCACGATGCGGCGCGAGCGCCCCGTCACCTCGGCCACGAGGTCGGTGCGGAAGCGCTGGACTATCTGGTCGAGCGCGCCGGGAACGGGCGGAAGCGATGCCAGCTTCTCGATCAGGCGGTCGCGGCGGGCGACGGCTTCACGGCTTTCGACGGGCTGGCCATCGCGATAGACAGGCCGCGACGACAGGTTGCCGTCATCGTCGGTGAACGGCTCATAGAGCTGCACCGGAAAGCTATGCGCGAGGTAGTCCAGGACATATTCCCTCGGCGTGATGTCCACCCGGACGTCGTTCCATTCCTCGGCCGGAAGCTCGGCCAGGCGGCGTTCCATCAGGGCTTCGCCCGTGGAAACGATCTGGATCACGGCGGCGTGCCCGTTCTCCAGATCGTGTTCGACCGAGCGGATCAGGGTCGGCGTCTTCATCGAGGTCAGCAGATGGCCGAAGAAGCGCTGCTTTGCAGATTCGAAGGCCGAGCGGGCGGCGGACTTGGCCTGCCGGTTCAGCGTGCCCGAGCCGCTACCGCCGCCGGTGATGTTGGCGGCCTCCATGGCGGCGTCGAGATTGTTATGGATGACGGCGAAGGCCCCGGCATAGGCATCGTAGATGCGCGTCTGCTCGGGGGTGAGCTGGTGTTCGACCAGTTCATATTCAACGCCATCATAGGAGAGCGAGCGGGCGGTATAGAGGCCGAGCGCACGAAGGTCGCGAGCCAGAACCTCCATGGCCGCGACGCCACCAGCCTCGATCGCCTCGACGAATTCGGCACGGGTCGAGAACGGGAAATCCTCGCCGCCCCAGAGGCCGAGCCGCTGGGCATAGGCGAGATTGTGAACCGTGGTCGCGCCGGTGGCCGAGACATAGACGATGCGGGCGTTGGGCAGCGCGTGCTGGAGACGAAGCCCGGCACGGCCCTGCTGCGATGCGGCCACGTCGCCACGTTCGCCCTTGCCTCCCGCCGCGTTTTGCATGGCGTGGCTCTCATCGAAAATGATGACGCCATCGAAATCCGCGCCCAGCCAATCGACGATCTGGCGCACGCGGGACGCCTTCTCGCCGCGCTCGTCGGAGCGCAGGGTGGCATAGGTCGTGAACAGGATGCCTTCGGGCAGCCGGATGTCCTTGCCCTGCGCGAAGCGTGACAGGGGTGTGACCAGCAGGCGCTCCATGCCGAGCGCCGACCAGTCGCGCTGCGCATCTTCGAGGAGCTTGTCGGACTTCGAGATCCAGACGGCCTTGCGGCGACCCTGCATCCAGTTATCCAGAATGATCCCGGCCGACTGGCGGCCCTTGCCGGCGCCGGTGCCGTCGCCGAGCATGAAGCCCCGGCGGAAGCGGATGGCGTTCGGTGCATCGTCGGGCGCGGCCGAGACGACATCGAAGGTATCGTCCAGCGTCCATGATCCGGCGAGGAAGTCCGAATGGGCTTCGCCGGCATAGATCACGGTCTCCAACTGCGCGTCGGACAGGATGCCGTCGGTGACGATGCTGGCCGGCAGGCGCGGCCGGTAGCTCGGTCTGGGCGGCGCGACCGAGGCCATGGCCGCCGATTGCACCAGCTTGGTCGGATGAGCCTGAGAGCCGGGAATACGGATCGCCTGCAATCCATATTCTTCATAGATCGCATCGGTGATGCGGCCGCCCTCGGCGGCGATCCAGTCCAGAGTCTCATAGACGAGTTCGACGCCTTCGGGCTCGGCGACAACGCGAGCGGGCGCGGATGCAGAGGTGCGGGCCAGATAGCCGCGCACGGTTTTCGGAGCGGCGGGGACAGCGACAGGAACCGAGACTGCGGGATCGACTGGCAGGCGTGGCGGCACATGCTCGCCGACCCAGCCCAGCAGCGTGGCCGCATCAGATGCGATGCCGATCGAGGCCGGAAACGCGGCCGGATCATCGGCGGGCAGCTTGTCGATGACGGTCAGCCGCGTGTCGATGGTCGTGCCATGCTTGGCATAGACCGCACCGTCGATCGCGGCGGTGAACACCACGCGGCCATGCTCCTGAAGCCGGGTGAAGGCGTCCCGCCAGGCCGGAATATCGGGAGCGAAGCTCGATCCGGTGATGGTGACGAGCCGCCCGCCATCAGCCAGGCGTGCCAGCGCCGAGGCGACATGGCGGTAGGCGGCGTCGGCCATCCGGCCGGATACGTTCGCCATCACCGAGAATGGCGGGTTCATCAGCACGACGCTCGGGACCATGCCGGGATCGAGGTGATCGTGAATCTGCGCCGCGTCGAAGCGCGTGGCACGATCAGCCGGAAACAGGTGCGAAAGCAGATCGGCGCGGCTGTCGGCCAGCTCGTTCAACGTCAATGTGCCGCCGGCGATCTCGGCGAGGATGGCGAGCAGACCCGTACCGGCCGAAGGTTCCAGAACCCGGTCGGCGGGCGTGATCGCGGCGGCGCTCGCGGCGATCAGGCCGAGCGGGATCGGCGTCGAGAACTGCTGGAAGGTCTGGCTTTCTTCGGAGCGGCGCGTGTGCGTGGGCAACAGCCCCGCGATCTTCGTCAGCAGCGGCAGGCTCGCGGCCTGAGAACCGGCTTTACGGAAAAGCGCCTTTCCGTATTTGCGCAGGAAGAGCACGGTGGCTGCCTCGCAGGCTTCATAGGCGGTCTTCCAGGTCCAGGCGCCGGTGGCATCGGAGGCGCCGAAGGCGGTTTCCATCGCACCGCGCAGCGTGGCGGCATCGACGCGCTGGCCGCGTTCAAGATGGGGAAGAAGGAGAAGCGCTGCCTGATGGACAGCGGCGCCGGTATCGACGACAGGCGTGATGATCGCGGCCGGAAGGGCCACGGCGGTGGAAGCATGGGACATGGGAAGAACCTCGGAGAGCGGGACAGGATCGAGCCGCGCAGCGCTCTCTCTCGACCGCACTGGCTCAAATCCGTCCCGGCCTTCCTCTTCCTCTCCCGTCGAAGCCTTGAACAAGAAGCCGCGCCACGCTATCTTACGTTTGTCTTACGCCTGAAAGGAGCGCCCGATGGCCGCCGCCGAAAAACTGACCACCACGGTCTCCACCAAGGGACAAATCATCCTGCCGACCGGGCTGCGGCAGCGGCGCGAGTGGAGCGCCGGCACGAAGCTGACGGTCGAGGAAGCCGATGGCGGCGTGCTGCTGAAGCCGGCGCCTGCCTTCGCGGAAACGCGGCCGGAAGATGTCTTCGGTGCGCTGCCCTTCAAGGGCAAGCCGAAGACCATCGCCGAGATGGATGCTGGCGTGCTGGCCGAAGCGAAGCGCCGACATGCTCGCGATTGATACCAATATCGTCGTTCGCTACCTGACCAACGATCATCCAAAACAGTCGCCGAAGGCGCGAACACTGATCGACGGCCAGCCGGTGTTCGCGTCCGTCACGGTGATTCTCGAAACCGAATGGGTGCTGCGCAGCAGCTATGAGTATCGTCCGGCCGACATCGCCCGCGTGCTGCGCGCCTTCGCGGGCCTGCCGACCGTCACGGTCGAGGACGGGCCGGTCGTAGCTGCCGCGCTCGACCTGGCCGAGCGCGGCATGGATTTCGCCGATGCGCTGCATCTTGGAAAGGCGGCGCATTGCGAAGGCATGGCGAGTTTCGACCGCAAGTTCGTCAAGGCGGCGAAGGCTGCCGGATATGACGGTGTGCGGGAAGCCTGAGACCGATCAGCCGAAACGCCGGCCCGCCTTCGTGAAGGTATAGTCGTTGGCGAGGATGGTTTCATCGACCGCCTCGTCCGAGGACAAATAGTGATATTCCCGCTCCAACTGGCGATAGAGCCAGCGGGCGAGATCGCGTAGCGCCTCGATAACAACTTCCTCGGCATCGGCGGTCATGTCCTGATATGTCGGACTGTCGCGCTCGACCGAGATCGCCATGCTATATTCGTGATAATAGTGGCCGCGATGGCTGACATCGGCGCGAAGCTGGTAGAAGTTGCGCCGCTGGACCGTCTGCAAGCTGTCAGCGATGCCGTGCAGTTCCGTGTCCTTCGGCGCATGGGATCGGATTTCGGCGACGGCATTCTTACGGTAGGCATAATAGCCCTCCCAGCACGCGCCATCCCCTTGCGACCAGAAGCCCCGGAACCAGATGCGCGGTTCCTGCCGCGAACCGCCGCCCATTAGGCGGACGGTGCGCGTTTTGAAATCGACGCCGAGGATGTCGGCAATGCGCTGAAAATCCTCATAGACGGCATCATACCACTCATAGTCGAAGCCGCCTTCGCGATACCAGGCACGGGCCTTGTCCTTCGCCGCATCGGAAAGCTCTCCCAGACGATAGACGGTGGTTTCGATGATCTCAGGCATAGGGGTCTCTCCCTTCGAGAACCGAGGACAGCCAGCCATCGGTATCGGTCCAGTCCATCGTCTCGCCGGTGGCGAGATCGAGGACATGCGCCCCGCCACCGAACCCGTCGAGACGGGGTTTGGAGCAGCTATTGGCCCATTGCATTCCCCATCGCCCGGTCAGGCCGAAGGTGGCGGCGCAGCGGATGACGAACCGGATGACATGCTCGGGATCGCCGGTGTCGTCATCGCGTATCCAGAGCTCCGTGCCGTCATGCTCGGGCTGGATCGAGAGCAGGAATCTGTTGGCCGGGGGATCGTCGGCGCTGCTTTCATCCGGCAGCGTATCGTAGAGAGCGACGGCGCGGACGGCATTTTCATGCGTCCCAACGTCGAGCAGACAGGAAAAATGGGTGAAATAATCGGCCATGGCAGCCTCCTGAAACGAGAAAGCCCGGCGCGAAGCCGGGCGTGATGACGGAAAATGGGTGAAGATCAGGCCGCCTGCGGCAATCGGAGCAGGTTGGCGGCGGCTTCGCGCCAGAAGGGATCGACCAGCCGGGCCTCCAGCACAGCGGCGCGGTAGCGCAAGGCACGGGCATCGGCCTCGGCAGGTGTCCTAAACGCCATGCCGCGCAAACGGCTGGCCTCGGTCACGATCCGGCTGGCCTCGGCGTCGGAAGCGACGGGCTGTTGCCAAAGGATGAGGCTCGCGCGGATGTCGCCCGCGAGGACCAGGCGCCGATCCTGGTCCTGAATCAGCATGATGCGCGGGGTAAAATGCGGGAAGCTGTCCGGCGCCGTGCATATGTCGCCCCGCGACAGGCGCAACGATGCGAGCCGCATGGCGCCTTCGGGCGACGGGCATTCGCCGAGCGGGATCACACTATCGACGCAGCCGACATCGACACCCGCACCATAGCTGGCGACACCAAGACAGGAGATCAGCAGCGGCAGGTTTTGCGCCCGGTAAAGCGCGGGCAGAACATCGGCAGCGAGAATCTGACCGATGGAACGAAAGGTATCAGGGGGCGAACAGGTCATCGGGATCACTCCATGACGGGCGCCGGTGAGCCTCTCTCTCCGGCCCTCAACCCGTCACGGCCAACCGGCCCGCACTCTCCCTCTCTGACCGGGATTTCGTCCCCGGTTCTGCTGCCGACGATGGGCGTGCATCGCAGGGCTGAAGGCCCGGCCGCGAACCTGCCGCGTCCGGGCCATCGGGGATGAGGCGCTTTCGCGCCTTATGCCCACGGGTCCAGTTCCAGCTTCACCATGTCGTCTTCGCCGTCGAACTCGGCGGCGGGGCAAGCGGCGTGGGTGCCGTCCCCGGCCTGGAACACGACGATCGAGACCATCAGCGTGGCGGCGAGGCTGGCGGCGAAGGCAGTGGCATCTGCATAGGACATGGGTTCCGGCTCCTGTCTTGGGAGGCGGGGGACCATCCCCCGCGCGACAGGCGCCCGAAGTGTCTGACCGGATCTGCAATCACCCGAGGGCGTTCGGACTTTTTCCGAATCCCCGAGGGCGGCACGCGCGCGCAAGCCGACCCTTCACGGGTTGATTGCTGAAGAGACGGATCGGACCAAGGTTTGCGAATGGAAGCGGGGGTGGTTCTTCGCATCTGACAGACACCGGATACCCGTCGCGGATGTCCCGCCGCGCCAGCCTTGCCGCCATGCTGGCATCAGGATCGTGTTCCCTTCCGGCCGGGACGGCTGCCGCTTGCCTGGACACAGGACGACAAACTTCATGGTGAAGCTGGATATGAACCCGTCCAGGCCAGAAACCTCATCCCTATGGTGGGGACGTCCGGTGGCCCGGTCCTCAGTTCCACAGCCCATCGGCGATTTCGCGGGCGATCATGGCGTGCGCTTTCATCATCAAATCGTCGCCCGACATGTCGATATGACCATAGAAGCGCGCCCGGCCGCCATGGGCGGCCCATTCGGCGTAGCGGCAATGCTCGCGAGCATCGAGTCGGAACACCCGCATATCCTCGGCCCAATGGGGTTTGGGTTCCACGACGACGGTGATGTCGTCGCGGGTCTCTACCCAGGGCAGCGTGCGTTCGTTCGGACGGTTCTGCCGATCCTGGGCAAAGATTTCGTCGATGGTAATGGCATGGGAGCCTCCTGAAACAATGAAAGGCCCGGTCTCCTGCGGAAGACCGGGCCGAAGAATGCAATCGTGATGCGGTTGCGCGTGCCGGATCAGGCAGCAGCACGACCTTCGACGACATCGGCGCCGACCTCTTCGGCCGTCACCTCCTCCAGACGCGCCGCGCTGTGTCGGTTCTTCGCCAGCCACAGTTCGGCGGCCTCCCGGCTTTCGGCCAGATGCACCAGTTCGCTGTTGCCAGCGGAATCCCGAATGACACGCACCATCCCTACGACCGGACGCTCGGCGATCTCGAAAGACAGATCGCTATCGACCGAATGGGTGCGCATGACGGTGACGAGGATGACACCGGCACTGGCGAAATTACCCTCATGCAGGGTGATGGAAGCCGGAGAGGAATAGGTCGGACGCTCGCGCGCCGGTTCCTTCTTCACGAGGCGGCCGACGCCGTTGCGCCGTTCCCAGGCGGCCAGCTTCTTTGTGAAGCGCGCCGGTGGTTTCGGAGCGTGGTCGGTATAGCGGATCAGCGCACCGAGGGGTGCCGTATCGTGAATGATATGTGCGGACATGGAAATTATCTCCAGAAACGAGAAAGGCCCGGCGGATGCCGGGCCAGATGGATCGCGGTGATGGAAAGAGGGGCGACCGAAGCCGCCCCTCGGATGAGATTATTCGGCGGCGATAAGATGGGCCGCGTCATTATCGGCATGGCCGTCATCCTCGTCATCACCGGCGAGAAAGTCCGGCAACGCCTCGATGTCGTCCTGCGCGCCCGCATCTTCGGGGGCCTGTTCCGGCTCGAACAGACGCAGCGGTTCGGGCAGCCAGCCGGTATCGGCCAGAAGACGCTCGGCCTCCTTGGCCATGTCGCCTTTCTTCAGATGCTCGATCAGCGAAGCGGCCCGCTCGCCGGCCCCTTCGCGCACCGCCTCAAGAATGCGGGGCTTGGTGACGCGGCCGAGATAATTCTCTGCGGTCGGCCGCCATCCCGCGGTCCCGACCATATCGAGGCCGGTCGCGCGCGCCATCCGGTCGGCCTGGGCGAGCCGGCGTTCCAGCCCGTGCTGCGAGATGCCGTTGCCACCGAACGGATTGGGCTTCTCGTAGAGGGCATTGACGCCATAGGCGACGCAATGGGCGAGCAGCGTCATGCGCCTGGTGTCGTCGAGCGCGGCGATCCAGTCCCACAGCGCGTCGTCATCGGTCGGCAGGTCCGCCTTCCAGTCCTCATAGCGCGTTTCGATGGCCTGGGCCGAAGGGCTGTCCTTCAGGTCCGTGCCCTGCGAGGAGAAGAAGTGATGGCGCACGCCAACTTCCAGGCATCCGTTGGGAGCGGAATAGTTGTAACGCTCCATCACGAGCCGGTGCAGCAAGGCCGTCATGGCGACATGGGGATTGTTCGCCAGCGCATCGTGCAGCGCGAGCGTGCGGTGCGCCGTCAGTTCCGCGACCAGTCGTTCCGGCAACGGCTTGATCGTATCATCTTCCTCCTCCGGTTCGGCGGGCTGGCCGCCCACGGTGATGACCGCGCGCTGCACGACCGGGGCCGAGGACGATGCGCCATCGGGATCGTTGCTTGCGGCATCGTCGTCGCCATCGACGGTCACGGGCTTTTCGTCCTCGGGACGGACATAGCCGCGATCCACCGACAGGCGGCCTTCGCGGTCGATGCTGAGGAACACGCCGGCCTGCGTGATCTCGGCCGGATCGTAGATGACGGGCCGATCCTCGAAGGCGGCCAGCGCGGTTTCGATTTCGCCGACGCGCTCATCCACCTCGTCGGGATATTCCTCGGCCTCGGCATATTCAGCCTCCAGCGCCTCATATTCTGCCGTGAGCGCGTCGAAACTGGCCTGTTCCTCCTCGCTCATCGGCGTGGTCGCGCCGATCAGCCGGCGCAGTCCGTGACCATAGCCATAGGGAACCTCTACCCGCGCATCGACCCACTTCCAGCCTTCGGCGGCGATGGCCTCGGCCTCCGCCTTCAGCTTGTCGTCGGTCAGCTGGTCGAGCAGAGCGACATCCTGCAACCAGCCACCATCGTCGGACTGGAACAGGTCGTTGAGCACGATGCCGCCGGCCGCTTCATAGGCATCGACGCCGACGAATTGCGCCCGCTTGTCGCTCGCGCGCACGGTCGTTTCGGTCAACATGCGGCGGATCTGATGCGGCTCGTTCGCCCAGCTATCCTTGATCGCCTCCCAGACCTGTTCCTGCCGGGCATGATCGGGATTGACGGTGAAGGCCATGAGCTGTTCGAGCGTCACGCCGTCTTTGGCATAGAGGTCGAGCAGCGAAGGCGCGACGGACGCCAGGCGCAGACGCTGCTTGACCACATTCACCGAGACGAAGAAGGCTGCGGCGATCTCTTCCTCGGACATGCCCTTGATGCGCATGTCCTGGAACGCGCGATACTGGTCGAGGGGGTGGAGCGGCGCGCGCTGGATATTCTCGGCCAGGCTGTCGTCTTCGGCGAGAATGCTGGAACCTGCTTCGCGCACGATGCACGGGACCGGCGCGGTTCTGGTGAGGCGCTTGGCCTTCACCAGCAATTCCAGCGCCCGGTAGCGGCGACCGCCGGCGGGAATCTCGAACATGCCGGTTTCAGCGCCATCGGCATCGACGACGGGGCGCACATTGAGACCCTGAAGCAGACCGCGCCGGGCGATGTCCTGCGACAGTTCCTCGATCGACACGCCGGCCTTGATGCGCCGGACGTTCGACTGGCTGAGGATCAGCTTGTTGAAAGGAATGTCACGCGAGGGCGACAGGGTGATTTTCTGAACGGCGGTAGCCATGGTGGTATTCTCCGCGACGAGCGCCGAGAGCCTCTCTCTCGATCTCAAACCCGTCACGAAGCGAAGCCCCGCCCTCTTACTCTAAGAAGGCAGGGCCGCAGAGCCGAGGAGGCGTAAAGCCGGAAACCCGGCTTTACGCTTTTGTGGAGTTACTGCGGATCAAACCCCGCATAGGCCTTCACACTCGTTCGGCCAGAGATCGAGCTGGCCGTGATCGGCCGGGGTCGAAAGATCGGCCCGGTCGAGCGGCACGGCGGAGCGGTGCAGATAGACCTCGCCGCGAATGCCGTGGAATCCGGTGCGAATGGTGGCATCGACCAATATAGCATCGGCCCATGCCTCGGGATCATGGTCGCGCATGTGCCGCCAATGATCGTCGGAATGGAACGGGCAGCCGACGCAGGCGCTCTTGGGGGGCAGCGGATAGCCGTGCCGCTCCAGCCAGCGCAGGCAATCGCGGCGGGTCAGGCCCCGCTCGATCAGGGGCCAGCGGTTGAGCTGCCACGTCTCGAACGAGGGTTTCATGCGCAGCGCCTCGTCGAGCGAGATGCCGAGCCATTGCTCGGCCACGGGCGATGCCGGCGAGCGCCGCCGGGCAATGCCGAGAAGCTCGCGCACCTTCCGGCGGATCGGCACGATCTTGTAATCACCCGTGCATTGGCGCCGGATCATGCCGACGCCGACCTGATCGGTTGGCAGGATGCGGGAGCCGACGACAACAAGATCGCCGTTGTCGTCCTCATCATAGACGGGAAGCTCGGTTCCGGCCGGCGTCACGTTGCGGGTGAAGGCCGGGATCGAGGCCCATCGCGCCCCGCGCGCACCGGCGATCAGATCGGCGCGCAGATCACCGGCCGAGACGATATGGATTGGAAACGGCAGGACGTTGGGCGATGAGAGCCAGGCCAGATGCTCATAGACGGGCTTCGGCTCCCAGCCCGTATCGGCGAAGATGGCGCAATCGGGCATGGGGCCGATTTCGCCATGGGCGGCCATCAGCGCCAGCGTGGTGGACTGGACGCCGGCACCGAGGCTGAGGACGCGCAGGCGGACGTCGGCCGACTGCGCGGGATCGGGCACGAAGCCGGGAAAGGCGAGCGCGTTCATCACGCTGCCTCCCGCTTGGTTTCCGCCGCGAAACCGTCGTCTGACTCCGCCAGGAACGACAATATCCAGTCGGCGCCCTTGCTGGCCTGCGAGGCGGCGCGGACGATGGCGCGGGAATCCTCGCGCATGACCTCCAGCCACGCGCCTATATAATCGGCGTGGCGGACGGTCGGCACGATGCCGAGGGCGGCGCAACTGAAGGCCGAAATCTGTTCGGCGATCATCTCCTCGAAGGCGTATTTCTTCGAGCCGAAGGAGCCGGTGAGATCCCGGTTGAGACGGCTGTGATGGCCGCTGGCGTGACCGATTTCGTGCAGCGCCGTCCGGTGCCAGTTAATCGGCTCGAAATAGGCCTGTGGCGGCGGGACCATCACGAAATCCTGCGATGGCGCGTAGAAGGCGCGATCGCCGCCGATGCGGAAGTCGATGCCGGTGGCGCGGATCAGCGCCTCGACCTTCGGCTCGATCAGGCCCGGAGGCGGTGGTGGCGCAACAGTGGCGATGTCGTCGGGCAGTCCCTCGCATTGCGCCGGTAGGGTAGGCCGGCAAAGTCTCAGAGAGAACATTGCTCGGCCCCCCTCCGAACCGGACGTGCACCTTTCAGCGCATCCGGCTCTCCACGACTGCGTGCTATCCGCCGTTGGCGGTCGGTTGGTTGACCGGCGTGGATGCTATTGTGGCAAGCGACGCAGAGGACCGCACGCTTGCTCTGCCGTGCCGACCGCATGTAGCGGGACAGCCCGGCATATTGCATCTCCGCGACCCGGCGGACGTGATGGACCTCACAGGGAAGGTCATCCCGACCACAACGCTCGCACTGGCGGGCGTTGAGTCGTTCGACCAGCTCCGTTCTGCTGAACACGAACTGGGCGGAGCGGGGATTATCGATCCCGCCCCACGATCGGACATGTCGTCGCAGGTCCTTCAACTGCCATAGCTTGATCGCGCGGGGTTCATCTCCCACCTCGAAGCGGATGAAGAAGTCCATCCCACGCCGCAGTCTGGCGAAGACGCTGCGAGCTGATGTCCTATGCTTGGCGGCGATGGTTTTGACGCAGGAGAACAAGGCGAAGTAACCGGCCTTATTCAACTTGCGCTTCACGTCGTCAGCTAGAGCATAATAGTTCGCAAAGCCGCGCCATTCGGCATTGTAGGCAAGGACGATCTCCACGTCGCTTGCGAAGCGCAGCGCGGGCCGATGACGCGGGCGGAAGGCTTCATAGTCGCCCCAGCCCTTATCATTGACGAACCGGACCACCCGGTCCCTTGGCACTCGGAGCCGCAGCCGGTCAGCCAAGCCGCGCCGCAAGGTGGATCGACCATAGAAGATCGCCTTGTGCGGATTGCGGTTGGTGCTGGTGCAGACCTCGTATCCTAAGAACCGCGCCCCGTCCGTGGCTTTTCGGATTCCACTTTTCTCGGCAGACATTTCCAGCTTCAGGGTGTCGGTCAGGAAGACCCTGACCTCGTCCATCAACTGGCGTGCATCCGCCTTGCTGCCGGTCACGCCGATGAGGAAGTCATCAGCATAGCGGCAGTACCGTAGTCTCCTATAGTGGGGATCAAGGGCATCGTTGGCCGGAACGGTTGCCCGTTCTGCCTTGAGCCGACCGATCTCCTCCAGCACGGAGGCGATCTTTTGGGAGTCTGCGGACCCTGCGGCCCGCATCGCATCCACTTTCTTCCGAAGGTAGCAGACCTTTAGACCCAAGCGCCTCGCATCTTTCGATGGTGCGCGCTTGTTGCCTCTGGTGAAGCTGGCGATCCTATCCTGCATGAACATGTCAAGTTCGTGCAGATAGATGTTCGCCAACATCGGGGAAACGACCCCGCCTTGCGGTGTACCGCTGTAGGTCCGATGATAGACCCAGTCCTCAATATAACCTGCCTTGAGCAGGCCTTGGATCAGACGCACAAAGCGACGATCCGCGATCCGCTTCTCCAACAGACCGATCAGGACATCATGATCGATATTGTCGAAGAACCCGACAACATCAACGTCGATCAGCCACTTCACCCCCGTCCATTTGGCGCGGATAGATTCCAACGCCGTATGGCACGATCGCTCTTTCCTAAATCCATGCGAGTGCTGCGAGAACAGCGGCTCATAGATTTGCTCAAGGAGCGTCCGCACCACTTCCTGGACGAGCTTGTCCTCCGTGGTCGGCACGCCAAGCGGCCGTTTCTTGCCGTTGGCTTTCGGGATATACACCCGACGTACCGGCTTGGGCCGATAGCTTCCGTCCGCCAACCGGTCGATGATCGACCTGACCATCTCGGGCGAACAGCCGTCGAGTGTCTTGCCGTCAACGCCGGGCGTCATCGCACCCTTGTTGGGCGCGATCTGCTGATAGGCATGCTCCCAAAGGAGCGGGCTTTTCATGAGGCGGAAGAGTCCATTGACCCGCCGACCCGACCTGATGATGGTCGGGAGTGATCTGACGGCCCTCTCGATGGTAACTGGCAGCATTAGCACACCTCCTCGTGAGATTGTCTGATCGCAGTCGCTGCCGCCCTTCCCCCGAGCGGTGAGGCTTTTCACACGGGTTGCCCCGCACTTATGGCCGCGCTCGTTCCCCATCAGAGTGGAGACTGTCCCGACCATTACGTCGGGCATTTGAGTACTATGGCGGCTCCGTCGCCATGCAGGTCCGGCAAGCCGTCCTGTTTAGGCGATCCCGTAATTACGGAAGTCGGAGTTCCGACGTGGTTAGGTGCCCCGTTCGTTCACTTGCCCCTCCCTACAGAGGGTGCGCCGGAGAAGCTGGCAGGCTCGCGGCATCACCGCTTGCTCGGGAGGAACTCAACGCCCTTTCCTCCATTTCTCCGATGTGCCGCGTCAACCATTCTGCGACACCGCTCCGTTATTAGCCGCTGCAAACTGGGGTTCAGGCAGTATAGCTTTCACCATACACGTCTTGCCCTGATCCATGACGCCGCAAATGGTTCTGGCGCTTCCGGACCTTTTCTGAACATGCTACTTTCCCCTGTCCCTTTCGGGATTTCAGCTATTTCTAGCCAAGGTTGGTCCAGTGGGCATGATCTATAGCCAGCAAGATCATCTACTCATGGTAGAGCTCCTTTTTACTTCCGCCTTTACGGCGCACCGTTGAAGACGGTGAACCTCTTCAGGAACGGGATGGACTGTGCGTTGTCGCCGGTTTCCCGGGCGCGGCGCTTCTCGTCCTCGGGCGTGAAGCGGTCGGCATAGACGACGGTGGTGCCGCGCTCGCCCTTCATGACATTGCCGCCGAGCGACAACGCCTGCCGAAAGGTCAGCCAGCTCTGGCCGGGGAAGCCGTGCTGGATGACCGCGCCCCAGAGGATGAGAATGTTGATGCCGGAATAGGCGCGGCCGGTGCTGGCATTCTTCGGCAGGCCGAGCGGTGCAGTGCCCGGCGACGCGCCCCATGGCTGCACCCACGGCAGGCGGCCTTGCTCCAGCTCGGCGATGATCTTGTTGGTGATGTCGTCGTAGAGGTTCGTGCGGTCAGCGCCGGTGCGCGCGCCGCGATCATATCTGGCCATCGGGATTGCTCCGCGACGGGCGCCGGAAGCCTCTCTTCCAGCCCTCAACCCGTCACGGAAAACCCGTCCGCACTCTCACTCTCAGGGGGCGTTGCGGGGGCTCGCGGCAGGGAGGCTTCGCTGTGTGCTGGGGATGAAGGCTGTTCCCGAGATACAGATGCCAGCGATGACGACACAGAACCAGCCAAGTGAAAGGTGAGGTGTCATGATCGCATATAGGCCCGACACCGCGAAAATTCCGAGATTGAGCAGGCTGGCATGATAGGAGTTGATCGTGCTGCGCCACCGTTCGGAAAGATGATTAAGTCGCGCGTGGTGAAGCGGCCCTGCGGCGCCGTAGCCGAAGGCCCAGGGTGTTCCCAGGAGCGCGAGAAGATAGGGCGAGTCCACAGGCAGGGCGAACAAAGCGATGCCTGTTGCCGAGGCAACAGTGAGCGCAGGCAGCGCCAATATCGGCCATCTCCTTTCGAGATCATGGCCGCACAGATTCCCGGCGATGACGACAAGTCCAAACCAGGCCGCGATAAGCCCCGCGCCGGAGGTGGTAAGCGTCAGGCTGCGAGCTGCGACGTTTGCCACGATGGCTCCGAAACCGGCAGCGCATCCTAGCCATAGAAAGCTGGTCGCAAGACCGGTGCGGACGCCTACCGTCTGCAAGGCTGCCCCGTGAGTGGAGAAGAAGGATGTTGGGCGCCCCTGCTTACCAGGGGGGCATCGGACGACAACCCCGATAGCGCAGAGAAGCGCAGTTCCTCCAAGGATATGATACGCATGTTGCCAGCCAACTTCGCTTGCCATCCAGCCGGCCAAAACGGGCGTGACCACGAAGGAAGTCATCAGCCCTACAAAGACCCTTGCGATCCGCCGGCCAATTTCATCGGGAGGCGACTCATCGGCGACCATCGTCAAGGCGTTCGGTTGGATGATCGCCGCGCTGCAGCCCGCCAATCCTGACAGCCAGACCGCAATGGTGAGGCTGCCGCAATGCGGCAGAACCGACAGCGTTGCTGCCTGACCGAGAAGGCCAGCCACCAACATGTATTTCCGACCAAAGCGGTCGGACAGAGGTCCTGCGGCAAGTGCGACTGCCGCGTATACTAGACCATAGGCCGCAGGAAGAAGAGCGATACGGCTCGATGGCACGCTGAAATGACTGCCCATCACGGTCATCATCGGCCCGGCGATGACTTCCGCCGAGCCGATGATGAATAAACAGACCCATAGAATCGCGAACTGGATGCCCGTGCCCCCGCTTCTGCGGGCATTTTTCAAAACATTGATCAAATTCAACCGGTTCCCTCCAGACTGGCACCGGGCCGCATGCCGAGGAGAGAAAAAAGCTCCAGTCTTGTACCGAGATCTTCCCTGAAACTTCCGGTCATCCGGCTTGTGATCATCGCGACACCCGGTTTATGCACGCCGCGCGTCGTCATGCATTGGTGCGATGCCTCGACAATGACCGCAACCCCGCGCGGTTCGAGAACAGTGGTAATGGCATTAGCGATCTGTGCCGTCATCTTCTCCTGGATTGTGAACCGTCTCGCATAGCCTTCGACGACACGCGCCAGTTTGGAGATACCCACGACCCTGGTCCGGGGCAGATATGCGACATGGGCGGTTCCCACGATAGGCACCATATGGTGCTCGCAATGGCTTTCGAACCGAATGTCGCGCAAGGCGACGATCTCATCGTACCCTTCAATCTCCTCGAATGTTCGCCCAAGAACCTCTTGCGGCTCCATCGCGTAGCCGGCGAAAAATTCGCCATAGGAGCGCACGACCCGATCTGGCGTACCAAGCAATCCTTCGCGGTCCGGATCGTCACCTGCCCAGCGGAGCAGTGTCCGTACAGCTTCTTCGGCTTCAGTGGCTGTTGGTCGTGCGTCGGGCGCGATCGATACGGCATCAAACATGGTCAATCCCCTTTCGCACAATCCTAGAAGAAATGGATTTCCAGTTTGATGTCCTCGATATAGTCCCAGTCGATACCGTCGACGCGGAAGCTGGTTGCGTCGTAAACGCCATCGTCATAGGTATCATCGGGATCGATCGTAAGACCGGCGCAAACATATTTGCGCAGATAATCATCGTCGGTCGGAACGATGGCCTTTTTGCCGAAACCCGAGACATCGACGATGTAATTTATATCACCGGCCTCATAGGCCCGCACAACATTCGCGCCGTTGGCGAAACCGATGTGGCGAATCAGGTCGACCGCGAAATTATTCGCGCCGACTTCGAACGAAACCCGATCTTTGCGCTTCTGGTCGGTCATCTCCGGTGGCGCATCGAGTCCGTTGGCTTGGCCTTCCGTTTCATAGTAATGGAGCGCCGATTGTACGCCTCGTAGGTCGTAGATGTACGCGTAGCGCTCGATATTCTTCTGCTTCGCCGCGCAAATGAAGAAATAGTGACCAAGGCTATGCAGAAGCATGAAAATCCGGGACGGTAAGGACACGCCCTGCGCAAAGGAGATATCGCGCCCTTTGATGATGGTCTTGATGTTGAGCGGATGCCCAGCAGCCTCGCTGTATCGCAGCCCGTACATGCGCCCCAGTTGATCGCAGGCGGCTTGGTATTCCTCCTGCGTGACGAGAGCCAGAACGTCGCGGACGTAATCGTCGGTGGCGACGGCGGGGGCGAGGTGGAAGTTTTCGGAAACATGCGACATACATCTTCTCCTTATGCAACTAACTGGTGGGATTTGCTCTGCGGATCTTCGGACTTCCTCTGCTTGAGTTATGGCGGGCGCCCGCGTTAGTGGGCGCCGCTGGGTTGGACGTTGACGGAGGTGGGCCAGTAGTAGGCGTCCGATAGGACGCGTGGACCGAACATGGTCTGGTCCCCACCCGGGCGATCGTGGCGCCTTCCTCGATAGCGGTCTCGAAATCACCCGACATGCCAATCGACACGTGATCGCAGCAGGCTTCCACGATCGTATCGGCCAGTATGCAGCCGCCATAGTAGCGGGCGCCGGAATAACCTTCGGCATACTTGTTGGTAAGGATCGATCCCCGCGCGGCACGAACCTCATCGCTGACAGTGTTTTCAGAGGCAATCAGCTCGATATTCTCGTCCTGATGGCGAGCCTCCTCTGTGACGGCCGACCAGAGCGCTGTGTCGCTCTTCGTGCTGGAGGGGCATGGGTCGGCCGTCTGCAACATAGAGGTATCCTTCAATCAGGGAGGCTGGGAGCGATCACTACGAGCCGCTCGCCTGCGGCGGGGTTCGAGCGTACGAGTCGAAAGTGTCTGACCTGCGCAAGGTTCGAAGCCAGGATTCAAGCATTGGCCCGGCTGCGGCAGCGAGCGGTTTGGCATATCGTTCGCTGTCGGCGCGTAGGACGCTCAGATCGACATTTGCTTCCGACAACTCAAGCGCATGTCCAATGAGCCATCGCTCGAAGCCCGGCCCGCCGGCTTCGGGATGGAATTGCAGACCGAGCGCGTTGCCGTATGAGAATGCCTGGTTGAGGCAAATGTCTGTTGACGCGAGATGCTCAGCCCCGGCTGGCAGATCGAACGTATCGCCGTGCCAATGCAACACCGGTGCCCCGCCGAGCGCCACGAGAGGGGACCGTTCGCCGGCCGGGCTCAGGGTGACGGGCTTGAACCCGATTTCCTTCGCGGGGCCGGGATAGACACGGGCACCGAGTGCGCGGGCGATGAGTTGCGCCCCAAGGCAGATGCCGAGGGTCGGGCGGTTCGCGGCGAGTCGCTCC
Source organism: Sphingobium sp. CFD-2 (assembly GCF_024611135.1). Taxonomy (NCBI): domain Bacteria; kingdom Pseudomonadati; phylum Pseudomonadota; class Alphaproteobacteria; order Sphingomonadales; family Sphingobiaceae; genus Sphingobium; species Sphingobium sp. CFD-2. Next base: position 536,382 of record NZ_CP084406.1, on the reverse strand, counting down.
CTGAGAAGTTTGAGCTCATCGAGCAGAAAGGGATACTTATCGTCTTCGTAGGCGCCGATCGGCCCACCAAGGACAATGAGAAGCTCTGTCTTGACAGGTTCGAGTGTCCACAACTCATCGACCCCGATGTCGTAGTAGTGGACCTTGAAGCCCGCCTTCAGGAGCACCGGTTCGAAGACGCCAAGATCCTCGAATGCCAGATGCCGGATTGCAACGGCGGTTTTAAGCACATGGCCTCCATAATGACATAGGACATTATGATATTGACACAATCCATTTGTAATGTCTTGAAGGTTGATGTTCAAGCGCAAACGGGGGTCGCAGTGGCAGCTAGTGATTTTCGGGCGGTAATCGGCCATGACATGCAATCGGACGAGGGACGCGAATTGGGGAAGGAGGACTGGATACGAATGAAGCTGATCTCGGGAAGGACCGCAGCCGAAATCGCCGGTAGCGTTGAACAGGCCATCAGGACGGGTCGGATCGGCGCGGGCTATAAACTTCCGTCCGTGCGCGATGTTGCGGATCAATTGGGGGTCAATCGCAACACCGTAATGATTGCCTATTCCCGGCTAAGAGATGCGGGCCTGATAACTGGGGCCGGCAGGCAGGGATCGCTTGTTGCGGGTGTTCAGCCCCTTGATGCCTACCGGCCCATCATTCCAGCCGACGCACGTGATCTTGCATCTGGTAATGTCGACGCTTCGCTGCTTCCTGATTTAAAGACCTATTTGCAGGACTTGGAGATTTCCTCCGGTGGATATGAAATGGTCGATGATGATCAGCTGTTCATCGAATTCGGGAAACAGGTGCTCACTAGCGAAGGCATAACGGCCCGGCAGATTGGCGTTGTCTCCGGTGCCATGGATGGAATTGAGCGCGCCCTTCGTGCGCATGTCCGTTCTGGAGATGCCATAGGTGTCGAGGATCCCGGCTATGTCTCGGTGCTGCTGCTTGTCCGAGCGCTGGGTCTGCGCCCTGTCCCGATCGCCATGGACGATGACGGCATTACTGTCGAAGCACTCGGGGCCGCGTTGACGGCGGGTATCAAGGCCCTTGTCATCACCCCCCGCGCACAAAACCCCACCGGCGCACGCCTGACCGCAGGCCGCGCCCGGGCCCTTCGCGATGTCCTCGACGCCTATCCCGGTGTGCTGCTCGTCGAGGACGATCACGCGGGGGGCGTGTCTGGGGCCAAGCGTTACACGCTCGCCCCGCGTGATGCCGAAAAGAGACCTTGGACGGTCATTCGATCAGTTTCCAAATTTCTCGGACCGGATCTGCGTCTTGCGCTGGCCGCCGGTGATGCCATGACGATTGCCCGTCTACGTGACCAGCAGGCGCTCGGCCCGCGCTGGGTCAGCCACATTCTTCAGCGACTAGCTTTTCGGATGTGGTCGGATCCGCAGACGACCCGGATCATTGACAATGCCTCCAAGACCTATGCCGGGCGTCGTGACAAACTCATATCCTGCCTCGCCGGGCGCGGATTGACGGGATATGGGGCGTCGGGTCTACATGTCTGGGTCCCGGTGGCGCGGGAGGCAGAAGCGGTGCAGGGCATGCTAGTGCGTGGCTGGTCGATTCAGGCCGGGGAGGTCTTCCGCCTTCGTAGTGAGCCCGGCGTGCGCATCGGTATTGCTGGTCTCAAACAAGGTGAAGAGGAAAGCGTGGCTGCGGCATTGGCCGAGAGCCTGATGCCTGGGCGGGCTGTCTACAGTTGACCGGTTCAGGACTCCCGCGCGATACCCCTGACAGGAGCGGTATCGCGCGGGTCAGTTCAATAATCTTTCAGGAAGAACTCAGACTTTCCGGCACCGCAATCCGGACAGCACCAGTCCTCATCGACATCTTCCCATGATATGCCGGGCGCTATCCCATGTTCGGGGCAGCCCTCGACTTCATCATAGACAAAGGAACAGAGCATGCATTTGTATTGCACGGGCGCTGCGTCCTGAAATGATGGTTGCATATTTCACCTCGAATATTTTCAGGCCGCAATGCCAAGGGCAAGGAAACCATCCTGGCCACATGCTGTGTCGAGAACGCCCAGGTTGCGGGCCAACTCTGTAACTCCGGAATAGTCGACGCGCAGGGCTGCATTCGCATTCAGCGGACGACAGTCGGCAATGATGCTTGCAGCGCCGGGAATCTGTAGTTGCTGGAGAACCGACTCCCAAACATCGAGCTCCATATCGGCGAACCAGGCTATGGGCTTGGGAAGAATCTCCGCGAAGAAAGCCTTTTCGACGGGCGAGAGTGCCGGATAGAACGCTTCCGCCAGAAGCGTGAAGATCTTGCTGTGCGCAAGCTCGTCGTGCCGATGCGCCGCGACAGTCGCGCGATTCATCGGTTGAATATCTTGGCAGTCGGAGAGTTGATGAAGATAGTCTGAAACGAAAATCTCCGAGACGACCGACGTCGCAAGTTGGATGAGGATGCGTTGCCATGGCTCGCTATAGCCAGCCTGTTCCATTTCCATAAATCGAACGAGATTAAACGTGGGAACGCGAATATGTCCGAGATCTCGGTGGAAGCGAGTCAGGCGATTGGCATTTTCCACGAGCAGAAGATGATAAGCTTCGTCGACCAAGGTTTCGCAGATGATATGGCGGAAAGTATCACCGCCAAGACCGGGAATTTGCCCGGCCAAAGCGTCATTGCAGGACGGCGTGACGATAGCTGTTTCGATTGCAACGGTCTTTTCATTGTATATCAACCATCCGCACGAAAGAATCTTCTGCCGGTCATTCGGTGAAAGCGACTGGAACCGTGGATGTTCGCAGAACGGTAGCAATTTCTCTAGGAAGTCCGCCTGCGTGGGGTCGAAGTCGAGTTCGACTGGCTCTCGTCGCACCTTCGCCCGTTTCATCCAGCCCTCCGCGATTCTGTGCAGCATAAGCTGCGACTGGGAGCAGGCATGCGTTTGGAGATCGATGGTTTGGCTCTGGCAGGTAAGCATTCGCAGATCCTTCCGTTTGTGTCAACGGCGGAGTAAAAGTCGGCCATTGGGCGGCGCAAAATCAGGCCGGGTGATCCGTGTGCTGGCGAGCGCCGCGAGGGCGTAGCCCGAGTGGGGGTCGCCAACACACGGATGGTCTTTTCTGTCAGGGGTTGGAGCGTGCCTTGCGCGCCTGGCTTTGGGCCAGACGATAGCTCTCTCCGTTCATCTCGAGTATGGAGACGTGGTGGGTAAGCCGGTCGAGGAGCGCGCCTGTCAGGCGCTCGGAGCCGAACGTTTCGGTCCACTCGTCGAACGGCAAGTTGCTGGTGATCAGCGTCGAGCCGCGCTCGTAACGCTGCGAGATCAGCTCGAACAGCAGTTCCGCGCCGGTTTTCGAGAGCGGCACGAACCCCAGTTCATCGATGATGAGGAGCTTGTATCCGGCCATTTGCTTGTGGAGGCGCAGAAGGCGGCGTTCGTCGCGTGCCTCCATCATCGCGCTGACCAGCGCGGACGCGGTGGTGAAGCCGACCGTCAGGCCCTTCTGGCAGGCGGCAAGGCCGAGGCCGATCGCCACATGGGTCTTGCCGGTTCCCGAGGGACCAAGGGCTATGACGTTCTCGCGGCGGTTGATCCAGTCGCAGCGTGCCAGTTCCAGCACCTGCATCTTGTTGAGCTTGGGGATCGCGGCAAAGTCGAAGCTGTCGAGGCTCTTGGCGGCCGGGAACTTCGCAGCCTTGATCCGGCGCTCGACCATCCGGCGTTCCCGGTCGATCAGCTCCAGTTCGACAAGCCGGGCAAGGTAGCGGACGTGATCTGCGCCCTCGGCCGCGCATCGCCGGGCCAGCTTGTCATGCTCGCGCAGGAAGGTTGGTAGCTTGAGCGTCTTGAGGTGGCTGGCCAGTAACAGCTCGGGGGACGGACTGCTCATGCCGCATCCTTCGCATCGCCCGAGAGCAACTGCATGTAGGAGCGCGCCGATGTCGTCTCCACCCTGGCTCTGGGCAGATAGGGATAGATCGCCATGTCCAATCGGGGTGGTCGGCGCTCCACCCGGCACAGCAGGAGATGCTTCACGGCATCAAAGCCGATCGCCCCGATATCGAGAGCCTGCTTTACGGCCGCATGCAGATCGGCAAGCGTGAAGCTCTCCAGCAGACGCAGCACCTGCACATACTCGCGCCGACCATGCTTGCCCATACGAGCTTCCATGAGGCGGCGCAGCGTTGCAAACGCTTCGGGCAGGTGCCAGCCTTGCAGGGGCGCTGCCTGATCGAGCGCATTGATCTTCTGTTCGATCAGGGGAAGGTAATGGATGGGATCGAAGATCACGTCCTCGCGCTCGTAGCTGCGCACATGACGGGCAATGACCTCGCCCCGGCAGCCGATCACCACCTCGCCGACATAGCCCCGGATCCATACCTCCTGATGGCCGAAGCGCACCGGCACCGAGTAATCATTGGTCCGGTAACGCACCAGCGCCTGCGACGAGACCTGGCCGCTGGTCTGGTCACAAGCCTCGAACGGGGCAGCCGGCAGTTCCTGCATCGCCGCCAGATCGCGCTTCAGCCTCTCGCCGATCGTCTCGCTCTCGCCCCGCAGCCGGTCGTTCTGACGCTTGCGGCATTGCTCCTCGAGCCACAGGTTGAACGCCTCCCACGTCGCGAACCGGGGGATCGGCACCATGAAGTTGCGGCGAGCATAACCGACCAGCCCTTCAACACTGCCTTTGTCGTTCCCCCTGCCGGGACGGCCGTAACGATCGCGGATCAGGTAATGCGACAGGAAGCCGCTGAACAGCCGGGCGCGCTGCCTCGTGCCGTCGGGCAGGATCTTCGAGACCAGGCAGCGGTCGTTATCGTAGACGATCGACAGCGGCACCGCGCCGAAAAACGCGAAGGCGTGCACGTGGCCGTCCATCCATGCCTCGGCAACGGCAGCGGGATAGGCGCGCACGTAGCAGGCGTCGCTGTGCGGTAGATCGAGCACGAAGAAATGCGCCTTCTGCACAACACCGCCGATCTCGACCATGGCCTCACCAAAATCTGCCTGGGCATGGCCGGGCGCATGCGCCAGCGGCACGAACATCTCCCGGCTGCGCTGCTCGCGCTGTCGGATGTAATCCTTGATGATCGTGTAGCCGCCGGTGAAACCGTGCTCTTCGCGAAGGCGGTCAAATACCCGCTTCGCCGTATGACGCTGCTTGCGCGGAACCTGACGGTCACCATCAAGCCATGCATCGATGATCGGAACGAACGCTTCCAGCTTGGGCCGCCGCACCGCCGCCGTCCGGCGGTAACCGGGGGGCTCCGAATACGACAGCATCTTGCGGACCGTGTCGCGCGATACGTTGAAATGCTTCGCCGCCTCACGCTGGCTCATGCCGCCCGCGCAAGCAAGACGCACCTTCAGGTAAAGATCCACGGTATATATCTCCACGCCCTCCCTGCTCGCGCAAAGAAGGCAAAGTGGACGACTTTTACGCCGCCCGCAGCAGCACTTCGCCGCCGCCACCGTGGTCTAATTTTGCACCGCCGTTCTCACGTTTGCGTGGCTGACTTGATCCTTCACGTGCGTGGCGTATGTGCGCTCACAGAATAATGACCTATGCCAATATATAATATAGCATGGGTCATTATAGCGAATCGAAAAAGAGAGTCCAGCGGTAGAGGCCTGCTGGGCAGATGAGGTCGGTTACTGAAATTGAATAGCGGCGAAGCTTGTTGGCTGAAGGGAATGGCTTTGGTTCGCTTGCCAATTTGGTTTGGGCTATCGTGAAGCGCTTTAGGAAAGCGGGATCGTCTGAGCTTGGTCGCCCGCTTGCGGGTTCGGCGCTCTTTCGGGGCATTGCGGATCTCCGCGCTGGGCACCGAACGCCATTCTTCTAGCTCGAGACGAGTTACGGCAAAGCGGGTCCGCAGTCTCAGGGGGCGTTGCGGGGTCTCCTGCAGAAGGGGGTGTGCCGGCAACGCCAGTGCCGGTCAGGGCGAAGGCTTGCCCTCCTTGCAGACCTATCACGTCGTAAGGGCGGGAATACGCCAGAGCGGAAACACACAAAGCCGCCGATCAGCAAATATATTTTTCGCCGGGCAACCGAAAATCCTGGATCAAGCCGGAAACGCATCCATCAGAATGAATGTCGCATCCTGCCGCTGATGGGCATTAATGAGCAGCACCAGGCGCGTGAAATGCTCCCTCCGGCAATGAGCGTCCAGCGCCGCCCGATCCGGCCATTCCTCGCTGAAGATGAAGTGTCCGGGGTCTTTCTGGTCAATGAACAGGTCATGGGCGATGCAATGCTCTTCCTGTCGGGTTTTCTCGACCAGTTCGCGGTAGAGCGGCAGGACGATCTCGACCGCTTCCGGCTTGATGAAATCCTGGGCGATGACCTTGAGCATGAGACCGTATCTTTCTGGGAATTCGGCATTGCCGCTTTCCCTATTATGTTGCTGTTCAAGGGTGGATCACTGCGACTCCAGCGGCAACGAAGGCGCTATCGTCTCGTGTGGCGACCGCAAATCCGTGAACGGTGGCGATGGCCGCGATGTAGCCATTCGGTGTCGGAAAGCCCTTGCCAGCTTTGCGGGCGCTCACGGCAAGGTCGGCATAATGACGGGCGGCAGAAGTATCGAAGGGAAGGATTCTGCCGTCGAACAGGTCGAGCATCCCGTCGAGCGTGGCCGCGAGCTTTTGCTTGCGCCGTCCGTCCGGCAGGACTGCGATGCCGAACAACAGTTCGGCGACGGTGATGCTGGAGAGATAGAGGGTCTCGGCGGCCTGCTCGTCGAGCCAGTCGCGCACGGCGGGAGCCGGTTCCGGTTTCATCGCCTCGGAAACGACATTGGTGTCGAGAACGATCATTTAAAGCTCATGGGCTTGGCAGGCGTCCGATCGCGGCCCTGTTCCAGCGCCTCGAAATCGGCATTGGTCAGCCCGGCATCGCGGCTCAAGGCCGAGAGGGCCGAGCCGATGCGAAGACGGTTCGCGGGACGAACCGCCGCTTCAAGAATGTCGCGCATTTCGGCTTCGGCGCTGCGCCCATGATGGGCGGCGCGCACCTTGAGGGCGCGGTGTGTCTCGTCGGACAAGTTGCGAATGGTGACGGCGGGCATCTGATAGCGCCTCGTAAAAGGTGATGGCTATGCTATCAATATAGTTGAATTGCCATCATTTGCAAGGTGCGCTCGCCATCGCGCGTGTGCGTGGAACATCACGCATGGGGACCAAGTGGCAGCACTGGTCAAGCCGCCTCTGCCCACCTGAACCCAGATTGCTCGCTAATTTGTAGGGGCATGGAGGGCTATGGAGTAGATATAGTTCTCATCCGGGTCCCGCATGGCCCGCTGTCCTGCGCGCATTTCCGATGCGAAATCATCCGGATCGCGGGGATCGAAGGCCAATATCCAAATGGCATTCAGGAGAAGCGCTGCTTATGGTGGAACGGCGGGCACCATAAGCTTCCGTTATTCTCGCTCACCGGAAACATATTGGAGGGCATAGCGTCGGCGGGCTAGGACTGTGCCAAAGGCGGGAGGATGACATTGGCTGAGCGGCAGGATTACGACCTTTTCATCGGCGGGCAGTGGGTGCCGCCGGAAACGAACGAGCGCTTTCCGACCGTCAATCCGTTCGACCAGAATGTCTGGGCGACAATCTCGCAAGCCGGTCCGTCCGACGTCGCCGCCGCCGTCGCCGCCGCCCGGGAGGCCTTCGAACGGCGCTGGCGCGGGGTGCCGGGGGTGGAGCGCGCCCGGCTGATGCACCGCCTGGCCGACCTGATCGAGCGCGACGCCGACCGGCTGGCCAGGCTGGAGTCCACCGACAATGGCAAGGTGATACGCGAAACCCGATCGCAGATGCGCTTCTGCGCGCGGGTCTTCCGCTTCTTCGCGGGCTATGCCGACAAGATATTCGGCAAGGTCATTCCCGTCGACCGGTCCGACATCTTCGACTATGCGACGATGGAGCCGCTGGGGGTGATCGGCGTCATCACGGCATGGAATTCCCCCATCGCGCTGCTGGCGAACAAGGTGCCGGCGGCTCTGGCGGCGGGCAATACGGTGGTGGTGAAGCCGTCCGAGCATGCGTCCGTCACCACGCTGGAATTCGCGCGGCTGGTGGAGGAGGCGGGATTCCCCAAGGGCGTGTTCAACGTCGTCACGGGAGACGCGCGTACCGGAAGGGCGCTGGTGGAAGGCGGCGGGCTGGACAAGATCAGCTTTACCGGCAGCAGCCATGGCGGGCGGGAAATCGCCGCCGCCGCTGGGCGCAACCTGACGCCCGTGATCCTCGAACTGGGCGGGAAATCGCCCAACATCATCTTCGAGGATGCGGACCTGGGCAAGGCGACCGTGGGCGCGCTGGCGGGCATTTTCGCGGCGACGGGGCAGACCTGCATCGCCGGGTCGCGCCTGCTGGTCCAGCGGTCGGTCCATGACGGCGTGGTGGAGGAACTGGCGCGCCGGGCGGCGAATATCCGGCTGGGCGATCCGCTCGATCCCGCGACGGAGATGGGCACGGCGGCCAACCGGCCGCAGTTCGATCGCATCCTGTCGTTCATCGAGTCCGCGAAGGCGGACGGCGCGCGGCTGATCACCGGGGGCGAAGCGGCGCGCGACGGCATTTTGCGCGACGGGCTGTTCGTCAAGCCCACCATCTTCGCGGACGTCGACAACCGCATGCGCGTTGCGCAGGAGGAGATTTTCGGGCCCGTGCTCTCCATCATCCCCTTCGATACGGAGGAGGAGGCGATCGCCATCGCCAACGACCAGAGCTTCGGCCTGGCGTCGGGCATCTGGACGCAGAGCCTGAACCGCATGCACCGCGTTTCCGCCGCACTCCGCACCGGCATGGTGTGGGTCAACACCTATCGCGCCGTGGCCGTGCAGACGCCCTTTGGCGGGGTGAAGGACAGCGGCTTCGGCCGCGAGCGCGGCGAAGAGGGGTTGAAGGAATTCCTGACCACGAAGAATGTGATGATCAACCTGTCCGAAAGCGAGCGGGACCCGTTCCAGGTGCAGACCTGAACGGCAGAAGAGGATGAGCCGATGTGCGATCAATGCCCCAAGGCGCCGGATGGCTGGATCGGCTGGCTGGACCTGCCGGCAAGCAGGCCGGTCCAGCCAGCCGGTCCCTGGGTCGACCTGACCCATGATGTCGGCCCGGACATGCCCTGCGCGTCGATCTTTCCGAGGCCCAGCTTCGGCAGGCTGCGTTCGCTGCCCCAGGACCCGTTCAACGTCACCGACATCCACATGGTCGCGCATGCCGGGACGCATGTCGACGCGCCGCTGCATTATTTCGAGGACGCGCCAGACATGGCGTCGATCCCGCCGGAGCGGCTGAGCGGCGAAGGCGTCGTCTGGCGCATCGAAAAGGGGCCGGACCAGATCATCTCCGTCGCGGAGCTTGAGCAATGCCGCCCGCTCCTGCAGGCGGGCGACATATTGGCGGTGGACACCGGCTGGGCCGCCCGCTTCGGCACGCCGGACTATGAACGGCATCCGAGCTTCAGCCCCGAAGCCGCCACATGGCTGCTGGAAAAGCGCATCAAGATGCTGGCCTGCGACTTCGCGACGCCCGACCTTGTCTATCATCTTCGGCAACCCGGTTTCGACTGGCCGGTCCACCGCACGCTGCTCGCCAACGGCATATTGATCTGCGAGCATTTGACCGGGCACGCCGCCTTCGTCGGGGATCGGGTCGAGTTCCTGTTCGGCGCCCTGCCCATCGCCGGAGGCGACGGTTCGCCAGCGCGGGTGCTGGCCCGCAGGATCGCCCGAGCCGGTGTATAGCGGGGACCGGTATCTGGCCGACGCGCTTGCGGCCTGCGGCGCGACTCATTTCTTCCATGTCCCGCTGCTGCTGCCCGGGGCGGTCAAGGCGATGCAGGCTGCCGGGGTCCTGCCCGTCGTCGCCCATGGCGAGAAGGCGGCCGCCTATATGGCGGACGGCTATGCGCGGGCTTCGGGCCGGATCGGCCTGTGCGGGGCGCAGCAGATCGGCGCGGCCAATCTGGCCGCCGGATTGCTGGACGCGTTGATGGCGCGATCCCCGGTGCTGGCGCTGACCGGCGGCAGCACCGCCGCCACCCGCGACCGCAACCAATATCAGGAGGTCGACCAGCAGCCCATTTTCGCCGGGCTGACCAAGATGACGTCGCGCATCGACCTGGTCTCGCGCCTGCCCGACATGCTGGGCCAGGCCATGCGGGTGGCGACCGGCGGCGCGCCCGGCCCGGTCCATCTGGAACTGGCGGGCTTCACCGGCGCAGTGCTGAACGATCCGATGGACCCTGCGCCCCTGCCCGATCCGGCCTTCGCTTCATGCCCCGCGGTCCGCCATGCCGCGCCCGCCGCCGACGTCCGCCGCGCCGCCGACCTGCTGCGCCATGCCATGCGTCCCGTCGTCATCGCCGGATCGGGCATCCGCGCGAGCGGCGCGCAGGAAGCGCTGGCGGCCTTTGTGCGGCGGCACGGGCTGCCCCTCGCCACCTCGCTCGACGCCAAGGCGGTGTTGCGGGAAAGCGATCCGCTCTCGCTCGGCGTCTGCGGCATCTATTCGCGGGAAGCCGCCAACCGGGCGGTGAGCGAGGCCGATCTGGTCCTTTTCGTGGGGACCATGGCGGGCAGCATGACGACCACCGGCTGGAAGGTGCCCCAACCCGGCATCGCCGCGATCCAGATCGACGTGGACGCCCGCGAACTGGGCCGCAACTATCCGTTGCAGGCCGCGCTTTGCGGCGATCCGAAAACCATATTGGAACAATTTTCCGCTGCGCTGACGGACATGCCGGTACGGCGGGACTGGCTGCGGCATGTGGAAGAATTGCGCGCGGACTGGACGCAGGCGGCGGCGCCGGCCGAAATGTCGGACGCCCTGCCGATCCGTCCCGAACGCTTGTGCCGCACCCTGTCGGAAGAACTGCCGGAAGGCGCGCTTCTGGTGGTCGACACCGGCCATGCCGCCGCCTGGGCGGCGCGCCACATCTATCTCGACCGGCGCGGGCAGGGCCTGCTGCGCGCCGCCGGATCGCTCGGCTGGTCCTATCCCGCCTCGCTCGGCGCCAAATGCGCGCAGCCCGACCGGCCCGTCCTGTGCTTCACCGGCGATGGCGGGTTCCTGTACCATATGAGTGAAATGGAGACGGCGCGGCGTTACGGCATCAACACCGTCACGATCGTCTCCAACAATAACGGCCTCAGCCAGGAAAAGCCAGTCTGGGCCGACAATACCGACCATGATCATCACTGGCGCTTCTCCCCGGTCGACTATGCCGCCGCCGCGCGCGCGTTCGGCTGCAAATCCTGTCGGATCGAGCGGCCGGGCGAGTTGGGCTCCGCGCTGCGATCCGCCATCAAGGAGGATGCGCCGGTCATCGTGGAGGTCATGACCGACATATTGGCGCTGCATCCGCCCGCCTGGACGCCCTCCGATCCGGCCCGGTTCTATTAGGTGGATTGGCTGCGTTCCGAAGAGGCTGGATGACTGATTTTCGGGTGGAATCAGGACATTCCCCCTCCCGTAGGCGGGAGGGGGCTAGGGGGTGGGCTGGCGCGGCATCTGCGCTGTTTTGCAACGGCTAAGTCAGAAGCTCGCTGCGCTCGCGCCCACCCCTAACCCCTCCCGTTTACGGGAGGGGAATGTCTTGGATTAGCCAATAGCGGTCATTTCGGTCTGTCCTGCTCCGCGCGCGGCACATGGCCGCTCATGGCCGATCCGGCATCCGGGGCGAAGCGCCGGTTCACGAAGAAAGCCGACAGCGAGATCAGGGCCACGGCGACCAGCGCGGCGGCAAAATCCTCCCGGTGGGGCGTGGCCGATCCGCGGACGGCCATGCTCGCCTGGATCGCGACGGAGGCGGTGCAGATGCCCAGCGACAGCAGCAATTGCTGGAATGTGGAATAGAGGCTGGACGCACGGCTGATCCGCGCCGCCTCCACGCCTTCATAAGCCACCGTGTTGTAGACCGAGAACTGAAAGGACATGAAAAAGCCCGCCAGCGTCAGGACCGCCATCATCAGCGGCACCGGCCAGTCCGCCCGGAACGCCGCCGCCAGCCCGTAGCAGAGCGACGACAGCAGGCCGTTCACGATCAGGCTGCGCCGGAAGCCCAGACGGCGCAGCACCGGGGAAACGATGGCCTTCGACACCAGCGATCCCACCGCCGTGGCGAGCATGATCGCCCCGCTCACCGCCGCGCTGAAGCCGAATCCCACCTGGAACATCAGCGGCAGCAGGAAGGGCTGCGCGCCCTGGGTGATGCGGGTCAGCGATCCGCCGATCAGCGACAGGCGGAAGGACCGGTCGCGCAGCACGGTGAGGTCCAGCAGCGGATCGGGCCGGCGCGCCGCATGGCGGACATAGGTTCCGGCCATGACGCCCGCGACGGCGAGCAGCAGCAAGGCCTGCCCCAGCCGTCCGGGCTGGCTCGCGCTTTCGCACCCGAGCAGCAGGGTACCGAGGCCGGCGGCGCAGATCAGGAAGCCCGGAATGTCTGCGCGTCCGGGCGCATCGGCGCGGCCATTGTCGATATGGAGGGAAATGGCGGCGATCCCCGCCAGCCCGACCGGCAGGTTGACGTAGAATATCCAGCGCCAGTCCAGATGGGTGACGATCAGCCCGCCTATGGGCGGCCCCAGCATCGGGCCCAGCAGCGCGGGCGTCACCAGCCAGGCGGTCGCTGAAACCAGATCCTGCCTGCGCGTGACCCGCAGCAGGGCGATCCGCCCCACCGGGGTCATCATCGCCCCGCCCGCGCCCTGCACGAAGCGGGCCATGCCCATCTGGGCTGCCGATGTCGAAAAGGCGCAGAGCAGCGAGCCCGCCATGAAGACCAGTATCGCCGCCCGCAATACCGACCGCGCGCCGAACCGGTCGGCCAGCCGGCCGCTCAGCGGGATGAAGGCCGCCACCGCCAGCAGATAGGCGGTCAGGACCAGACCGAGGGCATTGACCGGCTCCCGGAAGTCCCGCGCGATGGTGGGCAGCGCGGTGGTCAGCACGGTCGCGTCGATCTGCTCCATGATCATGGTGCTGGCGACGATCAGCGCGACGACGCGGTAATTGCCCCGGCTGGAACGATCTGCGGATGGAGCGGCCGTGCAGCCGCCGCTCATGCCCCCTGCGATGCCATGAGGCCGTCTTCCGGGAGGCAGAGGGGCGCCCGCATCACGGCTTCGGGCTGGTGGACGGGGGTATCGATCCCCTCCATCCGCGCCTTGATCTGAAGGGCGAGATGCAGCGAGTGGAAGCGCGACTGGGCCAGATTGCCGCCATGGAACCACAGCCCCTCCTGCCGGGTCGGCTTCCACATGTTGCGAAGCTCCCCCTCCCATGGACCGGGGTCCATGGCCGTGCCCGATCCCAGGCCCCAGCAGCGGCCCACCTTTTCAGCGACATCCCGGGAGATCAGCATCTCGGCCCAGCCGTCCATCGGGCCGTAGCCGGTCGCGTAGATGATCGCGTCGGCCGCCACCTCGCTGCCGTCGGTCAGCACCAGGCCGCCGGGGGCGATGGAGGCGACGCCGACGCCGCTCCGCACCCTGACCTCTCCGTCGCAGATCAGGTCGGAGCCGCCGACATCGATATAATAGCCCGAGGCGCGGCGCATATATTTGCCCGCTATGGCCGTCCCGTCCTCCCCGAAATCGAACTGGAAGCCGGATGCCGCCAGCCGTTCGTAGAAGGCCGCGTCCTCCCGGCATATGCGGTCGCAATTATGGCGGTCCATCGCTTCCTTCAGGCGGAAGGGCGTGGATGCGGTGATCAGGTCGGCCCGGTCGGTATCGATCCCTGCCGCGATCCCCTTCTCCGAATAGGGGCCTTCTTCGGAAATGCGGCGCAGCGCGCTCGCCTTGATGACGGTGGTGGGCGACCGCTGGATCATCGTGACCTTCGCGTCGTTCGACCAGAGGTCGACGCAAATGTCGTGCGCGGAGTTGTTGGAACCCACGACCACGCAGGCCTTGCCGGCAAAGGCCGCGCCATCCGCATATTGGCTGCTATGGCACTGCACCCCGCGAAAGCTGTCCGCGCCGGGGAAGACGGGCATGTTGGCGATGCCCGACAATCCGGTGGCCAGCACCAGCTGCGCCGGGCGCAGGACCATTTCCCGCCCCGCCCGGTCGACCGTCACCGTCCAGCGTTTCGCGGCTTCGTCATAATGCGCGCTGGTGCAGCGGGTGGAGCCCCAGAAGTCCAGTTCCAGCACCCGGGCATACATTTCCAGCCAGTCGCCCATCTTGTCCTTGGCGGTATAGACCGGCCAATGGTCCGGGAAGGGGATATAGGGCAGATGGTCGATCCAGACCGGATCGTGCAGGTAGAGCGACTTGTAGCGGCTGCGCCAGGCATCGCCCGGCTTTTCCAGCGCGTCGACGATGAGGGTCGGGACGCCGAGCCGCTTCAGCCGCGCGCCCAGCGCCAGCCCGCCCTGGCTGCCGCCGACGACCAGGCAATAGGGCTGCACCTCCGTCCCCAGCGTCCGGGCGGTCGCGGCCCGCGCCTCCGACCAGGTTTCCCGGTCCTTGATGGCGCGATGGACGACGCCCTCCGGCCGGCGACGCCCGCCCGGCTCCTCAAAGCCCTTGAGTTCCTGCAGGGCGGTGAGCAGGGTGAAGCACCGGCCGTCCTTCAGCCGGACATGGCCCTTGCCCCGGCCCGTGCCGGTCTCGAAATCGAACCAGCCTTCGATCAGCCCGTCCCTTTCGGCGGCGGCGCCTTCCGGGCGCGCGGTGAAGGGGAGGACGGCATCGGCCTGCGCGTCCAGCATTTTACCGATGGCCTCGCGCCCCTCCATCGTCGCGATGTTCCAGGTGAAGGCGACCAGATCGCGCCAATAGCATTCGTCGGGCGCGAAAAGAGCAAGGACGGCGCCTGTGTCGCGGGCAGCCAGCGCGGCCTGAAATCCGTCGAGCCAGTGTTCCAGCGCCCGGTCATGCTGTCCGCTCTTCACCTTCTGCTCCTCTTCCGCCCGCGCACGGCGGCCCCTCAACCTGCCATCTTCGGTGGCAAAATCCCATCGGCGGAAAAAATAAGTATTCTGGCGCGAGTATAACCAAAGGTGATCGGACAGGGCGTCATGCCCTATTCTATGTTCTTGTGAGAGAGCGGCGGGAAGGCATCCCCCGCTGCGACAATAGCGCCGGCAGGGACAGGACGACGGAATTGGCGATGACATCCGAAGAAAAGATCATGCTGACCCAGCTCCTGCTCGCCAATGCGACGGACTATTGGTATGAGGTGGACGTCAATGGCGGTCTGGACACCCGCGACTATTATCTGGAGGACGCCACCTTCTTCAACCTGAAGGGGCGTGAGGCGATCCATCAGTTCTACGTCTGGCGGCAGAGCCGGGGGCCGCGCGTCAACCGCCATGTCATCGCGAATTTCCGCGCCGAGCTGATCGAGCCCGGATTGGCGCGCACGAACAATGTCATGATGCTCTTCGCCGGGGACGGGACGCCGGTGCTGCCCTCCCACGCGCCGATCCAGATCGCGGAGCAGATCGACCATCTGCTGCTGTGCGAGGATGGCCGCTGGCGTTTCCGCACGCGGGAATTCGTCAACCTGTTCAAGAGCGACACGCCGACCACCGTGCCGCCGCGTGCGTGGTATGAGAAATGGAGTCCCGGCAGCCTGAAGGATTGATGCGAGAGTGCGGGTGCGGGCGGAATGCGGGCGAAGGACGGTCAGTGAAGCGCGAACAATGTTTCATCGCGGGTGAATGGGTCGGCAATGGGGAGTGGATCGCGGTCGACAATCCGGCGACGGGCGGGATCATCGGCCGCGTTCCGGCGCTGGGGCGGGAGGAGAGCCGGCGGGGGATAGGGGCGGCGGCCGTGGCCATGCCCGCCTGGGCGGCGCGCCCGGCCGGCGAAAGGGCCGCGATCCTGCAACGCATCGCCGCCCTGATGCTGGAGCGCGCCGACGATCTTGCCGCCCTGCTGACCGAGGAGCAGGGCAAGCCGCTGGCGGAGGCGAAGGGCGAGATCGCCTATGCCGCGTCCTTCTTCCAATGGTTCGGGGAGGAAGCGAAGCGCGCCTATGGCGACATCATTCCCGGTCCCATGCCGGACAGGCGCATCATGGTGCTGAAGCAGCCGGTGGGCGTCGTGGCCGCGATCACCCCCTGGAACTTCCCCGCCGCCATGGTCGCGCGCAAACTGGCCCCGGCGCTTGCGGCTGGTTGCGGGGTGGTGCTCAAGCCTTCGGAACTCACGCCCTTCACCGCATTGGCGATAGCGCAGATCGCTGACGAGGCGGGCGTGCCGCGGGGGCTTCTCAACGTCGTGACCGGCGACGCGCGGGAGATCGGG
Organism: Sphingobium sp. CFD-2; assembly: GCF_024611135.1. Taxonomy (NCBI): domain Bacteria; kingdom Pseudomonadati; phylum Pseudomonadota; class Alphaproteobacteria; order Sphingomonadales; family Sphingobiaceae; genus Sphingobium; species Sphingobium sp. CFD-2. Next base: position 520,119 of record NZ_CP084406.1, on the reverse strand, counting down.
GCCGAACTGACGGGCAATCCCGTCGTCCGCAAGATCAGCTTCACCGGATCGACGGCGGTCGGGCGGCTGCTGATGGAGCAGGCGTCCCGCAGCATCAAGAAACTCAGCCTGGAACTGGGCGGAAACGCGCCCTTCATCGTCTTCGACGACGCCGATCTGGATGCAGCCGTCACGGGCGCGATCCAGTCCAAATATCGCAATGCAGGACAGACCTGCGTCTGCGCCAACCGCTTCTATGTCCAGGCGGGCGTCTATGACGCCTTTGCCGGGAAGCTGGCCGCCGCCACCGCGAAACTGCGGGTCGGCGAAGGGACCCGCACCGGCGTGGACATCGGTCCCCTGATCGACGAACGGGCCGTCGCGAAGGTCCAGCGGCACGTTGACGATGCCGTGGCGAAGGGCGCGCGGATCGTGCTGGGCGGCGGCCCCGCCCCCGACGGCCCGCGCTTCTTCACCCCGACGATCCTGCGCGACGTGAAGCCGGGCATGCAGGTGCTGGAGGAGGAGACCTTCGGCCCCCTGGCGCCGCTGGTGAAGTTCGATGACGACGCCGAAGCCATCGCCCTTGCCAATGACAGCGAATTCGGACTGGCCGCCTATTTCTACGCGCGCGACGTCAACCGCATCTGGCGCGCGGCGGAAGGCATCGAATCCGGCATTGTCGGCATCAACACCGGCCTCATTTCGACCGAAGTGGCGCCCTTTGGCGGCGTCAAGCAATCGGGCATCGGCCGGGAGGGGTCGCGTTACGGGCTGGATGATTATCTGGAGCTGAAATATCTCTGCCTGTCTCTCGCTTGAACCGGGGCCGCATTTGTGAGAGACAGGTTTGTGACCGGTACCAAATCGCTTTCGGGGCCAGGGCCCCGCGCAATTGACAGGAGAAGATGATGTCCAGTCATTCGACCATGTTGGACAGGAACGATATGCTGACATGCACGCCGGTCCATCCCCATTTCGCCGCGCGGGCGGAGGGGATCGACCTGCGCCGGCCGCTGACGGAGGAGCAGAAGGCGGCGGTCAAGGGCGCGATGGACCGTTATGGCGTGGTCGTCTTCCCCAACCAGATGATGAGCGACGACGAACAGGCCGCCTTCGCCGAACAGTTCGGCACCATCGAGGAGACGCCGACGCTGGTCGACCAGGAACGGCGCCGCATCGCCAATATGAAGATCAACGACATCTCCAATCTGGGCCCGGACGGCCGGATCTGGGGCGCGGACGACCGGCGGCGCATGTATAATCTGGGCAATCTGCTGTGGCACAGCGACAGCAGCTTCAAGCCGACGCCGGCCTATTGGTCGATGCTCCAGGCCCGCGTCATCCCGCCGGTCGGCGGCGCCACCGAATATATCGACACCCGCGTCGCATGGGACCATCTGCCGGACGAACTCAAGGCCATTGCAAAGGACCTGATCGCCTGTCATTCGCTGATCTATTCCCGCGAGCAGATGGGTTTCGACGCATTCAGCCCGGAGGAGGTCGAACGGTGCACGCCGGTGCCGCAACGGCTGGTGCGGCTGCACAGGGAATCCGGGCGGCTTGCCCTCTACCTCTCCGCCCATATCGGCGCCATCGAGGGCTGGCCCCGTCCCGAAGCCATGGCGCTGATCCGGGAACTCACCGAATTCGCGACCCAGCGCCCGTTCGTCTATGCGCATCAATGGGCGGTCGGGGACCTCGTCATCTGGGACAATCGCTGCACCATGCATCGCGGCACGCGCTATGACGACAAGAAATATCCGCGCGACATGCGCCGGGTGACGCTGGAGGACAGCGCCCCCACTTTGGAACAGCCGATCTGATAGAGCCGATCTGGCAGGGCATGCGCCCGGAAGGAAGACAGAATGACCGTTGGAACGGTAAGCGAGGCCATTGTCGCCCGCCTCGCGGAAAAGGGCGTGCGCTTCATCTTCGGCGTGCCGGGGGGCGAGTGCAATCTGGACTTCATCGCCGCGGCGGAGAAGCAGGGCATGCGCTTCATCCTGACGCGGACGGAGACGTCGGCGGCGATGATGGCCTGCGTCACCGCCGAAATCACCGGAGCGCCCGGCGTGGCGATGACGACGCGGGGGCCGGGCCTTGCCGCCGCCGCCAATGGCGTCGCCTATTCCGATCTGGATCGTGCCGCGATGCTGCTGATCGCGGACGGCTATGAAGACGACCAGGCCTATATCAGCCATCAGCGGATCGACCAGACGGCGATATTGGCGCCGATGCTGCGCGCTTCCTCCAATCTGCGGAACGGCGATCCCATGGCGGAGGTCGACCGGCTGATCGACGCCGCCATGGGCAATCCGCCGGGCCCGGCCTATCTGGAGGTCGCCGGTTCCTTCATCCGCCGCCGGGCCGAAGCGGCGCCCGCCCCCCTTTCCGCGCCCCGCCTTCCCGCAGCCCGCCTTCCCGCGCCGGGCCCATCCGCGCTGGCGGAGGCGAAGAGGCTGGTCGCCGCGGCCCGCCGTCCCATCCTGCTGGCGGGGCTTCAGGCGCGGTCTCCGGATGGAACCGCCGCCTTGCGCGCCTTTGTCGCGGCGACCGGCTGTCCCGTCCTCACCACCTACAAGGCGAAGGGGGTGGTGTCGGAAAATGCGCCGCTCGGGTTGGGCCTCTACGCCAATGGCGTGCCCGAACAGCCGTTGATCAGGTCGGCCGACCTCATCATCCTCTACGGCTTCGATCCGGTCGAGGGACCGCCGCAGCCCTGGCGCTATGGCGCTGTTCCGACGGTCGAACTCACCAACCACGCCTATGAGCATCCGCTGTTCGCGCCGACCGCATCCGTGGTGGGCGACATAGCCGCTTCCATCGCCGCCCTGCACGATGCGACGGACAGCAGCGGGTGGGAGCCCGGAGAGCTGGCGCGGCGCAAGGAAGCATTATGGGCGGCGGCGCAGATTTTCGGCGGCAGCGGCATTTCCCCGGCGGCGCTGGTCCGCGCGGCGCGTCAGGCGGTGCCGGGGGACAGCCGCATCACCATCGACGCGGGCGCGCATATGCTGCCGGTGCTGCATATGTGGCGGTGCGACGAACCCAACCAGTCCCTGATCTCGCGAGGGCTTTCGACCATGGGCTTCGCCATTCCCGCGGCCATCGCCGCCAGCCTGGCCGATCCGGGCCGCACCACCGTGGCCTTCACGGGGGACGGCGGCGCGATGATGTGCCTGGGCGAACTGGGCACCGCCGTGCAGAGCGGCGCGAAGCCTGTCGTCGTCCTGTTCAACGACTCCTGCCTGACATTGATCGGGGCCAAGCAGCGGCGGCGGCAACTGGCTCCGGCGGGGGTGGATTTTTCCCACACCGATTTTGCGCAGGTGGCCGCCGGTTTCGGCTGGCACGCCCGCCGGGTCGATGAGGAAGGCGGACTGGCCGGAGCCTTCGCCGATGCTCTGGCGAGCGGGCGTCCGGCGCTGATCGACGTGACGATCGATCCGGCGACCTATGACGATCAGATTCTGGCTATTCGGGGGTAGGAACCGGGCGGTTTGGGTGGGCGTGCCTCTAAAGGCTTGGTTTTCCTTTGGGGCACGCCCCCACCCCTCGATCCCCTCCCCTGAAGGGGAGGGGAAGAGCCGACATCGGGGCTGCGATCTGGCCGGACGGCCTCTTCTCACCCGGCCAGATAAGCGCCGTCCACCGGGATGATCGCCCCCGAAACATAGCGCGCCGCGTCCGAGGCGAGATAGACCGCCGTTCCTGCGATCTCGTCCGGCTGTCCCTGGCGGCGCAGCGGCGTCCTTGCGAGGATGGCGGCTTCGCGGTCCGCCGTCTTTTCCCGGTCCGGAACCAGCGTGGTTTCGATGAAGCCGGGGGCGATGGCGTTGACCCTGATCCCCTCCCCGCCCCATTCGACTGCCAGCGCCCGGGTCAATTGCATCACCGCGCCCTTGGACGCGGCATAGGCCGCCGCATTGGGCGCGGCGACGAAGGAGCGGATGGAGGCGAGGTTGATCACCGACCCCCGGGTGGCCCGAAGCTGCGGATGGAAGGCCCGGCACATGTTGAACGGGCCGCCGACATTGATCGCCAGCGTGCGGTCCCATTTTTCCCGCGCGCCCGGCTCATCGATGCGGCCGGGATAGATCACCCCGGCATTGTTCACCAATATGGAGACCGGGCCGACATCCCGCTCCAGCCGCGCCGCCAGCGTTTCGCATGCAGCGGCATCGGAAACGTCCAGACCGAAGGCGGTGGCCTGGCCGCCTGCGCCGGCGATGGCCCGCGCCGCTTCGGCGGCTTCCCCCTCCTGCACGTCGGTCAGCACGGCATGGGCGCCCGCTTCGGCCAGCCCCTGTGCAATCGCCCGTCCAATGCCGCGCGCCGCGCCGGTCACAACGGCAATCCTCCCATCCAGCCGCATCTTCGATCCTTCCTGAAAAATAGGGCTTATGTCGTGATTTTTATAGTTGTTACCGGTATCGCATCCGCATAGTCTTTCGGCAAGCCCGAATAGCGGTTCAAACCATCGGCAGAGGAGATCATCATGGCAACGGAAGATTATGAGCGCGGACTGGCGTTGCGCAAGGAAGTGCTGGGGGCCGACTATGTCGAACGGTCCTTCGCCAATGCAGACGATTTCAGCCGCCCCATGCAGCAATTGTCGACCGAATATTGCTGGGGCAGGATATGGTGCCGGGAGGGATTGTCCAGGCGCGACCGCAGCCTGCTCAACATCGGTATGATCAGCGCGCTCAACCGGCCCCACGAGCTGAAGCTGCATGTGAAGGCGGCGCTGACCAACGGCCTGTCCCGCGATGAGATACGCGAAGCATTGCTTCAGGTGGCCATTTATTGCGGCGTGCCTGCGGGGCTGGATTCGACGCGGATCGCGCGGGAAGCCTTTGCGGAAGTGGATCAGGCGGCGGAGTGAGGCGCGGGAATTCGGCCCGCCCCGGTGAAAGGTCAGCGGTCCGCTCCTTGGAGCATCGGGCAGAAAAGCCTGTCCTGGGCCTGTCGAAGGATGGGGCCGGTTTTCTGCCTGAAAGGATGCGGCAACGGAAAACCCGAGCGCGCGCTCTGGAGCAGATCCGATCCGGCTGCTTGGAAAACCCTCTAGGAACTGGCGCGCTGGACGATTTCGAAGCCCAGGTCGATGGTCGTCACCGGCATGGTGCGTTCCTCGATCCGGTCGAGGATCATCTGCGCGCTGCGCCGCCCGATCTCATATCGGGGCAGGCGCAGCGAGGTGATCGCCGGGCTGACGTGGCGCATCAGGTCGAGATCGTCGAAGCTGGCGATGGCGAGCCGGCCGGGCACCGCCCATCCCCGCCTGTCGCATTCCAGCAGCGCGCCGACGGCCAGCACGTCGCCCGCGCAGAACAGCGCGTCGGCGTCCGGCACATTCGCATCGATATAGGAAATGGCCTCCGTCCCGCCGCCGAAACCGCGCGAGACGGCGACCACATGCTTGCGGTCGGATTTCTGCCCGATCTCCGCCAGGGCGTCCTGAAAGCCGCGCTGGCGTTCGGCGGCGCGGGGATTGGCGGCCAGCCCGGCGAAGACGATCCGCCTGTAGCCGAGCCGCGCCAGGTGCAGCGTCATCGCCTTGGCGGCGGCGCGGTTGGAATAGCTGACCACCATGTCGACGGGATCGACCGGGAAATCGCCATTTTCCACCACCGGCGTGTCCGACGCCTTCAGCATCCTGACCGCCGTGGGCGAATGGTTGGTCGAATGCAGGATCAGCCCGCCCACGCGCTGCGCCAGGAAGGCGGCGATCACCTGCTCCTCATCCTCCGGATCGTCGGAGCTTTCCGCCACCATCAGATGATAGCCGAGCGGACGAAGCACGTCCGATATGCCCTTCACCGTCTGGGAGAAGATGGAGTTTTCCAGGCTGGGCAGGACGAGGCCGATGACGTTGGAGCGGCGCGACGACAGGCTGCGCGCCAGATGGTTGTGGACATAGCCCAGTTCCTGCACCGCCTCCAGCACGCGATTGCGCAGCGTTTCATTGACGGATTCCGGGCTGTTCAGCGCACGCGACACCGTCATGCGGGAGACCTGCGCGCGTTCCGCGACGTCGCGCATCCGGATCGTCCCATTGGCTTTCTTCGATACCGGCAAGTGGCTCCTCGTTTCGCATCGTTTCATGCGGAGGGATGCGCTCCGCAGATGGAAGCTCGTTACCGTAACTTGGCGGGGCGTGCCATGATAATCTGACGGCGTGCGCGGTCCCCCGCGCCGCGCAGGCCGTCAGTCCCCTTCAATCCTCCAGGCCCAGCAGCCGCAGCGCGTTGGTCGAGATCATCTTGCGGATGTCCTCGTCCGAATAGCCAAGGCCGATGCAGTTGCGGATCACGCCCCGGAAGCCGTCGACCGGGCGGTCGTTGCCCACCTGCCCCAGATCGGACGCCAATATGGTGCGGTCCACCGTGCCGGCCCTGATCAGCGCGTCCAGCTCCTCCGGCGGGAACATCGCCTGTTCGCGGCCGATCATCTGGATGAACATGCAGAGCGAATGTTCGATATAGGCGCCCATCGTCACCAACTGCCTGATGTCGTCCAGCGAGGCGCCGATGATGAAGGTGGGGTGATTGACCAGCAGCCGCCTGACGCCGCGCTTCCGCGCTTCCTCGAACACCGGGAAGATTTCGGAGATATGGAGGTGGCCGCCGGACAGGATCACGTCATGTTCCGCGATGATGTCGAGTATCTCCTTCACCTCGTCCTTCAGCGCGCCGTTGGCGTCGAGCGGCGTCAGCGGATCGGGCGGCAGCAGCTGCTTGCTGGTGTGGGGGAAGCCCTTTTTCCGCTTCTGGTCCGCCTCGACATGGTTCTTCGAGGCGAAGGTCGGCATCCACACCAGCCGGGCGCCGAGGGCAATGCCGTGATCGACGGCATATTTGTTGAAGCCGCCGGTGGTGTTGTTGAGCGGCACGCCCGAAAACAACTGCACCTTCAAATGGCCGTGCGTCCGGTTGAGCAGTTCGGTGATCGGGGTGGCGGAATAATAATGATCCTTGATCAGCATGGCGCGGAAGCCCGCGTCCGCCGCATCCTGCAACGCCTCCATATGGTCGAGCGACCGGGGCATGACCGACGGGCCGCTATGGCAATGCATGTCGACCGCGCCGACCAGCAGGCTGGAAATCCGATCCTCCAACGCCTGATCCGCGACATTTTCGTCCAATAGTGAAACCATGTTCGCCTCTTTGCTTTCAGCGCCCCAACGCATTTCTCGTGTCGTCCATCAATCTGCGCGCCGCATGCGCGAACAGGGTCGTGTCGGCGCTGATCATGACGAAGGAATAGCCTGCCTCGCGGCAGCGCACCGCTTCCTCCGGCGTCTGCACGGCGGTGCCGCAGGGCACGCCCTTCGCCCTGGCGGCCGCCAGCACCTTCGCCTCCAGCCCGCGCAGGGTCGGGTGCGATCCGGGCAGGCCCGAACTCAGCGCCAGATCCCCGAAGCCGATGAACACGGCATTGAGCGCGGGGGCGGCCAATATGCCCTCGATCTGCTCCAATGCGCCCATATCCTCGATCTGCACGCCGCGCATGACATGGTTGCGCCCCCGCTCCAGATAGTCGGCCGCGCTGTCCAGCCCCCAGCGGGCCGCCCGCGAGGTATAGCCCATGCCTCGCGACCCCAGTGGCGGGAAGGCCATGGCCGCCGTCACATCCGCCGCGATCTCCGGCGTCTCCACCCGGGGGACCAGCAGCCCGTCTATGCCCGCGTCGAGCAGCCTCTGGACCGCGCCGCCGCTGCGGTCCGGCAGGCGGGCCAACGCATAAAGCCCCACCGCCTGCGCCGTGGCGATGGCCTGATAAGCCGACTGGAAGCTGTGCGGCGCATGTTCCATGTCCACCACGGCGAAGTCGAAACCGGCATGGCCGATCAGTTCGACCGTCTCCAGCGAGGGAATCTTCGCCCAGGTGCCGACAAGGAATGCGTCCTTCGCCTTCAGCCGATCGATCAAGCTTGGTTTGCGATCCAAAATATCCCTCCTATTGCGCCGGCATCGGATAGTCGCTCTCGTTCAGCACCCATCCGGGCTTCAGCGAGAAGTCGAGGCGCGGCGGCGCGAAGATGTCGACCAGTTGATTGACGTCGGAATGCCAGGTGGAGGTGTGGATCACCTGCGCCGGGATCACCGTCACCGATGGCGAGTCCACCGTGGCATGGACATCGTCATGCCATTTGTTCATGTCCACGGCCCAGGGCCAGCGCATATGGTGCCGCCATTCCCCCTCCAGCGCGAGCGAACATTGTTCGAAATCGTCATGATGGTGCGGCGACACCCTGGTGAGATCGCGCGGCCCCTTCTGCCTGTTGGGGAAGTTGAGCATGATCGTGGTGCAACGCCAGATGCGGCCGAACCGACCGCCTTCGACCGGCACGTCGAGCGAATAGCGGCGGACCCTGTACCCGTCGGGCGGTTCCGGCCATGGCCGGAAGGGCGGGATGTTCGCATGCCGATCCGCATAGGCGTCCGCATTGGGGCATTTCGCCACCAGATCGGGCGATTGGGCGGAGAAGATGCGGACGACGCGCCCGCCCTTCTCCAGCACCAGCCGGCTGTCCCCCGGCGGCATGACGAACAGCGCATATCCCCCGCTCACTTCGGTCTGGTCCCCCGCAGCGGCGATGGCGGGGGTGTCTTCATCGGGCAGCAGGACCATATATTCGTCCGCCTGCCCGGTCCGTTCGAAGACCGCGCCGGGCAGCGCCTCGCTATAGGCGATGACGAAATTCTGCCCCCGCACATACCAGCTTCTGCCGCGTGCATCCTCCTCCACCGGCGGATCGCGGTAGAACAGGCCATATTCCGCGTCGTAGAGCCGGTCCACCGGCGCGGCCCCGGCGGGCGAGCCAGCCAGTGTCGAACGAAGGTCGGTCTTGTCGTACATCGATTACCTCCAGTACCCGCCCCATATCGTCACCACCGCGTCCGCACCCCGATCTTGAAGAAACGCCCGATCGGATCGAAATGCAACGGATTGCCGATCAGCCGCAGTTCCTCCGGCTGGTCCTTGTCGAAGACATTGTTCACCGTGGCGAAAATCTCGAAGGACTCGTTGACCTTCAGCGTTCCCGTCATGTCGAGATAGAAGCGCGAGGAAATATGGTTCTCGCTGATGCTGTTGGGATCGTTGATGTCATAGCCGTCCTGTTCCGGCCCGATCTTGGTCGGGTCCAGCAGGGCGCGGGGAATGTAGCGCCCGTGGAAGGTCATGGACCAGGTCGGCCGCGAATAGGTGATCACCCCGTCCAGTTTCCAGCGCGGCACGCCCTGGATGTTCGTCACCGATCCGGCATTGCCGGTCCAGTTGTCGAGCTGGGTCTTCACCCCTGTCGCGTCGATGGTCGACAGGTCGATCACATAATTGCCATTGACCTGGAAATTGAAGTTCCCGCCCAGCGCCGGCACCTGGAAGTCGGAGACGAGTTCCAGACCCTCCGCATGCAGCTTGCTGAGGTTCTGGAAATTGGAGAAGACGGTGTTGATCGACCCGTTGGGATTGAACTGGATCAGGTTGCAGAGCAGGTTCTTCTGCTTGCAGGCATTGGCGATCGCGGTGCCGGTCAGGGAGTCGATCGCGCCTTCCACCTTGATGTCATAATAGTCGATCGACAGGTTGAAGTTGCGGATGAAGGACGGCCTCAGCACCACGCCGGCGGTGAAGGTGTCGCCCTTTTCCAGGTTCAGTCCCGGATTGCCGCCTGTCACCACGAACTGGCTGGTCGTGCCGCCGACGAACGGATCGGGCAGCGGGAGCTGGATCGTCGTGGCGTTGGGGCTGGATTCGCGGGCGGATGGCGCCCGGATGTCGCGCGAGCGCGTCACGCGGAAGGTGATGTCGTCGATGGGACGGTAGACCGCGCCCAGCTTCCAGGTGGTGGCGTCGCCGAAGGGATCGTAATGCGTCTGGCGGATCGCCCCGTCGACATCGAGCGAGCGCCCGAGCGGAGAGTCCTTGAGCAGCGGGACGGCGACTTCCAGATAGCCTTCGACCACGCTGGTCTTCGTGAAGGGAAGCGCCGAGCCGTTGGCGGCGATGAACCGTCCCGCGGCCGTATTCGGATCGACCTCTCCCTCCGCCGTGTCGCGGCGCCATTCGCCGCCCAGCGCGAGTTTCACGTCGCCGGCCCAGGTGGAGAAGAGCGAGCCGCGCAGGTTGACGGCGGCGGCGTGCTGTTCGAACCGGCGGGTCTGCCATTCGGGCACGATATAGCGGTCGATGGCCGCCTGGCTGATATTGCCGAAGCCGAACAGGTTGATCGGTATGCAGCCATTGGCCGGGTTGGCGATGGTGGACCGGCAGATCGGCGTGCCCGCCGCTATGCCCGGCAACCCGGCGGGCGCGGACACCACGTCCAGCGCGTTGTTCCATTCGGCCAGGCGGTTGTTGTCGGCGCCGACCCGGCTGTCGACGCGGCCATAGGTGTAATAGGCGTCCCAATCCCACTGGTCGGACAATTGTCCCTTGAGAGCGAAGGCGCCGCGATAGGTGTCCACCTTGCTCGTCGCCTTGGACAGGCTGCCCAGCGCCCAGCTTGAGGAATTGATGACCAGATGGGTGATCGCCGGATCGGCGGCGAGGATGGTCGCGCGGGTGGCATCGGACACATAGGGATTGTTGATATTGATCGCGACACCTGCGTCGAGCGGCGCGGAACGCGCGGTCGGACCGCCCGTGACCTTCGAATACATGAATTCGACCGAGGCCGTGATGGAATCCGTCAGTTCATAATCGGCATGCACCGTCCCCGACACATGCTTGGTCGGCACCATCAGCGGCAGCGGACTGAGGCCCAGCGCATAGGGCTGCGTCGGGTCGTCGAGCTGCTGCAATATGCCGCTCAGATAATTGCCGAACTGATAGGGGACCAGATTGCCGTTGGAATCGAACTGCTTGCCGCGCAACGCATTGGGCAGGGAGGTGGCGCCGGTGTTCAGCACCTGCTGACCCAGGGTGATCGTGCCGCCCGTGCCATTGGGCTTGCGCGCGCCGACGACGATGCCGTTCTCATTATAGACGAAGGACGTGCCCTGAAGGACCAGCGTGGCCGGAAGGCCGTTGGTGCTGGTCCGGGTGGCGGTGTTATAGCCGGGATTGGGCACATAATTGGTGTAGCGCGTGCACCAGCTCCGTTCCTCGCACGGGCCGATGCCGCCTTCCCTTGCATATTCGATCGCCGCGACGACATGCCCGCGCCCGCCCGCGAAATCCGTGCCGCCCGCCGCGCCGACGAACAGGCTGGAGGCGTCGCCCCGCTGGCTGATGCCATAGCTGGCATTCGCCTTGAAGCCGTTGAGCTTCGTATCGAGGATCAGGTTCACGACGCCCGACACGGCGTTCGCGCCATAGGCCGCCGATGCGCCGCCGGTCACCACTTCGGTCCGCTGGATCAGCATGGAGGGGACGCCGTTGATGTCGACCGTGCCGTCATCCGCGCTGGGCACGAAGCGGCGGCCGTCCACCAGCGTCAGCGTCCGCGTGGCGCCCAGCCCGCGCAGGTCGAGCGTGCGCGCGCCGATATTGCCGGACACGCGGAAAAAGGTCGAAGCCGGCGTATTGATGGGGCGGAAGGACGGAATCTGGTTCAGCGCATCCGCCACATTGTCGATCGCCAGTTGCTGAAGCCTTTCTTCCCCCACGACATTGACCGGCGTCGGCGCGTCATAGCCCTTGCGGCCGACGCGCGAACCGGTGACGACGATGTCCGCATCGCTGACGCCTGCGGCGGCGTCCGACTGCGCCTGCGGAGGATTGTCCTGCGCCATGGCCGGCGACAGCGCCGCAATGGTCGCGCATGTCAGCGCGAAGGCCGAGCTGCGGCAAAGCAATGCACCCTGCAAGTTCATTTCACCCCTCCTCCTCTTATTTTTCCTGCCAGGCGACGTCTCAACGGTGGCGGAATATGTGTTACCGGTATCTCAGAGACAGGGCGCTGTCAAATGGCGCCGGATCGGAAATTTGCGATGCCGGCGGGTCTGGCGCGGGACAGCAGGCATGATTTCGGGCCTTGGCTGCCTGTTCAGGCAAGGAAAAGCGCCTCTTCACTATGCCGCATGTTCGGCCCGCATGATCGGAGCATAATTTATGGATATAGCGCAGGACGAGATTTTTTGCTGAACCGGCGAAGCTGCGGGCGTTGCGTCGTTCCGGCGCGCTTACAGCTGGGGAATCCGCGCTCCATCAGCGTGAATGGACGGAAATTCGGGGCAGGAACAGGGACGGCGGCGCTTCTGCCGCCGCGCTTCCGCGACCATCGCGACAAAGCCGCGCGCCTGCATGCTCGGAATGTTGAGACCGGTATCATTGCGCCCGGCTTTCCGGAAGGCTAAGACGCTTCAACAAGCAAGGGCGGGAAACCGCTTCGTTTCCGATCGTAAAGGGAGAGGATCGCAAGATGGACAGCCTGACCGCTGCTCATGCCGACAGGACGGCCGCCAGTCCGCTGGAACTGCGCGTGGGGGACGCGCTCGACAATCTCCGCACCTTTCGCGTCGGCATATTGGCGCCCTTGCTGATGGGCTTCATCATGCTGTTCGATTCCTGGGACAGCATCGCCATCGCCTATGTCATGCCGTCGCTGTCGCGCGAATGGGGGCTGCATCCCGCGATGATGGGGGCGCTCATCTCCTCGGGATATATCGGCCAGTTCCTGGGCGCCATAGCCCTGGGATCGCTTGCCGAACGGTTCGGGCGCATGCCGGTGTTCGTCGGATCGGTCCTGGCGATGGCGACGCTGGCGATCGCCTGCACGGTGGCGCCGGGGCCGGAGGCGCTGCTGGCGATCCGCTTCGTCCAGGGACTGGCGATCGGCGGGGCGTTGCCGGTATCGATCACCTATATCAACGAACTCGCGCCGACGATGACCCGCGGCCGCTACTTCATGATCTTCCAGTGGCTGTGCATGAGCGGCTATGCGGCGGCATCCCTGTCCAGCACGGTCATCATACCGGAACTGGGATGGCGCTGGCTGATCGGGCTGGGCGGCATTCCGCTGCTGCTGTTGCCGGTGGTGATGCTGACCCTGCCGGAATCGCCGCGCTGGCTGGCCCGCACCGGCCGCGCCGGGCAGGTTCCGGGCGCGCTGGCGAAGCTGGGGGGCAGGATCGACCTGTCGGATGGCGACCTGCGGCAGGCCGCGCCGCGCCTTCGGGAGCCGGCGAGGATACCGATTTCCGCTCTGTTCGCGCCGCAACAGCGCGCATCGACGATCATCCTGATGAGCATCTGGTTCACGGTCGCCTTCACCAATTTCGGGCTGACCACCTGGGCCCCGTCGATCTTCGTGACGGTTTACGGCATAGCGCTGGCGGACGCCCTGCGCTATGCGGCGGCGACGCCCATATTGTTCCTGCTCGCGACGCCGTTCATCGGTGCAACCATGGATCGGGTAGGGCGGCGGCCCTATGCGATCGGCGGCTGCCTGGCGGCGGGGCTGGCCTTGCTGTCGCTTGCCCTCTTCCGCTTCGAGACCGGACCGCTGGTGGCGCTGGTGGTGGTCGGCACGCTGGGCAGCGCGCTCAGTTCCTTCATCCAGTGGCCCTATACGGCGGAGAGCTTCCCCACGCATCTGCGCGCGGTGGGCATGGGCGTTTCCAGTTCGATGGCGCGCGCCGCGTCCATGCTGACGCCGCTGTTCGTCGGCGTGATATTGAGCACCGGGGCCGCCATTTCACTGGTCTACAGCGCATTTGCGGCCTTTGCCTTCGGGGCGGCGCTGCTCTGGATCTTCGCCACCACGGAAACGGCGCGGCGGAAGCTGGAGACGATTTAGGCTCAGGGCCCGCATAATCATCTTTCCCGATCGAATCCTGCGTCATGCTGAAACAGGTTCAGCATGACGCTTCTTGGGCCATTACCCGCAGATCAGGGCGAATGGCGGATCAGAGGTTGATATTGGCCCGGCCCTTCAGCCCCAGCATCTGGCGCGCCTCCTCCGCAGTTGCGACTTCCAGGCCCAGCTCGTCCAATATCCGGCGGATCTTGAGCACCTGGTCGGCATTGCTGTTCGCCAGTTGCCCCCGGGAGATGAACAGGCTGTCCTCCAGTCCCACGCGAACGCTCGATCCCATCAGCGCGCCCATGGTGCACACGCCCATCTGGTGCCGTCCAGCGCCGAACAGCGACCAGATATAATCGCCGCCGAACAGCCGGTCGGCGGTCTGGCGCATGAAATAGACGCTGTCGGCGTCGGCGCTCATGCCGCCGGTCACGCCCAGCACCGACTGGATCAGGAAAGGCGGCTTCAGCAGCCCCTTGTCCGCGAAGAAGGCGATATTGTGGAGATGGCCGATCTCGTAGCATTCCATCTCGAACCGGGTGCCGCCCGGACCCAATGTCTCGATGATGTGGCGTATGTCGCGGAAGGTGTTCTTGGCGACCAGATCTTCCGTCGCCTCCAGAAAGGGCTTTTCCCAGTCATATTTGAAGTCGTGGCGGCTCGCCAGTTCCGACAGGTTGATGTTCATGCAGCCCATGTTGAGCGAACAGAGTTCGGGACTGACCTGAACCGCCGCGCGCAGCCTTTCCTCCAACGTCATGCCCGGTCCGCCGCCGGTGCTGATGTTGATCACCGCGTCGGTTTCCGCGTGAAGTTGCGGCAGGAACTGCATGAAAACCTCGGCGGACGGCGTCGGACGGCCATTTTCGGGATCGCGAGCGTGCAGGTGCAATATCGCCGCGCCCGCCCGGTGGGCCGCGATGCCCTCCTCGGCGATCTTTTCCGGCGCGACGGGCAGGAACGGCGACATGGTCGGCGTATGCATGCTCCCTGTCAGCGCGCAGCTTATGATGACCTTTCCCTTCTTCATATCATTTGCCTTTCCATCATCCTGTCCCTAGAGAAATTGGTACCGGTATCTCACGCCCGCGGCAAGCGACAATGGAGACCCCATGAGCCCTATCGAACAATCCGCCCCGCCCGGCTGGCGCGTCAAGGAAGGCGCCGACGTCGATCCCTTCCAGCATCTGAACGGTCCCTTCTATATCGCGGACCCCTTCGAACCGGCGGCAGAGGAAGCCGTCCGGCTGGGTTTCCGGGTCGCGCCGCATAATTGCAGCTATTCCGGTTTCGCCCATGGCGGCTGGCTGTCATCCATTCTCGACGTCTGCCTGGGCCAGAACGCGCAGGCGGGCTGCGCCGTTTCCCACGCGCCGACCATATCGCTGTCCGTCGACTTCATGCGGGGCGCGCAACCGGGCGACTGGCTGGAATCCCGCGTCCGCCTGCTGCGCGCGACCCGGTCCCTCGCCTTCTGCGACGGCGTGCTGCTGGGGCCCGATGGTGCTGTCGCGCGCGGCAGCGGCGTCTTCAAGCTTCCCTCCACCCGCTCCGGTCAGGCGAAGTAGAAATCATGGGCGCTGCGATGGATCGCGGCGCGCACCGCCGCGTCGGGCAGCCAATAGCCAAGCTGGTCCAGCGTCTGCCGATGCGTCACCGTCCCTTCCGCCCCCACGAAGGGCGCGTCGCTGCCCCAGAACAGCCGTTCCGTCCCGACCCGCTCGACATAGGCCTGCGCGAACATGCGGGCTATGTCCTGATCGGGCCGGCGGAAGCCGCCGGACAGCTTCACCCAGGCCATGCCGTCCTGACAGGCCCGGACCGCCGCCTGGAAGCCGGGGCAGTCCAGCCCCTTTTCCGCATCCGGCCAGCCGAAATGGTCGATCACCACCTTGACCCCGCTGGGCCTGAGGCCGTCCAGCACCGATGGCAGACGGTGCGCCTCGACATTCACATGGACGTGCATGTCCATGTCGCGCAGCCGGTGGAACAGGCGATTATAGCCGTCGGCAGCGAAATCCGGCAGGTCGGTGTGGAAAAGCTGCAAACGCACCCCCACCACTCCGTCGCGGCGCATGCCCTCCAGATCGTACATCCCGATTTCCGGATCGACGATCACGGTTCCGCGCAGGCGCCTGTGCTGCCGCAGGGCGCGGATGACATAGTCATTATAGGTTCCGAACAGGCTGGCCGCCGCGATCACCGCGAAATCAACGCCGCTGGCGTCCAGCGTGTCGAGATAGGTTTCCACCGTATAGGCATAGTCGGGCCTTTTCCACGCCCTGCTCCAGAAGGGCATGGCGGGCCCCCAGATATGGGCGTGCGTGTCGACCTGGACCTCGGCGCTCATCTGGACCTCAGCGCTCATAGAGCCTCTCCGCCGTTTCATAGAGGAAAGCGCGGCGTTCGTCGGGACCGAGTTCGGCCGCCGCCCTTCGCGCCGCCGCCGCCTTTTCCTCATAGGGCCATTCGCTCTGGCCCAGATCGGAGCCCCACATCAGCCGGTCCGCGCCGAAGACATCCGCCAGCCGCCGGATAAACGCGGCCGGTTCCGCCTTCTGGTCGGCCAGCCGCTCCATGTTGATCTCCGTGAACTTGAAGCTGATATTGGGCAGCCCTTCGAAGATCGAGATGGTATCGGCAATGCCGAAATCCGGCGGCGGCGGCATGCTGCTGTCCAGACCCGCCGCTACATAGCGCGCCTTTTCCGGGTTGGAGAGGGTGTGCGGCGTGCCGATATGATCGACGATGATCTTCAGCGACGGCAGATATTCCGCGATGAACTTCAGGGCCGGCAGCCCCCAGGACAAATGCCTGCGGAAGAAGATGATCGCCACCGGCGTTCCCAGTTCGGCCGCCGTCCGCCAGCATTCCATGGCATTGGGCGAATTCATCCAGGCGGTATCGAAGAATTCGAAATGCGTCTGGGCGAAGCGCAGGCCGCGCACGCGGTGGTTCAACACCATGTCCCGGTATTTGGCGGGCGTTTCGGGGTCCTGCGCGTCCAATATCACCACCGGCACGAAACGGTCGGAATATTTCCTGCCCGAATCGATGATATAGCTGTTGTCATAACCATAGACATGGCCGCGCTGGACAATGCATGCCTTGCCGACGCCATTGCGGTCCATCCGGTCGATCAGCCATTCGGCGGTGGCCGTGTAGTTCATCTGCGTGACATGGGTCGTGCCGCGCATGGGCGACGGCGGATAGGCGACATTGTCATCCGCGATCAGATGCGCATGGGTGTCGAAAATCGGGTCTTCTGCCATATTCAAGCTCTCCTGCTGGCTCAGGCGAACAGCCTGGCGCGCAATTCCCGCGCCATGCCGGACAAGGCCCGGTCGGATGCGCGCATCATTTTCGGCCACATCAAAAAGCCGTGGATCTGGTCGGCATGGCGGATATGCTTCACCGGCACGCCGGCCGCCGCCAGCCGATCCGCATAGGCGTCGCCCTCGCCGCACAGGGGATCGAAACCGCAGGTCAGCACCCATGCCGGCGCGACACCCTCCAGCCGGGGCGCGCGCAGCGGCGACATGCGCCAATCGGCGGGGTCCGCTCCGTTGCGATAGGCCGTACGGAACCACCGCATCATGTCCGCGGTCAGGCCGAAACCATCGGCATTGCGGCGGTAGGACTCATGCTCCTCCACCAGATCGGTGACGGGGTAGATCAATATCTGCGCGCTGAGCGGCAGGCCTTCATCGCGTGCCCATAGCGCGCAGGCGGCAGCGAGATTGCCGCCCGCCGAGTCGCCCCCGACGGCGATCCGTCCTGCGTCGATGCCCAGCGCCGCAGCATCGCGACGGGCATGGCGGAGCGCGGCCATGCAATCGTCCAGCCCCGCGGGAAAGGGATGTTCCGGAGCCAGCCGGTAGTCCACTGACAGCATGGCGATCCCGGCCCGCTCCGCCAGCGAGGCGCAGAACCATGCGCCATAGGCGAGGTCGCCGGTCATCCAGCCGCCGCCGTGAAAATAGAGCATGGCGGGCAGAGGCGCATCGTCCGGCACTTGCATGGGCCGGTAGAGCCTGAGGGGAACGGGGCCGCGCGGCCCGTCCGCCCAAAGATCCGCCTCCCGGACGGGCGGCGGCGGCTTTCCCAGCGTTTCCAGCGACGTGCGGATCGCCGCCCGCGCCCCTTCGACGCTCAGAAGATGGAGCGGCGGCCGGCCGCTCGCCTCCATGAGGTCGAGCACGGCGCGGGCGTCGGGGTCCAGCCCGGCTTGCAGGGCGGCCGCCATCAGATCGCGTCCAGCCGCATCCGGGCGGTTTCCCGCGTGGCCGTGACCCACAGGATCAGCGCCCCGGCGGCGCAGAGGCCGAATATGCCGAAGACGATGGCGACCGACGCGCCGCTGGCCAGGATCGCGCCCACCACGACCGGCGTCAGGGTGGATGCGCCGCGCGCCAGCGAACTGCTGAGCCCCAGCGCGACGGCGCGGACATGGGTGGGATAGGTTTCCGCCGTATAGGGCCAGAGGACGATGGAGCCGGTGAAGATCGAGAGCTGACCCGCGATCACCAGCGGCACCAGGATCGCCACGTCCTTCGGCAGGGTGAAGCCCAGCGTCAGCAGCGCGACGGTCGCGATCAGCGATCCGCCGATCGCCAGCGGACGGCGGCCCACGCTGTCGATCACCAGCGCGATGGTCGGCGCGAGGACCAGGAACAGCAGGCTGGCCGTCGCGGAATAGCGCAACGCCGTCGCCACCGGGATATGGAAGACCGACACATAGATGGACGGCAGCCAGGTCGTCAGCCCGAAACTGGCGAAGGAGGTGAAGAACCAGAGCAGCATGACGACGGTCGTGCGACGGCGGAATTCGGGCGCGAACAATATGGTCGCGGGCAGGCGGGGCGCTGGCCCGGCGGACGGTTCGGACGAACGGAGCGCCCGTGGATCGGCGGCGGCATAGCCGAACTTGCGCAGCGCCTTCGCCGCGTCGTCCGCCCGGCCGCTGCGCACCAGCCAGCGCGGCGATTCCGGGAGCAGCAGCATCACCACCGGCAGGATCAGCAGGGGAATCGCCCCGAAGGCGAACAGCCAACGCCATCCGAGATGAGGGATGACCACCGTGCTGGAAAAGGATGCGGCGGCATAGCCGGCCATGGTGATGAACTGGAATATGCCGAAATAGCGGCCGCGCGTGGCGGAGGGCGCGATTTCGTTGATATAGGTGATCGACACCGGCAGCGCGCCGCCGATCGCCACGCCCTGGACGATGCGCAGGGCGAACAGCGTGCCATAGCCCGGCGTCAGCGCGCAGAAGATCGCCAGCAATCCCATCCAGACGACGGAGACCAGGAATACCGGCATACGGCCGAAGCGTTCGGCCAGCGACCCCAGCAGGATCGCCCCGACGAACTGCCCGGCATAGCCGGCCGAGATCAGGCTGCCCGCGGCGACCGGCGTCAGGCCCCATTCGCGGGTGAGCGAGGGCATGACATAGGCGATGGCGATGCTGTCCCAGGAATCGAACAGCATGACGAAGCCCAGCAGCAGCGGCGGGACGATCCGCAGCCGGGCGGAGGTGATGCTGTCGAGCGCTGCGCCCACCGCCGCTTCCGGGCCGGAACCCGTGCGCACCGCATCGATCGGGGCTCCACCGCTCATCTGATTGCCTCCGGCGCCATCTCCGTCACCTCCGCTTATTCGCCCTTTCCGGGGCGCTTATGGTCTTTGCTATCGTGAATTCATGGTCGTTCAGGCGGCGATCACGCCTCCGTCGACGGATATGATCGATCCGGTGACGAAGGATGCCGCCTGCGAAGCCAGCCAGACCACCGTGCCGGCCATCTCCTCCGGCTGCGCGACGCGGCCCATCGGCACGGATGCGGGCCGCACGTCGCTCACCTGGCTGCGGCCGGCGCGCATATTGTGCAGCAGGTCGGTCTGGACCGGCCCGGGCGCGATCGCGTTCACCCGGATATTGTGGGGGGCAAGCTCTATGGCGGCGGACCTGGTCAACCCTGCGACGGCATGTTTGCTGGCGGAATAGGCGCCGACATAGGCGAGGCCGGAGAGCGCGGCGGTCGAGGCGAGGTTGATGATGGAGCCCCCCTGCCCCGCCGCCAGCATAGCCGGAATCTCATATTTCATGCTCAGCCAGGCGCCGCGCACGTTGATCGCGAACAGATTGTCGAAATCGCGCGCCGCCAGATCCTGAATGGCCGCCGCCGGGCCGGGGATGCCGGCGTTGTTCATCGCGATGTCCAGGCCATCCATGATCCCGGTCGCGGCTGCCACCAGGGCTTCGACGCTTGCCTCATCGCGGACGTCCACGGCGCGATAATGAACGGATTGCCCGCTGTCCGACGCGATTTCACGGGCCAATGCCTCCCCCCTCTCCTTTTCCAGCCCGGACATGACCAGGCTGGCACCGGCTGCCGCGATGGCGCGGGCGCAGGCCAATCCTATGCCGCTGTCGCATCCCACGACCAATGCCTTGCGCCCCCGCAGCGTAAAGAGATTGTCGGACATGGAAACACCCTTCTCGATCATGATTGGCGCTTGAAGCGGCGCTGGAAAGGCGTTGCGCAGCCATTGGGAAGGCGGCCGCTCCCGATCCTTTTCACCATCCTCATTGAATCTTTATGAGATACCGGTACCATAGGATGGTTCGGTTTAGCTAGGGCCAAAGTTCGCGAAGAATGCCATATGCCGTCGCTTCAGCATAATGTTATTGGATAGCCAATGCTTTCCCGATGTGCTGGAATTGCGGGAAATCCGCTAAATGCCGTGCCGTTCTTGGCTGCCCTGTCCGCAAGCGCCGGCAGGACCCGGAAACAGGAGATTTCGTGACACGCATTCCTTATCCAGACCCCGCCGGCCTGTCGGAAACGAAGCGCGAAGTGCTGTCCGGGGCGTTCGGTCGCGTGCTGAACATATCGCGCATGGCCATGCATGCTCCCGACCCCTTCTGGGCGCCGCAGCGCGCACTGGGCCGCGCCGCCATCTTCGACATCAGCATCACGCCACGCCAGCGCGAACTGATCATCCTGCGCGTCGCCTATCTGTCGCGTTCCGACTATGAGATCTATCATCATGAAAGCATTGCCGCCGCGCTGGGCCTGACGGAGCGGGAGAGGCAGGGGCTGGAAAGCGGCGACTTCAGCGTCTTCGCGGCGGAGGAGCAATGCCTGTGCGATTTCGTCAGCGAGCTGGTGTCGGACGTTGCCCCTTCGGACAGGAGTCTGGCGGCCATGCAGGAATATTTCGGCCTGCCCACCCTGTTCGAGATCCTCTTCATCACCTGCACCTATATGATGCTCGCGAGAGTGGCGGCCGTCAGCGGTGCGGAGATCGACGATGAAGCCGTGACCAACTGGAATCTGCGACGCTGAGAATGCCCTGGAGCGCGGGACAGGCGTAGCGCGGAGGGCCGTTGCGCGCCCGGCCCCGCACGACCGAAAACCGGGCCGAACCTGCCGCCCAGGAAAATTGGGACTTGTGCCATGCGGGTTCGCGGCGTATCCCAATCGTGATACCGGTATCTTCAATAACGATCTGGAGGGGTCCGAGGGGTGATAGCCGCTTCGCAAAAACTGTCGGCCTGGGTTAGGCAAATGCGGTTCGATGATCTGCCCGACGATGTTGTGACCGCGACCATGCTGCGCGTCATCGACGTGGTGGGGCTTTCCATCGCGGGCAGCCAGCGCCCGTTCGGCATGTCGGTGCGCCGCGCCACCGCCGGTCTGCATCCCGGAACGGAGGCCCGCATCTGGGGCGGGACGGCGCGGTCGAGCGTGTCGGGCGCGGCCTTCGCCAACGGCGCGCTGTCGCAGGCGCTGGAATATGACGACACCCATAATGAATCGATCGTGCACATGAGCAGCCCCGCCGTCGCGGCGGCGCTGGCGCTGGGCGACCGCCTGCGCTGCGGCGGGCGCGACGCGATCCTGGCCATAGCCATCGGCAACGAGATCAGTTGCCGCGTCGGCAGCCTGGCGCCGGGCCAGTTCCACAAACGGGGATTCCACCCCTCCGGACTGTTCGCGCCGTTCGGCGTGAGCTGGCTTACGGGAAAGATGCTGGCGCTGGAGGAGGATGCGATGATCCGCGCCGCCGGGATCGCCGGCAGCTTCGCCGCCGGGCTGATCCAATGCTGGGTGGACGGCACCCAGTCCAAATTCCTGCACCCCGGCTGGGCCGCGCAGAGCGGGATCGCCGCGGCGACACTGGCTGAGGCCGGCGTCACCGGTCCCGCCGAGGTGCTGGAGGGGCGCTTCGGCCTCTATGCGTCGCATCTTCAGGACGACGCCGTGACGCCCGACTGGCGCCGGCTGACCGATGCGTTGGGCGAGGAATGGGAAAGCCGGAACGCCTCCTTCAAGCCCTTTCCCGCCGCCCATGTCATCCATCCCTATGTCAGCGCGCTGCTGCGGCTGCGCGAGCGTCACGGCCTGTCGGCAGAGCGCATCCGCGCCATAAGGTGCGATGTCGCGCCCTATATCGTCGGCATCGTGTGCGAGCCGCAGGGCGAGAAGCTGCATCCGCTGACCGATTCGCACGGGCGGGTCAGCCTGCAATATACGCTGGCGGAGGCGCTGGTGCGGGGCAGGCTGGGGAAGGACGCCTATCAGCCGGAATATCTGCGCGACGAGGCCATTCTCTCCCTGGCGCGGCGGGTCGAATATCGGGTCGACAGGTCCCTCCCCGGCCCGGAGCAGTTCAAGGGGGTGATTTCCGTGGAACTGACCGACGGCACCGTCCTTGAGGAGATCGAGGAACATAATCGCGGATCGTCGGAAAATCCGATGACCACCGATGAGATCGTGGCGAAGTTCAACGAGAATGTGGCGGGAACGCTGACCGCAGCGCAGGCCCGGCGCCTTGTCGACGCCGCACTGGCGCTGGACCGGTGCGAAGACGTGTCGCGCTTTACCGAACTGACGGTGACGGACCATGAATGACGCGGGAAGACTCGCCGGCCGCAATGCGCTGGTCACGGGATCGGTCGGGGGACTGGGCCAGGCCATGGCGCGCAAGCTGGCGTCGGCCGGCGCGAACGTCATGCTGCACGGGCTGGAAGATCCGGAGGAAGCCGCCTGTCTGGGCGAGGCGATCGAGCGGGATTATGGCGTGCGCGCCGTCTATTGCCGCGCCGACCTGCGCCAGGCGTCGGCCGTGCGGGACCTTGTCGACCAAACCGAGCGGACGCTGGGTCCCGTCCATATCCTGATCAACAACGCCGTCGTCCGGCATTTCGCGCGGATAGAGGATTTCCCCATCGACAAATGGACCGAGGCGCTGGCCGTCAACGTGACCGCCGCCTTCCTTGCGACGCAGATGGTCCTGCCGAAGATGAGGGAGGCGCAATATGGACGGGTGTTCAACATGACGTCGGTCTATGGCTATCGGGGCACCGTCAACCGGGTGGACTATGTGACGACCAAGACCGCGATCCAGGGACTGACGCGCGCCACCGCGCTGGAGACGGCGGGCAGTCCGATCACCTGCCATGCATTGATGCCCGGGTCGGTGCTGACGCCCCTCTGGTCCGACCGGCTGGAGCGGATGATGATCGAGGAAGGGCTGACGCGGCCGGAGGCGGAGACGCGCTTTCTGGACGGGAAGCAGCCCAGCGGCCGGTTCGTCGATGTCGACAGCGTCGCGGAGGTGCTGCTGCTGCTGTGCGGCCCCGCCGGAACGGATATGAATGGGGCCATATTGCCGATCGAGGGCGGATGGATGGCCCGCTGATGCCAGCGGCAGGGCGATGTTTGAGGAGCAGTCGATGACGCAGAGCCGGAATGTGGGATTTATCGGCCTTGGCAGCATGGGAAGCGCCATGGCGCCCCGGCTGCTGGAAAACGGCCATGCGGTGATCGCCTATGACGTCAATCCTTCGGCGCGGGCGGCTTTCGCGGCGGCGGGCGGCCTGGCCGGCGACAGCGTGGAGGAGGTCGGCAACCGGGCCGACATGGTGTTCACCAGCCTTCCTTCCCCCCAGATCGTCCGGCAAGTGGCGGCAGAGCTGGCGGGGACGAGGGTCGGGATCGTGGTCGACCTGTCGACCATCGGTTCGCGCGCCTCTGCCGAGGCGGCGGGCCTGCTGGCGCAGCATGGCAGGTCGTTCGCCGACGCGCCGGTCAGCGGCGGGCGCGCCGGGGCGCTGGCGGGCAAGCTGACGCTGATGCTGGCCGCGCCGGCAGCCGTGCAGGAGGAGGTCGCGCCCCTGCTTTCCCATTTCGGCAAGGTGATCCCGGTCGGCATGCAGCCCGGTCAGGCGCAGACGATGAAGCTCATCAACAACATCATGTCGGTGGTGGCGCTGGCCGCGACGTCGGAGGGGATGGCGATGGGGGTCAAGGCGGGGCTGGACCCGCATGTGATGCTGGACGTGCTCAACATATCGAGCGGGCAGAACAGCGCCACCCGGGACAAGTTTCCCCGCGCCGTCGTCCCGCGCACATTCGACTTCGGCTTCGCGACCGGCCTGTCGCTGAAGGACGTCCGGCTTTGCCTGGACGAAGCGCAGGCATTGGGCGTACCCATGATGCTGGGCAATCTGGCCAAGACGATGCTGGACATCACGGCGGCGCAGTTCGGCGCGGATGCCGACTTCACGATGATGGCGCGGGTCGTGGAGCAATGGGCCGGCGTCGAGATCGGCTGAACGCCTGACGCGAGATTTGGGAGGGAAGTCGTTGGAGGATTGCTATCAGGTCTATGCCGTCCAGTACGGCCATCACGATCGCACCGCATCGGCCAATTTCGTCGGCGGCGATCCACACGACCGGCCGATGCCGCTCGACTATTTCGTCTGGGCGATCGTGGGCGACCACGGCACCTATATACTCGACACCGGTTTCGACGCGGCCATGGGGATCAAGCGCAACCGGCAGTTGGTGCGGCCCGTGAACGAAGGGCTGAAGACCATCGGCATCGACGCCGCCGCGGTCAGCGACGTCATCATTTCCCACATGCATTTCGATCATGCGGGCAATCATGCGATGTTCCCGCAGGCGCGGTACCATGTGCAGGATGCGGAAATGGCCTATTGCACCGGCCGCTGCATGTGCCACGAGCCGTTGCGCCACGCCTATGAGCCCGGCGACGTCCAGGCGATGATCGGGCGGCTGTTCGACGGCCGCCTGCAATTCCACGATGGCGACAGCGAACTGGCGCCGGGCCTGACCCTGCACCGGGTCGGCGGGCATACGCGCGGATTGCAGGTGGTGCGGGTGAAGACCCGGCGCGGCTGGGTGGTGCTCGGTTCCGACGCCGCGCATCTCTACGCCAATTTCGAGCAGGCGCGGCCCTTCCCCTCCTTCGACAGCATGACCGACATGCTGTTCGGCTTCGACAGGATGCGGGAACTGGCGAGTTCGGAAAACCACATCATTCCCGGCCATGATCCGCAGGTGCTGAGCCGCTATCCCCGGGCGCGCGACGGCGTGGCGGGGGTGGTCCGGCTGGACGCCGAACCGGCGTCCTGAAGGCGGAACGCGGGGCGCTGCCGCTCAGCGCGCCCGCGCCTCCCGCAACAGGCTGGGGTCGATCAGCCGGGAAAGCGTTGCGCGGTCGCGCGGCGGGCGGCCGTCGATCTTCGCGAGCCACTGCTCCTCCTCCACCATCACGTCCAGCAGGTCGTCGGGAAGCGCGCAGGGAAAGCGGTGATGATGCCATGACTGGCGAATGAGTTCGAGATTCTGACCGGTCCGTTCCGCCAGCATCGCCTGCATTTCGCCGGGATCTTCCTCCGCCTTGCGGCAGCCGGCCAGCAGTTCGCGCAGGAAGGCGACGACCTGTTTCCGCTTCGCCGGATCGCGGAGCGTCCCGGCCCTGGCGTTCAGGCTGTATATTTCGCGATAGGCGCCCTTGGGCTGGATGCTGAGGCCATTGTCCCCCAGCGCGAGAGCCGCGCGTTCCGCTTCGGGTTCCCAGGTCGACAGCGCGTCGACATCGCCCTTGATCACCGCGTCCGCGCCGGCCCTGGCGGTCAGGGGAACGATGGTGACGTCCGCCTCGCCCAGCCCCGCGCCCTTCAGCAGCCTGTGGAGGTAGAAGGCGGCGGAGGTGTTGACGAACACCGCGATCCGCTTTCCCTTCAGGTCCGCGACGGAGGCGATGCCGGAGGAGCGCCGGGCGACGATGCGGTACAGGCCTTCCGTCGTGGTGACGACGATGCGGACGTCGGGATGCTTCAGCGACATGCGCAGCGTCTGCGTTTCGGCATTGCCGGCGAGATCGGCCATGCCGGGATTGGGCGGCGGCGGCGCGCCCTCCGCATGCCCGCCGACCGAAGCGGCGAGCGCGGGGTCGGGCGCCGCCCAGAGGTTGGGTACCCCGCCGCTGGCGGTGACGACGGTTCCGGGCGGCGCATTCTTCGCCGCCAGCAAAGCCGGCCCGAACTCCAGCACGGATCGATGGCCGAAGACGGAAAGCGGTTCGGCCGGAGCCGTTGGGGCATTGACCGCCGCCGACGGTGCGGCGGCGCATCCGCCAAACGCCAGGGCCGCCATGGCTGCGGCCAGAGCCGCCTTGTTGCCGCGCATCGTCATTCTCCCCCCATGGGCGTCAGTAGCGGAAGCGCACGCCGAGCCGATAGGCACGGCCCACCAGGTCATAATAGGTCCCGTCGAAGGAAGGGAATGGCGGATCGGTGTCGAGCAGATTGTCGATCGTCCCGAACAGTTCCACCTTCTTGTCATTATCCTCGCTGCGGGTCAGGACAAGCTTTCCGCCCAGATTGAAGTAGATGCGGCTGGGAATCCTGTTGATGTTGAGGCTGGTCGCCGTCCCCGGCACGGCGGCGGTGTCGATCTTGCCGTCGTTGATGTAGCGCGCCTGGAGGTTCACGCCGAAATCGTCGGTGTCATAGGCGATGGTCGCGTTCATCGTCAGGTCCACCATGCCGACCGTGCCGCCATTGACGGGCGTTCCATTCTGCCCGGAACGGTCGATGGCCCCGGTCGTGTCCGTCAGCCTGTAGTCCCAGACATAGGTGGCGAGCAGCCGCGTGCTGAGATTGCCCGCGCCGAGCGGCATGCGATAGGACAGTTCGATGTCGACGCCGCTGGTCTGGAACCGATTGAGGTTCAGATAGGGCGTCACCATCTCCGTGATCGGACCGTTGGCGACGGGGCGGGTGATGAAGGCGCAGCGGCTGGCGTCGCCCGCGACGCAGGAGTCGAGGACGACCTGCGCGACGGAGGTGTTGATGACGCCGTCTATGTCGATGTCATAATAGTCGACCGACAATTGCAGGCCCGATGCCCATTGCGGCTGATAGACGAACCCCGCCGTCAGCGAATTGGCGACTTCGGGTTCCAGGTTCCTGTTGCCGACGGAGAAGGTGCGCACCGTATAGGCCGTATTGGTGACCGGGTCGATGATGCGCGCGTTCTGATTCCTTTCCGGCGTGAACATTTCGGTGAGATTGGGGGCGCGGACATCGCGCGAGCGGGTGGCGCGGACGCGGAATTCATCGGTGATCGACCAGTTCACGCCCGCCTTCCAGGTCCACACGCTGCCCGCGCCGCTATAATCGGCGTAGCGGGCGGCGGCGTTGACATCCAGATGGCGGAAGAATGGCCTGTCCGCCGCCAGCGGAACGAGCAGCTCCACATAGCCTTCCTTCACGTCGAACGATCCGTCCACGAAGGCGGAGTTGGCGCTGGAAAAGGCGCGGGCCGCCTCCAGCGGGCTGGGGATGGAGAGCAATGTCTCCCGGCGATATTCGATGCCGGTCGCGATGGACACGGGCCCCGCCCAGGTCGAGAAGGGTTCCGCCTGGAGATTGCCGGCGACGACTGTCTGGGTCGTCTTCTGATGCTGGAGCGAGAGGCCGGTCACATAGGCCTTGGCCGCGTCGCTGGCCGTGCCGGTGCCGAAGATATTATAGGGCACGCAGCCCGCCGCCGCGTTGCGGATGGCGGCGTTGGGGCTGAGCAGGTCGCGGCAGACGGGGATGGAAACGCCGTTCTGCGTCACGTTCACCACATCGATGGCGCGGCGCCAGTTCGCCTCGATCCGCTGGCCGATGACGCCGCGGATGAACCGGTTCTGGCCATATTGCGCATAGACGTCCCATTTGATGCCGCCGAAGGAGCCTTCGGCGCCGATCAGGCCGCGGGCGGTCTCATTCGCCTTGCTGACGATCTGCTGGAAATTCTCGGTCCCGAACCGGCCGAGCTGGAAGCTGGTGAGCGCCGGCGCGCCGGCCGGCCGCGCCGCATTGTAATTGTCGATCGCCGCCCGCGTCGCCGCCGGGATGAAGGGATTGTCGGCGCTGACGACGATGGGGGAAAAGGCGCTGGTGCTGGGCGACTGGGTGCCGAAATTGCGCGTGCCGATGCTGGGCACGGTCCAGTCGACATGGGCGTAGTTGCCCTCCGCGAAGAAGCTGGTGTCGCCGCTTTCGAAGCTGACCCGGCCCATGGCGACGACGCGCTCATGCGGCTGCCTGATGTTGACGCCGGTCCAGGAACCGATGCCGTACCCGTCGCCGCCGATCTGGTCGTCGCCCCATACTTCCCCGAAGTTGAACTGGAAGGGGGTGCCGTCCGGCGCGAAGGCGGTGCCGCGCAACGGTCCGGTGGCGATCAGGCCGCCGGGCGTCTGGGAGGCGTAGTGGACATTCTTCGTCCAGATGCGCGCGGGCTGGCCGTTGGTGGCGAAATTGGGATTGGTGACGAACCACCATTCCTCCCGCCCCCAGTCGCGCGTGTAATTGTCGCCCACCCCCTCGTCATAGGAATATTCCGCGCCCAGGATGATATGGCCCGCGCCGTCGGCAAAGCTTGTCCCGCCGCCGAGAGCGACCTTCATGTTATAGCCGTCGCCTTCCTCCGAGATGCCGGCCTGCGCTTCGCCGCGAAGCCCGGTCAGCTTGTGGTCGAGGATGATGTTGACGACGCCGGCCACGGCGTCGGAGCCCCATGCGGCGGACGCGCCGCCGGTCACCACCTCGGCGCGTTCGACCAGGAAGGTGGGGATGAGGCTGAGGTCGACGGTGCCGACATTGGACGTCGGCACGAAGCGATGGCCGTCGACCAGGACGAGGGTGCGGTTGGCATCCAGCCCGCGCAGGTCGGCATAATAGCCGCTATTGGTGAAGGTGCGCGCCGCCGACGGGTTCTGGCTGGGGCGGAAGGCGGGCGCCTCCTGCAGCACCGAGCCGATGCTGATCGCGGCGCGGTTCTGCACCTGCTCCGCACCGATCACGGAAATGGGCGTGGGGGCGTTGAAACCGTCCCGCACGATGCGCGAACCGGAAACGACGATGTCGGCCTCCACCGGTGGATCGGACGGCGCGGGAGGCGAGGATGGGGCCGGGATCGGGGAGCCGGCCGGGGCGGCGTCCGGCGGTTCCGAAGCGCCATCCGCCGGGGCTGCCGCACCCTGCTGCTGCGCGAAGGATGGACCCGGCGGAGCCATGGCGGCGAAGGCGATACCTGAAAGCAGGGCAAGTCTGGTCGACGCAACGCGCATGTCATCCCTCCCGATTGCCCGCGTGACGCAGGTCTGTCGTTCTATTCGCAGAAGCGGATCGTAGAAGCGGACCGTCGAAAAATCGCTGAACGAAATAACATTCACAATAACTGAGAAACATGCCGGAGGCGCATCATCCAGCAGTGGCGCGACAGGCGAAGCCGCGCGGGGCATCAAAGGGCTGGCGGGTGCCGTGTTCCGGGTGTAGGATGCCGCCATTGGCCATGAGGCGCTCCCTCATGCCGAGAGATGCTCGCCCCGGAAAAGCGCGCATGTCCCGACAGAGGACATATAAGAACAGGAGCTTCATGGCTTTCGGTCAGGAGAGCGAACCATGGCAATGGCTCACCCGTCCCAGGCGGCGTCCGCCGGGCAAGATATTTCCATCCGCACCATCACGTTCGACGACCTGCGCGTCGCCCTGCGTCAGGGGTGGGACGATTTCCTCGCCAAAAGGGGCGATCTGGTGTTCATCGGCTTCATCTATCCGATCATCGTCGCGCTCGCGATCATGTCGGCCAGCCGGATGTCGATCCTGCCGCTGATCTTTCCGCTGGTGGCGGGCGCGATCCTGCTGGGGCCGGCCTTCGCCAGCGGTTTCTACGAACTGGCGCGGCGGCGGGAGGCCGGGCTGGACGCGCGCTGGCGCCATTTCCTGGACGTGATCCGCAAGCCGGGCGGGTCCGCCCTGTTCGACCTGACCTGCGTGCTGGCGCTGCTGTTCATGGCGTGGATGGCGACGGCCTGGTTCATCTATCATGCGACGCTGGAAAATGTGCCCGGCTCGACATCCTCCGTGGGCGCTTTCCTGTCCGCCATATTCGGCACGTCGCAGGGCTGGCAGATGATCGTGCTCGGCAATCTGGTCGGCTTCGGCTTCGCGCTGCTGACGCTGGCGGTCAGCGTCGTCTCCTTCCCCATGGCGGTGGACAAGCCGGTCAGTTGGGGCGTCGCGGTGCGCACATCCTGCCGCGTGGCATGGCATAATCCGGTGACGGTCGCGGCCTGGGGCCTGATCGTGGTCGCGCTGCTGGTGCTGGGCGCCCTGCCCGCGCTGGTGGGGCTGGCGGTGGTGCTGCCCGTGCTGGGCTATGCCACCTGGCACCTCTATACGCGCGCGGTCGTCCGGTAAGGCGTCAGCCCCCGGCCATGTCGAGGGCGATGCCCAGCAGGGCGCGCAGCGTCGGCGCCTCGTCCGACCGGCGCCACGCCAGGCCGGTTTCCAGCATGGGGGCAAGGCCGGCCAGCGGCAGATAGCGCACGCCCGTGCGCGCGAGGTTGCGCAGCGAGGCGGGGACCAACGCCAATCCCATGTCGGCGGAGACGAGGCTGATGATCGTCTGCATCTGGATCGCCCGCTGGCGCACATGCGGCTCCCGCCCCTGGGCCCGATAATGGTCGATGACAAGATCGTGGAAGGTGGGCGCGACGTGACGCGGGAAGAGCAGCAGCGGCTGGTCGAGCCAGCCCTCCCCGGCCAGCCTGCCGTCCTCCACCAGCAGGCGGCCGTCCTTCACCCAATTCTCCGGCACGGCGGCCACCAGCGGCTCGCGCAGCAACGGGCGATAGTCGATGGCCGCGGGCAGGCCGGATGCGGGCGGGATCAGCAGCCCGGCGTCGGTCCGCCCTTCCACCAGCGCCTCCACCTGCACGTCGCTGGTCGCTTCCACCAGCGTCATGTCCACCCTGGGGAAAGCATTGGCATAGCGCCGCACCAGCGCGGGCAGGATGCTGTAGTCCGCCGAACTGACGAAGGAGAGGACAATCCGCCCGACCGTCCCGGCCTGCAGGCGCCGCGCCACGGCAGCGAGGTCGGCCACGGCCCCCACGGCGGGCCGGACATGCTCCAGCCATTGCCGTCCGAAGGGGGTGAGCGCCACCTGCCGCTTGGTCCGGGTGAAGAGAGGCGCGCCCAGTTCCCGCTCCAGCGCCATGATCGACTGGCTGAGCGGCGGCTGGGTCATGCCCAGCCGTTCGGCGGCACGGCCGAAATGCAGTTCCTCCGCCACGGCGAGGAAATGGTTGAGCTGGCGAAGGTCCATGTCAGTCATTCATCCTGCGACCTTATAGCGCGGCTGCAATATATTTCACAACCTGTCCGCGAAGGCGTAAGGCGGCCGGACAGGAACCGAGGACAGACCCATGCCGCATTATCGTTCACGCACCAGCACCCATGGCCGCAACATGGCGGGCGCGCGCGGCCTTTGGCGCGCCACCGGCATGAGGGACGAGGATTTCGGCAAGCCCATCATCGCCATCGCGAACAGCTTCACCCAGTTCGTGCCGGGGCATGTGCACCTGAAGGATCTGGGCCAGCTCGTCGCGCGGGAGATCGAGGCGGCGGGCGGCGTCGCCAAGGAATTCAACACCATCGCGGTCGATGACGGCATCGCCATGGGCCATGACGGCATGCTCTATTCGCTGCCCAGCCGCGACCTGATCGCGGACAGCGTCGAATATATGGTGAACGCCCATACCGCCGACGCGCTGGTGTGCATTTCCAACTGCGACAAGATCACGCCGGGCATGCTGATGGCCGCGATGCGCCTCAACATCCCGACCATCTTCGTTTCGGGTGGTCCGATGGAGGCCGGCAAGACCGAGCTGCGCGGCAAGACCGTCGCGCTGGACCTGGTCGACGCCATGGTCGTCGCGGCGGACGACAGCTATACCGACGAGGAAGTGAAGGTCATCGAGCGGTCCGCCTGCCCGACCTGCGGTTCCTGCTCCGGCATGTTCACCGCCAATTCGATGAACTGCCTGACCGAAGCGCTGGGGCTGTCGCTGCCGGGCAACGGGTCGACGCTGGCCACCCAT
Organism: Sphingobium sp. CFD-2; assembly: GCF_024611135.1. Classification (NCBI taxonomy): domain Bacteria; kingdom Pseudomonadati; phylum Pseudomonadota; class Alphaproteobacteria; order Sphingomonadales; family Sphingobiaceae; genus Sphingobium; species Sphingobium sp. CFD-2. The sequence continues at coordinate 488,120 of NZ_CP084406.1, read as the reverse complement.
GCCGACCGCGAAAAGCTGTTCCTGGAGGCGGGCCGCACCATCGTCGACCTCGCCAAGCGCTGGTACGAACAGGACGACGCATCGGCCCTGCCCCGCAACATCGCCACCTTCGCCGCGTTCGAGAACGCGATGAGCCTGGACATCGCCATGGGCGGGTCGACCAATACGGTGCTTCACCTGCTCGCCGCCGCCTATGAGGGCGGGGTGGATTTCACCATGGCCGACATCGACCGTCTGTCACGGCGCGTTCCCTGCCTCTGCAAGGTCGCGCCGGCCAAGAATGACGTGCATATGGAGGACGTCCATCGCGCGGGCGGCATCATGGCGATTCTGGGCGAGCTGGAACGCGCCGGGCTGGTCGACGCCAGCCTGCCGACCGTCCATGCGCCGACGCTGGGCGACGCGCTCAACCGCTGGGACATCGGCCGCACCAATAGCGAGGAGGTCCGCAACTTCTTCCGCGCCGCGCCCGGCGGCGTCCGCACCACCCAGGCGTTCAGCCAGAACGCCCGCTGGGAGGAACTGGACACCGACCGCGAGACCGGCGTCATCCGCAGCGCGGCGCATCCCTTTTCCAAGGATGGCGGGCTGGCCGTGCTGTTCGGCAATATCGCGCCGGAAGGCTGCATCGTGAAGACGGCGGGGGTGGACGAATCCATCCTGACCTTCCACGGCACGGCACGGGTCTATGAAAGCCAGGACGCTGCGGTCGCCGGCATCCTGGGCAATGAAGTGAAGGCGGGCGATGTCGTCGTCATCCGCTATGAAGGGCCCAAGGGCGGGCCGGGCATGCAGGAAATGCTCTACCCGACCAGCTATCTGAAGTCGAAGGGGCTGGGCAAGGCCTGCGCCCTGATCACCGACGGGCGCTTTTCCGGCGGCACTTCGGGCCTTTCCATCGGCCATGTGTCGCCCGAAGCGGCGGAAGGCGGGCTGATCGCGCTGATCGCGACCGGCGACCCCATCCTCATCGACATTCCCAATCGCGTGATCAGGCTGGACCTGGACGACGCCGTCATCGCCGCCCGCAAGGCGGAAATGGAGACGCGCGGCGCGAAGGCGTGGAAGCCGCTCGGCCGCAAGCGCCATGTGTCGCCCGCCCTGCGCGCCTATGCGGCGCTCACCACCAATGCGGCGCGCGGCGCGGTGCGGGATGTGGGCCAGGTGGAAAAGGATTGATTATTCAGGGCGCGCGCCGCATTCGACCCCGCGGCGCGTCGTTCCGGACGATTGCCCGCTGGCCGTCAGTGGAGGAGGATATAAAGCGTGCCGGTCAACGCCAGGGCCGACGCGCTGCACAGGCTCAGCAACCCGACGCTGCATTGGCACATGCTGTAATGCATACGCTCCATCGCACTCTCCCTTGCCGCCGGGCTTATGCCGGTCGGGCGGGGCGACGATAACAGAGAATATCGCGCGAATCAAAAGGTCAGGCGTCGTCCAGTCCCTGCAATAATTTTTGCAGCGCAGCATGGAAATGCCGCCGTTCCGAAGGGTTCAGCGCCTTCAAAAGCTTTCCCCCCAGTTGCAGGCGGAGAGGCTCCGTCACGGCGACCGCCGCCTCTCCGGCCGGAGTGATGGCCAGCCGCTTCACCCGCCGATCGTCCCTGTCCGGCACCCGCTGGATCAGGCCTTCGCGCTCCAGCCCGTCCAGCGCCTCCGTCACCGTGCGCGGCGCGAGATTCATGATTTCGGCAATGTCGGCGGCGCGCGCCGTTCCCAGCTGCGCCTTTATGCACATCAATATCTTGGTCTGGGCGAGCGATGCGCCCTGTTCCGTCATCGCGCGGTCGAACGATCTGCGGATCAATGTGATGACCCGAAACAGGTCGGTCAGTAGCTGTTCGTCGGCGCCATTCATGAGGAACCTCAATAAATGGTATTGCGCTATGGTGCAAGCGCGAGCATAGGGGACGGGATTGCGATCTGCGGGTTCCATCGATGAGTTCTGAGACAGTGGCTTCTTCTCCCCCCCATGGCGACGACTCGGGCCAGAGCCGCTCCTCCGCGCTCAGAAGCCCGCGTGCACGCCTGATCCTGCTGCTTGTGGCGCTGGCGCTGATCGGCGGCGGCGTGCTGTGGTTCATCCGCTTCGAAACCTTCGGCAAATATCAGGAATCGACCAACGACGCCTATATCCAGGCCGATTCGATCACCGTCGCGCCCAAGGTGTCCGGCTATGTCGACCGCGTCTTCGTCGATGAGAACCAGGATGTGAAGGCCGGCCAGCCGCTGGTTCAGATCGATCCGCGCGATTACCGGGCGCAGGCGGCTCAGTCCGTGGCGCAGATCGACGTGGCCAAGGCCAATGCGGCCGGGGTCGTCGCCCAGATTGCGGAGCAACGCGCCGCCGTCGCGCAGGCCGAGGCCGATCTGAGCGCCGCCAACGCCAATGCCGCCTTCGCCGCGCGCGAGGTGGAGCGCTATCGCCCGCTGGCGGCCAGCGGTGCGGAGACCCGCGAGCGCCTGTCGGAGCTTCAGAACCAGGCGACCCAGGCGCGGGCGAGGGCCGCGGCGGCTGCGGCGACGCTGACCAGCGCGCAGAAGCGGATCGCCACCCTGCAGACGCAGGTGCGGCAGGCGGAAGCGCAGGGCGAGGCCGCGCGTGCGCAGCTTTCGGCCGCCAGCACCAATGTGGAGGCGACGATATTGCGGGCGGCCGTCGACGGGCGGATCGGTGACAGGAGCGTCCGGCAGGGCCAGTTCGTTCAGGCCGCCAGCCGGCTGATGACGCTGGTTCCCAAGGCCAGCCTCTATGTCGAGGCGAATTTCAAGGAAACGCAACTGGGCCTGATGCGCGTCGGCCAGCCGGTGACGATCGCGGTGGATGCGCTGCCCGGGATCGAGCTGCCCGGACGGGTCGCCAGCATCGCGCCCGGCACCGGCGCCCAGTTTTCGGTCCTGCCGCCGCAGAACGCCACCGGCAATTTCACCAAGATCGTCCAGCGCATCCCGGTGCGCATCGCCGTCAGCGCCGGCCCCGAAACCCGGAAGCTGCTGGTCCCCGGCATGTCCGTCGAAGTGTCCGTCGACACCCGTTCGGCCCGGAACGCCGCCGCGCAGATCCGCCGGGAGCAGGAGCGGCATAACGCCCGGATCGACCGATGAACGCCACCGCCGCTTTGGCCGCGCCGCCCCTTCCCGAACGCGCCGACACCGCCGCGTGGCTGGCCGTCATCGCCGGAAGCCTGGGCGCGATGATGGCGACGCTGGACATTTCCATCGTCAATTCCGCGCTGCCCACGATACAGGGCGAGATCGGCGCCAGCGGCACGGAGGGCACCTGGATCGCGACATCCTATCTGGTCGCGGAGATCATCGTCATTCCGCTGGCGGCCTGGCTGGAACGGCTGCTGGGGCTGCGCACCCTGCTGCTCGCCGCCGCCTTTCTGTTCACCGGCTTTTCGATGCTGTGCGGCGTGGCCGGCGACCTTACCACCATGGTCATCGGCCGCGTCGGCCAGGGCTTTACCGGCGGCGCGCTGATCCCCACGGCGATGACCATCATCGCCACGCGCCTGCCCCGTTCGCAGCAGCCGATCGGCAATGCGCTGTTCGGCGTCACCGCCATTCTTGGGCCGGTGCTCGGCCCGCTGGTCGGCGGATGGCTGACGGAGAATATAAGCTGGCACTACGCCTTCTTCCTGAACCTGCCCGTGGGCATCGTGCTGATCACCCTGCTGCTGGTGACGATGCCGCATCAAAAGCCGCGCCTCAGCGAATTCCGGCAGGCCGACTGGCTGGGCATCGCGGGCATGGCGCTGGGCCTTGGCGGCCTTACCATCGTGCTGGAGGAGGGGCAGCGGGAACAATGGTTCCAGAGCAGCGAGATCGTCCTGATGTCGATCGTCTCCGGCATCGGCTTCATCCTGCTGTTCGCCGGGCAATATTTCGCGAAAAGGCCCGTTATCCGGCTGAAGCTGCTGCTCGACCGGCAATTCGGGGCCGTTGCGCTGATGGGGCTGGTGATCGGCATGATGCTGTACGGCACCGCCTTCGTCATTCCGCAGTTCCTGGCGGCGATCGCCGGCTATGACGCGCTGCAATCGGGCCGGATCGTCCTGCTGTCCGGCATTCCGAGCCTGATGCTGATGCCGCTCACGCCCCTGCTGATCCGGCACCTCGACATCCGCATCGCGGTGGGCGCCGGGCTGCTCATCATGGCGACGAGCTGCTGGGTCGACACGGTGTTGACCAATCAGGCGGTAGGCCATGATTTCGTCGAGTCGCAATTGCTGCGCGGCGTGGGCAGCGTGTTCGGTTTCCTGTTCCTCAACCAGGCGGCCATCGCATCGGTCCCGCGCGAGGATGCGGGCGATGCCGCCGGGCTGTTCAACGCCGTCCGCAATCTGGGCGGATCGCTGGCGCTGGCGGGCATCGCCACCATCCAGGACCAGCGAAGCTGGCTGCACAGCCGCCGCATGGAGGAAAGCCTGAGCGCCAATAGCGGGCAGGTGCAGGATTATATCGGCGGCCTCGCCCATTCGCTGGGCGGGCAGGACGCCGCGCTTCGATCGCTGGCAGGCACGATCCAGCGGGAAGCGCTGGTGATGACCTATAACGACATCTTCACGATGCTGGCGGTCGGCATCATCGCCGTATTGCCGCTGGTGCTGTTCCTGCGTCCCTTGCCCAAGGGGCAAGCGGTCGCGATGCATTGAGGCTGGTTCCATGCGTTTCCCCCAGACCGTCCTTCCTCCGGCCATCCTCCCGCTGCTGGCGCTCGCCGCCTGCACCGCCGGGCCGGATTATCAAGGGCCGGAAGCGGCCAGGCCGGTCAGCCCGGCGGCGCAGTTCGTCAGGGCGCCCGCCGACGCTGGCCCGCAGGCGCCTGCCGCCGCGGCCTGGTGGACGGCGCTGGGCGACCCGGTGCTGGACGCGCTGGAAAGCCGCGCGCTGGCCGCCAATCCCGGCGTGGCCGTGGCGGAGGCAAGGGTGCGGCAGGCCCGCGCCTCGCTGCGGACGGAGCGCGCCAATGCCCTTCCCAATGTCAACGCCTCCGCCCTTTACGTCCATGCCACCGTGCCCGGCGTCGACCTCGGCAATTCGGAGGAGGACAGTTCCGAGGGCGGCGACAGCCAGTCGCTCAATTTCTACAATCTGGGCTTCGACGCGAGTTGGGAGGTCGATCTGTGGGGTGGCCGGCGGCGGGGAGTGGAGGCGGCACGGGCCCAGGTCGAGGCGGCGCAGGCCAATGTCGCGGACGCTCAGGTCAGCCTGACCGCCGAAATCGCCCAGGCCTATGTCAATCTGCGCGACCGGCAGCAGCGTATCGCGCTGGCGCAGCAGGCCACGGCCCGGCAGCGCGAGATGCTGCGCCTGACGGAACAGCGCCACGCCGGGGGAACCGCCTCCGCTCTGGAGGTGGAACAGCAGCGCAACCAGCTGGAGCAGAGCGACGCCGCGCTGCTGCCGCTGAGTGCGGAGCGCGACGCCTATCTGAACGCGCTGGCCACCCTGGCCGGGGAAGCGCCCGGCGCGCTCGACGCCATGCTGGCCGCGCTCGCGCCCGTGCCGCTGCCTCCCGCGCAGGTCGCGGTCGGCGATCCCGCCGCGCTGCTCAGGCGCCGTCCCGACATCAGGGCGGCAGAGCGCCAGTTCGCCGCCGCCACCGCCAGGATCGGCGTGGCGGAGGCCGCGCGTTTTCCCAGCCTCAGCTTCATGGGCCTGATCGGCATCGGCGGCACCGATCCGGGCGATCTGGTCGACCTCGACACGCTGGCGGCGATCGCCATGCCGCGCCTGAGCTGGAGCTTCCTCGATTTCGGCCGCAACGCCGCCCGGGTCGGACAGGCCGAAGGCGTCCGGGACGAGGCGGCCGCGCAATATCGGCAGGCGGTGCTCAATGCCCTGCGCGACGGCGAGGACGCGCTTTCCCGCTTTGGCGCGCGGCGGCTGAGCGTCGCCAGCGCCGCCCGGTCGAAGGCCTCGGCTGAGCGCGCCGCCGCGCTGATGCGCCAGCGTTTCGAGGCGGGAACGGCCACCCGCATCCAGCTTCTCGACGCGGAGCGGCAGAGCCTGTCGGCGGCTCAGGCGCTGACCCAGGGGACGGCGGCGATGACGGCGGACTATATCGCCCTGCAAAAGGCGCTCGGCCTCGGCTGGCAATAGGAAATTTAACCTTTCCGCAAGGCTTTGGGAGCGAAATGCCGCGCTGGAGCGCGTTGCCTTGTATCGGGCACAGGCCGCGCGCTTCAAGTTTCTGTTGTCGCATCGTTTTAGGCAGAAAACCGGTTCCCGTCCTTCGACAGGGCTCAGGACAGGCTTTTCCGCACGATGCTCTAAAAGTCCATATTGTCCGATGGAAGCGCGACATGCTCCGGGGGAGGAGTCCGGCAGGGACGGGAACGCGCTTCGGATCGGACAGGAGGGACTTTCAAGTCGGGGCCGCGCATCATCATGTTGAAGAGAATTCGTACCGAGCATGTCGAATTGGGCATGTTCCTCCACAAGATGGAAGGGTCGTGGTTCGCCCACCCCTTCTGGAAGAGCAGGATGCTGCTGGAGGATGCCGAACAACTGGAAACGTTGAAGGCGAGCAAGGTCGAATGGGTGCAGATCGACACCTCTCGCGGCGCTGACCTGAAGCCCAGCGAAGCGCCCGCCCCGCCCCGCGCGCCGGCTGCCGACCAGCGTGACCGTCCGTTCGGCCGCGCGGGCGCCACCATTGCCCGGCGCGGGGCGCCGCCGCCCGTCAGCCGTCCGTTCGACCCGCTGTCGAAAGACAGGCTGCCGGCCAAGGTGAGAACGGCGGTGCAAAATTAGACCACGGTGGCGGCGGCGAAGTGCTGCTGCGGGCGGCGTAAAAGTCGTCCACTTTGCCTTCTTTGCGCGAGCAGGGAGGGCGTGGAGATATATACCGTGGATCTTTACCTGAAGGTGCGTCTTGCTTGCGCGGGCGGCATGAGCCAGCGTGAGGCGGCGAAGCATTTCAACGTATCGCGCGACACGGTCCGCAAGATGCTGTCGTATTCGGAGCCCCCCGGTTACCGCCGGACGGCGGCGGTGCGGCGGCCCAAGCTGGAAGCGTTCGTTCCGATCATCGATGCATGGCTTGATGGTGACCGTCAGGTTCCGCGCAAGCAGCGTCATACGGCGAAGCGGGTATTTGACCGCCTTCGCGAAGAGCACGGTTTCACCGGCGGCTACACGATCATCAAGGATTACATCCGACAGCGCGAGCAGCGCAGCCGGGAGATGTTCGTGCCGCTGGCGCATGCGCCCGGCCATGCCCAGGCAGATTTTGGTGAGGCCATGGTCGAGATCGGCGGTGTTGTGCAGAAGGCGCATTTCTTCGTGCTCGATCTACCGCACAGCGACGCCTGCTACGTGCGCGCCTATCCCGCTGCCGTTGCCGAGGCATGGATGGACGGCCACGTGCACGCCTTCGCGTTTTTCGGCGCGGTGCCGCTGTCGATCGTCTACGATAACGACCGCTGCCTGGTCTCGAAGATCCTGCCCGACGGCACGAGGCAGCGCGCCCGGCTGTTCAGCGGCTTCCTGTCGCATTACCTGATCCGCGATCGTTACGGCCGTCCCGGCAGGGGGAACGACAAAGGCAGTGTTGAAGGGCTGGTCGGTTATGCTCGCCGCAACTTCATGGTGCCGATCCCCCGGTTCGCGACGTGGGAGGCGTTCAACCTGTGGCTCGAGGAGCAATGCCGCAAGCGTCAGAACGACCGGCTGCGGGGCGAGAGCGAGACGATCGGCGAGAGGCTGAAGCGCGATCTGGCGGCGATGCAGGAACTGCCGGCTGCCCCGTTCGAGGCTTGTGACCAGACCAGCGGCCAGGTCTCGTCGCAGGCGCTGGTGCGTTACCGGACCAATGATTACTCGGTGCCGGTGCGCTTCGGCCATCAGGAGGTATGGATCCGGGGCTATGTCGGCGAGGTGGTGATCGGCTGCCGGGGCGAGGTCATTGCCCGTCATGTGCGCAGCTACGAGCGCGAGGACGTGATCTTCGATCCCATCCATTACCTTCCCCTGATCGAACAGAAGATCAATGCGCTCGATCAGGCAGCGCCCCTGCAAGGCTGGCACCTGCCCGAAGCGTTTGCAACGCTGCGCCGCCTCATGGAAGCTCGTATGGGCAAGCATGGTCGGCGCGAGTATGTGCAGGTGCTGCGTCTGCTGGAGAGCTTCACGCTTGCCGATCTGCATGCGGCCGTAAAGCAGGCTCTCGATATCGGGGCGATCGGCTTTGATGCCGTGAAGCATCTCCTGCTGTGCCGGGTGGAGCGCCGACCACCCCGATTGGACATGGCGATCTATCCCTATCTGCCCAGAGCCAGGGTGGAGACGACATCGGCGCGCTCCTACATGCAGTTGCTCTCGGGCGATGCGAAGGATGCGGCATGAGCAGTCCGTCCCCCGAGCTGTTACTGGCCAGCCACCTCAAGACGCTCAAGCTACCAACCTTCCTGCGCGAGCATGACAAGCTGGCCCGGCGATGCGCGGCCGAGGGCGCAGATCACGTCCGCTACCTTGCCCGGCTTGTCGAACTGGAGCTGATCGACCGGGAACGCCGGATGGTCGAGCGCCGGATCAAGGCTGCGAAGTTCCCGGCCGCCAAGAGCCTCGACAGCTTCGACTTTGCCGCGATCCCCAAGCTCAACAAGATGCAGGTGCTGGAACTGGCACGCTGCGACTGGATCAACCGCCGCGAGAACGTCATAGCCCTTGGTCCCTCGGGAACCGGCAAGACCCATGTGGCGATCGGCCTCGGCCTTGCCGCCTGCCAGAAGGGCCTGACGGTCGGCTTCACCACCGCGTCCGCGCTGGTCAGCGCGATGATGGAGGCACGCGACGAACGCCGCCTTCTGCGCCTCCACAAGCAAATGGCCGGATACAAGCTCCTCATCATCGATGAACTGGGGTTCGTGCCGCTCTCGAAAACCGGCGCGGAACTGCTGTTCGAGCTGATCTCGCAGCGTTACGAGCGCGGCTCGACGCTGATCACCAGCAACTTGCCGTTCGACGAGTGGACCGAAACGTTCGGCTCCGAGCGCCTGACAGGCGCGCTCCTCGACCGGCTTACCCACCACGTCTCCATACTCGAGATGAACGGAGAGAGCTATCGTCTGGCCCAAAGCCAGGCGCGCAAGGCACGCTCCAACCCCTGACAGAAAAGACCATCCGTGTGTTGGCGACCCCCACTCGGGCTACGCCCTCGCGGCGCTCGCCAGCACACGGATCACCCGGCCTGATTTTGCGCCGCCCAATGGCCGACTTTTACTCCGCCGTTGACACGCGGGTCAATGTCCTCGAAATCAATCGACGGCTGGATGGCATCGGCGCTAATCAGGCGGGATGAGCGAACCGGACCGCCGCGATCCAGAAGCCTATCTGCGTCAGGCGGCGCGGGAAGGCCGCGGGCGTCTGAAGATATTCCTCGGCGCGGCGCCGGGCGTCGGCAAGACCTATGAGATGCTGATCGACGGCATGCAGCGCCTGAAGGCCGGCGTCGACGTGGTGGTGGGCGTGGTCGAGACCCATGGCCGGCGGGAGACGGAGGCGCTGCTCCACGGCCATGAGGTCATTTCCCGGCGCGCAGTCGATCATCAGGGCCATGGCCTGGGCGAGATGGATCTGGACGCGATCCTCGCCCGCCGCCCCGGGCTGGTGCTGGTGGACGAACTCGCCCACAGCAACGCGCCGGGCAGCCGCCATCCGAAACGCTATCAGGATGTGGAGGAGCTGCTCGACGCCGGGATCGACGTCTATTCGACCGTGAATATCCAGCATGTCGAAAGCCTGAACGACGTCGTCGCCTCCTTCACCCGCGTCCGGGTGCGCGAGACGGTGCCGGATTCCATCCTCGAAACGGCGGAGATCGAGGTGGTCGACATTCCGCCCGACGAGCTGATCGATCGGTTGAAGGAGGGCAAGGTCTATATCCCGGCGGAGGCCAGCCGGGCGCTCAACCATTTCTTCTCCAAGTCCAATCTGACCGCGCTGCGCGAGATGGCGTTGCGCCGCGCTGCGCAGGCCGTGGACGCGCAGATGCTGGACTATGTGCGCGCCCATGCGCTGGCGGGCAGCTTCGCGGCGGGCGAGCGGGTCGTCGTCGCCATCGGCGAACTGCCGAGCGCGCAGGGGCTGGTCCGCGCCGCCAAGCGGCTGGCCGACGCGCTGAAGGCGCCCTGGACCGCCGTGCATATCGAAACGCAGCGCAGCCTGGCCTTCACGGCGGAGGAGCGCGGCCATCTGGCCGACACCATGGCGCTCGCATCGCGCCTGGGCGGAACGACCGCGACCATCCCCGCCCCCAGCGTCGTGGCGGGGCTGCGCCAATATGCGGCGGACGCCCGCGCCACCCAGATCGTGATCGGCAAGGCGAGCCGAAGCTGGTGGTTCGAACTGCGGCACGGGTCGGTGGTCGACCGTCTGGTCCGCGCCATGGAAGACGTCGCCATCCACGTCCTGCCGGGCGACCGGTTCGCGCCGCCCCGCCGGACGGCCCGCATGGGGCCATGGGGCAAGCCCGCCGACTATCTCTGGTCCACGGCGATGATCGCGCTGATGACCGCCATAGGGCGGCTGCTGGTCCAGACCATCGCGCTCGGCAATATCGCCCTGCTCTATCTGGTGCCGGTGATGTTCGCCGCCGCCAGCTTCGGCCTGCGCGCCGGGCTGTTCGCGGGGCTGCTTTCCAGCCTCGCCTATAATTTCTTCTTCCTGCCGCCCACCGGCACGCTGACCGTCAGCAATCCGGAAAATGTCATCTCCATCCTCGTCCTGCTGGGCGTCGCCATCGTCACCAGCCAGTTCGCCGCCCGCGTCCGCGCCCAGGCGGACCTGGCCCATGGCAGCGCCCGGCAGAATGCGGCGCTGGCGGGATTTTCCCGGCAACTGACCGCGGCGGCCAGCCAGGACGAGCTGATGCATGCCATCTGCGCCGAAGTGGGGCGAATGTTCGACGTGCGCACCGTCCTCCTCCTCCCATCGCCCGACGGTCCGCAACTGCGCGCCGCCGTGCCGCCGGAGGACAGGCTGGAGCAGATAGAGAAGGCCGCCGCCCAATGGGCGATGGACAATGAGCAGCCCGCCGGGCGCGGTTCCTCCACATTGACGGCGTCGGACTGGCTGTTCCACCCGCTGCGCACGACGCGCGGCGTGCTGGGCGTGCTGGGACTGGCGCGGGAGGATGCGGGGGAGCCGTTGCGGTCCGACCAGTTGCCGCTGCTCATGAGCCTGCTCGACCAGGCGTCCATCGCCTTCGACCGCATGGCGCTGGAGGAGGAGATGCTGGACGCCCGCCAGATCCGCGAGCGCGACCGGCTGCGTTCCGCCCTGCTCTCCTCGGTCGGGCACGACCTACGCACGCCGCTCACCACCATCATCTCCGCCGCGCATGAACTGAAGCGCCAGCACCCCTGCGACCTTGCCGACACGGTGGAGGCGGAGGCGTTGCGGCTGACCCGCTTCGTCGCCAATCTGCTGGACATGGCGCGGGTGGAGGCGGGCGCCCTGCCGCTGAAGCTGGAGCCCGTGGACCTGTTTGACGCGGTGGCGGGCGCCGTCCACGATACGCGCCAGTCGCTTGGCCGGCATGAGGTGAAGGTCGACATATTGCCCGATATTCCGCTGGTGCGGGTCGATCCGACGCTGCTGCACCATATCCTCATCAACCTGCTCGACAATGCGGGGCGCTATGCCGATCCGGATACGCCCGTGACCATCCAGGGCCAGCGGCTGCCCGACGCGATCACCCTGTCGGTGATCGATCAGGGACCGGGCATCCCGCCGGGAAGCGAGGCGCGCGTCTTCGACACCTTCACCCGCATGGAGGGGTCGGACCGGGCGAAGCATGGCACCGGCCTTGGCCTTGCCATCGTCAAGGGCTTTGCCGAGGCGATGGGGCTGGGCGTATCGGCGGCCAACCGGGCCGATCCGCCCGGCGCCTGCTTCACCCTGCGCTTTCCGCAGGCCTCGATCCTGTCTCCGCTTGCTGACGAGGACATGCCATGACCACCCGCTCATCCGGTCGCCATAAAGTGCTGATCATCGATGACGAACCGCAAATCCGTCGCCTGATCCACGCGGCGCTGACCCGCGCCGACCATGCGACGGTGGAGGCCGCCAATGCGCGCGAGGCGCTGGACAAGTTGCGGGAGGAGCGACCCGACATCTGCCTGCTCGACCTGGGCCTGCCCGACCGCGACGGGCTGGAGCTGGTGCCGCTCATCAAACGGGATTCGGACGCCAGCCTGATCGTCATATCGGCCCGCGACGCGACCGAGCAGAAGGTCGCCGCACTGGACCTGGGCGCGGACGATTATCTGACCAAGCCCTTCGATACCGACGAGATGCTTGCCCGCGTGCGCGTGGCGCTGCGCAACCGCATGACCAAGGATGGCGGCGTTTCGATGGTCCGCGCAGGGGATGTGGCGATCGACCTGATGGCGCGGATCGTGACAAGGGGCGGACAGGAAGTGCATCTGACGCCGAAGGAATATGGCGTGCTGGCGCAACTGGCGAAATATCCGGGGCGGGTGATCACCCATCAGCAGATCATGGCGCAGGTCTGGCCCAACGAGCATGCGCATCATGTCGAATATCTGCGCGTGCTGGTGCGGACCCTGCGGCAGAAGCTGGAGGACGACCCGCAGCGGCCGCGCATCATCGCGAACGAACTGGGGATCGGCTACCGGTTGAAGGAAGCGGATGGGGGTTGAGCCCCCTCCTCCCTCTAACAGTCATCGTCACGGAGCGGAAATCCACCCTCCGTAAGAAGCCCCAGACAGCACGTCCGGGGGATGGGTTCCCGCCTTCGGGAATGACGGGCGAAGATGAAAAATGAAGGCGAATCAGATTTCGACCTGCGACCCCAGTTCCACCACCCGGTTCGTCGGCAGCTTGAAGAAATCCATGGGCGTCACGGCATTGCGCATCATCCAGGCGAACAGCTTTTCCCGCCAGATCGCCATGCCGGGCTTTTCCGACGGGATCAAAGTCTGGCGGCTGAGGAAATAGCTGGTCTGGCTGACGTTGATGGGGCCGCCGCAGCCCTGGACCGCTTTCATCGCGGCGGGAATGTCGACTTCCTCCATGAAGCCGTGGCGCAGCACCACACGGTAGAAGCCTGCCCCCAGTTCCGTCACTTCGGAACGGCCGGTGA
>NZ_CP084406.1:0-465000 GCF_024611135.1 Sphingobium sp. CFD-2 | reverse complement strand
GCGTCATCTGCCGCGCGCCCTTCGGCACGGTCAGGCTGAGGCTGTTGTCCTTCGCCTTCTTCTTCCAGGTTTCGGCGGACTTGATCCAATCCTTGGGCGGCGGATTGGTGGCGCCCCGCAGGAAGGTGGAGAGCAGCAGGAATCTTGCGCCCTGGTCCTCCGGCAGGTCGGCCCCGATCGACAGCCTGTCGCCTTCGGCCAGGCTGGGCACCTGCGCAATGGGCAGCACGTCCTTGCCCCGCATGACCGTGATGCGCAGGCCCGGCCCGCCAAGCTCGAACGGTGCGGGATCGGCCGCCCGCACCGATGCGGCCGACAGCGCGATGCCGGCGGCACCGCAAGCCCAGGGCAGGATCTTCCATCGGCTAGGCAGCGGCATAAGGTCCCGGTATCTTCCTGTCAGCGATCCAGATTCCGCTGTCCCACATCGGCTCCCCAATTCCAAGAGCGCGGGCGACGCAACCGGCTTTGCGACGAAGGGTCAGGATCGCGGGACGAGCAGGGTCAGCCCTTCGCCGAGGGCAGGATCATGGCGGCAAGGTCGTGCAGGCTGGGGAGCACCGCCGCGACCAATGCCCGTTCCGCGTCGGTCGGCGGGAGCAGGTCAGGCACCATCACGGTCGCGATGCCGGCCGCCGCCGCCGAACGCACCCCGGCATAGCTGTCCTCCACCGCCACCGCATCGGCAACCGCCACGCCCAGGCGCTTCGCCGCCAGCAGATAGGGTTCGGGATGCGGCTTGGGCCGTTCCACATCGTTGCGCGTCACAACCACGTCGAAATAGTCGAGCAAGCCCGCCTTTTCGAGGCGATGGCAGGCATGGGGCGCCTCGGTCGAGGTCGCGACGGCCATGGGAATGCCTGCTGCGGCAAACCCGGCCAAAGCCGGTTCGACGCCAGGCCGCTTCGGAATGGCGGCCTCCAACGCCGCCTCGAACAGCAGGTCGCTGTCGGCGTAGAACTGCTCCAGCGGAAAGTCCGCGCCGAAATGCTCCGCCAGCATCACCCGGTTCGCATCGCGGTGAATGCCGACCATGGCAAGCTGCAACGCCTCGGAAAAAGGCCAGCCCAGCGCGGCAGCCGCCTCCGCCATGGTGCGCCGATGCTCCGCCTCCGTATCGAGCAGCGTGCCGTCCATGTCGAAAATCACCGCCCGCACCGGATCGGGCAGGCGGCGGTTGAGGATGGCGGGTTCAGCGCTGGCGAAGGTCGACACTTTCATCGCGCCAATGTGGAGATCAAGCGGCTGTTTTGCGAGTGCATAAACCGCGCGGCCAGATGCAGATCATGCGCATGTGGCGGCGCGGCCTCACCCCCGTCCCGGTCAGGAGGGTTGCCGGGGCGCCGAATGTCCACCCTGCTGGAGCGTCGAATCCGCCTTCTGGACAAGCTCGTCCTTCTTTTCGCGCAGCGTTTCGGCCAAAGCGTCCTTCTGCTCGGCCGCCATGCCGCGCGCCTTCTCGCCCAGCGCACCCAGCCTTTCCTGTTCCGTCCGGCTGAGCGGCAGCACCGATCCCAGCGCCGCGCCGACCGCCGCGGCGATCAGGCCGCCGACGAAGGGATTGTCGTCATAAAGGCTGCGCGCCCTTTCGGTGGCCTGCGTGGCCGCATGTCCGGCGACGTCGCGCGCCTGCCCCGAACCCTGCGCCCAGGCATGGCGCTTTTCCCGGAATTTGTCGGTCAGGTCGTCGAGCCGCTGGCGGAAGCTGCTCTCATCCTCATCATGCCGGCGTTCGAGCATCAGATAGTTGGCGCGTGCGGCGTCGCGGCGGCGCTGATAGGCGATCGCATCTTCCCCATCGCGAATCTCGATGCCGGACATATGGGCCACATAATCGCGATGGTGCGGATCGACATGGCGGTTGCCCGTGCCGGAGCCGAAGCTGGGGAATGGGGAGTCCTTGTCGCTGATCAGCCAGATCGTGCCGGCGGCGATCAGCCCAAGCGCGATGGGGTTGCGCCGCGCGCCGTCCAGCAGCGTCCGGGCGTCGACATGATGTTCATCCGCCTTGTCCAGCAGGGCATTGAACAGGTTGCGCGGCGTCAACCGGTCTCCGATCCTGTCGATCGTGCGGCTCATATCCTCCTGCGTGCGGCGGATGTCGCGCTCTATGGCGTCGGGATCTCGGTCAAGCGTGTCGGTCATGGTCTGTGCTCCGGATTGAGGTCGCCGCGCAGGGCGGAGGGTGTGCGTTCCAGCATGTGCTGCGTGCGTTCGGGCGCGAGTTCGGCGGCGCGAACCTTGGCCAGCGCCCCGCGATAGAGGATGAAGGCGACGATCAGGGCGACGATGCCGACGATCAGCGTAGCAAAGCCCAGATGGTCGATGGCGTCGGCCAGCAGATAGGCAAGGCCCATCAGCAATACGCCAAGCCCGGCGATGCCGACCACGGCCGCGACCGCGACCGAGCCGACGGCCAGTTTCACGCTGGTGGCGGATTCCCGCACTTCGGCCTTCAACAACGCGATCTGCTGTTCGGCCAGATGCGTTCCCTGCCCCATCAGCGCGCGGAGGAGCGAGGCTATGTCCTCGTCCCTGCCGCCGCCGGCTCCGGCGACGCTGGCGCGGTCCGGTTGCGGGTCGCTCATATCACTCCTCCCGTTCCGGAAGGCTGCACGGGCGTCGTGACGGTCGTATAGGGCTGCGGCTGGGGCGCCGGCGGTGCCATGGCGGCACCTGTGGCGCTGCCGTCCGCCTCCGCCCGGAAGATGCGGCTGGCGGCAAATCCCGCCGCCGCGCAGGCGGTCAGGAAGGTCACGGGATTGTCGCGGGCCAGGTGGCGGATGCTGCCGGCCAGTTCCCGGGAGTCCTTCTGCTCGATGGTTTCGGCAAGGCGCCGCATCTGCTGCGCGCCCTGTTCCAGCGTCGATCTGATCCAGGACGGCATCGCGCCCTCGCCCAGTTCGCCCGCTGCCCGGTCGAGCGCGGCGGAGACCGATTTAGCCTGATCGACCAGCGGGCTCTTGCGCGCGTCCACCTCTTCATGGAGGCGGTCGGTCGCGGCACTGGTCAGGTTTTCGGCATCGTTGCGCAGTTCGCTGCGCAAGTCGTTCCGATCATCGGATGGCGTCTGCATAAGTTCATCTCCTGGGCTGTACGGGATGAACAGTATGAAACTGGCGCGGTTCCGTGCCTTTTCCCCGATTTGCGGTGAATCGATATTTGGACGGACTGTCGAAAGATGATGAATATGGATAATCCTTCAGCGAAGATTTGGACTAACCCAATTTGGTAACTTGGGTTTGTCGATCTTCGCCCGCCCGCGTTCCCTGCGCGACATGATCCGCCGCCCAGGCGTTCCTCTGTCCCAGCGGGCGTTCGTCGCCTTCGGTCGTGTCGCGCGCCGTCTGGTGCTCCAGTTCCGAATTGAGTTCTGCGCCGAAGATCAGGATGTAGCTGGACAGATAGAGCCAGGTCAGCAAAATGATGACGGTCGCCAGCGATCCATAGGTGGCCCCGTAATTGCCGAAATTCGCCACATATATTCCAAAGCCGAGCGTCAGCAGCACCCACGCCGCCGCGAAGAACAGGGAACCGGGGGTCAGCCACATCCAGCGAGCGCGGTCGCGCGACGGACCGAAGCGGTAGAGCGTCGCCGCCGCTGCCGCCGCCGCCAGCGCGAGGAGGAGGTAGGACATGAGCCTGGACAGCATGGCAAGGACCGGCGAGGACGGCAGCCAGGCCTCGATATAGGCAAGGACGGTCATGGACAGCAGAGCGAATACGGCCATCGCGACGGCCCCGGCCGTGATGAGAAGCGCGAGCAGGTTCACCTTTACCAGGCCTCGCTTCTCCTCCTCTTCATAGGCGATGTTGAGCGCCGTCACGATCGCCGCCGCGCCATTGCGCGCGCTGAACAGCGCCAGCGCCAGCGCCACCAGCACGCCCAGCCCCTTCTTCCCGCCGGAGGTCTGGACGACATACATCAATTGTTCGCCGATGAAGCGGGCGATGTCCGTGGGCATGACCCGCGTCATCGCCGCCATGTTTTGCGTCACCGTCTGCGGATCGGCAACCAGCCCATAGGTCAGCACGATGGCGCCGAGCAGGGGCAGCAACGCCAGGAAGGCATAGAATGACACGCCCGCAGCGACCAGCCCGACATTGTCCGCCGCGCTTTCCTTCCATGTGCGCATGAGCACGTCCTTCCACGCGCCTGCGGGCATCCGCCAGGGCGAGGTCGCGTCCCGTCCCCTGCTCATGATCCGGTTCCTGCCGATCCGGTCGCGGGCATGGCGGCGGCTTTGCTGATGATGTGCATGGATGTGGAATGGACCGCACCCGGCATTGGTTCCCTGTTCGGCCCGCCATCCCGCCGGGCCGGCAGGCTGCGGATCGCAACGGGATGCGGCAGCGGCCTCCATCCGCGCGCCGCGATCGCCATCGCCTGCAAAGCTTCGCCATCGTCGACGCTGCCCACGATCTCCGCATGCGTCTGGCCGGGCAGAGGCTCACTGTGCCCGATGGCGGTGCGCCGCCGCTACAGGATCGGCTTGCCGCCGGTGACGGCTATCGTCGCCCCGGCCCTTGCGCCACATAGGTCAGCCGCCCTTCCGGTTGCGCCGCCGGGCGATCAGGGCTGCTCCATCGCCTCCCCCGCCCGGGCGGTGACCGCCGTGCCGATGGACGCGCAGATGATGAGGCCGATCGCGAACCATTGGGACAGCGTCAGCACCTCGCCCAGCAGGATCAGCGCCATGACCGCGCCGACGGCCGGCTCCGCGCTCATCAGGATGCCGAATGTGTTGGACGGCAATCTGGGCAGGGCGACCATCTCCAGGGAATAGGGGATGGCGCTGGACACGATGCCCACCGCCACGCCAAGCAGCAGCGCCTGCGGCGTCAGCAGCGCGGCACCGGCATGGACCAATCCCACCGGCGCGACGAGCAGGGTGGCGACAATCATGCCGCCGGCGGACGCGGCGGCTCCGTGCATGCGGCCTGCATGCCGGCCGATCAGGATATAGCCGGCCCAGCACGCGCCGGCGAGGAGCGCCAGCGCAATGCCGCGCCAGTCGAGCTGGGACGCCGCGCCCCAGAGCGGCAGCAGGCTGGCAAGGCCCAGCACCGCAAGGCCGATCCAGAGAAAATCGAGCTTCCGCCGGGAGGTAAGCAGCGCGACCGTCAGGGGGCCGGTGAACTCTATCGCAATCGCCAGGCCCAGCGGAATATAGGCCAGCGCATTGTAGAAGGAGAGGTTCATGACGCCCAGCACCACGCCATAGGCCAGCAGCGACCGCCAGCCCGCCCGCCAGTCCAGCCGCCACGGCCGGAACACCAGCGACAGGATCACGGCGCCGACGATGAGGCGCAGCGTCGTCGCCCCCTCCGGGCCGACGAGCGGGAACAGCCGCTTGGCCAGCGACGCGCCGGAAGTGACCGACAAAAGGGAGAGGGAGAGCGCTCCGAGGGCGACAGGATCCACGCGCGTGGAAAGGGGGCGGGGCGCGGCAACGCTGGACATGCAACACTCGAATATGGATGGACGGACGCGGCATAGCTATCGCAACGCATGCGATAAGTGCGTTCGATTTTGTCGCTTTTCCGATAAAATTTATCGCCTATTCTTTGAAGGCGATGAAAAACGATCTCCTCGATTCCTTCGACCGGAAACTGGTCGAACTGTTGCAGGCCGATGCGCAGCGGCCGGTCTCCGCCCTCGCCGAAACCGTCGGCCTGTCGCCGCCCGCCTGCTACCGCCGCATTCGGCGCCTGCGCGCGATCGGGGTGATCGAGCGCGAGATCGCCATCGTCAGGCCGAGGAATCTGGGCTGGCCCCTCTCCATGATCGTCCTCGTCTCGCTGGAACGCGAAAGCGCGCACACGATGAACGAGATGATGGAGATATTCCGCGACGAGCCCGAGATATTGGAGGCCTGGAACGTCACCGGGGATCATGACTTCGCGCTGCGCATCGTGGCGCGCGACATGGAGGGCTATGACGATCTGGCGCAGCGCCTGTTCGCCGCCAATGACCGCATCCGCACGTTCAAGACGCTGGTCGTCATTCGCGAGGTCAAGCCGCTCAGCCCGGTACCGGTCAACGGAGCGTGAAAAGGCCCGCCGCGTCCCTGATCAAGCCCTTTTCCGTGACATAGCCTGTGACCAGGCCGGCTGGCGTGATGTCGAAAGCCGGGTTGAAGGCGGGCGATGCGGTGATGCCGACGCGGGTCTGCGCGCCATGATCATCGGGGCCGGGGATGAAGCGTATCTCGTCGGAGGCACGCTGCTCGATCGGCACGGCCGCGCCGTCCGGCGTCGCGGGGTCGAAACTGCTGGAGGGAAGCGCGACGTGGAAGGCTATGCCATGCGCCTGCGCCGCCAGCGCCTTCAAATAGGTGCCGATCTTGTTGCAGACATCGCCATTGGCGGTTACCCGGTCGGTGCCGACGATGACCATGTCCACCCTGCCCTGCTGCATCAGCAAGCCGCCGGCATTGTCGACCACGACGCTGTGCGGGACGCCGTGGCCCGCCAGTTCGAAAGCGGTCAGCGCGCCCTGGTTCCGGGGTCGCGTCTCATCCACCCAGACATGGACGGGCAGGCCCTCGTCATGCGCGAGATAGATGGGCGCGGTCGCCGTGCCCCAGTCCACCGTTGCCAGCCAGCCGGCATTGCAATGGGTGAGGATATTGACCGGTTCCCCGCCCTTGCGCGCGGCGATTTCCCGGATGAGGGGCAGGCCGGCTTCGCCTATCGCCCGGTTCGCCGCGACATCCTCGTCGCAGAGGCGGGCGGCCTGTGCATAGGCCAGCGCCGTCCGTTCGTCGGCCGGGCGTTCCGCGACGGCGGCCCGCACCCTCTCCAGCGCCCAGCGCAGGTTGACCGCCGTCGGGCGGGCCGAGGCGAGATGGGCGAAGCTGCGCTCCAGCGACGCGGTGCTCGGGTCTTCGCGCAAGGCCAGCGCCAGCCCATAGGCGGCGACGGCGCCGATCAGCGGCGCGCCCCGCGTGGCCATGTCGGCTATGGCGTCGAACGCCTGTCCGGGCGTTTTCAGGACCAGCCGCTCCAACGCCCAGGGCAGGCGCCGCTGGTCGAAGATGCCGACGCTCCATCCATCCGGCTCCAGCCATATGGAGCGCGTGGCCCTGCCCTCCAGCCTCATGCGGGCGCCCTGTCCAGCCGGATTGCATGCGACACGGCGGCGATGCCGGGAAAGGCGGCGCGATCGACCAGCAGCCTGCGCGCGATCTGGAGCGCCCGGCGCTCGCAATCGGCGCGCAAGGCTTCATCCGCGATGCTTTCGAAATCAGCGACATGGGCAAGGCCGAGGATGCGCCGGATCATCTCGCAACCGGCAAAGCCCAGCGCGTCGGTCCAGATGCCGGCGAGCACATCCTCCATCGCCGCCGCGCGCAGATCGGCATCGCCCCTGGCAAGCGCATGCAGCGCGCCATGGTCCGCCTGGGGATCAAGGGCGTTCCCATACCCGGTGAAGCGCTTTGCAAAGCCCTTCCACAATGTTTCGGACTGGTCCAGCAGCCAGGGGTCGGGCCGCTCCGCCGGACGTTGGCCGGGCTGGGCGAGATAGGCCATCCAGAGATTGGCGAGCACCATGCCGACATCGAAGCCGATCGGCCCGTAAAAGGCGAATTCGGGATCGATCACCTGCGTATCGTCCGCCGTCACCATCACCGATCCGGTGTGGAGATCGCCATGCAGCAACGCCTCCGGCGCGGCGAGGAAGCGCGCCTTCATCCGCTGCGCGGCAAGGCGGAGGGGCACGTCCGTCCGGAAGGCGGCGACGATGTCCTCCAGCCCCCGGGTATGACGGTTCATGGGCGCGTCGAAATAGGGTTCGTCGAAGATCAGGTCCTCTGTTATCCGACACATGGCCGTATTGCCCAGATAGGCGGCGATGCGCGCCTTCTTGTCCACCACCGGCACGGCGAGGTCGGAGGTGAAGAACAGCGTATCGGCCAGGAATTCGGCCAGATGAATGGCAAGCAGCGGGTAGCGTTCCCCTTCGACCAGCGCGCCGCGCAAGGTGCGGTGGGGTTTGAGCAACGCCATCACCGTGAGCGCCATAGCATCGTCATGATGCAGCAGCGGGGGGACGCGCGCAGGCGCATGGGCGGCCTGATCGGCCAGGGCGAGACGCTCATAATAGGCGCGCGACAGCGGCAGCGGCCAGCTTTCGCCCACCATGCGCACATAGGGCAGCGCCTGCTTGGCGGCGACGCCCCCCGACGGCCCGGTCACCAGGAAGACGAGATTGAGATTGCCGTCCCCGACCTCCGCCACCGTCCAATCGCCCGGCCTGCCGCCCAGACGCTCGGCAATGGGGGCTATATCGGCCAGAAAGGGGCCGACGCTGCGTTCGTCCAGGGCGGTGTAGCTCATCGGCGATCCTCCTGCCATCCGATGGCGTCGAAGCTGTCGGCTATGGGAAAGCGGCTGTCGGCCGGTGCCCCGTCGCGCGCCAGCAGGGTCACGGCAAGGCCCGCCTCCGTCGCCGCCGCCAGTTCCTCCGGCGTGTCGGAGAGGAACAATATCTCGGCGGGCGGGCGGTCCAGCGCTTCGGCAATGGCGCGATAGGAGCGCGCTTCCCGCTTGCCGCCGACCGCCGTATCGAAATAGCCGGCGAATAGCGGCGTCAGGTCGCCATGATCGCTATGCCCGAAGAGCAGCTTCTGCGCCGCCACGGACCCCGACGAATAGACATGCAGGGCAATGCCCGCGTCATGCCAGCGGCGCAGCCCTTCGGCCGCGTCGGGATAGACATGGCCGGTGAAATGCCCCTGCGCATAGCCGTCCGCCCAGATCATGCCCTGCAATTGCTTGAGCGGCCCGATCTTGCGGTCGGCATCATGCCATTGGCGCAGAAGGGCGATGCAGGCCTGCCGGTCCAGGTCCGTGCCCGCTTCCGCGCGCACGGCATCGAATATCGCAGCCGCCGCGTCGGGATGATCGGTGAGGAAGCGCTCAAGCCGCGCACGGGAATAGGGGAAAAGCACGTCATGGACGAAGGCGATGCTGGACGTGGTGCCCTCTATGTCGGTGACGATTGCGCCCGGCCTCATGCCGCCCCCTGATAGAGGGGGAGGGCGCGGGCGATCTCATCGCCCGTGAACCGCGCGACCCAGCCTTCCGGCGTCGTGAACAGGCGGATGGCCGTGAAACGCGGCCGCTCCCCGGTGTCGAACCAGTGCGGCGTCCCTGCGGGCAGGACGATCAGGTCCCCCGCCGTGCATTCCAGCGCATGGACCGTGCCGCCGAAGCGAATGTAGAACAGGCCCGCTCCTTCGACGAAGAAGCGGACTTCATCATCGTCATGCACATGTTCCGCCAGGAATTTGGCACGCATGGCTTCGCGGTCGGGATGGTCCGGGGTCATCTTGACGATGTCGCAGGACCGGTAGCCGCCCCGCGCCTTCAGCCGCTCTATGTCCTCCGCATAGGCGGCCATGATCTCGGCATCCGCCGCATCGGGCGAGAGCGTCGCGCCCGCCTCCCACCGCTCAAGCCGCACGCCCGTCGGCTCCAGAATGGCGGCGATCGCGCCGTGATCGTCCAACCGGCCCCGCGCTCCATGAGGCGGGCTGTCGTCATATTGGATCAGACTGGTCATCGGCCCCCTCCCCTCAGCTTCATTTCTTCCCAGGCGCAGGCCAGCAGGAATTCGCACCCCTCCACCATCGCCTCGGCCGCGTCCAGCGTCGGCCCCCAGGCGTAAAGCCCGTGGCCGCGAATGTAGAAAGCCGGCACCAGCCGCTCCTGCGCCAGCAATATCGGCCGCAGCAGGGCGGCGAGCGCGGGCATGTCCTGGCTGTTGTCGACCAGTGGCAGGGTGACGCTCGCCTCATGGGTAGCGACGCCCGGAAAAATCTTGAGCAGCTCATATCCGGCCAGCTCGATCCCGTCCCGGCCGGCCAGCGCCCGGCTGAGGACCGTGCCGGCGACGGAGTGGGTGTGGAGCACCGCCCCGGCGGCGGGATCGACGGCATATATCAGGCAGTGCAGCAACGTCTCGGCAGAGGATAGACCCGCGTCGATGGCCGTGCCGTCCGCCGCCACGCGCATGAACTGCGCGGCATCGAGGCGCCCCTTATGCACGCCCGACCGGGTAATTAGGATCGTCCCGTCGGCCAGCCGGGCGGAATAATTGCCGGCGGTCGCGGGCGCCAGGCCGCGGGCATCCAGGCGGCGACCGGCCTTGGCAAACGCATCCGCTGGATCAGGTAAATCAGACACGGTGGCAGGCATATCCAGATCTGGAGAAAAGCGCGGTTCGGCGCGGCGCCGGTCATCCCTGTCGGACGTCCCGGCTGGACAAGGGCGTTCGGTGATCCTTCGATGACAAAGAACCATGGCGACCTTAGCGGGCGGAACGGAGGGCCGCAATCGGTCCTTTCGCGGCCCGGAGCGCGCGCAGCGTGAAACGATCGGCGGCCGCGCGGCCATCTCCCGTTCCGCCGGGCTCCGGCGACCGTAAAAACAGGCTTGCTCAACGCTTTATGAAATTATCTTGAGTGTCCTGCCGCCTCCAGCGTCTAAGGAGAATGGGCGGAGGCCAGCTTCTATAGGGATACGGAATGGAATATCGCACATTGGGATGCACCGGGATCGAGGTCAGCCTGATCTGCCTCGGCACCATGACATGGGGGCGCCCGAAACATCGATAGGCTATCTGATCGACCGCCGCACGACCCGTCATGATAGTTATGCCGTCAGCCTGCGCATCCGTAAACGGATCGAGGAGGCCTTTGGCTGGGCCAAGACCGTCGGCGGTATCGCCGGGCTCAAGGTCAGGGGCCTCGCCAGAGCAGAGGCCGCCTTCACCTTCCGAATGATCGCCTACAACCTCGTGCAACTTCCCAAACTCATCGCAAAGCCCACATGAAAGCCATCCAACACCCGGCTTGGCGATCAACGACACTGGCAAAACGCCAGTTTGAAACTTCATGTTGCCGCAGCTATCGCCCCAGGGAAGCGATTGAACTGCCAAATCCTGTTTCCCAAACGCAGGCGCCCGCCAGACGATGAGGTGACATGGGCAGAGTGGTCCACACATAACGTTAGTTTTTCCGACGGATTTTCATTGTTGAGGAGGTGCGTCGATGAAGAAGCAGCCGTTTTCGGTGGAGCAGATCGTGGCGGTGCTGAAGCAGGCTGAACTGGGTCTGCCGGTGGCTGATTTGATCATCCGTCAGCTCGGGATCTCGGAACAGACGTTTTGTCGCCTGAAGCGGCAATATGCGGGTCTGGAATCGGACCAGTTCCGCGAGCTCAAGCAGGTGGTGGTGGACGCGCGGCCCAAGAAGCTGGTTGCAGAACTGAGCCTCGACAAAGCCGTGCTGCAGGACGTCCTGTCAAAAAAGGTCCCCGGCCAGCGCTCATGAAGGAAGTTGTAGCCCATAACGTGTCGTCACACGGCTACAGCGAGCGTCGAGCCTGTGAGGTGACGCATCAGCACCGTTCGACGCGGCGTAAGCCGAGTACGCGCGATCCGCGCACGGCGGTTCGGCAACGGATACATGAGATCGTGGCGACGCGGATCCGCTATGGCTATCGACGGTGCGCGTTATGCTGAAGCGCGAAGGCTGGCAGGTCGGGAGGAATGTTGTTTATCGGCCATACCGCGAGGAAGGCTTGACGCTGCGCACCAAGCAGCCTCGTCGCCGCAAGATGGTCATGCACCGACAGGCGCGCTGCCAGCCCAGGCGGCCTAACGAAGCCTGGAGCCTTGACTTCGTCCACCACCAGCTCAGCAAAGGGCAGAAGTTCCGCTCGCTGACGGTGGTCGACGTGTTCAGCCGCGAGGCCCTGGCGATCGAAGTCGGGCAGCGCCTGCGCGGCGAGCATTGCCGAAGTGTTCAATTGGTTTGTAAGGCGCTTCGAAGCAGCCCGCCGCCAACCAGCGCTGCGTCTGTTGATACACGGTCGCCCAAGGCGGCAGGTCGTTCGGCATCCAGCGCCAAGGCGCGCCCCGTCTTCACGATATAGCGCAGACCATTGAATACTTCGCGCAGGCTGTGCTCACACTGCCCCGCATCCTCCCGTTGGAGCGTCAAATACGGTAAGATCAGCGACCACTCTCATCGGACATGTCAGACGGATAGAGCTTGCAAGACGCTCAGGAGCGAATTTCTTGCTCCGAGGCCGGTCGGTCCATTTTCTCATTTTTCAAAGCCTAAAATTGGCCGATTTCCGAACGACCGTCAGCGGAAAACAATTCGGGAAAGCTGGCTTCTATTCTTCTGCAAGATCAAAATTGCCAGTTCAGGCCGGCCTGAAACTGATGATTTTGCCCGCTACGGGCCAGGGCGCCTTGATAACCGAGATTGACCTGCAACCGGTCACGGATCGCGCCATGCAACCGCAATTCGCTGACCAGACTATCCTGTGCAATCGGCAGGCCGCTTACGGCGAAACGCTGGCCGTCAAGGGCAGCCTGAACCACCGGCAGTTGATCTCCGAAAACATGCTGCCAGCCCGCCGATGCGCGCACCGCGAGCCGAGCGCTTCCTACAGCCAGATCGAGGTCGCCGCGCGTGCCCGCGGTCGCGTAGCTGGTGCGCAGGGAATCCGCTTCCAGTTGCAATGCCGCCGCCGCGCCGCTTTCCTGCCCGCGACCGACATCCAGCCTCACATGCGCGATGCTGGCGAAGGGTTCGATCGATCCCGCCGCCGTCTCGATGCGATAAGCGGTCTCGCCGAACATCTGCGCGGTCGTTGCGCGATACTGGGTGGCGACACCGTCTGCAAAACCGGAAAAGCGCACGGAACGCTGGACCGCTACATCCTGCCAGGCGAAGGCCAACCCGCCCCGCAACGCCACCCGGCCCAGCATCCCGCCGCCGTAAAGTCCGGCGTGGTAGCTGTCCACATCCGCCTGCCCCTGTCCCCTCATGCGATCGCGGTTGTGGCCGCCGACCATGCCGAGGCGAAAGCTGCTGCCGGGTGCCTGAGCCTCAATGCCTATCAGTCCGCCCGACGAGCTTTGGTCGAACCGCGCGGCATTGCCGTCGCTGCGCCAATGGCTCCAGGCGTCGAGCGCCTGCCCCCAATAGATCAGCCCCGGACGGTCCGGGGTCGTCCCACGCAGTCGGTCCAGCGCCGCATCGCGCGACAGGCTGCTGTTCTGGATCAACGCGGCACGCAGCGAGGCATGAAATTCGCCGGACAGTTGATCGAAGGCTTTGCGCGCCGTCTCGGCATCACTCATCAACACGGCGTCCTGTACCTTGCTGCCTGCCGCCATCCTCTCCAGCGCCGCACCGGTCGCCTGCTGGTTCGAGGATGCGGCGACATCGCTGAACCGGACATCATTGCGATCCAACCTCAGCCTCACGCTGTCACGGCCGTAGCGGAGCTGAGGCGTCAGGAAGGCGTAGGTGGACGTAACCCCGTCGAACCGGCCCTGCACCCCGCCCTCCGCGAGCAGGATGACATAGGTGGAACTGGGCCGGTAATTGCCGCTGGCGCCGATATGGGCGACTGTGCCGCCGAGCGTCGCCACGCCGGTCACGATGATCGCATCCGCGGACGTGCCGAACGGATCGACCTCCACCTCATAGCGGCTTCCCGGCGCGAAGGTCAGATTTCCCTCGACATGAAGCTTTGCGATCCCAGGGCCGGGCGCGATCCTGCCGCCCGGAGCGACCCGGACGGAACCCAACGTCCCGCGGCCGGCCAGCATCGCGTTCGCCTCCACCGCAATCTGGCCGCCCAGCTTTCCCTCGACGATCAGGCGTCCGAACTGAAGCTGGGTGCTGCCGGTGAAGCCGGAGGAATCGCCATCGAGGGTCAACGCGCCGCCGCCCGCCTTGATGAACCGCCCGCTGCCGCCGATCCGGCCGGAATAGCGGCTGGCGCTGGTCTCCGCGAACTGGAGTTCCGCGCCCGGCCGCAGGTCGGCATTGCCTGTAAAGCGGCTCGCCGCGGTCGTCAGCCGTCCCTCTTCCAATCGCCAGTCGAGCGCGCTGGGGCCAGTGAGCGTCAGCACGCCACTGCTTCTTTTCACCATCGTCCCGGCGTTTCCATCGAGCGCCCGGATCGCGCCGCAGAAACTGCCATTCTCCCGCTGGTCGAACACTAGCGTCGCCGCATTGCTGACATTGCCGCGAAGCGCGCGGCTATTGCCGATCAGCGTGCCCGCCTCGACTTCGGTATCGCCCGTGTAGCTGTTGGCGCCGGACAGGATGAGCGTGCCCGCATCGCGCTTGACCAAGGTGGTGGCTCCGGCCAGGGGCGCGGCGATTTCGGCGGTCAGGCCGGAATCCCACAGGCTGCCCGCGCCGACGCGGATGACCGTGCGATCCCCTCCCGCCAATGTCAGTGTGCCTCCCGACAGGACATAGCCGCCGGTCGCGAACTGCAATCCGCCGGTTTTTACCGCCCCGGCGCTATTGTCGATCAGCACCTGCCCGCTATTGCCGGTGAAGATCGCAAAGCCATTGGCCTTTCCAGCCTCGTTGACGGTTCCGTCCTGCCCGGTCCAACTGAGCGCTCCGTTGCGCCAGACGCCGGGGCCGCCGTCCACCCGGCCGTTTCCATAGCGGGTCGGGTCGCCACCGTCCCAGAATTGCAAGGGCCGCGCCGCCGTGCCGGAAAGAAGATTCACTTGCCCCACCGTCGCGGTCTGGATCGAAAGGCTGCCGGCAGCTTCCCCGGGCGGCAGGGCACCGATCTCCAGCCCGTTGTCGGTGAGCTTGCCGCCATAGCTGATGAGCCGATAAAGCCCTTCACCCAACGGCGCGCCGTTGGAAACATGCAACGTGCCGTCCAGCGTCACATCGCCCGCTACATCGAACAGCGCCGGATCTTGCGTCGTCCCGAAACTGGCCTGGGTGATCGAACCGGCGCCAAGTACAAGACTTCCCATATGAAGCGTCGCGCCGGCCCTGCCCGTCAGGCGCCCGCCTGTGGCGATCTCCACGGCGCCGACCTGCCCCCCGCCGCTCAACATGCCATTCGCACCGACATGGAGCGTGCCGCCCAATGCGCCATCCACCCGCAGCGCGCTGTCGACAACTTCCGTGCGGCCGGAGAATGTGGACTGGCCGGTCAGGACGAGCATGCTGGCCCCTTTGATGTCGAAACGGCCATTACCCGAAAGAGCGTAGGGATAGACGGTTTCCGTCTCCGCCCCCTCGCCCGCGTCGAAGGTCAGCTGTCCCGTCGCGCCTATCTCGACATTGCCGCCAAAGCCGGCCGCGCGAGCCACCAGAGCGCCTTCTTCCACACGCCAAGCCAGATTATTGCTGCTTCCAAGGGTCAGCGTGCCTTCACCCCGTTTGATCATGAAGCCCCAGAAGCTGAACAGGCCGCTCACACCTCCGGCAAAGATTCCGTCTTTATTCTGATCGAAGATGACGGTGCCGCCATTTTCCAGATTGCCGCGGATCGAATCCGCGTTGCCGATCAGCGTGCCGCCATCGACGCGCGTATTGCCTTGATAGCTGTTCGCGCCGGTCAGGATGACCGTGCCGAAATCATTGAAGAACACGCCTCCGTTGCCGGTCAGTTCGGCCTCGATCCGCGTGGTCGCCCCCGCCGTTGAACGAATCGAGGTGTAGGCGCCACCATCGAGTTTCAGTTGCCCGCCGACGAGCCGATAGCCGTCCGTTAGAAAATGCATGCCGGTGACAGCCGGTACGCCGCTCCTGTCGTCGATCGTTACCGTGCCGGCGTGTCCCTGAAAAACGGTGAAGGCGGGGACGGGCCGCATCGGACCATTCACCGTGCCGCTGCTGTCGGTCCAGCTCGGGTCGGTGGCGCTCCAGACGCCCGAGCCACCGTCGATGACGCCATTCTCATGCTCGGCCGGATCGCTGCCGTCCCAAAAGCGCAGCGCCGGTTGCGCTTCCGCACTGTCGGGCAGCACCATCAATCCACCCACGACCAGCGCTGCGATACTATCGCTCGCCAGCCGTCCTGCTTTCGATACGGAATACGCAATCGCTCCGCGCCGTCCTTCACCTCGCATTGGCGTAACCCCTTTATTAAGAAGGCATTTTTATAGCCTCCTGAAGAGCTGTGACGACGCAATAGCTTTGCGCCATTATGTTATCATTCTGCGGGGGAAAGAGGGGTGATCGCCGAACTTGCCGCGAAGGCTGTTATCCCCGCCTCATCGCGAAGCGGAGAGGCGAAGACTTTGAAGAAGTTGGGACATGGTGCATTCGATCTTCTGAGCGCCGGCTTCATAGCCGGAATGCTCTTTGGCCGATCCCAGAACAGGATCCATGGGGAAGCTGCCGTTTGTTTGAACAGGCTGGTCCGCCACATGCATCCCAATCGTGCGCGCCCGTCTTGAGTTTACGATTCCCGCGCTTTTTCAGCCGAGTAACAATGGCGCAATAATATAGCAGATGATATATATCAAACTAGATATTTATGCCGTTTGTTATATACAATTAGTCTTAATTGATAAAATATATGTTCTTTAAAGGGACAACTTATTAATTTTAACCAACAAACATTGGTAACAGTTTTCTCCAAATTATATATGGTCCACCAGATCCGTCCGGATTTTTTTAACAGCGACAGACATGTTTGGGGGGCTAGGTTTCGTGGACAAAGGTTGACAGCAGGATCGGGCGTTGATTCAAGGCTGCCTTTTGGAGGTGGCGTTGGGCGAGCGTATTGGGCTGACGGAGGACGAGTGGGGGATCATCGGCACATTACTGCCATCTGAGCGTGGTCGTGGCTGTCGTCCAGCACAGGACAACCGGCTGTATTTCGAAGGCATGATGTGGATCGCCCGCACAGGTTCGCAATGGCGCCACTTGCCGGATGAATATGGCAAGTGGAACAGCGTTTTCCGCCGCTACCGGCGCTGGGTTACGACCGGGGTGTTCGAGGCGATGCTCGAGACACTGGGCGAAATGGTGGCTCGTGATGCCACTGCGGACATGATCGACAGCACCGTGGTCCGAGCACATCATTGTGCCGTCGGCATAAAAAAGGGACTCAGGAAACCGAGGCGCTTGGCCGATCGCGAGGCGGATTCAGCACAAAGCTCCACGCCCGCTGCGATGCCAAAGGCCGACCGCTCGGCTTTGTCCTGACGCCGGGCCAGAGCCACGATATCCAAGGCTTTGGCCCGCTGTTCCGTTTGATTGCTCATAAGATCGAGGCATTGTTGGCGGACAAGGGCTACGATGCAGATGCCATCCGCGAGGAATTGGCCAATGCTGACGTTGAGGCTGTCATTCCCGCCAAAAGCAATCGGCGCGATCCAATCCCACACGATCGCGAAAAATACCGTTGGCGCAATCTTGTCGAACGCCTCTTCAACAAACTCAAGAACTGGCGGCGTATCGCAACTCGATACGACAAAACCAAAGAGTCCTACCTCGGCTTCGTCAATCTCGTCTCAGCCCTGCAATGGATACCCTTTGTCCACGAAACCTAGTGAACATGGCGAATTCGACTACATCGGTAAACACGACGTCGATGTACAACACGCCGCAGGCAGTGGACGATTTCTATTCCGTCTCGGAAGGGAACGCGACTCACATATTGACGTTCGATGTCATGGCGAACGATCTGGGCGGCAACGCCAAGAGCCTCTATTCGGTCACCGATCAGACCGACAGCGGCGCCGTAAACTACAACACCAGCCAACTGATCACGAAAGACACTCCTGGCGGCGCCTGGGAACCGACGGAACGGGGCGGCAGCATTCGCATCAACAATGGCAAGCTTGAGTATCTCGTCTCTTCCAGTCTGCAGGCGAGCATCGATCATCTCGGCGTCGGCGAAACGATCGTCGACCGCGTGACCTATACCATTCAGCTCGCGAACGGCACGTTGAGCGTCGCCGAAGCCACCATCACCTTCGTCGGCACGAACGACGCGCCCGTCATCAGCCTCGCCAGCGGCGACAGCGCCGCCACGAGCCTTGACGAAACCAACAGCGGGCTGAGCAAAGCCGGTACGTTGACAGTCACTGATGTCGATACATCGGACAAGATTTCCTCCGTCGTGAGCGGCGTGACGGTGAACGGGCCCTCCGGCGGCCTTAGCAACGACGCGCTGAAAGCCATGCTGACCTTGTCGCCGTCCAGCGCACTCGAAGCTAACAGCGGCGATCACAACAATCTTGGCTGGAACTTCAACTCGGGCACGCAGGCCTTCAATTTCCTGGCCGCCGGCGAGACACTGACGCTGACCTACGGCGTGCAGGTGAGCGATGGTCATGGCGGCACCGATAGCACGAATATTACCATCATCATCCACGGCACCAACGATGCCCCCGTTCTGACGGCTCCGGCGGCAACGCTCGCCCATGGCACGGAAGACACCGGCTACACCATCTCGGCCACCGACCTGTTGGCTGGCTTCACCGATGTCGACGGCGATACCCTCGCGATCTCCGGCCTCACCGCCGATCATGGCACGCTCGCCGACAACGGCGACGGCACCTGGACCTTCTCACCGGCCGCCAATTATAACGGCCCGGTCAGCCTCAGCTACAATGTCGTGGACGGCCATGGCGGTTCGACCGCCGCGACGCAGGACTTCGTGCTGGATGCAGTCAACGACGCGCCCGCGCTGACCGGCATGGCGGCCACACTCGCCCATGGCACGGAAGACACCGGCTATACCATCTCGGCCGCCGATCTGCTGGCCGGCTTCACCGATGTCGACGGCGACACGCTCGCGATCTCCGGCCTCACCGCCGATCATGGCACGCTCGCCGACAACGGCGACGGCACCTGGACCTTCTCACCGGCCGCCAATTATAACGGCCCGGTCAGCCTCAGCTACAGTGTCGTCGACGGCCATGGCGGTTCGACCGCCGCGACGCAGGGCTTCGTGCTGGATGCGGTCAACGACGCGCCCGCGCTGACCGGCACGGCGGCCACACTCGCCCATGGCACGGAAGACACCGGCTATACCATCTCGGCCACCGATCTGCTGGCCGGCTTCACCGATGTCGACGGCGATACCCTCGCGATCTCCGGCCTCACCGCCGATCATGGCACGCTCGCCGACAACGGCGACGGCACCTGGACCTTCTCACCGGCCGCCAATTATAACGGCCTGGTCGGCCTCAGCTATAATGTCGTCGACGGCCATGGCGGTTCGACCGCCGCGACGCAGGGCTTCGTGCTGGATGCGGTCGCTGATCCAGCCTTGATCGGCGGCGTCGATACGGGATCGGTGACTGAGGACGCCGCGCTCACGACGGCACAGGGGCAGTTGACCCTTTCCGATCCGGATGGCCCGACGAGCTTTACCTCCACCAGCCAGAGCGGTTCCTATGGCAACTTCAGCATGGGCAGCGACGGCCTGTGGACCTATGCGCTGCTCAACGGCGACGCCGACACGAACGCTCTCAACAACGGCGATCATCCGACGGAAACATTCGTGGTGCAATCTGCGGACGGCACCAGTCATAATGTCGTCATCACTGTGAACGGACATAGCGACTTCGCCTATGTCGCGCCGACGATCTTCACCGGAACGGGCGATCCGAACGACAATGACAGTGAGACCGTCACCGGGGCCAATGCGCAAACCGGATCGAGCGGACCTGACACGCTCACCGGCTCGGTCAATAACGACAAGATCGCAGGCGGGGCCGGCAACGACATCATCAATGCGGGCGACGGGAACGACAGCCAGCTTTATGGACAGGCGGGCAACGACACCCTGAATGGCGGGACAGGAGCGGACAAGCTATGGGGTGGGTCCGGGGACGACCTCCTCTACGGCTATCAGGCGCCGGCAGCCTCTTCGTCGGCTCTGGACGGCGCGGACGACATCTATGGCGGGTCCGGCAACGATCAGATCTTCGGACAGAATAGCGCCGATCTGATCGTCGGCGGCTTTGGCGCCGATCTGCTGACCGGCGGGACGGGCGCGGACACCTTCCGCTATCTCGACGTCCGGGATACGGGCGACACCATCACCGATTTCTCGCAAGCACAGGGCGACAGGATCGATCTGACCGCGCTGTACACGGCCGGTGTGAATGGCGGCGTGCTGATCTTCGACGACGCGCTTTCGGCGGCGGGCGCCGTGGCGGAAGGGCATGTCGGCTACGTCTATGATGCCGGCACCAATGTCACGACCGTCTATGTCGGGGTGAATGCCGCCTACGGGGCCGATCTGGAGATCAAGCTGAACGGCAATATCGATCTGGCGGCGGGCGACTTCCTGCTCTGACCGCCGGGGATCGATGGCGGGCGGGCCGCGGTGGCCGCGCCCGCTCCAGCCACGAAGAACGGATTTGACGGGCCATGCAGCCTCGCTTTTCAGCCCTCTCGCTCCTGCTCAAGGACAAGGAACTGGCCCGGATGGTCGGCCCGTACCGGTCCGCCCTGTGGACGGTGCTGGCGCTCAGTGTCGTCCTCAACATCCTGCTTCTCGCAGGTTCGATCTACCTGATGCTGGTCTATGACTCGGTTCTGCCGAGCCATAATCTCGCGACGCTAGCGGGATTGTTTCTGATGGTGGCGCTCGTCTACGGCTTTCAGGCCATGCTCGACACGATGCGGGCGCGGATCATGGGGGATGTCGCCAATGCGTTGGAGCGCCCCCTTTCGGCGCGGGTGCAGCAGGCCATGTTCCGATCCTCGCTGAGCAGCGCCGCTGGCGCAGGCGATCCGCTTCAGCCCATGCGCGACCTTGATCACGTCCGCGCCTTCCTCGGCGGATCGGGACCGATGACGTTGCTGGACCTGCCTTGGGTGATCTTCTTCCTGCTGATCCTGTCGCTGCTGCATGTCTATCTCGGCCTCACGGCGTTGTTGGGCGCGATGGCCCTGTTCGGGCTGACGCTATTCACCGATCGGGCGACGCGCGATCCAGTGCGAACGCTGGCCGAAGTGACGGGTCAGCGGCAGGCGCTGGCTGCCGACAATGTGCGGCATGTCGAACTGCTGGCCAGCATGGGCATGCGCGGCGTGATGCTGGAACGCTGGGCCGGCATCAACCGGCAGTTTCAATGGGCCCAGACCCGCCTCTCCGAAACGACCGGGGCATTGGGCGGGGTCAGCAAGACCGGCCGCATGTTCCTGCAATCGCTGCTGCTATCGGTGGGAGCCGTGCTGGTGATCCGAGGAGAGGCCAGCGGCGGCGCGATCTTCGCCTCCTCGGTCTTGGGATCGCGCGCGCTGGCGCCGGTCGATCAGCTGATTGGCAACTGGCGCTCATTCGTTTCCGCCCGGCAGGGCTGGTTCAGGCTGACTGAGCTGCTGTTCCGCTGTCCGGCGGAAAACGGTATCTCGACCACCCTGCCGCCGCCCGTCCGCGAAGTACAGGCCGAACAACTGGTCATCGTCCCGCCCGGCACCCAGACACTCGCCGCCCATGGCTTGGACTTCAGTCTGGCGGCCGGCAGCGCGATGGGCGTCATCGGACCCAGCGCGGCGGGCAAATCCTCCTTCGTGCGGGCGCTGATCGGCGTGTGGCCGCCCGTGCGCGGCTGCGTCCGGTTGGACGGCGCGGCGCTCGACCAGTGGGACCGGGATCGGCTGGGCCGTCATATCGGCTATCTGCCGCAGACGGTCGAGCTGCTGGAGGGCAGCGTCGCCGAGAATATCGCGCGCTTCGATCCGGCCGCCCCATCCGAAGCGGTGGTGGCGGCGGCGATGGCGGCGGGATGCCATGACATGATCGTGCGTCTGCCCCAGGGCTACGAAACGCGGGTGGGGCGTGACGGCATCAGTCTATCCGCGGGCCAGCGCCAACGCATTGCACTCGCCCGCGCCCTGTTCGGCGATCCGTTCCTGGTGGTGCTGGACGAACCAAACAGCAACCTCGATGCCGAAGGAGAGGCGGCATTGGAAGCCGCTATCGCCGGCATCCGCCAGCGTAATGGGATAGCAGTGGTGGTATCGCATCGCCCCTCCATTCTTGCGGGAGTCGACCGCATCATGTTCATGCGCCACGGCCGGATGGAGGGCTTCGGCCCCAAGGACGAGATATTGGCACGTTTCGTGTCCGGCCAGGCTGCTCCGGTCGCGATCGACGGCGGCAGGCCCGCGCATGCCGCGCGGGCGAAAGGGTGAGCGGCATGGCCCAGGTTCCGATGACGGTCGCCAACGATATTCTCGCCTCACCCGCCTATGATACCGACGCCCTGCTGCCGATCCGGATCAGGCGCGCGCGCGTCGCCTTGGCGGCGATGGTGTTTGGACTAGGCGGGCTGGCCGCATTCTTGCCTATGGGAGCGGCGGTTATCGCCCCCGGCCAGATCGGGGTCGAATCCCGGATCAAGCGCGTCGCCCATCCCTATGGCGGCACCATCGCGGAAATTTTCGTCAGCAACGGCCAGCATGTGCGCAAGGGCGACAGGCTGATCCGGCTCGACGACAAGGTATCGGGCGGCGATGCCGACCTGTCCCACCTTTCCGTCGACCAGTTGCTCGCACAACGCGCCCGGTTGGAGGCGGAGAGCAATGGCGCCGCCCATATCGCCTTTCCCGCCCTGCTGACGCGGCGGAACGATCCGGGCGCGATCCGGGCGATGGCGGACGAGCAACGCCAGTTCGCGCTCCATCGCGGTGAAGCGGCCGGGCTGATCGCCCAGCTTCAGGCCCGGATCGCCCAATATGAGCAGCAGATACGAAGCCAGCAGGCTCAGGTCGAGGCGCTGCGTCGTCAGGCCGGGTTGATCGAGCCGGAACTGCGCGGGCTGCGCGAACTGTACGACAAGCAGCTGGTGACCATCACCCGGAAAAATCAGCTTGAACGCACCTCGGTGAGCATCGATGGCGAGGCGGCCTCGCTGGAAGCGAACATGGCCGAGGCCCGTTCGCGCATCAGCGAGGCGCGTGCCCAGATCCTGGAGGCGACCCAGAAGAAGCGCTCCGATGCGGGCACGCTGCTCGCCCAGGTCAATGCCGCACTCAACCAGCAACAGTCCAAAAGCCTGTCGTCCACCGACATGCATGACCGCAGCCTGCTGGTCGCGCCTTATGACGGGGTCATCGACAAGCTCGCCTTCAGCGCGGCGGGCGACGTCATTCGCCCGGCCGAGACGATCATGGAAGTCGTGCCCGACAAGGACCAGTTGGTCGTCGAGGCGGCTATCACCCCGATGGACATCGATCAGGTCCGCAACGGTCAGCATGTTCGGATCAAATTCACTTCGCTGAATTCCACGGCAGCCCCTGAACTCACCGGGAGGGTCATCTTCGTGGCGCCATCGCGAACGAGCGATCCCGATGGACACAATAGCTTTTTCCCTGCGCGAATCATGATCGACCGAGAAGCATTGAAGCGGCATTCCACCTTACGAATCCGACCGGGCCTGCCCGCCGAACTGTTCATTGAAACGGGTAGCCGATCGATGCTGTCCTATCTCACCAAGCCATTGCGGGATCAGTTCGACCGCGCGTTCACCGATAATTGAACTATCGCCGTCACTCCTGTTTCGGCCTGGGCAAGAAATTTATACCCGCTCCTTATGGTCGCCTGCCACAGGACAGCGTTCCTGCCGAGAGCCGTGTCCGCACAAGGATATGGAGGCGCGACTCATATGCGCGGAATGACCGTTCCAGAATCGCTATCCGGGTGCTGGAGCGGCCCGAAATGGCGGTAGCAGCCACTTCCGCAGTCGACCCATCGAAGACATTCAACCCCGGTTTTTCTGTTCCAAGCAGCAAATGTCCAGCTTAACCCATCTTCAGTCCCCAATGACCTTCGCGAGATAGGAAACATCTTCTAAGACGTTAATCGGCTATCAGCCCTCGAAATCTCGTGGGCAAACTGATCAGGGCCATGGGCTGGGATAAACGCATCCTGGTGATCATTTATGCTGTGCCAACTGGATAGAATTGCGCCTGCGGAACCGTGCTCCCCAAGGCACAATCCTTGCGTGAGCAAGATCTTGGCAACTTCGAAACTTCCCGCACCAGCGCATAATATGGCGCCGTTCGGGGCATCGTCAGACGAAAGCGCAACGACGCCAGGCGCGACCAGGCCAGGATGGAGCCGAGACAGATCCTCCGACTGATATAATCCATCGGTCATGCGTGTGGCCGCTGACGGCGACAGGCAGTTGACGCGAATGTCGTATCTTTCCCCTTCCAGGCGTAGGGTCTGCATCAACCCCACCAGGGCCATCTTGGCCGCGCCATAGTTGGCTTGGCCGAAATTGCCGAACAGGCCTGATGAGGAGGTGGTGAAAATGATCCGGCCGTATCGCCGTTCCCGCATGCCGGCCCACACAGCCTTGGTGCAATGGACGGAACCCATCAGATGGACCTCCATCACTGCACGGAAATCATCCATTCCCATCTTGGCGAAGCTGCGATCCCGCAGGATTCCGGCATTATTGACGAGAATATCCACGCCGCCCCAATTCTCCTGCGCCGTGTCGATCATGGCATTGACGGCGGCCGGATCGGTAATGTCGGTAGCATCGGCCACCGCTTCCCCGCCCAGCGAGATGATCTCCTGAACGACGGAACCCGCACCGCCGCCGACATCGTTGACCACTATGCGTGCGCCATGGGCGGCCAAAGCGAGAGCATGAGCGCGGCCAAGCCCTCCCCCTGCCCCGGTCACGATTGCTGTCCGGCCCGTGAGGTCGATCTCCATTATCATCATCCGTCCTGCTGCGTCATTGTCGAAAGGCGTCTACGCACGCGAAAGCGGGGCAGGAAATCAGTTCGTCCTATGTTGATCATAAGCCCAAAAGATGAGCAAATCAGAGCTGGGTCTGGCATCTTCACATATATGAGAAGCAGACTGCCGTGAGGGTCAGCCAGTCAGGGAGAGGATGGAAACAAGCATATATGGCTAACCTCAATCGCTTCGATTTCAACCTTCTCCTGGCACTGGACACATTGCTGTCCGAGCGTAGCGTGACGCGCGCAGCCGATCGCCTTTGTGTCACGCAGCCGGCGCTGAGCGGATCGCTGCAACGGCTTCGTCAACATTTCGATGATCCGCTGCTTCTGCGGGTCGGGCGCGAGATGGAATTGACGCCAAAGGCGCGCGCCCTGATCGAGCCGGTTCGCACTGCCTTGCTCCACATCAATGCAGCACTGGAGACGCAGGCAATCTTCGATCCGGGAACATCGGAACGGACCTTTCGTATCGCGATGTCGGATTATTGCGTCCACGTCTATCTGCCCAAAGTCGTGCGCATTCTGGCCGCGCGTGCCCCGCAACTCAGGCTGATGGTCGAAAATGTGTTTGGCCCCAGTTTCTCGCGGCTGGAGGGCGGAGATATCGACATGGTGATCACCCATGGAGATAGAAGCCTATTCGGTCGCGAGGGACGCGACGTCGATCTTTTCTCCGCAGACCTGTTCATGGACCGTTTCGTGTGCGTCGTCGCGCAGGATCATCCGATCGGCGAGAATATGACGAAAGACGACTATCTTACCTATCCGCATGCCCTGGCGTTTTTCGGCGCCAACGTGCGTACTGTCGAGGAAGCCGAAATCGAGCGGCGCGGCATCGTCATCAAGGAGTTGCTGCACGTCCCCACCTTCGCAGGACTGCTGCAAATGCTGCCGGGCACCGAATTGATCGCGACGGTTCAGTGCAAGCTCGCCCAGCAACTTGCCGACAA
Organism: Sphingobium sp. CFD-2; assembly: GCF_024611135.1. Classification (NCBI taxonomy): domain Bacteria; kingdom Pseudomonadati; phylum Pseudomonadota; class Alphaproteobacteria; order Sphingomonadales; family Sphingobiaceae; genus Sphingobium; species Sphingobium sp. CFD-2. The sequence goes on along the minus strand of NZ_CP084406.1, from coordinate 439,511 downwards.
TGACAAGGTGCGGGTGCTCCGCCCACCCATCAATCTCGGGACTCTGCAGGAAACGCTGATCTGGCATGTCCGCAGCGATGACGACCCAGGGCATATCTGGCTTCGAGAGGTGCTGAAGGAGGCGGCGGCGGAACTGACCTGATGTCCTTTCCGCCGTGCCCGATAACGTCTAGAGAAAGACAGCCAGATTGGGCGTCTGCAGGATCGTTTCGGCGAGAATGACGGTGCGACGCACGAGCTGGCATGCACCATCGCTGCCGACCCGGATGCGGTCGATCCGACGCGCCGGAATCCATTCGTAAGCGCGATCGATCGCGCGCTGTCGGTACAGCGACAATGCACTATGGACGCGGTAGATGCCGTCACCCTCGTCCGCCTCGACCAACACCGACCCGACCGTTCGCACGGTTCGCGAGGCAGGGTCTTCCGCCCAATTCTCGTTCGTGCCCATGCGTTCGAGGCGCTTGCGGATCATCGCCATATCCTCATGCATGCGGAAGGCGCCCTTCGGGAACTCATCCTCCCGCTTGCGCGCGCTGATACGCAGAGGAATTTCGTAGAGGATATTCTCGTCGAGCAGCGCGACCCAGTCATCGAGCCGGCCATTGTCCAGAAGCATGGCCTCGCGACCCAGGAACTGGCGGATGGAAAATTCGATGTCAGGCGTGATCGCGCTCATCGGCCGGCCTCCGTCATCTGGCTCAGCCAATGGCGATAGAAGGCTCGCTGGCTGGGTTCGCCAGGGCCGGGACGCCAAGCTTCGCCGGGTCCGTCCCAGCTTTTGTCCAGAACCTGTTGGCCCATGCCCTCCATGCCCATTTGCATGTTGAACACGGTGTTCTCCTTGCGCGCCCAGACGCTGCGCGCGGCTTCCGGCGCGCCTTCCCAGACCACCGTGTCATCCTGCTCGAAGATGCCGGCAGAGCTGAAGCCGAACTGGCCGGCGGCATAGCTGTCGGATGCCTGCTGATCGTCCATGAAGTTCCATTTGAGTTGCCAGGACCATAGCTCCATCTCACCGGGACCGGACGGCTGCCACTGGCGCCAGGAGGTGTAGACGACCGGTGGCTGACCCGGCGAAGGCGGGCCGAAGAAGCGGATGAAGCTGAGGTTGGGGAAGATGGTGCCGACGATTGGCGGATTGCGCCTCACCACATCTTGGAGCACCGGATCGAGCCGATCGAGATCGAAATGCTGCTGGATGTCCGGGGGATAATACCAGACATGGCCGTCGGGACCGAACATGCCGTCGAAATCGTGACCCAGGAAGCTGTGCCCGTTCGGCAGCACGTAGTGGGTCGAGTAATTGTTGAGGACGTCGAAGCCCTGCGCCAGATGGATGGTCTGGACCGACCCATGCGCCACGCCGACATGATAGCCGTCGCCGCCGAAATTCTCCGCCCCCGTCTTCCAGTCACCGCGCACCTTGTAGCGATCGGGCGGGCCCATCGGGCTCATCCCGTCGGGGTGCAGATCCGCAATCCCCCGCATGAACCAGGCCGCGCCACCCAGATAGTCCATGAGTGTTGGCGCGTCGGGATCGAGCGAGGCGAAGATCATCCCCAGGAAGCTGTCGACATGCGGCGCTTTCAGCAGCCCCCAATCCTTGGGATCGAGGCCCTTATATGCCTTGCTCTTATCCGGTGCGCCGATCCAGTCGCCATTATTCTTGAACACCCAGCCGTGATAGGGGCAGCGGAAATGGCTCTGGTTGCCGACATCGGTCTGGCACAGCTTGGTGCCGCGATGACGGCAGAAATTGGCGAGAACATGGATATCGCCCTTGCCGTCGCGAGTGACGATCACGCTATCGCGGCCGATGCGGCGCTGCATGAAATCGCCCTTCTCCGGAATTTCCGTTTCGAAACCCAGAAAAACCCAACTCTTCGCGAAGATGCGCTCCATTTCCGCGTCGAAGATGTCCGAATTGGCGAATATGTTCACGGGAACCAGACCCCGGTCCAATTCGGCACCGGTGCGGGCAAGAATGTCGTCCAGCCGCTCGCCTATGCCAGGGCGTGACGGTGTCGTGTGCATGTCCATGATCGCTTTCCTTAGCGGCTGGAGATGATCGGGCGGTTGGCGAGGCCCTGGTCGGCCATGATGATCTCGCCGGTCAGGATACGCTGCTTCGGATCAGCCAGGATCGCATAGGCCGGGCCATATTCCGCGCCGGTCGGCAGATGATCGAGCAGCGTGACCTTGCGGATCATCGCCATGAAGCTGTCCTTGGGAATGTCGTTCTGGCTTTCACTCTCTAGACCCAGCGCACCGGGGCCACGCAGATCCGAATCCGCGATGCCGCAGGGCGATACGGCATTGACGCGGATGTCGGGAGCGAACTCGAACGCCAGCTGGCGCACCACGCCGACCACTGCATGTTTGGACGCGGTATAGAGCAGCCCGCCGCCGTCGGCGCAGTAGGAGGCGTTGGACGAGGCGGTGAGCGTAATCGACCCGTTGCGCTTTGCCAGTTCCTCGCGGAAGACGATGGCGGACAGTATATAGCCCAGCACGTTGATCTGCATCACCTCGTCGAAGGCGGCCGGCACCTTGTCCACCGGCAGGTCGGAGATCGGACGGTTGCCGTCGAAAATGCCTTGCGCGCCGACCAGACAATCGACCCGGCCGAAGCGGGTGATGATCGCGTCGCGAAACGCCGTCAGCGCGCCGATGTCGCGCACGTCGCCCTGCATCGCCAGGATGTCGTCGCCAAAGCTTTCCTGCAGCGCTGCGACCTTCTCGGACGAAATATCGAGCAGGGCCAGCGTCGCCCCGCAATCGCCGAAATATTGCGCCAGGCCAAGGCCGAGGCCTGAGCCGCTGCCGGTGAGCGCGACGACGGCGCCAGTCAAATCGGTCATGTTCTTTCCTACTCCTACATCATTTTCACGCGACTGTCGCGCGATTAGGTCATTTCGGCAAATCGGTCTTGAATCCAGTCGGTGATATAGCTGCGGACGGGCTCCATATTGTCGGCGCTGCAATGTTCGACGCCCCCTTCGCGGGCCGTGAAGATCTTGAGATCCGCGCGCGGGCTGCGCACCGCCTGTTCGTGCGAGCGATGGGCATATTCCAGCGGGATCTGCCGGTCATTTTCGCCATGCACGACCAGGAAGGGCACGTCGATCCGTTCGACCACGCCGGTCAGGGTGATGCGTTCCGACAGAGCCATGAAAGCGTCGATATCCGTCTGCCCCCACACCCACATGACATGCGCCCAATAATGCGGGACCGGGTTTTCGCCCTCGTTCCGGCGACGGCGCTGCTGCACCAGGCCCCATTCATGATTTGCACCCCAGGCGACGCACAGCTTGAAACGCTTTTCGAACGCGGCGGCGCGTGGCGCATAATAGCCGCCCAGCGACCAGCCCATCATGCCGATCCGGTCGACCGCGACATCGGTTCGCGCTTCCAGCCAGTCGACCGCCCGTCCGGCCCATAATTCTGTCTCGATGATCGCAGGCAGGCCGTTGCGGCGAAGCGCGCCGCCGACACCGGGCTGATCGACGATGAGGCAGGAGATGCCCCGCGCCCGCAACGCCGCCGGCAGGCCGACAAGGAACACCATCTCCTTCACGCTGTCGAGGCCGTTGCAGAAGACCATGCAGGGCGGCGTGGGATTGTACAGGGTCGCGGCCGAACAGAAGAGCGCGGGATAGCTGCTGCCCGCATAGGGAATATCGACGCGCTCGCACGGTGCGCCGCTGCATGCGATGAAGCTGTAGAACGTATCCAGCATGTTGGAATAAGCCTGCTGGCGCGGGGGATAGTCGCTCGCCTGCATCCGCTCGGCGGTGATCAGATAGGCGCAGGCGCGGCGATATTTGGCGGCCGCGCTGCCGACATGCCCAGCGGCATGGTCCGCATCGCCCATCGCCTTCACTCGCGCCGCCATCGCGAGCCAGGTATCGAAGAAGGCGTCTACGCCATTATCCCCCGTTTCCGCCGCGCGGGCGGTGGCGCGGTTGGCCGCGTCGATCTCACCGATCGCGCCGCCCATTTCCAGAGCGAGGTTGATCGACAGGTTCCAGACATAGTTGGTGGGAAAGGGTTCAAACATCCTCGATCCCTTCGGCCACCTGCGCTTCGGTCAGATAGTTGAAATGCCAGTCCGGTTCCGTTTCCAGAAAATGCGGCACATTATGGGTGAAATGGCTGTAGCCGAACAGCGGCACGTCGAATTCGCGAGGGACCCACGCATCGTCCACATAATCGGCGTCCGCGCCATATTCCGCCTCCCCGCCGGCCGGACAGGGCAAATAGTAGAAAAGCGCGGAATCGATGCGATGACGGCCAAGCCCGATGTCGGACGGCTGCCAGCCATGACGCACCATGTAATTGGCGCCGGTCATCAGCTCGTCGATATCCTCCACCCCGAAATTGGCGTGGTCGAACCGCAATTGCCCGTCGCAGCCGGGGAAATGCGCATTGGCGTTCAGGAACAGCAGATTATGGTGATTGTTACTGCCACTGGCGCGCAGATATTGGCCAAAGCCGGTCTGCATGTCGCTGAGGCGAAAGCCGAGGCGCGCACGCATGAAGCGGGCCGCCTCGACATAGTCGGGCAGGCGGAACACGACATGGTTGATCACCTTGGGCCGCGCGCGGCGGCGCCACTTGCGATGCGTGTTGAGCCGCCGCACCACGCCGGGCGCATTCACCGGATCAGGCGCATTGGCGAAAGCACGTGGCGTCCAACGGACGAAGGAAAAGGGAACGCCGAACAGCGTCGCGCGAAAGCCGCCCTCGACGGTTTCCAGCGCATGATCGCGGCCCAGATCATCGGCGAGCGCGCCCAGAGAGGCCTCATCGTCCACGCCCCAGCAAATTTCATGCACGCCATCGCCGACGATCTGCGAGGCGGGCAGCGCTGGATCGCCCGTCGCCAGGACCTCCACCTCCGATCCATTGGCCAGGGTGAAGAGGGCAGGCTTTCCCTTCCCTGCGGGATCAAGCCCGAAATCAGCAAAAAAGCGCCGCGAAGATTCCGTATCCGAGACTGAATAGCGCAGCCGCCTGATCCCGATGATTGCCATTTTCTCGATCTCTCCCTTGCCCTTCCCGGGCTGGATGAGGCTGTTCCTCACCCGGACCATGCCTCGTTGAAAGCCGGGGGTAATATGCCGGGCCGGAGGGCAAAAATCGTTTGTCGAAATGCGTGGCATAATCACCGCCTATCGGCGATCGACGCCCGATCATGGAGGCTTATCAGTCCTATCGGGGAAAGTGATTTCCCGTGCCGCCGCCAATCTGGAAGCTTTGCCACAAACAAGCCGACAGGAAGGATGACGGATGCGTAAGGTGATTGTGACATGTGCGGTGACGGGCGGGATACATACGCCTTCCATGTCGCCGCATCTGCCGGTGACGCCGGAGGAGATCGCCACATCGGCCATGGAAGCGGCACGGGCCGGCGCCACGATCGTCCATCTGCACGCCCGCGATCCCGAAAATGGTCGACCTAGCCAGGACCCGACGATCTACGCGCGTTTCCTGCCGGTCATAGCGGACCGCTGCGACGCCATCATCAACATCACGACGGGCGGATCGCCCATCCTCACGCTGGAGGACAGGCTTGCGCCTGCTCTCACCTTCCAGCCCGAAATCGCCTCTCTCAACATGGGGTCGATGAACTTCGCCTTTTACGAAATGCTGCAACGCTGCGACAGCTTCGAGCACGACTGGGAGGAACCCTATGTGCGCGGCAGCGACAATTACATCTTCCGCAACACGTTCCGCGACATCGCTCATATTCTCGAAAGCTGCTCGGCTCAGGGCACGCGGTTCGAAGTCGAATGCTATGATATCGGCCATCTCTACTCGGCCGCCCATTTCGCAGATCGCGGCCTGCTGAAGCCTCCCTTCTTCATCCAGTCAGTGTTCGGCATCCGGGGCGGCATCGGCGTGCATCCCGAAGATGTCGCGATGATGCGCCGGACGGCCGACCGCCTGTTCGGAGACGATTATATCTGGTCCGTGCTGGGCGCCGGCCGCCACCAGATGCCGATCGCGACAATGTCGGCCTCCATGGGTGGCAATGTCCGCGTCGGTCTGGAAGATTCGCTTTGGGGCGAACCCGGCCGCCTCGCGAAGTCCAATGCCGAACAGGTGGAACGCATCGTCGCGGTGCTGCATGGCCTGTCGCTGGAGGTGGCGACGCCGCAAGATGCGCGCGAGATGCTGCAACTCAAGGGCGCCTCTGCCACGAGGATCGGGGCATGACCGTGATCAGGCATAGGCGCGGGCCCAACCCGCTTGTCGGCTTCAGGGTCGAAGACCCCATGCTGCGCCGTATCGGCCAGGATCTCCAGCGACCGGAATGTATTTTGGCGCAACGAGATGGATCGCTCTGGTCCGCCGACGCGCGCGGCGGCGTGATGCACATCGCGCCGGACGGCCAGCAGACGCTGATCTGCCAGACCGCCGACGCCCATTTCGACCTGTCGGGCGATGCCAAGCAAAGCCTCGTGTCCGGCACCTTGCCCAACGGTCTCGCCTTCGGGCCGGACAACAGCATCCTCATCTCCAATTTCGGCACCGACCGGCTGGAGATCATGGATCGCGACACCGGCGTCACCCGCATCCTGCACGATCGGATCGACGGCAAGCCGATGGGCAAGGTCAATTTCGTGCTGCGCGACAGCAAGGGGCGGCTGTGGGTGACGATATCCACCATGGTCAATCCCTGGACTGACGCGATCACGCCGACGATCCGCGACGGCTATATCGCGCTGGTCGACGAGCGGGGCATCCGCGTGGTGGCGGACGGCTTTGCCTTCACCAATGAAGTGCGGCTCGATGCGGCGGAGGAATGGCTTTATGTCGCCGAAACGACCGGCAAATGCGTTACCCGCCTGCGCGTCGGCGCGGACGGATCGCTGAGCGACCGGGAGGTTTATGGTCCCTCCTCGCTGGGACGCGGCGTGATCGACGGCATCTGCTTCGATGCCTATGGCAATCTGTGGGCGACGATGATCTTCGCCGACCGGCTGGTTGCGATCACGCCGGAAGGCGACTGCCTGGAACTGGCGGAATTCGGCAATGCGGCCGCGACCGATCGGTTCGAGGCGGAGTTCGCCAGCGGCGCGCCGGTCTCCTTCGAGACGCTGGCGGCGTGCGGCGGCACGGTGGCTCCCTGGCTGGCGAGCGTGACCTTCGCCGGACCGGACCTGCGCACCGCTTGCCTCGGGTCGCTGCGCGGCACCCACATACCGGCCTTTACCGCGCCGGTCGCCGGCCTGCCGATGGCGCACTGGTAGGGCGTCCATCGCCGATGCCCCCTCCTTATGCGTGCCATCAGCAACGACAATTGGATGCGCCGGGCGAGGCAAAATAGGGATGAAGTCAAGGAAGCGCGCGCCGAAACGACGCCTTCCAGCCATGCACAGGAGCAGGCATTGTCGACAAGGGCTCACCAACGCAGCTACCCTCTGAACGCTTGGTATATGGCGTGCTGGGCTGATGACCTGGCCCGCGACAGGCTCATGGCGCGGACCCTGCTCAGTCTGCCGATCGTCCTGTTTCGCGGTGCCGATGGCGCACCCGTAGCGCTCGATGATATGTGCCCACATCGTTTCGCGCCGCTTTCGCGCGGGCAGGTGCGGGACGGCATTGTCCAGTGCGGCTATCACGGGCTGCGCTTCGATGCGAATGGCGACTGCCTGGGCAACGAATCCGCCTTCAGCAGCTTTCCCGTAGGCACCTGCGTGCCGTCCCATCCGGTCATCGAGCGGCACCGCGCGATCTGGATCTGGCTGGGCGATGCGGCGCTGGCCGACCCGGCATTCATTCCCAATCTCTCACGCATGCCGCAACCGGGCGGCCATGAGAATATCGGCAATTATCTCCACGTTCAGGGAAACTGGCTGCTGGAAACCGACAATATCATGGACCTGACCCACGTCCATTATTTGCATGACGGTTCGCTTGGCAACGCCAGTATGCGCAGCGGCGAGATGACCGTGCACGAGGCGGACGGTGTCGTGCGCGCGGAACTTTGGATGCCGGGCACCATATGCCCCTTCGGTCCCCTGGAGGGACAGCTCTGCGACCAGTGGAACAATGTCGAGTGGCACGCGCCTTCGGCAATGATCCTGGACTTCGGCGCGGTGCCGCCGGGTGCGCCGGCGGTGCAGGACGAGGGCGGATACGCTTTCCACATCTTCACGCCGGAGACGGAGAGCACCACCCATTATTTCTTCGGCAGTTCCGGCTCCTACGCGGCGGAAGATGCCGATCGGCCACGCATGATCGGCACGCTTCAGAACCGCATCTTCCTCGAAGAGGATAATCCGATGATCGAGGCGATCCAGGAACGGATGGCGGGCCGCGATTTCTGGGAAATGCGCCCGGCCATCCTGTCGAGCGATGCCGCCGCCGTTCGGGTGCGACGCAAGATCGCCAAACTCTGTCGCGAAGAAATCAAGGCCGCAAGTTGAGCACGGCGCTGCGACCGCAAGGATATCAATGAAAATGCAAAAATCGGGAGGATTTATGATCTATAGAAAACTGCGTGTGACGTCTCTTTGCAGCGCAGCGGCCATCGCCCTCGTAGCAAGTCCGGCACTTGCCCAGAACAGCGCGCAGCAGAGCGACGACACGACTGGCTCGTCCGGTATCGCCGATATCGTCGTCACGGCGCAGAAGCGAGCGGAGTCCGTGCAGGATACGCCGATCGCCGTTTCGGCTATTGGAGGCGCCGCTCTGGCACAGCGCGGAGCGACCGACCTGACGGCTATCTCCTCCAGTGTGCCCGGCCTGAATGTGTCCGAACAGGTCGGACAGGCCCGGCTGACGCTGCGCGGAATCGGCGTCGACAACATCTCCACCGGCGCGGAAAGCAGTGTGGCGTTCAACCAGGACGGCGTGTTCTTCTCCCGTTCGGCCGCCGCGCTGGCCTCCTTCTACGATGTCGAACGCGTGGAAGTGCTGCGCGGTCCGCAAGGCACGCTCTACGGCCGCAACGCCACCGGCGGCAGCGTCAATATCATCACCAACCGCCCCACTTTCACCACCAAGGCCGGTGTCAGCCTTACCTATGGCAACTACGACACGATCAACGCGGAAGCCTATTATTCAACGGGCCTCACCGACAAGGTCGCGGTGCGACTGGCCGGACAGATCCAGAACCATGGCGGCTATGGAGAAAATCTCGTCAGCGGCTCGGACGTCGATGACAAGCATTCACAGGCCATTCGCGGGCAATTGCTGTTCGAGCCGACAGAGCGCCTGACGATCCTGCTAGGAGCGGATTATTATCATCAGAAAGACCGGTCCAACATCTATCATTATTTCGGTCCGGCGGGATTTACCGCGGCGGGCGCTCCTGTAACGCCGACCGGCCTGCTGCTCGGCGGCTATAATCCCGGCCCGCGCAACGTAGCGAGCGCGCGTGATCCCTCCAACCGAGCCGAGTTCTGGGGATTGCGTGCCGATATTTCCTATGAGCTGAGCGACACGCTCTCGCTGCGGTCGCTCACGGCCTATCGCAGCAGCGCCTTCTTGGTGGATTCGGACCTTAATCCGGTCGGCAACGACCTCTTCCCGATCACCTTTGGCGAGACATCGGACGAATATAGCCAGGAGCTTCAGCTCAACCTCGACACCGACCGGAACAAGCTGGTCATAGGGGCTTTCTACATGCACGAAAAGATCGACGGCTTCATTCAGGGGCCGTTGAACCTTCGAGCCGTGGGCGGCCCCGACCTGTTCGTGCAGGGCTTCTATTCGGGCGGGCGGCTCAAGACGGATGCGGCCGCTGTCTTCGCGCAAGATAGCTATTCGATCACCGACGCGCTTCGTGTGACTGTCGGCGCGCGATATAGCTGGGAAAAGAAGAAGGTCGCCGACCAGTCGGACTTCAACTTCGACGATCTCTACGATCCCGCCGCCGGCCCCCGTTTTCCCGTCCATCGCGATAGCCAGACCTTCAAGTCCTTCACGCCCAAGATCGGCCTAGACTTCGACATCGCGCGTGATGTGATGGTCTATGCCTCTTTCTCCAAGGGGTTCAAGGCGGGCACCTTCAACCTGGGCTCGACCGGTCCCGCGCTCGATCCGGAGAAGGTCGATGCCTATGAAGTCGGACTGAAATCGACTTTGCTCGACGGCCATTTGCGCGCGAACCTCTCGGGCTTCTACTATGACTATTCCGACCTGCAGGTAGGCAAGGTGCAGGGGCAGTTGCTGGTTCTGGAAAATGCGGCCGCCGCCGAAATCTACGGGCTGGAGGGCGAGTTCACGCTGGAACCGGTGCGCGACCTGATCCTCACGCTCAATGCCAGCTGGCTCCATTCGCGCTTCAAAAACTATGTCACGGCGGACCAGGCACGGCCAGCTGGCGACGGCACCACCGTCGACGAGAATGGCTTACCGGCCTTCGACCTGTCCGGGAACAGGCTGCCACAGGCGCCTCGCTATACGATCGACCTGACGGCGCAGTATAGCTTCGACCTACCCGGCGGCTCGCTGACGATCCGAGGGGAGAGCAACTGGTCGGACCGGATCTACTTTTCGCCGTTCAACCTCAATTACGTCTCGCAACCCGCGTTCGATACGCAAAATGCCTTCGTCACCTATCGCCTGGACAACGGGCTGCGGTTCACGGGCTACATCCGGAACATCGGCAACGAGACGATCCGTGCCTCTGGGCAGGTAGCGACCACTTTGCTCGGATCGCCGGTCATCGGCTTCGTCAAACCGCCGCGCACCTACGGTCTGACGATCGCAGCGGATTTCTGAGCTGTTTCCGCATCACGAAGCTGAGCCGGGAGCAATTTTCAAAGGAGGATCGACATGACAGGCAATCCGACAACAGTTGATGCCGGCTCCTCCCGCCGGCAATTTTTCTCGACGGCGGCCGGCGCAGCGGCGGGTGGGGCCTTGGGGCTTGCCGTGGGCTCCACCCTGTCGTGGCCATCAAGGGCTGCCATCGACTGGGCGCACGAGACCGATATTTTGATCGTCGGTTCGGGCGCCGCGGCTCTGTCGGCGGCCGTCGCGGCCGTCAACGAAGGTGCTTCGGTCATCATAGTGGAAAAGGGCCCCAGTTTCGGGGGAACATCAACAAAGTCCGAAGGCGGGATGTGGGTACCAAACAACCGTTTTCTGCGCGCCCGGGGCAAGGTCGATGACCGCGATGATGCGCTTCGCTACATGGCGCGTTGCGCCTGTCCAAACCTCTATCGCAGCGGCACTCCCTTCTTTGGCATGCCGGAACCGGAATATCGGCTGATGGAAGCGTTTTATGACAATGCAGCCAAGGCTTTCGAGTTCTTGGAGGGCATCGGAGCGTTGAAGACCACGCAGATACTCCAGCTTCCCGACTATTATGAGGGTCCGGAGAACAAGGTTCCCGTCGGCCGACAGATCATGACGCAGAAACCCGATGGCACGTACGGCCTTGGCGTCGAACTGATACGGCAGCTCAAAGCATGGCTGGACGAACGGAAGGTCACATTTTTCCTCAAGCACCGTGCAAAGACGATTCTGCGCAACGAAGCAGGTGAGGTCGTCGGACTTGACGTCACGGCGCCAGAGGAAAAAAGCCTGAGGATACGGGCGCGCAAGGCCGTGATCTTCGCCACCGGCGGCTTTGCGCATAACAAGGATATGATGCGCAATTTCCAGCCCGCGCCGATCTACGGCACCTGCTCGGTGCCGACCAGCGAAGGCGACTTCGTCAAGATGGCGCAGGAGGTCGATGCAAAACTCGGGAACCTCAACAATGCCTGGCGGATGCAGGTCGTGATGGAACATACGCTGGACCTGCCCAGCGTCCCCCGAGGCATCTGGCAGCCGCCTGGCGACAGTATGGTGATCGTTAACAAATATGGCGAGCGCGTGGTCAACGAGAAACATAATTATCATGACCGGGCCAAGGTCCATTTCTCGTGGGATGCCAATCGGGAAGAATATTCCAACCAGTTCCTGTTCATGATTTACGACCGGCGCGTTGCGGAGCTTTTCGCCGATAACTTCCCGTTGCCAGCTAGCGGCGCCAAGGCTGCCTATGTCATCGAAGGCGATAGCCTTGCCGCGCTCTCAGCCGCGATCCAGGCCCGGTTGAAGCAGCATGCAGACCGATGGGGGGAATTTTGCCTGGACAGCCGCTTTCCCACGACCATTGCCGAAACGGTGGCGACCTTCAACGGCTTCGCAGAGGCCGGCACAGACGCACAATTTCAACGCGGCGCATTCCAGTGGGACAGGGACTGGCTGAGCTATACGTCGATCCCGCGCGAAGGCACGTCCTGGAAGACCGGAGAAACACCCAGCGCTACCATGCATCCATTTCAGTCGCAGGGCCCCTATTATGCCATCATCCTTGGGTCAGGCGTGCTCGATACCAACGGTGGGCCCGTTATTAACCCACGCGCGCAGATTCTTGATACGTCCGACCACCCAATTCCCGGCCTGTACGGCGCGGGCAACTGCATTTCCTCGCCGGCGGGCCAAAGCTATTGGGGCGGCGGATGTACGCTCGGTCTAGCAATGACCTACGGGCATCTTGCCGGGATGAACGCCGCACGGGAGCCCGTGAAAGATGATGCCGGCGTGACGCTGTCAGTCGCCGCATGAGAAATGCCATGACGCATTGGTCGAAAGCGACCTTGAACAGAGGTACGCGGCTTCTGCCCTGCCTTGTCCTACTGCTGATCAGCGCCTGCTCGCGCGATGATGCCCAGAAGGCCGACGAACCCCTGCGGGTTGCAAGCGGACCGAGCTTTGCCGGGGAGATACAGCCAATATTCGATGCGAACTGCGTCAGTTGTCATCAGACACAGGGCGCGTCGGGCAATCTCAATCTCGAAAGCGGAGTATCGTTCGGCGCCATCGTATCGGTGAAAAGTGACGAGAGCCCGCTTCTCTACGTCACCCCTGGCAAGCCGGACCAAAGCTATCTGATCCGCAAGGTAGAGGGGTCGCATGTTGCAGCCGGTGGATCGGGCGAGCGAATGCCGCTGACCGGCTCGCTGGACGCGCAGTCAATCGCCAAGCTGAGAGACTGGGTGACGGCCGGCGCCAAAGCTGACTGAGCACCAGAACAGGTCGACGGCAACGCCGTGTCGCCGCCAGTTGCAGAATTTGAGGACTGACTGATGGATAATGACGCGATTTTCGATCTGGTGGTCGTCGGCTCGGGAGCTGCTGGACTCACGGCGGCGATCGTCGCGGCCTCTCACGGACTTTCGGTTCTGGTGATCGAGAAAGGAGAGAAGTTCGGTGGCACAACCGCGCGATCAGGTGCGGTCGCGTGGATACCGAACAACCCGCACATGGCGCCTGCTGGGTTGCCTGACAGCCTCGAACAGGCGGACAGTTATCTGCGCGACCTGATGGGCAACTATTATGACGGGGCGAAGATCGGAGCCTTTCTGCGGCATGGTCCTGATATGATCAGGATGATGGAAGCGAACAGCGCGGTCCGCTTCGATAATTGGCACAGCCTTGACTATGAGCCATCGCGCCCGGGAGCAGCCCGCGGGAGAAGCATAGGTGCAGCCGAGTTCGACGGCAGACGGCTTGGCAAGGACTTGGCAATGGTCAGCCCCGGCCTTCCTAATTTGACCATTCTAGGCGGCATGCAAGTGGGATATGCTGATGTCGCACATTTCGGATCAGCGTTTCGCAGTCGGGCTGCCTTCTCTTACACCGCGCGGAAAATCGGACGATATGTTCGCGATCTGCTGGTTCATCGTCGTCCGACCCGACTGGTAGGGGGCAACGCACTCATTGGAGCATTGCTTTTCACAGCGCGGGAAAAGGCGGTAACGCTCTGGCCATCCACGTCAATGATCAGACTGCATCTCGATGAGGAAAGAGTAAGTGGCGTTCTGGTGCAACGCGATGGCGTTGAGCAACTCTGTCATGCGCGACATGGCGTCGTCTTGGCGACGGGAGGTTATGGCGGCAATGACGCCATGCGCCGAACTTTCCTCCCCTTCGCTGACGCGGGGCGTTCGCTTCAGCCTGATATAAATGCGGGCGACGGAATCCAAGCGGGAGAGCAAGCGGGAGGGCATGTCGTCGCGGATAATATTGCCAACGGCATCTGGGCGGCGCTTTCGACGATGCCGGATCGGCACGGGCGGCCGCTTCATCATCCGCACATATTCCGGGACCGCGCGTTCCCTGGCTTTATGCTCGTGGATCAAGACGGACATCGCTTCGTAAACGAAGGCGTGTCCTATCAGGAATTGGGCAATGTTATGATCCGCAGGGGCACTCGTTCGGCGTGGCTGATCTGCTGCCATTCTGCGTTGCGCAACTACGGCATGGGCCATGTCAAACCCGCGCCCCTTCCCTACAAGGCCTATATCCGCAGCGGCTACCTGAAGGCCGCGACAACGATACCGGCACTCGCCGAGAAGCTTGGAATTCCGTTATCCGCCTTGGATGCGACTGTCCAACGTTTCAACGACTTCGCGCGCAATGGTGTGGATCCCGACTTCGGCAAGGGGCAAGACACTTACACAGCTGAGCAGGGAGATCCACAGCATCGACCAGACCCCACCTTGGGGCCTGTCGCGCCGGGGCCGTTTTATGCGGTTGAGATCAAGCCGGGCGAATTCTGCACGATAAACGGCCTAGACACCGATGCCTCAGCGCGTGTGCTGGATGGCGAAGGCGAGCCAATTGCCGGTTTGTACGCCATCGGCATCGATTCCAATTCTGTATTCCGAGGCGCCTATCCTGGAGGAGGCGCTAGCATCGGTCCGGCAATGACCTTTGCTTATATCGCAGCTATCCACGCGGCAAGTTGCTGATCAGTTTTACGGCTAAGACCGGATCAGAGCCAGTTGATGCCTTCCGAGGCCGACCCTTCTTCGCCGCTCAGCGGCCAAATTTCGCTCCCCAGTAGCAGACATCTCATTACCGCACTCGGGCCGGTCATTATGTCCGCCTTGTCGAACGTCGGAGACTGTCCGGAATAGCCACGCGATATGCAATGAGCGGCCGTTCGAAACGGCGAGGCTGACGCAATCGCTTCATCGTTGAATTTTGGCCTTCAGCCAAACGCCGTCTCAACTATCTCATCTTTTGGCGCAGATCTTCTAATCGCGCCTGGGCCTCGGCAATACCATCGCCATCGCGCTCTGCCTGGTATGCAGCGACCATACGTACTCGAAGGCAGTGTCCCTAAAAGCTGTCGATTGTTCAGGCGTTGGGAGGCACGTCATGAGATAAACTAATCGATCGAACCATGCTTCAGCCCCCCGTTAGCCCCTCGACAGCCTCTCCCTAGATCTTATCAACCGCGGAAGGCATCAATCGCGGCTGGCAAATCCCTGAGCTGTGGTATGACCTTTGCAGAATATTCGGGCAGGGTTTCTCTGACTAAAGCCGAAAAACGGCGGTCTGAGCGCCAAAAAATCTACGTGCGGTATATAAAATGCATGCACTAGGTTTCGTGGACAAAGGGTATCCATTGCAGGGCTGAGACGAGATTGACGAAGCCGAGGTAGGACTCTTTGGTTTTGTCGTATCGAGTTGCGATACGCCGCCAGTTCTTGAGTTTGTTGAAGAGGCGTTCGACAAGATTGCGCCAACGGTATTTTTCGCGATCGTGTGGGATTGGATCGCGCCGATTGCTTTTGGCGGGAATGACAGCCTCAACGTCAGCATTGGCCAATTCCTCGCGGATGGCATCTGCATCGTAGCCCTTGTCCGCCAACAATGCCTCGATCTTATGAGCAATCAAACGGAACAGCGGGCCAAAGCCTTGGATATCGTGGCTCTGGCCCGGCGTCAGGACAAAGCCGAGCGGTCGGCCTTTGGCATCGCAGCGGGCGTGGAGCTTTGTGCTGAATCCGCCTCGCGATCGGCCAAGCGCCTCGGTTTCCTGAGTCCCTTTTTTATGCCGACGGCACAATGATGTGCTCGGACCACGGTGCTGTCGATCATGTCCGCAGTGGCATCACGAGCCACCATTTCGCCCAGTGTCTCGAGCATCGCCTCGAACACCCCGGTCGTAACCCAGCGCCGGTAGCGGCGGAAAACGCTGTTCCACTTGCCATATTCATCCGGCAAGTGGCGCCATTGCGAACCTGTGCGGGCGATCCACATCATGCCTTCGAAATACAGCCGGTTGTCCTGTGCTGGACGACAGCCACGACCACGCTCAGATGGCAGTAATGTGCCGATGATCCCCCACTCGTCCTCCGTCAGCCCAATACGCTCGCCCAACGCCACCTCCAAAAGGCAGCCTTGAATCAACGCCCGATCCTGCTGTCAACCTTTGTCCACGAAACCTAAATCCCCGCCGAAACTGCGTTCGATCGATGCCGATTTGGCCGATACGCCAACAACTTGGAGAGTGTACCCCCGCACCAGAGACGAAAATATAGGGGTCGCGTCCGTCAATGTGGTGTAGAATTGGGTGTGGCCAGCGGGCTGCATTTTCAGGCGGCCTTGGGTGTAATCTGTAGCGGCTGTGCCTCCTCGATCATTGGTGTAGCAAGGGCGGCCATGCCCTCGATCTGCATGTAGCGGTGCTGGAGCTGGTATTCGTCATTCTGCTCCAGCAGGACGGCGCCGACGAGGCGGATGATGCTATCCTCGTTCGGGAAGATGCCGACGACATCGGCGCGGCGCTTCACTTCCTTGTTCAGGCGTTCCAGTGGATTGGTGGAATGTAATTTGACGCGGTGCTGCTCGGGGAAGGTCATGTAGGCCAGCACGTCGTGCTCGGCATCGTCCATGCAGGCGCCGAGCTTTGGCCAGCGGGTACGCAACTGGTCGGCGACCTGGCGCCAGACCTGTGTCGCGGCGGCATGGTCGGGCTGGAGGAAGACCTGGCGGATGGCAGCGGCGACGACGGTGTTCTGGCCCTTGGGCACGTAGGCCAGGGCATTGCGCATGAAGTGGACGCGGCACCGCTGCCAGGTGGCGCTGAGCACGCGAGTGATCGCTGCCTTGAGGCCCTCGTGGGCATCGGAGATGACCAGCTTCACGCCGGTCAGTCCGCGGCGTGCGAGGTCCTTGAGGAAGCTCGACCAGAATGGCTCGGCTTCGGAGGGTCCAATGTGAAGGCCAACGATTTCGCGCTTGCCCTCGGTGTTGACGGCAACGGCTATTATCGCGGCGACACTGACGATCCGCCCGCCCTCGCGCACCTTGAGGTAGGTAGCATCGAGCCAGAGGTAGGGCCAGTCGCCGGTGAGCGGCCGCTTAAGGAAGGCATGGACACGTTCGTCGATATCCTTGCACAGCTTGGACACCGAGGATTTGGAGATGCCGGTCATGCCCATGGCCTGCACCAGCTCGTCGACACGCCGGGTGCTGACGCCGGCGATCCACGCCTCCTGGATCACCGCGACCAGCGCCTTCTCGACGGTCTTCCTGGGTTCCAGGAAGCCAGGGAAGTAGGCGCCGGTCCGTAGCTTGGGAATCCTCAGGTTGAGCGTGCCGAGCCGGGTATCGAGGCTGCGGTCGCGGTAGCCGTTCCGCCAGGTCGTCCGGTCGCCGGAGCGCTCGTGTCGGCTAGCGCCGACCAGGCCATCGACGTCGGCCTCCATGATGATCTGTAATACGCTCTCGGCGATCGTGCGCAGGAAATCTCCATCTCCAGTCTTCGCCATCAGCTCGGCAAGCGGTAGTCTGTCGTCGGTCATCGGGATCAACTCCTCGGTGGGCGTGTGAAGTGTGGTAACTCCACCTTACCGATGAGCCCGGTGGCCACCGAGATCGAAATCGCATGGGGTGGGGCATGCCCCACCCCATGCGATCATCTCAATCTACACCAGAAATTACACCACGAGCGCGGACGCTAACAATATAGGGCACGCTGGGACCGTGGAGCGTAGTTGCGAATTGCCTTTAAAGGCATCGAGCACCCCCGCTGTTCTCGAAAGCCCTCAAATACATCTGGGACATCAGGATACCAGCGGCGCTCGCCTCGCAGAACCAACTCATCGGGCGGGGCATCGATCAACAGCGCGTCATAAGCTGCCTTTGCAACTTCTATGGCTATGGCGCGCGGGGGATATGCCACAGCATTGGCACCGCACAGGCGTTCAATCGCTTCGGCTTTACTCGGGTGGCGCGATGGTCGGCCGCTTTGTGGGCGCGGGCATTCTGCGTGTCATCAATCCGGGCAAGGTGCTGGCGGGCGTCGCTACCGCCGCGATCCTTCTTATCCTCCTCTCGGCCAATACGGTCGGTGCCGTTTCCGGATGGTCATTGCTGGCGATCGGCCTAATGAACTCGATCATGTTCCCGACGATATTCACGCTGGCGAGCGCTGGTTTGGGCAAGCGTGCCGCCGAAGGTTCCGGTGTCATCTGCATGGCGATCGTAGGCAGCGCGATCATTCCACCTCTTACTGAGCAGATGGCCGACATTTCCAGCTTGCGCTCATCGCTGCTGATTCCGGCCATCTGTTACGCCGTCATCGTCACTTTCGGACTGATCTCCCGAAAACCGGATTTCTGACCAGCACATAATCTGGCGCGCGCGGAGCACGGCGCAGGCCGCCGGCGGAAGCGAAAGAGGATGATCTGATGCCTAGGTTATTGCTCTTCGGAGCAACCGGAGACCTGTCACAGCGTATGTTGTTACCATCGCTGTTCGGCCTTGAGGTCGACGGTCTGTTGCCGCCTGATATGCGGATCATCGGAACGGCGCTCAGTTCGATGAACGACGAGGAATTTCGAGCGCTGATCTCCGACGCGCTTGAACGAACGGCCAAAAGCACTCGCCTCCTGGCAGGGCCTTCGCGCGCCGCCGCCGCTGGCGACGCGGCACAGCCCGCAGAGTGGAGCAAGTGGCCCTGCTGCGCTTCCCTGCGGCGTTCCTCTTCTATGCCACCCTCGGCGGCATCTGGACCTTCGCCGGGAGCATCGGCGAGACGGTCGGCCTCGGCAACCCGTCGGTGACGATCCGCGGCATCGGAGTGACGACCTTCGATCCCGTCGCCGGCAATACGGTGGCGACCTATGTCGACGAGGTGCCGCTGGGGTCGACGGGGCAGATGAACTTCACGACCTTCGACCTGGAACGCGTCGAGGTCCTGAAAGGCCCCCAGGGCACCCTGTTCGGTACCGGCACCACTGCAGGCGTCATCCAGTTCGTCAGCAAGCGCCCGACCGATGTGCTCGAAATCACGGCGCGCGCGGGTGCCGCCAACTACGGGAACTTCTTCGGCGAAGCGGTGGTGAGCGGCCCGCTCGGCGAAAATGTCGCCGGCCGGATCAGCTTGCGCGCCGACACGTCGGACGGCTTCTTCCATAATCTCGCGACCGGTCGCGACGCCGGCGGCGCGGACACCATCCAGGTGCGCACGCAGCTTCTCTGGCAGCCCGACGGCGGCACGGTCCTTCTCAAGGGCTATTACAGCCGCTCCGACGGTCGTTCGAACCTCTACGACTACGTTCCGCTGCTCGATCCCAAAGCCAGGCGACCAATTTCTGCGCGCCGATCCAGGCAGGGCTTGCCCGCGGGCGGGTGCTGCAGCGCGACATCGAGCTCGCACGCGCGAGCTGCGTCGACACCTATGGTCAGCGCAGCACGAGCACGAGCCCGTTCGATGCCTATCACCGCTCGGTATTCGGCGATGATCCGAAGAATGTCCTCACCAACTATGGCTTCGTAGCCAATGCGAGCTTCGATCTCGATTTCGCGATGCTGTCAAGCATCACGGCGTTCGATCATACCTCGCAAGGGTCGAACGACCCCGAAGGCCCGGGTCTCGGCGATCGGGCGGGGGCGTTCGATGTCCGCTTCGACACCGACATCAACCAGTTCTCGCAGGAAATCCGCCTGAGCTCGCCCGCCGGCGCGCGCCATACATGGGTCGCGGGCGCGACGCTCATCAAGAATGACACGCGCGTCCGCGAGGCGATCCAGGTCAATTTCAGCTCCTTCGGCGGCGCCTCGCTTTCGACCGAAACGCCGGCGCAGACGCTCGCGGGCTCGAGCGCCTATCTCGAGCCGGTCACGCAGGATGCGGTCGATATCGGGGCCTTCGCCCAGGTCGACTGGAGCCTCGCCGATCGCCTGACGCTGGTGACGGGCCTGCGCGGCTCCTGGTACAAGAAGACCTTCACCGCGAGCCTCGACTTCCCGGGCCTCTCCTTCCCCGAAACTGAGGAGAGCATCTCGCAGTCGAGCATCTCGTTCCGCGCCGGCCTGAACTTCAAGATCAACCGCGATGCGCTGCTCTATGCATCGGTGTCGCAGGGGGTGAAGCCCGGCGGCTATTCGGTCCAGTTCATCCTCAACGCGAACCAGCTGCCGGGCGCCAAGCAGGAACGGTTGCTCGCCTACGAGGCCGGCTTCAAGGGGCGCATCGCCCCCGATCTCAACCTGAACCTCGCCGGCTTCTACTATGACTATGACGACCTCCAGTCGCTCACCCAGGTGCTGGCGAACGGCGTCTTCACGCAGCGCTTCTCGAATATCGGCGATGCCCGCGTCTATGGCGCCGAGGGAGATGTCTCCTGGTCCCCGAGCCGCGCGCTGCTGTTCCGCGCCGGCGCGACCTATCTCGACACGCGGATCACGCGCTCGGTCGATATCGACGGAAACGGCATCGCGGGCGACGTGACCGGCAACAAGCTGCAGAGCGCGCCTAAATGGTCGGCGAACTGGCTGGGCCGCTATACGGCCTCATTGTCATCGGCGGTCGATCTCGTGGTGCAATATGACGGCAGCTATACCGGCGCGAACTGGCGCAGCATCGACAATTCGCCATTCAACTATACCGAGGCCTCAACGCTCCACAATGCGTCGATAGCGCTCGCGTCGCCTGACGACACATGGGAGGCCTCGGCCTGGATCCGTAACATCTCGGATGAACGCGTTATGGCTTGGCAGTTCAATTTCGGGGGCAACATGCGGCGCAGCTACATCCCGCCGCGCACCTATGGCCTGACACTTTCCTATCGGTTCCGGTAGAAGCATCCCGGCCGGGCGCGCCGTTCCATGCGGCGCGCCCCGGCTTCCAGGACTGTCCCGATCGATGGCCGGAACAGATGTCAGGCTGCGGCTGCTCCGCTGACGAGAAGTGGAAAGACGATTGCACCGATCTAAGGCCGATGCTGACCATGGCCGCCCACTCACCCATGCATATCGGGCGTCCCTGTTTTTCAGCCGGGCAGCCGGGGCTTTTCCTTGCTGAAATTTGCCGGGTTCGCGACATGTGCAGTTGGAGATTTTTTACCCTGAGTTGACGGTCCGTTACTTGCCAAGGATACTGTTCCGCTCTGTTCGGCAGAAAACGGGCGCGCATCGCTCCGTCTTGGAGGCATCTCGCGCTGCGTCCGGTCATGCACGCTGCTATGCGCCGCGCGGGAGCGTTGCAGCCCGACGAGTGGCCATGATGATACGGCTAGCAACCGTAAACGCGCCCATTATGCGTTGATCTGCCGTTCGGACTGCGGTCTCGACCTCGGCCATAGCGGCGCCCGGTTCGAACCAGATGCCTTTCCCAACGCCGGCGAGCAAGGCCGGCCGGCCGGCGCGTCACAGGTGACCGCTCTGTTGCGGCAAGCGGCCGATCAGCGCGCGGATGGATCCTATGCCGTCAACATGGAAGCAGACCTAGTCGGTGCCTATTGGGTACGCCTGACCTCGCCGGTGCCGCTGGCGTGCGGTGCAAAGGCGATGTTGGATCGCGCCGAAGCGATGAGTGTCGCTGCCTGGCTGGATTTTACCCAGCAGCTTCGCGGGCGACGGGTTGCCGGCGCGGTATCGCACGATTGCCTGCTCTGACGGTGCTTTGGCGGGTTTCCCAGCGCGACCCAGATTTTCTAGAGTAAGGACGGCGCACATCGACGGGGACCTTTGGACGCGGAGTGTAATCGACTTATCGAAGAGTTGCGGCAGGCAGGATTCAGCCGCACCGCGATCAATGCGGCATGGCCGAGTTGGTGGGATGAGAGCCTCGGCCAATCTCCCTCCGGCCGCGCGGAACTGCGCTTCGCCATCGCCCGGCGCCTTGGTCTGCGACCCCTTCTCGGCGAACGGGTCGAATTCATCTGGAATGACGAGCCCCATTAAGCATCTGACGGCAGATAGTGCGCATCTTTGCGCCATGGCGTGCTCCCGTACGGTAGCGGTTCATTTCGCGTTTCGCATTGCGTTTGAATTTGCTCCCGTACAGGAACCGGGTTCGGCTGAGTATGATACCGAGCGGGATCATTTTTCTTGCCAAATGGGATAAAACGGCCTATCTGCTCCCGCTCAGGAGCATATCGTGGCAAAGTCTTCACATTCATCACCGATCGATCTCGCTGGCGACGGCTCGCTGAGCAATGCGGTGCGATCGCGTGGCGCCGGTGGGCTATCTGGGACTGACCAGGCTGCGATTTCGGACATCCTCGGCGGGGGAAGATCTACTCTTGCGCCCATCGCGCGAGGCAAGCCCGCACTGCCCCCCGGGCCGACGCCACCTGCAGTCCACTCGACGCCAATCGAACCCGGCCCACGCGAAGACCGCAAACGCGGCACCGTGGTCACCTCGGTTGCTGATATCGGCGATCTCGTGCGACAGGCCCGAGTGCGCCTCGGCTTCAACCAGCAGCGCTTCGCCGATATCGCTGGCGTCGGACGTCGCTTCGTCTCCGAACTGGAAGCGGGCAAAGGCAGCGTCGAAACGGAGCGCTTGCTGCGGTGCTGCCTTGCCGCTGGTATCGACCTCTTTGCGCGGCCCCGCCAATCGTGACAACGCTCGACGTCTGGCTGGAGGCGTTCGACCAGCCGGTCGGGACACTCGCGCGCAGCGATGCGGGCGATCTGACCTTCACCTATGCGCAGACCTATCTCGACACAGCAGCCGCGCATCCCATCTCGCTTTCGTTGCCACTGGACGAGCGCGCCTATGACGACCGCATCGCGCGCGCCTTCTTCCAGAATTTGCTGCCCGAGAACAACCAGCTCGATCAGTTGATTGTTCGCGAACGCCTGGAGCGCAGCGATATCGCCGGCATCCTGTTTCATCTCGGCGCCGACCTGTCCGGCGCGTTGTCGTGTCTTCCCACGGGAACGGAGCGGATAAAGATCCCTGGCATCTTCGAACGCGACTATGACCTGATCGACACCGATCAACTCGTCGACATTGTTCGTCGTCTCGGCAATGATCAGCCGCTCCCAGGCGAACTACGTGATCCATCACCCGTGTCGGGCTATCAGCGTAAGGTGGCGCTGACGCTCCTGCCGGGCGATCGCTACGCGGTCCCGAAGCCTGGATGCGGTGCGCCCACAACGCACATCCTCAAGGTGCCCGAGACCGCATTCCCGCGCGAAGCCTTTTATGAAGCGGTCTGCGCGAGCCTTGCCGATCATGTCGGGCTTGACGCCGCGCCCTCCCGGTCCTTCTGGATCGACCAGTACGAAGTCATCTTGTCGACCCGCTACGACCGTGTCGTGGCCGACGGAACCGTCTATCGGCGCCATCAGGAGGATTTCGCGCAGGCGCTTGGCCTACCGCCCCGCCTCAAATATGAACGCGAAGGCCGCGAGGGCTATCGCTATGACACAATATCCATCGCGACTGTCCTTCGCCAGACCGAGAGTCCGGCGCTCTCGATCGACGCATTCCTGCGTGCGACGATCTTCAACCTCGCCATCGGCAACACAGACAATCACGCGAAAAACCATGCCTTGCTCTATGAGGCTGGCGCCGCGCCCCGGCTCGCGCCCCTGTACGATCTGGTACCCATCACGCTGAGCGCCGCGCACAATCACAATCTGTCCTTCAAGATCGGGACCGCTGACCATCCCGATGCCATTGCGTCTGACGACTTGGCTGCGCTGTTGGCACAGTTCGATCTCATCGGTCCCTCGGCGCGACGCTTCATTGAACAACGGCTGGTTCCGGTCATCGCGCCGCTGGCCCAGGCGCGCGACGTCGAGGGCGATTGGGCCAAGCGCTTCGATGCCGCGCTGACGCAGCGAAGTGCGCGCTTGCTCGACCAGCTCGCCCAAGTGATTGAACAAACGAGGCATAGCGCGCGCGGCACCCGGCATCAGGGATGAGAGGAAACGCATGTCCGGCATCGACCTGCTAAAGGCAATCAACAAGGTATCGGACGTGGTGCACAATCGCCCCCGCCCACTGCGCGAGTTCGACCAGATCTATATGAAAACCGGTGATCTGGTCATACAAAGCGATGTCGTCGCCGGCTGGGCGCCGGCAAGCGCCTCGCCTTCATCGGCAACGGCGACGTCGTCAGCGTTTGCGTCGCCTATCTGCGCGACCCCGAAATACTCGCGTTTGGCCCCTCGAAGGTCACCGTCTTCGATTTCGACGAGCGCATCGTAAGCGCCGTCAAACGCTTTGCTGAAAAGGAACGGATCGACGGCGTGCTCGACGCCATCTGGTGCAACGTGCTCGATCCCTTTCCCGAGTCCGGCAGATATGATTGCTTCTAAACCAATCCACCCTGAGGTGAGCACAATGGTGTGGTTTCGAAGCGACCGATTATCGCGGCGAAAGCTTGCTGGTCATCGCAGATGATGATGACTTGCCATGGGCGCAGCAGGTTCTAGCCAACGCCCAACGCTGTGCCGCCGAACGCGGCTTTCGCGTCTCGCAGCTTCAGCCCAGGCGTCATCGCTATCATCTCGATGTCGAGATTCTCTCGTGCAACCTGTTCCTGCGCGTCGTGCCGGGAAATAGCGCGCCGCCTGAACCCACGGGGCCGATCGCGCCCGACCGGCTCTAGGGTGTGGTGACGAATTAATTATTTGAGCCATAGCATGATGCTCGCGAGTTTGACGAAGCCGAGAAAGTTTGCGGCGAGTTTGTCGTAGCGGGTGGTGATGCGTCGCCATTGTTTGAGCTTGGCGAAGAAGCCTTTGATGCCCCAACGCTGCTTGTAGGCGATGCGATCGTAGCGGTGCTGGTATGTGCGATGGCGACGGGTCGGGATGACTGGCTCGCCGCCTTGCTCATAGATGAGATCATGCAGGCTGTCGGCGTCGTAGGCGCGATCAGCGAGCACTTTGTCGGCTGGGATGCCCCGGATGAGATCGCAAGCGGGAGCCATGTCGTTCTGCTGCCCGGGGCCGAGGAAGAAGCGGATCGGCAGTCCCAGCGCATCGACTACGCATGGACCTTGTGCCGAACCCACCTCTCGATCGGCCGAGAGCCTGGGCTTGAGCGCGCCCCCTTTTTACCCGTGCCCGGCGGCTTGAGCCTGAGCGCGGATCACCGTGGCATCGATCGTCAACCACTCTATGTCGGGATCATCCGACACATGGGGTAATCGCGGGAGCGAGTCGCTGAGATGCCTGTGCAAAGGAATTGAACAGGAGGTGGCTGCTCTCCGATAAGATGGAAGTACGGGCTCACGACTGGACGCCGGGCCCAAACATCTAGCGGAGAACAGCCATGGATGAGTATATCGGACTCGACGTTTCGATGAAAGAGACCGCCGTTTCTATCCGTAGTGAGGGCAAGCGGATTTGGCGCGGCAAGTGCGCATCAAATCCCGCAGCTTTGGCAAAACTTGTTCGCAAGCGGGCGCCCTATGCGAAGCGAGTTGTGTTTGAGACCGGGCCGCTGTCGTATGGTTTTTCCATGCCTTGAAGTCCGAAGGGCTGCCAGCGATCTGTATCGATGCACGGCATGCCAAGGCGGCCCCCGACATGGCGCCGAACAAGACCGATGCTAACGACGCCGACGGGCTGGCACATCTGGCCCAAATCGGCATCGAGGCGCCCCTTATGCGCCCCTGACCGGGTGATGAGGATCGTCCCGTCGGCCAGCCGGGCGGAATAATTGCCGGCGGTCGCAGGCGCCAAGCCGCGGGCATCCAGGCGGCGACCGGCCTTGGCAAGCGCATCCGCAGGATCAGGTAAATCAGGCACGGTGGCGGGCATATCCAGATCTGGAGAAAACCGCGGTTCGGCGCGGCGCCGGTCATCCCTGTCGGACGTCCCGGCTGGACAAGGGCGTTCGATGATCCTTCGATGACAAAGAACCATGGCGACCTTAGCGGGCGGAACGGAGGGCCGCAATCGGTCCTTTCACGACCCGGAGCGCGCGCAGCGCGAAACGATCGGCGGCCGCGCGGCCATTCTCCCGTTCCGCCGGGCTCCGGCGACCGTGAAAACAGGCTTGCTCAACGCTTTATGAAATTATCTTGAGTGTCCTGCCGCCTCCAGCGTCTAAGGAGAATGGGCGGAGGCCAGCTTCATATAGGGATACGAAATGGAATATCGCACATTGGGACGCACCGGGATCGAGGTCAGCCTGATCTGCCTCGGCACCATGACATGGGGCTCGCAGAACAGCGAGGCGGAGGCGCATGAGCAGCTCGACCACGCGGTGGGCCACGGCGTCAACTTCATCGACACGGCGGAGGCCTATCCGGTGACGCCCGTATCTCGCGAGACGCAGTTCCTGACCGAAACCTATATCGGCAACTGGATCGCGGGCCGGAAGCGGCGGGACGACGTCATAGTCGCCACCAAGATCGCAGGTCCCACCCGCGACGCCGTGCGGGAATTTCGCGGCGGCAACAACCGGCTCGACCGGCGCAATGTCGAACAGGCGGTGGAGGACAGCCTGCGCCGGCTGCGCACCGACTATATCGATCTTTACCAGGTGCACTGGCCCGACAGGCCGGTGCCGTCCTTCGGCGCTCGCGGCCTCACGCGACTGGACGATACGCCCGACACCGTGCCCATAGAGGAAACGCTGGGCGCGCTGGCCGACCTGGTGCGGGCAGGAAAGATCCGCCATTTCGGCGTCTCCAACGAAACCCCCTGGGGCGTGTCCGAATATCTGCGCCTGTCGCGTGAGAAGGAATGGCCTCGCGTCGCATCGATCCAGAATGCCTATAATCTGCTCAACCGCACCTTCGAACATGGGTTGTCGGAATATGCGCTGCGCGAACAGGTGTCGCTGCTCGCCTATTCCCCTCTGGCCGGCGGCAATCTGACGGGAAAATATCTGGGCGGCCGCATTCCGGAGGGTTCGCGCAGGGACGTGAGCCGCCAGTTCGTGCGGTACGACCTGCCCGGACAACCGACCGCCAGCGCGCGCTATGTCGCCATCGCGCAGGCCCATGGCCTGCCCCCGGCGCAACTGGCGCTGGCCTTCGTCAACAGCCGGCCCTTCGTCACGTCGACGATCATCGGCGCCACATCGCTGGAGCAGCTCAAGATGGACCTCGCCAGCGTCGACGTCCGCCTGGATGCAGATGCGCTGGCCGCCATCGAAGCGATCCATCGCGAACTGCCCGATCCCTGCCCCTGATCGCGGGGATCGGCGGCGATCCTTTAGAAGGCGTGCCGACGGCGCGCTATCACCATATTCGTGCAAAATACCCCAAGCGGGGCGCGGCAGGAGCGATTCCGGCCAGGCGTTTCCCGCCATCAGTCCCACGACCCCTGCCGCGCCCGCTCGCGCATCGCCTCCAGGAACAGCCGCACAGCAGGCATTGCCGCGCGCCCGGCGTCGTAGAGCAGGCTCACCGGCACGGGCGGCGGCGCGTGGTCCTCCAGCAGCCGGACGAGCCGCCCGGCCGCGACCGCCTCCGCCGCCTGGTAGCTCAGGACATTGGCCACTCCCACCCCTGCCTTGGCCGCCGCGATCGTGCCGTCGATCGTATTGACGGCCAGGCGGGGAGCGACCTCGACCGTGCTTTCCGCCTTCCCGCCGAAACGCCAGGCGGCGCCGATCCTGATGCCGCTGCCGACGATGCAGCGATGGCCGGCCAGATCGGCCGGCGTCGCCGGAACGCCATGCGCAGCCAGATAGGCAGGGCTGGCCACGATGGTCTGCCGCACCGATCCGATGCTCATCACCCGCAGCGCGCTGTCGGCCAGCGGCCCGATCCGCACGGCCACGTCGATCCCTTCCTCGACGATGCGGACATTGCGGTCGATCAGCATCATGCGCGCGCTCAGCCCGTCATGAGCCGCCAGCAGCGCGCCGATGGCAGGCAGCACATGCAGTCGCCCGAACATCACCGGAGCGGTCACGTAAAGTTGGCCGCGCGGCGCCGACCGGCCGCCCATGACGATCTGCTCGGCCTCCCGCAGGTCGGACATGATCCGCCGCGCCCGGTCCAGAAAGGCCGCACCTTCGTCCGTCAGCGACACCGCGCGGGTGGAGCGGTGGAACAGCGTCACGCCCAGATGCCGCTCCAGCGCGGCGACGGCACGGGTGACGGCGGGCGGGGACATGCCCAGCTTGCGCGCTGCGGCGGCGAAGCCGCGCTGGTCGGCCACCGCGACGAAGGCGGACAGGGCATCGAAGCGACCCATTATTCCCCGAACTGAAACAGTGAAAGCCAATCATCGACCATTATCATGCAGCGCGCAATGGCTTAGCTTGCCCGGCATGGCACAGGTCTATCTCCACACCATGTTCGGCAACGGCGCACGCGCCATGCAGGAAGCCGCCGGTTCGCGCGCTTCCTATGCGCGCATGGAGGCGAATGCGGGCGCGGCCGACATGCTCACCGACCGGGAGGCGGACTTCATCGCCGCCCGCGACAGCTTCTACATGGCCAGCGTCAGCGAGGATGGCTGGCCTTACGTCCAGCATCGCGGCGGCCCGGCCGGCTTCCTGCGGCGGATCGGGGACAACCGGATCGGCTTTGCCGATTATCGGGGCAACCGCCAATATCTCTCGGCCGCGAACCTCGCCGCCGACGACCGGGTGTCCCTGTTCCTGATGGACTATCCCAACCGCCGCCGCCTGAAGCTGATCGGCCATGCCCATGGCAGCGACGATCCGGCGACCATCGCGGCGCTGATGACGCCCGGCTATGGCGCCGAACCTGAGCGCGCCTTCCTGATCGATGTCGTGGGCTTCGACTGGAACTGTCCGCAACATATCACCCCGCGCTTCACGCAGAAGGAGATCGAGCGCCTCACCGCGCCCCTGGTGGACGAGCTCGACCGGCTTCGCGCACGCATTGCCGAACTGGAAGGATAGAAATCATGAAAGACAAACTCACGCGCGGCGTCCATCATGTCGGGCTGACGGTGCCCGATCTCGACCAGGCGCGGGCCTTCTTCTGCGGCGTGCTCGGCTTCGACGAGGTGGGCGGCGTTCCCGATTATCCCTCCATCTTCCTGTCGGACGGCGCGATCCTCCTCACCCTCTGGCGCGCCGCCGATCCGCTGAGCGCCCGGGCCTTCGACCGGCGGGCCAATATCGGGCTGCACCATCTCTCGCTCGCGGTGGCCGACGATGCAGCGCTGGACACCGCGTGGGAGAAGGTGCGCGCCCATCCGGAGGTGGTGGTCGACGCCCCGCCCGGCCCGATCCGCGCCGGATCGGCCACCCGGCACTTCCTGGTCTTCATTCCGGGGGGCATCCGCCTGGAATTCGCCACGCCCTTTTCCTGAACCGCCGTCCTCCGATGTGGAAAGGGCTCCGGAGCATGCATGCTCCGGAGCCCTTTCCGTGCGACCCGGCGAAGGGATTACATGCGGATGCGCAGGCCCACCGAAACCATGCGCCCGATCGGGTTCGACACGAAGCCGTTATAGCCCCATGCGCCGCCCAATATGCCGTTGGTGTTGCCGTTGTAGAAGGGCGGGTTCTTGTCGAAGATGTTCTGGGCGTCGACATAGATCTGCCATCCCCGGGCGAAGCTTTCACCCTGGAATTCATATTGCAGGTGCAGGTCGAACGTGTCGTTGGCCTTGACCTTGTCGCCGCCGCCGATCGGGTTGCCGATCGAATTGACGATGATCGGCTCCACCGTCGTGCTGATCCAGTTGCGGTAGGAACCGGTATGGTTCCAGAACAGATCGGCGGACAGTCCATCCTTGGCCCAGCCCAGTTGTGCGCGGTTCTTGAACCGCACCGACGGGAAGGTGGTGTTGTAACCGGAAGTGTTGAGGATGCTGAAGTCCGTGCCGCCGCCGAAATTCTGCCGGAACTTCGTGAAGTAGGTGAAGCCCGTGCCGATCACGAAGCTGCCCAGTTCACCGATCTCCGTGCGATAGTTGAACTGCCCGTCGATCCCCTCCACCGTCAGGTTGAGCGCATTGCGGCTGCTCTGGTCGATCAGGAAATAGACCTGCGGCGGGATCGCGCCCGACACCGTCGCGCCATTGGCGATATTGGCGAACTCGTCGATCTGCGCCTGCGAACAGGTCTGCGGACAGATGGTCAGCAGGTTGCGCAGCCCCGCCGAGTTCACGATGGCGCTGGGGCTGGGGGAGGAAACGCCGCCGATGAACTTGTTGTGGAAATAGGTGAAGGCGGCGGTGAAGCCGGGCAGGAAGCGCGGCGCCAGGTCGATGCCCGCCGACCAGCTGCGGCCCTTTTGCGGGGTCATGTTGGAAAAGCCGCCGCCAAGCTGGCGCCGCATGCCCTGGATCGCCGGCGTGCCGATGGTGCAGGTGGTCGCATTGCACTGCACGCCGGGGATGTTCGCCACATCGGGATAGTTGGCGATGGGCACGGCGATCTGCGTGCCGTTCACGCCGACGCTGCCGGATGCGTAGAGATAACCCTGCGTCGGATCGCCGATCACCGCGGTCGGCGGCGCCACGAAGGCGCGGGAATAGTTGCCGCGCAGCTTGACGCCCTCCACCGGCTCCCAGTTCGCGGCGAACTTCGGATTGGTGGTCGATCCCACGTCGCTATAGCTGTCGTAGCGGCCGGAGATGCTGAGGTCGAAACTGTGCACCAGCGGAATGCCCATATCCGGTGAAACGACCGGAATATAGAGTTCGGCGTAAAGCGACTTCACGTCGCGCTTGTAGTTATAGACGCGGAAGTTCGAACCGGTCGTGGTCGGGCCGGTATTGTTGGAGCCCGTGATCTTCTGGGTCTGTTCATACCAGAGATATTCGCCGCCGACCGCGATCTTGAGCTTGCCCGCGGGAAGATTGAACAGCGACCCGTTGAGGTCGAGCTTCATCTGGTTGAAGGTGTTGTAGTTCGTATTTTCGCTATTGTTGCGATAGAGCGAGCGGATGACCGCTTCGGAAGTCCGGTTGGTGCCGTCGAAGGGCCGCCAGACGTCCAGCGCGTTCGCCGCCGTCAGCGGCAGGTTGAGCGCGATGACGTTCTGGCCCGGAATGTCGGTCGCCGTGGTGCTGCCGCTCAACTGCGCGGTGCCGTTCAGCGCCAGCAGGGCGCAGGCGGAACAGAAGCCGTTGACGGTGTTGAGCGCCGAGCGGTTCCAGCCGAAGGCGTCGCTGAAGGTCAGCGTCCAGTCGTCATTGACATGATATTCCGCGACGGCGGTCGAATAGATCGAATCCGACTGCGATTCCTGTTCGCCATAATCCGCGTCGGGCAGCAGGGCGAGCCATGTGATCGTCTGCTGCGTGGCGCCGGGCGCGCCCGCGGGCGCCTGGTAGAAGGGGTTGATCTGGCCGCCCCGGCCCGATCCGGGACCGAATACGGTGGCGTTGGTCAGGCCGCCGGGTCCGGACGCATTATGCGTTTCCTGGCGGTTATAGTTCATCATCGCGGTGACGGTGAACTTGTCCGAAAAATCGTTCGTGACCTTGATCATCGCATTCGCGCGGAACTGCGAAGGCAGAAGATTGGCGTAGACCGAATTGTTGCAGGGCGCGTTCGCCTGAATATTGGGAACTGTCGTCGTTGCACCGGGCGAAAGGAAGACGCCGCTGACCCCCGGCGCGATGATCGTCGCGGGGCTGCACTGATAGCTGTTGGTGTTGGTGCCGCCGACCGGACGATAATCGCCCAGGCTGGAAAAGCGGCGGTCCCTGTTCTTCAGTTCCGACTGGTCGGAATAGGAGCCCGCGACATAGACGCCGCCCGTGTCCCACTTCTTGCCCCAGATGAAGTTGAAGTTGGTATTGTGATAGCTGTCGGCAAAGCCCGCCTGCGCATTCGCCTCGAACCCGTCGAAGGTCCGCCGGGTGATGAAGTTGACCACGCCCGCGACCGCGTCCGACCCGTAGACGGACGATGCGCCGTCGGCCAGCACCTCGACCCGCTGGATCGCGCTGACCGGGATGATGTTGGGGTCGGTCTGGGCGAACTGCGTGCCGCCGCCGGGCAGGCGCAGGCCGTCAAGGATCACCAGCGTGGTGTTGGACGACGATCCCGCAAGGCTGTGGATCTGCGGCGAATAATAGGAATAGGCATTCTCGCCCTGCGCGACCGAACCGGCCGTGGAAATGGACGGCACGGTGTTGACGAGTTGCGACACGTTGACGGGCGCGGTCTTCTCGATCGTATCCTGGCCCACCGAAATCAGGTTGGACCCGACGGGCGCCACGCCCCGGATGGCGGAACCGGTGACGACGATGTCGCTGTCCGTCACCGACTGGCTGTTCTGGGGCGGCGGCGCGATCGTCGCATTGTCCTGGGCCAGCACGGGCTGGCCGGCCACCATCACCGCCGCGATCGCGATCAGCGAACTGTTCAATCGTGCAGGCAGATATTCTCCCAACATGGCTCTCTCCCTCATTATCATATACTATAGGATTTTTATGTGAGTTTATGGCTGTCCGGAGGCTGAAAGTCTCCGGATTCCGGGGTATTTGGCGATGGCCCCCGAGGGGCGCGGTTCAGTGCGGCTGGAAGCTGTGCAAGCCGCGGGGATAAGGGTTGATCGCGACGCGCGTGGCCATCTGGCCCGGCTGCCCGCCGAAGCTGGCGCGATGCCACCGGCCCTGGGCGGCGGTCACGACGTCGCCGGGCGACGCGGTGAAGAACGGCACGCCTTCGATCTGGTAATCGACATTGCCTTCCATGATGAACCAGAATTCATCATAGCCGAAGTGGAAATGGCCAAGATCGCTGGTCGGCGGAGTCTTGATGCCCTTTCCGCGAATATTGTTCACAAACAGATGATCGCCGGCGATGAAGGCGCCGGCTCTTTGCCCGCCGGTCACCACATCCTTGTAATAATCGAGATAAGGCCGGTCGGCGGCGCCATAATGCCCGTCGCCGCCCATCAACGCGGCCTTCACATAGGTGAAGCCCGGCACGTCCCTGGGCTTGTCCGGCCTGGTCGCGGCGGGATAGAGCGGCACGTCGCCCGCGCCGTGCACCTCCAGCCACAGCGCCGGCTCGTCGCCCACGCTTTCCAGGGTGAAAGGCAGGCGGAAGGGAATATTGACCTCTCCGCCCTTGACCGCGACGAAGGGTTCCTGTCCCTTGATGCTGACCCGAAGCTGCCCGCCCCAGACGATGAGGGCGGTCGCATTGTCGGCATACATCAGCGGTTCGGTGCGCTGCCCGGCCGCCATCTGGTGCCAGTCCGCCTCCAGATCGCGGTTGCGGACGATGGCGTGCGTCCAGCTTTTCTGGCCCTTGTGCGCGGCAAGGATGTCGGCGAGCTTCCACCAGGGACGATTGGGCGCGTCATAGGCGCGCGGCGGCGTCCGCTTGGGCGACCAGGCATTTTCCATGGGCGGGCGGGCGGGCGGCGCAGACGGCGCCGGCGCAGATGTCTGGGCCGACGCCCCCAGGATGAGCAGGGCGGGCGAACACAGATAGAATGCGGCCTTTATGATTGCCATCAATCCTCCCCTTGAGCAGACTTTTGCGTCTTGCATTTGATCATATAGGATATGATGTTAGAGCATTAGTCAAACAAATTATGACATGAAAAGAGGAGAAGGGCGTGAAACACATCTGGAAACTGGCCGTGATCGGCGGGATTGCGTTGTTTCCGCAATGTGTCGCGCTGGCGCAGGAAGATGGCTGCGCGCGTCTGGACGACCCGTCGGAACGCCTGGCCTGCTACGATCGCCGGTCTGGCCGGGCCGCGCAGGACAGCCGCCCGATTCCCGTCCCCGCGCCCCCCGCCGCGGCATCGGCGGCTGCGATCGACAGCTATCAGGACCGTCGCGACGCCCTCAAGAGCCGCACGGATTTCGACAGCCGCTTGAAGGCGGCGATCCCGCTGCGGCACGGCTATCACCGGCTGGAGCTGGAGGACGGCACCGCCTACGACACGACGACCGTCGCGCCGCCGCCGCCGGTCGGGGCGGTGATCCATGTCCGCCGCACGCCGTTCGGCACCACCTTCTTCGACATGGAAGGGCGCAAGCCCTTCACCGTCAGGCTGTCGCGCCGCCAATAGGCGCCCTGGCGCCCTCCCCGGCCGGCTGCTCCAGCAGCCGGTTCGGGTCCACGATCACCCAGGCGAGCACGCCCGCCAGCACCACGGCGGCCCCCGCGATGAAGGCGGCGGTCCAGCCGAATTGCGCGGCGATCATCGGCGTCAGGGTGGAGGTCAGCGCCCCGCCGATCTGGCACCCCATGTTCATGAAGCCGGACACGACGCCGCTATGCGGGCCCGCTATGTCCGCTGTCACCGACCAGAAGGAGCTTTGCGAGAGGTAGATCGCCCCCGCCCCCCCGGCCAGGATCAGCACCGCGAGCGGCGCATTGTCCACCATCGATCCGCTGGCCAGGAACAGGCCGGTCAGCACGAAGGAGAGCACGCCCAGCCCGGAGCGTCCCCAATAAAGGCCGTAGCGCGCCGACACCCGGTCGTTGATGACCCCGCCCAGCAGGCAGCCGAAGGTCATGCACAGGAAGGGCAGCATGGAGAAGACAGCGCTGGATTTGACATCCAGATGCCGCGCTTCGGCAAGATAGATGAAGAACCAGCTGAAGAAGATCCAGATCACATAGCCGAAGGCGAAATAGCTGACGAACAGGCCCCAGACATTGCGGCTGGAAAATATGGCGCCCCAGGGAATGGGTCCGGCCGACGCCGTTTTGGCCGGGGGCAGGCCCGCCTCGATATGCGCAAGTTCGGCCGCGTTCACCGACGGATGCTCCCGCGGCCGGTCCCGCGCGAGCCAGAACCAGACCGCGGCGGCGGCAAGGCCCATTGCCGCGCAGGCATAGAAGGATGCGCGCCAGCCGCCCCACAGGATGATCGCGGTGATCAGCGGCGGCGTGATGCCGGAGCCGGCGCCCACCCCGGCGAAGATCCACCCGTTCGCCTTGCCGCGCTCCTGCGCCGGTATCCAGCGCGACAGGAACTGGTTGCCGCACGGATAGACGACCGACTCGCCGATGCCGAGCGCGAAGCGGGTCAGCGCCAGCAGCAGCAGCGCGGCGCTGCCCTCCGGATGGATGAGCGCCGTCGCCGCGGTGAACACGCCCCACCAGAGCAGCGCGCCGGTCAGCACGATGCGGGGACCGTAGCGCGCGGCGAGCCAGCCCGCCGGCACCTGGAACAGCGCATAGCCGATCAGGAAGGCGCTGAAGACCCAGCCCAGCTGCACCTGGTCGATGGCATATTCCTTCCGCATCTCCACCCCGGCGACGGAGATGTTGGTGCGGTCGAGAAAAGCGATCGCGCTGATGATGAACAACAGGAAGATCAGGCCCAGCCTGACCCTGGACCGCGCGGCTCCATTCATAACCATCCCTCCCGCTTGGCTTCTGCGCCAAACAATATACTATATGATTCGTGATAAGATGATGTATGTCGGCATAAGCAGGCAAGAGCAAGCATTGGAGAGGGGAAGATGGGCATGGGCACGCCGCGCATGGCGCTGGTCGCAGCGCTGATGGCCTTTGGCGGAACGGCCATGGCGCAGGCCGCGCCGCCGCTGGCGCAACGTATCGGCCACAGCGATCCGGACAAAATGCGGGTTGCGAACGGCGTCCATGGCGGTGCGGGATCGATGAAGTTCGGGCCGCTGCTCGGCGCCAATGCGCTCAGCACCAACCTCATCTTCGTCCATCGCGGGACGATCGCGCCCAAAAGCGGCATCGGCCAGCATTTCCACAATGATTGCGAGGAGATGTTCATCATCCTCGACGGCGAGGCGGAGTTCACCATCGACGGCCGCACCTCGCGCCTGGCCGGGCCTGCCGGCGTGCCCGACCGCAAGAGGCATGCCCATGGCATCTACAATCCGACCGACAGGCCGCTGCAATGGCTGAACATCAATGTCGGCATGACCAAGAGCTATGACAATTTCGATCTGGGCGACCCGCGCACCGATGCGACGCTCGATCCCGTGCCGCAGTTCATCAGCATGCGGCTGGACCGCGCCCTCCTGAAGCCGGCGGCGGCCGCCCTGCCCGATGCGACCGGCGGCGTCCTCTTTCGCCGCGCGCTGGGACCGGCGGTCTTTTCGACGCCCTGGTCCTATGTCGATCATGTCCTGCTGCCCTCAAATGCGGCGCTCGGCCGCCGGGTGCAGGCGGATATGAGCGAGGTCTATTATGTGATCTCCGGCACGGGCGAAGTGACGCTGGACGGGGAAACCGCGCCGCTCAGCGCGGGCGACGCCGTGCCCGTCGACCTTGGCGAGGCGCGGGCGATCCGCCAGACGGGGGCGCAGCCGCTCGAACTGATGGTGATCGGCGTGGCGCGCGATCTGGCGGCGAAGGCCCGCTACCGCGCCGAAGCCGAAGCGCGCATGCAACCGCGGCGGTAACATCGCGCCGATCCTCTCGCGTCCCTCCTTTTCGATCATCCAAGAAGGAACCAAAGCCATGTCATCCCGCCTTCGCGCCGCCCTGCTTGCCGCTGCGCTCTGCCCCCTGACCGCGCCATTGCTGGCGCAGGAACCCGCCGCACCGGCTGCCGCGCCATCCTTCGAGCGGCTGGACCCGACGCTCGACGCGATCATAGCGCCGGGCACGCCGATCGAGCGGGTGGCGACCGGCTTCGGCTTTACGGAGGGGCCGCTATGGCATGAGGGCCGGCTCTGGTTCTCCGACGTCACCGGGGACAGGATGCGGGCCGTCAGCCCGGATGGAAAGGTGGAGGAACTGGTGGCCAATTCAGGCGGCCTGCCCAATCCCCCGGCGGGCGCCAGCATCGGCTCCAACGGCATGGCCCCCGCCCCCGACGGCACGGTGCTGATGACGCAGATGGGCGCTCGCCGCATCGTCAGGGTCGGCAAGGACGGCAGCCTGCAACCCTTCCTGTCGGAATATCAGGGCAAGCGGCTGAACAGCCCCAACGATCTCGTCTACGACAAGAACGGCGCGCTCTGGTTCACCGATCCGCCCTTCGGCCTGTTCAACGGCATGGACAAGGACCCGGCCAAGGAACTGCCCTTCAACGCCGTGTTCCGCTATGCCGACGGCAGGCTGACGCCGGTCATCACCGACATGACGCTGCCCAACGGCATCGGTTTCTCCCCCGATTTCAAGACCCTCTATGTCGGCAATTACGGCCCCGAAATGTATATCCGCGCCTATGATGTGCGCCCGGACGGCAGCCTGTCCGCGCCGCGCGAGCTGATCCGCTTCCCCGGCGGTCGCGGCGGTCCGGACGGGCTGAAGGTCGACACGGCCGGCAATATCTGGATGACGGGCCCGGGCGGCATCCGCATCGTCACGCCGCAGGGCAAGGTGCTGGGGCAGATCAGGCTGCCGGAAACCGCAGCCAATCTGGCCTTCGCGGAGGATGGGCACATGGTCTATATCACCGGCAGCACCAGCATCTATCGCCTGCGCAGCAAGGTGAAGGGGATGCTGCCGCTCTACGCCGGGGGCCAATGAAGGGCAGCGGGCGGCGACGCGCCGCCCGCTTGGGCCGAACCGCGTTTAACGGCCGCCCGCGCCCGGCCCGGCACCGGGCGCGGGGGCATAGTTTTTCGCCAGATAGGCCGTGATCGTCTTGACCTCCTCCGGCGAGACCTCGGCCCCGCGATCCGCCATGCCCTGCACGGTCGCCGCCCATTCCGCCTCGCTCCGCCGCTTCTGGAAAACCTGCCCGGTCGTGTGGCAGAAACCGCAGCGTTCGTTGATCAGGTCCAGGCCAGGGCCGGGCGGCGGCGGCGCCACGGCTACGGTCGCAGGCGCCTGCTGGGCCAATGCCCCCGCACCGATCAGGGGCAGGGTCAGGGCCATGATCATCAGTCCGACTTTACGCATGTCATGTCCTCAAGGAAGCGCATAGGCCACCACCTCGTCGCTGGTGGCCGGTGAAAAGGCGAAGCCCCCTGTCGCCACGACGGCGACCATCTGCCGTTTCCCCACGGCATAGGTCATCGGCGTTCCGTAGCTGGAACCGGGCAGTTCCGCCGTCCAGAGCAGCTTGCCCGTCTTCGTTTCGAACGCGCGGAAGCGCTGGTCCTTGGTCGCGCCGATGAAGGTCAGCCCGCCCGATGTCGTGAACGGCCCGCCCGCGCTGGTGATCCCCGCATCCTTGAGCGCGGGATGGCCGGTGTCGCCCAAGGGCCGGCGCCACGCCACCGTGCCCTTGGCGACATCTACGGCCATCAGCTCGCCCCATGGCGGCTTGTGACAGGGGAAGCCGGTTTCCATATCCGCGAAATAGGCGTAGCCGCCCTTCATGCCCCAGCTTCCGTCGGGCTGCTGCTCCAACTGCTGGGGGCTGGCGAGTTCGTTGAGGTTGATGACGTAGAGGCCCAGATCGGGGTCGAACGCGCCCCCGCCCCAGTCCACGCCTCCCAGGCTGCCGGGAAAGAAATTGATCGCGCTGTCGGCGCGCAGCGGCTGGAACGGCTTGCTGGGGGTGATGTTCAGCTTCTTGACCAGCGCCTCGCACCGGGCCTTCAGCTCCGGCGTGACATCCAATATGTCCTCGGCATTATAGGACAGGCGGGTAAGCGGCGGCGGCGCGACCGGCATGGGCTGGGTCGGCCAGGGCTGCTCGCCCGGCACGTCGGTCTCGGTCGGGACCGGCACTTCGCGCACGTCGAACAGCGGCTTGCCGGTCACGCGGTCCAGGATGAACATGATCGCCGTCTTGTTCATCGCCACCAGCGCGGGCGTGACCCGCCCGCCGCGCTTGATGTCGACCAGCGTCAGCGTCGGCAGGTCGAGGTCCCAGATGTCGTGATGCACGGTCTGGAAATGCCAGAGATATTTGCCGGTCGCCGCGTCCACCGCGACCACCGAGTTGGAGTAGAGATTGGCGCCCTTTCGGTCAGCGCCCCAGCGGTCGAAGGTCGGCGCGCCGACCGGCAGATAGGCGATGCCGCGCTTTTCATCGACCTGCACGAAGGTCCAGACATTGGTGCCCGATCGCGCCTTCGCGCTGTCGCCCTCCCAACTGTCCGCGCCCTTCTCCCCCGCCTGCGGGATGGTGTGGAAGGTCCAGACCAGCTTGCCCGTGCGCGCGTCCCAGGCGCGCACATCGCCCGCCGCGCCCTTGACCGGCATCTCCTGCACCCGCGATCCGGTGATGACCAGGTCCTTGTAGATGGCGGGCGGGCTGCTCATGCCCAGCGGCGCGGCGCGCAGGCCGTTCATCACCTCGGGCGTCTTCATGTTGACGATCCCGGCTTCTCCGAAAGCGGCGGCAGGCTGGCCGGTCGCGGCATCGAGCGCGATCAGCTTGCCGGACCGGGTGCCGAAGAAGATGCGCGCGCCCTTCCCCCTGGCTCCGGGCCAATAGGCGACGCCGCGAGTCGAGGGCTGGTCCTTGTTCGCGAGCGTATAGGCCCAGCGTTCCTTCCCCGTGGCGGCGTCCAGCGCGACGACGCGATTATAGGGCGTGGCGAGATACATGACGCCGTCGACCACCAGCGGCGTCGCCTCCGACGCTGAGAATCCAGTGGCGAACTTGGCGCGCATGCCGTCTGGCATTGGTCCCACATCGGCGGTCACGCCGGGCGGGCGCATATGATATACCCAGGCCTGCCGCAGCGTGCCCACATTGGCGGTCGTGATCTGCCTGAGGGGCGAATGGCGCGCGCCGCCGGGATCGCGGCCATAGGCGGCCCAGTCGGCATCGGCGGACGGCGCCGCCGTGGCTGCGCCGTGCAAGGCGCCGGCGGCAACGGAAATCAGGGAAGCCAGTGCGATGGACCGGCGGAACGAAGATGTGATTTTCAACGACATGCCTCTCCTGAAGGCGGGGTTTGACCTTTGGTCGACAAGCCCGGTTGTTCTTTTGTCAGGGGAATGCTAGCAGAGGGTCAAATCATATACAATATGATCTGTGACCGAAAATCGGCGCCCCCATATGGCGCATAAGGGAGAAGGAATATGGCGACGCTGCCATTGGCGGGCATCAGGGTACTCGACATTTCGCAGGTCATGGCAGGCCCGTTCTGCTGCATGCTGCTGGGCGACATGGGCGCCGACGTCATCAAGATCGAACCGCCGGTCACGGGCGATTCGACCCGGCATTCGATGGGCTTCCGCCTGAAGGGGGAGGACAGCCCCGGTTTCCTCGCGCTCAACCGCAACAAGCGCAGCATCGCCCTCAACCTGAAGGACGATGCCGATCGCGAAGTGCTCTATGCGCTGGTGAAGAGCGCCGACGTACTGGTGGAAAATGCCCGGCCCGGCGTCGCGGCGCGGCTGGGCATCGACTATGACACGCTGGCGAAGATCAATCCGCGCCTCGTCTATGCCAGCATTTCCGGCTTCGGCCAGACCGGCCCATGGGCGCAGCGCCCCGGCTTCGACCTGATCGCGCAGGCCATGTCGGGCATTTTGAGCTCCAACGGCTTTCCCGGCATGGAACCGGCGAAGAACAGCATCGCCGTGGCCGATCTGGGCGCCGGTCTTTTCTCGGCCTATGCCATCCTCTCCGCCATTATCGGCCGGGAAAAGAGCGGGCAGGGCCAATATATCGACGCCTCCCTGCTGGAAGCGGCGCTGGGCCTTTCGATCTGGGAGACGACGGAGCTTTGGGGAACGGGCAAGTCGCCCACGCCCATCGGTTCGGCGAACCGCATGTCCGCCCCCTATCAGGCGATGCAGGCGTCGGACGGCTGGTTCGTCATCGGGGCGGCCAATCAGGGATTGTGGCTGACCTTCCTCGACGTCCTCGGGCGTCCGGAGCTTCAGGACGATCCGCGCTATTCCAGCAACGCCGCCCGCGTCGTCAACCGGCTCGCGCTGATCGAGGATCTTGCGCCCACCTTCCTCACCCGCACGCGGCAGGAATGGATCGACGCCCTGCTGGCGGCGGGCGTTCCCGCCGCGCCGATCCTCGACTATGGCGAGGCGGTGACCAGCGAACAGGCCGTCGCGCGGGAGATGGTGATGCAGGTGCCCCATCCGGTGGAAGGCGAATTCAAGGCGCTGGGCTTCCCGGTGAAGATGCGGGGCACGCCGCAGGAGGTCCGCCTGCCCCCGCCGCTGCTCAACGAACATAGCGACCTGATCCGGCAGGAACTGGTGGAAAAGGGCCTGCTCGCCCCGCAGCGGGAAGCCGCGAAATGAGCGAGGCGCGCCTCATTTACGAGAAGCGGGGCAATCAGGCCCATATCCGCTTCGACAATCCCGCCGCCCATAATGCGCTGACCGGCGCGATGTGGCACGACCTGCGCGACGCGGCGCGGGACATAGCGGCCGACCCCTCCATCCGCGTCGCGGTGTTCCGCGGCGTCGGGGGGAAGGCGTTCATATCCGGCACCGACATTTCCAAATTCGCGGATTATACGACCGGCCGGCAGGGCGTCGATTATGAGCGCGACATCGACGAATGCATGGGTGCGGTCGACGCCATCCCCTGCACCACCATCGCGGTCGTGGAGGGTTGGGCCGTGGGCGGCGGCATCAACATCTCCTCCGCCTGCGATTTCCGGATCGCGACCCGCGATGCGCGCTTCGGCTCTCCCATTGGCCGCACCATAGGCAACTGCCTCTCCGCCGCCAGCATCGCTCGGATCGGCGCGGCGGTCGGCGTGCAACGGGCGAAGCGCATGGTGCTGCTGGGCGAGATGCTGACGGCGGAGGAGCTGCTCGCCAGCGGTTTCCTGCTGCGGATCGTGGAGCGGGAGACGCTGGATGCGGAGGCCGACGCGCTGGCGCGGCGGGCCGCCGAAAATGCGCCGCTCACCACCCGTGCGACCAAGGAGACGATCCGGCGCATGGCCTTCGGAGCTTTGCCCGATGTCGAGGATCTGATTGCGGAGGTCTATGGCAGCGCCGATTTCCGGCGGGGCGTGTCCGATTTCCTGGCGCGCACGAAGAAAGTGCCGGACTGGACCGGCGCCTGATGGGGAAGCGGGCGGCGGGACGCCGCCCCGCCCTCATTTACCGCATTTGCATTCCGGCGCGGGCTTGGCCGGTTCGGGCCTTTGCGCCACGATCCTGACATTGGGCATCAGCGCCGCATTGGGCGGCAGCGCCAGGTCGCCGGCGGGAAAGCCGTTGGCTTCGAACATATAGGCTTCGATGTCCGCGACCTTCCGCCCGCCCAGGCTGCCCGGCGCGTTGAGCGGCATGGTCGTCTGGATGCGCGCGAACAGATCGCCGGCGGACGTGTTGTTCCAGTTGTTGAGGAAGGTCGGCCCGACCAGAGCGGGCGCGACGTCGATCCCGGCCAGCGTTTCGCCATGGCAGGCCGCGCAATTCTCCGCATAGGCGGCCTTGCCGCGCTCGGCCTGATCCTTCGTATAGACCCCGGTCCAGACATGGCGCTCGGGCGCCTGCGCGCGCGTCACGACCGCGCCGCCCGCAAGCAGCAGCGCGCCCGCCAGCCAATATCCCCGCGTCACCTTGCCCATCGAGCCACTCCCGCCATTAAGCCACTCCTGCCATCAAGCCATTCCTGGAAGTCGGAACGCCACCAGTTCGGCGCTGTAATTGCCGCCGCCAATGGCGACGACGATATATTGGCGGTTGTTCAGCATATAGGTCATGGGCGATCCGCTCTGCGGCGCGGGCATGTAGACCGCGCCCTTCTCCTCGCCCGTGGCCTTGTCATAGGCGCGCAGCATCGCGCCCCGGATGCCATATTCATTGGTGTAGAAGCCCGCCTCGCCGCAGATCACCAGGCTCTTGGTGCACAGAGGCCCCAGATTGCCTGCCCGGCCGGTGCGGGGAATCTTCAGGCCCTTGAGCGCCGGGTGGTTGCGGACATTGTCCGGCGTCTCGCCATGGGCGACCTGCCATTTGAGGTCGCCCTTGCCCAGGTCGATGGCGGTGATGCGGCCATAGGGGGGCTTGAGCAGCGGCAGGCCCTGCACGGTCAGGAAACCGGGCGGCGGCCCCGAACCGGGCTTCGCCGCCGGGGGCCGCATGAAGGGCGTCGGCGCCGCCGCGCCCATCGCCACCTGCGGTCGCACTTCGGACCCGGCAATGCCGTGCACATGCGGAAATTCGGAGACGCTGGGGTCTTCGTTCGGGATGATGCCGATCACGGAGGGCTGGGTTTTCGAATAGACGAAGACGGTATGGCTTTCCGGATCGTAGCAGCCGCCCGGCCAGTTGGTCCCGCCCTGGATGCCGGGCGCGGATATGGTGCCCCAGCGGCCGGGCTTGCTGACCACGGGCGGCGTGTAGAGCGGCCCGATCTTGTACTGCTTCACCAGTTCCACCGCCTGCGCGCGCAGTTCCGGCGTGAAGTCGATGAGGTCGTCGATGCCGACGCCCTGCACGTCATAGGCGGGGGGCTTGGTCGGGAATGGCTGGGTCTTGGCATACCATTCGCCCGGCACGTCGCCCGCCTCCACCGGCCGCTCGACAATGGGCCAGATCGGCTGGCCGTTGGTGCGGTCCAGCACATAGAGGAAGCACTGCTTGGTCGGCTGCGCCAGCGCCTTCACCGTCCTGCCGTTCACCGGAATGTCGCACAGGATCGGCGCGCAGGGGATGTCCCGGTCCCACAGGCCGTGATGGACGAGCTGATAATGCCAGCGCCGCACGCCCGTCTCCAGGTCCAGCGCGACCAGCGACTCCCCGAACAGGGCGTTGCCGCGGCGGAACATGCCCATCTCGTCGCCGGTGGGCAGCTCCACCGGCACATAGACCAGCCCCAGTTCCTCGTCGGCGGACATTTCCGCCCAGACGCCGCCATTGCCGGCTTCGTCGGCGTCGCCGTTCAGCCAGCTGTCATAGCCATATTCGCCCTTTTTCGGGATGGTGTGGAATATCCACTTGCGCTTGCCGGTGCGCACGTCGAAGCCGCGCACATAGCCCTTCACATTCTTGCGCACCGCCGGCACGTCGCCCGCCGTATGCGCCGCGCCCACCACCACCGTGTCGCGGGCGACGAGCGGCGTCGCGTGCAGCCCGACATCGGCGGTTTCCGGATCGATCTCCTGATCGAAATCCTTCTTGAGGTCGACCACGCCGTTCACGCCAAAGGCCGGATCGGGGATGCCGGTCGCCGCATCCAGCGAGACGAGCTGATAACCGATGGTCACGAACAGGATGCGCTCCTGCTTGCCGTCGGTCCAGTAGGAGC
This sequence comes from Sphingobium sp. CFD-2, assembly GCF_024611135.1. Lineage (NCBI taxonomy): Bacteria > Pseudomonadati > Pseudomonadota > Alphaproteobacteria > Sphingomonadales > Sphingobiaceae > Sphingobium > Sphingobium sp. CFD-2. Next base: position 395,496 of record NZ_CP084406.1, on the reverse strand, counting down.
AACCATGGCCCGAAAGCTGGCGCGGGGAATTGAGCGCGCGCTGCCCCTCATCCTTGCGGAACATCCAGAGCAGTTCGCCCGTCGCCGCGTCGATGCAGACGCAGTCGCGGCGCGACCCGGCGGTCAGGAACAGCCGTCCCTTGATCAGCAGCGGCGTCGGTTCGAACTGATATTCCTTGCGCGCCCCCAATATGTCCGTCTTGAAGCTCCAGGCCACCTGAAGATCGCTGAAATTATCGGCGTTGATCTGGTCGAGCGGCGAATAGCGCGTATTGGCCTGGTCGGCGGCATAATGGCGCCATTCGGTGTCCGGCCCGCCGGGCAGATCCTGCGCCATGGCGCGCCGCATCGGGGCCGTGCCGATGCTTGCGGCGACGGCGACCGTCCCGCCCAACAGCCTGCGTCGGGTCATCTTGAACATCGCGCTTTCGGCCCCTTCCCTCTCTCTTTTCCGTGCCGTCGACCGGCTGCGGCTTACCAGCTCACCGCGATATATTTCGCCTCGCAATATTCGAGCAGGCCGTGATGTCCGCCCTCCCGCCCAAGGCCGCTCTGCTTGACGCCGCCGAAGGGCGCCGCGGCGTCCGACACCAGGCCGCGATTGACCGCCACCATGCCGGCCTCGATCTGCTCGGCCAGTTGCAGCCCCCGCTTGAGGTCGGCGGTATAGACATAGGCGGCAAGGCCATATTCGGTCGCATTGGCCAGCGCCACCGCCTCCGCCGGATCGTCGAACGGGATCACCGCCGCGACCGGGCCGAACACTTCCGTCGTCAATATCTCCGACCCCGGCTGGACGTTCGCGATCACCGAGGGCGGGTAGAAGAAGCCCGCGCCCTCCGGCGTCCTGCCGCCCAGCCTGACCTCCGCGCCGCGCGCCACGGCATCCGCCACCAGATGCTCGATCTTGTCGATCGCCTGCCGGTTGATCATCGCGCCGCACTGGGTCGCGCTCTCCAGGCCGGGGCCCATCTTCATCGCGCCCATGCGCTCTGCCAGCTTCGCGACGAAGGCGTCATGGATGCCGCGCTGGACATAGAAGCGGTTGGCCGCCGTGCACGCTTCCCCCGCATTGCGCATCTTGGCGACCATCGCGCCCTCGATCGCCTCGTCGATGTCGGCATCGTCCAGCACCAGGAAGGGCGCGTTGCCGCCCAGTTCCATGGAGGAGCTGATGACCTGGTCCGCCGCCTGGCGCAGCAGGATGCGGCCGACCTCGGTCGATCCGGTGAAGGACAGCTTGCGCACGCGCGGGTCGCGCAGGATGCCGCTGCACAGCGGCCCCGGATCGCTGCTGTTGACGACATTGACCACGCCCGCGGGCACGCCCGCCCGGCGCATGATCTCCGCCACGGCGAGCGCCGTCAGCGGCGTTTCCTCGGCCGGTTTCAGGATGCAGGTGCATCCCGCCGCCAGCGCCGGGGCGATCTTGCGCGTCGCCATCGCCGCCGGGAAGTTCCAGGGCGTGATCAGCAGGGCGATCCCGATGGGCTGATATTGCACCATGATGCGGTTCGCGCCGGAGGGCGAGACGGCCAGCTCCCCGTTGATGCGCACCGCTTCCTCCGCATACCAGCGGAAGAATTCGGCGGCATAGGCCACCTCCCCCCGCGCGTCGGGCAGCGCCTTGCCATTTTCCAGCGATATGAGCTGCGCCAGCCATTCCTGCTCCGCCATCATCGCATGGAAGCAGGCGAGCAATATGTCGGCGCGCTTGCGCGGCGGGGTCGCGGCCCAGTCCGCCGCTGCGGCGGCGGCGGCGTCGACAGCGGCGATGCCCTCGGCCGGGCTTGCGTCCGCGACGGAGGTCAACACCGCCTCCGTCGCGGGATTGAGGATGTCGATGCGCTTGCCGCTGGCGGCGGGCACCCACGCCTCCCCGATCAGCAGGTCGGTCGGGATGGCGAAGGGACCGGCATGGCCGTCGGTCGTCGTGCAGCTATAGCTTTGCGTCGTCATGGGAAACCTTGTTCGAGAAGTCAGGCGGACTTGAGCGCCGCCCGCTCGCCGGAAAAGGCGGCGCGGGTGATGCTCTGCATCGCCGGGAGATCGAGGGGACGGGGATTGTTCTTGACCAGCCGGGCGGCGTTCAGGGCGTTTTCCGCCACGAAGTCCTGCTGGTCGGCCTTCAGCCCCAGCGCCGCGAGCGAGGGTGGAATGTTGACGCGGCCAAGCAGGTCCGCGACCGCATCGATGAACGCCTGCGACATGTCCTCTTCCGCCGCATCGGACAGCCCCACCGTCCGCGCCAGTTCGGCGAAGGCGGGGGCGCAGAAGGGCCGGTTGAACTGCATGACATAGGGCAGCAGCGTCGCCACCCCGTCGCCATGCGCGGTGTGCGTCAGGTTGCCGACCGGATATTGCAGCGCATGCGCCGCCGCCGTACCCGCCGTGCCGAAGGCGCAGCCCGCCGCCAGCGCCGCCAGCATCAGCCCTTCGCGCGCTTCCATGTCGCTGCCGTCGCGATAGGCCCGCTCCAGGAAGCGGAAGATGTTGTCGACCGCCAGCCGCGCGAAATGATCCGACAGCAGGTTCTTGCCCACGAACACATGATCCTGCGTCAGCATCGGGTCGGCGGGGCGCGCCAGCGTCGTATAGGCCTCCACCGCATGGGTCAGCGCATCGGCGCCGGAACAGGCGGTCAGGGCAGGCGGGCAGGTGGCGGTCAGTTCCGGATCGCAGATCGCGACCAGCGGGATCAGATGCGGGCTGGCGATGCCGACCTTCACCCCGCGCTCGTCGTCGGACACCACCGCGACCGGCGTCACTTCCGATCCGGTGCCCGCCGTCGTCGGCATGGCGATCAGCGGCATGACCGGGCCGGGCACGGCGAATTCGCCATAATAGGACCGGATGTCGCCGCCATGGGTCAGCAGCACGGCGACGACCTTGGCCATGTCCATCGAACTGCCGCCGCCGATGCCGACCACCAGATCGGGGGCGAAGCCGCGCATCTCCTCGACACAGGCGTTGATCGATCCGATCGGCAGGTCGGGGATCGTCCGGTCGAAGACCCGGACCTCCAGCCCATGGGCCTGAAGGTCCGCGACCATGGCGTGGAATTCAGGCTGGGCGGCCTGCCGTTCGTCAGTGCAGAGCAGGGCGCGCTTGCCCAGCTTGCCGGCGGCGGAGCCGAGCGCGTGGCGCTGCCCGCGTCCGAACAGGACGGAGCGGGGCAGGCGGAGCGCGCCGAAGGCGGGAGGGACGTCGCTCACTTCTTGCCACCATCCGCGCCATATTGTTTCAGATAGGCGATGATGTCGGCGCGATCCTGCGCGGCGGCCATGCCGGGGAAGATCATCTTCGTGCCCGGAACCAGCTTCGACGGACCTTGCAGCAGCTTGTCGATGCTGGCCTCGTCCCATCTGATGCCCGACGCCTTCATCGCGGGCGAATAGCCATAGCCGCCTTGACTGCCCGCCACGCGGCCGACGACGCCGTTCAGCGAAGGCCCCATGGAGCGCGCCGGGTTCGGCCCGACCTTGTGGCACGCGGCGCAGCGCGCGAAAAGCTGCTGCCCATGCGCGGCATTTCCCTTCGGCGCGGGGGCGGCGACCGCCGTGCCGGCGATGACCGCGCCGATGCCCACAGCGAATATCCAAGTCTTCACCTAAACAACCTCCTGTCGTGCGCGCCATGCGCGCGATGTCCGAACCGAAGCGCCGGGGCGCTGCGGATGATTTCCGGCGATGGCATCACGCCTGGGCCCCCTGCCCGTCACGCAGCTTGCGCGAGGCGTCGATGCGCAGGAACAGCGCCGCCGCGATCAGGCAGAGGACGGAGAGGACCGCGAAGGCGGCGAACCAGCCGCTCATGCTGACGATATAGCCGGTGACCGCCGCCGCGACCGCCGCGCCGCTGTTGCCGAGCGTGTTCATGACCGCCGATACCGAGCCCGCATATTCGCCGCCAATGTCGAGCGTCACCGCCCAGGATACGCCGACCGTCAACTCCAGCCCGAACAGCGCGATGCAGAAGCAGAGGATGCTCGCCACATGCCCGTCCATGGCGGCCGCCAGCGGGATCATCGCTGCGGCCGTCAGGAAGCCGACCACCGCGACCGAGCGGCGCGCCATCTTCAACCCCGCGCCGCGCTTCACCAACAGGTCGGACGCCCATCCGCCCATCAGGTCGCCCACCACGCCCGCCATCAGCGGCAGGCTGGCGAACAGGCCCATCATGGCGATGTCGAACCCGCGCGCATCGTGCAGATATTTGGGGAACCAGGTCAGGAAGATGTTGATGCAATAAGCGTAGCAGAAATACATGGCCGACAGCACCCAGAGCTGCGAATTGGCCAGCAGGTGCCGCCATGGCACGCTCACCCGCGCCCGGCCCGCGCCCAGCGCGCCCTCGATCATCGCCAGTTCGGCGCGGTTGACCGAAGGATGCTCGCGCGGCGTGTCGCGATAGTAGAAGAACCACAGGGCCGCCCAGCCGATGCCGACCAGCGCGAAGGCCATGAAGGGCATGCGCCAGCCGAACTGGACGATGAGCAGCGCGACGAACACCGGCGTCACCGCCCCGCCCAGCCGCGCCCCCGCATGGGTCAGGCCCTGCGCCCAGCCCCGTTCCGACGGCAGCATCCAGCGCGAGAGCGACCGGGTGGCGATGGGAAAGGCCCCCGCCTCCCCCATGCCGAAGAGGAAGCGGCACACCATCATCGACCCGGCCGACCAGGTCAGCGCCGTCGCGGCGGTGAAGGTCGACCACCAAAGCACCACGCCGGTCAGCGCCCGGCGCGGCCCGAACCGGTCGCCCAGCCAGCCCCCCGGAATCTGGAACAGCGCATAGGCGATGGAGAAGGAAGCGAAGATCCAGCCCATCGTCACCGGCGAGAAGCCATATTCCTTCTCGATCACCGGGGCCGCCGTGGCGATTACGACGCGATCCATATAGGTGATGAGATAGGCGAGCACCGTCAGCCACAGCACGACATGGCGCGCCCGCGTCGGGCGCGCCGCACCGGCTCCGGCGGCCGCGTCGCGCGGTTCTGCGACGCTTGCCTCGCCGGTCACGGACGGGGCCCGCAGGCATCGGCCGCGCGGCCGGTGCAGGTCTGCCAGATGGTCGGCACCTTGTTGCCGGCGATATAGACGGCGTCGATGGCGCGGGTGTTGCGGATGTCCGCCGTGGGATCGCGATCCAGCACCAGCAGGTCGGCCCATTTGCCCGGCGCGACGGTGCCGATGTCCCTGGCACCCATGAACTCCGCATTGGCGCTGGTCGCGGCCGTGATCGCCTGCATCGGCGTCACCCCGGCCTTCACCATCAGTTCCAGTTCCCAATGCGCGAAATAGCCGGGAAAGCGCGCCGTCGGGCCGCTGTCCGTGCCCATGCCGTAGCGGATGCCCGCCTTCGCCTCCCGCGCGAAATTGTCCATCGCATATTGCAGGGTCGGCGCATATTTGGGGAAATTGGGCGCCGCGCCCAGTTTCGCCGCCCGCTCCGGACTGGCCAGTTCCTTCAGCACGGCGGGCGTCACCCCCCGCGCGAAGAAGGGATCGTCCAGGAAGGGCAGCGTCCTGTAGGTGAAGGACGCCTCGCGGCTCAGCGTCGCCGCCATCTGCCACATGCCCTTCGCCTTCATCTGGCCGAGCAGCGCGTCGTCCACGGCGCGGTCGCGCACGGAATGGGCGAAGGCGTCCACCCCTTCCCGCGTCAGTTCGGCGGCGTTGGAATAATAGAAGATGTGGGCGACGGTCTTCTTCCCGTCCTTGTGCGCCTGGTCGATCACGGCGCTGCTGATCCGGGGCGGCATGCGTTCCTCCAGCATGCCGAATTCGTCGTCGACCCACAGCTTGATGAGGTCTGCGCCCTTCGACGCCTCCTTGTCCACCATCGCCCGCGCCTCTTCCGGCGTGGCGACCGACTGGTCGAGGCCGGGGACGCCGCCATAGCTGCCCTTGAAGACCACGCCCTGCCCGACGGTATAGACCCGCGACATCGCCGTGGGCCCCTTGCGCCTCTGCTGGATCGGGAAGATCAGGTCCTTCTCCGTCCCCAGCGTCTGGACGGTGGTGACGCCATAGGCGGCGTAGATGCGAAGCTGCTTCTCGATATTCTCAGCCGTCTGATATTGCAGATTCTGGGTGATGCCGTCGACCAGCCCCAGATGGATATGGCTGTCGATCAGGCCGGGCATCAGATATTTGCCCTTCAGCCTTTCGACCTTCGCCCCGGCCGGCGCCTTCAGCTTCGCGGACGGCCCGACCCAGTCGATCCGCCCATCCGTCATGACCAGCGCCTGGTTCGCCGCCGGCGCCTTGCCGGTGCCGTCGATCAGCGTGAAGTCGCGCAGCACCCTGGTTTCGGCCAGCGCCGCCGCCGGAAGTCCGGCAAGCATCGCGATCGTCAGGCTGACAAGTGAAAAACCGGCTTTCATGGCTGACCGCATTACCCATCCTCTCCAGGATCTATTTCATATCCTATATGATCCTGTGCGACCGTGGTAGGTGGTTGCCGCGGGCCCGTCAAGGGGCTTTCCCACGTCGTTGAACGTTCGGCCGACACGTGATGCCTCCCTCCTTCCGGGGGTTGCGCGATCAGCGTCGAGACGTGCCGTTCGCCCGGTCCATCCGCTGCTGCGAACAGGTGAGATGGTCGCGCACCGACTGCTCGGCCGCGACGGGATCATGCGCCAGCAAGGCGGCGATGATCGCCTGATGCTCCCGCGCCGCCACTTCAGGCGCATTGGGCTGGGCGCTGTTCTGGTAGAGCGATCGGAAGATCTGGAGATGCGCGTGCAGCCGCTCGATCGTCTCCTCGATCAGGCGGTTCCCGCTGCCCTTCGCGATCAGCCGGTGGAGCTGCGCATCCGCTTCCGCGAAACGGGCATAGGCCTGCTCGTCGCGCTCGACCACGGCGTCCATGTCGGCCTGGATCGACTGCAGGACGGAAAGCGTCTCATCGTCGATCTGCTCGGCTGCCCGGGCGGCGGCATAGGGTTCGATCAGCAGGCGCAGCGTATAAAGGTCGTGCACCTCCTCCGGCGTCATCTGCGGGCTGGCGCGGTAGCCGACATTGGTGGTCTTGTAGACCAGCTTCTCCGCCTCCAGCTGGCTCAGCGCCTCGCGAATCGGCGTCTGCGAGATGCCGAGCTGGCGCGCGACGGTGTCGATGGGAATGCGTTCCCCCGGCGCGATCTTCACCGTCATCAGCATGGAGAGAAGATGCTCATAGGCACGCTCCACCAGCGTCGGTCCGGAGGCGGCGCGTGCCGGGGAACCAAGGGTGCCCGCGGGCTGTGACATGTTGTGAAGGTCGGACATGGAGGCCGCTTATAAGGTCAGATGCGGAACATATAGGATATTTTCGTCGCAATGGCGATGACCATCTTGCAGGAGACAGGGCCGGCGCGACGATCCGTAACCGTCCTGCTACAATGAAGGCGCAATATCGATTATGCTCCATTGGACCAGCCGGCCGCTTAGGCTTTTCCAGAATTTGGAACGAATAGGTAGATTTTATACGCCTGTTTCGCAGAAGCGAGGGAAAGTAGACCGACATCAGCCCGAATGACGGGCCCCTGCACTTTCAAGGAAGGAGACCCGCCATGTCGATCACCGCCATTCCCACCCCCGCCGATGCGCTGCTGTCCCCCGACGACCACGCCCTGATCCTGATCGACTTCCAGTCGCAGATGGCCTTCGCCACCAAGTCGATCGCGCCCGAAATATTGCGCAACAATGCCGCCCTGGTCTCCAATGCCGCGGCCGGATTCCACGTCCCCACCATCCTCACCACCGTTGCGGAGAAGAGCTTTTCCGGCCCGATGTTCAGCGAGATCGCCGACGCCTTTGGCGACCAGCCGATGATCGACCGCACCAGCATGAACAGTTGGGAAGACGCCGCCGTGATCGAGGAGGTGAACCGCATCGGCAAGGACCGCCTGGTCATCGCCGGACTGTGGACCAGCGTCTGCATCGTCGGCCCGGTGCTCTCCGCGCTCGAACAGGGTTTCGAGGTCTATGTCATCACCGACGCCAGCGGCGACATTTCCGAGGAAGCCCATGACCGCGCCGTGGAACGCATGATCCAGGCGGGCGCGCGCCCGATCACGGCGCTGCAATATCTGCTCGAACTGCAACGCGACTGGGCGCGCGCCGAAACCTATGCGCTTACCACCGGCATCGCCCGCCAGTGGGGCGGCGCCTATGGACTGGGCATCACTTATGCCAGCACCATGTTCGGCGCCTCCGAAGGCGGCCACTGATCCCCCTTCCCCACAGCCGGGCCGCCCCTTTGGCCCGGCTGCCCCTTCTCCCGCACCCCCAAGCCAGAGCGATGAAAGGATTTCCCGATGAGCAATTTCGTCACCACCCCGGACGGCGTCGACATCTTCTACAAGGATTGGGGCAGCAAGGACGCCCAGCCGATCATGTTCCATCATGGCTGGCCGCTTTCCGCCGACGACTGGGACACGCAGATGCTGTTATTCCTTGCCCGGGGCTATCGCGTCATCGCCCATGACCGGCGTGGCCATGGCCGCTCGCAACAGGTCGATTCCGGCCATGACATGGCCCATTATGCCGCCGACGCGGCCGCCGTGGCCCGGCATCTCGATCTGCGCGACGCCATCCACATCGGCCATTCGACCGGCGGCGGCGAAGTGGCCGCCTATGTCGCCCGTCACGGCCTGCCCGAAGGGCGCGTCGCCAGGGCGGTGCTGGTCAGCGCCGTGCCGCCGATCATGGTGAAGACGGACCGCTATCCCGGCGGCCTGCCGATCGATGTGTTCGACGGGCTGCGCGCCGGCCTTGCCGCCAACCGCGCGCAATTCTTCCATGAGGTTGCGGCCGGCCCCTTCTACGGCTTCAACCGCGAAGGGGCGGAGGTGAAGCCCGCCGTCGTCGACAATTGGTGGCGGCAGGGGATGATGGGCAGCGCGCTCGCCCATTATGAAGGGATCAAGGCCTTTTCCGAAACCGACCAGACCGACGATCTGAAGGCGATCACCGTCCCCACGCTCGTCCTGCACGGCGACGACGATCAGGTCGTGCCCTACAGGAATGCAGGCCTGCTCCAGGCCGAAATCCTGCCGAACGCCACGCTGAAAATCTATGAGGGCTATTCGCACGGCATGCTGACGGTGAACGCCGATGTCCTCAACGCCGACATTCTGGCGTTCATCAAGGCCTGACGCAGCGAAGGAACGGACCCATGAAAGCCTATATATTCTCGCTGGGCGCCGGGCTGCTGGTCGGCATCGTCTACAGCCTGCTTGGGGTCCGTTCCCCAGCCCCGCCGGTCATCGCGCTGGTCGGGCTGGCAGGCATCCTCGCCGGCGAACGGGTCGTGCCCGTCGCCGGCAGCCTGTTGCGCGGCAAGCCTTTCACCCCCGCGCAACAAAGCGCCGCCGCCCTGCCGCCAAAGCCGGAGCAGGAGCAGTGATCACCCGCCGCCGGGCGCTTGCCGGCGCCGGCGCCACCACCCTGTTCACCGCCACGGAAAGCTTCGCCATGACCGCCAGGGACGTCATCATCATCAATGCCAGGGTCACGACGCTGGACCGGGAAAATCCGGTCGCGCAGGCCGTGGCGATCCGCGACGGCACATTCCTGTCCGTCGGCGGCGAAGGCGAAGTCCGCGCCGCCGCCTCCCCCGATGCGCAGGTCATCGACGCCGGGGGCCGCCGCCTCATCCCCGGCCTGATCGACAGCCACATCCATGTCATCCGGGGCGGCCTCAACTATAATATGGAATTGCGCTGGGAAGGCGTTCCAACATTGGCCGACGCCATGACGATGCTGAAGCGCCAGGCGGAAATCACGCCGCCGCCGCAATGGGTGCGCGTCGTCGGCGGCTTCACCGAGCATCAGTTCGCGGAAAAGCGCCTGCCGACCCTTGAAGAGATCAACGCCGCGGCGCCCGACACGCCGGTCTTCATCCTCCATCTCTATGACCGCGCGTTGCTGAACGCGGCGGCGCTGCGGGCGGTGGGCTATGCGAAGGATACGCCCAACCCGCCGGGCGGCGAGATCGTCCGCGACGCGCAGGGCAATCCGACCGGCCTTTTGCTGGCGCAGCCCAATGCGACCATCCTCTACGCGACGCTGGCGAAGGGTCCGAAGCTGCCGCCCGAATATCAGCTCAATTCGACCCGGCATTTCATGCGGGAACTGAATTCGCTGGGCGTCACCAGCGTGATAGACGCAGGCGGCGGCTCGCAAAACTATCCCGACGATTATGAGATCGTGGAGAAGCTGCACAGGGACGGCGATCTCACCCTGCGCATCGCCTATAATCTCTTCACCCAGAAACCGAAGGAGGAGCTCAGGGACTTCGCCAACTGGTCGACGAAGATCAGGCCCGGCGACGGCGACGACAGCTACCGCCACAACGGCGCGGGCGAGATGCTGGTCTATTCGGCCGCGGATTTCGAGGATTTCCGCGTCGCCCGCCCGGACATGCCGCCGGAAATGGAAGGCGATCTGGAACCTGTCATCCGCCTGCTGGCCGAACGCCGCTGGCCCTGGCGCCTGCACGCCACCTACGACCAGACCATCGGCCGCGCGCTCGACGTGTTCGAGAAGGTGAACAGGGATATTCCGCTGCAGGGTCTCAACTGGTTCTTCGACCATGCCGAAACGATCGGCGACCGCAATATAGACCGGATCGCGGCGCTGGGCGGCGGCATCGCCGTGCAGCACCGCATGGCGTTCCAGGGCGAATATTTCGTGGACCGCTACGGCGCGAAAGCCGCAGAGGCCACGCCGCCGATCAAGCGCATGATGGCGGCGGGCCTGCCGGTCGGCGCGGGCACCGACGCGACCCGCGTCGCCAGCTACAATCCCTGGGTGTCCCTGTCTTGGCTGGTGACGTCGAAGACGGTCGGCGGACTGGCGCTTTATCCGGCGCGCAACCGGCTGGACCGCGAGACGGCGTTACGGCTGTGGACGGAGAAGAACACATGGTTTTCCAATGAAGTCGGCAAGAAGGGGCAGATAAAGACCGGGCAACTGGCCGACCTGGCGCTGCTGTCCGACGATTATTTCACCGTGCCGGAGGATGAGATCGCCCATTTGCGGTCGGTGCTGACCGTGCTGGGCGGCAGGATCGTCTATGGCGAGGGCGACTATGGCCCGCTTGCCCCGGCCGCGCCCAAAGCAATGCCCGACTGGTCGCCGGTCGCGACCTTCGGCGGCCATTACCGGAAGGATGCGACGGCCAGGAAGATGGCGTCGGCCTGCGGTTGCCATTCCGCCTGCGCCGTCCACGGTCATGACCATGCAGCGGCGCTGGGCGCATCGGTTCCCGCCGCCGATGTCCAGAGCTTCTGGGGCGCGCTCGGCTGCGGCTGCTGGGCGGTGTGATTTCGCCTGCCGACCGGATAAACGCGCCCAGCCCCCTTTAACAGCCAAGCGATTCGAGGACATCATGACCGCTCCCAACGGCCCCGCCGCGCCGCTGCCCTGGTTGCTGCTCCTGCTCTCCGTCACCACAGGCCTGGTCGACGCGATCAGCGTGCTGGGCCTGGGCAAGGTGTTCACCGCCAATATGACCGGCAACATCGTCTTCCTGGGCTTCGCCGCCGTGGGTACGCCGGGGTTCCACGCGCTCTCCTATCTGGCCGCCATCGCCGCCTTCCTGATCGGGGCGCTGGTGGCGGGGCGCGTGGGCAGGCATCATGTCGGGCTGCCGTTGCGCCGCTGGCTGATGGTGGCCGCGCTGGCAGAGGCTGTGCTGCTCTGGATCGCGGCGGGCGTCGCCACCGGCTTCGACATCGCCAGCCAGTCGCCCGGCAGCGCGCTCTATGCGATCATCGCGCTGACCGGCCTTGCCATGGGCTTCCGCAACGCGACCGTGCGCCAGCTCAAGGTGCCGGACCTCACCACCACGGTTCTCACCCTCACGCTCACCGGGCTGGCGGCGGATTCGGCGCTGGCGGGCGGCAGCAGCCCCAATCGCGGCCGCCGCATCGGCGGCGTCGCCGCCATCCTGCTGGGCGCGGCCATCGGGGCCTTGCTGGTCAATCGCGCCGGTCTCGTCGCGCCGCTGATCCTCTCGGGCGCGCTGGTCCTCTTCGGCACCGCCGCCTGCGCGCTGCACCCGGACGCCAAGGCGCCCGCCTGATCAGATGTCGCCCATGCCCTCCACGTCCCGGTCCAGCGCGCCCAGCGCCACGAACTGATCGAGCAGCCAGGAGGCGGCCGGCCCCGGCGGCGTGTCGCGCCGCCAGATGGCGGAGAAACGGTACATGCCCCCGTCATGGTCGGGCATGGCGAGCCGCACCAACGTCCCCGCGACCAGATCCGGCTCGATCATCGGCAGCGGCATATTGCCCCATCCGATGCCTTCCCGCAGCAGCGCATGCTTGGCGCTGAGGTCGGCGAGGCGCCAGGTCTTGGGACTGCGCACCGAATAATCCCGACCCTCCGTGAATCGCGAACGGTCCGTCAGCACCAGCTGTATATGGTCGCGCCCGGCGCCCGGCGCGATGGCCTCCATCCGTCCCAGCGGATGATCGGGCGCGGCGACCGGCGCCATCGCCACCGCTCCCGCCGTCCGGCTCTCGATCCCCTCGACCCCTGCGGACAACGGCCCGGATATGCCGACCACCGCCGCGCGGTCCAGCACCATCGCGGTGATCGCGCCCAGCGCCTCGGCATGCAGGCGAAGCTGGACCGTCGGGAATTCGCGGGCGAAGGCGCGCAGCACGCGGCCCAGGCGCTCCGACGGCAGCATCACGTCGACCGCCAGGTCGACCTCCGCCTCCAGCCCGTCGAGCAGCCCCTTCACCTTCGCGCGCAGGCCGTCGACGCCGTCGGCGATGCTGCGCGCCTCCGCCAGCAGGGCGCGGCCGGCGACGGTGAGTTGCGGTTTGCGCGTCCCCTCCCGGTCGAACAGCGTCAGGCCAAGCTGCGCCTCCAGATTGGCGATGCCATAGCTGATGACCGACACGGCGCGGTTCAGCCTGCGCCCCGCCGCCGCGAAACTGCCGCTGTCCACGATCGTCAGGAAGATGTGCAGCTGGTCGAAGGTCGGCATGCCCGGATTGTTCACTGTTCCATTTCCTCGAACGGTTCGATGCAATTTATCCCACTGAACGGGAAAGCCGCACGCCTGTAAAGAGATGTTCAACAGGGCAAGGCCATTTCCGGCCCACGCCCGATGAGGAGACAAGACATGATCGAACTGCGTCCCTTCGACAGCCTCGGCGGCGCCAATCACGGCTGGCTCGACGCCAAGCATCATTTTTCCTTCGCCGGCTATCACGATCCCGCCCGCATGCACTGGGGCAATCTGCGCGTCTGGAACGACGACACCATCGCGCCCCAGACGGGCTTTCCGCCCCACCCGCACCGCGACATGGAAATCATCACCTATGTCCGCGAAGGCGCGATCACGCATCAGGACAGCCTGGGCAACAAGGGCCGGACAGAGGCCGGCGACGTCCAGGTGATGAGCGCGGGCACCGGCATCCGCCATTCGGAATATAATCTGGAGGATGTGACGACCCGGATCTTCCAGATCTGGATTCTGCCCACCCGCGACGGCGAAGCGCCAAGCTGGGGCGCCCGGCCCTTCCCCAAGGGCGACCGCGCCGGTCAGTTCGTCACCCTTGCCTCCGGCTACGACAATGACAATGACGCCCTGCCGATCCGCACCGATGCGCGGGTGGTGGCGGCGACGCTGAAGGCCGGGGAGAGCGCGGAATATCCGATCGGCCGCGACCGCAAGGCCTATCTGGTGCCGGCGACCGGCGCGATCCGGATCGACGACGTGCGCGTCAACGCCCGCGACGGCGCGGCGATCAGCGACATGGACGTGATCCGCGTCACCGCGATCGAGGACAGCGAGATCGTCCTGGTGGACGCGGCATAACGAAAGCAAAAGCAGGAGCGGACGCGGCCCAAAGGCCGCGTCCCTTCACCCTGCGCATGAGGAGGACGGCCATGCTGAATATCGCCACGCCCGAGCTCAGCCCCGCCGAATGGCATGATGTGAAGGCTGCCCTGATCGCGGTGGCCGATTGCGGCTGCGGCGATCCGGCGCCCGTCGGACCGCTGCGCGCGCGCCTTTCCCATGCGCTGAACGCGATCATCGGCGCGCCCCGCGCCGCACGCACGCCGCCCGCCGATCTTCTGCCCCTGCGCGATTTCCTGTGCGAGACCGGCCGCACGCGGCAGATTGCCGAACGGCACATGCCCGCCCTTTACGAAAGAGGCTTTTCCCGGCGGCAGATCGATGCGCTGGCGCTCCTGGGCGCCTGATTTCGTCGCGACGGCCCACTGCGGGAGCGCGGTCGAACCGGCGATGAAAAGCGCGTCCGAGCGATAGAGACACAGCGCGGCCCCCAGATGAAAGGGGTGGCCGCGACGAAGCCGTTGCGGCTGCCCTTCAAGCCGATCCTGCGATGCACCGGCGAAACTCCCTGCCCTGTCACGCCGCGACGGCGCCGCCCGCATGGCGGCGGACACCCGGCGCGACCGCTTGCGAAAAATGCATTGACATGCACTTTTTATGCTTCTAGCGAATTATGCATCACAGTATATATTTGAATAACAAACCCTTCCAGCGAGAGGAGACTTGGGATGAAGCTGTCCGTTGCGTCCGCCACATGCGTCAGTGTGAGCTTGCTGGCACTTGTCGCTCCGGCCATGGCGCAGACCGCTCCCCAGGTCGACGGCGCCCAGGTCCGGTCGGAAGACCCGGCCGACGCCGGCACGGACGCCGCCGCCAGCGACATCATCGTCACCGGATCGCGCATCGTGCGCGACGGCTATACCGCGCCCACTCCCGTGACGGTCGCCACGACGGAGGATCTGGTCAAGGCGACGCCCACCAACGTGCCCGATGCGCTCAACAAGCTGCCGCAGTTCCAGAACAGCTCCAGCCCCTCGCGCAGTTCCCACAACTTCGCCAACAGCGCCAGCCATGGCAATGTCCTCAACCTGCGCGGCGTCGGCGGCAACCGCACGCTGATCCTGTTCGACGGCATGCGCGTGCCGCCCACCACCTATCAGGGCACGGTCGACACCAATGTCATCCCCAACGCCCTGCTCCAGCGCGTCGACATCGTGACGGCGGGCGCATCGGCCGCTTATGGGTCGGACGCCGTGGCGGGCGTCGTCAACTTCGTCCTCAACCGCAAGTTCACCGGCCTCACCGGCAGCGTCCAGGCCGGCGTGTCGCAGCGCGGGGACAATGGCAATCAGCGCATCAGCCTGGCCGGCGGCATGGACCTGTTCGGCGGGCGCGGCCATCTGCTTCTGTCGGGCGAATATTATAATAATGACGGCATGCTGCGGTCCGACCGCAAGGGCGGCAATTCCAACTATGTCTATGTCGGCAGCGTGCCCGGCAGCAGCG
The DNA here is from genome assembly GCF_024611135.1 of Sphingobium sp. CFD-2. Classification (NCBI taxonomy): domain Bacteria; kingdom Pseudomonadati; phylum Pseudomonadota; class Alphaproteobacteria; order Sphingomonadales; family Sphingobiaceae; genus Sphingobium; species Sphingobium sp. CFD-2. The sequence continues at coordinate 380,181 of NZ_CP084406.1, read as the reverse complement.
CGACGCCGGGTTCCAACGCCAATCCACGCATCCTTCAGGACAATATCCACCTGATCTTCGCCAGCGACAACGGCAAGATACTGGACGGCCCCTTCGCCAATTACCAGATCAACGGCGACGGCACGATCCGGCCCTTCGACAACGGCACGCCGACCGGAACGGCGGCGTTCAACATCGGCGGCGACGGCTTCGTCATCCCGTCGGACGTCCATGCGGTCGCGCCGCTGCGCACCTACCAGACCTTCGGCCGGTTCAGCTACGATGTGACGGACGACATCAATTTCTTCGTGCAGGGCAATTTCACCCGCAGCGAACTCAGCTATATCAGCCAGTCCAATGCCTGGGTCGGCACGCAGAACGCCCCCGTCTTCCAGGGCAACCCCTTCATCCCCGCCCAGATCGAGGCGGCGCTGACCCCCGGCCAGCAGTTCAATATCGGCAAATATTCGGGCGACAGCGCGAAAAAGCCCTTCACCCAGGAACGCACCGATTTCTGGATGGCGACGGCGGGCCTCGAAGGCAATCTGGGCGACGGCTGGAAATGGTCGGTCAACTATACCCATGGCAGTTCCAGGCACAGCGTCGACCAGCATGGCCTCTACGACTATCAGAAGGCCTATGCCGCGCTGGACGCCGTGCGCGACACCAACGGCAATATCGTCTGCCGCCCGACGCTGAGCGCCGATCCCGTCATCCGGGCGCGCTTCGCCGGATGCCAGCCGCTCAACATCTTCCTGACCGGCGACGCCTATACCAACCAGCCGGGCTATGATTATGCGACCGGCACCATGTCCTATGACGCGCGGATCAAGCATGACGCCGCCGCGCTGCAGTTCCAGGGTTCGCCCTTCGAACTGCCGGGCGGTCCGGTGGACATCGTGGTCGGCGGCGAATGGCGCAAGCAGTCGCTGGACCTCACCAGCAACAGCGATCCCTCGCGGCTCGACACCGCCGCTGAGCGCAGCGAATATTTCGCCGGCCTGCGCGGCGTGTCCTCGACCTCCCTCTTCTACTGGCTGACCAATGTGGGCCAGGCGCAGGGCAGCGTGACGGTCAAGGAAGCCTTCGGTGAAATCAACCTGCCGATCGTCAGGGACATGCCGTTCCTCAACTCGCTGGAACTGAACGGCGCGGGCCGCATCACCGACTACAGCACGTCGGGCCAAGTCGAAACGTGGAAGGTCGGCCTCACCTGGAAGCCGGTACAGGACATATTGCTGCGCGGCACCATCTCCCGCGACATCCGCGCGCCCACCTTGTTCGACCTGTTCGCGGGCGACCAGAGCGGCATCGGGCTGCTGACCGATCCGGTGTCGGGCCAGAGCGGCAACGTCTCCACCGTGTCGGGCGGCAACCGCCTGCTCGATCCGGAAAAGGCGAAGACCAGGACCTTCGGTTTCGTGCTGACGCCGCGCTTCCTGCCCGGCTTCAGCCTGTCGGCAGACTATTTCAACCTGAAGATCGACGGCGCCATCGGCACGCTCGACACCACGCGGATCGTGCAGAACTGCGTCGCCAATGCCTCCGCGCCCGAATGCGCGCTGATCACCCGGCCAAGCCCGACCGCCTTCCCCAGCCTGGTCCGCATCGCGGCCGCCAATATCGCCAGGCTGGAAACGGCGGGCGTCGACATCGACGCCAGCTATGCGACGCGCCTTGGCAACGGCAATTTCAGCGCCCGCGCCTATGTCAGCTGGCTCGACAAATATGTGACGCAGCAGAGCGCGGCGGTCCCCGCCTATGACTCCGCGGGCTACGGCATCAACAATGGTCCCATCGCCCGGCCGAAATGGCGCGGCACGCTGAACCTCAACTATGTCAGCGACGGCGGGCTCACCATCTTCGTCTCCGAACAATATACCGGTCCGGTGAAGGTCGGATCGCGCGAACCGAACAACAATTATTCCGGGGCGAAGGCGCCTTCGGTCTGGTACACCGACCTCACCATCAGCCAGAAGATCGAGGGCTGGGGCGGCAGCCTGGAGCCGTTCATCACGATCAACAATCTGTTCGACCGCGATCCGCCGCTGGTGGCCGCAGATATTCCGGGCGTGAACCTGCCGACGATCATCTCCACCTATGACACGGTGGGACGGGCGTTCACCGCCGGCGTCCGGTTCAAATTCTGATCACGGGGCGGGCGGCGCACCGAAAGGACGCCGCCCGCCCTTCCTGGGGAGAGATGGGGTGAAGGCAGCAGCATTTCTGGCGGGCGCCGCCTGCCTTTCGCTGGTCGGCGGCAGCCTGGTCGCGGCGGCTCCGGCAGGTCCGGTGGTGGCGACCGCATCCGGACCCGTGCGCGGCGTGGCGCAGGGCGAAGGCGGCGTCTTCAAGGGCATCCCCTTCGCCCGGACGACCGGCGGCGATCATCGCTGGATGCCGCCGCGCCCGGCCGCCCCCTGGACCACCCCTCGCGACGCCTCCCGCTTCGGCCCGATCTGCCCGCAGCCCGAGACCCCCCATGAACGCAGCGCTCCGCAAAGCGAGGACTGCCTGTCGATCAATGTCGCCACCCCCTCGTTCGACGGCAGGATGCCGGTGCTGGTGCTGATCCATGGCGGCGCCTTCTTCGTGGGTTCGGGCGCGGAACTGTTCGACGATGCCGCCCGGGTCTATAACAGGCGCGGCATATTGGTGGTGTCGCTCAACTATCGGCTGGGGCGGCTCGGCTTCTTCTCGCACCCCGGCCTGCGCGCGGAGCAGCCGGGGGCGCCGACCGGCAATTACTGGCTGATGGACCAGGTCGCCGGTCTGAACTGGGTGCGCGACAATATCGGGCGCTTCGGCGGCGATCCGGACAAGGTCACGATCATGGGCTGCTCGGCGGGCGGCTCCAGCATCAACGCGCTGGTCGCCTCGCCCCAATCACGCGGCCTGTTCGCCCGCGCCAGCGCGCATAGCGGCGGCGGCATCAACAATGCGACCCGTCCGCAGGCGCAGGCCGAACGGGAAGGCGTCGCCTTCGCCGGGCGCGCGGGCGTGACCGGCGAGGGCAAGGAGGCCATTGCCGCCCTGCGCAGGCTCGATCCGGCGGCGGTCATGGCGGCCGATCCCGGCCCCCCCAATTTCGGCGCGGTGGTCGACGGCGAGATGATCCCGGAGGAAACCGCCATCGCCTTCGCCAGGGGGCATATCGCCCGCGTCCCCTATATCGCCGGCTCCACCAGCAATGAAGCGAGCATCTTCGGCCTGATGGGCTTTGACGAAAGGGTGCTGAAGGACCGCTTCGGCATCGACATGGCGGCGGTGCGGAAGGTCTATGATCCGCAGGGCAGGCTGCCCCCGGCGGAACTGCTGCGGCAGGTGCAGACCGACTTCATCTTCACCGCGGCGGCGACCGCGACGGCGGCTCTCGCGGCGCGCTGGCAGCCAAGCTGGTCCTATCATTTCGCCTATGTCCCGCCCGCCGAACGCGGCAAGGCGGCGGGCGCGCCGCATTGCGCCGATTTCGGCTATACGCTGGGCGCGGCCAAGGCGTCGCAGGGCGCCGAAAATGCGCGTCTGGCCGCGATGATGCAGGATTATTGGGCGCATTTCATCAAGGACGGCGACCCCAACGGCCTTGGGTCGGGCAACAGGGCTCTGCCGCGCTGGACGGAATATGAAGGCCCTCATCGCGGCCCGCTGCTGATCGACCGCAGGACCGCCGTCGCGCCCGATTTCCGGGCCGGGCAGATCGCCTATTGGTGGCAACTCTGGGCCGACCGCACCGGCCAGACCCTGCCCTGAGCGAAGGAAGACGATGGCCCGGCGTCCGATCTGACGCAGCCTCCTCCTGGTCTTAGCCGATGGGTCCGATGCGGACGCACCCGCCGGTGGCAGGAACCGCGCCAAGGCCGCGATAGTCGACAATGGCGGGATGCGGGGTCTCCATCGGCCGGTGATGGGTCGCGGTGACGACCAGGATGCTTGCGCCCGCACGCTCCGCCGCCATGATCCCCGCCACCGAATCCTCGATCACCAGACAGCGGTCCGCCGTCGTTCCCAGACGCTCGGCGGCCAGATGGAAGCAGTCCGGGGCGGGCTTGCCGCGTTCCACATCCTCCGCCGCGATCAGCAGCGGCGGAACGGGCAACCCAGCGGCCTGGATGCGGCGCAGGGCAAGCTGCCGCGGGGCTGAGGTGACGACGGCCCAGCGGCAATCGGCCAGCGCCGCGAGAAACGCCGCCGCGCCCTCGATCGCCTCGATCCCGTCGACCGTATCGATCTCCGCCTGGGTGACGAGCGCCGCCTCCGCCACCGGATCGACGCCGGGCAGGCCCAGCCGCCCGATCGTCTCCACCGACTGCACGCCATGGACGGTCGGCAGGAAAGCCTCCACATCCAGTCCATGGCGCAGCGCCCATTCGCCCCAGACCCGTTCCGCCACCTTGATGGAGTTCAGGATCGTGCCGTCCATGTCGAGCAGCACCGCATCCACGGACCTGTGTTCCATCGGCACCGCCATCCTTGCGAAAAGACCATGTGGACGGACCGGCATCCGCCCCCCGACCGCCTCCTACACAGGACCGCCGCGAAACGCACGCCCGTTTCGATCCGGCGGCTCGCCGCCGGATCGCCAGGTCACTTCGCCGTCGTCTCGACCCTGGCGTGGCTGCCCTCCTCGCTCGGGCGTATCCTGCCGCCGAACAGCATCTTGAGCTTTCCGGTCAGCGACACGTCCGCCTCCCACAATTCCGCCTCGTCGATGTCGAAGCGCAACAGGGCCAGATTGGGGTCCGACCTGCCGCCCGGAAACCACGCTTCGACCGTCGTCGACCACAGCTTGTCGATCATCGCCGGATCATTGTCGATGCGCGCGCGACCGGCGAAACAGGCGAAGAAATCGTGCCCCTTGGAAACGAACTGGCCCATCGCCGCGCCGCCGCCGGCCAGACGGTTGTCCTTGCCCACGAAGAACCACAGTGTATCCACCTGGTCCTTGTCCAACTGGACGGTCAGCGGCTCGCTATGCTGCCCGCTGCCGGTCAGGCCCAGCATCATGAAGGGGCTGTCCGACATGCGATCCCACAGATGTTCCTTCAGCTTATGCGCATCGCTCATGATCATCTCCCGATTATGGAACGGACTATACGAATGGCGGGCGCGAAGGGTCCGCCCGCGCGGCGGGATGAAGCCGATCCGCCGCCCGGGCGTTGTCCCCCCGATGCAGGGAAGAAGGGAAGGAGAAGAAGTCAGATGACGATCCGCTGGCCTGCCCAATTGATCATCGCGCGCCATGGCCAGAGCGCTGGCAATGTCGCGCGGGACGCCGCCCATGAAGCGGCGGCCGACCGCATCGCCCTGTCCATCCGCGATGCCGACGTGCCGCTGAGCGATCTGGGGCGGGAACAGGCCGCTTCGCTCGGCCGCTGGTTCGCGCGCCAGCCAGAGGATTGCCGTCCGGATGTGCTGCTGTCCTCCCCCTATTTGCGCGCCTGCCAGACCGCCCGGCTCTTCCGCGACCATGGCGGCGCGGCGGGAGAGGAGCCGATCTGCTTCGACGAGCGGCTTCGCGAAAAGGAGTTCGGCATATTGGACGGCCTCACCACCGGCGGCATCCGCAACATCTTCCCCGACCAGGCCGAATTCCGCCGCCTGCTGGGAAAATTCTATCATCGCCCGCCCGGCGGAGAGAGCTGGTGCGACGTCATCCTTCGCCTGCGGTCGGTGATGGACACCATCTCGCTCCACTATGCCGGGCGGCGGGTGATGATCTTCAGCCATCAGGTCGTGGTGCTGTGCATGCGCTATATATTGGAGAGCCTCACGGAAACCGAGATTCTCGCCATCGACGCGAAGGGTGACGTCGCGAACTGCGCCGTGACCGATTATCGGCTGGAGGCGGATGCGGGCCACGACGGCCGGCTGGTCCTTCAGCGCTACAATGTCACCGCGCCGATGGAGGAGGACCGCACGCCCGTCACCAAGGCGCCCGACGCCATTGCGGGAGCGCGCGGATGAGCCCGCCACGGATCGACCGCCGCTGGCTGCGCGACCATCCGCTGCCGGGGCTCGCGGACGCATCGGACAAGAATGAGCGCGGCCGCGTGGTTGTGATCGGCGGCGCCGAATTCGTCCCCGGCGCCCTGCGCCTGACGGGCGAGGCGGCGCTCAGGGCGGGGGCCGGCAAGGTGCAGCTGGCGACGGTCCAGTCGGTCGCGACCGCGCTGGGCGTGCTGGTGCCCGAGGCGTCGATGCTGGCGCTGCCGTCCGACCGCAATGGCGAGATCGCCGCCCAGGCCGTGGCCATGCTGGAGGACCATGTCGGACGATGCGACGCCATGGTCCTGGGACCGGGGATGAGCGTCAGCGACCGCACCGACACGCTGGTGGCGCGCCTGCTCGCGTCCCCGCGCCAGGGCCTTGGCGTCGTGCTGGATGCGGCGGCGCTGACCTCCGCCCGCGACCTGGCCCCCGTCATCGCCAGCCATGAGGGCCGCGTGATCATGACGCCCCATCGCGGGGAGATGGCGATCTTCGCGGGGATGGATGAAGCCGCCGTCGCCGCCGATCCCGAAGGCGTCGCAGCCGGCATGGCCGGCCGCTTCCGGTCGGTCATCCTGCTCAAGGGGCAGGAAAGCATATTGGCCGATCCGTCCGGCCGGCTGCTCCGCTTCGACGGGGGCTGCGTAGGCCTGGCCACGGCGGGATCGGGCGATGTTCTGGCGGGCATCATCGGCGGCCTGCTGGCGCGTGGGGCCGATCCGTTCCGCGCCGCCGCCTGGGGCTGCTGGCTGCACGGCGCGGCGGGACGGGCGCTGTCGGAAGAGATCGGCAGGATCGGTTTCCTGGCGCGCGAACTCGCCGCCGTCGTCCCCCGCCTGCTGGATGAGACGATGACCGCGCCGCAGGATGGGTGAGACGGAAGCGGACTTCGCTTCGCTGCCGTCTTCCCGCCTCATCCCGGCCGGGCCATGGGACCAAAGGCCGGAGAGAAGAGGCTGGCCGCCGGCAGGCCCTGCTGATAAGCCATTGGCCGGGCCTCCATGCCCTGGGGAGACATGCTGCCGATGATCTTTGCCGACTTCCTCCGCAATCGTCGCCGCGAGCAATTGTCGGATCAGGATCTCGCGGCGCTGGAGGCCAGCGTCAGCCAAGTCCGCAAGACCCATGCGCGACAACTCCTCGCCCATGCGGGCGAACCGATCGCATGCAGCACTTACCTGATGGAAGGGTTCATCTGCCGCTACATGGACGACCGCAACGGCCTGCGCCAGCTCGTCGCCGTCCACGTCCCCGGCGATTTCGTCGACCTCCACGGCTATCCGCTGGGGCGGCTGGACCATGATGTCGCGACCCTCAGCGCTTCCAAGATCGCCATGGTCCCGCATGAGGCGCTGGACGGCCTGCTGGCCCAGCGGCCCAATCTGACGAAGCTGCTGTGGTTCAGTACGCTGCTGGACGCCGCCATGCACCGGGAATGGATATTCCGCCTCGGCCGGCTCGACGCCGTCGCGCGGATCGCGCATTTCTTCTGCGAGATCGAGGCGAAGCTGCGCGCCGTGGGGCTGAGCGACGGCAGCCGGTTCGCGCTGCCGCTGACCCAGGCCGATCTGGGCGAGGCGTGCGGCATGACGTCGGTGCACATCAATCGCATGTTGCGGGAACTCCGGGAACGGGAACTGCTCCAGGTCCAGCGCGGCAGGGTCACCATCTCCGATCTCGCCGCGCTGCGGCGGCTGTGCGATTACGACCCATCCTACCTGTTCATCGGCGGCTGAGGGAACCGCATCCGCCTGCGGAGCGTCCTTCCCACATGAACGGAAGAGGATGGTCCATGCCCCGAGAAGGCGTTTTCGATGAATCCGGCAAGGCCTATGCAGAGGAAGGACAGGTGATGCTCGACGGCCCGGACGGGGTCGCCATCAGCATGACGCCGGATGCCGCGGAAGAGACGGCGAACGAACTCATCAGGGCGGCGTCGGAGGCGCGGCAACAGATCGACGACAGGGAAAGCGGCGCGTCCGGCTTGTGACGCGCATCGGACAGGCCTGACTTGATCGAAATCAATCTGCGACGCATTCAGGGCGGCCGCTTCCCATGGTAATCGCCGATGCTCCTGCCCTGAAAGGAGATGACGTGGAGACCTATTCAACCGAACAGGCCCTGGCGGGCGTGGATGGCCTTGACGACATTCTCTCCGGCGGGCTGACCCGCGGCCGGGTCTTCCTGCTGGAAGGCAGTCCGGGCACGGGCAAGACCACCATCGCGATGCAGTTCCTGATCGAGGGCGCACGGCGCGGCGAACGCTGCCTCTACATCACCCTGTCCGAAACCGAGGACGAGATGCGCGAGAGCGCGGCATCGCATGGCTGGGCGCTGGAGGGGGTGGACCTGTTCGAACTGGTGCCGCCCGAAAGCCTGCTGGACGAGCAGCAGCAGCAAAGCCTGCTCTATTCGTCCGACCTGGAACTGGGCGAGACCACCCGCCGCATCTTCGATGCGTTCGAGCGGGTCCGGCCGGACCGGGTGGTGCTGGACAGCCTGTCGGAAATCCGCCTGCTGGCGCAAAGCTCGCTGCGCTACCGCCGCCAGATACTGGCGCTCAAGCACTTCTTCTCGAAACAGAATGCGACGGTGCTGATGCTGGACGACCTGACGGCGGAGGTGGCGGACAAGACCGTGCACAGCGTCGCCCATGGCGTCATCCGGCTGGAGGAACTGTCGCCCGGCTACGGCCCGGAGCGCCGCCGGATGCGCATCATCAAATATCGCGGCCGGGATTTTCGCGGCGGCTTCCACGATTTCGTCATCGAGAAGGGCGGCGTCCGCGTCTTTCCCCGGCTGGTGTCGGCCGAACACAAGACCAGCTTCGTTCGCGACGTGCTGAAAAGCGATTCCGGCGAACTCGACGCCCTGCTGGGCGGCGGGATCGAGCGGGGCTCCAGCGTGCTCGTCCTCGGCCCTGCGGGCACCGGCAAATCCCTGCTCGCCCTCACCTTCGTCACGGCGGCGATCCGGCGCGGGGAAAAGGCGGCGATGTTCGTCTTCGACGAGGAGATGGGCCTGCTCTTCAACCGCGCCCTGGGCCTTGGCATCGACATGCAGGCCATGGCCGGGAGCGGCGACCTGATCGTCGAGCAGGTGGACGCGGCCGAACTGTCCCCCGGCGAATTTGCCCAGCGGGTGCGCAACTGCGTGGAACGGCATGGCGTGAGGACCGTCGTCATCGACAGCCTGAACGGCTATCAGTCCGCCATGCCGGAAGAAAATGCGCTGGTCCTGCACATGCATGAGCTGCTGCAATATCTGAACCGGCAGGGGGCCACCACCTTCCTGACGGTCGCGCAGCATGGGCTGGTGGGCGACATGAAGACGCCGGTCGATGTCACCTATCTGGCCGACACGGTCATCCTGCTGCGCTATTTCGAAGCGCTGGGCCGGGTGTGCCGCGCCATGTCGATCATCAAGAAGCGGACCGGATCGCATGAGGACACGATCCGCGAATTCCGCATCGGATCTTACGGCATTCGCCTGGGCGAACCGCTGGTGGGCTTCCAGGGCGTGCTGCGCGGGGTTCCGCATTTCGTCGGCAGCGCGCCGGCGCTGCTCGAAGACGAGAAGGCGTGATACCGCATCTTTCCGAACGGGCGCTGATCCTCGCTCCCGTCGGGCGCGATGCGGAGATCGCGGCATCGATGCTGGCCGAGGCGGGATTGCGGTCGCAGATCTGCCGGGACCTTCCCGCCCTGCTGAACGGCATCGACCATGGCGCCGGCTTCGCGCTGGTGACGGAGGAGGCGCTGCACAATCGCGACCTGCACCCGCTGGTCGGCTGGTTGCAGGATCAGCCGGAATGGTCGGACTTCCCCTTCATCCTGCTGACCCGGCGCGGCGGCGGGCTGGAGCGCAACCCGTCGGCGTCGCGCTATCTGGAGATGCTGGGCAACGTCAATTTCCTGGAGCGGCCCTTCCACCCCACCACGCTGATCAGCCTTGCCCGTTCGGCGCTGCGCGGCCGCCGGCGGCAATATGACGCCCGCGCGAGGCTGGAGGAACTGCATCGCGGCGCGGAGAAATATCGCACCCTGTTCGATTCGATCGAGGCGGGCTTCTGCATCATAGAGATGATCTTCGACGAAGCGGGGAAGCCGGTCGACTATCTCTTCATAGAGACCAATCCCGCCTTTGCGCGCCATACCGGGCTCACCGACGCGGTGGGAAAGCGGATGCGCTCGCTCGTGCCGAGGCATGAACAGCATTGGTTCGACATTTACGGCCAGGTCGCCTGCACCGGCGAGGCCGTCCGCTTCGAGGACGCGGCCGATGCGCTGGGCGGCTATTGGTACGACGTCTATGCCTTTCGCGTGGGCGATCCCAGGGCGCCCCAGGTCGCCGTGCTGCTCAACGACATCACCGAACGCCGCCGCATGGAGGCGGCGCTTCGCCAGAGCGAGGAGCGCTTACGCGCGCTCAACGAAACGCTGGAGGAGCGCGTACAGCAGCGCTCGCATGAACTGGAACTGGCGCAGGAGGCGCTGCGCCAGTCGCAGAAGCTGGAATCCATGGGCCAGTTGACCGGCGGCGTCGCCCATGATTTCAACAATCTGCTGACGCCTATCGTCGGCAGCCTCGACCTGCTCCATCGCCGCGGCCTGGGCACCGATCGGGAGCGGCGACTGATCGAAGGCGCCCTGCAATCGGCCGACAGGGCGAAGATGCTGGTGCAAAGGCTGCTCGCCTTCGCGCGGCGGCAGCCCCTGCAACCCACCGCCATCGACATTGGGGGATTGGTGCGGGACATGCGCGACCTGATCGTCAGCACGTCGGGCCCGCGCGTGCAGGTCGAACTGGCGGTGGCGGACGACCTGCCCGCCGCCCATGCCGACGCCAACCAGATCGAAATGGCGTTGCTGAACCTGGCGGTGAATGCGCGCGACGCGATGCCGGACGGCGGGCAGCTTCGCATCGGCGTGAACTGCGACAGCATGGCGGCCGACAACCGGCTGCATCTGCGGGAGGGGCGATATGTCAGGCTGTCGGTGGCCGACACCGGCATCGGCATGGACCAGCAGACCGCCGAAAAGGCGATAGAGCCCTTCTTCACGACCAAGGGCGTGGGCCAGGGGACCGGCCTTGGCCTGTCGATGGTGCATGGCCTGGCCGCGCAGCTGGGCGGCGGCCTCACCATCGAAAGCGCCGTGGGCCATGGCACGACGATCAGCCTCTGGCTGCCGACCAGCGAGATCGAGGCCGGGAAGGAGGCCGCCGGGCCGGACATCGCCCCGGTCAAGCTGGACCATGGCATGGCGCTGGTGGTGGATGATGAGGAACTGGTGCGCGCCAGCACCGTGCACATGCTGCGCGAACTGGGATATGACGTGCTGGAGGCCAGCTCCGCCGAACATGCGCTCGCGATCATGAAGGCAGAGCCGGGCATCGACGTGCTGGTCACCGACCATCTGATGCCCGGCACGACCGGCACCGACCTGATCGAGCAGGCGAGGGCGCTGAAGCCGGAGATCAGGGCGCTGCTGATTTCCGGCTATGCCGAAAATGCCGGAATTTCGGCGGAACTGCCGCGGTTGACCAAGCCCTTCAAGCAGATCGATCTGGCCAAGAGCCTTGCGGCCCTGTGAAGGCGGCGTGCGGCTGCCGGCTTCCAACCGTGGGTTTCAGGCACATTATGCATGGAATTGCGGAGGTTGGCGTGGAACTTTTCCGACGCGGCTGCGTAACGACTCCACGATGCGCGGGCGATCCTCGCGCCGGGGGCAAGCGCAACGGGCAGCGCAGGGGGATGAACGAAAATGGCATGGGCTTTTGGCGGCGCGGCGTTCGGCGGAGTGGCCGTGGGCCTTCTGTCCCTATACTGTACGGCCGCCCAGGCGCAGAGCATCGAAGAACTGCGCGACATGCCGATCGCCGCGCTGTCGAAGCTGGACGTCACGTCCGTCACCCGGTCGGCGGCTTCGCTGGCCGACTCCCCGGCGTCCATCTATGTCATCACCCATGACGACATCGTCCGTTCAGGCACGCTGACGCTGCCCGGCATTCTCCGGCTCGCCCCCAATCTGCAGGTCATGCGCGGCGGCCCCAACGATACGGTCGTCGCCGCCCGCGGGCTTGGCGGCAACGACGCCGCGCAGAATTTCTCCAACAAGCTGCTCGTGCTGATCGACGGGCGCAGCGTCTATTCGCCGCTCTATTCCGGCGTCTATTGGGACATGCAGGACATATTGCCGGAGGATGTCGACCGCATAGAGGTGATCTCCGGCCCCGGCGCCACGCTCTGGGGATCGAACGCCGTCAATGGCGTGATCAACATCATCACCCGCGACGCAGGGGCGACACAGGGCCTGTACGGCACCGGCGTGGTCGGCAACAGCACCTATGATCTGGGGTTGCGCTATGGCGGCCATGCCGGCGGCAACGCCAGCTATCGCCTGTTCGTGAAGCGCCATGAGAATTTCGAAAGCGCGTCGAACGCGGACGACGGCAACCGCCGCACCCAGGGCGGCTTCCGCTTCGACTGGAACGCGACCCCCGCCGACGCGCTGATGGTGCAGGGGGACGGCTATTACGGCTCGCGCTCGCGGGGGACCGCGCCCGACGAGAGCCTGCACGGCTACGACCTGCTTGCCCGCTGGCGCCATGGCGCGGCGTCCGGCGCGACGCTCCAGCTTCAGGCCTATTACGACCACACCGCCCGCAAGATCGAGGATGACGGCGGCCGCTTCGCGCTCGACACCTTCGATGTGGAGGGGCAGCACAGCTTCACCCTGGGGCGCAACCACAGCATCGTCTGGGGCGGCGGGGTGCGCCTCGGCCGCTATGTGATCCGCGACATTCCCGGCCTGGACTTCGTGCCCGAGCGGCGAAACCTTTTCGTCGGCAATCTGTTCGCGCAGGACAGCATCGCCCTGACGCCGTCCATCACGGGCACGGTCGGGGCCAAGCTGGAGCAGCGCAGCTACATGGACCTGACCTTCCTCCCCAGCGTTCGCCTGTCCTGGAAGCCCGACCCCGGAACCCTGGTCTGGGGCGCGATCTCCCGCGCGGTGCGTTCCCCCACCCCCTTCGACGAGGATGTGGTCGAATCCATCGAAGGCACCGTCTTCCTGACCGCCCTTCCAAGCTTCCGCTCCGAAAAGCTGACCGCCTTCGAACTGGGCACGCGGCTGATGCTCTCGCCCCGCGCGTCGCTTTCGGTCTCGGCCTTCTACAATGTCTATGACGACCTGCGGACGGTGGAGCCGGCGCCGGAGGGGCTGCTGCCGCTGCGCTGGGGCAATGGGATAAAGGGCGACAGCTATGGCTTCGACGCCTGGGCCGACATCCGTCTGGCAAGCTGGTGGCGGCTCAAGCCCGGCTACAGCCTGCTGATCCAGAAGTTCCGCTTCAAGCCGGACTCGGTGCCCCTGCTCGGCGTGTCGCAGGTCGGCAACGATCCCAAACACCGCGCGACGCTGCGCTCTTCCATGGACATCGGGCCGGAGGTGAATGTCGATTTCGACCTGCGCTATGTGTCCGCCCTGCCCGACCCCCATGTGCCGGGCTATGTGGAGCTGGGGGCAAGACTGGGCTGGCAATTCGATGAGCGCGCCGAACTGTCGGTATCGGGCTTCAACCTGCTGCACCGCCGCCACCGTGAGCTTCCCGCTTCGCAGGCGACGCCGCTCCGCCGCAGCGTGTTCGTGGCGCTCAAATGGACGATCTGAACCCTTCACCGCGCGGCAGGCGGGCACGACGCCGGCGATGGGCCGCCCTGTCCTGCCTCGCCGCGGCCGCGATCGTCGTTCCGGCGCCCGTGCCGGCCAATTCGCCGACGACGCTGGAACGCGCGATCCAGGCGAATTTCCTGTTCAAGTTCGCGCCCTTCGTGGAATGGCCCCCGGCGGCATTTTCCGGGACGGAAAGGAATTTCGTCATCTGCGTCGTCGGAGAAGACCCGTTCGGCACCCTGCTCAACGAGGTGGTGCGCGGCCAGAAAATGGTCGGCCGGCCGGTGGTGGTGCGGCGGGCCGGCGGGGAAGCGGGCCCGGCCGGCTGCCACATCCTGTTCGCCGGACACTCGACCGATCCCGGCTATGCGCCCTTCGCGACGACCGAGGGGCAGCCGGTGCTGACGGTCGCGGACAAGAGCGCGGGGCCCAGCGGCGCGATGATCGAATTCGTGCGGCAGAGCGGCCGGGTGCGGTTCCAGATCGATGACGGCGCGGCCAGGGCCAACGGCCTCAAGATCAGTTCCAAATTGCTGGGCCTTGCCATCGCGGTGAACCGGAAATGAAGCAAGCGACCCCAAGCCGGCTCAGCCTGGGCAAAGTCGTCGGACAGATGGCGACGCCCCTTTCCGCCGTCCTGATCGCCTTCCTGCTGCTGGCCGCGGGGCTGGCCGCCGCCATCCAGCTCGAACAGCTCGGCCGCGTCGAAAAGCTGCGGCAGACGACCGTCCAGGCGCAGGTTCTGGCCAATGGGATCGCCGCCCCGCTGGCGTTCGAGGACGATGTCGCGCTCCAGGAATATCTGAACGCGCTGAAGGCCGATCCCCAGATCGTCGCGGTCGCCGCCTATGACGGCAAGGGCGCCTTCGCCGCCGGCTTCGCGCGCCCTCCCGCCCGGCTGCCCAAGCGGGCGGAGGAGGCCAGCCGGGACGCGCCGCCCGCCGCGCTCGCCGTCACCGTCCCGGTGAAGCAGGGCAGCACGCGGCTCGGCTCCGTCTATCTCCAATCCACCATGGACAGCCTGTCGCGCCGCCTGACCCGCTATCTGGGCATCGCCGTCATCGTCATCGCGGCGGCGGTGCTGATCGTGATGCTCGCCGCCTCCTATTCCTCGCTGCGCCGCGCGCACCAGGCTCTCCAGGCGGAAATCGCCAGCCGCCAGCAGGCCGAAGAGGCGCTGCGCCAGTCGCAGAAGATGGAGGCGATGGGCCAGTTGACCGGCGGCGTCGCGCATGACTTCAACAATCTGCTGATGGTCGCTTCCGGCGGTCTCGACCTCATGGAACGCACCCAGGACGCGGCCAGGCTGGAAAAGCTGCGCGCCGGGATACGCCAGGCGCTGGACCGGGGCGCGAAACTGACGCGGCAACTGCTCGCCTTCTCCCGCCGCACCCCGCTCAACCCGGAGGTCGTCGACCTGCGGGACCGGATCAGGGGCATGGATGCCCTGCTCGAACGATCGCTGGGCGAAAGCATAGGGGTGACCATGCACCTTCCCGCGGACCTTTGGCCGGTGGAGGTGGATGCGTCGGAACTGGAGGTGGCGATCCTCAACATCGCCCTCAACGCCCGGGACGCCATGCAGAAGGGCGGCACCATCCTCATCGAAGGCGCGAACCGCCCGGTCCATGGCGACCTGCCCGACCGGGTGCAGATAGCGGTGACGGACAGCGGCGCCGGCATCGCGCCGGAACTGGTCAACAAGATCTTCGAACCCTTCTACACGACCAAGGCGGTCGGTCAGGGCACGGGGCTTGGCCTCAGCCAGGTCTACGGCTTCGCGCGGGCGTCGGGCGGGGAGGTGCTGGTCGACAGCATCGTCGGCAGGGGGACGACCATCACCCTGCTGCTGCCGCGATCCCTGCTCGCGCCCCGGGAAAGCGACAGGCCGGCCGAACCCGTCGGCGCCTCCGGCAGGCAGCGCATCCTGCTGGTGGAGGATGACGACACGGTGGCCGACACGGTGGGCGGCATGCTGACGACGCTGGGCTATGAGATGGAGCGGGTCGACAATGGCGACGCGGCGCTGCGCCGGCTGGAGCGGGCGGACGATTTCTCCCTGATCCTTTCCGACATGATCATGCCGGGCGAGGTCGGCGGCATGGAGCTGGCGCTGCGGATCAGGAAGCACTGGCCGCATCTGGGCACGATGCTGATGACGGGCTACAGCGCCGCAGCGGCCTCCGCCGCGAAGGAGGGCGTGCCGCTGCTGGCCAAGCCGTTCACGATCCAGGACCTGTCGGTCCACCTGATGGCGGCGCTGGACCACAGCAAGGCGTGACCGTCGGCCCGGCCTCGGCCCGCCACAAGCGGACTGCGCCGGCCATCCCATCCACTATCCTGACGGCCGGAGGAAAGAGGGGGGAGATCAGGGATGCACTTGTCGGGCCCGATCATCATGGCGGCGTTGGGCAAGTGCGGGGCAGGGCACATCCGCCATCATCTGAAGCATGATATCTTCCGGCGGGCATCGACCATATTGTTCGCGGGAGGAGGGTGAGGACTGGCTGAAGACACCCTTCATCCCCCCTCAGCCCGGCAGCTTGGCCAGGATGATCGCGCAAATCGCGATCACCAGTCCGAACGACAGCGTCGCCAGAAAGACGACATCCAGCGATTGCCTGACCCGATCCACCATCGACATCTTGTTTCTCCCTCATCGAAAACCCGCTTCGCGCCGCCATTGCGGAGCGCGCCGCGGTGAACCGGACGCAAGATCGCGCACGCCGGATCTTTATTGCCGCATCCCTTCAGGCGGAAAGCCGGTCGCCGCCCTTCGACCGGCTCAGGGCGTGATCAGGACCTTCAGCGCTTGGGTCTCCGCCGCCCGCCCGAAAACGTCATAGGCGTCCAATATGGCGTCCAGCGAAAAGCGGTGGGTGACGAGCTGTCCGGCGTCGATCTTCTCCGCCGCCACCGTCTTCAGCAGCATCGGCGTGGTCACCGTGTCCACCAGCCGGGTCGTCACCGTGATATTGTGCGACCAGAGCCGTTCTAGATGCAGGTCTGCCTTCCTGCCATGCACGCCGATATTGGCGATCACCCCGCCCGGCGCGACAAGGTCCTGGCAAAGCTCGAATGTGGCAGGGACGCCGACGGCCTCTATGGCTGCGTCGACGCCCTGGCCGTCCGTCAGGCCCCTGACGATCTCCACCGGGTCTTCGGACCGGCTGTCGATGGTGCATGTGGCGCCGAACCGCCGGGCCACGGCCAGCCGGTTGGCGTCCATGTCGATCATGATGATCTGCGCCGGAGTATAGAATTGCGCGGTCAGCAGCACCGCCAGCCCGATCGGCCCCGCGCCCACGATTGCGACGCTGCTTCCGGGCGCGACCTTGCCGTTGAGCACGCCGCATTCGAAGCCGGTCGGCAGGATGTCGCTCAGCATCACCAGCGCTTCCTCGTCCATCCCCGCCGGAATGGGATAGAGGCTGGTGTCGGCATGGGGTATGCGGACATATTCCGCCTGCGTCCCGTCGATCTCGTTGCCCAGCAGCCAGCCGCCGGTCCTGCAATGGGAATAGATGCCGCGCCGGCAATAGCCGCACCGTCCGCAGGCAGTGATGCAGGAAATGAGGACATGGTCGCCGGGCGTGAAGTTGGTGACGGCAGGCCCGACGGAATCGATCACCCCGACGCCTTCATGCCCCAATATGCGGCCGGGCGCGCAACCCGGCACATCGCCCTTCAGGATATGAAGATCGGTGCCGCAGATGGTGGTGTGCGTCACGCGGACGATCGCGTCGCCGCCCTCCGCGATCTGCGGCTTGGCCCTTTCGCCCAGGCTCTTCTCGCCCGGTCCTCCATAGATCAAGGCTTTCACGATGGCCGATCCCTTCCAGATGGTTCGCCTCAGTGGCGATCCCCCGGAAGTTCCTCTCACCGGCGCTTCATTCCTATCCGTAGATTCCCGGACGGCGCCTGCCTGAACGCGCAAGCGGTCCTTGCCTCATCCTCCTGCCCGCCGGCCCGTGCCTAGAAGGCGACATTGTCGGCGCCCTTGAGGTCAAGGATCGCGCGGGTCTCCTCCGCCGTCGCGACCTCCAGCGACAGAAGTTCGAGGATGGACCGGATCAGCGCGACCTGCTCCGCATTGGATGTCGCCAATTTCCCCTTCCCTGCGAACAGCGAATCCTCCAGCCCCACGCGGATATTGGCGCCGTTCAGCGCCCCCATGGTGACGAACGGCAATTGAGCCGCCCGCTCGCCATCACATCTTCCGCTATGGCGGGCGCTTCCTGACGGACAACTTCCCCTGTTCCCGAATCCGGATCGTGCCGCTGGACCGCGACCGGATGGTGGGGCTTTTCAACCTCGGCATCGAAATACCGTTAGCGCCCTTCTTCGGCAGCATGGGCGTGGCGCGGCCGACCGCACGCGGCAGGGTCGATTCCTCGCCGCCCGCCATCGATCGTGGTAATATGGACAGCCACGCCACGCGCAAGGCGCTTCGCAACATGATCGACTTTCTGGGCGAGGCAGCGTTGCGGGCGATGGCTCGTCGACCGCAACAAGGGCGTGCATGTCGTGCTGCCGAAACGGTTGTTCGCGCAGTAGCGGCCGCTTCCCTGCGCGACAGGGCCGCTCCCTACAACGCCCGCAAGGCGCGGGCCGGCCGCACCGACATCAGCGGGATCGACCCCAACAGCCCGATCCCCAGTGTAAGCACCGCGCCCGCGCCCAGGGTCGAGAGCACGAGCAGCCAGTCCGGCGCCCAGTGGAAATCGAATATCCGCACGATCACGAACCAGCCCGCGCCAAGGCCAAGGCCAAGCGCCACCAGCGCCAGCACACCGGCCAGCAGCGCATATTCAATGCCCTGCGCGCCCAATATCTGCCAGCGGGTCGCGCCCAGCGTCTTCAGGATCACACTGTCATAGGCCCGCGCCTGGCGCGACGCCGCAATCGCCCCGATCAGCACCGCGATCCCCGCCAGGATCGCGACCGATCCCGCCAGCACGATGGCCGTGGACATCTGCCCCAGCAGCATCGTGACCTGCGCCACCACCTCGCCCACGGCGATGATCGAGACGGAGGGGAAGGCCGCCAGCAGCGCGCGCGTCATCGCCCCTTCCGACGCGCCCTTCATCGTGATCGTCGCCGACAGGCTGTGCGGCGCGCTGCGCAGCGTGTTGGGGGAGAAGACCATGATGTAGTTGAAACCCATCGTCTCCCAATTGACCTGCCGCAGGGAGGCGATGCGCGCCTCGATCTCCCGCCCCAGCACCGACACGGTAAGCGTGTCGCCGATGCCGACACCCATCACCTCCGCCGCCTTGCGGTCGAGCGAGACGAGCGGCGGCCCGGCATAGTCCCGGGGCCACCATTGCCCCTCGACCAGTTCCGACCCCTCCGGCAGCGCCTCGCTATAGGTGACGCCCCGCTCACCGCGCAGGAACCAGGCGCCCTCGGGCAGTTCCTTGAGGTCCGCCACCCGCTGCCCGCCATAGGCGACGATCGTCCCGCGCAGGGTCGGCACCATATTGACCTTGGCACCCGGCGCCTCCCTGCCGACCAGCGCAAGGAACCTGTCCTTGGCGGCGATGGGGATGTCCAGCACGAACTGGTCCGGCGCGGTGCGGGGCACGGTGTTGCGGATTTCGGCGCTCAGGCTCGACTGGATCGCCGCCAGCGTCACGAACAGCGTCAGGCCCAGCCCCAGCGCCACCACCAGCGCCGACGTCTGCGCGCCGGGCCGATGGAGATTGGCGACCGCCAGCCGGGCAAGCGGACGACGCGGCGCGGGCAGCCGACGGGCGATGCGCCGGACCAATAGGCCGATGCCGGTCAGCAGCACCAGCATGGCCGCGACCGCGCCCAGCATCGCCGCCGCGAACCAGGGCTCCCGCGCCGTGCCCAGCGCCAGCGCCACGGCGGCCGCCCCCGCCGCGCCCACCGCGATCATGCTCAGCCGATCGACCCCGCGCCGCCGGTCCACCGTTTCGCGGAACAGGGCAGCGGCGGGGAGGGTCCGTGCCCGCGCCAAGGGCGGCACGGTGAAGATGAAGGCGATCAGCAGTCCGTAAAGCGCGCTGGTGACGAGCGGCCAGGGCGCGATGGCGAAACCGGGCTGCACCGGCAATATGTCCCGCATCGCCGTCACCAGACCCAGCGGCAGCACGACTCCCGCCGCCAGCCCGCAGCCAATGGCCAGCACGGCCACCGCGCCGATCTGCATCAAATAGATGCGAGCGATGTCGGCGGAGGAAGCGCCCAATATCTTCAGCGTCGCAATGCCGTTGCGCTTGATCGCCAGATAGGAGGCTACCCCGTTGCTGACCCCGATCCCCGCTATGGCGAGCGCGGCGAGACCGATCAGCGACAGGAATTGCCCCATCCGCTCCAGGAAACGGCTGGTCCCCGGCGCCGCGCCGTCGCGGTCCTTGATCTCGAAACCGGCAGAGGGGAAGGCGCGCTTCAGCCGCTCGCTCTCAGCCCCGGCATCCCTGCCTGCGCCCAGGCGGATGCGATATTTGCTCTCATACAGGCTCCCCGGCTGGATCAGGCCGCTGCGCCTGATGCCCTCTATGGAGGTGAGCGCGACCGGCCCCAGGGTGAAGCCCTCCCCCACCCGGTCCGGCTCCTCCGCGATGATGTCGCGGATGCGGAAGGTCGCCGCGCCATAGCGCAGGCCATCGCCCGGCTTCACGTCCAGCCGGTCCGCCAGCGCCTGTCCGATGACCAGCTCGTCGGCGCGCATCGGCCCGGCCCGCCCGCCTTTCAGCGCCAGCGCGCCATAAAGCGGGTAGGCCCCGTCCACGCCCTTGAGTTCGGTCAGCACGGCGGAGGGTCCGGTGCCCTCCCCCACCCGCTGCGCCATGGCCCGCAGTCTGATCGTCTCGCTCAGCACGCCCTCGCGCCGGAAGGCCGCCTTCTCCGCCGCGCTGGCCTCGCGCTGGGACATCGCCACCTCGACGTCGCCGCCCAGCAACACCTGCCCCTTGCTCGCAATCTCGCCGGTGATCGCGGCGGTCAGGCCGCCAATGGTCGCCAGCGTCGCCACGCCCAGGAACAGGCAGATGAACAGCAGCCGCAATCCCCGGAAGCCGCGATGCAGGTCGCGACGCGCAATCCGCCAGCAGCCGCGCCAGCCCAGCGCGGTTTCGGGCCCCGTCACAGCCTCCGGTCCGCGACAATCAGTCCATCCCGCATCTCCACGACGCGGTCGCACCGCTCCGCCAGTCCGGGGTCATGGGTGATGATCACCAATGTCGCGCCATTCGCTTCCCGCCGGGCGAACAGCAGTTCGACGATCGCCCCGCTGGTCGCGCCGTCCAGATTGCCCGTCGGCTCGTCCGCGAAGATGATGTCCGGCCCCGGCGCGACGGCGCGGGCGATGGCCACGCGCTGCTGCTCGCCGCCCGAAAGCTGGGCCGGATAATGGTGCAGCCGGTGCCCGAGTCCCACCGCCTCCAGCTCGCTCGCCGCGCGCGCGAAGGCATCCCCGAAGCCCGCCAGTTCCAGCGGCACGGCGACATTCTCCACCGCCGTCATGGTCGGCAGCAGGTGGAAGCTCTGCAACACGATGCCCACGCGCCCGCGCCTCGCCCGCGCCAGCGCATCCTCGTCCAGCGGCCCATAATCGATCCCGGCGACCCGAACCTCCCCGCCGCTGGCGCGCTCCAGCCCCGACAATATCGCCATCAATGACGACTTGCCCGATCCCGAAGGCCCGAGGATCGCCAGGCTCTCGCCCCTGGGAATGGAAAGGTCGACGCCCTTCAAAATCAGCGTCGGCGCTTCGCGCGTGCCAAGCGAAAGGGTGACATTGCGCGCTTCAATCGCAATATGGGCAAGGGAGGACGAGCCGTGCATCAGCGAAAGGAACCCCATGAAGGCGGGAAGATGGTCGATATATGTGGGCGCCATGGCGATTGTGCAATTGCTCACCGCCTGTTCGGGCGAACCCGCCGCCGACAATAGCGCCGCGCCGACGGCCGAGGTCCGGAACGCCGCAGCCCCGATGGCCGACGGCAAGCTGGTCCTGGCCTTCGGGGACAGCCTCTATGCCGGCTATGGCGTGGCCCAGAATGAAAGCTTCCCCTTCCGCCTCGAACAGGCGCTGAAGGCAAAGGGGCTGGCGGTTCAGGTCCGCAATGCCGGGGTTTCGGGCGAAACCTCTCTGGGCGGCATGCAGCGCCTCGCCTTCACGCTCGACGGCCTGCCGCGCAAGCCCGACCTGCTGCTGCTCGACCTGGGCGGCAACGACATGCTGCGCGGCCTGCCGCCGGAGGACAGCGAGAAGAATCTGCGCGCCATATTGGACCAGCTCAGGCAGCGGCAGATCCCCGTGCTGCTCACCGGCATGATGGCCGCGCCCAATATGGGCAAGGATTATGGCGCGAAGTTCGACGCCATCTATCCCCGGCTGGCGAAGGATTACGGCCTGCCGCTCTACCCCTTCTTCCTTGACGGCGTGATCGGCAATCCCAGGCTGATGCAAGCCGATTCCATCCATCCCAATCCGGCCGGGGTGAACATCATCGTCGGCAAGATCGCGCCGGTCGTGACGGGCTTGCTGAAGAAAAGCTGAGCGTGACCTGCTCCTGCGAAGGCGCGCTTTAGCCCCTCACCCAATCATCATCAGGCTGGCATTACCCCCCGCAGCGGTCGTGTTGATGGAGGTCGACACCTCCTCCAGCAGCCAGTCCAGCGGATACTCCCCATCCGCCCCCGCCGCATGGACGCTGACGACCGGCCCCGGCATGCCGGCCACGTCCCGAACCACCGCACCGATCCGCGCGGCATCGCCCTCGACCAGCACCGCCCCAAGCGGCCCATCCGCCTGCAACGTGAAATGCGCCGCAATATGCGCGGGCAGCCCCAGCGGCAGTTCCATGTCCCACAGCACCCCGCGATTGCCGGTCGCCAGCACCGCCGCCATCTGCTGCAACAACCCCTGCCGCGTCGCGGGCCGCATCCCGATCAGTCCTCGCGGATGCAGCGCATAGAGGTTGCGCTCCCCCACCGGCCCCGGCAGGGTCATCTCGACGCCCAGCGCCGAGGCATCGCCACAGCGCCGCTCCATGGCCGAAGCCTCCGCCTCGCCCTTCGCCGCCAGCCAGTCGGCAAAATCGCTGAGCGGCGACCTTAGCGAACCGGCCCGCTCCGCAAAGACCGGCGGCACCGCCACCAGCCGCCCCAGATAAAGCGGCCCGCCCGCCTTCGGCCCGGTGCCCGACAGGCCCCGCCCGCCAAAGGGCTGTACGCCCACGATGGCGCCGATCACATTGCGGTTCACATAGAGATTGCCTGCCTTCACCCGCCCCGTCACCTGCGCGACGGTATCGTCCAACCGCGTATGCAGGCCGAAGGTCAGGCCATAGCCGGTCGCGTTGATCGCATCGACCAGCGCGTTCAACCCGGCGCGAGGGAAACGGACGACATGCAGCACCGGCCCGAACACCTCGCGCCGCAATTGCGCGATGTCGTCAATCTCGATGATCGTCGGCGGCACGAAGCTGCCATGCGCGGTTTCCTGCGGCAGCGGCTGCTGCTCCACCGCGCAGCCCAGCGCCCGCATCGCCCCTATATGCCGCTCTATCCCTTCCTTCGCTTCGTCCGTGATGACCGGCCCGATGTCGACCGCCAGCCGGTCGGTCCGCCCGATGCGCAATTCCCTGAGCGCGCCCTTCAGCATCGCCAGCGTCCGGTCCGCCACATCCTCCTGCAGGCAGAGGATGCGCAGCGCCGAACAACGCTGTCCCGCGCTGTCGAAGGCGGATGCGATGACATCCGCCACCACCTGCTCCGC
Organism: Sphingobium sp. CFD-2; assembly: GCF_024611135.1. Taxonomy (NCBI): domain Bacteria; kingdom Pseudomonadati; phylum Pseudomonadota; class Alphaproteobacteria; order Sphingomonadales; family Sphingobiaceae; genus Sphingobium; species Sphingobium sp. CFD-2. The sequence continues at coordinate 356,781 of NZ_CP084406.1, read as the reverse complement.
CAGCGCGGAACTGTCGACAATCATCGCATTCTGCCCGCCCGTCTCCGCGATCAGCGGAATGGGCCTGCCCGAAGCAGAGAGGCGGGCGGCCAATTGCCGCTGGATCAACCGCGCCACCTCGGTCGATCCGGTGAACAGCACCCCGGCGGTCTGCGGCGCCGCCACCAGCGCCGCGCCGATCTCCCCAGCGCCGGGCACAAGCTGCAACGCATCGCCCGGCACCCCAGCCTCATGCAGCAGTCGCACCGCCTCCGCCGCGATCAGCGGGGTCTCCTCGGCGGGCTTGGCCAGCACCGCATTGCCCGCGACCAGCGCCGCCGCGACCTGCCCGGTGAAGATCGCCAGCGGGAAATTCCAGGGCGAAATGCACACGACCGGCCCCAAGGCCACCTGTGCAGGGCCGAAAGCCGCCCGCGCCTGCGCCGCATAATAGCGCAGGAAATCGATCGCCTCCCGCACCTCGGCTATGGCGTTGGGCAGCGACTTGCCCGCCTCCCGCACGATCAGGCCCAGCAGGATCGGCATGCGCGCCTGCATCGCGTCGGCGGCCCGCTCCAGCATCGCGGCCCGCTCCGCCACCGACACCAGCGCCCAGCCGCTTCCCTCCGCGCGCAGGACCGCCGCCCGCGCATGGTCCGCCGACCCCTCGAACACCGTCCCCACGACATCGCGCCGATTGGCGGGGTTCAGCACCAGCCGCGCCGTGCCTTCCTCGCCCTGCGGCGCCGCCGTCCAATTGATTTGCGCGCTTTCCGCCAGCGTCTGCGCCAGCATCGCCAGCGCATTCTCGTCGCTCAGGTCGATCCCGTCCGAATTGCGCCGATCCGGATACAGTCCGGACGGCAGCGCGATCTCCGCATGCCGCGCGCCCGGATGCGGCATCGCCAGCACCTGCTCGACCGGGTCCGCGATCATCTCCTCCACCGGCACCGCCGGATCGGCAATGCGGTGCACGAAGGAACTGTTCGCGCCATTTTCCAGCAGCCGCCGCACCAGATAGGCGAGCAGCGTCTCATGCGTGCCGACCGGCGCATAGATGCGGCAGGGACGGTCCAGATTCCCCTTCCCCACCACCTGCTCATAGAGCGGCTCGCCCATGCCGTGCAGGCACTGAAACTCATAGTCGCCCAGCGTGAAACCCGGCCCCGCCAGATGGTGGACCGTCGCCAGCGTCTGCGCATTATGCGTCGCGAATTGCGGGAACACCCGGTCCCGCGCCGCCAGCAGCTTCTTCGCGCAGGCGATATAGGCGACGTCCGTATGCAGCTTGCGCGTATAGACCGGGAAGTCCGCCATCCCATCGACCTGCGCCCGCTTGATCTCCGCGTCCCAATAGGCGCCCTTGACCAGCCGCACCATGATCCGCCGCCCGGCGCGCTGGGCCAGATCGACGATCCAGTCGATGACGAAGGGACAGCGCTTGCCATAGGCCTGCACCACGAAGCCCAGCCCGTTCCATCCCGCAAGCTCCGGGTCCAGCGCCAGACTCTCCAGCAGGTCGAGCGACAATTCCAGCCGATCCGCCTCCTCCGCGTCGATATTGAGGCCGATGTCATAGCTTTTGGCGAGCAACGCCAGCTCCTTCACCCGCGGCAGCAATTCCCCCATGACCCGCTCCGCCTGGGCGCGGGAATAGCGCGGATGCAGCGCCGACAGCTTGATTGAGATGCCCGGCCCGGCATAGACGCCGCGCCCATCCGACGCCCGGCCGATGGCGTAGATGGCCTGCCGATAATCCTCCAGATAGCGGGCCGCGTCCGCCGCCGTCGCCGCCGCCTCCCCCAGCATGTCATAGCTGTACTGGAAGCCCTTGGCCTCCTGCGCCCGCGCCCGCTTCAGCGCTTCCCCGATGGTCTCGCCGGTCACGAACTGCTCGCCCATCATCCGCATGGCGAGGTCGACGCCGCGCCGGATCACCGGCTCGCCCAGCCGCGCCACCAGCCGGGTCAGCGCCGCGCCCAAACCCCGGTCGTCCACGCTGCCGACCAGCTTGCCCGTCACCACCAGCCCCCAGGTCGCCGCATTGACGAACAGCGACCTGCCGCCGCCCAGATGCCCACCCCAGTCGCCATCCGCGATCTTGTCGCGGATCAGCGCGTCGCGGGTCGCATCGTCGGGAATGCGCAGCAGCGCTTCGGCCAGGCACATCAGCGCCACGCCCTCCTGGCTGGAGAGCGAATATTCCTGCACCAGCGCCTCGACCCCGCTGCCCTTGCCGTTGGCGCGCAGCGTCGTCACCAACCTGCGCGCCATGTCACGCACCCCCTGCCGCATGGCGTCGGGCAGCGCGGCGGCTTCCAGCAGGGGCGCCAAGCACTCGGCTTCATCGCGGCGATAGGCGGCGGTAATGGCCCGGCGGAGCGGCGATTGTAGCCGGATGGCGGGGGCGAAATCGGTGAAGGGGGGCGGGTTCGTCATGTGCGCCATGATAGGGAAATCATGGCATGCAATCCGACTTATAAACGGCTCATGTTAAGGCAATATGCCTTATTAATCGCAATTCTCCCGTCAAATCATCCACCTTATCCACCCCAAAAGGGCGAAAATCCGCCTGCCATCAATCCTCGTCAATCAGGATGCGCACAGCCGCTCCATCCGTATCCTCGAACTGGCCATTGCCCAGCGCCCAGAAAAAGGCCGCCAAGCCCAACAGCCCCAGCCCAAGCGCAATCGGAATCAACAGGCTGAGACCGGTCATTTCACGACTCCTTTCAGGCGCAGGGCATTGGCGATCACGATCAGCGAGGATGTCGACATCGCCACCGCCGCGACCAGCGGCGTCACCTTCCCCGCTATGGCCAGCGGCACCGCCAGCACATTATAGCCGATCGCCAGCGCGAAATTCTGCTTCACCACCGCGACCGTCCGCCGCGCCGCATGCACGGTCAGCGCCACCGGCGCCAGCCTGTCGCCCAGGAACACGGCGTCGGCGGTAAGCTGGCTCGCATCGCTGGCGGAGGCGGGCGCCATGCTGGCATGGCCCGCCGCCAGCGCCGGACCGTCGTTCAGCCCGTCCCCGATCATCAGCACCTTCTCGCCCCTGGCCTTCAACCGGTCGATCAGCGCCAGCTTGTCGGCGGGGCGCAGATGGCCGATGGCGGTAGTGCGGGTTTCGCGGGCAATCTCCTCCAGCGCTTCGGGCCGGTCGCCGCTGGCGATCAACATCTTCAGCCCCATGCCGCGCAGCACGTCCAGCGTTTCCGCCGCATCGGGACGCAACGCGTCGGTGAAGCCCAGCAGCAAGGCCTGATCCCCGCGCCGATATTCCGCCGCCAGCCCGAACAGGTTGATCAGGCTGCGCGGACGCGCCAGCGACACGGCCACGCCCCCATAGTCCCCGAACACGCCCTCTCCGGCGACTTCGCGGACATTGTCGAGCGCGGCGGGCGTCACCCCCCGCGCCTCCAATGCTTGCCTCAAGGCGACGCTCAGCGGATGGCGGGACGCCCGCGACAGGGACAGCAGGATCGACCGGTCGTCCCGCCACAGACGGCGCAACCCCTGCGGCACCGGACGGCCCAGCGTCAGCGTGCCAGTCTTGTCGAACACCGCCTCGCTGACCTCCGCCAGCCGTTCCAGCGCCGACCCGTCCTTGACCAGCACGCCCCGCCGCATCAGCGCGCCGCAGGCGACGATCTGCGCGGCAGGCACCGCCAGCCCCAGCGCGCAAGGACAGGTAATCAGCAGCACGGCCACCGCGATCAGCAACGCCTGATGCACGCCCGCCCCGGCGATCATCCACCCCGCGAAGGACAGCGCCGCCAGCAGATGGACGCAGGGCGCATAGAGCCGCGCCGCCCGGTCGGCCAGCCGCACATAGCGCGACTTGCCCTGCCCCGCCTCCTCCATCAGCCGGGCGATGTCGGCAATGACGGTGTCGGCCCCCGCCGCCGTCACCTCCACCCGGATCGGCCCCTCGATATTGAGCGCACCCGCCTGCACATCGTCGCCGGGATGCACCCGCACCGGGGCGCTTTCGCCGGTCAGAAAGGCGATGTCGAGGCCGCTTTCGCCCTCCGTCACGCGCCCGTCGGCGGCCAGCCTTTCGCCTGCCGCCACCAATATCGTCATGCCGGGGCGCAGAGCGTCGGCCCGCGTCCACCGGCTGCTCCCGTCCGCCTCCAGCACCAGCGCGCCCGGCGCGGTCTGCTTCAGCAGCGCCGCCACGCCCGCCCGCGCCCGCCCCCGCATCATGCTGTCGAGCGAGCGCCCCGCCAGCAGGAAGAACAGCAGCATCACCGCCCCGTCGAACCAGGCATGCGCCCCACCGGTGACGGTCTCATAGAGGCTCATTCCGGTGGTCAGCAGCACGCCGATGCTGATCGGCACGTCCATATTGGTCCGCCCCTGCCGCACCGCCGCCCAGGCCGAACGGAAAAAGGGCTGGCCCGCATAAGCCACCGTCGGCAGGGCGATCAGCGCGGAGAGCCAGTGGAACATCTCCCGCGTCGCCCCTGCCGCCCCGGACCAGACAGACACCGACAGCAGCATGATGTTCATCGCCGCGAAGCCCGCCACCACCAGCGCCCGCGTCAGCCGCCGGCTTTCGGCCGCCGCGACATTCAGCCCCGCATCGGCCAGCGGCTCCGCCTCGAATCCCAAAGCGGCGATGGCGGCGCGCAGGTCGGGCGGGGTCAGCGCCGGATCGTGCCGGATGGCGACCCGCTTCGCCCCCATATTGACCCGCGCCGACAGGATGCCGGGCTGGCGCGGCAGGCCCTCCTCGATCTTGGCGATGCAGCTCACGCAATGGATGCCGGGAACGGCGAACAGGCTTTCGACCGTCTCTTCCGCCACCGGATCGGGGATCAGCGCCTTCGTGGCCATCAGTCGACCTCCCTCAACAGATGCTCCTCGCGCCCGGCAAGACGAAGGTCGAAGCGGACCTGCCAGCGCCCCTTGGGCAAGGCGCGGTCGCCGACATAGACGCCCGGCGCGGTCTCGCGAAAGACCAGCGACAGGTCCGGCGTCCGTCCCAGCGGATGCTGCGCCACCGCCGTCACCTGGCCGCCCGCCACTGGCGCGCCCTTGGCGTCGGTAAGGACCAAGCCGACATGCCGCGCCGCATCCAGCGTCACCGCGTCCCGCCATCCCAGCCGCTTCTGCGCCCGCGCCTGCGCCAGCCAGCCGTTGAATTTCTGGCTGGCGACATAGCTGTTTTCGACCACCGTGCCGCCGAAGGACCGCACCGCAACGGTCGCCATCAGCATGTTCACCGCGATCACCACGGCAAAGAACGCCACCAATATCGCCGTCATGTGCCAGCCGGTGAAGCGGCGGATGGGGGATGGAGCAGGGGTCATGCTTCAGGGCCTTTCAAATCGGGCGGGTTCGCTGGCGCTGCCGCCTTCGCGATCGATGGCGCGCACGGTGAAGCGGAAATCCTGCCGCGCCGGGCCGCCGGAAGGCAGCGTCAGGAAGATGCGCAGCTTCGCCACGCTGTCGGCGGGCACGGTCGTCCGCACCGTCGCGGCCGCATTCTCCCGCGACCCCGCATCGGTCCACATCCGGCCGCCGGGCAGGCCGGTGAGGCCCACCTCCATCGGCCGGGGCCGCGCCTGCATATTGCGCAGCTTGACCGTATAGGCGTTGCGGATCGCGCCGTCGGACAGGCGCACGAAGATCGGATTGCGGTCCTGCTGCGCGCTGATCTCCAGCCGCTCGCGCGCGCCCAGAGCGAACAGCATGGCCGCGCCGATCCCCGCCCAGACCGCAAAATAGGCGATGGTGCGCGGCCGCCGCAGAGTCTTGAGCACCGGTCGCGGCGCCGCGCCCTTCTGCTCCGCCTCCGCATCGTCCTGCGTGCAATAATCGATCAGGCCGCGCGGCCGCCCGACCTGCGCCATCACCTTGTCGCAGGCGTCGATGCAGAGCGCGCAGGTGATGCAGCCGATCTGCGGCCCTTCCCGAATGTCGATGCCGGTCGGGCAGACCGCGACGCACTGGTTGCAATCCACGCAGTCGCCAAACGCGCCCGGATGCGCCTGGGCCTTCTTCAGGCTCCCGCGCTTCTCCCCGCGCCAATGCTTGTAGGTGACGACCAGCGACTTCTCGTCCAGCATCGCGGTCTGGATGCGCGGCCAGGGACACATGTAGATGCACACCTGCTCCCGCATGAACCCGCCCAGCACGAAGGTCGTCGCGGTCAGCACGAAAGTCGTCGCATAGGCTTGCCACGCGGCGGTCCCGCTCCAGAACGCCCGTTGCAGCGTCGGGGCGTCCGCGAAATAGAATATCCACGCGCCTCCGGTGACGAAGGCGATCCCCAGCCAGACCGACCATTTGAAAAGCCGCCGGGCGATCTTCGCCGCCCCCCATGGCGCCTTGGCGAGCCGCAACTGCGCATTGCGGTCGCCGTCCACGAACCGCTCGACATGCTGGTAAAGGTCGGTCCAGACCGTCTGCGGACAGGCATAGCCGCACCAGGCCCGCCCCACCGCCGACGTGACGAGGAACAGCCCGATCCCCGCCATGATCAGCAGGCCCGCGACATAATAAAATTCCTGCGGCCATATCTCGGTGGAGAACATGTAGAAACGGCGGTGCGCCAGATCGACCAGCACCGCCTGATCGGGCGCATAAGGCCCCCGGTCCCAGCGCAGCCAGGGCGTGCCCCAGTAGATGGTCAGCGTCACCGCCATGATCGCCCATTTCAGGCGGCGGTAGAAGCCGTCCACCGCCTTGGGATAGACGCCCTTGCGCTTCTCATAGAGCGAGGCGGAGCCGGACATGAACATGGCTTATCGACCTGCCCCCGCATCAGCGGGAGGGGCCACCTCACCCCCGCCCAGGCTGTGCACATAGGCCGCCAGCATCCGGATGGTCGCCTTGTCCAGCTTGTCGTCCCAGCGCGGCATCACGCCATGGCGGCTGTTCCAGACGGTCTCGTGGATGGTCTCCGCATCGCCCCCGTAAAGCCAGATCGCATCGGTCAGATTGGGCGCGCCCAGCTCCCGGTTGCCCTTGCCCGCCGGGCCATGGCAGACCGCGCAATTATCGGCAAAGACCTTGTCCCCGCGCCGCGAAGCCGCGCTCGGGCGGTCCTGCCCGCTGATCGCCCGGACATGCGCCACCACATCGTCCACCTGCGCCGCCGTCAGCAACTGATCCTTGCCGAAGGCGGGCATCAGCGACTGGCGGGTCGCATCATGATCGGGATTGCGGACGCCATCGGTGATCGTCTTCTCGATCGTCGCCAGATCGCCGCCCCACAGCCAGTCGTCGTCATTGAGGTTGGGATAGCCCTTGGACCCCGCCGCCCCCGATCCATGGCACTGGACGCAATGCACCCGGAACGCCGCGCGCCCGCCCTCGACCGCCTGCTGCATCAGTTCGGGCCGCCCCGGCAGCGCCGTGACCGGCGTCGCCGCAATCGCCCGGCGGATCGGCGCGATCTGCCTTTCCCGCGCCGCCAATTCCTTGTCCAGCGCCCCCCGGCTAGACCAGCCCAGCATGCCGCCGGTCGCCCGGTCGATCATCGGAATAGCCGGATAGGCGATCATATAACCGATAGCGAACAGGATCGTCGCATAGAAGGTCCACAGCCACCAGCGCGGCAGCGGCGTGTCCAGTTCCTGAATGCCGTCCCATTCATGATGCTTGATCTCCGTCCCGGTGGCGGGATCGATACGCTTGTCGTCAGCCATGCCCGGCCTCCGTCTGATCGTCGAAAATGGCGAGCGCGGCCTGTGCGCTGCGCTGCCGCCCATGGGGCAGGAAGTGCCAGCCGATGAGGGCCACATAGAGCACCCCCATGAACACCAGCCCCCAGCTATCGGCAAAATGCCGCAAGGCGTCGTAGCTCATCTGTCGACCTCCTGCGGTTTCGCGCTGTCCACATCGACCAGCGTGCCCAGCATCTGGAGATAGGCGACCAGCGCGTCCATCTCGGTCAGCTTGCCCGGATCACCGTCGAAATCGCGCGCCTGCGCCTTGGGATAGCGTTTCAGCAGGTCGCCGCTGTCCGCATCCGGATCGGCCTGCGCCTTCAGATCGTCATTGGCCTTTGCGATGTCGTCCTTCGTATAGGGAACGCCGACATCATTGAGCGCGGTCAGGTCCTTGCGCATGTCGGGCAGCTTCAATTCCCGCTCCGCCAGGAAGGCATAGCCGGGCATGATCGATTCCGGCACCACGGCGCGCGGGTCCTTCAGATGCTGGACATGCCACTCGTCCGAATAGCGGCCGCCCACCCGCGCCAGGTCCGGCCCGGTCCGCTTCGACCCCCACTGGAAGGGATGATCGTACATGCTCTCCGCCGCCAGACTATAATGGCCATAGCGTTCCGTCTCGTCCCGGAAGGGCCGGATCATCTGGCTATGACAATTATAGCAGCCTTCGCGGATGTAGATGTTCCGCCCCGCCAGCTCCAGCGGCGTATAGGGACGCACGCCCTCCACTTTCTCGATCGTATTGTCGATCCAGAAAAGCGGTGCGATCTCCACAATGCCGCCGATGGCGACTGTAATCAGGGCTGCGATGCCCAGCAGCGAAACATTCCGCTCGAGCCTGCCATGATCGAAGAATTTACCCTTGGATGGTACAGTCATTATCCGGTTCCTCAAAGGAAAACCTCCGTTCGCCCTGAGCCTGTCGAAGGGCTTTTCTTCTTCTTGAAGAGCAGGCCCAGCCCGAACGGAGAGGGGTTTCAGGTCGCCGCGGGCACCAATGGCCGGTCGGCCTCCACATCATAGGCCGCATCGTTCATCGGCTTCTCCACGCGCAGCGGGCTGCCCGCAATGGTCCTGCCGATGTTCCAGGCCATGACGATCGCGCCGCTCAGGTACAGAAGGCCCCCCGCCGCCCGGATCAGGTACATGGGGAACATGGCGCTCACCACTTCGGAGAAGGCGTAGACCAGATAACCGTCGCTGCCATATTCGCGCCACATCAACCCCTGCATGATGCCCGCGACCCACATCGACGCCGCGTAGAGGACGATACCCACGGTCGCCAGCCAGAAGTGCCAGTTCACCAGCCGAAGACTGTACAACCGTTCCCGCTTCCACAGTCGTGGCGTCAGATAATAGAGGCAGGCGAAAGTGATGAGCCCATTCCACCCCAGCGCACCACTATGCACATGGCCGATGGTCCAGTCGGTATAGTGGGAGAGACTGTTGACCGCCTTCACCGACATCATCGGTCCTTCGAAGGTCGACATGCCGTAGAAGGCCAGCGCCATCACCATCATGCGGATGATCGGATCGGTGCGGATGCGGTCCCATGCGCCGTTCAGCGTCATCAGCCCGTTGATCATCCCGCCCCAGCTCGGCATCCACAACATGACCGAGAAGACCATGCCCAAAGTCTGCGCCCAGTCGGGCAACGCGGTATAATGAAGATGGTGCGGACCCGCCCAGATATAGAGGAAGATCAGCGACCAGAAATGGATGATGGAAAGCCTGTAACTATAGACCGGCCGCTCCGCCTGCTTGGGCACGAAATAATACATCATGGCCAGGAAACCGGCGGTCAGGAAGAAACCGACCGCATTATGCCCGTACCACCATTGGGTCAGCGCATCCTGCACGCCCGCGAAAGCGCTGTAGCTCTTGGACCCGAGCCAGCTCACCGGCATGGAAAGATTGTTGACGATATGCAGCATCGCGATCGTCAGGATGAAGCTCAGGTAAAACCAGTTCGCGACATAGATATGCGGCTCGCTGCGGCGCAGGATCGTCCCGCCGAACACGACCAGATAGGCGACCCAGACGATGGTCAGCCACAGGTCGACATACCATTCGGGCTCGGCATATTCCTTGCCCTCTGTGATTCCCAGCAGATAGCCGGTCGCCGCCAGCACGATGAAAAGCTGATAGCCCCAGAAGACGAACCGGGCCAGCGCCGGAAAGGCCAGCCGCGCCCGGCATGTCCGCTGCACCACGTAGAAGCTGGTGGCGATCAGCGCATTGCCCCCGAAGGCGAAGATGACGGCGGAGGTATGCAACGGCCGCAGCCGCCCGAAACTCGTATATTCCAGCCCCAGGTTCAGCGCCGGAAAGGCCAATTGAAGCGCGATATAAAGCCCGGCCAGAAAACCCGCCAGCCCCCAGAAGACCGTCGCGATCACGCCCCAGCGGATCGGATCGTCGTCATATCTGCCCTGCAACGCGGGCATTTTCAGCAGCCCGCGGGTGATCGCCTCATAATCGGCGTGCCGCATCGTCAGCACGGCGACGGCCAGCGCGGCCGCGCACACGATCCCCATATGCACGGCAAAGCCGAAGTCCGCCGCCGCCAGCGCCGCCAGAAAGGCCAGCGTCGCGAGCGCGAACCAGCCGCCCGTCTTCCAAACCAGTTGCTCCATAGGATTTCCCCGTCAAAGGCTTTGCGGCGTCCTTCGTCCGGGAGCCGCCCTTATGCATTGACCTCTGTCAAAGCCCGCGCCGCAGGTATGTAGGGGAATGTCCGTATCGGGTGGATTGCGGACATTCCCCTCCCGCAGGCGGGAGGGGGCTAGGGGGTGGGCTGGCGCGACATCTGCGCTGTTTTGCAACGGCTAAGTCAGAAGCTCGCTACGCTCGCGCCCACCCCTAACCCCTCCCGTTTACGGGAGGGGAATGTCTTGGATTGGCCAAATTCGGCCCCCTCACTCCCCCTCGGCCATCCCCTCCAGCCGCCCGGCATCCACGATCCGCACCCCGCGCCGCCCGGCGAGCGCGATCACGCCCATCCGCTTCAGATCGCCGATCTGGCGCGACACCGTCTCGATGGTCAGCCCCAGCACGTCCGCGATCTGCTGCCGCGACAGGGGCAGTTCGATCACCCCATCCCGATCCGCCCGCAACCGCCGGTGCATGTCCAGCAGCAGGGTCGCCACCTTCTCCCGCGCATTCTTCCGCCCCAGCAGCAGCATCCACGCCCGCGTCCGGTCGAGATCATCGAGCGTCCGCTGCAACAGCCGGTGCTCCAACGCCGGATGTTCCCGCGCAAAGCCGTCGAACGCCCCCCGCGGATAAAGGCACAGCCGCGCATCGGTCAGCGCCGTGACGCTGTGCGGCGTCCGCGCGCCGAAGGGGCGGCCGATGAAATCCGATGCATAGACCACGCCGACAATCTGCTCACGCCCGTCGCCGGTGGAGGTGGACAGCTTCAGCGTCCCCTCGATCACATTGGCGACCAGCGTCGAACTGTCGCCTTCCCACATCACGGTCTGCCCGGCCTGCAACGACACCCGCCGCCCGATCCGGTTCAGCGCCACGCGCTGCTTTTCGTCGAGATCGGCGCAGATCGCCTGATCGCGCACCTCGCACCGGTCGCAATATTGCCCGCCACAGCCCTTGGCCGGCGGCGTCGCCGCCATGACGAAGGCCCCATCGTCCTGCGCCTTTTGCGCCAGATCAAATCGCATATCCATGCGCCGATCCATGCCGCCGCCGCGCGCCGCAACCTATCCGTAATTGTCCCTAAGAGGCGAAAGTGGGTGGATTGCGGACATTCCCCCTCCCGCAGGCGGGAGGGGGCTAGGGGGTGGGCTGGCGCGGCATCTGCGTGAATTTTCAACGGCTAAGCTGGAAGCTCGCTACGCTCGCACCCACCCCTAACCCCTCCCGCCTGCGGGAGGGGAATGTCCTGGATTGGCCAAAAGCCGCCACCCCTTCCCATCAGAACTTCATCCCCACACCCACGCCGAAGACAAAGGGATCAAGCTCCAGCTTCACCCTCTGCACCCCGGCGGCAGCAGTCGACAGCCGCGCCGTCGTATCGATGTCGATATATTTGACGTCCAGATTCAGGAACACCCGCTCGTTAAGGTCGATGTCGACACCGACCTGCCCCGCCCAGCCGAAGCTGTCGGACATATGCACCTTGGTCGCGCCCACAGCGTCCTCCAACGCGTTCGACGCCTTCTCATTATAGAATAGCGTATAATTCACCCCCGCCCCGACATAAGGCCGGATCTTCCCTTCGGGCAGGAAATGATATTGCGCCGTCAGCGTCGGCGGCAGCACCCAGGTCGACGCAAGCCTGCCGATACCCCCGGTCGTGCCGGTCCGCCCGCTCGCGCTATGCTTGGTGGTCGCGGCGATCAGCTCGAAACCGATATGGTCGGTCGCCATATAGGTGACGTCCACTTCCGGCATCACGCTGTTGTCGACCTTCACTTTCTCGCCCGGAAAGGCGGGCAGCACGCTCCCGCTCTTCTCGTTGGGCGCGACCATGATGCCGCGCAGCCGCACCAGCACATCGCCCTGCGCCGCCTGCGCCGGCGCGGCCAGAACGGCGCAGCCGGCAGCCGCCCCCAGCAGGATCGTCTTGATGGTCATGTCCTTGATCTCCATCCCTGTTTGTCGGTGCCGCCCTTCTGCCGCGCCCGAACGGACCCGGCATTGATCCTGCGCAACCGGCAATTTGACCTGCCTCAATGCCTCGGTCGCTCGCGTCCCTTCTTATGCCGACGGCGCAGTGATGGCCCGGACGACGATGCTGTCGATCATGTCGGCCGATCTCTCTCGGCCCGCCATTTCGGCCAAGGTTTCAGGCATGGCGTCGAACATCGGAAATGCATCCGGTGACAACGCATTCGCAGTGGGCCGACAGCAGCCATGCCTCCCGTCACCGAACAGATTCCGGTCTCCGGATCAGGCAAATGCGAGGCATTTCTACAAGCTGAGACCACCTGAAACGACCAGGACCTGCCCGCTGATGTAATCGCTCTCGGGAACGCACAGCAGGTAGATGCTGTCCGCGGCCTCCCGCGCCGTTCCCGCCCGTCCCAACGGCACGCTGTCCAGCAGGGCGTCCCGTACCGAAGAAGGAATACCGGTGTGCAGGGGCTGCCCCCCCCAATCGGGATGGATGCCTCCGACCCCGAAATGGGCTGCGTCAACCGCGTGTCGATGATGCCGAAGGCCACGCAATTCACGCAGACTTTCAGGCGCCCCCATTCCTTGGACAGCGTCTTGGTCATGCCCAGCAGGGCGGATTTGGCCGCGGAGTAGTTGATCTGTCCGGCATTGCCGTGGGTGCCGGCCATGGATGATATGTTGACGACCTTGCGGATAACCTCGCGGCCTTCGGCGGCTTCTTTTCGGGCCATCGTTCGCAGAGGCTCCGCGGCTGCGCGCAGGATGCGAAACGGGGCCGATACGTGCACGTCGAGCATTGCCTGGAACTGCTCGTCCGTCTGCTTCTGGATGACGCCGTCGCGCGTGTAGCCGGCATTGCTGACGATGATGTCGAGCCCGCCGAACGCCTCGAGAGCCGTGCGGACGAAGCGCTCGCCGAAGTCATCGGCCGTGACATCGCCAACGCAGGCGGTCGCTGTCCCGCCCGCATTCCCCAGCCGGCCTATACCCGCCCAGGCGCGCAGGAAGTCGAGTCCGCTCGGCAGCATGAGCGCGATCCGGTCTCCCGCCCGAGCCCCGGCCGCCGCCGGCATGCCGGCGACCTGCGCTGCATCGTCCCACAGCCGATGGTTGACGCGACCAAAATCGACCCATCTCCGCCATACAAGGAACCGTTTTTGATCTTCAGGTCCGCAGGGGCAGCTATCCAGACCACACCCCCCAAATGCGAGAGACCGCTTTACGATAATCCCGATAGATAGGCAGCCATTAGAATGCGAAGGCTTCGGTGATCCGCCGCTCCGCAATCAGGAAGGCGTCGGAGACAAGCCGTAGCGGCCTTATATCCACATCGCTTTGCCCCGCTGCGATCAACTCCGCGAACCGGGCGTAGAGGCGTGCATATTCCCGGTCCGCCGCAATGCTCTCCGGTTCGCCGGGAAGTTGCAATATGCTGCCGCCCATGGCGAGGCGCAGGGTGCCGGCGTCGGTATCGACTTCTATGGACCAAATCTGCGGGCCGGTTTCGAGAAAGTCGAATATTGCGTGCACTGCGGCATCGCCGCAGCGCATCCTGAGCTCGGCGGCGATGGGAGACATGCGTCCTGCCGGCACATCCAGGCTGGCCTGCTCAAGCAGCAGTTCGTGCGGCAGGATCTCGGTCGCAATCGACAGGGCGTTGATGCCGGGGTCGAATACGCCAAAGCCCCCCGAACCGAGGATCCATTCCTGATCCGGATGCCAGCGGCGGATGTCTTCGCGCCAGTCGATCCGGACGGCGAGAATGCGTTTATCGGCAAGCCACGCGCGCGCTGGAGCCACACCCGCCGCCTCGCGCGAGTGCCAGGTTGCAAAGAGCGTCACGCCTGCCGCGCGCGCGGCCTGCGTCAGTGCCGCGATATGCGAAAGCGTCACCGTCGGCGGCTTTTCCAGCATGACATGCAGCCCGGCTTCCATGGCGGTCAGCGCCTGTGCGTAGCGCCCATCCGGCGGCGTGCAGAGTGAAACCGCGTCCAGTCGGCAGGCTCCGATCATATCCTCAATGTCATGATAGCCGTCGATCCCCTCCACGCGGCCCTGACGACTGGCAGTGGCGGCAAGGCGGAAGCGGCGGTCGGCGGCGATGGCGGGCAGATGCTGGTCCCTGGCGATCTTGCCGATGCCCACGAGACCCAATCGGACAGGCTCCACGGTAAATCCTCTTGTCTGGACAGGATGCAGGCTGAACGCCTGGCCGGCCATTGGCGCTGGTCTAGGGCAGCCGGTCCTCGATGAGGAGGAGCACATCGCCAATGATCCGCCGCATGGCGATCCGCGCCCCGTCGGGATCGTGCAGGACGATGGCATCGCGCACCTTGGCATGCTCGACGACGTCGGCGGTGCGGCCCTTGATACGATTGGTGAAGCGGATCGAGGTGCGCAATGCGGTACTCACCACATCCCGCAACTGGATGTAGAAGGGGTTTTTCGACGCGCGGAGCACGGCGACATGAAAAGCGATATCCGCTTCCAGCGGGTCATCCAGCCCGTTTTCCGCCGCCTGCATACGCTGCAGGCCATCGTCGATGCGCTTGACATCGTCCTCCCCCGCGACTCGCGCGGCCAGGGCGGCCGCCTCCGGCTCCACCGCCACGCGCAGTTCGTTGAACTGGCGCAGCAGGTTCACCGAAAGCTGGCGTTCCAGCATCCAGCGCAGCACGTCGGTGTCGAACAGATTCCATGAGGAGGTCGGCTGCACGGTCGTGCCCTGGCGCGGGCGGGCGCTCAGCAGGCCCTTGGCGGTGAGCATCTTGACCGCTTCCCGCGTGACGGAGCGGCTGACGCCATGCTGCTTGGCAAGTTCCCCCTCGGTGGGGAAGACGACATCGTCGAACCGGCCGGTAACGATGGCGCGGCCGATGCTGTCGAGCAGGCCATAGGTCAGATTGCGGCCAAGCTGCGCTGCCGGTTCGTCCACGATGAGATGAGATGCCTCTGCCAAGACGCTGTCCTTGTCCTTACCCGCTCCGATGCCATGGCAATCCATGTTAATGCCCGCTCCAGCCCAGGCAAGGTCCTTTCATATGATAAGTCAATTCATATGATAATTCCGACAGGCATTGGACGCCCCTTTGCGCACCTTTATGGGCCGGATCGTGCCGCAGGCGAGCGCGGCACGAGCACGGCCGCCTCTCACTTGCGGTTCGGAAACGCCCTCACCAGCCTATCATATTGCTCCTTGCTGATCTCGACCATGGAGCCGTGGCGCAGTCCGGCCGGCACCTCATAACGGTTCCATTCCGGCACGCCCGAATTGCCCGAGACCTGGAACCAGGGGCCCGTCAGGCGCGGCGCCTTGGACAGGCCATAGCTCGTTCCCGCATATTGCTCATAGTACATCAGCCAATCCTCGCCGTTCGGCGCGCGGATGACGGTCGGCGCTTCGCGGAAATTGGGGCTGACCGGCGGTCCCGGCGGCGGATAGGGACCAAGCAGGTCCTTGGCGCAGGAGATGCGCACCGTCTTGCCGGTGGTCCAGTTGTAGCTGGGATAGCGCTCATCCTTCACGATCGCGCAATAGGCGCTGCCATCGGCCTCCGGCCGGATGAAGGTGTCGATCGTCGCCATGTCCCAGTCGAACAGGCGGCGCGGCGGCTTCGCGAAGCGCTTGAGATCGGGCGAGAGGACGTAGAGCGTGCGCTGGCTCGCCCAATAACGCTCCGGGTCTTCGGGAACGCCAGGGACGGTGGCGGTGTGCCACGTCAGCAGGAACTGGCCCGACGGCTTGTCGAAGAACAGCTTGGGCGCGCCGATCCGCTGCATGGCGTGCGGCAGGCCGGGGATGTTCGACAGGTCGGGACGATAGGTGCCATAGGGTTTCCAACCGACCAGATCGTCCGAAACCCAGAAGCGGATATAAGGGTCTTCGTCGCTCTTGTTGCCGACCAGATAATAGCGCCCGTCGCCCCCGCGCGCGATCGAGGCGTGGCCGTGATAATCCTCCGACACCGGCCTGCCGCCGTTGATCTGCTCCCAGTGCAGCCCGTCCCGGCTGACCGAATAATAGAGCACGCCATAGCGCTCCTTGGTCATGTGGGCGAAGAGATAGGCCTTGTCGGGATCGACATAGGGCGTCTCAGGCGCGCCGGGCACGACCTCGGCGCGCACCGGTTCCGACTGGGCTGCGGCGGGAATTTGCATGAATGAAAGCGTGATGGCGGCCGATGCCGCAGCAAGCGCGAAAAGCGATTTGCCCCGAGCCAATTTCCGTCTCCCTTGATTGTTCGGCGGAAGATAGACCTCTCCATCGAAATATTGTCAAGATTGATATTATAAATATGTGTTTTATGAAGAAGCAGATCGGCAGGCCCGGATCGCGCGATTCGCGGCCATGCGACCGGCACGTCCGTTGCTGGAAGATTGGGGAGACGAGATGGGACTGGCGACGATCGACATCAGCGTGGTCGTGATCTACGCGATCGGCATATTCGGCCTCGCGCAATGGGTCAGCCGCGACAAGGCGGGGGCCGGGCCGAAAAATTCGACGGACTATTTCCTGGCGTCGAAGAACCTGCCCTGGTGGGCCATCGGCGCCTCGCTGATCGCGGCGAACATCTCGGCGGAGCAGATCGTCGGCATGTCCGGTTCGGGCTATGCCATCGGCCTCGCCATCGCTTCCTATGAATGGATGGCGGCGGCGACGCTGCTGATCGTCGGCAAATTCTTCCTGCCGATCTTCCTGCGCAACGAGATCTACACCATGCCGCAATTCCTGGAGCGGCGCTACGGCAACGGCATCCGGACGCTGATGGCGATATTCTGGCTGGTCCTCTACATCTTCGTGAACCTGACCAGCATCATCTGGCTCGGATCGGTCGCGGTGATGAAGGTGGCGGGCGTGAACCAGGACGTGGCGCTGGTCGCGCTCGGCGTCTTCGCCTTGCTCTACCAGCTTCGCGGCGGGCTGAAGGCGGTGGCGCTGACCGACATCGTGCAGGTGACGCTGCTGGTTCTGGGCGGCCTCGTCATCGCCGTGCTGACGCTGGGCGAGATCGGCGGGGGAGAAGGCGTCATCGCCGGTTTCTCGCGCCTGGTCGAACGCGCGCCCGACCATTTCCACATGATCCTCCAGAAAGGCGACCCGCATTATATGGACCTGCCCGGCCTTTCGGTGCTGATCGGCGGCATGTGGATCGCGAACCTCAGCTATTGGGGCTTCAACCAATATATCATCCAGCGCGCGCTGGCGGCCAAGTCGGTGGACGAAGCGCAGCGCGGCATGCTGTTCGCGGCCTTCCTGAAGCTCATCATGCCGATCATCATCGTGCTGCCGGGCATCGCCGCCGTCGTCCTGGCGCCCGACCTCGCCAAGCCGGACGAAGCCTATCCGACGATGATGCGGCTGCTGCCGCCGGGCCTGCTCGGCCTCGTCTTCGCGGCGCTGGTGGCGGCGATCATCGCGTCCACCGCCTCGAAGATCAATTCGATCGCCACCATCTTCACGCTCGACGTCTGGGCGAAGTTCCGCAGGATGGAGGAACCCGGCGAAAGGCGGGAACGCCATCTGGTGCTGGTGGGCCGCGTCGCCGCCGCGATCGCGATCCTCATCGCCATCCTCACCGCCCGGCCGCTGGTGGGCTCCAGCGAACAGGCGTTCCAGTTCATCCAGGAATTCACCGGCTTCTTCACGCCGGGCATCACCGTGATCTTCCTGCTCGGCCTGTTCTGGCGGCGCGCCAACGAGCCGGGCGCGATCACGGCGGCGGTGGCATCGGTGGCGCTGTCCTGGGGCTTCAAGCTCTGGGCGCCGGGCGTCCCCTTCCTCGACCGCATGGGCCTGGTCTTCCTGGCGGCTCTGGCGCTGGCGGTCGCCGTCTCCCTCGCCACCCCGGCGCGGCGCGACAAGGACAGCATAGCGACCGGCGACGTGCGCTACGCCACCTCGACCGGGTTCAATGCAGGAGCGATCGCGGTGATTCTGGTGCTTTGCGTCCTCTACGCGGTGTTCTGGTGAGCGGCGCGGCGTTCATCGCGGTCGATTGGGGCACGACCAACCGCCGCGCCTATCTGATCGAGGGCGGCGAGGTCGTCGCCACCGAGCGCGACGATATGGGCATCCTCTCCGTTCCGCCGGGCGGCTTTCCCGCAGCCGTGGCGGGGTTGCGCGAGCGCCATGGCGGGCTGCCGATGCTGCTCGCGGGCATGGTCGGCTCCAACCGGGGATGGCATGATGCGGGCTATGTGCCCGTTCCGGCGTCGCTCGCGGACCTTGCGGCGCGCCTCGTCTCGCCCGCAGAAGGCGTCGCCATCGTGCCGGGCGTCTGCCGCGACGGCGACGAGCGGCAGGACGTCATGCGCGGCGAGGAAGTGCAGCTTCTGGGCGCGGTCGCGGCGGGGCTGGCCCCCGGCGACGCGCTGCTGTGCCAGCCGGGCACCCATGCCAAATGGGCGCTCATGAAGGATGGCGCGCTTGCCGACTTCACTACCGCCATGACCGGCGAGATGTTCGCGCTGCTCAAGGGTCATGCGCTGATCGGCAGCGAAATGACCGGCGAGGTCGACGCGGATGCGGATTTCCGCAAGGGCGTCGAAGCCAGCGCCGACCGGGACCTGCTTTCCGCCCTGTTCGGCGTGCGCGCCGCGGCGGTGCTGGGCAGACGCGCGCCCGGCGCGGCGGCCGCCTATGTCAGCGGCCTGCTGATCGGCAGCGACTGCCGGGCCCGGATCACGCAGCCGGGGCAGCAGGTCCATCTGCTTGCCGACGGCCTGCTTGCGCGACTTTATTCCGCCGCCATCGCCATCGCCGGGGGACAGGCTGTCGTCGTCGACAGCCATGCTTCCTTCGTCGCCGGCATCACCCGCATCTGGGACATCAAAGCATGATCGATTTTTCCGACGCCTTCTCCCAACTCCCACTGGTCGCCATCCTGCGCGGCATCCGCCCCGATGAGGTGGAGGCCGCCGCCGACGCGCTGGTCGAGGCGGGCTTCCGCCTGATAGAGGTTCCGCTCAATTCGCCCGATCCGCTGCTCAGCATCGAAAGGCTGGCGCGCCGCGTCGGGGATGCCGCCATCGTCGGCGCGGGCACCGTGCTGACCGTCGATCAGGTGGCGCAGGTGCAGGATGCGGGCGGCGCGATGGTGGTTTCGCCCAACACCGACATCGCCGTCATTGCCGAAACCGCCAAGCGCGGCATGGTCTCGCTGCCCGGCTATTTCACGCCCAGCGAAGCCTTTGCGGCGCTGGCGGCGGGCGCGAGCGGGCTCAAGCTGTTCCCGGCGGAGGCGGCGACCCCCGCCGTGGTCAAGGCGCAGCGGGCGGTGCTGCCCAAAGAGGTGCCACTCTTGGTCGTTGGCGGCATCACCCCCACCAATATGGAACCCTGGCGTCAGGCAGGCGCGGACGGTTTCGGGCTGGGATCGGCGCTGTACCGCATAGGCGCCACCACGGAAGAGATCGCCGCCAGCGCCCGCGCCTTCGCGCAAGGCTGGGCCGGACTGGAGGACCGCTCATGATCCGCGCCTTCGCTCCCCTTACGCTGGCTCCCCTGACTCTGGCCGCCCTGCTGGCGCTTGGCGGCTGCGCCACCGCCAGCACGCAGCAGGCCGCCCCGACGCTCGCCAATCCGCTGCTGTCGAGCGGGCCCGATCCGTGGATCGTCCATCATGGCGCGACCTTCTATTTCCTCGGGACCAAGGGCGACCGCATCGCCATCCGCCAGACCGACGATCTCGCGAAACTGGCCGACGCGCCCGAACATGTGATCTGGACCCCGCCCGCCAGCGGCCCCAATGCGATCTCGATCTGGGCGCCGGAACTGCACCGGCTCGACGGCAAATGGTATGTCTATTACACCGCCGCGGAGGCCGGGCATGATGACGACGCCCATCGCGGCGTCTTCGTGCTGGAAAATGCCAACGCCGATCCGCTGAAAGGCGAATGGATCGATCGCGGGCGCGTCAACACCCGCATGACCGGGCTGGACGGCACGGTGTTCGAGCATGGCGGCCAGCGCTATTTCGTCTATTCGGCCTATGACGGGCCGGACAGCGTGCTCGCCATCGCACCGATGACCAATGCATGGACGCTCGGCCCCGGCGAAACGGTGATCGCGCGCCCCGACCAGCCGTTCGAGCGTCAGGGCGGGCGGCAGATATTGGAAGGCCCGGAATTTCTGCCCGGCCCCAAGGGCGACCTGTTCCTCACCTATTCGGCCAGCGCCTGCTGGTCGGACGATTATGCGCTCGGCCTGCTTCACGCCCGGCCCGGCAGCGATCCCATGAACCCGGCGAGCTGGACCAAGGCGCCCCGCCCGGTGCTGGCCAAGGCGCCGCAGAACAATGTCTATGCGACCGGCCATAACGGCTTCTTCACGACCGATGGCGGCAGGCAGACATGGATCGTCTATCACGCCAATGACGGGGCGGACCGGAAATGCACCGCCGCCCGCTCCCCCCGCGTGCAGCGCATGGAATGGAGCAGCGACGGGATGCCGATCTTCCCTGTGCCCTCGCGCGCAGGCGAAGCTGTGGCAGCCCCAAAGCCGTGAAGAAGCTGCGGATTCTCCGCCCGGATCAGTTTGCCGGGCGGAGCGCCGAAAGATCCACCGCATCCCCCATGGCGCGCAGACCCGCGTCATTGGGGTGGAGGTGGTCGCCCGGATCATAGTCGGGCCGCAGGTCGGCGGGCGAGGCCGGATCGCGCACCGCCGCGTCGAAATCGACGACATCGTCGAAAATCGCCCCGGTCCGGATCGCGGCGTTCACCGCCTGACGCGTCCGCTCCTTCGCGGGCGACATATAGCCCGCATGGAGCGCGGGCGTCATGGTCCCGCCGATCACCCTGATCCCCAGCGCATGGGCCCGCGCCACGAACTGGCGATAGCCCTGGACGAGCTGGTCGGGCGCCGTCGCCTCCGGACCGCTGTCCTTGCCCGCGCCGATGTCGTTTATGCCCTCCAGGAAGATTACATGGGTGACGTTGGGCACGCTCGCCACGTCGCGCCAGAAGCGGTCGAGCGCGGATGTCGCCCGGCCCCGGCGCAGCACGCGGTTGCCGCTGATGCCCATGTTGACGACGCCGCAGCGCCGGGCAGAGGGCAGCGCCGCCAGACGCTCGGCCAGACGGCCCGGCCAGCCGCGGGTCTGCGGCGAAAGGCCAAGGAAGCCGTCGGTGATCGAATCCCCGAAGGCGACCACGGTGCAGGGCGCCCGCTTTGCCCGCACCGACGCGAGCGAGAGATAGGATCGCACCTTGATCGGCGTGAATAGCGGCCCGGCCCCGGCGGGCGCGAACGCCATCTCCAGCCCCAGATTGGTGCGCGCCGGCCGCGTCGGCGTCGTGAAGGTGACGCTGACGATCACGTCCTGCCCGACACGGAACGGCGCGGCCAGCGGATCGCTGACGACCGTATGTCCCTCAGGCAGCGCGATCCCCGACTGGCCTGAGAAAGTGAGCGGGCGGAGCGGATGGGCGCCGATCTCCGTGCCGGTGGCGGCCGAAGGTTCGGCAATGCCGACCGCCGCGATCGCCAGCGGCCTGTCCCCCTCCGCATTGCTGAAACTGAGCTGCAAGGCGTCGCCCGCCTGCGTCAGCCTTACCCGGTACCGATAGGTGCCGGGCGGCTGTTCGGGCTCCCGGGCATCGCTGTCGGCCGGAGCATAGCCCCATGCCCCTGCCCACACCGACGCGGCATGGGCGGGAACGGACAGCGCAAGGCCGCAGAGAGCGGCCAATAGCGGGACGGTGCGCATGCAGCTCTCTCCTCGAACCGGCTGACCGGCTGACCGGCTTATTTCTTCGCGGGCACCACGCCCTTGGGCGCCTTGGCCAGCGAACGTATCAGGTCGGTTTCGGCCTGGCGATAGGGCGTGCCGTCGTTGCGGAAGACCTCATGGAACCAGATGGTCGGCTCATCCTGCGTATAGGGTTTTTTCCAGCTGTCCCAGGGCAGGCGGGTCTGCGTCCTGCCGTCGACGAAGCCCCAGTTCATCATCGCCACATTCTCGCGCTTGCCGATCGGCAGCGATCCGTCGAAGGTCGATCCATTGCCCCGCGCCATATATTCGGTGCACAGGATCGGGCGGCCATAGACCTTGAGCTGGTTCACGCGGTCCTGGAATTTCTCCGGCCAGTTATAGTCGTGGAAGGAGATCACGTCCGACTGGCTGAGTTGCAGCTTCTCCATCGGCGTCAATGCGCTTTCGGTCTTCCAGTCGTCATGCTGCCACACGCCCGAGGTGAGCGGCTGCGTCGGGTCCACGTCGCGCGCCCAGCCATAGACTTTGGTGAGCAGCGCCAGGACCAGGGGCTGCTTGCCTTCCTGGCCCTTATACTGGTCGGCGCCATTGTCGGGCTCGTTCCACAGATCCCAGCCGAGCACGCGGTCGTCCTTGGCGAAGGCGCCGACGACGCCCTGCACATAGGCCTTCAGGCGCGGTTCCTGCGCGGGGTCGCGCAGCGCGGGCAGGCCGGGGCTCTGGACCCAGCCGGAATTATGGACGCCGGGGATGGGCGGGCGCTGCGGCCCCAGCACCGGATTGGGGTCCCAGCAACTGTCGAACAGCACGAACAGCGGCTTGATCCTGTGCTTCGCCGCGATCGTCAGAAACTGGTCGATGCGCTTCCTGAAACCCTCGGCATCCTGCTGCCAGAGCTGATCGTGCAGGAACACGCGCATCGTGTTCATGCCGATGCCCTCCGCAAGGCCCAGTTCGTGATCGATGCGCGCCGGGTCCCATGTCTCCGCCTGCCACATCTCAAGCTGGTTGATGGCGTTGGCGGGCGCATAGTTGGAACCGACCAGCCAGGGCTGCTTGGCATACCACGCCTTGGCTTCCACAGGCGTCCATTGCGGGCGCGCATCGGCGGGCATGGCGGTCAGCGCGGCGACGGAGGCCAGCAGGCAGGTGGTGAGAGCTTTCACGAACAATCCCCTCTTATTGTGCGACGAAGAATTTGTAGGTCATGACATTCCGGTAGGTCTTGCCCGGATCGAGGCGGACCGACGGAAATTGCGGCTGGTTCGGGCTATCCGGGAAAAGCTGCGGCTCGAACACCAGCGAGTCGCCCTCGCGGTAGATCTGCCCGCCCTTGCCGACGATCGTGCCGTCCATGAAATTGCCCGAATAAAATTGCAGGCCCGGCTGGTTCGACCAGAGTTCGAAGCCGCGGCCGGACGCGGGTTCGGTGACGCGGGCCATCAGATGCTGGTCTTTGGTGACGGCGTTACCGACCACCCAATTATGGTCATAACCGCGCCCGTAGCGGATCTGTTCGTCCGCGCCTTCGCGCACCCGCGCACCGACCGGGGTAGGCTGGCGGAAATCGAACACGGTGCCCGCGACGCTGCGGTGCTGACCAAGCGGAATGGAGGTCGCGTCGGTGGGCGTGAAGCGATCCGCCGGGATGGTCAGCACATGATCCATCGCCGTGCGGCCCGGCCCTGCGAGGTTCCAATAGGCATGGTTGGAAATGTTGACCACGGTCGGCCTGTCGGTCGTCGCGGTATAGCTGATCGTCAGATTGCCCTGCTCATCCAGCGTGTAGGTCGCGTCGGTGGTCAGCGTGCCGGGATAGCCCTGATCGCCGTCGGGGCTGACATAGCGCATGGTGACGCTGGCCACTCCACCGGATTTCCGGCCCTGCTTCACCTCGCGGATGGTCCAGACGACCTTGTCGAAACCCTTCGTCCCGCCATGCAACGAATTGGGGCCGTTGTTGACCGGGACTGCATAGGCCTTGCCGTCGAAGCTGAACCTGCCCTTGGCGATGCGGTTGGCGACCCGGCCCACCGTCGCGCCGAAGAACTGGCCGTCCTTCGCATAGCCTTCCAGGCTGTCATAGCCGACCGCGATGTCCACGGCCTTGCCGTCGCGGCCCGGCATCATCACCGACTGGATCGACGCGCCCAGCGTCATCACGCGCACCGACATGCCCTTGGCGTTGGTGAGCGTCACCGCCTCGACCGCCGTGCCGTCCGGCATCCGGCCGAAGGTCTCGCGCCGGGCCTCGGCCGCCAAAGCGGAAGTCGACACCGCGCCCAGCAGGGCGACGGCGGTCATGGTCCTCAGCATCGTCTCTCCTCTCGAAACTTCAGTCTTGGTACAGGAACTGGGCCAGCCCGCGGCAACCCGGATCGATCTCGAACAGCGCGCCGCCCTGCGCTTCCTCGACGCCATCGGCGGCGCTCGTGACATAGATCCGGTCGAGGTCCGGGCCGCCGAACACGCAATTGCTGATCTGGCTCGCGGGCAGCGCGATGCGGCGGACCGGCGTGCCGTCCGGCGCGAAGCGGGTGACGCAGGAGGCGCCCCAGCACGCGACCCAGAGATACCCCTCGGCATCGAAGGTCATCCCGTCCGGCGCGCCCCAGCCCGCCTCGAAGCTGATGAACGGTTCGCGCCTGCCAAGCAGGCCATCCTCCAGCGGATAGCGGAAGATCACACCCATCGCGCTGTCGGTGTGGAGCAGGAAGCGCCCTTCGGGATCGATCGCAGGACCGTTGGGAATTGTATAGGGCGTGGCGTCGGCGGGACTGAACAAACCCTTCGCGAAACGATGGAACGCCCCTGTCGGCCCATCGCAGGCGAAGGGCATGGTGCCCAGCCAAAGGCGGCCCTGCGCATCGGCGGCGGCGTCGTTGACGCGGTTGGCCTCCGGCTCGCCGGGGATCGCCGCCAGCGTCTCGCAGGAAAAGGGATCGAGCGACACGCTGGCGACCGAACGGCCGATCCCGGCCACGAAGCCGCCGCTGGCCCGCCCGATGATCCAGCCGACGACGTCCGGCGCTTCCCAGCTCTCGACCTGCCCGGTGGCGGGCGTCAGGCGGTTGATCCGCTTGCCCAATATATCCGTCCACAGCAGCGCGCCGTCGCGGACCGACCAGAACAGCCCTTCGCCCAGAATATCCACGCGGTCGCGGGCGATGACGCGCACGGGGTCCATCAGTGGCTGTCTCTCGGCAATCCGCGCGTCTGGGCGATGCGCTGATATTTTTCGGAACCTTCCAGGATCGCGCCGGTCGCGAACTGGCCCACCAGGCTGCGCTGGATTTCCTGCCAGGGCGTCTGCGATTCGGGCGTGACGGCGCGTTCGATCTCCGCAAGTTCCTCCCGCCGGCGGGCGATCTCCGCATCATCGACCAGCATGTCCGCGCTGCGGTTCTTGAGGTCGATGCGCACCCGGTCCCCCGTGCGCAGCAGCGCGAGGCCCCCGCCCACCGCCGCCTCCGGCGAGGCGTTGAGGATGGAGGGGCTGCCCGACGTGCCGGACTGCCGCCCGTCGCCGATGCAGGGCAAGGCGTGGATTCCAGCGCGGATCAGCGCTGTGGGCGGGCGCATGTTCACCACTTCGGCACCGCCCGGATAGCCGACCGGTCCTGCGCCGCGAATGACGAGAATGCAATTTTCGTCAATGCCAAGGTCCGGATCGTCGATGCGCCGGTGATAATCCTCCGGCCCGTCGAACACGACCACCCGACCCTCGAACCTGTCGGGATGCTCGGGATCGGAGAGATAGCGGCTGCGGAACTCCTCGGAGATCACCGACAGCTTCATCACGGCGCCCTCGAACAGATTGCCGCTGAGTACGGTCAGCCCGGCCGCCTGCTTCAGCGGGCGCCCGAACGGCCGGATCACATCCTCGTCATGGATTTTCGCGCCCGCCAGATTCTCCGCGACGGTGCGGCCATTGGCGGTCAGAGCATCGCCGTCGATCAGGCCCGCCTTGAACAATTCGCCCATCACGGCTGGCACGCCGCCCGCCCGGTAATAATCCTCGCCCAGATATTCGCCGGCAGGCTGGAGATTGACCAGCAGCGGCACGTCCGCCCCCTGCTCCTCCCAATCCTCCAGCGTCAGTTCGACGCCGACATGGCGGGCGATGGCGTTCAGGTGGATCGGCGCGTTGGTCGACCCGCCAATGGCCGAATTCACCCGGATCGCATTCAGGAAAGCCGGGCGGGTGAGGATGTCGGAGGGCTTGCGGTCGGCCTTCACCATCTCGACGATGGCGCGTCCCGTCTCCCAGGCGCATTCCTGCCGGTCGCGATAGGGCGCGGGGATCGCCGCCGATCCGGGCAGCGACATGCCCAGCGCTTCGGCCAGCGAGTTCATCGTCGTCGCCGTGCCCATGGTGTTGCAATAGCCGGTCGATGGCGAACCCGAAGCGACCAGCTTCAGGAAGCCCTGATAGTCCAGCTCCCCCTTCGCCAGCATCTCGCGCGCTTTCCAGATGATGGTGCCCGCGCCGGTGCGCTTCCCCTCATGCCAGCCGTTGAGCATCGGACCGACCGACAGCGCGATCGCGGGAATGTTCACCGTCGCCGCCGCCATCAGCGCGGACGGCGTGGTCTTGTCGCAGCCAATGGTCAGCACCACGCCGTCCAGCGGATAGCCGTAGAGCAGCTCGACCAGGCTGATATAGGCCAGGTTACGGTCAAGGCCCGCCGTCGGCCGCTTGCCGGTTTCCTGCAACGGATGGCTGGGAAATTCGATCGGAATGCCGCCGGCGTCCCGGATGCCCGCCTTGATCCGCTCGGCAAGGACCAGATGATGGCGGTTGCACGGCACCAGATCGCTGCCCGACTGGGCAATGCCGATGATCGGTCGGCCCGACTGCATCTCCTCGATCGAAAGGCCGTAGTTCAGATAGCGCTCCAGATAGAGCGCCGTCATGTCAGGATGGCTGGGATCATCGAACCATGCGCGGGAGCGCAGCTTCAGGGCCGGTTCGATCTTGCCCTCATCAGCAGAAGAAATGTTCGCCTCCCATCCATTTTACCCGATTCGGCCGCTCGCCACGCAAAGCAGCATCTCTCGGGAATGTTAAGGATGCCGCTACCATCGGCTTTTCATACAGGCAACCTATTTATCCTACAAATATGTCTTGTCCGATCAGACCGCGAGGGTTATGAGCGCCACCAAGGCCCAACACAGGGCCGAGCTGCTGTTCGAAGGGGAGGACCATGAACCGTATCGCCCGCTCACTTATCTGGACGTCTTCCGCACTGGCGATCTTCGCCGGCATACCGGCCCATGCGCAGGACGCGGCCGCGCCGGCCGACGATAGCGCCGACATCATCGTCACCGGCCAACGCGCCAGCCTTGAAGCCGCGCGCAATGTGAAGAGGAATTCCGACCTCGTCGTCGACTCGATCGTGGCGGAGGACATCGGCAAGCTGCCCGACACCTCGGTCGCCTCCGCGCTTCAGCGCATCGCGGGCGTGCAGGTGCAGAACGGCTTCAACAACGAAATCCAGAATCCGATCATTCGCGGCATCGGGGACATATTGACCACGCTGGACGGGCGGGAGATCTTCACCGGCGTCGGCCGTGGCTTCTCGTTCCAGGACCTGCCCGCCGAAGCGATCGGCGGCATCGACGTCTACAAGTCGAACTCAGCCAATCTGATCGAAGGCGGCGTCGCGGGCGTCATCGACATGAAGCTGCAGAAGCCCTTCAATTTCAGCAAGGGCTTCACGGTCGCAGCCAACGGCCGCGTCTATCGCGGCGACATTTCCGGCGAGACCAGCTATACCGGCGGTCTTCTCGTCTCGAACCGCTGGGATGCGGGCGACGGCGAAATGGGCCTGCTGGTCGACGTTTCCTATGGGCGCAACAATTTCAGCCGCCCGATCTCCTTCAACTGCGATCCGCGGTCGAGCAACCATGGCCCGGCGGGCGCCGCGAACATCGTCCTGCCCACCTGCGTCGGCGGCCTGACCGATACCGGCCACAACACCCGCCCGCAGGTCAACGCCGCCTTCCAGTGGCAGATCACGCCGGAACTGCAATTCTATCTCGATGGCCTCTACACCGGCTATCGCTCGACCTTCGCCACGAACTTCATCTTCTCGGACCTGTTTGCGGGCAGTTCGATCACCAATGCGGTGGCGAGCGACAATTGTTTTACGGCGGGTGTTGGGAACGACGGCTTCCCCGGTGGCACCGTCGAGAATTTGTGCCTCGGCAAGTCGGCCACGTTCAACGGCGTGGACGTGCTCACCAGCACCCAGGCGAAGAAGCAGCGCACCGACCAATATGTGTTCGGCGGCGGTCTCAAATGGGACAGCGACACGGTGCATCTGGTCTTCGACGGCAGCTACATCCAGTCGAAGAACGCGAACCGCACGATCATCGTCGACACCGCCAAGCATGGCGCGTCGGTGGACATCATCGTCAATGACGGCGGCCACGGCACCACCGTCATGCAGGGCGATCCGCTCGGCAATCCCGACGGCTTCGTCTTCGCGAACTCGCTGTTCCAGGATCTGAGCAAGTCGAACAGCCGCCAATATGCGTTCAAGCTCGACTCGGCCTTCGACATCGAAAGCAATTTCCTGCGCCAGTTCCAGGTCGGCCTGCGCTATTCCGACCGCACCGGAACGTTCCGCGCGGTTGCGGGCGGTCCGAACTTCCCTGGGGCGAACCGCGCCACGCTGGTCTCCTCGGTGGGCCTGCCGTCGGACTTCATGGTGCTTTCGCCGGACTCGATCCCGTACATCAACAACGGGGCCCACTGGTACACGCCGAACCCGGACTATCTGCTCAGCAACACGGATGACCTGCGCGCACTCTATGGCGCCCCCGCCGGCGATCCCGCCTGGGACCCCACGCGCAACTATGAAGCGGCCGAGAAGACCTGGGCGGCCTACATTCAGGGCAAGTATCAGATCGACCTCGGCGGGTCCTCGTTGATCGACGGCCTGGTCGGCGTTCGCCTGGTCGACACCAAGCGCACGCTGGACGGCACCTCGCGCGTGATCGGCGCGGGTCCGAACAATACCGACCTGTTCAATCCGATCAGCCAAGGCACCCGTGACTTCTACGCCCTTCCGAACGCCAGCATCCGCTTCCGCGCCACGCCGAACCTGCAGTTCCGCGCGAGCTACGCCAAGACCGTCGCGCGGCCGACCTTTGGCGACCTCAACCCCGGCCTGTCGCTGGCGGCTCCCGGTGGCAACCCGAACGTCAGGCTGGCCGGCTCGGGCGGCAACCCGGACCTCAAGGCGCAGATGTCCGACAATTTCGACGTCACCGCCGAATATTATTTCGGCCGGTCCAGCTATGTCTCGGTCGCCGGCTATTACCGCAAGCTGAAGGATCGCGTTGCGCCCTCCAACTCGGTGCAGGTCATCAACGGCCAGACCTACCTGATCACCCAGCCGCGCAACCTCGGGTCCTCCAAGCTCAAGGGCATCGAAGTCGCGGGTCAGGCCTTCTTCGACTTCCTGCCGGAAGGTTTCGATGGCCTGGGCGTGATGGGCACCTTCACCCTCGCTGACAGCGAGGTGACGACCCCCGGCGATCCGCTGGAAGGCAAGGAACTGCTCGGCGTCTCCAAATATAGCTACACCGCCGGTGCGCTCTACGAGAAGTACGGCATCACCGCGCGCGTCGTCTATACATGGCGCTCGGGTTACAACGAGTCGCTGTTCGGCGCCGGCACCCTTACCAGCCCGGATTACGACAGCCAGTTCAACAAGGTCAAATCCAATGGCCGCCTCGACTTTTCGGTCGGCTATGACGTGACGCCGAACATCACCGTGACGGTGGACGGCGTGAACGTGAACGGCGGCAAATATTACAGCTATTTCGACTCGCCGGCCTTCCCGCACGACATCCGCATCGATGACAAGTTCTACGGTGCGAGCGTCCGCGTGAAATATTGACGCCACCCTTCCGGGGGCGGGGCGGACTGCACGCCGCCCTACCCCTCCAATGCCCCCGGCGGATCGGGCGGGACGGCGATGGCCGTTCCGCCCTTTTTTTCAGATCATGCGCCGCAACTTCACCGTCCACCTTTGCCGTGGAATTCGCCGATCGATAGTCAGGTAGGACCTCCGTCCCTGCCCTGCCTGATGCCGACCGCCGCGCACCGTCCATAAACAAAGGCTTCCCAAAGTATCGCCGTTGATTTTGAGGCACATCAAGACGGGCTGGCGATCATTGGGCTACATGGCTTT
Source organism: Sphingobium sp. CFD-2 (assembly GCF_024611135.1). Taxonomy (NCBI): domain Bacteria; kingdom Pseudomonadati; phylum Pseudomonadota; class Alphaproteobacteria; order Sphingomonadales; family Sphingobiaceae; genus Sphingobium; species Sphingobium sp. CFD-2. The sequence goes on along the minus strand of NZ_CP084406.1, from coordinate 326,550 downwards.
CAACGCTTGTGACCGACACCAGCTGAAGCGTCAGACATCTCTTCGACGGAGCTATCGCCATGTTCATCGCGCATCGTGCCGCGAAATCCCCTGCGCTGGCGAACAGAGCGCGGCAACAAGCCAAAAGCTGCGGAAATCCGTGGCTTTTGGCAGGATATTCGGCGCGCTCCTGAGTGGAAATGATGTGGACCTACCATCCCGACCTGCTCGCCCGGCCCGTGCCGCGCTACACCAGCTATCCCACCGCCGCGCAGTTCAGCGGCGATGTCGGCGCGGCGGAGCTTGCCGCCCGGCTGGACGGGGTGGAAAGGAACGACCCGCTCTCGCTCTACGTCCACATCCCCTATTGCCACGACATATGCTGGTATTGCGGCTGCAACACGGGCGCGGCGAACCGCGTCCAGCGCCTCACCGCCTATGTCGAATCGCTGGAGCGGGAGATTGCGACCGTCGCCGCCCGGCTGAACGGCAAGGGCCGGGTGCAGCGCATCGCCTTCGGCGGCGGCAGCCCCAACAGCCTGCCGCTGGTCGATTTCGTCCGGCTGCTCCAGCAATTGCTGCTCTGCTTCGATGCGCATCATGCCGAATTGTCGGTCGAACTCGATCCCCGCCGCCTCGATGGGCCATGGATCGCGACCATGGCCGCCATGGGCGTCGACCGGGCGAATCTCGGCGTCCAGACCTTCACCCCGCATGTCCAGGCGCGGATCGGCCGCATCCAGCCGCTCGACATGGTGGAGCGCGCCGTCGACCGGCTTCGCGCCGCCGGCATCGCGACGGGTTTCGACCTGATGTACGGCCTGCCCGGCCAGACGCCGGATGACCTCGCCGCCACGCTTGAGGCTGCCATCGCCCTGCGGCCCGCCCGCATCGCCCTGTTCGGCTATGCCCATATGCCCCGGCTGCTGCCCCGCCAGCGCCGCATCGACGCCAGCGACCTGCCCGATCTCGCCAACCGCTTCGCGATGGCGGCGCAGGGCCATGGGACGCTGACCGGCGCGGGCTATGTACCCATTGGCTTCGACCATTTCGCCCTGCCCGAAGACGGCATGGCCCGCGCCGCCCGCCTAGGCACGCTGCGCCGCAATTTCCAGGGCTTCACCGACGACCCGGCGGAGATATTGCTGGGTCTGGGCGCCAGCGCGATCAGCCAGTTCCCCGACCTCATCGTCCAGAACGAGAAACAGGCCGGTCCCTGGCGCGCGCTGGCCGATGCGGGCCGATTATCCGCCACCCGCGGCACGCCGCGCACGCCGGAGGACCGCCGCCGCGGCCGCATCATCGAGGCCCTGCTCTGCCAGGGCGAGGCGCATGTCGGCACCGCCCATCCCATGCCCGATTTCAGCCGCTTCGAGGAACTGGGCCTTGTCCGCGTCAGCGAGGGCCGGGTGGCGCTGACGCGGGACGCGCTGCCCTATGCGCGCAGCATCGCCGCCTGCTTCGACGCCTGGCTGGAACCGGCGGAAAAGCGCTTCAGCCATGCGGTCTAGCGCGCTGGCCCTGCTGGCCGTCATCCCGCTGACGACAGTCCATGCGCCCGCCGCCGCCATGCCGAACCCCTGGTATTGCGGCTCCGCGCCGCCGGGCTGGACGCCCCCCTGGCAGCGCAAGCCCGCCACCCCGGACGACAAGAACGCCCCCTGTCATGTCATCCCCTGCGACCGGAAGAAAATCCGCAGCGAAACCTGCCGGTGACACGACCAGGTGCTCCTGCGCAGGCAGGAGCACCTTGCGCTTAACGGCAACCGCCCGCACCGCCAAACCCCATCAGGCCAGGGCCAGCACGCTCGTCAGAATATAGCGCACCAGTTCCGCCTGCCCCCGCGCCCCCGTCTTGGCGTAGATCTTCTTCGAATAATTCCGCGCCGTCTCCACCGTCAGACCCAGATCGGCGGCCGCCTCGCTGATCGACATGCCCTGCGCGATGGCCCAGGCCAGCCGCGCCTCGCTGGGCGACAGGCCGAACAGGTCGACCAGCTGGTCGCAACGATCCGCCTGCGACCAGCGGTCCCCGCTGATATAGGCGATGGCGACGGGCGCCGACTGGGCGGACAGCGACCGGTCCTGGATCGGCCGCACCAGCATGTCCATCAACGGATCGCGGCTCAGGTTGATCGCCCTCGGCCGCGCGTCCCGATCCGCCGCGAAGCTCTTGACCAAGGCGGTCAGTTCCCGGTCGACCGCCGGGGAAGCCGGCGTCAGCCGGTCATAACGCCCCCGGCGCAACAGCCGCGACCGCTGGAAAAGCTGCTCCAGATGCGGCGTCATGTCGACGATGCGGCACTGGGCGTCCAGCGTCAGCCAGCCGAAATTGAGCCGCCCGAACGCCTCCGAATTGACCGAGGAACGGAACTTCTCCCGCTCGAACGCGACGAAGCTGCGCAGCGCGATGCGCAGATGCGGCACCAGCGCGGTCAGCAGCGCGCCGACGCCCGATCCCACTTCCCGCCCGCCCGCGCAGCTCAGCCAGGCGTCCATGCCGCTCGGCTCGGTGACGCGGACCGAACGCATGTTGGCGATGCCCAGCGGCTCCAGAAACTCGGCGCGATAGCCTTGCTGCACCCTGTCGCCGGGGTCGAGCAGTTCGTCCAGCGTATAGACCCGCGCCTCCCGCATCCGCCGGTACGGCAGGGGATCGCGCCCATATTTCTGGTTGAACAGCCGGTCGAGATGCAGCGGCGTCGGCGGCCCGGCATAGAGTTCGACGATCCGCTCCTCATCCACCGGGCGGAAGGCCAGGCTGGCATAGGCGGCCCCCGACCGCGCCCGCAGCCTGTCGAGGAACCCGTGCCAAAGGGGTTGCTCGAACATACCCTCATGGAGAGCCGCCAATAATCCGCCGTCGTCCAGTCGCATGGCTAATATGTATATCCTCCCATATGGGAGGTCCAGAGCTTCGCCACTTCTGCCATCAGGCAGTCACGAAACAAGGCGGTGAACATGATCGATTCGAAAAGGCTGACGCATTTGGAGCGTCTGGAGGCGGAAAGCATCCATATCCTGCGCGAAGTAGTGGCGGAGGCCGAAAAGCCGGTGATGCTGTACAGCGTGGGCAAGGACTCGGCCGTGATGCTGCATCTGGCGCGCAAGGCCTTCTACCCCTCGCCGCCGCCCTTCCCGCTGCTGCACGTCGACACCACCTGGAAATTCAGGGCGATGTACGAGCTGCGCGACCGCATGGCGCGGGAATCGGGCATGGAACTGCTCGTCTATCAAAATCCCGAAGCGCAGGAACGCGGCATCAACCCGTTCGACCACGGCCCGCTGCACACCGACATGTGGAAGACGGAGGGGCTGAAGCAGGCGCTCAACCTCTACGGCTTCGACGCGGCCTTCGGCGGCGCCCGCCGCGACGAGGAAAAGAGCCGGGCGAAGGAACGCATCTTCTCCTTCCGCACCGCCTCGCACGGCTGGGACCCCAAGAACCAGCGGCCGGAACTGTGGAACCTCTACAACGCCCGCAAGAACAAGGGCGAGAGCATCCGCGTCTTCCCGATCAGCAACTGGACCGAGCTGGACATCTGGCAATATATCCACCTCAACGACGTCCCCATCGTGCCGCTCTATTTCGCGGAGGAACGCCCGACGGTGGAGCGCGACGGCATGCTGCTGATGGTCGATGACGAACGCTTCCCGCTGAAACCGGGCGAGGAGCCGGTGATGCGCTCGATCCGCTTCCGCACGCTGGGCTGCTACCCGCTGACCGGCGCGGTCGAGAGCGAGGCGAAGACCTTGCCGGAGGTCATCCAGGAAACGCTGCTGACCACCACATCGGAACGGCAGGGCCGCGCCATCGACAAGGACGCAGGCGGCGCGGGCATGGAGAAGAAGAAGCAGGAGGGGTATTTTTGACGAGCCGCCACCCCAAGCCGTCATCCCAGCGAACGCTGGGATCTCAGGCCCGATGGCAGACCCTCTCGCAGACCGACCCTTCGACCCAGATCAACCAGATGCCAGCCTCCGCTGGCATGACGGGACAGATGACATGACCGACACGCTCGACGACCCCATCTACAAGACCGACGCCCTCATCGCGGAGGACATCGACCAGTATCTGGAGGTGCACCAGCACAAGACGATGCTGCGCTTCATCACCTGCGGGTCGGTGGACGACGGCAAGTCGACGCTGATCGGCCGCCTGCTCTACGACAGCAAGATGATCTTCGAGGATCAGCTCGCCGCCCTCGAAGCGGACAGCAAGCGCGTCGGCACCCAGGGGCAGGAGATCGACTTCGCTCTCCTCGTCGACGGCCTCGCCGCAGAGCGGGAACAGGGCATCACCATCGACGTCGCCTATCGCTTCTTCGCCACCGAAAAGCGCAAGTTCATCGTCGCCGACACGCCCGGCCATGAGCAGTACACCCGCAACATGGTGACCGGCGCGTCCACCGCCGACCTTGCCGTCATCCTGATCGACGCGCGCAAGGGCGTGCTGACGCAGACCCGCCGCCACAGCTATCTGGCGCACCTCATTGGCATCAGGAACATCGTCCTCGCCATCAACAAGATGGACCTGGTCGACTATGACCAGGCGGTCTATGACGGCATCGTCAAGGATTATACCGATTTCGCCCATAGCATCGGCATCAAGGCCTTCACGGCCATGCCCATTTCCGGCTTCAAGGGCGACAATATCACCGGCCCGTCGGCAAACACCCCCTGGTACAAGGGGCCCGCGCTGATCGAGCATCTGGAAACGGTCGAGGTCGATCAGGTCTCCGACCAGCTCAAGCCGTTCCGCATGGCGGTGCAGTGGGTCAACCGCCCCAATCTCGACTTCCGCGGCTTTTCCGGCCAGATCGCCACCGGCACGATACGCAAGGGCGACGCCATCCGCGTCCTGCCGTCGGGCAAGACCAGCACCGTCAGCCGCATCGTGACGCTGGATAGCGACCTTGACGAAGCCGTCGCCGGCCAGTCCGTCACGCTCTGCTTCACAGATGAGGTCGACTGCTCGCGCGGCGACGTGATCGCGGCGTCCGACAACCCGCCCCAGGCCGCCGACCAGTTCGAGGCGACCATCGTCTGGATGGCGGATGAGGAAATGCTGCCCGGCCGCCCCTATTGGCTGAAGATCGGCACGAAGACCGTCACCGCCACGATCCAGCAGCCCAAATATCAGGTCAACGTCAACACGATGGAGCATCTGGCGGCCAAGACGCTGGAGCTGAACGCCATCGGCGTCGCCAACCTGTCCACCGACCGCCAGATCGTGTTCGAACCCTATGAGACGAACCGGACCTTGGGCGGCTTCATCCTGATCGACAAGATCACCAACGCCACCGTGGCGGCAGGCATGCTGCACTTCTCGCTTCGCCGCGCGCAGAACGTCCATTGGCAGGCGACCGACGTCACCCGCGAATTCCACGCGGGCCTCAAAAACCAGAAGCCCGCCGTGCTGTGGTTCACCGGGCTTTCGGGGGCGGGCAAGTCGACCATCGCCAACCTTGTCGAAAAGAAGCTGGCGCGGATGAACCGCCACACCTTCCTGCTCGACGGCGACAATGTCCGCCATGGGCTGAACAAGGATCTGGGCTTCACCGACGCCGACCGGGTGGAGAATATCCGCCGCGTGGGCGAGGTGGCGAAGCTCATGACCGACGCCGGCCTGATCGTCATCACCGCCTTCATCTCGCCCTTCCGCGCTGAACGCGAGATGGTGCGCCAGATGATGAAGCCGGGCGAGTTCATCGAAGTGCATATCGACACCCCCCTCGCCGATGCGGAGGCGCGCGACGTCAAGGGCCTCTACCGCAAGGCGCGGTCCGGCGAGCTCAAGAATTTCACTGGCATCGACAGCCCCTATGAAGCGCCCGAAAATCCGGAAATCCGGGTCGACACCACCGCCATGACCGCCGAAGAAGCGGCCGAAGCCATCATCGCGAGGCTGATCCCATGAGCATGACCGACGCCGATCTCGCCGCCCATCTGGCCGACATTGCGGGGCGCCTGCTGCTCACGGTGCGCGACAGCGGCCTGTTCAGCGCCGGGGCGCTGGGCAAGGCGGGCGACCAGACCGCCAACCAGTTCCTGGTCCATGCCCTGCGCGAACAGCGCCCGGAGGACGGCCTGCTGTCGGAGGAGATGAAGTGCGACGGCTCCCGCCTTGGCAAGTCGCGCGTCTGGATCGTCGATCCGGTCGACGGCACGCGCGAATATGGGGAGGAACGCGCCGACTGGGCGGTGCATGTCGGCCTGTCGGTGGACGGCGCGGCGACGGTGGGCGCGGTGGCGCTGCCCGGCCTCGACGGCGGCATCGTGCTGCGCACCGACCAGCCCCGCCCCATTCCGCCCGCACCGGAAAAGCTGCGCATGGTGATCAGCCGCACCCGCCCCGCCGCCGAAGCGGTCGCCGTCGCGGAAAGGCTGGACGCCGAACTCGTCCCCATGGGCAGCGCGGGCGCAAAGGCGATGGCGGTGATCCTGGGACAGGCCGACATCTATCTCCATTCGGGCGGCCAATATGAATGGGACAGCTGCGCCCCGGTCGCCGTCGCCCTCGCCCATGGCCTCCATTGCAGCCGCCTCGACGGATCGCCGCTCCTCTACAACCGGGAGGACGTCTATCTGCCGGACCTGCTCATCTGCCGGAAGGACCATGCGCGCCAGGTGCTGGACCTGATCGCCGATCTGGCCCCCACCGGCAACTGAAGTTCCCGCCGCAAAAGGACGAAATGGCGGGAGGGGGCCGGAATTCCCCCTCTCCCGCAGGCGGGTGTCCCGCCCGTTATCCCCGGAACGGACGCGCCGCCCAGTAAAGATGGCATGGCGGCACATTGCGCCATTCGAAACCCGTCTCGACCGTTTCGAACCGCCGCTCCAGCAGGGGCTGCACGGCCTTCCGCATCTGATAGGCGAGGAACCGTCCATCCGGCGCCAGCGCCCGCGCGCTCGCCTCCATCAGCCGCTCCGCCCGGTCCGGCGCCAGAGTGGAGAAGGGCAGGCCCGACAGGATGCAATCGGCCTCGTCCAGCCCATGATCGGCCATGATGGCGCGCACGGCATCGGCGGAACCGGCAACGGCGATCAGCCGCCTGTCGGGCGTCGCCTCGCGCAGATGATCGATGAAGCCCGCACTCGTGTCGATGGCCAGCAACCGCGCATGGCCCGGCAGCCGGTCCAGCAGGGCGCGGGTGAAGATGCCCGTGCCCGGCCCATATTCGACCACGCAATCCATCCGGCCCCAGGCGATGGGGGACAGCATGCGCTCGACCAGATAGCGCGAAGCGGGAAAGGCGGAGCCGACCGCCATCGGATTCCTGAAGAACTCCCGAAAGGCGAGAGCCAGATATTCCGGACCGCGGCCCTCGGCGGCGCCCCATGCGCCCCGCGCCACCCTGTCTTCGAACGATGTCGCCACGATTGCTTCACTCTCCCGTCCTGTGATGCCGCAATGCCCGCGCATCGAAGCTTGCCCAGAAAACCCATGGGATCGGAGGCGGGTTCCTCGAAAACCGCCTTACATGGATCAGGAACCGGCCGCCGCCCGGCGGAAGGAGGGTGACAGCGCGCACCATTGCGCTATCGCGGGGATCGACTTTAAGGACTCGGGCGTCATCGCCGGAAGGCAATGGAGACAATCGACATGCGGCAGGTGGACCCGATGAGCGTGGCACTGGGCTATTGGAGCCTCGGCCTGGAGGCGGCGATGGTGATCGGCCTTCGACTGCCCCGGCTGCTGGCCGGCAATCCGGCGGCGGCGCTGGAGGCGCAGAAGATGGTGGCGGAGAAGATCGAAGCCGCCGCCCTGCTGCAGTGGAAGGCGATGACCGGCGCGCTCGGCACGACGCCGCTTTCCGTCATGCACGCTTCCACCGCCCATTATCGCAAGGCCGTGGGCAAGAACCGCCGCCGCCTGACCCGTCGTTAGGACCGACCCCTCGGTGAAGCAGGGCGCCGTCCACGCAGGACGGACTTCGGCTCAGCCAAGAAACGCCGTCACCGCCTCTGCAAAGGCCTGGGGCTGCTCGACATTGGCGAGATGCGCCGCCTCCAGCATCGTCAGCCGCGCCCCCGCTATCGACCGGCCCAGCGCCTCGCTGTGCGGCGGCGGGGTGGCCGGGTCCTTCGTGCCCCCGATCACGAGCGTCGGCGCCTCGATCAGCGCCACCGTCCGCCGCATGTCCATGTCGCGGATCGCCGCGCAGCAGCCGGCATAGCCCTGCGGATCGGTCGCCTGCAGCATCGCGGCGACGGGCGCGATGGCGTCCCCGCCGCGCGCGGCGAAGGCCGCGGTGAACCAGCGCTCGACCGAAGCCTCCGCCAACGGCGCCATGCCCCGCTCGCGCACCAGCGCGATCCGCGCGTCCCAGGCGGCGGGCGGCCCCATGAAGCTCGACGTGTTGGCCAGCACCAGCCGCCGCAGCCTGCGCGGCTCCCTTATGCCCAGCCATTGCCCGACCATCCCGCCCAGCGACAGCCCGCAAAAATCCACCGCGTCGATCCGCAGCGCATCGAGCAGCTCGATCGCGTCCCGCCCCAGCCGGTCGATGGAATAGCCGCCCGCCGGCGCGTCCGACGCGCCATGGCCGCGCTGGTCGTAGCGCAGCACGCGGAAGGCCCGCGTCCATGCCGCCATCTGCGGCGTCCACATCTCCAGCCCGGTGCCCAGCGAATTGGACAGCAGCAGGACGGGCGCATCCTCCGGACCGTCCATCCGCCATGCGATGCGGCATCCGTCGCCGGTCGTGACGAACCGCTTCTCCATCAGACCCGCTCCACCGCCAGCGCCAGCCCCTGGCCGACGCCGATGCACAGCGTCGCTAGGCCCAGCCTGCCGCCCGTCCGTTCCAGACGATGCACCAGCGTCATTGCGATGCGCGCGCCCGACATGCCCAGCGGATGGCCCAGGGCGATCGCCCCGCCATGGGCGTTGACGCGCGGGTCGTCGTCGGCAAGGCCCAGCCCCCGCAACACCGCCAGGCTCTGGCTGGCGAATGCCTCGTTCAGCTCGACGGCGTCGAACCGGTCGATGGACAGGCCCAGCCGCGCCATCAGCTTCCGCGTGGCCGGCACCGGCCCGATGCCCATGACGCGCGGCGGCACGCCGGCGCTCGCCATGCCCAGGATGCGGGCGCGGGGCGTCAGTCCATGGGTCTTCGCCGCCGCCTCGCTGGCGACGATCATCGCCGCCGCGCCGTCATTGACCCCCGATGCGTTGCCCGCCGTCACCGTGCCGTCCGGCCGCACCACCGGCTTCAGCGCCGCCAGCATCCCCATCGTCGTGTCCGGGCGGGGATGTTCGTCCGCGTCGACCGCGGTTTCGCGACCCTTGCGGTCCGCGACGGCGACCGGCACGATCTCCTCGGCGAAATAGCCCGATGCCTGCGCAGCGGCCGCCGCCTGCTGGCTGCGCAGGGCGAAGGCGTCCTGATCGGCGCGCGATATGCCGAAGTCGGCCGCCACATTCTCGCCCGTCTCAGGCATGGAATCGACGCCGTAGAGCGCCTTCATCCGGGGATTGACGAAGCGCCAGCCGATGGTGGTGTCATGGATCGCATTGCTGCGCGAATAGGCGCTCTCGGGCTTGGGCATGACGAAGGGGGCGCGGCTCATGCTCTCCACCCCGCCCGCGATCATCAGTTCGGCGTCGCCCGCGCGGATGGCTCGCGCGGCGGAGCCCACGGCGTCCAGTCCGGACGCGCAGAGCCGGTTGACGGTCGATCCGCCGACGCTGTCGGGCAACCCCGCGAGCAGCGCGGCCATGCGCGCGACATTGCGGTTGTCCTCCCCCGCCTGGTTGGCGCAGCCCAGGATCACGTCGTCGACGGCGGCGGGATCGACGCCGCTCCGCCCCATCAGCGCGCGCAACGGGATGGCGGCGAGATCGTCGGCGCGGACGCCCGCCAGGCTTCCGCCATAGCGGCCGATGGGGGTGCGCGCCGCATCGCAGAGGAAGGCCTCGCTCATGCGGCGGCGGCCACGCCGGCGACGTCGATCGGCGCGCCGGTGCCCGCCGCGATCTCCTGCACGGTGACGCCCGGCGCCGTTTCGACCAGCCTCAGCCCGCCTGCCCTGCGGTCCACCGCGATCACGCCCAGATCGGTGACGATCAGGTCGACCACGCCCCTGCCGGTCAGCGGCAGGGTGCAGCGCTCCAATATCTTCGGGCTGCCGTCCTTCGACCTGTGGTCCATCACCACGACCACGCGCTTGACGCCCGCGACCAGGTCCATCGCGCCGCCCATGCCCTTCACCATCTTGCCGGGGATGGTCCAGTTGGCGAGGTCGCCGTTCGCCGCCACCTCCATCGCGCCCAGCACGGCCATGTCGATATGCCCGCCCCGGATCATCGCGAAACTGTCCGCGGAGGAGAAGAAGCTGCTGGTCGGCAGCGCGGTGATCGTCTGCTTGCCGGCGTTGATCAGGTCCGGGTCCGCCTCACCCTCATGGGGAAAGGGGCCGATGCCCAGCATGCCGTTCTCGCTCTGCAGCGTGACGTTCACCCCCCGGGGCACATGGTTCGCCACCAGCGTCGGAATGCCGATGCCCAGGTTCACATAATAACCGTCGCGCAGTTCCTTCGCGGCGCGGGCCGCCATCTCGTCGCGGGTCCAGGGCATCAGGCCGCCCCTCCCACGGTCTCGCGCGCCTCCCCGGTCTCACGCGCCCCCCCGGTCTCACGCGGACGCGTCGTCAGCTTCTCGATCCGCTTCTCGTTGATGGTGCTCAGCACGATGCGGTCGACATAGATGCCGGGCGTATGGATGCAGTCGGGGTCGAAACCGCCCTCGGGCACGATCTCCTCCACCTCCGCCACCGTGACCCTGCCGGCCGTCGCCATGTTCGGGTTGAAGTTGCGCGCCGTCTTGCGGAACATCAGGTTGCCCGCGGGGTCCGCGCGCCACGCCTTGATGATGGAAAGGTCGGCGCGCAGCCAGCTCTCCCGCACATATTCCTCCCCCTCGAAGGTCTCGACCGGCTTGCCCTCCGCCACCACCGTGCCCACGCCCGTCTTGGTGTAGAAGGCCGGGATGCCCGCGCCGCCCGCCCGGATGCGCTCGGCCAGCGTGCCCTGGGGGTTCAGCTCCAGCTCCAGTTCTCCCGAAAGATACTGGCTCTCGAACAGCTTGTTCTCCCCCACATAGGAGGAGATCATCTTGCGCACCTGGCGGCTCTCCAGCAGCATCCACAGCCCGAACCCGTCGGCCCCCGCATTGTTGGAGATGATGGTGAGGTCCTTCACGCCCGATGCCCGGATCTCGGGGATCAGGCTTTCGGGATTGCCCGAAAGCCCGAATCCGCCCGACATGATCGTCATGCCGTCGAACAACAGGCCTTCCAGCGCGCGCCTCGGACTATCGACAATCTTCTGCATGGAAAAGCCTCTTCTCAAACCGCTGCGCGGGCCCGTAACGAAAAACCCTCCTCGGTGGAAGCGCCGGCCTTCTGCAGCTCGAAATCGAAGACGATGGTGGCGGCATCGCCCTGCCGGTTCGGCACGGGCAGCAGGCCTTCCCGCGTGGCGAAGGCGAAATCGTCCGCCGCGAACGGATCGTCCCCGAAGTTGATCTGCGTCGTCAGCGTGCGATAGCCGGGCGCCTCGACGAAGAAATGCACATGGGCCGGGCGGTTGCCATGGCGGCCCAGCGCCCGCATCAGCCGGTCGGTCGCCCCGCCGGGCGGCACGCTATAGCCGTTGGGCATCTTCGAATGGAAGCTGTAGCGCCCGTCGCCGCCGATCCGGATGCGGCGGCGGTTGTTGAAGGGCGTCTGCTCGCCGGTCGGGTCGAAATGCGAATACCAGCCCTGCGAATTGGCGTGCCAGACGTGCAGGATCGCACCCTCGACAGGCTCCCCCCCCGGCCCCCTGATCACGCCGCTCATGTACAGCGTGCCGGTATCGTCGGGATCGTCGCTCAGGTTGACGTCCCCCTCCACCAGCGGCGCGCCCGCGACATAGAGCGGCCCTTCGATGGTGCGCGGCGTCCCCCCGGTCCTGCCCGCCTCGGCATCCCGGGCGTCCATCAGCAGGTCCATGAAATGCTCCAGCCCCACGCCCGGCACGATCAGGCCGAATTCAGCGGCGCCTTCCTGGAAATACTGGATCGCGGCCCAGAATTCGCTTTCGCTCACATCATGGCGGACGATGGTCCTCATCACCGCTTCGGCCAGCTCGCGGACGATGGCCTTCAGCCGCCCGTCGCCGCCTTCGGCATCGAGGCCGCTGGCCCGGTCGAGCAGGGCCTGGACCGCTGCGCCGTTCACGAAATCTTCGGTCATGTTCACCTCTCCGGAAGTTTGAATATCAGCGATCATCGTCGTGGAGCGAGGAAGGATGGCGGCACAGCGCCGTCACCTTCACCTCCATGAAGGGATAGAGCGGCAGGCTGGTCAGCAGGTCGTGGAGCTGCGCATTGTCCTCCACATCGAAGATGCTGACATTGCTGTACCGGCCCACCACCCGCCAGATGTGCCGCCATGTCCCGTCCCGCTGCAACTGCTGGAAACGCGCCTTTTCCGCCGCCTTCAACTGCTCGAAGCGCGCCGGGTCGCAACCGTGCGGAACATGGACATCCATGGTGACGTGAAACAGCATCGGCCTATCCCTTCGCCTGTCCGGAAAGAAGGACGGTGGTGCGCGCGGGCGCGTCGCGGCGGAAGGCGGCGACCGCATCGGGGTTCAGCGCGATGCCAAGGCCCGGCCCGTCCGGCACGGCAAGGCTGTAGTCCGAATAGTCCAGCGGCTGCGCCAGCACCTCCTCGGTCAGCAGCAGCGGCCCGAACAGCTCCGTCCCGAAGGCGAGATCGGCGAAGGTCGCGAACAACTGCGCCGACGCGACCGTCCCCACGCCCCCCTCCAGCATGGTGCCGCCATAGAGCGCCACGCCCGCCGCTTCGGCAATGGCCGCCAGCCCCCTGGCGGCCGTCAGCCCCCCGGCCTGGGCGATCTTGATCGCGAACACGTCGGCGGCCCCGGCGGCGGCATAGGCAAAGCCCGTCTCCGGCCCGTACAGCGCCTCGTCCGCCATCACTGCCAGGCGGCCCATCGCGGTCAGCCGCGCCATGCCCGAAAGGCTGCTCGCCCTGATCGGCTGCTCCACCAGGTCGACGCCCGCATCGGCCAGCATCGCCAACCCGCGCTTGGCCGTCACCTCGCTCCACGCCTGGTTCACGTCGACCCGCACGCTGGCCCGGTCGCCCAGCGCCTTCTTGATCGCCGCCGCATGCGCGACATCGGCCTCCAGCGGGCGCTTCCCGATCTTGAGCTTGAAGGCGTCGTGGCGGCGCGACGCCAGCATCGCCTCCGCCTCCTCTATGTCGCGCGCCGTATCGCCGCTGGCCAGCGTCCAGAGCACCGGCAACCGGTCGCGCACCCGCCCGCCCAGCAATTCGCTGACCGGCACGCCCAGCCGCTTGCCCTGCGCGTCGAGCAGCGCCGTCTCCACCGCGTTCCTGGCGAAATGATTGGCGGCGATCTCCCTGCGCAGCCGGGCCATGATCGCGGCCGGGCGCGTGGCGTCCGCCCCGGTCAGGACCGGCGCGAAATAGGTGTCGACGGCCAGCTTGATGCCCTCCGGACTTTCCGCGCCATAGCTGAGGCCGCCGATGGTCGTTCCCTCGCCTATCCCTTCCACCCCGTCGGAACAGACCAGCCGGACGATGACCATCGCCTGCGACTGCATCGTCGCGACCGACAGCACATGCGGCCGGATGGTCGGCACGTCGAGTATGAAGGCCTCGACGCTATCGATGGTGATGGAGGACGCCATGAATTCTCCGTTGCAGTCCGGAACAGATAGAAAGGCCGATCGGCAAGGGAAAATGCCGTTTCGGTTCGATTTCATACCGGCAAGGTATCAGACACCCGGCTCGATGCTCTCGACGCGCCGCACCAGCCGGGCGGCCATGGACGACCGGACCGGCCGCCCCGCAATGATCTTGCGCCAGCTATTATAGCTGATGCCGAACCGCGCGTTCAGCGCCTCGTCGGTCCGGCCGGTCTCCAGATGCAGCATGCGGTCCACGACATCGCGGCCGATGACGACCGATCCCGGCATTTTCGCCCCGCTCATGGCGATCACGCCTGCGTGCCATATTGCCGCCGCACCAGCTCCGCCACGCCCATCCGCTCCAGGATCGGCGTCGGACAGAGGAAGGTGACGCGCACCACGCCGGGCAACCGGCTGATCTCGATCGACCCGGCGATGGTCGCGCGATTGAGGATCTCGTCATAGGGCAGTCCCGTCACCTCGGCGGCGCGGGTCAGCCCGTTCCTGGTCGCGTCGTTCAGCGTCGGCCCCGAACCGATGAAGGTGATCGGCGCATTGTCCTCTATCACCTTCTGCCCATGGCGCTCGGCCAGCCGCCCGACCGCCGCGCGCTCCTCCCGGCTCATCGGCTGCGCCAGGAAGGGCAGGTCGTCGCGATGCTGCAACAGGATTGGGCCGTCCAGCTTCAGCCCCTTGATCACCTTCACTTCCAGCTCGACCACGCCCGACACGTCGGTGGCATGGCCGGCAATCTCGCCATTGCCCTGCTGCGCATGCATGTCGCCCATATAGACGCCGCCGCCGGGCACCTTGACCGGGCAGATGAGGATCGCGCCCTCCCGCACCGAATTGGTGTCCATATGCCCATCGGTCTTGTGCCGGTCCAACTCCTCCTGCGTGAAGCTGTAGCCATGCGGCGCATCGATCAGGAACGACCCGAAATCCCCCGCATTATGCGAATCCGGCAGGTCGCGGGACGGCGCCGTGCCGATATTGCCCAGAAAAGGCCGCATGCGGCTCGCCAGGCCCGCAATATCCGCCCGCGCCAGCGCCAGGATCGAATGCTGGTCCGCCCCGTCCGGAATGGCCGCAATATTCCGCGCATCCCCGGCGATCCGTTCCGCGACATCCTTGCTCACGGTCAGCGACACATTGTTTTCCCGGTCCAGCACGATGACATAGCCGTTGGAAAAGCGGAACGCATTCACCTCCGCCCCGCAATTGTCGCAGCGCACCGCCTCGTCCCCAATGCCTTCGATATGGCTGGACGGCGCGGTCGTGCCGCAGCTCGGGCACAGCTTCGCGACGAAGGGATCGCCCACATAGCGCCCCTCGACAAATTCCATCACGCCCGAAGAGGTGGCGAGCGACGTCACCCGCACGGTCTTCAGCGTGATGGCGATGGCGTCCCCGACCTCCGCCCCTTCAACCAGCACGGGACGGGTGACTTCATGCCCGCCCTGGAATTTCGGCGTGATCATCGGCCCCCAGCAGCCCGGCGGCGTGCCGGTGCGGATGGTGCCGCCGTCGCGAACCGTCCCGGCCGGCGCGATGCCCGGCCCGACGATCCCGCCGCTATAGTCATGAACCTCGATATGCGAACGCGCGTCAGACATTGGAACTACCCTTTGTTGCTATGGGACCGCTCAGTTTCCGTGGGAACGCTCAGAGCGCGGCATCGCCATCCATGCGCACGAAGCGCCGCGCATCGAAGCTGAAGGGAACGGCGCTGCTGCCCCCGTAAAGCTCATGATGCGGCGACGCCTCGGCAAAGGCGCAGGCCAGCAGGAAGAGATTATGGACATCCTCCGGCATGCCGCTGGCCGGATGCTCCGACAACAGCCGCAATATTGCGTCCAGACGCGGCATCATCGCCTCATACAGCGCCCTGAAATCGGCGGCGCTGGCGCTCCAGCGTATCTCGCTGCGCTCATTCTCGCTGGGCCGCGCCCAATGGGCGGCCAGCGGCGCCAGATCGGCAAAGGGCGCGGGGAGTATCGGGTCGGTCATGCTAAAATCCTCAAGCCGCGAGATAGGTGTCGAGCGTGCGCGCCGCGTGGCGGATCAGGAATTCCTGATCCATCAACTGCATCGCGTCGATCGATCCGGACATGATGCCGGCGAAAGTGTCCTCCATGGTGGCGGTATCCTCCAGCCAGGCGTTCCGGTGCAGCGCGTTCACATGCTGCTGCGCCACCTGTTCCGCCGCATTCTGGGCGGGCCGGAAATAGTTGATCCCCTCCCACAGCGTCCGCCCATGGTCGAGCGGCCAGAACTGGTGCGTGAAGAAGGACATGCCCGGATAGCCGCAGCCCGACGCCAGATGGATGATGAAATTGGGGAAGAGATTGGGCAGTTCGAACTGGAAATCCGCCCGCCGCTCCGGGTTGATCGCGGGCGGCAACTGGTCGGGCCGCGGGCGATGGCGCTCGGTCGTGCTCAGCATCGACGCGAAGGCCAGCGTCGACGGCGCCGTGTCCATCCCCGCCCCATAGATGGTGGAGGAGGCATGCGGCCCCATCAGCTTGAAATCGCCATGCTCCACCCCCTTGAAGCCCGGCAGCGACCCGGCATGGATGGTCGGCACATGATAGCCTTCGCTGAAGGCATAATGGGCGACCTTCCAGTTGCAGTTCAGCACCGTCGAATAGCGGAAGGCGGTGGTCGATTCCGCATAGGGATAGCCGCCGAACAACCGGCCGAAATCGCCCAGATAGTCGGTCAGCGTCTGCGCCGGTTCGGCATCGAAATGGATGAAGACGAAACCTTCCCAGCTATCGCAATGGATTTCGCGCAGGCCAAGACAGGCGGTATCCAGCTTGCCGAACTTCTCCTTCATCGGCACGGAACGCAATGGCCCGTCGGTCGAAAACACCCAGCCATGGAAGCGGCAGGCGACGACATTGGCGCGCGACCGCCCGAAAGTCTCGAAACCGCTGCTCGGAACGACCTTGTTCCCGCGATGGGTGCAGACATTGTGGAAGGCCCTGATCCGCCCGTCCTTGCCCCGCACGATCAGCACGGATGCATCCGCCACCGGCAGTTCCTTGACCTTATAGTCGCCGACATGAGGCAGCTCCCAACTTGTCGCGACCTTCAGCCAGGTCTTGCGGAAGATTTTCTCGCGCTCCAGTTCGTAAATGGCCGGATCGCTGATCGCCCGCACCGATACCGGATCGACGCCCAGTTCTTCGCGAATATCATCGACGCTGCGGTTGATATGGCGCAAGTCTTCCGCCGTGCATGTCGTGGTCATCCTACTCTCCGATATTTCCCGTAAACTCTATCGCTTCTTCGCCACAGGACCCAGGGCAACAGCGTGCCGACCCGCCCCCGTTCGGGCTGAGCCTGTCGAAGCCCTCCTCTTTCCTAACAGGACATGCTCCAACATCACGCATCTCCCAAAGCCTCTGGCTTGTCCCGCCACCCATCGGGATAGTGGGAGATCAGATCGGCCCGCAGTTCCAGCGCACCGAACCGCCAGCCGCCCGCCATCTTCCGCACGTCCGCGACATAGCGCCCGCCGATCCAATAGGCCCGCCCGCTGGCTGAGGTCGCAACCTCCCACAGCATGAATTCCACGTCCGCCCGCTCATAAGCGGGATCGAGCGTCACCTTGGGCGAAACCAGATAATGCAGGGTCCATCTGAACCCCTGCTCCGCATTGCCCGCCACACCCTCAGCGATGGCGTCCCCACCCGACAACAGCCCGTATCGGTCGACCCGGAAGACCGCATCCTCGGTGAAAAGCGGCCGCAGCATCTCCGCCGAAGGCCCCGCATCGAAGGCCCGCGAAAGGTCGACGATCAGCGCATCGATGTCGCGCAACGCCTCCAGCCGCTCGACCCTGCGTTCCCATATTTCCGCCATGCCGTCCTCGCCCGCCAGGGCGGACGCCGGGAAGACCGGCGCCCGCATGATTGTCAGAAGGTCCGCCGCGCGCTCAGGAACCATTCGCGGGGCCGCCCGAACGCCCCCTCCGTGATCCCGCCGAAGGAATCCACGAAGCCCGATCCCAGATAGACTTGCTTGGTCAGGTTCTTGACGCCCAGCGTGATCAGCCAGCTTTCCGGCTCGTCGCTATAGCCGATGGAGGCGTTCACCAGATGATAGCCCTTCTGGATCAGCAGCGGGCTGTTCACCGCGTCATTATAGACCTTCGACCGGTAGGACCAGTCGACCCGCGGCGTGAACCGGCCCACCCCGTCGACCCGAATGTCGTAGGAAGCCCCCGCGCTCAGCGTCCATTTGGGCGCATTCTGCAAATGGGAATCCCTGGTCACGCCGCTGTTGAGCGCCCGGATGTCCACCTGCCGATATTTCGCGTCCAGATAGCCGAGCCCCGCCTCCAGCTTCAGCGCCTCGGTCGGCCGGGCCTGCACTTCCAGCTCCAGCCCCTTGATGCGCGCCTTCGCCGCATTCTGGATGATCGGCGCGAAGCCCAGACGCGGGTCGTTCACCGTGATCTGCAGATCGTCATAATCGTTGACGAAGGCCGCGCCGTTCACCCGCAGCCGCCGGTCGAACAGGTCGGACTTGAAGCCGACTTCATAGGTGGTGCTGGTCTCCGGCCGGAAGGACGGAATATTGGCGAAGGGCGGGAAGACGCGCTGGGTGAAGCCGCCGCCCTTGAACCCCTGCGAATAGGATGCGTAGGTCAGGAATTCGGGCGACCAGCGATAGGAAAGGCTGGCCATCGGCGTCCAGGCGCGGTCCTTGATCGTCGTCCGTCCCGGCGGGCCCATCAGCGGATCGCCGTCCTGCAACCCCGACCCGTCGGGATTGAAGGGCTGCCCCGTCAGGAAGCCCGCCGCCACGACATATTGATTGCCATTGTCGAATGTCTTCTTGTCCTCGGTCCAGCGTATGCCGCCGGTCAGGCTGAGATTATGGACGATCTCAAACGTCGCCTGACCGAAGGCGGCAAGGCTCCGCCCATCGAGGATCGCACCGCTCATGAAGACGGCGTCGACAATATTGACCAGATCCTGGTGATTGCCGCTTTCCTTCGAATAATAGCCGCCGACGACCCAGTTCAAACGACTGTCGAGCGCATCGCCGATCAGTTGCAGTTCTTCCGAAAACTGATCCTGCTTCCAGTCGCTCTTGGTCTGGACGATGCTGGCCGGGCTATGATCGGAATCGCGGGTCCAGAAGCCCGTCACCTTGCGATAGGCGGTGATGGACTTGGCCGACACATTCTCGCCCAACCGCCATTCCACCGTGCCGGAAACGCCCCAGATATTGAGGTCCGACGCCGACTGGTAACGCCGCTTCCCGAAATTGTCGAAGACGCTCGACACCGCCCGGAACGTCCCGCCATGGCGATAGGGCGCCTGCGCCCACTGGCTGTTGTAACAGCGCGTGTCGGACAGCCGGGCCGGGTTGGACAGGTCGGTGCAGATGCCCGCCGCGCCCGAATAAAGGCCGTTCCACACCTGTGCCGCCGGCGCGTTCTCATCGACCGCCAGCATGACGTTGGGCGCGGTTTCCTCCCGCGACCGCGTGCCGTCGACGGCGATGTTGATGGAAAGCTTGCTCGTCGGCTCCAGCCGCAGCGCGAAACGCCCCGCCATCGTATTGGTGTCGCCCAGGTCCGGCGCCAGCGGCACCGTGCCTTTCACATAGCCGTCGCGCATATGATAGAAGCCCGAAAGGCTGGTATAGACCCCCTCGGCCAGCGGCACGTCGATCGAGCCCTTGATCTGCACCCGGTCGTAGCTGCCGGTCGTCAGCTCCAGGCTGGCCCCCAGATCGTCGGCGGGCTTCTTCGTGACGACGCTCACCGCGCCGCCAATGGTGTTGCGGCCGAACAAAGTCCCCTGCGGCCCGCGCAGCACTTCGATCCGCTCGACATTGAGGACGTCGAGCACATTGCCGACCCCCCGCGAAATATAGACGCCATCCAGATACAGTCCCACGCCCGGATCGGCGGAAAGCTGATAGTCATTCTGCCCGATGCCGCGAATGAAGATCGCCGCCGTGGCGTTGCTGGCCGATACCGGCACCGAACTGTTGAACTTCACGTTCGGGGTGAAGTCTCCGATCTGCGTGACATTATCGATCCCCCGCTGCGCCAGACCTTCCGAAGTCACCGCCGATATGGAGATCGGCGTGTCCTGAAGCGACTCCGCGCGGCGGCGGGCGGTGACGGTGATTTCCGCGATACCGCTATTCTGGCTCGCAGCCGGGTCTTCCGGCGCCTGCTGCGCCAGAACGGGCGCTCCGGACGCCAGCGCCAGCCCGGCGACCAGCGCGCGCACCGAACCCGATTGCAGACGCCGGGCCGCGCGGCCGGACGATATGGGTTTGCAGCTTTCATCTTCCATTTTCGACTCCCCGTCTCGATTGGCATTTTGTTTTTCTGGTACCGCCATAATCGAACCCAGATCGGCCAGCCGCGCTAGCCTGATCCCGCGAAGTTCATCATCTGAGCGCGACGGAGTGAGGAACCGCGAAAAAGCCCTTCCGCACCGCTTCCGTCCCCCCGCGCCTTTGATGCGCCCCCAGGCTAAGGCGCACCGGATCGGGCTAGCGGGGCATGGCGCGCGCCGACATCATCCATGCCGATTTCACGCATTCGGAAGCCGCAACGACAACCGATGCAACGGCAAGGACAGGATGATGAACGACGCGCATCGCTGGTTACACGAACATCCCGAACTGGGATCGGGGCCCATCTCCATCGAACCCTATATCGACCCGGACTGGTATGAACGGGAACGGGAGAAGATATTCAGGAAGGTCTGGCTCTGCGTCGGCCGCGTCGACGAAATCCCCGACAGGGGCGATTACAAGGTCAAGCGCCTCGCCGCCGCCGACACCTCGGTCATCCTGATGCGCGGCAAGGACGATATCGTGCGCGCCCATCACAATGTCTGCGCCCATCGCGGCAACACCGTCGTCACCGAAACCGGCCCGGAAACCTTCGGCCGCAGCAAGGCGGCCATCGTCACCTGCCGCTTCCACGGCTGGGTCTATGGCGCGGACGGCGCGCTGAAGCATGTGCCGAGCGAGGAACGCTTCTACCCATGTTTCGACAAGCAGCGGAACGGCCTGACCCCTATCCACACCGATGTCTGGGAAGGCTTCATCTTTGTCAACCTGGCCGAAAATCCGGACAACAGCCTGGCCGACTTTCTGGGCGACTATGCCGCGCATTTCGCGGGCTTCCCCTTTGCCGAACTCAACTACCAGTTCACCTACCACACCGAACTGGAATGCAATTGGAAGGTCGCGCACGACGCCTTTGCGGAGGCCTATCATGTCGACACCATCCATGCCGGCTCCTTCCCCAACACCTTCTCCACCGGGCTGCAAAATGTGAAGCTGATGGGCCCGCACCGCAGCTGCGCCGTCTGCCTGACGCTGGGCGCGAAACTCACCCCGGTCGCGGGCATCGCCAATGGCATCGCCGGCGCCTCGCTCGTCACCCAGCGCGCCGAAACCATGCTGCCCCCCGCGATCAACCCGGACAAGCGCGACGATTTCGCCTTCGAACTCAGCGTCCTCTTCCCCAACACGCTGATCCATGTGTCGGAAGGCATCTGGTTCACCCACCAATTCTGGCCCATCGCCCATAACCGCACGCTCTGGGAGGGCCGCTATTATGTCCGCCCGCCGAAGACCAACGCCGAACGCTGGGCCATCGAACATGCGATGACGCTTCAGCGCAACGCCTGGCTGGAGGACACCGCCACCATGGAGGACACGCAAAGGGCGATGCAGTCCCGCGCCAAGCTCGTCCAGAATCTCCAGGACGACGAAATCCTCATCCGCCACAGCGCCGCCGTGGTCGACCGATATGTCAATGCGTGAGGGGGAAAAGACCATGACGCAACCCACTTTGCCCACCGGCTTCGAAGACCTCTCCCCCCTTCTCGACTGGAACCTGCCCACCGCCGACCAGCGCCAGCGCAAGCGGCAGGCATCGAGCGCGGCGGAACTGCGCGCTTTCTACGACCGCATGCTGCCCCGCCTGCCGGACGCGCTGGCGGAGGTCGACCGCTTCCCGCTGGGCGCGCTGCCGGAAAGCCACCACGCCCTCTACAATCTCGCCCTCTCGCTGGCCGAGGTCGCCCCGCATATCGAACTATATTCCGGCTCCCCCGGCGTCCCCTATGCGTTCGAGGAGGCGCGCTTCCTCGCCGTCCATGGCGGGCAGGAGACATGGCGCGGGCTGCGCCCGATGGCCGCCTGAATATGGCTCCCCTGCCCATGGAGGAACGGCTGTTCCGCATCGAAGCGCGCCAGGAGATGGAAGGTCTCGTGGCGCGCTACGCCCACGGCGCGGACCGAAGGAACGACCCGGCGATCATGCGACCGCTGTTCCACGCGGACGCCACCTGGTCGGCGGAGGGCTTCGCCACCTTCCACGGCGCCGCCGCCATTGCCCGGGGCCTCGCCCGCATCGCCGCCGAACAGGTGCTGTGGTCGATCCACTATATGGTCGCCCCCCATGTCGAATTTATGGAAGACGCCCGCTCGGCGCGCTGCCGCTGGTATCTTTGGGAACTGTCCACCATGGCCGGGGACTCCGGTCCGGAAGATCGCTGGCTGGGCGGCTGGTACGACAGCCTGACAATATATGAGGAAGAAGAATGGAAATTCACGTCCGTGAAGCTGGACCTGCGCGTGCAGGGCGTGGCGACGCCCCCCTGGGCGATCAAGAAGGCGTTCGCCCCATGATCCGCCTCTGCGCAATCGACGATCTCAGCGAAGACGAAGTGCACCGCGTCGAACTGGACGGCGGCCACGGCATCGCCGTCTATCTGCTGGACGGGGAGGTGTTCGCCACCGACGACCTCTGCACCCATGGCGAAGCCTCGCTGGCGGAGGGCGAGATAGAGGATGGCAGGATCGTCTGCCCCTTCCACCTCGGCAGCTTCGACATCAGGACCGGCGCGGCCTGCGCGGCCCCCTGCTCCATCGCGCTCAAGACCTATGCGGTGGAGATCATCGACGGCGCGGTGCATATCGCGCCCTGATGGCCGGTGCAGCGCTTAAGTCAAACCTCCACCCTGTTCCTGCGAAGGCAGGAACCCAGTCCCGCCGCTGGAACTGGACTCTCACGAGCCACTCGTCTCGTTCGAGTGCCTTCGCAGGAGCAGGCCGTACCTCAATCCCACCGGAACAGAACTGACACGCGCCCGCCCCTCACCCCTTCAACTGCCGCAACGTGGCCGAAGGCCGCTCCCCGAACCGCTCCGCATAATCGCGGGCGAATTTGCTCAAATGGCTGAACCCGCAGGCCAGCGCGACATCGGTCACGCTATGCCCCTCCTCCACGCCGCCCAGCAGCATCTTGCGCGCCAGGTCCAGCCGCACATTTTTGAGGTAGACCATCGGCGTCACCCCGCGAAACCGCCGGAACCCCGCATGCAGCGACCGCGCGCTGACCCCGGAAATCTCGATCATGTCGATCAGGGAGATCGCCTCGCACGCATGGCCCCGCACGAAATCCTCGACGCGCCGCACATAATAGGGCGCGGGCCCGGATGGCGCGCTGTCGAACAGTTCGGAATGATTGTGCGGCACCGCCGCCAGCAGCAGGCGCTTCAGCGTATCCTCCACCGCGCCGCTGGCGCGGGGATGGGTATAGCCCGTCAGCCCGTAATCGATGTCGTCGCAGATCGTCCGGACCAGATGGGCAAAGGCCTGCGCCGCCCCCACCAGCGGCACCGGCCGGGTCGAAAAGACCAGATCGTCGGGCCGGAACCCCAGTTCGCTCGCCAGCACCTGCTCCAGATCGGCCTTGGGTATCTTGATGGTGAAATGCTTGTAGCCCGCCTCGAACGTCTGGCGGAAATGCGAATCCGGGGCCAGCACGCACATCTCGCCGGGCGCCAGGCTGAAACTGTCCCTGTCATGGGTGATGAAGGACGTGCCCGTCAGCGAGAATTGCACCAGATAGATCTGCCCCATCTGCGGCACGTCGATGGAAATCCGCCCGAAGGGATTGCCATAATCCTGCGCGTTGAAGGTCAGCGCCTTGAGCTGCGCCTGATTGTGGCGGAAATCGATCGGCGGCCGCCCGCCCTGCACGTCCAGCCTGTGGGGGCAGAACATCCGGCTCATATGCGCCTCGACATCGCCCGCGTCGGTGCTGCTGAACCTGTTCCACTGAACCAGCGGAAGCGCCTCGCCATTCCAGAACCGGCTCGGCGCAGCCATTTGCGTCAACATGCTCGTCCTCCCTGGCCCGGTCCCCGACCCGGCTTGAAACGCCTGCCTCGCTCCGGTGGACGCTGCCCACCCCGGCGACGGATCATCGACACGGCCCTCCCTCGGCTGCATCGACATCCGGAAAATGACGCGCCGGACATGGCGGTCCCGCGATCCGGAACGCAGCGTGCCGGAAGCGCGGACGACCGCCCTTTGCAGGCCGTCATGGCTGGATGTCGTTACAGCCTCGTCCCTTGCGCGATGACACTCTTATTACAGGGCCGGGTCAAGCCTGCCGCCCGAAAAGACCGCGCGATCAGGGCAAGGCCTGCGCTCAGGGGATAGTTGCCGCGGCGATTTTGGCCCAGCTTCGAAGCATCGGCATGGGCTGTCGCCGGCCCGAACGATCCGCAATGTCGATGGGAAACAGGCCGTTGCCCCTCGCCGCCCGGCAATCCGTTCGCGCGGCGCGGCGGCGGCGCGCCCGCGACGGGGCCGACAGCGCGCCGGATCGTCGCCGGCGACCGCGCACAGGGGAGGAGAATCGCATTGAACGAGCAAACGGACGTCCTCATCGTCGGCGGCGGCCATGCGGGCGCGCATCTGGCCATTGCGCTGCGGCAGAAGGGCTTTGCCGGCAGCATCGCCGTGGCGGGCGAAGAGGACTGCCTGCCCTATGACCGCCCTCCCCTCTCCAAGGCCTATCTGGTCGGCGCCATGCAGATCGACCGGCTGCTGCTGCGGGACAGCGGCTATTGGGACGAACAGCGGGTCCGGTTCGAACTGGGATGCAGGGTCCGTTCGCTCGATCCCGCCGGGCGGCGCGCCGAACTGGACGATGGCCGGACGATCCGCTTCGGATGGTGCGTGCTGGCGACCGGCGGCAGGGCGCGCACCCTGCGCTGCCCCGGTTCCGGCCTGCCGGGCATCCATCATCTGCGCACCGTCGCGGATGTGGACGCCATTCGGGCGGGGCTTCGCGGCGGCGGCCGGGTCGGCCTCGTCGGCGCGGGCTATGTCGGGCTGGAGGTCGCGGCGGCGGCGCGCGAAATGGGGCATGAAGTCGTCGTCGTGGAGGCGCAGCCCCGCGTCCTCCAGCGCGTCACCTCCCCCCTGCTCTCCGATTTCTTCGAACGGCAGCATCGCCGCCGGGGCGTCGACCTGCGCCTGGACGAACGGATTGCGGGCTTTTCCGGCGCGGATCGCGTCTCTGCCATCCGCCTGGCCTCGGGCGGGGAAATCCCCGTCGACATCGCCATCGTCGGCATCGGCATCGATGCGGAAACGGCGCTCGCGGAACAGGCGGGCATCGCCTGCGACGGCGGCGTGCTGGTCGACGGATATTGCCGGACCTCGGCGGAAGGCATATTGGCGATAGGCGACTGCGCGCGGCACCCCAATCCCCATGCGGGCGGGCTCTGGCGGCTCGAATCCGTGCAGCATGCGATGGATTCCGCCGCCACCGCCGCCGACACCATATTGGGGGCGCCGGCCGAATATCGCGCGCTGCCGACCTTCTGGTCCGACCAGTATGACATCAGGCTGCAATCCGCCGGCCTCAACCGGGATGCCGACGACATGGTCGTGCGCGGCGATCCGGAAAACGGTCCGTTCACCGCCCTCTATCTGCGCGGGGACCGGGTGATCGCGGTCGACGCCATCAACAGCCCCAGGGATTTCATGGGCGCCCGCACCCTGATCCTGAAGGGCGTCGCGGTCGACCGGACAAAGCTGGCCGATCCCGCCATCCCCGTGAAGATGGCGGCCTGAACGCCCGATCTCCCGCCGAAGGCGGCGGTCGGGGATCGGCCCGCGCCCCTATAAGCGCTCCCGCATCCCCCGCGTCACCTCCTCCAGAAAATCCGCCGCCGCCCGCACCCTGGGCAGCCTCTGCAGATCGGCATGCATCACCAGCCAATAGCTGCGCCACACCTCCATCGACTCCGGCATCGACTCCGGCATCGACTCCGGAAACAACTGCACCAGCCGCTCATCCTCCGCCGCCGCGAAGACATGCAGCACGCCCAGCCCCATCCCCGCCGCCACCGCTGCATGCTGCGCGGCGCTGGAACTGGCGCGGAAGACGATGGCCGCGCCGGGCAACAGCTGGTCCAGCGCGATCATCTCCGCGAACCCGGCCAGTTCCTCGATATAGGAAACGAAGACATGACGGCTCAGGTCGCCCCGCCCCGTCGGCGCCCCCTCCCGCGCCAGATAGGCTTTCGACGCATAGAGCCCCAGCCGGTAATCGGCCAGCTTGCGCGTCACGAACCGTCCCTTGGGCGGCGGCTTCAGCATCACGGCGATCTCCGCCTCCCGCCGCGACAGGCTGGCCGCCTTGCTTTCGGACGCAAGCTCCAGCGTCAGGCGCGGATGCCGCTCCCGCAACTCGGCCACGCGCGGCGCGATCAGATGGCTGGCAAAGGCCTCCGGCGTGGCGAGCCGCACCGTCCCCTCCACCTCCCGGTCGCGCCCCGCGACGCTGCTCATCGCGGCGAGCAGCTCGCTCTCGATCCGCTCGGCATGGGAAACCAGCGCGAAGGCGGCGGGCGTGGGCGTCACCCCGCGCGGGCTGCGGTCGAACAGCCGCGCGCCCAGCGTCGCCTCCATATTGGTCAGGCGCCGGGCGACCGTGCTATGATCCACGCCGACCCGCCGGGCTGCGGCCAGCATGTTGCCCTCCCGCATCACGGCCAGGAACAGGCGCAGTTCGTCGGAATTCAGCATGGGCAAATCCGCACAACCAATGTGTCCACATACCCGTATATCTGCAAAGCTGACCCGTCTATACCAAAGCCATCCACCGGCAGGAGAGGAAACCGGAAAAATGCGTTCAATTACTCATTTCATTCATGGACAATCCGCCCCGCTCGCCGGCGCCCGCCTGTCCGACGTGCTGAACCCCGCCACCGGCGCTGTCCAGGCGCAGGTCGAACTCGCCACCGCCGCCCATCTCCAGAAGGCGGTGGATTCCGCCCTCGCCGCCCAGCCCGAATGGGCCGCCACCAACCCCCAGCGCCGCGCCCGCGTCATGTTCCGCTTCAAGGAACTGATCGAACAGAATATGGACGAACTCGCCGTCCTGCTCTCCTCCGAACATGGCAAGGTCGTCGCTGATGCGAAGGGCGACATCCAGCGCGGCCTGGAAGTCGTCGAATTCGCCTGCGGCATCCCCCATCTGCTGAAGGGCGAATACACCCAGGGCGCGGGTCCGGGCATCGACGTCTATTCCATGCGCCAGCCGCTGGGCATCGCCGCTGGCATCACCCCCTTCAACTTCCCCGCGATGATCCCCCTCTGGATGAGCGCCATGGCCATCGCCTGCGGCAACGCCTTCATCCTAAAGCCCTCCGAACGCGACCCCTCCGTCCCGGTGCGCCTCGCTGAACTCGCCATGGAGGCAGGCATGCCCGCCGGCATCCTGAACGTCGTCCATGGCGACAAGGAGATGGTCGACGCCATTCTCGACCATCCCGCCATCAAGGCGGTCAGCTTCGTCGGATCGTCCGACATCGCCAATTACGTCTATGCCCGCGGCGCGCAGAACGGCAAGCGCGTGCAGGCGATGGGCGGGGCCAAGAATCACGGCATCATCCTGCCCGACGCCGACATGGATCAGGCAGTGGCCGACATCGTCGGCGCGGCCTATGGTTCGGCGGGCGAACGCTGCATGGCGCTGCCGGTGGTCGTGCCGGTGGGCGAAGCCACGGCCGACGCCTTCCGCGCCAAGCTGCTGGACGCCATCGAAACGCTGCGCCCCGGCATCCCTACCGATCCCGACGCGCAATATGGCCCGCTGGTCACCGGCGTGCACAAGGCCCGTGTCGAAAGCTATATCCAGATGGCCGCCGACGAAGGCGCGGAGATCGTGGTCGACGGACGCGGTTTCTCGCTTCAGGGCTATGAGGAGGGCTTCTACCTCGCCCCGACGCTGATCGACCGGGTGACGCCGCAGATGAAAAGCTATCAGGACGAGATTTTCGGCCCGGTGCTCCAGATCCTGCGCGCCCAGACCTTCGAGGAGGCGCTCAGCTATCCGTCGAAGCATCAATATGGCAACGGCGTCGCCATCTTCACCCGCAACGGCGACTATGCGCGCAAATTCGCCGCCGATGTCGAAGTCGGCATGGTCGGCATCAACGTGCCGATCCCGGTGCCGGTCGCCTATCACAGCTTCGGCGGCTGGAAGCGTTCGGGCTTCGGCGATCTCGACCAGTATGGCATGGACGGCGTGCGCTTCTACACCCGCACCAAGAAGATCACGCAGCGCTGGCCCGACGGCGGCGCGGTGATCGACCAGAGCTTCGTCATCCCGACGATGCGATAGGCTTCTGCCCGGCAGGGGAACGGAAGCGCCCGCTTGTCCGTTCCCCAGGGTGATGAGCCAGTACCCCGTCACCTTCGATCCCCCTCCGGAGGCTGCCGAATTCTACGCCGAAAGCCTTGCGCATCTGGTGGAATCCGGCATCCCGTTCATGCTGTCGGGCACCTATGCGCTGGGATGCCATACCGGCATCATGCGGCCGACCAAGGATCTGGACGTCTTCTGCAAGCCCGGCGACGCGCCCCGCATCCTCGCCTATTTCAAGGCGCTGGGACATCGCGTCGAATTCGAGGATGAACGCTGGATCGGCAAGGTCTGGCGCGGCAGCAATTTCTTCGACGTCATCTACAACATCTCCTCCGCCAGCCTGCCCGTGACGGAGGAATGGTTCCGCGATGTCTCCCATGCGGAGGTCTATGGCACGACGGTGCGGATCACGCCGCCGACCGAATTCATCCTCTCGAAGGTCTTCATCCAGGACCGCTACCGCTATGACGGCGCGGACGTCGCGCACATCATCCTGCGGCAGCATGAACATATCGACTGGCAACGCCTGCTGGACGCGATGGAACTGCACTGGGAAGTGCTGCTCATCCACCTGCTGAATTTCCGCTTCATCTATCCGACGGAACGCCATTGCATCCCGCTCTGGCTGTTCGAGGAATTGCTGGGGCGCTTGCAGACCCGCGCCGAACTGCCCGTGCCCAATCTGCGGGTGTGCCGCGGCCGTCTGCTTTCACCGCGCGACTATCTGGTCGACATCACCGAATGGGGCTTTGCCGACGTGGTCGGCAAGGGGCTGGAGGAGAGCCATGATCGCAACCAGTGAGCCGCGGCCTAAGGACAGCCTTGTCCTCGCTGCCGTCGGGGACCTGCATGTCACCGATGCGTCCGAACATCGCTACCGCGCCATGTTCGAGGAGATTTCGGCTCAGGCGGACATATTGGCGCTATGCGGCGACCTCACCAATTTCGGCAAGACGCGGGAGGCCGAGATACTGGCCGAAGACCTGCGAAGCTGCACCATTCCGACGGTCGCGGTACTGGGCAATCACGACCATGAATGCGGCCAGCCTGAGGTCGTGGCGCAGATATTGCGCGGCGCGGGCGTGACCGTGCTGGACGATCAGGCGGTCGAGATAAAGGGCGTCGGCTTTGCCGGGGTAAAGGGCTTTGTCGGCGGTTTCGGCCGGGGGGAGCTTGGCGCTTTCGGGGAAAGCGCGATCAAGGGCTTCGTCGAGGAATCGATCAACGAGGCGCGCAAACTGGAAAATGCGCTGCGATCCCTGCGGACGGAAAGGACCGTGGCCGTGCTGCACTATGCGCCGGTGGTGGACACGGTGCAGGGGGAGCCGCCGGAGATTTTCCCCTTTCTCGGTTCCTCACGGCTGGCCGAGGCGATCGACAGGTTCGACAATGTCCGCTTCGCGGTCCACGGCCACGCTCATCGCGGCGCCTTTGAGGGGAAAACGCCCGGCGGCGTTCCGGTCTATAATTGCGCGCAGTTCGTGCTGTCGGAGCGGTTCGACCGTCCCTACGCGCTGATCGCCATTTGACGGGCACGCGCCGGCTTCACAGGACGCCTGAACCAGAAGGTCCAGACCGTCAGCGTGCCGAGCAGCGTCATCGCCAGGCCCGACAGGGTCATGACCAGCCTGAACGCCAGACCGCCGACCTTCGCCGCGTGGAGCGGGTAGAGCAGATTATAGCCCTTCGCCGCCATCGGCAGCGTCGCGGCATCGCGCGCCGCGACCAGCGCGCCGCTGTCCGCCGCGAACCAGAGGGTGGTGCGGCCATTGGGCAGCCATTCCTGCGGCCGCCGCATGCGGATTGCGATCAACCCATTATCCTTGCGCGGCAGGCTGAGGCTGCGCAACTCCGCATCGGGAAAGCGCGCCTTGGCCGTCATGACCATGGCCCCCCAATCGAGCCCTTCGCCAAGTTTGGCGTCGCGCGGCGGCGGTGGAGCGAGCGCCGTGTCGATCTGCGCTGGCGCCCCCGGCCCGAACAGCAGCGCCGCCATCGGCCGGAACACCAGCACGGCCCCTGTGACCAGCGACAGCAGCAGCAGCGGCGCGACGACGACGCCCAGATCGCGGTGATGCCGCACGATCGCCGGGCGGCTCATCCGCGCCGGCCATAGGCGCCATTCGAAAGTCCGCCGCGTGCGCCACCAGAGGATGAGGCCGGTGAACACGAAGAACAGGCCGCAAAGCGCGGCGATGCCGATCACCCAATCGCCCGTCTCGCCGGAAAAGAGATGATGGTGGAAGTCGAACAGCCAGAGTTCGGGCCGCTCCCACTGGCTGCTCCACCGCGTCACCATGGCACCCCGCTGATCCGCATAGGCGCCGCCGCCATTGTCGAACAGCAGCTTCAGCAACCCGAAATCGTCGGACGCATAGCTGATCGACTGGGGCCGTCCCGCCGGATTCGCCATGATGCGCTGCGTCGTCTCGGCCAGTTGGCGGACATCCTCCACGCGCGGGTCGCCGGCGTGGGGCGCCAGGGTCCAGGCATTTTTATGCACCAGCAACGCGCCGCTAAGGCCCAGAAGGGCGAGCAGCAGCCCGATCAGCCCGCCGGTCCAGCGATGGAGGGTGTCGATCAGCTTCATTAGAACCTATAGTCCCATGAGAGGGTGAAATTGCGGCCGCGTCCCGCGAAATAATGGGCGTTGTCATTGGGCCGGACGGTCTGGCTGTAATAATCGATGTAGAATGTGTCGAAGATATTCTGCGCCGCGAGCGTCAATGCCCCGAACCGGGTCTGATAACGCAGCGACAGATCGGTCACGTCATAGCCGTCGAACCGGTAGAGCGGCGGATAGGCGCCCGGCGTCCGTTCGAACTGCCGGGACAGGAAGAATTGCGTCTGGATGCGCGCTGAAACCGGACCGTGCACATAATTGGCGGCCAGGTTCAGACGGTCAGGCGAGATATTGGCGCCATCCAGATCGCGATCCACCTTGTCGATGCCATTGTCCGATCCGTCGGTGCGACCGATCAGATGGGCATAGCCGGTCGAGAGGGTCAGCCCCGGCAGCGGCGTCCTGGCCGACAGGTTCAGTTCCAGCCCATGTATTTCCACCCGCTGACGCTGGACCTCGAACACCCCGCCGCTCTGCACCAGCAGCGATCCGTTCTTGCTGGTGGACCAGAAATAGGCCGCGCTGGCGTCGATCGGGCCTCGCTTCACTTCGAATCCGATCTCCCGGTTGTTGGAGACGATCGGGCTGATATTCACATAATCGTCGATGTCGACGCCGGGCGTGGCGACTGCCCGGGCGATCCGGCCGACATCGGGCACGGTATAGCCCTCGGCATAGCTGGCATAGGCGCGGATGCCGGCCCAGGGTTCCAGGATCACGCCACCAT
This sequence comes from Sphingobium sp. CFD-2, assembly GCF_024611135.1. Classification (NCBI taxonomy): domain Bacteria; kingdom Pseudomonadati; phylum Pseudomonadota; class Alphaproteobacteria; order Sphingomonadales; family Sphingobiaceae; genus Sphingobium; species Sphingobium sp. CFD-2. The sequence continues at coordinate 294,973 of NZ_CP084406.1, read as the reverse complement.
TGAGCAGCGTATCGCTGAATGTCGGCCTGCCGCCCGCGACATCGACGCCGCCGCCATAGGTCCAGAGAGTATGATAGTCGTCGATGCTGATGCGCACATCCTCATGACGCAATCCGCCCGCCACGCGCAGCTTCTTGTCGAACAACGCCAGATTGAACTGGGCGAAGGGCGCGAGGCTGCGATAGTCGGTCGGCGGCACCCAGGTCCGGCCGGTCGCGATCAGCCGCTGTTCGGTCAGGTCATAGAGCGCGTCAAAGCCAATGGTGGCGGTCAGCGCCTCGAACCCCGGCATTGCGCGTTCATAACTGATCTTGCCGCCATATTTGCGGCTGCGGTTCTGCGACTGGTCGAACAGCGTATCCCTGGGCGCGATGCGCGGGTCCTGGAAGCTGGCGATCGGCGCCACCTCCCCGCCATAGGTGTCGCGCGAACGGTTGAAGAAGAGCTGGGCGATGAAATTGCCACCCCACAAGTTGCTGTCGGTCAGGGTCAGCGCCGCACTTTCTGTGCGGTTCGCGGCAGGAACGCCCGGCGGCGTGCCGCGCACCGAACTGGTCGGGCGGTCGACGCGATAATTGCCGTCTACAGCAACATAATCGCCCTCCCCCTTCAACTGGAAGCGGCTCATGGTCAGGTCCAGCCGCGCGCTGTCGCTGAGCGCATAGCCGAAGCGGCCGAACAACGACCAACTCCGGCTATCCTGCGTCTCGCCCTGGGTCAGGTCGGTGCCGACGCGATTGCCATGGCCGTCGTAAAAGGCGCCGCGCTTCTCATAGGCTGCGCCCACCGTCGCATCCCACCCCCCGGAACGCCAGCCGATCAGCCCCGCCACCTTGCCCCCGATGCCGTCGCTGCGAAAGCCGGTGTCGGCATTCCCCTGCACCAGCATCCGGCCGGTCAGTCCATCCGCCTGGGGAGGCGCAACGGTCACTTGGTTGACGATGCCGCCCGTGCCGCCGATCCCCTGCAGCGCATTGGAACCGTAGATCAGCTCCACCCGGTCGATGAAGAAAGGATCGATGGTGAAGCCATCCCTCGCTCCGTCGCGCAGCGGAGCGGTCTGCGGAACGCCGTTGATCGCATAGAGCGGCGAGCGGCCGCGCAGCGTCTCCCCCGCGCCGGACAGCTTCTGCCGCGTGGGCGAGAAGGATGGGGTCAGCGCGGACACCGCATCGACAATGGACCCGCCGATTGCGACCTGCTGGTTGAGCGTTTCCTGATCGATGACGTCGATGGTCAGCGGCAGGGCGTTGGCGGGCAGGATCGTGCGCGCCGCAGTCACGATGATCGGGCCGGCATCCTCGGCTGCAGGTTCGGACTGGGCCAGCGCAGGCTGGCTCAACAGCGCAAGCGCGCTGGTGGCGAACAGGACAGACGAGCGGATATGCATTCTTTCCCCCATAAGGCTGCTCGTCCGCTAGCCAAATGAGCAGGATGTTGCAAGTCATTAGCAGTATAAGAAGGGTGTTTTGCGGGTCGGGCCTGCGTGCACCCTAGCTTTCGATCAACGCTTTCAGGGCCTTCAGGTCGCGGTTGATCCAGCGGATGTCGGCGGCGAATCGGTCATCGTCCATGTCGGGTTGGCGGAACAGCGTCAGCATGACTTCCGCCCCTTCGCCATTCTGCACGACGCGCAGCGGGACAAACACCTCCTCGCCGTTGCCCAGGTCGACATGATGATCCATCACGCCATAGACATTATGCGGCGTGAAGCGGATGCGGATCGGACCTTCGGGGCCATCGGCCAGCCAGTGCGCGCCTTCCTGCCGCAAGCCGGATTCGGCAAGGCCCGACGCCCAGCGCGGGAAATATTCCGGGCGCCAGATGATTTCGTAAAGTGCGCGCCAATCGCGGGCGATGGTGATGCTGAAGGTCCGGGCGGGCAGCATGTCGCTCTCCAATGAATCGTTGCGCGGGGCCATAGCATGCGATGGACGATCTCGCCCTTGCGTTCCGGCCGATATGGGACGAACATCCCTGCTTCCAAGCGACCGGCTTCATCAAGAGAGACGGATGGATTGGAGGAGAGCCAGGATGAGCGGCTGTTACACCCGGGCCATCGCGCTCGTCGGACCCGCCGGGGCGGGCAAGACCAGCCTTGCCGAAGCGATGCTGTTCATAACCGGCGCGATCCCGCGCCAGGGATCGGTTCAGGCGGGAAACAGCACGGGCGACGCCAGCCCGGAGGCGCGCGAACGGGGCAGTTCCACCGAACTCAACCTGATGCATTTCGAATGGATGGGCGACCGGTTCGCGCTGATCGACGTGCCCGGCGCGCCGGGCTTCGCCGCGGATGGGGCATCTGCGCTCGACATGGCCGACCTTGCCGTCGTGGTGATCGATCCCGATCCCGAGCGCGCCGCGCTGGCCCAGCCGGTGCTGCGCAGGCTGGAGGGCGCGGGCATCCCGCACGCATTGTTCGTCAACAAGATCGATCAGGCGCGGGGCAGCATAGAGGACCTGTTGACGGCGCTCGCGCCGATGAGCGCCGCCGCTCTGGTGGCGCGCCAGATCCCGATCCGCGCCGGGGAACGAGTCGCGGGCTTCGTCGACCTCGCGCTGGAGCGAGCCTATCATTATGAGGCGGGCAGGAAATCGCAGCAGGTCGCGCTCGCCCCGCATGTGAAGGACGATGAAAGCGCGGCGCGTTTCCACATGCTGGAACAATTGGCCGACCATGACGAACTGTTGCTCGAACAATTGCTGTCCGACGAACAGCCCAGCCTGGAAACCGTCTTTGCCGATCTGGCGCGGGAGACCGCCAGCGGCCTGATCGTCCCGGTGCTGTTCGGTTCCGCCTCCAACGGTTTCGGCATCCGGCGGCTGCTGAAGATGCTGCGCCATGACACGCCCGCGCCCGCCCGGACGGCGGAGCGACTGGCGATCAGGGGCGAAGCGGCGCAGATCTTCAAAATCTCCCACGCGGCGACGGTCGGCCGGCTGGCGCTGGCCCGCATCTTCGGCGGCGCGCTTGCCGACGGGGCGGAGATGGCCGACGGCAAGGGGCGGCCACTAAGACCCGGCGGATTGTTCGCGATCCAGGGCATGGCGACGGCGAAGATCCCGGCGGCCGAAGCCGGCTCCATCGTCGGCATCGCCAAGGTCGAGGCCGTTCAGGCAGGCGAGCTGATCGGCATGGCCGGCACGGCCCCGCAGAGCGGCCTGCCGGTGGAGAGGAGGGCGGCGAACTGCGCGCTGGCGATCGCGGCGAAGGACCATAAGGACGAGGTGCGGCTTTCCACCGCCCTCAACCGGCTGGCCGAAGAGGATGCCGGACTGCACTGGGACCAGGATGAAGGTTCGCGGGAGACCCTGCTGCACGGCATGAGCGAGGACCATCTCGCCGTCGCAGTCGACCGGCTGAAGCGGCGTTACGGCGTCGCCGTGTCCGTTCAGGCGCCGACGATTGCCTATCGCGAATCGATCCGCAAGGCCGTGACCCAGCGTGGCCGCCACAAGAAGCAATCCGGCGGCCATGGCCAGTTCGGGGACGTCGTGCTGGAAGTCCGTCCTCTCGAACGGGGCGAGGGCGTGCGTTTCGAGGAACGGATCACTGGCGGCGCGGTGCCCCGGCAATATATTCCCGCGGTCGAGAAGGGCGTGATCGACGCCGTCGCAAGGGGGCCGCTCGGCTTTCCCGTCGTGGATGTCTGCGCGGTGCTGGTGGATGGATCGTTCCACAGCGTCGACAGTTCCGAACTCGCCTTCCGCACCGCCGGGCGCATCGCCATGGCCGACGCCCTGGCGGCGGCGTCACCCTATCTGCTGGAACCGGTCGCCCATGTGACGATCATGAGTCCGGGCGCCGCCACGTCCCGCATCACATCCGCCATTGCGAGCCGCCGGGGCCAGATGTTGCGAATGACGACGCGGGACGGCTGGCACCATTGGGACGTGCTGGAGGTCCTCCTCCCCGAGGCTGGGTTGCAGGGGCTGGAAGCCGAGATCCGCTCCATGAGCCAGGGCATGGCGCATTATGAGGCGCATTTCGATCATCTGGCGGAGGTCAATGCGAAGCTGGCCGACAGCATCGTGCAGCGGGCGAAGGAGCCGGCTTAGAGCCAATCGACATTCAGATGATGACGAGCCGAAAATGGCGGTTTTACGTCGAAGTTCACAGTGTACGCGCGCGCGTGCCAGCGCGCGCGTATGCGAAGGCGGGATTTTGATCGGACGTTTCAAAGAGGGACGCGAGATAGCGCGGCAGGGACGGAATAGGACAGGCCGAATGGGCCCTGTTGGAGAAATAGGATGTTTTTGGAGGAAGCTGTTGCGGTTGGGTGACGCATTTGAGGATGGCCGCGCGCAGACGCAATGGGAACGGGCCTAGGCTCAGGACCCAAAGCGGCGGTCCGGCGCGCCTGCGATCAGGCCGGGCTGAGCCCCTTCACCACGAAGGGCAGGCATTCCCCGTCCGGGTCGGTCAGGGTCAGATAGGCGCCCGGATGGATGGCATGCGCGTCCAGCCGATAGATTTTCTCGTCATCCGCCTCCCCCGGCTCATAGGACAGCGCCCAGCCATGCCGGGTGTGCAGCAGCGTACCGTGCCGGTCCGGCTCATTGGGCCAGAACCGCCGCGCCGTCGCCAGTTCGGGATGGATGCGATATTCCCTTTCGTCGATCACGCCGCCGCTGCCGAGCGGCAGGCGCAGGACATAGCTTCGCGCCGCCGATCCATTGGGAAAGGCCGGCGTCCGGGCAAGTTCAAGGCGTATGGTCGTCCAACTCATGACCATTGCAATCGGATTCCGCGGCGGAAAGAGATATAAGGATTATTCCTGATGGCGACCGCGCCGGGGCAGTCCTAGCCAGAGGGTGAAGAGACGCTTGCCGGGAGACAGACGATGAAATCGGTCCTGCTGCACATTCATGAAGATCATGGCGCGGAAAGCCGCTTGCAGGCGGCCTGCGATCTCGCCCGCGCATCGGGCGCGCATATTCATTGCGTGCAGGTGACCGCCATGCCGGATTTCGTGGCGGCCGACATGTATGGCGGCGCGTCCATGGCCCCCGCGATGATGGCGGAGCTTTACGACATCGATGAAAAGGCGCGAATGCGCACCGAGGACCGGCTGCGCCGCGAGGACGTGAGCTGGGCCTGGCGCCATGTGGAGGGCGATGTCGTCCATGGTCTGCTGTCCGCCGCGACGTTGACCGACGGCATGATCGTCACCCTGCCGTCCGGGCCGCGCCGGGAATTCGCCGACCCGCTGCATCTGGCCGCCGATCTGGCGCTGGCCGGGCGGGTTCCCGTGATCGCCGTGCCGCAGGAGGCGAAGTCCTTTCCGGTGACGGGCCGCGCCGTCGTGGCGTGGGAGGGCTCGCAGGAAGCCTCCGCCGCGCTGCGCCTGTCCGTGCCGCTGCTGAAGCTGGCGGAGGAGGTGCATGTCGTGACGGTCGAGGAAGCGGGCAAATATCCCTTCCCCGCGACCGACGCGCCCGAATATCTGGCCCGCCATGGCATCAAATGCCAGTTCCATAGCTGGCCGCAGGATGGCCGGACCGTCGAAGCGGCACTGAAGGCCGCGGTCGGCACGCTGAAGCCGGACTGGGTGGTGATGGGCGCCTTCGGCCATAGCCGGCTCAGGGAAATGGTGTTCGGCGGCGTCACCCGCGCCATGTTGCGCGAGGTACATGTTCCGCTCTTGCTGGCGCACTGAAGCCACGGCATGGTGGAAGCATGGCGGTAGCGGACGATGAGACGGAAGGCTTGACGCAGCGCGAGCACAGCCTGGAACAGGCGCTGCTCGGCTCGATCCTGGCGACCGTGCCGGACGCGCTGATCGTCATCGACATGCACGGGCAGATCGTGTCCTTCAGCGCGGCGGCCCAGCGCATGTTCCAATATGCCGAAAGCGATGTGCTGGGCGAGAATATCTCGATGCTGATGCCCTCCCCCGACCGGGAGAGGCATGACGGCTATATCGGCCATTATCTGTCCACGGGCGAAAAGCGGATCATCGGCATCGGCCGCCTGACCAGCGCGCGGCGGCGGGACGGGTCGACCTTTCCCATCGAACTGTCGGTGGGCGAGGTACAGGACGAGGGGCGGCGGCTGTTCACCGGCTTCATCCGCGACCTGACCGAGAGCCAGCAGGCCGAGCGGCGCGTGGCGGACCTGCAGGCGGAACTGGCCCATGCGGGCCGCGTGACGGCGATGGGCACGCTGGCGTCGGCCCTTGCGCATGAACTCAACCAGCCGTTGACCGCCATCGCCAATTATCTGGAGGCGGGGCGCGACATGCTCGACGCCGAGGGTCCGGTGGACCGCGATCTGCTGCGCGAGGCGATGGCGGAAAGCGCGGCCCAGGCGCTGCGCGCGGGGGAGATCATCCGGTCCCTGCGCGAGTTCATCAAGCGCGGCGAGACGATGCGCCAGCCCGAACCCCTGCGCCTGTTGCTGGCGGAGGGGGCGGCGCTGGCCTTCATCGGCGTCGACAGCCGGGGCCTCGATATGGACATCAGCGTCGATCCGCGCGTCGACAAGGTGCTGGTCAACCGGGTGCAGTTGCAGCAGGTCATCATCAACCTCACCAAGAACGCCGTGGAGGCGATGGCCGGCAGCCCGGCGCGCATCCTGCGCCTGTCCGCCATCCCCGGCGAAAACGGCAGGGTCGAGGTGATCGTCGCGGACAGCGGGCCGGGGCTCGCGCCGGAGATGTCACGCACCCTCTTCACCCCGTTCACCACCACCAAGCCATCCGGCATGGGCGTCGGCCTGTCGATCAGCCAGACCATCGTAGAGGGTCATGGCGGGCGCATCTGGGCCGGACCGTCGCAATGGGGCGGCACGGCCTTCCACTTCACCCTGGACGCAGCGGACTAGCGCATTTTGAAGTCGGCCGGCAAGGCTGACGGGCTCGCAAAATGCGGCCAACAAGAAGGACCAGAGCATGAGCGAGCCATTCCCCATCTATGTCGTGGACGATGACGAGGCGATCCGGCGGTCATTGTCCTTCATGCTGAAGACGAGCGGTTTCGCGGTGAAGCTGTTCGACGGCGGCCTGCCCTTTCTGAAGGAGGCTGCCGACCTGGAGCCGGGCTGCGTGCTGCTGGACGTGCGGATGCCCGACATGGACGGGCTGGCGGTGCAGCGCGAGCTGCGGGCGCGGGGCATCATGCTGCCCGTGGTGATCATGACGGGCCATGGCGACATCGACATGGCGGTGACGGCGATGAAGGCAGGCGCAAGCGACTTCATCGAAAAACCGTTCGAGAAGGCAGCGTTGCTGGGCTGCGTCGATGCCGCGCGGCGGGTGGCCGTGGCCGACCGTGGCGCGAGCGCGCGGGCGGACGATGCGCGGGCGCGGCTCAACATCCTGACGGAGCGGGAGCGCGAGGTGCTGGACGGGCTGGTGGAAGGGCTACCCAACAAGACCATCGCCTATGACCTGGGGATCAGCCCGCGCACGGTGGAAATCCACCGCGCCAACCTGATGCAGAAGCTGGAGGTGAAAAGCCTGGCCGAAGCGCTGAGGATCGCCTTTCATGCGGGAGCGGAGAAGGACGAGGCGTAGATTGGGCTGGCGCCCGGCATGGCCCCGGCCGAAAACCGTCAGCCCGTCAATATCGCCCATCCCAGCAGGATACAGCCCATACCCGCCGCCACGGAGACCATGCGGCCCCAAGGCAGCAGCTTCTCCAATCCCACCAGCAACGTCAGCAAAGCGATCCAGGCCAGGTTCATGGTCCCGCCCACGAACAACAGCGTCATCAGCATCCAGCAGCAGCCGACGCACCAGGCGCCGTGGATCATCCCCATGCGGAAAGCGCCGGTCCATCCCGGCCGATAGTGGCGGCTGAGGAATTGCGCGGGATTGCGGCACTGGCGCAGGCAGGCGTCCTTCCATGGGCTGATCTGATAGGCCCCCGCCCCGATCAGGAGCGCGGCCGCCAACGGGCGGCTGGATGTCGCCATCGCCATGGGGGACAGCATCGCCATTGTGGCCAAGCGCCACTGCGCCAGCGTGGCTGTCAGGGAGAAAAAGCCCCAGACCAGCAGATAGCCCAGGGTGAAGCTCTCCGTCGCGGGGCGCGTGGAGGCGGGTGCGGCGCGAGCGTAGAGGAGGACCATCGGCGCGGCGGAGGGGAGCATCATCGCGATCATCATCACCCACCACATGGCGAACGTCACGATGAACTGCGCGGCTGTCCATGGCATGTCGCCGGGCATCATCATCGCCAGCATCGGGTCTTCCGCCAGGCCGGCCGGAAGCAGGGAGGCGGTCGGCGCCATGCCCATGCCCGCGCCCGAAAGCAGCCAGCCCCAGGCCACAAGGATCAGCACCGCGAGCGCGACAAACGAAATCAAGCGGTGCCGGGCGAGCACCGCGCCAAATGCGGCCACCGTCAGCCCCTGACGACGCCGTGGCTGTCGAGGTGGAGATAGGCGAACTGGCCGTAGCTCGCCGCATGGTCGAGCCGCATCGGCGCAATCGAGCGGCTGGCGCCGGAGCCGACCTCCGCCACTTCATATTCGAAGCCGTCGGGCAAGTGGATCTGGGCGCGGATTTCCGATCCGTCCACCGGGCTGCGGATCGGTTCGCCGTCCATTTCCAGATGGCCCGGGATGCGCAGGCGGCCCTTGCGTCCTTCCACGTCGACCTCAAAATCGACAGGAACGAAGCTGGGTTCGTGCATGGTGGCGATGGTGGAAGCGAAGACGGCGAAGACCGTCGCCATCGGAGCGGTGTCGCCGCCAGTCATGATCGTCAGCAGGGCATTGCGCTGCGCTTCTGTCGCCCGTTCGTCGACGAAGGCGGCACATTCCCCCTGCCCTTCATGGATCGGGCCGGGCCAGCGGAAGACTGCGGCGATATTGAGGCCCGACAGGTCGGTACTGCCGTGGCGCCCCTCATCGATGGCGAAGCCGAAGGCGGCCTGGCAATGCCCCTTGTCGGGCAGGCCGCCGAACTGGCAGTTGCAGCCATATTCACAGTTGCAGTTGGCGAATTCGCGGCCCTTGAGCATCCAGTAGACCATGGTCCGACTCCCCTGACAGCCGGAAGACCATAGCAGATTCACGCGGCCGCGTCGCGCTTTCGGCGGAAGGGATAGAGGAATTGCGCGCGATAGCCCTGGGGCACCTGTTCGGGCACGCCATAGCCGGTCGGCCATGCGCTGTCGGGCAGATGGTGGGTGCCGAACAGGCGGTCCAGCAAAGGGAAGTGGATCGCGAAATTCTTGTCGACCGCGACCTCCTCTATCGCATGATGCCAGTGGTGGAAGCGCGGCGTCGCGACGACCGCGCCCAGGCGGTTGAAGTCGCCGCGCAGATTGGCGTGGAGCAGCGAGGAGTAGATGTAGACGAAGCCGATATAGGCCTGCATCACCGATGGCGAGAAGCCGAAGGTGAGCAGCGGCAGCGATGTCACGCCGCGCAGGGCGATGATCTCGAAGAAATGCATGCGCGCGCCGGCGAGCCAATCCATGGACCTGGCCGAATGGTGCACGGCATGGAAACCCCAGAGGAAGGGGATGCGGTGGAAGGCGCGATGGAACCAATATTGGACGAAATCGGTCAGCAGCACCACTTCCAGGAACTGGAGCGGCCAGGGCTGGCCAGCGATCATGGCGCGGATGCCTGCGAGGCCGGCGGTGTTGGCGTTGATGAAGCTGGACGGCGCCAGCGCGAGGAAAGTGATGAGCTGCACCATCATCGAGCTGATCAGATAATAGAACAGGTCCTCCCGCCATTCCTGTCGGAACAGGCGCTGCTGCGCCCTATGTGGGAAGAGGCGCTCGATGGGGGCGAACATCAGGCCGGTGGCGACCATGTTGACGGCGAAGAAATCGACGCCGAAGAACACGCCCCAATCATGGGTCTCACGCGGCTGGACTTCCGCTCCGCCCAGCAGGGTGGCGAGCAGCGCGACGATGAGCGCGGTGGCGCCGATGGCTTTGCGTGTACGCAAAAGCAGGCTGAGCAATGCCAGCGCATAGCCGCCGATCAGCAGCGCATGGATCATGGGACGCAGCCCGCCCCATGCATGCAGCGCCGCCAGTTCGGGCGTCGAAAACCAGTCGGGCCAGCGTAGCGCCATGACCAGACAGAGCCCGGTGATGCTGAGCAACAGCGCGAAGAAGCCGGAAAACCAACCGCTGCCTAGGCGCCGCACGGCAAGGGGCGATTGCAGGTCGCGTTCCAGACTGTCGAACCAGTTTGCCATGATATGTCCCCTTTGCCTCCGGCTTGCCCCGCCTGCCGAGCCTGCTGCCTATGTTAAAGCTTCGCCCCTGCCGCCCTCAAGCTTTCCTTGACCCGCGCGGTGGCCATTTCGAGAGGGGCCGCCTCGCCCAAAAGGGCGAAGCTGCCGTTGAGCGCGAAGGTGCAATGGCCATGCACCGTCGCCACCAGCGAGCGGGCAAGGCGCGGTGCCACGTCCTTCGCATCCGGCGGCAGGACAGCCGCGACTTCGCGCACGACGACCTCCGTAAGGCCGGCGCGCTGGCGGGCATAATCATCCGGCATGGGAACGCCGGGCGGCAGGCGATGGTCGTAGATCGCCATCCAGATGTTCGTGTTTTCCGATGCGAAGCGGAAATAGCCCTCCACCAGCGCGGCGATCCTGTCCTGCGGCCGGCTGGCGAGACGCTGTTCCAGAAAGGCGGCCCAGAGGTCGAAGGTACGCGTGTTGATGGCGACGATCAGCCGGTCATAGCTGCCGAAGACATTGTAGAGCGTGCCCACCGAATAGCCGATGCGCTTCGCCACCTCCCGCGAGGAGAATTTGGCGAAACCGGACTCGGCCATGTGGCGATGGCCTTCCTCCAGGATGAGCGCCTCCAGTTGTTCGCGGCTATGGTCGGATCGTCTGCCCATGGACAAGCGGATAGAAGATCAATTGAACGCTGTCGAATTATTTTATTGAACGGTGTGTAATTTTTGGGTAGCTGAGACTCCATTGGCTGGGTTTGCAGGGGTTCGACTCATGCTTGTGACGCTGGTTCTGCTGGTTTTCGGAGTGATGCTGTTCGACATGCGCGGGCGGTTGAAGGCGGCCGAGCACAGGTTGACGCTGCTGGAAGGGGGGATTGGAGACGCGCCCTTCCCCGCTCGCTACCGGCACGCCGGCGGGGATGGAGATGACGATGCCGGGGTGAAGACGGCGGCGCCCGCAAGCGTCGTGGAGCGGCGGGTTGCCATGGACACCGCTCCCCCGCACCCCGTGCCTGCGGTCGTGATCGACCGTCGATCCAGCGAAGGCGCGACTCACTCTCCTGCGCGGTCCGCTTCGGATGAGGTTCGGGAGATGGATGCCCCCTTTCCCCCGGATGACGGGGAAAAGGCGGAAGGCATCGATATGGCAGCCGAGCGCCCGGCCCGCCCCTCCTTCAGCTTCGAGGACCTGTTCGGCCGCCGCCTTCCGATCTGGGCGGGCGGGGTGACGCTCGCCGTGGCTGGCGTGCTGCTGGTCAAATATTCGATCGATGCAGGGCTGCTCGCGCCGCTGGTGCGAGTGGTTCTGGGGCTGCTGTTCGGCGGAGCGCTGATCGGCGGGGCCGAGGCGGCGTTGCGGCTGGAGGATCGGGTCCGCGACGCGCGGGTGCGGCAGGCGCTGGCGGGTGCGGGGCTGGCGACGCTCTATGCCGCGATCCTGGCGGCGCACATGCTGTATGGGCTGGTCGGGCCGGGCATCGCCTTTGCGGGGCTTGCGGGCGTGACGGGGCTGGCCATGGCGCTGTCGCTGCGCTTTGGCGCGCCGAGTGCGCTGCTGGGGCTGGTCGGCGGTCTGGCGGCGCCCGCCCTGGTCGAGGCGGGGCAGCCCAATGTGCCCCTGCTGAGCTGTTATCTCGCGCTGGCGGTCGGTGGGCTTTGCGTGCTGTCGCGCACCCAGCGCTGGATGTGGCTGGGGGTGAGCGCGCTGGTCGGCGGGGCCGGCTGGGGCGTGGTCATGCTGGCGATGGGCGCGCTGGATTGGGCATCGTCGCTGTCGGTCGGGTTGCTGGTGCTGATGCTGGGAATGGCGTTGCCGGTCCTGGCCTTTTCCGGAACGCGGGCCGCGCCGCTGCGCATGGGCGCGGCCGTGGCGGCGGCGGGCCAGATGGCGGCGCTGGTGGCGACGGGCGGCTTCGGCCTGCTGCAATGGGGATTGTTCGGGCTGCTGTCGCTCATGCTGGTGTGGCTGGGGCGGGACGCGGCCTTGCGGCCGCTGGCGGCGATCGGCGCCGGTGTCGCGCTGCTGCTGGCGGCGGTGTGGCCGCAGCCGGAAATGGGCCACTTCGCCCTGGTGATGCTGGGCATGGTGGCGATTTATGGCGGCGCGGCCCTGCTGCGGGTCTGGCGCGGCGCTCTGGTCGAGGCGGGACAGATCGCAGGACTGGCGCTGGGTGGATTTGCCGTCGCGCTGGGGCAATGCTGGCGGGTCGGGCTGGACGGGGAATTCGCCCTGCTGGCGCTGGCGGCCGCCGGATTGCCGGGCGCGGCCATGGCGATGGGCTGGCGATGCGGGACGCGGCGGGAGGATGCGCGCTTCGTGACGCTGGCGAGCGCCGCGGCGCTGCTGCTGGTGGTGGCCGGCGGGCTGGGGCTGCCGGAGTGGAGTCTGGCCATGGTGATCGCTGCGGTTGCAGCCGCGCTGCTGAGGTTGGCGGCGCTGGCGGAGGACCGGCGGGTCGAATGGAGCGGCTGGGGCTTCGCCTTCGGCGCGCTGGTGGTTCTGGCCGGATCGGACGATGTCGTCCGGCTGTGGGGAGAGGCGGCGGATGAGCCGGGCTGGCAGGGGGTGATGCGTTGGGCGGCGGGAGCGGCAATGGCGGCGCTGTTCGCCTGGCGGGCGCGCTTTGCCGAGGGGCGGATGGTCGCGCAGGGCGTGGCCGTGCTGCTCGCCTATGGGGCCGTGGCGCAGACGGTGCCGGCGCTCTGGGTGCCGGTGGGACTCGCGCTGGGGCTGGCCATGCTGGCGGAAGGAGCGCGGCGGCTGGCCGTCAGGCGAATGGCGCCCGCCCTGGGGGTGGCCTTGGCGCTGGTGGCGCTATGGGCCGCCTGGCCCCTGGGGATTTGGCTGGGCCGGGTGTTGCTGTCGCTGGTGGGTGAACCCGTGCTGGTGCGGGACTTGCCCGGAATAGGCGAGGTGGCGCGGCGGATCGCCTTGCCGGCGATGGCGCTGGGCCTTGCCCTGTGGCGGGGCGGTTCCGCCGTGGATGCGGTCGGGCGGCGGATCGGCTGCTGTGTCGCGGCGGTGCTTGGCGGAGCGGCGGCGCATGTCGCATTCAAGCAGCTTTTCGCTTTGGGGAGCCTGGCGGAGGTGACGCGCCTTGCCCTGGCGGAGCGCACGCTTTGGGAGGCTGTGCTGATGGGCCTGGGTTTCGTTGCGTTGCGGGGCCGGATCGCGCTGGCCCGATTCCATCCGTTGCGGAAAGCCGGGGAGAATGTCGAGCGCGCGGTCGGGACATGCCTCATCGCGGCGGGATTGGGGCATTTGCTGGTTTATTCGGTGGTGCTGCACAACCCGCTCTGGTTCCCGCAGGCGGTGGGGCGTTGGCCCCTCCTCAATCTGCTGCCGGTGGTGCTGGCCCTTGCCTTCGTGGCGCTGAAGGTGGCGGATGGCTGGTCACGGCGTATGGCGGATGGCGTGCGGATGGCCTTGATCGCGCTGTTCGGCGTGGCGCTGCTGCGGCAGCTTTTCGTCGGATCGCTGCTGACCGTGCGCGGAGTGGGCCAGGTGGAGGATATTCTCCGTTCGGTGCTCGCATTGGCGCTCGCCATCGGCTTCCTGCTCTGGGGCATCCGCGGGCAGGCGCAGGCCGAAAACGCCAGGGACTGGCGCATCGCTTCGCTGCTGCTGATGCTGTTCGCCGTGGCCAAGGTGTTCCTGTTCGATGCGTCCGGGCTGACCGGGTTGCTGCGGATCGCATCCTTCCTTGCCCTGGGCTTCAGCCTGATCGGCATCGGATGGCTCTATAATCGCCTGTTGCGGGAGCCGGTTAACAACTCCGCGACTATTGCTGCATAATGCGTGAAGGACGGGGGTAAGAAAATGTCCGCACCTGATCTGTCTTTGCTAGGTAAACGCCGTTTTGCGCCCTTGTTCGTGGTGCAGTTCCTGGGCGCGTTCAACGACAATCTGTTGAAGTTCGCGCTGCTGTTCCTCGCCAATTTCAGCCTCTATCGGGCCGAGCCCGACAAGGCGGAGATGCTGGCGACCATCGCCACAGGCCTGTTCATCCTGCCCTATTTCCTCTTTTCCGCGCTGGCCGGGCAACTGGCCGACGCCTGGGACAAGGCGAAACTGGTGCGGGCGGTGAAGGCGGCGGAGATCGTCATCATGGCCCTCGCCGTCACTGGATTCTGGCTGGAATCGGTGCCGGTTCTGCTGTCCTGCCTGTTCCTGATGGGGCTGCATTCGACCATCTTCGGGCCGGTCAAATTTTCCATCCTGCCGCAGCATCTGCGTGCAGACGAGATCATGGGCGGCACCGGCCTGATCGAGGCGGGCACCTTCCTTGCGATATTGAGCGGGCAGTTGCTGGCCGGGGTGATCCCGCCCTGGGAAGCGGGACTGGTGGCGGTGGGGCTGGCGACGCTCGGTTTCCTGGCCAGCCTGGCGGTGCCGGCCGCGCCGACCGTGGTGCCGGGCCTTCGGATCGAGCGGAACATCTTCAGGAGCACCTGGCATATATTGAAGGCGGCGCGGCATGGGCGCGGCGTGTGGCTGTCGATCCTGGGGATAAGCTGGTTCTTCGCCGTGGGCGCGGTATTGCTGGCGGAGTTCGCGCCGCTGGTGAGCGGGGTGCTGAAGGCGAAGCAGGAGGTCGCGACCTTCTTCCTGCTGATCTTCTCGGTCAGCGTGGCGCTGGGGTCGATGCTGGTCAACCGGCTGCTGGGCGGGCAGGTTTCGGCGCGCTTCGTGCCGGTATCCGCGCTGGCGCTGGCCGGGTTCATGATCGACCTGTGGCTGTCGACCGGTTCCTATGCGCCGATGCATTCGGGCGCTGGCATAGCCGAATTCGTCGGGTCGCCGGGAAGCTGGCGGATCATGGTCGATCTGTTCGGCATCGCCTTTTCAGGCGGCATGTTCATCGTGCCGCTCTACGCGATCCTCCAGACGCACAGCCCGCGCGAGGAACGGTCGCGCACCATTGCGGCCAACAACATCGTCAACGCGGCGGTCACGGTGGCGGTCGTCACGGCGGTGACGGCGATGCTGGCGCGGGGCGAGAGCGTGCCCGGCGTGATCGGGGTGATGGGCTTCGCCACGCTGGCGGTGGCGCTGATCAGTTGCTGGCTGCTGCCGGAGACGGTGATCAAGGCGATCGTGCGCGGGATGTTGCGGCTCTGCTATCGGGTGGAGGTGCTGGGCGCCGGGAATATGCCCGGCGTGGGCGAACCGGCGGTCGTCGTGGTCAACCATGTGTCCTTCCTGGACGGCCTGCTGCTGGCGGCCTTCCTGCCGGGGAAGCCCACCTTCGCGGTGCATACGCGGATTGCCAGGGCGTGGTGGGTAAAACCGTTCCTGTCGCTGTTCGACGCCTTTCCGGTCGATCCCACCAATCCGCTGTCGGCCAAGGCGATGGTGAAGGCGGTGCGCGAGGGGCGGACGCTGGTGATCTTTCCGGAGGGGCGGATCACCGTCACCGGCGCTTTGATGAAGGTGTTCGATGGCCCCGGCATGGTCGCGGACAAGGCCGACGCGCCGATCATTCCGGTCCGGATCGACGGCGCGCAGTTCACGCCCTTCTCGCGGCTCAGGGGCAAGGTCCGGCTGCGGCGCTTTCCCAGGATCACGCTCACCGTCCTGCCGCCACGCCGCTTCGCCATCGAGGGCGAGATGACGGCGCGGGCACGGCGCGCGATCGCGGGGCGGCGGCTCTATGACGAGATGAGCCAGATGATGTTCGCGACGTCGGACACGGACAGGACATTGTTCGAGGCGCTGCTGGAGGCGTGCCATGTGCATGGGCGCGGGTCGGCCATCGTCGAGGATGTGAAGCGCGAACCGCTGAGCTATGGGCGGCTGGTGACGGGGTCGCTGGTGCTGGGGCGGGTCATGGCGCGTTCGACGCGGCAGGGCGAGGCGGTCGGCGTGCTGCTGCCCAATGTCGCCGGGGTGGCGGTGGCCTTCTTTGCCTTGCAGGCGGGTGGGCGGGTGCCGGCGATGCTGAACTTCACCGCCGGGCTGGCGAACCTGAAGGCGGCGTGCACGGCGGCCGGCATTCGGACGGTGGTGTCGGCGCGGGCCTTTGTCGAGCAGGGCAAGCTCGGCGACGTCGTCGCGGGGTTGGAGGCGGAGGGGATCGCCTTCCTCTGGCTGGAGGATGTGGCGGCAGGCATTGGAACCGGGGCGAAGCTGCGCGGGCTGGTCGCCAGCCGCTTTGCCGGGCGGGCGCATGGGCGGCTCAAGGTTTCGCCGGACGATGCGGCGGTGATCCTGTTCACCAGCGGGTCGGAGGGGCTGCCCAAGGGCGTGGTGCTGACGCATCGCAACCTTCTGTCCAACTGCCGGCAATTAGCGGCGAGGATCGACTTCAATTCGGCCGACGTGGTGCTGAACGCCCTGCCGGTATTCCATAGTTTCGGGCTGACCGGCGGGACGTTGCTGCCGATCTTCCATGGGGTGAGGACGCTGCTCTATCCCAGCCCGCTGCATTATCGGATCGTGCCGGCGCTCGCCTATGACGCCAATGCGACGATCCTGTTCGGGACCGACACCTTCCTGTCGGGCTATGCGCGGATGGCGCATGGCTATGACTTCTACTCGCTGCGCTACATCTTCGCGGGCGCGGAGCGGGTGCGGGACGAGACGCGGAAAATCTATGCTGAGAAGTTCGGGCTGCGCATCCTGGAGGGCTATGGCGCGACCGAGGCGGGGCCGGTGATCGCGGTCAACACGCCGATGCACTTCCGCGCCGGGTCGGTCGGGCGGCTGTTGCCGGGGATAGAGGCGCGGCTGGACGATGTGCCGGGGATCGAGGAAGGCGGGCGGCTTTCGATCCGGGGGCCGAACATCATGGCGGGCTATATGAAGGCCGATGCGCCGGGCGTGCTGCAACCGCCGGAAGGGGGCTGGCACGATACCGGCGACATCGTGACCATCGACGATCAGGGCTTTGTGACGATCCGGGGGCGTGCGAAGCGCTTTGCGAAGATCGGCGGCGAGATGGTCTCGCTGCCCGCCGTGGAGGGCTATGCCTCTGCCGTGTGGCCGGATGCGGACCATGCGGTGGTGACGCGGCCCGATGCGCGCAAGGGGGAGCAACTGGTGCTGTTCACGACCGCGCGGGATGCGAAGGCGGCCGCGTTGCAGGCCTGGGGGAAGGCGCATGGGGTGGCGGAGCTGGCCCTGCCCCGGGACATCCGCGTGCTGGATGCGCTGCCGCTGCTGGGAACCGGGAAGACCGACTATGCGTCCATGACCCAGATGGCGGCCGGGTAGGACAGATCCTTCCTGCGCCGAAGGCATGGGAAGGATTGGGTGTTGGTGGAACGGCCTTCTCATCTGGTGCGGCGGTTGCTGGTGCGCCAGGTGCGGGGCGTGTTCCATGACAGCGCCCGGGGAGAGGCGCCGGTCGTCGCTTCGGACCGGGCGCTCTATCCGCCGGGGTCGGTGATCCGGCGGGTGCATGGCGACGTCACCGGCATGATGATCGGCGGGGTCGGTGCATTGCTGCTCCAGATGCTGCATCCGGCCGCCCTTGCCGGGATTTGGGACCACAGCCGGTTCCGTGACGACATGCTGGGGCGGTTGCGGCGGACGGCGCGGTTCATTGCCGTCACCACCTATGCCGAACGGGCCGAGGCGGAAGAAGCGATCGCGCGGGTGCGACAGGTGCATGAGCATGTGCGCGGGACGCTGGCGGACGGGACGGCCTATGCGGCGGGCGATCCCCGGCTGCTGGCCTGGGTGCATGTCTGCGAGGCGACGAGCTTTCTCGACGCATGGATGACCTATGGCGAACCGTTCATGCCGCTGGCGGAGCAGGACCGCTATTTTGCCGAGGCGGCGCTGGTGGCGCGGGCCCTGGGGGCCGATCCGGTGCCGGACTGCCGGGCCGAGGCGGTGGCGCTGATGGCGCGTTTTCGCGGCGAGCTGGCAGCGACGGAACGGACGCGGGAGGTGGCGCGGATCGTGCTGCGGCAGCCAGCGCCCTTGCTGGGGCTGATGCCGGCGCAGGCGATGATGATGCAGGCCGCGGTGGCGCTGCTGCCGGGTTGGGCGCGGCGGATGCATGGCTTTTCGATGCCGGTCCTGGCGCGGCCGCTGGTCCGGGCGGGGGCCTTTGCGCTGGCGGGAACGATGCGCTGGGCGTTTCGCGGCCAAGATTGATCGCAGCTGCCCGTGGGGGCTGGAATGACGGAAGCGGGGTTCAGGCGTTGAAATGGGCGACGAGGGCGTAGCGTTCGCCGGGGTAGAGCAGGCGGGCGTAGGTGATGCGTTCCCCGCCGCGCCAGGTCCAGCGTTCCAGCGCCAGGCAGGCGGCGTTTTGCGGGACGTCGAGGGCGTCCGCCGTCTCCGGACCGGCGTTGAGGGCGGTGATGCGATGTTCCGCCTCCGTCCAGGGGACATGGGCGAGCAGCCAGGAGCCCGGAGGTTCGGCGCTGAAATCCACCTCGGCCGCTTCGGGAACGGCGCGGAGGTTGATGAGGCGGGTTTCCGTCGCATAGGGCAAATCCTGGGCGAAGTGGCGGCATTCCAGAGCGAGCAGATCGCCGTCGGGCACGCGCAGCAGCGCCTTGTCTTCCGCGCTTGCCCGGCGGCGCTCGCGACGGATGAGGTCGAGGCGGTAGCTGAGGCCCTGCCCTTCCACTTCGGCGCGGATGTCCGGGATTTCCAGCGCGGCACGGTGGAAGCGGGGCGCGGCGACGAAGGTGCCCGCGCGCTTTCGGCTTTCGAGCAGGCCCGACTGCACGAGCGCGCGCAGCGCCTTGTTCACCGTCATGCGGGAGCAGCCATAGGCGTCCATCCATTCCGCCTCCGTCGGGATGCGGTGGCCGGGGCGCCATTCGCCCGACATGATGCGGCTTTCGATGTCGCGGCGGATGCGGCGGTGGAGCGGGGTCAATCGAGCAGGGCCTTGAGAAGTTGGGTGTAGCGCGCCTCTATGGCGGGGCGGGCATGGTGGAGGCCTGCGGTAACGCGCCTGACGCCGGCGCACCAGACGCTATCGATCTGGGCGCGGGCGAAGATCCAGCTGTCGAGCAGGCGGTCGCCGGAGCGGGCGGCGGTGGTGGGCTGGCCGGGGCGGAGGGTGACGATGTCGGCGCGGGCGCCCGGCGTGAGGGTGGCGGGGGGATGGCCGAGCGCCTGGGCGCCTTTCCGGGCATGATGGTAGAGGCTGGCGCCGGTTGACTGGCCTGGGGCGGTGAGGAGGTTGCGGGCCTGGTGGGTCAGGCGCTGGCCATATTCGAGCAGGCAGAGTTCGGCGGCGGCATCGATCCGGATATTTGAGTCTGAGCCTATGCCGATGCGGCCGCCCTGGGCAAGGAAAGCGCGGGCGGGGAAGAGGCCGTCGCCCAGATTGGCTTCGGTGATGGGGCAAAGGCCGACGGTGGCGGCGCTTTTCGCGATGGCGTTCCGTTCGCTGTCGGCGATGTGGGTGGCGTGGATCAGGCACCAGCGTTGGTCGACCTCCGCATGGTTCATGAGCCATTCGACCGGGCGCTGGTTGCTCCAGGCGCGGCAGGCTTCGACCTCCGCGCGCTGTTCCGCGATGTGGATGTGGATGGGGCCGTCCGGCGCCAGCGCGGTGATGGCGGCGAGTTCCTGCGGGGTGACGGCGCGCAGGCTGTGGGGAGCGACGCCCAGGGTCGCGTTCAGGGGTTTCAGGGCTTCCAGCAGGCGGGCGTAGCTGTCGGGGGTGTGGAGGAAGCGGCGTTGGCCTTCCGTCGGGGGGACGCCGCCGAAATTCGAGTGGGCGTAGAAGACCGGGAGCAGGGTGAGGGCGATGCCGGTGTCGCCGGCTGCCTGCGCGATGGCTTCGGCCATGGCGGCGGGGTTGGCGTAGGGCGCGCCGCTGGGGTCGTGGTGGAGATAGTGGAATTCCCCGACGCTGGTGAAGCCGCTTTCGAGCATTTCGGCATAGGCCAGGGCGGCGATGGCGTGGAGGCCTTCGGGGTTCAGGCGGTCGAGGAAGCGGTACATCGCCTCGCGCCAGGTCCAGAAGCTGTCCTGTCCCTCCCCTGCCCTTTCGGTGAGGCCGGCCATGGCGCGCTGGAAGGCGTGGCTGTGGACATTGGGGAGACCGGCGAAGGCGGGGCCGTGGCGTTCGTCGCCGGGTTCGGGGGGAATTCCATGAACGATCCGGTCAATGAACCGGCCTTTCAGAATCATGCGGACGGAAGGACGCCAGCCTTCGGGGAGGAGAGCCTGTTCGAACCAGAGCGCCATTTCGATTTCCCCTCTCCAAAGGCATGGGATTGGCCGGAGATGGCTAATCCAAGACATTCCCCTCCCGTAAACGGGAGGGGTTGGGGGTGGGCGCGAGCGTAGCGAGCTTCTGACTTAGCCGTTGAAAATTCACGCTGATGTCGCGCCAGCCCACCCCCTAGCCCCCTCCCGCCTGCGGGAGGGGGAATGTCCTGATTCCACCCTGTTTCCGTTTCCAACCTGAATCCTTGCGCGCTCTGGACAATGGTGATCTGCTCCATTTATGTATATACATTATTGAGTCGGCGCCAGTGGAAATGACGATGCGGCCTGCCTGCGACAGAATCTGGACCCATGCGCGTCTTGCGACTTTGCGGGATGGGGTGGGTGTCGTCGAAGACGGCGCGGTGGGGGTGCGGGATGGCTTGATCAGCTATGTCGGCAGTGCGGACGGCGCGCCGGATGCGGTCGAGACGATCGATTGCGAAGGGCGGTGGATCACGCCGGGGCTGATCGATTGCCATACGCATCTGGTGCATGGCGGGGATCGGGCGGCGGAGTTCGAGATGCGGCTGGCCGGGGCCAGCTATGAGGAGATAGCGCGGGCCGGGGGTGGGATTTTGTCCACCATGCAGGCCACGCGGGAGGCGAGCGAGGATGCGCTGGTCGAAAGCGCCCTGCCCCGGTTGGATGCGTTGATCGCCGAAGGCGTCACGACCGTCGAGGTGAAGTCGGGCTATGGGCTGGACCTTGAGAATGAGGTCAAGATGCTGCGGGCGGCGCGGCGGTTGGGGAGCGAGCGGGCCGTTTCCATCAGGACCAGTTTTCTGGGCGCGCATGCCCTGCCGCCGGAATTTTCAGGCGACGCGGACGGCTATATCGATCTGGTCTGCGGCATGTTGCCGGAGATCGCGCCGCTGGCCGACGCGGTGGATGGGTTTTGCGAGGGGATCGGCTTTTCCCCGGCGCAGATCGGAAGGCTGTTCGAGGCGGCCGGGCGGCTGGGGCTGCCGGTGAAATTGCATGCGGAGCAATTGTCGAACAGCCGGGGGGCGGAACTGGCGGCGCGGCATGGGGCGCTTTCCGCCGATCATCTGGAGCATCTGGATGCGGCGGGGGTGGCGGCCATGGCGCGGGCGGGGACCGTCGCGGTGCTTTTGCCGGGGGCCTTTTACTTCATGCGCGACACGCAGGCGCCGCCGGTCGAGGCCTTGCGGCGGGCGGGCGTGCCCATGGCGGTCGCGACCGACTGCAATCCGGGGACCGCGCCGCTGACGTCGCTGCTGCTGGCGATGAACATGGGGGCGACCCTGTTCCGGCTGACCGTCGAGGAATGCCTGGCCGGGGTGACGCGGGAGGCAGCGCGGGCGCTGGGGATGCTGGAGCGGGTCGGGACTTTGGAGGTCGGCAAGCGGTGCGACCTTGCCGTCTGGGACATCGAGCGGCCGGCGGAACTGGTGTATCGCATGGGGTATAACCCGCTCCATACGCGTGTGTGGAGAGGACGATGAAGCTGGTTCCGGGCGCGGTTTCGCTGGGGCAATGGCGGGCGATTTACGAGGGCGCGGCGGTGGTGCTGGACCCGGCCTGCGCGCCCCGCATCGCGGCGGGCGCGGCGGCGGTCGAGCGGATATTGGCGCGGCATGAGCCGGTCTACGGCATCAATACCGGCTTCGGGAAGCTGGCGAGCGTCAGGATTGGCGACGACGATCTGGCGGTGCTTCAGCGCAATATCGTGCTGAGCCATGCGGCGGGGACCGGCGCCCCCTCCCCCGTGCCGGTGGTGCGGTTGATGATGGCGTTGAAGCTGGCGAGTCTGGCGCAGGGCGCTTCGGGCGTTCGGCCGGGGACGGTGGCTTTGCTGGAGGCGATGGTGGCGCGGGGCCTGATTCCTGTGGTGCCTGCGCAGGGATCGGTGGGGGCGAGCGGGGATCTGGCTCCCTTGGCGCATATGACCGCCGCGATGATCGGGGTTGGGGAGATCTGGGTTTCGGGCGAGCGGGTGCCTGCCCTTGAGGCATTGGCGCGGGCCGGGTTGGGGCCGGTGGAATTGGGGCCGAAAGAAGGGCTGGCGCTGCTCAACGGGACGCAGTTTTCGACGGCGAATGCCTTGGCCGGGTTGTTCGGGGCGGACCGGTTGTTCCGGACGGCGCTGGTGACGGGGGCGCTCTCGACCGAGGCGGCCAAGGGGACCGACGCGCCGTTCGATCCGCGCATTCACCGGCTGCGGCGGCATGCGGGGCAGATGGCGGTGGGAGAGGCTCTGGCGGCGCTGATGGCGGGGTCAGCCATTCGCGCTTCGCATCGGGCGGACGATCCACGGGTGCAGGACCCCTATTGCCTGCGCTGCCAGCCGCAGGTGATGGGGGCGGCGCTGGACGTGATGCGCTCAGCCGGGGCGATGCTGGAGACGGAAGCCAATGGGGTTTCGGACAATCCCCTGATCTTCGCAGAGACGGACGAGGCGCTTTCGGGCGGGAATTTCCATGCGGAGCCGGTGGCTTTTGCGGCGGACATGATCGCCATGGCGCTGTGCGAGATCGGTTCGATCGCCGAGCGGCGGATCGCGATGCTGGTCGACCCGGCCCTGTCGGGACTGCCCGCCTTTTTGACGCCCCGGCCGGGGTTGAATTCGGGCTTCATGATTCCGCAGGTGACGGCGGCGGCCCTGGTGTCCGAAAACAAGCAGCGGGCCTTTCCCGCGAGCGTGGACAGCATTCCGACTTCGGCCAATCAGGAGGATCATGTGTCGATGGCGGCGCATGGGGCGCGGCGGCTGGCGGAGATGGTGGCGAATGCGGAAGCCGTGATCGGGATCGAGCTTCTGGCGGGGACGCAGGGGTGCGATTTTCATGCGCCCTTGCGGTCTTCGCAGGCGCTGGAGCGGGTGCGGGCGAGGCTGCGCGGGCAAGTGCCGCATCTGGAGGAGGACCGGCATTTCCATGCCGATATGGAGGCGGCCAATCTTCTCGTGCGCGGCGGGGCTGTCGTGGAGGCGGCGGGGCTGGACCTGCCGGGGGTGCTGTGACGGACTGGCTGACGGTCGAGCGGGGCGAGGCTCCGCTGGTGGTGGCCCTGCCGCATGCGGGGACCGATCTGATGGATGTGGAGGGCGCGTTTCGTTCGCCGGAAGTGGCGCGGCGGGATGCGGACTGGTGGGTGGACCGGCTTTACGGCTTTGCCGGGGATTTGGGCGCGACCGTGGTGCGGACCGGGGTGTCGCGCAGCGTTGTCGATGTGAATCGCGATCCTTCGGGGGCTTCGCTTTATCCGGGGATGGCGACGACGGAATTATGTCCGACGACGACTTTCGATGGGGAGGCGCTTTATCCGGGGGATGGGCCGGACGAGGCGGAGATCGCGCGGCGGCGGGAGCGGTGGTTCGATCCCTATCATGCAGCGCTGGCGGGGGAGATTGATCGGCTGCGGGCGCGGCATGGGCGGGTGGTTGTCTATGACGCGCATTCGATCCGCAGCCATGTGCCCCGGCTGTTCGAGGGGGAGTTGCCGCTGTTCAATATCGGGACTTTCGATGGGGTGAGTTGTTCGGCGGTGCTGGCGGGCGCGGTGGAGGCGGTTTGCGCGGCCAGCGGGTGGAGCCATGTGGTGGACGGGCGCTTCAAGGGGGGGTGGACGACGCGGCATTATGGGGCGCCGGAGCGGGGCATTCATGCGATCCAGATGGAATTGGCGATGCGGGGCTATCTGGATGAAGGCGCGGGGTGGCCGCCGGTTTTCGATGCCGGGCGGGCGTCGGGGACGATCGCGGTGCTTCGGGAGGTTTTGGGGGGGTGTTTGCGGTTTGCGGAAGGGGGTGGCTCATTCCCCCTCCCGCAGGCGGGAGGGGGGTAGGGGGTGGGCTGGCGCAACGCCTGCGGGCATTGGCTGGAGCGGAAGCTCGCTGCGCTCGCACCCACCCCCGGCCCCTCCCGCCTGCGGGAGGGGAGCAGAAACGCCATGGTGAGGATGTTCGATGACTCGGATCGATAATAGTCGTGTTGTTCGGCCCGATACCGGGACCACGCTCAGGGCCAGGAGTTGGTTGACCGAGGCGCCTTTGCGGATGCTGATGAACAATCTGCATCCCGATGTGGCGGAGCGGCCGGAGGAGCTGGTCGTCTATGGCGGGATCGGGCGGGCGGCGCGGGATTGGGAGAGTTATGACCGGATCGTCGAGACGCTGACGCGGCTGGAGGAGGACCAGACGCTGCTGGTGCAGTCGGGGAAGCCGGTGGGGGTGTTCCGGACGCATGCGGATGCGCCGCGGGTGTTGATCGCCAATTCCAATCTGGTGCCGCATTGGGCGAATTGGGCGCATTTCAACGAACTCGATCGGCGTGGCCTCGCCATGTACGGGCAGATGACGGCGGGGTCGTGGATTTATATCGGCACGCAGGGGATCGTGCAGGGCACCTATGAGACTTTCGTCGAGATGGGGCGGCAGCATTATCAGGGCGACCTTTCGGGCAAGTGGCTGCTGACCGCCGGGCTGGGCGGCATGGGGGGCGCGCAGCCCCTGGCGGCGGTGATGGCGGGGGCTTCCTGCCTCGCGGTGGAGTGTCAGCCGAGCCGGATCGAGATGCGGTTGCGGACGGGCTATCTGGATGTGGCGGCTTCCTCGATTGACGAGGCCTTGGCGATCATCGGGGAGAGTTGCCGGGAGAAGAAGCCGGTTTCGGTGGGGTTGCTGGGCAATGCGGCGGAGGTCTTGCCGGAACTGTTCCGGCGGGGGGTGCGGCCCGATCTGCTGACCGACCAGACCAGCGCGCATGATCCGGTGAACGGCTATCTGCCCATCGGGTGGACCGTGGCGGAGTGGATCGAGCGGCGGGAGCACGAGCCTGAGGCGGTGGCCAGGGCGGCGAAGGCGAGCATGGCGGTGCATGTGCGGGCGATGCTCGACTTTCAGGCGGCGGGGGTGCCGACGACCGATTATGGCAATAATATCCGCCAGATGGCGAAGGATGAGGGGGTCGAAAACGCCTTCGATTTTCCGGGGTTCGTGCCGGCCTATATCCGGCCCCTGTTCTGCCGGGGGGTTGGGCCGTTTCGCTGGGCCGCGCTGTCGGGCGATCCGGAGGATATTGTCCGGACCGACGCCAAGGTGAAGGAATTGCTGCCCGATGACGCGCATCTGCATCGGTGGCTGGACATGGCGCGGGAGCGGATACGCTTTCAGGGACTGCCAGCGCGGATCTGCTGGGTGGGACTGGGGGACCGGCATCGGTTGGGGTTGGCCTTTAACGAGATGGTGGCGAAGGGAGAGTTGAAGGCGCCGGTGGTGATTGGGCGGGATCATCTGGATTCGGGGTCGGTGGCCTCGCCCAATCGGGAGACGGAGGCGATGATGGACGGGTCGGATGCGGTGAGCGACTGGCCTTTGTTGAATGCGATGTTGAATGTGGCTTCGGGGGCGACATGGGTTTCGCTGCATCATGGCGGCGGGGTCGGCATGGGCTATTCGCAGCATGCGGGCATGGTGATCGTCGCGGATGGAACCGAGGCGGCGGCCAGGCGATTGGAACGGGTGTTGTGGAACGATCCGGCGACCGGCGTGATGCGGCATGCGGATGCGGGCTATGAGATCGCCCGGACCTGCGCGCGGGAGAAGGGGTTGGACCTGCCGGGAATATTGGGATGAGGCTGTTTCAGATTTTTGGGTGATGTGATGATCCTGTTTCAGGAAATCGGGGAATTGGCGCGGAATTGAAACCCCTTTTCCCGTCTGGCGTGCGATAAGGCCTTCCCATGGCACATGCGGAACTGACACTTCCCGAAGGCGCGGCTGCGGACTGGACAGTTCCGCAGGACTGGGCGGCCTATACGCCCGACGAGCATGCGATGTGGGACCGGCTGTTCGAGCGGCAGGCGGCGATGCTGCCCGGGCGGGTGGTGCCGGAATTTCTGGATGGGCTGGATATTTTGCGGATGACGAAGCCGGGGATTCCCGACTTTGCCGAATTGTCCGAGCGGTTGATGAAGCGGACCGACTGGCAGGTGGTGGCGGTGCCGGGGCTGGTGCCGGACCGGGTGTTCTTCGAGCATCTCGCCAATCGGCGCTTCGTGGCGGGGCGGTTCATCCGCAAGCCGGAGCAGATCGACTATCTGCAGGAGCCGGACATTTTTCATGACGTGTTCGGCCATGTGCCCTTGCTGACCCATCCGGCCTTTGCCGATTACATGCAGGCCTATGGCGAAGGCGGGTTGCGGGCCGACCATATGGGGGCGATCGATCATCTGGCGCGGCTTTACTGGTACACGGTAGAGTTCGGGCTGATGCGGCGGGGCGACGACCTGCGGCTCTATGGCGCGGGGATCGTTTCATCCTTTGGCGAGTCGGTGTTCGCGCTGGACGATGCTTCGCCCAACCGGATCGGATTCGATCTGGAGCGGTTGATGCGGACCGAATACCGGATCGACGACTATCAGCAGAGCTATTTCGTCATCGACAGTTTCGAGGATCTTTTGCGCAGGACTTCGGACGTCGACTTCGGGCCGATCTATCGCGCGCTGGAAGGGGCGAGCGATCTGGCGCCCGATGCGGTGCTGGCGGAGGACCGGGTCTATCATCGCGGCACGCAGGACCATGCGCGGGCGAAGATGGCATGCTGACGCGGGAGACCGATCCTGTTTTCGCTGCGGGCATCGCGCCTTTTCCATAATCGAGAGGATTGCCTTCATGGCTGACATCATCAATCCGCTGGGCCTGAACGGCTTCGAATTCGTGGAATTCACCTCGCCCGATCCCGAAGCCATGGGGCGGCAGTTCGAACAACTGGGTTTCGTGGCCAGCCATCGGCACCCGACCAAGAATATCACCCGCTACAAGCAGGGCCGCATCAACCTCATGCTGAACCGCGATGATGCCGGGCGGGTGGCCGCTTTCCGGGGCGAGCATGGGCCGTCCGCGAGCGCCATGGCCTTTCGCGTGGCCGATCCGGAGGCGGCGATGCGATGGGCGCTGGAGCATGGCGCGAAGCCGACCGATGAGGACGACACCGTGATCCAGGGGATTGGCGGCTCCTATCTTTATTTCATCAGGGATGGGGAAGACCCGTATGCGGGCTGGGCGGAGTTTGCCGGGTGGCGGGAGGCCGAGGCGGCGAACAATGTGGGTCTCGATCTGCTCGACCATTTGACGCATAATGTGCGGCGCGGGCAGATGCGGGTGTGGAGCCAGTTCTACCGTACGCTGTTCGGGTTCGAGGAGCAGAAATATTTCGACATCAAGGGGCAGGCGACCGGGCTGTTCAGTCAGGCGATGATCGCGCCGGACAAGGCCATTCGCATTCCGCTGAATGAAAGTCAGGACGACAAGAGCCAGATCGAGGAGTTCATCCGCCAATATCATGGCGAGGGGATTCAGCATCTGGCGCTGACCACCGACAATATCTACGACACGGTGGAGAAGTTGCGGGCGCGGGGCGTCAGGTTGCAGGACACGATCGAGACTTATTATGAGCTGGTCGACAAGCGGGTGCCGGGGCATGGGGAAGATTTGGAGAGGCTGCGCCGGAACCGGATATTGATCGACGGGTCTGTGGAGAATGGCGAGGGGATTTTGCTCCAGATCTTCACCGAGAATATGTTTGGGCCGATCTTCTTCGAAATCATCCAGCGCAAGGGGAATGAGGGTTTCGGGAACGGGAATTTCCAGGCCCTGTTCGAGAGCATCGAGCTGGATCAGATACGGCGCGGGGTGATTTCGGTCGATGCCTGAGGGGGCGAACTCCCCTGTTTGATTTGCTGTGTGCTCCTGCGGCCCGAAGGGGGGCGTAAGCCAGGGCAGGAGCACGGGGGATTGTGGGGCAATCGGAACCGGTTCGGATCAATCGCGGCTGCTTTTGCGTAGCAGGCGGACGCAAAATCCCGGCGGCACCATATGCAAGGCGTGCTTTTCGCGCCCTGTCCGCACTCCATGACTTTGCACCGTTCCGGTTGCTTCTTTCATGCCCTGACAATCGCCCAAAGCCTATGAATTCCCCCGGTTGAAGCATTTTGCGTTCACGCAATATGCGCATGGGGGAAAGCGATGCGTTTGGGTTTGAGGGCCAGGCTGACGATCGCCATCGGGCTGACCGCCGCTTCGGCTTTTCTGCTGCTGGGCGTCAGGGAATTGCGGAAGGCTTCCGCCGCGACGGTTGAGGGCCGGGACGCGCCCGCGAGGGTGGCCGCGCCGGTCGCGCTGCTGGTGCAGGCGGCGCGGGCGATCAGGACCGGGGAGACGATCAGCGCCGCCATGATCCGCAATGCGGCGGGCGATCCGGCGCGCTTTCCCTATGCCGCGACCTCCGCCGAAGTGGTGGGGAAGGTCGCCACGCGGGAGATTCCGGCCGGGGCGCTCATCGCACGCGACGCCGTGGGGATGGAAAGCAAGCTCGCCATTCGCGTGCCCATGGGGATGCGCGCCATCAGCATCGACACGACGGCGGAGATCGCCGTGGCCGGGCTGGTCCGGCCGGGCGACCGGGTGGATGTGCAGGTCGTCTATCCGGGGGCGGACGCCATCAGCGGGGCGCGGGGAGCCGGGCGCAGCCGGGCGCAGGCGCTGTTGCAGATGGTGCAGGTTCTGGCCGTCGGTGAAGTGGTGGTGGGGACGCAGCAGGCGTCCGGAGCCAATGGCGGCGTGGAGGGGGCGCTGGCCGCCCCTCCCCCGCCTGCGCGGACGGTGACGCTGGCCTTGACGCCGGAGCAGGTGTCGACGCTGTCGCTGGCGAAAAGCACGGGCGCGCTGACGCTGTCGCTGCGCAATCCGGCGGATAGCGCGCAGGTGGCGGTGGCCGTCGCGGCTTCGGCCGGGGTGGAGCCGGGGGTCGCGCCGGTCGCGCCCAGGGTGGTGGCGGTGCCTGCGCCGCGTGCCGTGGTCCGCCCGGCGGCGCATGCCATCGAACTGGTCGTGGGGAATCGGCGCGAGACCATCTATTCGGGGAGTGGCGGGCGTTGAGGAATTCCGGGCATTTTGGGTTGAGCCTTTCGATCCGGTTCAGGGACGCGGACTGGGCTTGTTTTCAGTCATCCCAGCGGAAGCCGGGATCTCCGGCGATAGGGCGCGGTCTGGCCTCACGAGATCCCAGCTTCCGCTGGGATGACGGTGTTTATGGGCGGCGCGCTGCTCTATGGCCGGTCGCCGGGTTGATCGCGCTGGCCTTGCCCTTGGGGGCGATGGCGCAGACGGCGTTGCGGGTGAAGGAGCAGCATGTCCTGTCCTACCCCCGCGCCATCGGGCGGGTCGAGGTGGATCGGGAGGGGGTGCTGGCCGTCGCCGCGCCTTCGGCCCGGTCGCTGCGGCTGACGGCGATCGGCGAGGGAGAGGCGACCGTCAGCGTCTATGGCGGCGATGGCGGGTTGATCGCGCGGGAGCCGGTGCGCGTGGGGGCCGATGCGGCGGCGAGCGCGCCGGTGGTCCGGGCGGGCGAGCAGGTGGTGGCGGTGGATGTGCAGTTCGCCGCCGTGTCCGCCACGACGCTGAAGGCGCTGGGGTTCAATTTCTCAAAGCTTTCCGGCGATATTCAGGGGGCGATCGTTTCGCCCAGCAGTCTGGGGAGCGCGTCCTTCAATCCCGATGGGCTGTCGCTGGAGGCGAGCGCGCCGATCCAGAATGCGTTCAACCTGTTCCTCTCCGCGCCCAATCGGGGGATCGGGGCGGTGTTGAGCGCGCTGTCCTCCAACGGATTGTCGCAGTTGCTGGCGCAGCCGACCCTGCTGGTGCGGTCCGGCGAGCAGGCGAGTTTCCTGGCCGGGGGCGAGTTTCCGGTGCCGGTGCCGCAGGTTTCGGGGTCCGGCAATACGCTGTCCATCCAGTATAAGGAATTCGGGGTGCGGTTGTCGGTCACGCCCTTCGTGTTATCGAAGGAGCATATCGTGCTGAAGATCGCGCCGGAGGTCAGCGAACTCGATTATAATAATGGCGTGCAGTTGCAGGGCTATGTCGTGCCCGGGCTGCGGCGGCGGTCGGCGGAGACGACGGTCGAACTGGGCAGCGGGCAGAGCTTCGTCATCGCGGGGCTTAGCTATTCCAGCCAGACGGTGACGAAGGAGAAGACGCCCCTTCTGGGCGATATTCCGGTGCTGGGCGCCTTCTTCAAGCGGCAGCAGAACCAGAAGGAGAAGCAGGAACTGATCATCGTCGCGACGCCCCGGCTGGTGGTGCCGGTGAAGCCGGAGGAGGTGCCGCCCCTGCCCGGCGCGGCGACGGCGGGCATCGATCCGGGGATAGGCGACATGATTTTGGGCACGGACGGGCTGGACCAGTCCAGCGCGCCGTTCGGCGTGGTGCGGCGGTGAGCATGGCGAAGATCCTTCTGCTGTCGGTCGACCGGATGCTGGCGCAGCGCATCGAGGAAGCGGCGGGCGGCCGCGCCACGGTCGAGCTGGCGCAATCGGTCGAGAGCGAGGCGCTGGACGGGCCGGCGCTGATCGTCATCGACCGCGCCGCCATTCCGCCCGAGCGCGCCCTGTCGGTCGCGATCGGCGCCGTGGTGGCGGGCGCGGGCGGGCGGCCCGTGCTGCTGGCGACGGATGAGATGGAGGCCGGGCCGCTGCTGCGCGCCATTCGCGCCGGCGTGCACGACGTCGTTCCGCGCGACGGGGAGCGCGGGGAGATCGCCCCCATATTGGCGCGGCTGTTGAACGAGGCGGTGGCGGACCGGGGCAGCCGGGGACGGCTGACGCTGCTGCTGGGGGCGGATCGCGACGCCTGCGCGATGGTGGCGACGGACATGGCCGTCGCCACGGCGGCGCGGGGATCGACGCTGCTGATCGACTGCACCCTGCCGACGAGCGCGGCGGCGACCTATCTGGACCTGGGCGTCGATTATGGGCTGGCGTCCGCGATCAGCGACATGGACCGGCTGGACGCCAGCCTGCTGGCCAGCACGGTGGCGCGGCATGGGCCGAGCGGGTTGATGCTGCTGACCTTCGACGGCGGGACCGGCGCCGAACCGGCAGGACTGGGCCCGGGCGACCTGGCGGCGCTGATCCGGCGGCTGCTGGGCTGTTGCGGGCATGTGGTGCTGAATGCGGGGAGCCTGCGCCATGGCGGGCTGCTGCGCGAGGTGGTGGCGGAGGCGGATCGGGTCGAACTGCTCTGCGGCCAGACCATTTGCGAGATCGAGGCGTGCCGCCGCCTGCTGGACAGGATCGGGACGGAGCGCGAGCGGATAGAGGCGATGCGGCTGCTGGTGTGGGACCATCTGCCCGGCGTGCTGCTGGATGGGCGGCGGATGGCGGATGCGCTGGGGGTCGGCGCGGCGCTGGCGCTGCCCATCGACCGGGCGCGGATGCGCAATGCGCTGAACGCCGGGCGGCCGATGGCGATGGAGGCGGATGGCGGGGCCTATATGGCGGCGATCCGGCGGGTTTGCGGGGTTGCGCCGAAGCCCGGCGGGATCGACCGGTTGCGGGGGGCGATGCTGCGCGTCGTCCAGCGTGCGTCATGAGCCTGCTGACCGGCGAAGAGGGCTTCATTCCGGCGCGGGAGGTGCGGATGGCGCCTGTCGCGCAGCCTGCGGCGCAGCGGATGAGCGACATCTATCAGATCGCCAAGGCGCAGACCTGCGCCCAGTTGATCGAGCAGCTGGAGGCGCGGGGCGAGACGGCGGAGACGCTGGGGCCAAGGGCGCTGCGCGAGGAGATAGAGCAGGTCGTCGCCAGCCGCAGCCGCCGTGGGCAGATGGCGCTGAACAGCGCGGAGCGGCTGCTGCTGATCGAGGATGTCGAGGATGAGGTGGCGGGCATGGGCCCGCTGGCGCCGCTGCTGCGCGATCCGGGGGTGGACGACATCATCGTCAACGGGCCGGGGCATATCTATGCCGAGCGGGGCGGGTTGCTGGAGAAGGTCGAGACGCGGTTTCGCGACGACGCGCACCTTATGAACATCATCCAGCGGATCGTCGGGCCGATCGGGCGGCGGGTGGATGAGGCCAGTCCCTATGTCGATGCGCGGCTGGCGGACGGGTCGCGGGTGAATATCGTCATTCCGCCGGTGGCGCTGGATGGGCCGACGCTTTCTATCCGCAAGTTCCGGTTGCAGAGCATGACCATCGAGGACTGCGTTTCGGCGCAGATGATGAGCGCGGACATGGCGGCTTATCTGAGCGCGGCGGTGCGGTCGCGGCTGAACATCCTGATCTGCGGCGGGACGGGGGCGGGCAAGACGACCCTGCTCAACATGCTGTCGACCTTCATCGGCGACCGCGAGCGGCTGATCACCATCGAGGACGCCGCCGAACTGCAGTTGCGGCAGAGCCATGTGGTGCGGCTGGAGACGCGGCCGCCCACGGTCGACGGCAGCCGCGAGGTGAGCAGCCGCGAACTGGTGCGCAATGCGCTGCGGATGCGGCCGGACCGGATCATCCTGGGCGAGGTCCGCGGCGTCGAGGCCGTGGAGATGTTGCAGGCCATGTCGACCGGGCATGACGGGTCGATGGCGACGCTGCACGGCAATAGTCCGAGGGACGCCTTTGCGCGGCTGGAGATGCTGCTGGGCTTTGCCGGGGTGCAGAGCGACGTGCGGGCGATCCGGCGCTTCATCGCCAACAGCGTGCATGTGGTGGTGCAGTTGCAGCGTCTGTCCAACGGCAGCCGGCGGGTGATGTCGGTGAGCGAGGTGACGGGGCTGGAGGGCGAGGCCTATTCGCTGAATGAACTGTTCGCCTTTCAGGAGCAGCCCGCGCTGTCGGGGACGGGGGAATTTCGCACTTTGTCGTTGCGGCCGTTTTTCGCGGGGCGGCTGAGGGATTATCGGGGCGGGCGGCCGTGCTGAGCGGGGCGGCCTTTCTGATATTGTCGCTGCTGATCCTGATGGGGATCGGCTGGCCATTGCTGGCGCGGCAGGCGCGGCAGCGGGCGGCGATCGACCGGCGGCTGGGACTGGCCCCGACGGCGGCGATGCCGCGCCCGGCGGTGCTGGCGGCGCCGGACCGGATGGCGCCGCTGCTGGCGCAGGCGCAGATCGACGTGACGGCGCGGGCGCTGGGCATGGTCGGCGGCGGGCTGCTGCTGATCGCGCTGTTCGCCCTGCTGGCGGCGGGGCCGGTGGCGGCGCTGGCGGTGGTGGCGGGCGTGCCGATGGCGCTGATCGGCTGGATGCGGCGGCGGGCGCAGCGGCGCGTGGAGGCGCTGATCGAGGCATTGCCCCATTATATCGACGCGGTGCGGCAGATGCAGGCGGTCGGCAATTCGCTGGCGCAGGCGCTGGACCGGGCGCTGGCCGACGCGCCCGCCGTGGTGCGGAGCTATATCGCGCCGGTCGCAAGGCGGCTGGAACTGGGCGCGCCGGTGGCCGATGCGATGCAGGTGCTGGCGGAGCGGCTGCGCGTTCCCGAAATATCGATGCTGGCCGCCGCGATCCGCACGAACATGCGCTATGGCGGGTCGATTTCGGCGGTGCTGCTGAACCTGGCGAACATCCTGCGCGAGCGCATCCGCATCAAGCGGGAGCTGAAGGCCGCCATTTCCGAAGCGAAGATCAGCGGCCGGGTGCTGATCGTCATGCCGCTGGTGGCGATGGCCGTGCTGGTGGCGATGAACCCCGATTATATCGGCTTCTTCCTGCGCGATCCGCGCGGGCATCGGCTGGCGGCGATCGCGCTGGTCTTGCAGGGCATGGGCATGCTGGTGATGCGGCGGGTGATGAGGCTGGCCTTCTGATGGGGGCGCTGTTCCTCCTTTGCGCGGCGCTGGGCGTCGCCTGCGCCGCGATGGGCGTGCGGATGCTGCTGGCCGACCGGCGGCTGGAGGCGCGGCTGGGCATGGCGGGCGACCGGCCGGGCTTCCGCCTGCCCGTGGCCTTCGCCGCCAGGGGGCGGGACCGGTCGGAGAT
Source organism: Sphingobium sp. CFD-2 (assembly GCF_024611135.1). Classification (NCBI taxonomy): domain Bacteria; kingdom Pseudomonadati; phylum Pseudomonadota; class Alphaproteobacteria; order Sphingomonadales; family Sphingobiaceae; genus Sphingobium; species Sphingobium sp. CFD-2. The sequence continues at coordinate 260,845 of NZ_CP084406.1, read as the reverse complement.
TGCCGACAGGCTGATGCTGGCGGGGTTCCAGGATGCGCGGGCGGCGGACCGGTTCGTCTGGGCGCGGATGGCGGCGACGGTCGGCGCGGGGCTGGCGGCGATGCTGGTTTCGCGGATCGGCTGGGGCGGATTCCTTGCCCGGCCCCTGCTGATCGTCATCGCCGCCGGCCTGACCTATGTCGGGGCGAAGCAGGCGATCCATCTGCTCGCGGCGCGGCGGGCGCGGGCGATCATGGCGGAATTTCCCTTCCTGCTGGACCTGATGCTGATGATGCTGGAAAGCGGCATCTCGCTGGACCAATGCTTCCGCTCCATTGCGCGGGACGAGGCCATTGCGGTGCCGCACCATGCGCGGCTGATCGCGATGCTGGTCGCCGATCTCGACCGGGGCATGCGCTATGAGCAGGCGCTGGACCGCTGGGCGGCGCGGGTGGCGGTGAACGGGGCGAAGGAACTGGCGGCGCTGTTCCGCCAGGCGCTGTTCCAGGGGGTCGAGCTGGCCCCCGCCCTGCGCGAATTCGTGCGGGAGTTCACCCAGCGCCGCGTCGCCAGCGCGCGGGAGGCGATGGGCGGCATCACCGTGCGCATGGTGGTGCTGATGATCCTGTTCTTCATGCCCGCCCTGTTCGTGGTGCTGGGCGGGCCGCCGGTGGTGGCGATCTTCGATACTTTGCGGGGGGTGTCGCAATGAGGCGGTTGATGCTGGCGGCGATGCTGATGGCGGCCGCGCCGGGGGAAGCGGAGGAAGCGCCCGACACGCGCGGGCTGTATCTGCAGCTCATCCACCAGGCGCGGGCCGACGGGCGGCCACGGGCGGCGCTGGCCTATCTGGACGATTTCGAGCGGCGCTATCCGGGCGATGCCGAGGCGCGGCTGCTGCGGGTCAACAGCCTGATCGACCTCGGGCAGATCGACGCGGCGGAAGCGGTGGTCCTGCCGCCGGAGACGGCGGGCGGAGGGGTCAGCGCGGTGCGCGGGCATCTGCTGGCGGCGCGGGGGCGGTGGGACGAAGCGGCGGCCTGGTACGAGCGGGCGAGCCGGGCGAGTCCGGCCGATCCGCTGCCGCGCAATGCGCTTGGCTATGCGCTGTTGCGGGCCGGGCGGGTCGGCGCGGCGATAGAGGCGTTGCGCGGGGCGAGCGATCTGGCGCCGCAACTGGCGGTGGTGCGCAACAACCTGCTGCTGGCGCTGATCATCGGCGGGCGGCGCGACGAGGCGGAGGCCGGGTTGCGCCGGGCGGGAGACGGGGCGCTGCGGCAGAAACTGGCGGCGGAAGCGGCGCGGATCGGCAAGGGAGGCTGAGATGGTGGTGCTGTTGCTGATGGCGGCTGCGCCCGCGCCGGCGCCGGCGGGCGAAGCGCGGCGGGTGGTGGAAGCCCAGTTGAAGGCCCCGGTGCGCGAGGATGCGGGGCTTTCGGCGGAGGAGGCTGCGGTCATTCGGCAGCGCTATCTGGAGTCCATCGGCCGGCGGGTCGAGCGCGCGGTGGACGGGGCGCGATGATCCGGGCGCGGCGCATCGCTTTTCGTCGGGCATGGCTTCGGCGGCTGGCTGGCGACCGATCCGCGGCCGTCGCGCCGATGATCGCGGCATTGGGGGCGGTGTTGATCGGGGCGGCGGGGTTCGCGCTGGATGGGGGGCTTTATTATGTGAGCCTGCGCAATCTGCGGGCGGCGACCGATGCGGCTGCGCTGGCCGCCGCGCAGAATCCGGCGCAGGCGGCGGCGCGGGCGCGCGACAGCCTGAGCCGCAACGGATATGATCCGGCCATTCTCCGATCGGTCGAACTGGGCCGCTATTGCGCCGATGCGGGGCTGGGCGCGGCGCAGCGCTTCGACGCGAGCATGGCGCTTTGTCCCGGCAATGGGCGGGTCAACGCCGTGCGCATCCGCACCGGGAAGCCGGCGCGCCAGTTCCTGATGCGCGTGCTGGGTCCGGCCAACCCCCTGCCCGACCTGTCGGCCAGCGCCACGGCGGCGCGCATCGACGAGGCGGGGATCGGCATCAGTTCCGGCGTGCTGACCGTCACCAATGCGCTGGTGAACAGCGTCAACGACCTGCTGGGCGCGCTGCTGGGGATCAAGCTGCGCCTCTCCACCGCCGATGTCGAGGCGTTGATGGCGAGCAATGTCGATGCCGGCCTGTTCTTCGACGCGCTGGCGCAGCGGGTCGGGGAGAGCGGCAGCTATGGCGCGCTCACCGCGCGCACGGTGGCGCTTCGCGACCTGCTCGCCGCCGCCGCCAGCGCGGCCGACGACAGCGCGACCGCCGCGACCCTGAACCTGCTCGCCGGGCAGGTCGGCAATGGATATGCCGTGCCGCTCAACGGCCTGTTCGGCCTGGGCGTGTGGAAGAACATGCCGGTCGGCGGGGCGGACGAGAAACCGGCCCTGCGCGCCGGGATCAATGCCTATCAGCTCTTTTCCTACGCGGTGCAGGCGGGCAATGGCGCGGTGGACCTGTCGGACGCGGTCGGCACCGTGGCGCCGGGCAGCAGCGTCCTGCTGGCGGCGATGGCGACCGGGCCGATGGACCGGCCCCGCTTCTCCTTCGGTCCGGCGGGGGAGACCGGCGTTTCCACGTCCGCCTTGCGGCTGCAACTGGATGTCGGGATCAGGAATGTCAGCCTGCTGGGCGTTCCGCTGATCGTCGTCAACCTGCCGGTCACGATCGACATTGCGGCGGCGCAGGGGCAGGTCAGCGCCATCGATTGCCCCGACACGGCGGAACAGGCGCGCGACACGCGGGTGACGGTGCAGGCCGGCAGCGGCCTCGTCAACGCCTATATCGGCGCCTTGCCCGCCGGCGCCATGACGCGGCCGATGCCGCCCCTGTCCGCCGCCGACGTGCGTCCGGTCCAGATCGTCAATGTGCTGGGCGTCGTCGCGGTGGACAGCCGCGCGGTGGCGCAGCCGGTCATGGGCGCGAGCGGCGCCGTCGTCTTCGGCCCCGGCGGGCAGGGCCGCATAGGCCGTCCCGGATCGCCCGGCACGCCCGCCAGCATCGGCAACGGGGCGCAGGTCGGGCCGCTGCTGACATCGCTGGTGGGCAGCCTTGGCGGACAGGACGGGTTGCAGGTGACGTTGCTGGGATCATGCCTGCCGATCGTCTGCGACGCGACCCGGGCGCTCGCCCGGTCCCAATTGTCGAGCGCGGTGGTCAATCCGGTCGCCGGGCTGGTCGGCACCACCATCGATCCGCTGGTCACCAATCTGCTCGCCGCGCTGGGCGTCCAGCTTGGCCATGCGACGCTCTGGGCGACGGGCGCGCGCTGCGGGGTGCCGGTCCTGGTGTGAGTTTTCATGGCGGCGCGCGGTTCCCCCTCGCCATGCGCCGCCGGTCCTTTGCGGAGGGGATTGGAGGACAAGCATGAACAAGTTTCTGGGTTCGCTGATCGCGAAGCTGGCGCGGGATGAGAAAGGCCTGACGGCGGTGGAATATGCCGTGCTGGGCGCGGTGGTGGTCGCCGCCATCGTCGCGGTCGGCGCCAATTTCCGCACGCAGCTGGGCGCCGCCTTCACGACGATGTTCAACAGCGTCAATCCGGGCTGATCGGGATGCGCGCGGCGCGGCGGCTGCGGACATGCGAGCGGGGGCTGGCGGCGCTGGAATTCGCGCTGCTGGCGCCTGCGCTGCTGATGCTGGTCTTCGCGGTCGTGCTCTATTCCTTCTACTTCGCCGCGCTGATGGGCGTGCGCCATGCCGCGGTGGAGGGCGCCCGCGCCGCCGTGGCGGGGCTTTCCACGGCCGAACGCACGGCGCTGGCGCAGGGCCGGGCGCAGGCGGTGATCGGCGGCTATGGCACGCTGCTGGCGGCGGGGGGCGGGCCCGTCGTCACGGCAGGGCCCGATGCGACCGGCACGTTCCGGGTGCGGGTCAGCTATGACATGAGCGGCAGTCCGATGATGCGTTATGCGGCCTTCATACCCATGCCCTCCCCCACGGTGAGCGCCAGCATCGTCGTCACCAACGGGAGCTATTGAAGGGAACGCCCCTTAAACCTGTGTTAGCGGCCTTCCGCTTTGGCCCGCCGTCCAGGAACCGGGGGCGCGGTGCGGCGCTTGCATGGGAGTCACGCCCATGAGCAGAGGAGCATCCCATGTCCGTCATCGACAGGATCGTCGCAGCCGTCACGCCGCCGGAATCGGAAGAGGACCGCGCCCGCGCGCGGGAGAAGGCGCGGGCGGCGGCCATGGCGGGGGACTGGCTCGACCAGATCCTCCAGCACCACCAGCAGATCGAAATGGCCTTCAGCGAGGCGGAGGCGGCGATGGACGCATCCAGCCGGACGCGCGCCCAGAGGAAGCTCGCCGCGCTTCTGACCGCCCATTCCAGCGCGGAGGAGGCGGTCATCTACCCGCAGCTTTCCCACGGTCACAAGACGCATATGGCGATGGCCTATGAGGAGCAGCAGGCCGCCAAGGTCCAGCTCGCGCTGCTGGAAGCGCTCGATCCGCTGAGCGAGGATTGGAGCGAAAAGCTGGAGCATATCAGGGGCGCGGTCGCCCATCATGTCTATGAGGAGGAAAATGACCGCTTCCTTCATCTGAAGGAGGAAATTCCCTTGGCGGATCAGGAACGGATGACCGCGCGCTATCGGGAGGAGATGGCGCGTTACGACAGCGGGCTTTAGAGCCAATCGACATTCAGCCCTGACGGCCTGCAAATGACGCTTTTCCGTCCTTCCGGTGCTCACCTACTTTGAGTAGGCTGCGCGCCGGGTCACGGAAAACCCCCATTTTCGGCTCGTCATCATCTGAATGTCGATCGGCTCTAGGGCGTTTTCCAGGCCGACAGGATCATCGGCCGACTTGGAGAGGGCGATAGAAAAAAGACCTGAAGCGGCCGATCCGATATAGTCGGGTCGGCCGCTTCAGGGTCGGTCCTGTCCAGCCTGTGGCGGGTCAGCCCGCCGAAGGGCGGGGCTGCGCGGCGGCGGCGAGGTGGGCGGGCACGGTGCGGATGGCGGGGGCCCTGGTCATCCGGCGGTAGGTCGCCAGCGCCTGTCCCACCACCTGGTCCATGTTGTAATAGCGGTAGGTGGCGAGCCGCCCGACGAAGGTGACGTCGGTCTGCACCATCGCCAGCGCTTCATAGCGTTTGAAGAGCTGCTGGTTTTCCGGCCGGGGGATGGGGTAATAGGGGTCGCCGTCCGCCGCGGGGAATTCGTAGGTGATGCTGGTCCCCGGCACCTGCTGCCCGGTCAGATGCTTATATTCGGTGATCCGCGTGTGCGGCACGTCGGGGGACGGATAGTTCACCACCGCCACCGGCTGGAACCGGTCGACGTCCAGGCTGACATGCTGGAACCGGAGCGAGCGGTAAGGCAGCTTGCCATGGCGATAGCCGAAATATTCGTCGATCGGGCCGGTGAACACCAGATGATCGTGCGGATAGGCGTCGCGCGCCTCGCAATAGTCGACGCCCAGCAATATGTCGATATTGGGATGGTCCAGCATCCGTTCGAACATGCGCGTATAGCCTTCGAGCGGCATCGCCTGGAACCTGTCGGTGAAATAGCGATCGTCCTTATTGGTGCGCGTCGGCACGCGCGAAGTCACCGCCTTGTCCAGTTCCGACGGGTCGAGACCCCATTGCTTGCGCGTATAGCCCTGGAAGAACTTCTGGTAGAGTTCCCGTCCCACGGCGGAGATCACCACATCCTCCGACGTGCGGACGACCGACACCGGCTCCGCCTGCGCGGCGAGGAAGGCGGCGGCCTCCTCCTCCGTCCCCAGGTCCAGGCCGTAGAGCATGTTGAGCGTGGTCCGGTTGATCGGCATCGGCACCAGCAGGTCGTCCACCGCCGCCAGCACGCGATGTTCATAGGGCCGCCATTGGGTGAAGCGGGAGAGATAGTCGAATATCTCCTGCGAATTGGTGTGGAAGATGTGCGGCCCGTAGCGGTGGATGAGGACCCCGGCATCGTCCAGCTCGTCATAGGCATTGCCGCCGACATGCGGCCGGCGGTCGACCAGCAGCACCTTCCTGCCGCCGTCCGCGGCCAGCCGTTCGGCCATGACGGCGCCCGCGAAGCCCGCGCCGACGACCATCACGTCATAACGCCGCGGCGGGCCGTCCTTCCAACTGGTGGGCGACACGATGGGATGGGCATGGGCGCCGCGCGATATCGCTTCCCTGATGAGGCGGCTCATCTGCTGGAAACTCTTGTCCCAGGACATGCCGGCCAGCACCTTGTCCGCCTCCGCCAGCCAGTCGCCGCCCGAGCGGGACAGGGCCAGCGCCGCGTCGCAGGCGCGGATGAAGGCTTCGCCGCGCTCCGCGATGCGCACCGCGCCGATCCCACCATAATGGCGGATGACGTCGGCGATCGGCGTCGACACGACCGGCTTTCCCGCCGCCAGATATTCGGGCGTCTTGGTCGGGCTGATGAAGCGGGTCGCGTCGTTGATGGCGAAGGGCATCAGGGCCACGTCCCAGCCCGCGACGCAGCCGGGCAGATCGTCATAGGAGCGGCCGCCCAGGAAATGGAGATTGGGCCGTCGCGGCAGGTCCGCCTCGCCGATCTTCACGACCGGGCCGACAATTTCCAGATCCCAGCCGGGGCGCGCATCGGCCAGCGCCGCCAGCAGGCCGACATCCATCCTTTCATCGACGACGCCGTAGAAGCCGAGGCGCGGGCGGGCGTCCTGCGCAGGTTGCGTTCGGGCAGAGCGGGCCTGGGCGAAATGCGCCGCGTCGACGCTGGAGGGAAAGGGATAGACATGGCCATGCCTGTCCTTCTTCGCTTCATAGAGGCTGTAGCCGCCGGTGAACACCAGGTCGGCCTGGGAGAGCAGGCGCTGTTCCAGCGGCAGCAGTTCGGGCGGGGCGCCCCTGAAATTGGCCAGCTCGTCCATGCAGTCGTAGACGATGCAGTCGGCCATGACATGCTCCGAAAAGGGCAGCATCATGGGGGTGTAGTACCAGCGGACGAACGGGCCGGATTCGCCCGCCAGGAACAGGTCGAGCAGGCTCTTCAAATTCTCCCCATCCTGTTCGCGCGCGCCGTCGGCGGGCAGTTGCGGCGTGATGACGGTGACGCCGCTGGCGGCGCAGACGTCGATATGCAGGTCGGGCTCCGCCAGCTTTTCGACAAGGCAGGGTTCTTCCCAGAAGAGGACGCGGGACTGGGCGGCGAAGCGACTCATCAGGTGCTGGGGACGTTGAAAGACGAATTTCCACCGCAAATGACTGAAGCAGAGGATGGTATGCGTGCCGTTCGACGGAATTGATCCAGATTCATGCCAAGGGGAAGACTGGGGCTGGACCATTATATGCAACCTTTCTGCGGGATGAACATTGGTCAAACCGCGGCGGAGAACGATCCGTTCCTTCTTCTCCACTGATCCAGGTTGCTGGCATGTCGCAATTACCCTGCTTTCACTTGATCGAAGTTCAACGAGCCAAATAATCGCGCCCATCATTGCAACGGAGACCGGAATGACCATGCAGCCGCAGCTATGGGGTGGTCTGGAATGCACCGTGAACCGCGTCCACGACAGTTACCGCGACCAGATCCGCGCGACCGGGCATCAGGATCGGGCGGAAGACCTGGACCGGCTGGCGACGCTGGGCATCCGGGCGATCCGCTATCCCGTCCTGTGGGAGAGGGTCAGCCCGCGCGATCCGGACGAGCGCGACTGGCAATGGACCGACGAACGGTTGAAGCGGCTGCGCGACCTTGACATCCGCGTCATCGCCGGGCTGGTCCATCATGGCAGCGGCCCGGCCCATACCGGCCTGCTGGACGAGGGGTTCGCCGCCGGGCTGGCGCGTCATGCCGGGGCGGCGGCGGAGCGCTATCCGTGGATCGCCGACTGGACGCCGGTCAACGAGCCGCTGACCACCGCCCGCTTTTCCGCCTTGTACGGCCATTGGTATCCGCATCACCGGTCCGAACCATCCTTCTGGCTGGCGCTGTTGAACCAGACCGACGCCATTCGCCTGTCGATGCGGGCCATCCGCCGCGTCAGTCCCGGCGCGCGGCTGATCCAGACCGACGATCTGGGCCGCACCTATGCCACCGCCTCCCTTCGGGAACAGGCGGGGTTCGACAATCTGCGCCGCTGGGCGAGCTGGGACCTGCTCTGCGGCATGATGACGCGCGAGCATCCGCTGTGGGATCGCCTTTCGGGCTTCGGCTTCGCGGACCGGCTGCGCGCCATTGCCGACGATCCCTGTCCGCCCGACGTCATCGGCATCAACCATTATCTGACGAGCGACCGCTTCCTCGACCACCGGCTTCACCGCTATCCCGCGCACAGCCATGGCGGCAGCGACACGCAGCTTTATGCCGATGTGGAAGCCATCCGCGTGCTGGAGCCGCCGCCCCAGGGGCTGGAGGGTGCGCTGCGCGAGGCATGGGCGCGCTATGGGCGGCCGCTGGCCGTCACCGAGGTCCATAATGGCTGCACGCGGGAGGAGCAGTTGCGCTGGATCGCGCAGGCCTGGGACGTCGCGAGCCGATTGTGCGCCGAGGGGATAAAGGTCGAGGCCGTCACCCTCTGGTCGCTGCTGGGCAGTTCGGGGTGGAACAGCCTGCTGACGCAGCCGGGTCATTATGAGCCGGGGCTGTGGGACGTCAGCAGCGGAACGCCGCGCGCCACGGCGCTGCTGCCTCTGGCGCGGGCGCTGGCGCGCGGGGGCGAGCGCCCGATGCTGGCGGAGGGCGCCGGCTGGTGGCAGCGCCCCGTGCGGATCGCCCATCCCGGCGTGGCGCGCCCCGCATCGATGAAGGCGCATCTGGCCGGGCGTTTGCATCCCTCTCCGGCCCGTCTCTCTCCGACACGGCCGCTGCTGATATGCGGCGCGACGGGGACGCTGGGGCGGGCGATGGCGCGGGCCTGCGCGTTGCGGAACATTCCCTTCGTCCTCACGTCGCGGGGGGAACTGGACCTGTCGGCGCCGGGGACGATCGCCGCCGCGCTCGACCGCATCACGCCATGGGCGGTCGTCAACGCCGCCGGCTGGGTCCGGGTGGACGAGGCGGAAACGGCACGCGACGCCTGCCTGAACGCCAATGCGCGGGGGGCCGTGGCGCTGGCGAAGGCATGCGGGGATCGCGGCATCGCGTCGCTTTCCTTCTCCAGCGATCTCGTCTTCGATGGGGAGAAGGGCGCGCCCTATGTGGAGGACGACCCGGCTGCGCCGCGCAATTGCTATGGCCTCAGCAAGGCGGAGATGGAGGAAGGGATCGCCGCGCTTGTCCCCCCTCACCTGCCCAATCGCCACCTGATCATCCGCACCGCCGCCTTCTTCTCGCCCCATGACGATCATAATTTCGCGGTCGCCGTGGTGCGGGCGCTGAGCCGGGGGGAGACCATATTGGCGGCGGAGGACCTGATCGTGACGCCCACCTATGTGCCGCATCTGGTCGCGACGTCGCTGGACCTGCTGATCGACGGCGAGGCCGGGCCATGGCACCTGACCAATGGCGAGGCGCTGTCCTGGGCCGATTTCGCCCGCCGGATCGCGATGCGCTGCGGCGGCGACCCCTCGCGCATCCGGGGCGTTCCCCACCGGACGCTCGGCTGGGTGGCGGAGCGGCCCGCCAATACGGCGCTGGCGAGCCGTCGAGGGGCGCCGCTGCATTCGCTCGCCACGGCGATCGATCATTTCGCGGCGCATCTGCCGGGGGAGATGGTCCGGGAAGCGGCGTGAGACCGCATCCCGTCCCATGCGGTTGGTCGTTTCGGACCTGTATTATTTCGATTTCATAATCAAAGGGCGCTTTTCCATACTATAACGATAATGTAACGAAGACGGGTTGGGACAATCTTCGAAAAGATCGAAATTTCCTCTTACACAGACCATATTAATCTTCTTGTCCTATAGATGACCGATGTTAATGGCCGCCTTCAGGGTGACAGTAGAAGCGGGTCTTGAGCGGGTATATGGGCAATCGTTGGACGCCGGAAGCGGCGCATCGCTGGTTCGAACGGCAACCGTGGCTGGTGGGGTGCAATTTCACGCCCTCCAACGCCATCAACCAACTGGAAATGTGGCAGGCGGGCAGCTTCGACCTTGCCACCATCGACCGCGAGCTGGAGCTGGCGGCTTCGGTGGGGATGAACAGCGTCAGGGTCTATCTGCACGACCTGTTGTGGCTGGACGACGCGGCAGCCTTTCTGGACCGCATCGACGCCTTCCTTACGGTCGCGGATCGGCATGGCATCCGCGTCATGCTGGTGCTGTTCGATTCCTGCTGGCATCCCGAACCGGCGCTGGGGCCCCAGCCCCCGCCGCGCGAGGGGGTTCACAACAGCGGCTGGGTCCAGTCGCCGGGCGTCGCCGTGCTCCGGAATCCGGCCGAGCATGCGCGGCTGGAGGATTATGTGCGGGGCGTGGTCGGCCGCTTCGGACAGGATGAGCGCGTGCTGGCCTGGGACATCTGGAACGAGCCCGACAATGGGCCGGAGGTCGCGCTGTGCGATCCGGCGGCGCTCAGGGCGAAGGCCGATCTGGTCGTGCCGCTGCTGGTCGCGGCGTTCGGCTGGGCGCGGGAAATGCAGCCGATGCAGCCGCTGACCAGCGGCATCTGGCTGGGCGACTGGTCGGCGCCCGACCTGCTCAGTCCGATCCAGCAGGCGCAGACATCGCATTCCGACGTCATCTCCTTCCACAATTACGGCATTGCGGAGGATTTCGCGCAGCGCGTCAAATGGCTGAAGACCATGGGGCGTCCGCTGCTCTGCACCGAATATATGGCGCGCCCGGCGGGCAGCACCTTCCAGGCGATCCTGCCGATCGCGAAGGAGGAGCAGGTCGGCACCTTCTGCTGGGGCCTGGTGAAGGGGAAGACGCAGACCCATCTGCCGTGGGACAAGTGGGAAAACCCCAATCTGGAGGGGCTGAAGGAAAAATGGTTCCACGATATTTTCGATGCGGACGGCACGCCGCATGACGAAAGCGAGGTGGCCTTCCTGCGGCTCATCAACCGGCTGGACGAAGTGACCGCCTGAAGGGGCTCTCTTCCTGCGGGCGACGGCTCGGGAGAGGCGGCATCGAGAGACGAGAGCGTTTTCCGGGCAGGCAGAATCATCTGCTGGCCCGGAAAACGCGGTAGAACAAAGGCCGGGGGCGGCCGATGATTCTGGCTGCTCTATATGGGGTTGCGATCCACCTTGCGGAGCGCGTCCAGTATCTCGTCAATGGGGATCGGCCGATCGTGCCGCGGCGGGCGCCTGACGGCGGGATTGCCCTCCACGGCATTGGCGTCCGAAGCCCAGGATGCGAGGATCGCGCGCTTCACTTCAGGTTCCAACTGGGGATGATGGGCCACTTCGAAGGGGCCTTGAAAATGGGAGAGGGACATGGGCTTGCCTCCTTTCTTCCAATCCTCTCTTCCTTCCGGCGGCGACCGCCACGCGCCAAATTAGGGACAGGGCGGAGGCTGTTCAAGATGGTTTTGCGGGGCGGGGCTTCGCTAATGATGATCGTGCTTCCATCCTGCCGAGGCAGCTCCGCACCTCCCGGATTGACTGGCCCGCCGCCGCATCCTACCCACAGCGGATCGGCGTTGCCCGACCCTGGGGCGTCGGGGCGGCGAGAGAAACGAAGCCAGACCGCGCACCGGATCACCGGCCGCATTCCGATCATCAGAGTGCAGGAAGGTGCAGGCAGGACAGCCATGGCGGACGGACGGACCATGAACGGGGTGGATCGGCGCGGCCTTATCGCCGCCATGGCGGGGGCGATGTTGCCGGTGCCCGGCTGGGCGCGGGCCGGTGACGGCCACGCCGCCCTGCCCTTCGGCAATGGCAAGCGGCCCTTGGTCCGCTATCCGCAGAAGCGGGCGCTCATCGGCCTTACCGCGCGGCCGCCGCAACTGGAGACGCCGTTGGCGCTGTTCGACGGGCCGGTCACGCCCAATGATGCCTTCTTCGTGCGCTATCATCTTTCGGATTTGCCGCTCGACATCGATGCGCGGCGGTTCCGGCTGGCGCTGGGCGGTCATGTCGAGCGGCCGCTGTCCCTTTCGCTCGCGGAATTGAAGCGCGACTTTCCCGTGCAGGAGATCGTCGCGGTCAACCAATGTTCCGGCAATGGGCGCGGCTTTTTCGAACCGCGCGTCGGGGGCGGGCAGCTGGGCAATGGCGCGATGGGCAATGCCCGCTGGCGCGGCGTTCCGCTTCGCGCGCTGCTCGACCGCGCGGGGGTGCGCGCGGGGGCGCGGCAGGTTGCGTTCAACGGGCTCGACAATCCGCAGGCCGACGGCATCCCGGACTTCATCAAGGCGCTGGACGTCGACCATGCCCGCGACGGCGAGGTGATGGTGGCCTGGGCGATGAACGGCGCGGACCTGCCCTTTCTCAACGGCTATCCGTTGCGTCTGGTCGTGCCGGGCCATTACGGCACCTATTGGATCAAGCATCTGCATGAGATCAACGTCGTCGACGCGGCCTATGACGGCTATTGGATGAAGACCGCCTATCGCATTCCCGACAATGATTGCGCCTGCGTCGCGCCCGGCGGCAAGCCGGACAGGACGCGGCCCATCGGCCGGCTCAACATCCGGTCCTTCCTCACCAGCCATATGTCCGGGGCGCAGGTGGCCGCGGGCAAGCCGGTGGCGCTGTCCGGCATCGCGTTCGACGGCGGATCGGGAATCGCGCGGGTCGACATCTCCGCCGACGGGGGCGCAAGCTGGCGGCAGGCCGAACTGGGCGAGGATCTGGGCCGCTACAGCTTCCGGTCATGGCGGTCGGCGCAGAGCCTGACGCCCGGCCGCCATCGCATCCTCGTCCGCGCGACGGGCCGGTCGGGAGAGGTCCAGCCGTTCGATCCGCTCTGGCAGCCCGCCGGCTATATGCGCAATGTCGTCGAAGCCGTGGAGGTCGTCGCCCTGTGAAAGCGCTGCTGCCCATCGCCCTTCTCGCCGCGAGCGGCGCGGCTGCCGCGGGCTATCGCCTGCCCGACGAACGACCCATTGTCCTGCCGCCCGGCGACGGCGCGGAACTGACGGCGGCGACCTGTTCCGCCTGCCATTCGCTGGATTATGTCACCACCCAGCCACGCGGCAAGGGCGCGCAATTCTGGCAGGATAGCGTCGGCAAGATGATCAAGGTCTATGGCGCGCCGATCGAGCCTGCCGATGCCGAGCGGATCGCCGCCTATCTGGCTGCCACTTACGGCCGGAAGGAGGCCGCCGGGCCTTCATAGACGCGCCGGCATCAATGGTCGCGGGCTTTTTGCGTATACGCAAAGTCGCCTGTTGAAGCGCTGGAAGCGATTGCGGTCCTATTGCATGACCGGCGCGGCGCGGGCCGCCACGATGGTTTCGCGCAGCCGCGCCAGCAGTTCGTCCAGATCGGCATCCTCCGATATGCTGAGGTCGATGGTCAGGCCGCCGCTTCGACCGGGCCGGGGGCGGCCGATGCGCGCGCCGCCCGCGACGATCGCCATGTCGCGCGCTTCCTCCAAAGGCTGCGGCGTGGCGGCATCGCGCAGCCGGGCCAGCACCGTCGCGGGGGAAAGCATGCGGCCGCCATCCCGCGCGAGCGCCTGTTGCTGTTCCCCGATGGACTGCGCTTCGGCAATCATGCGCGCCCGCTGGTCCGGACGGCGCAGCAGCGGGGTCAGAATTTCGGAATAGCGCACGCGCAATTCATCGGGAGTGGCGAAGGCGTTCACCACCTCCTCCGGCAATTGCGCCAAGGCGAGCAGGCGGCTTAGCTGGCTGTTGGAAAGGGTGAGCGCTTCGGCCATGCGCGATTGCACTCCGCCGTAGAAGCGTTCGACCGCATGCTGATAGCTGCGCGCCCGGTCCAGTTCGCTGATGTCCGCCCGCTCGCGATTTTCGATGTCGGCAAGGCGGAAGGCTTCCTCGTCCGACAGGTCGACGACCAGGGCCGCCAGCCGCATTTCCGGCCGCCCATTATGGTTGAGCCAGTCCACGGCGAAACGGCGGCGGCTGCCGACCAGAAGCTGGTAGGGCCGGTCCGAACCCGGCGGATTGAGGCGCACGAGGACGGGGATGCGGTTGCCGCCTTCGCTGGCGATGGAATCGATCAGCGACCGGCAGCCGTCCGCCGTCAGTCCCGGCTGGTCGCGCGGATTGCCGTCCCAGACCGAACATTCGTCCGGCTGGATCGAAATCGTGCCGCGCGATCCCGGCCCCTTGTCCGCGAAAGGCGCGAGCCGCTGGTCGAGGCGGCTGAGCGCCTGCTGATCGGGCGGGCCCCTGCCGGCGGGTTCGTGGGAAAGGGTCGCCAATATGTCGCGGATGAAGCGGGCCATGGATCACTTCCTTTGCGTGAGCAGGCCCACGCAATAGCGGGATATGCACGATTGTGGCGCGGAATCCGGTTCGTTTCGGAGCAATCCCCTTTGCCTAGAAACGCCGTCCGACCGTCAGCGCCGCCGCGTGGACATGGCGGTCGGAACCGAACTCGCCCGCATAGCCCAGGCGGAAGGTGGTGCGGTTGTTCCAGGTCGCGCTGATCCCGGCATTCACCAAGCCCGCGTCACGCGCCAGCCGGGTGGGACGCAGCGTGAAGATGGGCAAGTCGCGGGTGGCGAAGCGGGCCTCTATTCGGCTGTCGGGGCGGCTGCGCAGTTCGCGCTGCCATTGCGCCTCGACCGAGGGGCGGAGGGTCCAGCCGCCTTGCGTCACATTGGCGGAGATGCGCGCGCCCAACGCGCCGCGAAGCGATCTGGTGCGGAAGGCGGCGACCTCCAGCGCGGCGGGTCCGCCATTTTCGACGAAGCCGCTGACATCGGCATAGCGATGGTGCAGGCCGGCGAAGGGCTGTATCCGGACCGGGCCTGCGCGCAGCATCGCGCCCGCCTCGCCGGATGCGGCCCAGCCGTCGCCGTCCACGGGCGCCACCAGCCGCCCGGTAAAGCCCGCCCAGCCGATTTGGCGCCGCAGCTTATATTCGGAGAGCGTATAGGCCGCCGTCGCGTCGACATAGAAGCGGCCGTCGCTATAGCTGGCATAGGAACCGATCTGGCTGTTGAACTGGCTGATGCGGGGGCGCCGCGCCGGGTCGAGCCGGGCGTCGATGCCGTCGATGCCCAGGGTCGCGCCGACGATGAGGCCGGGCACGGGCTTCACATCGACGGCGAAGCGCAGCGACCGGCTGTCGGATTCCGCTTCGGGGCGGTCGACGCGCGCCTTATAGCTCGCCTGCTTTATCCCTCCGCTCAGCATCACGGTGATGGTGCGGTCGCCGCTGGCCGGAACATCGGCCGGCGCATCGATGGCGATGCTGCGCCGTTCGGCCAGCCAGGAGCGGATTTCCCGGTCGGCGGCGTCCATCGACTGGATCGACAGGCGGGGCAGCAGGGAATAGCTGCGCGGCGAGAGCTGGCCCAGCGCATCGGCACGCGCCGCGGCCGTCGGCAGGGCGTCGATCGATGCGAGCATGGCCGCGCGGTCGCCGCCGGGTGCGCGCGTCGCGGCGTCCAGCATCGTTCCCACCGCGGTTTCGCCCGACGTTGCGGCATAGGGCGCGTAGGGACCGGCCATGGCGGGCTGGGCATTGAGCAGCAGCAGGGCCGCAGCGCCATCGATCAGGCGGCGGATGAAGAAAAGGCGGTTCGGCAAGATGATATTCCCCTTTGGCGAAGATTTTTGCGTGAACGCAAAGCGTGCCGGCCTGCGTTCGGAATCGGTTTGAGGAGGCAGTGCGCCCACTGCCTCCTCGCCCCCGCCCTTCCCCCGGGGGCTATAGGGGGAGAGCATCGTCGGCGTGCGGCCCGCCATGCATGAGGACCATGGCGGGCCGCGCCGCCGCGTCAGTTGCCGCCGCCGAGCAGCCCGCCGAGCAGGCCGGTCACGGGCGCCGTGGCGGAACCCGATCCGGTCGCCGGGGCCAGCGCGCCGTTCAGCAGGCCGGTGACGGGGGCCAGGGCATTGCCGCCGGTCCCCTCCCCTGCTCCCAGCAGGCCGCCGGCCAGGCCGGTCACGGGCGCGAGCGGGGAACCGCTTTCTCCTCCGGGCAGCGTCGGGGCCAGGCTGTTGACGGTGTCGAGCAGGGGCGCGGCGACGCTGTCGACCGTGCTGGTGGCGGCCGCGACCACGGGGGCGACGGCGCTGGTGACCTGAGTGACGGTCGCTTCGGCCTGCGGGCCAAGGAGACCCCCGGCCAGGTTGCCGACCGGTTGCAATCCGGCCTCCACCCCGGCCGCGGTCGTCGGCACGGCGATGTCGACCAGATTGCCCTGCGTCAGGACATCGACCGTCGCCAATTGTCCGGCAGCCGCGCCGCCGTCCGACGGCAGCAGGTTGACCCCGACAAGCGTGCCGGGCGTGGAGGCGCCGGTCAGGACATTGCCGCCGACATTCGCGCCGACAAGCGGTCCGCCCAGCGCGGCGGAAGGATCGCCGCCGACGCCGCCCAGAGCGCCGGTCAGGCCGCCCACCGCATTTTCGATCAGCCCCGTCACGGGGGCGAGGACGCCATTTTCGCCCACCAGCGGACCGGTGACGGGCGAGAGCGCGCCGTTGACCGTGTCGAGCAGCGGCGTGGTGAGCTGGCCGACCGTCGAGGTGACGGCCGCCACCGTGGGGGAGAGACCGTCGGTGAGCTGCGTCACCGCTTCCCCGGCCGGTGCGCCGAGCAGGCCGCCTGCGAGCGTGCCGACCGGCGCCAGCCCCTGCTGCACGCTCTGGGGCGTGGTCGGCAGGGCGAGCTGGGCGACGGTGCCGTCGCCTGTCAGCAGATCGACGGTGGCCACGCTGCCGGTCGCCTGGCTGTCGCCCGGCAGGACGTTGACGCCGATCAGCGATCCGGGACCGGTGGGCCCGACCACCGGCAGATTGCCGATGGAAGCCCCGATGATCGATCCGCCGCTGGTGGGGCTGGTCGGACCGGTGGGTCCGGCAGGACCAGTCGGGCCGCCGGGGCCGGTCGGGCCAGTGGGTCCAGTGGGGCCGCCTGGGCCGGTCGGACCGCCGGGGCCCACGGGACCGGAGGGGCCGGTCGGGCCTGCTGGGCCGGTTGGGCTGGCGGGACCGGCGGAGCCGCCCGGACCCGTGGGGCCGCTGGGACCGGAGGGACCGGAAGGACCGGACGGGCCGGATGGACCCGAGGGGCCGGACGGGTTGGTCGGGCCAGTGGGACTTGTCGGACCTGTCGGGCCGCTGGGACCGGAGGGGGACTGGCCGCCGCCCGCCCCTATGTCGAAGCCCACGCCGTCGGCGCAGGCGCTGAGCAAAAGAAGAGGTATCGCCGTGGCGCACAGCAGATAGTGCCGTCCCGACCGGACCGATCCATAACGTGGCATTGCAAGACTCCCTGTTTTCCTGCGAGCAGATCGCAACGGGAGCAAGTTAGGCCCGGCGGTCCTTATCGCCGCGTCAAGAAGAAACCGGTCTGGTCAGAACGGCCGGCTTTGCCGATATTGGTCCCGGTTCAGCGCGCAAAAGCCTGTTGCCGCCTGCGCAAGGCCGGTCGAAAGATCAGGGAATCCGGATATCTGGCGGCTTTTGGCGGCATCCTTAAGGTCGCTCGTCCGCAAAGCCGGGTTCAGGGCAAGCAAATCGTCCTTCGCGGGATTGCTTCCGATATGGTCCATTTTCCTTCGAAGCGGCGACGGAAGGCATGGGTTGCGGCTGCGGTCGGCGCGTATCCATGCGGACCGCGCCGATCGTGGTTCGATCGCCGGAAGATCAGAGATAGGAGGATCGGACCGTCAGCGGCGGCTTAGAGCCAATCGACATTCAGATGATGACGAGCCGAGCCGAAGGCCACCGAAGGTAAAAGGGTGTTTTTCCGTGACCCGGAGCGCAGCCTACTCAAAATAGGTGAGCACCGGAAGCACGGAAAAGCGTCATTTGCAGGCCGTCAGGGCTGAATGTCGATTGGCTCAGCGCCACCGGGGCCCTTCGATCCAGCTCACCAGGCTGCGGCGGACGCCTCTGGTCACCGGCAGGACGCGATGCTGGAGGAAGGAGGGGAAGATCAGCATGCTGCCGCGTGGCGCGAAATTGACGCCCGGCTGCTGAAGGCCGAAAAATTCGAAGGCGCCGCCCTCATACTCATCGGGGTCGGACAGTTGCACCACCACCGACAGCTTGCGGTCGAAGGGGCGGGAGGATTCCAGCCACACATCCTGATGCCAGTCATATTTGCCCTGAGCCCGCCCATGATATTCGGTATATTGCAGTTCATAGGGGCCGGCGATGTCGATCCCGAAATTGGTGCGGTTGGAAGAATGGACGAACTGCATCAGCCGGTCGACAATGTCCTTGTCGCGATGAACGTCCAGCCAGCTTATGGTGGACGAGCGATATGCATGATCGCTGCGCACCGCCTGCGCGAAGCCGACGGTCGCGCTTTCCGGCTGATAGAGCGCCGCGCGCTTGACGATGGCGTCGCATTCGGCCCCGGTCAGGGCCGAGGGCCATACCTCCCACACATTGTTCATTGTCTTGCCTCCCATTTTCTTGTTTTTGCGTATTCGCAAAAGGACGGATCAAAATGCCCGCCCCACCCCGAAGAAAAACCGCGCCTTGCGGCTGAGGGCCGGGTCGGGCCGCTTGACCGGCACGGCCACTTCCGCGCTGACCCGCCATTTCGCGCCCAGGCCCAGCCGCAGCCCGCCCCCCGCCGATGCAAGGCTGTAGTCCCGCGCCGCGAGGCGGTAGGCAGGCCGCGCCGTGCCATGCGCCAGCGCACCGTCAAGCGCGACGAACAGCGCGCTGGCCTTCAGCACAGGCGACCGGGCGGGCAGCGACCATGAGAGTTCGGCGCTGCCGGCAAGGGCCTGTTCCGCCGTCAGCGTTCCGGTGCGAAAGGCCATGCCCGCGCCCCGGCCACCCAGCGGAAAGCGCTCCGTCACCGGAAGATCGTCTTTCGAATATTGGCCCTTGACCGAAGTCCGGAGGCTGAGCTTGCTGCTGATCCCCTTCACTGCGATGGCCTGAACATTGACCTTGGTGAAGCCGGTTTCGGAAAAGCCGGTGAAGGGCCGGGCGCCCAGCGCGTCGATCCCCTGGCTGACGACCGTGGAAACCGCATAGCCGTTCCTTGCGTCGGCGCGGGACCAGGAAGCCCCCAGGCGCAGCGCCCGCGACCGGTAATCCCCGAAGCGGATGTCGAGGAAATAATTGTCGCTGTCGATGCCGTCGACGGACGCCGTGACCGACAGTTGGGACTTTGTCGACCGCAGCACGGGATAGCTGAGCGTCAGGCCGGCCAATGTCGCCTCACCCGTCGTCCTGCTGTCGCGCGAACGGGTTTCGACATGGGCGGCCTGCGCGGCCAGGGTCAGGCCATTGCTGCCGATGGGCGTGCTGTGGCTGAGCGAATAATATTGGTAGCGGTCGGGATAGAAGGGCAGGTAGCCGGCGATGCGGGTGCTGTCGCCTTCGCGCGCAAGGCCGTTGACCGTGACCGACATCTGCGCCTGCACGCCCTGCACGACATTGCTGACCCCGCTATTGTCGATCGTGAGGCCGATCTGCACCTGCTTGCGCTTGACGATGAGGTCGATCAGGAGATCGCCGGGCGCGCCCGACTGGCGCAGCCGGGCATCGACCGTCTGCCCCGGAATGTCGCGCAGCAGCGCCAATGTCCGTTCCAGACGGCTCTTGCGCAGCGGCGCGTCCCGCATCAGCCGGCGCATATGCGCGGCGATCAGCCCGGCGGGCATGCTGGGCGACATGCCCGCGAGGCGATAATCCCTGACCCGCCCCTCGACCAGACGGACGGTCAGGATGCCGCCGCCAGGCAGCTGGGGCGGAATGGAGACGGAATAGAAGGCGATGTCGCTCTTCGCATAGGTCGCACTGATCGCATGAGCGATGGCCTGGAGCGTTTCACCGGTCAGCGGCCGACCGATAAAGGGGGAAGTGGCGGCATCGAGGCGGGATTTGGGCAGCGTCGTTCCGCTATAGATAAGCCGCGTCAGCAGCGTCTGGGCCGCGGAGGAAGCCGCGGGCGCGACCTGGACCGAGGGCGCCGGGCGCGGCGCGGCGACAGGCGGAGGCGCGATCTGCGGTTCGAGCCGGTCGGTGCGGTCGCGGTCGATGATCGGGGCGGCGCTTTGCTGGCCGTGCGCTGCGTCCTGCGCCGCCGCAGGGACTGCCAGCATCAGCCCGAGGCCCACCGCGACCGCCCGCGCCGCGCGCCTGCACCACCCCATCCCCGCCATGCTCTGCCGCCACATCGTCCCACGCCATTCCGGCCGCAAGGGGCCGCCGTGCAGGAAGGATGGGAGAAAATGACGCGGCCTTCATCTGCAACCGCGACCGGATCGGTTCTATCCGCAAGCTTTTGTAAAAGGGCTGCGTCGGGCCAAAGTCCCGCCCTTGGCGGTCCACCCCCGGCATGGCGCGGGCGGCGCGCGCGACAATTGCGACCATTTTGGCGGAACAGCCGCCCGGAGGGCCCTTTTCACGGGCGAAATGCCTGCTCGTGCGGCGGATCGGAACCCGGGCGGAGGAGTCGCCGCCGGCGGGAAAGGCGGCCCGAAGGCTCCGGTCGGGGGTCATTTTCCGATCCGAAAGCGCCAATAACGCGATTTTACTGCCGATTTTCGCTGTTCGCCGGTCGCAAAGGGGCTAGTTGAGTGCGAAGAGACAGGTTAAGACCATCCGTCCACGAAAGGGAGATCATCATGAACAATACTGAACTCGCCGAAGCACTGGCCGCCGACCATGGCCTGACCAAGGCCGACGCGCGCAAATATGTCGACGGCGTCTTCTCCGCCATCGCCGGTGCCGCCGCGAAGGGCGAGGAAGTTTCGCTGAACGGATTTGGCAAGTTCAAGGTCAAGGACCAGCCCGCTCGCGAAGGCCGCAATCCGTCGACCGGCGCCGTGATCCAGATCGCCGCCTCGAAGAAGCTGACCTTTACCCCGGCCAAGGCCGTGAAGGACCAGCTGAACGGCTGAAGACGATCTTCGGCGGCCGCGCCTGGCCGCCCAAGTCTTCATCGACGCAAGATCGGAAGGATCGGCCCGGACGAACGGGCCGCCATCCCTTCCTTGATCGAATGGCGCGCCCCTGTCGTACCGGCGGGGCGCGCGCCAGTCTGGCGGGATGGACCCCCGCCCTGCCCTTTTCAGACATATGCGTGATCTTTGCCGGGTGCGTCGCACGGCGTGGACGTTCGTCGCGAAGCGTTCGCCCTGAACGATGCGCCGTCCGTGGCAGGGCATTCCGACATGGTGCGATATGAAGCCGGCGCCGGGAATTGCGCGCAACGCAATCACATCGCCGCGCTTCGCATTTGCCATTGGAGGTCCGGCGCGCCATTTGGCGGGTGCCTTTCAGGCATCCTCTCCTAAACTCAGTAGGCCGGTCGAAAGACCGGCCTTTTTTTGTGCAGAACAGGTTTCGCTGTCGACAAATATTGTCGCCCGCCGGTCGAACACTGGTATTGGGCAGGCGAATATAGATGAGCGGCCTGCCTATACTGTTCAAGGCGCCCTGCCTTCGCGCCGTTGACTGGCGAATGATATGGCGAAGATGGTTCCACCCCGGCGGACGGAATTGCGCGGTCAGCCTGTCCCATCTCGAAACAAAATGAGCTTGTTTGTTCCTGTTCGACAGCATGCGGACGGGCTGTCAAGTCGTTTCGGATTTACATTTAACGCAAAACCGCGCAAAAGGCCGTTTCTATTACTCAAAGATGGGAAGCGGGGCCAATGTCTGAAAACAACCAGCCTGACATCACGACGCTCACTGTTCAGCTGGTGAGTGCCTTTGTCTCCAACAATAATGTAGCGAGCGAAGGTCTTGCCGACCTCATTCGGACCACGCGTCTGGCCTTGACTGATGATCTTGCCGCAAAGCCCCAGGAGGCGGCGGCGCCGACTTACACGCCGGCCGTGTCGGTCCGCAAAAGCCTGTCTTCGCCCGAACATATTCTGAGCATGATCGACGGCAAGCCGTACAAGACGCTGAAGCGCCACCTGGCCAGCCATGGCCTGTCGCCCAATGACTATCGCGAACGCTATGGCCTGCCGAAGTCCTATCCGCTGGTCGCGCCCAACTATTCGGAAGCGCGGCGCGCCGTCGCGACGAAGCTTGGCCTTGGCCGCAAGCCGGTGAATGCCAAGAAGCCGGCCGAAGCGGCTCCGAAGGCGGCCGCTGCTCCCAAGGCTGCGCCTGCAACGGCAGCACCTGCAAAGGCAGCGCCTGCCAAGCCGGCGGCGGCCAAGGCCCCTGCGAAGACGTCCGCTCCCAAGCCTGCGGAAGCGAAAGCCCCGGCGGCAAAGGCGCCCGCAACGAAGCCCGCCGAGGCGAAGCCGGTTGCTGCCAAGGCGCCCGCCGCCAAGGCTCCGGCTGCCAAGCCCGCCGCATCGCGCAAGCGCCTCTCCATCGCTACGCCATCGGCGCCCGCGCCGAAGAAGGACGCCGCTCCGGCTGCTGCCAAGCCCGCGGAAAAGGCAGCGGCGGGAAGCAAGGCGGCAACGCCTGCCAAGGCGCCCGCCAAGGCCGCTCCCAAGAAAAAGCCAGCAGCCAAGTCCGCCAAGGCGCCTGTGGCCGAAAAAGCCTGATTGTACGTCTGGCCGGTTCGGACGATCCGGACCGCCGACCAAGATCACGCCCCGAACGACGCAAATGTCGTTCGGGGCGTTTTCCTTTCAAGGATGCGGTTGAGGAGGGCTGGACTTTATTGATGGCGGCGGGGTCAAGGCTATCTGAAAGTCGCGCTGTGCAATCGCAATTACCGGGAGGCGGTGAGAATGGTGGCAGCGGGTTGAACTGTTGATCTATCCGTTTCCATTACTACAATTGAGGTGCCCTTGCCTTGCGATGCAACGTTCGAGCTTTGCAGCAATGCAAGATGATCCGATGGGTGAAAGTCTTCGCTGGATGACATCGCTCCATGCTCTCGGGATAACGGGCTCTTCAATTGGGATGCCCTATAATGGCCTTGGACGGGCTTTGGTCGTGCCTGACTCCGTTTTGCGATTGTCAAAGGCCGGATGCCGGTGATGATTGCTGCACTGGATCATGAATATATCCCATGATCCTCTGCGGGGGCTTTCAGTTGTCCGGTCGATCAGGCGGTGCCCTTGCCTGCTCCCGTCGGGGCGATCGGAATATAGGCCGGGCGTGTTGCGGCATCCGTTCCTGCTCCTTTGATATGATGATGAGTTCCTCCGCAGCAGGTCATCGTGGGGTGAATCGATGCCGCCCTATCCATCGCGTGCGGCTTTATGACGTTCGCGATCCCGAGCAGGATAGGAGCTACGGCAGCCGGCGCATTGTTCCTGTGGGCCGGGAGAACAGATCGATGGGCCTATTGCCTAAAATTTGGGCAGGCTGGGAAGCTCTCTGAAAGGCAAAGGCCGATGGCGACGAGCTTGTCTATATCTCACTCGTCACCGGCGCCTGACGGGCCTCCCAGGGCAAAATAGCCCTGTTTCCTCTTTTGTTCCCCTTTTGCGGATCGGTTGGATGCCCTTCCCCCTTTCGCCTTTACCCGACGGACGTGTCCGAGAGGGGCGTCGTCTTATTTCAGGGCTTTTGTTCGGGTCCCCACTTTGGATGTTCGATTGACGCTGGCGGGCGTTACTGCGTTATGGCATAAGAAAGAGCGTGGCCATTCGCTGGCGATCAGGCGGAGCAGCCTGCCTTCCCACCATCATAGCATATACAACCAACTCGCCTCTTTGGTTGTAGTCCGTCTTGCGCTATCCATGAGAAATGCAGGATTTTTCAGCCTCGCCGGATCATGCTCTGCTTCTTCTCGGGCGGCTCGACGGGCGGCTTTGCAACAGCCCGGCGACCGATGTGTGGCTGGCCAGGGCAAGGCTGAAGGGCGCCTCCATGCTGTCGGGCTTTGCCGGCGTGCCGGTGTCGGTTGCGGAGCTTCAGAACTGGATTTGCGGGCGGACGCCGCCGCCGCGCCATAGCGAGGGGCTCAACGATCCGCTTTCCGTCGCCGCGCTCTTCCATTTTGCGCTGTCGGCAGGCGATGACCGGGACCCGGTCGCGCGCGCGACCCTCAACATCTCCCGCACCTTGCTTGACGACCGCAAGGAGGCGGGATTGTGGGCGCCCGAGGATCTGGTCCGCTTCGGCCCGGCGTGGCGCATGGCCCAGATGCTGCTGGAGGCCCCCTACCCTGCCGGCACCCTGCCGGCGGTCGCGCAGCGGCTGATCGATGCGAGGGGGAGCCTCGATACGCCCGTCACCGAGGGGCATCTGGTGACGACGGCCGACGGGCGGCAATGGCGCATCGATCCGCGACGGTTCGATATGGGCTGGGTGCTTGCCTGCCATCTTCCCGGCGCCTTTGTGGCGGCGGGGCTCAGCCTGCGTCGCCTGCCCTGCCTTGTCGGCCTGCCGCGCTTCCTGCCGGATGATGCCGCTTCATTGGCGGGAGAGATTGCCGCCATGGTCGCGCGCCAGGCGGCGCAGGGGTTGATCGAACTGGATCGGCTGGAGGCGAAGCTGGCGCGGCTGCCGGTGGAACTGGAGGTGACGCGGCGGAGCAAGGCCCCGTTACTGATGCGGCTTGAGCTGGCCTATCCGGGGCTGAGCAAGATGGCGGTCGCGCGGCTGCTGGGCGTTTCGCACCAGGGCGCGACGAAACTGGTGGCGCAGGTCGAAAGACTGAAAGAGCGGTATTAGACGGCGCTGCCCGAGGCTTCCCATCCAGTCTCTCGCCAAAAATATGTCTCGCCCAGGTTATAAGGTTTCTAGGAAAGTTAAAGAGTTACCGGGCGGGGATGTGGGGGGCGAATCGCCATAAGAGCACGAGTCGGCGTTGGTTGGCTGTTCCCATAGGATCGTTGGTCCGTTCCTATAGTGTCGACGCTGGCGTTCCTGAAATGTCGGGGAAACGTTCCTAAAGGGGCGAAGGGTGTTCCCGGAGTGTCGAAGCATGCGATTTGCCGTTGTTGGTCGGTGGGGGATTGAATCATATTGGAGGGGGGTGTTGGAAAGGACGTTCAAATTCCGGGGCGGATTGAGGTCCGGTATCGGGGTGTGCGACGGGTTGTTCTTTCCGATCAGCGCTACCCGACACTTCGGGAACGCCCTCCCCGGCATTTCGGCGTGGCTTGGGCATGGGGTGCGTCGGCTGAATAGCAGGGTCGGGATATGCGGGTTTTGGGGCGGTTTTGGTCGAGCCCTTTGCCTTTTGGGATGCGGCTCGGCATCGAAGGGCGGGTTTTCTGCTTGAAAGGATGTGACGACCTGCGTCCGGTTAACGCAGCGCGCTCTGGAGCGATTTCCAGGCGACCGGTTCCGAATCTGGCGGGAATCGCGGAAGACGGGGAATGTGGAACGGCGACCTGATGGAATCGGAGCGAAACCCGCTCTGGAGCGCGCTGCGTTAAATCATACGCAGGCCGCGCGCTCCAGGCTTTTGTTGTCGCATCCTTTTAAGCGCAAAACCGGTTCCCGCTTTTGCGCACGATGCTCTAGAGGCGGTGGCGGTTCTTCTCGTGGAAGCGGCGGACGAAGCCGATGAACGCCTTCTGATAGTTGACAGGCGTGCGGGTGGGGTCGGCTTCGAGCCAGTCGCGAAACTCCTGATGGAGCGTCTGATAGTCCCAGCCGGGATAGTCGGCGCGCAGGGTCGCCATGGTCGCGTCCGTGATCTCCCCGGCGCTGGCCTTGGCGGACATTCCGGCCAGGGTCCGGCGGATCATGCTGCCGGCATCGACCAGCATGTCGGCGTCGGTTGGTGCGGGGGACGGCGTTGTCTTGGGAGGGGTGGATTGCGAGGCCGTCGCCGGTCGGCGGGCGACGGTTGCGGCCGGGAGCGGATCGGCCTGGGGGCGGCGGCGCATGCGGAGCGACGGTTCACGCTTGCCGTCGGGCTGTTCCAGTTCGACCGTATAGCCGGGCAGGGGATCGCGTTCGGCGATCTTGGCGATTTCGAATTTGAAGCGGCGATAGGCGCCTTCGGCCCCCGACTTTTCGAAGAGGGTGGGCATGGAGATGGCGAAGCCCCCCTCCCCCGCCCCGCCGGCATGTTTGCGCGCGACCTTGTAGAGCCAGCGTTCGCGGCCGCCGGTCAGGTCGAAATAGGCGCGGTCGATGCTGAGCACCCCGCCCTGCATCAGCACGCCTTCATAGAACCAGTTGCTGAGTTCGATGGTCATGCCGCGGGAGCGTTCGGTGCGTTCGTCGACCAGTTGGGTCCAGCCGTCGAGCCAGCTGAAGGTCGCTTCCCGGCGGTTTTCGGCGCGGATGTTGGTCTTGATCGTGGTGGAGACGAGCCGGTCGAGCGACTGGCCGAGCAGTTCATAGGCGCGGCCGGTCGTCGGGCGGTGGATGGCGCGCAGCAGGTCATAGGGCATGAGGTGCAGCTTGCGCGGGATGTCGTTGAGGCCGCGGCGCGCCATGTCGGCCAGGACGGAGGCGCAGTAGATCAATATGTCGGCATCCCAGATGGTGGCCATGCCATAGTCCGGATTGGCCGAGACATGGACCCAGGCCTTGCCGTCGGGGGAGGTGTAGTCGATCGGCTTGACCCGCTTGGACTTGGCGAGGCTGAAGAAGGGGCGCTCCATCATCTCGCGCTGGTCGCGCAGGGGCATGTCCGCGATATAGGGGAGGAAGAGTTCGAACTGGTCGGTGATCTCGGTCCTGGAAGCGCGGGTCATGGGCGGGTCCTGAAGATGAGCGTCAGCCCATGGCGTGATGCGGCAGAGGAGGGGAGGGGCGCGCGGGGGCTATTCCATGAACGTTCCGGAGAATGGACGGGAGTTATGGAATGAGGGGCGCATGTCGGGATGGGGGCCGATGCGTGGCTGCGGTCGTGCGGCGGCCAGGCCAAGCTGGCGGCGCTGGCCGGGGATGCCGGCGAGGGCGGGCTGGTGGCCGGGGGGATGGGGGATCGGCTGTTTCCCCGGGGAAACAGCGGACGTGTTTCCCATGGGGCGGCGGGGACAAGGGGCTGATGTTTCCCCGGGGAAACGGGGGGCAGGGCGGAAGCCGCCGGTTGGACCGGCCTTTCGCTTCCGTCATATGTCCTGTGCCCCCCGCTTTCCATCAGCGCTGGAGCCCCATGCCCTGCCGTTCGAGATGTTCGAGCGTGTCGCGCAGCGCGGTGGCGAGCGTTTCCATGTCCGCGCCCGAACCGGCGTGGAGGCGGATGGTGATGCCCTGGCGGTTGACCGACTGGACCGTCAGCGCCGGACGGCCATAGCGGGTGGTCCAGGTGAAGGGTTCTTCCCTGGGGGCCGACTGGGCGGCGCGGGGGGCGTCGAGCAGGCGTTTGAGCACATCCGAGGCCGGGATGGGCGCGGCGCCCGCCGATCGCAGCGCGCGCTGTTCGGAGGCGAGGCGGTTCGCCTCCGCGCGGATGGCGGGCGCGCCCTTGGGGTCGTCGAGCGACTGGGCCAGCGCATAGGCGGGCTTCAACTGGACGTCGGCCGGGGAGGCGAAGGCGTCGATCACCGCGTCCTCGATGCCCGCCACCTTGATCATCTTGCTGAGCCATCCCTTGGAGAGCTTCAGCCGTTCGGCCATGCGGGTCAGGTGGCTGCCATAATGGGCCTTGAGCGCATCGGCATAGTTGCGCGCGCGTTCGAGGTCCGAGACGTCCTTGCGGGCGCGGTTTTCGAGGTCGGCGAGGCGGAAGGCGGCCTCATCGTCGAGCTGGGCGACCTGCGCCACGAACATCATGTCGGAATAGCTGTTGGCGCGCAGCCAGCTGATCGACCAATGGCGGCGGGTGCCGGCGATCACCTCATAATCATGATCGGGATCGCCCTCTATCCGGCGGACCACGGCGGGCACCTTCTGCCCGCCTTCCGCGATGATCGAGTCGATCAGTTCGCGGCAATTTTCCTCGTTGAGATGCGCATAGAGGCGGGCATTGCCGCTCCATATCCGGACTTTCGCCGGGTCGAGCAGCAATTGCGTGACCTGCCGCACCTCGCCCGAGGCCAGGCGGGCAAGGGCGGATTCGCGGCCGAGCAGGGTGGTGCCGCGGGCGCGATCCTGACGCGGCGCGGCCGGGCCAGAGGAGGGGGAAGGGGGTGATGCGGGCGGGCCTGCCTCCTCCGGCTCGACGGGCGTTGCCGCTGCCGCCTCGGGCTCGTCGGAGAGAAGGGCGGCCAGATAGTCGGATTGCTTACGCGCCATGGCATTCCCTTTCGGCAAAACGGGAACATATCATGAACATACAGCAAGGGGCTTCATGCCGCATTGACGATGTCCTCTTCCCGCGCAGGGGCGACGCGGCCCCAGCCCTGACGCACCAGCGCCTCGATCTGGCCCATGGCCTCGTCCAGATTGGCGCGGCAGCGCTTGTGGGTGCGCGGCGTGCCGATCGGCTTTTCCAGTTCATAGACGGTCATCATGCGCAGCGCGGCATGGCTGATTTCCGCGCTGTCGAGGATCGGAATGGGCAGGAGGGCCGGGCCGAAGCTCTGTTCCATGATCGCTCGGACCATCGAATGGCTGGGATCGTTGCTGTCGAATTTCGAGCAGAGCAGGCGGACGAACTGATAGTCGACCTCTATCCCCGCCTGCTGCAACTGGCCGATCACCTGATCCATCATCGAGAGGAACTGGACGGTTGAACAGAAGTCGGGCGTGGTCGCGGCCAGCGGCACCAGCAGGGCATTGGCCGCCTGCATCACGGCGAGGCTGATCGTGCCCAGCGCCGGCGGCGGATCGAGCAGCACCACGTCATAATGGCGGGCAAGGTCCATCAGGCCCTGCTTCAGCTTGCGGAAGCGCGCCGCGAGGACGGAGCCGCCGTCGCTGCCCGCCGCCGCCAGTTCATATTCCACGTCGAACAGTTCGAGATTGGATGGGATGAGGTCCACATTGGGCCAGGCGGTGTGCTTGACCGCGTAAAGCAGGTCGACCTGCGTCGGGTCGATGGAGAGATAGGGGTAGAGCGTTTCTTCCCGCTGGATGTTGAAATGCGGGTTGAAGCCGAACAGCGTGGTGGTGGTGGCCTGGCTGTCGCAGTCGACCACCAGCACGCGATAGCCCTGCACCGCGAAATAATGGGCGAGATGGGTGGTGACGGTCGACTTGCCGACGCCGCCCTTGAAATTCTGCACCGCGATGATGGCGGGAATGTCCAGCGGGGCGCGTTCGGGCGAGGCGCCCAGCACCTGCCGCATGTTCAGCAGTTCCTCCACCTTGTAGCCGGGGCGGCGGCCGTTTTCGGTCGGCGGGGCAGGGGGAAGGCGTCCGTCCTCCTCCGCCATGCGGATGCGATTCGTGGAGCAGCCGAGCAGTTGCGCGGCTTCGGCGATGCCGAAGCGGATGTTGAGTTCCTTGCGGCTATCCGGCAGAAAAGCCTTGCGCCGCAGGCGTTCGACCATCTTTTCGCCGGCCTCCGCCAGATCGCCGATCTGGGTCACCACTGCGTTCATTCCTGCCCTCTTGCGCGAAGTTGAAGCTTGTTTGGGATAGATGTGGCATAAATAGTTCAAATAGGCAAATGAGGGCGGGGTGGGATGAGGATCGGCATGGAGGAAGCGGCATGAATCGGTTTTCCTGCCCCTGCGCGGGAGAAGCGGCCTATATTCCGGCCAAGAGACAGGCGGTCGGGATTCGCCGGAGAAGAGTGGCATGAACTGGTATGAACGGCAGGAAAACTGGCATGCGCAGAGCGAGGATGCCCGCAATGAAGCGGATGTCGACTATGCGCGGGTCATCCATTCCGCGTCCTTCCGCCGCCTGCAGGGCAAGACGCAGATCCTGAACCTGGGCGACAGCGATTTCTATCGCACGCGGCTGACCCATTCGCTGGAGGTCGCGCAGATCGCGGGCGGCATAGCGCGGCAGTTGCGGCAGGATTTCCCCGACCACCCGGCGATCCCGCATCTGCCCGACCACAGCCTGATCCAGGCCATCGGCTTCACCCATGACCTGGGTCATCCGCCCTTCGGCCATGGCGGGGAAGTCGCGCTGAATTACTGCATGCGGCAGGCGGGCGGGTTCGAGGGCAATGGCCAGACGCTGCGCATCCTGGCCCGGCTGGAGAAGTTTTCGGCCGGGGCGGGGGCCAATCTCATGCGGCGGACGCTGCTGGGCGTGCTCAAATATCCGGTCCCCTATGCGCAGGCCTGCAATCCCGCCTGCGCGCCCCGGCTGAGCGACAGACCTTCTTCCATCCGCATCATCGACCGGGCCGCCAGCAAGCCGCCCAAATGCTATCTCGACAGCGAAAGGCAGGTGGTGCAATGGATATTGGCGCCGCTGTCGAGCGCCGACCGGGAGGCGTTCACGGCGATCGAGCCGCAGGTCGGCAGGCACCACCGGGCGATCCACAAATCCTTCGATTGCAGCATCATGGACGTGGCCGACGACATCGGCTTCGGCGTCCATGACCTGGAGGATGCGCTGGCGCTGCGCCTGATCGGGGAGGAGGCCTTTCGCAGGCTGGTGCCGGAGGAGGAATGCGCGTCCTTCCTGGTCCACCTCAAGCGGAAATATCCGGGCGAATCCGAGAATAATGTCTATGAGCGGCTGGTCGGGGCGCTGTTCGGCGAGGACGGCGGGCGAAAGCGCTGCATCGGACGGATGGTGCATCACCTGATCACCCATTGCCGCATCGACACGCGGGAGGAATTCGAGGAGCCGCTGGTCCGATACCGCGCGGGGATGCAGGAGGGGCCGGCGCGGTTCCTGGGCGCGCTGAGGAACGCGGTCTATCAGGAGGTGATCCGCAGCGCCGGGGTGCAGCAACTGGAGTTCAAGGGACAGAAGATGGTGGTGTCCGTCTTTGAGGCGCTGGCGTCGGAGCCGGAGACCCTGCTGCCGGCCGAGCAATGGGCGCTGGTGCGGGCGGGGGAGGAGGCGCCGCGGGTGATCTGCGACTATATCGCCGGGATGACCGACGGGGCCTTGCTGAAGGCCTATGACCGGCTGTTCAGTCCGCGCATGGGGTCGATCTTCGATCAGTTCTGAGGGGCGCGGTCTTCCCGATCCGTCGCATGCTCCCGCGCGGGGCGGGAGCATGAAGGCGGAGGGGTTGCCGAATATTCGTCGGGCCCGAACGGGGGTGGGATGGTCGCGCCTGGCCGCGCGACCCCTTCGTTCAGCCCCCGTCCGCATAGACCTTGATGTCGCGGACGATCATGTCGCCGGCGCCGTCCGCATAGTCGCCGGTCGTCTTCACCGCGACGTTCATGATCGGGTACCAGCGGAAGCCGGCGAAGGGATTGACCGCCTGATAGGTTTCCTTCCCGTCGATGAACCAGGTGATATAGTCGGGCTGGATGTCGACGGCGAAGCTGTGGAAGCCCGTGGTGAAGCCGCCGATGCCGTAGACCTCTTCGGTGTTCATGAAGACGCCCTGCTGGAAGGTGCGGGTGATGTTGGCGCCGCCGTGCAGCGTGTTGGCGGTGTAGCGGTCGAAATCCCACCAGCTTTCGAAGCCGAACCCTTCGTAAATGTCGATTTCCGGCGGCCAGCCGGCGGTGGAGATCAGCCAGAAGGCGGGCCAGGAGCCGCGCCGGTTCGGCATCTTCGCGGTGAATTCATATTGGCCGTAGCCGATCTGCACCGGCCGGGTGTTGTGGCCGCTGAGCACGACCGCGCCATAGTCGTAGGGGACGCCGTCCCAGGCGATGGGCTGCTTCAGCTTCTGCGTGTGCATGACGAGCCCATCGTCCGTGTAGCGCAGGGGCGCCTCTATGCCATAGTCGCGATAGACCCAGCCGTCGAGATAGATGCCGGTTTCCTGATTGCCCGGTTGCGAGCGGCCATTGGGCAGCTTGGTCGACCAGGCCTTGTCATGGCCGGCGTCGGACCATTTGAGGGTTTCGCGGCTCATCCTCCACTGGAGCGTGCCCGTGGGCTGGAAGGTGCGGGGTTCGCGCCCCGCCACCTGTTCCGCCGTCGGTTCCTGCTGGAAATCGCATTGGACGAAGGCGCGGTCGGTGCCCATCTTGCCGCCCCATGGGGCCTCCACGAAGCGGACGATGAAGTCGGCCTGCGGCACGCCGAGCAATATGGGCACGGAGACCGTCTTGGTCAGCGGGTCGCCGGGGCGGAAGATCACCGCCTTGTAGATGCTTCGATAGTTGATGCCCGCCACGCCGCGGACGAGGCCCGGTCCATCCTCCGTCATCACCCGCGCGATCACGGTGTTGGGCGTTGGGCGGTCGAGCGTGATCGGCACATAGGCGACGGTCGCGCCGGGGCGGTAGAAGGCGGGGCCGACCGACGCCGTCGCCTGTTCAGGATAGCGGGTGCCGCCGGCGAAGTCGAAATTGGCGAAATCGCCTGGCTGCGCGGTGGTGGCGGCGGTGGAGAGGGCCAGCATGGTGCTGGCCGGCGCCATTGGTCCGGCGGCGCGCCCGGCCGGGCCGCCGGTTCGGGCGGCGGCGGCGGCGGCGGGAAAGAGCGCGGCGGGATTGCTGCTGCCCAGCGCCGTGGTCCAGGGGCTGGGGGAGGGGCGGGAGAAGTCGATCTGTGGCGTCGGGTTGGCGGTCCGGCCGAAAAAGCCGTTGGTGAGGATGGAGGCGATGCCCGGCGGGTCTTTCACCGCTGGCGTGGGTGCGGAGATTTTTTCCGTGTCGGCGGTGAGGGACAGGCCCCATTCGCTCATGCAGAATATGAGCACGCACGCGAACAGCACGCCCGCAAGCGGGCGAAGAGAGAAAATGCGCATGGTACGACCCCGTTGTTGAGCGGCCCTGTGCCGCCTTTGTTGAACCTCCTTCCCGGAACGGCGGATTGCCCCGGCGCCGTTGCGGGTTCGCAAGATGGTTGGTGCGGATTCGTCCGCTATGGCTTTGAATAATAATGGATTTTCATGGCCGTGAAAAGGCTGCGGGCGTCATGTGTCGATGTTCATGCACATATCGGCTCAAGGGGGAGGGCGGTCATGCGCGGGGGCGCGCCACCGGCGGGCCGGTTGTGCGGCGCGCCGATGGGGGCTTGCGGTGGGGTTTGGGGGTGGGGGGAAGAGCGGCGGACGGCTATGGCGCGCGATGGCTCAAATCGGGCGCGGGACGCGCGCTCTGGGTTTCTGTCGCATCGGTTTGAGCGGAAAACCGGTTCCCACTTTTGCGCATGATGCGCTAATTATTGCCGCCGATCAGGTCGCCCAGGCCGCCGAGCACGGAGCCTTCGCCGCGATTCTGGCCGCCGCGGCTGCCCGCCGCCGCCAGCATGCGGCCGGCGAGGCGCGAGAAGGGCAGGGACTGTATCCACACCTTGCCCGGCCCGGTCAGGCGCGCGAAGAACAGGCCTTCGCCGCCGAACAGGATGCTGCGCACGCCGCCCGCGCGCTCCAGGTCGAAATCCACCGTGTCGGTATAGGCGGCGACGCAGCCGGTATCGACGTGAAGCTGTTCGCCGGGGGCCAGTTCGCGCTCCACGATGGTGCCGCCCATCTGGACGAACACCCAGCCGTCGCCTTCCAGCTTCTGCATGATGAAGCCTTCGCCGCCGAACAGGCCGGTCATGATCCGCTGCTGGAAATGGACGCCGATCGATACGCCCTTCGCGGCGGCGAGGAAGCTGTCCTTCTGGCAGATCAGCCGCCCGCCGACCTGGTCGAGGCGAATCGGCAGGATCGCGCCGGGAGTGGGAGAGGCGAAGGCGACCCGCGCCTTGCCCCGGCCATTATGGGTGAAGACGGTGGTGAACAGGCTTTCCCCCGTCACCAGCCGCTTTCCCGCGCCCAGCAGCTTGCCCATGAAGCTGCCGTCGCTGCCGCCGCTGCCGTCGCCGAAGACGGTGGTCATGCCGACGGCCGCGTCCTTCCAGACCAGGGCGCCGGCCTCCGCCACGGCGCTTTCGCCGGGATCGAGCTCTATTTCCAGAAATTGCAGTTCCTGGCCCTTGATCTCGAAATCGATGTCGTCGGCCAGGCCGGCTTGACGATGATGTTGCCAGGGACTGGGGTTCGGCATGGTCGCGGGCTCCTGAATGGTTCCGGCCGATCATAGCCGTTCCCGGCCGGGTTGGGCCAGTCTTTGCGTGTACGCAAAGCTCTGCCGGGGGAGCGTGGCCCGGAAGGCAGGCGCGCGGGATTACCGGTCGAAGATGATCTTCAGGCTCTTGATCAATCCGGAAGTCTCGCTGAATTCGAAGAGGTCGACAAGATCGGTGTCGATCCTGACATCGTCCTTGCGTACCCATTCATAGGCGAAATGGGCGGCCCAGCGGCCCGGCAGTTGGAGCCGACCTTGCAGAGCGGCTTCCGTCCGGGCAGCTTGTTGCTGGAGGTGGAGGTTTTCGGCTGCCATTCTGCCGATCTAGACGTTCGAGGCGGGGGCGGCGCGATCCGGCTGGTCAATGACACCGAATATCGGCTGGTCGCCTAATGTCTTCAATCCGATCTGGCCCGGATGCAACGATTGACAGCGGAGTAGGTCGCTCCTTGGGAAAACCCCTTGAACTGAACGGCCATAATATTATGTTGGCTGCAAACAGTCATTTGGGAAAGAGGCGCGTTTTTTCCTGTAAGCGGCTGTGGTCAGGTCACTTATGGGATTATGCATGAGATATCCAAGCGACCATAAGGCGCGTACGCGGGAGCGCATCCTGACGGAGGCTTCGCGGGCGATCCGTTGCCAGGGTATTGACCGGGTGGCGGTGGCGAATGTGATGTCCGCGGCCGGGCTTACCGTCGGCGGCTTCTATGCCCATTTCGCGTCCAAGGACGATCTGGTCGCCCATGCGGTCGAGCATATGTTCCACGAACGCTATGAGCGGTTCTTGGGCCTGCTGGATGTCGGAGAGCCCCGCGCGGCGATCGCCAAATTCTTCGACGGCTATCTGTCGATGACCCATCGCAGCCATCCGGAGACGGGGTGCCCGATCCCGTCGCTCACCAGCGAGCTGGCCCATCTTTCGGAGGATGGGCGTGGGCGGCTGAGCAATGGCATGCGCGGACTGATCGGCGGCGTGACCCGGCTGCTGGAGCGCGCCGGGGTCGACGATCCCGAGGAGGCCGCGAACGCCGCCTTTTCCGAAGCGCTGGGCGCGCTGGTAATGGCGCGGATGACGACCGACCTGAAAACCGCGGAGAAAATCCTCCAGCGGGCGCGGAAATCCGTCAAGGAACGGCTGGGCGTCGCGGATGTCGATACCCGCATTCCCTTGCGTCGCCGCTTCGCCAACAGTTCAGAGGCGGAGTCGGGAAAGACCGAAACGAGCAACTGAAGAAGTCAGGGTGGCTTGCCTTCGCCTTATTGGCCTTCTTGCTCCGCCAGATGGGAACTGCCCATCGGGGGAAGCTTTAGCCGCGGGAAGGCAATGGTCTCCACCGCGCCCGATTCCTTCCGGGTGATCGCCGCCACGCAGTGAAGTTCCGGCCGCCCGCGATCCTCGCGTCATATTCCGCGAAGCTCCTGTTGCCGATCGCTTCATGATAGGTCGGACGCATATGGTCATAGGACGCGCCGGCCGCCTGGATCGTCCGCAATATCCTGTCGCGGCCGACAATCGGTTTGCGCGTGACCGTGGAGTGGAGGACGGACTGATCGTCCAGATCGTCGCGGAACGGATGCTTCGGTTCAGCCATGCGATGCTCCTGAAAGATGGTGCGCCCCGCGTTCAGCGGGGAACGACGCAGGTGGACGTGCCGTGCGCGAAGATCCGGTTGTCGAGGCTTTCGATGCGTCCGTCCAACGCGACAAGGGACCGGCCGCGCGAGATGACGGTGCCGATCACCCGCATTTCCCCGATATTGGCGGGGATGGGCCGCAGGAACTTGACGCTGGTTTCATAGGTGGGGGCGAAACCGCCCTCGTCCAAGGTGGTTGCCGCCGCGAGGCCCATGGCGGAATCCAGCATGGTCAGCGCCCAGCCGCCATGGACGACGCCGCCAAGGTTGAGGAAGCGTTCGCCCGGCGTCGCCCTCAGCTCCACGCGCCCCATTTCGGGCGGAAGAAGGGTGAAGGGCACGGTATCGGCCATGGGCGGGCGGGGCAGTTCGCCCCGCGCCAGAGCGCTTATCGTATCGAAACCGTTCATGACCGATCTTTCCCCCGCATCCGTGCCGCCGTCACAGCGTTTCCAGTGCGAGCGCTATACCCTGGCCGCCGCCGATGCAAAGCGTGACAAGGCCCCGCCGCACGCCGTCCCGCTTCATCGAATGCAGCAGCCGGGTCGTCAGCACCGCGCCGGTCGCGCCGATGGCATGGCCATGGGCGATCGCGCCGCCCTCCACATTGACGATGTCCTCCGGCAGGCCGAGTTCCTTGATGATGGCCAGGGGTACGGCGGCGAAGGCTTCGTTGATCTCGAACCGCTCCACGTCCGGCAGCTTCCAGCCGGCGCGTTCGACCGCCTTCACCACGGCAGGGACCGGCGCGAGGCCGAAGAGGCCCGGCTCCAGCGCGGCGACGGCGTAGGAGACGATCCGGCCCGCCGGTTCGACGCCGTTCGCCTCGGCCCAGGCGCGGGTGGCGACCAGCATCGCGGATGCGCCGCTGTTGAGGCCGGGGGCATTGCCGGCGGTGATCGTGCCGTCCGGGCGGAAGGCGGGCTTCAGCCGGGCCAGTCCCTCCAGCGTCGTATCGGCGCGGGGCGCCTCGTCGCTGGCGAAGCTGACGTCGCCCTTGCGGCCCTTGATGGTGACGGGGGCGATCTCCGCCGCGAACCGGCCTTCCGACTGCGCCTGCACGAAGCGCTTCTGCGAGCGTTCGGCCCAGCGGTCCTGCGCATCCCGCGAAATCTGGGAGCGGGTGACGAGATCCTCCGTATGCCAGCCGGAATGCTGGCCGGAAAAGGCGTCGTTCAGGCCGTCATGCAGCATGGAATCGATGATCGCGGCGTCGCCCATGCGATAACCCCAGCGGCCGCCGGTCATCAGATAGGGCGCGCGGTCCATATTCTCCATGCCGCCGGCGATGGCGACGTCGTGCAGGCCAAGCTGCACTTCCTGCGCGGCGGTCACGATCGCCTGCGCG
Source organism: Sphingobium sp. CFD-2 (assembly GCF_024611135.1). NCBI lineage: Bacteria > Pseudomonadati > Pseudomonadota > Alphaproteobacteria > Sphingomonadales > Sphingobiaceae > Sphingobium > Sphingobium sp. CFD-2. The sequence goes on along the minus strand of NZ_CP084406.1, from coordinate 224,079 downwards.
CCCGATCCGCAGACCCGGTTGACGGTGAGGGCGGGGACCGAGACCGGCAGCCCGGCGTGGATCGCCGCCTGGCGCGCCGGGTTCATCCTGTTGCCGGCCTGGATCACATTGCCCATGGTGACCGCGCCGACGGCATCCGGCGACAGCCCTGCGCGGCGCACGGTTTCCCGGATGGCGACGGCGCCCAGTTCGGCCGCCGGCACGTCCTTGAGCGTGCCGTTATAGCTCCCGATCGGGGTGCGGACGGGATGGGCGAGGATGATTTCCGCGGTCACTCTGGCATTTCCTTCTCTTGTCGTCCGCACCGGTAGCGGCGGACCATCACATGATGTCTATAATATCATTGATCGTGATCGTCGCCTGTCTTTTCAAGGGCGGGGCGCGAATCGGGCCACGGATTCCGGGCCGGCCGATCCGGCGCTATCGACGCGCGGGCATCAGAAGGCGACCTTGTCCCCGCCCTTGAGGCCGAGCCGGGCGCGCGCTTCATCGGCGGTCGCTATCTCCAGGCCCAGATCTTCGATGATCGCGCGCACCTTGCGCACCTGTTCGGCATTGCTGGAGGCGAGCCGCCCCCGGGCGATGTTCAGATTGTCCTCCAGCCCCACGCGCACATGGCCGCCCATCAGCGCCGCTTGCGTCGCGAGCGGCATCTGATGGCGTCCCGCGCCCAGCACCGACCAGTGATAATCCTGTCCGAACAGGCGATCGGCGGTCCGCTTCATGAAGAGGAGGTTGTCGACCTCCGCCCCGATCCCTCCCAATATGCCGAAGATGAACTGGATGAAGACCGGCGGCTTGAAGAAGCCGCGGTCGATGCAATGCGCCAGATTGTACAGATGACCGACGTCATAGCATTCATGTTCGAACTTCACGTCATGGGCATCGCCCAGCGCATGGGCGATCTTGCCGATGTCGCGGAAGGTGTTGCGGAAGATATAATCGTCCGATTCCCGCAGATAGGGCTCCTCCCAGTCATGCTTCCATTGCCGGTAGCGATCCGCCATCGGATAGAGCGCGAAATTCATGCTGCCCATGTTGAGCGAGCACATTTCGGGCGACGCCAGCAGCGGCGCGGCCAGGCGCTGCTCGACCGTCATGGTGAGGCTGCCGCCCGTGGTGATGTTGCAGATGGCGTCGCAGCCCTGCCTGATGCGCGGCAGGAATTCCATGAACAGGGCGGGGTCCGCCGAGGGTCGGCCGTCCCTGGGATCGCGCGCATGGAGATGGAGGATGGCGGCGCCGGCCTCCGCCGCCTCTATCGCCTGTTCCGCGATTTCGGACGGCGTGACCGGCAGCGCGTCCGACATGGTCGGCGTGTGGATGGAGCCGGTGACGGCGCAGGAGATGATGACCTTGTCTTTCATGCTTGATCCCGATTCCAGCCGACGAGTGGTCGGCCATGTCATGCCATTTGCCCGTTCGCGGTCCCGGCCCGAAACCGGCCCCGGGGGAGGCGGGCGGTCGCGCGGACGATGTGCGAGTATTGTCCATGAGTCAAAAGAAAGTGCACTTTTTATTGTAACGGTTGTAGATGGGGAAAAAGTGAACTATCAAGGGCGAATGGCAGAGAAATCACCGGCGCCCAGCCGCACCCACCGCGTTTACGAGCAGATCCGGTCCCGGCTGCTGAACGGCGCGCTTCCGCCCGGTCAGAAGCTCGTCATTTCCGACCTGTGCGAGAATCTGGGGGCGAACCAGAGCGCGGTGCGCGAGGCGCTGGCGCGGGTCACCGCAGAAGGGCTGGTCACCGCCGAACCGCAGCGCGGCTTCCGCGTGAGCGAGATCGCGGCCGAGGACCTGCATCATCTGACGGATGTGCGCCTGTTGATCGAGGAGCCCTGCATCCGCTCCGCCATCGCGAACGCCACCATCGCCTGGGAAAAGGGGATCGTCGCGGCGCTGCACGGCCTGCTGCGGACGCCGCGCAACGACGATGACGGCAAGGTGACACAGGAATGGGCGGACGCGCACCACGCCTTCCATCACGCGCTGGTCGCCACCTGCGACAATCCCTGGCTGCTCCGGGTGCGCGACATGCTGCTGCTGCAGAGCGAGCGCTATCGCTGGCTCTCCATCTCCTCGCCGTCCAAGCGTTCGAATCTGGAGAAGGAATATAGCAAGCTGGCCGACGCCTTTCTGGCGCATGACGCCGATCTGGCGATCAAGCTGATGCGCGAACATTATCTGATGACGACGAAGATCGTGCTGGGCAAGGACCAGAAGCCTGCCCGGACCCGCAAGGCCTCCGCCAAGGTGACGGAAGGGGCGTAGGGGATCGCGGCCGGGCGCGCTTCCCGCCCTGCCGCCCCCGCGCATGACAGGAAGAGGAGAGGACCGTCCATGCCCGCTTATGTCGTCATGATCCGCGACCGGCTGAACGATGCCGGGGAGATGGCCGCCTATGCCGCGCTGGCGGTCAAGGCGCGGGGGGAAAAGCCGGCCCGGCGGCTCGCCTTCTATGGGGAGCATGATGCGGTGGAAGGGCCCGATCCCGACGGCGTCGCCATATTGGAGTTCGACGATCTGGATGCGGCGCGGGCCTGGTACCACTCGCCCGCTTATCAGGAAGCATTGCAGCATCGGCTTGCCGGTGCGGAATATCGCGTGATCCTGGTCGACGGCGCTCGCTGAAGCGCCGCAAGGCACGCCCGCCAAGAGGCGCGCCGGACAGGACTTATTGTGGGAGGATGCCGATGAAGGACAAGTCGCATATTTTCCGCGCGCTTTTCCCGGGGGGCTGGCAGGCGGTGCGGTCGCTGGAAAGCCTGCTCGCCGGCTATGGCGACATCATGCTGCTGCTGGGGGAGGAGGAACGGCCCCGGAAATGGCGGCGGCCGGGCGCGCGCCGCTGACGAAATCCCGCGCCCCCGGTTGGCCCACCCGGGCAGTCCCATCCATTCACCCGAGCGGATGCACAGCCGGACAGAATCCCATTGTCCGGAATCCGGCGCTCGGCTTGGGACGGGGACGGTTCGTTAACTATAAGGAGAATGGAGATGTCGCGGTCTTTCACGAAATTCGCGCCTCTGGCGGTGATTTTGGTGGGTTCGCTGGCGCTGGGGGGCTGTGCCACCAAGGGCTTCGTGCGGGAACAGGTCGCCGCCGTGAACCAGCGCGTCGATGCGCTCGACTCGCGCCTGCAGGCGACGGACGCCACCGCGAAATCGGCGCTGGCGGAGGCGCAGGCGGCATCCGGCCAGGCGCAGAACAATGGCCAGCGGCTGGACCAGATCAATGCCCGCGTCGACGGCATCGAGCAGCGCATGCAGGAAAATCAGCGCAAGCGGCCGCGCAACTGACGCCCGGAACGGGGCCGAATCCGGTGTTCCCGCGCCGGCGTCCGTCCTGGGCGCCGGCGCTTTCCTTCGAGTGCATTGAGCGATGATCCCACTGTTCCTGGCGCTGGCGGTGCTTGCGCCGGCCATTCCCGCGACGGAGGGCGTCCGGGCGGCGGAGCCGGCGAAACCGCAGGCTGACATGCCGCAGGAGGCGGGAGCGAAGCTGTCCGGGGAAGCGGCGCGCGTGGCCGACTGGATCGCCGCGTCCCGCGACAATGGCGCGCTGCCCTATATCATCGTGGACAAGAAGGCGGCGGTTCTCTCGCTCTATGACGCCAGCGGGAAATCGCTGGGTCATGCGCCGGTCCTGATCGGCGTGGCCGTCGGGGATGAGGCGAGCCCCGGCATCGGATCGAAGAATCTGGCGGAGATCGGCCCGGCGGAAAAGACGACGCCCGCCGGGCGCTTCCTGGCGAAATTCGGGCTGGCGGCGGGGCGGCAGAAGGTGCTGTGGGTCGATTATGCCACGTCGGTGGCGCTGCACCCCATCCCCAAGGGCGCGCCCAAAAGGGAACGCCGCCGCGAGCGGATGCTCTCGCCCACCGGCGACGACAATCGCATCACCTTCGGCTGCATCAACCTGCCCATCGCCTTTTACGGCAAGAACGTCAGCCCGCTGTTCCGGAAGAAGGGCGGCTATGTCTATGTGCTGCCCGACACCAAGCCGCTGGAAGCGGTCTTCCCCCGGTTGCGGGTGCAGGCGGCGATGAATGGCGGCGGGGTTTGAGCGTCCCGCCGACCCAAGGTCTAATTGTCCATTTGTCCGAAAGGTTCATCCTGTCCCTCAACTTTCAGACGAGTCCGGGAGAGGATGATGTTACAGCAGGCAATGGCGCGGTTCGCGGGGAAGACGCTGATCCGCGATAAATATGAGAATTTCATCGGCGGCCAGTGGGTGGCGCCGGTTCGCGGGGGATATTTCGACAATCTTTCGCCGGTGACGGGGCAGAGCGTGTGCAAGATCGCCCGTTCGACCGCCGAGGACATCGAGCTGGCGCTGGACGCCGCGCATCGCGCCAAGGAAGGCTGGGGCCAGCGTTCGGCGACGGAGCGGGCCAATATCCTTAATCGCATCGCGCAGCGGATGGAGGAGAATCTCGACCTGCTCGCCATGGCGGAGACGATCGACAACGGCAAGCCGATCCGCGAGACGACCGCCGCCGACATTCCGCTCGCCATCGACCATTTCCGCTATTTCGCGGCCTGCGTGCGGTCTCAGGAAGGCTCCATCGCGGAGATCGACCATGACACGGTGGCCTATCATTTCCATGAGCCGCTGGGCGTGGTGGGGCAGATCATCCCCTGGAACTTCCCGATCCTGATGGCGGCGTGGAAGCTGGCCCCGGCGCTGGCGGCGGGCAATTGCGTGGTGCTGAAGCCCGCCGAGCAGACGCCGATGTCGATCATGGTGCTGATGGACCTGGTGGGCGACCTGATCCCCGAAGGCGTGCTGAACGTCGTCAACGGCTTTGGCGTGGAGGCGGGCAAGCCGCTCGCCACCAACAAGCGGATTTCGAAGATCGCCTTCACCGGGGAAACCACCACCGGGCGGCTGATCATGCAATATGCGAGCGAGAATCTGATCCCGGTGACGCTGGAACTGGGGGGCAAGTCGCCCAACATCTTCTTTGCCGACGTGATGGACGCGGACGACGATTATTTCGACAAATGCCTGGAAGGCTTTGCGATGTTCGCGCTCAACCAGGGCGAGGTCTGCACCTGTCCGAGCCGGGCGCTGGTGCAGGAAAGCATCTACGAAAAGTTCATCGAGCGCGCCGTCGCCCGCGTGCAGAAGATCGTGCAGGGCAGTCCGCTCGACCCCGCGACGATGATCGGGGCGCAGGCGTCGAACGACCAGCTGGAGAAGATCCTTTCCTATATCGACATCGGCCGGGACGAGGGCGCGAAGGTGTTGACCGGCGGTACGCGGGCGCATCTGGGCGGCGAGCTGGAGCAGGGCTATTATGTGACGCCGACCGTGCTGGAAGGGCATAACAGGATGCGCATCTTCCAGGAGGAGATTTTCGGGCCGGTGCTGTCGGTCACGACCTTCAAGGATGAGGCGGACGCGCTGCATATCGCCAACGACACGCTGTACGGGTTGGGCGCCGGGGTGTGGAGCCGGAACGGGAACACGGCCTATCGCATGGGGCGCAACATCCAGGCCGGGCGGGTCTGGACGAACTGCTACCATGCCTATCCGGCGCATGCGGCCTTTGGCGGGTACAAGCAGTCGGGCATCGGGCGCGAGACGCACAAGATGATGCTGGATCATTATCAGCAGACGAAGAACCTGCTGGTGAGCTATTCGACCAAGGCGCTGGGGTTCTTCTGAGGCGAGGGGCGGATCGCATGCCGAAGGCGGGTCCTTCCCCCTTCACGCCTTCGGTTCGGCGGGCGCCTCTCCCGGGCGTCCGCCTTTTTCTTCTTCCCCCTCCCGCAGGCGGGAGGGGCCGGGGGGTGGGCGGGCGCAACCTCAGCGCCATTCTGCAATGGCTAAGCTGGAAGCTCCCCCCGGATCAAGTCCGGGGTCGCGCCCACCCCTAACCCCTCCCGTTTACGGGAGGGGGACTGGAGATCATTATGAACCTTCCACCCCGCATCCTCGCCACGCCGGAGGCCGAAGCGTTGATCGCCCGCCTCACCATGCGTCATGGGCCGCTGATGTTCCACCAGTCCGGCGGTTGTTGCGACGGGTCGGCGCCGATGTGCTTTCCGCGCGGCGAGTTCAGGGTCGGGGGGCAGGATGTGCTGCTGGGCCAGATCGCGGGCGATGTGCCGGTGTGGATCGGCGCGGCGCAGTTCGAATATTGGCGGCATACGCAAGTCACCATCGACGTCGTGTCGGGCCGGGGAGCGGGCATGTCGCTGGAAAGCCCGGAGGGGATGCGGTTCATCGTCCGCTCGCGCGTCTTCACCGATGAGGAGAATGCGGTGCTGGAAGCGGCGGGAGAGCCTTTGCGCGGAGCGTGAAACCGCATAGAAGAACAGGGAGAAAATGCGGGGAGAGGAACATGACGGTGCTGGCATCGGAGATCGCCTTTGCGTCAAGCCATGCGGGCGATCCGGCCAAGGCCATGGCGGAAGTCGCCGGTCAATTGGGGGACGAACCGCTGGCCGGGATGCTGCTGTTCTGTTCGCATCGTTTCGACCGGGAGGCGCTGGCGCGGGCGGTCAACCGCCGGACGGAGGGCGTGGTGGCGATCGGCTGCACCAGTTCGGGCGAGCTGACCGAAAATGGCTATGATGAGGACAGCCTGAGCGTCATCGGCTTTCCGGCTTCGGCCTTTCACATGACCTCGCTCTGTTTCGACGACATCGAGAATTTCGATCCCGCCGCCGCGCGGCAGGCGGTGCGCGGGCTGGCCGCGCAGGCGGAGCGGGAGAGCCGCCATCTGGGCGGGAAGGTCAATCATGTCGCGCTGTTCCTGGTCGACGGGCTGTCGCATCGGGAAGAATTGCTGACCATGACGATCCAGGACGCGCTGGGCGACATTGCGCTGATCGGCGGGTCGTCGGGCGACGGCATGGCCTTTCGGGAGACGGCGGTCTTCCATGGCGGGCGCTTCCATGGCCATGCGGCGGTGGTGGCGATCCTGTCCACGCCGCGCCCGCTGCATGTGTTCAAGGCGCAGCATTACCGGCCGAGCGAGGCGAAGATGGTCGTCACCGGGGCCATCCCGAACGACCGGATCGTGACCGAGATCAATGCGGAGCCCGCCGCGCAGGAATATCTGCGGCTGGCGGGCCATGCGGGCGAGGCGCTGGGCGTCGCCTTCTATGCCGCGCATCCGCTAATGGTGCGGGCGGGGGGCGATTATCATGTGCGGTCGATCCAGAGTGCGAATCCCGACGGCAGCCTTACCTTCTACTGCGCCATCGACGAGGGGATCGTGATGACCGTGGGCGAGCCGGTGGACCGGATTGCGCGGATGGACGCGCTGTTCGCGGACATCGCGGCGGAGGTGGGGCCGGTCGACCGGATCATCGCCTTCGATTGCGTGTTGAACCGCATCGATGCCGAGCAGCGGCAGATCAGCCGCGCCGTGTCGGAGCTGTACGGGCGGCATCGGGTGATCGGCTTCAATACCTATGGCGAGCAATATCATGCGCTGCACGTCAACCAGACCTTCAGCGGCCTTGCCATCGGCCGATGACCGACGCGGCCCTCTCTTCCGCCGAACTGGAGGCGTTGCGGGAAGAGAACCGCAAGTTGCGCAAGATCAATGCGGCGCTGATAGACCGGGTCGAACGGTCGAGCGACATGGCCGGCAACGCCTTTTCGATGTTCGAGACGGCGATCTCGCTGGAAGCCATGGTGCGCGAGCGGACCGTGCAGCTCGAAGACGCGCTGGCGAAGCTGGCGGAGGCCAATGCCGACCTCGCCTCCGCCCATGGCCATGCGGACGCGGCGCGGATGCGGCTGCGCGATGCGATCGATTCGATCAACGAAGGCTTCGTCCTGTTCGACGCGGAGGACCGGCTGGTCCTCTATAACGAGGCCTATCTGGGTTTCTGGCCGGAGATCGCCGATCATATCCGTGAGGGCATGAGCTTCGACGAGATCGCCAAGCTCGCCGCCGCCCATCACCGCCCGGTGGGACAGGACCGATGGGTGTCCGACCGGCTGGCCCGCCATAGCGTGGCGGAGGGCGGGCATGTGCAGGCGCTGTCCGACGGGCGCTGGGTGCAGATCAACGAACTGCGCACCAGCGAGGGCGGCATCGTCGGCATCTATACCGACATCACCGAGGTGAAGGCGGAGGATGCCCGCGACCGGGCGCGGGAACTGGCCGAGCGCAACATCGTGTTGCAGGCGACGCTCGACAACCTCTCCGAAGGCGTGTGCCTGTTCGATGCCGAGGGGCGGCTGGCGGCGTGGAACGAGGCGCTGCAACGGCTGCTGGAACTGCCGGAGGATTGGGCGCAGGAGCGGGATAGCCATGCCGCGCTGCTGGACTGGTGCCGGGGCAATCTGGGGATGGACGACAGGGGCTGCCTCGACCGGGGCGGGGCGCGCCATCGCAGCGAACTGGTCCATGCCGGGGGGCGCAGTTTCGAGATTCGCAGCAACGCCATGGAGCGCGGCGGGCAGGTGATCGGCTTTACCGACGTGACCGACATGCTGCGCGCGCAGGCGGCGCTGCGCGAGACGGCGGAGACGCTGGAGCGGCGGGTGGCGGAACGCACGTCGGAACTGGAGGCGGAGGTGGCCGAGCGGCGCCAGATCGAGGCGCAGTTGATGGACGCGAAGACGGCGGCGGAGAAGGCGAACCTGTCCAAGACCAGCTTCCTGGCGGCGGCCAGCCACGATCTGTTGCAGCCGTTGAACGCGGCGCGGCTGTTCGTCGCGGCGCTGGGCGACCGGCGGCTGGCGCTGCCGACGCGGGCATTGGTCAACCAGACGTCCACCGCGCTGGATTCCGTCGAGGATCTGCTGGAGGCGCTGCTGGAGATCAGCCGCCTCGACGCGGGCGCGATCCAGCCGGAGATCAGCGATTTCCGCATCGACCGGCTGCTCGATACGCTGCGCACCGAATTCGCGCCGATGGCGCGTTCGGCGGGGCTGGTGCTGGCGGTGGAGAGCGCGCCGGTCTGGGTCCGCTCCGACATCCGGCTATTGCGGCGGATTCTCCAGAATTTCCTGTCCAACGCGCTGCGCTACACCCAGCGCGGGTCGGTGCGCGTCGCCTGCGTGGCGGAGGCGCAGGGGATAAGGCTGAGCGTGGCCGACAGCGGTCCCGGCATCCCCGTCGACAAGCAGCAACTGATCTTCGAGGAATTCCGCCGCCTCGACACGCCGGGGGGCAGGGGGGCGGGCGGCAAGGGGCTGGGCCTCGCCATCGTCCGCCGGGCGAGCGACATGCTGCGCCATGAGGTGACGCTGGAATCGGTGCCGGGGCAGGGCGCGACCTTCTCCATCCGCGTGCCGCAGGGCGAGGCGGTGGTGGAAGAGGGCGATGGGGGCAGCGCGCCGCGCAGCGACCGGTCGATGCGCGGCCTGAAGGTGCTGGTGGTCGACAATGAGCGGGCGATCCAGACCGGCATGTCGACCCTGCTGGGCGGATGGGGCTGTACCGTGGCGACGGCCGGGGGATTCGCGGAGGCGGTGGCGGCCTTTGCGGAGGGCGAGGCGCCCGATGTCATCCTGGTCGACTATCATCTGAACGATGGCGAGACAGGGGATGCCGTGATCGAGCGGTTGCACGGCCATTTCGGGCGGGCGGTGCCGTCGGTGATGATCTCCGCCGACCGGGGCGAGGCGTTGAAGGCCAGGATGGACGGCTGGGGCATTCCGCTGCTGGGCAAGCCGGTGAAGCCTGCGCAACTGCGCGCCTTGCTGCGCACAATGTTGAAATAGACGGGTGTTTCTGTCGGGGCTGAAAGTCGATTCCATCGGATGCTTTAGGTGTTCCCACTGATCGCCCGTCCTTGCCATCGGTGATAGGCTGAATCCCCCACATGATGGAGCGGGCTATGAGCGCTTTCGACGTCGCGACGGCTCGATCCTCACTGATCCGGGATGGGTTCACCGTGGTCAGGGACGCCTTTTCCGCCCGGTCCGTGGAGGAGATCGTCGAAATCCACCGCTTGCTGGTCGCGGCGCTCGACGATCCTGTCCATCCCGGCGACCGTTTCCGGATGGACATGGGGCGCGGGCTGGCGGGCGCCGGCCCTGCGCGGCTCAGCCAGCATGAGATACGCTATACCTCCATCCTGGCGCCGCGCCTGATGGCAACCGAGGTGTTCGTGCGGAGCCAGCGGCTGGTCGATGCCATTGCGGGGCCGATGCACTTCGCCTTCGACCATATCATCTTCAAGCCCGGGCATTCCGCCACGACCACGCCATGGCATCAGGACATCGCCTATCGGAAGCTGGGCGGCGGGGCGCATGCCGGGGGCCTTGCCCGGCTCCACCTGTGGATTCCGCTTCAGGACACCAGCCTTGAGCAAGGCTGCATGGAGTTCGTCCCCGGCAGCCATCGCGCCGGGGTCATGCCGCATCGGCCCTTTACGCGCATATCGGGCACTTTGGGCCGGGAGGCGGCGGTTCCGCAAGCGGGCGAGCGGGTCGCATGCCCGGTCGAGGCGGGTGGGCTGACCATCCATACGCCGCTTACGCTGCATTATACCGGCGCCAACCTTACGCCCAGGGCGCGGGGAGCCTGGATCATCCAGTTCAGCCGCTTCGGCCGGATGGAACGCGCGATCAAGCGCCGGCTGGGGATCGCGCCGCGCACCGTCCTGGCGCAATAGCGTGGCGGGAACAAGTGCCGGGGCGATCACCAGTGGCGCGGTTGCAGATGGCGTCTTTCCATTTCGTCCAGCACGGCCTGCTCGAACCCGGACGGGTTCTTCGGGTCGCCCATCCTGCGGCGGATGGCGGCCAGTTCCTTGTCCGTGAGGGCCGCCGCCTCGGCAGCATCCTTCAGATGATCATGCACGGCGAGTCTCCGCATCATGGCGGCGGCACTGTCGCATGAAAAGCGGGCAAGCTCAATTCAGCGAAAGGCTTAGCGTCGACCCCATGCAGGTCACGTGGAAAAGGCCGCCCCCAAAGGAGCGGCCCGACCCCTTATGCCGCCAGGTCGAAACGGTCGGCGTTCATCACCTTGGTCCAGGCGGCGACGAAGTCGTTCACGAACTTGTCGCCCGCGTCGGCGGAGGCATAGACTTCCGACAGGGCGCGCAGTTGCGCGTTCGATCCGAACACCAGGTCGACCCGCGTGCCGGTCCATTTCTGTTCATTGGACTTGCGGCAGGTGCCGGTGAAGATGTCCTTGTGACCCTCCACTTCCTTCCACGCCGTGCCCATGTCGAGCAGGTTGACGAAGAAGTCGTTGCTGAGCGTCCCCGGACGGTCGGTGAACACGCCATAGCCGGACCCGCCATGATTGGCGCCCAGCACCCGCAGCCCGCCGACCAGCACCGTCATTTCCGGGGCGCTGAGGGTCAGCAACTGAGCGCGGTCGATCAGCAGTTCCTCGACCGGCACGCTGAACGGCACGGGCAGATAGTTGCGGAAGCCGTCGACCTTGGGCTCCAGCACCTCGAAATTCTGCACGTCGGTCTGTTCCTGCGAGGCGTCGGCGCGGCCGGGGGTGAAGGGCACCTCGATGCTGCGCCCGCCATCCGCCGCCGCCTTCTCGATCGCGGCCGATCCGCCCAGCACGATCAGGTCGGCGAGCGAAATCTTCTTCGCGCCCGCACTGTCGAACTCGGCCTTGATCTTCTCCAGCGCGGAGAGGACGCGGCCAAGCTGCTCCGGCTGGTTGACGTCCCAGTCCTTTTGCGGCGCCAGCCGGATGCGCCCGCCATTGGCACCGCCGCGATGGTCCGACCCGCGATAGGTGGAGGCCGACGCCCAGGCGGTCGTCACCAGTTCCGCGACGCTGAGGCCGGACGCCAATATCTTCTGCTTGAGCGCGGCGATGTCCGAAGCGTCGACCAAGGGATGGTCGACCGCCGGGATCGGGTCCTGCCAGATCAGGTCTTCGGCGGGGACTTCGGGGCCGAGATAGCGGGCCTTGGGCCCCATGTCGCGATGGCACAGCTTGAACCAGGCGCGGGCGAAGGCATCCTCGAACGCGGCGGGATCGTTGCGGAAGCGTTCGGAGATCTTGCGATATTCCGGGTCCATCTTGAACGCCATGTCGGCGGTCGTCATCATCGTCGGCACGCGCCTGTCGGGGCTGTGCGCGCCGGGGGCCAGATCTTCGGGCTTCTGGTTCACCGGCTGCCACTGCTTGGCGCCCGCCGGGCTCCGCACCAGTTCATATTCATAGTCGAGCAGCATGTGGAAGAAGCTGTGGTCCCAGGTCCGGGGCGTCGGCGTCCACGCGCCTTCGATGCCGCTGGTGATGGTGTGGTCGCCCACGCCGCTTTCATAGCCGCTCTGCCAGCCCAGGCCCTGCTGCGCGATGTCGGCGCCTTCGGGTTCCTTGCCGACCTTCGACGCGTCGCCCGCGCCATGGGCCTTGCCGAAGGTGTGGCCGCCGGCGGTGAGCGCGACGGTCTCCTCATCGTTCATGCCCATGCGCAGGAAGGTCTCGCGGATGTCGCGGGCCGATTGCAGCGGGTCGGGGTTGCCGCCCGGCCCCTCCGGATTGACGTAGATGAGGCCCATCTGGATCGCGGCCAGCGGGCTTTCGAGGACCATGTTCTTTTCGGGCTGGATGCGGGTTTCATTGCCCTCCTGGCCGACCCAGAATTCCTCCGTGCCCCAATAAACGTCCTTTTCCGGCTCGAACACGTCGGCGCGGCCGCCGCCGAAGCCGAAGACCGGGCCGCCCATCGATTCAATGGCGACATTGCCGGCCAGGATCATGAGGTCCGCCCAGCTCAGCTTCTGGCCATATTTCTGCTTGACCGGCCATAGCAGGCGGCGGGCCTTGTCGAGATTGGCGTTGTCCGGCCAGCTGTTGAGCGGAGCGAAGCGCTGCGAGCCGGAGGATGCGCCGCCACGCCCGTCGCCGGTGCGGTAGGTGCCCGCCGAGTGCCAGGCCATGCGGATGAAGAAGGGGCCGTAATGGCCATAGTCCGCCGGCCACCAGGGCTGGCTGTCGGTCATGAGGGCCGTCAGGTCCTTCTTCACCGCGTCATAGTCCAGCGACTTGAAGGCGGCCGCATAATCGAAATCGTCGCCCAGCGGATTGCCGGACAGGCCGTTCTGCTGAAGGATGTCGAGCGAGAGCTGGTTCGGCCACCAGTCGCGGTTGGTGCGCCCCAGCAGGGATCGCAGCGCCGCAGGCTCCTTCACGGGGCAGGCCAGCGGATCATTGCTCGTCTTTGCGTCCATTGCACGATTCCTTTCAGCTTCTCCGGGACCGGATTCTAGGCCATGCCCCGCGAAGGGGGAACTGCGAAGGCCATGTTATTTTTCCGATAACAGTGTGGAATTTATTAGATGAAAGGGGGAACATGACTCCCCTCCCGCCGCGGAGGGGGCACCCCTTCCTCTCTAAATACTGAACGCGAAATGCCCGGAGCCCTTTTGCAGCCGCCGCCAGTTTTCCGCATTCATATGAACGAGGGTGTGATGGTCGCCGCCCTCGAACCAGACATCCTGATCCATCAGCATGTCGTCGTCGATGATCGTCTTCAGCCCATAGGCCGCGCCGACCGGCGGAAGCGCGCCCAGTTCGCAGTCGGGGAACAGCGCCGCGGTCGTATGTTCCTCCGCCAGCGAGACGTCGCGGGCCAGCCATTGCTGCAGGAAGTTGAAGCTGACATGCTTGGAGGAGGGCAGGACGGCCAGCAGATATTCGTCGCCGGCCTGCACCAGCACCGCTTTCGCCACCTGCCGGCCGGGGACATGCGCCGCCTGCGCCGCTCGCGCCATCTCCGCCGAGGGTTCATGCGGCCATTCGTCGAAGCTGGTGCCGCAGCGGTCCATATAGCCGCGCAATCTTTGGGAAATCGCCATGACATCCTCCATCGGCCTGTGCCCGCGGACATGGGTCAGGGGGCGTCGTGCGCGGTGCCGGGAACGGGTGCCGGCACAAGGGCGGGCGGCGGGTCTGGCCAATGCCGTCGATAGGATCAGGAATAGCAGATTTGCGGCCGATAACCAATCGCCCCGGCTGCCCCGTCCGCCGCGCGGCTACGGCCGGGCGGCGGAGGGCGCGGTGGCATTGCCGCCGCCCAGCGCGATCTGCATGTAGACGGTGTCGAGCCAGCGGCCCGCCTTCCAGCCCATGCCGGTGAGGCGGCCCACCTGCCGGAAGCCGCAGGCGGCGTGGAGCGCGACCGAAGCGGGTTCGCCGCCGCCGATCACCGCCACCATCTGGCGGAAGCCGAAAGCCCCGGCCGCGTCCAGCAGGGCATCGAGCAGCGCCCGGCCGATGCCGCCGCCGCGCCGGTCCTGCGCCACATAGATGCTGTTTTCGCACGCATAGGCATAAGCGGGCCGGTCGCGGAACTGCGTCGCATAGCAATAGCCGACCACCTCCGCCCCGTCGCACGCCGCGAAGAAGGGCCAGCCCCGGACGGTCACGCGCTCGATCCTGGCCACTGTCTCCGCAACGGACGGCGGCACGAGCTCGTAGCTGGCGGTGCCGTGCAGGACATGGTGCGCATAGATGGCGGCGATGGCGGCCGCATCCCCGACCGTCGCCTTCCGGACCGTGACGCTCATTGCCCTGTCGCCTCCATCATTTCGCCATCCTGCCCGACGCCGGGCGGCGACACAACCGGCGACCGGTTGGAGAAGAAGGGAAGAAATCGGGGAAAAGGGCTCAATCAGCGCGGAAATGCACCTGATTGGCCTTGATCACCGCCTGGGTGCGGCTGAGCACGCCCAGCTTCTGGAGGATGGCGGAGACATGCGCCTTGATCGTGGTCATCGACACGCCCAGATCATGCGCGATCTGCTTGTTCAGCCGCCCGCGCACCAGATGCGCCAGCACCGTCTTCTGCTGCGGCGTCAGGCTGTCGATGCGGCGGGCGATCTCATCCTCCTCCGCCGTGGGCGCGACATTCTCTCCCATGGCCTCCGGCAGATAGATTTCGCCCGACACCACCCGATGGAGCGCATCGACGATGGCGCTGCGCTTCAGCGATTTGGGAATGAAGCCCGCCGCGCCGGCGGCCAGCGCCTCCTGCACGATGGCGCGGTCGAAGGCGCCCGACACCATCACCACGGGCAGGATCGGGAAACGGTCCCGCAGCAGTTTCAGGCCATCCAGACGGCGGACGTCGGGAATGTTGAGGTCGAGCAGGATGAGGTCGAAATTATCCTGCTTCTCCAGCAGCGAGACGGCCTCGTCCATGCTTGCCGCCTCGAAGATGTCGCAATTGTCGAAGCTGATCGCGATCACGCTGCGCAGCCCGTCGCGCACGAGGGGGTGATCGTCGACGATCAGCACCCGCTCCATGATTGCCTCGCCACCCATATACTGGCCCACCCCTCGACCCGGATCATCGGACAAGTCATGGGCCGTGGCAAGCCGCATCGCGCCGGGCGGAACCGCCTGAATGGAGTGCATGTGGTTGCCGCGTCCCATGACGATCATCGTTCTTGTCCTCTTATCTGGGCAGCTTGAACACCCAGAGCGCGCCGCCCTGGTTGATGTCCTTGAAGCTCTTGGCGACTTCGCCGCCCCAGAGCGGCACCGCGCCGCCCCAGCCGGACATCACCGCCACATATTGCTCGCCATCCTGTTCCCAGGTGACGGGGCTGCCCACCACGCCGGAGCCGGTCTGGAACTTCCACAATTCCTGGCCCGTCTTCGCGTCGAAGGCTTTCAGATACCCCTCCGGCGTGCCGGTGAAGACCAGGTTGCCCGCCGTCGAGAGCACGCCGCCCCAGAGCGGCGCCTTGTTCTTATATTCCCAGACGATCTTGCCGGTCTTGGGGTCCATGGCGCGCAGCGCGCCGATATGATCCTCCGCAATGGGCTTGATGGTGAAGCCCGCGCCCAGATAGGCCGCGCCCTTCTTGTAGGCGATGGGCTCGTTCCAGATGTCCATGCCCCAGTCGTTGGACGGAATGTAGAAGAGGCCGGTGTCCTGGCTGTAGGCCATGGGCATCCAGTTCTTTCCCCCCAGGAAGCTGGGGCTGGCGAAGACCGACTGGCCCTTGGCCGCTTCGCCCGGCGCGCCGGGACGGTTGGCGTCGTTATAGTTCGGACGGCCATTTTTGTTGAAGCCATTGGCCCAGGTCGTCTGCGCGACGAACTTGTTGGCGCTGATGAACTTGCCGTTGGTGCGGTCCAGCACGAAGAAATAGCCGTTGCGGTCGGCCTTCGCGCCCAGCTTCATCGGCTTGCCGTTGATCGTGGCGTCGAAGGGGATGAATTCGTTGACGCCGTCGAAGTCCCAGCCATCATGCGGGGTGGTCTGGAAATGCCATTTGATGACGCCGGTGTCGGGATCGATGGCGAGCGTGGAACTGGTGTAGAGATTGTCGCCGGGGCGAAGGTGGCTGTTCCACGGCGCGGGGTTGCCGGTGCCGAAGAAGAGCAGGTTGGTTTCCGGATCATAGGTGCCGCCCAGCCAGGTCGCGCCGCCGCCGGTCTTCCACAGGTCGCCCTGCCAACTGGCGTTGGTCTTGCCGGTGATGCCGTTATCCTTGCCGTTGAGGGTGCCCATATTGCCCTCGATCGTCGGGCGGCGCCAGATCAGTTCGCCGGTGTTGACGTCGCGGGCTTCCACCGCGCCGGTGATGCCGAATTCGCCGCCGGAGTTGCCGTAGATCACCTTGCCCTTGACGATCATCGGCGCGGCGGTGGCGGAATAGCCCGCCTGATAATCGGCGGTCTGCTTGTTCCAGATGACCTTGCCGGTGTGGCGGTTGAGCGCGACCATGTGCGCGTCCAGCGTGGCGAAGATGATCTTGTCGCCATAGATCGCCGCGCCGCGGTTCACCACGTCGCAGCAGGGCATGATCGCTTCGGGCAGGCGGGCGTCATATTGCCACTTTTCCTCGCCGGTGCGCGCATCGAAGGCGAAGAGGCGCGAATAGCTGCCGGTGACGTAGATGGTGCCGTCATAGACGATCGGCTGCGCTTCCTGCCCGCGCTGCTTTTCCCCGCCGAGCGAGGAGGCGAAGGCGGGGACCAGCTTTGCGACGTTGGAGGCGTTGATCGCCTTCAGCGGGCTGAAGCGCTGCGCCTGCGGACCCATGCCATAGGTCAGGACGTCGCCGGGCGTCGCCGCATCGTTCATCAGGTCCGCATCGGTGGGGCCTTCGGCCAGCAATGGCGCGGCGGCGATCGCCAGGCCCAGGATCGCGGCGCCGGACAGGGCTCGCGTCAAACGTCCTTTCATTCCATCCTCCCTCTGTTGAAAGGGCGTGCTCCGCGCCCCCGACTGTTTCAGATTATTGCACCCGTTGTGCGCAGCAATTGGACCTTGGGTCGGTCCTTCCGTCTTTGGCTCCTTCCCCTCCAGAGGAGGGAAAGGGCAGGGTTCATCCTGCCGCCAGCGCGGGCGTCCACTGCACGCCATAGGTGGCGAACAGCGCCTTCATCTCGCCGCTTGCGGCCATGGCGGCGACGATCTCCTCCACCGCATCGCCCAATGTGCGGCTGTTTTCCTTGACCGCCATGCCGATGTCCCAGCCGGGCGAGGTGAAGGCGGGCAGCGGCCCCTTGCGCAGGGTGAGGCCCTTCGCGCCGCGGTGCAGCACTTCCTCGATCTGGGCGCGGCTGGCGAGCACGGCGTCCGCCTTGCCCGCCGCCACCGCCGCCACCGCGTCGGAGCCGCTGGGATAATGCGCCACATCCTTCGCCAATATGCCGCCGAAGGAGCCGATCAGGTAGAAATCGGGGATGGAGTCGAGTTCTGCCGCCAGCCTGTGCCCGCGCCAGCCGGTGGGCGGCGCTTCCAGGTCGATGGCGTTTTGCGTACCCGCAAAACGGAAGCTTTCGCGATAATAGGGCGCGATGATCGCCACCTGGTCGTTGCGGGCGGCGAAGGTCCGGTCGAAGGGGACGTGCAACATCAGGTCGCCCGGCGCGAAGCCCAGCAGCCCGCCCTTCCACACGCCATGGCGCAGATCGTCGTCGGCGCTTTCATCCGCGACGAGCTGAGCGAGGTCGGCGCGCACGCCCAGTTTCGCGGCAATGGCGCTCGCCAGGTCGGCGTCGAGGCCGACCAGCTTCCCGCCCTCCTCCCAGGACCAGGGGCGATTGTCCTTGTAGACGACCACCCGCAGCACGCCCAGTTCCCTGACCTTGCCCAAAGGCGCGGCGTGGGTCATGCCGGGGCAAAGCCCCAGCGCCATCGCCGCGCCCGCTCCGCCGATCAGGCCACGCCGGCTGAGCATGGCCTTTAGCCCTGGAACTTGGTTTCGAGCCAGGCGCGGATCGCCCAGCCGGCCTTCTGGCCCAGCACGTCGCCGAAGGGCGGCATATAGACCTTCCCATCATGGCTGGAACCGTGGCGGAAGCGTTCGACGAACCACTGGTCGCCCGATTCGCCCTGTTCCAGATAGCGCAGGTCGGGCGCGATGCCGCCGCTTTCCGCGTCGAGCCCATGGCAGCGGGCGCAATTCTGGCCATAGGCGGACTGGCCGATCTCTATCGCCTTGGCATTGCCGCTATAGGGGTTTTTCGCAAGCCATTCCTCGCCAATGTCCGGCAGGGCGGAGGTGTCGACGGCCTGCGGCGTCACATTGCCGTGCGCCATCAGGCCGGTTGCCGTGGTCGCGCCCAATATGGCGATGGCGCCCAGCAGCGAAATGCGTCCCAGATTCATGCTCGAAATCCTCACCCGAATTGATTGGGGCGAGTGTAGGGCAGCGCGCTTTGCGTCCCTATTGGCCGTTGGTACAATCCCGGTGACGCTGTGCGCGCTATAGAGCCATAAGCGCTTATGCGCAGGAACATGACGCATAACGAGGCACGGCGGAGAGGATCGGGGCATATGAAGCGCATCATTCTGGCGGGGTTGATGCTGGTTCCCATGAGCGCGCAGCCAGTGAGCGCGTGGGCGGAGACGCTCTATGTCTCCAACGAGCGGGGCAACAGCGTCACCGTGATCGATGCGGCCAGCGCGAAGGTGATCGCGACCTGGGCGGTCGGCGGCCGGCCACGGGGGATCACCGTGTCGAAGGACGGCAGATATATCTATCTCTGCGCGTCGACAGACCATGCGGTGCAGGTGATCGAGCGCGCCACGGGTAAGGTCGTGGCGGAGCTGCCGTCCGGGGAGGACCCGGAGCAATTCTTCCTCGCGCGCGATGGCGGGACGCTGTTCGTCGCCAATGAGGACAATGCCGCGCTGACCGCCATCGACCTGGCGAACCGGACCGTCGCCTTCCAGGTCGATGTCGGCGGCGAGCCCGAGGGCGTGGCGCAAAGTCCCGACGGCCGGTGGGTCGCGGTGACTTCGGAGGAGGAGAATGTCGTCAACTGGGTCGATGTGGCGAAGAAGGAGATGATCGACGCGACGCCCGTCGACCTGCGCCCGCGGCATGTGGAGTTCACGGGCGACGGCGCGCAGCTGTGGGTCGCGGCGGAGGTGGGCGGGACGGTGCAGGTCGTCGATACGGCCTCCCGCAAGGTGGTGGAGACCCTGCATTTCGCCATTCCGGGCGTGGCGGAGCATCGCATATTGCCCTGCGGCATCCGCTTCACGCCGGACGGCCGGACGGCGGTGGTGGCGTTGGGGCGGGCGGATCATGTCGCGCTGGTCGACGTGGCGAGCCGCAAGGTGCGCGCCTATGTTCCCGTGGGCAAGCGGGTGTGGCATGTCGCGGTCAGCGGCGACGGGGCGCGGGCCTATGCGGCCAATGGCCTTTCGGACAATGTGAGCGTGATCGATCTGGCCAGGGGCGAGGTCACGGGAACGATCCCGGTGGGCGCGGCGCCGTGGGGGATCGTGGCGGTTCCCTGAAATGGCGGCTGCGCCGGCATTCGGAGGAGAGTTTTGGCCCATTAGAGGCTGATCGCACAAGGCAGTCCCGGGAAGCGGCGCTGAGCCACTGCCTTCGCAGGAGCCATACCGACCCGTGGCGACAATTGGCCAAGCACGCCATGCCCAGCTGCATCCAAAACGGTGAGGCCCGGTCCTGCTTGCGCAGGCCGGGCCTCATTCCCTCTCCAAACTGGTGACTGGATCAGCCGTCGTAGTCGCCGCCGATATTCTGGTTGCGCGGCGGGGCGGCGGCGGTCAGGCGCAGGGCCTCCGCCGACTGGGCGATCGAACCGATTTCGTCCGGCGTGTCGTCGTCATCGATCTGCACCTTCTGCAGCGAGGCGACGAGCGAATCATGCAGATCCACCGGCAGGACGGTCTCTTCCGCGATCTCGCGCAGGGCGACGACGGGATTTTTATCGCGATCACGGTCCAGAGTCAGCTCGGCGCCCCCCGAAATCTCACGGGCGCGCTGCGCGGCAAGCAGGACGAGGTCAAAACGGTTGGTAACCTTGTCGACGCAATCTTCGACGGTAACGCGGGCCAAACGGGCGCTCCTGAACCAAGAGAAATGGTGAAATGCGCGCCTAACAGCGCAGGCCTTAAGAGTCAATGAAAAGCCCATAAACTGTGGCCAGCCGCCCTGAATGCGGGCATGAACGGAATATGGCGAGCATCCAGCAGGCAGGGCCGGGTGATGGCGGGCGGGAGGGCGCGGGACAGATCGGCCTGTCGCTGCACGCCGACCGCCTGCGCGTGATCGAGACGGGACCGGCGTTGCGGCAGGCCCTGGTCGACCTGATCGACGGCGCGCGGGAGAGCCTGAAGCTTTATTATTATATCTTCGCCGCCGACGGCAGCGGGCAACTCATCCTCGACCGGCTGATCGCGGCGCGGGGGCGCGGCGTTGCGGTCACGCTGATGATCGACGCCTTCGGATCGGGATCGACGCCGCTTGCCTTCTTCGATCCGCTGGTGGCGGCGGGCGGGCATTTCGGCCGCTTCGGGGCGCGGCGCTCTACGCGCTACCTGATCCGCAACCATCAGAAGCTGGCGATCGCCGACGACCGGCGGCTGCTGACGGGCGGCTTCAACGTCGAGGACGGCTATTTCGGGATTCCGGCGGAGGATTGCTGGCACGACCTGGGCCTGCTGGTGGAAGGGCCGCAGGTGCAGGCGATGACAAGCTGGTACGGCCAGCTCTGGCGCTGGGTGTCGACGCGCAAGCAGCGATTCCGCACGCTGCGCCGCATGGTGCGCAACTGGCACAGCCCTCTCCACACCGCGCCGGGCGAGCCGATGCGCTGGGTGATCGGCGGTCCCACCCGCCGGCTCAGTCCCTGGGCGCAGCTTGTGAAGCATGACCTTGAGCGGGCGCGGCGGCTCGACATGGTGGAGGCCTATTTCTCGCCGGGTCGCGGCATGCTGAAGCGCATCGCCCGGGCGGCGCGGCGAAAGGGGTCGCGCCTCGTCCTGCCCTCCAGGTCCGACAATGGCGCGACCGTCGCGGCGGCCCGCCTGCTCTATGGCCCGCTGCTGAGGCGCGGGGTGGAGATATGGGAATATCAGCCCTGCAAGCTGCACATGAAGCTGATCGTGGTGGACGACGCGGTCTATATCGGATCGGCCAATTTCGACATGCGCAGCCTGTTCCTCAACCTGGAGATCATGCTGCGCGTCGAGGACGCCGGCTTCGCGCAGGCGATGCGCGCCCTGATCGATCGGCGGGTCGCGCAAAGCCGCCAGGTCACGCTGGAAACGCACCGCGCCCAGCGCAGCCTGCCGACGCTGGTCAAGCAGTGGATCAGCTATTTCCTGGTCGGCGTGCTGGACTATACCGTGACCCGCCGGCTCAATTTCCGCGATCCGGATGCCGACTAGGGCCAATCGACATTCAGATGATGACGAGCCGAAAATGGTGGTTTTCCGTGACCCGGCGCGCAGCCTACTCAAGGTATGTGAGCACCGGAAGCACGGAAAAGCGTCATTTGCAAGCCGTCAGGGCTGAATGTCGATTGGCTCTAGCATCGGAACCGGCCTCTTGTCCGGGGCGGGTCCGTTTCGGTTCCCCCCGTCCCCGAAGCGCGCTAGGGTGGCGGCGTGACAAGGGATAAGGACCCGGCGGCCCATGATCTTGCCGTGATCGGCGGCGGCGTCAACGGCTGCGGCGTGGCGCGCGATGCGGCCGGTCGGGGTGCGCGGGTGCTGCTGCTGGAGCGCGGCGATCTGGCGCAGGGCACCTCCTCCGCCTCCACCAAGCTGATCCATGGCGGGCTGCGCTATCTGGAGCATCGGGAATTCGGGCTGGTGCGCGAATCGCTGGCGGAGCGCGAGCGGCTCTGGGCGATCGCGCCGCATATCGTCCATCCGTTGCGCTTCGTGCTGCCCTGGGTGCCGGGGCTGCGGCCGCGCTGGATGCTGCGGCTTGGCCTCTTCCTCTATGACCATATCGGCGGCCGACGCGCCCTGCCGCCGACCGAGAGCGTCGACCTGCGCAGTCATCCGGCGGGCCGGCCCCTGAAAACCGGCTTCGGCACGGCCTTCGTCTATTCCGACGGCTGGGTGGACGATGCGCGCCTGGTCATCCTGAACGCCCGCGATGCCGCCGACCGGGGCGCGGAGGTGCACAGCCGGACGGAGGTGCGGCGGCTGGAACGGGAAAGCGGCGGCTGGACCATATATGCGCGGGCGGCGGACGGAACGATGCCGCGCTTCCGCGCGCGCGCCGTGGTCAACGCCGCCGGGCCGCTGGCGCTGGACCTGCTCCATCGCGCCCATGGCGAAACGGACCGCCACATGCGGCTGGTGCGCGGATCGCATATCGTCGTGCCGCGCCTGTTCGACCATGGCTTCGCCTATTTCTTCCAACTGCCCGATGGCCGCATCTTCTTTGCGCTGCCCTATGAGCGGGACTTCACCCTGATCGGCACCACGGATCGCGATCATCGGGGACCGGTCGACGATGTCCGGCCCGATCCCGACGAGATCGCCTATCTCTGCGAAGGGGCGAACCGTTATTTCCGGAAGAGCATCGCGCCGCAGGATGTGCTGTGGTCCTATGCCGGGGTCCGCCCGTTGGTCGACGACGGTTCGGGAAGACCGGAGGCGGCGACGCGCGGCTATCGGCTGGAGCTTGATGCGCCGGACGGAGAGGCGCCGCTGCTGAGCCTGTTCGGCGGCAAGATCACCACCTACCGCCACCTCGCCGCGGAGGCGGTGGCGATGCTGAAGCCCTTTCTCCCCAGCCTGTCGGGCGGCGACTGGACCGCGAAGGCGGCGCTGCCGGGCGGCGACTTCCCGATGCAGGGGCGCGACCGGCTGATCGCGGACCTGGGCTGCGACTATCCTTTCCTGGACTATGCCTCGGCGGAGCGGATCGCCTGCGCCTATGGCACCCGCGCCTGGGAGTGGCTGGACGGGGCGCGGGACATGGCGGCGCTGGGCGCGCATTTCGGTCATGGCCTGACCGAGGCGGAGCTGCGCTATCTGGTGGCGCGGGAATGGGCGATGACGGCCGACGACATATTATGGCGCCGGACGAAGCTGGGGCTGCGTCTGGATGCGCGCCAGACCGCGCATGTCCGGGAATGGCTGGGGGAGAAGGCATGAGCGAACGGCCGATATTGGTGCTGGACGAGGGCACGACGTCGACGCGGGCCATGCTCTATGCGCCGGACGGGCGGCGGCTGGGCATGGCGCAGGCGGACCTCAGCCAATATTATCCGCGGCCCGGCTGGGTCGAGCATGATGCGGCGGAGATCTGGGACAGGACCCTGGCCTGCGCGCGCGACATGGTGGCGCTGGCGGGCGGGGCCGACCGTGTCGCCGCCATCGGCATCACCAACCAGCGCGAGACCGTGGTCGCGTGGGACCGGCGGACGGGCGAGCCGCTGGCCCCCGCCATCGTCTGGCAGGACCGCCGCACCGCCGATCATTGCGCCGCCCTGCGCGAGGCGGGCAAGGAGGAGGCGATCCAGCGGCGGACGGGGCTGGTGATCGATCCCTATTTCTCCGCGACGAAGATGCGCTGGCTGCTCGATCATGCGCCCGCCGTGGCGGCGGCGGGCAGCGCGCTGGCCTTCGGCACGGTCGAAAGCTGGCTGATGTGGAAGCTGACCGGCGGCCTGCATGTCAGCGATGCCAGCAACGCCAGCCGCACCCAGTTGATGGCGCTCGACGCCGCCGATTGGGACCGGGGGCTGTGCGACCTGTTCGGCGTGCCGCCGCATGCGCTGCCGGAGATCGTCGACAATATCGGCCCCTTTGGCGAGACGCAGGACCAATGGTTCGGCCGGCCGATCCCGATCCGGGGACTGATGGGGGATCAGCAGGCGGCGACCATCGGCCAGGCCTGCCTGACCCCCGGCGACGCCAAGGCGACATTGGGCACCGGCGCCTTCGTCCTTGCCCATATGGGGAGTAGCGTGCCGGTATCGCGGCACCGCCTGCTCGGCACATTGCTCTGTCGATTGCCGGGCGAGACGAGCTATGCGCTGGAAGGGTCGCTGTTCGTCGCGGGCAGCCTGATCCAGTGGCTGCGCGACGAACTGCGCCTGATCGCAACGGCGGAGGAAAGCGAAGCGATGGCCCGTTCGGTGCCGGACAGCGGCGGCGTCGCCATGCTGCCCGCGCTGGCGGGGCTGGGCGCGCCGCACTGGCGCGCCGACGCCAGGGGGGCGATCCATGGCCTGACGCTGGGCACGAAGCGGGCGCATATCGTGCGCGCGGCGCTCGAATCGCTGTCGCACCAGCTTCACGACCTGGCTGGCGCATTCGCGGCCGACGGCATGCCCTGGCGCGCCCTGTGCATCGACGGAGGAATGAGCGCCAATGACTGGATCGCGCAGGACCTGGCGGACATTCTGCAGCTGCGCGTGGATCGCCCCGCCGATGTGGAGACGACCGCCCGGGGCGCGGCGATGCTGGCGGCGGTGGGCGCGGGCCTGTTTCCCTCCCTTGCCGAGGCGGCGGGGGCCATGGGGGCGGAACGGCGAAGCTTCGCCCCGGCCCTGCCGGACGATGTCAGAGGCGAAAGGCTGGGGCGATGGCAGGCATTGCTGGCGTCGGCATGATTTTCCCCTGTGTAAAATCATCATCGTGAGTATATCTTAACGATAAGCGTCTAGGGCGGGGCGAACATGCAGACGTCTCTTCGACATCCTTCTTCCCGCGTGGAACCGGTTGCCCTGGGTTGCGCCTATTTCCTGGCGGCGTCGCTGGCGCTTGCCAGTTCACGATTCGAAGGGGGATTGGCCTTCATCTGGGGCGCCAACGCGCTGTTGATGGCCTATCTGCTGACATCGCGAACCGCTTCCTGGCCGTGGGCGCTGATCGCCTGCGGCATGGCCAGCGCGCTGTCGACCGCGCTGTGGGGGATGGGGACGCTCGCCGCCGTGCCGATGGCGGGCATCAACCTGCTGGAAGCGCTGATCGTCGCGTTGATCTGCCGCCGCTTCGCGCGAGGCGGGAAGTTCGCCGGTTCGATGCAGCCGCTGTTCGTCTTCATCCTGGCGCTGTGCGGTCCGGCCAATCTGATCGCGGGCCTGGCCGCCGCCACTGTCGCGTCGGCGCTGACGACGGTGTCCTTCGGCGCATCGCTGCTGCAATGGTATACCGGGCATGTGCTGGGCGCGCTGACCTGCACGCCGATCCTGATGATGCTGATGCAGGGCGAATTGCGGCGCTGGTTCGGCCAGACTTCGCGCAGGGGCAAGTGGGAAGCGCTGGCGCTGCTGCTGCTGTTCGCGCTGGCGACCGCCTTCGTCTTCTACGCGGCGCGCTATCCGATGCTGTTCGCGCTGCTGCTGCCGATGGTCGCGATGGTCTTCCGCCTGGGCAATCTGGGCGCGGCGGCTTCGGTCATGATCCTGGCCATCATCGGCGGCATGGCGACCATGACCGGTCATGGGCCGCTGTACATGATCCCCGGCACGCTGGGCGAGCGGATGCAGTTCTTCCAGCTCTTCCTGGCCTTCAGTTTCCTGCTGTCGATGCCGATCGCTGCGGAGCTGAACAGCCGCCGCCGCCTGTTCCAGATGTTGCAGGAAAGCGAGGCCCGCTATCGCGCCATTGCGGAAAATAGCGGCGACGTGGTGCTCAACATCAGCGTTGGCGGCGTGATCGAATATGCCTCCCCCGCGGCGGCCGAACAGATCGGCTGCGCGCCGGAACTGCTGGTCGGGCAGGACGCGGCCAATCTGGTCGACCCGGCGGACCGGGAACAGGTGATCGCGACGCTGGACCGGGCGCTGGAGCAGCCGGGCGAGGTGCAGACGGTGGAATTCCGCCCCTTCATTTCCGCGCAAGGCAGCGACTGGTGCGAGATGGTGGCCCGCGCCGTGGTCGACGAGCGCGGCCTGCCCACCGGCCTTGTCAGCACGATCCGCGACATGTCCCGGCACAAGGCGCGGCAACGCGCGCTTCAGCAGGTGGCGGCGCTGGATTCGCTGACCGGGGCGGACAGCCGCCGGGCCTTCCTCGAAAAGCTGGAGGAGGAGATGCTGCGCGTCCGGCATGGCGCGCGGGCCTGCCTGCTGCTGATCGACATCGATCATTTCAAGGCGGTCAACGACGGCTACGGCCATGGCGCGGGCGACCGCGTGCTGGCGGGCTTCGTCGAGCGGTTGCGTCCCGGACTGCGCAGCGTCGACAGCATCGGCCGTCTGGGCGGGGAGGAATTCGCCATCCTGCTGAGCGGCACCGACGTCGTGCGGGCGAGCATGATCTGCGAAAGGCTGCGCGAAATGGTCACGGCCCATCCGGTGCAGATCGATTCGGGCGAGGTGATCCCGGTGACGTTCAGCGCGGGACTGGTGGCGCTGGGCGGCCAGAGCGAGGGGCAGGCCGTGCTGGAGGCCGCGGACAAGGCGCTCTACAACGCCAAGCATAGCGGACGCAACTGCCTGCGATTGGCGGCGTAAGGTCAAGATCCTGACCCTTGCCGCGGATGCTCTCCGCGCGAACATCCATGCGCCCTTCGACCAAAGTAGTGCCTGATTCCTCCTGTCTGAACCGGGCTCTTGCGCGCCGCGCCCTTGCTTCGAGCGTCCGCGCAGGCGCCGCCTGCGGCCTGGAGCCATGCGTCCCTTCCTCCCAAGGGAGGAGGCCCTAAGTCCAATTTCCGCCGCGCCCTGCCGGCCTCAATCTCTCTTCAGCCGGGGGCATTGACCGGCACAAAAGAGGGAGGATGTTATGAAAAGGACGCTGCTCCTCGCGAGCGCGGCCATGGGGCTGCTTTGCGCGACTGCCACGCCGGCGATGGCCGGGACCACCGCCGATCTGCTGAAGCGGCTGCATGAAAAGGGAATCCTCTCCGACGAGGAATATCAGGAACTGCTGAAGAATGAGAGCGCGGAGGCCGCTGCCGCGCCGGCCGCGCCGCCGGTGACGCCGGATGCGTCGGGCGGCGGTCGGAGCGTCCGCATGACCGACAGCGGTGTCGGCTTCGAAATGGGCGACGTCACGCTCAAATTCTCCGGATCGGTCAATGGCTTCTACGTCCATGACAATGGCGAGGCGCCCAGCGCCACCAACAGCGTCGTCGGCGGCGTGGCGACGGTGGGTGGCAAGAGTTCGGCCATCCGCAACGGTCTGCTGCCCGGCTTCCTGAAGGTGGAGGTCATGACCAGGCAGGGCGGCTGGGACGTCGGCGCGCATTTCGGCATGTATCCGGGCATCAACTCCGTCAGCTATGCGGGCAGCGGCGCGAACAGCCCCGGCAATCCGCGCGGGCTCCAGACGGCGGGCATCGATTTCCGCCAGACCTACCTGACCTTCGGCCGTCCGGGCTTTGGCGAGGTGAAGATCGGCCGCGACATCGGCCTGTTCGCCTCGGAGCAGATCCTGAACGACATCACCCTGCTGTCGTCGGGCACGCCGGCGGGCAATGTCGCGCCGTCCAACACCACGCTGGGGCGGATCGGCGTCGGCTATATCTACACCGATTTCCAGCCGCAGATCACCTATACCACGCCCAGCTTCAGCGGCTTCACCGCCAGCATCGGCATTTTCGAGCCCTTGTCCTCGCTGACCGTACCGGACGAGGCCAACAAGGAGCCGGGCTTCCAGGGCAAGCTGGTCTATGACGGCAAGTTCGGCGGCGTGGGCACCCGCCTGTGGGCGGCGGGCATCCGGCAGAAGCATGATGTGATCGCCGGGCCGGACTATACGAGCTGGGGCTGGGACGCGGGCGCGAAGGTGACGGTGGGGCCGCTGACGCTGGTCGGCACCTATTATGACGCTTCGGGCCTTGGCACGACGGCGCTCAACCTGTTCGACACCGATGGGCTGGGCAACAAGCGCGACAGCCATGGCTTCTATCTGCAGGGGCTGGCGAGCTTCGGAAAATTCTCTGTCGGGGGCAGCTATGGCGAGAGCAATCTCGACTATGCCAATGCCGCCGACGCGCTGGCGAACCCGACGCTGGTGGACAAGAATTCGAGCTGGGTGGGGCAGGTCCGCTACGGCCTCACAAGCTGGGTCACGCTGCTGAGCGAATATGTCCACACCAGATCGGAAGCGCATAACGGCAATCAGGCCAGTTCCGACGCCATCGCGGCGGGGGCCATCCTGTTCTTCTGATCCCGACCGAAGGAACAATGTCACGGGGCGGGGCCGCATCCTAACAGGGATGCGGCCCCATTTTCATGGCTGGACAATGGCCTGGCCGTTGGGGAACAAAGAAGAAGAGGCACGGGGATGAGGAAGGGCATGTGGCTGGCCGGCGCGGCATGGGCGATTCTGGCGGGGCAGGCCACCGCGCAGAACGCATGGGCGGATACCGCCGGCGCCGATGCGGACCGGCAGCCGATCGTCGTCACGGCCCCCGGCGGCGCGATCGATGCCGACGATGCGCTGCGCCTGACCGGCGCGGACATCAGCCGCGCGGGAACGCCCGATCTGCTGGGCGCGCTCACCCGGTCCATCGCCGGCGTCACCCTGCAGGACGCGCAGGGCAATCCGTGGCAGCCCAATCTGGTCTATCGCGGCTTCACCGCCTCCCCGCTGCAGGGGCAGGCGCAGGGGCTGGCAGTCTATCTCGACGGCGCGCGATTCAACCAGCCCTTTGGCGACACGGTCGCCTTCGACCTGTTGCCGGAGGCGGCGATCCGCAGCCTTACCCTGTTCGACAGCAGCGCCGTCTATGGCCTGAACGCGCTGGGCGGGGCGATGGTGATCGACACCAAGACCGGGACCAGCGATCCGGGGCTGGAGGCGAGCCTGACCGGCGGACGCTTCGGTTCGCGGGAGGCGAGCGTGGCGGGCGGGTTCCGGAAGGGCGATTTCAGCGCATTCGGCGCGTTCCAGTACAGCCATGAGGATGGCTGGCGCGACCATTCGCCCTCCACCCTCCATAATGGCTATGCCGATCTGGGTTTCGACACCGCGAGCGGCGGGCTGCATCTGAAGTGGATCGGCGCCGACACGGACCTGACGGGCAATGGCGTCGCGCCGGTCGAGTTGCTGGCGGTGGACCGGCGCGCCGTCTTCACCTGGCCGGACAATGCCAGGGCGCGCTATGGCCGGATCAGCCTGCATCCCTGGGTCGCGCTGGGGGAAGGGATGCGGATCGAGGGCACGCTCTATGCGCAACGGTTGAAGCTGCGCACGGTGAACGGCGACGCCGCCGACATAGAGGGGTGCGAAGACGGGCTGCTCTGCCTGGAGACCGTCGAGGGGGCGGACGAGGCGTTGCTGACCGATGCGGACGGCCGCACGATTGCCGATGTGCTGGGCGGCGAGGGCTATGGCGTGCTCAATCGGGGAAGGCTGGACAGCCGGGCGATGGGCGTGCTGGTCCAGATGATCGACGAGCGGCCGCTGTGGGGCGGGCGCAATCACCTTGCCATCGGCATGAGCTATGACACGAGCCGCAGCCGCTTCGGCGCCTCGACCGAACTGGCTGCGCTGACGGAGGATCGCGGCGTCGAGGGGCTGGGGCCGGCCATCTTGCAGGCGGACGGCGCGATCGGGCCGGTGGGTCTGGTCGCCCATGCCGGCTATTGGGGGCTGTTCGCGCAGGACCGGCTGCCGCTGACCGACCGGCTCTCGGCGGAGATCGGGTTGCGCTACAATCATGTGGTGATTGCGATGCGCGACCGGATCGGCACGGCGCTCAACGGCGATCATCGGTTCAGGCGGCTGAACCCCGGGCTGGAACTGGATTACCGGCTGACGGAGGGGCTGAACCTGAGGGTGGGCTATGCGGAGAGCAATCGCGCCCCGACGCCGGCCGAACTGTCCTGCGCCGACGAGAATGCGCCGTGCAGCCTCGCCAATTTCTTCATCGCCGATCCGCCATTGAAGCAGATCGTCGCCAGGAGCTGGGAAGCGGGCGCGGGCGGGCGGGGCCGATGGGGCGGGTTCCGACTGGAATGGCTGTTGTCCGCCTATCGCACGCGCAACCGCGACGACATTCAGTTTGTCGCGTCGGCGATTCGGGGGCGCGCCTGGTTCCGCAATATCGGCGCGACCCGGCGGCAGGGCGTGGAATTCACCCTGAAGGCGGTGCGCGGCGGCCTTTCGGGGGCGTTCAGCTATGCCTTCACCGATGCAACCTACCGTCATGACCTGGCGCTTTCCAGCCCCGCCAATCCGGCGGCGAACGGGGACGGGGTGATCTTTGTCCAGCCGGGGGACCGGTTGCCCGGCATTCCGCGCCACAGTGCGACGCTGTCGCTGGATTATGCCGGGCGCGGCTGGTCGGTCGGCGGCGACCTGATCGCGCGGACGGGGCAATATCTGGTGGGTGACGAGGGCAATGACCAGCCGCGGCTGAAAGGCCATGCGCTGGTCAACCTGCGCGCCGGGATCGACATGGCGCCGGGGGTGACGCTGTTCGGGGAACTGCACAATGCGTTCGACCGCAAATATGCGACCTTCGGCACGTTCAGCGACGTCGGGGAGGTGGAGATGGCGCAGGCCCCCGATGCGTCCAATCCGCGCGCCTATGGGCCGGGCGCGCCGCGCCGCTGGTATGCGGGGGTGAAGGCGCGGTTCTAGGCCTTGATGACTGGCTGGTCGACGAGGGCTTCCGGCTGCGGCGTGGCGACGAGGCCGATCGTCATCATCTCCGCGAAGTTCGCGTCGTCATGCCATTTGCGCGCGGCGGCCAGGGCGGCGTCCTGCGCGTGGCGGGACATTTCGGCGCCCGCGCGGCGTTCCCACAATTCCGCCTGTTCCCTGAAGAATTCCGACGTGGGCATCGCATCCTCCCCCCTTTTTAACCAGCGCCCGAACGCGCGAACGGGGCGTTAGTTCCGGGGGCGGATCAGCCGGGCCGGTCGATGCGGGGCAGCAGCCGCGCCTCCAGTCCCGGATAGAGGTGGGAGACGCTGCGTTGCAGCTCATAGCGCGCCGCCGCCATGGTCGCGAAGCGCGGCGGGATCGGCAGTTCGCCCGCCTCCACCATGTCGAGGCCCGACTGCACCGCCTGCGTCAGCGCCTCGTCCAGCCAGTCGATCCAGTCGCGGGTCTGGGCAATGGCGGCCCGGCCGCTGGGATCGAACGGGCCATGGCCGGGGATCAGGCCGCCATGCGGTTCCCGCGCCAGCCGGTCGAGACTGGCGCGCCAGCCGGGGAGGTCGGCGGTCGGGGTGCTGGGCGCGCGGTCGTGGAAGACGAGGTCGCCGCCGATCAGCACGCCGCTGCGTTCGTCGAGCAGCGCCAGGTCCGCGCCGCTATGGCCTGAAAGCGCCAGCAGCCGCAGCCCTCGCCCGCCGAACTCCTCCCGTCCGGCGGCGATCGGCCGGCCCGGCAGCACCAGTTCGGTGCCGCGCATCCAGTCGTTCAGCAGCCGGTACATGGCGTCCGAATAGCCGCGCCCCTCACGCGCCAGAGCCTCTATCGTGCCGGGCAGGGCCGCGACGATCCGGGGATCGAAGGCGGCGATGCCCATGCCATGGTCGGGATGCAGATGGGTGACATAGACGCGGACCACCGGCTGGCCGGTCAGTCCCTCCGCCACCTTGCGCAGCGCCTGTCCATAGGCGAGCGACGGGCCGCAGTCGCACAACACTGTTCCAGCGGGCGTGGCGATGATGGCGATATTGGCGATGGCGCCGCCATTGGCCGGTTCTATGGGGGCGTCCGCGCCGTGGATCATCCAGATGCCGTCCGCGACCGGGACGGGGGCAATCGCATAGCTGCGCCGCGCCTGCGCGGGCATGGCGGCCAGCGCCATGCTCCCCGCGATCAGCCTGCGCCGGGTCAGCATCATCGCGGCAGGGGCGACTGGCGCGCGACGGCCAGCGCCGCGTGATAATCGCGTCCATTGGTGTCGCGGGCATCGACGGCCAGCATGTCGCCCGCCGCCGCATGGGGGATCAGGGTGATGGCCGGATCTTCCGCGACCGAGGCCCAGATTTCCATCCGGCCCAGTTCGCGACCGGCGGCGTCGCTGACGGTCAGTCGTTCCAGATGATAGGTGGGAATGGCGTCGACCAGCCCGGTGTCCATCGGGTGCCGGAAGTTGAGGCGAAGGCGGCTGGCGTCGACCGGCCCCGCGACGGGCCAGGCCTCGCCCCTGATCTCGCCCAGATGGTCCGCCCAGTCGCCCTTGACCCGGCTGACCGGGGGCGTCGAGCAGCCGCCGCCCGCCGCGTCGATCCAGCCGCCCGACACCAGCCATTCGCCGCTCGCCAACTGCACCGCGCCGCGCACGGGGGTGCGCTGGTCCAGCTTGATGCGGGTGGCGAGATAGGCTTCGCTGTCCGTCGGGCGATAGTCGACCGCGATCGGGATCGGGTTGAGGTCCGCCATCAGGACGATGCGCCGGACGCCGGGGATCGCGCGGGCGTCGATGGCGACCGGGAAGCTGCGCTGGTTCTCCGCGATCTGGGGGAAATCGACCTTCACCCGCGGGTCGAAGCGGACCGGATCGTTGCCGAACAGCAGCTTTGCATGGGCTTCCCACATCGGCGATTCCAGCGGATCGGCGGGCGTGGATGCGCCCGCCCCCGCCGCCAGCGCGAGCAGGGCCAGGGTCATGGCTGCGTAGCTTCGCCTTTTCACATCCTTCTCCCTTGGTGCAGGTCTAAAGGCTGGCGCAATGCGCTACCATTGGTCCTTGGGTCGGATGGGGAGGGAAGCGGGATGAGGAGGACGATCTGGGCCGGTGCTCTGCTGCTTTGCGCGGCGCCCGTGGCGGCGGAGCCGTTGTTCGCGCCTGACGGCTATCGGATCGCCGCCTATCGCGCGCCGGTCTCCCGCCCGCCCGCCGGGGTCGGGCGGATCGCGCCGGCCGCCGCCGCAGCCCTGCGGCCGGGCCGGGATGCGCTGTTCCTCGACGTCCTGCCGGCCGAGGGCGGGCATCGGGAGAGCGACGGGCGCTGGCGGCTGGCGGCGCAGCATGAGAGCATTCCGGGCGCTCGCTGGTTCCCCGAAGCGGGAAGGGGCGTGCCGGAGCCCGACATCGCGCTCTGGTTCGCGGCCGGCGTGCGGCGGCTGACGGGTGGCCGGCGCGATCGCATGCTGGTCGTCTTCTGCCGGTCCGATTGCTGGATGAGCTGGAACGCGGCGCGGCGGCTGCGCGCCATGGGCTATCGCAATGTCTGGTGGCTGGCGGAGGGGACGGACGGCTGGCGCGACCTGGGGCGGCCCTTGGTTCGAGTGGCGCCGGAGGGGCGCGCGCCCTAGGACCAATGGCCCATTGCGGGGGTCCGCTGCGCTGCGTCATCACTTGCCCAAGCATGTTTGCATGGGAGAGAGAGCCTTGATCCGCATTCGCATCACCCTGGGCGGCGTTGCCGCCGCCGCGCTCCTGACGCTGGCGCCGCTGTCGGCGCAGGCGAAGGACATCGTCGTCCATATGAAGAACCAGGGCGCGGACGGCGCCATG
This sequence comes from Sphingobium sp. CFD-2, assembly GCF_024611135.1. NCBI lineage: Bacteria > Pseudomonadati > Pseudomonadota > Alphaproteobacteria > Sphingomonadales > Sphingobiaceae > Sphingobium > Sphingobium sp. CFD-2. The sequence goes on along the minus strand of NZ_CP084406.1, from coordinate 190,539 downwards.
GTGTTCGAGCCGTCCTTCGTGAAGGCGGCGGTGGGCGACACCATCCGTTTCCAGCCGACCAATCCCAGCCATAATGCCGAAACCATCGCGAACATGCTGCCGGCCGGCGCGACCCCGATGAAGGGCGCGATGAACAAGGAGGCGGTGCTGACCGTCACCAAGCCCGGCCTCTACGGCATCAAGTGCATGCCGCATTATTCGATGGGCATGGTCGCGCTGGTGCAGGTGGGCAAGGTGGCCCCGGCCGATCTCGCGGCGGCCAAGGCGGTGAAGCTGCCGCCCTTCGCCGCCAGGCGGATGACCGCCGCGCTCGCCAAAGTGAAGTGAGATCCGCCGATGCTGACAACAGCTCCCCCTGTCTATCCCGTGCCGCTGGCCTGGTCGGCGGAGGCGAAGGTCGATGCCGCCGCCTATGCCGCGGGCTATCGCCGATCGCTGGATGACGCCGACGCCTATTGGCTGGAGCAGGCGCGGCGGCTGGACTGGCTGCGCGAACCCACCCGCGCCGACGAGAGCAGCTTTGCGGAAGGGGATTTCGGCATAAGCTGGTTCAGCGACGGCATGCTCAACGTGTCGGCCAATTGCGTGGACCGCCATCTGGAGACGCGCGGCGATCAGGCGGCGATCATCTGGGAACCGGACGATCCGGAGGAACCGGCGCGGCGCTTCACCTACCGGCAATTGCATGAAGAGGTGTGCCGCTTCGCCCATGTGCTGAAAGGCGCGGGCGTGGGGCGCGGCGACCGGGTGACGCTCTATCTGCCGATGATTCCGGAGGCGGCCTTCGCCATGCTCGCCTGCGCGCGGATCGGGGCGATCCACTCGGTGGTGTTCGGCGGTTTCTCGCCCGAGGCGCTGGCGGGACGGATCAGCGATTGCGACAGCCGGATCGTCATCACCGCCGATGAGGGGCGGCGGGGCGGCAGGATCGTGCCGCTGAAGCGCAATGTCGACGCGGCGGCTGCCCTGGCGCCGGGGCTGGAACGCGTGATTGTCGTCCGGGCGACGGGCGGGGACGTCGCGATGGACCCCGCGCGGGACGCCTATTATGACGAACTGGCCGCTGAGGTCTCCGCCGACTGTCCGGCAGAGGCGATGGCGGCGGAAGACCCGCTGTTCCTGCTCTACACCTCCGGATCGACGGGCAAGCCCAAGGGCGTGCTGCATTCGACCGGCGGCTATCTGCTCTGGGCGGCGATGACCTTCGACCTTGCCTTCGACCATCGGCCGGGCGAGGTCTTCTGGTCCTCCGCCGATGTCGGTTGGGTCACAGGCCACAGCTATATCGTCTATGGACCGCTCGCCAATGGCGGCACCACGCTGATGTTCGAGGGGGTGCCGAACTGGCCGACGCCCAGCCGCATCTGGGAAGTGGTCGACCGGCATCGGGTGACGACGCTCTACACCGCGCCGACGGCGCTGCGTTCGCTGATGAAGGAGGGGGACGAACATGTGACCCGCACCAGCCGCGCCTCGCTGCGGCTGATGGGCACGGTGGGGGAGCCGATCAATCCCGAAGCCTGGCGCTGGTATCATGAGGTGGTGGGCGAGGGGCGCTGCCCCATTGTCGATACCTGGTGGCAGACGGAGACGGGCGGCCACATGATCACGCCGCTGCCGGGCGCGACGGACCTGAAGCCGGGCGCGGCGACCAAGCCCTTTTTCGGGGTCGAGCCCTTGCTGGTCGACGGCAATGGCGTCGCCGTGGAGGGCGAGGGGGAAGGCAATCTCTGCATCGCGCGGAGCTGGCCGGGGCAGGCGCGGACCGTGTGGGGCGATCATGAGCGCTTCTTCCAGACCTATTTCACCACCTATCCGGGCCTGTACTTCACCGGCGACGGCTGCCGGCGCGACGCGGACGGGGACTATTGGATCACGGGGCGCGTCGACGACGTGATCAACGTGTCGGGCCATCGCATGGGCACGGCGGAGGTGGAAAGCGCGCTGGTGCTGCACGAGGCGGTGGCGGAGGCGGCGGTGGTGGGCTTCCCGCACGACATAAAGGGACAGGGCATCTACGCCTATGTGACGCTGAACAGCGGCGAGGAAGCGACCGACGAACTGCGTCAGGCGCTGGTGAAATGGGTGCGCAGCGAGATCGGGCCGATCGCGACGCCCGACGTGATCCAGTTTGCCCCCGGCCTGCCCAAGACCCGTTCGGGCAAGATCATGCGCCGCATCCTGCGCAAGATCGCGGAGGGCGAGGTGTCGCCCCAGGCGCTGGGGGACATATCGACGCTGGCCGAGCCGGCCATTGTGGAGGAATTGATCCGGAACCGGGCCCGGTGATGCTTTCGGCCCCTGGGTCTCATCGAAACCCGCAGCCTTGGCGGGTTCCGATCGTCTGGAAATCGCTCTAGCGGAAGACCGGCACGCTTCCCGATGCCGTCCTTGCAGGGCCCTCCTGCCTCAGCCGCTGGGCGATCTCCGCGATCCGCCCTTCGCCCTCCGCAAGGGCGGCGGCTGTCGTGTGCACCGAATAGGAACCGAGGTGAAGCGGATGGGGATGCGGCCGTGCGGACCCCAGGACGAAGATCGCGCCCGCATCGCCCGCCTGGAGCGTGATCGCCTCCTCTCCCGGCTCGAACAGCGCCATCTCGCCCTGCGCTATCGGGGCGGAGCCGGAAAGACCGCCCTTCGCTACCGCCGCCCAAGCGAGCGAATGGCCGGGGGGCGGTGCGTAGGTCCAGCTTTCCCCGGCTTGCAGGCGGACCAGCAGATAGGTGATCCCGTCAGGCGCGCGGACCGGGCTCTGCGCGCCCGCGTGTCGGCCCAGGATCACATAAGCGGGGCCGGCCATGGGCATATGGTCCGCCTCTATATATTGGCTGTCGACCGGTCCGTTCTCCAGTTCGGGCGGCAGGGCGATCCAGAGCTGGAAGCCCTGCATCAGCGCCGAGCGTCCGGCGGACAGTTCCTTCCCGTGCCAGACGCCGCCGCCCGCGCGCATCCATTCCACGCCGCCGAAGGCCAGCGTGCCGGTGCCCGCCTGCGGATCGTCATAGGTCACGTCCCCTTCGGTGAAGACGGTGACGGTCGCGATGCCCGAATGGGGATGCAGCGGCATGGCGGCGGAAAGCTGCCGCATGTCGCCTGCAAACAGGTCGAGGAACACGAAGGGCTTCAGATAGCGGCCCAGATCGGACGGGCTCATCAGCCGGACGATCGAACCATGTCCGCTGCCGCGCGTGCGATGAACGACCGGGCGGGGGGCCGCCGTGCCGGCCATCATTCCATGAAGGGTTGCCATAATGCTTCCTGTTCCTGCTCCGCAGCGATCGAGACGATGATTTATGGCGGCGGGAATCGGGATGCCAGGCCCATTTCCTCAAAGCATCGTTGCCATATCCGGAACGATCGCCCGGCGCGTCACCCTGCCGCCGCCCTTTCCGCCTGCATCCAGGCGAGTTCGGCCAGTTCCGGGAACGCGTTCGCCCGTTCGCGCGCCTGGGCCGAGGCGGCGGTGCCGCGCAGCGCCCTGCCCTTGATGCCGTGGAAGATCGCCGCCAGCCGGAAGAAGTTGAAGGCGACGTGGAAATCATGATCGGGGATCGCCTGCCGTCCGGTCCGGCGGCAATAGGAGGCCACATACTCCGCCTCGGTGGGAATGTTGAGCGCGGCGATATCCATGCCGCCCAGTCCCGCGACGATGTGGGGCGGCATCCGGTACATCATCGCATGATAGGCGAAGTCCGCGAGCGGATGGCCGAGCGTCGACAATTCCCAGTCGAGCACCGCCAGGACGCGGGGTTCGGTGGGGTGGAAGATCATATTGTCGCAACGGAAGTCGCCATGGACGATCGACGTCTGGTCGTCCGGCGGAATATGCGCCGGCAGCCATTCGACCAGCCGGTCCATGTTCCGGTCCCGCCCGGCATCGGCATCCTCCAGATATTGCCTGGACCAGCGGTCGATCTGACGCTGGAAATAATTGCCGGGGCGGCCATAGTCGGCCAGTCCGATCGCTGCATAATCCAGGCTGTGCAGCCGGGCCAGCGTCTCGTTCATCGCGTCGAAATAGGCAGGGCGGTCATGGCTGGCGACCTGCGGGAAGCTGGCGTCCCAGAATATCCGCCCCTCGACCATGTCCATGACATAGAAGGGGGTGCCGATGACCCCTTCGTCGACGCAGAGGGCATGGACATGGGCGACCGGAAATCCCGCCGATCCCAGCGCGGACAGCACGCGCGCCTCCCGCTCGACGGCATGCGCGCCCTTTACCAGCCGGCCCGGCGGCTTGCGGCGCAGCACATAGTGGCGACCTGGCGTGACGAGCTTGTAGGTGGGATTGCTCTGCCCGCCCCTGAACTGTTCGACGCGGAGCGGTCCCGAATAGCCATCGACATGATCCGCCATCCATCGCGCCAGACCGGCTTCATCGAACCGGTGCGCCTCCCGAACGGCGACGGTGCCGGCGTTTTCCGCTTCACCGGTGCTCATGGCACGTCCCCCGGATGGGCGCGCCCGATGGCCTTGGCGAGCGACCATTTGTGCACCTCCGTAGGTCCGTCATAGATGCGGAAGGCCCGGATTTCGCGGAATATCTGCTCTACCACCGTGTCGCCGCTCACCCCGGTCCCGCCCATGACCTGCACGCAGCGGTCCGCGATCCGCCACAGCGCTTCGGATACCGCCACCTTCGTCATCGAGCTTTCGATGATGCCGGGCGCGCCGGAGTCCAGCACGCCCGCGCACCAGTCGATCATCAGTTCCGACTGTTTCAGGTCGATCAGATTGTCCGCCAGCATGAAGCCCACGCCCTCATGGTCGATCAGCGGCTTGCCGAAGGCCTGTCGCTTGACGGCATAGCCGCGGGCGATGTCGTGCGCGCGCCTCGCGCTGCCCCACCAGCGCATGCAATGGGTGAGGCGCGCGGGCGCCAGACGCACCTGCGCGTAGCGGAAGCCCTGATCGACCTCCCCGAGTATCCGGGTCGCGGGCACCCGCACGCCGTCGAGCCGCACGACGGCATGGCCGCCGGGCATGGTCCCATCGATGGTGTCGAGCAGCCGCTCGACCTTGATGCCGGGGCTGTCCATGTCGACAAGGAACATGGTGGCCGACTCCCCCGTGCGCGCCATGACGATCGAGAAGGCAGCGCCCTGCGCGCCTGTCGCGAAGCTCTTGCGCCCGTCGATGATCCAATGGTCGCCATCGGGGCGCGCCACGGTCCTGAGCATCGAGGGGTCGGAACCGGCCCCATCCTCGTCCGCCGGTTCGGTCATCAGGAAGGCCGACCGCGTCGTCCCGGCGGCAAGCGGCCGGAGGAAGCGGTCGATCTGCGCCGGGGTGGCCACGCGGGCGAGGAGGTGCATATTGCCCTCGTCCGGGGCCGCCAGGTTCATCGCCAGCGGTCCGAGCGGCGAATAGCCGGCCGACCGGAACAGCCGCGCCGTCGCGGCATGGTCCAGCCCCTGTCCGCCCAGTTCCGGCGGCAGATGGGGGGCGATGAGGCCGGCATGGCGCGCCCGCGCCCGCAAATCCTCGACCAGCGCGTCCGATGGGCCGTGACCGCCGATCCGGGGGTCGGTTTCGAAGGGGATCACCACGTCGCGGATGAAGGCGTCCGTTCGCGCGAGCAGTTCGTCCAGACTATCCCGCGTCATGGATGCGATAGCCGCGTCACTGCGCAAGATAGCCGCCATCGATCACCAGTTCGGCGCCGGTCATGAAGCTGGATTCGTCGCTGGCGAGGAACAGCACGCCATTGGCCAGTTCGATCGGCTGGCCCATGCGTCCCAGCGGCGTCGCCGCCACCACCCCGGCGCTGGTTTCCTCCGCCTGATCCTCCAGCACCATGGGGGTGGCGATGATGCCGGGATGGATCGAGTTCACCCGCACATTGTCCGGCGCATAGGTGACGGCGGCATGTTTGGTCAGGTGCCGGACGGCCGCCTTGGACGCATGATAGGCGGCCGCGCCGGGGACCGCCGCGATCCCCCAGATCGACGAGAAATTGACGATCGACCCCGCCCTTTTGGCGCGCATGCCCGGCAGCACGGCGCGCATGCCCAGGAAGACGCCGGTCTGGTTGACCGCGATCACCCGGTCCCAGTCGGCCAGATTCTCATCGGCAAGCGGCAGTTGCGACCCGCCGATGCCCGCATTGTTGACGAGGATGTCGACGGCGCCATGACGCGCCACGATGCCCTCCACCAGCTCCGCCCATTGCCCTTCGTTCGCGACGTCCATGATGGAAAAGCGGATCGCCGGATCGTCATAGGGCGCGTCGGGCGGGTTGACGTCGGTGACATGAACCTGCGCGCCCTCGCGGGCGAAGAGTTCCGCGGTGGCGCGGCCGATGCCGCGCCCCCCGCCGGTGATGATGGCAACCTTGCCCTGCAACCGCCACATATGATGTCCTTTCGATCCTTCAGCCGATCCCGCCGTCGACGGTGATTTCCGCGCCGGTGACGTAGCTCGCCTCGTCGGAGGCGAGGAACAGCACCAGCCGGGCCACCTCGTCGGTGGTTCCGATGCGCTTCATGGGGATCATGTCCTCGTAGAATTTCAGCCGTTCGGGCGTGTTCTCGCCCAGCATCGGCGTGTCGATGATGCCGGGATGGATCGAATTGACGCGGATGCCGAGCGGCGCGAGTTCCGACGCCGCCAGCTTGCTCATGCCGCGCACGGCCCATTTGCTGGTGGCATAGGCGAAGATGCCGGGAACATTGCCCAGGCCCGCGCCCGACGAGATGTTGACGATGGCGCCGCCGCCGGTCTTCGCCATCGCCTCCGCGGCGGCGCGCATCCCCAGGAAGACGCTGAGCTGATTGACGCGATAGTGCAGGTCCCACAGCGCGGCGTCCGTCTCCAGCAAGGGCGCGGGCTTGTAGACGCCCGCATTGTTGACCAGAATGTCGATCTTCCCGAAGCGCTCCTCCGCCTCGCGCACGACCCGCGCCCAATCGGCCTGTTCCGCCACGTCATGGCGAACGAAATGACCGTTGGCTCCCAGTTCGGCGGCGACCGCCGCTCCGGCTTCGTTGAGGTCGGTGACGACCACCTTCGCGCCCTCCGCCGCGAACAGCCGCGCTTCCGCCGCGCCCTGGCCGCTTGCCGCGCCCGTGATCAGGGCGACCTTGCCTTGCAGCCTGCTCATGCGAACCTCTCCTCCTTCATGGCGATCACCAGCGCCGGTCCTTGCCCCACAGGAACCGCGCCTCGTCCCGGCTGGTGTAATCGGGGTCGAGATAGATGTGCATGCGGGCGATCAGCGCGCCGCGAAATTCGAAGACGCTGCAAAAGCGCCCGCCCGGCGTCGTGCCGCCTTCCCATGTCGCGCCTTCCCTGTCTTCGCCGCGCGTGGTGCCTTCGACCACCACGCTGTCGCCGCTCTCGATGAAGCGCAGCCCGTCAATATCGTGCCCGAACGCCTTGAACGAACCCACAAGGCCGGCGGCGAAGGCCATGAAGTCATCGCGACCCCGGCCGATGCCGAATTTGGGAAAGAAAAATTCGAAATCGTCGGTGAACCCGTCGAGCATGTCGGGCCGACCCGCGTCGCCCCGCCGGAAATAGTCGATCACCGCCATGATGCGGGGCGAATGGTCCTGCTGCTCGGCCATGGGCTCTCCCTCCCTGTCGATTGCTCTAGAAGGTGACATTGTCGCCGCCCTTCAGCGCCAATATCTCACGCGTCTCCGCCTGTCAACGGCGGAGTAAAAGTCGGCCATTGGGCGGCGCAAAATCAGGCCGGGTGATCCGTGTGCTGGCGAGCGCCGCGAGGGCGTAGCCCGAGTGGGGGTCGCCAACACACGGATGGTCTTTTCTGTCAGGGGTTGGAGCGTGCCTTGCGCGCCTGGCTTTGGGCCAGACGATAGCTCTCTCCGTTCATCTCGAGTATGGAGACGTGGTGGGTAAGCCGGTCGAGGAGCGCGCCTGTCAGGCGCTCGGAGCCGAACGTTTCGGTCCACTCGTCGAACGGCAAGTTGCTGGTGATCAGCGTCGAGCCGCGCTCGTAACGCTGCGAGATCAGCTCGAACAGCAGTTCCGCGCCGGTTTTCGAGAGCGGCACGAACCCCAGTTCATCGATGATGAGGAGCTTGTATCCGGCCATTTGCTTGTGGAGGCGCAGAAGGCGGCGTTCGTCGCGTGCCTCCATCATCGCGCTGACCAGCGCGGACGCGGTGGTGAAGCCGACCGTCAGGCCCTTCTGGCAGGCGGCAAGGCCGAGGCCGATCGCCACATGGGTCTTGCCGGTTCCCGAGGGACCAAGGGCTATGACGTTCTCGCGGCGGTTGATCCAGTCGCAGCGTGCCAGTTCCAGCACCTGCATCTTGTTGAGCTTGGGGATCGCGGCAAAGTCGAAGCTGTCGAGGCTCTTGGCGGCCGGGAACTTCGCAGCCTTGATCCGGCGCTCGACCATCCGGCGTTCCCGGTCGATCAGCTCCAGTTCGACAAGCCGGGCAAGGTAGCGGACGTGATCTGCGCCCTCGGCCGCGCATCGCCGGGCCAGCTTGTCATGCTCGCGCAGGAAGGTTGGTAGCTTGAGCGTCTTGAGGTGGCTGGCCAGTAACAGCTCGGGGGACGGACTGCTCATGCCGCATCCTTCGCATCGCCCGAGAGCAACTGCATGTAGGAGCGCGCCGATGTCGTCTCCACCCTGGCTCTGGGCAGATAGGGATAGATCGCCATGTCCAATCGGGGTGGTCGGCGCTCCACCCGGCACAGCAGGAGATGCTTCACGGCATCAAAGCCGATCGCCCCGATATCGAGAGCCTGCTTTACGGCCGCATGCAGATCGGCAAGCGTGAAGCTCTCCAGCAGACGCAGCACCTGCACATACTCGCGCCGACCATGCTTGCCCATACGAGCTTCCATGAGGCGGCGCAGCGTTGCAAACGCTTCGGGCAGGTGCCAGCCTTGCAGGGGCGCTGCCTGATCGAGCGCATTGATCTTCTGTTCGATCAGGGGAAGGTAATGGATGGGATCGAAGATCACGTCCTCGCGCTCGTAGCTGCGCACATGACGGGCAATGACCTCGCCCCGGCAGCCGATCACCACCTCGCCGACATAGCCCCGGATCCATACCTCCTGATGGCCGAAGCGCACCGGCACCGAGTAATCATTGGTCCGGTAACGCACCAGCGCCTGCGACGAGACCTGGCCGCTGGTCTGGTCACAAGCCTCGAACGGGGCAGCCGGCAGTTCCTGCATCGCCGCCAGATCGCGCTTCAGCCTCTCGCCGATCGTCTCGCTCTCGCCCCGCAGCCGGTCGTTCTGACGCTTGCGGCATTGCTCCTCGAGCCACAGGTTGAACGCCTCCCACGTCGCGAACCGGGGGATCGGCACCATGAAGTTGCGGCGAGCATAACCGACCAGCCCTTCAACACTGCCTTTGTCGTTCCCCCTGCCGGGACGGCCGTAACGATCGCGGATCAGGTAATGCGACAGGAAGCCGCTGAACAGCCGGGCGCGCTGCCTCGTGCCGTCGGGCAGGATCTTCGAGACCAGGCAGCGGTCGTTATCGTAGACGATCGACAGCGGCACCGCGCCGAAAAACGCGAAGGCGTGCACGTGGCCGTCCATCCATGCCTCGGCAACGGCAGCGGGATAGGCGCGCACGTAGCAGGCGTCGCTGTGCGGTAGATCGAGCACGAAGAAATGCGCCTTCTGCACAACACCGCCGATCTCGACCATGGCCTCACCAAAATCTGCCTGGGCATGGCCGGGCGCATGCGCCAGCGGCACGAACATCTCCCGGCTGCGCTGCTCGCGCTGTCGGATGTAATCCTTGATGATCGTGTAGCCGCCGGTGAAACCGTGCTCTTCGCGAAGGCGGTCAAATACCCGCTTCGCCGTATGACGCTGCTTGCGCGGAACCTGACGGTCACCATCAAGCCATGCATCGATGATCGGAACGAACGCTTCCAGCTTGGGCCGCCGCACCGCCGCCGTCCGGCGGTAACCGGGGGGCTCCGAATACGACAGCATCTTGCGGACCGTGTCGCGCGATACGTTGAAATGCTTCGCCGCCTCACGCTGGCTCATGCCGCCCGCGCAAGCAAGACGCACCTTCAGGTAAAGATCCACGGTATATATCTCCACGCCCTCCCTGCTCGCGCAAAGAAGGCAAAGTGGACGACTTTTACGCCGCCCGCAGCAGCACTTCGCCGCCGCCACCGTGGTCTAATTTTGCACCGCCGTTCTCACCCCGATGCGGCGCACGCTGCTGCCGTCGAACCCGCGCTCGGCAAATTCGTTGAGCGCCGCCTCCAATATCGCCTGCCGCGTTTCGACGGACCGCTGCTGTTCGCGCCGGTTGGTCTTCCGCCGCTGTCCGGGCTGTTTCGCGGCGGCGCTTTCGTCCGGGGCCTTTTTGCGGTTTGTCTCTGCCATTGAGCCTCCAAATTGCAGCCGTGAAGCGGAAGCGTGCCCGTGTCCCCCGGCATCCTGCCCTGCCGCCGTGATCGGGATCGACGTTGGAAGGAGGGCAAGCCGCCTTCGCGCACGCTCTACCCAAGTCAATCGCGCGGATCGAGTCCCGAAACCAGAATGTCGACCAGCTTTTCCGCCACGGTCCCGGCCGGCATCGCCCCTTCCGGATCGTACCAGCGCCCCGGCCAGTTGAGCGCCCCCGCCAGCGCGAAAGCAGCCATCTTCACGTCGATCCGCGCGATCGAACCATCGGCAACGGCGTCTTCGATCAATCTGCGCAAGGCATCGTCGATCTCCCGCTTCAGCGCGCGATAGCGCGGCCGGCTTTCCGGCGAGAGCACTTCGTCCCCGGTCCGGATCACGCATCGCCCGAAATCGTCCATGTTGACCTCGGCATAGCGGCGCAGGAAGCGCGTCAGCCGATGGCGGCCGTCGCCGGGCTCCCGCCGGGCCTGATCGGCCGCTTCCAGCAATTGCTGCAGGCCGATGGTGACGCATTCCAGCAGCACCTGATCCTTGTTGGCCAGATAGTGGTAGATGGTGCGCTTGGATATGCCCAGGCTGGCGGCGACGTCGTCCAGCGACGTCGCGTGAAACCCGCGTTCGTTGAACATCCGCACCGCCGCGCGCAGCACGGCCTCCCGCTTGGCAAGGCGCTCGGCTTCTTTCTGGGCGGGGGTGCGAAATGGTGAAGCGGCGTGCATCAATGTCCTCTTTTTCTCCAGCGGAGCGTTGACAGGAAACCCGGCGCGACGCAATACACCCAAAAGTGCATGAGTCACTCATGAGTTTCCGGAGGCTGAAATGGATCTGAAGGGAATGGCTGCCATCGTCACCGGCGGCGCGTCGGGATTGGGCGGCGCCACCGCCGCGCGTCTGGCCCGGGGCGGCGCCAGGGTGACGCTGTTCGACCTGAACGCCGAATTGGGGACGGCCCATGCCGACGCCATTGGCGGCCAGTTCATGAAGGTCGACGTGACGGACGAGGGCGCCGTCGCGGCAGCGTTCGAACAGGCCGAGGCGCTGCACGGCGTCGCCCGCATCCTGGTCAACTGCGCGGGGATCGCGCCGGCGATCAAGACCGTCGGCAAGGAGCATGCGCCCCATCCGCTGGACGTGTTCAGGCGGACCGTCGAAGTGAACCTGATCGGGACATTCTGCATGATCGCCCGCTTCGCGGCTTCCCTGGCGAAGGCGGACGAGATCGAGGGTGAGCGGGGCGTCATCGTCAACACGGCGTCGGTTGCGGCGTTCGACGGCCAGATTGGCCAGGCCGCCTATAGCGCCTCCAAGGGCGGCGTCGTCGGCATGACCCTGCCCATCGCCCGCGACCTGGCGCAGCACAAGATCCGTGTGATGACCATTGCGCCGGGTATCTTCCTGACGCCCATGCTGGAGGCGTTCCCCCAGCATGTGCAGGATGCGCTGGGCGCGCAGGTGCCGCATCCCAGCCGCCTTGGGAAGCCCGACGAATATGCGCAGCTCGTGGACAGCATCATCGCCAATCCCATGCTGAACGGCGAGGTCATCCGACTGGACGGCGCGATCCGAATGGCGCCGCGTTGAGCGGCCCCGGCAGGCGAAGCGCTGGTTCCACGCGCGCGCCTGCCGCCTTCTGGAGCGGGGAACCGGTTCGGTCCGCCGCTCCTCCTCATGTCGAAGGAAGCTGAAAATGGCCGAAGCCTATATTGTCGAGGCGCTGCGCACTGCCGGCGGCAAGCGCAAGGGGGCGCTGTCGGGCGTTCATCCGGCGGATCTGGGCGCCGTGGTGCTGAACGCATTGGTCGACCGCAGCGGCATCGATCCCGCCGCGGTCGAGGATGTCATATTGGGCTGCGTCACGCAGGGCGGCGAACAATCCTTCGCCTTCGGCCGCAATGTCGTGCTGGCGTCGAAACTGCCCGACAGCGTTCCCGCCGTCACCATCGACCGGCAGTGCGGATCGTCGCAGCAGGCGCTGCATTTCGCGGCGCAGGCGGTGATGTCCGGCACGCAGGACCTGGTGATCGCGGCCGGCGTGGAAAGCATGACGCGCGTGCCGATGGGCTCCAACTTCAATCTGCATGCGCAGGCGGGAATTGGGGAAGGTCCATGGCCCGCCAGCATCCGCGAGCGCTACGGCGTCGACGAGTTCAGCCAGTACCATGGCGGGCAGGCGATTGCCGACAAATATGGCTTCAGCCGCGAACACATGGACGCCTACGCGCTGGAGAGCCATCGCAAGGCCGCGGCGGCCATCGCCGCGGGCGCTTTCGAGCGCGAGATCGTGCCGGTCGACACGCCGGACGGCCGCTTCGCGCAGGATGAGGGCGTGCGCGCCAATGGATCGATGGAGGCGCTGGCCGGGCTGAAGACGCTGACCGAAGGCGGCACGATCACCGCTGGCAATGCGAGCCAGATGACCGATGGCGCCTCCGCCGTGCTGGTCGCGAATGAGGAGGCGCTGAAGCGGTTCGACCTGAGGCCGCTGGCGCGCATCCATAATCTGACGGTGACGGCGGGCGACCCCGTCATCATGCTGGAGGAACCGATTGCGGCCACGGAAAGGGCGCTGCGCCGGGCGGGGCTGGGCCTGGACGAGATCGACCTGTTCGAAGTGAACGAAGCTTTCGCTTCCATTCCCATGGCCTGGCTGAAGGTGCTGGGCGCCGATCCGGGCAAGCTGAACGTCCATGGCGGTGCGATCGCGCTGGGCCACCCTCTCGGCGCGAGCGGGACGAAGCTGATGGCGACCCTTGTCCATGGATTGAGGGCGCGGGGCAAGCGCTATGGGCTGCAAGCTATGTGTGAAGGCGGCGGCATCGCCAATGTGACCATCGTCGAGGCATTGTGACGGTTCCTGCGGAGCGGGCGTCGCGGGCTTGCGCGCCCGGCACCCGCGCCGGCGGACCGGCGGATGAACAGGGTTAAGGATGAGTTGACGGGCCGCAAACCCAGGCCGCCTCTAAGCCATTGATCATAATCGCTTTGTGATCGACGCCGTCCGATGTTAGAAAGACGCGCGGTTCCGATGCAGAAGGTTGTCGATGGATAGGAAATTGGCAAGCGAACGGGGTGCCGAACAAAAGGCGCTGGCGGCACGATGGACCATAGCCGCCGAAGCCATGGAGGCGCTGGCCGGCGCGCGGTCGATGGAAGCGATCATAAATGTCCTGCGGGCCTTTGCGCGCCGCGCGGTGGGGGCGGACGGCATCGCGGTCGTCCTGCGCGACGAGGACCAGTGTCATTATATCGCTGAAGATTCGATGGAACCGCTCTGGGCGGGACAGCGCTTCCCGGCATCGAGTTGCGTGTCCGGATGGGCGATGGAGCATCATCGGACGGCGGTGATCCCGGACGTCTTCGACGATCCCCGCGTGCCGGTGGAGGCCTATCGCACCACATTCGTGCGGTCGATGGTGATGGTGCCGATCGGCCGCATCGAACCCATGGCCGCTCTGGGCGCCTATTGGTCCGAATTCGCGCAGCCCACCGACAATGAGATCGCGCTGCTGGAGGCGCTGGCCCGCGCCGCGTCCACCGCGCTGGAGAACGGGCGGCTGTTCGCGTCGCTGGAAGCGCTGAACGACCAGCTCGAACGCCGCGTCCGGGAACGCACCACGGAACTGGAGCGGTCGCAGGACAGCCTGCGCCAGGTCCAGAAGCTGGACATGCTCGGCCAGTTGACGGGCCATGTCGCCCATGACTTCAACAATCTGCTGATGCCGATCGTCGGCGGGCTGGACCTGATCCTGTCGGGCAAGCGGACGCCCGAATCGATCGAGCGGCATGCGACCATCGCGATGCAGGCGGCGGAGAGCGCGCAGACGCTGGTGCAGCGGCTCTTGACCTTTGCCCGCCGCCAGCCCCTGACCGCAAAGGCGGTCGACCTGTCGGACCTGCTTGGCGGGATGCAGGCCTTGCTGACCAGCACGCTGGGACCGCGGATCGCGCTGTCGGTCGATCTCCAGCCGATGGTGCCCCCGGTGCGCGCGGACGCCCATCAGCTTGAGGTCGCGCTGCTCAACCTGGCCGTCAACGGCCGCGACGCCATGCCCGACGGCGGCGCGCTCAGCATAAAGGCACAGGCGCGCCAAAGCCGCCTGCCCGCCGCGCTGACGCCCGGTCCCTATGTCTGCCTGACCGTCAGCGACACCGGCACCGGCATGACCCCGGCGGTCAAGGCGGCGGCCATGGAGCCCTTCTTCACGACCAAGCCGTCCGGCCATGGCACGGGGCTTGGCCTTTCCATGGTCCACGGCCTTGCCGCCCAGCTTGGCGGCACGGTGGAGATCGACAGCGCCGTGGGACAGGGCACCAGCGTCCGGCTATGGCTGCCCGTCGAGCGGGCGCCTACCGTGAAGGCGGCTTCCCCAGCAGTCGAGGAGGGGCCGAAAGAGCGTTCGGGCAAGGTGCTGCTGGTGGACGACAACGATCTCGTCCGGAACAGCACGCGGGAGATGCTGATCGACATGGGCTATGAGGTGGTGGACACCGATCGGGCCGAACGCGCGCTCAGCATGATCGAATCCGGCGACCGGCCGGACATCCTGATCACCGACCATATCATGCCGGGCATGACGGGGGTGGAACTGGCGCTGCGCCTGCGGGCCGATCATCCGCACATCGCGTTGCTGATCATATCGGGCTATGAGGGGGTGGACCTGATCGCGCCCGACATCACGCGCCTGTCCAAGCCCTTCCGGCATAATCACTTGCAGGCCTGCATAGCCGCGGCGCGGGCGCAGGCAGCCTGATCCGCATCCTGTTTCGGGGTCATGGCCCCTCTGCGGAGAAAAGCTTGGCGCCGGCCTGGCCCGGATATGTCCTGTGGCGCTTCGCTTCACTCTATTCAGGCCATCCCTGAAAAGGATGACTTTGCCGTGGATCGGAAGACGCGACCCAGGGCGCATTCGCTTTCATGCCTGAGGCGGCGAGGCCCTTGACGGGACGGGCCTCGCCCTCTTTCCTCAGGCCGGTTGAGCGACGTCCACCGTGTAATGCGCACTGGTCTTGGCGGCGACTTCCTCCGCCGTGACGCCCGGCGCGCATTCGATGAGGCGGAACGGGCTGTCATGGTCGGGCCGCTGGAACACGCAAAGGTCGGTGACGATCATGTCGACCACATTCCTGCCGGTCAGCGGCAGGGTGCAGGCCGGGATGAACTTGGGACTGCCGTCCTTGGACGTGTGTTCCATGACGACGATGATCTTCTTGACGCCCGCGACCAGGTCCATCGCGCCGCCCATGCCCTTGATCATCTTGCCCGGGATCATCCAGTTGGCGATGTCGCCATGTTCCGAAACCTCCATCGCGCCCAGCACGGTCAGGTCGATATGCCCGCCCCGGATCATCGCGAAGCTGTCGGCGCTGGAAAAATAGCAGCTCTGCGGCAATTCGCTGATCGTCTGCTTGCCCGCATTGATCAGGTCGGCATCCTCCTCCCCCTCATAGGGGAAGGGGCCGATGCCCAGCATGCCGTTCTCCGACTGCAGCGTCACTTCCACGCCGTCGGGAATGTGGTTCGCCACCAGCGTCGGGATGCCGATGCCCAGGTTCACGTAGAAACCGTCCTGCAATTCCTTCGCCGCCCGCGCGGCCATTTCGTCACGAGTCCATGCCATTATGCGGCCTCCCTCTGGCGGACGGTGCGGAATTCGATTTTCTTGTCGTAAGGCGCTCCGACGATCATGCGCTTGACGTAGATGCCGGGCAGATGGATCGCATCGGGGTCGAGGCTGCCGGTGGGCACCACCTCCTCCACTTCCGCGACGCAGATCTTCGCCGCCGTCGCCATGGGCTGGTTGAAGTTGCGCGCCGTCTTGCGGAAGATGAGGTTGCCGCTCTCATCGGCCTTCCAGCCCTTGATGACCGCCACATCGGCGAAGATGCCGCGCTCCAATATATAATCCTGCCCGTCGAAGCTCTTCACTTCCTTGCCCTCGGCCACCGCCGTGCCCACGCCCGTCCTGGTGTAGAAGCCCGGAATGCCCGCGCCGCCCGCCCGGCAGCGTTCGGCCAGCGTGCCCTGCGGGCAGAACTCCACCTCCAGCTCCCCGGCCAGATATTGCCGCTCGAACTCCTTGTTCTCGCCCACATAGCTGGAGATCATCTTCCTGACCTGACGCGTGCGCAGCAGCTTGCCCAGCCCCTCGCCATCGATCCCCGCATTGTTGGAGGCGATGGTCAGATCCCTGACCCCCGAATCCCGGATCGCATCGATCAGCCGCTCGGGTATCCCGCACAGCCCGAACCCGCCAGCGCACAGATGCATGCCGTCGAACAGCAAACCCTCCAACGCACTCGCCGCATCCGAATAAAGCTTTTTGACCATAAGCATGCCTCTCCTTCGGATCGCCATTCTGGCGGAGGCCAATTATCATTTCTAATGATTTGTTTTTTGCTTTAGCCAAAAGCCATGTCTATCAATCGCATTGGCCTCTTCCATCTGGAAACCCTGCTCTGGATCGACCGGCTCGGCACGTTCGCTGCGGCGGCGGAGCGGTTGAACACCACCCAGCCGGCAATTTCGGCGCGGGTAAGGGAACTGGAGAGCCATCTGGGCGCCCGGCTGTTCCGCCGCGAAGGCCGGACCATGTCCTTCACCCCCGCCGGGCGGCAACTGGTGCGCGATTGCGGACCTCTCTGGAGCGATCTGCAGAGCATGCTGCTGCGCTGCGGCGGATTGGCGGAAGCGAGCGGCGTGGTCCGCATCGGCGCAGGCGAAATCGCCGCGGCAAGCTGCCTTCCGGACTTCGTGTCGCAATTGAAGGGGGCAATGCCGCATGTCAGCCTGGAACTGGAAATCGACCTGACCGCCAACCTGATCCAGCAATTGCTGGTCGGGCGCGCCGATATTTCCTTCGCGGCCGGGCCGATCGCGCATCCGGCGCTCCAGTCGCGTCCCATCGGCGGGGTGAGCCTGGTCTGGCTCGCCAGTCCCGCCATTGCCGCGTCATTCCACGGCGATGCGGCGGACCGCACCATTCCGATCTGGTCGCTGGCCAGCCATTCCCCGATCTATGGGCGAATGCGCGACGCGATCGCCGCTTCGCAGATCGCCCGTAAATCGCTCAACCTGTGCAACAATGCGCGGATGATGATCGACATCGCCAAGGCGGGTGGCGGGATCGGCATCTTCCCGGAACCCATGGCCCGCGCCGACCTGATGAGCGGAGCCCTTGTGAAACTGGAGGGCATGCCGGCCCTGTCGCCCATCGAGTTTCATGTGGCCAGGCGTATTTCGGACAATGATCCGGTGATCGCCGCCATTTTCGAGCAGGCGAGCGCGCTGCGGCTGGGGCCGGAGGGCGAGGGCTGACCGCTGCCGGGACGGGCTTCAGGAACCCAGCGCCTGATTGGGATCGACGGTCCTTATGCTGCCGGGCATGTCGCGGCTTTCGGCCGGAGTGGCGGCGGCCGGGCCGCCCGGAGCCACGCCCGATCCCAGGGAAACCTCCTTGTCGACATAGACCTCGAACAGCGTGCCGGCGGGCAGCTTGACGTCCTTTCCGCGGACGATCACCGCCAGCGGCAGGAAGACGATGCCCGCGCCCACCGCGCCCAGGGTGCCGGACTTGCCCTGGGAATTGCGCTGGCCGCGCACCGGCACGTCCATCCCGCCCGCCCTGACCGTGCTGACCTTGATGTCGAGCTTGCCCGAGCGGCCGAGCAGGCCATTGTCCCTGACGCGGCTCACTTCCCCCACCGCCGGGCTGCCGGCGGGGATGAGCGTCACGCCGCCGATCGTCACGGGCTTGGCCACGGCCAGTTCGATCCTGTCGCCGACGCGGGCGGATTTGGAGGAAATCTCCTGTCGGGTTTCCAGTTGGATGGCCATGCCTTCGGGAAGGATCGTCGATTGGGCAAGGGCGGGACCCGCGCTCGCCGCCAGCAGCAGGGGGATGGCAGAGCGCATCGGCAATGACAGGCGAATCATCGGTCCATCCTCTCCGCTTCGGCGGCCACGCCCCCGACCGCCGTGCAATTTACGCTTCCGGGGCCAGGGCATCAAGGAACGAGTCGGGCCTGGCGCGGGCGAACGGCGCAGCCATTGCCGCGACGACCTTCCGCTGTGCCGACCGTCAGCCAGAGCGCCGCGTTCAATCGGACGCAGGTCGCGCCTTCGCGCGGATGCCGATGCGGGAGACGGCCGGGCGGACGCCGGCCGATCCCGGCCCTCAGGGTTTCACCTGTCGGGCCGAACCGCGTTCCACCCTGTCAGGACGAACTCAGGCGGATGCCCTTTGCCCGGACGGCGCGAACGCCTGCGCCAGCGGTCCCGCCATGCCCAGCACCGTCAATTCCCCGTCCATCAGCATCCTGCCGGCCTGCTTGCGCTGCACCTTGCCGCTGGTCGTGCGGGGGATCGCGCTGGCGGGCACCATCACCAGATCGGTGATGGCCAGTTCCAGCCGCTCCATGGCCGTGGCGCGCAGCCGGGCGGCAAGGTCCTGGAGTTTCTCGTCCGACAGGGACCGGGCGTCGTCGCGCTTCATCTCCGCGATCAGGACGATATGCTGCGCATCGCCCATCTCGATCTCCACGGCGGCGGCGCTTGCCTGTCCCACCGTGCCGGAAAGTTCCGACCAGATCTGTTCGACATCGCTGGGCGCATGGTTGCGGCCCCGGACGATGATCAGGTCCTTGAGGCGGCTGACGATGAAAAATCCATCGGCCGTGGAAAAGCCGAGATCGCCGGTGCGCAGGAACGGCCCGCCTTCGTCCAGCCGGCCGAAGCTCGCCTCCGTCGCGGCGGGATTGTCGATATAGCCGGCGGTGATGTGCGGGCCGCGCAGCCAGATTTCGCCCACCGCGCCATCGGGCAGCGCCTCGCCGCTTTCGGGATCGACGATCCGCGCCTCCGCCCCGGCCATGGCGGGGCCGCAGCAGGCGAGGTCCAGCACGGCGTCCCCGCCGGCGCTCTCCACCGCCCGACCTGCCGCGAGAGCGCGGCTGTCGTAGCTCTTGACGATGGGGTCGCTCCGGGGCGGAACCGCGATGGTCACGAGGGTGGATTCAGCCAGTCCATAGCAAGGCAGGAAGGCGCGCCTGTCGAAACCGGCACCGGCAAAGCATTCGGCAAAGCGGTCGAGCGTGGCAGGCCGCACCCGCTCCGCCCCGTTGAACGCGACGCGCCAGCCCGACAGGTCGAGACCGTCCGGCATGCCCCGCCGCGTGGCATGGTCGACGCAAAGGTCGTAGCCGAAATTGGGCCCGCCGCTGGTATGCGCGCGATAACGGGAAATGAGTTGCAGCCAGGACATCGGCCTGTTGATGAACGCGGCGGGCGAGGTGATCACGCAGGTCGAGCCCAGGAACAGCGGTTGCAGGATGTTCCCGAACAGCCCCTGGTCGTGATAATGCGGCACCCAGCCGACGAAATGGGAATCCCGGTCGTGGCCGAAGGCGGCGCGGATCATCGTCTCGTTGGCGATGATGTTGCCATGGCTGATCATCACCCCCTTCGGGTTCGACGTGGTGCCGGAGGTGAACTGGAGCACGGCGAGCCGGTCCGGCGCGAGCGCCAGCGGCGAGAAGGCGTGCGATACCGCCGCGAGCGCGGCAAATTCCAGATAGCGCACCGGGCCGGCGGACAGGGCGGCGGACAGTTCCTCCCCGAACAGGCCGGCCATGCTGTCGTCCAGCAGGATGCAGTCGGGCCGGATGTCGTCCAGCATGTTCAGGATATTCCGAAGCCGCGCCTTGCGCCGGCCGACCGGGGCGAGCGGAATGGCGACGCCGCCGACCGCGAGGCAGGCAAGCAGCGCGAGCGCGAAGTCGGTCCCCGCCGAGAAGAGGAGGGCGATCCGGGGACCGGCCAGCCCCCCCGCCGCCAACCCCCCCGCCGCCAACCCCCGTGCCGCCATGGCGCCGGCAAGCTGCCCGACCTGCGCCGCCACCTGCGCATAGGTCAGGCTGCTCTGCGGACCGTCGCCCTGGTCGAATATCAGCGCCGGCCGGTCCGGGACGCTGTTCCCATGGTCCAGTACGATGTCGACGATCGACCGGCTGAAGTCTATCTGCATCTTTTTTGCGAACCCGATGCTTTGGAGCCTTTTCACATGGAGCGAAAACGCCCAGTCCTTTGATGCCGCATGATCCCGGTCGCCAGGCGATTCCGCCCGGCTTGGGGATGTTCCGGTCATTCCGTCGCGAAGGCTATCCGGAGCAGGCCGATCTTCCGCATGCGGAAACCGGCGGCCGACATGCGCAGATAACGGGAATATTTCTCGACCGGATGGATGGCCGGATCGACCACCCCGCTGCGGACCGCGCCGCGCAGCCGGTTGCTCCACATCTCGCAGGTGCGCGCATAGTCTAGCCCGTCGTCGCGCAGCCGCTCGACGCGGAACAGACCCTTGCAGGCGACCACGATGTCCTCCAGCGTCGGCAGTTCCGCCGCCGGGAAGATCTCGTTCGCAATGAAGGGATTGGCGTCCTCCGGCGACATCCTGCCATAGGCGATGGTCTGGAGCGACAGACGGCCCTTCCCTTGCATCCAGTCGCGGCAGGCCTGGAAGAATTCGCGGTACACGCCGCGGCGCTCGTCCACGCTCTGCTGCGGATGGGCGAAATGCTCGAACGCGCCGACGGAGATGATCGCGTCGAACGGCCTGTCGGGACGATAGTCGTGCCAGTTGGAAAGGACCGCGCCTATGCCGGGATCGCCCGATTGCTCGATATAGGCGAGCTGTTCCTCGCTCAGCGTCAGGCCGACGCATTCGGCGGCGCCATGCCTGCGCCGCAGGTTGCGCATCATGCCGCCCCAGCCGCAACCGACGTCCAATATGCGCATGCCCTCGCCGGCGCCGACCGATTCCGCATGATAGTCGAGCTTGCGCTGCTGCGCCTCCTCCAGCGGGGCGTCCTTGGGCAGGCCGTCCCACATCGCGCTGGAATAGGTCATGCTGGGGTCGAGCCACGCCGAATAGAAGTCGTTGCCGACATCATAATGGTGGCGGATGGCGGCGGCCGATCCGCCAAATTCGATCTGTTCGTCCTGGATCATGGCTGGACGCCGCCCTGCTGGGCCGCCATGTCGCTGACCGCCCCGGCGATGCCCGTCGCCGCGTCGCGGATCGCCTCCGCCTCGAACAACAGTTCCAGCGGCAGTTCGTCGGGCAGGTTCAGCCAGTTCTCCAGCTCCACCATCAACGAGATCGCCTTGGCGGAATCGATCCCGAAACTGTCGAACGGCGCATCGGGAGAGACGGCGGCGGGCGCCACATTCACGATTTCAGCGATGCGGGCAATGATCCAGCTTTCGATTTCCTCTGCCGATGCCTGTCGAATAAGGTCGGAATTCATCAATGTCCCCCTGAAGCCGAACGGGTCGCCCCGAATCTGCCATAATAGACGTCCGCCCCGGTCGTGGCGGGCGGGTGTGTGACGGAACCGATCTCCGGCTGGGCGGCGATCTTCTGCAGTTCTGGATGCTCGCGCGCCAGCCGGGCCGCCGCGACGTGCACATTCTCCTCCTCCGGAAGAAGCTGGTCGATGGTGATGTGCGAAGGCCGGGGCAGGCCCCACATCTGGCGCATCTCGTCGAGCGCGGCCTGCGACACCTCCACCTCATAGGCGACGGCCTCCCCCTGGCCATAGTCCATGGCGGAACCGAGCAGGGTCAGCTTCCAGCCGACGCCGTAGCAGAAGCTGAGCATGCGGACATCGGTGAAGCCCACGCAACGGTCGATCCCGGCCTCATAGGCCAGTTCCAGCGGCGCGATCATGCACGCGGCCTTCCGTCGCAGATTGTGGCGGCGCATGCCCCGCTCAATGCAGAATCCGCGGCTCAGTTCCCAGGTCCGCCCGTCGTCGATGGGGCGGATGCCGGCCGGCAGGACATGCGAAAAATGATCGAGCAGCATGGAACAGTCGTCGGTGGGGCGGAAACGCAGCCCCATGACGACCCGGTTCTCGGTCGAAAAGCCTATGATGTTGCTCGCGCGCGCATCATCATATTCGTCATATTCCAATCCGTCCTCGACCCTGAGATCCCAGCCGAGCTGGTTGACGAACACCTCCGCGCGGGCCTGGTGCAAATCTCTGATCTCGTCCTGGTACAGTGCGGAATTGTTCTTCGAAATCAGATGAATCAAATCCGTTCGTCCCCCGCATGCAGCGGCAGCGCCTGTAACACATTATACAGGGGAGGTCATCGGAAAGTTGCAGGGTGCAATCCATGTTCCCCGCAAAAAACCCGGTCGATAAAGGGGGTTCAGGCGGCCTGCTTCTGCCGGGCGCGCTGGACATGCACCTTCACCGCCTGGACGGAGCGGTCGAGTGCCTCGGCAATGTCGAGGTCGCACCACCCGGCCTGCCGCTGGTCGAGGCAGAACAGCTCGGTCTCGGTCAGGGCGGACGCGGCCAGATCGTCGCGCGCGTCGAGCAGGGCGATGCCCCGGCACAGGTAGAGCGTCGCCATGGCGTGCAGGTTCGCGCGTTCCTCCGGGCTTTCCAGCATGCTCAGCAGGCGGATCTCAACCTCATATTGCCGTTCGTCCCAGCCGGTGATCGGAAAGCAGATCTGCGGCAGGACCTCCGGCTGTGCGATCGGCCCGCACCAGCCGGTCTCACCGAACAGGAAGCGCCGCTCCCCATCGCCGACAGCGTAGCAGGCATGGCTCGCCGCCTGAAGGCCCAGGGCCTGGCTGAAGCGGGTGACGAGGCTCTCGATGCTGAGCGTGCTGTCGACCCCCGCGTTGAAATCGGCGGCGGTGGTCGAACTTCCGGCGCGAAGCTGGGTGCTGGGGATATATTCGCTCATGGTTCCTCACGCGGCATATGCCTGCCGTCATGCCGCGTCAGGTCTTAAAAGCGGGTTAAGCGTGCCTTCCTGCCGCCTGATTCCTGTTTGCGGCGGAACGAGCGTTCGCCGGGTTGCGGGGCCGCCGGCCGCAGAGCGCAAGCTCGTCCGATCCGGAGCCGGACGCAGGAAGAGTTTAACCAGCGGTTTACCAAGTCCGCCTATGATCGGCGGATTGAAAAAATATAGCGGGTTTCGTGGGCGATGACGAATTTTGGGTACAGGCGGCGATGGAAGTGGGCACTTCTGGTTTCCGCGACGATCGAACTGGCAGCTTCCGGCACGGCCCGGGCGCAGGCCCCGGCCGATGCGGACATGCGCGCCGACATCACGGTGACGGCGCGCAAGGTGCCGGAACCGCTGCTGAAGGCGCCGCTGGCGGTCACCAGCATTTCGGGCGATTCGATCGTGGCGGCGGGGTTGCAGACCATCACCGACCTGACCCGCATGGCCCCCAATGTCGACATCGGCGGGGGCATTGCAGGCCAGTTGCAGGGGCAGATCTCGATCCGCGGCATCTCCACCCTGGTCCGCAATATCGGGCTGGAAACCGGCGTCGGCATCTATGTGGACGATGTCTATGTCGGCCGGCCGGAAAATTTCGTCCAGCATCTTCTGGATGTCGACCGGGTGGAAATCGTGCGCGGCCCGCAAGGGACGGAATATGGCAAGAACACCATCGCCGGCGTCGTCAACGTCCAGACGAAGCAGCCCGACGCCGATCCCGGCGCCTCCATCCGGCTGGACGCGGGCAATTACGATTACAGGCGGGGCGAGGCGGTGCTGGGCACGCGCCTCAACGAACGGCTTTCGGTGCGCGGCGCGGTGGCCTATGCCCGGCAGGACGGCTTCTACAAGCATCTGTCCGGCGGCAGGGATGCGGGATCGACCGACCTGCTGACCTGGCGGCTGTCGGCCAAATATGCGCCGACCGACCAACTGTCCTTCATCGCCCGGTGGGAGGGGCTGCGCGACCGCGGCACGCCCGCCTTCTTCCAGGCGGACGCGCTGGCCGGCTATCCGGCGGATTTCCCTTCGCGGGAGCCGCTGCACATCAACAACAACCGGCCCAACCGGTTGCACCGCGACAGCCAGGGCATTTCGCTGAGGACGGAATGGGCATCGGACGCGATCACGCTGACGGCCATCACCGCCTATCGCGATTCCTCCTATCATGCCTCGCTGGACGACGATCAGGAGCAGGTCGACTTCGTCTCCGCGGACAATTTCAGCGACGATTCCCATTTCTTCAGCCAGGAACTGCGGCTGGCGGGCGGCACCGGCAAGCTGCGCTATCTGCTGGGCGCCTATTATTTCGACCAGATGGTGCGCACCGACCGGGGCCTGGGTCTGGGCGCCGATACGGGCGTGCCGGGCGAACCGATGCTGACCACCAAGGGCAGCGTCAAGACGGAGAGCGGGGCGCTGTTCGGGCGGCTCGACTATGAACTGACCGATCGCCTGTCGCTTTCCGCCGGCCTGCGCTACACCAGGGAGAAGAAGCGCGCCCATTTCGTCCAGGATGACGCCAGCGGGACGGGTATCTTCACCTATCTGGGCTTCCCGAACCTCACCTTCGACGGCCGGTCGACCGATGACGACCTGTCGCCCAGCGCGACCATTTCCTATGAGGTCGTGCCGGACGCCAATGTCTATGCGCGCTTCTCCCGCGGCTTCAAGAGCGCGGCTTACAATGTCGACCTCGCCTCTTCGCTGGGCGGGCTGACCGCCAGCCCGGAAAAGGCGACCAGCTATGAGGTCGGCTTCAAGATGCTGACGCTGGACCGGCGGATGCGGCTGAACCTTGCCGCGTTCCACACCGATTACGACCGGTTGCAGGTGTCGCAGGTGCTGGGCAGCGGGCTGGCGCTCACCAATGCCGGCCGCGCGCAGGTGGAGGGCGTGGAAGGCGAGCTGTCGCTGCAACTGACGTCCCGGCTGCGGCTGGAGGGGAATGCCGCCATTCTGGACGCACATTATAAGAGGTTCGACAATTGCGGCGTTCCCGCATCGGTCATTCCCTCTGTCGGCAGCCCCAGCACCGACTGCACCGGCAACGACCTGGTCCTGGCGCCCCATTTCACCGGCTATGGCGCCGTCAGCTATGAGGTTCCGGTGCGGATCGGCACGATCTTCGCCCGCGCGGATGTGGATCACCGGTCGACCGTCTATTTCGAGCCGACCAATTCGGACGCCTTCAAGGCCGGGCCGCGCACGCTGGTCAACCTGCGTTTCGGCCTGCGTCGCGGGCAGTGGGACATCGCCGCCTGGGTCCAGAACCTGACCGACAGGATCTACAAGACCTATGCCGACGACCGGTCCGGTCTGGGCGTGTACCGAACGGCGGCATACGGGCCGCCGCGCACCTATGGCGTCAGCCTTTCGGCGGCATTTTAGGACGTTGCGCTTGGGCGTGCTGGCTATGGCCCATATGGCGGCCATTAAGGAAATCTTAGCCAGCAAATGGTGAAACCTTCTTAAGGGCCGCGGCGCCGGGACAGCAGGAGTAGAATGGCGGACCAGATTTCATCGCGGTCACCTGATGAATTTCAAGGCAGGCAGGACCCGATGGATGGCGACCAGCAGATACTGGCGTCGGCAGGGGTCTTGCGGTGGTCGGTTGACGGGGATGGGCTATGCCATCCCGATGCCGCCACCGCGAGCCGTTTCGGCGTGCGGGACGGCCAGCCGCTGCTTCGCTGGTTCCGCGGCGTGCACCGGATCTTTCGCAAGCCCGTGCTCCAGCTTGCCCGCGCCGTTCTGCGCATGGGCAGGGCCGAAGCGACGCTGACGCTGGAGGATCGTGAAGGCGTCATGAGGAATATGCGTGTCGTCGCGCGCATCCGTCGTGACGGGGCGGGCCGGCCGGCGGCCGACCTGGTGATGATCGACGTCACGACCGAACATGCCGAAATCGGACGGCTGCGCCGCAGCACGGAAAATCTGCGCCTGATCGTCGAATATAATCCTCAGCTTCCCTGGCTGGCCGATCCCGACGGCCGGATCATCGACTTCACCGATCGCTGGCTGGAAAGTTCCGGCCTGGACCGGGAGGAGGCGGAGGGCAATGGCTGGCTTGCGGCGACGCATCCGGATGACATCGGCCCGCTGACCCACCGGATCACCCATTCGCTGACCACCGGCGAGCCCTTCGACGTGCGCGTGCGGCTGATGGTCAACGACCAGTATCGCTGGATGCGGGCGCAGGCCTATCCCCGGCGCGACGAGGAAGGCCGGATCATCCGCTGGTACGGCTATACCGAGGACATCCATGAAAGCGTGCTGATCGAGGAGCAGATACGCTGGAACGCCGAGCATGATTCGCTGACGCAACTGCCCAACCGGGCGATGTTCAACGCCTGCCTGGACAAGGCGCTGGCGAGCGCCATGACCGACTTCAAGAAGGTCGGCGTCTTCCTGCTCGACATCGACAATTTCAAGGACGTCAACGACCTGATGGGCCATCATGCCGGTGACGAGCTGTTGAAGAGCTTTGCCTCCCGCCTCAAGGAAATCTTCGCCGGCGACGGGGTGGTGGCGCGGCTGGGCGGCGACGAGTTCGCCATATTGATCGAGAATGTCGAAAGCCGACAGCAGCTTGCCGATCTCGCCAATCGCGTCCTCACCATTCGGGAGACGCTGTTCGCCGCCGGGCGCTCGCTCGAATGCCGCGGCAGCATCGGCGTGGCCGCATTCCCCGAGGATGGCCGGGTCGCGACGGAACTGCTGCGCCATGCCGACCTGGCGCTTTATCGCGCCAAGTCGCTGGGCCGGGGGCGCATGCAGATGTTCGAGCAGTCGCTGCTGGAGGACATGCAGGAGCGCGTGGCCATGATCAACCGGGCGCGGACCGCCGTGCGCGACGGCACGATCATCAGCTATTATCAGCCCAAGGTGTCGTTGCAGACGGGCGAACTGGTCGGGTTCGAAGCGCTGCTGCGGTGGCGCGACAGTTGCGGCACCATCCGCTCGCCCGCCGAAATCTACGCGGCGTTCGACGATCATGACGTCGCCGACATGATCGGCCAGACGATGACCAGCCAGGTGTTCGCCGACATGGCCGCATGGCGCGCGCGCGGGCTGACGCTGGGGCATGTCGCCATCAACGTGTCCTCGGCCGAATTGCGGCGGGAACGCTTTGCCGGACGCTTGATCGAGACCATGGACCGCTTCTCCATCGCGCCCGATTCCATAGAGATCGAGATCACCGAAGGGGTGTTCCTGGGCGCGGGGTCGGACACGGTGCGCCGTTCCATCGACGAACTGCACATGTGCAACATCCCGCTGGCGCTGGACGATTTCGGGACCGGCTTCGCCTCGCTTTCCCATTTGCGGTCGCTGCCCGTCAGCACGCTGAAGATCGACCGTTCCTTCGTCAGCGGCGTGACGGCGCGCGAAAGCGATGCCGCCATCGTTTCCGCGCTGATCACGCTGGGCCGCGCGCTCAACATGAAGGTGGTGGCGGAAGGCGTCGAGGAAGCGGACCAGTCGGTCAAGCTGCGCGAACTGGGCTGCGACTATGCCCAGGGTTTCTATTTCGGCCGCCCCGCGCCGTCGGAGAATATTCCCGCGCTGATCCAGTCGTGGAGCGAGAATAGCGCCATCATCACCCTGAACCGGCGGGCCGCGCCCTGGTCTCCGCGCGGGATGCGCGGGGAAGGCCGCGCGGACTCGCTGACCGCCTGAGGGAAGACCGGATCCCGGTCAGGTGAGGCGCAGCGACGTGATGCGGCTTCAATCCGCTCGCGCCTGGAGCACGCTGCGCCAGATCGGACGCGGGTCGCGTGCTCCAGCTTTCTGTTGTCCGATCCTTTCAGGCGGAAAACCGGTTCCCGCCCGTCGGCAGGCTCAGGGCAGCTTTTCCGCACGATTGGCTCTAGCCGTTGACGATGGTGCCCCCATTGGGATGCAGCACCTGCCCCGACATGTAGCTGGCGTCATCGCAGGCGAGGAAGAGGAAGGACGGGGCGACTTCATTGGGCTGGCCCGGCCTGCCCATGGGCGTGCTTTCCCCGAAATGCTCCAGCTTTTCCGGACTTGCCCCGCCGCTGGGGTTGAGCGGGGTCCAGATCGGACCCGGCGCGACGGCGTTCACCCTGATGCCGTCCCCCACCAGATTTTCGGACAGCGACCGGGTGAAGGCGGTGATCGCCCCCTTGGTGCTGGAATAGTCGAGCAGTTCCTTCGACCCCTGATACATGGTGACGGAGGTGCAGTTGACGATCGCCGCCCCGCGCTTCAGATGCGGGCGGACCGCCTGCGTCAGGAAGAACATGGCGAAGATGTTGGTCTGGAAGGTGCGGCGCAGCTGTTCCTCGCTGATGTCGGTGATGTCGCTGTCCGGGTGCTGCTCGCCCGCATTGTTGACGAGGATGTCGATCCGCCCGAACTGCTCGACCACCTGCGCCACGGCCCGCTGGCAGAAGTCCCGGTCGCCCAGGTCGCCCGCGATCGTGAGCGCCCGCCGCCCTTCCGCCCTAACGATCCCGGCGGTCTTTTCCGCGTCGTCATGTTCGCAGAGGTAGAAGATCGCGACATCGGCCCCTTCGCGGGCATAGAGCGCCGCGACCGCCCGCCCGATTCCGCTGTCGGCGCCGGTGACGATCGCCACCTTGCCCGCCAGCCGGCCGGAGCCGGGATAGCGCGGTTCCCATTCGGGCTTGGGCTCCAGCCGGCTTTCATGGCCGGGCAGGCCATCCTCATGGATCATCTCTTCGGTATCGGGCATCGCAAATCTCCTTTCCCCGAAGAACACATTGCCTGCTGGGGAGTTCATTGGCTGGAGCCCGGTTCGGCGCGTGGATGGGGCGGATGGAGACATGCGATGGTTCTGAAAGCCCTGGCCCTCAACTGCAGCCTCAAGGCGGGGGACGGCGAATCCAGCTCGACCGACGCGATGATCGCGGTGCTGGCGAAGGCCCTTGCCGCCCATGATGTCGAACTCACCGGCACGGTGCGGGTCGCGGCGCTCGACATCAGGCCCGGCGTGACGTCCGATGAAGGAGAGGGCGACGCCTGGCCGGCGTTGCGCCGCAGGATATTGGACCATGACATAGTGATCTTCGGCGGCCCGATCTGGCTGGGGCAGATCAGCAGCGTCGCCAAGCGGGTGCTGGAACGCATGGACGCCTTTCTGGGCGAGGCAGACGAGCGGGGCCGCATGCCGAGCTATGGCAAGGTTGCGGTCGCGGCGATTGTCGGCAATGAAGACGGGGCGCATTTTTCGACCGCGCAATGGTTTCAGGCGCTGAACGATGTCGGCTGGACGATTCCGGCCACGGCCGCCTGCTATTGGGTGGGGGAAGCTATGGGCTCGATCGATTTC
Source organism: Sphingobium sp. CFD-2 (assembly GCF_024611135.1). Taxonomy (NCBI): domain Bacteria; kingdom Pseudomonadati; phylum Pseudomonadota; class Alphaproteobacteria; order Sphingomonadales; family Sphingobiaceae; genus Sphingobium; species Sphingobium sp. CFD-2. The sequence continues at coordinate 161,047 of NZ_CP084406.1, read as the reverse complement.
AAGGATCTGGGGGAGGTGCCGGAGAAGGTGGAGAAGACCGCGAAGATGGTGGCGGGCAATGCGGCGCATCTGGCCGGCCTGCTCCGGTCCTCCCCCTATCCGGGCTGAACCCAGGTGGCGAAAACCGGCCGCGTCGCGCACATCCGGGAAAATATCGTCCTTTACGGCGCGCTGCTGGCCAATATCGGCATTGCGGTCGCCAAGTTCGTCGCCTCGGCCCTGACCGGCTCCTCCTCCATGCTGACGGAGGGGGTGCATTCGATGGTCGACAGCGGCAACCAGTTGCTGCTGCTCTATGGTCAGGCCAGGGCGAAGAAGCCCGCCGACGCCGCCCATCCCTTCGGCTATGGGCGGGAGCTGTATTTCTGGGCCTTCGTCGTCGCCATCCTGATCTTCGCGGTCGGCGCGGGCGTATCCATTTATGAAGGCTGGCTCCATATTCGGCAGCCGGAGCCGCTGCGCGACCCCGCCGTCAACTACATCGTCCTGGCCATCGCCTTCCTGATGGAGGGCGCATCCTGGACCATCGCCGTGCGGGAATTCGGACGCAAGCGCGGCCCCAGCAGTTGGTGGCAATCGATCCGCCGGTCGAAGGACCCGGCCGGCTTCATCGTCCTGTTCGAGGACAGCGCCGCGCTGATCGGGCTGATCGTGGCGGCCATCGGCGTCTGGGCCAGCCATTATTTCGGCAATGCGCGGCTGGACGGCGTCGCCTCCATCGTCATCGGGCTGGTGCTGGGCGCGGTGGCGGTGCTGCTGGCGCGGGAGGCCAAGGGCCTGCTTATCGGGGAGAGCGCCGACCGGGCCATCATCGACGCGGTCTGGGCGCTGCTCGACCGGCGGCCGGAGATCACCGCCGTCAATCACATCCGCACCATCCACACCGCGCCCGACGCGGTGTTCGTGGCGATCAGCGCCGATTTCGCCGACGATCTGCGCATGGGCCGGGCCGAAAGCCTGATCGAGGAGATGGAAAGCGAGATGAAGCGGGCGATTCCCGAACTCACCTCCATCTATATCCGTCCGGAAAAGCGGGAGGACGCCCTGGTCCAGCCGCGCGCTTCCGCCTGACGGCCGGCCCGCCCCGCCTGTTCGCGGCCTTCCACGTCCATATTCCGTCAATTGGCCCCTTGACCATCTGATGACGATCGTCATCTAACGCCGGTCGATCGATCCGGGAGGAAGGCCTTCATGCTGTCAGCGACTCTCGCCCGCCAAATGGGCACGCGGCAAATCCATTATGGATGGGCCGTGCTGGCCGCGACCTTCTTCACCATGCTGGTCGTCGCCGGCGCCGTGGGCGCGCCCGGCGTGTTCATCATCCCCCTGCAAAAGGAATTCGGCTGGAGTTCGGCGGATATTTCCGGGGCGCTGGCGATCCGTTTCCTGCTGTTCGGCGGGATGGGCCCGTTCGCCGCCGCCTTCATGAACCGCTTCGGCGTGCGGCGGATGATGCTGATCTCGCTGTCCATCATCGTCGGCGGACTGCTGCTGTCGATGGGCATGACCCGATTGTGGCATCTCGTCCTGCTGTGGGGCGTCGTCATCGGCATCGGCACCGGGCTCACCGCCATGGTGCTGGGCGCCACCGTCGCCACGCGCTGGTTCGCGCACAGGCGCGGGCTGGTCATGGGGCTGCTGTCGGCCAGCACCGCCACGGGTCAGCTGGCCTTCCTGCCGCTGCTCGCCGCGCTGACGGAGCGGTTCGGCTGGCGCGCCTCGGTCCTGCTGGTGTGCGGCGCGATCCTGCTGGCGGCGATGGTCGTGCTGCTGCTGATGCGCGACCGTCCCGCCGACCTCGGCCTGCCGCCCTATGGCGAGAGCGAGGTGCATCCCGCCCCGCCGCAGCCCGCCAGCTTCGGCGCCCTGTTGATGAGCCCGCTCCGCATCTTGGCCGATGCCGCGCGGGTGCCCAGCTTCTGGATATTGTTCTTTTCCTTCTACATCTGCGGCGCCAGCACCAACGGGCTGGTCCAGACGCATTTCATCGCGCTTTGCGGCGACTATGGGCTGGCGGCGGTGGGCGCGGCGTCGATGCTGGCGATGATGGGGCTGTTCGATTTCGCGGGCACGCTGGCGTCGGGCTGGCTGTCGGACCGGTTCGACAATCGCTGGCTGCTGTTCTGGTATTATGGGCTGCGCGGCCTTTCGCTGCTCTATCTGCCGTTTAGCGACTTCTCGTTCTACAGCCTGTCGGTCTTCGCGATGTTCTACGGCCTCGACTGGGTCGCGACCGTGCCGCCGACGGTCAAGCTGACGGCGCAGCGTTTCGGACCGGAGCGGGCCAATGTCGTGTTCGGCTGGATCTTCGCCGGGCATCAGCTCGGCGCGGCGAGCGCGGCGCTGGCGGGCGGCCTTTCGCGCACCGTCTGGCAAAGCTATATGCCCGCCTTCGTCGCGGCGGGGATATTGTGCCTGATCGGGGCGGGGCTGGTGCTGCTGATCAATCGCGGGCGGAGCAAGACCTTCGTCCTCGCCTGACCGGCTGTGTGGAGAGGCTTGGATGCTGCAAGGAAAAATCGCCCTCGTCACCGGAGCCGGACGCGGCCTGGGACGCGAGATCGCGCTGGGCCTGGCCGGGGCCGGCGCGCATGTCCTGCTCCATGGCCGAAATGTCGAGCAGCTTGAGGCGACCGCCGCCGCCATCGCCGCCTCGGGCGGGACGAGCGCGCCGCTGATCTTCGACCTGCAGGATGGCGAAGCGCTGCGGGCGGCGCTCGGCCCCTGCGGCCCGATCGACATATTGGTCAACAATGCAGGCCATCGCGACCGCAGGCCGCTTGGAGAACTGGACCGGCCCGCGGTGCGGCGGATGCTGGAGGTCAATCTGGTCGCGCCCTTCGACCTCGCCCGCACCATCGCGGCCGGGATGAAGGAGGGCGGGCGGATCGTCAACGTCACGTCCATCGCGGGCCAGATCGCCCGGTCCGGCGACGCGGCCTACACCATGGCGAAGGGCGGGCTGGACGCGCTGACGCGGGCGCTGGCGGCGGAACTGGGCAGTCGCGGCATCACCGTGAACGCCGTCGCCCCCGGCTATTTCGCGACCGAGGCCAATGAGGAGATGACCGCCGACCCCGCCATAGCGGATCACCTCGCCCGCCGCACGTCGCTGGGGCGATGGGGCCGGCCGGAGGAGATTGTCGGCCCGGTTCTGTTCCTGGCGTCAGACGCGGCATCCTACGTCACCGGACAGGTGCTGGCGGTGGACGGCGGCTACACCGCCCACTTCTGAAGCGATTCAGGCGGCCAACCCCCGCATCCGCAGCAGCGCGTCGACCTCCGGCGCGCGCCCGGCGAAAGCCCGGAAATTCTCGGCGGCGGGGCGGCTCGCCCCGGCGGCAAGGATTTCACGCCGGAAAGCGGTCGCCCCGCCGCCCGGAATGTCGGCATGGGCGAAAATCTCGAACGCGTCGGCCGACAGCAGTTCCGCCCAGAGATAGGAATAATAGCCCGCCGCATAGCCGCCCGCGAAGATATGGCTGAACGCATGGGCAAAGCGGTTCCATTCCGGCGGATGCACCACGGCCACCGCCTTGCGCACCTGATCCAGCACGGCGTTGACCCGCGCGCCCTGTGCCGGGTCATAGTCGCGGTGGAGCAGCAGGTCGAAGGTCGCGAATTCGATCTGCCGCAATATGGCAAGGCCCGCCTGGAACTGGCGCGCCGCCAGCAGCCGGTCGAACATCGCCTGCGGCAGCGGCTCGCCGCTGTCGACATGGCCGGACAGGCCGATCAGCGTGTCCCCGTCCCAGGCGAAATTCTCCATGAACTGGCTGGGCAGTTCCACCGCGTCCCATTCCACGCCGCTGATGCCGCCGATCGACGGCAGGTCCACCTCGGTCAGCAGGTGATGCAGCACATGGCCGAATTCGTGGAACAGCGTCACCACGTCATTATGCGTCGCCAGCGAAGGCCGGTCGCCCGCGGGCGGCGCGAAATTGGTGGTGAGGTAGGCGATGGGCAGATGCAGCCGGTCGGCATCGCGGAAGCGCGAACGGCACACGTCCATCCACGCCCCGCCCCTTTTGCCCGCCCGCGCGAACAGGTCGAGATAGACGCCCGCCACCACGCTGTCGTCCGCGTCCAGCACGTCGTAGAACAGCACGTCCGGATGCCAGGTCGGCACGCCCTGCCGGGCGACGAGGCGGACGCCGAACAGCCGCTCGATCAGCGCCTGCGTTCCCGCAAGCACGCGGGGCAGGGGAAAATAGGCCTTCAGCGCCTCCTGATCCACGCCATGCAGCGTGCGGCGCAATGCTTCGGCCACATAGGAAAGGTCCCATGGCTGCACATCGTCCAGCTCCAGATGCTCGGCCGCGAAGGCGCGCGCCTCCGCCAGTTCGCGTTCCCCGACCGGCCGCGCCCGCCGGGCGAGGTCGGCCAGGAACGCCAGCGCTTCGTCCGCGTCGGCGGCCATCTTGGTCTCCAGCGAATGGGCGGCGGAATCGGCAAAGCCCAATATCTGCGCGGCTTCATGACGCAGCGCCATGATCGCGTCGATCCGTTCGCTATTGTCGTGGCTCCTGTCCTCCGCCTGATCGGAGGCGCGGCTGTTGTAGGCGCGATAGACCCGCTCCCGCAGCGCCCGGTCCTGCGCATGATAGAGGATCGCCAGCACGCTCGGCTGGCGCAGCGTGATCAGCCAGCCGGTCAGCCCCTTTTCCTGCGCATAGGCGGCCAGGATCGCCCTGTCGCTGTCCGGAACGCCCGCCAGCGCCGCCTCGTCGGTGACATGCTCGCTCCAGGCCTCGGTGGCGTCGAGCACCGCATTGCCGAATTTGGTGCTGAGGTCGCTCAACTCCACACCGATGTCCAGGAAACGCTGCCGCGCCTCACCCTCCAGCGCGACGCCCGCCAGACGGAAGCCACGCAGGGCGAGATCGACGGCCCGCTGCGCGGCGGGCGGCAGGCTGGCGAAATCGGGGCGGGCGGCGAGGCGGGCGACGGCATCGTGATGGGCCCGGTTCTGGCCCGCCTCCATCAGATAGGCGGTCATCAGCGCCTGCGCTGCGGCGTGCGCTTCCCGCAATTCGGGCGTGTCAGCGACGGAGGCGAGATGCCCCACCGGCGACCAGACCCGCGACAGCAGGAAATCGGCGCGCTCGGCGGCCAGGATGACCGCGTCGAAATCATCCTTCCCGCTGGCGGTGATCCCTTCGATGGCCGCGCGGTGGGCCGCGATCGCTTCCTCCATGGCGGGGACGACATGGGCAGGCCGGATGGCGGCGAAATCGGGCAGGTCGCTGTCGGCAAGAAGGGGATTGGCGGTGGTCATGGCTACTCGTGGCTTGCGGGCCTCCGTGGCAGGAGGAACAGCCTCTAATTGGGCGCGGGCGAGCGGCTGTTCAAGCGTTTCCGGTCAGGCGAGCGTCAGATAGATTTCCGCTTCGATGACCCAGTCCGCGCCGACCTGCCGCCATTTGGCGCTGTAGGTGCCGGATGCGAGGGGACGGTCCGAACCGGCGGTCACGCCCTGCCATCGGCCATGCTCCATCGCGATGGGTTCGACCGGCGAGGCGACGATATGCTCCGGCGTGCGGGTGTAGACGGTGCGCTCCGCTGCGGCGAATTCCCGCTTCCACGCCTGAAGCTGCGCCTTGCGGCCGGAGATCACCGTGCTGTCCGATCCGGTGACGAGCATGGCCTGGGGCGCGAGCAGGGGGCCGATGGCATTCAGGTCCGCCTCCGCCAGGGCGCGGTTGAAATCGGCGCGGCGCATGCGGATGGCAAGGTCGGGGGGTGTCGTCATCGGGCGGCTTTAGGATTCTTGACCGGAAATGGCCAGTTTAAGACATTCCCCTCCCGCAGGCGGGAGGGGTTAGGGGTGGGTGCGAGCGCAGCGAGCTTCCAGCTTAGCCGTTGAAAACTCACGCTGATGCCGCGCCAGCCCACCCCCTAGCCCCCTCCCGCCTGCGGGAGGGGGAATGTCCGCAATCCACCCCGGAAAACCGCTCAAATCCGCATCTGGTTCATCAGTCCCAGCGTCGCGGCATAATAGTCCTGATCGGCGGCGGCGGCCGGCAGGTTGCGGTTCAGCAGGCGTCCGGCGATGGCGGTGGCGCCGGCGGAGAGCGCATAGGGCGCGGTTTCGCCCGTGACCACATTCACCCAGGCGGGCAGCGGCCTGCCCGCGCGCACGAGGGCGAGCCAATAGCGCGCGATCGAGTCGCAAGCGCTCCGCCGCCCGCTCATCAGGCAGTAGAGCGGCACGCGGATGCCTTCGAAGCCGAAGACCGGATCGCGTCCCTCCGCCGGTTCGACCACGCCCTTGCCCTTGATGTCGAGCCAGTCGGCGGGAAGGCCGGAGGGGCCGAAGCGCGCGGCCTTCGGGATCTTCAGCCCATCGGCGGCCAACGGACCCCAGACGCGCGGTTCCAGCCGGGCGAAGGCGTCGATCGCCGGCCAGACATAATAAGAGGGGTTGACGATCACTCGATCCGCCTTGGCGAAGCCGACAAGGCCGGGCAGCAGCAGGGTGAAGCCGTGGCGCTGCACGATCAGCTTCTGCGCGACCGCGCCCCGGACCGCTGCCGACTGCTGCAGATAATCCGCCTTGCCCCAGCGGCGACCCGCCATCAGCAGCGCCCAGGCGATCAGCAGGTCGCCGTCGGTCGCATTGTTGGGATCGGCCACCGGATCGGCGCGGCCGGGCGTGTAGCGCCAGCTATGCAGCGCCATGTCCTTGCGCAACAGCGTCTGGGCGGTCCAGCGCGCCATGACGTCGAAGGCCGCGCTGTCGCCCGCCGCCTGCGCCAGCGCCATGCCATAGCCCTGACCCTCGCTATGGCTGACGCCGCCATTGCCATTGTCGACGATCCGGCCTTCTGGCGCCAGGAAGCGGGCCTTGTAGCCCTGCCAGAGCGCGGGATCGAGCATCAGGCCGTCCATGGATTTGGCGGAGGACTTGGCGCGGGCGCAGCCGGTCGTCAGGGCAAAGGCGAGGGCGGTCAGGACCGTCCGCCGTTCAAATCCCATGACGCAGTTCGATATGCCCGCCCTGGCTGCGTGAAATCCGGGTGCTGAGCCGTTCGCCGCTGCCCATCTGCCGGAACCATGCGTCATAGGCTCCCTCCAGGATGAAGGGGGCGACTCCGGCCCATATGCCGTCGGCATCACCCTCCAGCCTTTCGGGCAGGCCGTCATGGAAGATGTCGATTCCTTCATCGTCCAGTTCGAATCGGACGCTGCCCCAATGCAGCCTGTCCCAGACCATGTTGCCGTGCTGGGTCAGCCTGTCCATATCCTTGGCATTGACGATCGGATGGCTTTTGGCAAGCCGCGCGCCGACCGCGCGGAAAAAGCCCTGCATCTGTTCCGCCGTGGCGGCGGAGGCGATTTCGCCGAGGATCAGGCTGACGAAGCGCTGTGCAGCCTCCCCGCCGGATGCGAGCATGGCGATGTCCTGATTGCCCGCCATCGGGAAATCCTTCACGAACAACATCAATTGCCTCCGATATTCTGCTTGAGCCCGATCAGTGTCTTGAACTCCTTATATTCACCGAAAGTGTTGATATTCAGTTCCCCGCCCAGCCGCGTGTTCGGGCTGACCCGATAGGAAATCGCGCCGGCCGCCGACAGGCCGAAGCCGGTCTTGCTGATGCTGTCATAACGGGAACGGACGTCGCTGTTCTGGCTCTTGAGGAAATCCAGCACGCCCTGCGCGCCCGGCTCCGTCGGATAGACGGGCTCACCCTGCTGATCGTAGCTCTGATAGCCGGGCGCGACGCTGGCCTGGATGCTCATCGGGCCGTCATTCGTCCAGTAACGGATCGGGAAATTGACGCTGAGGAAGCTCTGCGGGCTGAAATAGCCGCCATGGCCGTAGGTGAAGTAATTCTGGTTGTTGTCGTAATTCTGGTAATTGACGTTGAAGCCCACGGAAACGCCCGAGCGCGCATTCTGCCACGCCCGCAAATAGCCGCCGGCATTGATCTCCACGCTGTCATTGTCGCGCACCGCCGTGCCGTCATAATGATAGAAGGAGCCGTCGGCATAGACGCCATTGCCGTTGCGGTCATAGGACAGGGACAGGCCGCCGCCGCTCTTCATCACAGCGCCCCAGAAGGCGCCGGTGCGTGGGTCGTCCGTGCCAGCATAGGCGATGATGCTGTCGGTCACGGGCTTGCGGTCGGCCCAGATGCGGGCGGTGGCGTTGGTGGACAGGCGGGGCGTCACCTCGATCCTGCCGGTGACATGCTCCTTGGGGAAACCCAGCGGCGTGACGCCCGCTTCCAGCTTCAGCAGCTTGCTGACATAGCTGGCGGTGACGGCGACGCCTGACTGATGCTGCGTTTCGGCGCTGGTGAGCTGGGACGGCTGCTCGTCCACGATCCCCTGCGCCTCGGGCGTGGCGTTGGTGCCGAAGCGGGCGAGGCCCGACCCGGTCGGGCGGCCCGAATCCAGCACGACCGCCGTTGCCTTGACGCCGACCCGGCCCCCCGCGACGGGTGCGGAGAGGGAAGCGCTGCCAGTCATTTCGCGCAATTTGCTGAGGCCCGTTTCGCCCGAGCGCGACCGATAGCCTGTGTCGACGTCGACGCGCGGGCCGCTTTCGTCGGCCGATTGCTGCAATTGCTGGTCGATCTCCGCCAGCACCGGATCTGCGGGGACGTTCGTTACGCCGCTGTTCCGATCGGCATAGGCCTGATCGGCATAGACCGGGTTGCCGTAGGAAGGCGCCGGGGCCGCCATTCCGGGAAAGCCGGCGGGGGCGGCATAGCCCGGCGCGGGCGGGTAGGCGGGCATGGCAGCCGGGGCGGGCACGCCAAAGCCTGACCCCACGGGCGGCTGAGGGGCAAAGCCCATGGGCGGCGCATAGGGCGCCGACAGGGCCGCGGGATTGCTGCCGAGCGCGAACGGATTGACCGGCTGCGGCGCGGCCATGGCGCGGAAGGGGTTGGCCGATTGAGGCGCCGCCGCGAAGGGATTGCCGTTCGCCATGACGGCGCCAGGCGCCATGCCGGTTTCGCGCATGTAGAGCGCACGGGCGGTCTTGAGGTAACGCGCCGCGTCCCCGTCATTGCCGCGCGTGCGGGCCATGCGGGCGGCCGCCATATAGACCCGGTAATCGGCCGGATGCATCTGGATCGCCTGCTGGGTGACGGCGCGCGCCGTTTCCATGTCGCCCGATGCGCTGGCCGTGTCGATCAGGCCCACCATCGCGTCGCGATCCGCCGGCTTCTGCGCCAGCAGCATGCGGAAGGTCTGCGCCGCTTGCGCGTTGAGGCCGCCCGATTGGTACAGCCGCGCCAGGGCGGAAAGGATTTCCTCATTGCCCGGCGCATCGTTCCATGCCGCCTGCAACATGTCGAAGGCCGGGGCGAACTGCCCCGCCTGCCGCATCCGGTCCGCCTGCGCGGCCGCCAGCGTCGCCTTCAGATTGCCAAGGCTGCGTTGGCCCTGAAGCGAGGGGCCGGCCAGCGCCGACGCCTTCTGCACGGCGCTCATGGCGATGCCGTCCTGTCCGGTCTGCGCCAGCACCCGCACCGCCGCGTCATAGGCGCCGGCATCATTGGCGGGGGCGTCCAGCGCCTGCGCCGCCAGCTGGCCCGCGCCGCGCGCATCGCCCAGTTCCAGCATGCCCTGCGCCAGCGCGCCCATGCGGTCGGCGGACAGGCCGCGCATCTCCGACGCCTGGCGCAACATGGCGAGCCCCTGGCCCTGCGCGCCCCGCGCCCCAGCGGCCTTCGCCTGGGCGATGGTGGCGGATATGCCGAGGCCGGCGATGAAGTTGCGCATCTCCGCCGTGCGCTGCCCTTCCGGAATGCGCGCGGCGACGGCCTGCGCATCGCCGGTGCGTCCCGCGCGGTCCAGGATCAGCGCGGCGGCGTAAAGCGGTTCGGGCTTGTCGGAATAGGAAAGCTGGCGGACCAGCGCGTCCTGCTCCGCCACGCGGCCCTGCTGCTGAAGCAGCCCGGCAAGGTCGTAGGCGACCCAGGGATCGTCGGGCGCATTGCCCATGGCGGCGCGCAGCAACTGTTCGGCGCGGGCGCTGTCCCCTGCGTCGAGGGCGGCGCGCGCCTCGTTGCGGGTGGCGCTGGCCTGGGCCGTGGCGGCTCCAGCGCCGGCCTTGCCCAACTGGCGGTAGAGTTCGGCCGCCTCATTATAGCGGCCCTGCCGTTCATAGACGCTGGCCAGCACCGATACCGCAGGCCCCCTGTCGCGAAAGTCCGACTGGCTGAGCGCGGTGGCGAGCCGCTCCGCCTGCGCGAGGTCGCCCTTGTCGAGCGCCGTCCGGGCGGAGTCCAAATCGGCATAGAAGCGCGCCGACTGCAATGCCTCGGCCCATTTGCCCGCGCCCCCCATGCGCGAGGCGCGGGTCAACAGGTCGCGGGCCTGCGCGAATTCGGACTTGCGCAGCCGCACGATCCCCATACCGCCCAGCGCGTCGGCGTCGTTGGGATTGGCGGATAGCGCCGTGCGGAAGCGGGCGGCCGCGGCGTCGAGCTGTCCGGCCTCCAGCGCGCGGAAGCCGGCGGCACGGGCGTCGCCGCCCCGGTCCGTACGGGTGGGGCGCGCGGGCGCGGGCGCGGTGCGCGCCGGGGCGGGCGCCGCCGCCTGGGCGGGAGGGGCAGGGCGGGCGGCTTGCGCAGGCTGCGGCCTCGCCGCGGCCTTGGGCTGGGGCGCATTGCCGGCAAGGCCGCGCCGCGCTTCGGCATTGGCGGGATCGATGGCCAGCACCCGGTTATAGGCCTGTCGCGCCAGGTCGCCGCGTCCCTTGGACTGCCAGTAGCGGGCCTGCTTGAGCAGCGGGGCGACACCCTGCACCTCCGCCTGCGCCAGGGGCAGCGTCGCGATGGCCAGCAGCGGCAGGCCGAGGATGGAGATCGTCTTCTTCATGATCATTTCACCGCTTCGAGGCGCTTGGTTTCCTGCCGCTTGAACAGCAGATAGACCGGTGCGGAGATGAGGAAGGCGACCAGCAGGCCACCCAGGGCGATCAGGAACGGCCGCTGGCTCATCCAATAGGCGATCTTCATCCAGACCGGCAGCGATCCGACCCAATAGCCGTCGCCCACCGCAAAGCTCGCCATGCCTTCACCGTCCACCACCGAAAGATCGCCCTGCACCTGCGCGTTGATCCTGGTGTCGTTGAGGCCGTTGACCAGCGCCGGCAGCGCTTCGGGATCGCTGGCCAGCAGCGCGACGACGCTGCGGTCGGTGTCGAAGGGCGACTGGAAGCCGACGATGCCGCTGAAGCTGTCGGACCCGGAGAAGAAGCCGTCGACCGTGCCGCTGTCGCTGCGCTCATAGGGGGAGAAGAGGTCGAAGGCCCGCTCCACCGGCGTGCGTTCGGTGACGCGCAGCCGGCCGTCCTGGTAAAAGACGGGCGCGCCGGAAAAGAGCGATTCCGACTGGGCGATCTGGACCGGGCCGATGACCAATATGTCCTTGCCCGCCATGCGCGCGGCATCGACCGACCGGGTGACGCTGGCCCGGATCGCGGGTGCGCCGGTCGCGTCCCCGAAACGGCCCATGACGTTCAGGAAGGCCTCGACCACGGCGGCCGTCGGATCGCCGGGCAGCAGGACGACCGTCTCCGCCATGTCGGGCCGCACGGTGAAGGGATAGCCCCCGCCCGCGAAGCTCGCCAGATTGGGCATGTGCAGCGCATGATAGGCGTGGCTGAGGTCGATCGAGCTTTCCGGCAAGATGCTGACGCGCACATTGTCGGGCAGCATCCCCTCGCAGCGCTGCTTGGACTGGACCAGCAGATTATAGTCGAACACCAGCGAGTTCTGGCCGAACAGGTCGTAGCGCGGCAGCACGACGTCGGCGCGCGACGTATAGGCCGTGGGCCGTCCGCCGCCGAACCATTTGTCCCACCAATGTTCGCCGGTCAGCGGCAGGGTGGTCAGATATTGGCCGTTCATCGACAGGTCGAGGCGCGAGCGGGACTTGTCCAGCCAGGGGGCGGACGGATAGCGGTAGCGCAGGTCGAGCTTGGCCCCCTGGCGCGGCCAGAAGAACAGGTCGGGCGCGACATGGAAGCCGGCGCTGAGCGGGCCGGGCGGCAGGCCGATGCCCTGCAGGGCATAGCGCGGCACGATCTCGCCCAGGCGCACCGGCCGGTCGGTCCGCAGCCAGCGCGGCGCGGAATAGCGGGGGAAGGAGGGCAGGCGCACGCCGTCCAGCGACGCGCTCGCCCCGCCCAGCATGCCCCGTCCGATGGCGAGCGCCGCGGCCGCCTGCTTCAACTGCTTCTCGTCGCTGCCGCTGACGACCAGCAACTGGCCCTCGCTGTCCACCGGATTGGTGATGATGGTGGCGGCGGACCCCCCGGGAAGGTTGATGCCGGGAATGCGGCGGCCCGGCGTCACGAACAGCACGGCGTTGCCGGCGGGGATCTGGCCAAAGCTGGGCTTGAAGGAATAGCCGCGATAGCTGGCCATGCCGCCGAACCAGGATGCGGTGCTGGCCGCCGCCTCCAGCTCGCCATTGGTGGGCTTGCCCGCGAAGACGAAGGGCAGTTTCAGCGCCACATTCTCGTTGCGGTCGAAAAAGGGCGCGGGCAGGCGCGCGAGGTCGGGCTTCAGCGGCAGCGACTGGGTGGTGATGTTCAGCACCGACCGCGTGTTGCTGACATTGGCCCAGAGCGAGCTGTGGAAGGGGTCTTCGCAGTCGCGGGTGTAATGGCCGATGAAGCGCAGGTTGAGCGAATTGTCGCCCGGCAGGAACAGCGCCGGGTTGATCGGCACGGTCACCGTCTGCGTCGTGCCGTCCGAAGGCCGAAGCGGCAGGGCGTTGACCACTTCTCCGTTCAGCAGGACGACGATCTGGCTGAGGTCGCCCAGCAGCGAGGGCGAGAAGTTGAAGGCCAGGTTCAGAGAGGCGCCGGTCACGACCTGATTGCTGCGCAGGCCGAAGGGAATGCCATATTCGCCGCGCGTTCCGGCGAGGCGGATGGGGTTCTTGACCTGCAGGTCCTTGAGCAGCAGCCGCTGCGGCTTGCCGCCCGCCGCCGGGACCGGCGTGGCCGCGGCGGGGGTGCTCGCCGGCACGGCGGGAACCGCATTGGCGGAAGTGGTGGCGAGCGCCCCGGCGGCCGCGGCGGCGGCCATGGCGCGCATCGCCTTCTTCCGGCGGCGCGGCAGGCGCCATATGTCGATGATCGTGTCGATGCCCACGCTGAAAATATCCCTGATGGATTTGAGGCCGGCGACCGGCGCCAGCGGCTTGTCCGATTGCCACGCATCGGCGCGGCCCATGACGGCGCGCACCAGATGACGGGCATGCACCATGTCGAGCGGCTGGAAGCGCAGCTTGGCCCGGCCGTTATCCAGGCGAACCGTGTCGACCGGAATGGTCAGCGTCTCGTCGCCCATCGGCAGCGAGATGTCCGTGACCTTGCGCCCCTGGAGCGCGAAACCGTCCGGCAGCTCCGCCGCCAGCCCGCCCAATGAAATGTCCACGGTCGTCCCGTCGACGACATAGCCGTCGTCGAAATAGAGCGTCACGGGCATTTGCGCGGTGATGCGGATATTCTCGCGTACCTGCCGCTGTTCCCGTGCGACCGAAATCGCCGCGATCAGGATCAGCAGGCTGAAGCTCGCCCATGCGGTGTTCAGCAGCACCGTGTCCCACTGGGCGTCGAACAGGAGGGGGAAGTTCAGCTTCACGAAGCCGAAGATCACGCCGAACACCAGCAGCAGCGCGGTGATGACATGCGGCCGCACCGTGGTGCCGTCGAAATAGGTCTGGTCCAGCAGGCCGCCCTTGTCGGTCACGTTGAACTTGCCCTTGCGCGGGTTCAGCAGCGTGAACAGCGTCGGCTTCACCAGATGGAAGGCGAGCAGCGTTTCGTAGATCTCGCCCCAGAAGGGCCGCCGGTCGCCGCCCTGGATGCGCTCGCTCGACATGGTGGAGATGAACAGGTGCGGCAGCGCATAGGCGAAGATCAGCGCGGCCGACGCATGGATGATGTTCTGTCCGCCGATCAGATAGGCGAGCGGCGACGTCAGGAACACGATGCGCGGCAGCGGAAACTGGAAATGCAGCATCGCGTTCAGGTAGCAAAGCCGCTGGTGCCAGTTCAGGCCCGGCCCGAACAGCGGATTGTCGATCCGCATGATCTGCGTCATGCCGCGCGCCCAGCGGATGCGCTGGCCGACATGCAGCACCAGCCGCTCGGTCGCGAGGCCCGCCGACAGGCGGATGCCGATATAGGCGGTGTTCCAGCCCATGCGCTGCAGTTTCAGCGCGGTATGCGCGTCCTCCGTCACCGTCTCGCCGGCAAAGCCGTTGGTCTGCTCCAGCGCGGATCGGCGGATGACCGCGCACGACCCGCAGAAGAAGGTCGCGTTCCACAGGTCGTTGCCCTTCTGCACCGCGCCGTAGAACAGGTCGCCTTCGCCCGGCAGTTCCTTCACATTGCCCAGGTTCCGCTGCACCGGATCAGGCGAATAGAAATGGTGCGGCGTCTGCATCAGCGCCAGCCGCGCGTCCTTCTGGAACCAGCCGACCGTCATCTGCAGGAAGGCGCGGGTGGGGACGTGGTCGCAGTCGAAGATCGCGATCAGTTCCCCGTCGGTCTTCTTCATCGCGGCGTTCAGATTGCCCGCCTTGGCGTGCAGATTGTCGGCCCGCGTCAGGTAGCCGCAGCCGGCCTGCCGCGCGAAGGCCCGGAATTCGGGGCGGCGGCCGTCGTCCAGGATATAGACGTGGAAGCGGTCGCGCGGATAATCCATGTCCATCGCCGCGAAAACCGTGTTCTGGACGATCGCCAGGCTCTCATTATAGGTGGGGATATAGACGTCGATGACCGGCCATTGATCGGGCTCGCCCTCGATCTCCACGACCGGGCGGTCCAGCGGCCAGCTCGTCTGCAACAGGCCCAGGACCAGGATGACCCAGGCGTAGAGTTCCGCCAGATAAAGGCCGGTGCCCAGCAGGGCCGCGGGCAGGCTGTCGAAGTCCAGCGTGTGCGTCGTGCGCCAGAACAGATAGCGGGTGGACACCAGCAGCGACAATATGCCGATGGCGATGGTCGACCGTTTGCCGGGCGAACGGTTGAACAGGATCACGCCCGCCATGGTGGTCAGCGCGAATATCCACTGCGATTCCAGGTCGAGCGGCACCGTCACCACGACGATGACGACGGCAGCCACGAAGAGCCCCGCCGCAAGCCTGAGAAGGGCCTGCGGGGCGAGTTGGGAAGGGAGGGACATCAGGCGTCTCCTGTAACCTCGATGTTCGCCTCTCCCGGGGCGGGTTTCAGTCCGATGCGCTCTTCCACGGCGTCGGCGAACAGGCGCAGGTCCTGCAACGCGGCGCTCGGCGGCGCATATTTGCTGATGAGTTCGAACCGCGCGAGCGCTTCGTTGACGGCCTCGTCGCGGCGGATGGTGGCCAGCAACTGGTCCCCGAACAGGTCGCGGACGAAGCTGTGGCTGTGGCGCGACAGCTTCTGCCGGTCGTCCAGCTGGTTGAGGACGAAGACGGTGCGGTCCAGCTTCATCGCCGGGGCCGTCTCGCTCAGGCGGTTGAGCGTGGCGAGAGAGGCGGCAGTGGGCAGTAGGGGACAGATATGCAGCACGCAGCGGGGCATCAGCAGTTCCAGCAGGTGCCGGTCCTCCGATGCGACATCGACGATCCAGATATGGCCGGGATCGAACATCCGCTCGAACTCCCGGTCCACCCGGGCCGCGAAGGCGGCGGAGCGGCTCTGGCCATGGCCCTGCATGACGCTGACCCCGAAGGCCACCAGCGGTTCGCCGCCGCCCGCGCCCCATTCCGGCACGGCCTGCGCCGGCATGAAGCCGAAATGCATCTTCAGCGAATCCTGGAAGGTGCAGTCGAGCGCGTTGACCTCATAGCCTTTGCCGGCAAGGTGCAGGGCGAGCTGGGCCGCCAGGAAAGTCGTGCCGGTGCCCCCCTTGGGCGATTGAAGCAGGATGACGGCCATCAATCCAGCTCCGAGAAGCGGTTGAAGAATTCCTTGAGGTCGACATTGTTCTTCGGCGCCGCCCGCCGCTGGGGCGCGCCATATTGGGCGAAGATCTGATTCGGCGCGGCCGGGGGCTGCGATGTCCTGGCGGCGGGGGCGGGCCGTTCGTCCTGCTGGACCTGCCGGACGGGCAGCCGTGCGGCGTCATCGCCCACCACCTTCTGGTCGCCCAGCACGGCCGCGAAAATGGGCCATAATTCCGTTTCCGAGAACCGGTCCTCAAATTCGCGATAGGCGAAGTCCTTGCGGTTCAGCTTCTCCAGCAGTTTGCGAGCATCGCGGCGCATTGGCCCCCCATATGCGTGAACGGTAAGTAGTTTGTTGCTTATAGCTAATTTACTATATCTTTCTTAATAGAATGACAGTGGGATGCGACAAAAAACTGAAAGCTGATATGGATCAAGAAAGATATGCCGATCGTTTCGCTAATAGACTGTTTCTGAACGGTATATGTCGGCAAATACATTCCAGCGGGCTTTTCCGTCATGTCTCATCCGTAACGATCACGGGCAGCAAGGATCGGTTTTGTGCCAATGAGATACAGGTGCGGCTCGATTCATGGCATTTTTTCGACCTGAACCGGATTGGATTATAAAGGGAATATCATGATCGGGCGGCTGGCGGATAAAGGCCTGTCATTTCCCTTGCGACCCGGACAAGTGTTAAACAAGCTGGAATCACTGGCGCATCATCGCCGGATAGGCGACTTCATCAGGACCATATCATGAAGTGGTGGCCGATCCCGCAAGACGGGGATCGGGCTTTACTACAAACCCTCGGCCTCGACCCAATGGGCGCCAGTGATCTCCCGCGCCAGTTCCCAAACCTGGCGGCGGATGTCGGGAACGGCGACGATTTCCCAATGGGCGCCGCGGGTCATCGGGCCGACGACGAAAAGGCGGGGCTGGGCCGATCCGTCGCGGGCTATGGCATGGCATTGGCGGTCGACATCGATGCCGATCGCCAACGGATCGGGGCGGATGTCGCCGCGCGATGCCAGGCGGCGCAGCAACGGATCGTCGGTGCGCCGCAGGTCGCCCAGCGGGCCGGTGCAATTGACGACCCTGGCGAAGGCGACGGTCTCGCCCTCTTCCCGGCCACGACGACGCAGATGCACATGGATCGTGCCGCCCTCCGGAACGGCCTGCACGACTTTCGCGGCGCGGATTTCCAGCCGTCCTTCCGCCTGCATCGCCGCCAGCCGCTCCGCCACCTGCGGTGCGATGCGGTGGCGGTGCACGTCCCAATAGGGGCGCAGGTGGCGCAGGAAGCGGCTGCGCTCCTCCGCGCTGGCGGCCCGCCACATATCCTGGGTGAAGCGGCGAAGCTCATCCACGGCATTGCGCCAGCCGATTTCCCCGCTGCGTCTGCGCAGCGTCCGGACCAGCGTGGAAGCGGCGCCCTTCGGCCGGTCGCTGCGCGGCGCATAGGGGGGCGCCGGCGCATGGCTTTGCGGCGCCAGCCCACGGCGGGATAGGGCGACGATCCGCCCCCGGAATCCGGCGCGATCCAGGCTGAGCGCGCAATCCACCGCCGTCAGCCCGCTGCCGAGCAGCAGCACCCGATCGCTGTCCTGCAAGCCCGCCGCGATGGTCGCCGCCCAGGGATCGTTCACATAGACGGCATTGTCGGGGCCGTCCCTGTCGCGCAATCCGGCAAAGGCGGGCAGGTCGTGCGGCGGCAGATTGCCGGGCGCCAGCGCCACGATGTCGGCTTCGATCCCGCCCCCGGAACGCAGGACGACGCATATGCCGTCGTCGCGCAGCTGCAGGTCGACGGCATCGCCGTTCAATATGGTCAGCCTGTCCGCGGCCTGCCCCCGCACCTCGTCCAGCATGGCGCTGAGATAGGCGCCATAGTCGCGCCGGGTGGCGAAGCTGCCTTCCTGGCCCAGTCCCTGCTGCTTCAGCCAGTCGGTGAAATGATCGGGGCTGTCGGGCAGGGCGCTCATATTGGCGGCGCGCACGTTGAGAACATGGCCGGCATGCGCCGCTCCATAGGCGAGGCCCCGGCCCATCCGTTCTTCATGGCGCTCCACCATCGTCACGCGCAACGCACCATGACGAAGCAGGTTGATGGCGAGCAGCGTGCCGCTGAACCCTCCTCCGATAATGGCGGCGTGATCGACCTTCAGCATGGATCAGGCATTTTTCCATAACAGCGGTTGGCCCGGATGGCGCGGCGGACCATGGAAGAAGCAGGATCGCAACTGTCCCAACCCCTTCCGCCCGAACGCATTTCCCAAGCCTAGGAGCGGACAGGCAATAGGGGCAAGCCCCATTGTGGACAAGGGTCGCGGCAATGCCGATCCGGCGTCATGGAACGCCGTCGGCAATATGCTGTGCAACGGCATTTTGACGCATGGGCGGCCGCTCGCTACGGAGGCTGGCATGATCGCACTGCTATCCCCCGCCAAGACGCTTGATTTCGAACGCGCGCTGCCGCCCCTGCCCGTCACCACCCCGCATTTCGCCGAAGAGGCGCGCGGCCTGGCCAGATCGGCCGCCAACCTTTCGCAGAAGCGGTTGTCGGAGTTGATGCATATCTCGCCGCGCCTGGCGAAGCTCAACGCGGACCGCTTCCGCGATTTTGCCGACTTGCCCGAACGGCAGGCTCTGTTCGCCTTTGCCGGCGATGTCTATACAGGTTTCGAAGCCAGTACGCTGGACGAAGCGGCGGTCGCCTTCGCGCAGGACCATGTCCGGATGCTGTCGGGCCTTTATGGCCTGTTGCGGCCGCTGGACGCGATCCGGCCCTACCGGCTGGAGATGGGGACGCGCTGGGCGCCGCGCCACAAGAAGCTGACCGACTGGTGGGGCGATCGCATCGCTGAACTGCTCCGCGGGCAGATCGCGGAGGAGGGGTCGGGCGTGGTCCTCAACCTCGCCAGCCAGGAATATTTCGCGGCGGTGGAAGGCAAGCTGGCGGGCATCCGCATCATCGACGTCGATTTTCGCGAGCCCGGTCCCGACGGACCGCGCTTCGTCAGTTTCAATGCCAAGCGCGCCCGGGGCATGATGGCCCGATGGATGTGCGAGCATCGCATAACCGACGTCGATGCGATGCGCGGCTTCGACAGCGACGGCTATCGCTTCGATGCCGGGGAGAGCGAGCCCGATCGCTGGCGCTTCACTCGGACCTGAGCGGGCTTACCGCCGTTCCGTTGCTACGACCGCCCGGATGGCCGGATGGGAAGCGAGATCGTGATCGCTCGCTTCCCGTCCATGATCAGGATTTGGCGGTTGCGGCTTCGGGCGTTTTTTCCTCGCCGCCCAGATGCGAACTGGCTGCTTCCAATGCCGCCTTCAGCGACTTGGGCTTGGCGGTTCCATTGGCCTTCGCAGGAGCGGCCTTCTTTACCGGGGCCTTTTCCTGCGCAGGCGCCTTGGAAGCGGCGGCAGCCTTGCCGTCCGCCTTGTCGCCCTTGGCGGCGGCGATCGAAAGGCGCTGGCGCGGCTCCTTCCTGTCCTTACTGGCGGAGGCCGGCGCCGCGGCGCGATTGCCGCGGTTCGATATGACGGGGGCGGGCCCATCCTTCGCCTTGTTCGTCTTTGGCGCTGCGGCCTTAGCAGGCGCCGCGGCCTTCGCCGGCGCATCGGACCCGGCGGCGGGAGCAGCCTTTTCCGATGATTTGGGCGCGGCGGCCGGGCTTGCCGGAGTGGCCGCTGCCTTCGCAGGGGCTGCGGCCTTCGTAGCGACGACCGGCTTACGGCCCAGGCCGGCCTTTTCCGCGACGGCGCGACGCGCCTGCGAATAGCTTTGCGCCACCAGCGGATAGGTGCTGGGCAGCTTGTAGCGTTCCCGATATTGTTCCGGCGTCAGGCCATGGGCGGCCAGATGGCGCTTCAAGGTCTTGTACGGCCTGCCGTCGATCAGGCTGAGGATATGATCGGGCGAGGCGAGGCTCTTGCGCACCGAAACCGCAGGCGTGAAGGTTTCGGCAGCGGGCTCGGCAATGGTCGCCGTGGCATTTTCCGTCAGCGCCGTGCGGGTGGTCTTGATCAGATCGGCCAAGCTTTCGCTCGGAACGCTGTTTCGCGAGACATAAGCGCTGAGCAACTGGACGGTAAGGGCAGTGATGTCGTTCTTGTCTTCGTCGGCCATGTGAGCGAACCCGTTTCAGGAGGATGTTAGCGCTATTTGCGCAAATCGACGCAGATTGTAAATGTCGGATTTCCAGTAAATGGTCTTCTATGCCTGTATTTGCCGGCAATCGATCCAATGTCGGAAAGTCGATCCCGTTCCATGATCGTCAAATCGGCGTGCGTGATCGGGCATCAATCCTTCTCAATGACATCGGTCCTGGGCATGAGGCGGCAGTCGCGCCAGTTCCGGTCGCCCCTGGGCACGAACGACACATAGTCGCCGTCGATGATGAGGGCCGCCCGGGGACTTCGATAATATCGGCCCAGCGATATTGCCCCGCGTTTGAGCGTGAGCTGCCCGTCCTTCCAGACGACCGTGGCGCGGTCGGCATCGGCGCGGACGGAAAAGCGCCGTCCGGCGGCGCACTGGACCTCCATGTCGGCGTCCGGGCGTTGTGCGCCTGCCGGCGCGAGGGTCGCGGCGGCCGCCACTATGGCGGCCATCGGCATGAGGGCGCCGGGGAAAGAGCGGCATGTCATTGCTGGAGCCTTGTTGGAACGGACTTCCTCCCTAACTCGCCGTCGAGTCGTCGGTTCCTGTGGCGAGGGCGTTGGCGATCATGGCGGCCAGCGTCTCCTCCGCCCGCTGCTTGACGCCCGCATCCTTGGACAGCAGGTCGTGCCTGATCCATTGCGGCGCCCGACTGAGAATAGCCATGATCAGATTCGTCGTCTTCTCGTCCATGCAACCGCTATGCGGGCCCTGTTTGCTTCCGGCAACCGCAAAAGGAATCACCCAGATCAAGCTGCGCCTTGGGCGTCGCGGACAATGGCCGCCGCGGCCATGGCGGAACGGCTCCGCCCCTTGACCGATGTTGAACCTGCGGGCGCTGAGTTGTTGCGGCGTGTCGCGAATTTTCGATGGGTTTGCCACGAAGCATGTCAGGCTATGAACCATGTCCGAACAGGTCGACGAAGATGCTGTTGCACCTCCATCCTGTTTTCAGCAATGATATTATATGAGAAATATTATTCGGGCATGGTCCGACCATTTATGGCGTGGCAGCGAGGCGTGTCGGCCCCGCTGCCAAAACGCGGGGGAAGTCTTCAGTCGTCAATCCGAATTAAATCACCGGATGAACGGGTCTGGGCCGCCCACGGCGCGGAGGTCGAAGGGGCTCTTGATGGAGCATCGATCTTCTCGTGCCTGTAGAAGGGCTCGACGACAAGCTTGTTCCTCTCGCTATCGAGGTTGCGTTGCAGTTCCTGCGACTATTCGTCCGACGTCTCCCTAAGTCGATGGGAAAAAGATCGATGAGGCCCGATTCCATGAGGAACGATTTACCGCTTGGCCAAGCCGCGGGGCATCGATGCTCGCAGCAGCCTGTTCATTGCCGAATGGCGAATGCCTTGCGCTTTACCGTGAATGTCTCGCGACGGCGGAGCCAATGCTGCACCGGCCGGTCCAGCAGGGCGAAGCCAGGGATGGACGCAAGCATGGCCATCGGCAGCATGGTGATCGCCAAGGCAATATCGCTTGCGGCCCCGGCGCCTGACCACCTTTCCATGAATGTGATCATCGGCCGGTGAACGAGATAGAGAGCGAAGGAGGCCGCTCCCAGCGATTGCAGCCCAGGCTGGCGGAGCAGATGCGATAATGCGCCCTGACCATGGGCGAATATCAATATCAGGACAGCCATCGGCGGCAGGAAGATGAGCTGGTAGCGAAAAGCGAGGGGAACTGCGAACCATTCCACGGCGACCATGGTCGCCGGCAGCGAAATGGCCGCAAGCGCTTCCGTTGCGCTCGTCGCCCATCGTCGTCCGATGCCCGATCGCTAGGCCCGGCACAGCAGGATGCCCGCGATGAATTCGAACAGCCGGGTAAGCGGGAACACATAGAAGATCCAGTCCACCCATGGCGAATAACCCGCGACCGTAAGGGCTGTAAAACAGCTTCCCGCCACGATCAGGACCATGCCGGCGATGAAGACCGCGCGCAGCACCGGCTCGCGCCATTTCAAAAGCCATGGGAAAAGCGCATAGAAGAACAGCTCGTCGGACAGGCTCCAGGAGGGGCCGTTGAGCGAATAATGGACCAACGGGTCTGGAGACCAGCTATGATCAACTGGACGGTCGAAGTGGGCGCAACCGACGATGCCAGCGATATTCGCACGACGTTGCGCATACCCTTTAGCTTGAACTAGACCAGATTTCGACCCGTCGGTTCGGCCGCTCTGGATCTGTGTTTTCACCGCCTTTTCCGGGTCGGCAGAGGATTGCTCCTGCTTGGAATATGCTCTGGCGCGGCGATCCGGTTATATCGGATGGGCGGGACACTCTACTGCGCGCCTGGTCGGACCCTGCCCTGTTCTGCCGCCGCTTCGCGCCATTGTCCCTGCGCGATGCCGTTGAGCGTCCAGTCCCCGATCCGCCACCGCACCAGCCGCAAAGTCGGGTGCCCCAGGGCAGCCGTCATGCGCCTGACCTGTCGGTTGCGTCCTTCGCGGATCGTCAGGCTCAGCCAGCAATCCGGCACGCTCTTGCGAAACCGGACCGGGGGATCGCGGGGCCAGAGGGGGGCGCGTCGATGCGTTCGACCTGCGCGGGCAGGGTCAGGCCGTCCTTCAGGCGCACGCCACGCCGCAGCGCCGCCAGCGTCGCCCCGTCCGGGTCCCCCTCCACCTGCACGAGATAGGTCTTGGGCATCTTGAAACGCGGGTCGGCTATCCGCGCCTGCAGGCGGCCGTCGTCGGTCAGCAGCAACAATCCCTCGCTGTCGAGGTCGAGCCGGCCCGCCGGATAGAAGCCGGGGCGGTCGATATAGGCGGCCAGCGTCGGACGGGGCGGGCCCGTCCGTTCATCGCTGAACTGGCAGAGCACGCCATAAGGCTTGTTGAACAGGATCAGCGCCATGACGGATCAGTCCGCATCGAACGCCAGGCTGCCCTGGTCGATCAACGCCGCAACCAGCGTGACCACGGCGGCGGAGGCCGCGAGTTCCGCATCCACGACCATGGCCGGTTCCATGCACAGCCCCTCGGCCAGTCGCGCCGTGTCGCCGTCGCAATCGAAGCCATGGCCGTCCACGAACAGCAGCAGTTCCGGCTCTCCCTGGCGGATGAAGGAAAAGCGGCTGGCGGGATTGCGGCTGAGCGGCACGCCCTGAGCCAGAAGGGCGCGCACCGTCGCTTCGTCCGCCGGCTCATCCGGCCGCCAATCCATGTCCGCCGACTTGGGCAGGCTGTTGTAAAGGCCGAACCAGCGGGCGAAGGCGCGGCGGTCGGACAGCGCCTCCAGCACCATGGCATGCATCCGGTCGAGGGCCGACGCCGCGATCTCACCGGCATTGGGCTGGATGATGAGGTCGGGATCGGCATAGCGATCCTCGTCCACCATGTCGTCGGCCTGATGCCGGCACCAGTTTTCGATTAGTTCGGCGCGGGACGGCGCGCGGAAGCCGATGGAATAGGTCATGCAGTCCCCGCCCACCGCCACGCCGTCATGCGTGAAGCAGGGCGGGACATAGAGAATGTCTCCGGGTTCGAGGACATAGTCCCCCGTCGCCTCGAAATCGGGGATCAGGCGCAGGTCGTCATGCGGCAGCAGCGGCGTTGCGGAATCGCATCGCGGGCCGACGCGCCAGCGCCTCTTGCCCAGGCCCTGCACCAGGAACACGTCATATTGGTCGAAATGCGGCCCGACGCCGCCCCCGTCGGTAGCATAGCTGACCATCACATCGTCGATGCGCCAGTCGGGTATGAAGCGGAAGGGTTGGATCAACGCCGCGACATCGGGCACATGATGGTCGACCGCCTGCACCAGAAGTGTCCCGGCGTCGCCGAGTTCGGTGAAACGATCCTCCGACAGCGGGCCGCTTTCCATGGCGAGCCTATCCGCCTGCCGGGTGATGAGGCGCGATTCGACGCCCTCCTCGCAGGCGAGGCCGGCCAGCTCGTCCGGCTCCAGCGGGTTGCGCCACGCGCTCCACGGGTTGCGGATCAGCAGCGGGCGCTTCTGCCAATGGTGGCGCAGGAACAGGTCAATGTCGAAACGGGCGAGGTGCATGCCCCGCCCATGCGCCGTCCTGCACCCGCTGTCAAAGAAAGGAACCGCGCCAGCGCGCCGTTCAGACGGCCCAGTTCAGGTAGAAGTCCTTGAGCGCGTGCGCATCATGGAGGGCGTTGTGCGGCATCCGGCTGTTGGACGCGGCGCTGAACCCCGCGCCGTTGATGAGTTCAAGGCGCAGCCCGTCCAGCCTGATCATCTCGGCCGGGCCGGTCACGAGCAGGGCGCAGAAATGGGCGAGGTCATCGGGCCAGTCGGCGATGATAAGCGGATCGCGGTCATGCGCCAGATAGGCTTCCAGATGCTGGGCGGCCTCCACCCGGTTCAACTGATGGTCGACGCCCGGCGGCACGAAGCGCAGATAGGGAATCACATTCTTCTCCACCCAGGGATGGATTTCGGCCGGCAGGGGAAGCGAGACGTAGAAATCCTGGTCTCCAATTTCGGGGACGAGCGCCAGGCTGATGAGGTCGCCGCCGAAGCCGTTGAATTCTGTATCGAGGAAATATCGCATCTCGCTCCTTTGACGCCGCGCCGCATTGCCGTAAAGCCCCCGCTGGCGGCGGACCCGCCGGGAGTAGTTGGTATGCAGGCACGCGAATTCATCGGAACGGCGCAGGTTCCCGGCGGGGAGGAACTGACCCTCTATCGCCGAGGCGGGGATTTCATGATCGTGCTCGACCGCAACGAACTGATGAGCAGCCGGATGAGCGGGTCGGAAGAGGCGCTCGCCAATCTGAGCTGCGAACGGCTGCGCGGCCGGGCGCGCCCGCATCTGCTGATCGGCGGCTATGGCATGGGCTTCACGTTGCGCGCGGCGCTGGCGGCGCTCGACGGCACGGCAACCGTCACCGTGGCGGAACTGGTGCCGGAGATCATCCAGTGGGCGCGCGGGCCGATGGCGGAACTGGCCGCGGGTTGCCTGGACGATCCGCGCGTGCGGCTGGTCCAGGCTGATGTGGCCGATCTGATCGGCACGGCGCGGGGGCTGTACGACGCCATCCTGCTCGACGTCGACAATGGGCCGGACGGCTTAGTGCGCCAGGCGAACGACCGTCTCTATTCGGCGCAGGGGATCGCGGCTGCGATCGCCGCGCTCAGGCCCGGCGGCATATTGGCGATCTGGTCCGCCGCTCCCGATGCGAGCTTCACCCGCCGCCTTTCCCGCGCTGGCCTGACGGTCGAAGAGGTTGCCGTGCGCGCCCGCAGCAACGGCAAGGGGCCACGGCACGTCATCTGGTTCGCCACGAAAAGAGCGTCCCGATAGCGCAAACGTCCGGGGTGACCCATGAACAGGGTCAGCGCGGCATGGGAATGCGCCTGCACGAACAACAGCAATAATGGTTCCGTCCTCTCATAAAAAAATCCCGGCCTCACGATCCGATGAGAAGGATCGTCCGTCATACGGGCTTATCGGCGACGTCGCTGGTGCAATTGTGCAACAAGGACAAGCTGTTGCGACCAATGAAGACCGACCGGCGGTTTACGCGGGACTATTCGAATTCTAAGTGCGGCACCCTCTGGATTTCGAAGCTTCTCGAAGGATATTGACTTGAAGAAGATCATCGCCATCGCCGCCGTCGCGGCTTCTTTCGCCTCTCCCGCCTTCGCGCAGGACGCGGTGCGCTCCAACTTCTCCGGCCCCTATGTCGGCGCCGTCGTGGGTGCCGACCATGCCGATCTCGGCGCGGACGCGCATGACACCGGGCTGCTCTATGGCGGCGTCATCGGCTATGACATCAACCTGCGGGGCGCGGTGTTCGGCATTGAAGGCGAATATGCCGATTCCGACACCAAGGATTCGAGCACCGACGTCTTCGTCGCCGGCGATCGCGTCAGCGCGCGCACCGGCCGCGATCTCTATGCCGGCATTCGCATCGGCGGCCAGGTTGCCGAAAATGTGATGCTCTATGCCAAGGGCGGCTACACCAACGCCCGTGCCAAGGGTTCCTATCAGAACGGCGCCACGATCCAGACCGCCTCGGGCAACCTTCAGGGCTATCGTCTGGGCGCTGGCGTCGAAACCAATGTGATGGGTTTCCTTGCCCGCCTCGAATATCGCTATTCGAGCTATGAGCGCGTCTTCGACGTGAAGCCCGAGCGCCACCAGGCTGCGCTGGTCGTCGGCTATCGCTTCTGACTTGGACGCGGGAGCGGCGCCCCATCGGGACGCCGCTCCCGCGGCATCTGGTTTGCCCGTTCAGCGAAATGATCTGGCGAGGATGACCAGCGTCGGATCGCCTTCCACCGGTTCGACCGCAAAGCCCTTTTCCCGCTCCAATTCTATGGTGCCGTGATTGTCGCGGCTCTCGATCGAGATCACCCGCCGCACGCCGCGCTTCTGCGCCTCGCCGGCCAGATGGTCGAGCACCGCCCAGCCGACGCCCCGGCCCTTATAATCCCCGCGCACCGATACGGCGACTTCGGCCGTGTCCATCGCATTGTCGCAGGCCAGGATGCCGGAGGCGACGAGTTCGCCCGTGGCGCCATCGAACGCCAGGATGCTTTCGCTGCGGAAATGGTCGGCATGGATCAGCGGGTCGAGTTGCTCATGACCGACATGGGGCACGGCGGAAAAGAAGCGGAAGCGTCGGTCCTCGTCGCTGACCTTGTCGAAAAAGGCCGCGAGCAGCGTCTCGTCGCTTTCCTCCGCAGGCCGGACATGGAGCTGGAGGCCCGACCGGGTCGGCAGGCTGAGGATGGTCTTGGCGTCGGTCATGAAACTGTCTCCCTTGTCAACGGCGCCAGAGTAGCTGTCGGACCGACGGCGCACCTTGATCCTCGACAATCTGGAAGGATCAGGGTGCGCCGGCAGGGAACCTCCAGGCCTTTGCTTTACCGCGTTTTCCAAGCCAGCAGATGATCCCGTCTGCTGGGAAAACGCCTTAGGCGTCGATATTGCGCCGGAAGGTTTCGGGCAGGAAGATCATTCCCAGGACGACGGTCGCCGCCGCCACCACCACCGGGTACCAGATACCGTAATAGATGTCCCCGGTCGCCGCGACCATCGCGAAGCCGATCGCCGGAAGCAGCCCGCCCAGCCAGCCATTGCCGATGTGATAGGGCAGCGACATGGAGGAGTAGCGGATGCGGCTGGGGAACAGTTCGACCAGCATGGCGGCGATCGGACCATAGACCATCGTCACCAGCAGCACGAGGTAGAAGAGCAGGGCGACGACGAGCGGCTTGTTGATCTCGGCCGGGTTCGCCTTGCCGGGATAGCCGACCCTGGCGAGTTCACCCTCGACGGCAGGGCGCGCCGCGACGGCAGGCTTGTCGCCCTCCGCCGCCCTGGCCGGGCTGGCGGGCGCGCCGATCAGTTGGGCGGTGAAGGCCGCGATGGCCGCCTTCTTCGCGTCGCCCGAAAGCCGGGACGGGTCGGGCGCCGTGAAGCGCCTGCCGCCGACCGCGACCGTTGCGACTGTGCCGGGCGCGGCGACGACGTTGGTGTAGTTGACGCCCGCCTTGGCCAGTGCGTTCTTGACGATGTCGCAGCTTGTCGTGTCGAACTTGTTCGCGCCGACCGGATCGAACTGGGAAGAACATTCCGCCGGGTCGGCCGTGACCGTGACCGGGGCGGCTGCCTGTGCCCGGGCCAGCGCCGGATTGGCGGCGTCGGTGAGCAGGTGGAAGACCGGGAACAGCGTCAGCGCGGCCAGGGCGCAGCCCGAAAGGATGATGGGCTTGCGGCCGATGCGGTCGGACAGCCAGCCGAAGAACAGGAAGAAGGGCGCTGCCATGAGGAGCGCGATGATGATGAGCGTGTTGGCGGTCAGGCCGTCGATCTTCAGCATCTTCTCCAGGAAGAACAGCGCGTAGAGCTGGCCGCAATACCAGACCACCGCCTGGCCCGCGATCGCGCCGAAAAAGGCGATGAAGACGATCCTGAGGTTCTTCCACTCACCGAAGGCTTCCTTGATCGGGGACTTGGAGCCTGTGCCCTCCGCCTTCATTTTCTGGAAAACGGGCGATTCATGCAGCTTCAGGCGCAGCCAAAGGCCAAGGACGAGGAACAGGCCGGAGACCAGATAGGGAATGCGCCAGCCCCATTCCTTGAACGCTTCCTCGCCCACGCCCGTGATGGGCGATCGGACGGTGATCACGATCAGCAGCGCCATGGCGAGCCCTGCGGTCGCGGTGATCTGAATCCAGCTCGTGTAGAAGCCCCGCCGGTTGTCGGGCGCATGCTCCGCGACATAGGTCGCCGCGCCGCCATATTCGCCGCCCAGCGCCAGCCCTTGGAACATGCGCAGCACCACCAGCATGAT
This sequence comes from Sphingobium sp. CFD-2, assembly GCF_024611135.1. Taxonomy (NCBI): domain Bacteria; kingdom Pseudomonadati; phylum Pseudomonadota; class Alphaproteobacteria; order Sphingomonadales; family Sphingobiaceae; genus Sphingobium; species Sphingobium sp. CFD-2. The sequence continues at coordinate 132,677 of NZ_CP084406.1, read as the reverse complement.
CGGCGCGGCGACGCCGACCGACTTGTAGGTGGGAAGGCACCCGACCAGGAAGGTGGACAGGCCCATGACCAGCAGCGTGATGATGAAGGTGTAGCGCCGCCCGAACAGGTCGCCGATGCGGCCGAAGACGAGGGCGCCGAAGGGACGGACGATGAACCCCGACGCGAAGATCAGCAGCGCCATGATGAAGGAGGTGGTCGGGTTGAGGCCCGTCAGGAACTGCGCCGCGATGATCGCGGTCAGCAGCCCGTAGAGGTAGAAATCATACCATTCGAACACGGTGCCGAGCGAGCTGGCGGTGATGATCAGCTTTTCGCTTCGCGTCGCCTCATGATGTTTTGGCAGTCCGTCATATGTCGAAGCCATAACCGTCCCTCCTGTCAGAAATTATATTTCGCCGCGACGTCGAACCGGTCGACATGGCCGTTGAGATCGTTGACGAGCCGGCGCTCGCCATGCCGGTACTCGATGCCGAGATCGACGTTCTTCACCGGGGAATAGAAGAGGTTGCCGGCGACGCTCCACGCCTGGCGATTGAACATCGCTATGCCCGAAGTCGTCGCCGGATCGAGATCGTCGGCGTAGAAGATGCGCTGATAGCTGGCGATCAGGTTGACGCGCCATTGGTCGTCCAGCGCATAGCGGCCCGCGCCGAACAATGCGAGGTTGCGGACGCGGGCAAGTTCCCCATTGGCCTGGAGGACCGCGTCCGGGCCGAAGTTCAGGCCGAGATAGCGGCCGATCCCTTCGCCATAGCTTGCCTGGAACCGGATGTCGCTGCCATGCCTGTCGTCCAGGAAGATCTTGCCGGCGGCGCTGATGCCCCATCCCAGGCGGGAATCGACGATATGGGCTGCGCCCGTTTTCGCATTGTCGACGCGCAACTGGCGGCCCAGCACCGCAAGGTCGAGGAAACCGAACCCGCCCGCATATTCCAGCCGCCCGGTTATGTCGGGCGCATGGTCCTCGCCATTTTCGACGAGGGCGGGTGCGCCGGCGGTGGCGGAAGCCGTTTCCGGATTTTCCGCCGCCAGATGGAAGGCGAGGCCGTGGCCCAGCGGAAGGCTGTAGCGCACCATCGGCTGGCGCACGAAGATCAGGCCGTCCACGCCCCCGACATAGTCGGTGCTCTCCGGGAAGATCGCGGGGTTGGAGAAATTGGTGAAATCCTGCCCGAAGGTCCAGCGATCGAGCTGGATGAAGGCGCGCCGCATGGCGAGGTCATAGGCGTTGGTCGTGCGCTGCGTGCCCTGGCCCAGCGCCTGGGGCGTGCCGGGCGCGGCCTGGAAGTCGAATTCGATATAGGCCTTCAGCGCATGCTTGCCGAGCTTGGTCGTGGCATCCACCCAGAAGCGCGTCTGCTTGGCCGAGAAATCGGTGACATGGGTGGGGGAAGTCGGGGAGGCGGGATTGAAGACGGGAATGGACTGCGGCAGATAGAGGTCGCGCCCCAGCGTGTTGCTCGGATCGTCGCCGCCGCTGTAGCGGGCGCTGCTCGCGAGCAGCTTCACATAGCCGGACAGGACGACATTGCTATTGCCAGAGCGGAAGCCAAGCCTGGGCGTGCCGTCCGCCAGTCGGCTCATCTGCGCCGAAGCCTCCTGGCTCTTGCGGGTGGCGTCGGCGGCGGCGGCGCGGGTTTCGTCCTGCTGGCTGCGCGCGGCGGCGAGTTCCGTCCGGAGCTGGGTGATCTCGCTCTCCATCCGTTCCAGACGCGCGGCGAGATCCGCCTCCTTCATGGTCTGCGCGCCGGCCAACTGGGGCGCGGCGAGCGCGCTCGCCCCCAGCAGCACGCGCAATAATGGCCTGTTCGGCTTTGGCATCGACCTCTCCAGGATCCGGCTTGTGTTCCGGCTATGGTCAGGATCGCGCATGCCGCCGTGGCGCGACAGCCGAACCATGGTCGGACATGTTCGACCTTCGTCGGGGGTCCGATGTGCGCCTGCGGCAATTAGGATGCCGCCCACGGATCGGTAGCGATCAAGGAGAGGAGTGCGAGACTATGGACCAGGGCATTTACCCCGTTCCCAACCACTGGGCGAACGAAGCGCTGGTCGACGCCGCGCGATACCGGCAGATGTATGCGCGCTCGATCACCGATCCGGATGGCTTCTGGGCGGAGGAGGCGCAGCGCCTGGACTGGATGCGTCCTTTCAGCCAGGTGAAGGCGACCAGTTTTTCGGCGGAGGATTTCGGCATAAGCTGGTTCGCTGACGGCACGCTCAACCTGTCCGCCAATTGCCTCGACCGCCATCTGGCGGAGCGTGGCGACGCCATCGCGATCCTCTGGGAGCCCGACGATCCGGCAGAGCCCGAACGGCGCATCAGCTATCGCGCGCTGCATGAGGCGGTATGCCGCTTCGCCAATCTGCTGAAGGCGCGGGGCGTCAGGCGGGGCGACCGCGTCACCCTCTATCTTCCCATGGTGCCGGAGGCGGCGGTCGCGATGCTGGCCTGCGCGCGGATCGGCGCGATCCACTCGATCGTCTTCGCCGGCTTCTCGCCCGAAGCGCTTGCCGGCCGCATCGAGGATTGCGCGAGCCGCATCGTCGTCACCGCCGACGAGGGCCTGCGCGGCGGCAGGAAGGTTCCGCTGAAGGCGAATGTCGACGCCGCCCTCGCCCATTGCGCGGATGTCGATACCGTCATCGTGCTGCGCCGCACCGGCGCCGATGTGGCGATGGTCGGGGGGCGCGACATCGACTGGGCCACGGCGGTGGAAGCCCAGCCCGCGGAGTGCGAGCCGGAGGAGATGGGCGCGGAAGACCCGCTCTTCATCCTCTATACCTCCGGTTCGACGGGCAAGCCGAAGGGCGTGCTGCACACGACCGGCGGCTATGCCGTCTGGGCGGCGATGACGCACCAATATGTGTTCGATTATCGCCCCGGCCAGATCTACTGGTGCGCCGCCGACATCGGCTGGGTCACGGGCCACAGCTATGTCGTCTATGGGCCGCTGATGAACGGCGCGACGACCGTGATGTTCGAGGGCGTGCCCAATTTCCCGGATGCATCCCGCTTCTGGCAGGTGGTGGACAAGTTCGGCGTGGAGATTTTCTACGGCGCCCCCACCGCCCTGCGCGCGCTGATGCGCGAGGGCGACGAATGGGTGCGCAAGACCAGCCGCAAGTCCCTGCGGCTGCTGGGCAGCGTCGGTGAACCGATCAATCCGGAGGCGTGGGAATGGTATCATCAGGTCGTGGGTGAAGGGCGTTGTCCCATCGTCGACACCTGGTGGCAGACCGAGACCGGCGGCGCGATGATCAGCCCGCTGCCCGGCGCTGTCGCGCTCAAGCCGGGCTCAGCGACGTTGCCGATGTTCGGGGTCAGGCCCGAACTGGTCGATGGCGACGGGCGGCTGATCGAGGGGGCGGGCGAAGGCTGCCTCGTCCTCGCGGATAGCTGGCCGGGGCAGATGCGCACCGTCTGGGGCGATCATGACCGCTTTTTCCAGACCTATTTCACGACCTTTCCGGGGCGCTATTTCACCGGCGACGGATGCCGGCGCGACGAGGACGGCTATTATTGGATCACCGGCCGCATCGACGATGTCATCAACGTTTCCGGCCACCGCATGGGCACGGCGGAGATCGAGAGCGCGCTCGTCGCCCATCCCAAGGTTGCCGAGGCCGCCGTCGTCGGCATGCCGCACGACCTCAAGGGGCAGGGCATCTACGCCTATGTCACCACCAATGCCGATGTCGAGCCGGACGACGCCCTGCGCGGCGAGCTGATACGCTGGGTACGCAGCGAAATAGGCCCCATCGCATCGCCGGACGTGGTGCAGTTCGCCCCCGGCCTGCCCAAGACCCGTTCGGGCAAGATCATGCGGCGCATATTGCGGAAGATCGCGGAAAACGACGTTTCCAACCTGGGCGACACGTCGACGCTTGCCGATCCCACCGTGGTCGATAATCTGCTGGCGAACAGACCACGGTTGGAAGAGGCGCAATAGAAACGATTCTCATCGCGGACGACCACCCGCTTTTCCGTCAGGCGCTGGCGGTGGCGGTGATGAAGGTCGCTCCGCGGGCCAGCATCATCGAAGCGGGGACGCTCGCCGGCGCCGTTCAGGCGGCGAGCGGGGCCACGGGCCTGCGCCTCATCCTGCTCGACCTGAAGATGCCGGGCGCGGTCGGCTATTCGGGCATAGCGCTGTTGCATGCGGAACAGCCGGACGTGCCGATCCTGGTGGTTTCAAGCGCGGACGGGGCCAAGGCGGCGGAGGAAGCCCAGGCGCTGGGCGCCGTCGGCTTCCTCTCCAAGGATAGCGACCTGCCCGCGATCGAGGCGGCGATCGCGCGGGCGTTGGGCGGCCACCGGCTCCCGCCCGCTCCGCCGCGACCCGAGGATGCGGTCCAGAAGGAGATCGCATCCCTGACGCCGACCCAGTTGAAGGTCCTGCTGGAGGTGCTGAACGGCAAGCTGAACAAGCAGATCGCGCACGACCTCATGGTGACCGAAGCGACGGTGAAGGCGCATATGACCGCGATCATGCGCAAGCTGGATGTGCAGAACCGCACGCAGGCGGCACTGGTCGCGCGCTCGCTGGGGCTCGATCTCAACCACTGACGCGGGCCAGGAAGGCCGAGATCGCCTCCGGCGCCGCAGGCTTGGCGATGAAGGCGATGTCGAGCATGGCGGCGCGGGTGGCGAGGCTCGCATCGTCCTCCGCCGTGACCAGCGCGGCGGGCAATCCCGGATGCTCCCGCCGCAGCGCCGCGATCAGGGCAAGGCCGTCCTCTTGCGTCCCAAGCTGGAAGTCGACCAGCGCGGCGTCGGCTGCGGACGCGAGCTTTCGGGCGGTCCTGCCTTCGGCGGCGGCCAGCGGCCGATGGCCGAGGCTGGCCAGCAGCGCCTCGGTCGCGGCTACGATCATCGGATCGTCATCGACCACCAGCACGGCCAGACCCCTCGCCGCCGGAAGGGGGGCCTGCGCCCCCGGTGCCGGTGCCGGCGCGGCTGGCCCGGTTGCGGCAGGCATCAGCAGGCTGAACCGGCTGCCCTTTCCGGGCACGGACCGCACCTCGATCCGCCCGCCGAGCAGCCGGACGATGCGGCGTGCAAGGGCGAGGCCAAGGCCGAGTCCCTCGACGTCCAGCGCGCCGAGCCGGGTGAATTCTCCGAAGATCGTCCCGATCTGGTCGGCGGCGATGCCGACGCCGCTATCGACGACGTCGATCCGGATCATCGAACCCCTGCGCCGGACGCCCAGTAATATCCCGCCCTGCTGCGTGTAGCGCAGGGCGTTGGAGACGAAATTCTGGAGGACCGAGCGGAGCAGTCCCGGGTCGGTATCGAGATGGCCGGAAAGGGGACCGGTCAGCAGGCGCAGCCCCTTCTCCTTCGCCATCGGCGCGAATCCTTCAGCAAGGCTGGTGAGAAACGGCGTAAGGTCGATCGGCTCCGGGCTGGGCTCGACACCGCCGGCATCGAGCTTGCTGATGTCGAGGAGAGCGCGAAGCAGCCCTTCCGCCGCCATGATCGCGCTGTCGATGCGTTCGGCAAGGATGTGCGGCGTTCCTTCCACCTCGCGTTGCAGGGCGGCGGTGAACAGCCGCGCGGCGTGGAGCGGCTGAAGCAGGTCGTGGCTGGCGGCGGCGAGGAATCGGGTCTTGTCCTTCGTCGCCTCGGCCAGGCGCAAATTGGTCTCGCTGAGTTCGCGTGTGCGGTCGGCGACGCGGGTTTCCAGTTCCGCCAATGTGCGGCCCAGCTCGTCGCGGATGCGTGCATCCTCGGTGATGTCGATGAAGCTGGTGACATAGCCGCCGCCGGGCATCGGCCCGCCGATGGTCTTGATGACGCGGCCGTCCTTTCGCCGCCGTTCGAAACTGTGGGGCAGGCCGCGGCGCATGTGCCGAAGACGTTTCCTGACGTGGAATTCTATGTCCTCGTCGCCGAAATCGCCCAGCCGCCCATTATGGCGGATCAGTTCCGCGATCGGCACGCCCACCCGCAGGAAGCCGGGAGGAAAGTCGAACAGGTCGAGATATTGGCTGTTCCATGCGATCAGGTTCATGTCGGCGTCGACCACGCTGATGCCGGCATCGATATGCTCGAAGGTCGCGGCGAGCAGTTCGCGGGAGAAGCGAAGCGACTGGCCGCGCTCTCCCAGCAGCCGGGTAACGTCGGAAAGGCTCATCTGCCCCCCGGCCAGTGCCGAGGCGACCAGCGCGCGGGCGGAGGAAGCGCCGACGACGCGCGCGATGAGCGTGCGGGCGCGCTGCGCCGACCGCCTGTCGATGGGCGTGCCCCGCATGGCCGCCGGAAATTCGCGGGCAGCCTCCTCTTCACCGATGAAGCTGGCGGTGAGCTGCGCCAGTTCGGCCAGGTCGGTGATCGGGCGCTGGCTGCCCAAGCGGGGCAGGACGGGCGCCTTCACCTTGCGCGCGGCGACCAGGCCGAAGACCAAAAGGTTCGCGCCCAGGCTCCACGCCACGCCATGCACCAGCGGCGACGCGGCGCCGATGCCGAAGAGGCGCAGGGGATCGGCGGCGCTTCCCTCCAGCGCATCCAGCCAGGCGGGCGGCAATATGGGCGGCAGGGCGAGGGTGTAGAACCAGATGACAAGGCCGACGGCAAGGCTTGCCCGCGCCGCCAGCGCATCGCGACCCGGCGCATAGGTGGCCAGGATCAGGTGCGGCGTGAACTGCGCCATGGCGGCGAAGGCGACAAGGCCGATCGAGGCGAGCGACTGTTCGGCCGAAACCAGCAGCGCCCAGGCGAGCGCCGCCGCGATGATGGCGAGGATGGAGAGGCGCCGCACGAGCAGCATGCGCCGGCCGAGCGCCCCGGCGCCCGCTTCCCCGCCGTTCTCGCGCGCGAGCAGGGTGGGGAAGAGGAGGTCGTTCGAGACCATGGTCGCGAGCGCGGTCGAATCGACCACGACCATCGACGCCGCCGCCGCGATCCCGCCCAGCAGGGCCAGGGCAAGCACGATGCCCTGTCCGGTCATTCCGGGCAGGGCCAGCATGTAGAGATCGGGTTGGGCGCCGCGCAGCAGGCTTGCGCCGGCCAGCGCGATGGGCAACACCATCAGCGCCATCGCGCCGAGATAGGCGGCCAGTCCCCAGCGCGCGCCGACAAGATCGCCCGGTTCCCGCGCCTCAACCAGGCCCATGTAGAATTGCCGGGGCAGGACGATGACGGCCATGGCGGAGATGAGGAAGATGATGCCGACCTCGATCGACAACCGTTCCGGCCGGAAATTGGCGGACAATATGGCGACGCCGCGGCTGAGGTCCGTCGGGTCCGCCTGTCCCAGCAGGACGAAGGCGAGGACGGCCACCGCGGTCAGCGCGACGATCTTGAGGAGGGATTCGATGCCGATCGCATAGACCAGGCCTTCGCTGCGCCCCGCCAGTTCGAACCGGCGGGCGCCGAACAGCATGGCGAACAGCGCCAGCAGCCAGGCGGCGGTCAGCATGGTCAGCGTCGCGACGGGGCGGCCCGTCACGATGGAGATCGCGCTGCCGATGGAGCGGAATTGCAGCGCGACATAGGGCACTGTTCCCAGCAAGGCGATGACCGTGACCAGACGGGCCACGACCACATCGTGACCGAAACGCGCGGCGATGAAGTCGGACACGGTGGTTGCCTGTTCCTCCGCCACCGCCTCGGCCAGCCTGCGCAGGAAACGGGGCGCGACGATCAGCAGGCAGATCGGCGCGAGATAGATGGGGAGGTAATGCCAGCCGTCGCGCACGGCGCTCCCGACCGCGCCGTAGAAGGTCCAGCTTGAGCAATAGACGCCCAGCGCCAGCGCATAGGCGCCGTGGCGCACGTCATAACGGCCGAGCGCAAGGCCGCCGCGCCTCTCGACGATGGTGGCGATCCCGAACAGCAGCAGGACGATCGCGAGCGCGAGAAGGGCCGCCGAAAGCAGACTCATGGCCCATCTCTACTGGCTCGACGACGCCGGAACAATGCGCCGAAGAGGTCGTATTTCCGCCGGTGCGCGGAGCGCCCGGTTCCGGCAATTCCGCCTTATCGGTCGCTGATATTGGAGCCCGTCGCCTGATTATCCGCGCCCGGCGCGTTGGGCGGCACCTCGCCAGATCCGCTGGTCGGCAGCGGTCCTGCGGCGCCATTGCCCGGCGCATCGTCCGCGCGGTTGATGGCCGATCCGTTGACTGCATTCCGGTCGGACGGGGTCTCGCCCGAACAGGCCCCGGCAAGCAGGCTGCCTGCGATCAAAAGCATACGGACCATCCTTTCCTCCTCTCTTGGCATGCGCACCAGCGTCCCGCGAGCCGATCACCGACCTGCGCCTCATCAAACGCGACCGGGCGCCGGGCGATCCTGTCCCATCGATGACGCAGGTTAGGGCGCGGTCGGGTTTCGGGCCCTGCTCCAGGTCTTGGTCTTACCGCCGCCGCAATCGGACGACCGCTTCGTCCAGGGCGGACAGGAAGCGGGACCGGTCGGCCTTCGCGAACGGCGCTGGTCCGCCGACGCCGTCCGCCAGGATGCCGGCGCGCAAGTCCGCCTTGACCGCCCGTACCGCCACGGCATTGCCGATGGAGGCATGGGTGAAGGGCTTGCCCGTGGGCGCGATCACCGCACCGCATCCAGCCTTCAGGCATCGGTCGGCCAGCAGGATGTCCGCGGTGATGATGATCGAGCCGGCGTCCACATGCCCGGCGATCCAATCATCCGCCGCATCGAAGCCCTCGCCCACAACGATGCGGGAGACGAGCGGATGCGCCGGCACCCTGATGGGACTGTTGCTGACGACGATGACCGGCACGCCATGGCGCCAGGCGACCTTGTAGGTCTCCTCCTTCACCGGGCAGGCGTCGGCATCGATAAGGATGTTGGGCGTTTTGGTCTGGGACATGGCTGCCGCTCCATGCACCGCCTGATGGGCGCCGCGCAAGGCGGGATGAATGCGTGATCTAATCCGCCGGGCGCATCGGTTCGCCCTCCGGCGGCATGGCGCCCGTGGGGGGTCGCGACGCCGGATCGGGCGCGTCGATGCTTGAATGGATCATCAGGCCGACGATGACGACAATGCTCAACAGGATCGCCGTCAGCAGCAGGCCCAGGCCAAGCCTTCTGCGTCGCCCGCTCATCGCCTGTCTTTGGCGCGGGGCTCGGGCCGCGCCGGCAGCTCATCCAGCTTCGCGAGCAGGTCCTTGAAGAGGTCGTCATCCTGTATGGGAAAGTGCCGCCGGAATCCTTGACCGAGAAGCTCAAGGTCTTTCGCTGTCAGCAGGCCAATGGAAACGATCTGGTCCGGCACGGCATCCTCCTTATCGCTGGGAACTGCGGCGGAGCCTGCAAGTGCCAAGGATTCCACCTGCGACATGAAATCTCTCCCGCTCCCCCGGCAGCAAGCCGGGGGAGCGGGCCATTCCCCTTTCAGGAGATGGCCGCCATTTCCTCCTGTCCCAGCGCAGCCGACCCGCCCCGCCGGCCGAAGCGGGCATAGAGCGTCGGCAACAGGAACAGGGTCAGCAAGGTTGCGGAAACAAGGCCGCCGATGACCACGGTGGCGAGCGGCTTTTGCACCTCCGCCCCGGGGCCGGTCGCCAGCGCCATCGGCACGAAGCCGAGCGAGGCGACCAGCGCCGTCATGACCACCGGCCTCAGCCGCGCCCGGGCGCCTTCACAGGCTGCCTTGCCGCGATCCATGCCGCGCGCCATCAGGTCCTGGATCGACGTCACCATGACCAGCCCATTGAGCACGGCGATGCCGGACAGGGCGATGAAGCCCACCGCGGCCGAGATCGAGAAAGGCATGCCGCGCAGCGCCAGCGCCAGAACGCCGCCGACCAGCGCGAGAGGGATGCCGGTGAAGACGATCACGGCGTCCCGCACGCTGCCGAGCGCCCCGTAGAGCAGCAGGAGAATGAGCGCGAAGCAGGCCGGTACGACCAGCAGCAGCCGTTCCCGCGCCGATGCCAGATTTTCGAACTGGCCGCCCCATTGGAGATAGGTGCCGGCGGGCAGCCGCACGTCCCGCGCGATCCCCGCCCGCACATCCGCGACGACGCCGGACACGGCGCGCCCGCGCACATTGGCCTGCACGACGATCCGGCGCTTGCCGTTTTCGCGGCTGATCTGGTTCGGGCCGTCGACCAGCGCGATTCGGGCGACGCTTGCCAGCGGCACGAAGGCACCCGCCGGAGTGGGCACCGGCACCTGGCCCAGCGTCTCCAGATCGGTTCGCGCCTCCTCGCCCAGCCGGATCGTGACGGCAAAGCGCCTGTCGCCCTCGAAGATCATGCCCGCGTCGCGCCCGCCCACCGCGGCGGCCAATATGTCCTGCAACACCCGCGCGCTGATGCCCAGCCGCGCCATCGCATCGCGATTGGGTTGCACGTCGAGAATGGGGAGGCCTTCGGTCTGTTCCACCCGCACGTCGGTGGCGCCCGGGGTCCGCCGCAGCACGGCGGCGATGCGATCCGCCGTGCCGCTCATCTGGTCGACATCGTCACCGAAGACCTTGATGGCGATGTCGCCGCGCACCCCCGCGATCAGCTCGTTGAAGCGCATCTGGATCGGTTGGGTGATGTCATAGGCGTTGCCCGGCAGCTTCGCGAGCCGCTGCTCCAGCCGTTCGACCAGATCCGCCTTGGCGAGGCGGGGGTCGGGCCATTGCGCGCGGGGCTTCAGGATGACGAAGGTGTCGGTCGCATTGGGCGGCATGGGGTCCGAAGCAAGCTCGGCCGTGCCCGTCTTGGAAAAGACGAAGCGGACTTCGGGCTCGCCCGCGACGACGCGTTCGACCGCGAACTGCATGGCCTGGCTCTGGTCGACCGAAGTGCCCGGAACGCGGACCGCCTGGACGAGTATGTCGCCCTCGTCGAGCTGGGGCAGGAATTCCTGCCCCAGCATCGAAAAGCCGGCGATGGCCGCCAGAAATGCCGCGACCCCGATTCCGATCGTCCGGCTGGGCCGGCGCATCGCCGCTTCCAGCCCCGGCCGATAGCGTGCGTTCAGCCAGGACATGATCCGCCCCTCCTTCTCCTCGACCGGCTTCGACAGCAGCAGGGCCAACATGGCCGGAACGAAGGTCAGCGAGAGGATGAAGGCGAAGCCGAGCGCGAGGATGACCGTCATCGCCATCGGCGTGAAGGTCTTGCCCTCCACCCCGTCCAGCGTGAGGAGCGGGACATAGACGAGGATGATGATCGCCTGGCCGTAGACGGACGGGCCTATCATCTCGCGCGCGGCCAAGGCTACGGCCGACAGCCTTTCTTCAGGGTTCAGCGTCCGGCCACTGTCATGCTGGTGCTCGGCGATCCGGCGCAGGGCATTTTCCACGATGATGACGGCCCCGTCGACAATGAGCCCGAAGTCGAGCGCGCCCAGGCTCATGAGATTGGCCGAGACACCGCCGCGCAGCATGCCGAAGCTGGTGAGCAGCATGGTGATGGGGATGACCAGCGCGGCGATCAGCGCGGCTCTGAAATTGCCGAGCAGGGCGAACAGCACGACGATGACGAGCAGCGCGCCTTCGGACAGGTTCTTCGCCACCGTGCCGATCGTCGCGTTGACCAGCGCGGTGCGATCCAGCACGGGCTCTACGATGACGTCGGTTGGCAATGAGGCATTGATCTCGTCCAGTCGCCCGGCGACGGCGGAGGCAACGGCCCGGCTGTTTTCCCCGATCCGCATGACCGCGGTGCCGACGACGACCTCCCGTCCGTTCTCGGATGCGGACCCCATCCGCAGCGCCTGGCCGGTCCGCACCGTCGCGACCTGATGGAGCAGGATGGGAACGCCTTCCCGCGTCGCGATGACCGTTCGGCTGAGATCGTCGGCGTTGCGGATGCGGGCATCCGACCGCACCGTCAGCCCTTCGCCGTTGCGGTCGATGACGCCCGCGCCGACGGCGCTGTTATTCTCCTCCAATGCGGTCGCCAGATCGTTGAGGCTCAGGTTCAGCGCCGCGAGCCGCTGGACATCGGGCGCGACCTGATATTGCTTCACATGGCCGCCGATGGAATCGATGCCGGCGATGCCTGGCGTGTTCTTGAGCAGCGGGGCGACGATCCAGTCCTGCACCGTGCGCAGATAGGTCGCCTGATCGGACTGGCCGACCAGCCGCTCGCCCTCCGGCGTGATATAGCTGCCGTCGGGCTGGATGCCGGGTTCGCCGGGCGAGTGTCGATCATCCTTGCGATGGGCCAGATGGACCGTCCACATATAGACTTCGCCAAGGCCGGTGGCGATCGGGCCCATTTCAGCCGTGACGCCGTCCGGCAGGCTATCCTCCGCGCTGCGCAGCCGTTCGGCAACCTGGGCGCGGCCGAAATAGATGTCGGTGGAATCGGTGAAGACCGCCGTCACCTGGGCGAAGCCATTGCGGCTCAGCGATCTTGTATATTCCAGCCCCGGCACCCCCGCCAGCGCGGTCTCTATCGGGAAGGCGACCTGCTTTTCGACCAGTTCGGGCGACAGCGCGGGCGCGCGGATATTCACCTGCACCTGGTTGTTGGTGATGTCGGGAACCGCGTCGATGGGCAGGCGGCTGAGCGCCCAGCCGCCGATCGCGGCCGCGATGAGGGTGACGAGCAGCACGAACCAGCGCCGCTCGACCGAAAAGGTCACGATACGCCCGATCATGGTTCAATCCTCATGCGTGGCTTCGCTCTTCCCGAGCTCGGCCTTGAGAGTGAAGCTGTTGGCGACGGCGATCTGCTCGCGCCCGGTCAGGCCCGACAGGATCGTGACCGCGTCGCCGCCTGGCCGGCCTGTAGTGACCGGCACGGCCCTGAACCCCTGGGCTGTGCGGACGAAGACCGAGGGCCGCCCTTCGACCGTCTGGACCGCGCCGGACGGCACCGTCATGCCGCCCGATTCGCCCGTCACCGCGATGGCGGCGGTGACGGGTTCGCCGATACGCCACTGGCCGCCGCGATTGTCGATAATGGCCAGCACGGGGACGAGGCGCGTGCTCTCATCGAGCACCGGAGAGACGAAGCCGATGCGTGCGCTGGTCCTGCGGCCCGGCGCGGTGATGTCCACCCGCGCGCCCGGCCGGACGCGGCTCGCATCGCCAGGGGAAAGCGACAGGCGGACCGCCAGTTTAGAGAGATTGGCGACGCGATAGAGTTCGGCATCCTCGGCGACCATCTGCCCCAGCGTCACGGTGCGGGTGATGACCTGGCCACCGATCGGTGCGGCGATGCCCAGCCGGTTGAGCCCACCGCCCCCGCCCCCTGACGCCGCAATCCGCTGCCGGGCGAGGCGCAGCGCGATCCCGGCCTCCGTCGCGGCGGTGCGTGCCGCGACCAGATCCTGTTCGGGCGAAACCCGTTCGGCAAACAGGCGCTGTTCCCGCCGCAAATTGGATTGGGCGAGCGCCAGCCGCGCCTGCGCCGCTTCGGCCTCCGCCTTGAGCGAGGCGATCTCGCGGCTTTCGATCACCGCCAGCATGTCGCCCTTGCGCACCCATTCGCCCAGATTGCGGCTGAGGGCCACGATGCGCCCGCCGATCGCGGCGGAAACCACCTGCGTCCCCTGCGGATCGCCCTCTATGGTGGCGGGCAGGGTGATGGCGCCCGCCCCACCCGGGGTGGGCCGGGCGAGTTCGATGCCCGCGGCGGCGATCTGCTGCGCGGTGAGGCGGATCAGCCCTTCCCCGCCGGCATGCGCCTCCCCTTCGGCATGGCTTTCTTCGGCAGGCTGGTTTCCGCAGGCGGCGACCGTGAATGTCAGGATTGCGGCCATGACGGTCCGCTGGAGGAGGTTCATCGATCGTCTCCCTGATCCGGCGCGCGAGCGGTCAATCGCTCCAGCTGCGCTCGTGCATTGTGATAGGCGAGCAGCGCCTCTATGGCGGCTGCCTTCGTTTCGGTGAGCGTGCGTTCGGCATCGAGCAGGTCGAGCTGACTGAACTTGCCCTCGCGATAGCCGATGCGGGCGATGCGGGCGGCTTCCTCAGCGGCCGCAAGGGCGGGTCCGGTCGCCGTCTCCGCGCCGATGGCGGCGTTCGCGGCCTCGGCCTGCGCCTGGGCTATCGCCTGGGCGACCTCCTGCGCGGTGGCTCGCCGCTGGGCTTCGGCGCGACGCTGCTCCGCCAGGGCCTGCCCGACCGCCGCCTTGCCGCCGTTGAGGAAGGGGAGGGGCAGCGACAGGCTGAAAAGCGCTGCGCTGTCGTTGGTCGCTTCCAGTCGGCGGACGCCCGCGCCCACCGTCAGATCGGGAATGCGCTGGGTTCGGGCAAGCCGCACCTGCGCGCTGCTCGCCGCCAGATCGGCGTTGGCGGCGGCAAGCGCCAGCGTCTCTGTCAGCTCCAGGGGCTGCAACGGGCCGGGGGCTGTGCCGATGCGGTCGAACCAGCCTGCGTCGAGAGCGCCGGGGATCGCCTGCCCGATTCGCTGGGCCAGGATGAAGCGGGCCGTTTCCGCCGACCGTTCCATCCGCACGAGAGCGGCCTGCGCATTGATCCTGGCCAGCTCGGCGCGCTGCACCTCCATGGGCGAGGCGCGGCCGGCACGCAGGCGGACATGAGCGGCATGCAAGCCTTCCCCGGCAATCCGAAGCTGGTCGCGCGCATTCGCCAGCCGCCGCTCCGACGCCGCGGCCTCCGCATAGGCCCGCGTCACCGCGAACCGCAGGTCGACCCGCGCAACCGCCTGTTCGATCATGGCGCGATCGCGCTGGGCGGCCGCGATGGCAAGCCGGGCCGATCGCTTTCCGCCCAGTTCCAGCGGGAGGGCCAGCGAAGTCGTGGCCTCCAGGCTTTTCGTGTCCGAATAGAGGCCGGTGCCGGCCACATTCTCGGCTTCGACGGTGAGGATGGGGTTCGGCCGCAGACCGGCCGCTGCCTGCGCGGCCCTGGCTGCATCGACGCCGGCCCCGGCCGCGTCCAGCGAAGGGGCAGTGGCGCTGGCGAGATCGAGCGCCTGCTCAAGCGTCAGGCCGGGCGGTGCTTCGGCCGTCGGCGCGGACTTCGCCTGCGCGGCGGATAGGGGTGAGGTGGCGGCAAGCAACGCCGCCAGCAAACGGTTCATGTTCGGAAACTCCTGACAACGGATGACCGCCTGCGCGATGCGCAGGCCGGGCGGCAGTGGTCAGGCGATCGGCGGTCTCAACTCGCTCCGCGGAGGTGCGGCGCCATGGATGGTGGGCGTCCAACGCAGCTTCACCATCCGATGGACCGGACCGGACGTGATTTCCGACATGGCGACAGCGGCCGCGACATGATGCCCATGGCATCCCCCATGTTGGTGAGGATAGGCGCGGTCGGTATCGCCGGACGTCTGTCCCGCATCGCCGCCGTCATGCGTTTCGGCAGCCGCTGGTCCTTCTGCGTCGATGCAATCGATCGGCTCCATCGCATGCGCGACCGATGCCGTCGTAAAGGACAGCGCCAGCGCGAGACAGGCGAATAGGGCGAGCAGCCGGTTCATGCGCCTGCCTTTAACGAGCATTTTCGGGCTGGTTGCAAGGGGAGAACGCTACCCCGCAGCGCGTTTTTCGGCATGGCGATGGATATTCGAGCGACGATTCCGCCATGCGGGCGCCTCATTTCCTGGAGGAAGCGGCTATGTTTTGACGGCTACTGCCTCGTTGAAGCGGAGCGCGGGACGCGAAGCACCGTCAACCGGTGCGGGGGTGAGGCTTGTCGGCCTGAGGCTTATGATCAGGGGTCTCCGTCAGGCATGTTGTTCCTCCAGCGCACGCGTTTGCAGGCGATCTGCCGCTGGCCTGCCTATACGCCTGCTATCGTCCAGAAGGTTCGACAGGACTGACAGGGAAGGGGAGCGATGGTCCGGCTTCCGGACATGCCGGCCTGCGGTCATGGCATCCTCCTGCAGCGGGCTGAGCCGGAGCATGTCCCTGATGCGGTCCGCCAGTTGCCGGGCGCGTTGTGAGGGCTTGGAGGAAAGGGCAACCTCGTAGGAGATGGCTGGCAGGGCCGGCAGCAAGCCGGTGAAGCCGGGTGTCGAATTGTCCGCGAAGAAGCGCGAATGCGCCGTTATCTCGATGCCGCAGGCCACCGCCGCACGAAGCGAGGCAAGTTTGGAGGATTAAACGACGACTTTGAACCGTCGACCCGCCTTGTGAGCGTGGAGAAGATCTTCTCCCGATAGAGGCATGGCTCCTCCTGAACCATCCTATGTCCTCTCGCAACAGGCGCCGAACGCCAAGCTGGTCCGTTGTCCCGAGACCGGGCATGGCTTCCTGTTCCAGGAAATCGAGGACTTCGTTGCCGAAAGCGATCGCTTCCTGGCCTAGGCGGATGGAGCGGCGGCACCGGCTTCCGCCTGTGGAAGCACGACCCATGTGGCAGTCCGGGGCGGTTCGCCCCTCGGGAATCGCCTAGCCCCGCCGCCATTTGTCACGCTCGGCAAAGACGCGGGCGACTTCCTCCATATGTTCCGCGCCCCAATTGGACAGGGGCGCTAGGGCATCGGCCAGGCTGCGGCCCAGTGCGGTCAGCGAGTAATCGACCCGGGGCGGCACTTCCCTATAGTCCGTCCGGACGACGATGCCGTCGCTCTCCAGTTCCTTGAGCTGCTGGATGAGCACCTTGTCGCTCACGCCGCGCACGGCCCGCTTCAGTTCGCCATAGCGATTGGGCGCTTCCAGCAGGAAGTAGATGATCAACGGCTTCCACTTGCCGGCGATCACCTTGAGGGTGGCGTCCAGGCCGCAGGAGAAGCCCGGCATGCAGGATGGTTGCTCGGACATATTTTTGATACTTACCAAAAGGTGCATACTTGTCCATAGGAATGTGCCTCGCCAGCTACGCATCACCTGAACAAGGAGACGCGAAGATGAAGAGATTGAATGGCAAGACGGCGGTGGTGACGGGCGGCGCAAGCGGCATCGGTTTCGCCACGGCGCAGCGTTTCGTGGAGGAGGGCGCTTTCGTTTTCCTCTTCGGACGTCGGCAGGAAGCGCTTGATGCGGCCGTCGCCCGGCTTGGCGGGAACGCGGTCGCCGTGCAGGGATCGGTGACGAGCCCTGAGGATCTCGACCGGCTGTTCGCCGCGGTGGAAGCGCGCCGGGGCCAGCTCGACATCGTGGTGGCCAATGCAGGCACCGGCGAGTTGGTGCCTTTGGGCGAAATCACCCCGGAACATTATGACCGCACGTTCGACGTCAATGTGAAGGGCGCGATCTTCACGGTGCAGAAGGCCTTGCCACTGATGCGGGATGGCGGCGCGATCATATTGACCGGCTCGACCACCGGAGAAATGGGAACGCCCAGCTTCAGTGTCTACAGCGCTTCCAAGGCCGCCGTCCGCAATCTGGCAAGGAGCTGGGCGCTGGACCTCAAGGGCACCGGCATTCGCGTGAACGTGCTCTCGCCCGGGCCGACGCTCACCGATCTGGCGCTCGACGTCGTCGGCAGGGAGGCTTTCGAGGCATTGGGTGAAGCAACGCCCCTCGGGCGCCTGGGCGATCCGTCGGAGATTGCGGCGGCGGCGGCGTTCCTCGCGTCGGGAGACAGCAGCTTCATGACCGGCGGCGAGCTGTTCGTCGACGGCGGCCTGGCGCAGATATGAGCGGGCGCCGGGCGTCATCGGGGTCTTGACAGGAACAGGCGCCGACCCCCCCTCCCCCGGGGGGCCGGCGCCGTCCGGCAAGCGGGCCTTTCAGATCTGCACTTGCCCGCCGTCCAAGAAAAGTTCGATCCCGTTGATGAAGCTCGCCTCGTCGGAGGCGAGGAACAACACCGCCCTGGCGATTTCCTCCGGCTGTCCGACGCGGCCGGCCGGGATCAGTCCCGCGAGATATTCCTTGGTTCCTTCCGCCTGTTCGCCGCCGCCGAACAGTTCATTGAGGCCGGCGGTCTCGGTCACGCCGGGGCTGACCGCGTTCACGCGGATGCGGCGGTCCTTCAGGTCCAATATCCAGTTGCGGGCGAAATTGCGCACGGCTGCCTTGGTGGCTGAATAGACGCTCAGCGCCGGCGTGCCCGCCACGCTGGTGGTGGAAGCCGTCAGGACGATGGATGCGCCGTCCTTCAGCAAGGGCAAGGCCTTCTGCACGGTGAACAGCACGCCCTTCACATTGGTGTCGAAGGTCCGCTGATAATGGTCCTCGCTGATCGCGCCCAGCGGGGCGAACTCGCCGCCGCCCGCATTGGCGAAGAGGACGTCGATCTGTGCATGGTCCTGCTGGACCGCGTCGTAGAGCCGGTCGATGTCGGCCAGGTCCGCCATGTCGCCGCGAACCCCCGTCACCCTGCCGCCGATGGACCGGACCGCCGCGTCGAGCGCATCCTGACGGCGGCCGGTGATGAACACCGATGCGCCTTCCCCGGCAAAGGCCTTCGCCGTGGCCAGCCCGATGCCGCTCGTGCCGCCCGTGATCACCACCACCTTGTTGTCGAACTTGTCCGTCATCGTCTGTCTCCTTGAGCATTTCGGCAGGATCGCCTTTGCCCGATGGAGATAGATTCGGGACGATAAGGCTTGTAGTCGGCAGAAATGGCACTTAGCGTTCCTTAAGAGGAACGATGATGAAGATTGATCTCAATGACTATGCCTATTTCGCGCAGGTTGTGGCCCATGGCGGTTTCGCGGCGGCCGGCCGCGCCCTGCGCGAACCCAAGTCGAAACTGTCCCGCCGCATCGCCGGTCTGGAGGAGCGTCTGGGGCTTCGGCTGATCGAGCGGTCCAGCCGCCGCTTCCGCGTCACTGACACAGGCCAGTCCTTTTATGAGCGATGCCGCACCATCCTGGCCGAAGTGGAACAGGCCGAAGCACTGGTCATGCAGGCGCAGGCCGAACCCCATGGCCGGGTTCGCTTCAGTTGCCCTAACGGCCTCGTCGAAATCGTCTCGGACCTGGTTCCCGCTTTTCTCCGGCGCTATCCCGGGGTCCGCCTTCAAATCGTCGCGACCGACCGGGCCGTGGACCTGATCGAGGAACGCATCGACGTCGCCCTGCGGGTGCGCACGACGCTGACGGGCGATGCGGCCCTCACCATGCGTTCATTGGGGAAATCGACGCGCATTCTGGTGGGCAGCCCGCAATGGGCGAGCCGCCTTGCCGATATTGCCGGACTGGCCGATCTGCCCTGCCTGGGTACGAGCGATGCCGGCGATGAAAGCGAATGGCATCTGGAAACCGACGACGGGCGTTCGCATTCCATCCGCTTTGCGCCCCGGCTGGGTTGCGAAGACATGCTGGCGGTGCGGAAGGCCGCGGTGGAGGGCCTGGGGATCGCCCTGCTTCCCGACCATATCTGCAATGCCGCGCTGGCGGAGGGGCAGCTTGTGCATATCCTTCCCGCATGGCGCGGCGTGCAAGGGATCGTGCATCTGGTCTTCACGACCCGGCGCGGCCTGCCCCCGGCGGTCAGGGCCTGGATCGACCATCTCGCCGCCGGTTTCCCGCGGGGGATGCTGGCCGCGCAACCGTGATCGCCCTGGCGTTCCGGCTGTTTCCGCCCCGGCGATCCCGCCGCAGAAAATCCCCGCCCCGGCGAGCGGGGCGGGGACCGGTGCGACCCGATTCCTTCGTGACCGCTGGCGCACTAACTTTCCCTGCATCATGCGCAAACAACATGGATTAGGCGGTCCGGCGTCCTCGGCCCTCATGTCGGATTTTTACAATCCGAATCGGGTGGATTGCGCAAGAGCAGCCCTGCGACCCGAAGGGCTTTCATGCCTTTCTCCTTGGCTCGGCGGCTTCGGCTGCCGGGCCAGTTTTTTGGGAGTGCCGGCCCCCTGTCGGTGGTCATGGGGGCATGGGAAAGGGGCGGGCGCTTCCATGACCCATGGTGCGCGCCCGGCTTCCCTCATCGCCGTCTTTGGGTCGCCCGCTCCTTCAAAGGGCACGGTCCTGCGCTAAAGAAATCTAATAGGTCCCCCAGCATTGCTTGTGAGACTAATCTCTACCATTAAAATAGATAATGGCCATTCCATGCCGGAAGGATGAGTATGAAGCCGTTACGTGCCCTGATAGATTCCTGGCTCCGCTTGCGCGATGCCGCCCGCCGCGAATTTCTGCGTGATCCGAATGTGATCCTCTTCGAGCGCGCGCCGCAGCAGGAAAGCGCCGGTGGTCGCTGAGGGCTGGTCGCGGCGTGGTTTTCTGGCGGCGGGCGCGGCGTCCGGTCTTTTGCTGGCCGGCTGTGGCGCCGGGCGCGGCAGGCCCCGGCTGCGCGCCGCGATCGTCGGCAAGGGCGAGACCGACATGCGGTTGCTGTTCAAGGCCGCTGGCATCCCCCGGCAGGATTTCGACATCCACTATAGCGAGTTCCAGTCGGGACATCTGGTGGTGGAGGCGTTGAACGGCGGGTCGCTGGATTATGGAGGAATGAGCGAGATTCCGCCGATCTTCGCGGCCGCCTCTACGATCCAGAGCTTCCGTCAGATCGCCGTCCTTCACGGCGACGTCAATAATCAGGCGGTTCTGGTGCCCAAGGGATCAAAGGCGCGTTCCATAGCCGACCTGAGGGGCAAGCGCGTCGGTTATGTGCGGGCAACCACCTCGCAATATTTCCTGATCCGGATGCTGGAGGAAGCGGGTCTTGGCTGGGGCGACATTACGCCCGTGGCCATGGGCGTTGCCGACGGCGCGGCGGCCTTTTCCCAAGGCGCGCTGGACGCCTGGGCGATCTATGGCTTTCCGATCCAGCGGGCCATCGCGACCGAGGGTGCGCGGATATTGCGCACCGCTTACGGCATCCTGTCGGGCAACTATCTCGTATGCGCCCATGCCGATGCGCTGGCCGACGCGGAAATGTCCCAGATCATCCGCCAATATCTGGCGCTGGTGCAGCAGGCCTATGGCTGGGCCGTGGCCAATGAAGCCGAATGGGCGGGCATCGTCGCGACGGACATCGGCGTTCCGCGCGATTATGTGGTGGACCAGTTCCGCCGCAAGAGCGACAGTTACGAACTGCGCCCCGTCTCCGATGCGGCCATCGCCTCGCAGCAGCAGGTGGCGGACCTCTTCCTCGCGCAGAAGCTGCTGCCCAAGCCGGTCGATGTCCGACCGCTCTGGGACGCGCGATTCAACGATTCCATACCGAAAAGAGGCTGAAAATCATGGTCCGCCACCCACCCGTCGCCTCAGGCCGCCGGGTGGGAAAGGCCGATCGCGCTCGCTATTCCGGCAGGACGCCAGGGAAGCCGGCGGTCATGCATGAAAAGCAGCAAGGCCGCGACACGGTCGCAAGGCTTCGCGTCGGCATCTCGGCCAGTATGCTCCCGCCAAAGCCCGCCACCGCTGCTGCCGGGCACTGGAACATGCAGGCTCTCCGCCAGTTGGCTCCTTTTACGGCTGACAGGAGAGATCCATGGTTCCCCAACATATTCCCGACGGCAAGGATCAGGCTGACGGGACTGGCGCGTCCCTGGACGACCTGCCCGCAGCGGGTGGTAGAGACCCGCATGGGGCTGTCGGCAGCGGCTCACATCTCACCCCGGACCGCAAGCCTGACATCAGCACCCCACCCGCAGCGGGCACTGACAATCGGGGCAAGCGGCCGAAGGAGGGCATTGGCGAAGTCGAAGGCAGCGGTGCAGGCGCGGGCGGCGGCGGGAATCCCGAGGATTTCGACAGCGACACCGCCGGCGGCGGCGCGGCGCAGTAACGGGCCCGCCGCGCCTTGCGTCTGTGCGAAGACATGCCGGATGGCTTGGTCGCGGTCTGACGCAACATATATGTCCCGGCGATCCGACCACCGTCAAAAGGCGGTCTTCTCCTCCAGATGCTGTTCGACATCCGCGCGATCGATCCACAATGTGCGGAATTTCTTGTCGGCCAGCAGTGGGAGCTGGTCGCTGTTATGCTTGGAGCCCGGCTGGCTGGAATTGCCGTAGCTCATCAGGCCCACCGCCTTCATCGGCGTGCCGAATTCGACCATCGACACCCAGGTTTCGCCGTGGACGGGCGTGCGCTCGCCATTCTTCATCGGCCCCCAGGTGATCGTGCGAAACACGCCGGTGTTGCCGAAGCCTCCATTGGCCGGAAGGTTCACGTCGCCGATATGGAAGCGCGAGACTTCGCCATATGGGCGGTCAACCGCGCCATAGACTTCCCTGGTCTTCGCCACCGCCTGCTTCAGCATGGCGACCGCCGCCGCCGGGGCCTTCAGGCCGCGTGGCGTCTCCAGCGGATCGTCCAGCGTCCATTTGACGGCATAGTTGGATTGATCCGTGAAATTCTTCGGCGCGAAGATAGCGGCCCAGGTCTCGAACAGCAGGGCGGCACGGCTGTCGGGTTCGAAGCGACGGTCCCAACCCTTGAGCAGCGTCACGGCCGTCTGCACATCGGGATCGGCGGAGGCCGACGCGGCCGCCAGCAGATCGGGCAGCAAGCGTTCCGCCATCAGCGATGTCGTCGTCACCTTGCGCGCCACGAAATCCTCGAAGCCGATCTTGTCCGTACCGCTCATCAGCTTGACCGACATCTGCGCACGCTGGCTCATCGGTCCCACCGGCGCGACATAGGCGGGGAAATCCCTGGGATCGAGCGCACGGGGCCAGGTGGCCAGCCATGGCGGATCATTGGCGTTCTGCACGAAGCCGCTGGCGGGATCGAGCACCTTGGGCATGTCGTCATAGCTGTGGACATCCTTCCACAGCGTTGCGGAGGTGTCGCCGGGAACGGGCGCGGACCAATAGCTGAGGTCGCCGTTCGCATGTCTGGGCAACAGGCCGTTGTCGAGATAGAGGATATGGCCCGCACGGTCGGCATAGATGATGTTGAACATCACCACCTGCATCTTGCGCAGCGCCTTTTCGAAGCCGGCCCAGTTTCGCGCCTTCCCCATTTCGAGATATTGCTGGAGCACGCCGGGGCGGTCCAGCCCGGCCACCTTGAGCGCGATGGTCGTTTTGCCGTCGGGCAGGGTGAAGACCGGGCCCTGCACGGCGCTCTTCTGTTCGAAGCTGACGGTTTTCAGCGATCCGTCCGCCTGTTTCACCTTGTAGCTTTTCGTGACCGACCTGAACGGCAGGACCCTCCCGTCGAAGCGATAGCCACTGCCTTCCAGCGTCAGCCTGTAGCTGGTGAAGCCCTGCATCGTATTGACGGTGTTGGTGAAACCCAGGTCATTGTTGAAGCCGAAGCGCAGCACGGGCAGCCCCACTTGCGTGGCGCCATAGATGGCAAGGCCCGGCGCATTGATCTGCGCCTCATAATAAGTGAGCTGGCTTGGCGCCCAGGGCAGATGCGGATTGGCGAGCAGCATCGCCTTGCCGCTCGCCGAGCGGGACGGCGCAACAGCCCAGGCGTTCGATCCGCCCGCTTCGTTGATCGATGGATCGCTCAACACCTTCCGGTCGGATGCGATATAGCCGAAGTTCATCAGCCTTTGCGCATGACCGATGATGTCCACCCCGGTCAAGGGGAGCACGACCTTGACCTCCGGCGCGATCCTGTCGGGATGCGCGGCGGCATAGGCATTCACCCCGGCAGCGAAAGCGTCGAGGTTCTTCCGCATCTGCGGGGTCTGCTGCCTGAACCATGATTTCGACCGTTCGGGAACGTCGTTGGCGATCAGCCATTTATCCTGGCTCTCATATTTCGCCCCCCAATATTCCGCGGCCCGGGCGCGGCTTTCGCCATACATGCGCAGCAGCAGATTGCCGTGGCTTTGCGCCTGGGCATAGCCGAAACCGTAGAAGCCGCCTTCTTCCGTCCTGGCATAGATGTGCGGCACGCCGAAGCTGTCCCACAAAATCTCGCCCCCGCCCCATTTGGCCGAAGGGGCGGCGACGGAGGCAGTCATTGCGGAGGAAGCGGCCAGCGCCGCCAGCCAGATCGTCATGTGGCGCATCGCCATCATCTCCTGTCATCGCGGAAAATGCGCCGCCTCTGTGGGAAGGCGGCGCTTCATGGTCCTGTGGGTTAGAAGTTCAGTCCGACACGGGCATAATAGAACCCGCCGGTGAAGCCGATGGGCGAAGTGCCGGGATAGGCGCCCTGGCCCAGCGTGGCGCTGATCTGCCCGGTTTCGTCGGGATAGACGTTGAACAGGTTGTTCGCGCCGACGGCCAGGTTGACCAGCGGCGTGACCTGCCAGCCCAGTTCCATGTCCGTGATCCACTTCGCGCCATAGCTGCGGTCGTTCGGATAGGTCGTGACGCCGCCGCTGGTCACGCCGTTCTGCAACACCTGGAACTTCCCGAAGCGCGTCAGGCGGGAGGAGAGCGTGAAATCGCCCAGCGTCGCGAGATTGCTGATCGACAGCTTCGTGCGCGGCAGGTTGGTCGTCATATTGCTGCGCCGGGCGCGGTCGAACAGTTCGAAGCTGATCGTGCTGAGTTCCGGCGGGTTGTCGATGATGTCGGTGATCTTGGTCTTGTTGTAGTTGTAGCCAAGGTTCCACTGCATGGCGAGCGCATCGAACAGGTTGTGTTTGTATGAGGCGACGATGTCGATGCCGCGAGTCCGGGTGTCGATGGCATTGGTATAATATTGGGCCGACAGGGTATTGGCCTGCGATGCGGGAATACCGCTGGCGATCAGGATGTTGGAAACCGCCGTGCCGGTCAGCGTGCTGGTGATGGTGATGCGGTCGTCGACGTCGATCTGATAGGCGTCGATCGTCAGGTTGAAGTTCGGCAAGGGGGTCAGCACAACGCCGCCCGATATGTTGAACGACTTTTCGGGCTTCAGCGGCTTGGCGCCCAGCGCGACCGCCGCCGGATCGTCCACCGCCAGCGTCTTGATCTGAAGCAGGACGTTGTTCACGCCATTGACGGTGCGGAACTGGTTGGTAGTCTGGGTATAGATCTGCTGCGCCACCGCCGGCGCGCGGAAGCCGGTATTCGCCGCTGCGCGCAGGGCGATCCACGGTGCGATGGCATAACGGCCGTTCACCTTCCAGATCAGCGTATTGCCGCTGCCGTCGTCATAATGCTCGAACCGGGCAGCCGCGCCGATGGTGATGTCCTTGCTGGGGTCCCAGGCGACATCGCCATAGACGGCATAGTTGTCGCGCGACATATAGGCGGCGTCGCTGGGCTGGAAGCCGGCGGAACTCTGCGCGCCGGGCGTCATGCCCGATGAGATGAAGGTGCCGACCGCATAGCTTGCCGGATCGCCCGCGAAGGTCTGGTAGCGCTCGTGCCGCTGCTGCGCGCCGGCCGACACCTGGAGGTTGCCGCCGCCGACGTCGAAGCCGCGCGTCAGGTCGAGCGAGGTGACGAACTCCGACGACTTCAGCGTGCCGATGTAGAATTCGGTGGGGCTGAGCGCGCCCAGCGTGGGATTGACCGTGCCTTCGGAAGACTGGCGGGCGCGGTTGCGGCCGTAGCCGGTGGAAAAGTCCCAGTCCCATCCGGACAGTTCACCCTTGGCGCCGACGGTGAATTCGAAATCCTCCTCGTCGATCATGACGTGCGGGCGATAGCCATTGGGGTAGATCGCCATCACATTGTTGACGTCCTTGGGATAGCGGTAGGAATACCACAGGTCCGACCGCCGCTGGCTGTAGGTGCCGAAAGCATAGAGCTGGACGCCGCCAAGGTCGTAGCCGGCGTTGAGCGCGGTATTGATGCTGCGGGAGGGCATGACGCCGAAGCTGGTGGTCACGATCCGCTCCTTGCCCACGGCTGCGGCATCGCGCGGGTCGAGCTGGCCGCCGATCAGCGGATAGAGGCAGGTGGTCGTCGCCGTCACCGAACAGTCGGCCAGCGGCAGCGCCCGGTTCGACATCTCCTGCTTCTTGAGGTTGAGGGAGAGGTTGGCGAAGCCGTTGTCGCCCAGCTTCATGCCGAAGTTCAGGTCCGCCTGGTACAGTTCGCCGTCGGAACGGTCGAAATTCTGGCCGGCGGTGACGTTGGCGGAACCGCCCTTGGCGTCATCCTTCAGGATGATGTTGATGACGCCCGCAATGGCGTCGGAGCCATATTGCGCCGCCGCGCCGTCGCGCAGCACCTCGATATGATCGACGGCGGAGGTCGGGATCATGTCGAGGTCCGAAGGGACCGATCCGTTGTAGAGGGTGGATACCGCGTTGATGAGCGAGGTCTTGTGGCGGCGCTTGCCGTTGACGAGGATCAGCGCCTGATCGGGATTGAGACCGCGCAGACCGCCGGTCGCGATGACCGTGGACGTCGCGCCTCCGGCCCGCACCGGCAGGTTGAAGGATGGCACCAGCGTGTTCAGCGCCTGGAAGACGCCGGCCTTGCCCGTCCGCGTCAGGTCCGCGCCGGAAATGACGTCGATCGGCGTCGGGCTGTCGGTGACGGTGCGCGCCTGCCCGCGCGATCCGGTGACGACGATGGCGGGACCGTCGGGTTCTTCGGTGCTCGTGGCGCCGGCTTGAGGGGCAGGGCCTGCGCCGGCCGACTGAACGGCGAAGGGCAGGGCGGTGACGCCCAGGCTGGCGACCTCTACCGCGCGTGTCTTCTGCGCCCGGGCGCTCAGCGCCAGCGCCATGACATTGTTGTTCGACAATGTGATCTTCAGACCCGACCCCGCGATCAGCCGCTGGAGCGCGACGTCGGGCGCCATCTTGCCATTCACCGACTGGGCGTGCAGCCCGGCAACCTGATCATAGGGAAAGAGAAGCTGGATGCCCGACTGCTTGGCAAAGAGCGTCAGCGCGGTCTGCATCGATTGGGCCGGGATCTTGAACTGCGTCGGTTCGGCGGCGGCCGCCGACTGCGCGCTCCATGCAATGAGCGCCGCCGTTGCGCACAACGACAGGTTCCGAAAATTCTGCGTCATCGTACCCCCTGTGAAAATTTGCATTGTCAGTGGTGGATACGGAGGCCGATCGCGTTTCTGCTAACGACGCTTGAAAATATCTCATTTTCGTGACGTCGAGGCTCATTCTATCGAATGAAGACCGCTGCGCCGCCAAAGAGACGAAAGCGTAGGGAGGTATCGACAGGAACAGGGGACAAGCGTGGACGTGGAATCGATCAGGGCGAGGCTGGATTGGTTCAAGCAGGCCATCCTGCCGCATGAGGGCGCCTTGCGTTCGCGGCTGCGCAGGGTCGTATCGCGCAGCCACGATGTCGACGATCTTGTCGCGGAATGCATGACCCGCGCCTATGCGAGCGGCGACATCCACCGCGCGCATAGCGGAAAGGCCTTTCTGTTCCAGATCGCGCGCAACCTTCTGATCGACGAGGCCAGGCGGGAAAAGATCGTCTCGCTCGAACTGGTGGCCGAACTCGACGTGCTGCAGGCCGACAATTCGACGGAGGAAGCGCTGCAGGCGCGTGACGAACTGCGTCATCTGCAGGCCATTCTGGACACGCTGCCGCCGCAATGCCGCCGGGCCTTCATCCTGCGCCGCGTGCACGGGAAATCGGTCAAGGACATAGCAGAGGAAATGGAGCTATCCGTCTTTACCGTAGACAAGCATTTGACGCGGGCGGCCGTGAAGATAATGCAGGCTATCGGGCAGTTTGAGGGTTCTGGATTTGGCTGGTCGCTACAGAAGCGCGGAGGACATGCAGGCGATCGAGGCCGAAGCGGCTCGTCTGTACCTTAAGGCGCGGGCAAGCGACGCCGCGGAAGACTGGGACCAGGCCTATGCGTGGGTGGCGCAGGATCCCGCTCACGGCTTCGCCTTCGCCAAGGCGGAGGCGGGCTGGGAACTGACCGGCCGGTTGCAGGAGCTGCCTGTCGGCGGGGACGATCAACCGGCCCCCGTCCCATCGGTTTCTGGCGCCGAGGACGCCGCCGTCCCGCTGATCGGGCGGCGGGGCCTGCTCGTCGGCCTTGCCGCTGCCGCCGCATCGATAGGGGTGGCGGCGACAGTGACGCTCAGGTTGCTGGGTGCGGTCGACCGCTATCGCACGGCGCTGGGCGAGACCCGCACGGTCAAGCTGGCGGACGGATCGCTGGTTCACCTCAATACCAACAGCTCGGTCGAGGTCGCCCTGCGGGACGACATCCGGTCGATCAAATTGCTGAAGGGGGAGGCGCGCTTCGATGTCGCCCACGACGCCAGGCGGCCTTTCATCGTCAATGCCGACGGCACGCTGGTCCGTGCGGTGGGAACCATGTTCAACGTGCGCCTGCGTCCCGACGTCACCGAATTGACGGTGATCGAGGGCATGGTGGCGGTGCGCAACGGAGGCTCCGCCGTCCGCAGGATCGGCAGCGGACGCAGCGCCGCCGTGCGCAGCGGCAGCATTGCCGTCACCCATCTCGAGCCGGCCAAGATGAAGCAGCGGATCGCCTGGCAGGAAGGCATGGTCGAATTCGATGGCGATACGCTGGCGCAGGCGGTGGAGGAGTTCAACCGCTACCGCTCCAACCCCATGGTGATTGGCGATCCCGCCATTGCCAGCCTGCGGATCGGCGGCGCCTTCCGGCTGGACCGGTCGCAGGATTTCGTCCAGGCGCTGGAGAGCGGCTTCGGCGTGCGCGCCGTCCCCGGCAGCGACAGTTCGATTATATTGGTGTCCGCCGAATAGCATTAGCAGAAGGCGGCGGGCCGTCCGTATCAGCAGGGATGGAACATGTTTCGTCTCTCCAGCCGGCCAGCCTGTCCAGGCAGGACCGCCTGCGCTCCATCCTGGGCGGGTCGATCGGCAATCTGATCGAATGGTATGACTGGTACGTCTATTCTGCCTTCACCCTCTATTTCGCCCCCGTCTTCTTTCCTTCGGACGACAGCACCGCGCAACTGCTGAACGCGGCGGCGATCTTTGCCGTGGGCTTTCTGATGCGCCCCATCGGCGCCTGGATCATGGGCATCTATGCCGACCGAAGGGGCCGGAAGGCAGGTCTGACCCTGTCGGTCATGCTGATGGCGGGCGGTTCGCTGATGATCGCGGCGATCCCCGGCTATGCGTCGATCGGCGTGATGGCGCCGCTGCTGCTGCTGTTCGCGCGCCTGATGCAGGGGCTGTCGATCGGCGGAGAATATGGCGCCAGCGCGACCTATCTTTCCGAAATGGCGCAGCAGCGGCAGCGCGGCTTCTTCTCCAGCTTCCAATATGTGACGCTGATCGCGGGGCAGTTGCTGGCCCTGTGCGTGCTGTTGCTGCTCCAGCTTGCCCTGACGGAACATCAGCTCGAAAGCTGGGGCTGGCGCGTGCCCTTCGTCATTGGCGGGCTGATGGCGGTGGGCGTCTATCGCCTGCGCCGGGGCCTCAGGGAAACCGAGGCGTTCGAGCAGAGCGCGGCGGTGGAGGAGCAGCCGCGATCGAGCGGATGGAACCTCATTCGCCGCCATCCCCGCGAAGTGCTGCTGGTGATGGCGCTGACGGCGGGCGGTACGCTCGCCTTCTACGCCTACAGCACCTATATGCAGAAGTTCCTGGTGAACAGCGCCGGCTTCGGCCGGCAGACGGCGACCGCCATCATGGCCTCGGCCCTGTTCATCTACATGCTGCTGCAACCCATGGCCGGATGGCTTTCCGACCGGATCGGGCGAAAGCCTTTGCTGATCGGCTTCGGGGCGGGCGGCGTGCTGTTCACCACGATGATCTTCACGACGCTGGAAACGGTGACCTCCTCTTTCAGCGCCTTCCTGCTGGTGCTGGCGGGACTGGTCATCGTCACCGGCTATACCTCGATCAACGCGATCGTGAAGGCGGAACTGTTCCCGGCCAATATCCGCGCACTGGGCGTCGCGCTGCCCTATGCGCTGGCGAACACATTGTTCGGCGGCACGGCCGAATATGCCGCGCTCTGGCTGAAACATGCCGGAATGGAGGGCGGCTTCTACTGGTATGTCACCGCCATGATCGGGGTCTCGCTGATCGTCTATCTGCGCATGCCCGATACCCGCAACACCAGCCGCATCTAGCTGTGGAAAGAAGGGGGAGCCCCATGAAGACCAAGATCCCGTCCCTGTGCCATATCCTGCCGGCGATGCTGCTCTGCCAGCCCGCCGTCGCCCAAGACGCGGCGCCGGCGGAACCGCCGTTCACCTCCGTCCAGACCGCCGATTTCGCCATTGCCGGTTCGCTGTCCAACAGTTGGGCGGATTTCGACAATGACGGCGATCTC
Organism: Sphingobium sp. CFD-2; assembly: GCF_024611135.1. Lineage (NCBI taxonomy): Bacteria > Pseudomonadati > Pseudomonadota > Alphaproteobacteria > Sphingomonadales > Sphingobiaceae > Sphingobium > Sphingobium sp. CFD-2. The sequence continues at coordinate 102,819 of NZ_CP084406.1, read as the reverse complement.
GACCTGGCCGTATCGTTGAAGGGCGGCGACATCCGTCTATACCGCAACGACAAAGGCCGCTTCGTGAATGTCGGACCGGAATTGGGCCTGCCGACCTCCGGCCCGGAAATGCGGGGCGTCGCATGGGGCGATTATGATGGCGACGGGTGGATCGACCTGCTGGGCGGGGCCACCATGCCGGGCGATCTGAGCCTTGTCTTCCACAATGAGGGCGGGCGGAAATTCACCAATGTCGCCCCGGAACTGGGCCTTACCATCCCCAACCGTTCAGCGCGTCAGACGAGCTGGGTCGATTATGACAATGACGGCGACCTCGACGTCTATGCGGCCAACCGCATCGGTCCCAACAGCCTGTTCCGCAACGATGGCGGCAGGTTCGTGCAGGTTTCGCAGGGTGCGGGCATATCCGACCCGCGGCCGACGGTGGGCGCCTGCTGGTTCGACTATGATCGCGACGGTTTTCTCGACGTCTTCCTCGCCAACCAGTCGGGCGCGGCGGACGCGCTCTGGCGCAACAATGGCGACGGCAGCTTCACCGACGTCGCCCCGCAACTGGGCATGGACAATCCGGGCCGGTCGAAGGAGGAAGGCGGGGTCGGCTGCGCCGTCGGCGACTATGACAATGACGGCTTTCTCGACCTGTTCGTGCCCAATTACGGCATCAATACGCTCTATCATTATAATGGCGATGGCAGCTTCACCAATGTCGCGAAGGAATTGGGTGTCGCCATCGACAATCACGCCGTCGGCGCCGCCTGGGGCGACTATGACAATGACGGCTTCATCGACCTTTATGTCACGTCCTACCACGGCCCGCGCGATCAGCAGCAGCCCAGGGACAGCCTGTTCCACAATGAAGGCGGCAGGGGCTTCCGCCAGGTCCTGACAGAAAAGTCCAGGCTGAACGTCGGGGACCATGGGGTGCAGTGGGTCGATTATGACCGGGATGGAGCGCTCGATCTCTCTGTCATGCGCGGCTATACCAGCCAGGGTGGACATTTCCTGTTCCACAATGATCTGGATCGCGCGGCGGCCAAGCGCAGCCTGTCCGTCACGCTACTCGACGCGAAGGGGCGCTTTACCCGCATGGGGGCGGAAGTGCGCCTGTATGACAAGGCGGGCAAGATCCTCGCCACGCGCCAGCTTTCGACCGGCGACGGCTATAATTCGGAAAATGCGGCGCCCCTGCATTTCGGCCTGAAGTCGATGGAAGCAGTGAAGGTGGAAGTCAGCTGGATGGCTCGCGACGGGCGCAAGGTCCAGACGCTGCGTAACGTAAATCCGGCGCGCTATCTGGGCAAATCTCTCGTGATCAGGGAACGGTAGCGCATGACCGTTCCGGAAGGGCGATGGGGCGTCACCTGTCGCCCTTCCGCGGCGACGCCTGTCGGCTGAAACCGGCGCGTCCGGCAGAAGTCAGGATCGAATCGTTCTGCGGGGCATGGGCGCGGCTGCACAGCACGTCGCGATAATGGCGCTCAAGCGGATTGTTGCGGGTAAGCCCGGGATTGCCGGTGGCCTCCACCGCCAGCGCGACGGCATCGATGGCGTTGCCGGTGATGAGATATTTGAGGAGTTGCGCGTCCGACGCGGAAGGCGGCGACCCTTCATCGGTACGGCGGATCAGGTCCTGCAGCAATATCCTGTTGTTCAGCAGAAGCGCGTCCATGCGGCCCAGCAGTTCCTGATAACGATAAAGGGAGGATAGGGGCGCCCCCAGATTTGTCGGTATGCGGCTGCTCGCAAATTCCGCAAACCAGTTGCGCCCTTGTTGCGCCACCGCGTCGTAGAGGCTGCCCAGCAGGCCGACCATCCATGCGAGCTGGAGCGAATTATCCTCGTTCCATTCCTCCGGCCGCCGCAAGTCGACGGCGTGGTCGAACGGAATCGCCACATCGGTCAGGATGACGTCGTGGCTGCCGCTTGCGCGCATCCCCGCATGATTCCAGGTTTCCTCTATGCGTATGCCCGGGCTGCCTGCCGGCACGAGGAAGTAGCCGACAAGCGGATCGTCGCCCTCGGTACGGCCCCAGACGATCATGTAGCTCAGGATCGGGCTTCCGGTGGAAAAGAGCTTGTGACCGGAAATCCGCCAGCCTTCCCCGTCGCGCTTCCCCGTGGTGGCCGGCAGGCCGCCGCGCGTGGGCGTGCCCAGTTCCGGCTCAACACGCAATGCATTGGAAAGCGCCCCCCGCGATACTGCTTCGGCCTCGACACGGCGGCGCAGATGTGCGGGCCAGCGGTCCTTGCCGCGCACGCCGGCGTGGGTCAGATACTGCATGATGAGGACCAGCGCCGTTGAAGGGTCCCCCTTCGCAATCTCCCGCACGACTCGGCTGGTCTCCGCAAGGTCCGCGCCCCGGCCACCTCTTTCGGGCGCAATCGTCAGCGCCAATAATCCATGCTCATGCAAGGCGGCGAAATTTGCAAAGGGAAAGGAAGCGTCGCGATCATGATCGGCGGCGGTTGCAGCGAAACGCTCGCGCAAAATGGCCAAAACTTCGTCCGGGACAGGAGTGGGCCGCAAGTCGGATGCTGTCGCCATTATTTCCCCAGCGCTATATCAAAAAAGGACCGATTGCCGATGGCTGATCGACGTCTTTCCTCGCCGCTTCCGCCCGCTGCCGGAACTCGACAACATCTCCGATCAGGCGAGCGATCAACCCTGTCGAGCCACCATGAAAGCCAATGGACGCAACAAAAGGGCGCGTCAATTTTATATCATAAATCCCAATATCGCATTTTCTCATTGGGGCAGGCGCCTGATGTTCCCCACCGGCTTCTCCTCCAGCCATAATCGGAATCCCCATGAAGTGTCGCCCTGAATTCGGTCGCCCCCGGTGAGCCATTAAATTCTCGAGTTCATGCTTGAGAAAAATTCAGATGTGAGCGCGGGCAGCCAGGTATATTCCCTATGCCGATCCTTGAGCCTGCCATGCCGACATCGGCTTTGGAGGCAGGAACATCTTGGCTGGAGCAAGCGAGCATGTTCATCGCAACTTCTATCGCGATTTCAAAATGACAACCCATCCTTATCCTGTATCGCCCGCCCGAGCACCGGGCCGGCCGCACGGCATTCATGAGCAACTTGCGCGGCAGGCAGTGCTGGAACACGGACCCTTCGGCAAGAGTCGCCGTGCCGGGGAACTGACATGTCCTTGATCATCGCCAGCCAGTTGGAACCTGATTTCAACCGCAGCCTTGGCCTGCACCCGTCCGCCCCGACCCTGATCGACGTGGCGGAGGATGAACCGTGGACCGCCGCGAACGAGGCGGACATATTGCTGGTGCGGCCTTCCCTTGCCTGGCGGCGATCCACACAGGAGGCCCGGCCGAAAATATGGCCGGGGCGGCTCAAATGGGTCTATAGCGCCTCGGCCGGGGTGGATTTCTACCCCGGCTGGCTGCTGGACGCCCCGCTCGTCACCTGCGGTCGCGGCGTCGCGTCGGAGGAGATCGCGGACTATGTGATCGCCGCCATCTATGCCCATGCCAAGAATCTGGAGGCGGCGACTGCCCGTTCGCGCGATCAGTGGGTTCCTCGCCCGCTGGGCCGCGTATCCGGGACGACCATCGGCATCGTCGGGCTGGGCGCGATCGGCGCAGCGGTGGCGCGGCGCGGCCTGGCGCTGGGCGCGCAGGTCATCGGCCTGCGGCGAAGCGGCGCGCAATCAGGCATCAGCGGCGTGCAGCATGTCCGCGACCTGGAAACGCTGGCGGCGGAGGCGGATCATATCGTCATCGCCGTGCCCGGAACGCCGGAGACCCGCCACCTCTTCAACGAAGCCCTGTTCGCCCGGATCAAGCCCGGCGCGCATCTCATCAACATAGCGCGGGGCTCGGTGATCGATCAGGAGGCGCTGATCGATGCGCTGGACAGCGAGCGGCTGGGTTTCGCAACGCTGGACGTCACCGATCCGGAGCCGCTGCCCGAGGGGCATGCACTCTACACCCATCCGCGCGTGCGGCTGACGCCGCATATCTCCAGCAACTACAGCCTGATCCGCCACCGCTTGCTGGAGAAGGTGAACGACGATCTGTCCCGCTTCATCCGCGGCGAAAAGCCCAGCGACATCGTCGACCCGGCGCGTGGTTATTAGGAAGGAGCCGCATCAGGACCGATCCGGAGCGATGCCGTCGAACATATCATCATCGTCATGCTGAACCGGTTTCGGCATGGCGGTTCGGCGGCGACAATTTGCCGTCCGGCGCGCCAAAGCGATTTCCAGGCAATGACTGGCCAATCCATAACGACAACTACAGGCTAAAAGCTGCGATCCGGTCAATCGGATCCGAAACCGCGCTACAGCGTCTGCACCGTTTCCCGCGCCAATTCGGCCAGCCGATGCGCCGCCTTGTCCAGTTTTTCCCCAGCCCGCAGGATCGCGGCGACGCGCGGGAGTTGCGGCAGGCCGTCATGCTCCAGCACCTGGTCGTTCTCCAGGAACAGATGCGTGCGGCAGGTAATGCCCAGGCCAGCCCCCACCGCCGCCTTCAGCGTCGCCAGATTGGGCGTCTCCACCGCGATCCGCCATTGCAGCCCGCTATCCTCCAGCGCCCGGATCGCCGCCTCCCGGAAACGGCAAGGTTCCTCCAGCACGGCGAGCGGGATCACCTCCCGCTCCGCCAGCGTGGCCTCGCCATACCAGCTCATCGGCGCGACCGTCACCGCATGCGGATCGTTGGGCGCGGCGAAACCCAGCAGGATGTCCAGCTCGCGCCGGTCGAGCAATGTCTGCAACTCCGCCGTGCCGGCGACCCGCGCATAGATCTGCGCATCGGGATGCAGTTCGGAAAAGCGCGACAGCAGTCCGCTGAGCAGGCTGTCCGCGAAATCCTGCACCATGCCGATGCGCGCCGGGCCGGCGAAACGGCCTGCGCTGACCGCCGCGACCGCCTCGTCATGCAGCATCAGCACCCGCCGCGCATAATCGAGCAGCACTTCCCCGGCAGAGGTCAGGTTCAGCCGCCGGCCTTCCCGCAGGAACAGGGTCTGCTGCACCAGTTCCTCCAGCCGCTTGATCTGGAGGCTGAGCGCGGACTGGGTCACGAACACCTGCTCCGACGCGTTCAGCATAGACCCCGTGTCCACGATGGCGACGAAGCTGCGGAGCAGATTGGTAGGCAGATTGACCGGCATGAAAACCTCATAGCAAGGGAAGCACAGCCGATCCGAAGCCGGGAACGGAGTCGCAGCCTTATCGCGAAGACTTATATATCAATCAAAATAGTAGAGATTTAAAGAGGGCATAAAAATCTTGGCCACAACGATCCGGACGCGCAAACCCGCCATTTTCTGCGGTCGGACGCGTCCGATTCAGGCTCAACCGGTTCAAATGAGCGCTGCTCATAGGTCGGCCAATTAAAACTTAATTGAAACAGTAGAGAATTCATGTTGGGCTTTCCCTCACCTATCGAGAGGGCGAGTTGATGACGGTTTTGACGGCGGACAGGCGCGGCCATGCGCATGGCGGGGTGCAGAAATTTTCCCTGGCGCGCTTCGGCGGACGCTGGCTTTCGCCTGTCCTCCTGCTGCTGCTGTGGGAATTGGGGTCGCGCAGCGGCCTGATTCCCGAACGCACGCTGGCCGCGCCCTCGGCCGTTATCGGGACGCTGGTGGAGATGCTGCTGTCGGGCGAATTGCCCGCGAACCTGCTGGTGTCCTTCGCCCGAGTCGCCGTCGGCCTGCTGATCGGGGTGGGGCTTGGCCTCGCCCTCGGTCTGGTCGCCGGACTGTCCCGCACCGGAGAACTGGCGGTCGACCCGCTGATGCAGATCAAGCGGACCATTCCCGTGCTGGCGCTCACGCCGCTTTTCATCGTCTGGTTCGGGATCGGGGAAACGCCCAAGATCGCGCTCATCGCCTTCGCGGCGGTCTTTCCGGTCTATCTCAATCTCTACAGCGGCATCCGCGGCGTCGACCTGCGCCTGCTGGATGCGGCGAAAAGCTTCGGTCTCAGCCGTTGGGAGCAGATCTGGCACGTCGTCCTGCCCTCCGCCTTGCCTTCGCTGCTGGTCGGGCTGCGCTATGCCCTGTCGGTCGCCATATTGGTCCTGGTCGTGGCGGAGCAGATCAACGCTTCGGCGGGGCTCGGCTATCTCATCAACAATGCCCGCGATTTCATGCGGACCGACATCATCGTCGTCTGCCTCATGGTCTATGCCATTCTCGGCCTTGGCGCCGACTGGCTGGTCCGCACCGTCGAAGCCCGCGCCCTGATCTGGCGCCCCAGCATAGTGGAGCAATAAGCATGGACGCCCGTCTCGGATTCACCGCCCTGCAAAGCGCCGCCGGCCACAGCGATATTCCGCATCCCGAACCGGTGGTGAGGCTGCGCGATTTCACCCGACGCTTCGGTCCCAACACGATCATCGACGGCCTGGACCTCGACATCGCGCCCGGCGAGTTCATCGCGCTGCTGGGTCGTTCGGGTTCGGGCAAGACCACCCTGCTGCGGACCCTCGCCGGGCTGGACGAGGTGCGGGGTCAGGATGTGGAAGTCCCCGATTCCCGCGCCGTGGTGTTCCAGGATGCGCGGCTGCTGCCCTGGAAGCCGGTATGGAAGAATGTCGCCCTGGGCCTCAAGGGCGACCGGGTGCGCGACCGCAGCGAAGCCGCGCTCAAGGAGGTCGGCCTTGGTCATCGGCTCGACGCCTGGCCGCTGACGCTCTCCGGCGGGGAGGCGCAGCGCGTCGCGCTCGCCCGCGCTCTGGTGCGCGAACCCAAGCTGCTGCTGCTCGACGAGCCCTTCGCCGCCCTCGACGCGCTGACCCGTTATCGCATGCACGACCTCGTCCTGTCGCTCTGGCGCGCGCACCGGCCCGCCGTGCTGATCGTGACCCATGATGTGGAGGAGGCGATCGCGCTGGCCGACCGGGTGCTGGTGCTCGACAAGGGGCGCATCGTCGCGCAGGAGCGGATCGCGGTTCCGCGCGGCGAACGCTCCGCTATTTCCGGGCGGCTGCGCGAAAAACTGCTCTCCTATCTCGGTGGCGAGGATCATGGCGAGGGCGTCGTTCCTTTCGCGCCTATTGCCGAGGCAGCCGAATGAACGCTGTCTCGACCCTGCAACGACCCGTCGAGGGCGCCGCGGACATCGGTCGCCTGCGCGGCTTCGTCACCGCCTTTGCCGACCTGCTGGCGGCGACCCGCGATGAAGGGGCGATATTGGAAAGCGGACGCGCCCTGCTGAGCCGCCTGATCGCCAGGGACGACTGGCTGCCGGAGCAATTCACCCGCCCGCATCCCGACCGCTATCAGCAATATCTGCTCCATTGCGACAGTCGGGAACGGTTCAGCGTCGTCAGCTTCGTCTGGGGGCCGGGCCAGTCGACCCCGATCCATGATCACACCGTCTGGGGCCTGGTCGGCGTGCTGCGCGGCGTCGAAAAGGTCGAGCGCTTCCGCCAGTCGCCCGACGGCCGGCTGATCCCCCATGGCGAACAATTTCTGCGCGAGGGCGAAGTCGACGCCGTCTCCCCCCGCATCGGCGATATTCATCGCGTGACCAACGGCCTGCCCGACCGGCCGTCGATCAGCATCCATGTCTACGGCGCCAATATCGGCGCGGTCGAGCGGGCGACCTATGCCGCCGACGGCACGCCCAAGACCTTCATATCGGGTTACGCCAACGGCGTGATCCCCAACCTCTGGGACAGATCGAGAAACGCATGACCACCGATACGCTGGACCGTATTCAGACTGCCACGCCGCAGGATATTCGCCGCGCCCTGCTGGTGGGCAGCGAGATCGCGCTGATCGACGTGCGCGAGGAGCATGAATTCGCACAGGGCCACCCCCTCTTCGCGGCCCAGATTCCGCTGCGCCGTATCGACGAGGAAGCGCGCTGGCGCATCCCCCGGCTCGACACACCGATCGTCGTCTATGACAATGGCGAAGGTCTGGCGCGCAAGGCGGCCGTGCGGTTCGAGGGGCTGGGCTATACCGACGTCCGCGAACTGGAAGGCGGCCTCACCGGCTGGCGCGAGGCGGGCTATGAGCTGTTCGAGGATGTGAACAGCTATTCCAAGGCCTTTGGTGAACTGGTCGAACATCGCCGCCATACGCCCTCGCTGGCGGCGGAGGAGGTGCAGGCGCTGATCCGGGAAAAGGCCGACATCGCGATCCTCGATGCCCGCCGCTACGACGAATATAACACGATGAGCATTCCGACCGGCACCAGCGTGCCCGGCGCCGAACTGGTGCTGCGCGCCCGGACCATCGCGCCCGATCCCGATACGACGATCATCGTCAACTGCGCTGGCCGGACGCGGTCGATCATCGGCACGCAGTCGCTGGTCAATGCGGGCCTGCCCAACCGCATCTTCGCGCTGCGCAACGGCACGATCGGCTGGACGCTGGCCGGGCAGGAGCTGGAGACCGGCCAGACCCGCGTCGCGCCGGAGGTGGACAATCGCTCGGCGGAGGAGGCCCGCGCCCATGCCCGCGATGTCGCTTATCGCGCCGGGGTGAAGCGTATAGGCTGGGGCGAACTGGAGGAGCTGAAGGCGGACAAGGCCCGCACCCTCTATCTCTATGATGTGCGCCAGCCACGCGAATATGAGGGCGGCCATCTCCCCGGCTTCCGCAATGCGCAGGGCGGCCAGTTGGTGCAGGAAACCGACCATAATGCCCCGGTGCGCGGCGCGCGCATCGTCGTCACCGACGACCTCGGGCCCCGCGCCGACATGACCGCCTCCTGGCTCGCGCAACTGGGGTGGGAGGTCTTCGTGCTCGACGTCGACTGGTCCGCCGTGACGCTGGAGAAGGGGCCGGATGGCGCGCCCGGCCCGCGCGGGCCGGAGGGCCGCTACAAGCGCCCTTATGAAGGCACCGACAACAAGGCCGCCGCCATGCAGGCCTATCTCGACTGGGAATATGGCCTCGTCGCCCAATTGGAGCGCGACGGCACCCACGGCTTCTTCGTGATCTGATCGGGAAGGAAACGATCATGAGCGTCAAGTTCATCGGCTATATCGGCTTCAACAACAGCTCCGAAATCCAGTCGGCGGTGCGCAGCCGCGCGCTCGACAGGGATTATGTCGAAGCGGCGGCGAAGGCGCAGGAGGAGGGCGGCTTCGACCGCGTGCTGATCCCCTTCAGCTCCAACAGTCCGGAAAGCCAGATCGTCGCGGCCCATGCGGCGGCGATCACTTCGACGCTGGGCTTCCTGGTCGCGCACCGGCCCGGCTTCACCCAGCCCACCGTCGCGGCGCGCCAACTGGCGACGCTGGATCAATTGTCGGGCGGCCGCGTCGCCGTCCACATCATCACCGGCGGCGCCGACGAGGAAATGGCGCGGGACGGCGACACCAGAAGCGTGAAGGCGGAACGCTACGCCCGCACCGACGAATATCTGTCGATCCTGCGACAGGAATGGACAGCGGCCCAGCCCTTCGACCATCAGGGCAGGTTCTACGACGTCAAGCAGGCGTTCAGCGCCGTCAAGCCCGACAATCTGCCGGTCTTCTTCGGCGGCTCGTCGCCCGAGGCGATCGAGGTCGCGGGGCGCCATGCCGATGTCTATGCCCTTTGGGGCGAAACGCTGGAGGCGGTGCAGGACACCGTTCGGCAGGTGCGCCGCTCGGCGGTGCGCTATGGCCGCGATCCCGGCTTCTCTCTGTCGCTGCGCCCGGTGATCGCGGATACGGAGGAAGCGGCGTGGAAGCGCGCGGCGGAGATCGAGGAGCAGGTGCGTGAGAGCCGCACCGCCGCCGGGCTGCCGCTGACCGGCCACCGCCCGCCCAATGCGGGGTCGCTCCGCCTGCTTGAAACCGCCAGCGCCAACCGGCGCGACAAGCGGCTATGGACCGGCGTCGCCGCGCTGACCGGCGCATCGGGCAACAGCACGGGGCTGGTCGGCACGCCCGAGCAGGTGGCCGACGCCATGCTCGATTATTATGACGTCGGCATCGACCATTTCCTGATCCGCGGCTTCGATCCGCTGGCTGATTCCATCCTCTATGGCCGGGAACTGCTCCCCGTCGTGCGGCGCAAGGTGGCCGAGCGCGAAAAGGCCGAACTGGCGCTGGCGGGCTGACATGGCGAAGAACAGGGGTGCGATCATCGCGGTGGCGCTGGTGGCGGTGGCGGGCTTCGGCCTTGCCGCCGCGAAATTCGGTGGCGGCGACGACAAGGTGCTGCGCGTCGCCAACCAGAAGGGGCAGGTCAAATCCATGATGATCGCCTCGGGCGTTCTCAAGGATGCGCCCTACACGGTCGAATGGTCGGAATTTCCCGCCGCCCAGCCCTTGCTGGAAGCGGTGGGCGGCGGCGCCGCGGACCTCGGCCTTGCCGCCGACGCACCCTTCATCTTCGCCTATCAGAGCGGCAGCCCGGTCAAGGCGATAGGCATCCAGACGCCCTTCGCCCAGGCTGGCGAAGCGCTGGCCATATTGGTGAAGAACGGATCGCCCGCGCATTCGATACAGGATCTGATCGGCAAGTCGGTCGCCACGACGCGCGGATCGATCGGCCATCATCTGCTGCTCCAGGCGCTGGAGCGGGCGCATATCCCGGCGGATCGGGTGCGCGTCACCTTCCTGCCGCCCGGCGACGCCAAAGCCGCCTTCGACAGCGGGGCCATCGACGCCTGGTCCATTTGGACGCCCTATACCAATGTGGCGATCAAGGAAGGCGCGCGGGCCGTCGTCGATGCGAAGGATTATGGCCTGCCGGTCTATATCGACATCGCCCATGGCGATTCCATCGGCCCCAAGCGCGCCCTGCTTGCCGATTTCCTCCGGCGGGAGGCGAAGGCCGTCGAGTGGGCCCGCGCGCATCCGGACGAGTTCGCGCAGGTGCTGGCCAAGGAAACCGGACTGCCGCTCGACATCGCCCGCGCCAGTTTCGACCGCAACAACCGCGTGGCGCGGCCCATCGACGGCAAGATCGTCGCGCATGAGCAGGACATCACGCAGCGCTTCCAGAGAGCCGGTCTGACCGAGGGCAAGCGCCCGGTGGCCGACGCCTTCGACCGCAGCTTCGGCACAGGCGGATGAAGCTGAGCTTCGTCGCCGCCAAGCATATCTAAAATTCAGATTTACTCATGAATCGGCTAGCGAAGTCATTTCTCAATCATATCGATAGTAAATAGATGGTCCCCGGAAACCGGGGGATATATTCATGAACCTTGACCGCCTTTATCTGTGTTCCACCGCGCTTGCCGCGGTACTTCTGACGTCCGCGCCCTCGCTCGCGCAGACCGTTGCAACACCTGACAGCGCGGATGCCGAGGCGGCCGATTCGAGCGCCATCATCGTGACCGGCGTACGCGGCGCGCCCCGCACCGTGGCGGAAAGCCCCGCGCCCATCGATGTGGTCGGCGCGGAGAAGTTGCAGGCCACCGGCTCGGCCGAATTTGGCGAAGCGCTGTCCAAATTGCTGCCCTCGCTCAATTTCGGCGCGACCCATGCGGGCGTCTTCTCCATCGGGCGCCCCGTCACCAATCGCGGCCTGGCGCCCGCCTACACATTGGTGCTGGTCAACGGTAAACGGCGGCACAATGGCGCCTTCCTCAACAATTCGACCGCCGACACCTCGGGCGCGAACCCGGTCGACATCGACCTCATTCCCACCAGCGCGATCGACCGGATCGAGGTGCTGAAGGACAGCGCCGCCGCCCAATATGGCACGGACGCCATAGCCGGGGTCATCAATATCCAACTCGCGAAGAAGGAAGGGCTGAGCGGCGATTTCACCTATGGCACGCTCTACGACGCCAATGGCAGGCCGGACAGCTGGAAGGGGACGATCCGCTACGGCACGAAGATAGGGGAGGACGGCTTCCTGACCCTGAGCGGCGACATCCGCAAGCGCGGCGGCGCCTGGTGGAATCTGCCCGCGACCGACGCGAACATCTACGGCCTTCCCGCCAACCGCACGGTGGACCAGGTGGCGGCGACCAGCGGCCTCACCCGCGATCAGGTGCTGGCCAATGTCGCCGCCGCCAATGCCCGCAACGCCCAATGGAGCCGCGACGGCGCGCATAATGGCGACCCGCAGATCAAGGCGTTCAACCTCTCCTATAATGCCGAACTGCCGGTGACGGAGAATGTCACCCTCTACAGCTTCGGCACCTATGGCGAGCGCGACGCCCAGATCGGCAATAATTTCCGCCGCCCCAACAGCACCGCCAATTTCACCGCGCTTTTCCCGGACGGCTATTATCCGCTCAACAATATAGACGAGAACGACTTCCAGTTCGTCGGCGGTCTTCGGGGGACGCTCTGGGGCTGGGACTATGATGTCAGCTCCTCCTTCGGCCGCAACTACAGCCATCAATATTCGAAGCTGTCCGTTCGTCCTTCGCTGGGACCGACCAGTCCGACAAGCTGGCCCAATCTCGCCAATTTCGAGTTCCGGCAATGGACCCATAATGTCGATCTTCACCGGGAGGTTGAGATCGGCCTGGCCCAACCGCTGCAAATCTCCATCGGCGGCGAATATCGGCTCGACCGTTTCCGCACCTTCGCGGGCGATCCGCTGGCCTATGAACCGGCCACATACAGCTTCCGTCCCGGCGACCAGCAATATGACTGGAATGTCGGCGTCACCGCCTCGCCGGTGGTGCAGGGGGGCATCGTCCTCTCCCCCGCCGATGAAGCCGACATCAGCCGCAAGGTCTATGCGGGCTATGTCGATCTTGGCATCTATCCGCTCGACGCCTGGTATATCGGCGCCGCGATCCGCGCCGAACATTATAGCGACGGTTCGGGCAGTCCGGTCGGCCTGAAACTCAACAGCCGTTATGAGGTCAGCCCCACCTTCGCCGTTCGCGGCACGGTGGGCACCGGCTTCCGCGCGCCGTCGCTGACGCAGATCGGCTATGCGCAGACCGATGGGCGCACCTCCTCCTTCTTCAACGCGCAGACCGGCCAGACGGAATTGCGCCCCACCGTCGCCAAGCTGGTGACGGCGGATTCCGCGGTCGGCCAGCTGCTGGGCGCGAAGCCGCTCAAGGCGGAAAAGACCTGGAATGCCGGGCTGGGCTTCGTCTTTACGCCCACGCCGTCCCTGTCGGTGACGCTGGACGGCTATTATATCCGCATCAAGAACCGGATCGAACGCACCGGCCGCCTGTTCGGGCCCGGCATTTCCGCCATCCTCGCCGCCAATGGCCTGTCGGACATCGAACAGGCTGAATATTTCATCAACGCCGCCGACACCACGACCAAGGGCTTCGACCTGGTGGCCGATTATTCGAGGAACCTGGGCGATCTGGGCAAGCTGGGCCTGACCTTCGCCTTCAACTATTCGAAGACCAAGGTGACGGACGTCGTCGCCACCCCGTCGCAACTCTTCGGTCCCACCGGCGCTTCGCTGCTGGGGGCGGGGTCGGTCTTCTTCGGCGGCGACAAGATCGGTGAGCTGGAAGTGCTCCAGCCGCACACTAAACTGGTCAGCACGCTCAACTGGAGCAAGGGCATTTTCGGCTTCAGCCTCACCGCCACCCGCTACGGCAAATATACGCAGCGCACGGCGGCGGGCGACGACCGTCATTTCGGGGCGAAGGTCATCACCGACGCCAGCGTCAGCGCGAAGGTGACGGAATTCGCCACGCTTTCGGTGGGCGCCACCAACCTGTTCGACGTCCGCCCGGAAACCAACGGGCCGGGCAATCCCCAGACCGGGCAGGGCTATTACGGTCCGTCCCCCTTCAACCCCGCAGGCGGCTATTATTATGGACGGATCGCGCTTGCTTTCTGATCGCCGGACCTTCCTGGCGGGGGCGGCCGCCCTCGGCCTCGCCGCCTGCGCGGGGAAAAGCGGCCGCACGAAACTGGTGCTGGGCGACCAGGTCCATCTGCTGGAGTCGAAGGCGGAGGCGGCGGGCGCCCTGAACGACCTGCCCTATGATGTGCAATGGGCGAATTTCGTCGGCGCCGCGCCGCTGCTGGAGGCGCTTAACGCCGGGGCGGTCGACACCGCTCCGGCGGGCGACCTGCCGGTCGTGCTGGCCGCCTCGGCCGGCGTGCCGCTGAAGATCATCGCGGGTTCGATTTCATCGACCAGGGACATCGGCATTCTTGTGCCCGGCGACTCTCGGATCCGGTCCGTCGCGGGCCTTGCGGGCAAGCGCGTGATCGTGTCGAGCGCGAGGGGCAGCATATCCCATTATCTGCTGCTCGAAGCGCTCAAGGAAGCGAAGCTCGACCGGCGAAAGGTCGACATCGGCTTCATGCTGCCCAATGACGCCGCCGCCGCCTTCGCCGCCGGGCAGATAGAGGCATGGGCGACCTTCGGCACCTACCAGCTCGCGGCCGAACAACGCGGCGCGCGCGTGCTGCGCGACGGGGAGGGGATCAACAGCGGTCTGACCCTAATCGCCGCGTCGCAAGCGGCGCTCGACAACCCGGCGAAGCGCGAAGCCCTGCGCGACGTCCTCGCCCGCCTCCGCAAGGCGAGCCTGTGGTCGCAGGCGCATCCCGCCGACTATGCCCGTATCTTCGTCCGGCAGACGAAGGTCGACCCCAAACTCGCCGCCCTGATCGTGGAACGGCAGAACCCGCTGCTGATCCCGCCCGACGCGACGGTGGTGAAGCCGTTGCAACGGGTGGTCGACCGCTTCCATGCCGATGGCGAGCTGCCGGCCCATATCGACGTCGCCTCGATCGTGGACGCAGGCTTGTTCCCCGCATGAGCGCCGCCAATCGATCGATAAGTCATTCTCATTGGGCGGTGTCCCGCCGCCTCCCTAAAATACCGCGCAAAGGAGCAGCGCCATGGCCACAGTCTTGAAGGACGACCGTTTCCGCCAGTCGGGCATCAGCGAAGCGGAATGGAAGGTCCGCGTCGATCTTGCCGCTTTCTATCGCCTGTCCGCCCTCTATGGCTGGGACGATTTCATCTACACCCATATCTCGGCGCGCGTGCCGGGGCCGGAGCATCATTTCCTGATCAACCCCTTCGGCCTGATGTTCGATGAGATCACCGCCTCCAGCCTGGTCAAGGTCGACCTCGACGGCAATGTCATCGGGGAAAGCGATTATGGCATCAACTATGCCGGATATGTGATCCACAGCGCGATCCACGGCGCGCGGGACGATGCCCATTATATCGCCCATTTCCACAGCGCCGACGGCATGGCGGTATCGGCCCATGCCGAAGGGCTGCTGCCGCTCAACCAGCGCGCTCTGGCCCTGATCCCGCGCCTTTCCTACCATGATTATGAAGGCGTGGCGCTCAATCTGGACGAACGCGAACGGCTGGTGGCCGACCTGGGCGACACCAATGTCATGCTGCTGCGCAATCACGGCACGCTGGCGCTGGGTTCGACGCCGGGCGAGGCGTTCAGCGGCATCTATCATCTGGAGGAAGCCTGCAAGGCGCAGGTCCGCAGCCTTGCCGTGGGCCGCGACAGGGTGCTGATCGCCCCGGAAGCCGCGCAGGAGGAAGTCCGCCGCCAGATGAGCCGCGAGCGCAAGCCGGTCGAAGGCGCCAGGTCGCATTACGACCTCGTCTGGGAGGCCGCGCTCCGCAAGGCGCAGCGCCAGTCGCCGGGCTTCGACGCCTGAGGGCATGGCGCAGGAAGGATGCGCGGCTGTGTTCGCCGCGCTCCTCTCCTTGTCGGTGACTGTCCGTTGAGCGCGTGCTGGGCGATGCGCGCATCGGCTTGCGCCCGGTTGAAACCCTATGCGGTCGATTAGGCCGGCGAACGGATGCGCAGCGGGCGCGGGCCTGCATTCAATCCTCGAAGGAGATTTCCAGCGGCGGCAATCCGGCGATGGACGCGACCAGCCTGTCGCCTCTTCCTATCGGCCCCACTCCAGCGGGCGTACCGGTGAAGATGAGATCGCCGGGGGCGAGCGCCACATAGGTCGAAAGATTGGCGATGATTTCGGGCACCGACCATATCATCTGGGACAGGTCGCCGGACTGGCGAAGCTCTCCGTTGACAGCCAGCGAAATGGCCCCCAACGACGGCGGCAGACCGGGGCGCAGGTCTCCGACGGGTGCGGAATCGTCGAACCCCTTGGCCATGTCCCAGGGGCGGCCCGCCTTCTTCGCCTCCGACTGCAGATCGCGGCGTGTGAGATCGAGGCCGACGGTCCAACCCCAGATGGCCGCGCTTGCCTGTTCGGCGCCGATCTTCGCACCGCCCGAACCAAGCGCCACCACAAGTTCGACCTCATGATGCAGATCGCTCGTCAAGGGCGGAAAGGGAAGGCGCGATCCATTCGCCGCGACGGCGTCGGACGGCTTTGAAAAGAAGAAGGGCGGCGCCCGGTCCGGATCGGACCCCATTTCCCGCGCATGGTCCGCATAATTCTGACCGACGCAGAATATCCTGCGAACGGGAAAGCGCTCCTGCGATCCTTCTATGGCGATGGTTGCGGGGGAAAGCTTCGGGATCGCATGCATGGCCAGTCCTCATTCTGCCGGGCGCCGACGAAAGCGGGAGGATGCGACCCTCCCATGGCGCGCTGCCCCCGATGAGCACAGTTGCCCCCGATCAGGCAATAGCCCTGCTGTCGCGAAAGGCGTTGGGAAGGTTTTTTGCGGGCAGGGGCACCCAAAGCCCAGCTTCACGGCCTGCAATTTCTGGACGGCCCCAAGCCAAGCGGCGCTTCGGTCTCTGAGGTTCAGCCTCGTGGCGGCCGCGTCTCGGGAAGCGTCAGCAGCACGGGAAGCACCGCCAGCGACACCAGCGCGATCATGATGCCCGGCGCCGCGGTCGATCCTGTTCGCTCCGTCAGCAGTTGCGCGAGCCACGGCGTCAGGCCACCGAACAATGCGGTCGCGGTCGTGGCGCCAAGGGCTAGCCCGCTCAGCCGCCCTTCGGCCGGAACCTGTTCGGCCGTCGTCACCGCGCCCACGGCACTGACGCCGCCGGCCAATGCGGCGAGCACCACGGCGCCGGCCAGCGCCGACGACGTTCCCGCTCCGGCGAGCAGTCGGAAGGACAGATAGGGCAGCGCAGCCGACAGGACGGCCAGGGCGACGAGCACCGGGCGACGCCCGAACCGGTCGGCGGCCAGGCCCACAAACGGCGTCACGACAATCACCGCGACCGCCGCGACGGTCGCCAGTTTGAGCGCCTCCGCCTCGCTGAGCCCGCCAGACGAGACCAGATGGATCGGCAGGTAGGTGATGCCGACATAATAGGTGATCGATCCCAGGGCCGAGATGGCGAAGCCCCTCGCCACGCCCGCTCCATGGCGCGATACCGCATGACCGAGCGGCCTGCTCACCAGCGTCCCTGCCGCGCGATGAAGCGCGAACTCTGGCGATTCCCGCATCGCCGCGCGGGCCACCAGGATCGTGCCCGCCAGCGCCGCGCCGAACAGGAACGGCAATCGCCAGCCCCAGCTTTCAAGCGCCGGAGCGGGAAGAAGGCTCACGGTCAGCGCCGACGCGCCCGCGGCCAGCAACCCGCCGACCTCGCTGGTCACCGCCGCCATCGACGTGACGAGCGCGCGACGATGCGGCGCCGCGCCTTCCAGCAGATAGGCGACGACGCCGGTATATTCGCCCCCCACCGCAAATCCCATCACGCACCGCAGGGCCAGCAGCAATATCCCGGCGAGCGGGCCGATCTGCGCCACTGTCGGCAGCAGGGCGCTCAGCAGCATCGCCACCGTCATCAAGGCCATGGACAGGAGCAGCGTCGCCCTTCGCCCATGCCGGTCCCCGAAATGCCCGAACACCATCGCGCCCAGCGGCCGCATCAGATAGGCGACCGCAAACCCCGCCAGCGTCGTGAGCATCGCATTCCCGCCCACGAAGAACACGCGCGCCAGCACCGTGGCCAGGTAGAGGAACAGGGTGAAATCATACCATTCGACCACGGTGGACAGCGCCGCAAGGGTGAGCGAACGGCGGTCAAGTGGTTCAGAGGCGGGCATAAGCCATCCTTATCACCATCCGGCATGGCGGCAATCGCCGCCCCGACCTTTTGTGGAACGGGCGCGATGGACCGGTTGTCCGCCCTTCAGGAAAACTGGCCCGCGGCGGCGGGCGATCCGATGCGCTGCGCGAGCGCCCGCATCAGGAGCGAGCTTGACGCCGGATCGCACCGATCATAGCGTCCGCGACGGTTTGATGTTGCATTCGGAGACCTACTCCCATGGAAGAAAGCGCCAAGGAGCGTCCCCCCGGCTATCGATATTCGCGGCGGGGCACTTTGGCGCTGATCCGCGATCTTTCCGTCATCGACGATCGCCGCAACGCTCTGCTGCTCGTCCTCCAATGGGCAATAGCGATCGGGGCCGGGGCGATCGCCATCCATGTCGACCGAATTCCGGTTTACCTGCTGGCCGGCATCGTCATCGGAACGCGCATTCAGTGCCTGGCAGTGATGATGCACGATGCATGTCACGGCATGCTGTTCAGCAATCGGCGCCTCAACGACCTGATAGGGGACATATTCGTCGCCTATCCGCTCGGCTTCAGCGTCGACCTGTACCGCGCCAATCACCTGCATCACCACCGCTACACCAACACGCTGCGCGACCGCGATTATCGTGTCCAGCGGCGGGATTCCGACCAGCATTTCCCGAAAAGCGCCGCTGCCATGGCCTGGCTGCTGGTCCGCAGCGTGACCGGGCTCAACCTCTATCGCATGGCGCGGGACAGCCGTGTCTGGGCGCCCTTCGCCAATTTCCACAATCCCCGGCGCTTCGGTTATGATTTTCCCCTGGGCCTGCGCATCCGCTATGTGCTGTGGGCGCTGCTCTTCTACGGCCTGATCCTGTTGTCGCCCTATCGCTGGAAGATATTGGGGCTCCTGCTGATCCCGCAGTTCATCTGGGCGAATGTCTTCAATCGGATCCGGGCAATGGCGGAGCATAACGGCGTCTCCGACGAAAGCGAGCTGAAGGGCACGCGCACGGTCATCCCCACCCTGCTCGACAGGTTCCTGATCGCGCCCTTCAACGTGAGCTATCACCTGGAACATCATCTGTTCCCGTCGGTGCCCTGGCCCAATCTGCGCCGGCTGCACGCGCATCTGATGACCGATCCGGTCTATGCGGCGGAAGCGCACGTCACGCAGAGCTATTGGGGCGTGATCCGGGAGTTGATGCCGCCGCCCCTGTCGGCAGGGGAAGGCGAACTTGTCGCCCGCCCGGAAGTAAATCCCTGATGCCGACCTGTTTTCGCGCCTGACGCCCGGCGCTTCTTGCCGATGAAGCGCGAAATCCCGGCGCCGCCCGACTATCCTGGTTCAGGACCGGGCAACGGCACGGCCCCATCCACTTGAAGTCGCATTTTCATTATCTATCGCCCGTTGCAGCTGTCGGCGCACCTTCACGGCCGCCAGATCGTTGGACAGCAGCATGGGTTTGAGGTCGAAGAATTCCTCGCCCCCCATCTCCCTTTGGCTCGCGGCGATGATGGGGCCATCTTCCGTCTCGAACGCCGCGTGCATGGCCGCCGTCTTGAACCTGTTATAGTCTCCATCCTCTTCCGCATGGTTTCGGCGCGTGGCGAAGAAATAATGGGTCTCATTCTCGTCGCCGGGCGTGCAGCTGTGCAGGTCATATTGGCTGACGCCCTGTTCGAAAGGCACATCGTCCTGCGCGGCCGCGATCGACAACTGGATATTGGCGGGCGCCGTCCATGTGACGCGGATGCTGTGCCGCGCCGTCTCCTCCGGGCGGGGCAGGAAGGGGGCGAAGATTCCGATGGGCGGGGTCTGGCTGTAGTCCCAACTGGCCGAAACGCTGTGATCCGTCTCCTCCACCTGCGGGATCAGCGGCGACAATTGTCCGCGCGTCGTGATGATCTCGCCATGGACGTAGTCGACATGGCTGAGGTCCATGACATTGTCCAGGATCAGCCGGTAATCGACCGGCAACTTCATATAGGTGTGGCCGACGCCGTTGGCATGGCCCTCGTCCAGCGGCGCGAAGTCGGGCAGCAGCGCGGGATCGGCGGCCTCCTCCGCCATCCAGATCCACAGGAAGCCGTGCCGTTCGATCAGCGGAAAGCTGCGCACGACCTGTCCCTTGGGCAATTGGCCGCGGCCGTGCGGGTTGTGGACGCAATGCCCGCCCGCGTCGAACCGCAGTCCATGATAGGGGCAGGCGATGGCGTCGCCCATCCGGCTGCCCATGGAAAGCGGGGCGAAGCGGTGCGGGCAGCGGTCCTGAAGGGCGACCGCCTCTCCCCGCGCATCGCGGTAGATCAGGATCGACATGCCCAATATCCGGCGGTGGAAAAGCTGCGTCGCATCGACTTCGCTGGAGAGGGCGGCGACGTACCAGGCGCGCTTGAGATACAGGCTCTTTGCAGACATGATGATCCTTTTCCCATGGTCGCCGCACGGATGGCGGCTGATGCGGATCGTTCAGCAAGCAGCGTGCCAGATTGCGCGTCTCCGCCCCGTCCGTTCCGCATAAGCGGGCCGAAATCCCGTTCTTCCCGGACAAGGGGTGGGAAGGACATGCCGCGCACGACCACCTGGATGGGGGTGGAACAGGATCGGACTGTTGAAAATCATCTGCTTCTTCCCCTATGGTTGTCGAATAATCGACAGGAGTGGGGCATGGCGCGGGCAGGCGGATCGGCATCGGGCAAGTCGGGACTGGGGACCGCATTTCACGATGGCGGAGTCGCGCCCACCGGCGACCGCGACCTTGCCGACCTGCGCGACAGCTTCCATTTCGACCCGGCAAGCGCGGAGATCCGCCTGGGCAAGCGGCGGATGCTGCTGGTCGACGACATCGTCCTGGGCCAGTTGCGGCGCGAACTGGTGCGCGCGCTAGGCTATGAAAGCGCGCGCATGCTGATGTCGCGCATCGGCTACGGCACCGGCGTCGCGGATGCGCAGCTCGCGCAGGAATTGCGGCATCGCGGCAGCCTGGAGGACATCTATCGCGCCGGTCCGCAATTCCATGCGCTGAAGGGGGCCGTGCAGGTCGAGGAACTGGCGTTCGAGG
Organism: Sphingobium sp. CFD-2; assembly: GCF_024611135.1. Lineage (NCBI taxonomy): Bacteria > Pseudomonadati > Pseudomonadota > Alphaproteobacteria > Sphingomonadales > Sphingobiaceae > Sphingobium > Sphingobium sp. CFD-2. The sequence continues at coordinate 81,936 of NZ_CP084406.1, read as the reverse complement.
CGGATTTCGAGGGCGGCCGCTTCTACGGCGAATATGTCTGGCACAATTCGGCGGAATGCGCGTCCCATGTGCAGGAAATGGGCATCGGCGCGCATCCGGCGGGATGGCAGCAGGCGGGATATGCATCGGGCTATGCCTCCACCTTCTTCGGCCGGCCGATGGTGTTCCGCGAACTGGAATGCATCGCGATGGGGCATGACCGCTGTTATCTGGTCGGGCGGCCGGCGGACGAATGGCCGGACGCCGACGCCGAACTGCGCTGGTTCCGCGCCGACACGTACAGCCGTCGGCCGGTGCCGCCGGACAGCGCAGGGCCGGTGGACGTGGACCTGCATATGGGCGCGCGCGCGATCGTAGGCGCGTCGTCCGGCTTCAACACGGTGCTGCATCTGGTGGACAAGGTCGCGCCCACCATGGCGCCCGTGCTGTTCCTGGGCGAAAGCGGCGTCGGCAAGGAAGTGTTCGCGCGCGAACTGCACAAGCGCAGCCGGCGCGCCGACAGGCCGATCGTCGCGGTCAATTGCGCCGCCATTCCGGAGACATTGCTGGAGGCGGAATTGTTCGGGGTGGAGAAGGGCGCCTTCACCGGCGCCGTCGCGACGCGCCCCGGCCGGTTCGAGCGGGCCGCCGGCGGCACCCTGTTCCTCGATGAGATCGGCACGCTGTCCCTCGCCGCGCAGGGCAAGCTGCTGCGCGTTTTGCAGGACGGCGATTATGAGCGGGTGGGCGGGACGAAGACGCTGACCGCCGACGTCCGCCTGATCGCCGCCACCAATGCCGACCTGCGCGCCGAGATGGAGGCGGGCCGTTTCCGCGCCGACCTGTTCCACCGGCTGAGTCCCTTTCCCGTCTATATCCCGCCGCTGCGGGAGCGCCGGGCGGACATCCCGGTACTGGCCAATCATTTCCTTGCCCGTCTCTGCCAGCGGCACGGCCGCGGCCTGCTGCGCCTGGAGGCGGAGGTCGTGCGCGCCTTCCACGACTATGGCTGGCCGGGCAATATCCGCGAGATGGAGAATCTGGTGGAGCGGGGCGTCATCCTGGCGGCGGATGGGGAGGCGATCGGCCTGCACCATCTGACGCTGGGCGTGGGCAACCGGACAGAGGGCTTCGTGCCCGACCCATTCCGCGATTTCGTCGCGCGCCGTTTTCGCCAGCATGGCAGGGGCGCTGAGCAGGATGTCGGCGCGATGCTGCTCGACAGCGGACTCAGCCAGCAACAGATCGCGGATCAACTGATTGCGGCCGCCCTGTGCCGCAGCGGCGGCAATGTCAGCGCCGCCGCCGCCGCGCTGGGCATGACGCGCGCGCAGGTGCAATATTGGAAGGGGCGGCGGGGCGGATGAAGGGCCCCGCCGGAAATCAACGGCCGTGGTCGGACGGCCGTTCCGTCACCGTCTTCACCGCCTGCCGGAAACCGTCGATCAGCGGCGATTCGTCGCCGGAACGGTAGATCATGCACAGGTCGAACGCGGCCGGACCGTCATCTTCGGCCAGCGGCACATAGACCACGTCCGGCAATTGCAGCGTCCGCGCCGATTCCACCGCCGCCGCCAGTCCCACGCCGCTCGACACGAAGGCGACGGCCGTCACCACGTCGTCGACCGTCTGCACGACATTGGGCTCGATGTTGAGGTCGTGAAAGGCGCGCAGCAGGAAATTGCTGAACCCGCCCGACTGGCTGGCGCGGGGATAGAAGATCATCGGTTCCCCCGCCAGGTCCGACAGGGCGATGGATGCGCGGCCCGCCAGCCGGTGGTTGCGCGGCATGGCGATGATCATCGGCTCGTGCACCACGGTTTCCCATTGCAGTCCGGGATATTCCAGGAAGAATCGGTTGAAGCCGATGGCGATCCGCCGTTCCTGCAACGCCTTCACCTGTGTGTCGCGGTCCATATTGTGCAGGATCACCTCGACATTGGGATAGCGCTTTCGGAAATCGAGCACGATGCGCGGCACGATGTCGAGCACGGCGGACCCGAACACGCCCACGTCCAGCCGGCCGAGCGCGCCCTGACCGATCAGTTGCGTCGTGGCGCAGGCCTGCTCCACCAGGTTCAGGATGTTGACCGCCTCCGTATAGAGGGCCTGCCCGGCGGCGGTGGGTTCGACGCCATGACGCTTGCGCACCAGCAGGGACACGCCCAGCACTTCCTCCAGATACTGGATCTGGCGGGTCAGCGGCGGCTGGGACAGATGGAGTTCCTGGGATGCGCCCCGGATGCTGCCATGGCGCACGGTCTCCACGAAATAGCGCAGGTGGCGGATGTCGATGCGGTTCGCGAACATGTCTTGCGCCTTTCGATGCCGTTCGAGATATGCCTTACAGGTATCTCAAAGCGTATAAAACAGTATTATTGGGTAAGGCTATCCTTCGTTAGAAGGTCAGGCGACGACATGGAGAGGACAGTTGGCGCATTTCCAGCATTTCATCGACGGAACCTTCACGCAGGGAACGTCCGGCAGGACTTTCCCCAAATATCGGCCCAGCGACGGAGCGCTGATCGGCCATGTGCATGAGGGCGGCCGCGCCGAAATCGACCTGGCGGTGCAGGCGGCGCGGGCGGCGCAGAAGGGCCCCTGGGCAAGGCTGACGGTGGACGATCGGTCCGACCTGATGCGGGCCGTCGCGGACGGCATCGTCCGGCGCTTCGACGATTTCGTGGCGGCGGAAATGGCCGATACCGGCCAGCCCCGGTCGATGATGGAACATGCCTTCATCCCGCGCGGCGCGGCCAATTTCCGGATCTTCGCCGACGTCGTGAAGAATGTCGCGACCGAGAGCTTCCAGACGCCGACCCCGGACGGGCGGGGCGCGCTCAACTATGCGATCCGCAAGCCCAAGGGGGTGATCGGCGTCATCTGTCCATGGAACGCGCCGCTGCTGCTGATGACGTGGAAGGTCGCGCCGGCGCTCGCCTGCGGCAACAGCGTGATCGTGAAGCCGTCGGAGGAGACGCCGGGCACCGCGACCCTGCTGGGCGAGGTGATGAACGATGCGGGCGTGGCCGCGGGCGTCTATAATGTCGTCCACGGCTTCGGCCCGGACAGCGCGGGCGGATATCTGACCCAGCATCCGGGCGTCGACGCGATCACCTTCACGGGGGAGACGCGCACCGGCACCGCCATCATGCAGGCGGCGGCGCATGGCCTGCGCGACGTGTCCTTCGAATTGGGCGGCAAGAACAGCGCGATCGTGTTCGCCGACGCCGATCTCGACGTGACGCTGGAGGCGCTGGGCCGATCCGTCTTCCTCAATTGCGGGCAGGTGTGCCTGGGCACCGAGCGGGTGCTGGTCGAGCGGCCGCTGTTCGAGGCGCTGGTCGCGGGTCTCAAGGAAAAGGCGGAGGCGCTCAGGCCCGGCGCGACCCTGGGCCCGCTCATCTCCGCCGAGCACCGCGAAAAGGTGCTGTCCTATTATGCGAAGGCCGTGGAGGAGGGCGCGAATGTCGTGACCGGCGGCGGCGTGCCGACCATGCCCGACGAACTTTCGGGCGGCCATTGGGTGCAGCCGACGATCTGGACCGGCCTGGCGGAAGAGGCGTCGGTCTGGAACGAGGAGATTTTCGGTCCCTGCTGCCACATCCGTCCCTTCGACAGCGAGGAGGAGGCCATCGCTGTCGCCAATGCGACCGATTACGGCCTTTCCACCGCCATCTTCACGCGGGACCTGTCGCGCGCGCACCGCGTCGCGGCGGAGGTCGACGTGGGCATCACCTGGGTCAACAGCTGGTTCCTGCGCGACCTGCGCACGCCCTTCGGCGGCACCGGGCATAGCGGCATCGGCCGGGAAGGCGGGGTCCACAGCCTCGAATTCTATACCGAGCTGCGCAACATCTGCGTGAAGCTGTGACCGTGCTGGACGCGGCCGCCATCGCCCGGCACGGCGACGAACTGTACGAGGCGCTGGTCGCCGGCGCGACCGTCCCCAATCTGCGGGACCGGGTGCCGGGCATCACCATCGTCGATGCCTACCACATCCAGGCCCGCATGATCGGGCGGCGCGTCGCCGCGGGCGAGACGGTGGTCGGCAAGAAGATCGGCGTCACCTCCCGGGCCGTGCAGAACGCCATCGGCGTGTTCGAACCGGACTTCGGCATATTGACCAGCGCCATGGCCTATGACGATGGCGCGACCGTCCCCATCGAAGCACTGATCCAGCCCAAGGCGGAGGCGGAGATCGCCTTCGTCCTGAAACGCGACCTGAAAGGCCCGGGCGTCACGGCGGCGGACGTGCTTGCGGCGACGGACCATGTCCGCGCCTGTTTCGAGATCGTCGACAGCCGCATCACGAACTGGGACATCCGCATCCAGGACACGGTGGCCGACAACGCCTCCTGCGGCGTCTATGCGCTGGGTCGCGAGAAGATCGATCCGCGCGACGTGGATCTGGCGCTGGCCGGCATGTGGGCGGAGCGCAATGGCGAGCAGGTGGCCGTGGGCGTGGGCGCGGCCGTGCAGGGTTCGCCCGCCAATGCGGTCGCCTGGCTAGCCAACACGCTGGGCCGGCTCGACATGCCCTTCCTGGCCGGGGAGGTGATCCTGTCCGGCGCGCTGGGGCCGATGTTCCCGGTGGGCGAGGGCGACCATATCGCCATGCGCATCGGCGGGATCGGCGATTGTTCCCTGACCTTCGGCCGGAGGACCGCCGATGCTTGATGCAGCAGCCATTGCCGAACTGGCGAACCGGGTGGACGGCGCCCAGTCGAACCGCCACACCATCGCGAAGCTGACCGACGATTATCCGGGCATGACCGTCGATGACGGCTATGCCGTGCAGGACGAATGCCTGCGCCGCTGGCAGGCGCGGGGCCGGGCGCTGATCGGCTACAAGGCCGGTCTCACCTCGCGGGCCAAGATGATCCAGATGGGCGTCGACGTGCCGAGCTTCGGCCTGCTGATGCGCGACACATGCGATGCGGAAGGCGGCGTGGTGCCGACCGCCGGGCTGATCCATCCGCGCGTCGAGGGGGAAATCGCCTATGTCATGGCCCGCGACCTGTCCGGGCCGGACGTTTCCATCGATCAGGTCCATGCCGCGACGGACTTCATCCAGCCCGCCATCGAGATCCTCGACAGCCGGTTCGAGAAGTTCAGGTTCGACCTGCCGAGCGTCGTCGCGGACAATGGCTCCAGCGCGCGCTTCGTCATGGGCGGGCGGATGCGGCGGCCCGATGATGTCGACCCCGCGACCATCGGCATCGTGCTGGAAATCAACGGCGAGGCGGCGGCGCTGGCCTGTTCGGGCGCGGTGCTGGGCCATCCCGCCCGCGCCGTGCAGATGCTGGTCGCCTGGCTCCATGAGCGGGGGCGGATATTGCCCGCCGGATCGGTGGTGCTGACCGGCGCCGCGACGGAAGCGATGCCGATCGCGAAAGGCGACATCGTATGCGCCCGCTTTCAGGACATGGGCAGCATCAATGTGAGGATAGACTGATGCCGATTATATCCGTGGTCATAGGCGAAGGCCGCTCGATGGAAAAGAAATGGGCCTTCATCCGCGCCCTCACCAGGGCGACGGTCGAAACCATGGACGTGCGTCCCGACCAGGTGCGCGTGATCCTGAACGAAACCCCCTTGGACCATTATGCCGTCGCCGGCGTGACGTTCGGCGAAAAGGCGCAGCAGGGACAAAGTTGATGACCAAAGTGAAATGCGCCATCATCGGGCCGGGCAATATCGGCACCGACCTGCTCTACAAGCTGCTGCGTTCCGACCGGCTGGAGCCGGTCTGGATGGTCGGCGTCGATCCGGCGTCCGAAGGGCTGGCGCGGGCGCGGGAGCTGGGGCTGAAGACCACCGATGCGGGCGTCGACGGCCTGGTGCCGCATGTCGCGAGGGACGGCGTGAAGATCGCGTTCGACGCGACGTCGGCCTATGTCCATGCCGAAAACAGCCGCAAGCTGAACGAGCTGGGCGTGCTGATGATCGACCTGACGCCGGCGGCCATCGGTCCGCTTTGCGTGCCGGCGGTCAACCTGGCGCAGCAGGCGCGCGACGGCGCGGTCAACGTCAACATGGTGACCTGCGCGGGTCAGGCGACGATCCCGATGGTGAACGCGGTCAGCCGCGTCCAGCCGGTCGACTATGCGGAGATCATCGCGACGGTGGCGTCAAGGTCGATCGGCCCCGGCACCCGCAAGAATATCGACGAATTCACCCGCACCACCTCCGCCGCGATCGAGAAGGTCGGCGGCGCGGCGAAGGGCAAGGCGATCGTCGTCGTCAATCCCGCCGAACCGCCGCTGATGATGCGCGACACCGTCTATTGCGAGACCGCCGACGAGCCGGACCGGGACGCGATCGCCGCTTCCGTGCAAGAGATGATCGCGCAGGTGCAGCGCTATGTGCCGGGCTATCGGCTGAAGAACGGGCCGACCTTCGAGGGGCGCAAGGTCTCCATCTTCCTGGAGGTTGAGGGGCTGGGCGACTTCCTGCCCCGATATGCGGGCAATCTGGACATCATGACCGCCGCCGCCGCGCGCACGGGCGAGATGTTCGCGCAGGAGATGATGGAGAGCGTGCAATGACGACGACGGCGCAGATCAAGGGCCGGAAGGTCAAGCTGCATGACATGTGCCTGCGCGACGGCATGCATTCGATGCGGCACCAGATCAGCCTGGACCAGATGATCGCCATCTCGACCGGGCTGGACGAGGCGGGCGTGCCCCTGTTGCAGGTGACGCATGGCGATGGGCTGGGCGGTTCGTCGCTCAACTATGGGCGCGGCGCGCATAGCGACCGCGACTATATCACCGCCGTCGCGTCCCGCATGAAGAACGCCACCGTGTCGGTGCTGCATGTGCCGGGCATCGGCACGCTGGACGAACTGCGCATGGCGGCGGATTGCGGCGCGGGCTGCGTCCATGTCGCGTCCCACTGCACGGAGGCGGACGTGACCGAACAGCATATCGGCCTCGGCCGGAAGCTGGGGCTCGACACCGTGGGCTTCCTGATGATGGCGCACATGACCTCGGTCGAAACGCTGGTCGAACAGGCGCTGCTGATGGAAGGCTATGGCGCGACGACCGTCTATTGCGTCGACAGCGCCGGCTACATGCTGCCCGAAGACGTGACGGCGCGGATCGGCGCGTTGAAGGGCGCGTTGCAGGCGGAGACGGAGATCGGGTTCCACGGCCATCACAATCTTGGCCTTGGGATCGCCAATTCGCTGGCCGCCGTGGCGGCGGGCGCCAGCCGGATCGACGGGTCCGCCGCCGGTTTCGGCGCTGGCGCCGGCAACACCCCGCTCGAGGTATTCGCCGCCGTGTGCGAGCGGATGGGGGTGGAAACGGGCGTCGACACCTTCCGCCTGATGGACGTCGCGGAGGAGCGGGTGCTGCCGATGATGGCGAAGCCCCCGCGCGCCGACCGGGACAGCCTGACGCTGGGCTATGCCGGGGTCTATTCCACCTTCCTCTACGCGGCCAAGGATTGCGAGCGCAAATATGGCCTGCCCGCCCGCGACCTGCTGGTCGAACTGGGCCGCCTGAAGATGATCGGCGGGCAGGAGGACATGATAGAGGATACCGCCCTCACCATGGCGAAGGAGCGCGGGCTGATTTCGGCCTGACGCCCGGTTTTCAGATCGGAGTGAAGAGCATGTCCGTTCCGGGCAGGAATTTCGGCGCCCATTGCGTGGTCGTCGGCGCGAGCGGCGCATTGGGCAAGGCGATCGTCGCCGGGCTGGTGGCGCGCAAGATGCATGTCGTCGCGGTGGCGCGGTCGCGCGAGCCGCTGGAGGCGCTGGTCGATCGCCATGGCGCGGGCGTGGTGATGCCGGTCGTGGCCGACTTCGCGTCCGACGATGCGGTCGATGCGCTTCGGGCGCGGCTGGACCGGCCGGTCGCCATGGTCGTCCATGCGCCCGGCGTGCCGGTGGCGGGCGGCATTCGCGCCGCGCCCACCGACGCGCTGGTGGAGGCCTGCAACATCAAGGTCGGCGGCTTCGTCCGGCTGGTGCGCGCGGTGGAGGACCGCCTGCGCCGCCACAGCCGCCTCGTCGCGATCGGCGGCCATTACGGGTTCGAGCCGACCGCCTATGCCGCCACCGCCGGGGTCGCCAATGCGGCGCTCGCCAATGTGGTGCGGCAGATGAGCTGGGCCTATGGCGGGGAGGGGGTCACCGCCCATCTGGTCGCCCCCGGCCCCGCCGATACCGATCGGCTGCACAAGGTCGCGGCGGCGCGGGCGTCGGAAAATGGCGGCTCGGTCGCGGACGAGCTGGACGCGATGCGCGGCGAATCCGCCATCGGCGCGCTCACCACCCCGGGCCAGGTCGTCTGGGCCGTGGCGATGCTGCTCGATGCGGAGGCGGACGCCATGGCGGGCGCGGCGATAATGCTGGACGCGGGCCGTCGGCGCGGCCTGCCCTGAGGAAGGAGAAGCGGCATGCCCATCGTGCAATTCCATCTGGTGGCGGACCAATATCCGGAAGAAGCCGTCGCCGCGCTGCTGGAGGCAGCCTCGTTCTTCTATGTGCAGGCGCTCTATCCCACGGTTTCGCCGCCGCCCCTGGAGCGGGTGCGCGCTTTCGCCACGAGCGTGCCGGCGCATCGCTGGGCGACGGGCGGCCGGCTGGTCAGCGATGGCGCGGCGCCCGCGCCCTGGTTCACCTGCATCGCCCTCGAAGGCCGCCCGACAGAACAGTTGCAGGCCCTGGCGGCGGGGTTCACCGACCTTGTCGAACGCCATCTGGGCTGCGACCGGTCGCTGATACGCGGCACGGTGATGCCGGTCGCCCCCGCGCTGTGGAGCATCGGCGGCGTTCCCGCCAGCGAGGCGCGCGCGTCCGAAGCGTCGTTGCGCGCCGGATGACGGGCCACGGATGATGGCAGGGGTGATACGCATGGAGTATCACGGGTGAGCGGAAAGGGTATTTGTCGGTAATTCACCCCATGATTATGATCGGTGAAAAGAACAGAATGACTGGCAGGAGAGAGATCGGATGGACGATCGCGATGTTGAAGGCCTGACCCAAGCGGCGCCGTTTCAGATAGAGATAGGGGGCGTGCGCTTTCCCTGCCGCGCCGACCAGAGCCTGCTGGCGGCGATGATCGCGTCCGGGCGCAAGGCGCTGGCCGTGGGATGCCGCAGCGGCGGGTGCGGCGTCTGCCGCATCCGGATACAGGCGGGCCGCTGTTCCACCGGGCATATGAACCGCGCCGTGGTGAGCGCCGCCGATGAGCAGGCGGGCATCGTCCTGGCCTGCCGCGCCTATCCGTCGAGCGACATTCGCGCCGTGCCGTTGCCGCGCGCATCCTTCGGCGCCGCCCCGGTCGGCCGCGCCGCATGAGCGCGATTGCGGAGATCGGCGCCCCCGCGGCGCAGGCGGTGGAGCGGATGCTGTCCGCCGGCCGCGCCCGCGCGGAGGCGATCGGCGCCCGCGTGCACGTCGCGGTCGTGGATGGGGCGGGCAATCTCGCGGGCTATCTGCGGATGCCGGGATCGTTCCTTAGTTCAGGCGAACTGGCGATCGACAAGGCCTATACCGCTGCCAGCTTCGCAATGGCGACGCGCGATTTCGGCGCGCTGCTGGAGCAGGCGCCCCGCCCGGTGCGCGACGGTTTGCTGCGCCGGCCGCGCCTGACGGAAGTTCCGGGCGGCTGTCCCGCCGAGATGCAGGGGCGCCTGATCGGGGCGGTCGGCGTGTCGGGCGGCAGCGAAGTGGAAGACGAGGACATCGCCGCAGCCGCCCTGGCGGCCATGCTGCGCGACGATATTTCTGGGAGAGAATGAATGGCGATTCGTGGATTGCTCCGGGTCGGCGAAGTGTGCGTCAGGGTGTTCGACATCGACGACGCGCGCCGCCACTATGGCGAGCGGATGGGTCTTATCGAAACCTATCAGGGCGACCCCGACAAGCTCTATTACAAGGTCGCGGACGAGCATGACTGGTATTCGCTGGTCCTGCAGAAGGCCGATGCGCCCGGCGTCGAATATTTCGCCTTCCGCACCTATGAGGATGCGGAGATCGACCATTTCGCCGCGGCGCTGACCGAATATGGCCTTGCCGTCGAACATGTCGAGCCGGGCGTGTATCCCAAGAGCGGCCGGCGTATCCGCTTCACCCTGCCGTCGGGCCATGTCATGCACATCTATGCCGATAAGGAGAAGATCGGCAACGGCATGCCGACCCGCAACCCGGGCACCATTCCCGACGAAGGCTATATTCGCGGCTTCCGCTGCGTGCGGCTGGACCATGTGCTGCTGGGCGGCCCCAACATCGTCGAGAACAGGGACATCTTCACCGGGATATTCGGCTTCACCGTCAGCGAGGAACTGGTCACGCAGGGGGACGAGACCCGGCTTGCAGTCTTCCTTTCCTGCTCCAACAAGCCGCATGACATCGCCTTCATCCTGCAACCGGATGGCAGCCGCTTCCACCATGTCTCCTTCCTGCTGGATTCGGTGAACGACCTGTTCCACGCGGGCGACCTGATCGGCAAATATGAAATCCCGGTCGACGTGTCGGTGAACCGCCATGGGGTGACGCGCGGCGCGACCATCTATTTCTTCGATCCGTCGGGCAACCGCAATGAAGTCTTCACCGGCGGCTATGTCCATTATCCCGACACGCCGACGCTGACCTGGGACACCAGCCAGTTGGGCAAGGCCACTTTCTCGCAGGACAATATGCCGCGCGAGAGTTTTCTGAACGTTCTGACCTGACGGTCATCGACAAGACAGGCCGCGACAAGGCGGCCGATACATAAGGGACAAGGGGAGTTTTATCATGAAGTCTGGAATTTCGAACGGCGCGTCCGCGCTGGCGGTGGCGCTCGTCCTTTCGACATCGGCCGCGATGGCGCAGGACGCCGCCGCGCCGCAGGAGAATGTCGGCCTCCAGGACATCGTCGTCACCGCGCAGAAGCGGTCCGAAAGCGCGCAGCAGGTGCCGATCGCCATTTCCGCCGTCACGTCGGAAGCGCTCCAGTCCAAGGGGCTGACCGACATCGCCAGCATTTCCGGACAGGCGCCCAACGTCACCCTGAAAAGCTCCGGCGCGTTCGGCGGGTCCAGCTCGACCCTCTTCACCTATATCCGCGGTATCGGCCAGAATGATTTCGGCTTCAACCTGGAACCGGGCGTGGGCGTCTATGTCGACAATGTCTACCTCGCCCGCAACATCGGCGCGAATGTCGACCTGCTGGACCTTCAGCGCGTCGAAGTGCTGAAAGGACCGCAGGGCACGCTGTTCGGCCGCAACACCATCGGCGGCGCGCTCAACATCGTCACCTCCGATCCGGGCGACGAATGGAAGGTGAAGGGCGAAGTCACGACCGGCCGCTACGATCGCATCGACGTGCGCGGCGCGCTGGAAGCGCCGTTGGCGCCGGGCGTGCTGCACATGGGCCTCGCCTTCTCCACCAAGCATCGCGACGGCTGGCAGAAGCGCATTCCCTATGAAGGCGATACCGGCAACAACCCGATCTGGCTGCTGGCGACCGGCGGCGCGTCGGGCGGCCCCGCCAACGGCAATACGGACGGCGCGATCCTCTTCCCGACGACGGCGAAGGACAGGCCCGACCGGTCGGGCAACATGAACCAGACCGCCGTGCGCCTGAAATTCCTGTTCACGCCCAATGACAGGCTCACCATGCGGCTGATCGGCGACTATCTGAACGTGGATGAGCAGGCGACGCCCTTCTCGCTGCTGGCGGTCAACCAGAATGCCTATGTCGCGCTCTACAACACCTGCATCTCGGGCAATCCGGCCTTCTACGCGCCGGTCGCCGCGCTGGCGGGCGTGCCGGCCGCCGGCGTGACCGACCTGTGCCAGGGCGTGCGCGGCAATGCCGGGTCGCCGGCGGGCATCCAGCCTTCGCTGGAAAGCCAGGCGGGGCAGAACCTGCCCTATGACAACCGCTATGTGATCCGCAACGCGGACGGCAGCATCAATCCCGATCTCAGCTACGCCAGCGGCGCCAATTACAACAAGATCGACAATTACGGCATCAACGGCCAGATCGATTACGACCTGACGGATGCGCTGACGATCAAGTCGATCACCGCCTATCGCCGGCTGAAGTCCAAATTCGGCGCCGACATCGGCGGCGCGCCCTTCTCCGCGCTCGCGCCCACCTTCGCGGATTGGGAAAACCAGCTTTCGCAGGAAGTGCAACTGGTCGGCAATATCTGGGAAAACCGCTGGAAATTCGTGCTGGGCGGCTATTATTTCCATGAATATGGCCGCCACGCGGACCGGGTGCCCTTCATCGGCGGCATGATCCAGATCGTCTCGAACGACCGTTACGACACCAAATCCTATGCCGCCTTCATGCACAACAATATCGATGTCATTCCCGACAGGCTGGGGCTGACCCTCGGCATCCGCTATACCCGCGACGACAAGCGCTTCACCGGCACGCAGCGGGACGAAAACGCCTTCGGCCTGCGCCTGACCCAGGCGCCGCCCGCGCTCGTCCTGCCCGATCCCAACGACATCTACCGCGTCTATCCGCTGGGCGAAAACAGCATGTCGTTCGAAAATGTCTCCTACCGGATCGGCGCGGAATATCACATCGACCGCCGGGTGATGGCCTATGCCTCCTACGCCACGGGCTACAAGGGCGGCGGCTGGACCACGCGCCTGACGCTGCCCAATTTCACCGTCGTCAACGGCGTGCCGGTCAAGCTGCCCGCGCCGACCTTCGGTCCGGAAAAGGGCTCTGTTGCAAACTCTGACACGGTTTCCAAGATTGGGCTCATGTACTGTCAAGGTCAGTTGCGATGAACGATTTCAAAGGACGGCATTTTACCGGCGAGGTCATCCTATGGGCGGTGCGCTGGTATTGTCGATACGGCATCAGCTACCGTGATCTCGAGGAAATGCTGTCCGAGCGTGGGATCGATGTCGATCATACGACGATCTATCGCTGGGTGCAGCGCTACGCGCCGGAGATGGAGAAGCGTCTCCGCTGGTTCTGGCGGCGCGGCTTTGATCCGAGCTGGCGTCTGGATGAGACCTACGTAAAGGTGCGGGGCAAATGGACCTACCTGTACCGGGCGGTCGACAAACGGGGCGACACGATTGATTTCTATCTGTCATCGACACGCAGCGCCAAAGCGGCGAAGCGCTTTCTGGGCAAAGCTCTTCGTGGCCTGAAGGACTGGGAAAAGCCGGCCAAACTCAATACCGACAAGGCACCCAGCTACGGCGCAGCAATCGCTGAGCTGAAACGCGAAGGCAAACTGGCGGCGGAAACCGAGCACCGGCAGGTGAAATATCTGAACAACGTGCTCGAGGCCGACCACGGCAAGCTGAAGATGCTGATCAAGCCGGTACGTGGCTTCAAGTCGATGCCAACGGCCTACGCCACGATCAAGGGCTTCGAGGTCATGCGCGCCCTACGCAAAGGACAGGCCCAGGCATGGTGCCTGCAGCCAGGTATCATGGGGGAGGTGCGCCTGGTTGAAAGAGCATTCGGAATTGGACCCTCGGCCCTGACCGAAACCATGATTATGCTCAATAAGCATTTCGCCAATGCTGCCTAATCCCCCAACTGGGTGACGCCGCGCGGCCGTGCCCCATGTTTGCAACAGAGCCCGGAAAAGGCCTATACGACCGAAATCGGCATCAAGTCCGAACTGTTCGACCGCCGCGTCCGGCTGAACGTCGCGGCCTTCAACACGGAATATAACAGCATCCAGCTCACCTTCCAGAACGGATCGTCCCCGGTCACCGCCAATGGCGGGGACGGGCGCATCCGGGGCGTGGAGGCCGAGCTGAACCTGGCCCCGGTGCGCAACTGGACGCTGGACGCCAGCCTTGGGTATCTGGACGCGGAATATCAGAGCATCCTGCCCGGCGTGCCGCTGACGGGGAAGGAGAAGTTCGTGAACACGCCCAAATGGCAGGCGCAGGCGGGCACCGCCTACACTTTCGAAACCAGCGGCATCGGCAGCTTCACGCCGCGGGTCGACTGGACCTATGCCAGCAAGACCTACAATGACGAGGCGAATACGCCGGTGCTGGCCACGCCGGCAGGCAGCTTCTTCAACGGTTCCGTCACCTGGCGCGCGCCCGGCGAACGCTACGAACTTCAGGCCGGGGTCACCAACATCGCCGACCGCCGCGCCGTCGTGTCCGGCTACACCAATGCAGAGGCGATCTATTCGGGCGTATTCAGCCGCCCGCGCGAATGGTTCCTGACCCTGCGCGTGCGCAACTGAGGACAAGGGGGTTCCCGTGGCCGGTCGGGCGTCGCGGGACAGAGGGCGCAAGGGACGGTTCCCGCGCGCGGCCTGCCATGACCGTCCGGATCGGCCGCCTCCGCAGCCCGGTCCGGGCGGTTCTTTTTTTTGGGCGGGAGGGGGCGGGCGCGATTTCGACAAAATTGTCGACGGCGGCCCGCCCATGACAAAATTGTCGATGCGGCGTGCGCGAAAAGTCCGGATTTCCGGGAAAGTCGAACTGGCATGGGCCTTGCTAAACAGAAAGGACAAGGCAACAGCCGGGAGAGGAAGATGGCGGAACGACCGCAATCCGACATATTGGAAGCGAAGTTCGTGCGCGTCCGCAATCGCCGCGAAAACGGCCTGATCGAATTCGACTTCGCCATCGGCGCCCCGGAAATCTTCGTGGAACTGCTGATGCCGACCGCGGCGTTCGAGGAATTCTGCGCCGTCAACCGCGTGACCGACGTGACCGGCCAGCCGCTGGAGCAGGACGATTTCGACGCCCGGCTGGCGCGGGTGCTCGCCGGCGAAGCCCGATAAGCAAGAGAGGAGACACCGACCCCATGCAGATGGACCTGCGCACCGTCACCATCGCGCCGCAGCGGCAGACCTATGGCCATGTCGCGCGCCATATCGGCGGCGACAAGCCGGCGTCCCGCTATCAGGAGGGCACGATCGGCCTCCAGACCACGGGCAACCAGCATTATCGTCCGCTCTGGGACCCGGCCCACGATTATTTCGACGAAAGCCGCACGAAGCTGAAGATGGCGGACTGGTACGCCTTCCGCGATCCGCGCCAATATTATTACGGCAGCTACGTCTTGGCCCGCGCCAGGCAGCAGGAAGCGGCGGAGGCCGCCTTCGACTTCGTGGAGACGCGGGGCCTGGCCGACGCTTTGCCCGACGACATCCGCGCCCTCGCGCTCGACCTGATCCTGCCGCTGCGCCACGTCGCCTGGGGCGCGTCGATGAACAATGACTTCATCGCCGCCTATGGCTATGGCACGGGCATCACCCAGCCGGCGCTTTATTATGCGATGGACCAGCTGGGCATCGCGCAGTTCGACACGCGCCTTGGTCTGCTGCTCGCCGAACCCGAAGCGCTGGACGCGGCCAAGGAGGCGTGGCTGCACGACGTGCGCTGGCAATCGCTGCGTCGTCTGGTCGAGGACCTGTTCGTGGAGCAGGACTGGTTCGAACTGTTCGTAGCGCAGGATCTGGTGCTCGACGGCCTGCTCTATCCCCTGGTCTTCCAGACGATCGTCGACGGCGACCTGGCGCAGCGCGGCGGCGCCGCGGTGGCGATGGTCACGCAGTTCCAGAATGAATGGGCGGCGGAAACGCGCAAATGGGTCGACGCGCAGATCAAGGCGGCCTGTGCCGACGATGCGGGCAATGCCGCGCTGATCGGCCAGTGGATCGCCAAATGGACGCCGCGCGCCGCCGCCGCGCTCTGCCCGCTGGCCGAAATGGGGCTGGGGGACCGGTCCGCCGCCGTCATGGACGAACTGTGCGCCGCGCTCGACGCCCGCGCCGCCAGGGCGGGGGTCCGCGCATGAGCAGCACCGTCTTCCTCGCGCTTCAGGCCAATGACGACACCCGCCATGTCATCGACGCGATCATGGCGGACAATCCCGCCGCCAGTCTGGACCCGCAGCCGGCAATGGTGCGCATCACCGCGCCGGGCACGCTGGTCGTGCGCCGCGAAACGATCGAAGAGCTGATCGGCCGCGATTTCGACCTTCAGGAGCTGCACGTCAACATGATCTCCCTGTCGGGCCGCGTGGACGAGACCGACGACATCTTCACTCTGAGCTGGGACCGCTGAGCCATGGACATGCCCGTCACGAAGAAGAAGAAACTCGGCCTCAAGGAACGCTATGCGCTGATGACGCGTGGCCTAGGCTGGGAACCGAGCTATCAGCCGATCGACGACATCTTCCCGATGGACCGGTTCGAGGGGATCAGGATCCACGACTGGGACGCATGGGAAGACCCGTTCCGCCTGACCATGGACGCCTATTGGAAATATCAGGCGGAAAAGGAGCGGAAGCTCTACGCCATCGTCGACGCCTTCGCCCAGAGCAACGGCCATCTCACCCTGTCCGACGCGCGCTACATCAATACGGTGAAGCTGTTCGTCAACGGCTTCGCCCCGCTGGAATATATGTCGCACCGAGGGTTCGCCCATATCGGGCGGCAATTCCGGGGCGTCGGCCCGCGCGTCGCCTGCATGATGCAGTCGCTGGACGAAATGCGCCATTCGCAGACGCAGATCCACGCCATCAGCAATTATAACCGCTATTATAGCGGCATGGCGGAGTTCCGCCATCATCACGACTATCTGCCCTATCTTCAGGTGCCCAAGAGCTTCTTCGAGGATGCGGCGACCGGCGGCCCGTTCGAATTCATCGTCGCCATCGGCTTCGCCTTCGAATATGTGCTCACCAACCTCGTCTTCGTGCCCTTCATTTCGGGCGCGGCCTATAATGGCGACATGGGCGCGATGACCTTCGGCTTTTCCGCCCAGTCGGACGAGGCGCGGCACATGACCCTGGGGCTGGAGGTCATCAAGTTCGTGCTGGAGCAGGACCCGGCCAATGTCCCCATCGTCCAGAAATGGCTGAACAAATGGACCTGGCGCGGCGTGCGGCTGCTGACGCTGGTCGCGATGATGCAGGATTACATGCTGCCCAAGCGGGTGATGAGCTGGGCGGAGGCGTGGGAAATCTATTTCGAGGAGAATTGCGGCGCCCTGTTCCGCGATCTCGCCCGCTACGGCATCGTCATGCCGCCCTGCGTCGAGCAGATCAGGCTGGAGCGGGACCACCTGTCCCATATCGCATGGTGCCATTTCTATCAGGCGCGCGGCACCAGCGACTTCCATGTCTGGCTGCCGTCGAAGGAGGACATGGACTGGCTGTCCGCCAAATATCCGGACACGTTCGACCGCTATTACCGTCCGCGCTATGAATATTGGGCGAAGTGCGAAGCGGAAGGAAAGCCGTTCGAGGCGACGGCCGTGCCGATGCAATGCCAGGTCTGCCAGATTCCGATGATGTTCACCGAACCGGGCGATCCGCTGACACTGTGTCAGCGCCATGCCGACTACAAGGGCGAGCAATATCATTTCTGCTCCGACCATTGCCGCGACATTTTCGAGGATGAGCCGGAAAAATTCATCCAGTCGAAGATCGCCGGGCATGAGGTCTTCAAGGGCAACGCCTTCCGCCCCGGCACGGACCCGACGGCCGAGGGCTTCAATCCCGCCGCCGAGGCGCTGGCTTTCTTCCGCATCGAACATGGCCGCGACAACGGCCTGCACAACGGGTCCACGGATGAAAGGAACTTCGCCATGTGGCGCGGCCTTGCAAAGGCCAACGACTGACAGCCGGCCACACCGCCCTCACGGAAGGGATCATATTCCAGGAGAGACATCATGGCCGTCAAAGCCATCGACACCTATGAATTCGAACCGGCCGACAAGGCTGAAAATTTCCACGGCGCCTGCGTCATCTATGCCGGCTGGGACGGGCATCTGCTCTTTTCCAGCCCCTATGCCTGGCCGTTGCCGCCGGACCTGCCCTTCGCGCACTTCATCGCCGGACCCATGGCGGAGATTTTCGGCCAGCATCCCGACTGGGCGGGGATCGACTGGAACAGCGCCGTCTGGACCCGTAACGGCGAAGCCTTCGCCCCCGACATGCAGGCCAGCATCGCGGCCAACGGCCTCAGCCACAAGGATGCGTTGCGCTTCCGCACGCCTGGCCGCGACGGCCTGAACGGAGCCGGCATCTGATGAGCTACACGCTGACCATCGAAACCACCGGCGACGAGGTGGAAGTGGCGGAGGGGCAGACCATCCTCGACGCCTGCCTGCGCGCGGGCATCTGGTTGCCGCATGCCTGTTGTCATGGCCTGTGCGCCACCTGCAAGATCCAGGTGACGGACGGCGAAATCGACCATGGGGAGGCGTCCAGCTTCGCGCTCATGGATTTCGAGCGCGACGAGGGCAAGGCGCTGGCCTGCTGCGCCCGCCTTGAAAGCGATGTCAGCATAGAGGCGGATATAGAGGAAGACCCCGACGCATTGGGAATCCCGGTCGAGGATTTCGAGGGCGTCGTCACCCGCATCGATCCGCTGACCCCGACCATCAGGGGCATCCATGTCGCGCTGGATCGCCCGATCCGCTTCCAGGCGGGGCAATATGTGAACCTGACGGTGGGGGAGGAGGGGGTTCTGACCCGCGCCTTCTCCCTCGCCAGCAATCCCCATGCGCCCGGCGCCGTCGAACTCAATATCCGCATCGTGCCCGGCGGCGTCGGGACGACATGGATACATGAGCATCTGAAGGAGGGCGACCGGGTGAAGCTGTCCGGCCCCTATGGCCGCTTCTTCGTGCGCCATTCGGCGAAGGCGCCCATGCTCTTCCTGGCCGGCGGTTCGGGCCTGTCCTCGCCCCGCTCGATGATCCTCGACCTGATCGCCCGCAACGAGACGCTGCCGATCACGCTGGTCTATGGCGCGCGCAGCCGGGAGGAGCTTTATTATCATGAAGAGTTCGAGGCGCTGGCCCGGACCCATGCCAATTTCCGCTACGTCCCCGCGCTTTCGGACGAACCGGCGGACAGCGGCTGGGCGGGTTTTCGCGGCTATGTCCACGAAGCCGCCAGGGCGGCTTTCGACAATGATTTCCGCGGACACAAGGCCTATATTTGCGGTCCGCCGGTGATGATCGAGGCCTGCCTTGCCACGCTGATGCAGGGGCGCCTGTTCGAAAAGGACATCTACACCGAAAAATTCTTCTCCGCCGCCGACGCGCAGCAGGTTCGAAGTCCGCTTTTCAGGCGCATCTGACCGGATATTGCGCTAGGATCGGGCTGAAAGCGGCGAAACGGCCGGACCGGCGAGGGGAGAAGGGCAAAGATGGCGAGCAAGGCGCTCGACGACCGATCGGGCCGGATCGACCTGTGGTCGAAATTGCGGTTCGACCCCGGCACCGGGACCGTCTGGCTGGACGAACAGCGGATGCTGCTGCTGCACGCCGGGTCGCTGGGCGCGCTGCGGGCGGAAATGGTGCGCACGCTGGGCGAAGGCCGGGCCGGCGCGCTGCTGATGCGCATGGGCTATCAATCCGGCATGCAGGATGCGGAGATCGCCCGCAAGATGGTGGGCGACCGCGATTATGAGGAGGTCTTCCTGCTGGGCCCCCGGCTGCACAAGCTGGAGGGGCTGGTGCAGGTGGAGACCATCCGGTGCGAGCTGGACCTGGACGCCGGGCGTTTCCACGGCGAGTTCCGCTGGACCGAAAGCTGGGAGGCGGAAAGCCAGATAGTCCATTTCGGCATCGGCGAACACGCCACCTGCTGGAACCAGTTGGGCTATGCCTCCGGCTATGTCAGCGCCTTCATGGGCCGCCCCGTCATCTTCCGGGAGACGATGTGCAAGGCGAAGGGCGACCCGCATTGCACCATCGTGGGCGAGATCGCGTCCGACCTGCCGGCGGACGACCCCTATCTGAAGGCCATGCACCCGGAGGACATAGCCGGCCAGTTGCGCGCCATGGCGGAGGAAATCGGGGAACTGCGCGCATCCCTGCGGCGGGAAAAGCAGGCCGGATCGCTGATCGGCCAGTCGCCCGCTTTCCTGAAGTCGATGAACCTGCTGCGCCGCGCCGCCGACAGCAGCATCACCGTCCTGCTCACCGGGGAAACGGGCGTCGGCAAGGAAGTGTTCGCCCATTGGCTGCACGACAACGGGCCGCGCCGCGACAAGCCCTTCGTCGCGATCAATTGCGGCGCCATCCCCCATGACCTGATCGAAAGCGAGCTGTTCGGCGTCGAGCCCGGCGCCTATACCGGGGCCCAGCGGCAGCGGCTCGGCCGGTTCGAGCGGGCGGACGGCGGCACGCTGTTCCTGGACGAGGTGGGCGACCTGCCCCTGCCCGCGCAGGTCAAGCTGCTGCGCGTGCTCCAGACGGGGGAGGTGGAGCGGCTGGGCGGCGACAGGCTGCGCCATGTCGATGTCCGCATCGTCGCGGCGACCAATGTCGATCTGGCGTCGGCGGTGGCGGCCCGGACGTTCCGCGCCGACCTCTTCTACCGGCTCAACCCCTTTCCCGTCGCCATCCCGCCGCTGCGCGATCGGGCGGCCGACATTCCGCTGTTCGTCGAGGCGCTGGTGGAACGGCTCACCCGGCGGCACGGCAAGCCGGTGCGCGGCGTGTCCGACCAGGCGATGCGCGCGCTGATCGCCTATCGCTGGCCGGGCAATGTGCGCGAGCTGGAGAATGTGCTGGAGCGCGGCGTGCTGCTGGCCGAACCGGGCGGGCGGATCGACGTCGACACCCTGTCGATCGTGCTGGAACCGGACAGCCGCGAACAGGCGCATGTGCGCCCGGACGGCAGGCTGGCGGTCACCGGCGCGCCGCTGATACCCGACATCGAAAGGGCGCCGCTGCTGCTGGCGGATTATGAGGCCGCGCTGGTGGAGGAGGCGCTGCGCCGCGCCGGGGGCAATGTCGCGGATGCGGCGCGCATGCTCGGCATGTCCCGGCGGCAGCTCGACTATCGATTGAAGCAGGCGGGCGGCTGAACGCCGCGAACGCCCTTCATTCCCCGGGGCGGTCGGCGAACTTGCCCAGCATGTCCTCGCTATAGCTATGCTCCGGATAGGGCAGCATCTGCGCCAGCCAGCCGGCATGGGCGGCCTTGAGCTCGGCGACCTTGCCGGGCATCGCCGCCTTGCGGTCGGCCCGTTCGCGCTCATCCTGCGACAGGTCGAACAGATAGTCCCGCCCGTAGGACCGCAGATATTTCCACTGGCCGCTGCGCACCGCGATCTGGTCGCCGGCGCGGTGGCGCCAGAACAGCGTGCGGTCGGTCCTGCTGTCGACGTCGCGCAGGAAGGGCATCAGGTCGATGCCGTCCAGCCCCTCCACCCGGCCGGGGTCGCCGCCCGCCGCCGACAGCAGCGTGGGCAGCGCGTCCATCGACATGGTCACCTGCGCGCTGTCGCGCCCCTTGGGCAGATGGGCGGGCCAACTGACGATCAGGGGCACGCGGATGCCGCCCTCCAGCAATTCGCCCTTCATCCCGGTCAGCGGCCAACTATCGGAAAAGCGCTCTCCGCCATTGTCGCTGGTGAAGATCACGATCGTGTCCTCCTCCAGCCCCAGCCGCGCCAGTTCGGCCAGCACGCGGCCGACATTGGCGTCCATGCTCTCCATCATCGCGGCATAGGCGCGGACATTGCCGCCGTCCATCTGGCGCGGATCGGCGGTGGCGCTGCCCTGGGCAGCGTCGCCGGGGCCCTGCCAGGGCCAATGGGGGGCGGTGAAGTGCAGGCTGATGAAGAAGGGGCGGTCCTGCCGCGCCGCCTGCTGCATCCGGTCGATCGCCTTCGCGCCCAGCAGGTCGGTCAGATAGCCGGGGCGGTCGATTTCCGTCCGGTTCTCGAACAGCTTGCCCATCTCATGGCCGTTGATGCTGGTCGCATGGGCGAAATAGTCGGTGCCGCCCGACGCTATGCCGAAGAAATAGTCATAGCCGTGATCGAGCGGGCTGGAGGCCGGCAGTTCCCCCATATGCCATTTCCCGACCAGCGAGGTCGTGTAGCCCAGATCCCGCAGCAGGCCGGGCAGGGTCCTGGTGCCGCGGGGCAGGGACAGTTCGGCGCCGTTGAAGGCGATCGGCTCCTCCAGCCCGATGCGGAACCGCCCCTGGTAACGGCCGGTCAGCAGGGCGACGCGGGTGGGTGAGCAGACGCAGCTATTGGCATAGGCGTTGCCGAACTTCACGCCCCGCGCGGCCATGGCGTCGATCGCCGGGGTCCGGATGTTGCGGCTGCCATAGCAGCCCAGGTCGGCATGGCCCATGTCGTCGGCCATGATATAGAGGATGTTGGGCCGGCGCGGGCCGGATCGCCCGCCGCGGGCGACGGCGGGGGCCGCCACCGCCGAACCCAGGGCGGCGAGCGCCGCCCGGCGCGTCATCGCGCCGGTCATCGATGTCTTCATGTCGTCAAACCTCCTGTCCGGTCACCAGCGCGTCGACAGCGTCACGCCGTAGAGGACCGTTCCTTCGTTGGGCACGCAGGTGTTGGTGTTGCTGAGGCCGTCGAACGGCTCCTTGCGCAGGCAGGTCTTTTCCGAGGTCAGATTGTCCGCGTAGAAGGAAATCTGGTGCCGCCGGTCCCGCCCGAAATCGAAGCCGATGGAGGCGTCGACGAAGAAGCTGGGATCGATATAGCCGCTGCGCGCCTTGGTCAGTTCATTATATTGCGCGCCGACATAGCGGCCGCTGAGCCGCCCGGTCAGGCGATTGTCGCCCAGCTCGACGGTCTGGCTTGCGGTCCCGTTGAACGACCAGCGCGGCGATTGCTGGAGCGGCGCGCCCTTGAGCGCGGTCTGCGGGGTGAGCGCGCCGACGTCGATCACCTCGGTGTCGAGGAAGGCGCCCGCCAGGTCCAGTTCGAAGCCGCCGCCGGGCGCGATCTTTGCCTCCGCCTCCACGCCGGTCAGCCGCGCCTTGGGCAGGTTGATGAAGGCCGGGCCCAGCACCGGCACCTGGCCGAAGGTCTGCAGGTCCTTCCAGTCGTAGCGGAACGCCGCGACGTTGATCTGCACCCGGCGATCGAACAGGCGCGACTTGAGCCCGAGTTCATAGGCGTTGAGCGTTTCCGGGCGGACCGGGGTGTTGCCGGTGCCGTTGAACACGCCCTGGGCGCGGATGTCGAAGGAACCCGACTTGAAGCCGCGCGAATAGCTGAGATAGGCCATGACGTCGGTCGCCAGCTCGTAATTGACGGAGATTTTGCCCGCCAGCTTGCTGACATCCTGCTTCAAGGGCGTGAGCGGGCCGTGGCAGCCGACCACGCCGGCCGCGCAGGGCAGGGTGAAATTGGCGGCGAGGCCGGTCAGGAAGCCGCGCGAGAAGAAGAAGTCGGCGGGCAGGCGGGCCGCGCCGGGCAGGCCGGTCACGCTGTCGAGGGCGGTGATCACGTCGCGCAGGCCCTGCCGCCTGTCATTGGTCCAGCGCAGGCCCGCGCTGATGTCCAGCCGGTCGGTCAGCGCATAGTCGAGTTGCCCGTAGAAGGAGGCGATCTCCGCCTTCTGGTCGATGGCGACCATCGGCACCACCGCCAGCGTCGGCGGTCCGGCGAAATTGTTGCGCACGATGGTGGCCAGGCTGTCCTTTTCATAGGACCAATAGGCCCCGGCGATCCATTTCAACGGCCCGTCCGTGCCGGAGGTCAGCCGGACCTCCTGCGAATAGACGTCGTAGAGCGCGTCCTGGAACACCTGGAACTGGGCGTAGGGCAGGCCGCCGCCTTCCTCCGCATAGAGAACCTTGGTGCGGTCGAAGGCGGAGATGGCGGTCAGGGAGAAGCCGCCGAAATCATGGCGCAGGCGCAGCGATCCGCCCTCGAAATCGACATCGGCCAGATTGCTGCCCGCGTCATAGGCGTCGCGCCAGCGCGACAGCGAGGGATTGAAGGTCAGGCCGCCCTTGCCGGTCGACACGCAATTATTGACGCGTTCGAACTGTTCGACGCCCAGATCGTTGGCGGGGCATGGGGTGACGCCGTCGGGCAGGAAACGGCCGACCGCCTTGCGCGGCGGGCGCGATCCGCGATTATAGCCGACATGGCCCGACAGCAGCAATTCCGTGTCGTCATCGGGTTGCCAGCCGATGCCGAAGCGGCCGGAATAGCGCTTCGTCGATCCGATCTTCTCGCCGGTCGCGACATCCCGGAACACGCCGTCGCGGGTCTGCACCTGCCCCGCCACGCGGATGGCGAGCGTATCGGTCAGCGGCACGCCGATCGCGCCTTCCACATCGATCCGGTTGAAGCGCCCGGCATTGATGCGGGCATAGCCGTTGAAGCCCTCGCCCGCGTCGGGCCGGCGCGACACATAGTTGATCGCGCCGCCGGTGGTGTTGCGGCCGAACAGGGTGTTCTGCGGCCCGCGCAATATCTCTACCCGTTCCAGGTCGAACAGGCCGAAGGTGCTGGAGAAAGGCGTCACCAGCGACACCTCGTCCAGATACTGGCCCACCGCCTGTTGCGCCGTAAGGTGGAAATTCTGGGTGCCGACGCCGCGGATGGAAATGCCTGCATTGACGGCAGAGCTCTGCTTGAAGCTCAGGTTCGGGAATTGCCGGACCAGATCGGTCGGATCGGCGATCCGCCGTTCGGCCAGGGCCTCTCCGCCCAGCGCGTTGATCGCGATCGGGATGTCCTGGACATTTTCCGCGCGCTTCTGCGCGGTGACGACAATGTCCTGGATGCCGGCCGATCCGGCATCGTCCTGCGCGGCCGCCATCGCCGGCAGGCAGAGCCCGGCGAGCAGCGCCAGCCTCGGCATGCGGCGCGCCAGATGTCGTTTCCCGTTCATATCTCCCCCTCCATGATCTGGCCGATCATCCGTCGGCCCCGCTTGTTCCGGGCACTGTCGCCATAAGGGGGCGGCAGGACAATGGGGCTCGACCTTGCCCGGTGACAAGGTGCAGCCTATACCCTGGTGCAACGCCCGCAGAGGCGCGGCAGCAGCAGGGGGGAGAGATCGGCCATGTTCCGTTTCACGCCGCGCCAGTTGGAAATCTTCCTGGCGGTCGGCCGGGCGCAGTCTTTCCGTCAGGCGTCGGAAAATCTGCGCATATCGCAGGCCGCCGTCAGCGAGCAGATGCGCGCCTTGGAACAGCAGATCGGCGCCACCCTGTTCCACCGCAGGGCGGGACGCAGCATGCGCCTGACAGCCGAAGGCGAACGCTTCCAGGAAGGCGTCAAGACCTTCGTCCAGAAGGGGCATGAGCTGGGACGGCTGTTCCGCGGGGCGACGCCGCAGAAGCTGCGCATCTTCATCGGCACCTTCCTGCTTAACGAATATGTGCGGCCCGCGCTGCCGCGTTTCCTGATGGAGAATGCCGATATTGCCCTGGATTTCGTCCACAACGCGTCTGGAGCGGACGTCGACGATCAGGTGGCGCGGGGCATTCTGGACTGCGCGATATTCTCCCGCGAGCAATCCGATCCGCAAGGCGGGTTCGAACCGATCTTCGCAGAGCCGGCCTTCGTCTTCGCCACGCGGGAGTTGCGCGACCAGGCGAAGCTAAGGGGCTTGCAGTCGCTCCCCTTCATCAGTTGGAACATTCCGCCGCTGCGGACCTGCGACCAACTGCGCATGCTCGCATCGGCCGGAGTCATGCAACCGGTTTTGCACAGCGAGGTGCAGCATCACGAGGTTGCCGTGGAACTGGCCACGCAGGGCGCGGGGGCCGTCATCATGCTGCATTCCACTGTGCAGAGGCTGGATCGCCAACACCGCCTGGTGCCGATTGTCAAGGTCGGCACCTGGGAGAGGCGGCTGTTCCTCTCCCAATCTCTCGATCAGGGCACGCGCGACCGCCTGGCTTTGTTCTTTCGCGAAGTCGTCGGCAACGGGGAAGCGCGCCGTGGGTGATTTCGATCCATCAGCTCTTCGATCTAAAGGCTCCAGTCACTTGCGACAGGATGGCGTTCTTCAGCTACACGACGTTCATGCCGGCAGATCGGACGCACCAATATCTTTTGCGATACCTGTCCTTTTGGGCGATCATTGGCGGTCCCATGGGTGCCTCTGATCCTAACAACGACCGTCTCCAATCTTCACCGCAGAATTGCGGTCGGCAGCCCAAATCGCAAGCGTCAATATGCGGCGCCTGTCTCCGTTCGCGCGGGCCGCCGGTCGATCTCGGGCATGGCATAGCCCAGGGTCGGAGCAACGCGCCGGACCAGCGGTTCCCATTCCTGCCGCGCCGCGACATATGCCTCGATGCCGTCCGCCTTCACCGCGATCCCGGCGTTTCTGAGCGTCCGGGTCGCATGCAGATAGCTTTGGCGGAGGCGCTGGGCCTCGGCGGCGGCATCGCTGCGGACGTCGGCGGTCGGGAAGTTCGCATCCAGCGTCTCCAGCAGCAGCCGGGCGCCGCGTCGCATCGAGGCGGCCGGGGCGAAGGCCGCCGCAGCGCCATGGCGCCGCGAATCCAGCGCGGTTTCGATCAGGGTAGCCGCGTCGAGCAGGACGAAGGTCAACCGCGACACGGCGTAGAGCGGCTCCTCGAAGCGGAAGTAGAACAGCAGCGGATAGAAATGGTGCGCCTCCTTGGTCGCGGCGAGCGATCGGGCGAGATTGCCCAGCTCGCTGGCCGCGTTGCTCGCCTCGCCTTCCGGCATGAGGCGCGCCAGCATCACCGCCGCATCGCCGGTTCCATCGGTCATCAGGTCAACCGCGAGCGCCAGGACATTGCGTTCGCGCAGGCCGGAATAGACCTGGACGAGATAGCTCAGCACCAGTGACAGCACCGACGCGCCGATCAGCGAATTTATGAGGAAGAGCAGGCGCGTGCCGGTCGTGTGCGGCGAATAATCGCCGCCGCCGACGATCGACAGACTGTTCCCCGCGACCAGAAGCGCTGTCACGAAGTCGGTCGGGGACTCGCCGCTGGACGGCCGGATCGCGGTGCCGAGTTCCGGCCGGATCACGAGCGCAGCGCCCAGCGAAAGGCCGATCGCCCAAAAGCCTATCAGCGAAACGACGATGAGCGGGCCGGCGAATGAGAGCATCGTGCCGCGACGGCGGCCCAACAGCCCGGCGATGCCGTGGAGCAGCGCCCACATCCCACGGTTCCAGTGGGGCGCGAGCAGCCCGGTGCCCGCCCGCGCATAGAGCACGGTCAGGAAGATGTCGGCGAGGAACAGCAGGATCAACGCCGCGCCGAATATCTGTTCGATGATCATGTCCTACCCTCAACAGGCAATCGGGCGGCCGGGGATCTGCGCCCGGTCGGCAGTCCGGTTCCCACCGGCGCGCTCTTTCGGCTCCTCGACCCTTATATGGCGGCGGCATCCCCGTGGACCGGTGGCGCGGACTTCCGCAGGGCCTGGGCGACCGCTTCGCCGACGCCGCGCGCGCTCGCCGGGTTCTGGCCGGTGATCAGCCGCCCGTCCTCCACGACATGCTTGCCGAACGGCAAGACAGCCTTGGTGTAGCGCGCGCCGCGCGCCTTCAATTCTTCCTCCAGGTTGAACGGCACGATGTCTTCGCGATTGTCGGCCTGTTCCTCGGCCCAGGAGAAGGCGGTCAGGTCCCTGTCCTGCACAAGCCAACGGCCGTCGCCCAGCTTTGCCTCCATGAACCCCACCGGGCCATGGCAGACGGCGGATACGATCTTCCCGCTGTCGTGGAATTCGGCAAGGAGGCGGCCAAGCTCAGGCGAGCGGAAATCCCACATCGTGCCATGGCCGCCCGCCAGATAGATGGCGTCATAGTCCGCGACGCTGACCTCGCCAAGCGGCAGGCTGTGGTTGAGGCGGTCCATGAACTGCCTGTCACGATAATGGCGGGTGACGTCGCCGCCAAGGCGGCTGTTGTGCCCCATTTCGGGCATCATCAGCCCCTGGGGATCGAGCGGCACCCAGCCGCCCGACGGGCTCGCAATCTCGCTTTGGAAGCCGTGCTCCTCGACCGCATCCCAGAAATGGGTAAGCTCCCCAAGCCAGAGGCCGGTCCTGAACCCCACTCGATCATATTGGTCGACATTGGTCACGACGATAAGGATTTTGCCGGTTCGATCCATGATCATCCCTCATTCGTTCAAAGTGCGGCCGGGCTCCGCTGTCGCCGGCGAACGCCTTCGCCGGGTCGGGGATTCGCGACGCTAGGCGACCAGGTGAGGAACAGCGTCCGCCGTCTGGCCCTCCGCCCGATAATCCGGCGGAATGTCGAAGTCCTCGCGGGCAAGCCCGCGTGAGGCCTGCGGTCCCCGCGGAAGGCCCGACCGATCGGAATAGTCCCGCTCCCCGGAATGTGGGTCGCGGCGGTGCACAGCCTTGACGCCCGTATAGGCGAGGATGTCGAGCAGGGTGATTCCCGCCACCAGGGCGATGGCGATCGCGGCATTGCCGCGCTTGGGATTGTCGCGGTGCAAGCCGGTTGCCAGGGTGGCCAGGTCGAGCGCGTCGCCGCCGATCCGGGCTGCGAGCCCCAGCGGCTTGTCCACCGACAGCGTCGGGATCGCGCTGGACAGTTCGCGCACGCCATAGGCACGGATCAGGCCTTCCTTGTCGTCAAGGCCCAGCGCGCGGGCGATGCGGCCGGGCGCCACCAGTTCGGTGATGCCCAGGCCGATGGAAAACCAGCCGAGCGCGCGCGCCAGCCGGTCGGCACTGCTCATCGAACTTGGACCCTTCTGCTCGACGCGGGGGTCCCCGTCGGAGCGCGCGATACCGGTGAGATTGGTGAGAGGCATGGGTGCTTCCTTCAGGGTTGGAGCATGACCTTGATGCAGCCATCCGCCTTGTCGCGGAACGTGGCGTACATCTCGGGACCTTGGGACAGGTCGACCTTGTGGGTGATGACGAACGAGGGGTCGATCTGGCCGTCCTCGATCCTGCGGAGGAGATCGCCCGTCCAGCGCGGGACGTGCGCCTGCGCCATGCGGAAGGTCAGGCCCTTGTTCATGGCTTGCCCCATCGGAATCTTGTCGACCAGGCCAAGATAGACGCCGATGATCGAGATGACGCCGGCAGGCCGGCAGACATAGATCATCTCGCGCAGCACATGCGGCCGGTCGTTCTCCACCATCAGCATCTGCTTGGCGCGGTCGATCAGCGTGTCCGGCTGGCCCAGATTGACATGGCTCTCGGTGCCGACGGCGTCGATGCACTTGTGCGGCCCCTCTCCGCCGGTAAGCTCGTTCAGCCGCTCGACGACGCTTTCCTCCTCGAAGTTGATGGTGATGGCGCCCGCCGCCGCGGCCATGGACAGGCGTTCGGGAAGGTGGTCGATGCCGATCACCTGCTCGGCGCCCAGCAGGATGGCCGACCGGATCGTCATCTGGCCGACCGGGCCGCAGCCCCAGACCGCCACCGTATCGCCCGGCTGGATGTCGGCCTGAACGGCGGCCTGCCATCCCGTCGGCAGGATGTCGGAGAGGAAGAGGAGCTTCTCGTCCTCGATCCCGTCGGGCACCTTGATGTGCGTGGTGTCCGCGAACGGCACGCGCAGATATTCGGCCTGACCGCCCGGATAGCCCCCGGTCAGGTGGGTGTATCCGAACAGCCCCGCCGTCCTGTGGCCGAAGGCCTTGTCGCCCAGTCCGCCCTTCCGGTTCGTCCGCTGACAGACCGAGAAGTTGCCGCGCCGGCACTGGTCGCATTCCCCGCACTGGATCGTGAAGGGTATGACGACGCGGTCGCCTTTCTTGAGCGAATCCTTGGCCGCGCTGCCCACTTCGACGACTTCGCCCATCGTCTCATGGCCCATGATGTCGCCGGGCAGCATGGCAGGGATCAGATTGTGGAAAAGGTGAAGGTCGGAACCGCAAATCGCGCAGCTTGTAACCTTGATTATGGCGTCGCGGGGGTTTTCGATCGAAGGATCGGATACGGTATCATATCGGATGTCCTCCTTGCCGTGCCAGACTAGGGCTTTCATGCCGGTCTCCTTGGTTGGATGGCGCCCATCTGGGGCTCGCCCCGCCCGCAACCCATAAGGGCGATCCCTAGGGAACCTTCCCCGGCCACCGGCTTTTGCCGACTGGGCGGCAAGCGTTTGAGGAGAGCCGGCGCCGTGGTGCAAGAGTTACGACCAACGGCCGCCCGGGAAGGCAATGAAGCGCTCTGTTCAGACGACGACGGGCCGGCGCGCGATGCCAGCGAATGGCGGCGGTTCGCGGACGCCCTTCGCAGTAGCGAAGCCCGTCTGAGGGCGGCGACAGAACTGGTGGGCATCGGCATCTACTCGTGGAACCCGGACACCGGATCGCTGGAGTGGGACGAGCGGCTAAGGGCGATGTGGGGCCTGCCTGCCGATACGGCGGTCGATATGACGGTGTTCGAAGCCGGCATTCATCCCGACGATCGCCAGCCAGTCCGCGATGCGATCACGCGCTGCGTCGATCCCCGTGGCGACGGCAGCTATAATGTCGAATATCGCGTGATCGGGAAAGAAGACGGCATCACGCGCCGCATCGCCACCTCCGGCCGCACAAGCTTCGCCGACGGGCGCGCGGTCGGGTTCATCGGCGCCGCGATCGACGTGACGGCGCAGCGGCGGGCGGAGGCCGCGATCCGCGCGAGCGAGGCGCAATTCCGCAGCTTCGCCGCGCATAGCAGCAACCTGATCTGGATCGGCGATCCGGTCGCCGGCGCCATCATCTACCGGAGCGCCGCCTATGAGCGGATCTGGGGCGTGCCCTGCCAGGAGGCGGCGAGCGACTTCGCCGAATGGATGAAGGACGTGCACCCGGAGGATCGCCCGCAGGTCGGCCACGCCCTCGCCGCCGTGAAGGCCGGAGACGTCGTGCAGTTCGAATACCGGATCGTGCGACCCCGCGATGGCGCCATGCGCTGGCTTCGGGACACCAGCTTTCCGATTTTCGACGAGGCGGGCGCTGTGACCCGGATCGGCGGGATCACCGAAGACCTTACCCAGGACGATGTCCGCCATGTCTATGTGGTGAGCGGCAAGGCGGCCGAGGCGCGCAAGCTGAGCGCGCTGGTTCGGGCGCTGGGTTATCGCGGACGGACGTTCGACAGCGGTTCCGCCTTTCTCGACATGGCGCCCGTCCTCTCGCCGGGCTGCGTGCTCCTGGACCTGCGCAAGGGGCGGGACGAGGGGCTGTCCGTGCCACGCGAGCTCAGGGCGCGGGCGATCACGATACCCACCATCGCGCTGGACATGGCGGGTGCGGATGTGACGTGCGCGGTTTCCGCGATGAAGGCGGGCGCCGTCGACTACATCCTTGCTGGAGACGAGGCGTCGATGCGCGCCAGCCTTGCCGGCGCCATTGCGGAGTGCCAGGCTTCGGCGCGGGCGCCAACGCGGGACGAAAACGCCAGCGCCCGCATCGCGCGACTGACGCCCCGCGAACGCGAGGTGCTGGTCGGCCTGGTCGACGGCGGGACCAACAAGATCATCGGGCAGAAGCTCGGCATCAGCCCCCGGACGGTCGAACTGCACCGCGCCCAGGTGATGAATCGGCTGAACGCGAACAGCCTGACCGAACTGCTTCAGCTCGCCCTGGCCGCCGGGATCACGCCGGCGAGCGGCGAGGGCGGTGAACAGCGGGGCGTCACCTAGGCTCAGAACCCGCCAGTAATGGGTCCTGAGCCTGGGCCCGTCTGCGATGGCCAGCTTCGATCTCCATGCCGGCACAGGCCCACCCGACCGGGAAATTCTCACGAAAACCGGCCCGTTCGCCGGCTCGGGGCCCTCGAATACAACCGATCTATGATCATTCTTCGTGATTGACCGGGCAAGTCTCATTGGTGGCGGTCGCCGGTCGCCGCCAAAATGGAGGAGGTGCACGGCGAAGGAGATCATCATGGCCACGACAGTCAACGAAACGCTCAAGGCCCGCTATGCCGCTTTGCAGGCGGAGCGGGAGAGGAGCTGGCCCCCGGCCCAGCTTGAGGGCAATGCCCGGCAACGCAAGCAGTTGCTGGACCGTTTCGATCCCGCCGCCGTGGCCCAGCCGGGCACCGTGCTGCCGCCTCTGTCCTTCGTGGAGGTGGGGGGCGATACCCTCGGCCTGGACGAACTGACGTCAGGCGGCGCCGCGCTGTTCCTCTTCTTCCGCTATGCCGGTTGTCCGGCCTGCAACATCGCCTTGCCCTATTATGCCGATGCGCTGTTCCCCGGCCTTCGCCAGCGCGGCATTCCGCTCGTGGCGTTGAGCCCGCAACCGCCGTTGCTGCTGCGGGAGGTCAAGACGCGGCACGATCTGCCCTTTCTCGTCGCAACCGACGCGGATAACGCGCTGGCGCGGCTGCTGAACATCAGTTTCCAGCCCGATCACCGTCCCTCGCCGCCGCCGGCCGGCTGGATCGGTGAAGTGACGGGCACGGGCAGTTGGGAACTGCCCCAGCCCGCTTTCCTGCTCGTCGGCGCGGGGCGCGTGCTGCGCTGGTTGCAGGTCAGCCCCGACTGGCTCGACCGCCCCGAAGCGGAAACCGTCCTCCACCATGTGGACCAGCATATCGGCTGACGGAACACCTCGCCTTTCCCATGGCCAATGCGGGGAAGGCGAGGGGACGGCCCGCCTCCTCAGGCATCATCGATCGATCGTTTCACAGCGGCAGAACCGGCTCATGCGCCGGCATCGCTCCCCGCCCTGTCCGTCACTCACGCCCTGTCGGACGCCTGGCGTTCGGCATAGCGGCGCGCCGCGATCTCGGCGCCTTCGCGCAGCAGCGGGCCAAGCTGCCAGAAGTCATGCAAATGGCCCGTGCTGCCCGGCTCCGGCTCCCGGTCCCAGCCATGGTCGTGGCGCAGCCGCCCCAGATGCCCGGACGCCAGGATCGCCTCTGGCGAGATCGCTTCGGCCTGCCTCTGGTCCGGACCGACATAGATCGCGTCGGCTTCGCAATGAAGCTCGCACAGGAAACAGGTCTGGCATTGGTCCAGCCGCGCGATCCGGGGCGCGCCATCGGGCCCGGCATCCAGCACATGGGTGGGGCAGGCCGAAACGCATGCCTGGCAGGCGGTGCAACGGTCTTCGAAGATATGGGCGATCATGCGGCGGCTTCCTGCAAGGCGGGGGTTTCGAAACGGGTCCAGACCTTGTCGGTGCCGCCGGTCAGCAGGCGGCTGGCAAGCGCGGCGTCCGTCGCGGGGCGGTCCGCACGCATATGCATGCCCCGGCTCTCGTCGCGTCTATGGGCGGCCGCGGTCACCCAGCGCGCAGCGGCGATCATCGCGGCATGTTCGCGCAGCCCGACCCTGTCCAGCCCCACGCCCTGGCCATGATCGGCCAGCAAGCGCCACGCGCCGTCCAGCGCGTCACGCGCCCGAGCCAGCTTGGGCGCGCTGCGCCAAAGGGCGTCGTCATAACCGATGGTGGCATGCTGAACGACCGGCAGGACCGCCTTCAGATCGACC
The DNA here is from genome assembly GCF_024611135.1 of Sphingobium sp. CFD-2. NCBI lineage: Bacteria > Pseudomonadati > Pseudomonadota > Alphaproteobacteria > Sphingomonadales > Sphingobiaceae > Sphingobium > Sphingobium sp. CFD-2. The sequence goes on along the minus strand of NZ_CP084406.1, from coordinate 48,830 downwards.
GGGCGCGGGGAAGCGGCCGGGCGCAACCCCGCCTGGCCGACGGCCCGCGCCGCCGCGCCCAGACGCCGCCCGTCGCGCTTCGCCCGTGCCGCCGCGGCCGCACCGGCGATCCGGCCGGAGGTCAGCGCCCAGGCGGCATTTTGCGCGCCGCCGCCGCTCGTCGCCCCGGCGACCAGTTCCCGGGTCGCGCTGTCGCCGGCGGCATAGAGTCCGGACAGGCTCGTCTGGCAATGCGCGTCCACGACCTGCAACCCGCCGGTCCCCCGCACCGTGCCTTCCCCAAACAGCTTGATCTCGAACCGGTCCCGGAAAATATCCAGCCCGCGCCGCTCGAACGGCGTGGGGGAGGCGGGCTGGATGCGCCGCAATATCGGCTTCAACCCCTCCGGCGCATCGCTGAGGTCGGCGATGACCGGCCCGGCCAGCATGGCGCTCGCCAGTGCCCTCAGATGCGCGCCTTCCCCGCCTATGGGCGGCGGAATGTCCAGTTCCCGGCCGTCTTGGTCGAAGAAGCGCGCGGCGAAATAGGGCAGGGTGCGTGTCGAGTTCCACGCGGGGGAGAGGGAATAGGAAACGGAAAATTCCATGCCGGACAGCGCGGCGCCCGCCTCCGCCGCCATCAGCAGCCCGTCGCCGGTATTGCCATGGCTGCCGATCAGCCCGGAACGGAAGGCGCATCCGCCCGTCGCCATGATCACGGCGCCCGCCCGGGCCCGCCATGATTGCCCCGTCAGGCGCGCATGCCCGGCCGCGCCCGCGACCGATCCGTCGTCATGCACCAGCAGTTCCAGCGCCGGATGATGGTCGAGGATACGGACCCCCGCATCGGTCGCGTAGCGCCGCAGCGCGCGCATATATTCCGGACCGCGGACGCCGGGATAGAAGGTGCCGCCCCTGCCGTCGCCGCCAAAGGGATAATAGCGGGCAAGCGTGGGCAGGGCGATCCAGCTTTCCTCGATGATGCGCGCCATCCAGTGCCGCTCGGCCAGTCCGAAGCTGCGCGCATGGCGTTCCTCGACGGCGGCTTCGCGCTTGCCGGGTTCGGGGGCGACCCACCAGTGATTGGGGCCGCCCGTCGCCGTGACGCCGCTGGTGCCGACGAATCCCTTGTCGACCAGCAGCACGTCGGCGCCTGCCTGCGCCGCGGCGATCGCCGCCCAGCAGGCAGCCATGCCGCCGCCGATGATCAGCACGTCGGCCTGAAGGTCGATCCCTTCCTCCGTCATTCCGCGGCGATCGCGTGCTGTTCCCGCGCATGCCGGTTTTCCGGAACCGGCAGGCCCAGATGTCCGCGCAAGGTGCGGTGCGCATAATCGTCGCGGAACAATCCGCGCGCCTGCAGGATCGGCACGACCCGCTCCCGGAACAGCCTGAAATCCTTGGGCCGCGTCACTCGCAGCAGGAAACCGTCGGCGGCGCGCCCGGTGAACCAGCGCTCGATTTCGTCCGCTATGGTCTCGGGCGATCCCACGAAGTCCGTCCGCCACTGGCCGAAGCGATAGGCCGCCTGGCGCAGCGTCAGCCCTTCCTCCCGCGCCACGCGGATGATCCGTTCGGCATGGCCCTTGTAGCTGTTCAGCGTGACGCCGCTCAGGTCGGGGAAGGGCGCGTCCAGATCGTAGCGGGAAAAGTCGTGATAGTTGAACGCCCGCCCGATCTGCACCAGCAGCTTGCCGACGTCGAGCGCTTCCTGCGCGGCCGCGGCGATGGCCTGCGCCTCTTCGTCGGTCTCTGCGATGATCGGCGCCAGTCCGGGCAGCACCTTGATCAGGTCGGGATTGCGCCCCAGCGCCGCCGCCCGCGCCTTGATATCCGCATAATAGGCCCGCCCGGTCTCGAAATCCTCCGCGCTGGTGAAGGTGCCCTCGGCAATGGCCGCGCCCAGGTTGCGGCCCTCTTTGCTGTCCCCCGCCTGGAAGATCACCGGCTGTCCCTGCGGCGACCGGCTGAGCGCCAGCGGCCCGGCGACCGAAAAATGCGCGCCCTTGTGGTCCAGCCGGTGCTGCTTGGCCTTGTCCAGGAAAATGCGCGCCTCGCGGTCGCGGGGGAAGGCGTCGTCCTCATAACTGTCCCACAGGCCCTGCACCACATCGACGAATTCGCGGGCGCGGGCATAGCGCAGCTTGTGGTCGAAATGCTCCTCCCGCCCATAATTGCGGGCGGCGCCCTCCAGCCCGGTGGTGACGACGTTCCATCCGGCCCGGCCCCGGCTGATCTGGTCGAGCGACCCGAATTGCCGCGCGACATTATAGGGCTCCCAGTAAGAGGTGGTGAGCGTGCCCACCAGCCCGATGCGCGACGTCGACGCCGCCACCGCCGACAGCAGGGTCAGCGGCTCCAGCCGGTTCAGGAAATGCGGCGCGGTATCGGGCGTGATGAAGGGCGAATCCACGATGAAGACCAGGTCGAACTTCGCCGCCTCCGCCGCCCGGGCATTGTCGATATACCAGTCGATGTCGATGCTGGCGTCGCCCGGCAGCTCGGGGTCGAGCCAACTGACATGATCCGCCCCGACCCCTTCCAATATCGCGCCAAGATGCAATTGCCGCTGCGCCGTGTCCGCCATGTCCAAATCCTCCGAATATGGGAAAAGTCTAGACCAGGCGGTGGGACAGTGACCAACGAGGCCTTCTCATAGGCTGTTTGAAGCTTCTGAACGGAACCGCTTATTTCGCCTTGACGGCGACCGCCTCGATCTCGACCAGAAAGCCCGGATTGGCGAGAGCGGCGACCTGCACCGTCGACCGGGCGACCTTGTTGGGCTGCGCCGCCGTGCCGAAGAACTGGGCGTAGCCTTCGGAAAATCCCTTGAAATCCTGCTTTCCGCCCAGCTTGGGATCGCCCACCAGAAAGACGGTCAGCTTGACCACGTCCTGCAGGCCATAACCCTGTGCCGCCAGCAGCGCCTCGATCTTGCGGAAGATGCCGACCGTCTGCGTCCGCGTGTCGCCATAGGCGGCGGGTGTCGTGGGGTCGGCCGCCTTGTCGGCCACGGGCGGCACCTGCCCGCTCAGATAGAGCGTCTCCGCCCCGGCGGGCACGGTCACGCCGGTCAATATGGGCGATGGGCCCTCGGCGCCATGCCGGACGACCTCCGACGCGGCATGGGCGCTGCCGGCGCCGCCGACCAGCAGGCCCAGCGCGGCGAGGGGACGGATGAGGGGATGGGACATGATGGAAACTCCTTCTTTCAGGCGTGACGGGGGGTGACGTTTGCGGGCGACGGTACCAGCGCATCGGCGGCGCGCCGGGCGGAAAGCACCGCGCCTTCCTGCCAATGGCCCGAATATTGGGACAAATGGCTGCCCGCGAACAGGAAAGGGCCATCGGGCTGGTTGAGCAGGCGAAAATCGTCCAGGCTGTTGCCGTCCGCATGCCAGTCCAGCCAGGGCCCCAGATTATGGGGCGTCTTGCGCCAGTTGACGACGACCGGGGATTGCAGGTCCGCGCCATGGCCGGGATGGATGCGATCGACGGCCGCGCGGGCCAGCGCGATCTGCTCCGGGATCGGCCGCGCGGCAAAGCTCTTCGCCGCGTCCAATGCCATATAGGCGGCGAGCAGGACCGCCTGCGGCTGCTGGAAACGGTCGGACGGATACCAGATGACGGAGGTTTCGCCGCCGACGAAGGACAGGCCGCCATAAACCTGCTGCTCTTCCCAGAAGGGACGGCTCTGGAAGGCGACCTTGACCGTATCCTGATAATGAGCGGCGGCTATCGCCCGCTTCACCGGCGCGCTGAAATCGCCCTTGATGCCCGCCAGCACCGGCAGGGGCAGGGTGATGATGGCGCGGTCGGCCCGCACGACCTGCGCGCCGCCCTTCGCATCGCGCCAGACGATGCCGACGCCCGCGCCGGCCCGCCTGATCTCCACTATGTCCGCCCCGGTGACGACGGGCTTGCGCAGCGATGCTGCCAGCGCACGGGGAATCCGGTCCATGCCGCCGACGGGCGCCAGCATGGTCGCCTGCATGTAGATCTCTTCCTCGAACAGCAGGCCCGCCAGATTGGGATTGGCGAGCAACTGGTCGAGCGTTCGCGGCGCCACCGCCTGCTGCACCTCGTCGAACGCGCCCGGCGGCCGCGCCAGCCCCGACCGCGCGCTGCCGCCATAATGGCCGTCCGCCGCAAGGTCGCCATAGCCGGTGAGGAAGCTTTCCAGCGCCTTGCGCGTCGGCGCATCGATCGTCTGGTCGAACGACCCGGCGCGCAGTCCCTTTTCCAGCAGGGCGGACAGATGCCCGCGCAGGTCGTTCGCCGCCTGCCGCAGCCGCAGCGGCCCGTCCGCATCCGCGATGAAGGCGCTGCGGCTGCTGTTCACCAGCACCTCCAGCGGCACATGCAGGTCCCGGCAGAGGCCCAGAACGCCGTCATGATGGCTGGGAATCCGCGCCGCGCCCGCATTCAGGTACAGCCCGTCGCCAAAGCCGACCCGCTGCGTCGTCCCGTCTGTGTCGGTAAAGCTGTCGCCGCCGCGCAGCGTCCACACCCGCCCGCCGACGCGCTCGCGCGCCTCCAGCACGGTGACGTCGACGCCGCGTTGCTCCAGTTCCCTTGCGGCGACCAGCCCGGCGATGCCCGCGCCCAGGATGACGACGCTCCCCACCCCGTCCGTCCGGGTCGCACCAACGACCGGAGCGGGAAGCGCCGCCGCGAGCGTGGCGCCGCCCAGCGACCGGAGCAGGGCGCGCCGGTCGAGCGGCGCCACGCCCTTAAAGCTCCGCTGAGACACGGAGATACCAGAATCCGCCCAGCACGCCGAGCGGCGAGGCGTCGGGATAGACGAACCCGCTCGCCGGAGCGCCGGTGGAAGGATAGAGCAGCCGGGTCTCGCGGTCGGGATAATTGTCGAAGATATTCTCCCCGCCCACGGCGATCCGGAGCTTGTCCGCGACCTTCACGCCGACCTCCAGATCGAAGGAGACTTCCGCGCCGAAAGTCTTGTTCCCGCCATTGGAGGCAAGCTGGTTATTGGTGAACTTGCCGAAATAATTGGCGCGGGCGACGACATCGACCGGCCCCGCCTCCGCCGTCTGGGTGAACACGCCGCGCCAGCGGGGCAGCAGTGTCTCGATGTCGCGCTTGCGCTCGTCGTCGATCAGTTGCAGGGACCGTCCGCCCGGCAAGGTGATGGTCCGGCGATAGCTGAGCTTCGTACGGTTGTAATTGACCGCCAGCGACGATCCCAACTTGCCCCATCCCGTATTCGCCCGATAATTCGCTACAAAGTCCACGCCCTGGGTCCGGGTGCCGAAACCATTGGTGAAATATTGGACCGCGCCCAGCGAATTGGGATCGACCACGCCCAGCGCGGCCAGTTGCACCCGATCCGCATCCGTCACCGAAACCCGACTGGTCAGTCCGATGCGGTTCGTCACCTTGATATTATAATAGTCCGCCGTGATGGTGAAGGACGGTGTGGGCGTCAGGACAAGACCGCCGCTGAAATTGACCGACTCCTCGGGCTTCAATGCGGTCGCGCCATAATATCTGGCGGCGGCGTCTTCGGGCGACAATGTGGCGATCTGCACCGGCACCGGATTGGTACCGATGAAGGAGGTCTGCAGGTTGCGCAGGTAAAGCTGCCCCGGCGTCGGCGCGCGGAAGCCGGTGCTGGCCGCCCCGCGCAACGCGATGGCGTCGCTGAACGCATAACGCGCCGTCGCCTTCACATTGGTCGTGCCGCCGAAGTCGTCATAATGTTCGTAACGCACCGCCCCGCCCAGGGTGAAGCGCGGCGTCACGTCCACCTCCAGGTCCAGATAGGCCGCCTGGCTGGCGCGCGACCGGTCGACGATCGATGTCGGGCCATAGCCGGGAAAGCCGTTGGAGCCGACCGGATGCGTGACGAGGAAGGTCGAACCGTCGGCGCGCCGCACCGTCTGGGACGCATAGATGCCCTGCGTATAGGACGCCGCGTCGCCCGCGCCGATCAGGAAGCTCTCGCGCCGATATTCGAAGCCGCCTGCAATGTTGAGCGGGCTGGCAAGGCCGATCTCCAGCGGATAGCTGAGGTCCAGATTGGCGTTCAGCTCGCGCTGCTCCAGCGACCCGTCATAGAAGTCGGTCGGTGAATCCGGCCCCAGCGACGGGTTGAATGTGTCGCTGATATAATATTTGATCCGGTTCTGGCCGTAACCGATGCTGGCGTCATAATGCAGTCCGCCGATTTCGCCCTTATAGCCGCCGACAGCGGAAATGTCCGTATTGGTGCTGCGGAACCGCGGCGTGAAGCCATTGGGAAAGATATTGGCGTCATTCCAGGTCCGCCCATCGGCATTCCATGTCCCATCGGCATTGCGGTCGAGATAATAGAGCGAAATCGACTTGCCGAAGGTGAAGGGACTGCCGGCCGGCCCTGTCGTCGTCACGGCGATCGGACGCCGATAGTTGAAGTCGATGACCTGATCCGAATAGCCGTAATTGCCGAAGAAATAGAGCGCGTCGTCGCCCAGCGGCAGTTCTGCGTTGACGAAGAAGCGATAGGCTTCGGTGTCGGGACTGCCGAACTTTGTCACCGGCCGCTTGACGTCATAGCCCAGCGTTTCCAGAACCACCGCGTCCGGACGCTGTACGGCGCGATTGGTGTCATGGGCGTTGATATATTCGCCAGTCAGGTTGATGAAGCCGCCTTCATTGCCCAGCTTCAATCCCCAATTGCCCGACAACTGGATGTCGCGCCCGTCGCCCTCATAATATTCGCCATAGCGCGCGTTGAGGCTCAGCCCTTCCGCATTGCTCTTGAGCGCGAAGTTGATGACGCCGGCAATCGCGTCCGATCCATATTGGGCGGCGGCGCCGTCGCGCAACACCTCGACCCTCTGGACCGCCGCGCCGGGAATCTGCGACAGGTCGGCGCTCTGCGACCCGGCGGCGAGCGACCCGCCGCTCACCTGCACCAGCGCGGAACGGTGGACGCGCTTGCCGTTGATCAGCACCAGCGTCTCGTCCGGCGGCAGGCCGCGCAACGTCGGCGGCCGGACGAAGGCCGATCCGTCGAACAGCGCGTTGCGCTGAAGGTTGAAGGAGGGAACCAGATTCTTGATCGCGGCCTTGATGTCGCTGGTCGCCTGCGACGCCAGGTCGCCGGCGCTGAAGACGTCCACCGGCACGGCGGATTCGCTGACCGTGCGATCCGTCCGGCGCGTACCCGTGACGATGATCGCGTCGCGTTCACTCGCCGCCGCGGCCGCCGCATTGTCGGCGGGCTGCGCCTGCGCCTGCGCGCCTTGGGCAAGCGCCACCGCCGCCAGGGCCACGCCGGCCCCGGCCCAGATTTTCACCGAATGCATGAAGTCCCCCTGCTTATGATTTGTCGCATGATCCGCGCGGGCGGGACATGGCTTCGGTCCCGTCCCTGCGCTGAATTATCTACTATATCGGTAGATTATTGAGGCAATCGAGTTTTCGTCATAGATGGAACGATGCGGAATATAGGGCGATTTCCGGACGATCGATCCCGCTCCGTTCGCGATCCAACCCGCGGCAAGGGGGAGCGACCTTGCCGCTCCCCTCCGTCAAAGCCCGGCCTGCGGTCGGGCCGCGGGCGATCAGGCGGCGCTCTTTTCGGCCGCCTTGCTGCTGTAGCGATTGTCCGGCTGGGCCAGGCCCAGATGTTCGCGGAAGGTGGTGCCTTCATATTCGGTGCGGAATAGCCCGCGCGCCTGCAGGATCGGGATCACCCTGTCGACGAACAGGTCGAGCTGCCCGGGCAGCGGCTCGAACACGACGAAGCCGTCGGCGGCGCCGCTTTCGAACCATTGCTGCAACCGGTCGGCAACGGTCTCGGGCGATCCGACGAAGGCGCCGCGCGGCGTCGCCAGCCTTTCGGCCACTTGCCGCAGGGTCAGCTTTTCGGCGCGCACCAATGCCAATATCCGCAACGTCGCGCTCTGCTGGCTATTGATGCCGATATGCTCGACGTCCGGGAAGGGCGCGTCCAGATCATATTGGCGGAAATCATGGTCGTTAAAGGTCCGCGACAGGAAGCCAAGGCCGGTATCGATCGATTCCAGCGACGCCAGTTCGCGATAACGCGCCTCCGCATCCTCGTCCGTCTCTCCGACGATCGGGGCGATCCCCGGCAGGATAAACAATTGGTGCGGATCGCGGCCGAAACCCTTGGCCCGCGCCTTCACATCGGCATAATAGGCCCGGCCCGCCTCCTCGTCCTCGGCATGGGTGAAGATGACCTCCGCCCGCTTCGCCGCGAAATTGCGCCCGTCGTCCGAAGCCCCCGCCTGGAAGATGACCGGCTGGCCCTGCGGCGTCCGCTTGATGTTGAGCGGCCCGCGCACCTGGAAGAACTCGCCCTTGTGGTCCAGCCGGTGGAGCCGCTCCGGATCGACGAACTGGCCGCTTTCCTTGTCCGCGACATGGGCGTCCTCCTCCCAGCTGTCCCACAGGCCCTGGACCACGTCCAGATATTCCCCGGCGATGCGGTAGCGCACGGCATGGGGCGGATGCTCGGTCTTGCTGAAATTGGCGGCGGTATCGCCCAGCCAGGACGTCACGATGTTCCATCCCGCCCGGCCGCCGCTCAGATGGTCGAGCGAGGCGAACTGGCGCGCGACGTTGAACGGCTCGGAATAGCTGACCGTCAGCGTCCCCACCAGCCCGATGCGGGATGTGGTCGCCGCCAGCGCGGACAGGATGGTGATCGGCTCGAAGCGGTTGAGATAATGCGGACTGGACTTCTCCGTGATCGACAGGCTGTCCGCGACGAAGAGGAAATCGAACTTGCCGCGTTCGGCGGTGGCCGCCTGCTTCTGGTAAAAGGCCAGGCTGGTGCTGGCATTGACGTCGCGGCCGGGGTGCCGCCAGTCGTTCCAGGTGCGGCCGACGCCGTGCAGGATGAAGCCGAGCTTGATGTGACGGTGCTGGGACATGATCGGTTCTCGCTCAATGATTGGCGCGGACCGGTCTATTATTCCGCCCATCGGCCGACCAACGCATAATGGTCGGCCATTTATCGATTCTGCAAAACCATTGAGCGCGGCTCGTAATTGGGCAGCGACGGCAAATATGCCGGATGCGGCAACTCCCCGGCGCGCGGTTCCAGCTTCGCCAACACTGTCCACAGCCACAGCGCATCGTTCGCCGCGCGATGGCGGGCCGGGCAAAGCCGGTCCGCATGCCGCTGCGCCGCGAATATGTCCTCGCTCGTCACCGCCAGCGCGTCGAGGATGGCGGAGACATGCTCGATCGGACGGGCGCTTTCCCGGCCAGCGGCCTTCGCCAGCATATCCCACCAATAGGCGTCGATGCCGCTGTCCGCGACAAGGCGCCGTCCGCCGACCGCCCGGTCGAGTTCGGCGAAGACCCGATCGGCCGGCATGCCCTCCTGCTCCAGCTGCTCCGGGCTTGTGCCGTGCAGGTCCAGCGCTTCCCGCGTCCAGTCCCATGCACGCCAGTCGGTCAGGGGACGGATCAGCCAGGACCGGGCGCCTTTCGCATCGGCTATTCCGACCTCGATGGGAAAGGACCGGCCATGACGGGGAAGGCAGCTCGCTTCGAAATCGATCGTCACATAATCCATCGGCGCGATCTCCGTTATTCCGGCAATTGCCACGATCCCGACCGGATGTGGCGACGCTCCTTCCGTTCCGATCTACAGGCTTCGGACGGCGAACAGCTATTTTCTCTGCCCGAAGAACCATGAATGATTGGAATAGGAGGGCCGATGAATTGTTCCGCCAAGGCAATGATATTGAACGAACCGTATTTCCACATGGATGAGTATTGCCAATAATATTCGTATATTCAAAGCATGCCGACCAATCATCATAACCGGACGGCGCATCCATCCCTTAGCAATGGTCCTGCACGGAAATCGTCCGGCGACCTTGAAAGGTGATGATATGTCCTCCGCAGCAGCAGATATTCTGGACCGCGCCGATGGGATCATCGGCATCCGCCCCCTGCAACCGACCATCGGCGCCGAAATCGACGGCGTCGATCTCAGCAGGCCGCTTTCCCCCGGACAGCGCGACGCGATCCGCGCCGCCCTGTTGCGCTACAAGGTCGTGTTCTTCCGCGACCAGCCGCTGACCAATGAACAGCATGCCGCCTTCGCCGCGGCCTTCGGCCCGCTCTACACCCATCCCAGCACCACCGCCGATTCCAGGATCGCGCCCATCCACAAGATCGCGGCGGCCGACGCGGCCCGATATGAAAAGCGCATCCATCGGGACGTAAGGCCGGGCGACGCCTATCACAGCGACACGAGCTGGCGGCTGGTGCCGACCTGGGGCGCCGTGCTGCGCGCCGTCACCCTGCCCGATGTCGGCGGGGACACCATCTGGGTCGACGCGCATCTCGCCTATGAAGGGCTGTCGGACGACGTCAAGGCGCGGCTGGAGGGGCTGCACGTCACCCATGACTTCCGGGAAGCTCTGGTCGGCGCCGGGCACGGCTATCCGATCGTCGCGCATCCCGTCGTGCGCACCCATCGCGAAACCGGGCAGAAGATCCTCTGGGTCAACTATACCCAGCGGCCGCAGATATTGGGCGTGGAACTGGCGGAGAGCCGCGAATTGCTGGAGGAGATCGTCCGGCAATATAAGCGGCCCGAATATCAGGTCCGCTTTTCCTGGCGTCCCAACTCGGTCGCCTTCTGGGACAATCGGGCGGCGGTTCACTATGCCGTGCGCAACTATGGCGATTTCCCGCGCGTGCTGGAACGCATCCTGATCGCGGACGAACCGCTCTACGCGAACCTCTGATCCTTGGCGGGCCGGTTGCGGCTGCCGCCGCCGCCGGTCCCGGAGACGCCATGACGCGCACCATCCTCTCCCGGCGCAGGGTTCTTCTTCCCTGGATCGTCCTCTTCGCCCTGATCGCGCTCGCCGCCATCGGCTTCGCCTCGCTCCGCCCGCATGGCGGGGGCGATCCGGGCCGCCCCGTCCTGAAGATCGGGGACCAGCGCGGCGGCGCGCAGGCGTTGATGCGCGCCGCCGGCGAACTGGACGATCTGCCCTACCGGATCGAATGGGCGCAGTTTCCGGCGGCCTCTCCCTTGCTGGAGGCGCTGGCGGCGGGCGCGATCGATGTGGGGGGCGTCGGCGCTCCGCCCTTCGCCTTCGCCTATGCGGGCGACGCGAAGATCAAGGCGGTCTTCGCCTATCGCCCGCAGGGCCCCGGCGTTGGCCGCGCCTCCGCCATCGTCGTGCCGAAGGACTCGCCGGTCCGGTCCGTCGCGCAGCTCAAGGGGCGCAAGCTTGCCACCGTGCGCGGTTCGGCCGGGCAGGATCTGGCGCTCCGCCTGATCGAACAAGCGGGCCTTGCGTCGTCCGATGTCCGCTGGACCTATCTCGACAACGGCGCGGCCAAGGCGGCGCTGGAAAGCGGCGCGATCGACGCCTGGTCGACCTGGGGCAGCTATGTCGGCATCGCGGTCATGGAAAATGGCGACCGGGTGCTGGCCGATGCCAGCGGCCTTCCCGCCCAGACGGGTTTCTTTGCGGCATCGGACTCCGCGATCCACGGCAAGCGGCCCATACTGGCCGATTTCCTGGCGCGGCTGAGCCGGGCGCGGCGCTGGGCGGCGGCGCATCCCGACGCCTTCGCCCGGACGCTGGCGCAGGAGACCGGCCTGCCCTTCAAGGTCGCCCGCTTCTCCATCACCGCCTATATCGGCACGGCGGAACCGATAAACGATGCACTGGTTCGCGAACAGGCCGAAATCTTTGCCCGTTACCGCCGCGCCGGCATCATCCCCGCGCTGCCCGACATTCGCGGCGCCTATGACCCGTCCTTCAACGCCACGGCCCTGGCCCGGCGGGACTGACGCTCTCCTTTTTCATTTCGAAGGATCTCCGATGAAAAGCCTGCTTCTCGCCGGCGCCGCACTTTCCGGCGCCGTCCTTCCATCCTTCGCCGCCGCGCAGGAGCTTGCCGCCGCCGACGATGCGGAAGCCGCCGGATCGGCCATCGTCGTCACCGGCACGCGCCGGGGCGGGGGACGGACGGTGGCGGACAGCCCCGTGCCCATCGACGTCATCAGTCCCCAGGAATTGCAGGCCACCGGCCGCACGGGCCTCAAGGAAGTGCTGGGCAACATCATCCCCTCCCTCACCATGCCGGCGCTGGGCGGCGGCGGCACCTCGGCCAGCGTGCGCCCCATCTCCATCCGGGGCCTATCGGGCGATTATCTGCTGGTGCTGGTCAATGGAAAGCGGCGGCACACGACCGCGCTCATCAATAACCTTTCGCGCATATCGGGCGGTTCCACCCCGGTCGACATCGACCTCATCCCCACCAACGCCGTGGGCCGGATCGAGGTGCTGCGCGACGGCGCCGCCGCCCAATATGGGTCGGACGCGATTTCCGGCGTCATCAACATCCTGCTGGACGACGCGCCGGAGGGCGGCTCCTTCTCAGCCACCGCCGGGCAGCTTTACGAAAAGGGCGGCGCACTGGTGCAGCAGGGGCTAAGCTACGGCACCCGCATCAGCGGCGACGGCTTCGTCCGCATCGCCGTGGAGGGGAAGTATCACGACCGCGCCGACAGCTCCGCCGAACCCGTGCCCTATGTCTATCCTTTCGTGAACGGCGCCCCGGACCCGCGCGAAACCCATGCCGATCATCTGATCGCGGGCGGCTATGGCCGGTCCAACCGGGACAAGATCGTCAACGGATCGGTCAATGCCGAACTGCCCCTCGGCGCGCTGACCGCCTACAGCTTTTCCACCCTCAGCTATCGCGACATCGATGACAAGCGCGGCGCGATCTTCCCGGCGACCACCGGCTATGGCGGGCAGGCGAATGTGCAGGGCCAGACATCCCTTCCCGGCCTCTATCCCTCCGGCTTCCAGGCGCGCCGGCGCATCAAGGAATGGGACTGGCAATCCGCCATCGGCCTGCGCGGCGATCTGACGGCAGGCTGGTCGTTCGACCTCTCCACCAGCTATGGGCGCGACCATGTGAAGCTGGGCGCCGAAGGCACCCTCAACCCTTCGCTCGGCCCGTCCAGCCCGACAAGCTTCTTCATGGGCAAGCAGATACAGGACCTCTGGGTCAACAATCTGGAATTCACCCGCGGCTACGACATCGGCACGGCCCGTCCGCTCGACGTGGCCATCGGGTTCGAGCATCGCTGGGAGAAGTTCCGCAACCGCGCGGGGGAGCCGGACAGCTATCGCGACGGCGGCTATGTGATCCCCGCCGACGGAACGCCCTTCGGCAACGCCTATGGCGGGCGGTCGCCATCGCCGGGACTGGTTTCCTTCACCGGAACCTCTCCGGCGGACGAGGCGACGCTCAGCCGCAACAACATCGCCGCCTATGTCGACCTGTCGACCGACCTGACGCCCGGCTGGTTCGTCGGCGTCGCCGGGCGCTTCGAACATTATGACGACAGCGCGGGCGACACGGTGTCGGGCAAATTCTCGACCCGTTACGAATTCGCGCCCGGCCTTGCCGTCCGTGGCGGCGTCAACACCGGCTTCCGCGCTCCCTCGCTGGCGCAGGGCGGCTTTTCGACCACGCAGAACACGGCGACGATCATCGGCAATAACCGGGTCAGCACCACATCGAAATTCCTGCCGGTCGGCAGCATCGCCGCGCAGGCGCTGGGCGCCACCCCGCTCAAGCCGGAAAAGTCGCTCAACTATACGGCCGGCCTGTCCTTTGAGCGCGGCCCGTTCCGCCTCACCGTCGACGCCTATCAGATCGCGGTGGACGACCGCATCGTCAAGACCGAATTCCTCGGCACGGCGGCCAATGGAGGGGCGGCCATCCGCGCCATCCTGGTCGCCAACGGCATCGACGATGTCGACAGCGCCCAATTCTTCGCCAACGCCATCGACACCCGCACGCGCGGCATCGACGTCGTGACGGAATATACGCTGCGCACCGGCGCGCTCGGCAGTTTCCGCCTGAACGCGGCCTATAGCTATAACCGCACGAAAATCACCCATGTCGTCGACACGCCGCCGGAACTCGCCTCGCTCAACGTCACCCTGTTCGGGCGCCAGGCGCAGCGCGACCTCGTCGCCGCGACCCCGCGCACGAAGCTGGTGCTGACGAACGACTGGTCGCTGGGCCGCCTGCATGCGCTGGCGCGGCTGACCCGCTTCGGCCGCTATGTGGAATCGAGCAATGTCGCGACCGGCGACCGGCGCTTCGGCGCGAAATGGATCGCGGACCTCGATGTCGGCTATGACATCAGCGATCGGCTGACGCTGTCGGTCGGCGCGAACAATCTGTTCGACGTCTATCCCGACCGCCATGGCGTGATCGCCTATGACGGATCGGGCGCCTACGGCAATTTCGCGCCGTTCGGGCTGAGCGGCGGCTTTTATTATGGGCGCGTTTCGGCGCGCTTCTGACCGCCGCCGCGCTGCGGGCTCAACTGCTGGTCCAGCCGCCGCCCAGCGCCCTGAACAGGTCGACCTGGGCGAAGGCCACCACCCGGTTCGCCGTCGCCAGATCGCTCTCCGCCGCCGCCAGCGTCCGCTGCGCGTCCAGCACGGTCAGGAAATCGATCTGCCCCTCCCGCTGCCGGGCAAGGCTGATGCGGGCCGCCCGCCCGGCGGCCTCCCGCGCGGCCTTCAGCGTATCGCGGCGCTCCAGCGCATGGGCATAGACGGACAGCGCCGTCTCGGTTTCCTCCAGCGCCTGCAGCACCGTGCCGTCGAACGCCGCGAGCGACCCGTCGGCATCGGCCCTGGCGGCTGCGATCCGGGCGCGATTGGCCTCCTGATTGGGGAAGGCCCAGTTGATCAGCGGCCCCAGCAGCCAGCGGAACGGCCCGCCGCCGAAAATATCGCCGCCGCCCACCGCCGTCGTGCCGATCGATCCGCCCAGCGTGATGCGCGGATAAAGGTCCGCCGTCGCCACCCCGATCCGCGCCGTGTCGGCGGCCAACCGCTGCTCGGCGGCCCGCACGTCCGGACGCCGGGCCAGCAGGGCGCGCCCGTCCCCCACCGGTATGGGCTGGCTGAGGCCGGGCGTCGTCTTCTGGTCCTGCACCGGCGCGGGCAGCTCCTGCGGCGTCCGCCCCGTCAGCGTCGCCAGCCGGAACAGCGCGCTGTCCCGGTCCGCGATCAGGCTGGGGATGATCGCCGCCTGCTGGTCGCGCAGCGCCGTCACGCGGATCACGTCCAGCCGGTCCGACCGGCCCACCTCGAACCGCGCATTGGTGATGCGGATGCTGTTGTCGAGCAGCGCCACCGTCTGCCGCGCCACGGCGATCCGCTCCGCCGAACTGGTCGCGTCGACATAGGCGCGCACCGTGTCCGCGACCACCGCCACGCGCACCGCGTCGGCGTCGGCCGCGGCGGCGTTGACGTCGCCCTTCGCCGCCTCGATGCTGCGCTTCACCCGCCCGAACAGGTCGACCTCATAGGCGACGTTCAACCCCGCATCGACGGTCCAGTTCTCGCGGTCGGCCCCCGGCAGCGTCTGCGCGGCCGACGCCCGGCCATAGCTGGGCGAACCGCTCAGGGTCGTCTGCGGCAGCCTGTCGGAACGGGCGCCGCGCAACTGGGCGCGGGCCTTTTCCAGCCGGGCGACGGCCACGCGGATGTCGCTATTGGCCTTCAGCGCGTCCTGCACCAGCCCGTCCAGCATCGGATCGCTGTAGAGCCGCCACCAATGCTCGTCGGCCTGCGCCGTGCTGACTGCTGTGCTGGCCGCCGGACTGGCCGCGCCGATAAAGGCCCCGGCAGCAGCGGTCGGGGTAGCCGGGGCCTTATAGTCCGGCCCTGCGGCGCAAGCGGTCAGGGCCGACGCGCCGAGCAGAAGGGGGAGGAGTGTCTTGATCATCATGCCGTTCCTTATTCGGCGGGTTGCAGCGCGGCGGGGGCCTGACCCTTGCCCTTGCGGGAAAAGCGGTCGCCCAATGCGCGGCACACGACATAGAAAGTGGGGGTGAAGAGCAGGCCGAAAGCCGTCACGCCGGTCATCCCGAAGAAGACGGCCGTGCCCAAAGCCTGCCGCAGCTCCGCGCCCGCCCCGCTCGCGATCACCAGCGGCACCGCGCCCAGGATGAAGGCGAAGCTGGTCATCAGGATCGGACGCAGACGGGTCTGCGCTGCCTGAACGGCGGCATCCACCGGCGAAAGTCCCTGTTCCTCCTCCGCCTGCTTGGCGAACTCGACCACCAGGATCGCGTTCTTCGCCGCCAGGGCGATCAGCACGACCAGCCCGATCTGCGTTAGGATATTATTGTCCATGCCCCGCAGGTTCACGCCCAGCATGGCCGCGAACAGGCACATCGGCACGATCAGGATGATCGACAGCGGCAGCGTCAGGCTTTCATATTGCGCCGCCAGCACCAGGAAGACGAAGAACACCGCCATGGCGAAGACGACGCCCGCCGTATTGCCGGCGATCACCTGCTGATAGGCGACGCCCGTCCATTCCTTGCCATAACCGGCGGGCAGGGTGGAATCGGCCAGCTTCTCCATCGTCGTCAGCGACTGGCCCGAACTGTATCCGGGCGCGGTATCGCCGTCGATCTCCACCGCCGGCAGCAGGTTGTAGCGCACCACGCGATAGGGGCCGGTCTTGTCCCTGAAGGTCGAGACGGAACCGATGGGCACCATCTGCCCGCTGTTCGACCGGGTCTTCAGATTGGCAATGTCCGCCACCGTGCCGCGATGGTCGGCATCGGCCTGCGCGGTCACGCGATAGGTGCGCCCCAGCAGGTTGAAGTCGTTGACGAAGGCGGAGCCCAGATAGACCTGCATCGCTTCGAACACGCGCTCCGGCGGCACGCCCAGCAGGTCGGCCTTGCGCCGGTCCACATCGGCATAGACGCGGGGCGTGCCGACATCGAACAGCGTATAGACCATGTTGAGTCCGGGCGTCTGGTTCGCCTTGGCGATGAAGTCCTGGGCGACCTTGTTCAGCCCGGCATAGCCATGATCCTCACGATCCTGCACCATCAGGCGGTATCCGCCCGCCGAACCGATGCCCTGGATGAGCGGCGGCGGCACGAGCAGGATGCGGGCCTTGTCATAACCGGCGACGGCCTTGTTCGCCTGCTCCATGATCCCGGCATAGGTGACGCCTTCTTGCCGACGCTCGGCGAAGGTCTTGAACGGGAAGTAGATGGCGGCGCTGTTGGGCGCCTGCGTCTGCGAAGGGCCATGGAAACCGGCGAACATCACCGCGCCGCGTAGGCCCTTTACCGGCAGGATTCTCGCCGCGACCTCCCGCGTCACCTTGTCGGTGCGTTCCAGCGAAGCGCCGGAGGGCAACTGCACCACGGCCAGGAAATAGCCCTGATCCTGCGCGGGGATGAAGCCGCCGGGCGTCACCCAGAACAGGGCGATGGTGGCGGCGATCAGCCCCGAATAGGTCAGCAGCATCTTCTTGGGCCGCGCGACGAGGAAGCGGGTGAGGCGGGCATAGCCAGCGCTCAGCCGGTCGAAGCCGCGATTGAAGCGGTCGGCCGCCTGCCCGGCCAACCGGCGCCAGCGCGGCGCATTGTCCAGATCATGCCCGCCATTTTGGGCATGGGGCTTCGACTTCAGCAACAGCGCCGCCGCCGCCGGAGACAGAGTGAGCGAGAGGATCAGCGAAATGATCGTCGCGGTCGAAATGGTGACGGCGAACTGCTGGTAGAAAGCGCCCGAAATGCCGGTGATGAACAAAGTCGGCACGAACACCGCACACAGGACGAGGACGATGGCGATCAGCGCCGTGGACACCTCATCCATGGACACGCGGGCGGCCTCCAGCGGCGACATGCCATGCTCGATATTGCGCTCGACATTCTCGACCACGACGATGGCGTCGTCGACGACGATGCCGATGGCCAGCACCAGCCCGAACAGCGACAGATTGTTCAGCGAATAGCCCAGCCCCGCCAGGATCGCCGCCGTGCCGATCAGCGAGACCGGAATGGCGATGATCGGGATGACCGCCGCGCGCCAGTTCTGGAGGAAGACCAGAATGACGAGCACGACCAGGATCACCGCTTCGAACAGCGTGTGATAGACGGCGTCGATGGACTGGGCGATGAATTCGGTCGGATTGTAGATGACGCTATATTCCAGCCCCTTGGGGAAGCGCTTGGAAAGCTGCTCCATCTCCGCCTTCACCTTCTCCGCCGCGTCCAGCGCGTTGGAGCCGGGGCGCTGCATCGTCGCGATGACGACGGTGGGCTTGTTCGACAGATAGGTGTTGATGCCATAATCCTGCGCGCCCAGTTCGACGCGGGCGACGTCGCCCACCCGGACCTGACGGCCGTCCGCATCGGTGCGGATGACGATGTCCGCAAACTGCTGCGGCTCGGTCAGGCGGCCCTGCATCTCGACGCCAAGCTGGAAGGCTTCACCGCGATCATAAGGGGGCTGGCCGATGGAACCGGCGGACACCTGCACATTCTGGGCGCGCAGGGCCTGCACGATCTCGCCCGCGGTCAGGTTGAGCGCGGCGGCGCGGTCGGGGTCGATCCAGATGCGCATCGCATAGTCGCGCGATCCGAAAAGCTGCACGTCGCCCACGCCGTCCAGCCGCGCCAGCCGGTCGCGCACCTGCGTCAGCGCATAGTTGGAGATATAATCGCGGTCGAACGTCCCGTCCGGCGACTGGAGGTTCACGACCATCAGGAATTCCGGGGTCGTCTTGCGCGTGACGACGCCCAGCCGCTGCACCTCTTCGGGCAGGCGCGGGATGGCGACGGCGACGCGGTTCTGGACCAGCACCTGCGCGGCGTCCAGATCGGTGCCGACCTTGAAGGTGACGGTGATCGTGACCTTGCCGTCGCCGGTCGACTGGCTGCTCTGGTAGAGCATGTCGTCGACGCCGTTGATCTCCTGCTCGATCGGCGCGGCGACGGTGGACGCGACGGTTTCGGCGGATGCGCCGGGATATTGGGCGGACACCGTGACCGTGGGCGGCACGATGTCCGGATATTGCGAAACGGGCAGACCGACAAAGGCGATCGCGCCGACCACGGTGATGATCACCGCGATCACGGCGGCAAAGATCGGCCGGTCGATGAAGAAACGGGAGAGGCGCATCGGACGAATTCCTCGATGGCGTGAAAAGGGGTTCGCGATCCGGGGAGCGCGCGTTTCAGCTTGATTTCCTACCTCTGCCTCCGTTCGCCCTGAGCTTGTCGAAGCCTGTCCTGAGCGCCTGCCTTGCAGGCAGTCGAAGGGGGCTTCACTTCTCTTCAAGGAAAAGTGCAGGGCTTCGACAGGTTCAGCCCGAACGGGGAGGGCGTGATGCCTTAGCGCGCAAAGGTCGCCTGCGCCGCAACCGGCGCCGCCGCATCCACCGCCGCAACCGGCGCCGGAGCCGCCTTGATCGCCGCCGGCTTCGTCGCGACCTTCGCACCCGGCATGGCCGCCTGAATGTTCGACACGATCACCCGGTCGCCGGGCGTCAGCCCCGCGCGGATGATGCGCAGCCCGTCCACCACCGGACCCAGCTCCACCGGCTTCGCCGCGACGCTGTCGTCCCGCCCGACCACCAGCACGGTCTTGCGCGCCTGATCGGACTGGATCGCCTCATCCGGCACCAGCAAGGCATTGACCTTGCCGCCATTGGCCAGCCGCATATTGCCGAACAGCCCCGGCGTCAGGAACATGTCCGGATTGTCGAACACGGCCCGCACCCGGATCGTCCCCGAACGCGGATCGAGCCCATTGTCGGTGAAGTCCAGCCGCCCCTTGTGCCGATAATCCGCTTCATCCTGCAACCGCACCTCGACCGCCCCGCCAGCGCCCCTGTCGCGCTGCGACTTCAGATACAGCGCCTCGGACGCATCGAAGTTGAAGTAAATGGGATCGAGCTTGTTGACCGTGGTCAGCAATGTCGCGCCCGCCCCTTCGCCCGCCGAGACGAGATTGCCGATATCGACCCGCCGGTCCGAAACCCGCCCCGAAATCGGCGCGCGGACCTGCGTGAACTCCATGTCGAGCGCCCGCTGCCGCTCCCGCGCCTGCGCCCCCGCCAGCGCGGCCTGCGCCGCCTGCAACCGCGACCGGAGCGAGTCCACTTCACTCGCCGAAACCGCCTCATCCCCCGTCAGACGCTGGACGCGGCTATAATCATTCTGCGCCAGCAGCAAGGCGCTGCGGGCGCTCGCCGTGCTGGCCTTCGCCTCCGCCAGAGCCGCCAGGAAGGGCCGCTGGTCGATGGTGAAGAGCAGTTGCCCCGCCTTCACATAATCGCCGTCCCTGAAGTGGATCGCCGTCACCGACCCCGACACGCGGGGACGAATCTCGACCGTCTGGCTGGGCGCGAAGCGTCCGACATAATCGTCCCACTGCGTCACCGCGCGGGTCAGCGGGGCGGAGACGCCCACGGTGACCAGCGGGGTGGCGGCGGCCTGCGCCTCGGGCCTGTCGATCAGCTTCCACGTCACGCCGCCCAGGATGGCGAGCGCGATCACGCCCAGCGAAACATGGCGCTTTCGCCAGCGGGCGAGGGGGGTGGCCGACCTGGTGTCGACGTCGATGGGGGTGTGCATGTTCATGGTGTCAGCTCCGGGAACCTTGGAAGCGCCGTTGCGCGCTGATGCTGGCCAGCAGCGTTTCGAGCTGGCCCTCGTTGAATCCGGCCTTCAAAAAGGCCTTCAGGAAGGAAGGACGGACCGCATAGCCGCGATGCCAGGCGTCGACCGCCAGACGGCGCAGGCTCTCCAGCCGCTTGTTGGCAAGGCGCGGATTGGCCCGCTCCCCAAATATCCAGCTTTTCACCCGGTCCCAGCGGTCCGGCGCGCGCAGCGACGACAGGCCGTCCCCCCGCGCAAGCTGGATGATCTGCCATTCGACGGGCGCGAAACCGGCGTTCGCCGCCCTTTTGACGCCAATCGCTCCGCCATCTTCGGCCAGCGTGGCAAGTTGCAGAAATGCCATGGCAATTCCCCTGTGCATGACGCGCAACCGGGAATCGGGCCGACGCATCGTCGTCCGCTGCGAGCCATCCCGGCCGAACGTGGAAAAAAAACCTCTCCGCCGCGCGACCGGCGGGCCGCGCGTCGAACAATGGAATGATGGTCAGGTCGCGCCGCCCTGTTGGGCTGGTCGCGTCAGGTCGTCAGCGACGACAGGATTTGAGAAACGTCCGCATCATGTGACCTCTTTTGGAGAGCAGGTCTATTCAATACTGACTGGTATATAATGCGGTGCAGCAGCAGGGTCAACAGGCTTTTTATACCGTTTGGTAATTTTTCGGTATGGAATTCCGGAAAGCCCGGTTTTCCGTCACTTCCCCGGCCAGACGGCCAGCGTCGTCTCCACCAGTTGCTCCAGCAGTTCACGCGACATCCCCGCGCTCGCATGCACGGCCATGCCCTGCACCACGGCGGTCAGATAGGTGGCCAGCGCCTTCGGCTCGATCGTGTCGGGAAAGTCGCCTTCCTCCCGCGCCCGTTCCAGCCGCGCCACCAGGGCCGCGTCGGAGGAGGCGCGGCGGGCGATGACCTCGTCGCGGATCGACTCGGCCTGCGTGGCGCAGGCGACCGCGCTGATCACGCCCAGGCAGCCATGCGGATCGGTCGTCCCGGTCTGGATCGCCAGCGACCCGCGCAGCAGCCGTTCGGCCACGCCCTTTGCGGTGGGTTCGTCCAGCGCGGACTTGATGTAGCACAGCTTGTCGCGCTCATAGAGGTCGAGCGCCTTGCGGAACAGCGATTCCTTGTTGCCGAAACAGGCGTAGAGGCTGGGCTTGGTGATGCCCATCGCCTCGGTCAGTTCCGCCATGGACGCGCCTTCATAGCCACGCCGCCAAAAGACGGTCAGCGCGGCACTGAGCGCTTCTTCGGGATCGAACTCCCTCGGGCGTCCCCTCGCTGTCTGAGTCTGTGTTTCCATACCGAGCGGTATATAGTGAGAGTTGCGCCCATCGTCCAGACCCGGCTTCTACGGAGCGCCACTTTGCCCTATCAGCCGGAAAAAAGAGAGTAAAGCGCGCATGCAGACCCGCCTTCTTCAATATTTCCTGGCCCTGGAGAGGGAAGGGCATTTCGCCCGCGCCGCCGCTGCCTGCCATGTCTCGCAGCCCACGCTCTCGGCCGGCATTTCCGCGCTGGAGGCGCAACTCGGCAAGCGCCTGATTCAGCGCAACCGCCGCTACGCCGGGCTGACCGAGGAGGGCCGGGCGATCCTCCCTTGGGCGCAGCAGCTTGTCGCGGCGGCGGACAATCTGATGCAGGCGGCGGCGGTCGCCAAGGGCCCCTTGCAGGGCGAATTGCGCCTGGGCGCGATCCCGGCCGCCATGCCCGCCGTCGGCCCGCTGGTGGAGGCGCTGCTGGAGCGGCATCCCGGCCTCAACATCTCGGTCCGGGCGCTGACCTCGCGCCAGATCGAGCGGGAGCTCGCCGCCTTCGAACTGGACGCGGGCCTCACCTATCTGGATTTCGAGCCGCCCTCCCACATGCTGGCCGCGCCCCTTTATGTCGAGCGCTACATGCTGGTGGCGGCGCGGGGCGTGCTGGATGAAAAGCGCCCGCCGGACTGGGAGGATGTGGCCGCCCTGCCGCTGTGCCTGCTCCATCAGGGCATGCAGAACCGGCGCATATTGGACGCCCGGCTGGGCGAACGGGGCCTCGCGCTGCGCCCGGTGGTGACGGCGGACAGCTATGTCGCCCTGTTCGCGCTGGTGCGGCAGGGGCGGCTCTGCTCCATCGTGCCGGACAGCCATGCGATGCTGCTCGACGGTCTGGACTGGGTGCGCACCTTCGCGCTGCCGGACGCGGAGGAGGGGAGCCGCATCGGCGTCATCGTTTCCGATCGCGCCCCGCTGGGCCCGCTGGCGCAAGCGGTCCTGACCGTGGCCCGGGATATTTCAGGACGGAGCGAGGCGGTTTAAGGAGCGCCCCCACTCCCCGTCATGCTGAACTCCTTTCAGCATCCATTGGGCCTCCCAAGCGGAGCGTTCTGAAAGGCCCCGCCCTAAACCTCAAGTGGACGCATCTCACTGAGGCGATGGGTAAAAGGACTATCCTCTCTCCTCCTCCCTTTCCCCCAACACAATCGCATCGATCCGCCGCAACATAGCCACAAAAGCCTCCACCTCCTCCGCACTGAAATGCGAGAATATCCCGCTCTCCAGCTCCAGCGCCCTGGGCGCGATGGCCCCATGCAACCGCCGCCCTTCCTCCGTCAGCGCCAGCAGATGCGACCGCCGGTCCTCCGCATTGGGCAGGCGCTGGACAATCCCCTGCCCGCTCAACGCAATCGCCGCCCGGCTGACCGTCACCTTGTCCATGCGGCTCCGGGCGCAGATCTGCTGCTGCGTAACGCTGCCAAGCTCCGCCACCCAGGCAATGACCCGCCATTCCGCAATGCTGATCCCGAACAGCCTCTCATAACTTTGCGCGATGGTGTCGCTCAGCAACGCCGCCGTGAAGGACAGGCGATAGGGAATGAACTGATCGAGGCGCAGCGTCTTGGCGGTCATCCACAACTGGTAACATTTGATACTTCATCGGCAAAGCGCTATGATGGTAACAATTGATACCACAGGAGTCGCGCCGAAATGGGAGAGAGCAGGCCATCCGCAGCCGCCATGCTGACAGGCTTCGGCAATCATTTCGCGACGGAGGCGGCGCCCGGCGCCCTGCCGGTGGGCCGCAACTCCCCGCAACACGCCCCCTATGGCCTTTACGCCGAACAATTGTCCGGCACCGCCTTCACCGCGCCCCGTGCGGAAAACCGGCGAAGCTGGCTCTACCGCCTGCGCCCCGCGGCCAATCACCCGCCCTACCGCCCCTATGAGGCCGAAACCCTCCTGCGCAGCGGCCCCTTCGACGAAGCCCCCCCGACGCCCAACCGCCTGCGCTGGGACCCCCTGCCGCTCCCCGAACGATCGGTGGATTTCCTCGACGGCCTCATCAGCTATTGCGGCGCGGGCGATCCGGCGGCGGGCGAGGGCCTGGCCGTCCATCTCTACGCCGCCAACCGCCCGATGGAAAAGCGCGCCTTCACCAATGCCGACGGCGAAATGCTGATCGTGCCGCAGCAAGGCAGGCTGCGCCTCACCACCGAAATGGGCGTGATGGATGTCGCGCCGGAACAGATCGCGCTGATCCCCCGCGGCGTGCGTTTCAGGGTGGACCTGCCCGACGGAACGGCGCGGGGCTATGTCTGCGAAAATTACGGGGCCTTGTTCCGCCTCCCCGACCTCGGCCCCATCGGCGCCAACGGCCTCGCCAACGCCCGCGATTTCGAAACCCCCGCCGCCTGGTTCGAGGATGACGACAGCCCCCACGAAATCGTCCAGAAATTCGCCGGCCAGCTGTGGACGACGACGCAGGACCATTCCCCCTTCGACGTGGCGGCCTGGCACGGCAATCTCGCGCCCTGCCGCTACGATCTGCGCCGGTTCAACACGATGAACACGGTCAGCTACGACCATCCCGATCCGTCGATCTTCACCGTGCTGACCTCCCCCAGCGACCGGGCGGGAACCGCCAATTGCGACTTCGTGATCTTCCCGCCGCGCTGGATGGTGGCGGAGGACACATTCCGCCCGCCATGGTTTCACCGCAATGTGATGAGCGAATTCATGGGCCTGATCCACGGCGTCTATGATGCCAAGGCAGGCGGCTTCGCGCCGGGCGGCGCGTCGCTGCACAATTGCATGGCGGGCCACGGCCCGGACAAGGCCAGCTATGAAGGCGCGCTGGCCGCCGAGTTGAAACCGCACCGGATCAGCGACACCATGGCCTTCATGTTCGAAAGCCGCTTCGCCTTTCGCCCGACCCGCTTCGCGATGGAAACGCCGCTGGGCCAGTTGGACTATGACGATTGCTGGTCCGGCTTCACCAAGGCGCAACTGCCGCAAGGGGCCGGCTCAAGAGAAGAGGAGGGGGCATGAGCTTCCCGCAGATAGACGAAACCCATGATCCCGCCCGGTCGAGCTGGGTCGAGGGAGCCGATGGCCATCCCGACTTCCCGGTCCAGAACCTGCCCTACGGCATTTTCTCGCCCCCCGGCGGCGCGGCGCGGGCGGGCGTCGCGATAGGGGAGCGGATTTTCGACCTGCGCGCCGCCGCCGAAGCGGGCCTGCTTCCCGCCGCCGCCGCCGCCGTCCTGCACGGAACCACCCTAAACGCCCTGATGGCGCTCCCGGCGGCGGACCGGCTGGCGCTGCGCCGCTGGCTCAGCGCCCTCTTCAGCGATGAAGGACAGCGCCACGCCGTCGAACCCCTGCTGCACCGGGCGGCGGATTGCGCGCTGCACCTGCCCGCCGCGATAGGCGATTATACCGACTTCTATGTCGGCATTCACCACGCCACCAATATCGGCAAGCTGTTCCGCCCCGACAATCCGCTGCTGCCCAATTATAAATATGTCCCCATCGGCTATCATGGACGGGCATCCTCCATCCGGCCGTCAGGCGTGCCGGTGATCCGCCCGCAGGGCCAGCGCAAGGCCCCCGATGCCGATGCTCCGGTGGTGGGGCCCAGCCAACGACTGGATTATGAGCTGGAACTGGGCATCTGGATCGGCGCGGGCAATGCGCTGGGGGAGCCTGTGCCGATTGCCGAGGCGGCGAACCATATAGCGGGCTTCTGCCTGCTCAACGACTGGTCGGCGCGCGACTTCCAGGCATGGGAATATGTGCCCCTGGGCCCGTTCCTGGCCAAGAATTTCCAGTCCACCATCTCCCCCTGGGTCGTGACGGCGGAGGCCATGGCCCCCTTCCGCATCGCCCAGCCTCCAAGGCCGCAGGGCGACCCGCAACCCTTGCCCTATTTGTGGGACGAACAGGATCAGGCCCATGGCGCACTGTCCGTCGATCTGGAGGTCCATCTGTCGAGCGCAAACATGCGGGCGCAGGGCCTCGCGCCCATGCGCCTCTCGCGCGGCCCCGCTTCCTCCATGTACTGGACCGCGCAGCAGATCGTCGCCCATCATGCGTCCAACGGCTGCAACCTCAATCCCGGCGACCTGCTGGGGACGGGCACGCTCTCCGGCCCGACGCCGGACAGCTATGGCAGCCTCATGGAACTGACCGAGGGCGGCAAGACGAAGATCCTCCTGCCGACCGGTGAGGAACGCGCCTTTTTGCAGGATGGCGACGAACTGGCGCTTAAGGCGGTGGCGCGGGCGGACGGCTATGTCCCCATCGGCTTCGGGGAATGCCGCGCCCTGATCGAGCCGGCGCGATGAGCGCGCTCACCCTCCACGGCTATTGGCGTTCGACCAGCTCCTATCGCGTACGGATCGCGCTGAACCTGAAGGGCGTGGCCTATGATCAGGTCACGCACGACCTGCGCACCGGCGCGCAGCGGGAACCGGACTATCGTGCCCTGTCCCCGCAAGGGCTGGTCCCCGCCGTGGAGGCGCAGGGTTTTGCGTTCACGCAAAGCCCCGCCATTCTGGAGTGGATCGAGGAACGCTGGCCGCAACCGCCCCTGCTGCCGCCCGATGCGGAGGGGCGGGCAATCGTGCGCTCCATGGCGGCGCTGATCGGCTGCGACATCCATCCGCTCAACAATCTGCGCGTCCTTCAGGCGCTGAAGCAGGATTTCGGCGCGGACCAGCCCGCCCTCGACACATGGATCGCCCGCTGGATCACGGACGGCTTCGCCGCGCTGGAGGCATGGGTGATGCGCCATGGCCGGGGCTTCGCCTTTGGCGATCGGCCGGGGCTGGCGGACTGCTATCTGGTGCCGCAACTCTATTCGGCGGAGCGCTTCCATGTCGACCTGTCCGCCTTTCCCGCCCTCGTCGCGGCGGGGGAAAAGGCGCGGGCGCTGGACGCCTTTGCAATGGCCCATCCGTCCGTCCAGCCCGACGCCGATCCATGAGCGAGGACGAACGGCTGACCGCGACCCCGCCGGGCGTGGCCCTGGCTCCGCTCGACAGCATAGCGGACGGCAAGGCGCGCAATTTCGTGATCCAGATGCGCAAGGGCCGCTTTCACGGCTTCGTCCTGCGCATCGGGAACGAAGTCCGCGGCTATGTCGACCGCTGCCCCCATATGGGCCTGCCCCTGGCACAGAAGCTGGACGATTATCTGACGCCGGACGGCGCCCTGATCGCCTGTAGCTGGCACGGCGCCCTCTTCGCGCCATCCGACGGCGCATGCCTGGGCGGCCCCTGCGCGGGCGCTGCGCTGATCCCCTGGCCGGTGACGGTCGAAGACGGAATGATCGTGACGGCGGTTTGATAGATAATCTCTATCAAACATGATCGTCTTCGATTTGACGCCACTCCCGCCAGCGCGCAGCATGGCGCGCAGGAAAGGGCGGAAAAGATGCAGCAGGAAGACGCGACGAGGCTGATAGAGGACTGGACCCGGACCCATGGCCGCACCCGCGACCGCCTGCTCCCGCTGCTGCACATGTTGCAGGAAGAGATAGGCTTTATCGATGATGCAGCCATCCCCGCCATCGCCACCGCACTCAACCTCAGTCGCGCAGACGTTCATGGAGTTGTGACCTTCTACCATGATTTCCGCCGAACCCCCGCCGGCCGGCATGTCGTAAAACTCTGCCGCGCCGAAAGCTGCCAGGCCCGCGGCGCCACGGCAATCGAGAAGGCCGCAACCGATCGGCTGGGCGTCCCCATGGGCGAGACGCGCCCGGACGGACAGGTCACGCTGGAACCCGTCTATTGCCTCGGCCTGTGCGCCGTCGGTCCCAACGCCCTTGTCGACGGAAGGCCGGTCGCGCGGATCGATGCGGCCACGCTGGACCGGATCGCGCAGGAGATCGCGGCATGAAGCGGGTCTATGTCAGCCGGGACATGGCCTCCGTCGCCCTGGGCGCGGACGAGGTTGCCCACGCCTTCGAAGCCGCAGGATGCGAGGTGGTCCGCACCGGCAGCCGGGGGCTCTTTTCCATCGAGCCCTTGGTCGAGGTCGAAAGCGAGGGGAAGCGGATCGGCTTCGGGCCGGTCGGCCCCGCCGACATAGCGGCCGTACTGGACGGCAGCCATGAAGCGCGGCTGGGCGACGTGGCGGCCTTGCCCTTCTTCGCCGGGCAGCAACGCTTCACCTTCGCGCGCTGCGGAGTGATCGATCCGCTCAGCCTGAAGGACTATGCCGAACATGGCGGCTGGCGCGGGCTGGAAACGGCGCGCGGCATGACGCCCCAGGCGGTGGTGGATGCGGTGAAGGCATCCGGCCTGCGCGGGCGGGGAGGGGCGGGCTTTCCCACCGGCATCAAATGGCAGACGGTGCTGGATGCGGTTTCGGACGCCAAGTTCATCGTCTGCAATGCCGATGAAGGCGACAGCGGCACCTTTGCCGACCGGATGCTGGTCGAAGGCGATCCCTTCTGCCTGATCGAAGGAATGACGATAGCCGGTCATGCCGTGGGAGCAAGCCACGGCTATATCTATATCCGCAGCGAATATCCCTTCGCCATCGCCGTCATGCGGGAAGCGATCCAACTCTCCGCCGAACGGACCGCGCCTTTCACGCTTGAAGTGCGTGTCGGGGCGGGCGCCTATGTCTGCGGCGAGGAAACCGCGTTGCTTGAAAGCATCGAGGGCAAGCGGGGGCAGGTGCGGGCAAAGCCGCCTCTCCCGGCGCTGGCGGGGCTGTTCGGACGACCGACGGTGATCAACAATCTGCTCAGCCTGGCGGCGGTCCCCTTCATCCTGGCGGAAGGGGCGAAGGCCTATGCGGACGTCGGCTTCGGCCGGTCGCGCGGCACGATCCCGGTGCAGCTTGCGGGCAATGTGAAGCATGGCGGCCTCTATGAGATCGGCTTCGGCATCACGCTGGGCGAACTGGTGAACGACATCGGCGGCGGCACTGCCAGCGGGCGGCCCGTCCGCGCGGTGCAGGTCGGCGGCCCCCTTGGGGCTTATTTCCCGCCCAGCATGTTCGACCTGCCCTTCGATTATGAGGCTTTCGCGCAGGCTGGCGGGCTGATCGGCCATGCCGGGATCACCGTGTTCGACGACAGCGTCGACATGGCGCACATGGCCCGCTTCGCGATGGAATTCTGCGCGGTCGAAAGCTGCGGCAAATGCACCCCTTGCCGGATCGGGTCGACGCGGGGCGTCGAGGTGATGGACCGGATCATCGCGGCGCGGGACAGCGCGACCGTCGTTCAGGCCGGACGCAACTGGGAGGGGCATCTCCAGAAAGCGCTCAATTCCTGCACGCCCGACCGGATCGATACCGGGCTGGAGGCGCAGACGGCCTTGCTGCGCGACCTTTGCGACACGATGAAACATGGCTCGCTCTGCGCGCTGGGCGGTTTCACGCCCTATCCGGTGCTGAGCGCGCTCGATCATTTCCCCGAGGATTTCGGTGCCAAGTCGCCGGTGAAGGAAGCTGCGGAATGAGCTACACGCGCGAAACCGACCATGGAACCCCGCCCGCCATATCGACCGGCAGGAGCGTGACCCTCACCATCGACGGCGATACCGTGACGATGCCGGAAGGCACGTCGATCATGCGGGCGGCCTCGCTGACCGGCTGTTCGATCCCCAGGCTGTGCGCGACCGACAATGTCGAAAGCTTCGGTTCCTGCCGCCTCTGCCTGGTCGAAGTGGAAGGACGCAACGGCTATCCCGCATCCTGCACCACGCCGATTGCCGAGGGCATGGTGGTGCGGACGCAGAGCGAGCGGCTGAAGCAGTTGCGGCGCGGGGTGATGGAGCTGTACATCTCGGACCATCCGCTCGACTGCCTGACCTGCCCGGCCAATGGCGATTGCGAATTGCAGGAGCAGGCGGGGGCCGTGGGCCTGCGCGACGTGCGCTACGGCTATGACGGCGCGACCAATATGGGGCAGGTGAAGGACCAGTCGAACCCCTATTTCGACTTCGATCCCAGCAAATGCATCGTCTGCTCGCGCTGCGTGCGCGCCTGCGACGAGGTGCAGGGCACATTCGCCCTGACCATCGAAGGGCGGGGCTTCGACTCCAGGGTTTCGCCATCGCAGGGGCAGGATTTCCTCTCGTCCGAATGCGTGTCCTGCGGCGCCTGCGTCCAGGCATGCCCGACCGCGACCCTGACCGAGAAGAAGGTGGTGGAGACCGGCACTCCGGATCGCGCAGTCGTCACCACCTGCGCCTATTGCGGCGTCGGCTGCACCTTCCGCGCGGAGATGCGGGGCGAGGAACTGGTCCGCATGGTGCCGTGGAAGGACGGCAAGGCCAATCGCGGGCATAGCTGCGTCAAGGGCCGCTTCGCCTGGGGCTATGCCCAGCACCGCGACCGTATCCTCAAACCCATGATCCGCGCCTCCGTGAACGAACCCTGGCGCGAAGTGTCGTGGGAGGAGGCCATCGCCCATACCGCCAGCGAGTTCCGGCGCATCCAGGCCAAATATGGCACGCGCAGCATCGGCGGCATCACCTCCAGCCGCTGCACCAATGAGGAGACCTTCCTCGTCCAGAAGCTGATCCGCCAGGGTTTCGGCAACAATAATGTCGATACCTGCGCGCGGGTCTGCCATTCTCCCACCGGCTATGGGCTGAAGACGACCTTCGGAACCTCGGCGGGCACGCAGGATTTCGACAGCGTGATGCAGGCCGACGTGATCCTGGTCATCGGCGCCAATCCGACCGACGGCCATCCGGTCTTCGCCAGCCGCATGAAGAAACGGCTCAGGCAGGGCGCCAAGCTGATCGTCATCGATCCCCGGCGGATCGATCTGGTGAAGTCGCCCCATGTCGAGGCTTCCCATCATCTGCCGCTCCGGCCCGGCACCAATGTCGCCATGCTGACGGCGCTGGCGCATGTGATCGTGACGGAAAAGCTCTATGACGAGGCGTTCATCCGCGATCGCTGCGATTGGGATGAATTTGCCGAGTGGGCCGATTTCGTTTCCGAACCGCAGCGCTCGCCCGAAGCGGTCGAGCCCCTTACCGGCGTCGAGGCGACGGAGGTCCGCGCCGCCGCCCGGCTTTATGCGACCGGCGGCAATGGCGCGATCTATTACGGACTGGGCGTGACCGAGCACAGCCAGGGCAGCTCCACCGTCATGGCCATCGCCAATCTCGCCATGGCGACCGGCAATATCGGGCGCGAAGGCGTGGGCGTGAATCCCCTGCGCGGGCAGAATAATGTGCAGGGCGCCTGCGACATGGGCAGCTTCCCGCACGAATTTTCGGGTTATCGCCATGTCTCCGACGATGCGGTGCGCGGCCAGTTCGAACAGGCCTGGGGCGTCACGCTGGATGCGGAGCCGGGGCTGCGCATCCCCAACATGCTCGATGCAGCGACGGACGGCACGTTCAAGGGCATCTTCATCCAGGGCGAGGATATTCTCCAGTCCGATCCCAACACCCATCATGTCGCGGCGGGGCTTGCCGCGATGGAATGCGTCGTCGTGCAGGACCTGTTCCTCAATGAGACGGCCAATTATGCCCATGTCTTCCTGCCCGGATCGACCTTCCTGGAAAAGGATGGAACCTTCACCAACGCCGAACGCCGCATCCAGCGCGTGCGCAGGGTGATGGCGCCGCTCAACGGCCATGCCGATTGGCAGATCGTCCAGTTGGTCGCGCAGGCCATGGGGCTGGGCTGGTCCTATGCGCACCCTTCCGAAATCATGGACGAGATCGCCGCGCTGACGCCCACCTTCGCGGGCGTGCATTATGACCGGCTGGATGCAGAGGGATCGCTGCAATGGCCTGCCAATGATGCAGCGCCCGACGGCACGCCGACCATGCATATCGGCGGCTTCGTGCGGGGGAGGGGCAAGTTCGTCGTCACCGACTATGTGCCGACCGATGAGAAGACCGGGCCGCGCTTCCCGCTGTTGCTGACCACCGGGCGCATCCTCAGCCAATATAATGTCGGCGCGCAGACGCGGCGGACCGCGAACGCGGCCTGGCATCCGGAGGATCGGCTGGAAATCCATCCCAACGACGCCGAAAATCGCGGGATCAGCGATGGCGACTGGGTCTCGCTCAAGAGCAGGGCCGGGGAAACCAGCCTGCGCGCCCTGATCACGGAGCGGGTCGCGCCGGGCGTGGTCTACACGACCTTCCATCATCCCGACACGCAGGCCAATGTCATCACCACCGACTATTCGGACTGGGCCACCAATTGCCCGGAATATAAGGTGACGGCGGTCCAGGTCATGCGCTCCAACGGACCGAGCGACTGGCAGCGCGACTATGCGGAGCAGGCACGGCACAGCAGGCGCATTGCGCCCTTGGAAGCGGCCGAATAGGATCGGGCGCATGAGCGATGAAAATGAAGTCATGTCGACCGAGGACCGCCTGATCTACATGGCGAACCAGATCGCCCGCAATGTCGCGGCGTTGGGCGAGGCGGAAGCTGTCGCCATGACGGCGGACCATATCCGCGCCTTCTGGGATCCGGCGATGAAGCAGCGCATTGCCTTGCTGGCGGCTGCGCGTCCCGGCGCACTGTCTCCCATAGCCGCCGCCGCTGTCGGCTGGGTCGTGGCGCCTTGAGCGCCGCGCCCGAAGATCGGCCCTTCACCTTCAGGCACATAACGCCGGCAGGCCCCATCACCCCGGTGACGCGGGAATTGGCAGAGGAAGTGCCGATCGCCATCGAATTCAACGGCATCGGCTATGCCGTGCTGATGGCCACGCCCGCCGATGTCGAGGAACTGGTGCTGGGTTTCACGCTGGCGGAGCGGTTGATCGGCCGGGAAGATGCGCCGTTCGAGGTGGATGTGCATGCGACCGAACAAGGGATCATTGCCCGGGCGACCCTGCCGGAGGAGCGAACGGAGGCCTTGCTGAGCCGGGTGCGGCATCGCGCCTCGGAATCGTCCTGCGGAATTTGCGGGGTGGAGAATCTGGAACAGGCGATCCGGCCCCTGCCATCCGTCACGGTTTCGACACGGGCCGACAAACAGGCGGTTTTTCGGGCGCTGGGGGAATTGAAAGGACATCAACCGCTCAATGCGAGAACCGGCGCGGCCCACGCGGCGGCGCTGGTGGCGGCAGACGGCACGATCCGCCTGGCGAGGGAAGATGTCGGGCGGCATAATGCGTTCGACAAGCTGATCGGCGCGATGTGGCGGCGTGGATGGACATGGGATGGCGGCTTTGCGCTGCTTTCCTCGCGCTGCTCCTATGAATTGGTGGAGAAGGCCGTGCTGGCGGACTGCCCCCTGCTGGTGACGATCTCCGCGCCGACGCGCCTTGCAGCCGAACGGGCGGCGGGGGCGGGGCTGGCTCTGGTGGCGCTGGCGCGCGCTGACTCCATCCTGTTATTCGGGGAAGGGGGGCTGGACCTCGATCAGTGAAGAAGCGCAGGGCTTCTGCCGCGATACTGGTTTCGCGGGAATCCGGATGCGCTCCAGGGCCGGGCCCTAATTCGGCTGCCCGGCGGATCGGAAGCGCAGGCGGATCGTTCCGTTCGCCGGCACCGTCATGGCCCAGACCTGCTTGCCCGGCTTTTTCGTCAGGCGACCGCTGAAGCCGCTGAATAGCCGTCCGCCGTTCGCTGGAAAGTCGATCTCGAAACGGATGGGGAAGGGATTGGCGTTGCGCACGACAAGGTTGTGATGGAGGATGCCCTTGCCCGCCTCTTCCTGTTCCGGTTCCAGTGTCAGGTTGCTGGCTTGCGCGAAGGACCATTCGACTTCCTCGTCGACGGTCTTGTCGCCTGTGGTGCTTTCCCCGACATACATGCGGCCCCAGGGGCTGTCCTGATAGAGAACCGCGCGTCCCGCCGGAAGGGGATCGCCCAGGCCATCCTTCCTGCCGTTGCGGAAGCGGAACAGCATCCGGGGATCGTCCGGCTCTTCCCACCTCATCTCCGTGCGATAGACCAGGCTGCCCTTCACCTTCTGCTTCACCAGAAACGCCACCTGCTTCTGTGCACGGGCGGCGACGGTGACGGGAACGGGAATGCGGTACAGCTTGAGGTCGCCCAGATTTTCCGCCCTGGCGACCACGGCGACAGGAGCGGGGGCCGACAGCATGCCTTCCTGCCGCCGCTGGGCCGTCACGACAATGTCTTCGCCCGCCATCATCATGGCCATGGGCGGCGGTGCAGGCGGCGGCGGCGTGCCGCTGCCCAGGTCGCTCGTCGTCCCGGCGGGCCAGCAGGCGCTGAACCTGTTCAGATAGCGGGCTTCTTCACGCGCCCTTTCGCCGCTGTCGTCGCGGCTGTCCTCCGAACGGTTCACCCTTCCGGCTATGGCGGAAGCGGTTGCATCGGCAAAGCTGGTGTCGTCCGCGCTCGCCAGCGTCAGCCAGCCGAGCAGGTCCAGCGATTGGCCGTGCGGGGCCAATGTGCCGACATAGGTCGCATCCCAGTCGAAGCCGGTGGCGATATAGGCCAGGGTGATCGTCGCAGGTCCGCCGGGCTGGTCCCTGGTCGTCATGGTCAGCACCGGCTTTGCGGAGAGGGTCGCGGGCGCCCCCGGATAGAGGAGCGTCTGGTGCAGTCCGGAGCAATAGAGCGCCTCCACGCCTCGCATGGTCGTCACCACCAGACGGTCGGCGGCGGATCGCACGGTCGCGCTTTCCTCGACCGTCCTGCCGCTTGCCGGGTCGGTGCGGCGAAGGATCACCCGTTGCCCGGTAAAGGCGTCAACCAGCCCCTTTTGCGACAGCAGCGCCGCGTCGCGATTGCGCTCCCGCGGGGGCGCGCCAAAGAGGATCGCCGATTGCGGCACGATGCCGCTCGCCACCCCCTCGAACCGGATCACGGCTTCGCCCGGCGGCAACATAACCGTGCGCGTCTCCGCGATCAGGGCGAAGGCGCCGGGCTCATCGCGGTCGAGCGGAGCCTCTCCCCGCTCCGGGTCGCGGTAGAGCGTGACCGCCACCTTGTCCGGACCGCTGGAGATCACGACCGGCAACTGCGCCCTCGCGGCCAGGGGCGCCCAAAGCGGCAGGATCATCAGCCACAGCCACAGGCGGGGCATGGCCGCGCTTACCAGGGGGTGAGGAAAGTGGCGGTCAGTTCGACCTTGCCATTGGCGGGCACCGGCACCACCCAGCGCCGCAGGTCAGCCGTTTCCTGCACGCCGGGAATGCTCTCCTCCGGCACGCGCAGGTCGCGCCACCACCACCATTGGGACAGGCCGGACTGGACCACGTCGACATTCACCGGCACCGGCTTGGCATTGGTGACGATGTAGCGCATCCGCGTGCGAAAATATTTCTGCGGCCGCTCGACATAGCCTTCCGCCTTTGTGCCGTCGGGATAGGCGACGCGCCAGCGCTCGGTCTTCGTCCATTCGTCCGTCGTGATCGTGTCGCGCTGCTCGACCACCGGCTGCACCTTCACGTCGAAGGCGTCGCCCGTTCGCAGGGCGAGGGTGGAGCCGCCGGGCGTGTGCGGAATGCCGCTTTCCCCGATGAACTGGGCCTGCCCGCGCGCATCCCGCATATAGACGCGAACCGTGCCCGCGGGCAGGGCCGCGCCGATTCCGGAAGCCTTGGCATTGGAGAATTTGAGCACCGATGCGGCGCTTTCCGCCTGGTCCTTGCTTTCCATCCAGTTGCTGCGGAACTCGTAACCGCGTTCCGCCGGCACGCCCGATGCGTCGAGGAAGCTCACCTGCTTGGTCTGGGCATTGGCGATCGTCGTGCGACCCTCGATCGGATAGACATGGAAGTCGCCCAGTTGCTCGCCGCCGCTCTCCGTGCCGGGCCGGTTTCCGCGAGGCTGGGGCCGGCCGCCATTATAGCCGCCATAAGATTGCTGCACCTGTCCGACTTCCCCGGCGACCAGCAGGGCGCGGGCGTTGGCGAAAGCGGTGCCGGTGCTGTTGTTGAGCGTGATCCAGCCCTGCATGTCGAGCTTGCCCGCTTTCTCGTCGAACAGGGCGACATAGTCTGATTTCCAG
Source organism: Sphingobium sp. CFD-2 (assembly GCF_024611135.1). Classification (NCBI taxonomy): domain Bacteria; kingdom Pseudomonadati; phylum Pseudomonadota; class Alphaproteobacteria; order Sphingomonadales; family Sphingobiaceae; genus Sphingobium; species Sphingobium sp. CFD-2. The sequence goes on along the minus strand of NZ_CP084406.1, from coordinate 13,156 downwards.
CTCATGCCCGGCGTCAGGTAGCTCAGCGTCACCGGCCTTGCACCGCCCTGCGGCGCATCCATGGTGACGCTCAGCGTCGGGCGCGCGCGCAGATTGGGCGGAATGGAGGAGAAAATGACCCGCACAGGCAGACCGTCGTCGCGCAGCACCTCGATCCGCTCACCGATCTTCAGCACCACCCCGCCATTGGCCGCCAGCACCATTGCCTGTTCCCGCGTTTCCGCGCCGGTGGCTGGGTTGGTGCGCAGCAGGGTGATCGTCTGGCCCACCGCCTTTTCCATCAGCGATGCGGGTGACAAAAGGTCATAGTCGAAATTCTGCTCGACAATGCCGATGCCTTCTCCCGACAATGTCACCGTTTCCGGGCGAATGCGCGCCGAGACATCGGGAAATTCCTGCCGGGAGCGTCCGGAGGGCAGGGTGATGCGGCGGAGGTCCTGCACCAGCGCCAGATCGTTATTATAGATGGTGACGGACAGGTCGCCCTGGGCATTCGGCGCGGAAGGCTGAGCAAAGAGCGCCTGGGGAGCCAGGACCGCAACCGAGATTATCGCAGGACATATCAGACGCATGAAGCCCCCCTCCGCCAATCCTGCAAGACATGCCGCAAAAACAAAGGTCGTTCCAGAGGCATAATCCCGGAACGACCTTTGTCGCCTTTCAAGATGACGGTGGTGCAGGGCGGACAGGACTGCGCCATTCTTCCGCCCCGCTCGCGAAGGCGTCCAGCCCGCACCCGGCCCGCCGCCCTTCCATCCGTTCGGATGCTGCGGAGGGAGGCGCCAGTCCGTCGCTCAATGCAGGCCCGAACCGCCGCCAGCCAGTTCCTTGGCGATGGTGCCGACCATGTCCTTGGCATCGCCGAACAGCATCTGGGTGTTGCTGTTATAGTAGATCGGATTGTCGATTCCGGCGAAGCCCGCATTCATCGAACGCTTGATCACGAAGACCGACTTGGCCCGATCCGCCTCGATGATCGGCATGCCCGCGATCGCGCTCTGCGGATCGTCGCGCGCCGACGGATTGATCGTGTCGTTGGCGCCGATGATCAGCGCCACGTCCGCCTGCGGCAGTTCGGGGTTGATGTCGTCCAGCTCGATCAACTGCTCATAGGGCACGTTGGCTTCGGCCAGCAGCACGTTCATATGTCCCGGCATGCGGCCCGCGACCGGATGGATCGCGAACTTCACATCGACGCCCTTCTTGGTCAGCGCCTGATACAGTTCGCTCACCTTGTGCTGCGCCTGCGCCACCGCCATGCCATAGCCCGGAATGATGACGACGCTGCTGGCGTTTTCAAGCTGCAACGCCGCTTCCTCGGCCGAGGCCGAACGGACAACGCGGTCGTCCTTGCCGCCCGCCGCGCCGGCCACGACCTTGCCGAAGCCGCCGAACATGACATTGGCGAAGCTGCGGTTCATCGCCTTGCACATGATGACCGCCAGGATGAAGCCCGACGCACCGTCCAGCGCGCCCGCCACGATCAGCAGCTTGTTCCCCAGGGCAAAGCCCATGGCGCTCGCCGCAAGCCCCGCATAGCTGTTGAGCAGCGCGATCACGGTCGGCATGTCCGCCCCGCCGATCGGGATCACCAGCAATATGCCGAACAGCAGCGCCAGCGCCACGAAGGCGGGGAACAGCCAGGTCTGCGTCGGATCGAGCGCGAGCATCGCGGCGATCACCAGCGCCGCCAGCGCCACGGCGCCGTTCACCACCCGCTGCCCGACGAAGGAGACGGGACGGCTGCCCATGATCTCCTGCAACTTCGCGAAGGCGATGACCGATGCCGTGCAGGTCAGGAAACCCAGCAGCATCTCGAACATCAGCGCCCACATGATGAAGCTGCCGGCATATTCGCCATGGGCGTGCTTGTAATATTCCGCCGCGCCGATCAGGCCCACGGCAAGCGCGCCGAAGGCGTGGGAGATGGCGGTCCGCTGCGGGATCGCCGTCATCGGCATCAGCAGCGCCATCGGGATGCCGGCGGCCGCGCCCGCGACCATGGCGATGAGGATCAGGTTGTAATCGACCACCTCATGCTGGACCAGCGCGCCGACGATGGCGACCAGCATGCCGATCTCGCCCGCGCGCACGCCCCGGCGGGCCGTCGACGGGTGGCTCATCCACATCAGCGCCAGGATGAACAGCGACGATGCGATGATCGCCGCAAAGGGTACGAATGCGTTCATCTCACTTCCCCCGCGGCTTGAACATCTTGAGCATGCGGTCGGTGATCATGAAACCGCTGACCAGATTGACCGTGGCGCAGAACACCGCGACGAAGCCCAGCGTCTTTGCCAGCGGCGTCGCGCCTTCCTCGCCCGTGATGCTGATCGCGCCCACGATCACCACCGCTGCGATGGCGTTGGTCAGCGACATCAAGGGCGAATGCAGCAGCGGCGACACCTTCTTGATGAGCTGAAAACCGACGAAGGCCGCCAGGATGAAGACGAACAGATAATCGGGATTAAGCGAACTCATGACAGTGCCCCCGTCAATTGAAGCAGCCTTTCGCTGACGACTTTCCCACCCTGCGTCACGCGGATGGCGTTGCCGATTTCCTCGTCCAGCACCGGCGCGTTCCGGTCCTTGTTCCAGAAGGCGGAGAGGAAGTTATAGAGGTTGCGCGCAAACAGGGCCGATGCGTCGGCGGCGAGGCGCGAGGGCACATTCTTGTGCCCGACGATCTTGACGCCGTGCCGTTCGACCACTTCGCCCAGCACCGCGCCCTCGACATTGCCGCCCTGCTCGACGGCCAGGTCGACGATCACGCTGCCCGGCTTCATCGACGCGATCTGCGCGTCTGAAATCAGGCGCGGCGCGGGCTTGCCCGGAATCAGCGCGGTGGTGATGACGATGTCCTGCTTGGCGATATGGCCGGACACCAGCTCGGCCTGCGCCTTTTGATAATCCTCGGACATTTCGGTGGCATAGCCGCCCTTGCCCTCGCCCTCGATGCCCGCGACGCTCTCGACGAAGATCGCCTTTGCGCCCAGGCTCTCGATCTGCTCCTTGGTCGCGGAGCGCACGTCGGTGGCGGAAACCTGCGCGCCCAGCCGCTTCGCGGTCGCGATCGCCTGCAGGCCCGCGACGCCGACGCCCATGATGAACGCCTTTGCCGGCGACACCGTGCCCGCCGCCGTCATCATCATCGGGAAGGACCGGCCATATTCGGCCGCCGCGTCCAGCACCGCCTTGTAGCCGGCAAGGTTGGACTGGGAGGAGAGAATGTCCATCGACTGCGCGCGGGTGATGCGCGGCATGAACTCCATCGCCAGCGCCTCGAAACCGGCGGCGGCATAGGCGTCGACCCGCGCCCGCTCGACAAAGGGATTGAGGCCCGCGACGATCCACGCGCCGGGCTTGGCGCCCGCGATGCTGGCCACGTCCGGCCCCTGCACGCCCAGGATGATGTCGGCATCCGCCACAGTAGCGACGCGATCCGCCACCGTCGCACCCATGGCGGCATAGTCCGCATCGGATATGGCGGCGGACAGGCCCGCCCCTGCTTCCACCGCGACTTCCGCGCCCAGCGCCTTGAATTTCTTGACCGTTTCCGGCGTGCCGGAAACGCGGCGCTCACCGGGCGCCATCTCTTTCACTATGCCGATCTTCACTGCATCCACCCTCGTCCCATGTTGGCAGGGCTCTGGCGCGGCCAAAAGCCGTCCTATCCTCAGCCCATACTAATATGCCCATTATCGACCCCTATGAATCGCAATACCGCCAAACCGGAAAGAATCAAACAAATAATATGCACATAATAGGACAGGATGTATGAGGAGTGCCCTTTTGCCGGCAAATTCGCTATGGGCGGTCGGACCCCAGACGAGGAGTAAGATGAGCATCCGCAAGCAGAATTCCCGCGAAGGACTGGTGACGGCGGCCGTGGCGAAGCTGCGTGACATGATCGTCGCCCAGCCGCCCGAAGCGCAGATCGGATCCCTGCCCGATCTGGCGAAGGCGCTGGGCGTGGGCATCGTCACCGTGCAGCAGGCGGCGCGCGTGCTGGAGCATGAGGGTTTCCTGAAGGTTCGGCGCGGCCCCGGCGGCGGCTATTACGGCACCCGGCCCGATGCGGAGGGTTTGAGCCAGGCGATTTCCGGCTTCCTGGCGCTGCATCATTCGGCGCATCCGGAGGCCATCGACATCATCACCCTGCTCGACTGCGAACTGATGGCGGCGGCGGCGCGCGCCACGGACGAGGCGCTTCGGCAGGAGCTTGCGGCGCTGGTCAAATCCATCGACGGGCGCAATACGGCGCGGCAGCGCGGCGCATTCGACCAGAGCATGCTGGACATTCTCTACCTGATGGTCGACCGCCCGCTGATGGAACTGCTCTCCCGCGTGGCCGTGCACCATTATGCCGAATATCCGCGCGGGCCGGTCTATGGCGGAAGCGAGGGCAAGCAGCGCTGGAAGCGGGAAAGACGCGCCATCATCGCCGCGATCCTCGACGGCGATCCGGAGCGCGCCCGCTTCGAAGCGCAACGGCGCCGACGGGAGATCATGCGCCAACTCGACGCGGCCATCTGAGGAGGCCGGCTCGGGCAAAGATGAAGCGCCGGTCCCTTCATCGGGAACGGAGGCTTCGCGGGCATTTAAGGATGTGCTAGCGCCGCCACGATGACAAAGCCTGTGCCGCCTTCTGGACCGAATGACGAGCCATCGTCGCGCCGCCGCCAGATATTGGAGATCGCCGCCCAGCTATTCGCGAAAAAGGGTTATCGCGGCACCTCCATGCGCGACATCGGCGAGCAGGCGGGCGTGCTGGGCGGTTCGCTTTACCATCATATCAGGTCCAAGGACGCCTTGTTCGTGGAACTGCACAATGCCGCGCTCGACAGGGCGGAAGAACGCATAGCCGCGGCCGTGCGGGCGCAATCCGATCCTTGGGCCCGGCTGTACGCGGCCTGCGCGACATTGTTGGACATCCAGCTTGCCCCCGGCTCCCTCACCACGCCGATGATGAACGACTTTCGGGAAGTGCCGGATGATGTCCGCGAACAGCTGATCGCGCGGCGCGACCGGTTCGAAGGGCTGTTTCGTTCGCTGGTCGAGGAACTGCCGCTGCCGGCCCCTATCGACCGGTCGATCTATCGCAACCTGCTTCTGGCGCAATTGAACGCCACCGCCGACTGGTACCGTCCCGGCAAGCTTGCTCCGGCGGAGATTGCGGCGCAGATCGTCGCCGTCTTTCGGCATGAATGATCTCTGCCCCGCCGGGGGAGGGCGTCCGCGTGCTAAAATTCGATGGAAATCTGCACCTTGAGCTTGCTCACCCCGGCCGCTTCGGCAATGCGCGTCTTCGCCTGATCGATGACCTCCTTCAGCGACCGGGCATAGGCCTCCGCGCCCGATGCGTCGGTTTCCCGGAGCGGCGGACGCCCCTTGCCGTACAGCAGCTGTTGCTCGGACAGGCCGAAGACCGCCGCAAGAATGCGCAGATTTTCCCTTCTCGGGGTCGTCCTGCCTGTCTCCCATCCCCAGATGGTGGGCTTGCTGAACCCCGTCCGCTCGGACAATGCCGTGCGGCTCAGCCCCTTTTCATGCCGCAGCCGCAGCAGGCGTTCGCCCAATCCTTCGGCGGCGGCTTCCTCCGGCGGATCGGCGGCAGGCTCCACATCGTCGCGCCCTGGACTGCGCAGCCTGATCGCGCTTACCGCGCCCTGGGGCAGCGACGTTTCGAAACGACAGCCGAACAGGGTCTCGTTCTGCCAGACGACACGGGCCACGACCCGGTCGGCATCGGGCAGGGACAGCATGATGCTCTGCCCGATCTCCAGCGTCGACCTGGTTTCTATCAGCATGCCGGCGGTCGAGATGTCGTGGATCACCACATTCGTGCTCGCGCCGTCGGACGTGCCGGGAAGTTCCAGGCGAATGCGCCAACGCGCGGCGTCTCGCCTGTTTTCGGACTCGGGTGGCTGGTCGACGATCGCTGGTATGGGCATTTTCCGACTATTCGCACCGGCGGGTTTCCGGAATGTTAATAAGTCGGTCGTGGACCTTGGGGATTGCCGAATGGCAGGGGATGCGCCGCGATTGACTGTAACAGATGTTTGGTATAGCAGAGGCCCGCGATTTCCAGGAGAGTCCCGATGTTCAGCTATGTTCCCCCGATAGACGATTATCGCTTTCTGTTGACGGAGGTTCTCGGCTTCGACCGGACAATGGCGGACGTTGGAAAGGAGGTCGATGCCGACCTGGCGGTGGCCGTCCTGGAGGAAGCGGGCCGGATGTGCGCCGACCGGCTGCACCCGCTCAACCGCCATGGGGATGAGGAGGGAAGCCATCTCGTCGACGGATCGGTGAAGACGCCGGAGGGTTTTGCCGACGCCTGGCGGGACTTCGCGGCTGCGGGCTGGGCATCGCTATCGGCGGAGCCGGAATATGGCGGGCAGGGGCTGCCCTTCATCCTCCAGCTCTGGCTGGACGAGATGCTGTCGGCGGCGAACCTGTCCTTCGGCCTGTTCCCGGGCCTGACACGCGGCGCGTGCGAGGCGATCATCGCCCATGCCAGCGATTCGCTGAAGGCCACCTATCTGCCGCGCATGGTGAGCGGCGAATGGACCGGCGCCATGGCGCTCACCGAAAGCGGCGCGGGCACGGACCTGGCGCTGCTGAAGACCAAGGCGGCGCCCGGCGCCGACGGCAGCTACGCCGTCACCGGGCAGAAGATCTTCATTTCCTCGGGCGATCATGATTTCGGCGGCAACATCGTCCATCTGGTGCTGGCGCGCCTGCCCGATGCCCCGGCGGGGGTGAAGGGGATCAGCCTGTTCCTGGTGCCCAAATATCTGCCCGACGCCGATGGCGGCTTCACGATCCGCAACGCCATGTCGGTGGGCGCGCTGGAAAAGAAGATGGGCATCCACGCCCAGCCGACCTGCGTGATGAACTATGACGGCGCGACCGGCTGGCTGGTGGGGGAACCGAACAGGGGCCTGGCCGCCATGTTCACCATGATGAATGCCGAGCGCCTGATGGTCGGCATTCAGGGGCTGGGCATTGCCGGCGCAGCCTATCAGCAGGCCGCCGGCTATGCGAAGGAGCGGCTCCAGGGACGCAGCGCCGATGGCGCGCGGGGTCCGGTGGCGATCATCGAACATGCCGATGTGCGGCGCATGCTGCTCAATATCCGGGGTTTCGTGGAGGCCGGACGGGCGTTGGCCGGGTGGACGGCCTTGCAACTCGACCGGGCGCATCATCATCCCGATGCCGCTGAGCGGGCGAAGGCGGATGCCCTGGTCGCGCTGCTGACGCCGGTGGTGAAGGCGGCCTTCACCGACTTCGGCTTCGAAAGCGCGGTGCAGGCGCAGCAGGTGTTCGGCGGGCATGGCTACATCCGCGAATGGGGCATGGAGCAATATGTCCGCGATGCCCGCATCGCCCAGATTTATGAGGGCACCAATGGCGTGCAGGCGATGGATCTGGTCGGACGCAAGCTTCCCATGGCGGGCGGCGCGGTGGTCGATGGCTTTTTCACCTTGGTGGACGCGGATCTGGAAGCTGGGGCGGGGCTGGACATTGCAGCGAAGACGGGCGACGCGCTCACCCTTCTGCGCGGCGTAACCGCGTCGCTGCGCGGCGCGGGGGTCGACGCAGCCGGAGCGGCGGCGGTCGACTATCTGCGCCTTTTCGCGCTGGTCTCCATGGGCTGGATGTGGACGCGCATGGCCACCGCCGCGCGGGGGGATGCGCCGCTGCATGCGGCGAAGCGCGCGCTGGCCGACTATTTCGCGCAACGGATGCTGCCGCAGGCCCAGGGGCTGGCAGCCGGCATCGCGGCGGGTGAGGCCACGATCATGGCGCTTGGCGCCGACGCCTTCTGAACGAAAGGATCATCATGGCCGTCGAGATGACCCGGGCGGGTGCGACCATCGTCCTGCGCCTGTCCAACGGGCCGGTAAATGCCCTTTCGGTGGGCAACGGCTTTGTCGAGGAACTGGGGGCGAAAGTCGGGGAAGCGGCGAGCGATCCCGCCTGCCGCGCCATCGTGATCGCCGGCGCCGGCCGGATGTTCTGTGGCGGCGCCGACATCGGCGATTTCGACGGTGATCCCGAGCAGGTCGACCGGCTGCGGCATCTGATTGCGACGGTCGAGGCGTGCGCCAAGCCGGTGATCATGGCGATCCACGGCATGGCGCTGGGCGGTGGCCTGGAACTGGCCATGGCGGGCCACTACCGCGTTGCCCAGGCGGGAAGCCGCCTTGGCCTGCCCGAAGTGACGCTGGGCCTGCTGCCCGGCGCGGGCGGTACGCAGCGCCTGCCGCGCCTGATCGGGGCAGGCGCAGCGCTCGACATGATGCTGTCGGGCAAGCCCGTGACGGCGGAGCGCGCATTGTCGGCGGGACTGGTCGATCAGTTGGTGGACGGCGATGTTGTGGAGGCGGCGCTGGAGGTGGCGCGCAACGTGCCTCCGCTGCGCCGTTCGGGCACGCTGCCGGTGCCTGCCGACCTCGCCGGGGCCGTCGCGTCGCGCCGGGCGAAGCTGCGGGCCGGGCTGAGCCAGGCGCCTGCCCGGATCGTCGATTGCGTCGCGGCGCTGTCCGGCGATCTGGCCGCCGGTTTGGCGCTGGAAGCGGCGCTGTTCGGGGAATTGCTGCGCTCCGAGGCTTCTCGCGGCCTGCGTCACGTATTTTTCGGGGAGCGGACTGTGGCGCGCATTCCCGGATTGGCGCCGGACGTGCGCCCCCGTGACGTCGGTCATGTCGGTGTTGTGGGCGGCGGCCTGATGGGCACGGGCATCGCGCTTGCGCTGTTGAATGCGGGCCTGCCCGTGACGATGGCCGAACTGCGTCCCGAGGCGCTCGCCAAGGCGGAAGCCACCATTTGCAAGACGATCCAGCGCGATGTGGAGAAGGGCAGGATCGGTCAGGCCGTGGCCGATGCGCGCATCGCCGCCTTCACGGCGGCGACCGAACTGGAGGCGCTCGCGGATGCCGATCTGGTGATCGAGGCGGTGTTCGAGGATATGGGCGTCAAGAAGCAGGTCTTTTCCGCGCTCGATGCGATCACCCGGCCGGATGCGATATTGGCGAGCAACACATCGACGCTCGACCTCGACGCCATCGCCGCGCTGGTGGCCGATCCGTCGCGGGTCGTCGGCCTGCATTTCTTCTCGCCCGCCAATATCATGCGGTTGCTGGAAGTGGTTCGCGGCAGGGAAACCGCGCCGGATGTGCTGGCGACCGCGATGGCGCTGGGCAAGCGGATCGGCAAGGTCGGCGTCGTGTCGGGCGTGTGCGACGGCTTCATCGGCAACCGCATGTTCGAGGAATATCTGCGCCAGGTCTGGTTCATGCTGGAGGAAGGCGCGCTGCCGCAGCAGATCGATGCCGCCATGGAGCGGTGGGGCATGGCGATGGGGCCGTGCCGGACGATGGATCTGGCCGGACAGGACATCGGCTGGGCGATCCGCAAGCGCCGTATGGCGGAACAGCCCGACCGGCCCTATTCGGGCGTGATAGACCGCATCTGTGAACTGGGGCGGTTCGGACAGAAGACGGGCAAGGGCATCTACGCCTATCCGGATGGCCGGACGGCGGAAACCGATCCGGAAATCACAAGGCTGATCGAGGATTACTCCGCCGAGACAGGCCTTGAGCGGCGCGCGTTCAGCGATGAGGAAATCGTCGGCCGTTGCCTGCTGGCTCTGGTCAATGAAGGCGCGCGGATCGTGGAGGAAGGAATCGCCTATCGTCCCGTCGACGTCGACATGATCTACATCCATGGCTATGGCTTCGGCCGCGAACGCGGCGGACCGATGTTCCAGGCCGACATCATGGGCTTGTCCACCGTTCTGGACCGGCTTCGCGCCCTTGCCGTCGGCCGTAACGGCTGGGCATGGACGCCCGCCCCGCTGATCGAGCGGCTCGCTGCCGAGGGTGGGCGCTTCGGGGATCTCAACATTCAGGACAGGAACAGCATATGACGGATGTCTTTCTGGTATCGGCGGCGCGGACGGCCATCGGCAGCTTCGGCGGCTCGCTCAAGGACCAGAAGCCGGGCGAACTGGGTGCGCATGTGGCGCGGGCGGCGATAGAGCGCGCGGGGCTCGAGGCGAGCCTGATCGGCAATGTCGTGCTGGGCAATGTCATCCCTTGCGAGCCGCGCGACGCCTATGCCGCGCGCATAGCGGCGATCGGCGCGGGCATTCCGCAGGAAACTCCGGCGCACAACGTCAACCGCCTCTGCGGATCGGGTTTGCAGGCGATCCTTACCGCAGCCCAGTCGATCATGCTCGGTGACTGCGACATCGCGCTGGGCGCGGGCGTGGAGATCATGAGCCGCGCGCCTTATTTCCTGCCCGCCGCCCGCTGGGGCCAGAAGATGGGCGATGCGTTGGTGCAGGACGGGTTGACCGGCGCGCTGACCGATCCCTTCCACGGCATCCATATGGGCGTCACGGGGGAGAATGTCGCTGCCCGCTACGGCATTTCGCGGGAAGACCAGGACGCGCTCGCCCATGAAAGCCAGAAGCGGGCGGCGAACGCCATCGCGCAAGGCTATTTCAGGGAGCAGATCGTGCCGGTGGAGGTGACGGTGCGGCGCAAGCCGGTGCCGTTCGACACCGACGAATTCGTGCGCGCCGATGCGGCCCCGGAGGATTTCAGCAAGCTGAAGCCCGTCTTCCAGAAGGATGGGACAGTGACGGCCGGCAATGCGTCGGGGATCAACGACGGCGCCGCCGCCGTGGTGCTGGCAAGCGGGGAGGCGGTGAAGGCGCAGGGATTGAAGCCCCTCGCGCGACTGGTCGCCTATGGCCATGCGGGGGTCGATCCGGCCTATATGGGCATCGGCCCGGTGCCCGCCACGCGCAAGGCGCTGGAGCGGGCGGGGATCGGCGTGGGCGATCTGGACGTGATCGAATCCAACGAAGCCTTTGCAGCGCAGGCCTGCGCCGTCTCGCGGGAGCTGGGCTTCGATCCGGCAAGGGTCAATCCCAATGGCAGCGGCATTTCGCTGGGCCATCCGGTGGGGGCGACGGGCGCGATCATCACGACCAAGCTGGTCTATGAACTGCAGCGCACCGGCGCCCGCCTGGGCCTGACGACCATGTGCATAGGCGGCGGCCAGGGCATCGCGGCCATCTGGGAACGAGTGTGAGGCCTGGCTCGCCCCTGGCCTGACGGACGAACCGTCAGGCCAGGGGCGTGCTCACGGGCGAAGAGGCGGAGCCGCCCCGCCGCTTATTTCGCGCTGAGATCGAGCGCGACGTCGACGATCATATCCTCCTGACCGCCGACCATCTTGCGACGGCCCACTTCCGCAAGGATGCTGCGCGTGTCGAGGCCATAGTCCTGCGCCGCCTTTTCCGCATGGCGCAGGAAGCTGGAATAGACGCCCGCATAACCGAGGGTCAGCGTTTCGCGGTCCACGCGCACCGGCCGGTCCTGCAGGGGGCGGACCAGTTCTTCGGCGGCGTCCATCAACGCATAGAGATCGCAGCCATGGTTCCAGCCATAGCGGTCCGCTGCGGCAATGAACACCTCCAGCGGCGCATTGCCGGCGCCGGCTCCCATGCCGGCCAGGCTGGCGTCGACGCGGACCGCGCCGTTCTGCACGGCGACGATGGAATTGGCGACGCCCAGCGAAAGATTGTGGTGGGCGTGCACGCCACGCTGCGTCTCGGGCTTCAGCACGCGATCATAGGCCTGAAGCCGCGCCGCATATTGCTCCATGTTGAGCGCGCCGCCGCTGTCGGTGACATAGACGCAGTGCGCGCCATAATCTTCCATCAGCTTGGCCTGCTGCGCCAGCGCATCCGGATCGGTCATGTGGCTCATCATCAGGAAGCCGGACACGTCCATGCCCAGGTTGCGCGCCGCCTCGATATGCTGCTTCGAAACATCCGCCTCCGTGCAATGGGTGGCGATGCGCACCGACCGCACGCCCAGATCATAGGCATGCTTCAGATCGTGCACCGTGCCGATGCCGGGCAGCAGCAGCGTCGTCAGGACGCTATGTTCCAGCACGTCCGCCACGGCGACGATCCAGTCATGGTCCGTATGCGCGCCGAAACCATAGTTGAAGGACGACCCGCTAAGGCCGTCGCCATGGGCGACCTCGATGGCGTCGACCTTGGCGTCGTCCAGCGCCCGGGCGATCTTCTGCACATGGTCGATGCTATATTGGTGACGGACGGCATGCATGCCGTCGCGCAGCGTGACGTCCTGGATGTAGAGCTTGGTCTGGGTCGGATCGAAGGTCATGCGACGGCTCCTTCATGCATGCGGACGGCGATCTTTTCGGCGGTGCGCAACGCGGCCGAGGTCATGATGTCGAGATTGCCGGCATAGGCGGGCAGGTAATGGGCGGCTCCCTCGACCTCCAGGAAGACGCTGACCTTGAGGCCCGTGAATTCCCCGTCCATCTCCGGAATGCGCAGGGGACGGTTCGATCCGATATGTTCGAACTGCACCGCCTGCTTCAGCCGGTATCCCGGCACATAGGTCTGCACTTCGGCCACCATGCGGTCGATGCTGGCGCGGATCTCGTCCTGGCTGGCGTCGTCGCACAGGCAATAAACGGTGTCGCGCATGATCAGCGGCGGCTCGGCGGGGTTGAGGATGATGATGGCCTTGCCGCGGCTCGCCCCGCCGACGTCGACGATCGCCTGGCTGGTGGTCTCGGTGAATTCGTCGATATTGGCGCGCGTGCCGGGACCTGCGCTCTTGGAGGCGATGGAGGCGACGATCTCGCCATAATGCACCTTCGCGACGCGGTTGACGGCATGGACGATGGGGATGGTCGCCTGGCCGCCGCAGGTCACCATGTTGACGTTCGACGCGTCCAGGTTGGTTTCGCCGTTGACGGGCGGAATGGTGTAGGGGCCGATGGCCGCGGGCGTCAGGTCGACCACCCGCTTGCCATGCGCCTGGAGCAGTTCATTGTGCCGCTTGTGCGCGCCTGCCGACGTCGCGTCGAACACGATGGCGATGTCCTTGAAACCCTCCAGCGCGATCAGGCCGTCAATGCCCTCCGCCGTGATGGGCACGCCCATGCGGGCGGCGCGCTTCAGCCCGTCCGATTCCGGATCGATGCCGACGAAGGCACCCATTTCCAGCGTCTCCGAAAGACGCATGATCTTTATCATCAGGTCGGTGCCGATATTTCCCGATCCGATGATCGCAACCTTGGTTTTGGCCAT
>NZ_CP084405.1:3377500-4107590 GCF_024611135.1 Sphingobium sp. CFD-2 | reverse complement strand
AAACAGTCGACCCCCATCAACTGCACCCCATAGGCAGGGGCGATGCGACGCAGAGACCCGTTCCGGAAAAGCCCCGCCTTCCCGAATCTCGTGCATCAACCAACCATCTGATGACCGCCGGAAATTCGATTCGAGTGGCGGCCGGAGGATCAAAATAGACAGGCCTGCTTCGCCGGATCAAGGGCGCTGCCAGTCAAAAATGTGAAATAAAGCCGTTGACTCGGCAAACCCCGCAGAAAAGGCCGGTTTGAAAAATTACCCAGCAATTTCACTATATTATTCCAGCACCTGGACCGTCACCTCTCTCGAATCGAAGGAGAATCGCCGGAAATCGGGGCTTCCTCCAAAATGACCTTTTGGTGAATGAAACATGAAAAAGCCCGCCCCGCATCGACTGCGGGGCGGGCCTGTTCTGACCGACGAGCTGGAAAGTGGCTGGGTCTTAACCGAGCGCGCTGACGCGCTTCGTCAGACGGCCGAACTTGCGGGCCGCGGTGTTCTTGTGCAGCACGCCGCGGGCGACGCCGCGGGCGAGTTCCGGCTGGACCGACTGAAGCGCCGTGGTCGCGGCAGCCTTGTCGCCGGCGGCGAGGGCGGTTTCGACCTTCTTCACCAGGGTGCGAATCCGGCTGATGCGGGCGCCGTTGATCTCGGCGCGGCGGGCGTTGCGGCGGATGCGCTTCTTGGCTTGCGGCGTATTGGCCATTTACTGTCCTCGGTTCTCGTCAAATCTCGTGAAGGAGCCCGTCGGAATCCCCAACCGGCTCTCGTGAAGGTGCGCCCCTTACAGGGGAACAGGGGTTGCGTCAACCGCTGAGCGCCCCGCTATTTCTGGCATTTCGGGCAGAAAAAGGTCGATCTGCCTCCATCCACGCGGCGCCTGACGGGCGTGCCGCAATGGCAGGCTTCCCCCTCGCGGCCATAGACCCGCCATTGCTTGGAGAAATAACCCAGTTCGCCGTCGGGCCGGGCATAGTCGCGCAGCGTCGATCCGCCCGCGGCGATGGCGGCGGTCAGCACCTCCCGAATCGCGTCGACCAGCAGGGCGAGGCGGGCGCGGCCGATCCGGCCCGCTTCGCGCGTCGGGGCGATGCCGGCCATGTGGAGCGCCTCGCAGACATAGATATTGCCCAGCCCGGCAACGATGCGCTGGTCGAGCAGCGCGGCCTTGATCGACGCCGCCTTGCCCTTGAGGGCGGCGGCCAGCGCGTCGGCCGTGAAATCCGGCCCCAGCGGCTCGGGTCCCATGCGGGTGAAGGGGTTATGGGCCTCCCACGCCTCGCTGCGGACCAGGTCGAGCGAGCCGAAGCGGCGCGGGTCGTTGAGCGACAGAAGCCGCCCTCCCCCGGTCCCGATCAACAGATGGTCATGCGGCCCGATCTCCGCCGGATCGATTCGCCAGCGGCCCGACATGCCGAGGTGGAAGATCAGCGTGTCGCCGCGGTCGGTGTCGATCAGGCCGTATTTGGCGCGGCGCGACAGGCCGGTGACGGTGGCGCCGGTCAGCCGCTGGCGCAGGTCGACGGGTATCGGAAAGCGCAGGTCGGCGCGGCGCGGCTCGACCCGCGTCAGGAGCGAGCCCTGCAGGACCGATCGCAGGCCCGCGACGGTGGTTTCGACTTCGGGAAGTTCGGGCATGGCCCTCTATGGAGCGCCCCGGACCGCCCGGCAACAGGCCTCTTGCCGCATGCGGCGCCATGGACATTTTACCCGATCTCGGAGGTTTCCTCTCCCCGGAAAAATGCTCTAGAGCGTGCGCCCATGAGTGAAACCGCTTCCTTTGGCTATCGCGATGTCGAAGCCGCCGAAAAACAGGGGATGGTCCGCGCCGTCTTCTCCAATGTGGCGTCCAAATATGATCTGATGAACGACGCCATGTCGGGCGGCGCGCATCGGCTCTGGAAGGACCAGTTCGTCAGCCGGGTGAAGCCGCGCCGGGACGAGCTTATCCTGGACATGGCGGGCGGCACCGGGGACATCGCCTTCCGCATGCATCGCCATGGCGCGCGGGTGACGGTTTCCGACATCAATCCCGAAATGCTGGCCGTGGGCGTCGATCGGGCGAGGAAGAAGGGGCTGGAAGGCCTCATCTGGTCGGAGCAGAATGCCGAGGAGCTGAGCTTTGCGGACCGGGCGTTCGACGCCTATACGATCGCCTTCGGCATCCGCAACGTGACCCATGTCGACAGGGCGCTGCGCGAGGCGCATCGGGTGCTGAAGTTCGGCGGGCGCTTCTTCTGCCTGGAATTTTCCACCACGACATGGCCGGGCTTTTCCGACGTCTATGACGTCTATTCGCACCGGCTGGTGCCCAGGCTCGGCAAGCTGCTGGCCGACGATGAGGACAGCTATCGCTATCTGATCGAATCGATCCGCCGCTTCCCCCCCATGCCGGCGTTCGAGCGGATGATCCGCGACGCCGGCTTCGTGCAGACGAAGGTGGAACCGATCCTGGGCGGGCTGGTGGCGATCCATAGCGGGTGGAAAATCTGATGGGGCGCCCGTCACGTCCTTCTCCCGCAGGGGAAGGGCATAAATAGCGATGCCTTCCCACCTCACGCATATCTGGCGGCTGCTGAAATGGGGCCGCACCCTGGCGCGGCATGGCGCGCTGACCGGGATCGAGCGCGATCCGCTGACGCCGACGCCGGTGCGGCGGCTGGTGCGGGTGGCGCGGCTGGGCGCGCGGGTGCCCCGGCAGCCGCGCTATGCCGACGCCTTCCAGTCCATCGGCCCGGCGGCGATCAAGCTGGGCCAGACGCTGGCGACGCGTCCCGACCTGGTGGGGGAGGATGCGGCGAACGACCTGCTGCGCCTGCAGGACGCCCTGCCCCCCGTGCCGTTCGCCACCATCCGCGCGCAGATGGAGCAGAGCTTCGGGCGGCCGCTGGAAACGCTCTACAGCCGCTTCGACGAGGTGCCGGTGGGCGCCGCCTCCATCGCGCAGGTGCACCGCGCGGTGACGACGGACGGGCGCGATGTCGCGGTGAAGGTGATCCGCCCCGGCGTCATCGACCAGTTCAACCGCGACATCCAGACCTATGAATGGGCCGCCGCCCATGTCGAGATGCTGGGCGGCGAAGTGGCCCGCCTCCGCCCCCGCCTCGTCATCGCCAACATGAAGCGCTGGACCGCGCGCGAACTCGACCTGCGGCGGGAAGCGGCCTCGGCTTCGGAACTGGGCGAGGCGATGGAGGCCATGCCCGGCTATCGCGTGCCCGCCATCGACTGGGACCGCACGACCGGCAAGGTCATGACGATGGAGTGGATCGACGGGGTCAAGATCTCCGACCGGGACGCGCTGATCGCCGCCGGCCATGATGTGAAGGAAATCGCGGCAAGGCTGGTCAACGCCTTCCTGCGCCAGGCGATCGCCGAAGGCTTCTTCCATGCCGACATGCATCAGGGGAACCTGTTCGTCACCGCCAATGGCGACATCGTCGCGATCGACTTCGGCATCATGGGCCGCATCGACCGGCGCGCGCGCATGTGGCTGGCGGAAATCCTCTACGGCCTCATCACCGGCAATTACCGCCGCGTGGCGGAAATTCACTTCGAGGCGCAATATGTGCCGGGCCATCACAATGTAGAGGAATTCGCCACCGCGCTCAGAGCCGTGGGCGAACCGATGCGGGGCAAGCCGGTGCGCGAACTGTCGGTCGGCGGCATGCTGGACGGCCTGTTCGCCATCACCCGCGATTTCGACATGCAGACCCAGCCGCACCTGCTGCTGCTCCAGAAGACGATGGTGATGGTGGAGGGCGTCGCGACCGCGCTCGACCCCGACATCAACCTGTGGGAGACGAGCGGCCCCTATGTGAAGGAATGGCTGCGCGCCGAACTGGGGCCGGAGGCGAAGGCCGCCGACGCGCTGATCGAGAATGTCCGGATCTTGCAGCGCCTGCCGGGCCTTGTGAAGCGGATCGAGGAAGCCTTTCCGGAAAAGGGCGGCGCCCCCCCTCCGCCGCCCCTGACGGAGGTCAGGCTGATCCGGGTGGGCAGCGGCTGGCGCTATATGCTCGTGGCCTTGCTGGCGGGGATGGCCGGCGCGGGCGCGATGGCGGCGGCTACGACCTTTTGGTGACGGCCGGCTCCTGGTTGCGAGCCCGCCGTCGGGCACGGCCTCGACGCCAACCCGCCAGTAATGCGTCCTCAGCCTAGGGCCTGAACTTCAGCGTGGCCGCCGGCGCCTCGCCGGTCAGCGGCGTGATCTTCCAGACGATCCGTTTCCCCTGCGCCACGTCCTGCGCGCCGTCTTCCTGGTTCTGGCTGACGATCTCCGCATCGGTGGTGAGGGTGAAGGTGCCGTCCAGCGCCTTGGCGGCATCGTCGCCGCCATTGCCGCCCATCGGGTTCTGGCTCTTGTCATAGCCGTTGGAATAGCCCGGCGCCTTCACCCGCGCCCGGTCTTCCCCACGCAGTTCCACCGCCACGAAGGGCAGCACGATCTGCGCGTCGCTGTTGAAGGGAAAAAGGAAGGCGTGGGTCAGCCGGCCGCTGATCGCATAGTCGATCTCGAACCGGCGATTGCCCATGTAGCGGGCCGACCGAAAGCCCTTCTCCTTCGACAGCGCCGCCGCGATCGCCTGCATCTGCTGATCGTCGCCCTTGTCGTCCTTGACGTCGAAACGCTCCTCGGCCTTGCCCTGCGTCCCGGACCGGAGCGCCGTGCGCAGGCTGCTCTGCTGGTCCCTGGGCGTCGCGCCGTCGATCGGATCGTCATTGCCCGGCATCGAACCCAGGCCCTTGCCCATGTCCGATGCCAGTATCTCGCCCTTATAGGTAAAGCTGAAGCTCCGGTCGGCGCGGATGTCGAGCGTGGAATCGAACCTGCCCGGCGTCACCAGGCAGGCGGAGAGCAGCAGACTGGCCGCCAGCACGGCGGCCGAGCGCAGAAAGACCGTCACGATCGAACCCCCTGTCGTCCGTGGCCCCGGCCGCTACCGGCTGGCAGCCGCGTAGAGGGCGATCGCCGCCGCATTGGAGACGTTCAGGCTCTCCATGCGCGGGCTGATCGGCAGTTTAGCCAAAATGTCGCAATGCGCCATGCTGTTGTGACGCAGCCCTTCGCCCTCGGCCCCCAGCACCAGCGCGACGCGGGACGTGCCGATGGCCTCGCCCAGCGTCTGCTCCGCCTCGCCGTCCAGCCCGATGCGCCAGTAACCGGCTTCCGCGATCTCATCCAGCGCCCGGGCAAGGTTCACGACCCGCACCCAGGGCACGATCTCCAGCGCGCCCGACGCGGCGCGCGCCAGCACCCCCGATTCGGGCGGCGCATGGCGGTCCTGCGTCACGATGCACAGCGCGTCGAACGCCGCGGCGGACCGCAGGATCGCGCCGACATTATGCGGGTCCGTCACCTGGTCCAGCACCAGCACGGGCCTGTTATCGTCCTGCCCCGCCTCCAGCACGTCGCCCAGCCAGACATCGTCCAGCGGCTCCACCTCCGCCACGATCCCCTGATGCGGCGCGTCCGACGGCACCATGCGGCCCAGATCGGCGCCATCGGCATAGACGATGGGCAAGACGGGCGGCAGGTCGAGCGCGTTCAGCGCCTCCCTCGTCCCCCATATCTTGCGCACCACCCGGTCCGGATTGGCGAGCGCGGCGATGACGGCATGCCGTCCATAGAAGCGGGGAAAGGTCCCTTTGGCCTTTCCGGTGCGATTTCCTCTTTTCATGGGAAGCGCTCTTTTCACATTGGGCCATTGACAGGCAAGTCTCCTTTCGCCATTGGAGCGCCCTCCAGCCGGTCGGGGCACCCTCCGACGCCGGTTAGGCGACTGGACAGGTGGCCGAGTGGTTAAAGGCAGCAGACTGTAAATCTGCCCGGGTTTCCCGTACGCTGGTTCGAATCCAGCCCTGTCCACCATCGCTGATCATAGGCGCCGCCGCCGGGCCGAATTGATCCGCTTCAGGGCTCATCCCATCTCTCCACAGCTTGCTTTCCTGCGCGCATTGACGGGATAAGTGCGGTTCATCCGGAATCTGTTACGCTCCCCTTGATGACCCCAGTTCCTCCCGCGACCCGCCGCGCCGTCCTGACCGCCGCCCTTGCCGGCTTCCTGACCCTTCCCCTGCCCCGCCGCGCCCTTGCCGCGACGGAGGTGGAGCGCGTGGACGATCTGATCGCGCGCATGACCATAGAGGAGAAGGCAGGGCAGATGACCTGCCTGGCCGACAGTTTCCGCCCCTATAATCCCCCCAATCCGCAGGTCGGCATCCAGAATGAAAGGCAGCTTGCCGACGAAATCCGCAAGGGCCGGGTCGGCTGCCTGTTCAACGGCATCGGCGTCGCGGGCGCGCGCCGCGCGCAGGAAATCGCGCTGAGGCAAAGCCGCCTCGGCATTCCGCTGCTGTTCGCGGGCGACGTCATCCACGGCCTGAAGACGATCTTCCCCGTGACCCTAGCCGAATCCGCCAGTTTCGATCCGTCGCTGGCGGAACGCACGGCGCGCGCCATGGCGGTGGAGGCGACGGCGGCCGGCCTGCACCTGACCTTTGCCCCCATGGTCGACGTCGCCCGCGACCAGCGCTGGGGCCGGGTGGTCGAGGGAGCCGGGGAGGATGTCGCTCTGGGCGGCCTCTTCGCCGCCGCCCGCGTGCGCGGCTTTCAGGGGCGCGACCTGCGCCGCGACGATTCCCTGCTCGCCTGCCCCAAGCATTTCGCCGCCTATGGCGCCGTCGCCGGGGGCCTCGAATATGGCAGCGTCGACATCAGCGACGAAACGCTGCGCGAAACCCATCTCCCGCCCTTCGGCGCCGCCTTCGCGGCGGGGGCGCTCACCACCATGGCGGCGTTCAGCGAGATCAACGGCGTGCCCGCCACCGCCGACCGCGACCTGCTCACCGACACGCTGCGCGGCGAGATGAAGTTCCGCGGCTTCGTCTTTTCCGACTATACGGCGGACGAGGAACTGATCGCCCACGGCTATGCCGAGGATGAGCGCGACGCCACCCGCCTCGCCATATTGGCCGGGGTCGACATGTCGATGCAGAGCGGCCTTTACATCCGCCACATCCCCGATCTGGTGAAAAGCGGCGCGGTGCCGATGGAAACGGTCGACGTCGCCGTCCGGCGCATCCTTTACGTCAAGACCGCCATCGGCCTGTTCGACAATCCCTGGCGCTCGCTGGACGAGGAAGCGGAAAAGACCCGCATCTCCACCCCCGCCCATCGCGCCTTGGCGCGGGAGGCGGCGGCGCGTTCCATCGTGCTGCTCCAGAATGATGGCGTCCTGCCGCTCGATCCCGCCCGGGCGCAGACCATCGCGCTCATCGGCCCGTTCGGCGAGGACAGGGAGAATGTCTACGGCCCCTGGGCCTTTTACGGCGACAAGGGCAAGGGCATCGACATCGCCACCGGCCTGCGCGCCGCCATGCCGGACCCGGCCAGATTGCTGGTCGCGCCGGGCAGCGGCATATTGACGCCCATCGACGGGGGCGTCGCCAAAGCGGTGGAAACGGCGAAGGCGGCGGACATCGTCATCCTGGCGCTGGGCGAATCGCAGGACATGTCGGGCGAGGCGCAGTCCCGCACCGCCATCGAAATCCCCGTCGTGCAGCAGGCGCTGGCCGATGCCGTCGCCGCGACCGGAAAGCCCGTCATCGTCCTTCTCCGCCACGGTCGCGCCCTGGCGCTGCATGACGGGGTGGCGAATGCGCAGGCGATCCTCGCGACCTGGTTCCTCGGCTCCGAATCCGGCCATGCCATTGCCGACATCCTGTTCGGCAAGGAGAACCCGTCCGCCAAGCTGCCGGTCAGCTTCCCCTGGGAATCGGGGCAGGAACCCTTCTTCTACGACCGCAAGTCGACCGGCCGCCCGGTGATCGACAACCGCACCGAATATCGCTCGCGCTACGCCACCACCGACAACAGCGCGCGCTATCCCTTCGGCCACGGTCTCAGCTACAGCGATTTCACGCTGGAAGGGTTGAAACTGTCCGACACGGCGCTGCGCTGGGACCGCGCCATCGAAATCACCGCCCGCCTCACCAACAAGGGCACCCGCAAGGGCAGCGAAGTCGTCCAACTTTATATCCGCGACCGCGTCGCCAGCCGTACCCGCCCGATCCGCGAGTTGAAACGCATCCAGCGCGTCACCCTCAACCCCGGCGAGAGCAGGACGGTGCGCTTCTCCCTGTCCCGCACCGACCTGCAATTTGTCGGCGCGGGCAGCAGGATCATCGCCGAACCGGGCCTGTTCGACCTCTGGCTGGGGCAATCATCCAATGGCGGCCTCCACAGCCAGTTCACGCTTTATGCGGCGGAAACCACGCCCGCTTTCCCCCAATAAACCATCATCCCCACCCCGGATCGCGTCCATCCCGATCCCGTCACCTCTTTCCCCATTTCGTCATCCCCATCTCACTCCCGTCATCCCCACCTCACTCCCGTCATCCCCGTCTCACTCCCGTCATCCCCCACCTCACTCCCGTCATCCCCGTCTCACTCCCGTCATCCCCGCGAAGGCGGGGACCCATCTCCTGCCCGTTCCCCTTGACGCCTCCCAAAGGACATGGACTCCCCCACCGCCCAACCCCCTGTCCTACACGGCCCCGACCATGCCATAACCCCACCGGCTCTTTCCACCGTCAACCCATTCCACCCGCCCTAAGCGGGCGCCCTCCGCACACCCATTCCGCAAAAATTCTCCTATTGCGAAATCAACGCCACCACTCCGCACCCACGCAAATGCGTCGGCCACAACGCCGTGAACTTCGCAGGCATGAGGCAGTCTGCAAAACTCCGCCTCAACGCCTTCACCACCCCACGCACCTCTGCTAGAGGCCCCCTCCATGCTCAACCTGAACGGCATCACCGTGCGCCTCGGCGGCCGCACTATTCTCGACCGCGCCAGCGCTTCCCTGCCGCCGCGCAGCCGCGTCGGCCTGATCGGCCGCAACGGCGCGGGCAAATCGACCCTGATGAAGGTGATGATCGGCCAGATCGACCCGGACGAGGGCAGTTGCGACATGCCCCGCGACACGCGCCTCGGCTATATCGCGCAGGAAGCGCCCTCGGGCACGGCCACCCCCTTCGACACCGTCCTCGCCGCCGACAGGGAACGCGCCGAACTGATGGCGGAGGCGGAACATACGCAAGACCCCGACCGCCTCGGCCATATCTACGAACGGCTGAACGCGATCGACGCCTATACCGCGCCGGCCCGCGCCGCCCGCATCCTCGTCGGCCTCGGCTTCGACGAGGAAATGCAGGGCCGCCCGCTCGACAGCTATTCGGGCGGCTGGAAGATGCGCGTCGCCCTCGCCTCGCTGCTTTTCTCCAACCCCGACCTGCTGCTGCTCGACGAACCGTCGAACCATCTCGACCTCGAAGCGACGCTCTGGCTGGAAAATTTCCTCAAGGCCTATCGCGGCACCGTGGTCGTCATCAGCCATGAACGCGACCTGCTCAACAATGTGGTCGACTATATCCTGCATCTGGAGGGCGGGAAGATCACCCTCTATCCCGGCGGCTACGACGCCTTCGAACGCCAGCGCGCCGAACGCCTCGCGCAGCAGGAGGCCGCCCGCGCGAAACAACAGGCCGAACGCGAGAAGTTGCAGGACTATGTCGCCCGCAACTCCGCCCGTGCCTCCACCGCGAAACAGGCCCAGTCCCGCGCCAAGGCATTGGCGAAGATGCAGCCCATCGCGGCGGCCATCGAGGACCCGACGCTGCATTTCGGCTTCCCCAGCCCGCCGGAACTGCGCCCGCCGCTCATCACCATGGACATGGCGGCGGTCGGTTACAACGACACGCCCGTCCTGCGCCGCGTAAATCTGCGCATCGACCCCGACGACCGGCTGGCGCTGCTCGGCCGCAACGGCAATGGCAAGACCACGCTCGCCCGCCTGATCGCCGCGCAGTTGAAGCCGATGGAAGGCGCGATGAACGCCTCGGCCAGGATGAATGTCGGCTATTTCACCCAATATCAGGTGGAGGAGCTGGACGTCGGCGACACGCCGCTCGAACATATGAGCCGGGTGATGAAGGGCGCCACCCCCGCCGCCGTCCGCGCCCAGCTGGGCCGCTTCGGCTTCTCCGGCGAGCGCGCGACGCAGAAGGTCGGCTCCATGTCGGGCGGGGAAAGGGCGCGGCTGGCCCTCGCCCTCATCACCCGCGACGCGCCGCATCTGCTGATCCTCGACGAACCGACCAACCATCTCGACGTCGACAGCCGCGAAGCGCTGGTGCAGGCGCTGAACGACTATTCGGGCGCGGTGGTCATCGTCAGCCACGACCGCCACATGATCGAACTGGTCGCCGACCGGCTGGTGCTGGTCGACAATGGCACGGCCCAGCCCTTCGACGGCAGCCTGGAGGATTATACCGACATCATCCTGCGCAAGGCCGACGGCAATGGCGGCAATGGGGGTACGGGGGGCGATGCCCCGAAGACCGACCGCAAGGCGGAAAAGCGCAACGCCGCGCAATGGCGCGAACGGCAGAAGGCGGCGAAGAACGCCGTCAGCAAGGCGGAAAAGGAGATGGCCATGCTGACCGCCGAACGCAGCCGCATCGACCAGGCGCTGTTCGACCCCAAAAGCGCGACCGGCGCGGAGGCGAAGATGACCATGACCGAATTGATGGTGAAACGCGCCGACCTGGAAAGGAAACTGGAAGCGGCGGAAGAAAGCTGGATGGAGGCCAGCGCCGCGCTGGAGGAGTTATAGATCGCGGAAACCAGGCTCCGTTCGGGCCGTTTTCACGAGCCACCTGTCCCGTTCAAATGTCGAAGCCCTTCACTTTCTTGAAGGGAAGCGCCTGATCATTCCGTCAAAGGCCCCTCCAGCCCATCCGCCCCCGTCCGCATCTTCGTCACGATGTTCCAGGTCGCGATGAACAGCGCCGCGATCACCGGCCCGATGACGATGCCGTTGAACCCGAACAGGTCGATCCCGCCCAGCGTGGTGATCAGCACCACATAGTCGGGAATCCGCGTGTCCCGCCCGACCAGTATCGGTCGCAGGATATTGTCCACCATCCCGATCACGAACATGCCGCAAAAGGCGAGTATCAGCCCCTTCGCCACCGCCCCGGTGACAAACAGATAAATGGCGACCGGCACCCAGATCAGCCCGGTTCCGACCGCCGGAATCAGCGAGAACGCCCCCATCAGCACGCCCCAGAGCAGCGCACCCGGCAAGCCCAGCGCCCAGAACACCACGCCGCCGATCAGCCCCTGGACGATGGCGACGACGATGCTGCCCTTGATCGTCGCACGCGTGACGACGACGAACTGATTGATCAGGGCCCGGCGATGCGCGGTCCGCATCGGCGCGGCCCTGTCCACCATCGCCGCCAGCTTCGGCCCGTCGCGCAACAGGAAGAAGGTAAGGTACAGCATCACGCCCAGCGCCATCAGGAAGCTGAACGCGCTCTGCCCGATCTGCAGCGCCTGCGTCGCGACCGTGCGGAAGCTCGACGCGACGCCGGCGCTCAGCATTTCGCGCACGGCGGCGAAGTTGGTTATGCCCAGCCGGTCGAGAAAGGCCGCGGCCCAGCCAGGCAGGCTCGCCTGGAACTGCGCGAACATCCGCGCGAAGTTGATCTCGCCGCTTTGCACCTTGGCGTAGAAGAGGGTCGCTTCCTGCACCAGCGCCATGGCCAGGATGATCGCCGGCACGATCACCAGCGCGACGATCAGCAACAGCGTCAGCGCCGCCGCGCTGTTCCGGTGCCGGGGCATCATGCCGATCAGCCCCTGGTTGACCGGCGCGAACAGGATGGCGGCGATCACGCCCCACAATATGGCGGCGAAGAAGGGCTCCACCACCAGCGCGAAGGCGACCGAGACGATGAGGACGAAGCCCAGGAAGACCCCATCCTCTATGCGCGCGCTTGGCTTTTCCGTGCTCCTGTCCATGACGCCGCTTTGGCAGAAGTGCAGCGCCAAATCCATGCCTGCTTATTCCGCCTGCGCACTGAACCCGAAGCTGACCGACACCTTGGGGTCCAGTCCCGCGCTGCTCTCGCCATTGCCGACGCCGAAGGACGCGCGCGCGATGGTGGCCGATCCTGAGACCTTCCGCGCCTTCCCGGTGCCGGAAAGGGTGAAGCGGATGCTCTGCGGCTTGCTTACCCCCTTGAGGTTCAGTGTGCCCGAAGCGCGATAGCCGTTCGTCCCCGTCTTCTCCGCGCCCCTCGCGGTGAAGACGGCCCTGGGGTGCGCCGCCACGCCGAAGAATTCGTCCCCGGCCAGCATGCCGTCCTTATAGCTGTCCCCGACGCTGGCGCTCGCCAGGTCGATCTCCACGCGGATGTCCGCGCTGTCCGGATGATCCGGGTCCATGACGATCTTCGCCGTCCATTTGGAGAAGCGGCCGCTGATCGTCTCGCCGCTGTTACCGACGGAAAAGCCGATGGTCCCGCCCGGCTGCACCGACCAGGCGGGCGGCGGCCCCACCGGTTCTTCCGCGACCGCCGCATTGCCGGCTTCGGCCGGGGCCGCGGCATTGCCGGCATTGACGGCATCGTCGGCCGGCTCAGCGGCATTGGCGGGCATTTCCTCTTCCTCCTCGGCCGCCGCCGGCAGGACCGGCAAGGCCACCGCCTTCGCTGCGGGCGCTGGCAGGACGGCGCGCCCAAGGACGAACCCCACCGCGATCAGCGCGGGCAAGGCTGCCAGCAACAGCGGCGAACGCGCCGGCATCATCCGCCACAGCAACCCATCGCCCATCAGCACATGATGCCGCAGCGCACCCCCGACGTGCAGGACGAACAGCGCGATGCCGATCCAGGCGATCAGGGCGTGTCCGCCCTCGGCCAGTTCATGCGCGCTCATGGGCAGGGGCAGATGAGGCAGGGGGACGATGCCGAAGATCAAGGTCGGCACCTTCACCTTCGCGGTCGACACCAAGGCCCATCCGGTGAGCGGCGCGCCCAGCATGAACAGATAGAGGCCCGCATGCACCGCCTTGGCCAGCGCGCCCTGCCAGCCGCGCTCGACCGGCGCGGGACGCGGCTTCCAATAGCGTATGGCGATGCGGGCGAAGGTCAGCAGCAGGATCGAGATGCCGATCGACTTATGCCACTGGAACAGCGCGAAGCCGCGCGCGCCAAGATCCTCGAGCGCCCATCCCACCGCGATCTGGAAGGCAAGCAGGGCGGCGATCGCCCAGTGCAGGAAAATGGCCAGCCGACTATAGCGTTGCATCGAAACCCCCATGCGCGACAATCCGGCCCGGAAGCTATGCTGCACCTGCGCCGAAGTCCACCGCCGCGCCCGGAAACGATCCGTTACCTCAGCAGAACGATAAGCTTCGCGCCTGTGTCATAAAGGTCGCAGTCCGATCAATTTCGACCCGATGATTGCATCCCCGCCGCCAAGGGCTAAGAGCATAGGAAAACAGGACATAGGACAAGCAGGACATGGCCAAACCCGAATCCTGGCGCCTCCGCCCGGAAGCTTATCGTTTCGTCACCAGCATCGACACCCGCTTCCAGGACATCGACACGATGGGCCACATCAACAATGTGGCGATCTCCGGCATATTCGAAACGGCCCGCATCCGCTTCCACCATCATCTGGGCCGCCATCCGCAGGAACAGGGGGTGCGCTGGCTGGTCGCGAACGTGAACCTCAATTTCGTCGAGGAATCCCACTTTCCCTATCCGTTCGAGGTGCACTGCGCGATCGGCCATATCGGGCGCACGAGCTGGACGATCAGTTCGGCGGGCTTTCAGAAGGGCATATGCGTCGCCACCGCCGACACGACCGTCGTGACCCATGGTTCGGAAGGGCGCCGCACCATCGACGAGAGTCTGCGGGAGGCGATGGAACGCAACTTCATCATCCGTCCGGACTGATGGGATCGCATCGATTTTCAACCGATCATGGCCCGCTCTAGCGGAAGCCGTCCATGCGGCGGCTCCACTGGAAGGCGATGACCGCCGCCTTGGCGGGCTGGATCATCGCCAGCGCAAGCAGGATCGCAAGACCCGGCCATAGCGCCGCCTGCACCCCCAGCGGAATATCCAGCGCCGCATTCACCTCTATCATCAGCGGCACGAGCAGGTGCCCCAGCAGCAATATGACGATATAGGCCGGGAAATCGTCCGCCCGCGATGCGTCCCAGGCCTGTCCGCAATGGCGGCAGGCGGAACTGGGCTTCAGGAAGCGGGCGAACATCCGGCCTTCGCCGCAGGCGGGACAACGGCCCCTGAGCGCCAGCGCCAGCGCCGGCCGCAGCGGCCGCGCCGCATCATCATGGGGCAATCCCTTGTTCATGCCCTCCCCCCTATGGCCAATGCGCGCGCCGTGCAACATGCCCGCGCCCTGTTAGAGCTTCCGCGCCGCGCAAAGCCTGTTAAGAGGGCGGCCATGCGCCTTCCGGGACCGACCGAAGCCTTCGTCCTGTTCGACGACGCCCGTGCCCGGGCTCCCGCCCCCGCGCGCCTCTATCGCGATCCGGTATCGGTCATCGCCGCCCATCGGCTGGCGGAGGTGCAGCCAGCGCTCGACCGGCTGTCCGAAGCGGCAGAAGCCGGGCTGCACGCAGCAGGCTTCATCGCCTATGAAGCCGGGCTGGCGCTGGAGGACCGCCTTCACCCGCTGGCGGAACGGCATCGGCAGGACAGGCCGAAGACGCCGCTGCTCTGGTTCGGCCTGTTCGAAGGGGTGCGCCTGATCGATCCCGCCGCCATGACCGGCCTGTTGCCGGACCCGGCGGGCGCCAGGGTCGATCGCCTCCAGCCGCTGATCGACGAGGCCGCCTATCGCGCCGCCTTCGCCCAGGTCCAGGACTATATCCGCGCCGGCGACATCTATCAGGTCAATCTGACCTTCCCCTGCGCCGCGCATTTCATCGGCGATCTCATGGCGCTCTATGCCGCCATCCGTCCGCGCCAGCAGGCGGGCTATGGCGGCGTGCTGCGCACCGGGGAACATTCGATCCTCTCCTTTTCGCCGGAGCTGTTCTTCACCCATGTCCGGGGCCAGTTGACCGCGCGCCCGATGAAGGGCACCGCCCCCCGCGATCCCGATCTCGCCAGCGACGCGGAACTGGCCCAATGGCTGGAGCGGGATGCCAAGCAGCGCGCGGAAAATCTGATGATCGTCGACCTGCTGCGCAACGATCTGTCGCGCGTCTCCCACGCCGGCACCGTCACCGTGCCCGACCTGTTCAAGGTCGAAACCTATCCGACCGTCCACCAGATGGTGTCGACCGTCCGGGCCCGGCTGTTACCCGGCCTGTCGCCCGTCGACGTGCTGCGCGTCCTTTTCCCCTGCGGGTCGATCACCGGCGCGCCCAAGGTCCGCGCCATGGAGATCATCGACGCGGTCGAGCCCTTTCCGCGCGGCGTCTATACCGGCTCCATGGGCTGGATCGATCCGTCGGGCGATGCCGCGTTCAATGTTGCCATCCGCACCATTTGCGTCGAAGAAGGCAGCAGGGAGGGACGCCTGGGTCTGGGATCGGGCATCGTCGCGGATTCGGATGTCGCTTCCGAATGGGCGGAATGTCTGGCCAAGGGGCGCTTCCTCGCACCGGCCTGATTCATCGCGCCATCATCGATCGGCATAAGGGGTTTGCAGTTTTCCATGGCATTGGCTGACGGACGGTTCGATCTGCTCGAAACCATGGCCTTCGATCCGGTCGAGGGCATCAGATTGCTCGAACTGCATCTGGAGCGGTTGAAGACCAGCGCGGAGGCGCTCGATTTCGCCTTCGACCGCCACAATGTGCGCAATGAACTTCAGGCCGCGACCTTCCGCCTGCGGGAGCGCAGCCGCCTTCGCCTGCTGGTGTCGCGCCGGGGTTCCATCGCCATCGAAGTGCGCGAGCACCGCACCTGGCCGCAGGCGATCATGCAGGTCGCGCTCGTCCCCCGCAACGCCCCCGCCGCCGATGCGCGGCTGGCGCACAAGACGACCGACCGTTCGCTCTACCGTGACGCCCTGCGGCGCGGCGGCACTTATGAAGTGGTGATGACGGACGAACAGGGGTTCCTGACGGAGGGCAGCTTCTCCTCCATCTTCGTCGAACGCGGCGACAAGCTGCTGACCCCGCCTTTGTCGCGCGGCCTGCTGCCCGGCGTGCTGCGCCGCAGCCTGCTCGACATGGGGGAGGCAGTGGAGGCCGATCTGCGCCCCCGCGACCTGGAAAACGGCTTCTTCATCGGCAATGCGGCGCGCGGCATGGTGGCGGCGTCGCTGGTGCGCTAGAGCATCGTGCGCAAAGGTTGGAACCGGCTTTGCGCTTGAAAGGATGCGACAACAAAAGCTTGGAGCGCGCGCCCTGCGTACGATTGAACGCAGCGCGCTTGTCTTATGACATTGCGGTCCGTTTGGGTCATGCTGGATTGCCCGGGCCGGGGTGGCCACCCCGGCCCGGGCGGAAGGGGACGGATCGTGAAAGCGCCGGTCGTTGTGGGACCGGGTTAGAGTAGGATCGCCCCTTTCTTTTCGTGTCGGCCCGAACGGATACCGGGGTTTTGGACCCGGATGACAAGCATGGGACAGCGGAAAAGATGAGCGACAATCTACCACAGACGATCGGCATCGACATCTCCAAAGCGAGCCTCGATTGCTATGCTCACCCCATCGGCGTCGAGCGCCAGTTCACCAACACGGCCAAGGGCCACAAGGCACTGATCGCCTGGCTGCGACAATGGCCGGTCGAGCGGATCGCCTATGAGGCAACGGGCACCTATCATCGGGCGCTGGAGGCGGCTCTGGCCGACTGGCCCTGCGTGAAGCTCAACCCGGAGCGCGCCCGGCGCTTCGCCCAGGCGACTGGCATTCTGGCCAAGACCGATCGCATCGATGCCATGTTGCTGGCCCGTATGGCGGCCACCTTGCAGCCGCCGGTCAGACCCGCTCGAAGCGCACAGCAGGCGCAGATAGCGGAGCTCATCAATGCCCGAGACGGCCTCGTGCGCGATCGCACCGCGCTCAAGAATCGCGAGAAGAACCTCACCATCGCCTTCCTCAAGCGCCAGTGCCGGCAGCGGCTCGAGCAGATCGAACGGCATATCGAGGCGCTCGATACCGAGATCACCAACCTGATCGCCGCCGATGCCGCGCTCGCCCGCCGGCATGAGATCCTCACCAGCATCGCCGGCGTCGGAACGCTGACCGCCAACCAGCTCATCGCCACCATGCCCGAACTCGGCAGCCTCGAGAACAAGCAGGCCGCATCCCTCGCCGGTCTCGCCCCCGTCGCTCGACAGTCCGGACAATGGAAAGGCAAGAGCTTCATCCGCGGCGGACGCGCCAACGTGCGGCAGGCTCTCTATATGCCGGCCCTCGTCGCCGCCCGGTACAATCCCGATCTCAAGGCAAAATATCAGCAGCTCGTTACTGCCGGCAAGCCCGCCAAGATCGCCATCACCGCCGTCATGCGAAAGCTCGTCGTCACCGCGAACGCCATGCTCAAAGCCGATCGATGCTGGACGCAATCTCCAGCTTGATCATCACGGATACTCTAGGGGCACGGGCAACCCTTTTCCGCACGCATGAATTGCAGATATTCCTCCCTCCCGGCCCTATAATCTGCCGTTACGGCCAGCCGAAGCCAACTGGCGGTTGCCCCTTCTTTCGTTGCACACTAAGGAGCCTCGCGTCCGCTTCACGCGGACCTAGGGGATTCTAGAGAAAGATTGTCATGATGAGCCAGACTTCCGCAGCCCTCGGTCGCATCCAGCCCTCCGCCACCCTGGCGATGAGCGCGCGCGTGAATGCCCTGAAAGCCGAAGGCGTGGACGTCATTGGCCTCTCCGCCGGCGAACCGGACTTCGACACGCCCGATTTCGTGAAGGAGGCGGGGATCGCGGCGATCCGCAAGAACCTTACCCGCTATACCGACGTGGACGGCACCGCCGACGTCAAGGAAGCCGTCGCATTCAAGTTCAAGCGCGACAATGGCCTCCTCTACAAGCGCAGCCAGATCAGCGTGAATTCGGGCGGAAAGCACACGCTGTTCAACGCGCTGGTCGCGACCGTCGACATGGGCGACGAGGTCATCATTCCGGCGCCCTATTGGGTCAGCTATCCCGACATCGTGAACTTCGCGGGCGGCACGCCGGTCTTCATCGAGGCGCCGGCAAGCCAGGGCTACAAGATCACCGCCGCCCAGCTGGAAGCCGCGATCACGCCCAAGACCAAGTGGGTCATGCTGAACTCGCCTTCCAACCCGTCAGGCGCAGCCTATTCGGCCGAAGAGCTGAAGGCGCTGGGCGAAGTGCTGCTGCGCCATCCCAATGTGCTGGTGATGACGGACGATATGTATGAGCATGTCTGGTACGCGCCCACCCCCTTCGCCACCATCGCGCAGGTTTGCCCGGACCTCTACGACCGCACGCTGACGGTCAACGGCTGCTCCAAGGCTTTTTCCATGACGGGCTGGCGCATCGGCTTTGCCGGCGGCCCGGAATGGATCATCAAGGCGATGGGCAAGCTCCAGTCGCAATCGACCAGCAATCCCTGCTCGATCAGCCAGGCCGCCGCCGTCGCGGCGCTGACCGGCGACCAGGATTTCCTGGAAGAGCGCAACGCCGCCTTCAAGAAGCGCCGCGACATGGTCGTCGCCATGCTGAACGACGCACCGGGCCTGGACTGCCCGATGCCGGAGGGCGCCTTCTACGTCTATCCCGATGCCAGCGGCCTGATCGGCAAGACGACGCCCAAGGGGCAGGTCATCGACAGCGACGAAGCGCTGATCGGCTATTTCCTGGACGAAGCGAAGGTCGCCGCCGTCCACGGCGCCGCCTTTGGCCTCTCTCCGGCCTTCCGCATCAGCTACGCGACTTCGGAAGAGGTGCTGCGCAAGGCCTGCACCCGCATCCAGGAAGCCTGCGCCGCTTTGAAGTGAGCCCTCTTCAATCCCCCCGGGCTTAGCCTGGAGCGGGACCAGCGAAGCTGGAGGGAAGGACCGGACGCCAAGTCTGTCCTTCCCCTCCCCCATCACCTCCATTTCGGAAACGGAAAATTTCTCCGGCGCCGTCTTGCAGATGGAGAGCGGGGGTCTATATCCCGTTTCGAACCGAAACTGGCCTTGCCCGACATCCATCGTCCCACATCGGACGTTGGTCGAAACTGCCCTGGCGCAGCGTTCATCCGGGACTAAGCCGCGCGACATTCATTTCCGCCCGCTTGCGGCGACCAAGACGACCGAAAGGAAGAACGCCATGTTGGCCTTCTTGAAATCCGACCTGTTCCTGCGCTTCATGGGCGGGTTCGCGATCGGCGCTATCGGGGTCTTCGTGCTTCAGCCGAACAGCGACGCGCCGCCGCTGACCAGTCCAGCCATGGCGGCATCCGCCCCGGCCGCTGGCAATGCGGCGCGCTGACGGCATCGCGCTTGCTTTTCTGGCGGCCTTGGCCGTCGCTTCCCCTTTGCGTGCCGAACGACCGGTCCTCGCGCCCGCCCCGGCGGTTGACGCAGTCCCCGCCCGCAAGCTTGAAACCGCCATCTTCGCGGGCGGTTGCTACTGGGGCGTGGAAGGCGTCTTCTCCCATGTAAGGGGTGTCCGCCTCGCCGTCTCCGGATTCGCAGGCGGTCCTCGGGGCCGCAGGGTCGATTACGAGCAGGTCAGCCAGGGCGATACCGGCTTTGCCGAGGCCGTTCGCGTCACCTACGATCCCCGGCAGGTCAGCTACGGCACGTTGCTGCGCATCTTCTTCTCGGTGATCGCGGACCCGACCACGCTCGACTATCAGGGCCCGGACCACGGCACCCAATATCGCAGCGCGCTGTTTCCCCTGAATGCAGGGCAGGACAGGGCGGCCCGGGCCTATCTCGCCCAACTCGGTCAATCGGGCCTCTGGCGTGATCCCATCGTCACCCGAATAGAAGGCTTCACCGGCTTCCAGGATGCGGACCGCCATCATCAGGACTTCCTGACGAAGAACCCGCGCCATCCCTATATCCAGCGTTGGGACATGCCGAAGCTGGCCGCCCTCAAGGCGATGTTTCCGGCATTCTACAGCGACCGCCCCTCAGCCTGAAAAGGGAGTTTTCATGAGCGACACCCACGGCCTCAAGCTGCTTTCGACCCTGGATGAGGACGGCCGCCTGATCGTCGAACTGGCCGAAGAAACGCTCCCCGCTCCCACGGGCGATCAGGTGCTTGTCCGGGTGGAAGCCGCGCCGATCAACCCGTCCGACCTTGGCCTGCTGTTCGCTTCCGCCGATGTGGCAAATGCGGATTATGCCGAAGGCCGGATCGTCGCCCGCATGCCCGATCCCGCGCGCCGCGCGCTTGCGGGGCGGGTCGGCCAATCCATGGCCATCGGCAATGAAGGCGCGGGCACCGTCATCGCCGCGGGCGAGGCACCGGAAGCCCAGGCCCTGCTCGGCAAGCGGGTCGCGATGATCGGCGGCGGCATGTACGCGGAACATCGCCTGCTCGCCGCCAGCGGCTGCATGGTCCTGCCCGACGATGTCACCGCGGAGGAGGGCGCATCGGCCTTCGTCAATCCGCTGACGGCGCTTGGCTTCGTCGAAACAATGAAGCGCGAAGGGCATAAGGCGATCGTCCACACCGCCGCCGCGTCCAATCTGGGCCAGATGCTGGTGCGCATCTGCCAGGAGGACGGCATTCCGCTGGTCAATATCGTCCGCAATGAAGCGCAGGTGGCGATCCTCAGGGATATGGGCGCGGAATATGTGCTGGACAGTTCCAGGGACGACTTTCTCGTCCAGCTTCAGGACGCGGTCGCCGCCACGGGCGCGACCATCGCCTTCGACGCGATCGGCGGCGGCCATCTGGTCAGCCAGATCCTCCATGCCATGGAGCAGGCCGCGAGCAAGGACGCGCCCTATAGCCGCTATGGCTCGAACGTTCTGAAGCAGGCCTATGTCTACGGTGCGCTGGACCTGTCGCCGACCATCCTGACGCGCAGCTTCGGCTTTGGCTGGAACGTCGGCGGCTGGCTGCTTTTCCCCTTCCTGCAAAGGACGGACGCGGAAACGGCCGAACGCCTCCGCCAGCGGGTGCGCGACGGTCTGACGACGACTTTTGCCAGCCATTACAAGGCGCGCATCTCCCTCAAGGAAGCGCTGACCCGCGACGCCGTGCTGACCTACAATGCCCGCCGCACGGGGGAGAAATATCTGATCGTCCCGAACGGCTGATGGCGGGCAGAGGGCAGCAGTCGCGCCCAACGCGACCCGGGGCGCCGCTTTTCTTCCGAAACGCACAGGTCTGAATGGCAGCGCCCCCGGATCAAGTCCGGGGGTGACGCGGAGGACGATGTCAGGAACCAGCCCTCAGAGCGCGCTGCGTCAATCAGGCGCAGGTCGCTCCCTTCTGCCGGCCGACCTCAATCTTCCGGCGCGATGGTGACGCGCAGGCCGTCCAGCGAATCGCTGAACGTCAGCTGGCAGGACAGGCGGCTGGTCTCGTTGCGATGGTCGGAGCTGTCGAGCAGGTCGTTCTCATCATCGCTGATCGGCGGCAGGTTGTCGGCAAAGGCCGGATCGACGAAGACGTGGCACGTCGCGCAGGAGCAGCAGCCGCCGCAGAGCGCCAGCAGTTCGTCAAAGCCGTTGTCGCGGATGATTTCCATCACGGAAAGGCCGTTCTCCGCCTCGACCGCCTGCTCTTCGCCCGAACGGTTGACCACAATCAGTTTCGCCATGTACCCAGGTCCCTTAAATTTTTCCCGCCGCTCATGTCGGACGGGCAGCGGGAAATCAAGGGCCGGACGACAATTCATGGTAAATACAGCAGAAGAATTGCGGGCCAGCCTGGACGCCATCGCCGCGATGGAGCCCGGTTTCGCCGCAGCGATAGGTCGGGTCGGCTATCCGCCGCCCCGCCTCCGCGAGCCCGGCTATGAAACGCTGCTGCGCACCATCGTCGGCCAGCAGGTGAGCGTCGCCGCGGCCGCAGCGGTCTGGCGCAAGCTGGAGGCGGAACTGGGCGCGGGCTGCGCGCCGGACGCCCTGCTCGTCCGCGATTTCGATACGCTGCGCGCCTGCGGCCTGTCGCGGCAGAAGCAGGGCTATGCCAGAAGCCTGGCCGAGCTGGTGGTCAGCGGCGGCATCGACCTGCACGACCTGCCGGACGATGATGAGGACGCCATTGCGCAACTGGTGCGGATCAAGGGGATCGGGCGCTGGTCGGCGGAAATCTACCTGCTGTTCGCGGAAGGACGGCCGGATGTCTGGCCGGCGGGCGATCTGGCCGTGCAGATCGAGATCGGACGGATATTGGGCCTGGCCGAACGCCCCAGCGAAAAGCTGACGCGGGAACTCGCCGAACGCTGGCGTCCCCATCGCGGCGCCGCGGCGATCATGGCCTGGCACCATTATAATACGGAGGTTTTGTAAGTGCCCCTGCCCCATGCCCGCTACATCGTCCTGGAACATGAGGGCGTCTGGAAGATCAATCTCGACAACCGCTATTACGGGCCGTTCGCGACGCGGGAGGAAGCGGTGGAAAACGCCACCGGGACAGCGCAGAAGGCCAGCGGCGCGGGCTATCCCGCCTCGGTCCTGCTGATGCAGGGCACGGCCTTCGAAACGCTCTGGACCAGCGTGCAGCCCGACAGCGCCCGAAAAAATTTTTCGCATCTGCGGGAACCGCCCCGCGATCCGCGCATTTAACGCCTCCGGTTGCGTGGACGTTGGGATGAGCAAAAAGGTTCTGATCGTAGAAGACGAGATTTTCGTCGCGCTGGAGATCGAGCATATCGTGGAGGATGCAGGCTTTACGGTCGGCGCCATCGCGGCCGATCGTCAGGCGGCGCTGGATGCGGCCGACGATTGCGACATCGCCCTTGTCGATCTCAATCTGCGCGACGGACCGACCGGTCCCGGCATCGGCGTCGAACTGGCCAGCCAATATGGCATACGGGTCATCTATGTGACGGCCAATCCCGCGCAGATCGGGGCGGCTTCCACCGCCGCGCTCGGCGTCATCACCAAGCCGTTCCGGGCGCACAGCATAGCCGAAACGCTGCATCTCGCCGCCACCGACCGACCGGAACTGGAGGCCGCCGAGATCGCGGGCTTCACCCCTTTCCTGCCGGCATCCGACTCATGGAGCGCGCTGGAATCCAGAGGCTGAGGCCAAGGCCTTCGGGTCGCCAGTCGCGCGTCATCCGCCCGCCCAGTTGCCGTTCGATGCTGAGCTGCATCAGCCGGCTGCCGAAGCCCTCATGCGTCGCCGGAAGCGCCGGCGGTCCACCCTCTTCCCGCCAGTCGATGCGGATGTCCTCGCCCTCTCTCCCCACGAGGATCGCAACCCCGCCCGAAGGAACGGAAAGCGCGCCATATTTGGCGGCATTGGTCGCCAGTTCATGGAACAGCAGCGCCAATGGCGTGGCGGAGCGGTCGTCTATCGCCGGATTATCGCCTGAGAAGCGTATGCGCGGCCCCAGCGCGTCGCGATAGGGCGCGAAAATCTGTTCCAATATGCCCCAAAGCCGACCCTCGTCCTGGTCCGGCTGCGAATTGGGGCCGTGGGGCCGCACGAAATCATGGGCGCGTCCCAGCGCCATGATGCGGTCGCGCAGGTCGTCGGCCGCCGCGCGAATTTCGGGATGCTGGCGCGCCGACAGGCCGATCAGGCCGGAAATCACCGAAAAGATGTTCTTGATACGGTGGGAAAGTTCATGGGCGATGACCTCCCGCTCCTCCACCATCGCGATCTGGTCGTTGATGTCGGTGCAGGTGCCGATCCAGCGGGCGATCGCACCCTCCTCGTCCCGGATTGGCAGCGCGCGACCCAATGTCCAGCGATAATCGCCGCTGTGATGGCGCAGCCGATATTCGATCTCATAGGGCTCGCCGGTCTTCAGCGAATGGCGCCAGCGTTCCCAGGCCCGCTCCTGATCCTCCGGATGGAACATGCCGTTCCATCCCTCGCCATCGGTCGATCCCAGGGGAACGCCGGTGAATTCGTACCAGCGGGCGTTATAATAGTCATGATAGCCGTCCGGCAGCGTCGACCAGACCATTTGCGGCATGGTGTCGGCCAGGGTCCGGAACATGCGGTCGCTTTCCGCCACCGCCTGCGCATCCCTTTGCTGCCGGGCGATCACGTCGCGGTCGCGGCGACGGCCCTCCAGCTCGACCATGACCTGACGGGCCAGCAGGGAAATCCCCTGGCGCTGCACATCCGTCAGACCTTCACGCGGTCTGTCGTCGATGACGCATAGCGCGCCGAGCGAAGCCCCCTCGCCATCGATCAGCGGCGCACCGGCATAGAAACGGATGAAGGGCGCCGCGGTGACGAGCGGATTGTCGCGGAAATCGGGGTTCTGCGCAGTATCGGGCACCACGAAGATGCCGCTTCCTTGCATCGCATGGGCGCAGAAGGACATATCGCGCGGCGTTTCCTCCGCATCCAGCCCGGTGCGGGCCAGGAAGCGTTGGCGGTCATCCTCCACAATGCTGACCAGAGCGATGGGCGTCCCGCACAGCGCAGCGGCGAAGGCGGTGATCTGGTCGAGCGTGGCAAAGCCACCGGTATCGAGATCGTATCGCGCCAGCAACGCCGCGCGGTCCGTCTCGAGCCCGCGTCCTTCAGCCATCGCTGACGCGCTCTATGTCGGCGCCGACGGCGGAGAGCTTCTCCTCCAGCCGCTCATAGCCGCGGTCGAGATGATAGACGCGGTTGACCTGGGTCTCGCCTTCCGCGGCGAGGCCCGCGAGGATGAGGCTCATCGAGGCGCGCAGATCGGTCGCCATGACAGGCGCGCCGACCAGCCGATCAACGCCGCGCACCACCGCGGTGCGGCCGTTGACGCCGATGTCCGCCCCCATGCGCGCCAGCTCGGGCACGTGCATGTAGCGATTCTCGAAGATCGTCTCGGTCAGCACCGACGCGCCGTCGGCCAGCGTCAGCATCGCCATGAACTGCGCCTGCATGTCGGTCGGGAACGCCGGGAAGGGCGCGGTGGAGATGGTGAGCGGGCGAAGCCGGCCGTCCGCCGACACCCTGATGCCGTCCTTCAGTTCCTCGACATGAACCCCGGCGTCGCGCAGCGCGGCGAGGATGGCGTGCATGTCTTCGGCGCTGGCTCCGGCAAGTTCCAACGAGCCGCCGGTGATCGCCGCGGCGCAGGCATAGCTGCCCGCCTCGATCCGGTCGGGCATCACGCTGTAGGTCGCGCCGTGCAGGCGGGGCTTGCCGTGAATGGTCAGCTTGTCGGTGCCCACGCCTTCAATGTCGGCGCCCATGGCGATCAGCAGGTTGCAGAGGTCGACGATCTCCGGCTCTCGCGCCGCATTTTCCAGGATGCAGACGCCCTTGGCCAGCACCGCCGCCATCAGCGCATTCTCGGTCGCGCCGACCGACACCACCGGGAAGGTGTAGATGCCGCCCGGCAGGCCGCCGTCGGGCAAGCTGGCGCGGACATAGCCGGCGTTGATCTCTATGATAGCGCCGAGCGCCTCCAGCGCCTTCAGGTGCAGGTCGATGGGGCGGTTGCCGATGGCGCAACCGCCGGGCAGCGACACCCGCGCCTCGCCCGCGCGGGCGAGCAGCGGGCCGAGCACCAGGATCGATGCGCGCATCTTGCGCACGATGTCATAGGGCGCCTCGGTCGAGGTGACGCGGCCAGCGCGCAGGGTCATGACGCGGCCGAAATCCTCCGGCCGGGCGCCCTCGATCATGGTCGACACGCCGAGCTGGTTCA
Organism: Sphingobium sp. CFD-2; assembly: GCF_024611135.1. Taxonomy (NCBI): domain Bacteria; kingdom Pseudomonadati; phylum Pseudomonadota; class Alphaproteobacteria; order Sphingomonadales; family Sphingobiaceae; genus Sphingobium; species Sphingobium sp. CFD-2. Next base: position 4,081,989 of record NZ_CP084405.1, on the reverse strand, counting down.
ACAGATGGCCGAAGCTGTCGACATCCGCCAGCCGCGGCAGGTTGCGCAGCGTCACCGGCTCGTCCGTCAGCAGCGCGCAGGGCAGCAGCGTGAGCGCGGCGTTCTTCGCGCCGGAAATGGGAAGGCGGCCGTTCAGCGCTTTGCCGCCGCGGATGTGAATGCGGTCCATCGGCTGGGTTCTTAACGTTAATTACGGTTTCCGCAAGGCAGTCGGCACGACGGTTCCATCGCGGGCTTCTTTCTGCGCCGCCATGAAACATTTGTGCGTTCGCCCGCTCATTATTGATCGAGTTTAGTGCAGTTTGCGGAAATGCAGCCAAAAGACGCGTGGGGCGTTTTGCCATCGTAACGACAATGTAAGCAAAAAGGTGTTTTTGGTGGCAACAAGTTGTTTCGCGGACAGGTTGGCGAAGCATGTGCCCCTGTCCGATGCGGAGAAGAAGGCGCTTACAAGGCTGGAGGAAAATCCCCGCAAGGTGAAGCGGGGCGCGATGATCCAGCGCGTCAACGAAACGGTGACGGAACTGTTTGTCCTGCGCGAAGGACGGGTAATGAGCTTCGTGATCCTGCCCGATGGAAGCCGGCAGATCCTGCGGGTCTATTTCCCGGGCGATTTCATAGGATCGGCCAGCACAATCTATAACCGCGCGCCGGAATCGCTGGTGGCGCTGTCGGATTCGATCATCTGTCCGTTCGACAAGCATGCTCTGCGCCGGCTGCTGGAGGAATATCCGCGCGTCGCCGCGTTGCTGTTCCTGCTTTCCAATGCGGAGCGGGTCGCGCTGACCGACCGGCTCGCTTCATTGGGACGCACCTCGGCCAAGGCGCGCGTGGCTTCCTTCCTGCTGGATATTTTCGATCGCCTGCGGGTGACGGACGACGGCATCACCGACAGCTTCGACCTGAAACTGACGCAGGAGGAGATCGGGGATGCCATCGGCCTCACCTCCGTCCATGTGAACCGGATGATCCGGCAGATGGAGCAGGAGGGGCTGATCAGCCGGGCCAATGGGCGGATCACCCTGCGCGACATGGCGCGGCTGGAAGAGATCGGCCATTATACCAACCGTCACAAGGATATGGACCTGGACTGGCTTCCGGGCATGGAATGAGAATGAACGCGACATGTTCCTGCGCAGGCAGGAACCCGGTTCGAACCATCGGGCCGGGCCCTTCCTTCGCAGGGGCGCGCCGCTCAGCCTTGCCGGTTTGTCGTCAAGCCAGCAATTCCACATCCCAATAAAGCCAGTCGTGCCAGCTTTCGTGCAGATAGTTGGGCGGAAAGGCCCTGCCATGTTCCTGCAACTGCCAGCTCGTCGGGCGGATCGGCGTCACATGCAATTGCATATGCGCCTCCTTCGGCGTGCGGCCGCCCTTCTTGAGATTGCAGGGCGAGCAGGCCGTTGCGACATTTTCCCAGGTCGTCCGCCCGCCCGCCCGGCGCGGAATGACGTGGTCGAAGGTCAGGTCGTTCGGGGAACCGCAATATTGGCAGGCGAACTTGTCGCGCAGGAACAGGTTGAACCGGGTGAAGGCGGGATGTTCCGACGGCTTCACATATTGCTTCAGCGCGATCACCGAAGGTATCTGCATCTGAACGCTGGGGCTGTGCACCTGCCGCTCATAGCTGGCGACGATGTCCACCCGATCCAAAAAAACCGCCTTGATGGCGGTTTGCCAGGGCCAGAGGCTCAGCGGATAATAGCTTAAAGGCGTGTAGTCCGCGTTCAGGACCAAAGCCGGACAGTTTTCCGGATGTCGTATCAGGTCGGGATGGTACATATATTACCCTTCAACCCCCTTTCGCCACCGTCCTGATCGATCAGAAACGTGACGCCAGCATGACAGCATTAACACCCCTATCCCGTCAAGGGCCTGTATGACTCAATCGGCGCAGCCACAGCATATGGTGACTCGCTTCGCCCCGAGCCCCACGGGTAGGTTGCATGTCGGACACGCCTGGTCGGCGCTGCTGGCCATGGACCTGGTCCGGACGCGCGGCGGATACTTCCTCCTGCGGATCGAGGATATAGACGGCACCCGCAGCCGGCCGGAGCATGTCGCCGGCATAATCGAGGACCTGCGCTGGCTGGGCGTCGCCTGGGATGGGGACATCGTCTTCCAGTCGGCGCGGCTGGACCGGTATCAGGCGGCGCTGGAACGGCTGGAGGCCATGGGGCTGCTCTATCCCTGCTTCTGCACCCGCGCCGACATCGCCGCCAGCACGACTGCGCCGCACGGGCCGGAGGGGCCCGTCTATCCCGGCACATGCCGCGGGCTGGATGATGCGGAACGGGCAAGGCGGATCGCATTGGGCGAGCCGCATGCCTGGCGGATCGACATGGCGCGGGCTGCCGCACGGGCAGGCCCGCTGCATTGGCGCGCCCTGCCCTTTCCGCCCAGGGAGGAAGCGGCGTCCTGCATCAGCGCCGAGCCGCTTGCCGCCGGGGATGTGGTGCTGGCGCGCAAGGATGCTCCCGCCAGCTATCATCTGTCCTGCACGCTGGACGATGCGGCGATGGGCGTGACCCATGTGCTGCGCGGCGACGATCTGCGCAGCGCGACCGACATCCACCGGCTGATCCAGGCGCTGCTCGACCTTCCGTCCCCCATCTATGTCCACCATCCCCTGCTGGTCGGGCCGGACGGCCGGCGGCTCGCCAAGCGCGACGGGTCGATCGCCCTCGCCGATCTGCGCGCGGGGGGCATGGACCCACGGCGACTGGCCGACGATCTGCGCCATGCACGCTTTCCGATTGGCATTTCCCCGGCCAGCGCCTAGATTCAGGGCATGAACACGCTGCTCGTCATCGCCCTGATCCTGGCCATGGGCGCCACCCTGTTCGCATTGATCCGGGGGATCGTCGCCTTTCTTCAGGCGACCAAGGAACAGTTGAACTCGCCCGAGGGGGGGCCGAGCCCATCCAGCCTCAAGCAGAACAGGATGATGATGAACCGCATCCTGTTCCAGGCAGTGGCGGTGATCATCGTGGCGCTGTTGCTGCTGATGAAGGGCAACGGCTGAGGGTCCCGCCCGGCATGGTGAAGCTGAACAAGATCTACACCCGTACCGGGGACGCGGGGACGACAGGCCTGGTCGACGGGTCGCGCCTGCCCAAACATGCCCCGCGCATGCAGGCGGTGGGCGATGTCGATGAAGCGAACAGCGCCATCGGGCTTGCCATCGTCGCCATGAACGACAGGCCGGAGGCGGGCTGGCTGACGACGATCCAGAACGACCTGTTCGATCTGGGCGCAGACCTCGCCACGCCCTTGCCGGAGGGAGAGGACGCTCCCTGGGCGCTGCGGATCGTCGCCTCCCAGGTCGAGCGGCTGGAGCGGCAGATCGACGCGATGAACGCCGATCTGGCGCCACTGGACAGCTTCGTCCTGCCAGGCGGGTCGCCTGCTGCCGCCGCCGTCCATCTGGCCCGCGCCGTCACGCGCCGCGCCGAACGCTCCGCCACGGCCGCGGCGGCCGACGTTGCGCTCAATGCGCAGGCACTGGCCTATCTCAACCGCCTGTCCGACCTGCTTTTCGTGCTGGCCCGGCGCCTCAACGGCAATGGAGCGGACGATGTGAAATGGGTGCCGGGCGCCTCCCGTTAACCGTTCGACTCATGCACGGCACGGTTCGTCCACGGGCCAGGCGTTAACCCTCTTCCTTCATCCCGCCTTTACACGCCGTCCCAATTTTGGCCCCCATTTCAATGACAGGGCCCCGGGATGCAATTCTACCTCGCGACCTCCTTCATCTTTCCCCGCTCCCTGCGGTTTCGCCTCTTCACCCTCTGCTTCGTGACCACCCACCTGCCGCTGCTCGGCTATATCGTCTGGGGCGCGACAACAGGACGTATCGCCTGGGCGGAGTTCATAGTCCTGACTTTGGCGACCATGGCGGGCGCGGCCGGGGCGCTGATGGGCATCGGCGCCCTGCTGGACCCGATCCATGCGCTGGCGGATGCGCTGAACCCGGTGGGGCAGCCCGGCCGGAAAGGCGGTGGGGCGACCTTGCCGGAAGTGGGGGACATTATTTCCAGGCTCTTCCACGGCGTGCGCGGAGCCGCCGCCGCGACGCGGGAACAGATCGACGAACTGAACATCGCTGCCAATGAGGACGCGCTGACCGGCATCGCCAACCGGCGCGGGTTCCTGGCGCAACTCGACGCGCTCCCGCTCGCCAAGCGCAGGGGCTGCATCGCGATCATTGATCTCGACCATTTCAAGCAGGTCAACGATATGCTCGGCCATGACGCGGGCGATCGCGTCCTGGCCGATTTCGCCACGCGCCTGTCGTCCCAGACCCGCCGCATCGACATCATCGCCCGTTGGGGTGGCGAGGAGTTCGCGATCTTCTATCAGGACGCGATGGAGGATGAGGCGAGCTGGTCGCTGGCCCGCATTGCGGAACGGATGCGGCGGGAGCCCGTGGGCACGGCGAACGAGCAGCCGATCACCTTCTCCGCCGGGCTATGCGCATGGCGCGGCGGGCCGGTGATGGCCGCCATCGGCAAGGCCGACGAGGCGCTCTACCGTGCAAAGAAGTCAGGCCGTGACCAGATCCAGCGGGCGGAGAGGCCATCCGCACCCGCTTATGGTTAGGTGGATGCAAGTGCCGTTCTGGACGCAGCCCTTCCCACCGGCGAGAGGGGGCGCCTGTCGCGCTCCCCTGCGCCAGACTTAGGCAGGGCCCCCTCCCCCATCTTCAGATGAGGAGGATTAACATTCGCAACTGACCAGAACCTGTTCCACAGCTCAGCCATCCCCTCATTTTTGAGATGACGTGGGTTGGGAAAGATGATTCTGCATTTCCGTGTCGAAGGGAGATCAGAATATCATGAACGGGAAGGCGGCGTTTTCTTCTGAAGCGGTCCATTCGTTTGTCGACGAACTGTTTGGCGAAGGCCTGCACGCGAAGCGGGTAAGATCGCTGGCGAATGCGACGGTGGGCGCGTTGCGGGCGTCATCGCTGGCGGTGAGCGCGATTGGCCACGGTCTCGCACTGGCTCAGGAAGGGCGCCTCTCGCGTCACGCGATCAAGCAGGTCGACCGGCTGCTGTCGAACGACGGGATTGATGTCGACGCGCTGATGGCCGACTGGGCCGGCTATTGCCTCGGTAGCCGCACCGAGATCGTCGTCGCCATGGACTGGACCGATTTCGATGCCGACGGGCACTCGACCCTGATGCTGTCGCTGCTTACCGAGCATGGCCGGGCGACGCCGCTACTGTGGTTGACGGTACGCAAGACGGAGCTGAAAGAGCGGCGCAATCATTATGAATATTGGATCATTACCCGGCTTGCCGAGCTATTGCCGACAGAAGTGAAGGTGCTGCTCGTCGCCGATCGCGGCTTTGGCGACACCAAGCTCTACGGCGTCCTCAAGGACGAGCTGCACTTCGACTATGTCATCCGCTTTCGCGGCAACATCAAGGTGACGGCCGCCGGGGAGAGCCGCCCGGCGAAGGAGTGGATCGGCCCATCGGGACGGGCCAGGCTGCTGCGCGAGGCGACAGTCACGGCGCAGGGTTGCCCGGTCGGCGCGGTCATGTGCGTCCACGCCAGGGACATGAAAGAGCCGTGGTGTCTCGCGACCAGCCTGACCACAGTGACGGCCAAGACCCTGATTGACCTCTACTCGCGGCGCTGGGGCATCGAATGCTCGTTCCGCGATGCCAAGGACTGGCGGTTCGGGATGGGCATGTCGGCAACCCGCGTCTCCACGCCCGCCCGGCGCGACAGGTTGTGGCTGATCGCCGCTCTCGCCATTGTGCTTCTGACCGTGCTCGGCGCCGCCGGGGAGGCCATCGGCTACGACCGGCATCTGCGCACCAGCACGACCAAAAGACGCGTGCATTCGCTGTTCCGCCAAGGGGTAATGTACTATCAACTGATCCCCAACATGACCGAAGATAGACTACGGCCTCTCATCCTGCAGTTCGAAAAGCTTATCCGCGAGCACCAGCTCCTCAAACGCACTTTCGGGATCATTTGAATGAGGGGATTCGTGAGGTTCCACAGACAGTTCGGGCGGAGCCTGCTTCCAGACCCCGCCCGACCAATGTCACCGAAGAATGGCGACCTTATTTCGGCGCCAGCACCATCAGCATCTGTCGGCCTTCCATACGCGGATAGGCTTCGACCTTCGCGATCTCGCCCACATTCTCCGCCACGCGCTGGAGCAGTTGCATGCCAAGCTGCTGGTGCGACAATTCACGGCCACGGAACCGCAGGGTGATCTTCACCTTGTCGCCTTCACCGATAAAGTCGTGGACCTTCTTCATCTTCGTATCATAATCATGATCGTCGATGTTCGGACGCATCTTGATCTCCTTGATCTCCTGCGTCCTCTGGGTCTTGCGGGCGAGGTTCGCCTTCTTCTGCGCCTCGTATTTGTACTTGCCGATGTCCAGGAACTTGCACACCGGCGGGTCGGCGTTGGGCGACACCTCGACCAGGTCCAGCCCGATCTCATAGGCGCGCTCGATCGCTTCCTGCGTATACATCACGCCCAGATTTTCGCCTTCGTCATCGATCACGCGCACCTTGGGCACGTTGATGAACTCGTTGTAACGGGGACCGGACTTCGGCGGCGGCGCCATGGGACGGCGCATCATCGGGGGACGTATAGTGGCTTCTCCTATGGTAGTTGATCGATCGACTCTGGCGGCCCTTTAGCGCAAAGCCGAAAGGGGCGGCAAGCCCGCAATCGCGGATTTGCCGGCCCCATGTGGCATTGCTGCCTCACTGCATATCGGGTGCCTTCGCCTCCTTTACAAGACGGGCGATGATGTCGTCGACAGAAAGGACGCTCTGCCCCTCCTTGCCCAGCTCGCGCAGCGCCACCGTGCCCTCGTCCGCCTCCCGGCGGCCGACGACCAGCAGATTCGGCACTTTTGCAAGGCTGTGCTCGCGCACCTTATAGTTGATCTTCTCGTTGCGGACGTCGGTTTCGGCCCTGATGCCAGCCGCCCGGAGCTTCTCCACCACCTGGCCTGCATAGCCGTCCGCATCGGACACGATGGTCGCCACCACCGCCTGCACCGGCGCCAGCCAGAGCGGGAAACGGCCCGCATAATGTTCGATGAGGATGCCTATGAACCGCTCATAGGAACCGAAGATCGCGCGGTGGAGCATCACCGGCCGGTGCCGCTCGCCATCTTCACCGACATAGGAGGCGTCGAGTCGCTCCGGCAATACCCGGTCCGACTGGATCGTCCCCACCTGCCAGGTCCGCCCGATCGCATCGGTCAGATGCCATTCCAGCTTGGGCGCATAGAAGGCGCCTTCGCCCGGCAGTTCCTCCCAGCCATATTCGGGCGTGTTGAGCCCCGCCGCCGCCACCGCGTCGCGCAGTTCATTTTCCGCCTGATCCCACATCTCGTCGCTGCCGAAGCGCTTTTCGGGGCGCAGGGCGAGCTTGATCGAATAGGTGAAGCCGAAATCCCTGTAGATCCGATCCGCCAGCGCACAGAAGGCGCGCACTTCCTCCACGATCTGGTCCTCGCGGCAGAAGATATGCGCGTCGTCCTGCGTGAACTGGCGCACACGCATCAGCCCGTGCAGCGCCCCATGCGGCTCGTTGCGGTGGCAGCAGCCATTCTCGTAGAAGCGCAGCGGCAGGTCGCGATAGCTCTTGATCCCCTGACGGAAGATCAGGACATGCGCCGGGCAGTTCATCGGCTTCAAAGCCATCCAGTCGGCATCGTCCGACACCAGCGGCCCTTCATCCTCGACATTCGGCACTTCGTCGGGGATGACGAACATATTCTCGCGATATTTGCCCCAATGGCCGGACGCTTCCCACTGGCGCGCGTCCATCACCTGCGGCGTCTTGACCTCACGATAGCCCGCATCGTCGATGGCGCGGCGCATATAGGCTTCCAGAGCCCGCCAGATGATATAGCCCTTGGGGTGCCAGAAGACCGATCCATGCGCCTCCTGCTGGAGGTGGAACAGGTCCATCTCCGCGCCCAGCTTGCGATGGTCGCGCTTGGCCGCTTCTTCCAGCCGCGTCAGATGCGCGTCGAGCTGCTTCCTGTTGAGCCAGCCGGTGCCATAGACGCGGCTCAGCATCGCATTCTTCTGATCGCCGCGCCAATAGGCGCCCGACACGCGGGTCAGCTTGAACGCCGCCGGATCGAGTTTGCCTGTCGAGGCCAGATGCGGCCCCCGGCACATGTCGAGCCAGTCGCCCCCCGACCAATAGACGGTCAGTTCCTCGCCCTCGGGAAGCTCAGCGGCCCATTCGGCCTTGAACGTCTCGCCCCCGGCCCGCCAGCGCGCGATCAGGTCCTCGCGCTTCCACACCTCGCGGCGCAGCGGCTTGTCGGCGGCGATGATCTCCCGCATCTTCGCCTCGATGGCGGGCAGGTCCTCCTCCGTGAAAGGCCGCTGCTTTCCTTCGATGACGGGGGGCGCGAAGTCATAATAGAAGCCATCGTCCGTCGCCGGGCCGAAGGTGATCTGCGTCCCCGGAAACAGCGCCTGCACCGCTTCGGCCAGCACATGGGCGAAGTCGTGCCGCGCCAGTTCCAGCGCATCGGCCTCATCCTTCGACGTCACCAGCGCCAGTTGCGCATCGGCCTCCAGCGGCCGCATGATGTCGCGCAGTTCGCCATCGACCCGCGCGGCGATGGCCGCCTTGGCCAGCCCCGGCCCGATCGCCGCCGCAATGTCCGCCGGGGTAGTGCCGGGCGCGACTTCACGCACGGAACCATCGGGCAGGGTTATCTTGAGCATGGCGGACACGGAGGGTCTTTCTGTTGAAATGGCGGATCGCGCAGCCGAAAAAGGCCGCGCCTTCCCCATAAATGGGCCGCCCGCCCTGTCAATAGAAGCCCTCTTGCCAGCGCATTGCGATCAGCGCATGATACATGTGTTGTTATATCATTATTTCAACAGGAGGGATGCATATGGCCTTGAGCTTCGCAAGACCCCGGCCGGGCGACGGGGAAACGCCGATGTCGGACATGAACACAACGCCGCTGATCGACGTGATGCTGGTGCTGCTGATCATGTTCATCATCACGATCCCGATCCAGACGCACAGCGTCGGCGTCGACCTGCCGCAAACCCCCAAGGAACTGACGCCGCCGCCGGTCGACACGGTCAAGAACAAGGTCGGCATCGACGCCGACGGCACTATCCGCTGGAACGGCGGGGCCGTCGACCGGCTGACGCTCCGCCAATATCTCGCCGCCTCGCTGCGCCTGCCTGCCGAACCGGAACTCCAGTTCCAGCCCGATGCCGGCGCGCGTTACGTGACGGTGGATGAGGTGCTGGCCGACATCCGCCGCTCAGGCGTGACGAAGCTCGGCTTCATCGGCAATGAGCGTTACGCCAGCTTTTGATCGGCCGTAAAAAATGACGATCCGCGTGATTTCAGGGGGATAGCATTCCATATGGCCATGAAACCCCTTGACCAACGGTCCCCGGCATAGTCTTCTCCCACCGGGGACCAAGGGGGGCATCATGGATCAGGAACGCATTGGCGGCGACGGCTTCGCTTTTGAGGGCAATTGGCGCGACTATGCGCCCATTGCCTTCACCAACCTGCTGCTGACGATCGTCACGCTGGGCATATACCGCTTCTGGGCGACAACGCGCACGCGGCGCTATCTCTGGGCGAACACGCGCTTCATCGACGACCGGCTGGAATGGACGGGAACGGGCAAGGAACTGTTCCTCGGCTTCCTGATGGTGCTGGCGCTGATCGGCCTGCCGTTCCTCTTCCTTCAGTTCGGCGCGCAGGCCCTCGTCCTTCAGGGGCATGGGGGCATGGCCGCGATACTGACGCTCGCGGCGTTCGTGACGATCTTCTACATGGTCGGCCTCGCCCGCTTCCGCGCGCTGCGCTACCGGCTCAGCCGGACATGGTGGCACGGCATCCGGGGCGGCAGCGACGATCAGGGCTTCGGCTACGGCATTTCCTATATGTGGAAGTCGGCGGTGGGCAGCCTGGCGCTGGGCCTGCTCGTCCCCTGGTCGATGATGTCGCTGTGGAACGAACGCTGGAACAAGATGAGCTTCGGCCCGCACAGTTTCGAATCGGCAGGCGATCACGGCCCGACCTTCCGGCGCTTCCTGCTCTTCTACCTCCTGCCGATCCTGCTGTTCGTGGGCGGAGGCGCAATGGTCGCGATGGCGGGCTTTCCGGGACAGGACGGTGCCGGCTCCCGCATGGCCGGGGCCATCTTCGGCATCATCGCGTTCGTGCTGACCTTCTATCTGGGTCTCGGCCTCATCGCGCTCGCCTTCTACGCGAGTTTCTTCCGTGAAGCGGTGGAGGGGCTGTCGCTCACGGGCCTCGACTTCCATTTCTACGCGCGGACCAAAGACTGGATATGGCTGTTCCTGGGTGACATTGCGCTGGTCCTCTGCACGATCGGCATCGGGTCGATCTTCCTGCAATACCGGCACTGGAAGTTCTTCGTGACCCATATGGGCGTGACCGGCACGATCTATACCGACGAACTCACACAGTCGCAGACGAAGACCAGCCGCCATGGCGAGGGCCTGCTCGACGCGCTGGACGTCGGCGCTTTCTGAACCGCATGTCGGACTTCCGGCTCTGGCATTATGACGGCGCGACGGCGGTCCGACGCAATGTCCTGCTTCGTACCGCCGGCACCGGCTTCGTGCTGGAGGAGCCGGAGAGCGGCTGGGCAGGCCCGCCCATAGACTGGAGCGATCTCACCGTCATCGGCCTGCAGGACGACCGTTCGGCCTATGGCCATAAGGCGATCCCCGGCTGGCGCCTGGGCTTTTCCGGCGAAGCGCCTCCCGACATAGCGCCCCATCTGCCGACGGGCGAACGCTATGGCCGCTGGATCGATCGCTTCGGCCTGTGGCCGGCGGCGGGAATCTTCACCGTCACCGCCGCGCTCATCGTCTGGGGGGCGCTCGAAGCACCCGCCGTCATCGCCCCGCTCGTCCCGCAAAGCTGGGAGAACCGCATGGGCGATGCCATGGTGGGCGATTTCGGCGGGCGGTTCTGCCACACACCGGCAGGCGATGCCGCGCTCGAACGGCTGGCGGCGCGGATCGACCCCGGCCATGAGGCCCGCGACATTTCGCTCGCCAACATTCCCATGGTGAATGCGGTGACATTGCCGGGGGGAAGGATCATCCTCTTCGATGGCCTGGTCCAGCAGGCAAAGTCCGCCGATGAAGTCGCGGGCGTGCTCGGCCATGAACTGGGCCATGTGCGCCACCGCGACACGATGACAGGCCTCATCCGCCAGCTTGGCCTCAGCGTCGTGCTGGGCGGCGCGGGGGGCAATGCCGGCAATTATCTGAACGGCGTGCTGTCGCTGAGCTATGGCCGCGGCGCGGAAAGCGCCGCGGACGGCGTCGCCATTGACCAGATGCGCGGCGCCGGGATTTCGCCTGCCGCGACGGCCGCCTTCTTTGACCGGATCGGCGGCAAGGACGAGGGCACGGAAGCGCGGGCGATAAGCTGGCTTTCCTCCCATCCCCTCTCCGCCGAACGCCGCCGCCGCTTCGACGCTGCCGTGAAGCCGGAGACATCCTACCGCCCGGCGTTGGACCAGGCACAATGGCAGGCGCTGCGCGCTTCCTGCGCCAGCGATCCGAAGGTCGCCAAATTCTGGGGCAAACCCTTTTAGGGTGCATGGGCTCGGATTGTTTAAATCAGCCAGCCCCACCATCCATGCAAACGCAAAAAAGCGGCCTGTTGCCAGGCCGCTCTTTCAAGCGAACGAAGCGAACCGAATCAGGCCGCTGCGGCGGCCTTCTTCTTCGCGATGTCGCGCTTCAGACGGCGAGCCTTCAGCGACAGCTTGTCGTCGCTGGTCTTCAGCAGCCAGTTGTCCAGGCCGCCATTATGCTCGACCGAACGCAGACCATGGGTCGACACGCGCAGCTTCACGGTCGTTTCCAGCGCTTCGGAGATCAGCGACACGTTCTGCAGGTTGGGCAGGAACACACGCTTGGTCTTGTTATTGGCGTGGGAAACATTGTGACCCACCTGGCGGCCCTTGCCGGTCAGCTCGCAAATGCGCGACATAGTCAATCAACCTTGTAATTCGGGTTCGTTCGGAAAGCGGCGCCGATAACGGGATTTTCGACGCTCGTCAACCCGCCCAGCGCCTTTCGGGGCCGCAACCCTTTCCGACTCATGAGCGTTGACGGGCCATAAGCCAAAGGAGGCGGAAATGCGATTCATTGGTGGCCTGTTGCTGATCGTGCTGCTGGTTCTGGCCGGCGGAATTGCCACCGGCTTCATCGACCTGCAGAAAACGCAGGAGGGACGGCTGCCGGAAATCGCGGTCAAGGGCGGCTCCCTGCCCAAATATGAGGCCAGCGTGGCCAGGGTCGAGGTCGGCAAACGCAAGGAGACGGTCGAACTGCCGACAGTGGACGTACAGAAGCCCTGAGGCCTGTTCTGACAGCGGGATAGCGAGGCATTACAGCCCCTCCCCCAAAGCCCCGTCATCCTGTATGGGCGAAGCCATGTCCTCGCCCTTCCCCCTGCCCGATCCGATGCGGCGTGCGCTCGATCTCGCTTATGCCGCCGCCAGAGCGGGAGAGGTGCCCATCGGCGCGGTCGTCACCCTCGACGGCCGCATCATCGGTGAAGGGGAAAATCGCAACCGGCGCGACAATGATCCCACCGCCCATGCCGAAATGGTCGCGATCCGCGCCGCGGCAATCCATCTGGGCGACTTCCGCCTCTCCGGCTGCGACCTCTGGGTAACATTGGAGCCGTGCGCCATGTGCGCCGGAGCGATCTCGCACGCCCGCATCGCCCGCCTCTATTATGCCGTGGCGGACCCCAAGGGCGGCGCGATCGAACAGGGGCCCCGCCTCTTCACCCAACCCCAATGCCTCCACCGGCCAGAGGTCTATGGCGACCTCGCCGCTGCGGAAGCATCAACGCTGCTCAAGGCTTTTTTTCTCGCCCGGCGCTGAATAGTCGATGCGGTAGAGCGTGTAGGGCAGCGTCATCCCCGTCCTCAACGGCACCGGCTTCAGCCAGCCGGGCACCTCGCCCCGCATCAGCCCGGCATAAAAGCCCCTGGGGCTGCGCGACTGATAGATGGTGCCCTCGGGAAAGCCAGGGCAGACCAGCAGATAGGTGGCATGGTGCTTCGCCGCGATCGGCCGGAACGCGTCGGCAGGGCCGTCATAGGCATGGTGCATGTCGAGGATCGTCGCGCCGTTGCGGTGATAAGGGCCGGCCACGGCGCTGTGGTGCGTCGCGACGATCAGGCGCGGTCCCAGGTCGACCATGGTGAAGATGGTGGCGGGCGGCAACTGGTCGAGCACCTGCAGCGCCGGCAGGGTGCGGCACCGGCCATTGGCCTTGTCGATGGCCTTGCGACGCAGCTGTGCCGTCGGCTTTTGCGGCTTGGGCTGTTCGCCCGTCGCCTTGACCCAGAGTTGGTTCACCTGCGGATAAAGCGGCGTTGCAAAGGCTGCCCCGGCGAGCACAGCCGCGCCCAGCGCGGCGGCCAGACGGGCGGCGGGCCGTCCCGTCGCGATCAGGCGCAGCAACCGATAGGCGGCCCAGGCGGCGGGCGGTATGGCCAGCAATTGCGCCGCCGGTCCGGCGCGAAGCTGCCAGAAGAGCAGCGCAGTGGAAAAGAGCATCATCAGGCCTACGGTGGCCCAGGCCCAGAGCCGGTCGGCGTCCCTGCGCGCGTCCCACAGCGCCCAGAGAAGGCCGATCAGGCCAGCCGCCGGAATGGCCATCAACGGCACCACCAGGCTGCGCGCCTGCACGGTGATCGGCTTGGCTTCGCGGATATTGACCAGCCACAGCTTCTCCAACTCGGGCGAGATCTGATAGGCGCCCGACAGGCATTGCGGCCAGTTCGTCCAGGCGAAGGCCGCCACCGCCGCCCCGACCAGTACCCCCGCGCCCAGCCGCGCCGGCCAGCTCTTGAGCGGGAGCAGCGCCAGCAGCACCATCCCGGCCGACACAACCGCGAAGATCGCCACCCAGATGGGCGAGATTGCGTCGCATACCATTTCCCGGTTGGCGTAGCTGGCGAACAGCACGAACAGCAGCGACGTCGCTCCGCCAAGGCTGATCGCATAGGGCAACATCCGCCGGGCCGCGCCGTCCTTGAACACCCAGCGCATCGCGATCAGCGCGCCGCCTGCCGCCAGATAGACGATCATTTCCATGCCGATGGCGATGGACAGCGCGCTGCTCACGCCCGCGACGATGCCGCCGCGCAGCCAGTTGCGGTCGACCACGCCCGCCAGCATCAGGACGGTGAAGGCCAGTTGCCAGCCATGATGGTCGATCCGCATCGGCAGGAACATGCTGATGCCCATCTGCGCGGCGAAGGGCGCCACCGCCGCCAGGAACCAGCTATTCCCCCCCGCCAGCCTTCGCGCGATGAAGCCAAGGCCCAGCATCAGCGGCAGCATCGGCAGCATCGGCGCGATGCCGCAGGCCAGCCGGTCGGCCAGCCCCTGGTCCAGGAAAGCGCGGAAGAACAGCATCAGCGCCGCCAGCGGCAGGTCCACCAGCCGCGACCAGTGGATATTGAACCCGGCGGGCGGATCCAGCCGATATTGCCGCAGGTCGTACCATGCCTGCCCGGCCAGCCAGTCCTTGACCTGCAGATAACGGATATTGTCGTCCGTATCGCTGAGCGTCAGCCAATGGATCTGCGGCCAGCGGGTGGCGATCATATAGGCCATGGCGCCGATCCACAGCAGGACGGTCAGCCACTTCCAGTTGCGCTCCGCATAGCCGGAGAATTGCGCCGCGAAAGGGGCGACATGAGCGCGCAGGACAGACCAGCTTTGCAGTTTCATGGTGGCTCGATTAGAAGGATTGCGAGCCAGATGGAACATCTGGCGGCTCGGAAATCCCGGAAAACAAAGATGCCAATGGCTTTCCGGTTCAATCCGAACCGGAAAGCCATTAGAGGCTCCGCATCAAAGCGCAACGGGGCACATGAAAATCCTCCGAATCCTCACACCGGAAAAACAGGCCCTGTTCTGGCAGATCGTCCGCTACGGACTGACCGGCCTGTTCGTGACCGCCTGTCAGGCCGCGATCTACTGGACCCTGGCCGCGCCGGTCGGCCTGCATCCCCAGGTCGCGAACGGCGTCGGCTATCTGGCGGCGGTGGCGATCGGCTATGTCACGCACAGCAGCTTCACCTTCCGCGGCCATGGCAGCCGCGACAATCAGGCGGCCCGCGGCATCCGCTTCTTCGCGGTCTCGCTGGTGAGCTATGCCTTGAACGCGCTATGGGTGTGGCTGTGCGTCACCCATATGCGTTGGCCGGAATGGTCGCCCATCCCGGCCATGCTGTTCGTGACGCCCGCCGTAGTGTTCGGGCTGAACAGGCAATGGGTGTTCCGGTGAAGAACTAGCCTGTCGGCCTTCGAGGGGGACCGCCTGCGCGGCCGAAACTCAATGCACGAACCGCGCCACCACATCGCGATAGGACCGGCTGACCTTCACCTGCGCGCCGGATTCCAGCACCAGGAAGCATTCGCCATTGGTATGCGGCTTCACCTGCCGCACCTGGCTCAGATTCACGATGGTCGAGCGGTGCACGCGCTGGAAATTGCGGGGGTCGAGCCGCTTTTCGAGATCCTTCATCGTCTCGCGCAGGATCAGCGAATTGTCGGCGGTATAAATGCACATATAGTCGCCCGCCGCGTCGATCCGCTCGATCGAATCGACATCGACGCGGAAAATCTGCCCGCGATCCTTGATGTTGATCAGCTTTTCGAAGCGATTGGCGGCAGGCGCGTCGCCATCGCCCGAAAAATCGTTCATCGCATCGGGCGCAACCTCGGCCAGCACTTCGCGCAGCTTTTCCACTTCCTGCACCTGACGCTTTTCCGAAAGCCGCTGCCGCACCCGGTCGAGCGCGTCGGCCAGCCGGCCTTCTTCGACGGGCTTCATCAGATAGTCGACCGCCTGCGCCTCGAAGGCGCGGATCGCATGGTCGCTATAGGCGGTGCAGAAGATGAAAAGCGGCGGCTCGACCTCCATCAGCCCCTGCACGACGGAAAATCCGTCGAAACCGGGCATTTGAATGTCAAGGAACACAAGGTCGGGCTTATGCGTCTTTATGGCGCGGATCGCTTCCCGGCCGTTGGAACAGGTTTCTACGATTTCGACATCCTCATGCGCTTCCAGACGCAGCTTGAGGCCTTGGATAGCCAGGCTTTCGTCGTCGACGAGGATTGTTCTGATGGTCATGCGGCCACTCTCGATGGTTCATCCAGGTTAAGCGGCATTTCGATCAGGACCGAAAAGCCGCCAGGCGTGGAACGCGTTTCGAAGCTCTGTCGTTCCCCGAAGGCCTGAATCAGCCTGTCGCGGATGTTCGCCAGACCGACGCCCGTTCCTTCGCTGGCCGGATTGTTCGGGCGGGTGAACCCCTCATTCAATCCCGGACCCGTATCGGATACGATGATCCGGACGTTTTCACCGGCAGGCTGCGCCGTGACGGAGATTTCCGCGCCCTCTTCCTTGGGCGTCACGGCATATTTGATCGCATTTTCGACCAGAGGCTGCAGCAGGAGAGAGGGGAGGCGCGACTGCGAGACCGCCGGATCGATGTTGAAGACCGGCCGCAACCGATCCTCGAACCGCATCTTCTCGATCTCCAGATACAGCTTCAGCGTCTCGATCTCCTGCTCGATCGTCACCTGCGCGGTCGGCTCGTTGATCAGCGTATAGCGCAGGAAGGAGGACAGGCGGGACAGCATGGCATTAGCCCGGTCGGTCTGCTTCAGCAGCACCAGCGTCGAGATCGAGTTCAGCGTATTGAACAGGAAATGCGGGTTGAGCTGATAGCGCAGCATCGCCAGTTGCGCGCTGGACGCCTGATTCTCCAGCCGCAGCAACTGGTCCGCCTGCTCCTCCACCGTCAGGTAGAAGTTGATCGCATAATAAAGCGCAGACCATGCCCCCAGCAATGTCATGCTGAGGTAGAAGGCGCCCAGGAACAGTTGCAGCCCCGCCGTGTCGCTGCCCCGATTCTGGGTGGAGAACACCCAGGCGTCGATGAACGCCACCAGCCCCGCCGCGACCACCACCGTGACGATGGAGGCGCCCCAGGTCACGATGGGCCGCTGCCGCTGGAGGAAGCGGAACACCACCGCGATCAGCAGCGTCACCGAATAGCCCGACACGGTCGAGATCATCACCGGGATCAGGCTGGAAAGCGGCTGCCCATTGGCGATGGTCGAGGAACCGCGCAACAGGAAGGCGCCGGCCCACCCCACGGACTGGAGGTTCCAGAAGGCGCGGTTCTTGTCCGCGAAGAAAGGCTGGGGCTGGAAACGATGAACCGACATTATCGCCAGCCTAAAGCATCAGGCAAAAAAGTGGGAACCGGTTTTTTGCGGCCGGTACGTGATCGATGAAAAAATGAAACACAAAGGGGACCCGCCATGCTGGAACGAATTCAGCATGGCCGACCGATTCAAAGCGCGCATTATCGTCAGGCAGCCGCCGCTTCCTGAGTCACCGGCGTCTCCTCATCGACGCACAACCAGATCAGATCGCTTGGCTCCAGCGCGCGGCCGTCATGGGCCTGGATGGTCATCTTGCGGATCGGCTGCCGGTCGCGGCTGTCGGCCAGCACCTGGCAGGAGATGGGACCGCAGCCCCATTTCTCACCCCATTGGCGCAGCGCGATCATCGCAGGCGCCAGATCCTGTCCCTTGTCGGTCAGGCGATATTCCACCTTGCGCCGGTCGCATTGCATCGGCTGACGCACCATGATGCCGTTTTCCACCAGCCGCGCGAGCCGATTCGCCAGGATGTTGCGGGCAATGCCGAGGGTCGACTGAAACTCCTCGAAATGCCGGATTCCCGACAGAGCGCCCCGCAAGATGAGGAACGACCAGCGTTCTCCCATCGCCTCCAATGCGCTGGGCAGCGCGCATTGTTCCAGATCCTGCGCCAGATTATGTGTCATCGTCTTCATTTGATAGCTCAAAGCCACCCGCGTTGCAAAAGCGCATCGCTATTCACCTAAGATGGGATTTTTTTGTTGCACAGCAAGGGGCATCGCGGACAATCGCAACAGGATGCTACGCCAATACGAACTTGTTGAACGGGTAAAGCGCTACGATCCGGATGCGGACGAAGCGATGATCAACCGCGCCTATGTCTTTTCCGTCCAGAAGCACGGGTCTCAGAAGCGCGCCAGCGGCGACCCCTATTTCAGCCATCCCATCGAAGTCGCCGGTATCCTGACCGATTTCAACCTGGACGATCAAACCATCGTGACCGCGCTGCTGCACGACACGATAGAGGATACGCTCGTCACCTATGAGGAGATCGAGCACGCCTTCGGCAAGGACGTCGCCCGGATGGTCGACGGCGTCACCAAGCTCAGCAAGATCGAGGCCATGTCCGAAAATGAGCGGGCGGCGGAGAATCTGCGCAAATTCCTGCTCGCCATGTCGGACGACATCCGTGTGCTGCTGGTGAAGCTCGCCGACCGGCTGCACAACATGCGCACGCTGCACTTCATCAAGAATGAGCAGAAGCGCCGCCGCATCGCGCGGGAAACGATGGACATCTATGCCCCGCTGGCGGAGCGGATCGGCATGTACGACTTCATGCGGGAGATGCAGCTCCTGGCCTTCCGCGAACTGGAACCGGAAGCCTATGACAGCATTACCAAGCGGCTGGAGCAGCTGAAGGAAGGCGGCCATGACAAGGTCGACCGGATCGGCGCGGAACTGCAATTGCTGCTGGGCGGCAAGGGGCTGCCGGTCACGGTCTCGGGCCGCGAGAAGCATCCCTATTCCATCTGGAAGAAGATGCAGGAACGCCATATCAGTTTCGAGCAACTGACCGACGTCATGGCCTTCCGCGTCATCACCGAGACGACGGAGGACTGCTACCGCGCATTGGGCGTCATCCACCAGACCTACAAGATGGTGCCGGGGCGGTTCAAGGATTACATCTCCACGCCCAAGCGCAACGGCTACCGCTCGCTGCACACCACCGTCATCCATCAGGACAATGCCCGCATCGAGGTGCAGATTCGCAGCCGCGACATGCACCATGACGCCGAACTCGGCCTCGCCGCGCACTGGGCCTATAAGCAGAAGGGCGACGCCACCGACCACCATGCAGCCTGGCTGCGCGACCTGGTCGAAATCCTGGAGCAGAGCCAGGATGCGGACGAACTGCTCGAACATACCCGCATGGCGATGTATCAGGACCGCATCTTCGCCTTTTCCCCCAAGGGCGAGCTGCACCAGTTGCCCAAGGGGTCGACGCCGGTCGACTTCGCCTATGCCGTGCACACCTCGCTCGGTAACCAGACGGTCGGCGCCAAGGTCAATGGCCGGGTCGTGCCGCTGCGCACGACGCTGGAGAATGGCGATCAGGTCGAGATCCTGAAATCCGAAGGACAGGAGCCGCAGCCCGGCTGGCTGACCTTCGCCATCACCGGCAAGGCCCGCGCCGCCATCCGCCGCTATATCCGCCAGAAGCAGCGCGGCGAGGAAGTCGCTCTGGGCGAGAAGCTCTATGAAGAAATCATCGGCCGCTTCTCCCCCGAACTGGCGAGCGAACTGGGCGACAAGGCATTGAAGGCGGCGTTGAAGCGCCTGAAGCTGGACGACCGCGCATCCCTGATGGTCGCCATCGCCACCCATCGCCTGCTCGATTCGGAAGTGATGGAGGCGCTCATTCCCGGCTCCACCAGCGTGGAGGGCATGGAGGAAGCCCATCCGCGCCAGCACGCCCCGGTATCGATCCGCGGCCTGACGCCCGGCATCGCCTATAATCTGGGCGACTGCTGCCACCCCGTCCCCGGCGACCGCATCGTCGGCGTCCGCCGCACCGGCGAACCGATCGAGGTCCACACCATCGATTGCCGTTCGCTGGAGGCGGGACAGGATGACGACTGGGTGGATTTAAGCTGGGACAGCAGGTCCAAGGGCGGCACCGCACGGCTTCAGGTGATAGTCAAGAACCAGCCGGGCGCGCTGGCGGCCGTCACCAACGTTTTCGGCGCGACCAAGGCGAACATCCTCAACCTGCAACTGGTGAACCGCGAAGGCCCCTTCCACACCGACATCATCGACCTGGAAGTCGCCGATGCCCAGCATCTGAACCGCATCCTCTCCGCCCTGCGCGGCCTCGACACGGTGGTGCAGGCGGATCGGGTCTAGAGCGTTTTCCAAGCAGATGGAATCATCTGCTGACTCGGAAAACGCGACAAAACAAAAACTTAGAGCAGTCGAGCCGATGCAATCGGATCGAAATCTGCTCTAGCGGCAGCGAAGGATGGTTGGCGGGACGCCAACTCTTCTTGCCGGCCGCGCGGGGAATGAGGATGTGGGGTGGGCTGCTGCCCTTCAGCTTTCCTGGAAGTACAGCGCGTTCTTGCGAAGGCGGGGGTATGATGCGCCCAACCGCAGCAACCGACATTCCCTCACCAATTCTGCCCAGGGAAAAGAAAAAGGGCGGCGCCAAAGGCACCGCCCCGATTTCCTCCGGCCATAGCCGGAAAGCAGCCCCGCCTGCGCGGGGCTCGACCGAACTTACTTGAGTTCGACGGTCGCGCCGGCTTCTTCCAGCTGCTTCTTGATCTTCTCGGCTTCGTCCTTGCCGACGCCTTCCTTGACGGCCTTCGGCGCGCCTTCGACCAAAGCCTTGGCTTCGGTCAGGCCCAGGCCGGTGATGGCGCGGACTTCCTTGATGACGTTGATCTTCTTGCCGCCGTCGCCGGTCAGGACGACGTCGAATTCGTCCTTGGCTTCTTCAGCAGGAGCAGCGCCGGCAGCGCCACCGGCCGGAGCGGCAACCGCGACGGCAGCGGCGGCCGAAACCCCCCACTTTTCTTCCAGAGCCTTGGAGAGCTCAGCGGCTTCGAGGACGGTCAGGGCCGAGAGCTGGTCGACCAGAGCATTGATGTCTGCCATGTTACTTTACCTATTCCCTTCTGGGCGGGGCATGAGCCCCTTAAACGAGAGTTGAAAACAATATTCTGGGAAATCCCGCGGCGATCAGGCCGCGTTCTTTTCCGCATAGGCGTTGAAGACCCGCGCGAGCTGGGCAGCCGGGGCCTGGGTGACGGTTGCGAGCTTGGTAGCCGGGGCGACCAGAAGGCCGACCAGCTTCGCGCGCAGTTCATCCAGCGACGGCATCGAGGCGAGCGCCTTGACGCCCTCCGCGTTCAGCAGCACTTCGCCCATCGCACCGCCAACGATCTCAAGCTTGTCGTTGGTCTTGGCGAATTCGACCGCAACCTTCGCGGCTGCGACCGGATCGGCCGAGGAAGCGAGCCCGACCGGACCGGTCAGCAGGTCGCTGATGCCGCTATAGTCGGTGCCTTCAAGGGCGATCTTGGCGAGGCGGTTCTTCGTAACCTTGTAGGTGCCGCCGGCTTCGCGCATCTTCTGGCGCAGCTGGGTCGACTGGGCGACCGTCAGCCCGAGGTTGCGGGTCACGACGACCACGCCGACTTCGGCCAGATGTGCGTTCAGCGCGGAAACGACCTCAGCTTTCTGATTACGATCCATGCCTTTACTCCACTTCATGTCCGCCGGAAAATCCGGTGGACGGCAAAAACCCGCGACGAATCGCGGGGCATTGGTCCGAAGGGGAGAGATCGACTGGCCCGCATCCCTCAGGGAGAACAGGCAGACCCGGACAGGCAAGGCCCGGCCGGTAAAGAACTTTTCCCCGTCTAGGCCGGAAATTAAGAAGGGCATATTCCCTTCACCGACTGTCTCGGACGGAAGACCATCGACATTTCTGCCGGGGGTCTGCTGCGGGCGCCCCTACAGATTTGGAGGCCCCCTGTCACGCAAAATCTGGCGATTGGCGATGGAAGGCGACGGAAAAGCGCCGTTTTACGCCGAAGTTCACACCATATGCGCGCATGCGCGCGAGCGCGCGTAGCCGCCCGGGTAATGGGTCCGACATTTCAAAGAAGGGAGCGGAATAGGCTGACCGCGGGGATGTAGGACAGGATGAAAGCGGTGCCAGGCCGGGCAATAGGATGTTTTTTCGCCAGCCGTGGCCGGGAGGTTACAGTCGGCAGGGCCGGTTCAGACGGTGCGATGATCCGCCGGGAGCAGGAGCGCGGAGCCCCCAGGCCAGAACGTGGAACAGAATCGCCGCCTTCCACCCCGTTCCCCCCTCCCCCAGGCCGTTCCCACCCGGAAGGATGGTTTACGCCCCGTCGGACCCCTTGCCATGCAAGAGCAAATAGCCATATCCTTCCCCATCATGAACAGCTTCTCGATGATGGCATATCCCGCGGTGATGGCGGACAAGGATCAGGACGACCAGGGCGACGGCCCGGGCGGCCCCAATGTCGGCATCGCCACGCGCACGCGCGCCCGGACGAAAAAGCCCTCTCTCTACAAGGTGCTGATGCTGAACGACGACTACACGCCGATGGAATTCGTCGTGCACGTTCTCCAGCAATTCTTTCGCATGGACATGGAGGAGGCGACGCGCGTGATGCTGCACGTCCACCAGCGGGGCGTCGGCGTATGCGGAATCTTCAGCTATGAAGTGGCGGAAACCAAGGTGAATCAGGTGATGGACTTTGCCCGCCAGAACCAGCACCCGCTCCAGTGCACCTTGGAAAAGGCCTGATGGTGTCCCGGGGCACCTGACAGGCGGGCATAACGCGAATCTCACCGGCCCACGACTCGGGGCCATGCCCGGCAATCGATGACGTGGCACGGACCCAGCGGTTCGGTGACGCCTTCAGCCTGACCAGAGGACGGCATTCTGCCAGCGCGGCCGTGCGAGGCGTTTTTCCAGACGGTGCTGTCAGTCCAACGCGAACTCGTCGCCATCAGATGCTCTTATGTCAGCCGGGCACTCCAGCATGGGGAAAGCAGCGAAGGCATGCACATCCCGGCCCGGGAACTGGAGAATATCGTGGTAGAGAAGCTCCCGACCCTGTGCAGGTATCCGTTGCAGTTCGCCATCAACATCGGCATGCTCATCGATGGCGCCAACCTGCCAGCATTCGTCGCCGGCATCGAGACGCTGGCCGGATCCGTGAGACGGCGGGACAGCGACACTCTCCGCAGCCTTCTGGCCAGAATTGAAGTAGGCCGCGACGGGATCACCATGGACTGCCGCTGCCGGGCTCTGGCGCCAGATGCTGGCAGCGGATACGGCACTGAAAGCCGGGTGGTCAGCTTCAGATGCGATGTCAACGGCGGAGTAAAAGTCGGCCATTGGGCGGCGCAAAATCAGGCCGGGTGATCCGTGTGCTGGCGAGCGCCGCGAGGGCGTAGCCCGAGTGGGGGTCGCCAACACACGGATGGTCTTTTCTGTCAGGGGTTGGAGCGTGCCTTGCGCGCCTGGCTTTGGGCCAGACGATAGCTCTCTCCGTTCATCTCGAGTATGGAGACGTGGTGGGTAAGCCGGTCGAGGAGCGCGCCTGTCAGGCGCTCGGAGCCGAACGTTTCGGTCCACTCGTCGAACGGCAAGTTGCTGGTGATCAGCGTCGAGCCGCGCTCGTAACGCTGCGAGATCAGCTCGAACAGCAGTTCCGCGCCGGTTTTCGAGAGCGGCACGAACCCCAGTTCATCGATGATGAGGAGCTTGTATCCGGCCATTTGCTTGTGGAGGCGCAGAAGGCGGCGTTCGTCGCGTGCCTCCATCATCGCGCTGACCAGCGCGGACGCGGTGGTGAAGCCGACCGTCAGGCCCTTCTGGCAGGCGGCAAGGCCGAGGCCGATCGCCACATGGGTCTTGCCGGTTCCCGAGGGACCAAGGGCTATGACGTTCTCGCGGCGGTTGATCCAGTCGCAGCGTGCCAGTTCCAGCACCTGCATCTTGTTGAGCTTGGGGATCGCGGCAAAGTCGAAGCTGTCGAGGCTCTTGGCGGCCGGGAACTTCGCAGCCTTGATCCGGCGCTCGACCATCCGGCGTTCCCGGTCGATCAGCTCCAGTTCGACAAGCCGGGCAAGGTAGCGGACGTGATCTGCGCCCTCGGCCGCGCATCGCCGGGCCAGCTTGTCATGCTCGCGCAGGAAGGTTGGTAGCTTGAGCGTCTTGAGGTGGCTGGCCAGTAACAGCTCGGGGGACGGACTGCTCATGCCGCATCCTTCGCATCGCCCGAGAGCAACTGCATGTAGGAGCGCGCCGATGTCGTCTCCACCCTGGCTCTGGGCAGATAGGGATAGATCGCCATGTCCAATCGGGGTGGTCGGCGCTCCACCCGGCACAGCAGGAGATGCTTCACGGCATCAAAGCCGATCGCCCCGATATCGAGAGCCTGCTTTACGGCCGCATGCAGATCGGCAAGCGTGAAGCTCTCCAGCAGACGCAGCACCTGCACATACTCGCGCCGACCATGCTTGCCCATACGAGCTTCCATGAGGCGGCGCAGCGTTGCAAACGCTTCGGGCAGGTGCCAGCCTTGCAGGGGCGCTGCCTGATCGAGCGCATTGATCTTCTGTTCGATCAGGGGAAGGTAATGGATGGGATCGAAGATCACGTCCTCGCGCTCGTAGCTGCGCACATGACGGGCAATGACCTCGCCCCGGCAGCCGATCACCACCTCGCCGACATAGCCCCGGATCCATACCTCCTGATGGCCGAAGCGCACCGGCACCGAGTAATCATTGGTCCGGTAACGCACCAGCGCCTGCGACGAGACCTGGCCGCTGGTCTGGTCACAAGCCTCGAACGGGGCAGCCGGCAGTTCCTGCATCGCCGCCAGATCGCGCTTCAGCCTCTCGCCGATCGTCTCGCTCTCGCCCCGCAGCCGGTCGTTCTGACGCTTGCGGCATTGCTCCTCGAGCCACAGGTTGAACGCCTCCCACGTCGCGAACCGGGGGATCGGCACCATGAAGTTGCGGCGAGCATAACCGACCAGCCCTTCAACACTGCCTTTGTCGTTCCCCCTGCCGGGACGGCCGTAACGATCGCGGATCAGGTAATGCGACAGGAAGCCGCTGAACAGCCGGGCGCGCTGCCTCGTGCCGTCGGGCAGGATCTTCGAGACCAGGCAGCGGTCGTTATCGTAGACGATCGACAGCGGCACCGCGCCGAAAAACGCGAAGGCGTGCACGTGGCCGTCCATCCATGCCTCGGCAACGGCAGCGGGATAGGCGCGCACGTAGCAGGCGTCGCTGTGCGGTAGATCGAGCACGAAGAAATGCGCCTTCTGCACAACACCGCCGATCTCGACCATGGCCTCACCAAAATCTGCCTGGGCATGGCCGGGCGCATGCGCCAGCGGCACGAACATCTCCCGGCTGCGCTGCTCGCGCTGTCGGATGTAATCCTTGATGATCGTGTAGCCGCCGGTGAAACCGTGCTCTTCGCGAAGGCGGTCAAATACCCGCTTCGCCGTATGACGCTGCTTGCGCGGAACCTGACGGTCACCATCAAGCCATGCATCGATGATCGGAACGAACGCTTCCAGCTTGGGCCGCCGCACCGCCGCCGTCCGGCGGTAACCGGGGGGCTCCGAATACGACAGCATCTTGCGGACCGTGTCGCGCGATACGTTGAAATGCTTCGCCGCCTCACGCTGGCTCATGCCGCCCGCGCAAGCAAGACGCACCTTCAGGTAAAGATCCACGGTATATATCTCCACGCCCTCCCTGCTCGCGCAAAGAAGGCAAAGTGGACGACTTTTACGCCGCCCGCAGCAGCACTTCGCCGCCGCCACCGTGGTCTAATTTTGCACCGCCGTTCTCAAGCGCGCGCACCTCAACCATATCATGAGCCAGCAAGACCCGAAGACGGGCATGTTCACCTATTTCACCGCGCTGGCACCGGGAATGGGACGGGTGCATTCCAGCCCCACCGAGGATTTCTGGTGCTGTGTCGGCTCGGGTATGGAGAGCCATTCGAAGCATGGCGAAAGTATCTATTGGAAGCGCGGCGATGCGGTTGCGATCAACCTCTATTACGCCTCCACGCTGAACGCGCCCGAAGCGAAACTCGACATGGATACCGAATTTCCGCTGGGCAATATGGTGCGGATTGCGGTGACGAATGCGCCGAAAAGGCTCGCGCTGCGCGTGCCGGGCTGGTGCGCCGACCCGTTGTTGAAGGTGAACGGCAAGACTGCGGGCGTCCGGGATGGCGGCTATCTGATGCTGACCGGACTGAAGGCGGGGGACCGGATTGAACTGTCGCTGCCCATGCCGGTACGGGTCGAATCGATGCCCGATGATGCCAAGCTGGTGGCGTTCGTCAGCGGGCCGCTCGTCCTGGCTGGTGATATGGGGCCTGGCAAGGGAGCTTGGGACGGCCTCGACCCCGCCATCGTTACCGACCGCGCCGAACCGGTGCTGGTGGCGGCTGCCGGACTGCATCACTATCGCCTGGGCGAACAGGGCAAGCCGAGCGACCTGACGCTACGCCCCTTTTTTGCGCAGCATGAGAACCGCACCGCCGTCTATTTCCGACGCTTCGACGTGGCGGAATGGCCGACCCAGGAAGCCGCGTGGACCCAAGCCTCGAAAGACCGGGCGGACTTGGCCGCGCGCACGATCGACGTGATCCGGCTGGGGGAGCAACAGCCGGAGGTGGATCACGCCTTTGCGGACAGCGGTCAGTCGGCGCCCGTTTCCCACGTCGCCGACCGCAGCCGGAACGTGAATGTCGGGTTCTTCGAATTTGACCTGGCCGTCGCGCCCGGCCCGCTCGCGCTTCAGGTCGCTTATGGCGGCGGGCAGCGCGACAAGGATTTTCGGATCATGATCGATAGCGAGCAACTGGTGCGCGAACGCTTGCCGGGGGAGAGTACTAGCGCCCGCAACGTGCAGACCTATGCGCTGCCGACGAAAATGACGCAGGGTAAGTCGAAGATTCGCGTCCGCTTCGAATCGGACAAGTGGCAGGGCGTCGAGGTCTATACGGCCCGCACCATGCGGCTCAAATCGGTCTAGAGCAGATTCCGATCCGATTGCATCGGCTCGACTGCTCTAAGTTTTTGTTTTGTCGCGTTTTCCGAGTCAGCAGATGATTCCATCTGCTTGGAAAACGCTCTAGCTCGAAATGCGACATATGCTCGAGCGTACGACACAGCAGAGTTCAAGAGGCAGAACTCGCGTCGACTATCCAGTTTGAAAATCGAAGGGATTTCAATGAACGGAATTGGTATCGGGGCGGCGACTGCAATTCTGTGTGCCCTGGCTGTGCCCTCGCTGGCTCGCGCGCAGAATCCCATCGTCCAGACGCGTTTCACGGCCGACCCTGCCCCCCTTGTGCATGATGGCGTGGTCTATCTCTACACCAGTCATGATGAGGATGACGCAACCGGTTTCAAGATGCTCGACTGGCAGCTCTACAGCTCGACGGACATGGTGAACTGGACCGATCGGGGAACCGTCGCCTCCTTGAAGACTTTTCCGTGGGCGGTGCAGAGCAACGACGCCTGGGCCCCGCAAGTCATCGCCAGAGACGGAAAATTCTACCTCTACGCTCCGATCAGTATCGCGGGGCGGCCCAAGAATGTCATTGCAGTGGCGGTCGCCGACAAGCCCGAGGGGCCTTTCGTCGATGTGTTGGGCAAGCCTTTGATCGCTCCGGCCAATGATAATATCGATCCGACCGTTTGGATCGACGACGACGGTCAAGCCTATCTCTACTGGGGCAATCCTGACCTGTATTACGTCAAGCTCAACAAGGACATGATTTCCTATTCAGGTCAGATCACCAAGGTCGATCGGATCCTGGATTATCAGGAAGGACCTTGGTTCTATAAGCGGAAAAACCACTACTACATGGCCTTCGCTTCCACCTGCTGCTCGGAAGGGATTGGCTATGCAATGAGCGACAAGCCGACGGGCCCATGGACCTATAAAGGTCCGATCATGGCTCACGACGCGCGCGCGACCGGCAACCATCCTGGCATCATCGACTACAAGGGCGGATCGTACCTGTTCGGCTTTAACTATGAACTGAACTTCGCGATGACGCCGATGCATCACGAGCGGCGCTCGGTGGCGGTCGCCAAATTCAATTACAATCCAGACGGCACGATCCCCAACTTGCACTGGTGGGACAGAACCAGCGCACCTCAACTTGAGGCGCTGAATCCTTACAAGCGCGTTGAAGCAGAGACGATAGCCTGGACTTCGCGTCTCAAGCGCGATCAGGACCGGCCATATGATTGGGCCCCGGGCGTAACGACGGCGGGGGATGCGAAATCCGGTATCTTCGTGACCACGACCAAGAATCGCAGCTACATCAAGGTCGCTGGTGTGGATTTTGGTTCCGCTGGCGCCAGACAGTTCATTGCCACCGTCGCCAACGGCCTGCCGGGTTCGATGATAGAGCTGCGTTTGGACCGTACTGATGGGCCAGTGATCGGCACTCTGCCGATCGGCGAAACCGGCGCGCCTGGCGTTTGGCAGGAGCGCCAGACAAGCATAGCAGGTGCAATCGGCACCCATGATTTGTACCTGCTTTTCAAGGGCAGCGGCGACAGGTCGCTATTCGACTTCGATCACTGGCGGTTTGTCCAATAACGACAGGGGACGGCCAGACATTTGAGCTGGCCGTCTCTTCCCGTGAGCGAGAGACACACCCCAGTCATTTGCTTCAACCATGGGATCAAACACATAGTCAGGCCGCGGACGTCAGACGAAATAGTATGGCGCCGTGCGAGGCTATGTCAGCCTCCAGCCGGTTGGCCATGAGGCCCAGGTCGGCCTTCACCTCATTGGCCGTCAATTTCCCCATGCTTCACCTCGCCGGGACACATTCCACCACACCCCCTGAAATCCACCACACTTTCCACCACATTTTATCGTGGCTGTGGGTGAATAGTAGCGGACATGACGGCCTCTGAAGGCCAGATTTTCCGTAGAAAACCATGCCTTTCGGCGGTTGACTATGAACACTGGCGAATGGGTAAATGGCGGAGCGGGAGGGATTCGAACCCTCGATACGCTTTTGACGTATACTCACTTTCCAGGCGAGCGCCTTCGACCACTCGGCCACCGCTCCGCATTGCACTGGAGGCGGCTCCCTATCGTGCGTCGGCGCGCTAGGCAAGGGGATGCTTTACTTTCCTTTCCCTCCCATGCTTGATTGCAGCATGCAAATCCGTTCCCTCGCTTTCCTGGCCGCGCTTTTCCTGCCTTCCCCGGCGCTTGCCGCCGATGCGCCAGCCACCCCGTCCGCCATCGTCGCACAGGCGCCCGCCAGCGCATGGCAGGCCATCGCGGCCGATACGCTGCTGGTCATGACGGTCGAGGGCGACAAGCGCGTCGTCATCCAGCTCGCGCCCGATTTCGCGCCCGCCCACGTCGCCAATATCCGCGCACTCGCCCGCGCGGGCTGGTGGGATGGCGAAAGCGTCTACCGCGTGCAGGACAATTATGTCGCCCAATGGGGCGATGTGACCGAGAAGAAAGCCCTGCCCTCCGGCGTCGCCACGGACATCAGGGCGGATTATGCCCGCCCCCTCGCAGCCCTCAAGACGCCCGTGACACCCTTGCCCTATCCGGACGCCTATGCCCCGCGCACCGGCTTCATCAACGGCTGGCCGGTCGCGATGGACGAGGCGTCGGCCTGGCTGCCCCATTGCTATGCCATGGTCGGCGTGGCGCGGAACCTTTCCCCGGACACGGGAACCGGCGCCGAGCTTTACGCCGTGATCGGCCAGGCCCCGCGCCAGCTCGACCGCAATATCGCGGTCGTCGGCCGGGTGATCGAAGGCGTGGACCTGCTCGCCAGCCTGCCGCGCGGCTCCGGCGATCTCGGCTTCTATGCCGCGGGGGAGAAGCGCCTGCCGATCCTCTCCGTCCGTCTCGCCAGCGACCTGCCGGAATCGCAGCGGCCACGCTATCAGGTGATGGACGTCGGCTCGCGGAGCTTTGCCGATTACCTTCGCCTGCGGGCGAACCGGAAGGACGATTTCTACGAGCGGCCCGCAGGCGGCGTCGACCTCTGCAACGCGCCGGTGCCGGTGCGGGAGGCGCCCTGAACGCTCCATTCCGCCGCAACGGGCAAATTGCCGGAACGATGCCTATCTGACGGACATTACAGCTTCGCCGGCAAGGATGGAGAAGATGGTCATGATCGTAGGCACCGTCAGGGAGATCAAGAATCACGAATATCGCGTCGGCCTGACGCCGGAGAGCGTGCATGAGCTGACCGCCCACGGCCACCGCGTGCTGGTGGAAAGCGGCGCGGGGGAGGGGATCGGCGCGCATGACGGCCTCTACGCCCGCGCGGGTGCGGAGATCGTCGACGATCCGGCCGGCATCTTCGCGACGGCGGAGATGATCGTGAAGGTCAAGGAACCCCAGCCGGAGGAGCGCGCCCTGCTGCGCCCCGGCCAGATCCTTTACACCTATCTTCACCTGGCGCCCGATCCCGACCAGGCGCGGGAGTTGATGGCGTCGGGGGCGATCGGCATCGCCTATGAAACCGTGACGGACGCTCATGGCGGGCTGCCGCTGCTGAAGCCCATGAGCCAGGTTGCCGGACGCATGGCGATCCAGGCCGGCGCGACCGCGCTGGAAAAGGCGCATGGCGGGCGAGGCGTGCTGCTGGGCGGCGTGCCCGGCGTGTTGCCCGCGAAGGTGGCTGTGATCGGCGGCGGCGTGGTCGGCTTCAACGCGGCGCAGATGGCGGCGGGTCTGGGCGCGGACGTCACCATCCTCGACCGCAGCCCGGAAGTGCTGGAGCGGCTGGGCATTCATTTCGAGGCGCGGGCGAAGACGCGCTTTTCCAACCGCGCCAATCTGGCCGAATGCGTGGCGGAGGCGGACCTGGTGATCGGCGCCGTGCTG
Organism: Sphingobium sp. CFD-2; assembly: GCF_024611135.1. NCBI lineage: Bacteria > Pseudomonadati > Pseudomonadota > Alphaproteobacteria > Sphingomonadales > Sphingobiaceae > Sphingobium > Sphingobium sp. CFD-2. The sequence goes on along the minus strand of NZ_CP084405.1, from coordinate 4,051,263 downwards.
ATCCCCGGCGCCGCCGCGCCCAAGCTGGTGTCGGCGGACATGCTGAAGACCATGAAGAAGGGCGCGGTGCTGGTGGACGTGGCGATCGACCAGGGCGGCTGCTTCGAGACCAGCCACCCCACCACCCATGACGACCCCACCTATATCGTCGAGGGCATCGTTCATTATTGCGTCGCCAACATGCCCGGCGCCGTGGCGCGGACCAGCACCTATGCGCTCAACAACGTGACCCTGCCCCATGCGCTGCGAATCGCCGACCTGGGATGGAACGAAGCGCTGCGGGCGGACCCGCATCTGCTCGCCGGGCTGAACGTGTGGAACGGGCAGATCACCTATCGGGCCGTGGCGGAGGCGCTGGGACTGCCCTACATCCCGGCGGAACAGGCGATCGGATAGGGGCTGAGGCGGCGCTCTGTTCGACAGTGGCTGCATTAAGCACAAAGCGCTCCTGCGAAGGCACTCATGAGAGCCCGGTTCAGGCGATGCGGCGTTCCACTGACGGCAGGACTCGGCTCCTGCCCTGGCGGCAGCATGTCGTGGTCAAAGGAAAGGGAGGGAGGCGACCACCCCCCCCCTGCCCTGTCAGTAAATCCCGCCCTGGTCCTGCAGGAAGTCGCTGTCGGTGCGCTGGCGGCGCTGGACAGTCGCTTCGATGCGGGCGGCGGCCTTGTCCTGGGCGGCGACCTCTTCCTTGCGGATCGAGCGGCGGGGTTCGGATTCGGGCTTGAACGCTTCCCAGATCACGGCGGGCTTGGGTTCGTCGGTCGGCCAGACGCCATAGACGCGCTTGCCCGAGCGGCGGTCGATCGTGACCATGCGGATGCCGGCCGGCGCGATGAAGGGCGTTTTGGGCATGGTTTCGAGGACCGGCGTCATCGCCGCCTTCCAGATCGGGGCGGCGACGCGGCCGCCCTGCGCCCAGCCGCCCAGGCTGCGCGGCTGGTCATAGCCGATATAGACGCCCGCGACGATGTCCGGCGATCCGCCGACGAACCAGACATTGGTCGGGCCGTTGGTGGTGCCGGTCTTGCCGAACAGCGGGCGCTTGAGGTCCGCCAGCACGGTGGCGGTGCCGCGCTGGATCACGCCTTCGGCGATGTGCACGACCTGATAGGCGGTCATGGGATTCATCACCTGCCGCCCTTCGAAGCCGAAGCGGGGCATGGGCTTGCCATCCCAATTGGCCATGTTGCAGCCGTCGCAGGCGCGCCAGCGCAGCGGCCAGATCACCTTGCCGCGCCGGTCCTGCACATAGTCCATCAGCTTGGGGCTGAGCTGCCGTCCCTGATTGGCGAGCATGGCATAGGCGTTCACCATCCGCTCCACCGTGGTTTCGCCCGCGCCCAGCGCGAAGGAGAGATAGGGCTGGTAGTCCCCGATCCCCATCGCCTTGATGGTGCGCACGACACGGTCCATGCCGGTCTGGCTGGCGGCGCGCACGGTCATCAGGTTGCGCGACTGTTCGACGCCCCAGCGCATGGTCTGCGGCCCGGCGCTGCCCCCGGTGAAGTTGCGGAAGCATTTCTGGCCGAGGCCCGCGCCCTGATAGACGCAGAGCGGCCCATCGACGATGATCGAGGCCGGGGTCATGCCATTGTCCAGCGCGGCGGCATAGACGAAGGGCTTGATAGTCGATCCCGGCTGGCGCATCGCCTGCGTGGCTCGGTTGTAGGAGGAGAGACGGTTGTCGAAGCCGCCCTGCATGGCGCGGACGCGGCCCGAATGGGTTTCCTCCACCACCATGCCGCCGGAGACTTCGGGCACGTTGCGCAGCGCCCAGCTTGATCCGTTGCGCGCCACCACGATCAGGTCGCCGGGCTTCATCGCGGCGAAGGCCGGGCCGCCCGTCTTGCGATAGGGCAGTTGCGCAGCGCCCGCGGGCAGCGTGCCGGTCGATCCATCGGAAAAGCCGATCTGCGCCGCGGAGGAATCCCGGCTGACGATCACGGCGACGCGCCATCCGGCATAGTCCACGTCGATATAGCTCGCCGCCAGCTCGCGCTTCCAGCCGCGATCCATGTCGATCCTGGCGACCGGCCCGGACCATCCCTTGCCCGCGTCGAAGCGCAACAGCCCGTTGCGCAACGCCGTCGTCGCCAGATCCTGTATCTTCGGATCATAGGGGCTGCGGACCCAAAGGCCGCCAGCATAGACGCTGTTGGGGCCATCCTCCGCCTTCTCCCCGAAAAGCTGAATCAGGCGGCGGCGCACCTCCTCCATATAATAGCCGCCGGCGCGGGCGTCGAAGCTGGAGCCGTGCGCGGCCACGGTGCCGAGCGGCTGGGCCTGCGCCTCGTTCCGCTGCGCCTCCGTGATCCAGCCATTTTTGTACATTTCGCCCAGCGCCCAGTCGCGGCGTTCGAGTGCGCGTTCGTGGCCGGTCGGGCTTTCCGGGCGATAATTGGCGGGCCCCTTGGGCAGGATCGCCAGATAGGCCATCTCATGCAGCTTGAGGTCGGCCACATCCTTGTCGAAATAGGCGCGCGCCGCCGCCTGCACGCCATAGGCGTTGCGGCCGAGGAATATCTGGTTGAGGTAGAGTTCCAGTATCTGCTGCTTCGAAAGCACCCCCTCCATGCGATAGGCGAGGATCATTTCCTTCACCTTGCGGGTGGGGGAATATTCGTCGCCGATCAGCAGGTTCTTCGCCACCTGCTGGGTGATGGTGGAGCCGCCGCGGGCGCGCTGGCCCGACCCGATCTTGGTCGCATAATCGAAAACCGCGCCGATGAAGCCGGGGATGTCGACGCCATGATGCTCGAAGAAGGTCTTGTCCTCCGCCGAAAGATAGGCGCGGATGAGGAGCGGCGGATAGTCGCTATACTGGAGCTGCACGCGCCGTTCGCGGGCATAGCTGTGGACCGGCTGTCCGTTGGTGTCGCGCACGATGGTCGGCAGGGGCGGTTCATATTCCAGCAGCGTCGCCGCATCGGGCAGCCCGCGCGCGAAGACCAGCCAGAACAGCGCATAGGCGAGGAGGAGACCGCCGAAACCGATCGCGATCCAGCGGAACCAGCGCTTGTCCCAATGGGGCCGGAGGCGTTCCCCAAAGCCGCTCGCGCCGCGGCGCAGGCGCTGAGCAAAGGACGATGCGGCGTATTTGGGGCGTGCCTCTTCCATGATGGTCGAGGCTGTAAGGTCAAAATGGGGGAAGCGCCAGAGTGGAATGCCCATGTGAGGCCGGACTGCGTTGGCGGCCCGGTCCTGATTGCCCAAGCGTCTTGCCGAACCTGTTTCAGCATGACGGCAAGACGGCAAGGACGGGCCTAACCGCCGTTGCCAACCGCCAGCCTGCGGGCGAAATGCACTTCGATCGCGCGGGCGACGCCTTTGGCGATGTTGGCCTGGCCTGCCTTCGACGCCAGGAAAGCCGCGTCGACGCTGTTGGAGAGATAGCCGGCCTCGAACAGCACCGACGGCGTGTCGGGCGCCTTCAGCACCATCAGCGAGGCGAAGCGGTGCGCCGTGCCGCGAAACGGGACATAGGGCGCCGCCTCGCGCTGGAGCAACCGGGCGAAGGCCACCGAAAGGTTCATCGATTCCCGCTGCGTCAGGTCGATGAGGATCGAAGAGACATCGCTGGGCTGGCCACCCAGATTGACGCCGTTCAACACATCCGCCTTGTTTTCACGCGCCGCCAGCCGGGCCGCTTCGCGGTCGGATGCGGTTTCGGACAAGGTGTAGACGGTCGCGCCGCGCGCCTGGTCGTCGTCGGCCGAATCGGCGTGGATGGAGATGAACAGGTCCGCATTGAGCTGGCGCGCGATGCCGTAGCGCTCCTGCAGCACCAGGAACCGGTCGTCATTGCGGGTCAGCGCGACGCGGACGCGGCCCGAGCGCGCCAGTTGGTCGCGGATCGCCAGCGCGATGGCGAGCGTCACGTCCTTCTCGCGCTCGCCATTGTCGCGGTTCACGGCGCCTGGGTCATGGCCCCCATGGCCGGCATCGATCACGACCAGCGGGCGGGATGCGTCGCGCGTTCCCTCCACCGGGGGCAAGGAAACGCCACGCGCCACCGGCGGGATGGGAACGGTGATGCTGTGCAGGCGCTTCGCCGGACGGGGCGCCATATGCGCGGGCGCGTCGAAGCGCATGCTCGCCCGGTCGCCATGGAGCGGGTCGGCGGAAGTGGGGACGGCCGAAAGGATCATGCTTGCGAGCGCAAGACTTTGGAGCATGCGCCGCTTGTGCACCGCGCGGCCCGTCGCCGTCCAGCGCAATTTCGCGCGCGCAGGCGAACGACAACCGAATGATGCGTCAAGCATTGCCGAACGGCAGGCTTAACACCATCTTCAGATAAGGGGCGATAAACCGCCTGGCGCCATTCGGGTCAAAGTGGCGCGACGCGAAACAATATTTCCAGGAGCCGTTGCTCCTTGCCATTTTGACTGCTACCCATTCACATTCCTTGGAAACGCGCCTTTTCGGGCGACGTTCTTTCGGGGATATTCACGATGGCACCGGCGGGCGACAACGCCCGGAACCGATGCACGAACAGGTTGACGCTGCATGAGGCATGATTTCCAATCCACGCTGAACCCGATCCCGGGCGATGCGGCGTGGTTGGTGGTGTCCGGCACATGGTCCGGCCCTGCCCCGGCAGCAGACACGCAATTTTCCATGCCAAACCGGGCGATGCAGCAACTCGCGCCGCCCCCTTACTATCGCGCGGCAGCCCGGCCCAGTGCCGTCGGCCGCCAGCGCCGGAGAACAATAAATGACAATGCGTATGCTGATCGATGCGCGCCACCGGGAAGAAACCCGGGTCGCGGTCGTCAAAGGTAACCGGATCGAGGAGTTCGACTTCGAATCGGCCGAGCACAAGCAGCTCAAGGGCAATATCTACCTCGCCAAGGTCACTCGCGTAGAACCGTCGTTGCAGGCGGCCTTCGTCGATTATGGCGGCAATCGGCACGGTTTCCTGGCTTTCAGCGAAATCCACCCCGACTATTATCAGATCCCCCGCGAGGACCGCGAAGCGCTGCTGCGCGAGGAACGCGCCCATGCGGAGGAAGAGGCCGCGCTGCGCGCCGAGGTCGAGGATGACGAGGATGTCGCCGCCGACGGCGGGCTGGAAGTTGTCGAGGCCACCCATCATCATGACGATGAGGATCATGGCGAGGAAACGGCCGAGAACGGCAATGGCGGCGATAACGGCAGGGGCCGCGGCCGCCGCGGCAAGGGCGACGATGCCGCCGACGAACTGCGCCGCAAGCGCATGGCGCTGCGCCGCCGCTACAAGATCCAGGACGTCATCAAGCGCCGCCAGGTGCTGCTGGTGCAGGTCGTCAAGGAGGAGCGCGGCAACAAGGGCGCGGCGCTGACCACTTACCTGTCGCTTGCCGGCCGTTATTGCGTGCTGATGCCCAACACCAGCCATGGCGGCGGCATTTCGCGCAAGATCAGCAACGCCGCCGACCGCAAGCGGCTGAAGTCGATCATCGCGGAGATGAACCTGCCCTCCACCATGGGCTGCATCGTCCGCACCGCGGGCCTCCAGCGCACCAAGCCGGAGATCAAGCGCGACTTCGACTATCTGGCGCGCCTGTGGGACGAAATCCGCGAGAAAACGCTGAAGTCGGACGCGCCCGCGCTGATCCACAATGACAGCGACCTCATCAAGCGGGCGATCCGCGACATCTACAACAAGGATATTGAAGAGGTCATCGTCGAAGGCGAATATGGCTATAAGGCGGCCAAGGACTTCATGAAGCTGCTGATGCCCAGCCATGCGCGCCGGGTGAAGCAATATGCCGACGCCGTGTCGCTGTTCCAGCGGGCCAGCGTCGAGGACCAGCTCGCGGCGATGTACAATCCTGTCGTGCAGCTCAAGTCCGGCGGCTATCTGGTCATCAATCCGACCGAGGCGCTGGTTTCGATCGACATCAACTCCGGCCGGTCGACCCGCGAGCATGGCATCGAGCAGACCGCTGTCGCCACCAATCTGGAAGCGGCGCGGGAGATTGCGCGCCAGCTGCGCCTGCGCGACATGGCGGGCCTGGTCGTCATCGACTTCATCGACATGGAGATGAACTCCAACATCCGCAAGGTCGAGAAGGCGATGAAGGAGGCGCTGAAGGACGATCGCGCCCGCATCCAGGTCGGCCGGATCTCCGGCTTCGGCCTCATGGAAATGAGCCGCCAGCGGCTGCGCACCGGCGTGCTGGAAGCATCGACCCGCCAGTGCCCGCATTGCGAAGGCACGGGGCTGGTCCGCACCGCTTCGTCGGCGGGCCTCAGCGCGCTGCGCATGCTGGAAGAGGAGGCGGCGCGTGGTCGCGGCAGCCTGATCACGCTGCGGGCGAGCCAGGAAGCGGCCTTCTACGTGCTCAACAACAAGCGCCGGGAGCTGGACGAGATCGAGCAGCGCTATGGCGTGCGCATCGCGATCCTGCCCGATGGCGAGGTCGAAGGCGCGCGTATGTCGGTCGAGGCCAGCGGGCCGCGTCCGGAGCGGGTGGTCGACTATACGCCGATCGCGGAAGAGGATGACGATCTCGACGTCATCGAGGAACTGGACGAGGAAGAGATCGAGGAAGTCGACGCCGCGCAGGAGGAACGCGCCGAGCGGGGCGAGGATCGCGGCGATGATCGGGAAGGAGGCGGCCGTCGCCGTCGCCGCCGTCGTCGCCGTCGCGGCGGTCAGCGCGACGAGCATCGCGCCGAGTCGGAGACCCAAGGCGAGGCTGGCGAGGACGCCGACAGCGCCGAAGAGGAAGCCGAGATCGAGGGCGAGACCGAGGCTGTTCCGGCCGAAGCCGCTGCCGAAGCGGAGGGCGAAGGCCGTCGCCGTGGCCGTCGGGGCCGCCGGGGCGGACGCCGCCGCCGCGAAGCGGGCGAGGAAGCGGTGAGCGAAGGCTCGGTTGCAAGCGAGGAAGCGGTCGAAGCCGTCGAGGCCGAAGTCGTTCAGGAACCTGTGGCGGAAGCAACGCCCGAAGCCCCTGCCGAGGAAGAAGCGCCCAAGACCCGCCGCCGCCCCCGTGCACGCAAGGCGAAGGAAAGCGCCGCGCCTGCCGCCGAAGCGGTGGAAGCCGTTGAGGTCGAAGCTCCCGTGGAAACGCCCGTCGAAGCCGTGCCGGAAGCCGCCGCCGCCGAAGAGGCGCCGGCCAAGCCCAAGCGCACGCGCCGCAAAAAGGCCGATCCGGTAGCGGAGGAAGCACCTGCTGCCGACGCTGCACCGGAAGCGGCCGCCGCCGAAGAGGCGCCGGCCAAGCCCAAGCGCACGCGTCGCAAGAAGGCCGATCCGGTGGTCGAGGAAGCCGTTGCCGCCGAGACCGCGCCATCCGTTGAAACGCCCGTCGAGGCCGTTCCATCCGATGAGGCTGCGGAGACGGTCATCGTGAACGGAGAAGCCGAAGCGGCAGACGAAGGTGACGATGGCGCGCCGCGCCGCGGCTGGTGGCAGCGCACCTTCGGCCAGTAAGCCGACAGGCGATGGAAAGACGCCGCTGTCTTGCCGCTTCGGGCGGCCGGACGGCGGCGTTTTCATTTTCGGAAGGCTGAAGTCCCCGGTGGGATTTTGCAGCTATTTCAGGACCTTCCTTATCCGTGGAGGGAGAAGGATGGGAAGCTTTGGCGACGAAGGAGCCGGGGCTGATCTGGATGAGAGGGGAGCGGGCCTGCGGCCCACGCGATCCTTTGGGTCGCACCCCCCTCACCCAGCTACGACTAGGCAGCAAGCTGCCAAGTCTGCGCAGCCCTCTCCCTCCAGGAAGAGGGATAAGCGGGTGTCCGCTTCCCGTCCAAAGCCCCTATTGGACCTGCCGCTTTATGGGCTACATAACGCCTTTCAGTTGCCGTTCATCCCCTAGACGGCATTGACAGTCAGCGATGGAGCCTCTTCCCCTGCCCCGCACCGCCCCTGCACGCCGAACCTTCCTCGCATGACCGCGCGCTGGCTTCGTTTCGCGGCCATTGCCGTCGCATCGCTCGCCCTCTTGTCGCGCCCAGCCGCGGCGCAGCAGATCCTGCGGGACGCGGAGACAGAGGCGTTCATGGCCGACATGTCCGCACCGCTGGTCCAGGCGGCCGGCATGGAGCCGCGCAATGTCCAGGTGCTGGTCATCAACGATCCCAATATCAACGCCTTCGTGGCGGGCGGCCAATATGTCTGGGTGCATAGCGGGCTGATCGCGGCCGCCGACAATGTAAACCAGGTGCAGGGCGTGGTCGCGCATGAACTCGGCCATATCGAGGGCGGCCATGTCATCCGTTACGGGGAAGGGATGAAGGAGGCGACCGGCATCACCCTGCTCAGCCTGGTGCTGGGCGCGGCGGCGATCGCGGCGGGCGGCGCGGAAGCGGGCATGGGCATATTGGGCATGGGGCAGCAGGCGGCGATGGGCAAGTTCCTGGCCTTTTCGCGGGCGCAGGAAAGCTCCGCCGACCTTGCCGGCGCGCGCTATCTCAGCAAGGCGGGGGTTTCGGGCAAGGGCAGCCTGGAATTCTTCAAGAAGCTGCAGAACCAGGAATATCGCCTCGCCATTCCGCAGGACGACAGTTACGGCCGCACCCACCCCCTTTCAGGCGAGCGCATCAATGTGCTGCGGGAAGTCTATACGGTCGATCCCGCCTGGGACAAGCCGATAGACCCGAAGCTGGAGGCGCGGTTCGAACGGATCAAGGCAAAGCTTGTCGGCTTCGTGTCGGAACCGAACCAAACCCTGCTCAAATATCCCGAAAGCGACCAGTCGCTGCCGGCGCATTATGCCCGCGCCTATGCCTGGCACAAGAGCGCCTATCCGGACAAGGCTCTGGCGGAGGTCGACGCCCTGCTGGCCGCCGCGCCGCACGATCCCTATTTTCTGGAACTGAAGGGGCAGGTGCTGCTGGAAAGCGGCAAGCCCGCCGACGCCATCCCGCCGCTGCGGGAGGCCGTGCAGCTCACCAACCAGCCGCTGATCGCCACGCTGCTGGGCCATGCGTTGATCGCGACGGAAAATGACGCGAATTTCGCGGAGGCGGAAAAGGTGCTGCGCAACGCCATTGCACGGGACCGGGAAAATCCCTTCGCCTGGTACCAGTTGGGCGTGGTCTATGAACATCGCGGCGACCTACCCCGCGCCGCGCTGGCGACGGCGGAACGCTATTCGATGATGGGCGAGGATCAGATGGCGCTGCGCAGCGCCGACGCCGCAATGCAGGGATTGAAGCCAGGCACGGTTGACTATCTGCGCGCGCAGGATATCGCCATGGTTTCCCGCGCAGCCGTCGAGCAGAAGCGAAAGAAACGATGACAGATCAAAGGCGGCCCAGCTTTCGCGCAGCGCTTTCCAACAGGACCATCATGATGACCCTTGGCGTTTTCGCCTTCATCGCCGCCACCGCGACGGGCGCGGCGCTCGGCACCCAGAGCACGGGCCGCGTCGACGCCGGGGACAAGGCCGCCATCGAGCAGATCGTGCACGACTATATCCTGGAACATCCCGAGATCATCCCGCAAGCCGTCGAGAAGCTGCAGGCGAAGCGGATGTCGGGCATGATCGACGCCAGTCGCAAGACGATCGAGACCCCCTATGCCGGCGCGTGGGAAGGGGCCGCCAATGGCGATGTGACCGTGGTCGAATTTTTCGACTATGCCTGCGGCTATTGCCGGGCGTCGCTGCCCGATCTCGCCAGGCTGGTGGGTGAGGACAAGAGGGTGAAGGTCGTCTATCGCGAACTGCCGATCCTGTCCGACGAGAGCATCGATGCCGCGAAGGTGTCGCTGCTGGCGGCGGAGAAGAACCAGTATATGCCCTTCCACCGGGCGCTCTATGCAGCGGGCAAGGTAACGCATGAGACGATCCTCGCGGCGGCGGCGAAGGTCGGGATCGACGCGAAGGCGGCGCAGGCGGCGATCGCGGGGGGCAAATATGATGCGGAGATCCAGTCCAATATCGGGCTGGCGCAGAAACTGCAGGCAAGCGGCACGCCGACCTTCGTCATCGGGGGTCAGGTGCTGAACGGGGCCGTGGGCTATGACGCCCTGAAGGCCGCGGTGGCGTCGGCGCGGGGGAAGTAAGCGGCGGCTTCCGCGCGGTTTGCTGACCTTCCGCTTTCCTTGAAGTGCATCCCTTAAAGCGCACCCCATGAAGCGCACCGTGCTCCTGTGAAGCACTTGAATGAGACAGGCGGCTCATGAGAGCCAGGTTCCCACGGTATGATGATCCACGGACGGCAGCGCTTGACCGGAATCCGACATCGCGCTCAACCGTCCTCGAAACCATCACGACCTTCTCCTCCGCCATTGACTCGCCTCTCCCTTTTGCCTATCGGACGCCCCCTGACATGCGGCCGCCCGCCCGGCGGCCCTTTTTTGTCACGCCCGATTCTTTTAGTTTTTTGAGGAATGAACGATGAAGCGCACCTATCAGCCGAGCAATCTGGTTCGGAAGCGCCGTCACGGTTTCCGCGCTCGCATGGCGACCCCCGGCGGCCGCAACGTGCTGCGCGCTCGTCGTGCACGCGGCCGCAAGAGCCTGAGCGCCTGAACGACGCGCCGCTTGAGCGCGCGCCTGCGGTCATGACCCGGCGCGCTGATTTTCTGGCGGCGAATCGCGGGCGGCGCACGCCCATGCCAGGCTTTGTCCTGCTGGTGCGCGAACGCGGCGACGGCGATCCGGCGATGCGGTACGGCATCACGGTCACGAAAAAGATTGGCGGCGCTGTCATCCGCAACCGGATGAAGCGCCGCTTTCGCGTTCTGGCGCGGGATCTGTTGCCCGCGCATGGCATAGCCGGAGCGGATCATGTGCTGATCGGGCGCGCCGAGGGTATCGAGCGCGACTTCGGCCTGCTTCGCCGGGAGCTGGAAAAGGCGCTGGGCAAGGTGATGAGCCGGCCTGTTGATGAGGCGCCGCGCAGGAAGGGGCGGCCTTCCCCTCCGAAAGACACGGCGCCCCTGCGCAGGCAGGAACCCGGATTCGAGGTGGCGACGGAAGGCAGCGGCGGAACGGGCTTCCCGCCTTCGCAAGAACATGGCAGGGGCAGACATGGCAGGGACAGGCCGTGATCGCCCGCCTTTTCATCCTGATCGCGCGCTTCTGGCAGCTTGGGCCTTCGCGCATTTTGCCTCCTTCCTGCCGCTATGCGCCCTCCTGTTCCGAATATGCGATTCAGGCGATCGGCAAATATGGTGCGGTGAAGGGTAGCTGGCTGGCCACGAAGCGGCTAATGCGATGCCACCCATGGGGCGGTTCGGGTTACGATCCGGTCCCCTGATACGAATTTTCGAGATACGGCGGAGCCGACAAGCGTGGACGACAAGAAGAATATCATCCTGGCGGTGCTGCTGACCGCGGCGATCCTGTTCGGCTGGCCCTATGTCGCCAAATATTTCTTCCCCGCCGCCAATCCGCCGGCCACGAAGATCGAGGGCGGCAAGACCACGCCGCTCACCCCGTCCGGCGCCGCCCCCGCGGCGGAAGGGTCCGCTGCGGTCCGCGACCTGGCGCTGGCGCTGAAGGACAGCCCGCGCGTGCCCATCCGCACGCCCAAGATCACCGGATCGATCAACCTGAAGGGCGCGCGCATCGACGACATCGTGCTGCCGACCTACAAGGAAACGATCGCCAAGGCGTCGCCGGCCATTCGCCTCTACAGCCCCAGCGGCACCCGGCACGCCTATTTCGCCGGCTTCGGCTGGCAGGGCGAAGGGGTGAAGACCCCGGACGGCAGCACGCTGTGGACGGCGTCGGCCAAGGAACTGACCCCGTCCAGCCCGGTCACGCTGACCTGGAACAATGGCGCGGGCCAGACCTTCGAGATCCGCTATTCCATCGACGAAAATTACATGATCACCGCGCAGCAGAAGGTGTCGAACAGCGGCGCCGGCGCGGTGGGCGTCAAGAGCTACGGCTATGTCAGCCGGGCGACTCCCTCGGCCGATCCCGACACCTGGACGATCCATGTCGGCCCGATGGGGGTGTTCAACGGCGCGGCCAATTATGACGTGAACTACAAGGATCTGGAAAAGGGTCCGGCGACGCAGAGCTTCCAGTCGACCGGCGGCTGGATCGGCTTCACCGACAAATATTGGCTCTCCGCCCTGATTCCCGACCAGAAGGCCGCCTTCACCGGCCAGATGCGTAAAGGTGCCGGCACGCAGTTCCAGACCGACGTGTCGCTGGCCCCCATCATGGTCGCGCCGGGCAAAGCAGTGACGCAGACCAACCGGCTGTTCGTCGGCGCCAAGGAGGTGAAGACGCTGGAAGCCTATCAGGACGCCGGCGTTCCGCTGTTCGACCGGGCGATCGACTGGGGCTGGTTCTACTGGTTCGAAAAGCCGATCTTCGCCCTGCTCCACTGGCTGTTCGAGCATATCGGCAATTTCGGCGTGGCGATCATCTGCCTGACCTTCGTGGTGCGCGGCCTGATGTTCCCCGTCGCCCAGCGCCAGTTCGCCAGCATGGCGGCGATGCGCGCGGTGCAGCCCAAGATGAAGGCGCTGCAGGAGAAATATAAGGACGACAAGCCCAAGCTCCAGCAGGAGATGATGGAGCTCTACAAGCGCGAGAAGGTGAATCCGCTCGCGGGCTGCCTGCCGATCTTCATCCAGATCCCGATCTTCTTCGCGCTGTACAAGGTGTTGCAGCTCACCATCGAAATGCGCCACCAGCCCTTCGTGCTGTGGATCAAGGATCTGAGCGCGCCCGATCCGCTGCACATCGTCAACCTGTTCGGCCTGTTGCCCTTCACCCCGCCCGCCTTCCTGGGGATCGGCGTGCTGGCGCTGCTGCTGGGCATCAGCATGTACTTCCAGTTCAAGCTGAACCCGGCGCAGATGGACCCGATGCAGCAGCAGGTGTTCGCGATCATGCCGTGGATGATGATGTTCATCATGGCGCCCTTCGCGGCGGGCCTGCTGGTCTACTGGATCACCAACAACTGCCTGTCGATGTTGCAGCAATGGTGGCTCTACAAGCGCCACCCGCAACTCAGCGCCGCGACCGCGAAATAAGGCCGGGGCGTTGACCGAACAGGAACAGGCTGAATTGATCGAGGAAGCGCGCAAGGTCTTTGCCGGCCCCATCGCCTTCCTCAAATCCGCGCCCGACCTCAAATTCCTGCCCGACATGGCGGTGAACGAGGTGGCATTTGCGGGCCGGTCCAATGTCGGCAAATCATCGTTGCTGAATGCGCTGACGAACCGCAACGGCCTTGCCCGCACGTCCAATACGCCGGGACGGACGCAGGAGCTGAATTTCTTCGACGTGGGCGATCCGTTGCGCTTCCGGCTGGTCGACATGCCGGGCTATGGCTACGCCCGCGCGCCCAAGGACATGGTGCGCAAATGGCGGTTCCTGGTGAACGACTATCTGCGCGGGCGGGCGAAGCTGAAGCGCACGCTGGTGCTGATCGACAGCCGCCACGGCATCAAGGATGTCGATACCGACATCCTCGACATGCTGGACGCTGCGGCGGTCAGCTATCGCATCGTCCTGACCAAGGCGGACAAGGTGAAGGCCAGCCATCTTGCGGAGGTCCACGAGGCCGTGGCCGAGGCGATCCGCAAACGGCCCGCCGCGCATCCGGACATCATCGCGACGTCGAGCGAAAAGGGCATGGGACTTCCAGAATTGCGCGCCGCCGTGCTGGAAAGCGTGACCCAAGGGTGAGGCCCGGCCAATGGTGAGGATCACCTGCCTCTGCGGTCGGATCGGCCTGACGATCGAGAAACGCCCGGCGTTCATCAATGCATGCAACTGCACGCTGTGCAGCAAAACGGGCGCGCACTGGGCCTATCTCGACCCCCGCGAAGTGCGTGTCGAGGGCGCCACGCAAAGCTATTGCCGGGAGGACAAGGACGATCCGGCAGCGGAGGTCCAGTTTTGCGGTCGATGCGGATCGACCACCCATTTCACCCTATCCGCCAGCGCGGTATCCCGGTTCGGAAACGGCATGATGGGCGTCAACATGCGCCTGGCCGACGAACGCGATCTGGCGGGAATCGAACTGCGCTATCCTGACGGGCGGTCCTGGTCGGGCACGGGCGACTTCGGCTATGTGCGGGCGCCCCGGATCATCGGCCAGGACGCAAGTTCCGGCTGATCCCCGGCAGGCTTTCCTCGCGGGAGCCGAAGCGGTTAGAAAAGGCTGTACTGCCCACTTCCTTTCAGAGTCCAGGTGGCCAGGGTCTCATGATGCGTGCGCCCGACATGGCTGCATATCAGCATGAACCGGTCGACATGCCAGCCAAAGCCATCGACCCGACGCTGTTCCGGCAGGCCGTCGCGGTAGAACAGCGTCTGGTGCGGGCTGAAGCTCCAGCCGGGACGCAGCATCACCCCCGCGCCTTTCATGCCCGCCGCGATCTGCTTCTGAAGCGTGCCGAGCAACGGCACGCTATGGGACGGACGCAGGGCGGCGTACCGGTTGCCGATGCTGAGCCGGTCCAGCCGCAGGTCGAACGGTTCCGCCATCACGCCTGTCCCGGCGCGCATCAGCGCCTTGATCACCGCATAGGGATATTCGACATAATCGCAGGTGATCGCCAGCGTCACATGCTGGTGATCCACGGCGATGCGCCGGGCGCCGCCGGCGATGGCCTCCGCGAAATGATCCGTCTGGCGGGCGATCAGCAATGTGGGCTTCAGGGCGAAGAACAGGCGGAAGAGGGTCTTGCCGGGCTGGTTTTCCATGACATTTCGCTCCATGCGAATCGGTCGATCATGTTCATGATATGTTCTTTTCTTTCCCAAGGCGAATCCGGTGGAGCCGCCCCTGATTTCATGCGTTTGCGCGATAGGGGACAAGGAGAGTGACGATGATGCAATTGACGCTCGACAGTCTGGCGGAGAAGATGAAGGACATCGATTTCGCGATGCTGTCGACCCATGCCGACGGCGGCCAGATCGGCGCAAGGCCGATGAGCAACAACCAGGATGTCGCCTATGGCGGCGACAGCTTTTATTTCACCACTGAAGACACGCTGATGGTGAAGGACATCGAACGCGATCCGCGCGTCGGCCTGTCCTTTCAGGGGCGTACCGGGTTGCTCAAGCAGAACCCGCTGTTCATCGCCGTGGAGGGCCGCGCCGACCTGATCCGCGATCGCGATGCGTTCCGCGCGCATTGGAACAGCCAGTTGCAGGACTGGTTCGAGGAAGGGCCGGACACGCCCGGCCTTGTCATGATAAAGGTCCATGCGCAGCGCGCCCATGTCTGGGACGGCGAGAATGAGGCTGAACTGGAGCTTGGATGATTCGCGACGGCGCGAGGCCGCACGGCAGAGGGAGACGGGTCGCGCAAATGGTCCTGGCCTTGGCTTTTGGCCTGGCCGGAACCCTGCACCTGACCCGGCCCGGCGGCTTCGTCGCGATCACGCCTGACTGGGTTCCCGCACCCCATATGACGATCGCGCTGACCGGCGTGGCCGAGATCGCCGGCGCCATCGGCCTGATGCTGACGCCGCTGCGCAGGGCGGCAGGCATGGCTCTCGCGCTCTACGCCCTGTGCGTGTGGCCAGCCAATTTCCACCATGCCCTGAACGACATTCCGTTTGGCGGCGTGCATCTGAGCTGGTGGTATCACGGGCCGCGCCTGGCTGCGCAGCCGGTGATCATATGGTGGGCGCTCTGGGCAGGCGGAGCAACGGACTGGCCGTTCAAACGGCAGCGGGCACGCAGTCTGGTTTCCGGACAAGATGATTGTCTTTGAAGATTGCGGCTCTACTGTGCGCACTTTCCAACGAACAAGCGATCAGAGAGCGATGACCCGGCATATTCCCTGGATAATGATAGCGATTATGGGCGCGGTGGCGCTGTCGGTGGTGGCTGTATCCCGCGGCGAGGCGGTCAATGCGCTGTGGATCGTGGTGGCGGCGGTCAGCAGCTTCCTCGTCGCCTATCGCTATTATGGGCTCTACATCGCGCGAAATGTGATGCGGCTGGACCCGTCGCGGCCCACGCCCGCGATCCGGCGGGCCGATGGCCTCGACTATGTGGCGACCGACCGGACGGTGCTGTTCGGGCATCATTTCGCCGCCATTGCGGGCGCGGGCCCGCTGGTGGGACCGGTGCTGGCGGCGCAGATGGGCTATCTGCCCGGAACGCTCTGGATCATTGCGGGCGTGGTGCTGGCGGGCGCGGTGCAGGACTTCATGGTCCTCTTCATCTCCATGCGCCGCGACGGCAAGTCGCTGGGCGAGCTGATCCGCATGGAAATGGGGCAGGTTGCCGGGACCATCGCGCTGTTCGGCGCCTTCATGATCATGGTCATCATCCTCGCCGTGCTGGCGCTGATCGTGGTGAAGGCGCTGGCGGAAAGCCCCTGGGGCATGTTCACCGTGGCGGCGACGGTGCCGCTGGCGATGGCCATGGGCGCCTATACGCGCTGGATCAGGCCGGGGCGCATCGGTGAAGTGTCGCTGCTGGGACTGGTCGGGCTGCTCGCCGCCATCGTCTATGGGCAGAACATCGCCGCTTCGCCGGTCTGGGGGCCGGCCTTCACCTTCACGCCGGTGCAGCTTTGCTGGATCTTGATCGGCTATGGCGCGGTAGCGTCGGTATTGCCGGTTTGGCTGTTGCTGGCGCCGCGCGATTATCTGTCGACCTTCCTCAAGATCGGGGCGATCGCGGCGCTGGCGATCGGCATCGTCATCATGGCGCCGCCGCTCAAAATGCATGCCGTGACCCAGTTCGTGAACGGCAACGGGCCGGTCTGGTCGGGCGGATTGTTCCCCTTCCTGTTCATCACCATCGCCTGCGGGGCGGTTTCGGGCTTCCATGCCCTGATCGCCAGCGGCACCACGCCCAAGCTGATCGCCAGCGAAGCCCATGCGCCGATGATCGGCTATGGCGCGATGCTGATGGAGGCGTTCGTGGCGATCATGGCGCTGGTGGGCGCGTCGATCCTCGATCCGGGCATCTATTTCACGATGAACAGCCCTGCGGCGGTGATCGGCAAGGACGCGGGCAGCGCGGCGGCGGCGGTGACGGCCATGGGCTTCCCCATCTCGCCCGATCTGATCCTGCAGACCGCGAAGGATGTGGGCGAGCACAGCATCATCTCCCGCGCGGGTGGGGCGCCGACGCTGGCGGTGGCGATGGCGGAGATATTCTCCCATATCATGGGCGGGCCGGCGATGAAGGCCTTCTGGTATCATTTCGCGATCCTGTTCGAGGCATTGTTCATCCTGACAGCCGTGGATGCGGGGACGCGCGCCGGACGCTTCATGTTGCAGGATCTGATCGCGCTGGCGGTGCCCGCCTTCAAGGACAGCAAGAGCATGGCTCCCGGGGTCGTCGCAACGGCGCTGACCGTCGCGGCCTGGGGCTTCTTCCTCTATCAGGGCGTGACCGATCCGCTGGGCGGGGTGAACACGCTCTGGCCGGTGTTCGGCATTTCCAACCAGATGCTGGCGGCCATCGCACTGATGCTGGGAACGGCGGTGCTGTTCCGGATGAAGCGGGACCGCTTCGCCTGGGTGACGCTGATCCCGACCGCCTGGCTGCTGATCTGCACCCTGTCGGCGGGCTTCCTCAAGCTGTTTTCGGCCGATGCGAAGGTCGGTTTCCTGGCGCATGCCGCCCGGTTCAGCGCCGCGGCAGGCGATGGCGAGGTGCTGGCCCCGGCCAAGTCGATGGCGGAGATGCGGCAGATCATCTTCAACGACCGGATCGACGCGGCGCTGGTCGCGGTCTTCCTGTTCGTGGTGTTGGCGGTGCTGCTGTTCACCATCCGCACCTGCCTCGCCGCGCGGAAGGTGGCGGCGCCGACCGCACGGGAAATTCCGGCGCAACTGGTCCCGGCGGAATGAGCATCTTCCTCCACCGGCTGCGGCAGATGGCGCATATGATGGTCGGGGTGCCGGATTATGAGGCCTATCTGCGCCATATGCGGGCGCATCATCCCGAGCGTGCGCCGATGGACCGGACAGTCTTCTTCCGGGAGCGGCAGGAGGCGCGTTATGGGGGCAGAAATGGGGGGAAGTGCTGCTAGAGCCACTCGACATTCAGATGATGACGAGCCGAAAATGATGGTTTTCCGTGACCCGGAGCGCAGCCTACTCAAAGTAGGTGAGCACCGGAGGCGCGGAAAAGCGTCATTTGCAGGCCGTCAGGGCTGAATGTCGAGTGGCTCTAGGGCTGGCCGTCCTCCCCTTCGTTGATGGGGAGGCTTGGCTTAGCGCTTGGCGTTGAAGCCCGCGACCATGCCGGCTGCGATGGAGAGGGCGATTTCCGCCGCGCCTATCGCCCCTATGTCGAGGCCGGCGGGGCCGTCTATGCGCGCAAGTTCTTCCGCCGAAAAGCCCAGAGCAGCCAGCCGTTCCAACCGCGCCGCATGGCTTTTGCGCGATCCCAGCGCGGCGATGTAGCCCGTCGGCCCACGCAGCGCCGCCGCCAGGGCGGGATCATCGATCTTGATGTCGTGGCTGAGCGTCACGACCGCGGTGGATCCGCCGGGAAAACGGGCCGCAACCGCTTCGTCCGGCCAGCGGTCGTCCAGTTCGACGCCAGGGAAGCGCTCCTCCGTCAGGAAACGGCCGCGGGGATCGATGACGACGGGAGTGACGCCGATTGCCCGCGCCAGTGCGCTAAGCGACTGGGCGATCTGCACAGCACCGACGATCAGCAATCTGCGGGGCGGATCGTAGCGGTTGTGAAACTGCCCCTCCCCCGCCCCTTCCCGCGTGAGGCCGGTCGCAAGATCCGTCGACAGGGTGAGCGCCCTGCCCTTCTCGCTTTCCGCCGCGATCCGCTCGAACAATGCGGGGTCGAAGCCTTCCGGGCTGACCGGCTGGACCAGCACGCTGATTTCCCCGCCACAAGGCAGGCCGACCGCCCAGGCGTCGCCATCGGCCACGCCATAGGTTTCCAGATTAGCCGGCCGCCCCCCGATCACCTCCGCCGCGCGCTGGAGCACGTCGGTCTCGACGCATCCGCCGGATATGCTGCCTTCGAACCGGCCGTCCTCATGCACGATCATATGGCTGCCGCGCGGTCGGGGCGCGGAGCCCCAGGTCGACACCACCGTCGCCAGCGCCAGCCGCGCCCCACGCCATTCGGTGGCCTTGCGGATGACCGCGCCATTGTCGTTCAAAAGCCTGCCTCCCAGAGCGATTTCCAGCAATCGAACCGATCGCTGGTCAAGAAATCGCGGACAATAAAGAGATTATAGCGGCGATCTGATTCAATCACATCGAAACCCGCCCTAAACCAGCCGTCTTCCTGTCCATACCACCCGGCCCACGATCACGACCAGCGCCGGATCGATGTCGATCCAGTCGGGATAATGGGGATTGTCGCTGAGCACGGAGAAAAAACCCCTGCGCGGCCCCATGGCCACGCGCTTCACCATGAGCACCCCGTCGAGCCGCAGCACATAGACGCCGTCGCGCAGCCGCCCCGCATCGTCGTCATGATTGACCATGATCTCATCGCCATCGCTGAGCGTGGGAGCCATGGATTCGCCATCGACGCGGATGATCGATATTTTCTGCGGCCGAACGCCCAGATGACGAAGCCAGTTGGCGTCGAAGGCCATCAGGCCGGCCGCCCGCTCATCCTCGTCCAGCGAACCCGGCCCAGCCGAAGCGCCCAGCGAAAGCCGCGGCACGCTGACCACCGAAGGCAACGACCGCACCCTGACCGGCGGGGTTCCGCGCGGGACCGACCCGCCCAGCATTTCCTCCGCCACGCCGAAATAGCGGGCCAATATGCGCCGGTCCTCCTCATCCAGCTTCCGCGGCGTGCCCCTTTTTATGAACTGCTGGATATAGGCGGGATTGCGGTTCAGCAGGCGCGAAAGATCGGAATAGCTGTCGCCCCGCTCGGCAATCAGCCGCTCCAGCACCACGCGCGGATCTTCTCCAATACCGACCATATCTCATCCATTACTGATAGGAATTTTCCTAGACAAGTAGGAAATTAGGCAACATGAAAATCACCTGAGGGATTCGCGCAGGCGGATCGAATCGACAGAGGAGAAGCGGGACTATGCTGTTGCGAGAGGTCGAAAAATTTCTGCGGGAAAACGGCATTCCCGCGACCCGGTTCGGCCGCGAGAGCGTGCGCGATCCCCGGCTGGTCTTCGACCTGCGCAGGGGCCGCGAACCCGGCATGAGAATGAAGAGGCGAGTAGAACATTTCATGAACACATATCGCAGGAGCATGGGCGAATGACAAGCATCCACGTGAACGCTCCCATCCGGAATCTGCTCCAAAATGAAGGTGCGGCGAAAGCGCGCGACCCCCTGCCCCGTCTGCTGTCGCAACTGATCGCGCGGGCGGGTGGAACCGTCATGGTGGAACGCGCCGTCAGCCGTCCCTGGGCGAGCGCGCTGTTCCAGGGGCGGCGCCATGTCGTCGCGCTGACCCTCTCCGGGCCCGATGCGGCCGAGCGGCGTGCAGCCTTTGTCCAGGGAATCGAGGAAGCGGAATGGAGCCTGTCCGGCCATTTCGTCGCGGACATCAGCATCGACTGCCGCCGTCCGGTGCCGGCCGGCGAGTGGGTCGAATTGTCGGCGCTCACCATAGAGGACTGGTGAGAGCCATCAAGGGAGAGCGCCCGTCAGCGCGCTCTCGCCTGCCGGTTCAGCGGGCGCGGCCGGCCATGGTCCGCAAAGTCCCCAGAGCGGCGCGCAGGGCCTCATCGACGCCCTGCTCGACCTTATCGCGCACGGGCACGGCGGCTTCGACCGGCATGTCGGCCAGAACGGAGGCGGGCCGGCCCATGCGCTTGCGCTGGGCAAGACCCTGTTCCAGCCTTTGGGTCAGCTCCGCCAATGAAAGATGCGCGATGGGCGCAGGCGCGGGAGCGGTCTCGGGCTGCGCCGGCTGCGCGATCTCCTGAGGGTCGGCATCGACAGTCTCCGGCGAAAACGCGCGCTGCAGGCGTGCGAAGGCCGTTTCCTCCGTCATCTTGTCCGGCATGCCGGGAAGGGAAAGGCTGCCCGGCGCGGTGATGGGCGCCTCGACAGCGGCTTCCGCCTCCCCATCTTCGCGTCCGGGCGCGGTGCGGGCGAAAATGTCGAGGCCGCCAAAGTCGCGGCTGGCGAAGATCGGCGGACGCGCGGGGGCATCGGGATGGGCGTCGGCACGGCGCAGCGCCGGACCCGACCTGCTCCGGTCACGCGACAGCCAGTTCAGCTTCGACAATGCAAAACCCATTTCACTCACTCCTGCGGCGCCGTTCCCGCGCCCTTGCTTGTCATGCGTCAGCAGAGCGACGCGCTTTTCTCTTTGTCCCGCCCAGATCAGGCCCAGGACCATCGCCGCGCCGAAACCCGCCAGCAGCAGACGGGCCTTCAGCCCCAGCGGCGGCGCGGCGGCCGGGATGGCTTCGCTAAGGCCACTCGACGCCACGACCGTTTCGACCAGCCCTGTGGGCAGCGAGAAGAGGAGCAGCCCGGCCCCGAGCGCGCCCGAAAGCGCCTTCAGCAGCCCACGCATTCTTCTCACGCCGCCGCCCGCGCCCCTTGAGGGCGCGCCAGCAATTGCCGATAGACGGGTTCGTAGCGAAGAATGTTTGACGACCAGTTACGCTCCCGCTCCACAAAGGCGCGCGCCGCCGCGCGCCGCTCTTCCCAGAAGCCGCGATCCGCGAACATCCCCGCCAGCGCGGCGGCAAGGGCGGGCGGATCGTCAGGCGCGAACAGCGTGCCGGTGACGCCATGTTCGATCAGTTCGCGATGGCCGCCGACGCTTGACGCGGCGACCAGCCGGCCCTGCGCCATCGCCTCCAGCGGCTTCAACGGCGTCACCAGATCGGTGAGGCGCATCGACTTGCGCGGATAGGCGAGGATGTCGACCTGCGCATAATAATCCTCGACCTGATCGTGCGGCACGCGACCGACGAAGACGATATGGTCGGCAAAGGGCGAGGCCATGGCCCGGTCGCGCAACGCCTGCTCGCACGGGCCGCCGCCGACCAGCAGCAGCTTCGCCTTCGGGCGGGCGCGCACGAGTTTCGGCAGGGCGGCGATCAGGTCGTCCAGCCCCTCATAATCGTAGAAGCTGCCGATGAAGCCGACGACGTCGGCGCCCTCCAGCTCCAGTTTCGCGGTCAGCGCGGGGTCGCGGGGAACGGGCGTGCCGAACTGGTCCATGTCGACGCCGTTGGGCGAGACGATGATCTTGGCCGCGTCGATTCCCCGCGCCACCAGATCGCCGCGCAGGCCTTCGCAGATCACGGCAACCGCATCGGCGGCGCGGACGGCATGGGTTTCCAGTTGCCGTGTCAGCCAGTAGCGCGGACTGCCCTCCGTCCCGGTGCCGTTGCCGACCGCCGCATCCTCCCAGAAAGCGCGGATCTCGTAGATCATGGGGATAGCGTGACGCTTCGCCACCTTCTGCGCGGCGATCGCGTTCAGCACCGGCGAATGGGCGTGGATGATGTCGGGCCGCCACTGGCGCACCAGCATATCGATGGCGTCGGCATGGGCGGAAATGTCGCGCCATTCGCGCAGCAGCGGATGGCCGCCGGTCGATTCGCCGGGCGTGCGGTGGAAATGCAGGCCGTCGACCACCTCCTCCAGCGGCCCCGGCGCGGCATGGCGATGACCGGTGATGCCGCGCACCTCCCAGCCCTTCGCCAATTGCGCCCGCAGGATCGCGCGGGTGCGGAAAGTGTATCCGCTGTGCATCGGCAGGCTGTGGTCCAGCACATGGAGAATCCGTGTCATGGCGACGAGTCTTGCCGAAAAAGGTTTAACGGGCCGTCAACTCTGTTGGGTTAGGGGTGGGAGGGTTCGGGCTTCAGTACAACATGCTCCTGCGAAGGCAGGAGCCTAAGTCCTGCCGTCCGGACTGGGCTTCTGCCTTCGCAGGAGCATGTTGGAAGTGACGGATAGCTCAAGCACGCGATGATCGACGCCCTTTCCCTTCTCATCAGCCATGGCGTCATTCTGCTGGCGGCTTGGCGCCTGCTGTCGCGGCCCGACCTGGATCGCGATCCCCCCTCCGGCCTGGAGGCGGAGAGCGGCGATGCGTGACCTGTTCTTCGTTGCCTTCCTTGGCGCCTTCTTCCTTACAGGCTTGCGACGACCGTTCCTGCTGATAGCCGTCTATGCCTATATCGACATCGTATCGCCCCAGCGCCTCTCCTATTTCCTGCTGAACAGCGTCCCCATCTCCTTCATCGCCTTCGTGGCAGCGGTGGGATCGTGGATATTGGTCGACGACAAGAAGGATTGCCGACTGTCTGCGCGGCAGGCGATCCTGCTGCTGTTGTTAGTCTGGTGCGGCTATACCACGGCGACGGCAGACTTTCCGATCAACGCCGCGACCAAATGGGGCTGGGTATGGAAGGCGATGCTGTTCGCCATTTTCCTGCCCGTCACGCTGCGCACGCGCCTGCGGATCGAGGCCTTGGCCCTGTTCATGGTGCTTTGCGCCAGCACGATCATCATCAACGGCGGCATGAAGACGGCGCTGTCGGGCGGCGGCTATGGCGTGCTGAACCTGATGGTGGACAATAACAGCGGCCTCTATGAAGGCAGCATCATTTCGACCGTCGCCATTTCGCTGATCCCGCTGATCCTCTGGCTGGCCCGGCATGGCACCGTCTTTCCGCCCGACTGGCGGGTCAGGCTGTTCGCCTATGCGCTCTGCTTTGCCTGCCTGCTGATGCCGATCGGGACGGAGGCGCGGACGGGCCTGGTGTGCATCGCCATCCTGGCGGGGCTGATGCTGATGCGGTCGAAGCGGCGGTTCCTCTACGGCCCGTTGATGGCGGTGGCGGCGCTGGCGGCGATTCCCTTCCTGCCCGCCAGCTTCACCCAGCGCATGTCGACCATCGAGAATCACAGCCAGGACGAAAGCGCCTCCACCCGCCTCGCCGTGTGGAAATGGACGCTGGACTATGTGAAGGAGCATCCGGGCGGCGGCGGCTTCGACAATTATCTGCAGAACAGGTTCACCTATGTAATGCAGGAACGGGTGATCGACGCCGCCGGATCGCGCATGGAAAAGCGCATCGTCACCGACCATGGCCGCGCCTATCACAGCGCCTATTTCGAGATGCTGGGCGAGCAGGGCTATTTCGGCTTCTTCCTCTGGGCGCTGCTGCACCTCGTCTGCTTCATCCGGACGGAGGCGATCCGGCGCATGTACCGGAACCGGGAAGGCGATGAAGCCTGGGTGTCGCCCTTCGCGCTAGCCCTGCAACAGGGCCATGTCATCTATATGGTGGGATCGCTGTTCGTGGGCATCGCCTATCAGCCCTTCATCTTCATGATGCTGTCCTTGCAGATCGGCCTCGACACCTATTTGACCCGGAAGCGCAAGTTGGCCGCGCGCCAGCCGTTATTTCCCGCAACACCCGTCGCGCAAGGGAGCGCCGCATGAAGGGCGAACTGAAGATATTGGGCGCGGCCCACGGCCTGCTGCTGGGGCTGGTGCTCGCCGCGCCGCTGATTGCGCCGGCGCTGCTGCCATGGGGCGCCGAAGCGCTGTTCATCATCGCCGCCTTCCAGTTGCGGCTGGCCGACCGGCGCTGGGAGACCCGCGCGGGGTTGCAGGGGTGGATCAGCCACATCCGCATGGCGCCGTTGCGACTGGTGCCCTGGGCCGGGACGGCGGTCGTGGCGCTGATCGCGGGACCGGAGCAGGCCCGGCTCGCCACCGCAATCCTCATCGCCGTCGCCATGGGCGAATTGCTGATCTATCCGGTCATCGCCCATCTGCTCGGCCGCATGCCGCGCCTGGGTCTGGCGGGCGCGATCCTGCTGCTGCTGATCGGCTGCGGCCTGGCGGAACCGGCACAGGCGGCGCGTTTCGCCATGGCCTTCGCGCTGGGCGTCGGCGGATGCGTGTTCTGGATGCGCGGCCCGGATGGGGAACCGGGCGCGACCCTGATGGCGCTGGGCGGGACGATCGTCGCGACGGCGGTTGCCCTGCTGGCGCCAATGGCGCAGGCGGTGGCGATCCCCGCCGCCATCCTGTGCCTGACGCTGACCCTTGCCCATCTGTCGGTGATGCGCCGGCATCCGCAGCACTGGCAACTGTCCGGCGGCATGCGATTCAAGCGGCTTTAGCGGGCGGCGCCGGAAGGCGCGCCGGTAAGGGGGTGACGGATCGATTGGCGCCATTCAGCGAATCGTGGGCGGAGCGCCGCGATTGGACCGTTCGCCCTCCACCGGTTCCCTCTGGGCAGCCCGTCGCGGAACGAAGCGATTGGCGGCGGGTTGAGGAAAAACCATGCCGCCCGATTCCATCGTCCACGCCAATGACAGCCTGCCAGGCATCACGCGCCGGGCCATGAAAAGGGGATGGGCCTATTTCGACGCCAGCGGCGCGCGCATCACCGACCGGGAAGAGATCGACCGGCTGAACGCCATCGCCATGCCGCCCGCCTATCGCGACTGCTGGTTCTGTCCCCATCCGCACGGCCATATCCAGGCGACCGGCTATGACGACCAGGGCCGCAAGCAATATCGCTATCACCTCGATTTCCGCGCCGCGCGGGAGGCGGAGAAATATGCCGGCTGCCCCGCCTTCGGCCGCGCCCTGCCCAGGCTGCGCGCCCGGATCGAAGCCGACCTGTCCAGGCGCGGCCTGCGCAAGGAAAAGACGCTGGCCGCCGTCGTGCGCCTGCTCGACCTGGCGAAGGTGCGCGTCGGCAACGAGCAATATGCCGCCGCGAACAAGAGCTTCGGCGCGACCACGCTGCGCCGCCGCCATGTCGACCTGCGCGGACAGGCGCTGCGCCTGCGTTACCGGGCCAAGTCGGGGCGGGAGCATGAGCTGACCGTCACCGACCGCCGCCTCGTCCGCTTCGTTCGCGCCGTACAGGATCTGCCGGGACAGCATCTGTTCCAATATCTGGATGAGGAAGGCGTCGCCCGGCCCATCACCTCGGGCGACGTCAACGCCTATATAGCCGAAGCCATGGGCGGCGATTTCACCGCCAAGCATTTCCGCACCTGGGGCGCCTCCGTCATTGCCTTCGAAACGCTGGCGGCGGGCAGCGTGTCGCTCAAGCAGATGATCGAGCCGGTCGCCGCCGCGCTGGGCAACACCCCGGCGATCAGCCGCAAAAGCTATATCCACCCCGCGCTGATCGAGCTTTGCCGCAACGGACAGGATGCATGGCGACAGGGGCTTCGCCTGCCGCGCGCAACCCGCTATCTTTCCCGTTACGAACGCGGACTGATCGCTTTTCTGGAGGAGGCCGGCGGCTCGACCGCCCTTCCCCTGGCGGCCTGATCCGCATCCAGAACCGCAAGGATATTCATGGCCGCCAAGAAAGATACCGCCACCCTGCCGCAGATCGACGTCCGCCCGCCTAATCTGGCCGAGATGTGGCAGTCGACGGTCCACTGGTTCTCGCTCCACTATCTGCAGATCCTGATCGCCATCGGCGCGGCTGTGGCCATCTACAGCCTTTTGACGGCGCTGCGCAGCGTGGGCGGACGGTTGAAGGGGCATCCCGGCGACACTCTGGGCCTTGCCAACGTCGCCGGCCGCGCCTTTGCCCGCACCACCCATTTCTTCATGGCGATGGTCGCCGCGCGGCTGGTGGTGAGCTATGCCCGGCCGCCGGAGATGGTGCTGAAGACCGTCGTCTTCCTCTTCACCATCGCCGCCGTCTTCCAATGCGCCATCTGGGCGCGGGAGATCATATTGGGTCTGGTGGAACGGCGCACCTCGGCGGACGAGAGCCAGAGCCTGGCCAACGCCATGGGCCTGATCCGCGTGCTCGTGACCTTCGCCCTGTTCGCCATCGCGCTGATCGTCGTGCTGGACAATCTGGGGGTGAACGTCACCGGCCTCGTCGCGGGCCTGGGCATCGGCGGCATCGCCATCGGCCTTGCGGCGCAGGGCATCTTCTCCGACCTGTTCGCCGCCTTGTCGATCATCTTCGACAAACCCTTCCGGCAGGGCGAGGTCATCACCTATGACCAGACCACCGCCCGGGTGGAGCGCATCGGCCTTAAAAGCACGCATCTGCGCGCGATGAGCGGCGAGAAGAAGGTGATCTCCAACGCCAACCTCCTCCAGAAGGAGATCACCAGCCTGCAGACGCTGGCGCAGCGGCGCGTGACCTTCGCCATCGGCATCATCTACCAGACGCCGGAGGACAAGGCCGACGCCATCCCCGCCATGCTGAAGGAGATCGTGGAGGCAGAGGGGCATATCTTCGTCAATGCGGGGCTGGTCAGCTTCGGCGCCAGTTCGCTCGACTATCAGCTCAATTTCGACGTGCCCGACCCCGATACGCACGATTATTTCCAGTCCCGGCACAAGGTCGGCCTCGCCATCTGGAAGCGCTTCAACGCGGAGGGGATCGAATTCGCCTATCCGACGCAGACCAGCTTCACCGCCGCGCCGGACGGGCGGGCGATCATGCCCTATCCTGAGGTGCAGCCCGTGGTGCGCGTCGACCAGCCGGGGGGCAGCGCCCCCGCCTGACTCGCCTGATCGCATATCGGACTCGCCTTGCCTGCTCCCGCTTGCCCGGCGCATCGGCCGGAGTCAGGCGGGTGCAATGACGAACGGACATTTCGGAACAGCCATGAAAACCTGTTATTTGCTGGCCGCCGCTGCGCTCGCCTTCACCCCTGCCGCCCATGCCGAAGGGATCGGGGCCGAGGTAAATTACGGACGCGCGGACGGGCATTGGGGCACGGAAATCGGCGCCGGCTATGCGATGGATATTGCCGGCTTCAGCCTGACGCCGGGCGGCGGCGTCTATCTGCGCGACGGGGATACGAAGCTCTATGGGCGCGTCGAGGCGACCTACACCCTCCCCGCCTCCGCCACCATCGGCGCGGGCGTGCGCTTCAGCGGCGACAATACACGCCCCTATGCGACGCTTGCCATGCCGCTGATCCCCAAGCTGCGCGCCAAGGCCAATGTGGGGCCGAAATATTATGCGGTGGGATTGACGCTGGGATATTGATTGCCCGCGCCCTGCTCCTGTGAAGGCCGGATCGGGAAGTCTATGCCTCGCCCCATAACCCGCCAGGCCGCAGCAGCCCGTCGCGCAGTTCCAGCCCCCTTTCCCGGTCCTTCGCCAGCAGCAGCGCGCCATCCAGATCGATCCAGTCCGCCCCCTGCGCCACCAGCGCGGCCGGGGCGATCCCCAGCGACGTACCCAGCATACAGCCGACCATCACGCGGAATCCTCGCGCCCGCGCCTCCCGCGACAGGGCCAGCGCCTCGGTCAGCCCACCCGCCTTGTCGAGCTTGATGTTCACCGCGTCGAAATCCCCCAGCCGGTCGAGATCGGCCCGCGTATGACAGCTCTCGTCCGCGCAGAGCGGCAAGGGCGACCTGATTCCCGCCAACCGATCCTCCTTGCCGTGAAAGACCGGCTGTTCGACCATCTCCACGCCCAGTTCCGCCAGCGCCTGCGCCTCCGCCACAATGTCCAGATCATGCCAGCTTTCATTGGCGTCGACGATCAGCCGCACGTCCGGCGCGCCCGCCCGCACCGCCGCGATCCTCGCCCGGTCGCCATCGCCGGTCAGCTTGCATTTGAGCAGGCCGAAGCCGCGCCCCGCCGCGGCCCGCGCATCCGCCTCCATCTTCTCCGGATCGCCCAGGCTGATGGTGAAGGCGGTCGGCAGGGGCTTGGGCTCCTCCAGCCCCGCGAGCTTCCACACCGGCACCCCGGCGCGCTTCGCCTCCAGGTCCCAGAGCGCGCAGTCCAGCGCGTTGCGGGCGGCCCCGCGCGGCATGGCGCTCAGCAGCGCCTCCCGCTCCAGCGGTCCGGCATAGGCGTCGATCGCCGCCGCGCAGCCTTCCGCCGTCTCACCCTCATAATAGATCGCCGTGCCCTCGCCCCGGCCGACATGCGCGCCATCGCCCACCGTGCAGACCACGACATCCACCGACGTCTTCGCGCCCCGGCTGATGATGAAGGCCCCGGCGACCGGCCAACGTTCAACAGTCGCGGATATGATGCGTGTCATCGGCGTTCCCTGTGCTGGCGATATACGGGTCCAAGCGAACCGGCTATCCCGCCGCATAACCAGTCTCGACCCGCAGATAAAGGATAGGCGCACCCGTGACCTCCAGAGAATTGACCGGTTTCCTGTCCCTCAGCGAAGCCGATGCCGTGGCGGCCCGGCGCCGACTGTCCGACATGATCTGGCGCGTCGGCTTCGGCGCGATCACCTGGCCCTGGCTGCTGGCCAGCCTGTCGGGCGGGCGCAAGGCGGACAAGCGCGCGCTGCTCGACGAGCTTGGCCTGCCCCATGACGCCCTGCCGCATCTGGGGAGCTGGAAGGCCGATGTCGGTTTCCTGCGCCATATCGTGCGGGAAATCGCCCGGTTGCGGCCCGCCCATGTGGTGGAACTGGGGGCGGGCGCATCGACGCTGATCGCCGCGCGTGCGCTGGCGCTGCATGGCGGGGGACGGCTGACCAGCTTCGACCAGCATGACGGCTTCGTGCAGGCGACCCGCAACTGGCTGGCCGACCATGGGCTGACGGCCGATCTGCGCCACGCGCCGCTGGTTGCGGAAAGCGAGGACTGGCCGGGCCGCTGGTACGACATCGACAGCCTGCCCGACAGCATCGACCTGCTGATCATCGACGGTCCGCCCTGGGCGGTGCACCCGTTGGTGCGCGGCGCGGCGGACAGCCTGTTTGCCCGCCTGTCTCCGGGCGCGGTCGTGCTGCTGGACGACGCGGCCCGTCCCGGCGAGCGGCTCGTCGCCCGGCGCTGGCGCAAGCGCTGGCCGCATATCGACTTCCGCCTGAAGCATGACGGGACCAAGGGCACGCTGGTGGGCCGCCGCCGCGACACATCGATCCCCGTCGCCAATGACAATGATCATGGCCGGGCATGGCGTCATCTCGGCCGGGCGGCGGGCATCGCCGCGCTGGTCGCCACCGGCTGGATCGCGCGGGGCGAGCTGGGCGAATTTCCGCAGGCGGCGCAGGCCACCACCTTCCTGGACGAAGCCGCCGCATCGCACCGCACCGGGCTGCTGCGCCAGAGCATGGCGTCCCAGGTGGAGAGCGCCACGCTCAACCCCAGCGAGATACAGCGTTCGACCGGCATCGTCCTGCCGCCGCTGCCGGCCCGGTGGCGCATCCATGACGTGCAGCTTTACCCGACGCCGGACAGCCCCGCCGTCGCCGTGTCGATCACCACGCCGGAGGGGGAGCAGCTCTCCTTCTTCGCGGACCGGGCCGAAACCCCGGCGGAGGCGAGGCCGCTGCTCGCGCGGCGCGCCGATGACGTCATCGCCTATTGGGAAGCGGGCGACATGGCCTATGCCCTGACCGGCCGTGCCGGACCGCAGCGCATCATGGCGCTGGCGGCGCAGATCGCGCCCGCCGGTTAGCCCCCGGTCGGATTTCGGAACCGGGAAATGTTCCCTTTCACGCAAAATCCCTTTAGAGCGCGGCGCCATGGAGGATGTGGACCAACCATCGCCGCGCGACAAGGCGCGCCCCCCACTCGGCAGCCTGGCGATGATCTGGCGCTTCGCCAGCCGCTATCCGGGCCGCATCGCCGGGGCGCTCGCCGCGCTGCTGATCTCGTCCGCCGCGACGCTGGCGATTCCCAGCGGGTTCCGGCTGGTCATCGACCGCGGCTTCATGGGCGGCGGCGACATCAGCCGCTGGTTCGAATATCTGTTCCTGATCGTGGTGGTCCTGGCATTGGCGACGGCCGCCCGCTTCTATTTCGTGTCCTGGCTGGGGGAGCGCGTCGTCGCTGACATCCGGTCGGCCACCCAGGCCAATCTGCTGCGGCAGGAACCCCGCTTCTTCGAGGAAAACCGCCCCTCGGAAATCGCGTCGCGCATGACCGCCGACACGGCCATCATCGACCAGGTGGTGGGATCGACCGTGTCGATCGCGCTGCGCAATGTGGTGACGGGCACCGGCGGCCTCATCTATCTTTTCGCGCTGGCGCCCAAGCTTGCCGGGCTGCTGCTGCTGGGCATTCCGGTCATATTGGTGGCGATCATCGGCCTTGGCCGCCGCGTGCGCGCCCTGTCGCGGGCAAGCCAGGACCGGCTGGCCGATGTCGGCAGCGTCACGTCGGAAACGCTGGGCGCGATGAAGATCGTGCAGGCCTTCGGTCAGGAAGGACGGGAAGCGGCGCGATTCAACAGCACGGTCGAGGCGGGTTTCGCCACGGCGCGCCGCCGGATCGCCCTGCGCGCGGCGATGACCGCCATCGTCATCGCACTGGTCTTCGGGTCGATCACGGCGGTCATGTGGCAGGGCGCGCTGGATGTCGCCGCCGGACGCCTGTCGGGCGGCAGCATCGCCGCCTTCGTGCTGACCGGCGGGCTTGTCGCAGGCGCGTTCGGCGCGTTGTCGGAGACCTGGGGCGACCTGCTGCGCGGAGCGGGCGCCGCCGGACGGCTGCATGAACTGATGAGCGCCGTGCCGCAGATAACCCCGCCGCCCCGTCCCGTCCCGGTGCCGCGAACCGAGCATGGCGCGCATCTCCAGTTCGAGGACGTGCATTTCCGCTATCCCACACGGCCCGACCAGGCGGCCCTGCATGGCATTTCCGTCGACATCGCGCCGGGCGAAACGGTCGCCATCGTCGGCCCTTCCGGCGCGGGGAAGTCCACCCTGATCCAGCTGGCGCTGCGCTTCTACGATCCGGATTCGGGCGTGATCCGCCTGAACGACGTGCCTCTGCCCCAGGCCGATCCGGCCGAGGTGCGCGGCATGATGGCCATGGTGCCGCAGGAAAGCATCATCTTCGCCGCCTCCGCGCGCGACAATCTCCGCTACGGGCGATGGGACGCCAGCGACGAGCAGATCTGGGCCGCAGCCCGCGCCGCCAATGCGGAGGGTTTCCTGCGCGCCCTGCCGCAGGGCCTTGACAGCTTTCTGGGCGAAGGCGGCGCGCGCCTTTCGGGCGGCCAGCGCCAGCGCCTGTCCATCGCCCGCGCCCTTCTGCGCGATGCGCCGATCCTGCTGCTGGACGAAGCGACCTCCGCCCTCGACGCCGAATCGGAACGGCTGGTGCAGGATGCCCTCGGCCGGCTGATGCAGGGCCGCACCACCATCGTCATCGCCCACCGGCTGGCCACAGTCAGGGCCGCCGACCGCATCCTCGTGCTGGACGAAGGGCGGCTGGTCGAACAGGGCGACCATGCCACGCTGATGCGGCAGAAGGGCCTCTATGCGCGGCTGGCCAACCTCCAGTTTCAGGATGTCGCCGCAGGCTGACGGCATGGGCCGCCATGCCTCGCACGGGGACATGCGCCAAGCCGACGGTCAGTGGGTGCGGCTGGTGACGTTGGCGGTGCCGTCGGCCTGAATTTCGATCAGATGCGCCGTGCCGTCATTGCACGCGGCCTTCCAGCCCTTGACGCCGGGCCGCACCTCGGTCCGCTCCGACCGGATGACGGTCGGGCAAGCCGCTCCCGACGCCCGCACCGCGCGTTCCAGCACGCCGTTGCGCTGGGCCTCGTCGAGCTTCGCGACGGCGGCCGCGGCGCCGGTTTCGGGCGTATCCCGGCGGTCGACCGCGGTGATCCGGTCGCTGCTCTCGCCACAGCCCATCAGGGTGATGACCCCCGCCAGCACCATCCATATGCGCATGCTTATCCTTTCGCTTGGGCGGCAAACCCGTCCGTCGCCCGGATGAGCGCGTCCAATATGCCGGGTTCGTTGAACGCATGGCCCGCCCCTTCGATCATCTCGAAGCGCGCCCCGGGCCAGGCCCTGTGCAGCGCCCAGGCGGTTTCGGCGGGGCAGGCCATGTCATAGCGGCCCTGCACGATGACGCCGGGGATGCCCGCCAGTTTCCCGGCGTCGCGGATGAGCTGCCCCTCCTCCAGCCAGCCGCCATGGACGAAATAATGATTTTCGATCCGCGCGAAGGCGAGCGCGAAATCATCGGCCTCATGCGTGGCGGACAGCGCTTCGTCGGGCAGCAGGCGGATGGTCTCGCCCTCCCAGACGCTCCAGGCCTTGGCTGCGGCGATCTGCCGCGCGCGATCGTCGCCGGTCAGGATGCGGCGATAGGCGTGAAGCAGGTCGCCACGCTCCGCTTCCGGGATGGGCGCGACGAAACGTTCCCATTTGTCCGGATAGATGCGGCTGGCGCCTTGCTGATAATACCAGTCGATCTCCTGCTTGCGGATGGTGAAGATGCCGCGCAGCACCAGTTCGGTCACGCGGTCGGCATGGCTCTGGGCATAGGCCAGCGCCAGCGTGGACCCCCAGCTTCCGCCGAAGACCAGCCATCGGTCGACGCCCATCATCTGCCGCAGGCGTTCGATGTCCGCGACCAGGTGCCAGCTCGTGTTCGCCTCCAGCTCCGCATGGGGCGTCGAGCGACCGCAGCCGCGCTGGTCGAAGAGGAGGACGTCGTAGCGTTCCGGATCGAACAAGCGGCGGTGGTCGGGCGATATGCCGCCGCCCGGCCCGCCATGCAGGAAGACGGCCGGCTTGGCGCCCGGCGTCCCGGCCCGCTCCCAATAGACGCGGTGGCCATCCCCCATGTCGAGATGTCCGGAAGCGAAGGGTTCGATGGCGGGATAGAGCGTGCGCA
Source organism: Sphingobium sp. CFD-2 (assembly GCF_024611135.1). Classification (NCBI taxonomy): domain Bacteria; kingdom Pseudomonadati; phylum Pseudomonadota; class Alphaproteobacteria; order Sphingomonadales; family Sphingobiaceae; genus Sphingobium; species Sphingobium sp. CFD-2. The sequence goes on along the minus strand of NZ_CP084405.1, from coordinate 4,017,856 downwards.
TGCGCAAAGGTGTAGAAAGTCTGGCGGGCAATGCAATCGGCAGACGCGCGATCCCCTTCCGGCATGGCAGGTCGCAGCCCCGCCAAGGCCTTTTGCGATGCGGCCCGGCCCGGGCGGCACGATGCCGGATTACATTTTGCGACAAATCTTTATGGGCATTGCCAGAGTCTTGCGACAACTTCCCCCTAGAGAGAGGGCATTCAGGGTTTGATCCTAAGGGGTAAACAGTGCGCCGTTCCTTTGCCTGTCTTCTGTTTCCGTTGATGATGAGTGCGGCGCCGGGCGCGCTGATGGCGCAGACCGAGGAGCCGAGGGGCCCGGCCGGGCAGATGGACGATGCCGATGAGATCGTCGTCACCGGCCAGCCCGAACGCGGCGCGGTGGTCGGCAATGTCAAGCCGGAGCAGCAGCTTTCCCCCGCCGATGTCCGCGCCCTAGGCGTCACGTCCATATCCGAAATGATCTCCGAACTGTCGCCTCAGACCAATGGGACGCCGGTGATCCTGCTGAACGGCAAGCGGATCTCCAGCTTTTCGGAAATTCAGGACATCCCGTCCGAAGCGGTGGCGCGGGTCGACATCCTGCCCGAACAGGTGGCGCTCAGCTATGGCTATGCGCCGACGCAGAAGGTGGTGAACATCGTGCTGCGCCAGCGTTTCCGCGCCGAAACGGTGGACCTGCGCGCAGGCACAACGACGCAGGGCGGGCGGGAGAATGGCTCGGCGGAAGGCGGGCTGCTGCGCATCCGGGGCGATAATCGCTTCACCCTTAACCTGCAGTACAAGACCGCCGCATCCCTGCTGGAGAGCGAGCGCGGCGTGGTGCCGACCGTGCAGGGTGAGCAGGCCAACCGGCAATCGGGCATCGACGCCTTTCTGGTGGGCGGGAATGGCATGACCGGCGGCGAGCTGGCCCATCATCGCACGCTCAGCCCGGCGACGGAGAGCTTCGCCGCCAATGCGACGCTGGCCCGCGCCCTGGGCAAGGTGTCCATGACCGTCAACGGGCGGCTGGAACTGTCCGACAATGACAGCCTGCAAGGGTTCCAGGCAGCCGCGTTCGACCTGCCCGCCGGCAACCCCTTCTCGCCCTTCGCCGCGCCGACGAGCTTCTATCGCTATCTGCGCCAGGCGGGCGAGTTGGGACAGCAGATCAAGGGCACGACCGGCCATGTCGGCGTGACGCTGAACGGCCTGCTGGGCGGCGGCTGGCAATGGTCGTTCACCGGCAATGGCGATTATTCGAACACCCGGACTTCGACCGACCGGGGGTTTGCGACCGGAGCGATCCAGAGCGCGATCGATGCAGGCGCGGACCCGTTCGGCGGCTTTTCGTCCGACCTGCTGTCGACGCGGGTGATCGACCGGGCGGAGGCGGAATCGAAGGCGGTGCAGGGCGACCTGCTGCTGTCGGGTCCGCTGTTCGACCTGCCGGCCGGGGCGGTGACGACCGCGGTGCGCGTGGGCGGATCGGCCAATGGCTTCGATAGCTGGTCGATCCGTTCAGGCGAGGAGCGCGACAACAGCTACAGCCGGGAAATCGGCAGCGGGCAGATCAGCGTCGACCTGCCGATCACCAGCCGGTCGAAGGGCGTGCTGGGCGCGGTGGGCGACATCGGCGTCAATGTAAACGCGGCGGCGCAGCATTATTCCGACTTCGGCACGCTTTCGACCCTGGGGTACGGCATGCGCTGGCGGCCGGTGCCCGCCGTGCAGTTGCTGATGTCGGCCAACCAGGATCGCGCCGCGCCCACGGGCACGCAGATCACCGATCCGCTGGTGTCCACGCCCAATGTGTCGGTGTTCGACTATGCGACCGGGCAGACCGTCTTCGTGACGCAACTGAGCGGAGGCAATGCCGCCCTCAAGGAGAGCGTGCGCGACCAGTTCCGCCTCAGCGCCAATATCAAGCCGTTCGACAAACCCAACCTTACGCTGACGGCGACCTACACCAACAGCCGGACGAGCAACCCGATCTCGGCCTTCCCGACGCCGAGCCCCGCCATTGAGGACGCCTTCCCCCAGCGCTTCCTGCGGGACGAAGACGGCAATCTGGTGCAGGTCGATGCGCGGCCGATCAATTATCTGCGATCGCGGAGCGAGCAGCTCCGCTGGGGCTTCGACCTTTCCATTCCGCTGAAATCGCACATCCAGAAGGTGGTGGAAGCCTGGCGTGCCGCCGGCGCCAGGCCCGAGGAGCGGCCCAAGGAGTTGCAGGACCTGCGCAGCCTGTTCGGCAATCGCGGGCCGGGCGGCGGCCAGGGCGGACAGCCCCCTCAAGGACAGGATGGCGGCGAGCGGCCACGCGGCGAAGGCAGTCGGGGCGGCCCGGACGGAGGCTTTGGCGGAGGTCCGCGCGGTCCCGGCGGCGGCTTTGGCGGGCCGGGAGGTTTCGGCGGCGGCCGTGGCGGCGGGGGCGGCGGCCGGCTCAGCTTCAGCCTCTATCACAGCTGGCATTTCACGGAGAGCATCCTGATCGCGCCCGGCGTGCCGGAACTGGACCTGCTGAACGGCGACGCCACGGGATCGTCGGGCGGCCAGCCGCGGCATGAGCTGAATGCACGGATGGGCTATACCAATAACGGCCTCGGCGCGCGGTTGAGCGTGGATTGGGAAAGCGGCACCCATGTCGACGGCGCCCTGAACGGCACGGCGGGCGGCGCGTCGCGGCTGGACTTCGGCAGCCTGGCGACGGTCGACCTGCGCCTGTTCGCCAATCTGGGGCAGATGCCTTCGCTGGTGAAGAACCATCCGTTCCTGCGCGGGGCGCGCATATCGATCGGCATCGACAATCTCTTCAACCAGCGGCGCAGCGTGACCGATGCGAACGGGACCACGCCGGTCCGGTACCAGCCGGGTTATCTGGACCCGCTGGGGCGCGCGGTGACGATCAGCTTCCGCAAGCTGTTCTTCTGACGGATTGATGGCGATGCGCGATGGATCGGAATGACGCTTCGGCAGGCACAGAACAGGCGGTCCAAGCACCATTCATGACGAGCAGGATATAGTGCCACCCGGCTGCGTCGGAGCGCCGCCAATACACTCGAAGCCGCCATGGACGGGAGGGTTGAGGCCGTGGACATGAAGGCTTGTCGCGTCATCATGCTCCAGTCCGATGCGACGCCGCGCCCATCACCGCCCGGCGTCGGCAAGGCTGCGGCCGCTGCTAAACAAGGCGAAGACCGCATGGACGGCAGCGAAGTTCACCGCGTCGGTCAAGGACGACGCGGATGGAGACGCGGATGGGATGGTCCGGAGCGGGCCAGCGGCACCGTCAGCGGGGAACCGCAGCCGTGGAGGAGACGATGGGTCGGCGTCCCCATGGGCGCCAATCATCGGCGTGATGGCGGCCTTTGAACTGAGCGCGCCAGCAAGCGAATCGCCGCCGGTTTATTGGCTGATCCGGATGATGTGATCGAGAATCGCCGGATGCAGCGGGCGTTCGAAGACGCAGCCCGATTCATGCGACCGGCTCCACAACACACGCGCCCGGCGGCCTTCGAAGCCCGGCAGCATGATCCACAGATCATCGTCCGCCGCCAGTTTCATGAAGCTTTTCAAGCGGAAACCGACTTCGGAGACATCGGTGATGTGGCTCTTGAACCAGGTCTCGCCCGGGCGTCGGACCCGAACGCCGATCACAGCCGTGCGGCGATCCGCCAGACGATTATTGCCGTGATACGGGTTTGTCTGAACTTTGGCGCCCATGATCCCATGCCGATTTGACCGGCCGCATCATCGCCCGTCGCGGTGAAGAAAGCATTAAGCCGAACCCGGCCGGGCAAAAATAAGGGGCCGCCGAAGCAGCCCCCATGCAGGTCCGCGCATCACGCGCCCGATTGCGTCACCCCAGCCCGCGCCCGGAAACGGGAAGTCGAACATTCCCGGCCAGACGGCGGCGGCGTATTCGTGCCCTGGGGGCGCACGGACGTCCGATGATCCAGCGAACGCCCGTCCTGCGCCCCTTTCGATGCGCAAATCCTACCGAACCGGTTCCGGCGTTGTGCCGGCTCCGGTTCCGACGGCCTTAGAAATTGCCGTACTGTTCGTTGCCGACGAAGCCCAGCTTCGTCACGCCAGCGCGCTTGATCTCCGCCAGCACTTCGTCGACGACGACGTAGCGGGTGGCGGCATTGGGCTGGAACTGCAATTCGGGTTCGACCGGCAACCGCAGCGACTGCTGCAGATACTGACGCAGGGTCAGCAGGTCGATGGCCGAACCGTTCCAGGTGATGACGCCGCTGGGATCGATCGCCACCTTGTTCTTGACAGGGTCGATGACGCTGTCGGTCGGCGGCGCGTTCTGCGGCAGGTCGATCTTGACCGCGTGGGTCTGGATCGGGATGGTGATGATGAACATGATGAGGAGAACGAGCATGACGTCGATCAACGGCGTCGTGTTCATTTCCACCATCGGTTCGCCATCGTCTCTTCCGGCACTCATTGCCATGGCGATACTCCTAGAGCATTTTCATCGATGGACGTGGACCGGCCACCAGGTCTGAAAATGCGGCACAAAGGGCTGTAACTTAAAGCCGCTGCGTATGCGAACCCGGCTCGGGCTCGGATATGAAGCCGACCTTCGGGAAACCGGCGCGCTGCATCGTGTAGATGGTACCGCCGATGCACCGATAGGGAACGTTGATGTCGCCGCGGATATGCACTTCGGGCAGATCCTCGGGCGTCAGATTCTCAACGCCGCCCGCCTTCTTGATGTCCGCCTCCAGCTTCGCGACCGCACGGTCGAGCAGCTCGTCGGAGGAGACGCGGGTCAGGTTCCAGTAGACCGCACAGCTACCGTCGGAGCCCTGCGTGATCGACAGGGAGACGTTTTCCGGTTTCGTCGTCGTCGGCTCGAACGCGACCTTGGGGAGCTGCAGCTGAACCGTCTGGACGACGACCGGGACCGCGATGAGGAAGATGATGAGCAACACCAGCATGACGTCGACGAGCGGCGTCGTGTTGATGTCGGACATCGGCTTGTCTTCACCGCCGTCAGAGCCAACACTCATTGCCATTGATTATTTCCTAACATGCTTGTCGATGGCGCCCCGGCATTCCGGGACCCACGTCCGATAAGGGGGACCGGGCGTCGCAGCCGCCGCCGGCCCCCTTGCCGGCATCTCAGCCTATCAGGCCTTGGTCGGCGCAGCGGCCGGCTTGGCGGCCGGAGCGGCCGGGGCAGCGGCGATCGTCGGCTTCACGGCGCCGTTCGACACCAGGTGAGCCAGCAGGTCGACGGTGAAGCCGTTGAGCTGTTCCGCGATCGACTTGTTGCGGCGCTGCAGGAAGTTGTAGGCCAGCACCGCGGGAACGGCCACGGCGAGACCCAGGGCGGTCATGATCAGAGCTTCACCGACCGGGCCGGCGACGGCGTCGATCGAGGCCTGACCGGCAGCACCGATCTTGATGAGCGCGCGGTAGATACCGATAACCGTACCGAACAGACCGATGAACGGCGAAGTCGAACCGACGGTGGCGAGGAACGCCAGGCCGCCGCCGAGCTTCGAATTGATCGAGGCTTCCGAACGGGCGAGCGAACCGTGCAGCCAGTCATGGGCTTCGACCGGGTCGGTCAGCTTGGTGTGTTCTTCCTGGGCCTTGATGCCGTCGTCCACGATCTGCTTGTAGGCCGAGTTCTTTTCCAGCTTGGCGGTGCCTTCCTTCAGGGTGGCGGCGCGCCAGAAGGTCGCACGAACCTTCTTGCCCTGGTTGATCACCTTCTGCTGTTCGATCAGCTTGGTGAACAGAATGTAGAAGGTGCCGATCGACATACCGCAAAGGATGATGAAGACGGTCCAGGCGATGGTGCCGCCCTGCTCAAGGGCCTCCATCAGGCCATACGGGTTCTCCGCCTTGGGCGCGGCAGCTGCTGCGAGATACATCAACATGTTCAAGACTTCCCTCTCAAAGGATCAATAAACAAGGGTAGGCGGCGTCCAGTCATCCGGAGGCGCTCGCCCGCCCTTTTCAAAATCATTCCGGCAGACGCCAGGTGATCCGGCCATTGTACGTGTCCGACATCGGACCACCTCCGGCTGCCGTCGCGGGCTTGAACCTCGCACGCTTCGGAAGCAGGCGGCACGTCGCCTCGTCGAGGTCGGCATGGCCGGTCGAAGAGGTGATGGTGCAGTTGGTCACGCGACCGTCCGGGCCGATTTCCAGCCGGAACCCGGCCGTACCCGAGCGTTCTTCACGCTGCGCGCGGCTCGGATAGTCGGCATCGCTGAGCCAGCTGCCCGGGCTGCTGCGCGGCGACGCACGGGATGCGGGCACCTCCGGCGGCGGGGGAGCCGGCGGCGGCGGCGGAGCGGCAACCGGAACCGGGTTGAAGACCGGCGGCGGAGTCCGGACCGTCTGGATCGGCGGTGCGGGGGCCGGGGTCTGAACGATCGGCGGCGGTGCGACGACCGGCGGCGGTTCGACCGGCTGGTCTGGCGGCGGCGGCGGCTCCTCGTCCGGTGGCGGCGGTTCCTCCTTGACGTCGATCACGTTCAGCTGTTCCGCCGCCTTTTTGACATATTTCATGCCAAGACCGGTGACGAAGGCATAACCCAGAACAGCGTGAATCAGGGCGACGATAATGATCGAGATCGTGCGACTCGATCCTTGCGAGTGGTCAGCATAGGCCATTCGGCAACGACACTCCTTAACTCAGCTTACCAGTTGATTATCGGCAAATAAGCCAAAAACGGCCCGAGCTGGCCGGGCTACCCCGGTCATCTTGGCCCCTATCCGTCCATTTGCTACCGTGCGAACTCCTATCGCGGCGCATCGTGGCACGCAAACGCTTTATCGATATGATCATTTGCGACCGCCATTACACACCGGAAAGACTTGCATGTGACAAACATGTCACGGACTGCCATCATTAGGACGAAGATGAAAAAGAAATCCACCATGCCCCTGCGGAAGCTCGCCCTGCTCTGCCTCATTTCCGCCGTACAATCGCAGATTTCCGTGGCTCAGACGGGTTCGGGCCGGATGGTAACGCAACCATCGGAACGCGTGGCGGGACTCTCCTATGCGGACATCGCGGACCTCGCGGACGCTGCGCCGCTGGTGGCACAGGCGCGGATTGGCAACATCATCAAATTGAAACCCGCGCAGGCCGGCACCGTCCCGGCAGGGTATCAAAGGGTCTATGTGGAGGCGAATGTCGCCAATCTGATTCGCGGCGAGGGGGGAATCAGCCCCATCGTCCGTTACCTCTACGACGCGCCGCTCGATGCGCGGGGCAAGATGCCCAAGCTGAAGAAAGCGCAGGTCATCCTGTTCGCGCGTCCCGGCGGGCGCCCCGGCGAAATCCAGCTCGTCGCACGCGATGCGCAGATCGTCGCATCCCCTGCGGAGACCGAGCGGGTGAAGGCGATCCTGTCCGAACTGGTCGCCGTCGATGCGCCGCCCCGCATCATCGGACTGGGCGATGCCTTCCATGTCGCGGGCACGATCGCCGGCGAAGGGGAGACGCAGATTTTCCTGCGCACGGAAAATGGCGACCCCGTCTCGCTGTCCATCCTGCGCCGGCCCGGGCAACAACCGCGCTGGGCCGTGGCGCTGGGCGAGATCGTGGATGAGGCTGCCCGGCCCCCGGCGCCGGGCAGCCTGCTCTGGTACCGCCTGGCCTGCGGCCTGCCCAACGCGCTGCCGGCCCGGTCCGTGCGGGCGCTCTCGCCCCAGGACGCCGAGTTGGCCCGTGCGGATTATCAGATGGTCCTGGACGCCCTGGGCCCCTGCGGGCGGACAAGGACGGCGCGCTGATTGCGCGATGGCGGCAGCCTTCCGGTTCCGCGGCCGGCTCCTTTTTCTTGGACAGAAGCGCAGAGGCCGCTATCAGCGCGGCGTCTCGTGATCAGGAAGGATGAACGGAAGCCATGACCAATCTGCACCGCCATGCCCCGCTGCGCGTCGCGCTGGTCGGCCTCGGCACGGTGGGCGGCGGGGTCATTCGGCTGCTCCAGACCAATGCCGACCTGATCGCCCGCCGCGCCGGTTGCCCGATCCAGATCGTCGCCATCTCGGCGCGCGACCGCAACAAGGATCGCGGCGTCGACCTCTCCCCCTATGAATGGGTGGACGACATGACCACGCTGGCGACCCGCGACGACATCGACGTGGTGGTGGAACTGATCGGCGGGGCGGACGGCCCTGCCCTCACCCTCGCCCGCCAGTGCCTGAGCGTCGGCAAGCCCTTCGTCACCGCGAACAAGGCGATGCTGGCCCATCATGGCCTCGACCTTGCCGGGCTGGCGGAGAAGGCGGGCGTCGCCCTCAAATATGAAGCGGCGGTCGCGGGCGGCATCCCTGTCATCAAGGGCATGCGCGAAGGCGCGGCCGCGAACGAGATTGCGCGTGTCTACGGCATCCTCAACGGCACCTGCAACTACATCCTGACCACGATGGAGAAAGAAGGGCGCGGCTTCGACGAGGTGCTGAAGGAAGCGCAGGAACTGGGCTATGCCGAGGCCGATCCCAGCTTCGACATCGACGGTGTCGACGCCGCGCACAAGCTGACCATCCTCGCCAGCCTCGCCTTCGGCACGGAACTGGATTTCGATGCGGTCGCGACCACCGGCATCCGCCATGTCATCGCCGCGGACATCGCGGAGGCGGCAGCGCTCGGCTATCGCATCCGACTGGTCGGCATGGCGGAGAATGGCCCCGACGGCCTGTTCCAGCGCGTCCACCCGATGCTGGTGCCGCTCGATCATCCGCTGGCCCATGTCGACGGGTCGCTGAACGCCGTGGTGGCGGAGGGCAATTTCGTCGGCCGCCTTTTCTTCCAGGGGCGCGGCGCGGGCGACGGGCCGACCGCATCGGCGGTGGTCGCCGACCTGATCGACGTGGCGCGCGACGAATATGGCGACGCGCTGGCCATGCCCGTGGCCGCCCTGGCCCAGCAGAAGCCGGCCGATGCGGGCAAGCGCGTGGGTCGCGCCTATCTGCGCTTCAAGGTGCAGGATCGGCCCGGCGTGCTGGCGGAGATCGCGGCGGCGACCCGCGACGCCGGCGTGTCCATCGAGAGCATGATCCAACGCGGCGCCAGCCAGACGGACGGCGTGCTGGTGGCGATCGTCACCCATGCGGGCGAGGAACGCTGCGTAAGGGAGACGCTGGACCGGCTGGCGGGGTCGGACAGCCTGCTGCAAACGCCGATGGTGATGCATATCCTGGATTGAGATGCAGGTGTAAGGCATGGCGCTGGGATTGGCCCATCCAGGACCTTCGACAGAGGGGTGGCTGGCGCGACATCGGCGGCGGTTTTCAACGGCCAGCTTGTAAGCTCGCCGCTTGCGCCCACCCTATCCCTTCCACAGGCGGGAGGGGCAGGGCTTCGAACGCCCCTCTTCGTTCCGCACGCTCAATCCAGCCCGAAACTCCGGGCCAGCGTCTGGCCGATGGGTTCGCCCAGCCGGAATATCTGCCGATTGGCGCGCTTGGGGCAGCCCATATTGCCCACGATCCGGCATGGCCGCGCATCGAAGCGGTAGGCGCTCATCTTCCCGTCGCCCGCTGAAGCCGCGCTTCGTCCCAGACGCGGTTCCTGCGCGACCGTTTCGGTCAGGCACAGCGCCGGCACGGCCTGGCATGGCGCTGGCCGAACCCTGGCGATCCGGCGCGGCGCGGCATCGGGCTGCGCGGCGAGGCTGGCGGCAATCAGCAGAAGGATCATCGGAGCGGCCCTTGGTCTTGTCCTGCTGCGAACGCCACAAACGCGCTTCCGTTGCATCCCCCTCGCGAAAAGCGCACCCTCGACAATGTTCGAGCGACATCCTATCGCGCTCTCCAAAATAGCGGCTGAAGAGGAAACGACATGGTGCAGGCAAGCTCGATACTCGATCGTGTGCTGGTGCTGGAGATGGTGCGCGTGACCGAAGCGGCCGCGATCGCCGCGTCGAAGCTGATCGGCCGCGGCGATGAGAAGGCCGCCGACGCCGCCGCGGTCGAAGCGATGCGCCTGGCCTTCAACGACCTCTATATGGACGGCACCGTCGTCATCGGTGAAGGCGAACGCGACGAAGCGCCGATGCTCTATATCGGGGAGAAGGTCGGCAACGCGATCGGCACCGGCCCGCGGATCGACATCGCGCTCGATCCGCTGGAGGGCACCACCATCACCGCCAAGGCCGGTCCCAACGCGCTGGCCGTGCTGGCGATTTCCGAAGAGGGCGGCCTGCTCAACGCGCCCGACGTCTATATGGAGAAGCTGGCGGTCGGCCCGGGCCTGCCGGACGGCGTCATCGACCTCAACAGGTCGGTGAAGGAGAATGTCGAGGCGGTCGCCCGCGCCAAGGGCGTCGACGCGCATGAGATCATCGTCTGCGTGCTGGACCGGCCGCGCCATGAGAAGCTGATCGCGGAGCTGCGCGCCATCGGCTGCGGCATCATGCTGATCCCGGACGGGGACGTGGCGGGCGTGATCGCCACCACCAATCCCGAAACCAATATCGACATGTACATGGGATCGGGCGGCGCGCCGGAGGGCGTTCTGGCCTGCGCGGCGCTGCGCTGCGTCGGCGGGCAGTTCAAGGGCAAGCTGCTGTTCCGCAACGATGACGAGCGTGCACGCGCCCGCAAATGGGGCATTGCCGACCTCGACAAGGTCTATGACCTCAACGAACTGGCCAAGGGCGACTGCATCTTCGCGGCGACCGGCGTCACCGACGGATCGTTGCTGGCCGGCGTCAAGCGGCTGCCGGGCGGCAAGCTCACCACCGACAGCGTCGTGATGCGCGCCAGCACCGGCACGGTGCGCTGGGTGAAGGGCGAACATCGGCTGGACCGTAAACCGATCTGAGCCGGAATCAGCGGCCAAGCAAAAGTGGGCTTGCCGGCCCCCTTTTTCATGCGCGATGCTGGAGCGGCTATCGCCCGGCGCGGTGATTGAGATCGTGGCCAAGCGCCAGGATCGCGACGCCCAGCAGCGTATAGGCGCTTTCCTGCCAGCCATGATCCATGGTGAGCGCACCGGCCATGATTCCCAGGCCCAGCGATCCGATCGCGGCCGGCATCATGAAGCCATGCGCCACGGCGCCATGGCCGAGCGCTACCGCGCCCAGCAGGATCGCCAGCACCAAGCCGGCCTCATGGAAGATCGGGCTTTCGAAAATCCCTCCGGCCGAGGCGAGCACGCCGAGCAGCACGGCCGTACCGAAGCAATGCGCCACGCACACGCCCGACAGAGCGATCGCGATGCGATCGATCCGGCCGTTGAGCAGATGCTGGCGAAGGCTGATCGGCATGGTGCGTGCTACATAAGCGAGGCCGAGCAAAGTTACAACATATCATCACGTGATTTTTGCGATATGTGCGGAAGATGTTTTTGGTCTAGCGTCGCCATCAGGCCGCGCCGCGCTCCTTCGGGAGAGGGCGGCGTTCAGACCGTCGGCCATCCCCTCTGCGTCACCCGCTTCCGAGCCGGCAAGCCGAAAATCTCAACCCACATCCGCCCCTGCCAGCCGTCCCGATGACTGGCCTCCCTCATCATCCAGGCCCGCCGCCGGCGGTGCATGCGTCCTACGCCGCCGCGTCCTTGTCGCTGCGCTGCCCGGTCCGCCGCCGACCAGCTTTTGCAGGTCGATCATCGCGCGGGACAGGGATATGCCGCTTGGCCCGGCGATGAAGCGCGGTTCCCAGCGCGGGGCATATTTGTCCTTATAGGCGCGCAGCCCCTCGAAACCGTAGAAGCTTTCGCCATGGCGGAAGAAGAAGGCGCCCGCCTTGGCCCAGAAGGGCGACAGACGGCGCGCCTCTATCCCCGACAGCGGCGCGAGTCCCAGGGTGAACCAGTCATAGCCCTGTTCGCGGCCCCATTGCATCAGGCGGATGAACAGGAAATCCATCGTGCCATAGGGCATCTCATCCGCGTGGCGCATCAGGTCGACCGACAGTTCGCGGCGATTGGCGGTGGCCCAGATATTGGCGAAGGCGACGATCCGTCCCTCCTGCCGGACGAGGGCGCAGTCGCAGGCGGCGATATAGGCGGGGTCGAAGCGGCCGACGCTGAACGCCTTTTCGCCATGGCCCTTGGCGGCGAGCCATTGGTCGGAGATCGCCTTCAATTCCGCCAGCAGCATCGGCACCCGGCCCGCCGGCACGATCTCGAACGTCGCCCCTTCGCGCATGGCGCGGCGTTCGGCATAGCGCAGCGGCTTGGCGTCCGGCCCGTCGAGCGTGAAATGATGCAGGTCGACGCGGGCTTCCTCGCCATATTTGACGATGGCGAGGCCAAGGTCGATCGCCAGCGGCAGGGCGTCGAGGCTCAGTTGGTAGAGCAGCAGGCGGCCCTGTTCTGCATCCGCCCTTTCGCGCAACTGCCACAACAGGTCGGGCCATTCCGACCGGTCGCCTACGGGGTCGCCCATCACGATCCAGCTATGTCCCTGCACCTGGTACATGACGAAGGCGCGGCCAGTGCCGGAGGTCAGGAACAGCTTGTCGCCGGTGGTGGCCAGCAGCGCGTCGGTCCGTTGGGCCAGCGCCAGCGCATCCGCGCTGGCCGTGATGGACGGGCGGTCGGCGAGGCGCGGCGCGGTCGCGGGGCGGAACATGCGCCAGAAGGCGGCGCTGACCGCCAGCACCGCGGTCGCAAGGCCTGCGCGCAGGAAGCGGGCGGCGTTGGCGTGCGGGCCGAAATGCCACCACAGGTCGTTCTGATAATCGACATGCTTATAGGCGAAGAAACCGATCCAAATCGACAGGCCGACCGCCACGGCCAGCGTCGCGATCCAGGCGGGGGTCAACGCTTCGGCGGTGAAGCTGGTGCGGCGGTAGAAGGCGCCCCGCGTCCATTGCAGCAGCGCGGCGATCAGCAGCAGCGCGCTCGCCTCCTCATAATCCAGCCCCTTGATCAGCGAGAAGAGCGCGCCCGCCAGCAGCAGCGCCCGCGTCATCCAGAAGGCGGCGTCCAGCCTGCGGTAGAGGCCCGATGCCAGCAGGATCAGCAGCGTGCCGATGACGCTGGCGGCGAAATGGGATGCTTCGATGAAGGTCAGCGGCAGCCAGCCGGTGACGATGCGCATGCGGTGCTGGATCGCAGGCAGCGCGCCGGAGATCAGCAGGATCACGCCGCCCACCGCCACCAGCAGCGACAGCATGACCGGCGCCATGCCGGACGCGGCGGCCTGCGCGCCGTCCAGCACCCGGCTCACCGGATGGCGCCAGCCATTGCCTTCATGCAGGGCGATGGCGATGACCCCCAGCAGCAGCGGGATCAGATAATAGATCAGGCGATAGGCGATCAGCGCGGCGAGCAGGCTGGGCCTGTCCACATCGGGCAGGGTGGCGACGATCACCGCCTCGAATATGCCCAGGCCGCCGGGCACATGGCTGACCAGAGTGACGATGACCGCCAGCCCATAGGCCAGGAACAAAGTGGGATAGAGCGCCGGGGCGATGCCGGGCACCAGGATGAACAGCGCGGCGCTGGCGGCGGCAAGGTCGATGCAGGCGACGCCGATCTGGGCGAGCGCCTGCCCCTGGGTCGGCAGGGCCAGCCGCCAGCCGAACAGACGCGGGGCGCGGGCGGGGCGGGCGAGGAGGAACAGGACCGCCGCCGCCGTCAGCAGGATCGCGCCCCCCGCCAGCCTTTGCCACGGCATGCCGATCGTCCATCCCATGATGCCGATGTCGGCCGGATGGACCAGCATCAGCGCGCCCGCCAGCACGAATACCCCGCCCCAGAAGGACAGGCCCGCCGAGGCGATGATGCGGGCGATGTCGCCGCCCTCCAGCCCGGCGGCGGTGTAGATGCGGTAGCGCGCCGACCCGCCGGTCAGCAGCGAGAGGCCGAGATTGTGGCTGAGCGTGTAGCTGCAGAAGGACGCCAGCGCCGCCGTCCGCCACGGCAGGGGCCGCCCGACGATCCGCAGCGCGACATAGTCGTAGAAGGTGAGCGCGATGTAGCTCGCCGCCGTCAGCGCCAGCGCCGCCGCCAGCCGCCAACCGGCGATCAGATGCACGGCATGGCGGATGTCCTTCAGCCGCACTTCCGCCAACAGGCCGTGCAGCGCCACCAGCCCCAGCGCCGCCACCGCCAGCGTGACGGCGACCGTCAGCGGCGCTTTCCAGGCCTTGATCCGCTCGACCAGGATCATATCGTCAGCCCCTTGAGCATATGAGTCACCAGCAGCGGGGCGTTGCGATCGAAATGATGGCCGCCGGGCACCACCACCATCTGCGCCAACCCTTGGGGAATGGAGGGGCAGGCGCTGTCATTCTCCAGCGTCCCGCGCACGCAGAGCATCGGCAGGCCGCGCAGCCGCTTTATGGCGGGAACGGTCGGATATTGACGGGTCGAATCCATGTCCAGCCAACTGCTCATGTGGAACTGGAAATCGGCGCCGGGGCTGAGGCCCAGCAGCGACAGGCGCTGCACCTGGGTGCGCTGGGGGGCGGGCAGGCCGCCGACGATATAGGAAAGCACGTCCGCGCCGAAGCTGTAGCCCACCAGCAGGACGCGGGGGCGATGCCAATGGCGCGAATAGCCGCGGATGATCGCGCTCAGGTCCCGGGCTGCGCCCTGGGGCGTGCGCTGGCTCCAGAAATAGGACAGGCTGTCCATGCCGACCACCGGGATGCCCGCATGAGCGAGCTGGCCCGCGACATCCTTGTCCAGTCCGACCCAGCCGCCGTCGCCCGAATAGAGGACCGCCATCATGCCGGTGCGCGGCGCGGCGGCGTCGGTGACGATGTTGAGCGGCAACCCGCTGGGCAAAGCGGCGTCGGCGGGTGGCGCGGCGAGGAAAGGCCTTAGCCGGGAGAGCAGCGCGACCTCTCCCTGCCCCTTGGCAGCCGTCACCAGCCTGCCGCTGCCGGTGCGGGCGACGAAGCGTTGCAGGGCCGGGCGGGGGCGGACGTCGGACAGCACGATCCACGGCGAAGGGAGCTTGCGGCTGGGAGCGAAGGCGAAGCCATGATGGACGGGTGCGGCCTTCAGGCTGCCTGACCGGCACCAAGGCCGCCCGCCGTCGAGAAATGGCGTGAAATCCTGCGACAGCACTGCCTTGTAGGCTCCATTGGGTCCGGCGGCGAGCGTCGCATAGGCCAGCGCGGCCCCCTCGCCCCGGCCGATCAGGACCGGCTTGTCGTACATGGGCAGCGCCAGCCGGTGCTGCAGGTCGCGGGCCAGCGCGATGATACCGTAATTGGGATTGATGCAGCGGCGCGAGGTGTGCAACGCCTGCAGGAAGACGGGCGTGGAGATGCCGGCCACCAGCGCGCCGCGCGCTGCCAACAGGCGCGCGGTGTCGGCGCTGTCCTCGTCCCAGCCATGGCTGTCGGACAGCGCCAGCACGACGCCGCTCGGCGCGCCGGCGGGCTGGTAGACGGCGATCCGGCCCAGCGACGGGAGGCTATATTGGCTCTCCGCGACCGGACCGGTCGCGCCGGGCACAGGATCGGCCGCCGCCCGGGCCGGATTGCTGGCGTTGGAGGTCGACAGCAGCAGCGCTGCCGCCGCGAGCAGGCCGGGTATCAGCCAGAGACGGGCGCGGCGGAACCGGATCATGACTGCCCCGGCAACCGGTCTATCCGGGTCCAGAGCTGCGACTTGCAGATAAGGCCGCCCAATATGCAGCCTTTGACCTTCAACTGGCCCGGTGAAAGCTGGCTGATCTGCGAACTGAAGCGGCGGCCCAGATCAGGGACGAAGACGGTGCCGCGCCACTGTCCTTTCCCCTCTGCGCGGTAATCCTCCAGCAATTCGGTGCCGACCAGCCGGGCCGTGCCGCCGTCGCGGGCGTCGGCCTGCGCCTCGCGGTCGGCCCAGACGATCCAGCCGCACAGCCGGTCGCCGCACGCTCCGGTGCGCACGGCGACATTATTGTGCGGGCTGAGCCACAATCCTTCGGGCTGCGCGACGGGCACCTTGGCCGCGAGGACGGCGGGGGCTGCAACCAGAAGCGCCAGCGCCGCCCAAAGCCTCCCTATCGCCATAAGACCCATCCTTTCGAGGAACGATCACGGCTTCTAGGCCCGTTCAGATTGCGGGAGGCTCTGCGCTGTCTGAATTTTTGGCAATGTTCGGGGCCAAGTCCGGCAAGGCGCGCAGCAGGGTCTTCGCCACCCGTTCCGAATCATCCTCCAGGAAATGGCCGCCGGGCAGGCCAACGACGCGGACATTGGGCTGGCGCCAGCCGGGGCAGAGGCTGCCGCTTTCCTTGACGCCATGGATGCATAGTACCGGCGCCCAGTCGAGCGCACGGGCTGCGGGCGCGGCCGGGCCGTCGTCCCCGAAGTCGAACACGCCGCCGGGCGTGGCGCGGAACAGCATGGTGTCGGCGGGCACGATCAGCGCGACCATGGCGACACGCGCGCGCAGCGAAGGCGGCAGGCGTTCCAGCCCGGCAAGCAGCATGTTCGCGCCGAAGGATTGCCCGGCCAGCACCAGCCTGCGCGCGCCGGGCAGGGCAAGGGCGCGCCGGGCCGCCGTCTCCACCAGCCTGCCGCTTTCCTCCGGCGACTGGCGGCGGGCGAAGGCGGCCAGCGAATTGACGCCCAGCACCGGGACGCCGCCTTGCGCCACATGACGGGCGATCACCGGTCCCATGCCTGCGTTGAACCCCATGTCGCCGGAAAAGAAGACCGCGACGGTCCCGTCTTCCCTGGGTGCGGCAGCGGGGACCGGGGTGAAGATTCGCCCGTTGGGATAGCCGAGATAATGGCAATAGCCGGCGGCGCCTGCGCTGATCGCCGCGAGGAAGGCTAGTATCAGGGTTGTGCGAAGTCGGCGTGAAGCCCGCCTCCTTCCGTCATGCTGAACTTGTTTCAGCATCCATCGCGCCTTCCGAGACCGCGGTTCGTGGGGACAAATGGATGCTGAAACAAGTTCAGCATGACGAGTGGTCGCGGCGATGGTTGGGGAGCGGGAGTCACCTCTTCAATCTAGCGCCGGCCCGCCTGCTGTAAACGGAGGGAATAGACCACCCTCCCCCCGCGTATACCGGGCATGAACCATGCCGCCGACCTTCGTGCCGACCCCATGCGCCTTTCCCAATCCCGCCTTGCGCTGGCGGCGGCGCTGGGCCGTCCGCTGCGGGTCGCGCTGTTTTCCGGCAATTATGATTGCGTGCGCGACGGCGCCAACCAGGCGCTCAACCGGCTGGTCGCCTATCTGCTGCATCGCGTGCGGGCGGAGGTGCGGATCTATTCCCCCACCGCGCCGCGCAAGGCGTTCGAGTCGGTGGGCGAGGTGCGCTCCGTCCGATCGATCAGCATTCCCGGCCGCCCGGAATATCGCATCGCCCTGGGCTTCACCCGCGCCGCCCGTCAGGATTTCGAGGATTTCGCGCCCGACATCGTCCACCTCTCCGCCCCGGACCTGCTGGGGCGGCAGGCGCAAAACCATGCCCGGGCGCTGGGCATTCCGGTAATCGCCAGCCTGCACACCCGCTTCGAAACCTATCTCGACTATTATCGCCTGTCCCTCCTGCGCGGGCCGGTGGAGCGCTATCTCGACCGCTTCTATGGCGATTGCGACCGCATCCTCTGCCCTACCCTGCCCATAGCGCGGGATATGGCGGCGCGGCTTGGTGGCGGGCGGATCGCCATCTGGGGGCGCGGCATCGACCCCGCCTGCTTCCGTCCGGCGCTGCGCGATCCGGCCTTCCGGTCCGGGCTTGGCTATGATGCGGCGGATATGGTGCCGCTGTTCTTCGGCCGGCTGGTGCTGGAAAAGGGGCTGCGCGTCTTTGCCGAGACCATCGGCGCCGTCCGCGCCCGGGGCCTGGCCGTCCGCCCGCTGATCGTGGGCGAAGGACCGGCGCGGAACTGGCTGGCCGAGCGGCTGCCCAACGCCACCTTCATGGGCCATTTGTCGGGAGAAATGCTGGGCCGCGCCGTCGCCAGCGCCGACATCCTCATCAACCCCTCCGTCACGGAGGCGTTCGGCAATGTCAATCTGGAGGCGATGGCATCGGGCCTCGCCATCGTCTCCGCCAATGTGCCCAGCGCGTCGGCCCTGATCGCTGACGGGCGCACCGGCCTGCTGGTGCCGCCCAAGGATGTCGGGGCCTATGCGGCGGCGGTGGCGGGGTTGATCCGCCAGCCCGCCCGCCGCGCCGCGCTGGGCGCTGCGGCGGCGGAGGCGGCGGCGCGCTTCGCCTGGGACGATGTGCTGGAGGATGTGGCGCGCAGCTATGCCGGGGCGCTGCACATCCCGCTTGCCACGCCCGCCGCGCAGGCGGCATGACATGGCGACGATGGACGAGGGTTCCGGCATCAGGGACGATCTGGTCGCGATGCGGCGCTATGCCCGGTCGCTGACCCGCGACGAGCAGGACGCCGACGATGTCGTGCAGGACGCGATCGTCCGCGCCATAGAGCGGCAGGAGACGTTCCAGCCCGACCGCGACCGCCGCCGCTGGCTGCTGGCGATCGTCCACAATGTCTTCTTCTCCGCCAAGCGGCGCGAGGCGTCGGAGGCGCGGCGCAACAGCCGCTTTGCCGAGACGCTGGTCGACCGGCTGGAGCCGGGGCAGGAGGAACATGCCCGGCTGGTCCAGATCGCGCGGCAATTCGCGGCCTTGCCGGAGCATCACCGCGCCGTGCTGCACCTGACGGCGATAGAGGGCTTCAGCTACCAGCAGGCGGCGGAGACATTGGGGGTGCCGGTGGGGACGGTCATGTCGCGGCTGGCGCGGGCGCGGGCTGCATTGAGGGAGCGGGAACAGGGGCAGCAGGGGGCAACGGGCCTCCGGCTGATAGGAGGAAGCGATGACTGATCGTCCGACCGATCCGGAAATTACCGATCTGGAGATTGACGCCTATATTGACGGCGAACTGGATGTGGAGCGGCGTTTCGTCGTCGAAACCCGCCTTTCGCGCCAGCCCGAGCTGGCCGCCCGCGTCATGGGCGACCTCAGCGTCCGCAGCGCGCTCCGCATGCTGACGCAGGACCGGCGGCCAGTGCCCGCCGGGCTGGCCGACAGGGCCGAACGATTGGCGCAACCGCAGAAAAGCCGCTGGCGCCGGTTGATGCCGGCGGGGTTGGCGACATCGGGACTGGCGGCGGCGCTGGCGGTCTGGATGGTGGGGTTCGAGCGGCCGCCCGCCTATGTCAGCTACGCGGTCGCCTCGCACCGGATCGCGATGCTGCGCGCCGACATGAATTCGCAGATCGAGGCGCCCCGCTTCGATGCGCGGGAAGTCGCGCTCAACACCCGCATCGCCATGCCGCAACTGCCCGACGACTGGCATGTCACCGACGTCCAGCTCTTCCCGACCGACAAGGCCCCCGCGCTGCTGATGGCGGTGCGCACCGATACGGGGCACAGGATGACGATCTTCGCCGTGCATGAGAAGACCGCCGCGCCCGAACATCCCGACGCGGTGCGCGAAGGGGAACAATCCGTGGCCTATTGGCGGCGCGGCGACATGTCCTATGCCCTGACCGGCGACCAGGAGCCGGGAACGATGGACGCCACGGCGGAGGCGCTGGCTCGGACCTGAATTCGGGGCGGACCGGCGGGCGTCATTCGGGAACCGTCATGCCCACCTGTTTCAGCATGACGGAACAGGAGAAGGCCGTTCCCTTCCCGCCTCAAGCCGGGAAATTGCCAGCCGTGA
This sequence comes from Sphingobium sp. CFD-2, assembly GCF_024611135.1. Lineage (NCBI taxonomy): Bacteria > Pseudomonadati > Pseudomonadota > Alphaproteobacteria > Sphingomonadales > Sphingobiaceae > Sphingobium > Sphingobium sp. CFD-2. Next base: position 3,998,291 of record NZ_CP084405.1, on the reverse strand, counting down.
CGAATTCCGAAATATCCTTGCGGCCGCTCGGCACCTCGCGCGCCTGGAGCGATTCGGACAGGATGGACTTGTCCGCGATGCGGCCGATGGCGACGGCGGCCTCGATGCGGAAACGGTCGGGCACGCCCAGTTCCACGCGCGCCTTGTCGAAATCCACGCCCGACATCGCATGGGCATGATAGCCCAGCCGCGTCGCCTGCAACGCCAGCAGCGCCCAGGCCGCGCCGGCATCGAAGCTGTGGCTGTGCGACGGCTTGAAATCTTCCGATCCGGGCGCGGCGATCAGCGTGTCCGACAGGATGTAGAGCAGCACCGATGCATTTTGCACCCAGCTCTGGTTGAAGGGCAGCAGCACGCCCAGGAAGCGGCTCCAATTGGCGCTGTCCCGCGTGGCGTACAGCAGGCGCCAGGGCTGATAGTTGAAGGCGGAGGGCGCCCAGCGCGCGCCTTCGAAGATCGTGTCCAGATCCTCCTGCGGGATGAGGGAGGAATCGAAGGCGCGCGGTGACCAGCGGTCGAGGAAAAGCGGTTCGACGGCACGGGTGGCGACGCGGGCGGTGGCTGACATATGATCTCCAGAACAAGAAGCGGCCGGAATATTGGAGGCAGGGACGGAAAGGGCAAGCCCCGCCCGGCATGTTCACCGCAGTTCGAGCGAGCGTTCCAGCCGTTCGGCCTGTTCCGCGGGCGGCGCGACCGCTTCAGGCCCACGGTCGATGAGGATGCGATCCGGCTCCCGCAGCAATTCGCGTTTCATGGCGTCGCTCCAGCGACCCCAGTGCCGGCCGATCGCCGATCGCCACTCCATATGTCCTCTCCCTGCCGAATCGAGACGGGCCGTTATCTAGTTTGCCGGTAGAGATTTGTCTTTCAAGCTTTGCTGATCGGCGGGGTAGAAAAGCTTGACCGAGGGGGAAGCCTGTTTGCCGCCCTGCTTCCCGGGAAGGCGGGATGACCGACCTGGCAGGAGCGGCGTGGAAGGCAGCGCGAGAGGCAGCGCGACGGGGCACCTCGTTTAGCCCGTTCAATCATGACCAATAGTTCATGCATGGCCCATCGGCCCGGCAAGGCCGGGCGCGTAAAGGCTGGCCCGAAACAGGGCGACAGCGCGAACGATGACCAGACCCATATTCTTCGATCCCACCGGCCGCAGGGGACTTTGGGCGCGGCGCCTGCTGGCGGGCGCGCTGCTGTTGATCCTGCTCGCCGCCATCGCCTTCGCCACCACATTGGTCGCCGTGCCGTCGGAAGGCGACCTCGCCCTGCCCCTGCCCCAGCCGCATGCGGCCCGCCTGTCGGGCATCTCCTCGCTGCGGCGCGACATCGCCAAATGGCTGCCGCATTGGGGCAAGCATCGCGTGCAGGCCCGTCCGCTGAACGTCGGTTTCTATATGCCGGGCGATGAAAGCAGCATCGCCTCCCTGCGCCGCCATGTCGGACAGCTCGACTGGGTGGTGCCGGCCTTGATCACCGTGCCCGGTCCCGGCAAGCCGATCCATGTCGCGACGGACGCGGCGTTCGACCGCATGATCGCCGCCATGCCCCGTCCACCCAGGGTGCTGCCCATGGTGCAGAATATCGGCAGCGAAAGCTGGGACGGAGCGGGCGCGGCGCGGCTGTTGCGCGATCCCGCAGCGGCGCTGGCGCTTGCCCGGCAGCTGAGCGGCTATGTCGCCCGCCGCCATGAGGCGGGGCTGGTCATGGACCTGGAATCCCTGCCGGACAGCGCCATGCCCGGCTATCTGCGCTTCCTCCGCATATTGCGCGCCACCCTGCCGCACGGCGCGAAGATCGCGCTCACCGTTCCCGCCGGGGAACAGGGCTGGCCGCTGGCCCGCTTCGCCGCCGTGGCGGACCGGGTGATCCTGATGGATTACGACCAGCATTGGCAGGGCGGCCAGCCCGGTCCCATCGCCGCCCAGGACTGGTTCGCGCGGCAGGCGGAGGTCGCGCTGCGCGCCATCGGCGCGGACCATATCATCGTCGCGCTCGGCAGCTATGCCTATGACTGGCATGGCGGGACCGCCGACGCGCTGTCGCTCGATGAAGCCTGGCTCGCCGCGCATGACAGCGCCGCGCGCCCGCTCTACGACGCGGCGAGCGGCAATGCGGGCTTCGCCTATGACGAGGCGGGGCAGCGGCATCAGGTCTGGATGCTGGATGCCGCCGCGAGCTGGAACGAGTTGCTGGTGCTGAAGCGCCTGGGCGTCCAGAGCGTCGCGCTGTGGCGGCTGGGCAGCGAGGACCCCGGCATCTGGGCGGATCTGACCGCCTGGCGCACCGGCGGCCGGCCCAGGCTCGGCACCGTGGCGAGCACGCTCAACACCGATGTCGAGGGGTCGGGCGAGATCCTGCGCATCACCGCCACGCCGACGCAGGGCCATCGCGCCGTCGCCTTCGGGCCGCTCGGGACGATTGAACAGGAAAGCTATGGCGCGCTGCCCACCCCCTATCAGGTGGAGCGCACCGGCGGGCAGAATCGCAAGATGCTGGCCCTGACCTTCGACGATGGGCCGGATGCGGAATGGACGCCGAAGATATTGAAGGTGCTGGAACGGACCCGCACTCCGGCGACCTTCTTCGTCATCGGGGAAAATGCGCTGGAGCATCCGGGGCTGCTGCAACGGATCGTCGCTGACGGGGACGAGATCGGCAATCACACCTACGACCATCCCAACCTCGCCACTTGGTCGGAGGAGCCGACGCGGTTGCAGCTCAACGCCACGCAGCGGCTGGTGCAGGCCTATACCGGGCGCAGCATGCGGCTGTTCCGCGCGCCCTATTTCGGGGATGCGGAGCCGACCACGGCGGACGAGCTGGGCCCCGCGCTGGCGGCGCAGAAGCTGGGCTATACGGTGGTCGGCCTGCACGTCGATCCCAATGACTGGCAGCAGCCGGGCACCGACGCCATAGTGCGGCAGGTGATCGATCAGGTGCATGCGGCCAGCACCGAGCGCTCCGGCAACATCATCCTGCTGCACGATGGCGGGGGCGACCGGTCGCAGACCGTGGCGGCGCTGCCCCGCATCATCGCGGGACTGAGGGCGGAGGGCTATCGCTTCGTGCCGGTGTCGCAGCTTGCCGGGCTGCCGCAGCAGGCCGCCATGCCGCCGGTCAAGGCCGGCGACCTGCTGGCGGTGCGCGTCGACGTCGCCGCCTTCGTGGCGCTGGCGACGCTTTCGGCGCTGCTCGGCTGGATATTCTATGTCGCGATTGCGCTGGGGCTAGCGCGGGCGGCGCTGATGACGCTGCTCGCCTGGTTCCAGGCGCGGCGGGGACGTCCCGCACCGCCGGACTATCGGCCCAGCGTGTCGGTCATCATCCCCGCCTATAACGAAGCCCGCGTGATCGAGGCGTCGGTGCGCCGCGTGCTGGCCAGCGACTATCCGGGCCTGCAACTGATCGTCGCGGACGATGGGTCTAAGGACGCGACCAGCGCCATCGTGGCGCGGGCCTTTGCCGACGATCCGCGCGTAACGCTGCTGACGCTTCGGAATGGCGGCAAGGCGGCGGCGCTGAACCGGGCGCTGCGCGATGCGACGGGGGAAGTCGTCATCGCGCTCGACGCCGACACCCAGTTCGAGCCGCAGACGATCCGCCGCCTCGCCCGCTGGTTCGCCGATCCCGCGCTCGGCGCGGTGGCGGGGGATGCGCGGGTGGGCAATCGCGTGAACCTCGTCACCCGCTGGCAGGCAGTCGAATATATCACCGCGCAGAATCTGGAGCGGCGGGCGCTCGCCGGCTTCGACGCCATGACCGTGGTGCCCGGCGCGGTCGGCGCGTGGCGTCGCGCCGCGCTGGACGCGGTGGGCGGCTATCCCGAAGACACGCTGGCGGAGGATCAGGACCTCACCATCGCGATCCAGCGGGCAGGCTGGCGCGTCACCTACGATCCCGAAGCCGTCGCCTGGACCGAAGCGCCCGAAAGCTTCCGGGCGCTCGCCCGGCAGCGCTACCGCTGGGCCTTCGGCACGCTGCAATGCCTGTGGAAACATGGCCGCATCCTGCGCGAACGGTGGCCGACGGGGCTGGCATTGGTCGGGTTGCCGCAGGCCTGGCTGTTCCAGATCCTGTTCGCCGCCATCTCCCCGCTGATCGACCTGGCGCTCGTCACCTCGATCCTGGGCACCATCGTCCGGGTGAACCAGCATGGCTGGGCGCAGACCAGCAACGATGTGTGGACCATGGCGCTATACTGGCTGGCCTTCACCGGCGTCGACATCCTCTGCGGCTGGGCCGCCTATGCGCTCGACAACCGGGACATGCGCTATCCGCCGCATCTGCTGGTGGCGCAGCGCTTCGTCTATCGCCAGATCATGTATTGGGTCGTGGTGCGCGCCATCGCATCGGCCATTGGCGGCTGGGTCGTCGGCTGGGGCAAGCTGGAGCGGACGGGACGCGTCGCCGTCCACGAAGGCGCGGCCCCGGCATGAACAAAGCTTAACATGACATGGCGGCGCCCATGGATCATCCTTCCGCCCATGAAAGCGGGTGCATGGACAGGCAGAGGCTGAGCCACGCGGCATCGGGCGTCCTTCTGGCGGCGCTGGCGCTCTGCGCGCTGGTCATGAGCGGCGCCTTTTTCCTGCACGTGCGCCATGCCGGCGACGACCGGATGGAGGTGGCGGCCGCGCAGGCCCGCGCCCTGCCCGGCATCACCCTCAGCAACGGCATGCCGGCGGGATCGGGCGTGGTCGTCACCAGCATGGAAACCGACGGCCAGGCGGCGCGCCTGGGCATCCGCGTCGGGGACGGCGTCGTCAGCCTGGACGGCATGCCGATCCGCTCGCTGGATCAGGCCAGCGCCTATCTGCTACACCATCCCCAGCCGAGGATCATGCTGGGGCTGAAACATGCGGACCATATGCGCGTGGTGATGCTGGACCGGCCGGAAGGGGAAAGATGAGCCACAAGATATTGGTGGTGGAGGACGATGCGGCGACCGCCGCCTATGTGGCCAAGGGCATGGGCGAGGCGGGCTTCACCGTCGACCGGGCGGACAATGGCCGCGACGGCCTGTTCCTGGCGAGCGACGGCAGCTATGGCGCGATCATCCTCGACCGGATGATGCCGGCGATGGACGGCATGGCGATGCTGAAGGCCCTGCGCGCGGCGGCGATCGAGACGCCGGTCATCATCCTTTCCGCCCTCGGCACGCCGGAGGACCGGGTGGAAGGGCTGACCAGCGGCGCGGACGATTATCTGGTGAAGCCCTTCGCCTTTGCCGAGTTGATGGCCCGCGTCCAGTTGCTGCTGCGCCGGGGCGGCGGCGGCAGCGCGGTCGTCACCCATTTGCGGCACGGGGACCTGGAGATGGACCTGCTTTCCCGCCGGGTGAAGCGCGGATCGCGCACCATCGACCTGCAACCGCGCGAGTTCCGCCTGCTGGAATATTTCCTGCGCCATCCCGATCAGGTGGTGACGCGGACCATGCTGCTGGAGGGCGTCTGGGACTATCATTTCGATCCGGGCACCAACGTCATCGATGTGCATGTCAGCCGCCTGCGCCGCAAGCTGGACGAAGGCGGGGACAAGCCCTTGCTGCATACGGTGCGCGGCATGGGCTATCGGCTGGGACCGGAGAGTTAGAGCCGATCGACATTCAGATGATGACGAACCGAAAATGGTGGTTTTCCGTGGCCCGGAGCGCAGCCTACTCAAGGTATGTGAGCACCGGAAGCACGGAAAAGCGTCATTTGCAGGCCGTCAGAGCTGAATGCCGATTGGCTCCAGGGCGTGCGGGACGGCGTCCATGACCGCTTCCGGCCATCCTAAGACCCTCCCCTCCCGCCGCTGGTTCGGCTTTGCCCGTTCGACCATCGGGCGCTTCGTCGGGCTGGCCTTCCTCTGCCAGTTCCTGGTGACCGGCGGCGTGCTGCTGTTCGTGCAGCAGGCGAGCCAGCGCACCGTCGTGGCCGCCGACCGGCAGGCGGTGGAGGACGCCCGCGACGACCTGCTCGCGCTCCATCGCAGCGGCGGGACGGCGGCCCTGCGGTCAGAGATCGCCCGGCGTTTCCGCGCCATAGAGGGGGAGCGCGCCGTGCTGCTGCTGACCGACAGGGCGGGACGGCCCGTCAGCGGCAATCTGGGCGCCTGGCCCGCCGGGCTGGCGGCAGACGGGCGCTGGCAGATCATGTCGCTCTACCGCATCGGCCGCGACGCGCCGGAACCGATGGGCGTCATTCCCGTGAAGCTGCGCGGCGGCGGGCAATTGCTGACCGGCATGGTCGTTTCCAACAGCCTGCAACTTACCCGCATCTATGAGGAGGCGCTGACCGTCGCCTTCGTCATGAGCCTGGTGCTGGCGCTGGGCATCGCGATCATGCTGGGCCGCATATTGGCGCGGCAGGTTTCCGACATAGCGGAAACCGCCAACGACGTCGCCGTGGGCGCGCTGGACCGGCGGGTGCCGACCGATGGCAGCGGCGACGCCTTCGACCGGCTCGGCCAGTCGATCAACGCCATGCTGGAACGGATCGACGCGCTGGTGACGCAGCTTCGCATGATGACAGACGGCCTTGCCCACGACCTTAAATCCCCGGTGACGCGGCTGATCTCCGTGGTCGAGCAGGCCAGCGCCCAGACGCGGGACGACACCGCGCTCGATGCCTTGGAAAAGGTGCATCATGAAGCGCAGACGCTGCGTTCCATGTTGACCACGGCGCTGCTCATCAGCCGGACCGAGGCGGGCTTCGGGGGCGACCAGCGGCGCGATACCCATGTTGCGGAATTGCTGCGCGACGTGGGCGAAATCTATGGCCCGCTGGTGGAGGATAGCGGCTTTGCGCTGGCCATTTCCGCGCCTGACGCGCTGACCTTTCCGCTTCATCGCGAACTGGTGAGCCAGTCGCTCGCCAATCTCATCGAAAACGCGCTCTATTATGCGGAAAGCGGCGACCGCATCGAACTGAGTGCGGCGATCGAGGGTGGCGACCTTCTCATCGCCGTGGCGGACAATGGCCCGGGCATCCCGGCGGAGAGCCGTCCCGCAGCCTTGAAGCGCTTCGGCCGGCTCGACCCGGCGCGCGGCAAGCCGGGATCGGGGCTGGGCCTGTCCCTGGTGGAAGCGGTGGCGCGGCTGCATCATGGCATGGTGACGCTGGCGGATAATGGTCCCGGCCTGAAAGTCCTGCTGACCTTGCGACGACCGTGAAAAGCGCATCCCGGGCAACGGCCTGAAGCGTGCAGTTCATCCGACCGCCGCCCGGGATGACAGCCGTTGCCTTGCTTGGAGAGTATGACAACGTTGTCTTGTCGCTCTAGACCGTTACCGATGCCGGATCAAGGACAATTTTCACGGCTCCCGCGACCAATTTCCCTGATTTACGTACCATATTTACGATTCCGGCATGAATATCGGGGTCTGGCGGTGCCGTCATCCGGGTAAACGTTGTTTCCTCCATCGGCCTTCCATGGCAAGACCGGTGTATGACCGTCCTTTCTTTCGCTCAGCCCCGCTGATGCCCAGCATCCATGACGTTGCGGCACTGGCCCGCGTATCGATCAAGACCGTCTCCCGGGTGGTCAACCAGGCGCCCAATGTCAGCGAGGAGCTGCGCGAAAGGGTGACGGCGGCGATCCGCCAGCTTGGATACCGGCCCAACCAGTCCGCGCGGCGGCTCGCTGGCGGGCGATCCTTCATGATCGCCTTCCTCTACAACAACCCCGCGCCCTCCTATAATGGCGGCATCCAGTCGGGTGCGGCGAACCGGTGCCGGGACCTGGGCTATCATCTGGTGGTGGAGCCGATGCCGCTGACAGGGGAAGAACGGTTCGCCATTCTCGACCGCCTGGTCGCAGCACTGCGGCCCGATGGCGTCTTCCTGGTGCCGCCCCTGTCGGACGACGCGCAATTGCTCCAGCGGCTGTCCGAACTGAAGCTCCCCTGCGCCCGCATCGCCGGATCGGTGATGGCGGAAAGCTTCAACATCCCCACGCCGGAGCGTGCGGCCGGCCGGATGATCGCGGATCATCTGATCGGCCTTGGCCATCGCCGCATCGGCGTGATCACCCCACCCGCCAGCCACAAGGCGGCGATGCAGCGCGTCGAGGGCTTTCGCGACGGCATGGCCGCGGCGAACCTGCCGCTGGAGGAGTCCCTGTTCGTCGAAGGCGCCTTCGATTTCGAGTCAGGCATAAAGGCTGGCGGGCATCTGCTGTCCCGAGGCGAGCGCCCCACCGCGATCTTCGCGACCAATGACGACATGGCGCTGGGCACGCTGACCGTCGCGCACCGGCTGAAGCTGCGCGTGCCGGAGGACCTGTCTGTTGTCGGCTTCGACGACACGCCCGCCGGCCTCACGGCCTGGCCGCCCCTCACCACCGTCAGCCAGCCGCTGGAGGCGATGGGCAGCGCCGTGATCGACGCGCTCGCGGGCGGTTCCGCCGACGCGCCGCACTTCACCTTCAGGCTGGTGCAGCGCGATAGTTCCGGCCCGGCGCCGGCCGGGGCATGAAGCCGGCGGGCGGCGCCTCCAACCTTTCTTAACCATGTCCATGTATGATTCGTCCATCAGATTGGGGACGAAATGAGCGTAGAAGCCAAATTTCCATCCGATGGTGCAAAGGAATTGCGGCTGGCCGAGGCCGACGGGCGGCAATGGTTCCACCTTCCGCGGCGAATGCTGGTCGGCGGCCTTCTGCTGGTCATGGCCGTCGCAGTGCTGGTGCGCAGCTTTATCTTCACGGCGGGTTACAATACCACTTTGGTGGCGGACATGGGCCTGGTCAGGGCGCCGATCTCCGGCGAAGTCGACCGGCTGGGCGCGAACGTCGGCGACCGCGTGACGCGGAACCAATTGCTGGGGAGCTTTGCCGCGCCGGTGGGCCTGTCGGCGGCCGTCCGTGCCGGATCGGAAGATGTGGACCAGCTCAAGGCGAAACTGGCCAGTATCGACGGCCGGATGGCAGCCCTCAGGGCCGACGCCGACCATATCCGCCGCGAATCGGGCGTCTACCGATCTGAAAAGCTGGTGCAGATGGATGCCGTCGCGGACGAAAGCTCCGCCCAACTGTCGGCCGCGCAGGCTCGGTTGGCCTTTGCGCAGAAACAGTTGGACCGCACCCGCGCCCTCGCCGGCCGCGGCTTCATCAGCGCAGCCGGGCTTGAGAAGGCGGAACAGGATCAGCGCGCCGCCCTGGCGGACAGGAATGCGGCGATGGCACGCCGACGCACGAACCTGATCGAGGCGCATGCCGCGGGCCAAGGGCTGTTCCTCAACAACGGCTACAGCAATGTCCAATATTCGACCCAGCGCCTGAGCGATCTCAATCTGGCGTTGAGCGAATTGCGGGGCGAAAGGGAGAACCTGACCGCAGCGCTGGCCAAGGCGCAAAAGCTGAGCGGCAATGGCAAGGCCGGCGCCATGCGGCGGCTGCAGCTTCCGTTGCAGGCGAGCATCGACGGCCGGGTCTGGGCGAAGGTCGCCGCCCCCGGGGAGTCGCTGCGTGAAGGCGATCCGATCTACATGCTGGCCGACTGTTCGTCCTTCTTCGCCTATTTCACCGTGGGCCGCAGCGCCTATAGCAGGCTCGCCATCGGTTCGCCCGTGACGTTCATCGCCTTTTCGAACGGCGATCGCTGGCCGGGAACCGTCGTCAACATGGGGGTCAGCGATCCGTCCCAGCTCCGCGTCACCAGCCATGTCCCCAATCCCGCCGCAGGCGAATATCTGATCGGCGCGCGGATCATGCTGGACGCGAAGGGCAAGAAGCAGTGCCCGGTCGGCACGGCGGGCCGGGTGGTGCTGTAACGCGGCCATGAACCCCGCCGAGATCCCGTCCTATTTCTGGGGCCTCGCCACCCTTGGCCTCTGCCTGCTGATCTTTCCCAAACTCAGGCCGGCCAACCCGCTGCATCGGCTCATCGTCAGCGGCGCCGCGATCGGATCGATCCTGATCTACATGACATGGCGCATGGTCGCCACGCTCGACCTGGGCACGCCCGGTTACGCCCTGCTTTCCGTGGGCTTCTTCATGCTGGAGGTCTGCTCCACCCTGGGCGGAGTGCTGGTGCTGGTCGTGCTGACGCGGCGGCGCGACCGACTGAAGGACGTCAGCGGCAACATACGCTGGCTGCATGTCAACAGGCCCAGCGCCGCGATCTTCATCTGCACCTATAATGAAGATGTCGGGATTCTCGACCGCACGATTACCGGCGCCCTCAACCAGAATTATCCGGCGAAGGTCTTCCTGCTGGATGACGGCCGGCGGCCGGAGGTGGAGGCGCTGTGCCGCCGTCGCGACGTGGAATGGCTGACGCGGCCGGATAATGCTCATGCCAAGGCCGGCAATATGAACGCAGGCCTGGCGACACTGGCCGCGCGTGGCGAGATGCCGGATTTCATCGCCATATTGGATGCGGATTTCGTCGCCCTGCCCAATTTCATGTCCCATTGCGTGGCCCTGTTCCAGGACCCGACCGTGGGGGTGGTCCAGACGCCGCAGCATTTCTTCAACCCCGATCCGCTGCAACACAGGATCAAGGGGCATCTGGACCTGCCCGACGAACAGCGCTTCTTCTTCGACACCTTGCTGCCGGCCAAGGACGGATGGGGCACCGCCTTTTCATGCGGGACGTCGTCCGTCGTCCGCACCGCCGCGCTTGCCGAGATCGGCGGATTCCCGACCGACAGCATTACCGAAGACATGCTGCTGTCGATTCGCATGAAAGAGCATGGCTTCGTCACCGCCTATCTGAACGAAAAGCTCAGCCTTGGCCTCGCGCCGGAAGGGATCGGCGAATATTGCACCCAGCGCATCCGCTGGTGCATCGGCGCGATGCAGATCATGCGCAGCGCCGACGGCCTGTTCTCGCGCAAGGGCCTGGGCTGGATCGACAGGATGAGCCTGCTGGAAACCCTGCTCTACTGGATGGGCAGCTTTCCCTTCCGCCTCGCCTGCCTGCTGGTGCCGATCCTCTACTGGATGACGGGCCTCACCATCATGGATGCGCCGATCGGCGAGCTTGCGACATTCCTGCTGCCCCGCATCCTGGTGGAAGCCTTCGCCATCAGCTGGTATTCCAACGGCCGGATACTCCCGCTTCTGACCGACACGTCCCAGTTGCTGGTCGCGCCGGAGATCGTGGCCGCATCCTGCCACACCCTGCTGTTCCGCGGGGAGCGGCCGTTCAAGGTGACCAACAAGGGGGGCGACCGTTCCCGGACGGTGATCCACTGGAAATTGCTGTCGCGCTTTGCGGTCGTGCTTCTGCTGACCGTGGGCGGGATGCTGTTCGGCTATGGCTCGCCACTGGCGCCGACCTTCTTCTCGGACCAGAAGGGCATCGTGGCGTTCTGGAGCATTTACAACGTCCTCGTCTGCATCATCGCCATCATCGTCTGCGTCGAAACGCCGCGAAGGGCGGAAGAGCGGGCCCCCATCAGCGGAACGGCGCTTTTCAGTACAGGGGACAGCGCCACCCCGGTGCGGCTGCTCGACATTTCGTCGAGCGGCGTGGCCTTCGCCAATGAAGGCGGCTGGCGCATAGGCGACAGGGGCACGATTTCCATCAGGGAACTGGGCGAGGTTCCGGCGATCGTCGCGCGCATCACGGATCGCGTCGTGGGGGCCAAGATCCTCCTTTCGCCCCAGCAACAGGTGGCGCTCACGCATTTCCAGTTCGCCGGCGACCGCATGCGCACGCCAGACGTGTCCACGCTCGGCAGCGTCCTGGCCCTGATCAGAGGTCTTGCGCTGAACTGAGCGGAGGACCGCTTCCGGCAAAGCCATTCGAACCCGCGGGCAGCAAGGGTGCAACCTCCGGCAAGGCCCGTCCTTGTTTGCGTCTCTCTTCACTTCCCGAAACGGAACATCGCTGCTGCGCGACGGTTTGCTTGCGAGATCATCGGAGGCAAATCGATGAAGTCCGGCCGCCAGACTGCAAAATTGCTGAAGGTCATCGCGGTCTTGATAGGCGTGGTCGGCACGGCAAATCTGATCGGCGGCATCTGGCTCGCCTCATTGGGCGGCAGCCCCTTCTATGCGGCCGCGGGATTGACGATGCTGGCCAGCGCCTTTCTGCTCTGGAAGCGGCGCGCGGCCGCCCTGCATCTGTTCGCGGCGCTCGTCCTCGCCACGATGGCCTGGGCCTGGGCGGAAATCGGCGTGGACTGGTGGCCGCTCGTTCCGCGCGGCGACCTGATCTTCCTCTTCGGCCTGCTGCTGATCCTGCCATGGACCGTGCGGCGCCTTGCGCCGGCTGGGGGATGGGTGCGAAACGCCGGCCCCCTGGCGGTGGCGCTGGCGATCGCCGGCATCTTCGGCCTGGCCGCGCTGATGCGCGACGTCCACAATCTCGACGGCACGCTTCCTGGCCCGCGCAGCGCGATCGCGGCGGAGCCGAACGCAATGCCCGATGATGACTGGCAAGCCTATGCCCGAAGCTGGCGTGGCGAGAAATTCTCGCCCCTGACCCAGCTCACGCCCGCCAATGTCGGCAAGCTGGAGGTGGCGTGGCAATTGCGGACGGGCGATCTCAAGCGCTCGGGCGATCCGGGCGAGACGACCTATGAAATGACCCCGATCAAGGTCGACGACATCGTCTATCTCTGCACGCCGCATAATCGGGTGATCGCTGTCGACGCGGAGACGGGCAGGGAGCGCTGGAGGTTCGATCCGCTGATCAGGACTTCGGCAAGGAACATGCAGCATCTCACCTGCCGCGGCCTTTCCTATTGGGATTCATCGCGCGCGGGGGCGAGCGCCGCCGACTGTTCCCGGCGCATCTTCCTCGCCACGAACGACAGCCGCCTGATTGCGCTGGACCCGCGCACGGGCGCGCCGTGCCGCAGCTTCGGACGCGCGGGGACCGTCAGCCTGCTTCCGGGGCAACCTCATTATAATGGCGGCTGGTATCAGGTGACGTCCGCGCCCCTTGTCGCACATGGCCTGGTCGTGACCGGCGGCGCGGTTTACGACAATATCTCCACCGACGTGCCCTCCGGCGTCATCCGTGCCTATGACGCGCTCACGGGCCGACTGGTCTGGAATTTCGATCCGGGCAATCCGGACAGCACCGCCCCGCTGGGCGCGGGCCGGCACTACACGCCCTCTTCCCCCAACAGCTGGAGCACGCCGGCCGCTGACGAGGCGCTGGGCCTGATCTACCTGCCGATGGGGATGGGCGCTGTCGACCAATGGGGCGGCAGGCGGCCCGCGACGACCGAACGGTTCGCCACTTCGGTCCTGGCGCTGGACATCGTGACCGGAAGGCCGCGCTGGGTGTTCCAGACGGTCCATCACGACCTGTGGGACATGGACGTCCCGGCCCAGCCGGCGCTGGTCGATCTGGACCTGCCCGGCCGCGGCCGGGTGCCGGCGCTGGTGCAGTCGACCAAGACCGGCAATCTCTTCGTCCTGGACCGCCGGAACGGCAAGCCCCTGTTCCCGGTGGAGGAGCGCCCCGGCCCGGGCGGCGCAGCGCCGGGCGACCGCCTGTCGCCCACCCAGCCCTTTTCCGCCATATCCCTGATGCCCGCCCCGGCGCGAGAAAGCGACATGTGGGGCGCAACCATGCTCGACCAGCTTTATTGCCGCATCCGGTTCAAGTCGCTCGACTATAAGGGGCCCTTCACGCCGCCCTCTTTGCGGGGGACGCTGGTGTTCCCGGGAAATTTCGGCGTGATGGACTGGGGCGGCATTTCGATAGACCCGATCCGCCAGGTCGCATTCGCCCATCCAAACTATGTCGCTTTCGTGGACAGGCTCATCCCCCGCGCGGAAATGGAGGACCATGGCGTACGGGGGCCGGCGGGCGGCTCCGACCGGCGCGGATCGGACGAGCAGGGGTACAATCCCAATGCGGGCGCGCCCTTCGCGGTCGACATGAACCCCTTCCTGTCCTTCGCAGGCCTGCCCTGCCAGTCGCCGCCATGGGGTTATGTCGCGGGCATCGACCTGCGGTCCGGCAGGAAGGTCTGGGAACATAAGAACGGCACGGTCCGCGACGAAACCTTCCTGCCTATCCCGTTCAAGCTGGGCGTTCCATCGCTGGGCGGTCCGATGTCGACGGCAGGGGGGCTCACCTTCATGGCGGCGGCGATCGACAATTATCTGCGCGCCTATGACACGCGCACCGGCAAGGTGCTGTGGCGTGCCCGTCTTCCGGCCGGGGGACAGGCGACGCCGATGTCCTATCGGTCGAGGGCGAGCGGGCGGCAGTTCGTGATCGTCGTTGCAGGCGGGCATGGCTCCCTCGGCACGAAGCTGGGCGATCATGTCATCGCCTATGCTCTGCCCAGACAGCCTTAATTCCCCGGCTCGCTACGTCCGCGGGCGCGCCGGGGCCTGCCCGCCATGCCGCCAGCGGATCAGATCGGCGCTGGCGGCGACGGCAGCTTCCGAACGGCGCCCAGATAGTCCCGCTTCCCGAGGGGAACGCCGTTCGTCCGGAGAATGTCGTAGGCCGTGGAGGCATGGAAATAAAAGTTGGGCTGGGAGAAGCTGAGCAGGAAATCCTTGCCCAGGAAATCCCAGCGCAGCTTGTCACCGATGGTGAATGTCATCGGCCTGTCGCTCAAGCTTTCCACATCGGCAACTTGAAGTGCGCCAAGGGCGTCGGCCGCTTCCATCACCCTGGCGTTCAATTCCTCGAAACTGGCCGGTGGCGCCGCGATGTCAGGCGAGAAATTCCCGCGCTGAACGCCATGGATCGCGCCGATGGAATGGATTGCGCAGCTTTTCACCTGATAGGCGAAGTCCAACATGTCGGGAGCGAGTCTGGCATGAAGCAGCCGTTCCGGGGGGAGAGACTGCGCATCGCAATAGGACTTCGCTTTCACAACCAGTCTCGACACAGACTCCAAAATCTGAAGGCACCCCGGTACGAAGGCGTCGTAAAGCGTCATCATGGATCCTGAACCTTTTGACTGGCCATCGAATGGACCGGCAATGGCCGATCTGGCCAGGATCGGCAACCGCATCCTTCCCGGCAGCGTCCCACAAGGACTGGAGCGCCCGTGGACGATCGATCGCACCGGATGGGGAGCCCGGGGTTGAATCTCTGGAAGAGGCACCCGCCATCGTCGGGCGTGGATCAACCGATGAAAGCAACCCTTATCGGGCACAGCTAGCCCATAGGGAGCAGGCGGAACGATTTGCCGGAATTCAGCGACTTGAGGGATAATATGGCGGAGAGGGAGGGATTCGAACCCTCGGTACCGTTGCCGGCACGCCGCATTTCGAGTGCGGTGCATTCGACCACTCTGCCACCTCTCCGCAGAAGGTCCGGCGCATGCCGTTCCGGTCGAGCGGCGGCCATTAGCGAATGATTTCACCCTTGCCAAGCAGCGACGAGCATTTTTCTTGTTTCGCACCGCAAGCATCCTAAATTGCGTCATATGAACGATATGATTCAGATTTTCGGACCCGATGTGACCCCCCCGCCGATCGTCCACGCCCGCTTCAGCATCGGGGACGTGGTGCAGCACCGCCTCTTCGGTTTTCGTGGCGTCGTGTTCGACATCGATCCGGTCTTCGCCAATAGCGAGGAATGGTATCAGGCCATTCCCGAGGACATCCGGCCGGACAAGCATCAGCCCTTCTACCATCTGCTCGCTGAAAATGGCGAAAGCAGCTATGTCGCCTATGTCAGCCAGCAGAATCTGGTCGCGGACGACAGTGAGGAACCTGTCGACCATCCCGCCATTTCCGGCATGTTCGGCACCTATGCGAACGGCAAATATCAGCTCCGCCCGCTGCATCGGCACTAGGCGCGGCCTCAAGGCGGGCAGGGCGCTGATCGGCCTTGCCCTGCTGCTGGGGTCCTGCGGCCTGCTGCACGCCGCCACGCAGGCGCCGGCGCTGAAGGTCAATGCCGACCCCAGCTTTCCCTTCTCGCGCGAGATCGAGGCATTCGCCAGGGCCAATGAGGCCGGTCCCCCGATCACC
This sequence comes from Sphingobium sp. CFD-2, assembly GCF_024611135.1. NCBI lineage: Bacteria > Pseudomonadati > Pseudomonadota > Alphaproteobacteria > Sphingomonadales > Sphingobiaceae > Sphingobium > Sphingobium sp. CFD-2. The sequence goes on along the minus strand of NZ_CP084405.1, from coordinate 3,982,400 downwards.
GACGCCACCCTGTTCCTGGGTAGCTCCAGCATCCGCCTGTGGGACATAAGCGGCAGCTTTCCCGACATCGGCACCGTCAACCGGGGCTTCGGCGGCGCGACCACGCCGGATGTGCTGCATTATTACAAGCGCCTGCTGCCCAAGGCGAAGCCGCGCTCCATCCTCGTCTATGTCGGGGAAAACGACCTGGCAGCAGGCGCCACCCCGGCCGAGGTCGCGAACAACGTCCTGACCCTGCTCAGGCAACTCCGATCCGACTATCCCAAGGCGCATATCGCCTATCTGTCCCTGAAGCCCAGCCCGATCCGCTGGACGCTGTGGCCGAAAATGGCCGCGGTGAACATGACGGTCGCGGCACGGGCGCGGGTGAGCCGCTTCGATTATCTGGATGTCGGTCGCGTGCTGCTCGCCCCGGATGGCCTGCCCGATGCGTCGCTGTTCCGACCCGACGGGCTGCATATGAACCCGCGCGGCTACACGCTCTGGACGCGGCTGGTCGACGCCTATCTGGATGCCGCCGCCGCAGCCGACCTGAAGCCCGGCGCCTCCTCCTGACGCCTCTGCGCGCACTTTCCGATTGATCCAAGGCCAAGCAACATTATTACCGGACGCTGATAAAACAGCCGCAGGCAAGGGGACAGACGAGTGACAAGTGATTCGGCCAAGGCGGCCCCCATGGCGGAGCTGACGCTTCGCGGCGTCATATTGGGCGCGCTCATCACCCTGCTGTTCACGGCGGCCAACGTCTATCTGGGCCTGAAGATCGGGCTGACCTTCGCCACCTCCATCCCCGCGGCCGTCATTTCCATGGCCGTGCTGCGGCTGTTCGCGACCGGCACGATCCTTGAAAACAACATAGTGCAGACCATCGCGTCGGCGGCGGGCACGCTGTCGGCCATCATCTTCGTGCTGCCCGGCCTGGTCATCATCGGCTGGTGGCAGGGCTTCCCCTATTGGCTGAGCGCCTTCACCATCGCGCTGGGCGGCATATTGGGCGTCATGTATTCGGTGCCGCTGCGCCGGGCGCTGGTGACGGGGTCCGACCTGCCCTATCCCGAAGGCGTAGCTGCCGCCGAAGTGCTGAAGGTCGGCGCGGGATCGCGCGAGGGGCTGGAGGAGAACAGGCGCGGCCTGGCCGCCATCGTCGCCAGCTCGATCGCCGCCGCAGCCTTCGCCATCCTCGCCAAGACGAAGCTGATCGCGGAGGAGGCCGCGACCTTCTTCAAATTCGGCGCGGGCGCGTCCAGCGTCTCCACCAGCTTTTCCATGGCGTTGATCGGCGTCGGGCATCTGGTCGGCCTGTCGGTCGGCATCGCCATGTTCTTCGGCCTGCTGATCAGCTGGGTCGGGCTTGTCCCCTATCTCACCGCGCCGCTCGCGGCCGGCGCCGATCTGGCCGATCTGGTCGGCACCACCTTTCGGATGAAAGCGCGCTTCATCGGCGCCGGCACCATCGGCATCGCGGCGATCTGGACCCTGCTCAAGATATTGGGACCGATCGTCAGCGGCATCCGGTCGGCCATGGCCGCGGCGAAAGTCCGCAAGTCGGGCAATGCCGGCCTGCTCGACCTTACGGAACGCGACCTTCCCATCGGCATCGTCGGCGGCACCATAATCGCTTCGCTGCTGCCGATCGCGGTGCTGCTGTGGATCTTCGCGCAGGGCGGGCCGATCGCGGCCAACCCGGTGCCGATCATCGTGCTGACGCTGGCCTATATCCTCGTCGCAGGCATCGTCATCGCCTCGGTCTGCGGCTATATGGCGGGGCTGATCGGCGCGTCGAACAGCCCGATTTCCGGCGTCGGCATTCTGGCGGTGCTGGGCGCCTCGCTGATACTGGCGGCGATCTACGGATCGGGCGGCGACCCGAAACAGGCGCAGGCGCTGATCGCCTATGCGCTGTTCGTGACCGCCATCGTCTTTGGCGTCGCAACCATTTCCAACGACAATCTCCAGGATCTGAAGACCGGCCAGCTTGTCGGCGCGACGCCGTGGAAGCAGCAGATCGCGCTGGTGCTGGGCGTGATCTTCGGCGCGCTGGTGATCCCGCCCGTACTGGACCTGCTCAACAGCGCCTTCGGCTTCGCGGGCGCGCCGGGCGCCAAGGCGACCGCCCTCCCCGCCCCGCAGGCCGCGCTGATCTCCGCCCTGGCGAAGGGCGTGCTGGGCGGCGATCTCGACTGGGGCCTGATCGGCTTCGGCGCAGGCATCGGCGTGCTGGTGGTCGCCATTGACGAACTGCTGGGCAAGGCGGGCAAGCTGCGCCTGCCGCCCCTGGCCGTCGGCATGGGCATTTATCTGCCGATGGCGCTCACCCTGCTGATCCCGGTCGGCGCGGTGATTGGGCATCTCTACAATCGCTGGGCGCTACGCCAGTCCAACCCCGAATTTGCCGAGCGCATGGGCGTGCTGATGGCGACCGGCTTCATCGTCGGGGAAAGCCTGTTCGGTGTCGCCTTCGCAGGGATCGTCGCGGCGACGGACAGCGACGCGCCCATGGCGCTGGTGGGGGAAAATCCGTGGGCCGTGGTGCTTTCGGTGATCGCCTTCTTCGGCATCATCACAGCGCTGTATGCGCGCTTGCGGCGGTGGGCGAGTGCCCCCTTGGGGTGAAGCTTACCCCCGCCCATGGGAACCGGGATGACAGAATAAAGGGGCCGCCGCCTCAAGGCAGCCCCCTCTCCCTCAAGCCTCCGCCGGATCAGAAGTTGAACCGGATGCCGCCCGTATAGCGACGGCCGAAGCGTTCCCACTCGATCGTCTGGTTGCTGCTGTCGGGCGCCTGCACGCCGCTGGCACGCAGCAGGCTGCCCGGGTCGGAGAAGCGGCGGCCGGGATGGTTGAGCAGGTTCGAGGCGTCGAAGTAAATCTCGAAATTCTTCGTGATCGCATAGCGCGCCGAGAAATCCAGCTCGTCGTCCGAGTCCCAATAAGTGTCGCCAGCGTCCGCCAGCGTATCGGAAACCGTATCCAGCCATTTGCTGCGGTTCTGATATTGCAGGCGGATCGACAGGCCGTATTTCTCGTAATATCCGCCGATATTGTAGACGAAGTCCGATGTGCCCGGCAGGCGCACTTTGCGCGCCGGAATGCCCTCGACGGCAGGCTTTTCGACCTTGCTGTCATTGAGGGTAAGATTGGCCGAAATACCGAAGCCGCCCATGAAGGAAGGAAGACCCAGATTCTCCGTCCAGGGTTCGAGCTGGAACTGCGCGGCGGCTTCCATGCCATAGATGCGGCCCGAACCGCCATTGGCGATACGGGTATAGCCATAGTCGGAGCGGTCGATCCCGCCGGAATTGAGGTCGGTCAGGCCATAGGTGCGCCGCTGATTATACAGCACGTCCTCGACATGCTTGTAGAACAGGCCGACCATCAAATAGCCCTGAGGCTTCACATACCATTCGAAATAGGTATCGACGCCATAGGCCCGTTCCGGCTTCACATCGGGGTTGCCGCCCGAAATCACGCGGTCGCTGTCGTTCACGACGAAGTTCGGCCGCATCTGATCGTAATCGGCGCGCGCCGCACCGCTGTTGAAGGAGAAGCGCAGCTTCTTGCTGTCGTCGATATTGTAATTGATGTGCAGGCTGGGGAATGCCAGCGTCTGGCTGGATTCCCGCGTTTCAGGCGTGGAAACCGCCGGTCCGCTGACAGGCGTGACCGTGGCGATCGCAAAGCCATGGTTCTTGACATGCTCGACACGCACGCCGCCCACGACCGAGCCCCAGTCGTAGTGGACAGTGCCCATCAGGAAGCCGGCGAGCACCTCTTCCCGTACCCTGTAGTTGTTTCCGGTGTTGGGTGCGAAGGCATAAGCCGCCTGCGCCGCTTCGGAAGCCGCCCGCATCTTGTCGGTATCGAAATAGCGGAAGGTGTAGCCCATGGGGATCTTGCCCAGGAACTTCCGGTCGATCGAGAACTGGTTGTAGTCGGTCGGCAGGACGGTCGCGGCCTGCGCGGCATTCAGCGTGATCTGCTGCTCGTCGGCGGTCTTGGTGCGGCGGTCATACTGGAACCCCGCCTTCAATGTCGCATGCTCCAGCTCGCGCGCCACAACCAGGCGGCCGGTATAGGCCTTGGTCGTGTCCACCGCGTCGAGGACGGTGAAGCCTGAAAGCGGCTTGGTGAAATCGTCGACCGCCGTGACCTGCGCGCCCGCCGTGTAGCGCGTCGGGCTGGCGAGTTGCAGCGTGCGATAGAGCGTCAGGCGCGAAAGATTGGGATCGCTGAAGTCATAGGCCACGGTCGGCCGGAGCGTGCGCGTGCTGGGGCTGTCCCAGGTCGCTTCGCCGACGATCGATCGGTCGTCCTTGGATTCGGTGTAGTTGCCGACCCAGCTCAGCTTCCAGCCGTCGGCAAATTCATGATCGCCCGCCAGCGTGTTGGTGAAGATCGACTGGCGGAAGGCCCGCAGCGTCGAGCGCTGGCGGATGTCGATGCCGTAGATCGTGCCCTTCTGCGGCGTGTTGCCGATGCAGACATCCGCATAGCCGGTGGTGGTCGGCATGGTGTTCACCGCGGTCGGACAGGCGGCCGAGCCGTTCGACAGGTCCGACTGGCGGTCGTCCAGGTCGAAGCGGTAATTGTCCCGCGCTTCATCGTCGGTGAAGATGGTGTAGACCGACCGCAGCGAAATGCTGTTGGCCTCGTCCGGTTTCCAGTCGACCCGGCCCGAAACCGACCAGTTCTTGCGCGTCAGGCGGTACAGCTTGTTCTCCGCCTCATGCGCCCAGAAGCGGGTGGTATTACCGGGGCGCTGGTCCTGCGACACCCGCTCATAGTCGGTCTCGAAATTGTCCGTGACCATGTTGCGCTCATAATAGCTGCCCGACAGCAGCACGCCGATTTCACCGATGCCCGTCTGGAATCGGTCGGAAACGACCAGCGCGCCTTCATATTCCTTCTTGTCGCCCAGTTCGGCAAAGCCAAGGCCGCCCTTCCCCGCCAGATGGAAGCCGTCATAGTCGAAGGCCGAACGGGTGATGACGTTCACATTGCCCGCGACCGTCTCGCCCGGCATGTCGGGCGTCACCGCCTTGGACACGATGATCTTGCCGGCAATGGCGGACGGGATGGAATCGAAGCGGGCGTCGCGGCCCTCGGGGCTCACCACATTGATGCCGTCGAACGACAGGGTGGTCCAGGTCTTGGGCGCGCCGCGCAGGTTGATGTAGCGGGCCTGGCCCTGGTCGCGCTCGACGCTGATGCCCGGCAGACGGCTGGCGGCCTGGGCGATGTTCTGGTCGGGCAGGCGGCCCACGGAATCGGATGCGGCGACCGTGACCAGCGAGTCCCAGTTCTTCTGGATTTCCAGCGCGGCGGCTTCGGATTCAGCGATCGGGCGGGTGCCGGTGACGACGATCGCTCCCATATCCTCTTCCGCGGCAGGAGCCTGCGCCATGGCTTGGGTCGACGCCAGGGCCCAGCCGGCTATGCCGCAGGCCAGAGCCAGACGAACGGACGGCACGCCGGCGCGCTGCCGGATGAAACTATGCTGCATATGATCCCCCTGTTGGAACGGCCTTGTCGAATAGGCTTGGCGGGGCACCTAGATCGGCGGGAATACAATCGCGTGAAATTATGGTGACAGAACAGTGACATGCCGGGCGATATTCCGGCTGGGCCTGTCACATCATCGTCATGAAGCGCGTCCAAGAGGCGCCGCGAACGGGGGAACTTCATGACGAGACCTTTATCCGTCGCCCTTTGCGCGACTCTTCTGCTCGCCGCTTGCGCCGCGCCAGCGCCCGAACGCCCGCTGGCCCAGCGCATCGCCAACGCCACTCCAGCCGCGACCGTCACCGCGCGCGGGGAAACCGCCCCCGTCGGCACCCCCAATGCCGACGCGGCGGACGATCCGGCGATCTGGCGCAACGCCGCCGATCCAGGGCAAAGCCTGATCGTGGGCACCGACAAGAAGGCGGGGCTCTATGTCTATGGGCTGGACGGCAAGACCCGCGACTTTCTCGACGCGGGCCGGGTCAACAATGTCGACCTGCGGGACGGCGTGGGGATCGCCGGTCAAAGCGGCATATTGGTGGCCGCCAGCGATCGCAACGACCTTGCCCATGCGAAGCTGGCCCTGTTCCGCCTCGATCCCGCCACCGCGAAACTCTCGGCGCTCGGCAAGGTCGATGCCGGGCGGGGCGAAGCCTATGGCGTCTGCCTCTATCGCGCGGCGAGCGCGACCTACGCCTTCGTCGTGCTGAAGGACGGCACGGTGAACCAGATCGCGCTCGACATGGCCGACGCCACGCCCAGGGGCAGCATCGTCCGGACCTTGAAGCTTGGCTCCCAGGCGGAGGGCTGCGCGGTGGATGACCGCACCGGCATGGCCTATGTGGCGGAGGAGGATGTCGGCCTCTGGCGCTTCGATGCCCGTGCCGACGGGTCCGCGACGCCCGCCAGGATCGCCGCGGCGGACGGCAGGAACCTCGTCATGGATGCCGAAGGCGTCGCCATCGCGCCGATGGGCGAGAAGGACGGCTATGTCCTCGTCTCCAGCCAGGGGGACAATGCCTATGTCGCCTATCGCCTGAGCGACGACAGCTATGCCGGCCGCTTCCGCGTGGTCGACGGCGCCATAGGCGGGTCGGAGGAAACCGACGGCATCGACCTGATGCTGGGCGATTTCGGGCCGGACTATCCCGGCGGGCTGTTCGTGGCGCAGGACGGCCACAATGCAACGGCGGCCCAGAATTTCAAGCTGGTCGCATGGGACGACATCGTCCGGGCGCTCGGCCTCGCCCGCTGAAAGCTTCCCCGGCTTGCGCAGGGGGCGTGCAAGCAAGACGCCCCCCTACTTTCGTCGCCATTGCACTCCCGCGCCAACGGCGCGACAATCCCCCAAAAGCCGGGGAGAGAAGGATGTCCATCACAGAAAAGTATCGCGCCAGGACCATGTCGGCGGCTGAGGCGGCCGCACTGGTCCCGGACGGCGCGAAGATGGTCGTCGGTCTCGGCGTCAGCTACCCGCCCGCGCTGATGGATGCGCTGGCCGTCCGCGTTCGCTCGGGCGATCTCACCGGCGGCACGCTTTACTGCATGCTCGCCTGCGCCGCGGCCAGCGAGTCCATCCTCGCGCCCGACCTTCACGACCGCATCCGCCATGTCAGCCTGTTCCACGGTGGCGTCGAACGGGGGAACGACGCCCTGCGCGCCGGCAGCGCGCAAGGCCTGGTCGAAACCCTTCCGGTGCAATTCCACCAGATACCGCGCATCCTGACCGAGCATCTGCGCGTCGATACGCTGTTCGTCACCGTTTCGCCGATGGATGCCGACGGCTGCTTCAGCCTGGGCACCAACACCGATTACGCACTGATGGTCGCGCGCAGCGGCGCGCGGCTGATCGTGGAGGTCAATCCCGCCATGCCCTATGTCCATGGCGACTGCAAAATTCCCATCTCGGCGGTCACGGCCATCGTGGAAAACCATGTCCCCCTGGCGCAGATCCCGCCCCTTCCTCGCACGCCCAATGACGATGCCATCGGCGCGATCATCGCCGGCATGGTGGAGGACGGCGCCTGCCTGCAAATGGGCATCGGCGCCGTGCCGGACGCGGTCTGCGCCGCGTTGATGGATCATCGGAACCTCGGCATCCATACCGAACTGCTCACGCCCGGCCTCGTCGGCCTGATCAAGGCCGGCGTGGTCGACAACAGCGGCAAGAAAATCCATCCCGGCCGCTCGGTCTTCACCTTCGCCATGGGCGACCAGGGCCTTTACGACTTCCTGCACGACAATCCGGCGCTGGAGGCGCATCCGGTCGAGCATGTGAACGCCCCGCACATCATCGCGCAGAACGACAGGGTGATTTCAGTCAACGCCACGATTCAGGTGGACCTCAGCGGCGCCTGCAACTCCGAATATATGAACGGCCGCCAATATAGCGGCACCGGCGGCCAGCTCGATTTCGTGCGCGGCGCCTATGCGTCGAAGGGCGGCCGGTCGATCATCGCCTGCCACTCGACGGCGGCGAAGGGGACGGTCTCGCGGATCGTGCCCTGGCTCGACGGCCCCGTCACGACGCCGCGCACCGACACCCACATCGTCGTCACCGAACATGGCTGGGTCGACCTGAAGGGGAAGACGCTGTCGGAACGCGCCCGCGCGTTGATCGGGATCGCCCATCCCGATTTCCGGGAGGAACTGGAACGCGGCGCGTTCGAGCGGCGGTTGCTGTAAGAATTCCTCCCCATCGAAAGATGGGGAGGACCAAAAAAAGGCGGTGGATCGCTCCACCGCCCCCCGTCTCACTTCCTGGCGAACCAGGCGAGCAGCGCGGGCTTCAGCCGCGCCCGCGTCTCGATCCGCGTCTTGATCGCGGCGATGGAGCGATCCACCACCTTGCGCGATTCCGGCGTCAGATATTGGGTCGCATAGGCGTCCAGCTTCGTCACCATCGCCGGATCGGCGGAGTTGCCGCCCAGCCGCGCAATCGCCTGGCTCCGCGCCGACACGTCGATCATCGCCTCATATTGCTGGCGGTGCGCCAGCACATAGTCGACGGCAAGCATCGAATGCTCCCCGCCCACGGCGGAGATGATCGCCGCGCTGGTCGTCTTGCCTGGCTCGTCCGTCATGGCGAGGTCCAGCGCCTTCTTCGCCAGCGCCTCATCCTTGGCGACGCCCAGCAGCGCGAAGACCGTGCTCTTTTCGAGGTCCGTCTTCGCCCCATTGGCCATGGCGCGCAGCCTGTCCCAGGTCGCGGCGTCGGCATTCTCGGCAATGATCCGCAGCCAGACATTGCGCAGCGGCCCGTCCAGCGCCGCCGGATTGCCGGCCAGCGCGGCGAAGCGCCTGTTCGCCTCCGCCACCACGGCCTTGTCGCCCATGCCGCCCAGCGTCGACACCAGCGCCGACCGCAGGACCGGCACCTGCGGATTCTCGCCCGGCCTGGCGTCGAAACCGACGGTCGCCAACACAGGGCTCAGCTTTTTCGAGGCATAGGCGGCAACCCGCGCCTGCGCGGCCTTGTCGCTCTCCAGCATCATATGGGCGCTGTCGAGATAGTCCGGCACCTCCGCCAGCACGGCGGGGCTGGCCGTCGCGGGCACGGCGTCGATCAGGTCGAGGGCCAGTCCCATGGGCTGATAGCCGCCCAGGCCAAGCTGGAAATTGTCCGCCAGCAGGCCGATCTGGTCCATGGAGGCGAGCTTGGTGAAGTCCTTCGCAAGGGCCTTCACATTCGCCTCCGGATAGAGCGAGCGATAATAGCCCGTCTGCCCCGCATTGATGATATAGGCGCCGCAGCCCGGCAGCGTGACCTGCGCCGAGCCATTGAGGATCAGCCGCTGCTGCGCCCCGCCGCCCGCTTGACCGATAGCCTGCGCCATCACCGGCACATTCCATTTGAGCGGCGTCTTGTCCTTCCGGTCGCGGCTGAACTCGCCCTGCGAAAGCGACAGGATGGTCGAACCGCCCTGGCACTGGGCGCTGTCCACCTTCACCAGCGGAATGCCCGGCTGGCTGGTGAAATCATGCGCGATGCCCACCACGCCCTTGGCGCCCGCGCCCTCGACCGCTTTCCAGAGGTCGTCGGTCACGGTGTTCCCATAGGCATGCTGCTTCATATAGGCGCGGATGCCCGATCGCCACGCATCCTCCCCGGCAAAGCCCTCCAGCATGGTGATGACCGCCTCACCCTTTTCATAGGTGATGTCGTCGAACGCCTGGTTCACCTCATCGACGGTGTGGATCTTCTGGAGGATCGGGTGGGTCGTCACCAGCGAATCGAGGCTCATCGCCCGCTCGCGGCCATTGACGCGGGAAAGCAGCATTTCCCATTCCGGGTTCAGCTTGTCCGTGACCTTGGTCGCCATCCAGCTTGCGAAACCCTCGTTCAGCCAGAGATCGTCCCACCAGGCCATGGTGACGAGATCGCCGAACCACTGGTGCGCCATTTCATGCGCGACGATGGAATAGATGGTCCGCCGCGTGCTTTCCGACGTGAAGCGCGGATCGACCAGCAGCGCGCGTTCGAAGGTGAAGATCGCGCCCCAATTCTCCATGGCGGAAAAGAACTGGCTCTGTCCCGGCCCGGCGACATTGTCCAGCTTGGGCAGCGGGAAGGGCACGCCGAAATAATCGTTATAATAAGGCAGGATCGCCGCCGAAGCGTCGAGCGCGAGTTGCGCCTTCCCCGTATTCCCCTTGCCCGTGATCACGCCGACCTCGGTCGCGCCCGCCTGTTTGGTGGCGCGCTCCAGTTCGCCCAGACCGAAGAACAGCAGATAGGAGGACATTTTGGGGCTGGTGCCGAAAGTCACCAGCTTCTTCCCCGATCCGGCGTCGCTGCTGCCCTTGACCGGCATGTTGCTGACCGCAAGCTGGTCGGCGGGGATGACGGCGGAAAGGTCGAACGTCGCCTTGTAGCTCGGCTCGTCGAAGCTCGGCACGAAACGGCGAGCGTCGGGCGCCTCGAACTGGGTGAAGAGGGCGCGCTTCGCCTGACCCGCATTGTCGGTATAATCGAGCGCGAACAGGCCATTCGCCTGCGTATTGATGATCCCCGCATAGTCGATGGCAAGCTTGTAGCTGCCCGGCTGGACCGGCTTGCCGAAGTCGAAGGTGACGGTCTGCGCGGCGGCGTCGATCTTCGCGGTTCCCTTTACCGCCTTGCCCTTTGCGGGAGTCAGGGTGACGCTGCTCACCGTCAGGTCGGCGGCGTTCAGCACCAGCGCAGGCATCGCCTGCGTCACGGTGACGTCGATGGTCGTCTTGCCCGTGAACTTCAGATTGGCCGCATCGGGGGTGACGGTGATGGCATAATGGCTTGGCGCGGCGCCACGGGGCAATTGGGTGGTCACGCCCACGGCGGGTCCGGCAGGCGCCGTCTGCGCCAGCGCCGGCATCGCCATGGCAAGCGGCGCGGCCGCCAGCATCAGCGGAAGGATCTTCGAAAAGGACATGAGGTTCGCAACTCCGACAGGCTGGAACGGCACGGCAAAAGGTTCGCGCCAGGATGACAGGGGGATCGCCCCTTTCGCTTCACCGGTCAAGCCGGGCGTCCCACCGATGATGTCGTTGGTCGAATGTTGTTGTTCGTTTGTCAAACAAAGAGCTTCGTCATCCCAGCGAAAGCTGGGATCTCAGGCCGCTACGCGATGAAGTCGGACAAATCCCGCCACTCAGGATTGCTCTGCTCGATCAACTGAAGCTTCCAATCCCGCTTCCAGGCCTTCAGCGCCTTCTCCCGGGCGATGGCGTCATCGACCCGGCCATGCTCCTCGGCCAGCACCAGCCGATGCAGATTATATTTGCGACAGAAATCCGAACCCATGCCGCGACGGTGCTGATCGACGCGAACGGCAAGGTTGGTGGTAATCCCTACATACAACACGCCACGGGGCTTGTTTGTCATGATATAGGTCCAGCCTCGCCTCGCGGTCACGCATTGCCTCCTGAGATGCCAGCTTTCGCTGGCATGACGACAAGGGCAGCTCAACCCCGCCCGCGATAGCCCGGCACATCCTGCGACGGCAGCCATAGCCCCGCCGGCGGCTCGCCCGATTGCCAGAACACATCGATGGGAATGCCCCCGCGCGGATACCAGTATCCGCCGATGCGCAGCCAGATCGGGTTCATCTCCGCGAACAGCCTCTCCCCGATTCCGACCGTGCAATCCTCATGGAAGGCGGCATGGTTGCGGAAGGAGCCCAGGAACAGCTTCAGCGACTTCGATTCGACGATGGTCGCGGCGGGCGCATAGTCGATCACCAGATGGGCGAAGTCCGGCTGCCCCGTCACCGGGCAGAGCGAGGTGAATTCCGGCGCGGTGAAGCGCACCAGATAGGGCTTTCCCGGCCGGGGATTGGGCACATAGTCGAGCACGGCGTCTTCGGGACGCGCAGGCAAGGCACTGGCCTGGCCCAGATGAAGTGGAGTCGGCATGTCAGTCATGGCAGGCCATCTACGCCATTGCACGGCAGATGTCATCGCCGCGCCTCTCTTGCCTTTCGTTCATGGCGGGTTCACTTGGGCGGATGCCTTGGCTGCCACCCATGGGGTTCCGCTTCTCGCTTCTGTTCGCCGCGCCGCTGCTGCTGGCCACGACTGCCTTCGCCCAGCAGGAAAATAGCGCCGATCCGGTCTTCAACCTGCCGCGCACCCAGCCGCAGACCCAGACCAATCCCAATGCACAGGGGCCGGAACTGGACGTGTTTCGTGGCGCGCCCACCACGGTGACGCCGCCGCCGGTCGTCGCGCCGACGATCCAGCTTCCGCCCATCGCCGCCCCGGCGCCTGCCCAGCCGCAGCCGCAAAGCCAGCCCACCCGGCCATCCTCCCGGCCGGAGCGCGCGCCGCAAGCTGCACCGCAAGCTGCACCGCAGAGCCAGACCCCGGCCGAAAAACCCGCCCCCGCGGAGACGCCTCCGCCGCCATCCCCCATCGAAAACCAGAGCCTCCCCCCTGCCGACAACGCCACCGTCCCCAGCCCGACGCCGGCGCCGCTGGGCCCGCCTCAGCAGCCCCCCGCCCCCACATGGCCCTGGATCGCCGCCGCCGCAGCGGTCGCCGCCGTCCTGCTGATCGGAGCCCGCTTCCGGCTGCGCCGCCGCAAGCAGGGCGCGGCGGAGGAACCGCCCTACGAAGCCGAAGCCGCGCCGCCGCCCGTGCCGGCTGCACCCCCGCCGCAAGCCAGGGCAATGCCTGCCCCGCCCGAACCCAAGCCCGCGCCGGACAATGCCGACCGCCCATGGATCGATCTCGCCATGGACGTGCAGGCCGCCCGCCTGACATTGCTGGGCGCGACCATCGGCTACCGGCTGACGCTCCACAATCGCGGCAGCCGCACGGCGGAGGACATCCTCGTCCGCAGCCTGATCGCCAATGCCGATGCGCAGCAACAGGCGCTGTTCCAGCCATTCTTCGCGGGCGAAACCGGCCTCCCCGTCCATTCGGTGGTATCCATCGCGCCCGGCGAGACGCAGAAGCTCAGCGGGGAAATGCGCCTGGACGCACAGGCGATCGCCGCCATTCCCATGGGCCAGCGGGCCCTGCTGATCCCGTTGATCGCCTTCGACGCCCGTTATAGCTGGACAGGCGACCGCGAAGGCACGGGACGCAGCGGCAGCGTCTTCATCGTCGGGGAAGAACAATCGCCCCCGGTCGAGCGCCTTTCCCCCTTCCGCCTTGACCTTGGCCCGCGCCAATACCGCACCCCCGGCAGTCGCGCGACCGCGCTCAACCTCTCCAGCTAAGGCCAATCGGCCCTTCCCACCTCTGCCCGCCGCTCCTAGAATGGCTCTGCGCCACCCAAGCAGGTGGCCGAACGAGCGAGGGAGCAAGGGCACGCATGGACATATTGGTATCGACCGACTGGCTTGAGGGAGAATTGGGCAAGCCCGACCTCCGGATCGTCGACGCCAGCCTGTTCCTTCCCGGCGTGCCCCGCGATCCCGGGGCCGAGTTCGAGGCCGTCCATATCCCCGGCGCCGCGTTCCTCGACCTGCCCAGCCTCGCCGACGCGGAAGATCCGCGCCCCGGCATGCTGCCGACCGATGATTTCATGACGGAGCGCTGCCGCCGGCTGGGCATCGACGCGGACAGCCGGATCGTCGTCTATGACAACAGCCCCACCCACAGCGCGGCGCGCGGCTGGTGGATGATGCGCCTCTATGGCGTGGGCAAGGGCGCGGCGATCCTTGACGGCGGCCTGCCCAAATGGCTGGCGGAGGGACGGCCGACGGAAAGCGGCATGCCGGCGCCACGGCCCGGCAATGCCGTTGCGAAACGCGCCGTCGGGCAGGTCCGCACCAAGGAGGATCTTCTCGCCAACCTCGAAAGCCAGGCCGAACAGGTGCTCGACGCACGCGGCGCGGCACGCTTCACGGGGGAGGAGAAGGAGCCCCGTCCCGGCATGGCGTCGGGCCATATTCCGGGCAGCCGCAACATTCCCTCCTCCGCCTTCTATCATGCCGACAACAGCATGAAGCGGGGCGAGGACCTTCGCCGCCTGTTCCTCGACGCCGGGACCGATTTCGACCGTCCGATCATTACGAGCTGCGGCAGCGGCGTGACGGCGGCGATCCTGCTCGCGGGCCTCGAACTGCTCGGCAAGACCGACGTCACCCTCTATGACGGAAGCTGGTCCGAATGGGGGCTGGACCCGGCCACGCCGAAAGCGACCGGCCCCGCCGCATGAGCCAGGATGCCGACAAGTCGCGCGACCGCAAGCCCCTGACCCAGATCGCACAGGCAGGCCGCAAGCCCGAATGGACGGGCATGCCGGGCCAGCCCGGCGGCATCGTCAACCCGCCGGTCTGGCGGGCCTCCACCATTCTCTACGACGATGTCGCGCATCTGCGCAGCGCGGCGGGGCGCAGCACGCATGAACGCCTGTTCTACGGGCGCAAGGGCACGCCGACGGCATGGAGCCTGTCGGACGCCCTCACCGAAATGGAGCCGGGCGCCGAAGGCACCATGCTCTACCCATCGGGGGTGGCGGCCATCGCCTGCGCGCTCATGGCGGTGCTGAAACCCGGCGACCAGCTCCTGATGGTCGATAGCGCCTATGATCCGACCCGCAATTTCTGCGAGCAGATGCTGCGTCCGCTCGGCATAGAGACGGTCTATTACGACCCGGCCGTGGGCGCCGGGATCGCGGACCTCATCACCGACGCCACCCGCGCCATCTTCATGGAAAGCCCCGGCAGCCTGACCTTCGAGGTGCAGGACGTGCCCGCCATCACCGCCATCGCCCGGGACAGGGGCGTGGCGACCCTGATCGACAACACCTGGGCCACGCCCTGGTTCTTCCCGGCGCTCAGCCATGGCGTGGACATCAGCATCCTTGCCTGCACCAAATATATCGTCGGCCACAGCGACGTGATGATCGGATCGGCGACGGCTACCCCAGCCTTCTTCCCGAAAATCCGCCAGACCGCCTATCTGTTCGGCCAGATGACCAGCCCCGACGACGCCTGGCTCGCCGCGCGGGGCCTGCGCACCCTGGGCGTCCGCCTCAACCAGCATCAGGCGAGCGCCCTGCGCATCGCGCAATGGCTGGCGCAGCAGCCCGATGTCGCCCGCGTGCTTCATCCGGCCCTGCCCTCCTGCCCCGGCCATGCCCTGTGGCAACGCGATTTCACCGGCTCCAGCGGCCTGTTCAGCTTCGTTCTCAAGGGTGGCGATGAAAAGGCCCGCGCCGCCCTGATCGACGGTCTCGCCCATTTCGGCATCGGCTATAGCTGGGGCGGCTTCGAAAGCCTGGCCCTGCCCGTCGATCCGGCGCGCTACCGCACCGCCACCGCCTGGCAGGCGGAGGGGCCGCTCGTCCGGCTCCAGATCGGGCTGGAGGACAGCGACGACCTGATAGCCGATCTCGACGCGGGCCTTGCCCGCTTCCGGGCCATGCGCGGATGACGCCGGGCTTGCCCGATCTCCTGTCCCTGTTGCCGGGCGATCCCGCCATCGTCCATCCCCTGGTCGCGCTGGCGCTGGCCGTCGCCATCCATCTGGTCGCCAGCGCCGTCGCCCGGTTCGCCTCGCCGCGCCTGCGCCACCGCTTCCGCGCCCTGGGGGAGGCGCTGGCGGGGCATCTGCGCCCGATCCTGCGCCACGCCATCGCCGCCCTCGTCATGGCCCTGGCCCTCGCCTTCTGGCCGATCGGGGACTTCGCCCATCTGATCCTGAGCGCCGCGCTCGCCCTGTCCCTCTCGCTGCTGGCCGTGCACATATTGCGCAGCCTCGCCATAGCCCGCCTTGCCGTGCTGCCGATCGCCCTGCTGCTGTTCGTGATGGTCCTTTCCGGCAGCAGCGGCGGCTTCGCCCCGGTGGCGGACATGCTGGACGGCGTGGGCCTCGACCTCGGCAGGCGGCGCGTCTCCCTGCTCGGGCTGGTCAGCATGGCCGCGATCTGCGTCGCGCTGTTCGCCCTGGTCCGCCTGGCCAACCGCATCGTCGGACGCAGCATCGGCCGCGCCCATGGACTGGACGCCACGCAGAAGCTGCTGGCGCAGAAGCTGGCCGCCATCGTCGTGGTCGTCGCCGCCTTCTTCATCGGCGTCGACCTGCTGGGGATAGACCTCACCGCCTTCACCGTCTTCTCCGGCGCGCTGGGGCTGGCCGTGGGTTTCGGCCTGCAGAAGACATTCGGCAATCTGATCGCCGGGATCATCCTGCTGATGGACCGATCGATCAAGCCCGGCGACGTCATCGTCGTGGGCGACAGCTTCGGCTGGGTGAACAAGATCGGCGTCCGCGCCGTCAGCGTCATCACCCGCGATGGCAAGGAACATCTGATCCCGAACGAAAACCTGATGACGCAGGAGGTGGAGAACTGGTCCTATTCCGACCGCAACGTCCGCGTCCGCATCCCCGTCGGCATCGGTTATGACAGCGACCTGAAGCTGGCGCAGGAACTGATGCTGCGCGCCGCGCAGGAAAGCCCCCGCGTGCTCCGCAATCCCAAGCCCAATGTCTGGCTCACCGCCTTTGGCGAGAACCGGGTCGAACATGACATATTGGTGTGGATCAGCGACCCGGAAAGCGGCGTCGGCAATGTGAAGTCCGACGTGCTCGGCCGGCTTTGGCTGCTGTTCCGCGAACATGGCATCACCATCCCCTATCCGCAGCGCGTCATTCACGCGGCGCGGGATTCAGCGCCCCTTTTCCCCTAGCCGGCCCGTCCCGAATTGCGGCAAAAACCGTGCGCGGCCGCGCCCGGCGCCATAATCATGCCTGATTTTGTTGCAGACCAGCAACATTACAGCAGCAAACTTCATCGACCAGCAATAAAATCTTGTGCGCCGCAGCGGGGAAAGGCATCCCCTCCTTCGTTGAGGCAACCCGGTCCATCCCGTGCAGGGCGATAGAGATCCGGGACCATGACGCAGGTGGGACGATCGCAGATACCATCAAGGGGAAATCATATGCGTAAGTCCATACTCGGCCTCTCGGCCCTTGCCCTTGCCGCCATGTCGGCACCGGCCTTCGCTCAGGACGAGCCCACTCCGGATCTCACCGTGACCGGCAACGCCGCGCTCGTCACCGACTATCGCTTCCGCGGCATTTCGCAGACCAACAAGAAGATCGCGCTTCAGGGTGGCCTCACCATCACCCACAGCTCTGGCTTCTACGTTTCGGCCTGGGGTTCCTCGATCGACGATTATGTCGCCAATGGCTCCGATCAGGAACTCGACCTGATCGGCGGTTATTCGACGACCATTGGCGCAGCCACCATCGACGTCGGCGTCCTCTATTATTACTATCCCGGCAATGCCGAAGCGAATACCGACTTCGTCGAGCCCTATGCCTCGGTCAAGGGCACCTTCGGTCCCGCCACGGCGAAGCTGACCGTCAACTATGCGCCCAAGGCGAAGGCGCTGACGGTCGGCAACGGCAAGGAAGACAATCTCTACGTCGCAGGGGATCTGTCGACGAGCATTCCCAACACCCCGCTGGGCCTGTCGGCGCATCTGGGCCACAGCTTCGGCCCCAGCTACCTGACCATCGGCAAGGAATATACCGACTGGAACATCGGCGCGACCTACACCTGGAATCACCTGACCCTGGGCGTTTCCTACGTCGACACCAACAAGTCGCTCTATTCGCCCGCCGGCCACAATATCAGCAAGGCCGGCGTGGTCGGTTCGATCACCGCTTCCTTCTGATCGGCCGAACGATCACCGGAAAAGGCCGCGATCCTCAGGGTCGCGGCCTTTTTCTTTGGCCAGCAGGGTCGCATGCGCCCCGTCCCGTCCCTATAATGCGCCGATGACCGCCCTTTCGCTCATCCTCATCTTCCTCGCGACAGTCGCCGCGATGGAGGGCTTCGCCTATGTCATGCACCGCTGGGTGATGCACGGGCCGGGCTGGTTCCTGCACGCCAGCCACCATCGGGAACGCACCGGCCGCTGGGAAGCGAACGACCTCTATTTCGTGATCTTCGCCATGCCCTCCATCCTGCTGCTGCTGGGCGGCGTGCAGTGGCAGTGGGGCGACTGGGCGACGGCGATGGGCGCCGGCATCGCGGCCTATGGCGCCATCTATCTCGGCTTCCACGACATCATCGTCCATCGCCGCATCGGCCATCGCCACGTCCCGCGCTCCGCCTATATGAAGCGGATCGTCCAGGCCCATCGCCTGCACCATGCGGTGGAGACGAAACAGGGCTGCGTCAGCTTCGGCTTCCTCGTCGCGCCAGGCCCGGAAGCGTTGAAACGCACACTCGCGCGGAACGGCAAGGCGGGGCTGCGCGCCGCCAAGGGCGCTTTGGAAAGCTGAACGGGCGAACGGAAGCTGCCCCGCCTTCTAAGCACTTCCCACTCCGCCGAAACCCCGGTAAGTGCCGGCAATGGCTTCGCATCCCGCGCCCATTGCGCGTTCGCTTTTCGTCTTTTCGATCTTCTACGGCGGCATGGTCTGCATTGCGGGCGTGCTCGGCAACAAACAGGTGACGCTGGGGCCGCTGTCCGCCATCGGTCCCTGGTTCGGCCTTGGTCCGCTGGCGGTGGAGGCAGGCATATTCGCCTTCCTGCTGCTGGTGACGATTTCCAGCGCCGTGGCGGAACTGCATGGCCGCGCCGTCGCCAACCGGCTGGTGCAGGTGGGCTTCCTGCCGCTGATCGCCTCCATATTGCTGTCCATCGTCGTGCTGTCCGTGCCCGCCGCCAGCGACATGGACCCGGCAAGGCGCGACGCCTTCGCGCTGATGATGGGCGGCACGCCGCGCATCTGGCTGGGCGGGATCATCGCCTATGGCATTTCGCAGACGCTGAACGTCACCCTCTTCGCCGCGCTCAAGGGGCGGGAGGGCAGCCGCCTGCTCTGGCTGCGCGCCGCGGTCGCAAGCATATTGTCGCAGATCGCGGATACCCTGCTCTTCGTCTCCATCGCCTTTTACGGCGTGTTCCCGATCGGAGAGCTGCTGCTGGGCCAGATGCTGGCGAAGATCACGCTGTCGGCGCTGCTGGTGCCGCCCGTCATCTATGCGCTGGTCGCGCTGGGGCGGCGGCTGGATCGCTAGCTTGCGGCTGGGCGCATAGTGCCCTATGCGCCCGCGCATGAACAGCAAGCACGCCCCCGATCCGGCGCTCCTCGCCAAGGCCGAAACCCTCGTCGAAGCATTGCCCTATATGCAGCGATATGCGGGCAAGACCTTCGTCGTGAAATATGGCGGCCATGCCATGGGCGATCCGGAGGCGGCGCGCGATTTCGCGGAGGATGTCGTGCTGATGAAGGCGGTCGGCATCAATGTCGTCGTCGTCCATGGCGGCGGACCGCAGATCGGCGCGATGCTGAAGAAGCTGGGCGTCGAATCGCAGTTCGTCGGCGGCCTGCGCGTCACTGACAAGGAAACCGCGCAGATCGCGGAAATGGTGCTGGCCGGATCGATCAACAAGGAGATCGTGGGCTGGATCTCCGGCGCTGGCGGCCGCGCGGTCGGCATTTCGGGCAAGGATGGCGGCCTGGTCCTCTGCGAAAAGGTGCTGGGCAAGCGGGAGGCGGACCCCAATTCCGGCATAGAACGCAATGTCGATCTGGGTTTTGTCGGCGATCCGGTGCGGGTCGACCGCAGCATCCTCGACACGCTGACGCAGAACGGGATCATTCCGGTGGTCGCGCCGGTAGGCATCGGCGCGGACGGGCACACCTACAATGTCAATGCCGACACCATGGCGGGCGCCATAGCGGCGGAATTGCAGGCGGCGCGCTTCTTCCTCCTCACCGACGTGGCGGGCGTGCTGGACAAGCAGGGCCAGTTGCTGACCGATCTCGACCCGGCGGCGATCCAGGGACTGGAGGAGGACGGCACCATCAGCGGCGGCATGATCCCGAAGCTGGAAACCTGCGTCCGTGCGGTGGAAGGCGGGGTGGACGCCGCCGTCATCCTCGACGGCCGGGTGCCGCATGCGATGCTGCTGGAAATCTTCACCGATCGCGGTGCGGGCACGTTGGTGCACCGGTGATCGGACGGTAAGGCCATGTGCTCCCGCCCGCGCAGGAGCACGTCGGTCTGCCTCTTCAACGTCCTTTGAGAAGCAGCGCCGGATCGGCCCAATGATAGCGCTGCTCCGGCAAGGTGCGCCCATCGGGACCGGCTTTGGCCGTGTTTTCCACCACCAGCCCGCCGCGATACCCATAAAATCCCCGCGCCGCATGATTGTCGGCATAGCACCAGAGGTACAGGCCGCTTCCGGGGAAATGCTCCAGCGACCATCGGGCCGCCTCGGCCAACAAGGCGCTGCCCAGCCCCTTGCCCCTGGCGTCCGGCAGGGCATGCAGATTGTCGACCAGCGTGCCCCAGCGCGGATGATCCGCGCCGACCAGGCAGGCGAAGCCGACCGGCCGCCCCTCCTCTTCCGCGACGATGATCCGCTGTGTGGGCGCTGCTTCGGCCAGCCGCCGCCTCCAATGCGCCAACCGCTCCGCCTCGATCCCGCCCGCCAGATAGGCCGGGTCCATGAAATGCGCATAGGCGCTGCGCCAGCTTGCCACATGGCAGGCGGCGATCAGGGGAGCGTCCTCAGGCGTGGCGTCGCGAAATTC
Source organism: Sphingobium sp. CFD-2 (assembly GCF_024611135.1). Classification (NCBI taxonomy): domain Bacteria; kingdom Pseudomonadati; phylum Pseudomonadota; class Alphaproteobacteria; order Sphingomonadales; family Sphingobiaceae; genus Sphingobium; species Sphingobium sp. CFD-2. The sequence continues at coordinate 3,961,904 of NZ_CP084405.1, read as the reverse complement.
CATGGGGCGGGGTATAGCGGCGGGGCCGGCGAAATCCATGCCGCTGGCCGAACGGGCCTTGCATCTGGTGGAATAATCCCCCACCGCGCTGGCGATGCGGGCATCCCCTCGGCTCCATCAGCTTTGCTTTCCGCGATTTCCGGGCCGTCTGATGTTCCATCCGGCTTGAAATCGCTCTAGAGCGAATGCCCATCAATTCGGAGATCGCATGGCCTACGCCCTCTATCAGATCATCGTCATCCTGCTCGATGTGCTGTGGTGGATCATCATCATCCAGGCCATCATGAGCTGGCTGATCGCCTTCAACGTCGTCAATCTCTCCAATGATTTCGTGCGCACCGTGATGGTCGCGCTGGATCGGATGACGGCGCCCATCTACAATCCCATCCGCCGGGTGCTGCCGGACCTGGGCGCGCTCGACCTGTCGCCCATGGTCGTGCTGCTGGGCATCCTCATCATCCGCCAGGCCATATTGCCGCCGCTGTTCGGGCTGGTGTGACGGTCTGGAGCCGGGACGGCGACGATCTCCTCCTCTCCGTCCGCCTGACGCCGGGCGCGACGCGGGAGGAGGTCGGCGGCGTCTGGACGGACGACAGGGGCGCGGCGTGGCTGAGCGCCCGCGTCCGCGCCGTGCCGGAAAAGGGCAAGGCCAATGCGGCGCTGATCGCGCTGCTGGCAAAGCGGCTGGATTGGCCCCGCAGCGCGATTTCGCTGGAATCGGGCGACACCAACCGGCTAAAGCGGCTGCGGATCAAGGGGGGCGGTGAAGCGTTGGCCTATGGCCGGCTCTCCACCATTATCGAAGAACAGGGTGAAGCATCATGACCATCGGCAAGATCATCGACGGCAAGGCCTTTGCGGAGACGCTTCGCGGCAAGGTCGCGGACGGGGTCGGCGCTTTCATAGCGAAGACGGGACGCAAGCCGGGTCTGGCCGTGGTGCTGGTAGGCGAGGACCCGGCCAGTTCCGTCTATGTCCGCAACAAGGGCAAGATGACCGTCGCCGTGGGCATGGAAAGCATGGAGTTCAAGCTGCCCGCTTCCATAGGCGAGGAGGAATTGCTGGACCTGGTCGAAGAACTGAATGCCGACGACCGGGTGGACGGCATCCTCGTCCAGTTGCCGCTGCCGTCGCACATCAACGAAGCATCGGTGATCGGCACGATCGATCCCGCCAAGGATGTGGATGGGTTCCATGTCGTCAATTCGGGCCTGCTCGCCACCGGGCAGGAGGCGCTGGTGCCCTGCACGCCGCTGGGCTGCATCATGCTGCTGAAGGATGAGCTGGGCGACCTTTCCGGCCTGGAGGCGGTGGTCGTCGGCCGCTCCAACATCGTGGGCAAGCCGATGGCGCAATTGCTGCTGGCGGAAAATTGCACGGTCACCATCGCGCACAGCCGCACGCGGGACATCGCCTCGGTGGTGCATCGCGCCGACATCGTCGTCGCCGCCGTGGGCCGGGCGGAAATGGTGAAGGGCGAGTGGATCAGGCCCGGCGCGACCGTGATCGACGTCGGCATCAACCGCATCACCGATACGGATGACGGCAAGAGCCGGATCGTCGGCGACGTCGCCACGGCCGAGGCGCTGGCGCATGTCCGCGCCATCACCCCGGTGCCGGGCGGCGTCGGGCCGATGACCATCGCCGTCCTGCTGCGCAACACGCTGGTGGCGGCGCATGCGCGGGCCGGACTGCCCAAGCCGGAGGGGCTGTGAAGGCGCGCGCCGCGCTTCTTGCCCTGACATTGCCGGCGCTGGTGGGCGCGCGCCCGCCCATGCGTTATCAACCCGATCCCAGTTCCGTGTTCGCCGCCGAACTCGCCTTCAACCGGCTGGCGCAGCAGAAGGGGCAATGGACCGCCTTCCGCGCAACGGCGGCGGACGAGGCGGTGATGTTCGTGCCGCAGCGGGTGCTGGCGAAGCAATGGCTGAAGAGCCGCGCCGATCCGCCCGCCCCGGTAAGCTGGACGCCGTCGGCCATCTATGTGTCCTGCGACGGCAATCTGGCGGCCAGCACCGGCGGCTGGAAGCGGCCGGACGGATCGGTCGGCTATTTCACCACCATCTGGCAACGGGACAGGAAGGGCGAATGGAAATGGATCATGGACCATGGCGACACGCTCGCCAGCGCCCGTGAAGCGCCCGAATTCCTCATCGGCAAGGTCGCGACCTGCAAGCGCGGCCGCGCCGGCGACGGCCCCCGGCCGGCCGTTCCCCCTCCGGATCGCAAAACGGGCGGGATACAGCCGGTTCCCCGCGACGAAAGCCTGAGCTGGAGCGCAGAGGCCGCCGCGGACGGCAGCCGCCGCGTGACCGTGCGCATGTGGAACGGCACCGGCTATGAAACGGTGATCGACGACAGGGTGGCCGCGGCGCCATGACGGAACTGTTCATCTCCGCCTTCGTCACCCTGTTCGTGGTGATCGACCCGCCGGGCTGCGCGCCGATCTATGCCAGCCTCACCACCGGCGCGACGCAGATCCAGCGGCGCGGCATGGCGATCCGCGCCGTGGCCATCGCCGCAGGCATCCTGCTGCTGTTCGCGCTCTGGGGCAAGCAGTTGCTGGGCGTCCTGGGAATAGAGCTGGACAGTTTCCGCATCGCGGGCGGGATCATGCTGTTCATCATCGCCATGGACATGGTGTTCGAAAAGCGCACCCAGCGGCGAGAGGACCGGGCCCAGAAGATCGCGGAGACGCCCGAGGTCGAGGATGTTTCGGTCTTCCCTATGGCGATGCCGATGATCGCCGGGCCGGGTTCGATCGCCACGGTCATGCTGCTGATGTCACGGGCGGAAGGGCTGAGCGAGCGGCTGGTGGTGATCGGCGCGGTGGTCGTGACGCTGGTGCTGATGCTGGGGTCGCTGCTGGCGGCGGGGCCGATCATGGCGCTGCTCGGCGCCAAGATCGAAGCGGTGATCACGCGGCTGCTGGGCGTCCTGCTGGCGGCACTGGCCGCTCAGTTCGTGATCGACGGGCTGAAGGCCAGTTTCTAAAGCGCACCGCGTTAATCGGCCGCGGGCAGGAGCCGGTCGACACGTCTGGACCGCGCAGACGGAACAAACTTCAGCCGCCCGTCGCCCAATGACGGAATGGACTCAGCGGCTCCACCGGGCCCAGATCGCAGTGGGCAGCATCAATCCGCGCGCCTCTTCGCGCACCGCCAGTTCGCCCGCTTCCACGGTGCCCGGCAGATCGGCAAAGGCCTGGCGCAGCAATTCCCCGATGGCCAGCGCCGACATGCGCACGGCATAGACGGTCAGGAACAGAAAGCGGCTGTCCGCATCCAGCAATTGCCGGCAATGGGCGATCAGCCCCGGCAGATCCTCCTCCAGCCGCCAGACCTCACCATCGGGCCCACGGCCATATTTGGGGGGATCGAGCAATATGCCGTCATAGCGCCGCCCGCGCCGCACCTCGCGCGCGACGAACTTCGCCGCATCGTCGACGATCCAGCGGACCGGCCGGTCCTCCAGCCCCGACAGCGCGGCGTTGGCCCGCGCCTGCGCCACCGACTTCTTGGAGGCATCGACATGCACCATCTGCGCGCCCGCCGCCGCCATGGCCAGCGTGCCGACGCCGGTATAGCCGAACAGGTTCATCACCTGCGCCTGATCCCCGGCGCTGACCTTGTCCGCGACCTTGCCGCGCATCCAGTCCCAGACCGGCGCCATGTCGGGAAAGAAGCCCAGATGGCGAAAGGGCGTGCAACTCGCCTGGAACGTCACCTCGTTCCAGCGCAGGGGCCAGCCTTCGGCCGGCACGGGGCGCTCGTAGAACCAGCGCCCGCCGCCCTCCTCGTCGGAACCGGGGACGAATTCGCCGTCGGCTTGCCAACCGTCCTGCGCCGGCGCCCACATCGCCTGCGGCTCCGGCCGGATGAAGCGGTAACGGCCATAGCGCTCCAGCTTCCGCCCATGACCCGAATCGATCAGGCCATAGTCCGGCCAGGGCTCACCGATGAGGGTCTGAAGGTTCACCTCAGCCCCTCGGCGTCGCCCGCTCCGCGACATAGGCCGTGACCGCGTCGAAGGTGCCGGGCAGCTTGGCATAGGCCTCTTCCCGCGCGAACAGGTCGCCCACGCGCGAAGGCAGCGAGGGGCGGATTCCCGTGGCCCGCTCGACCGCCGTGGGGAACTTGGCCGCATGCGCCGTCGCCAGCGTGACCACCGGCACCGCCGGGTCGAGGTCGATCGCCCGCGCCGCCGCCAGGCCAACCGCGCTGTGCGGATCGATCACCTGCCCCGCCGCGTCATAGGCCCAGCGCATCGCCATGGTCATGGCGTCGGCATCGACCCGCGCCGACGCGAACAGCGCCGATGCGCCGTCCCGCTGCGCATTGGTGAGGCGCATCGCCTTGCTCACCTCGAATCCCTTCATCTGCTCCGCCAGCGCCCTGCCGTCGCGCCCGCCCGCGTCGAACAGCAGCCGCTCGAAGTTCGAACTGACCTGAATGTCCATGCTGGGGGTGGCGGTCGCCACCACCTGCCCCTGGCTATAGTCACCCTCCGACAGCGCGCGGTGGAGGATGTCGTTGACGTTGGTCGCGACCATCAGTTTCGCGACCGGCAAGCCCATCTTCGCCGCGACATAGCCCGCGAACACATCACCGAAATTGCCGGTGGGGACGGAGAAGGCGATGGCGCGTTCGGGCGCCCCCAGACGAACCGCGGCGTAGAAATAATAGACGACCTGCGCCATCAGCCGGGCCCAGTTGATGCTGTTCACCGCCGACAGGTTGAAACGGCGCGCGAAGCTGGCGTCGTTGAACATCGCCTTCACCAGCGCCTGCGCGTCGTCGAAGCTGCCGTCGATGGCGATATTGTGGACATTGGGCGCCAGCACCGTGGTCATCTGCCGCCGCTGCACGTCCGACACGCGGCCGTCCGGATGCAGCATGAAGATGTCGATCTTCTCACGTCCGGCGACCGCATCGATCGCCGCCGATCCGGTGTCGCCGGACGTCGCGCCGACGATGGTCAGATGATCGTCCCGACGCGACAGGAAGCGCTCGAACAACTGGCCCAGCAGTTGCAGCGCCACATCCTTGAACGCCAGCGTCGGCCCGTGGAACAGCTCCAGCAGCCAATGCCGGTGGTTGAGCTGCACCAGCGGCGTCACCGCGTCATGGCTGAACCGGCCATAGGCGGCGGTGCACAACTCCCGCAATTCCTCTTCGCCCAGCGATCCGGCGACGAAAGGCGCCATGACCCGTACCGCCGTTTCGACATAGGAAAGGCCCGAAAGCGCGCGAATCTGGTCTGCGGAGAAGCTGGGCCAGCTTTCCGGCACATAGAGACCGCCATCGGACGCCAGCCCGGCCAGCGTCACATCCTCGAACCCGAGCGCAGGCGCGCTCCCTCTGGTGCTCACATAGTGCATGATGGGGTAGCGCGGTAACGCCGGACGCGCCTTCGGGCAAGCTTTTAAGGTCGCGGCGTCCGTCTGCGCAACGCGAGGAGGTAGATGACCGCCGCGATGCCGGCGAAGAAGAACCATTGCACGGCATAGGCCAGATGGTTGTTGGGCACGTCGGCGGCGGTGGGCGGCGCCAGCGGCTTGAGACCCGGCACCGGTTCTCCGGCGATCAGCATGGGCCGCAAGGGCATGGCCCGGCCGCCGATCCGCGACAGGAGCGAGCGGTGATCGGGTTCCTCCCCGATCCAGCCGCGCATCTGACCGCCCTGCCATTGGGGCTTGGCGTCCGGCGTCCTGGCGACGCCCGCCGCCACCAGCACACCCGGCCCCTCGATGCCCGTCGCGCATTCGGCAATATAGCGGTAGCCGACCGATCCATCGGCGGCCCGCCCGGCTTCGCTGCGCCAACGAACGACGCGAAGGCAGTGGGTGGAGGAGCGCCGGAACAGAAGTTCGGGCGGCACGGGCGGATGGGCGGGAAAGGCGATGGCAGGCTTGGCCGGATTCGCCGCGACCAGGCTCAGCGTCGCCTCCTTCTCCGCCCGGCGTTGAAGCTGCCAGACGCCGAGGCCGATCATCACCAGCACCGCCGCCGCGACGATAAGCGTCGGGACAAGAGGCAGGCGGCGGCTCATGCCTCGCGGTCCCCGGCGGTCAACCGTCCCTCGCGCGCCTTGTTGCGATATTCCAGGATGAGCAGAGCGCCCTTCGCCACCCGCAGGCTGCCGATCACGGCCAGGACGGTCAGCGGCGTCCAGAGCAGGATGTGCAGCCAGAGTGGCGGGTGGACCTTCAATTCCAGCATCAGCGCCATCGCCACCATCAGCGCGCCGATGATCAGCGTCAGGAAGGCGGCAGGGCCGTCCCCGACATTGAACTGGCCATAGTCCAGCCCACAGGACCGGCACGAAGCGGCAAAGCGAACGGGCCCCGCGAACAGCGTCGACGCGCCGCATCGCGGACAGGCGCCCATGGCCGAAGCGATCAACAGCGGCTGCGGCATGGGGGATTGAGGATCTGGCGAGGACATGGGGTCAGGCATAATGCCCGCCGCCGAAAAAGAAAACGGCCGGAACAGGTCCGGCCGTCTTTCGCAAATCCATCGGCGGAAGGATCAACCGCCGTGGACCGGCGCGCCCCAGCCGCCCCAGACATAGATGGCGACGAAGAGGAACAGCCACACCACGTCGACGAAATGCCAGTACCAGGCAGCCGCCTCGAAACCGAAATGCTGGCGCGGGGTGAAGTCGCCCCTGTGCGCGCGGATCAGGTTCACCAGCAGGAAGATGGTGCCGATCAGCACGTGGAAGCCGTGGAAGCCCGTCGCCATGTAGAAGGCGGAGCTATAGGGGCTGCCGCCGAAGGGGAACGGCGCATGGGCATATTCATAGGCCTGGATGGAGGAGAAGAGGACACCCAGGATGACCGTCAGCGTCAACCCCTTCTTCAGCCCCTCGCGGTCGCCGTGGATCAGCGCATGGTGCGCCCAGGTGACGGTCGTGCCCGAGCAGAGCAGGATCAGCGTGTTGAGCAGCGGCAGTTCGAAGGCGTTCATCACCTCGATGCCCTTCGACGGGAACAGGCCCTCGATCGGCGCCAGCTGGCTGGGGAAGAGCGAGAAGTCGAAGAAGGACCAGAACCAGCCCACGAAGAACATGACTTCCGACGCGATGAACAGGATCATGCCGTAGCGCAGGTGAAGCTGCACCACCGGCGTATGATCGCCCGCATGCGCCTCCGCGATGACATTGGCCCACCAGCTGTACATGGTGAACAGCACGCCCGCGACGCCGATCAGGAACACCCAGCCGCCGCCGGCGGGCAGCGCATCGGGATGCATCCACATGATCGCGCCGAAAGCCATGACCAGCGCCGACATGGAGCCGAAAAAGGGCCAGATGCTGGGCGGAAGAATATGATAATCGTGGTTCTTGGCGCCTGCCATGACGTTTCTCATCCCCGTTCGCGTTATGATTGTGCCTTAGCTTGGCTTCTTGTCCTGCTCAACAGGATAGAAGGTGTAGCTGAGCGTGATTTCCTGCGTGTCCTTATTGTCGGCGTCCGTCAATATCTTCGGGTCGACATAATAGATCACCGGCATGCGCACCTGCTCCCCCGGCTGCAGCGTTTGCTGGGTGAAGCAGAAGCACTGGATCTTGGTGAAATAGGCGCCCGCCTGGAGCGGCGTGACGTTGAAGCTCGCGGTCCCCGTCACCGGCTTGTCCGACATGTTCTTCGCCACGAAGATCGCCATGTTGCGCGCGCCGACCGTCACGGTCTGGGTGCGGCGTTCGGGATGGAACTGCCACGGCATGCCCGGCGCCACATTGGAATCGAAGCGGATCGACATGCGGTGGCCCACCGCTTCCCTGACCTGCACATCGGCGGCCGCCCGCTGCGTGGTGCCGCCGAAGCCGGTCTGCTCGCAGAACATGCGGTAGAGCGGCACGGAAGCGAAACCCAGGCCCAGCATGGCGAGACCGACGCCCGCCATGCCGATCATGGTCCGCCGGTTGCGGCGGTCCCGGTCGAAAGGCGATGGCGGCAGGCTCGCCATCACTGGCCGCCGCCGATCTTGGCGATGGTGATCGCGTAGAAAAGGATGACCAGCGCGCCCAGCAGCACGCCCGTCACGATGGCGCGGGATTTCTGCCGCGCGCGGACCTGCCGGTCTTCCTCGGGGGTCATGCGGCCACCCAGCGGTCCACGACCACCGCGCCGAAGAGGAGGAAGAGGTAGAGGACCGAATATTTGAACAGGCGCTTTTCCGGGGTCATGCGCGCGGGATCGCTCTCGCGCCGGCGGAACACCTGAAAGGCCAGGGCCACGAACAGCGCCGTGCCGAGCAGGGCCGTGGTGCCATAGATGGGCCCGGTAAGGCGCAGCAGGACCGGCGCCATGGCGGCGACGGCCATGATCGCGGTGTAGAACCAGATCTGGCGCCGCGTCGCCACCTCGCCGGAAACGACCGGCAACATGGGAATGCCGGCGGCGGCATAATCCGTCTTCACGAACAGGGCCAGCGCCCAGAAATGGGGCGGCGTCCAGAAGAAGATCAGCATGAACAGCGCAACCGGCAGGGCGCCGATGTCGCCCGTCACCGCCGCCCAGCCGATGACGGGGGGGAAGGCGCCCGCCGCGCCGCCGATGACGATGTTCTGCGCCGTCCTGGGCTTGAGCCAGATGGTGTAGACGAAGACGTAGAAGAGGATCGACACGGTCAGCACCGCCGCCGCCAGCCAGTTGGTCGCGACGCCCATCAGCAGGACCGAGAAGAAGGAGAGCCCGACACCGAAATGCAGCGCCGACTGGCGGTCCATCCGCCCGGCCGGCAGCGGCCGGTTGGCCGTGCGCTTCATCTTCGCGTCGATGTCGGCTTCATACCACTGGTTGAGCGTCGCCGCGGCGCCCGCGCCCAGCGCGATGCAGAGAATCGCCGTGAAGGCCAGAACCGGATGGATATGCCCCGGCGCCGCGAGCAGACCGCACAGCCCGGTAAAGACGACCAGCGTCATCACCCTGGGCTTGGTCAGCGCGACGAAGTCCCGCCAGTGCGCGGGAATCACAGGAGCCGAACCTTCGGTCATGATCGGCGTGCTTGCCATAATCTCCTCATGCGGCAACCCGGCGCGACGGCCGCGCCGGGATCGCCCTGATTCCGGAATTGGCGGCCTTTACGCCAATCCGGGCGTTCCGGCAAACCGGAACGCCCTTGCCTGCGGTCAGTCGATGACCGGCAGCGTCTCGAACTGGTGGAAGGGCGGCGGGCTGGACAGGGTCCATTCCAGCGTCGTGGCGCCTTCGCCCCACGGATTGCCCTCCGCCTTCTTGCCGGCGACCAGCGACCAGACAAGGTTGACGAAGAAGATCAGCATGCCGGCCGCCATGATCTCATAGCCGTGGCTGGCGACCTTGTTCCAATAGGCGAAGGCTTCCGGATAGTCGGGATAGCGGCGCGGCATGCCCGACAGGCCGAGGAAGTGCATCGGGAAGAACAGCATGTTCACGCCGACGAAGAACACCCAGAAGTGCAGATGGCCGAGGAACTCGTTGTACATCCGGCCCGACATCTTCGGGAACCAGTAGTAGAAGCCGGCGAACAGCCCGAACACCGCGCCCAGCGACAGCACATAGTGGAAATGCGCGACCACATAATAGGTATCGTGCAGCACGTCGTCCACGCCGCCATTGGCCAGCACCACGCCGGTGACGCCACCCACGGTGAACAGGAAGATGAAGCCCAGGGCCCAGACCATCGGGGTCTTGTAGCTGATCGACCCGCCCCAGATCGTCGCGATCCAGGAGAAGATCTTGATGCCGGTCGGCACCGCGATCACCATGGTGGCGGCGGTGAAGTACATCTTCACGTTGACCGACATGCCGGTGGTGAACATGTGGTGCGCCCAGACGACGAAACCGACGACGCCGATCGCGACCATGGCGTAGGCCATGCCGAGATAGCCGAAGACCGGCTTGCGGCTGAAGGTCGAGACGATCTGGCTGATGATGCCGAAGCCCGGCAGGATCATGATGTACACTTCGGGGTGGCCGAAGAACCAGAAGAGATGCTGGTACAGTTCCGGATCGCCGCCGCCGGCGGCATCGTAGAAGGTCGTGCCGAAATTACGGTCGGTCAGCAGCATGGTGATCGCGGCGGCAAGCACGGGAAGCGCGAGCAGCAGCAGGAAGGCGGTGACCAGCACCGACCAGACGAACAGCGGCATCTTGTGCAGGGTCATGCCCGGCGCGCGCATGTTGAGGATGGTCGTGATGAAGTTGATCGCGCCCAGGATCGAGCTGGCGCCCGCGATGTGCAGCGACAGGATCGCCATGTCGACCGCCGGCCCCGCCGAGCCGCTGGTGGAGAGCGGCGCATAGACCGTCCAGCCGGTGCCCGCGCCGTTTCCGGTGCCGCCGGGCACGAAGGTCGAGCCGAGGAGCAGGACGAAGGCGGGGATGAGCAGCCAGAAGCTGATATTGTTCATCCGCGGGAACGCCATGTCCGGCGCGCCGATCATGATCGGTACGAACCAGTTGCCGAAGCCGCCGATCATCGCTGGCATCACCATGAAGAAGACCATGATGAGGCCGTGGGCGGTGATCAGCACGTTCCACAGGTGATAGGCCTGGTCCAGCGTCGCTTCGGGACCGTCGCTGAACTGCGCCCAGGTCTGGAGATACTGGATGCCCGGCTGCGCCAGTTCGGCGCGCATCAGGCCGGAAATCGCGCCGCCGATGATGCCGGCGATGATCGCGAAGATCAGGTAGAGCGTGCCGATGTCCTTATGGTTGGTCGACATGAACCAACGCTGGAAGAAGGCCGGCTTGTGGTCGGCGTCATGATGCTCATGAGCATGATCGCCGTGATGATCTGCGGTAATGGTGGTCATGGCGTCTATGCCCTTACATCAAAGCTTGGCGGCAGGAGCGGCGGCGGGCGCGGCGGCTTCGGCCGTGGCCGCGGGTGCGGCGGCCTTCAGCGTGCCGCCCTGCGACAGCAGCCACTGGTCGAACTGCGCGGGCTCCAGCGCCTCGATCGCGATCGGCATGAAGCCGTGGCGCGCGCCGCAAAGCTCGGAACACTGGCCGTAATAGACGCCCGGCTTCTCGATGGTGAAGCTCTTCTCATTCAGGCGGCCCGGCACCGCATCCATCTTCACCCAGAGCGAGGGGACCGCGAAGCTGTGGATCACGTCGGCGCCGGTGATGATCAGCTTGATCGGGCGGCCGACCGGCAGGACCAGACGATTGTCGGGCGCCAGCAGATAGGGCTCGCCATTCGCCTCCGCCTTGTCCTTGGGCAGCATGTTCGAAACGAATTCCGGAATGCCGTTGTCGGGATATTCATAGCCCCAATACCATTGATAGCCGGTGACCTTGACGGTCAGCGCATCCTTGGGGGCGGGCTTGTACTGGTCCGCCAACAGGCCGATCGACGGCACGGCGATGGCCAGCAGGATCACGACCGGCACCACGGTCCAGATCACCTCGATCACCGTATTGTGCGATGTCTTGGACGGCGTCGGATTGGCGCTGCGGCGGAACCGGACCATCACATAGAGCATCAGGACCAGAACGAAGATCGAGATGATGGTGATGATCGGCACCAGCATCACGTCATGCAGCCAGCGCGCCGTGTGCCCGGTGGGCGAGAACTGCTTCTGGAGGGTGATTTCGCCCGGCATCGGCATGCCGATGCCCGGAGTGGGCTTCATCCGGGGCGGCGCGGCCACCTTCGCCGCGGGCGCGGCATCCGCGGCGGGCGCCGCTGCATTGCCGGCCGAATCAGCGGCCGCGGCTTCGTTCCCGGCGGCTGGAGCCGCGACGGCGGCATTGTCCTGGGCCAGTGCCGGACCGTTCATGGCGAGCGTGGGCGCAAAGGCCAACAACCCGGCGAGAACGAGCGATTTCACCTTGTTCATAAGCGTCTTCTTACCCCGTAACCCCTTGGCGCCGCTGCAACGAAGACACACGCATACACGTCCCCCCCGCCCGTATCGGTCTGCCGCGGCTTATAAGCATCTTTTTTTACGCCTCAAGCTTCCACAACCAGATTTTCTTCGCTGTTGCAACGCCTAGTTGGTGAGCCTATCTCGCTCTCCGCGCACAGGGGCGCGATCATGGGGCGACCCATGAAGGGTAAGCCATGGATCGAAGACACGGATGACCGACGAGGAAGTATTAGCGGAATTCAGGGCTGCAGGCGCGTTGCTGGAGGGGCATTTCATTCTGTCCTCGGGCCGCCGCAGCGCCAATTACCTGCAGTGCGCGCGCGTGCTGATGAACGCGGAACGCGCGGGGCGGCTGGCGCGCGCCACGGTGCAGAAGCTGCCGCGCGAACTGCGGCAGGAAATCGACCTGGTGGTCTCCCCTGCCATGGGCGGCCTCATCATCGGCCATGAAATCGGCCGCGCGCTCGACAAGGATGCCGTATTCCTGGAACGCCCCGAAGGCACGTTCGAACTGCGCCGCGGCTTCGCCATCGCGCCGGGGCAGAAGGTGCTGATGGTGGAGGACGTCGTCACCACCGGCCTCTCCTCCCGCCAGGCGATAGAGGCGGTCGAGGCGGAGGGCGGCATCGTCATAGCGGAAGCCGCGCTGGTCGACCGTTCCGCCGGAGAGGTGGAGCTGGGCGTGCCCTTCTATCCGCTCGTCAGCATCAACTTCCCGGTCTACGACGCCGATCAGGTTCCGCCCGAACTGGCGGCGATCCCGGCGATCAAGCCCGGCAGCCGGAAGCAGTAGCCCATGTCCCGAACCCCCGCTCATCTGCGCCTGGGCGTCAACATCGATCATGTGGCGACCATCCGCAACGCGCGCGGGGGAACGCATCCCGATCCCGTCAAGGCCGCGCTGCTGGCGGCCAAGGCGGGCGCCGACGGCATCACCGCCCATCTGCGCGAGGACCGGCGGCATATTCGCGACGAGGACATCGCCACGCTGATGGCGGCGCTCACCGTGCCGCTGAACCTGGAAATGGCGGCGACGCAGGAAATGCTGGGCATCGCGCTCCGGCATCGGCCGCATGCCGCCTGCATCGTGCCGGAAAAGCGGGAGGAGCGCACCACCGAAGGCGGGCTGGACGCGGCCGGGCAGATCGAAGCTCTCGGCCCGATCGTCGATGCGCTGGGCAAGGCCGGCGTGCGCGTCAGCCTGTTCATCGAGCCCGATGCCGCGCAGATCGAGGCGGCCATGCGCCTGGGCGCGCCGGTGGTCGAGTTGCACACCGGCCGCTACGCGCATCTGGAGGGTTCCGAACGGGCGGAGGAACTGCGCAGGCTGGCCGATGCGGCGGCGCTGGCGGCGAAGAACGGCATCGAACCCCATGCCGGCCATGGCCTGACCTTCGACAATGTCGGGCCGGTCGCGGCGATCCCCCAGGTCGCCGAACTCAACATCGGCCATTTCCTGATCGGGGAAGCGATCTTCGGCGGGCTGGAGAGCAGCATCCGCGAAATGCGCCGGCAGATGGATCTGGCCCGTTGATCGTCGGCCTCGGCTCCGACCTCTGCAATATCGAGCGGATCCAGAATTCGCTCGACCGCTTCGGCGAGCGGTTCGAGAATCGCGTGTTCACCGATGTGGAGCGGGCCAAGGCCAACCGCCGCCCCTTCACCAGGGCGGGCACGCTCGCCAAGCGCTTCGCCGCCAAGGAGGCTTTTTCGAAAGCGGTCGGCACCGGCTTCAACCGCGGCGTGTTCATGAAGGACATCGGCGTCGTCAACGGCCCCAGCGGCGCGCCGACGCTGCACCTGACCGGCGGGGCGCTCGCCCGGCTGGAATCGCTGGTTCCCGCCGGGCATCGGCCGGTCGTTCACCTGACGCTCACCGACGATCATCCATGGGCTCAGGCCTTTGTGATTATCGAAGCCCTGCCGTTATAAGCGTCGCACCTCTCCAGCCGGAAATCCTCCCATGACGGCAGCCGACATGACCGAAAACGAATCCGCCCCGTCCGAACAGCCCAGCCCGGCTTCCGAACCGGAAAAGGCATCCCTCGACTGGTGGCACGAGGCGAAGAGCATCGCCCTGCTGATCCTGGCGGTGCTGGCCTTCCACAGCTTCGTCGCCAAACCCTTCTACATTCCCAGCGAATCGATGATGCCGGTGCTGTTGAAGGGCGACCGGCTGGTGGTCAGCAAATATCCCTATGGCTGGTCCTATGTCTCCCCCAGCTTCCACCCGCTGCCCTTCCTGAAAGGCCGGATCTTCGGGCGTTTGCCGGAGCGGGGCGACATCGTCATCGTCTCTCCGCAGAACAAGCGGGAGGATTATATCAAGCGGGTCATCGGCCTGCCCGGCGACATATTGGAGGTGCGCGGGGGGCAGGTCGTGCTGAACGGCGTACCCGTGCCGCAAAGGGTGCTGAAGCCCATCCGCATTCCCGTGGACGGCAACGCGCCCTGCCCGCCCATGCAATTTCCCGGCGCGCTGGTGACGGACGCCAACGGCAAGAGCTGGTGCGAACTGCCGGTGCGGCAGGAGGTGCTGCCCAATGGCAGGAGCTATGTCACCATCGACATGGGGCCAAGCACGCTCGACTGGTACGGGCCAGTGCGGATTCCGGCGAATCACGTTTTCCTGATGGGCGACAATCGCGACAACAGCGCCGACAGCCGCGCACCGCTGGAGGAGAACGGACTGGGCGGGCCGGTGCCGTGGGAAGCCATTGGCGGGCGGGCGGAATTCATCACCTTCTCGCTCGACGGCGATGCATCCTGGAACCCGCTGAGCTGGCTCCATGCCTTCCGCAGTGGCCGCGCGGGGAACAGCCTGCGCCCGGCGAGCGTTACCCCGCCGAAATAAGCATTTCACGATAGGGGCTTGGGTTGAGCGGGACGAAAATCCACATAGAGGAACCCGGCCCCAGCGAGTTGCGCAGCCCGCTGGTCCAGCATGAGATAAAGCGGGCCGGCGTGTGGTTCGCCATCGGCATCGCCATCGCCCTGCTCGTCCTGCTGGCGCAGCCCATCATGCTGATCATGGGCGCGCTGGTGCTGACGACGATGATGGACGGCGGCACGCGGCTGCTGGGCCGGGTGCTGCCCATCGGGCGCGGCTGGCGGCTGGCCATCGTGCTGATCGCCGCCCTCGCCTTCCTGGTCTATACCTTCTACCTGACCGGATCGAGCCTGGCGGCGCAAGCGCAGGCGATGCGGGTCATCGTGGAGACGCAGGTGAACCGCATCGGCCAGTGGCTCCAGCAACTGGGCGTCACCACCACGCCGGAGGATTTCAAGAGCCTGGCGCAGCAGGCGATGAGTTCGCTCGGCCGGGTGACGGCGGCGGTCGGCACCATGGTCGGCGCAATCACCAGCGGCGTGATGATGCTGGTGCTCGCCATCTTCATCGCGATCGAGCCCAAGCTCTACGAGCGCGGCGTCGCCTGGATGCTGCCGATGGACAAGCGCGGCCGCTTCTACGCCATTGCCGACAGGATGGGCTGGACCTTGCGGCGGCTGATGTTCGGCCGGCTGATCGGCATGGCGGTGGAGGGGGTGGGCACCTGGCTGCTGCTCTGGGCGGGCGGCGTGCCGATGGCGGGGCTGCTGGGCATATTGACCGGGCTGTTCGCCTTCCTGCCCAATATCGGGTCGATCATATCGGGCGTGCTGATCGTGCTGGTCGGCTTTTCCGCCGGCGTGGATGCGGGGCTCTACGCTTTCGGGGTCTATCTGGTGGTGCAGATCGTCGACGGCTACCTGATCGTGCCCATGGTGGCCAAACGCGCCACCGATCTGGCGCCCGCGCTCGTCCTTGCGGCGCAAATCCTCTTCGGCGCGCTGTTCGGGATCATGGGACTGTTCCTCGCCGACCCCATCGTCGCGATGATCAAGGTCTATCTGGAGGAGCGGTCGAAAGCGCTGGAGGCGGAGAATGACAGGAGCGCGGCGGTTCCGGTCGCAGGATAGATGGTCGCCGCGCCTAATCCCTACATTAGCGGATCATGGCACGGCCTGAACCGGGCTCCCGTCTCCGCAGCAGCGGGTTGCAGATGGACAAGGCAAATCCGCCAAGAAAAAGGGCCGGGAAAATCCCGGCCCCTTTTTCGCTTTTCGACTGTTGCCGACCTTATTGGCCCGGCACGCCCTGCGGCATTCCGCCCTGCTGCTGCATCATCTGCTGCATGCGCATGATGTCCGCCTTGGACTTGAAGTCATGCAACTGGACGTCGAACACCAACACGGAATTGGCCGGGATCGGCCCCGCCGCCTGCTCGCCATAGCCAAGCTGCGGCGGAATCCACAGGCGATACTTGCCGCCCTTCTTCATCTTCTGCAGGCCTTCGGAGAAGCCGGGAACCACGCCGTCCACCGGCATGGCGGTCTGCGGATTCTCGTCGAACACCGTACCGTCGAGCAGCGTGCCCTTATAGCCTACCAGCGCCACGTCGGCGGGCGTCGGGCTGGGACCGGCGCCTTCCTCCAGCACCTTGAACTGCAGGCCCGATTCGGTCGTCACCACGCCCTCTTCGCCGCCATTATGCGCCAGGAAGCTGGCGGGCGAAGGCTTCACGCCCTGCTGCCCGGCCCAGGCCAGGCCACCGGCCGCCAGCGCCACCACGGCGACACCCACCCAGAGCCGCGTCAGCGACCCCCTGGCGATAGGATGAAGGGGAACGGCCGTGGTCGACATGGCTTAAGCCTCGCAAATTGGTGCGGGTGATGTTTTCTGTCAGCAGAGGGACGGGACGATCGGTCGACCGTCCCGACAAAGGCGGTCCTTAACGGACGCCGTCGCGCTCGGCGCGCTTGCGCTCCAGCTTGCGGGCGCGGCGAACGGCGGCAGCCTTTTCGCGCGCGCGCTTTTCGGACGGCTTCTCATAGTGACGGCGCAGCTTCATCTCGCGATACACGCCCTCGCGCTGCAGCTTCTTCTTGAGCGCGCGCAGGGCCTGGTCGACATTGTTGTCGCGAACGATGATTTGCATAAGCCAGTCAAACTCCAGTCGAAAACGGACGGATCGCCAGGAAACATAACCCTTCCCGACGGGCCGCCCGAATGAAATAGCGGTGAGTCGCCGCAGGTCACCCTGCGCCGTGTGGGGCGCGCCCTACCAGCAGAGTCGCGCAAATTCAACCCAAAAGCCGTTTTTCTCGACAGGGGCGCGGGACAGGCAGATAGTCGCCCCATAAACAAGGAGGAGGATCGCCATGGCAACTGCCGCCAGGACCACAGGCCAGCGCCCCGACATGTCGGCCACGGAATGGGCCGCACGCCAGCAACTCGCCGCCTGTTACCGCATTTTCGACCATCTCGGCTGGTCGGAGCTGATCTACAACCACATCACCCTGCGCGTCCCGGAGGAGGAGAACGCCTTCCTCATCAACCCCTTCGGCCTGCTCTATGGAGAGGTGACGGCGTCGAACCTCGTCAAGATCGACATGGACGGCCATGTGCTGGACGGCAGCCCCTATCCGGTGAACCGCGCCGGCTTCACCCAGCACAGCGTCTTCCACCGCCACCTGCCCGACGCGCATTGCATCATCCACACCCACACCACCGCCGGCATGGCCGTCAGCGCCACGCGGGAGGGGCTGACGCCGACCAATTTCTACGCCGCGGCCTTCATCGGCCGAATCGCCTATCATGACTTCGAAGGCGTCACGATCCGGGCGGAGGAAGGGGAACGGCTGATCGCCCATCTGGGCGAGCGGCGGATCATGATGCTGCGCAACCATGGCACGCTGGTCATGGCGCAATCTCTGCCGGAAGCCTTCCTGATCCAGTGGATGCTCCAGCGCGCCTGCGAAATCCAGGTCGCGACCGGCGCCGCCGGAACGCCGGTCGACATCCCGCCGGAGGTCATCGCCGTGCACCAGCGCGACCTCAGCGGCGTGCAATTGCCGCTCGGCCCGGGCGTGCCCGATTTCGAAGCGATGGTGCGCAAGATCGACCGGATCGATTCGAGCTGGCGGGACTAGCACTACTTTGGCAGAAATGTGATTTTCGGGATTCCCAAAGGGCAGAATCCCTGATTCATGGGGAGCCAGCTTTTATGGGGGCTGGCGATGAACGGGGATTGGCGGAGCGAACTGGACGCATGGCTTGCGCCGTTTGTCGTGGCTTTGCGGAACAAGACGCGCGGTCGGATGTGCCCTGCCTACATAGCAGGTCTGATTGGACCTGGTGACCGCAAGAGCGTGCAGCCGATGGCGGCGCGGGATGGCGATGTCAGCTACGACAAGCTGCACCACTTCATCGGCAGCGGCGTCTGGGATGAAGCACCACTGGAGATGGCGCTGCTTGCCGAAGCCGACCGGCAGGTGGGTGCCAATGACGCCTGGCTGATCATCGACGACACGGCCTTGCCTAAGAAGGGACGGCATTCGGTTGGCGTGGCGCCGCAATATGCTTCGGCCCTCGGCAAAAACGCCAACTGCCAGACGCTGGTGTCGCTGACTCTGGCTTCGGGCGAGGTGCCAGTCATGGTGGGCTTGCGCCTGTTCCTGCCGGAAAGTTGGACGAGCGATATGGCTCGCCTGGAACGTGCCGGAGTTCCCGAGGACTTCCGGCACTACCGGACCAAGCCGGAGATTGCGCTGGCCGAGATCGACAGGGTTCACGCAGCCGGCGTCCGCTTCGGCTGCGTGCTTGCCGACGCAGGATACGGCCTTTCCGCGCCGTTCCGGCAGGGCCTGAGCAAGCGTGGCCTCACCTGGGCAGTTGGCATACCCTTCAAGCAGAAGGTCTACCCCGCCGACGTCGCGATGGTCTTTCCGGTCGCTGGCCGGGGCCGCCCTCGCAAGAACGCGATACCCAACATCACGTCCGTATCGGCGCAGGCGATGTTGGAGACTGTGCCATGGCGCAAGGTCAGCTGGCGGCGTGGAACCAAAGGTCAACTCTCGGCCCGTTTCGCCGCGGTCCGCGTCAAGGTTGCTGACGGTCCGCCGCAGCGCATTCATGACATGGGCGCCCAGCACCTGCCGGGCGAGGAAGTGTGGCTCATTGGCGAGCATCGCTCAACCGGCGAGCGCAAATACTACCTCACCAACCTCCCAGTCGATACTCCGATCAAGCAGCTTGCCGGCGCCATCAAGGCCCGCTGGATCTGCGAACAGGCGCATCAGCAACTCAAGGAAGAACTCGGGCTCGATCACTTCGAGGGCCGATCATGGAAGGGCCTGCACCGGCACGCGCTGATGTCCATGATCGCCTTCGCCTTCCTCCAGTCACTACGCCTCAAGCAAGCCAAAGGGGGGAAAAAGAATCGCCGGGCCGCCACCGAAGCCGAGCTTGCCGGCGATCCGGCAAGCCATCATTGACCGCCTCTCCAAGCCGCCCGATCGGCCATGTCCGCACTGCGGACGTAGTCCTTTGGAAACTCCTCGGCAAAATCTGCCAAAGTAGTGCTAGAGCCAATCGACATTCAGATGATGACGAGCCGAAAATGGTGGTTTTCCGTGACCCGGCGCGCAGCCTACGCAAAGTAGGTGAGCACCGGAAGCACGGAAAAGCGTCATTTGCAGGCCGTCAGGGCTGAATGTCGATTCGCTCTAGACGGTTTCGACCACGGCTTCTTCCTTCGGGAGGGACGAGCCCGCCAAGGGTGGCCAAGCCAGGCAGGCCTGCCAGACCTCACCTGATTACAACAGCCTATCGCCGCTTGCTCCCCGCGCCATATTTTCGCATGTTCCACCCCATGCCCGCGATCCGCCCCGAACGGTCGATCTTCCTGCTGCTGTTGGCCTTGCTGATCGTCGGGTTGGCGTTCGGCAGCACCTATTGGCTCTATGCGGTGCAGCAGCGGGTCAACATCTGGGTTCAGCACACATTGCGCGTCGAGAACCAGCTTTCCGCGCTGCTGCTCCACGCGCAGGAGGCCGAAAGCGCGCAGCGCGGCTTCATGCTGACGCGCAAGGATTCCTTCCTCGGCCCCTATGAGGTCTTCCGCGGCCAGTGGCGGCAGGAACTGGCCGCCCTGCGCATGGAGGTGCGCGACAATCCCCCGCAGGCCCGATCGGTGGAGGAGCTGGAGGAGTTGCTCGACGACCGCCTGTTCCTGATGCGCACGGGCATAGAAAGGCGGCGGCGGGGCGAGGTCGTGCCGGCGGGCGACTTCGATGCGGGCATGGTGACGATGGCCCGCATCCGCGCGCTGGTCGCGACGATGCGGGCGCGGGAAGCGCAGCTGCTGAAGGGCCGGACCGCCAATGACAACCGCCTCAGCACCATGGTTTCGGCCGGGCTTGCGGTGTCCGCCGTGCTGATCACCCTGTTGGGCGCGGTGGCGCTGCGCACCGCCTATCGCCGCGTGGCCGAGGCCACCGAAAGCCAGCAGGCGCTGGCCGACATCAACCGGCGCCTGATGAGCGAGGCGCGGGACCGCGAAACGGCCGAGGGGCAATTGCGCCAGATGCAGAAAATGGAGTCGATCGGCCAACTGACCGGCGGCATCGCCCATGACTTCAACAATATGCTCGCCATCGTCATCGGCTCGCTGGACATCGTCCGGCGGCGGCTGGCGCCGGACGCCGACACCCGGGTCGTCAGGGGCATCGACAATGCGACCGAAGGGGCGCAGCGCGCCGCCCAGCTTACCGCCCGGCTGCTCGCCTTTTCCCGCCAGCAGCCGCTCGACCCACAGCCGACCGACGTCAACAAGCTGGTCGGCGGCATGTCGGAACTGCTGCGCCGCACCATCGGGGAGAGCATTCGGGTGGAAACCGTGCTGGCGGGCGGGTTGTGGCGGGCCAGCATCGACGCCAGCCAGCTCGAATCGGCCATCATCAACCTCTGCGTCAATTCGCGCGACGCCATGCCCATGGGCGGCCGGCTGACGATCGAGACGGCCAATGCCCATCTCGACGACGCCTATGCCGCGGTCCATGGCGATGTCGCGGCCGGCCAATATGTGATGGTATCCGTCACCGACAGCGGCACCGGCATGCCGCCCGAGGTGGTGGAGCGCGCCTTCGACCCCTTCTTCACAACTAAGGGCGTGGGCAAGGGCACCGGCCTCGGCCTCAGCCAGGTCTTCGGCTTCATCAAGCAGTCGCGCGGCCATGTGAAAATCTATTCCGAACCGGGCGAAGGCACGGTCATCAAGATCTACCTGCCGCGCCATTACGGGCCCGAACCGGCCGCCGGCACCCTGATGGCGGCGCCTGCCGAACTGCCCCGCGCCCGGGGCGAAGAGATCATCCTGGTGGTGGAGGACGAGGAACGCGTCCGGCACATGTCCGTCGATTCGCTGCGCGAGCTGGGCTACACCATCGTCCAGGCCTCCGACGGCGAACAGGCGCTGGCGATGCTGGCGATCCAGCCGCGCATCGACATGCTGTTCACCGACGTCGTCATGCCCGGCATCAACGGGCGCGTGCTGGCCGACCGGGCGCGGGCAAGCCATCCCGGCCTCAAGATCCTCTACACCACGGGCTACACCCGCAACGCCATCGTCCACAACGGCATGCTCGACCCCGGGGTCTCCTTCCTCGCCAAGCCCTTCACCCTCGGACAGCTGGCGGTGAAGGTCCGCCAGGTTCTGGACGCCGAGCCAGCGCAAGCCTGACTGATCGAGATTATGGACAGGGGAGATCGGGGAACATATGATGAACAGTCATGGCCACCCTCTCCACCCGACAGAAGCTGGAAATCCTTGCCGACGCCGCCAAATATGACGCATCCTGCGCGTCGTCCGGCACGGCGAAGCGCGACAGCGCGTCGGGGCGGAAGGGCGGCATCGGCTCGACCGAGGGCATGGGCATCTGCCATGCCTATGCACCCGATGGCCGCTGCATTTCGCTGCTCAAGATCCTGCTGACCAACAGCTGCATCTTCGACTGCCATTATTGCATCAACCGCCGGTCCAGCGACGTGCGGCGCGCCCGCTTCACCGTGCGGGAAGTGGTCGACCTGACGCTCAGCTTCTACCGCCGCAACTATATTGAGGGGCTGTTCCTTTCCTCCGGCATCATCCGTTCGTCCGATTACACGATGGAACAGATGGTGGCGGTGGCCCGCAGCCTGCGGGAAGAGCATGATTTCCGCGGCTATATCCACCTCAAGACCATTCCCGACGCCGATCCGGAACTGGCGCATCAGGCGGGCCTTTATGCCGACCGGCTGTCGATCAACGTCGAACTGCCCACCGAGCAGGGCCTGCGCAGTCTGGCGCCGGAGAAGGACAAGGACCGGATCGAAAGCGCCATGGCGGGGATGCGCGACGCCATGGAGGACGGGTCGGACGCCAGCCGCCGCTACACCCATGCGCCGCGCTTCGCCCCGGCCGGCCAGTCCACCCAGATGATCGTCGGCGCGGACCAGGCGGACGACCGCGCCATCATCCGGCGCGCGAGTTCGCTCTACAGCCGGCACAGGCTGCGCCGCGTCTATTACAGCGCCTTCTCGCCCATCCCCTCGCCCAGCAGCGTGCTGCCTTTGAAGCGTCCGCCGCTGATGCGCGAGCATCGGCTCTACCAATCCGACTGGATGATGCGCTTCTACGGCTATTCGGCGCAGGAACTGGAAAGCGCCACCGATCCCGTCACCGGCTGCCTGCCGCTCGACATCGATCCCAAGCTCGCCTGGGCGCTGCGGCATCGGGATTCCTTTCCGGTCGACGTCAACCGCGCCCCGCGCGAAGCGTTGCTGCGGGTGCCGGGGCTGGGCGTGAAGGCCGTGGACCGGATCGTCGCCAGCCGCCGCCATCGCCGGCTCCGGCTGGACGATGTCGCGCGGCTGACGCAGAGCATCGCCAAGCTGCGCCCCTTCCTGGTCGCGGCCGACTGGCGGCCGGTGCATCTGGCCGACCGGCTGACCCTGCCCATGGCGCCCCCACCCGCGTCACAATATGAGCTTTTTCCGTGAGTCGCGCGCATTTTGCCGTTGATCGGACGGGCGGTTCATGTTTTCCTTGTCCCACGCAAGGAAAGGGCCCGATTTTTGGCGACGAAGTGGAACGATGGCGCAACCCGCCGCACGGGCCATGCCCAGCGGATGAGCACCCATCTGGCCGCCGCTCTCGTCATCTTCTGCCTGCTTCAGATCTTCATCGTCGCCAGGATGGGCGGATCGCTGCTGCTGCATCTCGGCATCATCGTGGCGATCGGCGGCTTTGCCGTCGCGGCGCGGGGACTGGAACGCCGCTGGGAGTTGCTCGACCGCAGCGGCCTGCCCGCGCACAGCCTCGATCTTCGCTTCCGCCGCGATCTGGTGCAGCTCTGGTCCGCCAGCATCGTCGGCGGACTGCTCTGGATTCCCGTCGCGATCATCTTTCGCGCACTGTTCGGCTGAACCCAAAGCCGCGGTCCATCGTTGTTCCTTCTGCAAGAGAAGGAGCATGCCCCATGGCCGACAGCAGCATTTTCGACCGGTTGAAGCAGGACCATGACGCCCATCGGCAGCTATTCGACAAGATGGCCGATGCGAAGGACGAGCCGGATCGGCTGGAAAAGCTGTTCGAACAGTTCCGGGTGGAGGTGACCGCCCATGCCGCGGCGGAGGAGGAAACGCTCTACGCCACCATGCTGGCGCGGCCCGACCTGCGCGAGGATGCCCAGCACAGCGTGTCGGAGCATAAGGAGATCGACGATTATCTGGAGGAACTGGAAGACCTCCCCTTCAACGGCGATGAATGGAACCGCGTCTTCGCCCAGCTCAAGAAGCGCTACCTTCACCATATCGACGAGGAAGAGGAGGAGATGTTCCCCGACGCGGCGAAGGAACTGACCGCGGAGGAGGAGCAGAAGCTGGCGGCGCTGTTCGCCCGGCGCAAGCCAGCCGAACTGCAACGCGCCGAAGCGGAGACGAATGACTGAAGGCGCTCCTTCCATGTTCCCGCGAAGCCGGGAACCCGGCCCAGATACCGGCCCAGACACTGGCCCGGCGCGCCACGCCCAGGGCAGCCATGCCGAACCATGTATCGCGCAAGGCTGAACGGCCCGGATGATTTCGACGGCTGGCGCGACGCGGCCCGCGCCTTGACGCTGGCGGGCATCGCGCCGGCCGACATCGTCTGGCAGGACGGCGAGGGCGCTGGCGACCTCTTCGCCGCCGACGAACCGCTTCCGGTCGCAAGCGAAGCCGCCTTCTCCGTCCCGCGCGCCTTTGTCGAGCTGGCGGAAACGGCGATCCTGCACCGCGACCCGGAACGTTTCGCCCTGCTCTACGCCTTGCTCGCCCGGTTGCGCGACCGCCCCGCCAGCCTGGAAGATCGCGCCGATCCACTGGTCCGGCGCGTGGAATCGCTGGCCAAGGCCGTGCGGCGCGACATGCACAAGATGCGCGCCTTCGTCCGCTTCCGCGAACTGGCCGATGCGCAAGGGCCGCGCTTCGTCGCCTGGTTCGAACCGGACCATCATATCGTCCGCGCCAATGCCGGATTCTTCGTGCGGCGCTTCGCCTCGATGCGCTGGTCGATCCTGACGCCCGAACTCAGCATCCATTGGGACGGCGATGCGTTGACCGAGGGACCGGGCGCCACGCGCAGGGATGCGCCGGGCGACGATCCCGTCGAGGACATCTGGAAGGGCTATTATGCGGCGATCTTCAATCCGGCGCGGCTCAAGGTCGGCGCGATGCTGTCCGAAATGCCCCGGAAATATTGGCGCAACCTGCCAGAGGCCGCGCTCATTCCCGAACTGGTGGCGGGCGCCCAGACAAGGGAGGCGGCCATGATCGCGACCCCACCCAAACCCGCCGCCCGGCACGGGAACGCCGCCACGGCCTGGAGCGCGCTGCGCGAGGAGGCGATGGGCTGCACCCGCTGCCCGCTCTACCGCGACACGACGCAGACGGTGTTCGGGGAGGGGCCGGTCGATGCGCCGCTGATGTTCATCGGGGAACAGCCGGGCGATCAGGAGGATCTGGCCGGGCGCCCCTTCGTCGGGCCGGCCGGGCAATTGTTCGACCGCGCGCTGGAAGAGGCCGGGATCGATCGCCGGCGCGCCTACATCACCAACGCCGTCAAGCATTTCAAGCATGAGCGGCGGGGCAAGCGGCGCATACACCAGACGCCGGAAACGCCGGAAATCCAGGCCTGCCGCTGGTGGCTGACGCAGGAGCTGGAGCTGGTCCGCCCCCGGATCATCGTCGCGCTGGGCGCCACGGCGGGGCGCGCGCTGCTGGGGAAGGCGGTGACGATCAGCCGGGTCCGTGGCGCGCCACTGGCGCTGGAGAGCGGCGCGCAGGGCTGGATCACGGTGCATCCCAGCTATTTGCTGCGGGTGCCCGAAGAGACGCGCAAGGCCGAAGAGAGAAAGCGCTTCGTAGAGGAGTTGCGGGAGATTGGAGAACGGGTGAAGGCGCTGGTCTAGGGTGTGTGGGGATTCAGCCCATGGCGGGCTGCAAATGGCGGCTTTCTGCGCTTCCAGTGCTCACGTACTTTGAGTACGCTGCGCGCTGGTTCTCGAAAGCCACCATTTTCGCTCCACCCTGAACTGAATCCCCACACACCCTAGAGCACCGTGCGCAAAAGTGGGAACCGGTCTTGCGCGGACCCATCCTGTTCCTGCGAAGGCAGGAGCAGGATGATGCAAGACGTTAGAGCAAGCCCAGTTTCGACAACTCCCCCAGCAACCGCGTCGGCATGGCGTCCAGATCGTTCGCCTCGCCCTCGCCCAGATCGGGCGGCGCGTCCTTGCCTTCCAGATAGCGCCAGCCCTGATGCGCCCGCTTGGGCAATGCGCGCACCGGGATCAGCCGGGGCTCCAGCCTGATCCAGTAACGGCCCTGCCCGGTCTCCTGAAAGCCCAGCAGAGGACTGCGCCCGACAAGCTGATGCCCATGAATCCAGAAGAGCGAACCGCCCGTCAGTTCATCGACCCGCTTGGGCAGATAGCGCGTCGTCAGCCGCGCCTCCTCCGCATGGCTTTCCAGCCAGGCGCGCAGCGTCGCGGGACTTTCGCTCCGAAAGGCGATCTTGGTCAGGTGAAGCGGCATGGCACGAAGATGGGCGCTGGCTGGCCGATTACAAACCCCAGACCGTGGCAAGGCCAAGGAAGGAGAAGAAACCCATCACATCGGTCATCGTCGTCACGAACACCGCCGATGAAACGGCCGGGTCGATATTCATCCGGTCGAGCGTCACCGGCACCAATATGCCGGCCAGCCCGGCGACCAGATTGTTGATCAGCATGGCGAGCGCGATGACGATCCCCAGATCGTGATTGCCGTAGATGAAGCCCACCGCGACGCCGATCAATATGCCGAGCGCGGTGCCATTGGCGCTGGCGATGCGGAATTCGCGCACGATCTGCCGGATGGTGTTGGAACTGGTGAGCTGGTTGGTGGCGAGCGCGCGCACGGCGACCGCCATGGTCTGCGTCCCCGCATTGCCGCCCATGCCCGACACGATCGGCATCAGCACGGCGAGCACCACATATTTGGAGATGGTCGACTGGAACAGCCCGACCACCGACGCCGCCAGGATCGCCGTGCCCAGATTGACCACCAGCCATTGCAGGCGCGTGCGCACGGTTTCCAGGATCGGCTGGTTGATGTCGCCCTCGCCCGCGCCCGACAGGCGGAGTATGTCCTCGCCCGCCTCCTCGGAGATGATGTGGACGATGTCGTCGACCGTGATCATGCCGACCAGCCGGCCGCTGCCGTCCACCACCGCGGCGGAGATCAGCGCATATTTCTGGAAGCGCAGCGCGACCTCCTCCTGGTCCATGTCGACCGGGATCAGGGTCTGTTCGCGCTTCATCAGGTCCGCCATGGCGACGCTGCGCGGGCAGGTCAGCACCCAGCTCAATTGGCAGGTGCCGATCGGCTTGTGCGCTTCGTCCACGACGAAGATTTCCCAGAAATCGGTCGTCAGGTCGCGATTGTCGCGCAGATAGTCGATCACCTGCCCGACCGTCATATGTTCCGGCACCGCGACCAGGTCGCGCTGCATCAGGCGGCCGGCGGACTCCTCGGGATAGGAAAGCGCGCTTTCGATGGCGGCGCGGTCCTCCGGCTCCATCGCATCGAGGACGGCCTGCTGGTCGGCCTCCTCCATATCCTCGATGATGGCGACGGCGTCGTCGGTGTCGAGTTCGGCGGCGAACTCCGCCACCTGTTCGGGCAGCAGCGCGTCCAGCAGGTCGTCGCGCACATAGTCGTTGAGTTCGGACAGAACCTCCGCGCCGACCAGGTCGCCCAGCGCGGCCGCCACCTCCCCGCGCCGTTCGGACGGGGTGAGTTCCAGAAGGTCGGCAATGTCGGCCGGGTGCAGCGGCGACACCAGTTCGCGCGCCCGTTCCCTGTCATCCGCCTCCACCGCATCCAGAACGGCGTCGACGAATTCGCCCTTCAGCCGGTCATCCTCATCATGGCGGGATTCGACCTGCTCGGCGGCAACATCCTCAAATTCGTCCGGCCGGGGTTCGGCCGTATCGGCTCGCTCGCTCATCGCGTCCCCTACTGTCCGGTTCCTGTAACATTTCGCTGCTTTTGCCCATGCCCGTCACAATTGCAATGGCTTCCATCCCCGTCTTAACGCTCTATATGGTCCATCTCCCCAATTTTCCCCGAAGAGAGGATTTTTCATGGCCGACGACACCCTGACCCTCACCCTCGACAGCGGCGGCGACGTCGTCATCAAGCTGCGTCCTGACCTCGCCCCCGGCCATGTGGAGCGCATCACGCAGCTCGCCCAGGACGGCTTCTACGACGGCGTGGTCTTCCACCGCGTCATCCCCGGCTTCATGGTGCAGGGCGGCGATCCGACCGGCACCGGCATGGGCGGGTCGAAGCTGCCCGACCTCAAGGCCGAATTCAGCCGCGAACCGCATGTCCGGGGCGTCTGCTCCATGGCCCGCGCGATGAACCCGAACAGCGCCAACAGCCAGTTCTTCATCTGCTTCGACGACGCCACCTTCCTCGACGGCCAGTACACCGTCTGGGGCGAAGTCACTTCCGGCATGGAGCATGTCGACGCCCTGCCCAAGGGCGAGCCGCCCAAGACCCCCGGCAAGATCCTGAAGGCGACTATTTCCTGATCGGATTGTCCGTGGCGGAGATGGCGTTGCCCGCCGTCTCCGTCGCTTCGCCGGCAGGCGGTTCATAGGGGCCGATGCTCTCTATATGCCAGCGGCGGTCCGCCTCGCTGGAGCCGGGCACGTCATTGGCCCGCCGCAGCGTCACCTGCCGCAGCCGATACCAGGGCTTGCCGTTCGCGGCCAGACGGCCATAGACCTGCACCGGCACCGTCACGAACAGCGATCCCGCCGCCCCCTCGATCGCGCCGGGCGCGCCCACCTGGGCATGGATTTCGCTGAACCCGCGAAAACGGGCGGCGAAGCGCGCATCGTCTTCCGCCCCCATGGCGCTGTTGTCGTTCCACAGGTCCTGCGCGTCATTATAGCGCTTTTCCTCCAGCAGGCCGTAATAGCCCTGCACCACCTGGGCGGCGCCCTGCGCGCCCTTGGGATCGATGGAGTCTTCCTCCACCACCGGCCGCGGGTCGACCGGCAGGCCGCCGGGCATGCCCGGCGCGGGAGGATTCAGCGGCTCCAGAACCGCCTGCGCCTCCGCCCGGACATTATTTTCGACCTGCGCCGCATTGGCGCCATTGGCCAGATTGTCGATCGCGCTCTCCTCCCGGCCATCGCAGGCCGCGAGCAGGAGCAGGGCGATAACCGCGCCGGACCCAGGCCGCATCAGTCGCGCCGACCCCGCCAGCCCTCACGGCCGGAGCGGCCGCCGCCACCGGAACGGGCGCCGCCGTCGGACCGCGCGCGCGGCGTCCCCCAATTGCGTTCGGTCCGTGGCGTCGTCATATCCCCTTGTCCCCTTCCTGGCCCGGGCGCCTGCGCGCCCGCAGCGGGATTGCCCTGTCGGGCGTTCCGCCCATTTCCATTCCACCGCCCATTTCCATTCCACCGATTGCCATCGCCGCCGGAACGCTCCCGCCAGCCCTGACGCGGTGCGCCATTGTTCCAGTTGCCGCGCCGGCCGTCATCGCGGCGGGCCTCCCGGCGTCCTTCCCAATAGCGGCGCTGGCCGTCGTTCCAACGCTGGCGATGGCCGCTGCGGTTGTACACATAATAGCCGCTGCCCGGATAGTAATAGCCGTCATACCAGCCGCCATAATAGCCCGGGCGATAATAGCCCGGACCCCAATAGTCATCATAATAGCCGCCGCCATAATAGCCGCTGCCCACGCTCACGCCGCCATAATAGCCATCGTCATAAGCACAGCCGCCCAGGGCCAGCGCACCGGCAAGGCCGATCGCCGCGAGGAACCTCCGTCCGGTCCAGGCCATTGCCTTTCTCCTTCATCCTGCATCCATGCCATGCATAACGCCGGCTGCTTGAATTGGTTGTGAATGGCCGGGATCGAAGAGAGGATCGGGCCGGCGACGGGAAAGCGTGCGGCGGCCCCCGCCGTCACCCCGCCTCCCCCACCCGATACCAGGCGGCGACGCGGTCCAGCGCCAGCGTCAGCACCAGCTTGCCCGCCCGGGTCGGCCAGCCCAGCGCCTTTTCCGCCGCGCTCAACCCCTCGCCCGCGCAGACCACCCGCCACAGCACATCGGCCAAGCCCGGCCCCGCGGCGCGGATCGCGCCGTCGAACCGCTCCCGCGCGGACAGTTGCGCTAGGCCCGGCTCCGCTCCCGCCGCGCCCCCAGCCCGCTGCCGCCCCGGCGCCGCATCCCAGCGCATCGTGATCCGCGGGCCCAGACCCGCCTTCTCCCAATCGGCGCGCAGCCTGTCGCCGGCAAGATAATGCCGCTCGCTCAAATGCCCCCGCGCATGCAGCCAGGCGAGGGGCGATTCGTGCAGGTTGACCGCGACCTTCTGCGCCCGGCCGAAGGGGTCCTCTATGATCTGTTCGACATATTGCGTGGCCATGGCGCTTCTCCTTGCAGCAATCCGATGCAGGGGGACTTGCCATGCCGGCCTGTTTGTAGGAAAGCGTTAAAACCAAATAGGTGAAACAGGACAAGATATGATCACCCGCATCCGGGAGGTACGCAAGGCCAAGGGGCTCACATTGGAACAGGTCGGCGCCTTATGCGTCCCGCCCACCACGGCCCAGACGATCGGCCGCCTGGAAACGGGCACCCGAACCGTATCGGTCAACTGGCTGAACCGCATCGCAAAGGCATTGGGCGTCGCCTCTTCCGAACTGGTCGCGCTGCCGGGCCAGAATGTCGTGCCCGTGGCCGCCCTGCTCGGGCCGGAGGGCGCCCGCGCCCCCACCCGCCCGCTCTCGCTCGCCCCGCCGGCCCCTGCGGACGCGATGGTGGGGGTGCAGGTATCGGGCAGCATCGGCGATTACCGCAGCGGTGACGAGATATGGTGCCGCCGCATCATGCCGGAGGAGTTTTCCAGCGTGCTCAACCGCGACCTGCTCTTGCCGCGCCACGCCGGGCGCTTCCTGTTCGGGCGGCTGATCGGGCGCGAGGACGACCGGCTGCACATCCTCCCCCTGGGCAGCGGCACGCGCCAGCAGGTGATAAGTGACCCACCCTGGGGCGCCGTGGCGGTCCAACTGGTCAGACGGCTGTAGACAAAGGCGCTTTCATCCTTAACCCTGTCCTGACCATGTCTGCCGGAAAGAGACCCGCCCCAGCATTGTCCCGTCGGACGGCATCGCCGGACGCCCGGGGCAATGCGGGAACAAGAGATAGTTGGATGCGATGACGCTGAACGTCCTGATGCTCTCGACCCTGTTCCCCGACATGAGCCGCCCCAATTTCGGCGTCTTCGTGGAACGGCAGGCGCGCGAGCTGGCCAGCCGGGACGGCGTCAGGGTCACGGTGGTCGCGCCGCTCGGCATTCCGCCCTGGCCGCTGTCGAGCGCCAGGCGCTACGCCGCCCTGCGCGCCCTGCCCGCCAAGGAACGGTGGAAGGACCTGACCGTCCACCGCCCGGTCTTCCCCATCATTCCCAAATTCGGCGGCCGCTTCAACGTCCACAGCATGACCCGCGCCATCCTGCCGCTGGTCAGGCGCCTCCATGCGCAGCAGCCCTTCGACGTCATCGACGCCAGCTTCTTCTTCCCCGACGGCCCGGTGGCGCAGCGCCTTTCCCGCGCGCTCGGCATTCCCTATTCGGTGAAGGCGCGCGGCGCCGACATTCATTATTGGGGCACGCGCAAGGGCACGCGGAAGATGGTGAAGCGCGCCGCCGACGATGCCGCCGGCCTGCTTGCCGTGTCGGACGCGATGCGCCGGTCGATGGCGCGCATGGGCATCGACGGGGACAAGATCCGCGTCCATTATACCGGCGTCGACCTCGACCGTTTCGAAATAAGCGACCGCGCCGCCGCGAAGGAAAGCCTGGGCTTCGAAGGCCCGGTGGTGCTGTGCGTCGGCGCGCTCATCCCGCGCAAGGGGCAGGAACTGCTGGTCCAGGCGCTGCCGCAACTGCCCAGCGTCACGCTGCTGTTCGCCGGACAGGGGCAATATCGCCGCGCCCTGGAAAAACAGGCCGAGGAACTGGGCGTCGACCGGCGCATCGGCTTCCTGGGCTCGGTGCCGCACGATCGCCTGCCGCGCATCTATGCCGCCGCCGACGTCATGGCGCTCCCCTCCTCGTCCGAGGGTCTGGCCAATGCCTGGGTGGAGGCGCTGGCCTGCGGCACGCCGGTCGTGATCAGCGATGTCGGGGGAGCACGCGAACTGCTCGACCGGCCGGAGGCGGGCCGGATCGTCGCCCGCGAACCCGAAGCGCTGGCCGCCGCCATCAGCGATATATTGGTGAACCCGCCCGAACGGGAGGCCGTCCGCGAAGCGGCGCTACGCTTCACCTGGGCCGCCAATGGCGACGCGCTGCTGGAGCATCTCCGCGCCATCGCGGCTCAGCCGGCCTAAAGCGCTTTCCAGGCAGATGGAATCATCCGCCGACCCGGAAAACGCAGTAAAACAAAAGGCCTGGGACAAATCCCGGGATCGCCGGACCGATTGGTGGGGACGGCTCGAACTGGCCAAATCCTGCCGCTCCGGACGCACCCACATCCGGAATCCGAAGTTCGCCACCTTGCCGGTCAACGGGCCCGAAAGGCGGCCTGATCCCAAAAGGGGATCAACCGCGCCTTGCCATCCGCCGTCGGGAAAAGCCCCTCGTCGAACGGCACCTCCCCCCAGCGCCACGGCGTCAGCTCATCATAAGCCGGGTTGGAAATCGGCGCATGCCGCTTGAGATTGAGCAACCGCCTGCCCTCGTTGCGATAGGCGGTCAGCCGCACATGCTCGCGATAGATTTCCGCGGGGCGCTCATAATGGAAGGCGTCGCGCCAACCCATGGCCTGCGCGATCCGGGTGAGTATCCACCAGTCGGGCTTGGTCTCTCCGGGCAGCGGGAACAACCAGCGCTGGCGGCTGATCAGCCGGTCGGCGCCGGTCAGCGTCCCATCCTTCTCGATCCATAGCGGGGACGGCAAGGCGACCATGCGCAGCGCGTCCATTTCCGGCTCGCTCCACGGCGTCATCAACAGGACCAGCGGCACCTGCTCCAGCAAGCCCCGGATCGGATGGGACGCCGAAGGCAGGCCGCCGGGCATCAGCAGCGCCTTGATGCGCCCCGCCTCTATCGCCCCGGCCAGCGCCTCGCCGGCCAGCCCCGGCCTGTCAGCCAGCCTCGTCGCGCCCCAGAAACGGCCGACCTGCGCCAGGGCATCCTCCGAAAAATCCCGGTGCGCGGCCAGTTCCCCGGCCCGGCAGCCGACTTCCCGCACGCCCATGCCGTTGGCGGCGTCCGTGACGGCGAAGGGCGCGGCGCCCGCCTTGCCGATGCGTCCGGTCGCCAGATGGAAATTGAGGATGGCGGCCGACAGGCGATGCGCTTCCTCGCCCTGCCCATGCGGGCTGAACAGCGTCACCAGCCGGGGCGCCGCCGCGACCTGCTCGTAGAAGGCACGCACCTCGCCCGGCGCCAGGCCGCAGGCGCGCGCCACCGACCAAAGGTCATGACCCCGGCTCAATCCCGCCCAGAAACCGGCCGGCACCGACAGCCTCCGTTCCAGAAATTCCCGGTCCAGCAAGCCATTGTCATGGCAATGCAGCAGCAGCCCGCTCAACAGCGCCGCCTCGCTGCCCGGCGCGACGGTCAGGCGCTCATCCGCCTCGACCTCCGGCCCGTCGCCCGCATGCGCGATCAGGATCAGGCGCGCGCCCTGCTCCGCCCGCGCCTCGGCCATCCTCTCGTGCAGCACCGGATGGCGGCGGGCCGTCGGCATGCCCACCAGCAGCAGCATGTCCGCCTGCGCCAGATCCTCATAGGCGGCGGGCATCACATCCTCGCCAAAGGCCGCGCGCTGCGCCGCCGCCATGCCGCCCGCCTCGCTGCAGGGCGCCTCGACATGCGCGGAGCCGATGAACCCCTTCATCAGCTTGTTGGCGACATAATAGTCTTCGGTCAGCAGGCCACCCGGCACATGCATCGCCACGCTGCCCGGACCATGACGGTCGATGACGGCGGACAGGCGGCGCGCGGCCTGGTCGATGGCGCGGTCCCAGCCGACGGCGCGGCCATCCACCACCGGCCGCAACAGCCGCCCCTCCAGCGCGAACATGTCCTTCAGCGCTTCGCTGCGGGTGCAGAGCAGGCCGCCATTGGCAGGATGCACGGGATCGCCCTCGATCGACGCCTCGCGCCCCTCGCCGGTGACGGCGCGGATGCCGCATCCCACGCCGCATTGACCGCAAAGCGAACGAACGACCGCCACGGTGCGATCAGGCCGGGACCGGCGGGGTCGGAAACATGGTCATACGCTCCCGCTTAACCGATGCAGGACGAAGACAAAAGGGTGCGCAACTGGCAGGACAAGGGTCATGCCGAAACCGATTCTCCGCGCGCTCGCGTCCATCGCCCTGTTCCTCCATATGGTGCCGGTTCCGGCCATGGCGCAGCAGCGCGGCCCGCTGGTGCTCGCCGCCGCCAGCATGCAGGAGGCGATGGGCGCCGCCGCCGATGCCTGGGCGGCGCAGCGCCATGCTCGGCCGGTCTTGTCCTTCGCCGCCTCCTCCGCCCTCGCCCGGCAGATCAGGGGCGGCGCCCCGGCCGACCTGTTCGTGTCGGCCGACGAAGACTGGATGGACGATGTCGAAAGGGCGGGCTTCGTGCAGCGCGGCAGCAGGGCCGACATGGCGGGCAACCGGCTGGTGCTGATCGCCCCGGCGCGC
Organism: Sphingobium sp. CFD-2; assembly: GCF_024611135.1. Classification (NCBI taxonomy): domain Bacteria; kingdom Pseudomonadati; phylum Pseudomonadota; class Alphaproteobacteria; order Sphingomonadales; family Sphingobiaceae; genus Sphingobium; species Sphingobium sp. CFD-2. The sequence goes on along the minus strand of NZ_CP084405.1, from coordinate 3,927,926 downwards.
GCCCCGCTGAAGCTCCGCATCGCACGCGGCATGCCCATCGCCCGGGCGCTGGGCGACTCCCGGCTCGCCATGGCCAATCCGGACAGCGTACCCGCGGGCAAATATGGCAAGGCGGCGCTGGGCGCGCTGGGCGTCTGGCCCGGCGTCGCCAACCGGCTGGCGCTGGGCGACAATGTGCGATCCGCCCTGACCCTGGTGGAACGGGGCGAGGCGCGGCTGGGCATCGTCTATGCGACCGACGCCCGCGCATCGAAGGCTGTCCTCGTGGTCGGCACCTTCCCGGCGGGAAGCCATGCGCCGATCCGCTATCCCCTCGCCCGCCTGCGCGCGAGCCGGAACCCGGACGCGGAAGGCTTTCGTCGTTTCCTGCTGTCGCGGGCCGGCCAGAACATCCTCGCCCGCTACGGCTTCAGCCGCCCGTGACCCTGTTCCTCCCCTCCCGCAGGAAGGGGAAAGTCACCTCTGACAGGCCACGATCGCGTCGATCACCGCCAGCGTCTCCTGCGGATCGCGCACCCGCACCGTATCCAGCCCCAGTTGCTTGGCCGGATAGTCGTTGCCGCCGGGGAAGATCGCATCGCCGATGAACATCATCGCCTCCAGCGCGATCCCGCTCGCGTCGCGCAGCTTCTTCAGGCCATAGGCCTTGTCCACCCCCTCCCGCGTGATGTCGATGGAGGTCGCCCCGCCCATGTTGATCGACAGTCCCGGCAGGCGCTGGCGCAGGTCCGCCTGGATCACCTTGCGCTTGGCGAAGTCGGGGTCCCACACATCCTTGGCATGGATCGGCGCCTGCTGGCCCAGCGCGGAAAAGGTGATCTGGCTGCCCCGATCCTCGATTCGCTCGCCCCACACCTCTTCCGGCACGAAGCCCGTCGCCTCCAGCGAAGCGTCGAACGCCGCCAGGATCGCCTGCTTCTGCGCCTCCTCGAACAGTTCGGCATAGACCGGCGTCCACTGCCCGTCGCGATGGGTGTAGAGCTTTGTCCCCGTCGTCGGCATCAGCCACAGGTGCGAGCGGTCGGCCCGTTCCGGCAGGCGGCTCGCCACCTGCTTGTCGAATTGCGGCCAGTCCCCGCCGGAGATCACCGCGACATGCGCCACCTGCAACAGCCGGGCCAGGGCGTCGCCCATCGCCTCGCCCAGCGGCTGCTTGCTCTCCGCCAGCGTTCCGTCGAGGTCGAAGGCAATCAGGTCTTTCATGCACATGCTCCAGTCTGAAGGGCTGTCCGGCTTTGCCCTCTGGCCTCGACCGATGCAATGCCGATGAGCGGGACATGACGGGGGGCTGGTGTTTTCCCCTATCCTGACCGAAAGAGGGCGGCATGATCCTCTCTGCCGATGAATGGGGCACCGTTGCGCTGTCGCTCCGGGTCAGTCTGGTGGCGGTCGGGCTGATGCTGCCGGTCGCCTTCACCTTCGCCTGGCTGCTCGCCCGCTCGCGCTTCCCCGGCAAGCTGCTCGTGGATGCGCTGATCCACCTGCCGCTGGTGGTGCCGCCGGTCGTCACCGGATGGCTGCTTCTGCTCCTCTTCGGCGCGAACGGCCCGCTCGGCAGGCTGTTCGAACAGATGCTGGGCGTCAGCTTCATGTTCCGCTGGACCGGCGCGGCGCTTGCCTCCGCGATCATGGCGATGCCCCTGATGGTGCGCGCGATGCGGCTGTCGATCGAGGGCATCGACCACCGGCTGGAACAGGCCGCGCAGACGCTGGGTGCGGGCCGGTGGCGCGTCTTCCTCACCATTTCGCTGCCCCTGTCGCTGCCGGGCATAGTGGCGGGACTGGTGCTCGGCTTCGCCCGCTCCATCGGCGAGTTCGGCGCGACCATCACCTTCGTTTCCGACGTTCCGGGCGAAACCCGCACCCTGCCCATCGCCATCTATTCCGCGCTCCAGATGCCGGGCGCCGAATCGGCGGTCACCCGGCTCGCCATCATCTCGATCCTGCTGTCGCTGGCCGCGCTGGTCGCATCGGAGGCATTGGCCCGCCGGGCGAGCGGCGGAAGGACCAACCATGTCCTTTGACATCGCCGTCGACCATCGCATCGGCGACCGCCTCATCCACCTGCGGGCGCAGGCAGGCGCCGGCCTCGTCGCCCTTTTCGGCCCCTCCGGCGCGGGCAAGACCAGCATCCTCAACATGGTCGCCGGCATATTGACGCCCGACAGCGGCCGGATCGCCGTGGCCGGCGAGACGCTGTTCGACAGCGGCGCGGGCATCGACATTCCCGCCGCCCGGCGGCGCGCCGGCTATGTCTTCCAGGACGGGCGCCTGTTCCCGCAGATGCGCGTGCGCGCCAATCTGCTCTACGGCCGCCATGGCGACGCGCCGCTGCCGTTCGACGCGGTCATGGACTTTCTGGGCATCGGCCATCTGCTCGACCGCTGGCCCGCCACCCTGTCCGGCGGCGAAGCGCAGCGCGTCGCGATCGGACGGGCGCTGCTGTCCGGCCCCCGATTCCTGCTGCTGGACGAGCCGCTGTCCTCGCTCGACCCCGCCCGGCGCGAGGAAATCCTGACCGTGATAGAACGGATGAAGCGCGATCTCGCCATGCCGATGCTCTATGTCAGCCACGACCGGGCGGAGGTCGAACGGCTGGCCGATCAGGTCATCGCGCTGTAGGGGGGCAGGCCCGCCCCAGCCAGGGCCCGGTTCAAATAGGCCAGGAAAGCCGCCTGCCTGACCGGCGCCCGCGCCCGCAACCAGGCTAGCGCAACGACGGCCCGCCATTCCGCGCCATGCTCCAGCGCCGGGGCGAGCCGCCTGTAGCTGGCGACATAATGGCGCGCCGCCCAGTCCCGCGCCATGTTGGTCAACCGATCCTGCGGCCCCTCGCCGAAGCGCAGCAGCATCTCCGTCCGCAACAGGTCGGGCACGAAGTCGCCACGCGCCGCCTTCGACCAGTCGATCGCCACCATGCCCGAAGGCGACAGCAGGATATTGCCGATGTGGAAATCGCCGTGCAGCAGCCGGTCGCCGTCCGGCAGTCCGTCCAGCAGCGCCACCGCCCCCTCCTGCAAGCCGCGATCCGCCGGGCCGTAAAGGATGTCCGTGCGCAACACCTGCCGCAGGGAGCGCAGGCCCGGCGCCGCCTCCCCGTGAATCCGCCGGTGCAGCGCCGCCATGTCGCGCAGGCACGACCCCGATTGCAAAGGCCGCAGCCGCATGCGCCGCATCAGCGTCGGCCCGGTCACTTCGGGATAGAGGATCGCCCGCCCCTGCGCCATGTCCAGCCGTCGCAGGGGCCGGGCGACCGGCAGGCCCGCCTCCGCCGCCAGCGTCGCCGCATCAACCTCGCGGGCGATCATCTCCTCCGACACGGCGGCGTGGAATATCTTGGCCACGCGCCCCTCGCCCACGCGGCAGACGCGCGAACTCGCGCCAGCGGCCAACGGCACCAACGGGCCGGGCGGATCGTCCTGCTGCGGCACGCGCCCCTATCGCAAGGCCGCCCGGGCAGGCTGGCGGTCATGCACCAGCCGCGGCTCGGCCCGCGAAGGGGCGGGACGGGTCAGCCGCTCCACGGCATTGTCCACCAGCATCCGCAGCCCTTCCTCGCTCAGCAGGCCGCCTCTGATCAGGCAACGGTCGATCAGCACCCGGCGGAAAGCGGAATAGAGCGCCATGTCGGGCGCCCCCGGCGCGGACCAGAATTCGTCGAGCGAACGCCTGTGCACCACGCCCGGCACCTTGTAGACCGCATGGCCCAGCACGACCACCGGCTTGCCGGCGTTAAGCGCCAGCGTGCCCACCGTGCTGTTGACCGTCACCACGCCCAGCGACCTGTCGACCACTTCGGCAATGTCCCAGTCCGCCAGGTAGAAGACCCGGTCCCCGACGCCATATTGCGCCGCCAGCCGCCGCGTCAGCCGTCCCCAGGCGACCAGTCCCGGATCGAGCGGATGGCGCTTCACCACCAGGGCGGTGTTGGCGGGCGCATGGGCGGCGAAGCTCTTGATCACGAAGCGCAAGGCCGCGCGCATCGTGCCGAAGGGCGAATGGACGCGGATCTGATAGTCGGAATCGAGCTGGAGCGGCAAAGTGAAATAGGGCCGGTCGCACACAGCCCCCCATTGCTCGCGCGACCTGCGGCGCTCCGCCTTGCGCAGGTTCAGCTTCTTGAACCAGCCCGCCGTCTCCCACAGGAAGCTGTTGGGCCGGTGCGTGCGATAGAAGGGAAAGGCGGGCCGCATCAGCGCCGACGCCATGCCGTTGCGCCCGGTGTTGAAGGCGCGCTGCCGGAAGGTGGAGGGGATTTGCGGCTGCCGCCCATTCTCCTCGGGCGGCAGCGCCCTCGCCTGCTCCAGATACCATTCGGGGTCGAGCGGCAGGGTCGAATTGCCGTTCACGCCATCTTCCTGAAGCGTCAGGAAATCGGGCCGGATATACCCCTCCTCCACCACATGGACGCGCAGGTTGCGCAGCCGCGCCATCTTGTGGGCGGAGGCATGATAGGGACGGCAATCGCCATAGAGGATCAGGTCCGTCACGCCATGATGGACGATATGGTCGTCGAAGAAAATCGGCCAGTTGCGGAACGTCCCGCGATAATCGGTCGCCCCCTCCCCCGGCCAGTCGACCTTGTCGCCGCCATTGATGTTGATGCGCAGCGCCCGGTGCCCCCGCGCCCTCAGCGCCTCCGCCAGCATGGCGAAAAAGGGCCCATGCGGCCCCTGGAGGAACAGGAAGGTTCTGGCCTTGGCATCAACCATGGAAATACTCGGCGGACAAAGTCATAAATCTCTGCAACTTCCCCTGTAAAGTCCGCAGCCGGATCAACCATGACACCGGGGCCGGCGCCCCGCTTGCCAAACGCTCGACCATGATTTCAGGTCCGCATGGCAAGCGCGTCACCGGGTCCAGATAGCGTGGATAGAGAATCAAGGCCCCGGCCACAAGCTGGTCCAGGGTGAGTTGACGCCCGCGCCGTCCGTTGAGGGCCGCCAGATCGCGGGTCAGCCCCCAGCCGGCATAGAAGGGCATGCCATGGACCGTCACCGGCCGCCCGCGCATCAGCGCCTCGAACCCGGTGAGGGAGGAGAGGACATGAACCTCGTCCACCGCCTGCACCAGCTCCATCAGCGGCGACCCGGTATCGATGGCGTCGGCCTGCTCCAGCACCGCCGCATCGCTCAGATGCCCCTTGCGCAGACCCGCCTGCACATCGGGATGCGGGCGATAGACGATATGGGCGTCGGGCTCGGCCGCGCGCACCCGCTTCAGCAGGTCGAGATTGCCCGCCACCCCGGCGCCGCCATATTCGACCGACAGATCGTCCTCGACCTGCCCGACCGCCAGCACCGTGCGGCGACCCTGGGGCAGGCCGATCATCCGCCCCCCGCCCTTGCCATATTTGGTGACGCCGGAAGCCCGGATCTGCGTCAGCAGCCGCGCCGCCCGCCGTTCCAGCACGGGCGTGAAGACGCAGGTCGCCAGCAGCAGCTCCATGTCGCTGGCGGAGCGCGCGTCATAATAGATGCCCGTCCGGTCGATCACCACCGATCCGGGCGGATGCAGCGCAGCGCCCAGCCCCTTCGACCGCAGGAAGCCGTCCTCCACCCGGGCGATGGTCACGCCCTGCCGGCGCGCATCCTCCATGGCGCCGGGCGTCACGCGCGACGGCCAGACCGCAAGCGCGCCTCCCCGCCGGGCGGCCCGCCGCAGGCCCCTGCGCTCCGGCAGGAAGGGCGGCGACGCGACGCCGTCCCACAGGAACCGCCGGATCGCCTCCCGCTTCCACAAGGCCATGCCGCTCGCCGCCGCGATGCCATGATTGCCGTCCAGATGCCGCCGCCAGTCGGCCAGTTGCGCCACGGCCTGCACGGCATCGGCGTCCTCGCCGCTGAAACAGTCGCGATAGGTCGCCGCCGCCAGCGCGGCACGGGCGCTGTCACTCAGGACCGCCGGCTCGATGGCCGCGCCGTCCGCGCCGAAGACCGGCACATGCAGCAGCCCGGCGATGATCGCCAGTTCGTCGTCCGCCCCGGCATGAACGGAGGCCGCGCCCGCGATCAGTGCCCAGAGGTCGGTCGGTTCCGGCAGGACATGACCGGGGCCGGAGTCCGCGCCCCGCCCCGCCTTCCCCACCATGCCGATTTCCTGCCGCGCAAGGCCGTCCATCATGGCCTGCGGGATGGCCACGCCGACCCGCACGACCCGCCTGATGCCGACGGGCCGATGGCCCCAGAATGTGCCGCCGACCCGCGCCTGGGCGACGGCGTCCAGCAAGGCGTCGGAAACAGGCGCAGCCGCTTCGCCATCGCGCCGCATGCGACTGATCGCCGCCGTCGCGGGGTCAATGCCCGGAAAGGGGGGCGAGCGCAGAAACGGAGTCGCGTTCACGTTGAAAAGCCGCCCCCAGCCACAGATAGATCAGCGCGAATGGAGCGACGCTTCAGCCATTCGAAAACGCAATCCATACAACAGCTTCTGTGATCGCCCGGCACAGGGACGTCAAGCGGAAGCGCGAACCGTCATTTCGTCCAGCATGCCGGCGACGATGTCGAAATAATCCCCCCATGTCGGCGCCCGCCACGCCGCGATCCGCGCGATCTGCGCCGCCCGTTCGGGCGCATCGGCCTTGCTGTACGCCTCTATGGCCCTCAGCCAGCCGAGGCCGTCCAGCGGGTCGAGATAATCCGGCGCCTCGCCGCCCACCTCCCGATGCGCGACGATGTCGCTGCAGATCACCGGCACGCCCGCCGACAGGGTTTCGATCACCGGCATGCCATAGCCTTCCTCGAAGGAGGGCATCAGCATCGCCCGCGCCCCGGCGACCAGCGCGTTCATCTCATTGTCCGGCACGCTGCCCGCCTCGATCACATGGCCGCGCAGGATTTCCGCCCGCTCCAGCATGTCGACGACATTTTCATTTTCCCAGCCGCGCCGCCCGATCAGCACCAGCACCGGCGCCTTGTCGCCCCATCTCTCCACCAGCCGCCGCCAGATGTTGAGCAGCAGAAGATGGTTCTTCCGCGGCTCGATGGTCGAAATATAGACGAAATAGGGCCGATCCGGCACTTCATGGCTGCCCTCCACAACCATGTCCGGCGCGTCCGCGCCGAAATGGGCGACGCGGATCACCCGCCCCTCCAGGCCGCGCGTCAGGCGCGGCGCCAGCGCATCGATCGTCGCCTGGCTGTTGCCGATGATCCCGTCGGCATAGCGGTCGATCGTGCGCACCCGCTTCAGATGCTCCTCCGCGCCCTGCGGCCGGGCGAATTCGGGATGGGTCAGCGGAATGACGTCATGCACCAGCGTCACGAAGCGCGCGCCCTCCGCCCGCAGGATCGCGCCGACCTGATCGGCGTCGTCCAGATGATGGGGCGACACCTGCAGATAGATGCGCGGCCCATGCGCCACCGGCACCGGGCGCGGGCGCAGCGCGATCAGGTGACGGATCACCGCCGCCTTGCTCTCGCGCTCGTCCACCTGCTCCGTGTTGCGCCAGCGCGCCGCGGTGAAGGCCAGGAACTGGCGCACCGCCGCATCCTTCAGCCGCCCATAATAGCCGCCCGCCGGATGAACGGCGGCGAAGGCCAGCCGGTCCGGCATCCGCTCCAGCAATTCGCGGGCATAGGTGAACTCGACCCGGTCGATCCCGGTCGGCGCGGCATGGAAACTGCGGGACAGCAGCCGGGAAATGTCCAGGACGATCTCCGCCGGCCGGCTGCCGCCGGCGAAGCGCCGGCTTTCCCGCTTGGCGCGAAGCGCCAGCCGCGCGCCGGGGGCCTTGAAGGGCTTGAGCGCCACCTCAGGGCGCTTTCACGAAGGTCTGGCGCATCAGAACTGGGCGCGAATCTCTTCGGCCAGCTTCTGCAGTTCCGCCGGATCGGCAAAGTCGCCCTGCGCATGGGCGACGAAGCCGCGCGGCTGGCCTTCCCAGCGCGGCACGATGTGGAAATGCAGGTGGAACACGGTCTGCCCGGCAGGCGCGCCGTTGAACTGCGCGACATGGATGCCGTCGGGGTCCAGCGCCCTGCGGGTGGCGTTGGCGACCTTCTTCACCGTCGCCATCACCTGCGCCAGCGCCTCGTCCTCGATGTCCAATATGTTCCGCGCCTTCGACCATTTGGAAATGACCAGGCTGTGCCCCTTGGACTGCGGCTGGATGTCGAGGAAGGCATATGTATGCTCGTCCTCATAAAGCCTGGTCGAAGGAATCTTCCCAGCCAGGATCAGGGCAAAGACATTGCCATCGTCATAGGTGCCGTCGAGGCTCATCGTGCTTCCTCAGAGCGATTTACAAATGATCCGACTGGATCGCCGGTTAGGAAATCGCGGTAAACAAAAAACTTCGGAGCGGCGATCCGATTCGATCGGATCGAAGCTCTAGGACTGATAATGCGCACTGGTCTTGGCGGCGACTTCCTCGGCCGTCACGCCCGGCGCGCATTCGATGAGGCGGAACGGGCTGTCATGGTCGGGCCGCTGGAACACGCAGAGGTCGGTGACGATCATGTCGACCACATTCCTGCCGGTCAGCGGCAGGGTGCAGGCCGGGATGAACTTGGGACTGCCGTCCTTGGACGTGTGCTCCATGACGACGATGATCTTCTTGACGCCCGCGACCAGGTCCATCGCGCCGCCCATGCCCTTGATCATCTTGCCCGGGATCATCCAGTTGGCGATGTCGCCATGTTCCGAAACCTCCATCGCGCCCAGCACGGTCAGGTCGATATGCCCGCCCCGGATCATCGCGAAACTGTCGGCGCTGGAAAAATAACAGCTCTGCGGCAATTCGCTGATCGTCTGCTTGCCCGCATTGATCAGGTCGGCATCCTCCTCCCCCTCATAGGGGAAGGGGCCGATGCCCAGCATGCCGTTCTCCGACTGCAGCGTCACTTCCACGCCATCGGGAATATGGTTCGCCACCAGCGTCGGGATGCCGATGCCCAGGTTCACGTAGAAACCGTCCTGCAATTCCTTCGCCGCCCGCGCGGCCATTTCGTCACGAGTCCAGGGCATGTTATTTCTCCCCATCGGCAGGCGCGGCCCACCTCTTGTCCAGCGGAAAAACCTCGTCGAAGCCGCCCTTGAGGCCGCTTCCATAAACCGGATTGGGCAGGACGAACCAGCCATTGCCCCACATCTGCGCGATCGCCGGCTGCATGGTCGCGGCACGCCGCGCCGTCACCGGCGGTCCGCCATTGAACAGGTCCGAAAAGTCGCCCAACTGGTCGCCGCCCATGGCGATGACGCAATATCGCGCCGCGATCGTCGCCCGCCGCCCGTCCTTGCGCGATCCCATGGCGTCGTCGCCGCTCAGGAACAGCGTCTGCCCATGCACGGCATCGCCCAGACCGGCCGCCTTTATGGCGCGGACGGTCGGCTCGACATTCCCGGCGGCGCGATTGGTGTTGAACACCACCGTCACGCCCATCTGCCGCAGCGCGCGCACCATCCGGTCCGCGCCCGGAACCGGCGCGACCGCAGCTTCGCCCGTCCTTTCCCACGCATCCCAGGCGGCCGTGTCGAATCCCCTGCCCGTCCGCGCTGCATGATATTCATAGCCGATGTTGAGCATCACCGTCTCATCGACATCGAAGACGGCGGCAAGGGGCTTTGCGCCGCAGGGCACGAAGCGCGGATCGTCAAGGCCTGCGCCTTCGGCCAGGATCACGCTGTCTGCCGGGCGCGCCTTCACCTTCGCCGCGACATGCGCCAGCAAAGCCTGATAGGCCTGGAGCGAAAGCGCCGAAGCCTCCCCCGACCCATAAAGATACTGCATCCCGGCCGGGGGCGTTTCGGGCGCGACCGGAACCGCCGCCGGCCGATCGGCCGAACAGCCCGCCAACATCATCGAAACCGCTAGGCCGACAGCCCCCCTCCCACTCGCGGGAGGGGTCGGGGAAGGGCATGTCACGTCAAACCGCCTCCCTCTGGCGGACGGTGCGGAATTCGATTTTCTTGTCGTAAGGCGCTCCGACGATCATGCGCTTGACGTAGATGCCGGGCAGATGGATCGCATCGGGGTCGAGGCTGCCGGTGGGCACCACCTCCTCCACTTCCGCGACGCAGATCTTCGCCGCCGTCGCCATGGGCTGGTTGAAGTTGCGCGCCGTCTTGCGGAAGATGAGGTTGCCGCTCTCATCGGCCTTCCAGCCCTTGATGACCGCCACATCGGCGAAGATGCCGCGCTCCAATATATAATCCTGCCCGTCGAAGCTCTTCACTTCCTTGCCCTCGGCCACCGCCGTGCCCACGCCCGTCCTGGTGTAGAAGCCCGGAATGCCCGCGCCGCCCGCCCGGCAGCGTTCGGCCAGCGTGCCCTGCGGGCAGAACTCCACCTCCAGCTCCCCGGCCAGATATTGCCGCTCGAACTCCTTGTTCTCGCCCACATAGCTGGAGATCATCTTCCTGACCTGACGCGTGCGCAGCAGCTTGCCCAGCCCTTCGCCATCGATCCCCGCATTGTTGGAGGCGATGGTCAGTTCCCTGACGCCCGAATCCCGGATCGCATCGATCAGCCGCTCGGGTATCCCGCACAGACCGAACCCGCCAGCGCACAGATGCATGCCGTCGAACAGCAAACCCTCCAACGCACTCGCCGCATCGGGGTAGAGCTTGTTCACCATCGCCTGTCCTCCTGCCGGGAATCCGCCCAAGGAGATAGAAGCAACCCGGCAAAGGGTCAATTTGCTGCAACGGCGAAAGTCGCAACCCCGCCGATACCACGACAACACCCGCGCAGGCGCTCCAATGAGGCAGGCGGCTCATGACCGCCCCGTCCCGCCCCGTTCAGGCACCATCCCAACCGGGCTCCTGCCTCCGCGGGAGCATGGCGCACCCTCTTGCCAGCGCCTCAGATCAGCCCAGCCAATGGACTTGAAGGATCGGCATACATGCGCTTCGCCATCCGCCCGGCCCTATAGGCCATCCGGCCCGCCTCGACCCCGGCCTTCATCGCGGCGGCCATCAGCACCGGGTCCTTCGCCTCGGCAATGGCCGTGTTCATCAGCACGCCCGTGCAGCCCAGTTCCATCGCCTCGGCCGCTTCGGAAGCCGTCCCCACGCCCGCATCGACCAGCACCGGCAGCCGGGTCCCTTCCACGATCAGCCTTATCGTCACGCGATTCTGGATGCCCAGCCCCGACCCGATCGGCGCGCCCAGCGGCATGATCGCCACCGCGCCCGCATCCTCCAGCCGCTTCGCCGCAATGGGATCGTCCACGCAATAGACCATCGGCTTGAAGCCTTCCCTGGCCAGTATCTCCGTCGCCCGCAGCGTTTCCACCATGTCGGGATAGAGCGTCCGCGCCTCGCCCAGCACTTCCAGCTTCACCAGATCCCAACCGCCCGCCTCGCGCGCCAGGCGCAAGGTGCGGATCGCCTCCTCCCCCGTGTAGCAGCCTGCCGTATTGGGCAGATAGGTGATCTTCCGGGGATCGATGAAATCCGTCAGCATCGGCGCCTTGGGGTCCGACACATTGACCCGCCGCACCGCCACGGTGACGATCTCCGCCCCCGAAGCCGCGACGGCCGCCGCATTCTGCTCGAAATCCCTGTACTTGCCCGTGCCGACGATCAGCCGCGAACGGAAGGTCCGGCCCGCCACGGTCCAGCCATCCTCATCCACCGCCGGGACATCGCCGCCGCCCGCCACCGGATGGTCGCCGCCGCCAACGAAATGCACGATCTCCAGTTCGTCGCCATCCTCGACGCACACCTGCGCCAGCGTCGATCGCGGCACCACCTCCAGATTGCGCTCCACCGCCACCTTCTCCGGCACGAAACCCAGTTCGCTCGCCAGCTCCGCCAGCGTCATGCCCGCACGCACGCGGCGATGCTCGCCATTGATATGGATGGACACGGTTCCGTCGACGCTCAATGCTCTGTCCTGTCAAACAAGGTGTCTCGACTTGGCGCGACACGAAGGGCTAAAGATCAGCGCGCATATAGGGGCGTCGACGCCCCACCCGCAACCATAAGGGGACCGCCATGGCCGAAACGCGCAAAATCTATGTCCTGAACGGTCCCAACATCAACATGCTCGGCACGCGGGAGCCTGAAATCTACGGCTATGACACGCTGGACGACATTGCCGAGCGGATGGAGGACGCCGCCAACCGCGCCCATGTCGAGATCGATTTCCGCCAGTCCAACCATGAAGGCCATCTGATCGACTGGCTGCAGGAGGCGCATGCGGAGGGCGCGCACGCCGTCATCCTCAACGCCGCCGGCCTTACCCACAGCTCCGTCGCGCTGCACGACGCGATCAAGGCCATCACGGTCCCGGTGATAGAGGTGCACCTCTCCAACCCCCACCGGCGCGAGGAATTCCGCCACAAAAGCTATGTCGGCATGGCGGCGAAGGGGACCATCGCGGGCTTCGGCGCCCTGTCCTACATGCTCGCGCTGGAGGCGGCGCTCGAACTGTAACTCGACGCACATAAGTTGCGCTCCGGCGCAAATACGCATAGGCGCGGGCATCGGAACACGAAATTCACCGTCCAGGGACTGAAAATGAACGACAAGGCTGAAAAGGGCGCAATGCAGGTGGACGTACAATTGGTGCGCGATCTCGCCGCGCTGCTCGACGACACCAACCTGACGGAAATCGAGGTGGAGGACGGCGACCGCAAGATCCGCGTCGCGCGCAAGGTGGGCGGCGGCGCCGTCACCTATGCGCCCCCGCCTGTCGCCGCCGCTCCGGTCGCCACGGCCGCGCCGGCCGCCGCTCCCGCTCCGGCCGAAGCCGCCACCCCGGCCGTGGCCGCCAACGCCATCCGCTCGCCCATCGTCGGCACCGCCTATCTCGCCGCCGAACCGGGCGCTGCGCCCTATGCCGCCGTCGGTTCGACCGTGAAGGCGGGCGACACCGTGCTGATCGTCGAAGCCATGAAGGTCATGAACGCCATCACCGCGCCCCATGCCGGCACGGTCAAGGCCGTGCTGGTCGATAACGGCCAGCCGGTCGAATATGACCAGCCGCTGATCGTCATCGAATAAGGGCCGCTTCACACATGGCCATCGAAAAGCTGCTGATCGCGAACCGGGGCGAAATCGCGCTCCGCATCCATCGCGCCTGCCATGAAATGGGCATCAAGACGGTGGCGGTGCATTCGACCGCCGACGCCGACGCCATGCATGTGCGCCTCGCCGACGAAGCGATCTGCATCGGCCCGCCCGCGGCGAAGGACAGCTATCTCAACATCGCCGCGATCATCTCCGCCGCCGAAATCTCCGGCGCGGACGCGATCCATCCGGGCTATGGCTTCCTGTCGGAAAACGCCCAGTTCGCGGAGATCGTGGAGGCGCACAACATCGCCTTCGTCGGTCCCAAGCCCGAACATATCCGCATCATGGGCGACAAGGTGGAGGCAAAGCGCACCGCCGGCGCGCTCGGCCTGCCGCTGGTTCCCGGCTCCGACGGCGCGATCTCCGACATCGCGGAAGCGAAGGAAATCGCCGCGAAGATCGGCTACCCCGTCCTCATCAAGGCGGCCTCTGGCGGCGGCGGACGCGGCATGAAGGTGGTGCCTTCCGAAGACCAGCTCGAAACGCTGATGAAGCAGGCCGGCTCGGAAGCCAAGGCCGCCTTCGGCGACGACACCGTCTATATGGAAAAATATCTGGGCAATCCCCGGCATATCGAATTCCAGGTCTTCGGCGACGGCAACGGCAACGCCATTCACCTGGGCGAGCGCGACTGCTCGCTCCAGCGCCGCCACCAGAAGGTGCTGGAGGAGGCGCCCTCCCCCGTCCTCTCCACCGCCGAGCGCGACCGGATGGGCGAGGTCGTGCGCAAGGCGATGGCCGACATGGCCTATCGCGGCGCGGGCACCATCGAATTCCTCTGGGAAGACGGCGAATTCTACTTCATCGAGATGAACACCCGCCTGCAGGTGGAGCATCCGGTGACGGAGATGATCACGGGCGTCGATCTGGTGCGCGAACAGATCCGCGTGGCGGAGGGCAAGCCGCTCTCGGTCGAGCAGAAGGACCTGGTCTTCACCGGCCACGCCATCGAATGCCGCATCAACGCCGAAGACCCGCGCACCTTCGCGCCCTCGCCGGGCACCGTCACCAGCTATCATGTGCCGGGCGGCATGCATGTCCGCGTCGATAGCGGCCTGTATCAGGGCTATAAGGTGCCGCCCTATTATGACAGCATGATCGGCAAGCTGATCGTCTATGGCCGCACCCGCGAAGGCGCGATCATGCGCCTGCGCCGCGCGCTGGAGGAATATGTGATCGAGGGGATGAAGACCACGATCCCGCTCCACCAGAAGCTGCTGACCGACCCGGACTTCCTCAACGGCGACTACACGATCAAGTGGCTGGAAGAGTGGCTGGAACGTGAGGGATAAGAAGGCATGAGGGCGACCATCTGGCACAACCCCCGCTGCTCCAAATCGCGCGCAGCGCTCGCGATCCTGGAAAATGCACCGGGGGTCGACGTGGAGGTCGTCGAATATCTCAAGACCCCGCCCAGCCGCACCGAAATCGAGGCGGTCCTGAAGAGGGCGGGCGTGCGCCCATCGGAAGCCGTCCGCAAGGGCGAGGGCGTAGCGAAGGAAATCGGCCTGGACGTGTCGGACGACAAGGCCGTCCTCGACGCGATGGCCGCGCACCCGATCCTGATCGAACGCGCCATCGTGATCACGGACAAGGGCGCGGTGATCGCCCGGCCGCCAGAACGGGTGAGCGAAGTCCTCTAGCCTGCGTCGTTATGCGTCATTCTGCGCTCGACCCAGGGCCAAGGCCGAAATGGAATACGAAAAAGGGTGGAATCAGGACATTCCCCCTCCCGCAGGCGGGAGGGGGTTAGGGGGTGGGCTGGCGCGACATCAGCGTGAATTTTCAACGGCTAAGTCAGAAGCTCGCTACGCTCGCGTCCACCCCTAACCCCTCCCGTTTACGGGAGGGAAAGGTCCTGAATTGGTCGAATTTTCAGGTTCGGCTCCTCCGGCTCACGATTTTGCGAGCAACCAAGCTGAAAAGCCAACCCAACGCGCATAGCCACGACGCAATCATTCCAAGGCCACAGGCCATCCCCGAAATATGTCCCACGCCTAACGGCACGGTAATGGCCGTGGAAAACACCGCCAAAATCATGATCCACACCGTGAGCATAATCGCTTTCATTCGGCCATAGTTACTCACCCTGCAATTCACGGCAGGAGTGTCGGCTTTCTGGCCATCTAACGCGGGATAGAAATGACAAAATATGGTCGCTTGCCGCTGGGCGGCTTTCCAATCCCAAACCGGACCATCGCCTTATCGGCGACACGGATCGCAATTCGCAGGCTGAGAACGATGATCTGGGTGGATAGGCGAGACTGTCCGGTTCTGAGGAAGTTCGCCCAGAAACCGCCCGTAGGCACGCCCTTGTTTGGTGCTACTGTGTACCCATCGGACGTGGCGTCGTTGCCGATTTCCACCCGGGAGGCAAGGGTTCAGCATAACCTTTAGGTCTCTGAAAGGCGGCTCCATATGCAAACCGACCGGTAGCCCCCTTGAATCCAAGCAGATACCAAATCTCGATCATATAGTCCGCTGTCCGATCTCGATCTTCCGTTTCGAGTTCGTCTACGCGCTTCATACTCCGCCCGATCAGGTCCGACACCCGTGCCGCTGGGATAGGTCCGTTCTCTTGCGATAGAATCGATCCAATAACGTCGTTCACAGCCGCCCGAGCGATTACGCCTTCTTCCGGTGTGGCGACGCCCGTGTAGCCTAGCGGAGGATAATTGTGTGGCTCGAACTTTCTTTCATCCCTTAGGGCGATCAGCGCGTGCCGCTTTTCCAAGTTTAGTTGCACAGTCTCCTGGGAGGGCTTGGGAAATAAACTGGAATACCTCCACCAACCCGCAGCAATGAGCGCGAACAAAGCAATCACTATTAGGATGAGGAATGTCCGCATCTAAGCGTTTTCACACCACGGCAGAAAGTCCGCAAGTGGTCGTTTCCAGACCCCACCTCCGACGCCTGAGCGGCAGCCTTCGATCAGGCGTTACCCGAAAACCACAGAAAGCTCCAAAAACATCCTATTCCTCCAACAGGGGCTGATCAGGCCTGTCCTATTCCGCGCCGACCCGCTTATCCCACCACCCTCTTTGAAACGTCCGACCCATCCCCCCTCACGCCCACGCGCGCCCAGGCACGCGCGCGCATACACTGTGAACTTCGACCCGAAAATGGCGGATTTCCGCCCTTTCCAACACATCACCCCCGCCCCGATCCGGGAACCCGCCTCCTACACCGACAACCCCACTGGAGCCACCCCGCATAACCCGCTATCCCCTCCCCCCATGGCCCAGAATCATCTCTATCTCGTCGACGGCAGCGGCTATATCTTCCGCGCCTATCACCAGCTTCCGCCGCTCACCAACAGGCATGGCCAGCCCGTCGGCGCAGTCTATGGCTATACCACCATGCTCTGGAAGCTGGCCGACGAACTGGGCAAGGCGGAGGGCCCCACCCACCTCGCCGTGGTGCTGGATAAGGGCAGCCACACCTTCCGCAACGACATGTACGACGCCTATAAGGCGAACCGACCGCCGCCGCCGGAGGATCTGGTCCCGCAATTCCCGATGATCCGCGACGCCACCCGCGCTTTCTCCCTCCCCTGCATCGAGGAAGCGGGGTTCGAGGCGGACGACATCATCGCCAGTTACACCAGGGCCGCCGTGGCGGCGGGCTGGCACGTCACCATCGTCAGTTCCGACAAGGACCTGATGCAACTGATCCAGCCCGGCGTCGACATGTACGACACGATGAAGAACGAGCGGCGCGGCGCCGACTATGTCATGGCGAAATTCGGCGTCCAGCCGGAACAGCTTGGCGACGTGCTCGCCCTGATGGGCGACAGCGTCGACAATGTCCCCGGCATCCCCGGCATCGGCCCCAAGACCGCCGCCAAGCTCATCACCGAATATGGCAGCCTGGAAGCCGCGCTTGAAGCCGCCCCTTCGATGAAGAAATCGAAGATGCAGGAAAATCTCATCGAACATGCCGACATGGCCCGCCTGTCGCGCCGGCTCGTCGCGCTGCATGACGCCATGGACCTGCCCGAGCCGCTCGACGACCTGACGCTGAAGGGCATTCCGCTGGAGCCGCTGCAGGCCTTCCTCGAACATCACGGCTTCAAGTCGCTGCTCGCCCGCGCCGGCGCGCCCGCCGCGGCCGTGGCGGTCGCGACCGCCGCCGCCGCCGTCACCGAACTCGCCGCTCCCGCCGCCCCGGTGCTGGAGGAGGAACCGCCGATCGACCGCAGCCTCTACGAAACGGTGGTGACGGAGGACGCGCTCGACCGCTGGATCGCCGCCGCCCATGCCGAGGGGCTGGTCGCCGTCGATACGGAGACGGACATGCTCGACTGCGTGTCCTGCGCGCTGGTCGGCGTCAGCCTCGCCGTCGGCCCCAACGCCGCCTGCTATATCCCGGTCGGCCATGGCGGCAAGGACATGTTCGCGGAGAAACCCGACCAGCTTCCCCTCGCCCTCGTCCTCGCGAAACTCAAGCCGCTGCTGGAGGATGACAGCGTCCTCAAGATCGGCCAGAACCTCAAATATGACATCACGGTCCTGCGCCGCCATGGCATAGAGATCGCCCCCTATGACGACACCATCGTCATGAGCTTCGACCTCGACGCGGGCCAGAGCCTCGCGGGCCACGGCATGGACGAGGCGGCGAAGGTCCACCTCAATCACACCTGCATCAGCTTCAAGGATGTCTGCGGCACTGGCAAGAGCCAGATCAGCTTCGCGGAAGTCCCGCTCGACAAGGCGACCGAATATGCCGCCGAGGATGCCGACGTCACGCTGCGCCTGTGGAAGCTGTTCAAGAGCCGCGTCGCGAATGAAGGCGCGACCCGCGTCTACGAGCTGGTCGACCGCCCGCTCGTCGCGGTGATCGCGAAGATGGAGCATGAAGGCATCAAGGTCGACCGCGAGGCGCTCTCCCGCCTCTCCGCCGAGTTCACCGCCGAGATCGCCAAGCTGGAAGGCGAAATCCACGGCCTCGCCGGCCAACCCTTCGCCATCGGCTCCACGCAACAGCTTGGCGCGATCCTGTTCGACAAAATGGGCTACAAGGGCGGAAAGAAGGGCAAGTCCGGCGCCTATTCGACCGACGTCACCATCCTGGAGCAGCTCAAGACCCAGGGCGCCGAAATCGCGGGCAAGGTGCTCGACTGGCGGCAGCTTTCCAAGCTCAAGTCGACCTATACCGACGCGCTTCAGGCCCAGATCAACAGGGACACCAGCCGCGTCCATACCAGCTACAGCCTGTCCGGCGCGCAGACCGGCCGCCTGTCCTCGACCGACCCCAATCTCCAGAACATCCCGATCCGCACCGAAGTCGGCCGGCAAATCCGCCACGCCTTCGTCGCGGAACCGGGCAATGTCATCCTGGCGGCGGACTATAGCCAGATCGAACTGCGCCTCGCCGCGCATATGGCGGACGTGCCCGCGCTGAAGGAGGCGTTCGCGAACGGCGAGGACATCCACGCCGCCACTGCCCAGCAACTCTTCGGGGAGGTCAACCGCGACACGCGCGGCCGGGCCAAGACGATCAACTTCGCCATCCTCTACGGCATCAGCCGCTGGGGCCTCGCCGGACGGCTGGAGATCAGCGCCGACGAAGCGCAGGACATGATCAGCCGCTATTATGAACGCTTCCCCGGCATCAGCCTCTACATCACCGACACGATCGAAAAGGCGCGCTCAAGGGGCTATACGGAAACCCTTTTCGGCCGGAAGACATGGTTCCCCCGCATCAAGGCGTCGATCCAGCATGAACGACAAGGCGCCGAACGGGCCGCGATCAACGCCCCGATCCAGGGCACCAGCGCCGACATCATAAAGCGCGCCATGGCCCGCATGGGCCCCGCGCTCGCGGCGGAAGGGCTGCATCAGGTCAAGATGCTGCTGCAAGTGCACGATGAACTTGTCTTCGAACTGCCGGAAGGCGATGTGGAACAGGCCAGCACCGTCATCCGCCGCGTCATGGAAGGCGCCGCCGAACCGATCGTGAAGCTGAGCGTGCCGCTGGGCGTCGAAATCGGCCACGGCCCAAGCTGGGGCGCGGCGCACTAGAGCCAATCGACATTCAGCCCTGACGGCCTGCAAATGGCGCTTTTCCGTGCTTCCGGTGCTCACCTACCTTGAGTACGCTGCGCTCCGGGTCACGGAAAACCACCATTTTCGGCTCGTCATCTTCTGAATGTCGATTGGCTCTAATCCTTGAAGGCGCGGCGCGCCGGGAATTCACCCCCGCGCGTACCGGTCCTCATACCGAACGATGTCGTCTTCCCCCAGATAGGTTCCCGTCTGCACCTCGATGAACACGACGGGAATCTTCCCCGGATTCTCGACCCGATGCTTCGCCCCCGCCGGGACATAAAGCGACTGGTTTTCCGTCAGCAGCGTCACCTCTTCATTCACCGTGACCTTGGCCGTCCCTTCGACGACGATCCAATGTTCCGACCGATGGAAATGGCTCTGCAGGCTCAATGACTGCCCCGGCTGCACGACGATCCGCTTCACCTGGAAGCGCTCGCCCGCCAGCAGGCCCTCCACCCAACCCCATGGCCGGTGATCCTTGGGGAAACTTTCCGCCTGCGCGGCGCCCTTCTTCTTGAGCGCCTCGACGGCCAGCTTCACATCCTGCGAGCGCGCCTTGTCCGCGATCAGCACCGCGTCGTTCATCGCCACCGCAATGATGTTGCTGAGCCCGATGCCGACCAGTTCCATGCCTTCACTGTCGGACCGCAGCAGCGTATCGCTGCAATCGATCGCCGTCGCCCCGCCGCTCACCGTCACGCCAGCCGTATCCGGACCGGCATGGCTCCACACCGCATCCCAGCCGCCCAGGTCGGACCAGCCAGAGCCATAGGGCACGACCGACAGATTGTCGGCCCGCTCCATGACGGCATAATCGATGGAAATGTCCGGCGCGCTGTCCCATGCTTCCGCCGCCAGCCGCAAAAAGCCCAGATCGCCTTCCGCCGCCTCGACCGCCGGCCGCACCGCCGCCAGCACGTCGGGCGCATGCGCCTCGAAGGCGGCGACCAGATCCTTCGCCGCAAACAGGAAAATCCCCGCATTCCAGAGATGATCGCCGCTCGCCAGCATCTCTGCCGCACGAACCGCATCGGGCTTTTCGACGAAGCGCGCCAGCTTGATCGGTTCGCCCGATCCATCCGGCCGGGCGACGACCTGCAAATAGCCATAGCCGGTTTCCGGCCGTGTCGGCTGAATGCCGAAGGTCACCAGATCGCCGACATGCGCCGCCGCCAAGCCTTGGCTCACCGCCGCACGGAAGGCCTCTGCATCGGGCACCACATGGTCCGATGGCGCGACCAGCATCACCGCCCCTGGATCGTCCGCCATCAAATGCAGGGCCGCCGCCAATATGGCGGGCGCCGTGTTGCGCACCGAAGGCTCGATCATGATGGCCCGCGGATCGGTGCCCTCCTGCGCCAGTTGTTCAGCTACGATGAAACGGAACGCCGCGTTGGTCAGGACGACGGGGCGGCCAAAGGCGAAACCCTCGCCCGCACCCGACAGCCGCCGCACCACGGAGCGGAACAGCGTCTCCTCACCCAGCAGCGGCACGAACTGCTTGGGATAGGATTTGCGCGACAGCGGCCACAACCGCGTCCCCGATCCACCGGCCAATATGACTGGCGTAACCTGCTGAAATTCTTTTCCTTCGATACCCGGCATGCAACTCACTCGAACAAGGCGATCCATCCCGATGGGACCATATCCGCCCCTCTTATCGCCATTCCGTGAAAGCACCTATGAAGAAGCCGAAAAAAAGCGGCCCACGCCGGGGCCGCTTATCGTCAGTCGAACAGCTCTTCGAGAAAGCTCTTCTTCCGCTTCTTCTGATAATATCGCCCGTCGTCGCGATGGTCGCGGTCCGGCCGGTAGCTGGGCTGTGGAGCCGGAACCCCGCCCGCCGACCGTTCGATGATCTTGTCCAGTTCACCCCGGTCGAGCCAGACGCCCCGACATTGCGGGCAATAGTCGATCTCCACGCCCTGACGGTCCGTCATGGAGAGGCCCACATGACAGACCGGGCAGAGCATGGCCGACACCGCGGCCTGATCCCGCATTCGGGTTACTCCCGCTCGCCGGTCAGGCTGAGCAGCATCTGGAACAGGTTGACGAAGTTCAGGTAGAGCGACAGCGCGCCCATCACCTGCATCTTCTGCGTGACTTCATGGCCGGCATAGGCGAAATATTCCGACTTGATGCGCTGCACGTCCCAGGCGGTCAGGCCAGTGAAGACCACCACGCCGATGATCGAGATGACCATCGCCATAGCCGACGAGCCGATGAAGATATTGATGAGGCTCGCTACCAATATGCCGATCAGGCCCATGATCAGGAACGACCCGAATTTCGACAGGTCGCGCCCGGTGGTATAGCCCCACAGCGCCATCGCCAGGAACATCACGGCGGCGGAGAAGAAGGCCTGCGCGATCGATCCGCCGGTGAAGACCAGGAAGATGCTGGCCAGCGACACGCCCATCACCGCCGAAAAGGCGTAGAAGGCCATGCGCGCGCCGGCCGTCGTCATCTTTTCGATGCGGAAGCTGAAGAAGAACACAAAGGCCAGCGGCGCGAAGATCGCCACCCATTTGAGCGGCGTGCCGAAGATCGCGGCGGCGAGCGCCGGCGTATTGCCGATGAGGGCGGCGACCAGCCCGGTGATGACCAGGCCGATGCCCATGTTGCGGAAAACGCCCAGCATGTGCGCGCGCAGCCCGGCGTCGGTCTGCGCCGTCTGGCTCGCACCATAGCCCGGCATACGAACGGGATTGTTCACGGCGTTATCACTCCATCCAAAAACAGTCTTGACGGATCGAGTGGCCCGGCGCGGTCTTCGTGCTACGTCAGAGGGGGGCAAACGCACACGAACCTGCACCGAGCACACTCGATGCGGTCCGACATCGCGGCTGGATGTCACATCCAACCGCCAGAGGGGCCCGGCCCGCACAAGCAATATCGGTGGGGCAACGCGCCATTGCAAGGGATGGCGCAGAGCGTCGGTCCGCCAGCAACAATTTATTACAAATGCCAAGGCCGGTTGACGCTTCGGCCCGATCGCCGCATGGCTGCGCCCATGAGCGACCAGTTCACACCCGCCCAGCAGCATGCCGATGCGCCTCTGCGCCTGTTCAACAGCCTGACGCGCACGGTGGAGGCCTTCGCCCCGATCGAGCCGCACCACGCCCGCGTCTATAGCTGCGGCCCGACGGTCTATAATTACGCCCATCTCGGCAACCTGCGCGCCTATGTCTTTACCGACACGCTGCGCCGCACCTTGCTCTGGAAGGGGCTCACCGTCACCCATATCATCAACATCACCGATGTCGGCCATCTGACGTCGGACGCGGATGCCGGCGACGACAAGATGGAAGCCGCCGCCCGCGCCCAAGCCAAGAGCATCTGGGACATAGCGGCGCATTATACCCAGGCCTTCAAGCAGAACATCGCCGACCTCAACATCATCCCGCCCAGCGAATGGACGGTCGCCACCGACTATGTCCCGCAGATGATCGCCTTTGCGGAGAAGATCGCGCCGGCCCATTGCTACGAACTGGAAACGGGTCTCTATTTCGACAGCAGCACCGTGCCTGATTATGGCGCGCTGGCCGGGGGGCGCGACGATGCCGCCCATGCCCGCATCGATCCCGTCGCCGGCAAGCGCAACCCCAGCGACTTTGCGATCTGGCGCAAATCCCCGCCCGGCGAACAGCGCCAGATGGAGTGGGACTCGCCCTGGGGCAAGGGTGCGCCGGGCTGGCATCTCGAATGTTCGGTGATGAGCGAGGCGCGGCTTGGCCATCCGTTCGACATCCACACCGGCGGCATCGACCATCGGGAAATCCACCATCCCAACGAGATCGCGCAGAATCAGGCATTCCATGGCTGCTGCGGCGAAGCGGACGCGGCGACCGCAGGCTTCACCGGCGCGAAATGGTGGATGCACAATAATTTCCTCGTCGACCGGCAGGGAAAGATGAGCAAGTCCAAGGGCGGCTTCACCACTCTCTTCTCGCTGATCGACGCGGGCGTGCATCCGCTCGCCTATCGCCTGCTGTGCCTGGGCGCGCATTATCGCAGCGAGTTGGAGTTCAGCGCGGACAGCGTCGGCGCAGCGCTCACCCGCCTGAAACGCCTCGTCATGGGTGTCGAAAACCTGAAGGCGCGGGCCGAGGGCGTGACATGGCAGTCGCTGCGGCTGGACTGGCTGCGCGCCAATCTCCACCCCAAGCTCGCGCCCTTGCTCGAACAGTTCGACGCGGCGATCAGCGACGACCTGATGACGCCCCGCGCGCTGCCGCTTCTGGAGGAGACCATCGCCATCAAGAAGGTGCCGGTGGACGAGAAGCTCTGCCTGCTCGCAGCCTTCGACCAGGCGCTGGGCCTCAACCTGCTGACCATCGGCCGCGCAGACCTGCGCATCCGGCCCGGGGACGCGGCGATCGCGCCCGAAGAGATCGAAGCCGAACTGGACCGTCGCCAGCAGGCGCGCACCGAAAAGGACTTCGCCCTGTCGGACGAGATACGCGACGCCTTGATCGACCGGGGGGTCGAGGTGATGGACGGCGATCCGCTTCGCTGGGACT
The DNA here is from genome assembly GCF_024611135.1 of Sphingobium sp. CFD-2. Lineage (NCBI taxonomy): Bacteria > Pseudomonadati > Pseudomonadota > Alphaproteobacteria > Sphingomonadales > Sphingobiaceae > Sphingobium > Sphingobium sp. CFD-2. Next base: position 3,904,333 of record NZ_CP084405.1, on the reverse strand, counting down.
GGCGCCTCACCCTCAACACGGCATAAGGTTCCGGCGGCTGAGCCGGACCGTGCGGCGGATCAGCCGGCCCGTTTGTACATATGTCAGGCAAGCGGGCATATTCCGCGCATGCTAAAAGCCGCAACCGCAGCGTTCATGGGAATTGGCGCCATGACGATACCGACCGTCGCTGCGCCTGCGCAAAGCTATATGTTCGAGACGGGAACGACCCTGCTCGCCAAATGCCGCAACAAGGCGCCGGAATATGCCCTGGCCTGCACCGCCTATATCGTCGGCGCGGTGGACGGCATCAAGAAGGATGTGTTCATCGGCCGGGCCAAGCCCAATTGCTGGCCCGCCCAGATGAATGCGGAGGAAGTGAAGCGCATCGTCCTCACCTATCTGACCCGTTATCCCGACCAGCGGCAGGCGCCTGCCTCCGTCCTGGTCAGCGTGGCGCTCAACGAACATTATCCTTGCCAGAAATAACGGGCCCCCGCACGCCGCCGCTATAAACTTGCGTTAGCCACTGGTTGCGCGTAGGTGCGGCCCCTATTTTACGATCTTTGGGAGACTCGACGTGGCGGCGAAGTGGACGCCGGAAAGCTGGCGCAGCCAAAAGGGCATCCAGATGCCCGTCTATCGTGACGGCCAGGCGCTTGCCGCCGTGGAGGCTCAGCTCAGCCAGTTTCCCCCGCTCGTCTTTGCCGGCGAAGCGCGCAGCCTGAAGGCCGAACTCGCCAGGGTGACGAATGGCGAGGCGTTCCTGCTTCAGGGCGGCGATTGCGCGGAGAGCTTTGCGGAGTTCCATCCGAACAATATCCGCGACACCTTCCGCGTGCTGCTGCAGATGGCGGTGGTGCTGACCTTTGCGTCCAAGCTGCCGATCGTGAAGGTCGGCCGCATGGCTGGCCAGTTCGCCAAGCCGCGCTCCGCCGATACGGAGACGATCGGCGGCGTCGAACTGCCCAGCTATCGCGGCGACAATGTCAACGACATCGCCTTCACGGCGGAGGCGCGCGAACCCGACGCGGGGCGGATGATCCGCGCCTATAACCAGTCGGCGGCGACGCTTAACTTGCTGCGGGCCTTTTCGACCGGGGGCTATGCCAGCCTGGACCGGGTCCATGGCTGGATGCTGGATTTCATGGGCCGCAGCCCCTGGGCCGCGAAGTTCGAGGCGATGGCCGACCAGATCGGACAGGCGCTCGACTTCATGCGCGCCTGCGGCCTGTCGCCCGAAACCGTGCCGCAATTGGGGGGAACGAGCTTCTACACCAGCCATGAGGCGCTGCTGCTGCCCTATGAGCAGGCGCTGACCCGGCAGGATTCGCTGACCGGCGACTGGTACGACACCTCCGCGCATATGCTGTGGATCGGGGATCGCACCCGGTTCGAAGGGTCGGCGCATGTCGAATATCTGCGCGGCATCGGCAATCCGATCGGCATGAAATGCGGCCCCAGCCTGGAGCCGGATGCGCTGATCCGCCTGCTGGACGTGCTGAATCCCAGCCGGGAAGCGGGCCGGATCACGCTTATCACCCGCTACGGCCATGACAAGATCGAGGTGGGCCTGCCCAGGCTGGTCCGCGCGGTGCTGAAGGAAGGCCATCCGGTGGTCTGGTCCTGCGACCCGATGCACGGCAATGTCATCAAGGCGGCCAATGGCTACAAGACGCGGCCGTTCGACCGCATCCTGGCGGAGGTGCGCGGTTTCTTCGCCGTTCACCGGGCGGAGGGCAGCTTCGGCGGCGGCATCCATGCCGAAATGACCGGCCAGAATGTGACGGAGTGCACCGGCGGCGCCGTGGCGATCACGGACGAAGGCCTTGCGGATCGCTACCACACCCATTGCGACCCGCGCCTCAACGCGGCGCAGAGCCTGGAACTCGCGTTCCTGCTCGCAGAAATGCTGAACGAGGAACTGAAGGAACGCCGGGCAGCCGCCTGATCCTTCGAAACGGAAATGATCCCGCCGCGACCATGCCTCGCGGCGGGATTTTTCTTGGCGCAATCCCGGTGCTCGTTTGAGCGCCCTATGTCGCGGGCGCCGGATTAGCACCTCTTTCGCGCTGAGCTTGTCGAAGCGCCACGCTTCCTTGGGGAAAGCGCAGGATGGCGACAGGCTCAGTCCGAACGGATGGGGGTGAACGAGGAATGATCGGCACTGGCCATCAAAACCCGCCAGCGGACCAACCCATCATCCTCTTCGACGGCGGGCTGGTAATCGAGGGTCCGGCAGGGTCCGTCACATGCACGTAACAATCCCATGATTCAGCCCTTGCTTTGGCGGTGCAGCAAGATAGCCTCCGCATATGGCAAAGGAACCGCAAGTGGCGACCATCGCCGTCTACAGCCTGAAGGGCGGGGTCGGGAAAACCACCTTCGCGATCAACCTCGCCTGGGCATCCGCAAGCATTTCGAAACGGCGGACATTGCTGTGGGATCTCGACCCACAGGCCGCGTCGAGCTGGCTGATCTCCACGGACAGCGAAAGCCGCGACGCCGCGCAGGCGATCTTCAGCAAGGATGTGGAGGTCCGCAAGCTGATCCAACCCTCGACGGTGCAGGGCCTCGACCTGATCGCCGCCGACACCTCGCTGCGCAGCCTCGACCATCTGTTCCGGGAGATGGACAAGAAGAAGCGTCTCGCCAAGCTGATCGAGAGCCTGGGCAAGGATTATGACCGGATCATCCTGGATTGTCCGCCCGGCCTCACCGAAACCAGCGAGCAGGTGCTGCGCGCGGCGGACATGATCGTCATTCCGGTCATCCCCTCCCCCCTCGCCCAACGCGCCATGGGGGAGGTCGCCCGCTATCTGGTGCAGCGCGGCGGCAGCCATCCGCCGATCATGCCGGTCTATTCCATGGTCGACCGCCGCCGTGGCCTGCATCGCGCAGCCCTGGAATCCCAGCCCGGCTGGCCGGCCATTCCCATGGCCAGCGCGGTCGAACAAATGGCTGTCCGCCGCAAACCGCTGGGCGCCTTCGCGGCCTCATCCCCATCCGCCCAGGCCTTTGCCGGACTTTGGACGACGATCGAGCGGCAGCTCCAGAAACGTTAGGGCGGCGACAGGATTTGGCGGGTTACCGCCTGCCAACAGCCTCCGCCTACTTCAACCTCGCGATCGCGCCCGGATCGCACCGCTTCTCCCTGTGCGGCACGGGCGACCAGCCGGGCACCAGGATCGACTGCCCGACCCGAAGGGGCGCAAAACGCCGCCGTTCAATGCCTGCGCAACGCAGTTGGAGTTCCAGCATTTTGGGCGGGGTATCCCATTTCTCGTAGGAAAGGCGGAACGTCCCCCAATGGATGGGAATGGCGGTCGAGGCCTTGAGCTTTTCGAAAATCTGCACGGCCTGTTCCGGCCCGACATGGGAATCCGACTGCATTTGTCCGGCATGGAAGCGGAAGGCGCCAATCGGGATCATCGCCAGCCTGATCGGCCCCAGCCGCGCCGCGTCCGCGGGCCAGGCCATATCGCCAGCGCCCGTGTCGCCCGCGAAGAAGATATTGCCCGCCCGCGTGCTGACGAAGAAGCTCGACCAGAGCGCCCGGCTGCGGTCAGTGCCCCAGCGGCTGCTCCAATGATGGTTGCGCAGCACATGAACGCGATAATCCGGGCAATGCTCATAATTTTCGCATTGGATCACCGTGCCGTCGCCCAGGCCGTTCAACGCCGCGCCGCTTATCGATTGCCCCCAGTCGAGCGCCGTCGACGGAATGCCGTTGGCTTTCAGGATCGCGTCATTGCCCAGGCTGGTGACGATCTTCGGCCTGTCCCGTTTCCAAAGCCTTTTCAGCGTGGGGATGTCCATATGGTCGTAATGATTGTGGCTGAGGAGGATGAGGTCGATCCTCGGCAGATCGTCGAAGCGCACGCCCGGCTGCGCCACCCGCCGGGGCCCCAGGGGCGGAAAGGGGCTGGCATGGTCGGACCAGATCGGATCGGTGAGGATATTGAGGCCCGCCGCCTGCACGAGTACGGTGGCATGTCCCACCCAGGTGGCGATCATGCCACGCGGCGCCGCGAAGGCAGGCGGGCGCGAAGGCTTGACCGCCACCATGTCAGGCCATGAGGGCCGGTCGTCCTGACCCAGCAGCCACCGCGCGATGAAACCGCGCGGGTTGCCGCCCGCCGGTGCGGGAGAGCGGATGTCCCCATCGGGATTGAAGAAGCGTTCCCCGTCATAATGGCGGGTGACCGGCCCTTCATAATAGATGCGGTCGAGAAAGGGTGGAACGACGGTCACCGCCAGGCACAGGGCGACAACCAGAAACAGCAGCGCAACGCCCAAGCCTTTGACGATTTTCCCGACGATGCCGCCCATGCCGTCTCCCGCTCCGATGACCGGACGGACATAGCGCGGTTCAAGGTATCGGCAAGCGTGGAGATGGAGGAAGGGGCAAGAGTGGAGAGCGGACGTTGATGTTGGTCTGGGTAAAGCATGCTCCTACGCGGGAGCACCGCGCGCCTAATGGCGGAACCCGACTATCTCCGTCGCCCCACACCCAGCCATCCTGACCCGCCTCGCACCCTCAGGATGCCATGGAACGAGGCACGGCGCGCAATGTCGACGGGTTGATCGCCTGGACGAATTCCACCCCCAGCCGGTCGTCCTTGGACCATCGCGCGATGGCATTGACGGTCTGGTTGTCGCCCAGTTCGATGGCGAACAGCGTGCCCTCCGGCACGTTCCACAGGCCCTCCAACTGCGCACCCGTGGCGGAGATGTTGCGGATGCGCCCGGTATAGACATGACCGTCATGGTGCACGGCCACGGTACGCAACATGGTCTTGCGTTCCGTCCGGCTCGACTGGAAGCCCTGCGGCGCGACCACGCCGCCATGGCGGTGTTGCTGGACCAGCACGTCCGCCGCCGGCAGCGGGCGGCCATAGACATAGCCCTGGATATGGCTGCACCCTAGGTTGCGGATCAGCGCGAGTTCATCCTGCGTCTCCGCCCCTTCGGCCGTGGTATCCATGCCCAGCGCTTCGGCCAGGCTGACGATCGCCTTGATGATCGCGCTGTTAGGGCTGCCCTTGATCGCGGCGCCGCGCACGAAGCTCTGGTCGATCTTGATCTTGTCGAACGGCGCTTTCTTGAGATAGCCGAGCGAGGAATAGCCGGTGCCGAAATCGTCGAGCGCCAGTCGCACCCCGATGCCCTTCAGCCGGGAGAACATCGAGTCCGTGCCATCATCGTCGTTCAGGAACACGCTTTCGGTGATCTCCAGCTCCAGTCGCTGGGCCGCCAGCCCGGAGGCGGCGAGCGCATTCATGACGATCGAGGGCAGGCCGTGATTGGCGAACTGGATCGGTGAGACGTTGACGGCCACCCTAACCCCGTCGGCCCACTGCGCCGCATCGCGGCAGGCGGTGCGGAGCACCCATTCACCGATCGGGCCGATCAGGCCGCTTTCCTCCGCAATGGGGATAAACAGCGTGGGAGAGATCAAGCCGCGCACCGGATGCTGCCAGCGCAGCAGCGCTTCATAGCCGGTAATCTGCTCGGTCCGGGAGGAAACCACCGGCTGATAGACGAGGTGCAGGGCGTTTTCGACCAGCGCCTTGCGCAGATCCTCCTCCAACTGGCGGCGATCCTCGGCATCGGCATGCATCTCCGGGGAATAGAAGCGATAGATGCCGCGCCCGTCCCCCTTGGCGGCGTAGAGCGCAAGATCGGCATTGCGGATGAGTTCCTCGGCCGTCACGCCATCCTGCGGGCAGAAGGAAATGCCGATCGACACCCCGATGACGACCGCCGTTCCCTCCACCGTATAGGGCTGGGACACATCGGTGATGATCGCCCGCGCCAGATGGTCCAGGGTGATCTTGTCGGGTCGGCCGGGCAGCAGGATCTTGAATTCATCACCGCCCTGACGTCCGACCAGCCCCTTGTTGCCGACAACCCGCCGGATACGCTCGCTGACCTGGCGCAGCAGCGCATCGCCAGCCGGATGGCCCAGCGTGTCGTTGACGATCTTGAACCGGTCGAGGTCCAGCATCATCAGCGTGCAGTCACGCGGCTGCCCGTTCTTGCCCGCGACCGCCTGCTCCAGCGAGCGCATCATCTGCACCCGGTTGGCAAGGCCGGTCAGCGAATCATATTGGGCGAGCCGCGTCACCTCCGCCTGGCTGCGGCGCATTTCGGTAAGGTCCGTGCCGCTGCCCCGGAAGCCGTGGAACTGGCCGAATTCGTTGAACACCGGCTGGCCGGAGATCGACCACCAGCGCTCGTCCTTCGCCATAGCGGCGCGGACGGGAATTTCGGCAAAGCCGGTGCGCGCCGACAGGTGGAACCCCAATGTGCGCTCGCCATCGCCATCCTGCCGGTCGCCGGGACGGATGATTTCCGTGATCGGACGGCCGATCAGGGCATCGTTGCCCAACCCCAAGGTACGGGCCAATGTGTCGGAAATATAGACGATGCATCCGTGGCGGTCGGTTTCCCAGAACCAGCCGCGACCTGACTGTTCATAGTCATGGAGCAGCCGGTCGGAGCGCTGGGCCCTCAGATCCCGCTGATGGAAGGCGATGGCGCGGTTCATGTCGGCATGCGCCTGGCGCAGCGCGGCGACCAGCATCGCGGCTATGCAACTGATCAACAGGCCGACCTGCGCGAAATCGCCCCGATGCAGGATGGAGGCGATCAGCAGGCCGCAGAAATAGCTGACACCCAACAGGCGCCGGTCGCCGAAGATCGACACGGCCATCAACGCGACCGCCATTTCCGCGGCCAGATTGCGCGAAGGCTCGCCGGCGATCAGCGACGGCCCCAGCATCAGGCTGAAGCTGAGGCCCGAGAGCAGCACCATCGGCAGCATCAGCCATTTCTGGTGATGTGGCCGCAAAAGCTGGAACCGGGCTCCGCGCGGCACGACGATGGCAATGCCGTCGACCAGCAGCATGGCCGCCAGGGCAACGGCATGGCCGACATTGCCCTCATCATAGAAAGGCACATGCAGCAGAGCGGTGATGCAGAGCTTCCCCAGCAGGACAAGCGGCCAGAGCCGGGCGATATGGACGAAGGTGCCGGAAATCCAGGAAGCGTCGACGGCAGCCCCGCTTTCGGCAAGGCCAAGCGCCGCGACCAGATCGGTCCGCCGCGTATGCAGTTCTGCCAGGTTCGCCCGCAAGGAAGTCATATTCCCTGCGTAACGACAAGAGATTGAAAGAAACTTACCCGACAGGCAAGGTCTGCGGCGGGTGGTTTCCCGCCACTAATCCCCGCCCCTGAAGGGGAGGGGAAGCGTCAATGTCCGCAACCGGGCAAAACCCTCAAACGCGCATGGGCATCAGCACATAGAGCGCGGGGCTGCGATCATCTTCGCGGATCAGCGTCGGCGCAGCGGCGTCGGCCAGGTGCAGTTCGACCAGATCACTGTCGATCTGGCCCAGGATGTCGAGCAGATAACGCGCGTTGAAACCGATGTCGAAGCCCTCGCCCTGGAAGGTCCCGGGGACTTCCTCGGCCGCCGTGCCGTTTTCCGGGCTGGTGACGGAAAGGGTGATCTTGTCGCGGTCCAGCGTCATCTTGACGGCGCGGGTCTTTTCGGTGGCGATGGTCGCCACGCGGTCCACGCCTTCCTCGAAGCTGCGCGGATCGATCTTCAGCAGCTTGTCGTTGGCGGTCGGGATGACGCGGCTGTAATCAGGGAAGGTGCCATCGATCAGCTTGCTGGTCAGGATGGCGCTGCCCAGGCCGAAGCGGATCTTGCTCGCCGACAGCGAAATCTGCACAGAGCCTTCCACCTCGTCGAGCAGCTTGCGCAGTTCCCCGATGCACTTCCTCGGCACGATGATGCCCGGCATGCCGTCCGCGCCGTCGGGTCGCGGCACGGTGACGCGCGCCAGGCGATGGCCGTCGGTCGCCGCCGCCTTCAGCACAGGCTGTCCCTCGTCCGAAACGTGGAAATAGATGCCGTTCAGATAATAGCGCGTCTCTTCGGTCGAGATGGCGAAGCGCGTCTTGTCGATGATCTGCTTCAGCGTTTCGGCGGGCAGTTCGAAGCTGGTCGGCAGGTCGCCTTCCGCGATCACCGGGAAGTCGTCGCGCGGCAGGGTCGACAGGTTGAAGCGGGCGCGGCCTGCCTGGATCAGCATCTTGCCCTCGGCGGCCTGGAGCGAGACCTGGCTGCCTTCGGGCAGCTTGCGCGCGATGTCGAACAGGGTGTGCGCCGAAATGGTGGTCGCGCCGGGCTGTTCCACCTGGGCGGCGACGCTTTCGACGATCTGGAGGTCGAGGTCGGTCGCCATCAGCTTGATCGCGCCATCGGCCGATGCTTCGATCAGCACGTTGGACAGGATCGGAATCGTGTTGCGCCGCTCGACCACCGACTGGACGTGGCTGAGGCTCTTGAGCAGCGTTGCGCGTTCGATGGTGGCCTTCATGTCCCTGTTCTGTCCGTTTCTTTTCTGCGCAAAGCCCGAACTCGGTCGAATCCGGGCGACAATGATGGATGATCCTTCATAGCCGCTGTGACGGCCCCTGCAAGCGCTGGGTGATCGTTTCGTTTGCCAAAGGGTTGCAAAAGGGAACAGCATGCGCTTTGCCGGGGATGTGAAAGCTCCATGGCCCCTCGCCCTCCCCCTGATGATCATGGCCACGGCCGCGCAGGCGCGGGACTCTCTGGGCGTGTTCGAGGCGTGGGGGGCGTTTCGAGATCCGACCCCTTCCCAATCCGGTGGCCCCCGTTGCTATGCGATCGCCATGCCCGTCGCAGCGGGATCGGAGGGCTTTGCGGCGGTCGGGAGCTGGCCGCGCCAATCGGTGCGGGGGCAGGTGCATTTCCGCTTGAGCAGGATGCGGATGGGGGACGCTGCGGTGATCCTGAATGTGGGGGACCGGCGCTTTACGCTGGTGGCGGGGCAGGTGGATGCCTGGGCGCCCGATGCGCGGGCGGATGCGGCAATCATCGCGGCGATGCGCTCCGCCACCAGCATGAGTGTGCAGACGCGGGATGCGCGTGGGCGGGGCTTTGCGGACACCTATGCGTTGCGCGGGGCGGCCACGGCGATCGATGCCGCGGCGCTGGGGTGCGCGCGATTGCGGTGAGGGGCGTGCGCCATTCACCGCCCTTCCAAAATCCCCCAAAATCCGCTATGGGCGCGGCCATGCAGACAGCCGCCAACCCCTTGATGCCGATTCCCGGCGCTATCGACCCTGTGCCCGTGCCCCGCGCGGTGACGCCTCGTGAGGATGGGCGCGTCGACCTGATGGGGCTGTCGCGGCCGCAGATCAAGGGCGTGCTGGAGGAATCGGGGCTCGATACCAGGCAGGCGAAACTGCGGTCCAAGCAATTGTTCCACTGGCTCTACCATCGCGGCGAGACCGATTTCGACGCCATGACCGACCTTGCCAAGCCGATGCGCGGCTGGATGGCGGAGCGCTTCGTCATCGGTCGTCCGCAGGTCGTGGAGGCGCAGGTCTCGAGCGACGGCACGCGCAAATGGCTGCTGCGCTCCGACGACGGGCAGGATTATGAGATGGTGTTCATCCCGGACGCGGACCGGGGGACGCTGTGCGTATCGAGCCAGGTGGGCTGCACGCTCAACTGCCGTTTCTGCCATACGGGCACGATGCGGCTGGTGCGCAACCTGACGCCGGGCGAGATTGTGGGCCAGGTGATGCTGGCGCGCGATGCATTGGGCGAGTGGCCCAAGGGCAGCATGGCGTCCGCCAATGACGATGAAGCCGACGATGCGCCGCAATATACGACCGATGGCCGCATGCTGACCAATATCGTGATGATGGGCATGGGCGAGCCGCTCTATAATTTCGACCATGTGCGCGATGCGCTGAAGGTCGTGATGGACGGCGATGGACTTGCCCTGTCGAAGCGGCGCATCACCCTCTCCACCTCCGGCGTTGTGCCGATGATGGCGCGGGCGGGCGAGGAGATCGGCGTCAACCTCGCCGTGTCGCTGCACGCCGTGACCAAGGATGTGCGCGACGAACTGGTGCCGCTCAACAGGAAGTTCGGCATCGATCAGCTTTTGCAGGCCTGCGCCGACTATCCGGGGGCGAACAATGCGCGGCGCATCACCTTCGAATATGTCATGATCAAGGACAAGAATGACAGCGACGAGGATGCGCGCGAGCTGGTCCGGCTGCTTCGCCAGTACAAGCTGCCGGCGAAGGTCAACCTGATCCCGTTCAACCCCTGGCCGGGCACGGATTATGAATGTTCGACGCCCGAGCGGATAAGGCGCTTTTCCGACATCGTGTTCGAAGGCGGGATCTCCGCGCCGGTGCGCACACCGCGCGGGCGGGACATCATGGCCGCCTGCGGCCAGCTCAAGTCCGCTTCCGAGAAGAAAAGCCGGGCGGAGCTGGACCGGCTGGAGGCGGAGAAGCAAGCGGCGCTCGGATAGAGCGGGGCCGATGACCTGCGCCTTTGCGGCGCGAGATGCAAACCCCGCCCGGACGGCGGGGTTTTTCTTGTCGGCTTCGTCCGGGCGGCATGAAAGGATGGATGACAATGACGGACGAAGAGATCGAGCGGATCGCCAGCGGCTTTTGCGCGCGGACGCTGCCCAAGGAGGAGTGGACGCATGGCGCGCATTTCGCGACGGCCCTGTGGCTCATGCTGCGGCGGACGGACATGCTGGCCGAGCGGGACATGCCCGGGATGATCGCGGCCTATAACGAGAGCATGGGCGGCGTGAACAGCGACAGCGCCGGCTATCATGAGACGATTACCATGGCATCGCTGAAGGCGGCGCGGGCAGTGCTGGCGGGCTTGCCGGGCGAACCGTCGCCGGCGGAGGCCTTTGCGGCGCTGATGCGTTCGCCCATGGCCGACAAGGACTGGCTGTTCGCCTATTGGTCGCGCGAGCGGCTGATGTCGACGGAAGCGCGGCGGCGCTGGGTGGAACCGGACCTGACGCCTCTCCCCTGGGCTTAGGGTTTGTGCTGTTTCTGTTGGGCCGTGTTCCTGTGAAGGCAGGAAAAATTGGGCGTATCATTGGAACGGTGTGAGCAAGCATAGGAAAAGGGCGGCCCCACCGGGCCGCCCTTTCCCTGTTCTATCCGAGAGGGATTAGAAGCGGAAACCGATACCGACGACGCCGGCGTCACGGCCGCCAGCATTGTCTTCATATTCGGTGCGCTGATATTCAGCCGAGATATAGGTGTTGCCGGTCACGGCGAATTCCACGCCGCCGCCATAACGCACGCCTTCCAGATTGGTGCTGCCCAAGCCGGCGACCTCGAAGCGGGTGGTGGCATAGCCGACCTTGCCGAACGCCAGAACGCGCGGGGTCAGGATGTAGCCCAGGCGCACCGAAGCGGCCAGATCGCGGCTGACATCCAGACCGGCCTCATCCACGGTGGAATCGCCGAACGACACTTCCGGGCCGAAGGTGATGTTCGGGGTGACGGCCAGATCGTAACCGGTGCTGACGCCATAGCTGAAGCCTTCTTCGCCGCCAACTTTGTCGTAGCCCAGCGTCACGCCGGCGCGCGGGCCGGTGAAGGGCGCGGCGTCCTGAGCGAAAGCGGGAGCGGAAACGGCGGCAGCAGCAAGGGCTGCGAAAATCACAGTCTTCATAAAATCCTCATGTCATCAGAAACGAACAGTCCGGTGATGTGGACTGCCGCTTGTTCTTTTTACGGGGATGACGTTGCGTGTCGTTATTTCATCGTCATTCGGAATACCGAGATAATTCGGTTCATCCCCCCGTCCTGCACGCAGCGACATGCATCGCTGACGGCGCGCATATGTAACGCGATCGTGATTGTTGCAATATGGATATGAACTTTACAAATGTATGATGCTTTTCCGCAACAGTATGAGTTTGCATGAAAATGGGGCGGCCCCAGCGGGACCGCCCCTTGTCATACCCAGCGGCACCCAACTCAGAAACGGAAGCCGATCCCCACCACGCCCGCATCGCGGCCGCCGAAATTGTCTTCATATTCGGTCCGCTGATATTCGGCCGAAATATAGGTGCGCGGAGTCACCGAATATTCGAGGCCACCGCCATAGCGCACGCCTTCCAGCGTCTGGTGGTCGCCAGGGACTTCGAAGCGGCTGTTGGCGTATCCGACCTTGCCGAACGCCAGCACCTGCGGCGTCACGACATAGCCAAGGCGCACCGATGCGGCGAGATCGCGGCTCGCATCCACGCCACTGAACTTCGCCGTGGACTCGCTGAGCGAGACTTCCGGACCGAAGGTCACATGCGGGGTGACGGCCAGATCATAGCCGGTCGACACGCCATAGCTGAAGCCGTCGTCGCCCTGAACCTTGTCATAGCCCATGGTAATGCCGGCGCGCGGACCAGTAAAAGGCGCGACATCCTGAGCAAAGGCAGGAACAGAAACGGTGGCAGCAGCAATCGCTGCGATAATCGCAGTTTTCATGGTATTCCTCATGACTTGTTCGATACCCTGAACCGGGTGAGATCGATTTATGTTCTCAATCGGTTTTTAAAAGAGACGGATCTGATAAATATTTTCATATCATCCCTATTGAACTTACAGGGCATCTATCCATAGGAGCTTCAAAAATCCGGAAACTTTACTCGATCCCGGCAGCGGCGCTTATGGACCCGCAATCTGGCTCCCACATGAACGGGATCATGAAAAATGATTCATGCGCGTAACGGCATCGTCCTTTTTGACGCTGTTGGTGCAAAAGGGTAACAGCAGCCTATGGATAGCGCCTCATCCGAGCCGATAGCCGCCGAACCGAAGCTGGTGCTGCGCCACAAAGGACCGACGCGCCTGTGGCATTGGCTGAATGCGCTGCTGCTCTACGTGCTGTTCGCCAGCGGGCTTGGCATCTTCAATGCGCATCCCCGGCTTTATTGGGGGCATTATGGCGCGAATCTCGACCGCCCGTGGCTGGTGCTGGAGCGGTTCGGAAGCTGGATCACGCTGCCCGCCCACTATAATCTGGCGATGTCGCGGCACTGGCATCTGAGCGCCGCGCCGATCTTTGCCTTCGCGCTGCTCTTCTACATGGTCTGGAGCCTGTTCGGCGGGCATCTGGCGCGCGACCTGGCCTTCCGGCGCGACGAACTGGCGCCGCGCCATGTCTGGCAGGACATAAAGGACCATGCCCGGCTGCATTTCCCAACCGGCGAAGCGGCGCTGCGCTACAATATGTTGCAAAAGGCCAGCTATATCGGCGTGATCTTCGTCGCGCTGCCGATCCTGATCCTGACGGGCCTCACCATGTCGCCAGGCATGAACGCGGCATGGCCCTGGCTGGTCGACCTGTTCGGCGGGCGCCAGTCGGCACGCTCGATCCATTTCATCACGGCCTTCATGCTCGTCGCCTTCTTCCTGGTGCATATGCTGATGGTGGTGCTGGCCGGGCCCCTGAACGAAATCCGCTCGATGATCAGCGGACGCTATCGCGTGCCGGAGGCGCGGCGATGAGCCTGATCCTCGACCGTCGGACCCTGGTACTGGGCGCCGCCGCGACGCTGGCGGGATGCGACCGGCTGGCGAAGAACGAGACGATGCGCGAGGCGCTGTTTTCCGCCGGGAATTTCCACAAATGGGCGCAGCGCAGCCTGATGGCCCGCGACGCGCTGGCGCGGGAATTCCGGCCGGACCAGATTTCTCCCTTCTTCCGCCCCAACGGTACCGCCAATCCGAACACAGCCGAATATAAGGCGCTGTGGCGCAACGGCTTTGCCGACTGGCGGCTGCATGTGACCGGACTGGTGGGACGGCCGCTTTCCCTCTCCTTGGCGCAGCTCCACGCCCTGCCCCATCGGGAGCAGATCACGCGCCACGACTGCGTAGAGGGGTGGAGCGCCATCGGCAAATGGCGCGGCGTGCCGTTGAAGCCGATCCTCGACGCGGCGCGGCTGCGGGACGGGGCGCGGTACATCGTCTTCCACTGCGCCGACGATATGGGCGGCGGGCGCGGCTATTATGAAAGCATCGATCTGGTGGACGCCTTCCACCCGCAGACGATCCTCGCCTTCGCGCTCAACGACGAACCCCTGCGCGTGGCCAATGGCGCGCCGCTCCGGCTGCGGGTGGAGCGGCAACTGGGCTATAAGCAGGCGAAATATCTGATGAAGATTGAAGCGGTTGCGAGTCTGGACGGCATAGGCGGCGGCAAGGGCGGCTATTGGGAGGACCGCGCCGGCTATGACTGGTATGCGGGCATTTGACGGCAGCGGAATGACCTGACAGGGTGGCCCCATGAAATTGTTCGATCGCGTCATCAAGCGGCTGGTCACGCGGGGCCAGCTCAGCATCTATTATCATGACGGCAGGAAGATCACGGTCGGAACCCCCGAACCGGGCTTTCCGTCGCTGGCGCTGAAATTCCACGATGCGCGTGTGCCGTTCGACATCGTCAGGGACCCGCGCCTCGGCATGGCGGAGGCCTTCATCGATGGGCGCGTCGCGATAGAGGGCGGCGGGATCATGGAACTGATCTCGCTCATCCGCATGAACAATGCCTGGGAAACGGGCAAGTCGATCAGCGATCTCGGCTCCGTCAAGCGCGGCTTCAAGGCGATCCGGCGCAAACTCTGGGCCGCCAATCACCGGGCGCGGGCGAAGGCCAATGTGGCGCATCATTACGACCTGTCGGGCGCGCTCTACGCCCTCTTCCTCGATCGGGACCGGCAATATAGCTGCGCCTATTTCCCCGATGCCGACAATGAGGCGGGGATCAGCCTGGAACAGGCGCAGGAGGACAAGAAGGCGCATATCGCGGCCAAGCTGCACCTGAAGCCGGGCATGAAGGTGCTCGACATAGGCTGCGGCTGGGGTGGCATGGCGCTGTACCTGCATCGCACCTGCGGCGTCGACGTGACCGGCATCACCCTGTCGGAAGAGCAGCTCAAGGTCGCGCGCCAGCGGGCGCAGGATGCCGGCGTGGCCGACCATGTCCGCTTCGAACTGATCGATTATCGCGACATGGACGGGCCGTTCGACCGCATCGTGTCGGTCGGCATGTTCGAGCATGTCGGGACCAAGGATTACCGCACCTTCTACACCAAGTGCCGCGAGCTTCTGACGCCGGAGGGGGTGATGCTGATCCACACAATCGGGCGGGTCGACGGGCCGGGCATCACCGACGCCTTCACCCAGAAATATATCTTCCCCGGCGGCTATATTCCCGCCTTGTCGGAGATGATCCAGGGGAGCGAGGGCACGCGGCTGATGGTCACGGATGTCGAGGTGCTGCGCATCCATTACGGCCTCACAATCCGCGAATGGTACAAGCGGACGCTGGCGCACAAGGCGGACATCGTCGCCCTGTACGACGAGCGGTTCTTCCGCCTCTGGACCTTCTATCTGGCCGGTGCGGCCACGGTGTTCGAACATGGCGGCATGGTGAATTACCAGGTCCAATATGTCCGCGACCGCCGCAGCCTGCCGATCACGCGCGACTATATGCTGGAGGCGGAAAGCGCCCTGCGGGGCCGATGATCCATCCATGAATATTGGCTGACGACACCGTTCCCGGACGGTTCAGTAAGGCCGGTGCATCTTCCCTTCATGACCCCGGCGACGGGCGTGCATGCTGAGGAGAGAAAGACATGAACATCTTGTGGAAGGGCGCTGCGGCCCTGGGCCTGGCGATCACCGCCATGGGGGCGAGCGTGGCCCCTGCACAGGCGCAATATTATGGCGGCTATGGCTATCGCGACGGGTATCGCGGCGACCGTTGGGACGATAGGCGTTGGGACGATAGGCGCTGGGACGGCAGGCGCGACTGGCGCCATGACGACCGCCGCTATTGGCGCGGCGACCGGCGCTCCTGGCGCGGGCATTACCGCCAGCGTTGCTGGACCGAATGGCGCTACAATCATTACCGCGACCGGCGCGTGAAGGTTCGGGTCTGCAATTGATCTGACCACATCGGCTGGTTGATGCCATGCGATCCTCCCTGCGCGCAGCGTGGGGAGGGTGCAGGAGAGGCGGGTGCCTCTGTTCGACACCCGCGAAGTGAATGGGGGAGGGGAAGCTGCGCGGGGTGCGCCATTTTCCTCTCCGCCCGTTTCGCCATCGACTGGCAATTGCGCCCGGCATCCGCTTGCGGCATTTTGACGCGATGACCGATCCCATGCCCGTCATTCAGAGCCTGCTGTCGGGCCTGCCCATCTTCCTGCTGCACCTGGGTTCCGCAACCTTGGCCTGGCTGGCGGCGCTGGCGCTTTATATGTGGATCACGCCGCATGACGAATTCGCACTGATCCGGGCAGGCAATGCTGCCGCGGCGATCTCGCTGGGCGGGGCGGCGATCGGGTTGGCCGTGCCGTTGGGCTTTTGCCTCGCGGGCTCGGTGAATGTCTGGGACATCATGATCTGGGGCAGCGTGACGCTGATCCTGCAACTCATCGCCTTCCGCGTGGTCGATTTCCTGCTGGGCTCGCTGCCGACCCGCATCGAGGCGGACGAACGGTCCGCCGCCATCTTCCTCGCCATGATGAAGGTCGCCATCGCCTGCCTGACCGCCGGCGCGGTCGCGGGTTGAGCCGTGGCGGGCCGGCGCTTCGGCTGTCTGCCCGGCCTGCTCGGCATCATCCTCGCCCTGCTGTGGATCAGCGAGGTCATCAGGCCAACGCCGCTGCATGTCGAGGCTTTCGACCCGCGCTCGCCGCGCCGTCCGATGCCGCAATGGAGCGATGAGAGCTTCGTCATCGAGGAACGGACGGAGGCGCCCGCCGACAGCATGGGCACGACCTTCGCCATCGACCGGGACGGCGCATGGCTGACCGCCGAGCATGTCACCCATGGCTGCACCCGGGTCGGCATAGAGCAGGGCGGCTTCGCCCGCCCCGTGTCGCGCCTGGTGGAAAGCCGGGAGGCGGATGCGGCGCTGGTGCGCGGGGGCGTGGCGAGCGACCACGCCCTGCCGCTGTCGGACCGCATGCCGCCGCCCGGATCGGTCGGCTATCATATGGGCTTTCCGGGCGGACAGCCGACGCTCGTCATATCCGAGCTGATCGGCGCCGCCCGCGCCCGGCGCGGCGCAGGCGAGGAGACGCAGCCCGTGCTCGCCTGGGCGGAGCATGCGCGCATTCCGATGGGTGACGGCACGCTGTCGGGCATCAGCGGCGGTCCGGTCTTTGCCGAGGACGGCCATGTCGTCGGCGTCAACAGCGCCGCCACCGACCGGCGCGGACGCATATTGACCACGGCGCCCGATGCCATGATGCGGCTGGTCATTGCCAGCCGGGCGGTGGGGGAACGGCCGGTCGCCTATCCCTTCCTGGATCTGGCCGATGCGCATGCCCGCTTCGAATCCTGGCTGGCGCAGGGGGTGATCCGGCGCATCTTCTGCGATGTCGACGATGGACCGCAGCAGTTGACGGCGGGCAGGCCTAAGGGCTAGGTCGCGCCAGATTGACAGGATTTGGACCATCATGAGCGATACGCCCCCCGACCGCCTTTCCACCAACCCGAAGAGCCCCTTTTTCGACATGGACGTGCTCCAGCGGGGCATCGGCATCCGCTTCAAGGACCGCGTCCGCAACGATGTCGAGGAATATTGCATTTCCGAAGGGTGGATTCGCGTGGCGGCGGGCAAGACCCGCGACCGCCACGGCCAGCCGCTGACGATCAAGCTCTCCGGGCCGGTCGAGGCGTGGTTCGAGAATGCGGACGAGGGCGCCGGGGAAGCAGCGGACAAGGCGGAATAGAGTTTCGTCTGCGCTGAAGAAAAAAGGACGCCGCCTCGCCAGAGGGGCGCGCCCTTTTGTTCAGCCGCGTTCCGATGAGACGAGAGGCTCATGAGAGCCCGTTCGGACGCCATGTTTTCAGGATAGCCGGGACCGTGTTGCTGCCCGCGCGGGAGCATCGGGCCGCTTCAACGCAGCGCCGCGTCTCGCTTCACGTCCGCGATGATGTCGCGCAACGAACGGGCGGAAGGCGCCGCATCGGCATAGCGGATGGCACGCAGGTCGACCGCCAGCCGCGGCTGGGCGGCGGACCTGCGCAACGGAGCGCTATCCTCCTCCGGATCGTCCTTGGTCACCGTCATGCTGGCGAAGCGCGTACTGACGCCCAGCGCCGGATCGGTCCGGAACTCGCGCAATTGCGGCTTGTCGGGATAGATGAAGCCGAAGGTCGGGTTGCTGCGCGCGCCCATCCGGTTGGTCGGACTGTGCCAGACGCGCACCTCGCTCCAGTCGCCTTCTTCGGATACGTCGACTGCGAGAACATCCTCCTCGATCGCGCCGGGCATCGACCAGTTGGCATGCCGGATCAGCACGCGCCGGTCGTCCAGCACCCTGCTGACCACCGCGACATGGCCCAGCACCATCGGGCCGACGGGACGGAAGGCCAGCACCGCGCCCCTGCGGGGCGCATGCCCGCGCTTATAATGATTTTCCGCCTGGTCCCACCAGGTCAGCGCGTCGCCATAGATCTGGACGCCCGACACGGTGCGCGCATAGGGCACGCATTGCAGCACGGTCGCGCCCAGCACAGGCGTCGCTGTCAGGCCGGCCAGCAGCAAGGCCGCCCAGCGCATCATTCCCACTTTCATGCGACCCCAAAAGTCTCAGAATCGCCCCACCGCCGACGAAATTAGGCGGCGGCCATTAGGAAATGGTTAAAATGTCAGAAAGCACCCCGCGCGGCGTCGGAGCCTGCGGTCGCGCGATCGGCCATGGCGATCTGCACCGGAGCGTCGCTCGCCTTGTGCGCGTAGATGAAGCCTTTGGCGGGGTTCGGCCGCAGACCCAGATCCCCGATCGGGCCATACCAGACGCGCACATCGGTCCAGTCATTGTTCGGGGACACGTCGATGGCGCGGACATTGCGCTCTACGCCGCCGCGATAGGACCAGTTGGCATGGGTCAACAGCACTTCGCGTTCGCTGACCACCTTGCTGACCATGGCGACATGGCCAACCGGCATCGAACGGCTGGCCGAGAAGGCAAGGACGGCGCCGACACGGGGTTCATGGCCGCGTTCATAGCGGCCATCGGCCTGACCCCACCAGGTGTTGGCATTGCCGTACAGCTCGATACCGGAAACCTGCCGGGCAAAGGGCGCGCACTGGAGGACGCCGGCCGCGGCCGGGGTCGTGATCAGGGCGCCGAGTGCAAGCGTTGCCGCTGCGACAATAGCGCGAAAACCACCGATCATAGGAATGCGACCCCCGACTATTTGAACGACTTAACCCCGTGCCATGCTTTAGGGCAGACGCCGGACGCGTTGAAAAGCCGCCAGCGACGAGTCGTTGTTGCGGCGCGTCAATCTGCGGAACGAAAGACGTGCCCCGCCGTTACGCAAAACCGGCTCGCCACAGGCAAGCCGTTGAAAAGTGCGGATTCCGTCCCCGTCATCCAGACCTGACCGCCGGTTTCCCGCAGCCGGTCGAACAGCGCGGCCCGCCGCGACGGGTCGAGATGCGCCGCCACTTCGTCGAGCAGCAGCACGGGCGGCTGGCCGCGATGAGCCGCCACCAGAGCCGCATGGGCGAGCAGGATGGAGAGCAGCAGCGCCTTCTGCTCGCCGGTCGAACAGAGCGCGGCAGCCTGCGCCTTGGCGGCGTGAACGACGGCGAGGTCCTGCCGGTGCGGGCCGGACAAGGTGCGACCGGCAGCGGCATCGCGGCGGCGTTCGCGGGCTAGGCGAAGCCCCAGGGGCTCGTCGCCCTCCCCTTCCCCCTCGATCGCCAGCAGCGGACGGGCAAAGGGATGGTCGGGCTGGTCCTCCAGCGCGGCCTGCAAGCGGCCGACCAGATCGGCGCGGGCGGCGGCAAGCGCCGCGCCATGCTCGTCCATCTGCGTTTCAAGCGCGCTCAGCCAGGAAGGATCGGCGGCGGACAGATCGTTAAGCAGCCGGTTGCGCGCCCGCATCGCCGCCTCGTAGCGGGCGCTGTGCGCGGCATGGGCGGGGTGCAGCGCCAGCGTCAGCCGGTCCAGGAAACGCCGCCGCCCGCCGGGACTGTCCATGAACAGCCGGTCCATCGCGGGCGTCAACCACACGATGGACAGATGATCCGCCAGCGCATTGGCGGAGGATGCGACGCCGCCGATCCGCACCTGACGCCGGTCGGGGGCCGAAGCGAGAACCCCCGTACCCAGCATCACGCCGTCCACTTCCGCCGCTATGCCGAAACCGCCCGCCCCATCCTGCCGCACCATGTCGCGCAGGGCCGCGCCGCGCAGGCCGCGTCCCGGCGCCAACATCGACACGGCTTCCAATATGTTGGTCTTGCCCGCGCCATTGTCCCCGGTCAGCACGATGAAGCTGTGGTCGGGCATGATCAGCGCATCCGCATGATTGCGGAAATCGCTCAAGGTAAGACGGCCGATCATGAGGCGGCTCTAACCAGTGCGGCGGCTTTGGGAAAGCTTGGAGTAAGCATTCCGCGCTCCTGCGCAGGCAGGAACCCAATTCTGCCGCCCGATCCCGTTTCCCGCCTTTGCAGGAACAGGCCGAAGATCAACTACACCGCTTCCGCGTCACCGCCCGGCCGTCGTCGATCACCGTCAACTCCCGCCCGCTGGCCGAGGGCCGCAATTCCAGCTTCCTGTTCCAGCTCTGCCCTTCGCCGGTGAAGGCCGCGTCGATGCGGATGCGGCCGTCTGGGCCGTGTGACACGCCGGTCGCCTTCCCCTCGCTCTCCAGAAAGACCAGGCTGGTCGGCGTGATCGTCAGCTCCAGCTCGGTCGCGCGGTCGGCACAGCTTTCGTCCAGGCCCGTCCATCGCCCCTGCACGCTGGCGGGGATGGTCGACCCCACCGGCACGGGCTTGGATGGAATCTCCGGCGCGGGTTCAGCGGTCTGGATGCCGTTCGCGCCTTCCGGCACCTGCTGCACTTCGTTCATCGCTTCGTCGACGATATTGGTGGCTATCCCGGGCTGATCGCCCGGCTTGTCGCCGCACGCCGCAAGGACGAGCAGCGGCAGGAGAATCATCGCGCGCATGGGAGGAAAACCGGCATTCCGCCAATGGGTTCCGGCCAGCCCCCGTTCCTGCTTCATCCCTGCCACACTCCTTCTCGGCCACTTCTCAGCCACGGCTTACGCCATGGCGCGCCGGAAAGGGGCTGACTTTTCTTCCCCCCGCGATCCGGCTGGGCCACTGGCGGACTTGCGCGCGGCGAACGTTGCAGTCATCACCATGGCCGAAGGGATGGACTATCGGAAGCCCCCCACCGCCTGAATGAAGAGGAAGCCGATGATGAGAAGCCTGAAGATCGCTCTCGCCCTTGCCGCTGCCGCCGTCGGTTCGCAGGGCGCCATGGCGGCGCTGGCCGTCGGGGCCAAGGCACCCGACTTCACCACCCGCGGCGCTCTGGCGGGGAAGACCTTCACCCTGACCCTGTCGCACCAGTTGAAGCGCGGGCCGGTGGTGCTTTATTTCTTCCCCAAGGCGTTCACCCCCGGCTGCTCCGCCGAAGCGCGGGAATTCGCCGAACATATCGAGGATTTCAGGAAGGCTGGCGCGACCGTGATCGGCATGTCGGCCGATCCGGTGGACGATCTGGTCGCCTTCTCCACCAAGGAATGCGCGGGCAAGTTCGCCGTGGCGTCGGCTGGTCCCAACATCGTGTCGGGCTATGACGTGGCGCTGAAGATGCGGCCGGGCATGACCGACCGCACTTCCTATGTCATCGCGCCCAGCGGCCGCATCGCCTTCGTCCATAGCGAGATGAACTATGCCGGCCATGTGAAGAGCACGCTCGCCGCCGTCGAGGCGATGAAGCAGAAATAAGGGCAGCCGCCGCCCTGCAAAGCCGTCATGCCGACCTTGTTTCAGCATGCCGGTAACGAATGAACATATGGCAAGGGCGCCGCTTTCAGCTCAGTCCAAGCCGAACGATCCTATCCCTTCACATATTTGCCGAACCAGCCGAGCGTCGCGTCCCACGCGGCCTTGGCGGCGGCTTCGTTGTAGCTGGGGCGATAGTCGGCCATGAAGCCATGGTCGGCGCCAGGGTAGACGGTGATCGCGTCCGGCGGCGACTTGCCCGCGATCTTCAGCGCGGCCTGCATCTTCTCGACGTCAGCCACCGGAATGCCCTTGTCCAGCGCGCCATATTGGCCAAGCACCGGGGCCTTGAGCCGGTTCACCTGCTCGATGACGCTCAGCGGCTGCAATTCGGTCTTGTCGCTGATCAGCCGGCCGTAAAATGCGACGCCCGCGTCCAGTTCCGCGCTGTGGGCGGCGTAGAGCCACACGACCCGCCCGCCCCAGCAAAAGCCGGTGATGCCGCGCCGCCTGCCGTCCCCGCCATGGCTGCCCGCCCAGGCATAGGTGGCGTCTATGTCCTTCAACACCTGCTCGTCGGAGGCCTTGGACACGATGGTGCCGACCAGTTGCCTGAAATCAGCCACCTTGGTCGCATCGCCATGGCGCGCGAACAGGTCGGGAGCGATGGCGTAATAACCCGCCTTCGCAAAGCGGCGGCAGATATCGCGGATCCATTCATGCACGCCGAAAATCTCATGCACCACGACGATGACGGGCGCAGCCTTGCCGGCGGCGGGACGAGCGACGAAAGCAGGCATGGCAAAGCCGTCGCTCGCCCCGATCGAGACGTTTTCTTCCTTCAACCCTTCGCCGGAGGTCTGGACCGCGCTGCTGGACACAGGCCGGCAGGCAGCGGCGAAGCCCGCAGCGAACGCCCCGCCCACCAGCAGCTTGCGCCGGTCGAGGCCGGTCGAACCGATCCAGTTGCTGTCTTCGGGCAAACGTTCCGGCTGATCCCGTTCATCGGTCATGCGCGTCTCTCCTCAAGCCATGGCGGGAGAGCCTAGAGCATCATGCAGAAAAGTGGGAACCGGTTTTCTGCATGATGCTCCAGGCTTTTGTTTTGCCGCGTTTTCCGAGCCAGCAGATCATTCTATCCGCCCGGAAAACGCTCCAGCCGCGCCCGGGCCTCGCGCAAGCCATTCTCAACTCAGGAAATCACCGCTCTCGATCCGTTCCAGCCCGACGACGTCGCGATTGTAGATATAGGTCCATGCCTCCACCGGCCCATGTTCGCCCAGGACGATCAGCCGTTCGCGACGATATTCATGCGGCTGGGGGAAGTGGGCAGCGCATTCCTCATAGTCGTCGAGCGCGGCAAGCACCGCCTCCGGATCGGGGAGCGCGAACAGGTCGCCCGTCACGTCACCGGTCCCGCCAGGCACGAAGCCCGGATAGGCCGCCACGCGATAGAGCGCGCCTTGCGCGACGGCTGGGCCGACAGGACGGGCCGCATCGCCCAACCAGCGGGCCATCGGTTCGTCGCAGCCGGGCCGGAGCGTGCCGTAGACGAAGAGGAGCGGTTCCTTCAGACGATCACTCTGCAAATATTCCCGACTTGCAGGAAATTTGCCCAATTAGCGGAAAATTTCCCGCCCAAAAATGATGGATGGGCCGCGAAAATGCCTGAAAATCGGGTCGAAATCGAAATTGGCACGGCTCCTGCAATCTCCCTTGCATCACGGCCGGACTGTCCGGCCAAGCACAAATCAGGGAGTATATCATGTTCGCCAAGCTTCAAAACGCCGCCTTTGCCCTTACCGGCGCCCTGCTGGTTTCCGCGCTCTTCATCGGCGCCGCCGTTCCGATCGCGCCGATCGCCTGACCCCGCCATATCTCTTCAAGAAGGCCAGATTCATGAACAACAGCTTCACCCTCGACCGCCGCAATGGAAAGATCATGGGCGTGTGCGCCGGACTTTCCAACCGCACCGGCCTGGATGTCACGCTGATCCGGATTGCGCTCGTGCTGCTGACGCTGTGCGCCCTGGGTCCGGTCGGCCTCGTCGCTTATCTGCTGGCGGGCTGGCTGGCGGAGGGTTGATCAAGTCCCGCGATAATGAAAGAGCCGCCCATGGCAATATCCAGGGCGGCTCTTCCGATGTCCATCAAGGACTCTTTGGATCGGGTCATGTTGCGCTCAGGCAAACAGCACCGAATAGAAGGTCAGCATCTGCGCGCCGACCGCAACCATAAGGGCAACGCCCTGAACCGTATGTCGCATATCATTCGTCCTGCAAGTCATTGTTATTTATCGCCACCAGGGGCGAGCGGGCCTATGCGCCCGACATGATGTTGTAACAATCGCAAAGGACGATTTCGCAGTTGCAGCAAATGCAACAGTCGATGTTACTGCAAAGCCACAATCATGGCCTGAGCTGCGGCGGGTGCGCGGACCTTCGCCCCGCTGATGAAGAAGGCGTAGACGTCGCCTCTGGCGGCCCGTTCGCGCGCCACCTCCACCCAGCCCTTGATCTCCTCCGCCGAATAGCCGGTCGGCTCCTCCTCCCGCGTGCGCATCAGACGGGCATAGGAAAAGCCGACCTCCTGGCCTTGCAGCGCCGGATATTCCGGATGGTCGGCATAGACCACAGCCGCGCCGGCCCGCCGCGCGAGGTCGAAAAAGACGGGATCATCGAAACTCTCATGCCGCACCTCCAGCGCATGGCGCAAAGGCACGCCGTCGATGCTGGCCGGCAGCAGCTTCAGGAAAGCGCCGAAATCCTCCGCATCGAATTTCTTGGTCGGCATGAATTGCCAGAGGATCGGCCCCAACCGGTCGCCCAGCTCGACCAGACCCTGGTTGATGAACTTGGCAATGGATTCGCTCCCCTCCGCCAGCACGCGCCGATTGGTGCAGTAGCGCGACGCCTTGACCGCGAACTGGAAGCCATCCGGCACGGCCTTGGCCCAGCCGGCGAAGGTCGCCGGCTTTTGCGTGCTGTAATAGGTGGCATTGATCTCCGTCGCGGTCAGATGCTGGCCCACATAGGCCAGTTCGTCCTTCTGCCGCAGCCCTTCGGGATAGAAGGTGCCGCGCCATGGTTCGAAGATCCAACCGCCGATGCCGACCCTGATCTTTCCGCTCATCCTGGACTCTCCTTTCCCGCCATCCTGATCGGCAAAGGCGATCAGAGCCAGAGGGAAAAGCTGTTGGCACCTATTGCGAACGAATCTTAATTGAGCGGCAACAGGAGCACAGAGCCATGTCCACAGACCTGATCAAGACCGCCACCTATCTCAGCATCCACCTGACCGTGGGCTTCTCGGTCGCTTATCTGATGACCGGTTCCGTCGCCATGGCTGGCGGGATAGCGCTGATCGAACCGATGATCAACGCCGTCGCCTTCTTCTTCCATGAGCAGGCGTGGAAGAAGATCACCGCTCGTCCGCCACGCGGCGCGGGGCGGGAATGGGTTCGCGATCAGGCCGCCTTCGCCTGAAAGCCGCAACCTTCGACGGAATCCTGGGGGCGGCCTGCCCGTCCGGCCATGGCGCTGCCCATCACGCGCCGCTGCCGGGCAAGGGCGCAAAAACGATCCGCAAACGCCCGATCCGATCACTTTGCGGATCGAATTCGAAAAGGTCGATCAGGTCGGTATCGACATCGGGCTGGCCATGCCGGCTCCAGCGATAGGCGAAATGGGCAATCAGCCGCTCGGGCTGCGTCGGACTGACGTACAGGCTGTGCAGGTCGACGCTGGCGCTGATCGTGTCCGCGAACAGCTTTTCGTAAAATGGGCGGACGGGCTCTTCCCCATAGACGGGCGAAATCACCTTGCCATCGGCTGCGAAGCATTGGAGCACGCCGTTCAGGTCGCCCTTTTCCATGGCGGACAAATAGGCGCGCACGATCCGTTCGCGACGGTCGGACATGATTTCCTCCTTCTATCGGGCTTGGTCTGTTCGCGGGCGGATCAGCCCATCTGCGGGTCCGGGGCGTAGGCGATGGCGCGCATCTCGACCAGCAGCAGCGGATGGGGAAGCTGATGGACGGCGACCGTCGTCCGGGTGGGGCCGGTCTCGTCGAAATATTCCGCCCACACTTCGTTGAAGCCACCGAAATCGTTCATGCTGACGAGAAAGCAACTTACCTCGACAAGATCCGACAGGTCGAGGCCGGCGGCCGCCAATATATCCCTGATATTCTCGATGACGGCGCGGGTCTGCGCCTTGATGTCCAATTGGGTGACGCCCATTTCATCGACATCGGAACCCTCGATGCTGTTGTCCGGCTTTCGCGCGCTGGTGCCCGATATGAAGATGAAGTCCCCGGCCCGCCGATAATGGGGAAATGGCCCGCGCGGCTTCGCCTTGCCCTCCACTATGCCGGCCGGCGCCGCCGCAAGACGGCCATTGGGTGCCGGCTGCAGGCCGATCTTCAATTCATCTGTCATCTTCATTGCACCGTAAACTCTATCGAACCGATCTTTCGAACGCGAAGCCCATGATGAACGCCTGGCCGCCCCGCTTGTGCCGGACGGGCCATTTGCTGCCAGAACCCGCCCTCGGGGCCTAGCGCCTCTCCCGCCGCCGCCGCAAGCGAAGGGGGACAAGCGCGGCCTTCAAGCGCGAAGTCCGAACCGCCCGGCGCGTCCGGCGACATGGAGTCAAGGGAATGGCGGTGCCGGCTGACGGCCATGGTCCGCCGGATCAGGCCAGCTTGAACTCGACCACGGCCGCACCCGCGCCATAGGTCGGCCCATAGCCATGGACATGGGCATTCTTGAAATCGCCCACGCCCCCCAACAGCCAGGCCAGATGCTTCATCCCCATGTCGGTCTTCGCCGCCGCGGCGAAGTCATCCAGTCCGGCGCGCAAGCGGTCCGCCCCGCCCTGCTCCATCGCGGCAAGCAGCGCGCGATTGGCGGCGTCGCTCTGCTCATCCACGATACGATCCTCGGCTATGTCGATATCCTTGTCGAAATAGCCGGCGGAAAGGCCGCCGACCGCGATCACCGCCGCGCGCTTGCCCTGAAGATCGGCCTGCTCCGCCGCCACCCGGCCCAGCGCCTCCGTCGTGGCGAAATCATGATAGAGGTTGTTGGCGGCGACCACCGTCGGAATCGTTCCGCTGGGGTTGAGGAAGGCGTTGGCGACGATCGTTCCGCTGTCGATCGGAAAGCCTTCATAATCGACCGCCTTGGATCGATGGCCCGCCGCATTGGCCCCCGCGACGCACGCCTGGGCCAGCGAAACATCCGCACGCAAGTCCATCTGGAGGTCGCCATAATCATACCAGTTCTCATCGACATGGACGCCCGTGCTGTGCGGACGCGCCTGCCACAGTTCGTCCAGCACGGCGAACCATTGGGTCGAATAGATCAGCAGCACGTCAGGCCGGCTGGCGCGCAGCGCCTCGCCCGCCGCTTTCGCCGCCGTGGCGAGCGGAGCCCAGGGCGGATTGTCCTGGCGCAGGAAGGGCAGCGGATTGCCCGGCATCAGAAATGCGGAAACGACCGGCATGATATGTCCTCGTATCTCGATTGGGGCTCAGGCCGCCAAGCGCCATTCCATGACGGCGTTGCCGGTGCCGATGACCGTGCCGTAGCCGTGAAGCTCCGCAGGCGTGGTGGGATATTCCATGGCGGAGATCATCCAGGGGAAGGCCCCGGACTTCACTTCGGCAAAGGCTTCCTCCACCCATTCGGGGAACAGGCGCATCACCTCCCGGATCTCGCCCCTGCGCATGAGTTCGATCATGCGCATGTCCCATTTGTAGCCCTTGTAGCTTTGCGGATGCTCCCGGCTCATATCCTCGGGAATCTCCGGCTCCTCATGGAAATGATAGTGCGAGAAGGTGTTGGAGGCGAGCAGCACGGCCCGCTTGCCGCTTTTCTCGATCGCCCGCCGCGTCGCTTCGCCCAGCCGCTCCATCTCCTCCACGCCCTCGTCGAGGGTGAGGTAATAAGGCGAATTATTGGCCGAGATACCGACGACCGGGATGTCCCATTGCGGACGGACCATGTGCAGCGTGGTGATCGTGCCATAATCCACCCGGAAGTTCGGATTGCGCATCATCTTGGCGGTCAGGCCAAGCGCCTGCGCCTCGCCGCAACAGGCTTCGGCAAGGTCGACGTCGACGTTCAGGTCGAAGGCAAAGCGGAAGAGGTTGGGGAAGATCGGATCGACCGACTTGCCCGACAGACGCTCCACGCCGAGGAAATGGTGGCCGACTGTGGTGATCCAGTGCGGCGAATGGACGAGCAGCACGTCAGGCTTCAGTTCCTCGATGCTCTTGCGCGCCTTTTCATAGGCCCAGCGCAGCGGCTCCCACCCGCCCTCCGAGCGCGGCTCGTTCTGCGGGGGATTTTCGGCATAGACGAGATGGGGAGGATGCGGCGCCACGAAGCCCGCGAGAATCTTACCTTGGGACATGAGCTCTCTCCGATTCTCATTAAGTAAGAAAAATAATTCGTCTTGTAAGATTGGTATCAAGCCCGCAGGAAGCCGTCAACGAAAGTCTGCGGGCCTTGCAACGGGCCAATCATTCGGAACCGGGCAGCCCTTCATGGCTTCGGCCGCTTCACATGCCGTTCCAACATGCGGCGGCCAACGACCGCGCCATAGACATTGCCCTGATCATCGACACCCACGCCTTCGGCCCCGGAATGCCTGGGTTCCGCCGCTTCGGCATCCTCGATGAAGGCGTCGACCCTTCCGGTCCGGGTACTGCCGATACGGATACCGCGACGGATGCGGGCATCCTGATTGCGGCCCTCGACCGGACTGGATTCGGAATCCGCGACATAGAGCCTGTCCTTCCCGTCGATATAGATGCCGCTGGGGCGACCGAACTGATGCCATTGGGCCAGGAACTTGCCGTCCTGCCTGAAGATCTGGATACGGTTATTCTCCCGATCGGCCACGAACAGCCGCCCACGGGAATCGAGCGCCAGACTGTGAGGCTCGCTGAACTCGCCAGGGCCGCTCCCCTTGCGCCCCCATTGCCCGATGAACTTGCCGTCCTTCGAGAATTTCAGCACCCGGTTGTTCTTGCCGCCGGGCGAATGACTTTCGGACACGAAGAAGTCGCCCTTGCGCGTGACCACGATGTCATTGGGCTGATCCAGAAAGTCTGTGGCGGAACCCAGCGCATCGTGACCGAGCGTCATCAGCACCTTGCCGTCCGGATCGAATTTCACGATCTTGCCGCCATTGTCGCCCGATCCACGCTCGGCCAGGAAAACGGAACCCAGATCGGTGACCCACAAATTACCCTGCGGATCGACGGTCGCCCCATGGGGGAAGCGAAACAGGCCCTGGCCGAATGCCTTCAGAAGTCGGCCCTGCGCATCGAATTTCAGGATCGGCGGTTCGGGCCGGTCGATGCAGGAATTCTCAAAGCAGCGATGGATGACGTAGATGACGCCGCCCGGGGCCGATTCCACCGCCGTCACCGCCGCCCATTTCATGCCCGCGGGCAAAGTGCCCCAATCCCGGGTCGTTTCATAAGGCTGAGGCAGGTCGTTGCGCGGAGCAGCTTCGCGCGCGACCGCAACGGCGGGCAGCAGCATCGTCGCCGCGAAGGCCAATAATCCGGAACCCAGTCGCAATGTCGCCTCCTCCCATCGATGCATCATCCCGACGCCTTCACGCATCGGGCCGTCCAGCCGTCCCCTCCGTCAGCGGGGCGGGATTTCGTAGGTGACGGGCACCCAGGCATAGCCGCGTTCGGCCTTGCGGATATGCCCCAGTCCGGGAAAGGGCAGGTGCGCGGCGGCGACCAGATAGCGCCCGTCCGCTGCATCCTTCAGCGCCGCCAACCGGCTCGCCGTCGCCTTTGCAGGATCGATGTCGGAATACATGGCCACTTCCGGCAGCTCGAGCTGGACCTGCCCGAAATGCATGATGTCGCCCCAGAAGAACAGGCGCTCGCCCTTCGATTCCACCTCGAAAAAGGCGTGGCCGGGCGAATGCCCGCGAGAGGCGATGGCGCGTATGCCGGGAAGCACTTCCCCCGTGCCGTCGAAATATCGAAGCCTGCCGCGACGGCTATAGGCGTCCATCGCCTCCTTGACCGCCCGGAAGCGATATTTGCCGAGCTTGCCCTGATCCTCCGGCGCCTTCGCCGCTTCGGCCGGGTCCAGCCACAGCGCCGCATCGGTCTTGTCGGCATAGACGGTCGCATTGGGGAAGGCCGGCTGCCCATCCTTCACCAGGCCGCCGATATGGTCGGGATGCATGTGCGTGATCAGCACGGCATCGACCTGATCCGGCCGGTACCCCGCCGCCCGCAGGCTTTCGGCAAGCCCGCCCAGACGCGGCCCCAGAACCTTTCCGGCGCCTGTGTCCACCAGCACCAGACGGTCGCCCGTGTTGATCAGGAAGGCATTGACGGACGTGGGCACGACATCCGGCTCGAACCGCTTGCGCAGCATCGCGGCCACCTCGCCCGCCGTCGTGTTCGTCAAGAGCTTTGCCGGCGGGAAGTCGACGACGCCGTCATTGAGCGCCGTGATCTCATAGTCGCCCAGCATCATGCGATAGAAGCCCCGCGCCTGGCTTTTCACCATCGGCACCTTCGCTGCCGGAGCCTGCGCCGCGCCACCGCCCGCCGCCGCCAACAGGGCGAGGGCGGCTGCCCGCCAGAACCGGCGACGCGCCTGCCCTCCAGGCATTGCGGACCTTCGGCTCAAACGAACATCGGGCATCCACGTCTCTCCCTTCCCGGAACCATGCATGAAATATATTATCTCGATATGCAAGATATAAAAGTCGTTAGATGAGAATTTATATCGCACAGCCACGGCTGGCGCTCGCGCGACATCGCACGATGGAACGAACAAGGATAAAACAGCAGGCGCGCGATCCCGGCACCGGGTCGGAACCGCCCTGATTTCCGTCCTAACGCGATTTCTTAATCAGCGATCGCGTCGCCTGGAAATCGCTCCGGTCGAGGGCCATAGCGTCATTCGTCCGGGGCGATATGGGAACCCGGCTTGAACGCGATGGCGGTGATCATGATCCCCTGATGGGGATGGGGCAGTTCCTTGACCGCGACGGTGTTGCGCGCAGGGCCTTCGAAGCCGAAATAATCGGCATAGACGCGGTTGAAGGTCTCATAATCGGCCATGTCGAGCAGGTGGACCTGAATATCGACGATGTCCGCCAGCGACGCGCCCGCCGTTGCCAGCATGTCCCGGATCGCGTCGAAGATGAAGCGCGCCTGCCGCTCTATGTCGATCACGACCCTGCCGTCTTCCCCGACGGTCGCACCCTCGAAACTGTCATCCGGCCGCCGCGCGCTGGTGCCCGAGATGAACAGGAAATCCGCCACGCGCTTCAGGTGCGGGAAATTGCCGCGCGGCTTGGCGCGCGACGGGAAAACCCGGCTCTCGATCGACAGCGACCGTTCGATCTGGGTCACGCTGCCGGCGATCGCGGACCGCGCCTTCGCCAACTGCTCGTCGCCCAGCCGCGAACTGGGCGCCGACAGCGCGATCGCCGCCACCACCTGGCCCCGCATGTTATGCAGCGGCAGCGCGATCGAACGAAGCCCCTCCTCCCATTCCTCATTGTCCACCGCATAGCCCTGCTTCGCGATGCGGCCGAGTTCGGCCATGAGCTGCCCCGGATCGACGATGGTGCCGGGCGTGTAGCGCCTGAGCTCCGCATTGGCGAGGAAGCTGGCGCGATGACTCTCGCTCATCGAGGCGATGAACAGCTTGCCCGCGGAGGTGCAATGAAGC
This sequence comes from Sphingobium sp. CFD-2, assembly GCF_024611135.1. Taxonomy (NCBI): domain Bacteria; kingdom Pseudomonadati; phylum Pseudomonadota; class Alphaproteobacteria; order Sphingomonadales; family Sphingobiaceae; genus Sphingobium; species Sphingobium sp. CFD-2. Next base: position 3,872,957 of record NZ_CP084405.1, on the reverse strand, counting down.
GGGAACGGCTCGCCCACCGGATGGCTGATGACCAGCGAACGGTCGGGCCGCGCCACGGCCGCATTGATCGCCTGGTTCCCGCTGCGCGCGACGCAGTGGACGGCTTCGCGGAATTCATCGGCCAAAGCCTCCAGATGCGGATGCGCCGCATTGACCAGCAGCACGTCGCCTTCCACCCGGGCGCCAAGGTCGGCCAGGGCCGGCCCCAGATGGAAACCGCCCTTGCGCCCGCGCGCGACCGCGCCCTCGCCTTCCAGCGTCAGCAGGAAGCGATGCACCGTCGCCATATTGCTGCCCACCGCGCGGGCAACCTCCGTCGCGCTCAGATCACGACCCGCGCCCGCTATGGCCCGCAGGATCGCAAACGCCCGCGTCACCGAATTATTCTTCGGCGTTAGAACCGGTCCGCGAATGAATACTTCTCCCAATCCAAACCCAAGGCGCCACCCCGGGCGCGAAACTCCAGCTAGCAGCTTCCTTCCACAGGGGAAACCTTCCTGAACAGATGCCACGCACCCTGATTGCGCCTTGACAGACGCTGCAAATCACCATCATATCGCGATATAGGCAATTGAAATCTTATTAATTAAGATAAATAATGGCTATCATCAGGGCGCGCAACCGCCTGCTGCCACGGCGCTTTCGGAATAACAATATGTTAGGACGCGGGCCCTTTGCTTGAGAGCCTTATTCGGTCGACAATGGGCCCGGAGGGATGACTATGCGGCGCTGTTTCCTTGCCATGGCGATGCTGATCGGCTGCATCGGCTCAGCGCCCGTTCCCGCCCAGAAACCCGCCGCCGACGCCCCCGGTTCGAACCCGACGCGCAATGGCCAAGGCCCCTGCCCGGCAACTGGATATTGGGCCAGGTCTCGGGCGTCGCCGTCGACAAGGACGATAATGTCTGGATCATCCAGCGGCCGGGTTCGCTGCTCGATGACGAGAAGGGCGCGCAGAAATCTCCGCCTGAGTCGCTTTGCTGCTCGGCTGCTCCGCCGGTCATGAAATTCGACCAGCAAGGCAATCTTCTCGCCGCCTGGGGCGGAGCCGGACAGGGCCATCCATGGGTGCAGATGGAACATGGCATCCATGTCGACGATGCGGGCCATGTCTTCATCGCCGGCAATCTGGACGGCGACCAGGTGCTGGAGTTCACCGGCGACGGCAAGTTCATCCGCCAGTTCGGGGCCGACGACGGCACCAAGGGTCGAATTCCACGACGCGGCTGGGACGCCCGGCGCATATGATGACGGACAGCGCGGCGAACGAACTCTATGTCGCGGACGGATATGGCAATCGCCGGGTGATCGTCTTCGACCTGTCGACCGGCGCATATAAGCGGCATTGAGGCGGCAGCGGTTCGGTGCCCAATGACGACAAGCTGCCGCCCTATTCGCCCGCTTCGGTATCGCAGGGCTTCAACAACCCGGTTCATTGCGTGCGCATCGCCCGCGACGGTCTGGTCTATGTCTGCGACCGGGCCAACGACCGGATACAGGTGTTCCGCAAGGACGGCAGCTTTGTGCGCGAGTTCAAGGTGGAGCCCCAGACGCTGGGCAGCGGATCGGTGTGGGACCTCGTCCTGTCCGAAGACGCCGCGCAACGCTATATCTTCGTTGCCGACGGCGGCAACGGACGGGTCGTCACCCTGCTCCGCCAGACCGGCGCGTTCGTCACGAAATGGGGCCGCGCGGGCCGCCAGCCCGGCCAGTTCAAGTCGATCCACAACATCGCGATCGATTCGAAAGGCAATCTCTACACGGCGGAAGTCGGTTATGGCCGCCGGGTGCAGCGCTTCAAACGCCAACATTAAGCCCGGCGGGAAATATCGGCCTCGGCAGGGGAGGGGGCGCTCCTTGCCGCATCGCTCCTTTTAAGCGCGACAAGCCAGAGACAATCCCCGGACCGCGGACTTCCGACGGCCCGGACAGCGGCGCGATGAACCTGACGGTCCGTCGAAGCGGCCGTTCGCGGGCGGCATTGCATCGCCCGCCGCCATGAACCGATGCCCCTCCATCCTGCCGCAGCCGCCTGCAAAAGGCCCGCGACCGGCCGGAATGCGAAATCATGTTGCCAAGATTTGCGCGCGGGAAGAGAAAGGCCTGTCAAAGGAGACTATTTTGCCGCGCAGTAGCACCAAATCCCGGACCGTGACGATCAAGCAGGTCGCGGAGGCCGCTGCGGTTCACCCGTCGACCGTCTCCCGCGCGCTCAATCCAGCGACCCGCTATCTGGTCGCGGAGGAAGTGGCTGAACGCGTGCTCGCGGCGGCGCAGCGCCTTGGCTACCGGCGCAACCTGCTCGCCGCGGGCCTGCGCACCGGCCGCTCGCATCTTGTCGGCATGCTCGTGCCCGACATCGCGAATACCGTCTTTTCCCCGATCCTCAGCGGCGCGGCGGAAAGGCTTGCGGCGGAAGGCTTCTCGACCGTGGTTGCCGATGTGGGGCGGGATTCCAGCCGGCAGCTGGAGATCGTGCGCGAGTTGGCGACGCGGCAGATCGAGGGATTGATCCTGGCGACCGTCCAGCGCGACGACCCGGTGGTCGATTTCTGTCTCGAACAGGGGCTTCCGGCGGTTCTCGTCAACCGGGCGGAGGAAAAGCGCCGATTGTCGGCCGTCGTCTCCGACGACGCGCTGGGAATGCAACTTGCGGTCGACCATGTCGTGGAACTGGGACATCGCAGGATCGCGCATCTCGCAGGACCGGAGACGGTGTCCACCGGCCATCTGCGGCGGCGCGCCTTTTATGGCGCGATGGAACAGCACGACCTTCGTTCGACCGAGCCGCTGCACGAAGCAGCCGAAGGCTATTCGCGGGAAGAGGGCGCGATTGCGACCCGCCGCCTGCTGGACCGTGACCCCGACATCACCGCGATCGTCGCCGCAAACGACCTTCTCGCACTGGGCGCCTATGATGCGCTGAAGGAACGTGGCCTTCGGTGCCCGGAGGACATATCGATCGTCGGGCATAACGACATGCCCATGATGGATCTGGTGACGCCGCCGCTGACGACGATACGCATCGGCCATAATGCCCTGGGGCGGAGGCGGCCGACCTTCTGCTGCAACGCATTCGGGGGGATGATCCGGAGATCCGCAACATCGTGCTCGCGCCTTCGCTCGTCGTGCGGGAATCGACTGCCCAGCCCCGGCAAGGGCAGGCAAAGAGGACGCGATCGGCGAAGGCGACGAGAACGGCTGTGGCGGGATAACCGGAAGGTCCAGCCGAACCGAGGCTGGACGTCAGGCATGGAGCGAAACGCAGACGGGTGAATGCCCAAGCCTTCAGGCCGGACGACAATAGTTCCAGGAGAATAGTCGAAAGCCGACTGGCTCAATTCGCTGGCCGCGCGCACCCAGATCAGCGCCAGCCACTATCCAACCGCCTCGCAAGGCATTGATAAATGGTGACCCCTACGGGAGAAATCACCGTTTCACCGAAAAGGCCGAAAACCGCCACTTTTTGAGTGGCATCCCCCGGCTCGCTATACCTACGTGATGTATCTCACGCTATACTCACGATCCGTCCGCGCCGCGACAGCGTCACGACCGGATGATGGTAGATTTTAAGGATTGTGGAGTCATCTGAAAAAAGCGGCGTGCGCTGGTCGGTGAGTTTCAAGCGGTCAATCGAAGGCGGAGGGCTAAGCCTAGAATCCCGCGCCGCAACAGTGGCAGACCACATTCGAAATCTGATCGGCAACGGTCAGGTGGTAGGTCATCTGCTGTCCATTCTTGTGTAACAATGATCCGCAACTGAAACAGCGGGTCTGCATGGTGCCAGTGCCGCACCCGCTGCATCTGTAGTACCATTTCCGATTCCCTCTTTCGGTGCGGTCCGGCTTGACGTCCGCCGGCTCGTGCGTCTCGCCGCAGGCGATGCAGAAGGTGGAATTCGATCGACATATCTCGATGATGCCGCCCAAAGGTCCTGTATCGCGACCGCTGTTTCGATCCCGCACTTCACCGACCTCTGGCTCAGGAAAGGCCTGCTGAAGCTCGAGAGCGATCAGCCGCTGGAGATTGGTCAATGACGCTGCGCCAGAGATAGGGTCAGCGGCGAGCTGAATGCTGCCGTGAGCGTGCCCCGTGGGATCGTTCTGTCCATAGTCGCAATCCCGCCTCCAGCCGAGCGGGGATGTCCGGTGTTCGATCGCGGCCTTCGCAGGCTGCAGAATGAAGACTCTATCTCCATCCTGCCCGTACTTCTTCGTGTCGACCAGCAGCCTCAACATCGAGACAAGCTCATCCGGCTTCCACCGAGTACGAAACTTGGCATCCATGACCAGACCGGACCGCGTCCGCGTCACATCCCGAAAAATCGACCGGCGCTCCCAGCCTCGTTCGTCGGCATTAACCTGTGCGGCCGCAGAAGTGCTAACGGTGAAGCGCAGGCGAAAGTCTGGACGACGGCCATTTGCAAGCACGGGCTCGACATCGAGGCGGGCCGTCATGCTCGGATGGGTCCGGGTGAAACTCAGTGAAAAGCCAGTTTCATTGGGCTGCCGGGTCTGGGACACCGAAGTGACCACATGCGCCACCCAGTTGTCCTGCGGCTCAAAGCTGAAATCCCGCATAAGGATTCCGATGATCTTGATCAGGCACCATCGTTCGTAGAGCGCGCTGGCATGCAGGGTGTTGATGCGCCCCAGCCGGTCGAGCGCATCTCCACTGAGCCCAATGCGCTGTTCGAGATTCGACACCTGCTGGAAAGCTGCTAGCGCTGCGGCGTAAATCGGCGACTGGAAGAAGCGCATTCCCATCGGGAATGCTGAGCTGTAACCAACATTGAGGTGGTCCCAGGCGGCGTCCTGCTGATCAAGTGATTTAGCAACGGCATTCAGCTCGACCGAGATGGCCGCATTCTTCTCACCGCGTTCCGCAAAGTGGTCAGCGCGCGTAAGTGCCGTGTTCGCTTCCAGGCGGTACTCTTCACGTTCTCTGCGGCTTATAGGCCGATGCCATCCATTCTGTTCATACCGGGACCGCGCCGCCTCGCGACGCCCGAGTACCGGCGAATGGGTGCGGGCATCTGATACATGCGTGAAAGTCGCACGGCGCCCTACTTTGTTGGCCGTCTTGAACGTAGTGATTTCCGCTTTCCCAGTTAAATCCAGACGCACATCCTTGTCGAAACGGGACGTGGCGATCACCAAGTCATGAAGATCTTCTGGAAGCCGGGCCACACTGAAATTGATTCCTTGGCGCTCGTCATAACGGTCATCCCTATCGGGACTGCGATAGAAGAATTCCTTGACTGCACCCTTGCCCTCCTTGAATTCCTTGCCGACGGTAAACCGGTATAGCCGTTCGCCTTGTCCCGGCGCAGGCTCAGAACTCGACCATCTGGCAACAGCATCAAGACGGGCACGAATGTCGGAAAGCTGGTTGTCGAAGATCTCGGGGTCGATCTCAACGCTTTCAACGGCCAGCAGATCAGCTGCCCGCGTTCTCTCGCGAACTGCCCTGGCGGTGAGATGAGCCTGATGGTGGCCCGACGAACGGGCAACGGATCTGGCGAGGCGGCGACAATGCTCGACAAGGCCGCGCAGATAGCGATTTTCGGGAATGTCTGCACTTTCCTGGGCGGTACGCCCGGGGTAGGCTCGAGCACCCGGCCGGCGCATCACCGCGCGGAAGGTCTCTGAATTGGGGCGGACCCGCGCGGTTGCCATGGGCGCGGTCACTTCGCGAATTTCTCGCGCCGGATGCTCAAGGACGCGGCCGGCGGCATCGGTGAAAGCCTTAAGGGCATCCAAAAGATCACGACTATTGTCCGATCCCACCTCTCCCAATGCACCAGTTCGACTTCCTATGGCCAGCCAGACTAGCTCATCCCGGAAGTCATCTAGGTATTCTTGGGCGTGCGCACGATCGAGCTCCAGTGCCACGGCATCGAGGATGAGCTTCCGGCCAGAGCCAAGATCGACGGAGAACGAACCGAATGAGCGATGCATTTCCGAGACATGCCTGTTCCCAGCCTTGCTCCACCCCGTCTCAGGTATCCACCACGTTCCGCCGCGTCCGTCCGGCACCTGTAGCCAAGGCAAACGCTCATCCTGGGCGTTGATCGTGCAGGGCTCCACGCTTGTCAGACCTCCGGACAACTGAAGGCCAACCCACGGCGCCGGATCCCGGAAGATCGATACCTCGGCATGCAATGTGCCGTTTGGAGCCGTCTCTATTTCGATGGGGTAGGTCGAGACCTCCACCCGACGGGCTACGCCGGGAGCTTGCCATTCAATATCAAGATAATGCGCCAGAACCCCCATGGGACGGTTCAGCGCAGCCAGTAGTTAATTATGCCGTTGTTGCCTTCGGCCAATTTGATCATGCGTTCCAGATCGGCAACGCTGCTTGTCTCTGGATCGAGGCCTGCATTTTCAAAGCGCTTGCCCAATTCGGCGCTCAGTTCCATCAGAAGCTCACGTCGCGACCGGCCATTGGCGGCAAGACGCGCAGAATCAAATGCGAGCTTTGGCAGGATCTTGTGCTTGATCACGTTGTCCAGCGCTTCGTCCGCACTGATACCGGCCGCCGTGGCGGCGTCGATGTAGCCCTGGGACTGTCGCACGGCGCGCAATCCGAATTCAACGCCCAGCGGGTCGAGATACTGACGCGCGATCTGCGAAAGAAACGCCACGTTCACGTCGCTACGATCGAAGGCGGGGTATTCTGTGCGGCTGCCCAGTTCGTGGGGCAGCATCCACAAAGGGCCATTGAGAGGCGTCATTGACGCTGAGACTTCCTGCACTTCGCGCTCGATTGCGTCCCAATCGGCGAGCATCGGGTTACGGAAGCGCAGAACTTGTACTCGATCAAGAACCTTGGGCGAAAGCTGATGCGTGGTGTCATCCATGTTCACCGCGCCGAAAATCCAGACGTTCCCAGGAAGTGCAAGGGAAGTTGGCATGCGCAGTTGGGCCGTGAGAGATCGTCGCAAGCGCGCATGGTGTACCAATACGGACTCGTTGTCCGCTAGACCTCCGAGACGATGAAGCTCGGCGTTGGCTTGGTCGTGACGAAGAATTTCTTCCAACGTCGCCGTGTCTGCCAATCCAGAACGGCGGCGAGCTTCAGCTTCGACGCCAAGGAAGATGCCCTGTTCCACGACGACATGCCGCTCCTCGTCGGCTGTGTAGAGGTGTATCTCCGGTGATGTGGAGCGGTTCTCGAGTAGGCTGAGAAAGTCGGCGAAGTAGTGCTCCACCCGTGCCAGGTTCATCTCGTCCAGACAGATGAAGTGGGGCACGTGCGGGCTGCGTGCCGCGGCCTGAAGTGCGAGAAGGAAAGGAGTGGCCTGATAGCTACGCTCAATCGGATTGTAGTAGCCGATCAGATCCTCGGGGCCGGTCCAATTCGGCTTGACCGGTATCACTGTGCAGACACCGCCGATCGCTACTGCTGCCTCACGCACTAGGCTAGTCTTGCCGGAACCGGAGTCTCCCGCGAGTACGACGAGGTCGCGCGTACGAAGCAACGCCAGAAAATCGCGAAGCTGGGCCTGAGAATAGAGAAGGCCGCCATCTGCCAGTCTGTTCTGAAGCAACGGCGCCAGACGGGCATAGTCACCAGCGACAGCTTCCATGAAACTTATGCCAGATCGCTCGTCCTCCGAGCCGGCAATGTCGGGCACGAGCGCAGCAACGTCCTCGGCATCGGCTAATCCGAGGGCAATCAGGCGATTGCCCTTTTCAGTGAGCAGATCGGTCAGCCGACGATAGGTGATTTCCATAAGCTGCTTCTCTTGCTCTACGGTGCTTTTATAGGCGGCGAACCGCTGTTTCTCGATGCCCAGCCGGGCTTGAAGGTCGGTGGCGGTGCGTTCGGCTTCGTCGGCATTGTGGCGATGCCTGATGAGGTCCGCTTCGATCTCGGCCCGGGCGAGAAGAGCATCTTCCTCCACCTGACGACGTTCCGCATGCAGCCTGCCCAGTGCCTCGACGTTGTCAGCATTGCGTCGCGCGAGTTCCTCGTCCTCCTGCAGGACCAGCCTGCGCACATGGTCCTCGATCTGATGCCGCGCCAAGGCCGCGATTCGCCTCGCTGTTTCAGAGCCGGACACACCGACCCGCCATTCGGCCGGGAGATCGGCCAGAGGCCGTAACGTGCCCGAACGCACGTCCAAACGCCAAGGGTTGCGATGCTTGCGCCGTTCTGAAATGGCAGCGAGATCGAGTTCGGCGATTGCCCACTGTTCCCCCGTGGCAGCGAAACGTTGACCGATTACTTGACGGGACGGCCCTGGCGGAATGTAGGCTGATGATCTTTCCAGCTCCTTACGGCCTGACGCACCCGAAAGCGTCGGATACATTAACCCCACTCCGGTTTCTGGATGCTCGAAATCGTTCAGAAACCACAGGTCAGGTCCATTAGACACCTGTATCAGTCGTATGCGTCCGATAACTCGAATGGGTTCGGCACGGCCCACGCCCCAGGCGCTTTTGAGCTCGTGGAGAAGATCGGCGCGGGTCCGAGCGAGGACTGTTTCTAATTCACTGCCACGTTCGGTTCCGGAAACACCAGGCAATGCTGCATCGGCGTTTCTATCTCCAGGCACGCTGATTTCTCGGTGCTGCGTATTGATAATGATCATATCGCTTACGCTTTGGGGATCCTGACTGCGGAGCGGTAACCTTGAACCTTACCATCAGTTGCCGAACGCCTCGCTGAGCCGGACGCGACCAGCGGAGAACGCCTTCCGGACGATGACTTCAAGGAAGTGGACGTTGTTGACGTCCCTGTAGGACAGCGCCGAAGAAGCCTTGGAACCGGATGGACCGTTGATCACGAAAGAGCCGTCTCGAGTCACCACCGACACCTCAGACCAGGAGAATTCGGCGTCCTCCTCGCCGAACATCTTTTTCCGCTTCAGCACCACAGTGTCGTTGCCGATCACCGCTGTTCCGAAGCGAATGGTCCGGCCTGACCGTAGCGTATCGATGATGGCGGTCAGCCTGTGTTCTCCGATTGCCTTCCACAATCTGTTAGTAAAGGCTTCGAAGATCTTGCCGTTGCGAAACTCCACTGTCGCCGTCCGTCGCCCATCACCCCAGGCTATGAGATAGTCGGTACCGGTCGGAATGCCGTTGACCGAGCGGCTAATTGCCCCCCAGCGAGCAAAGGCGACCGAGTGCAACGGATAGTGCTCGCCTTTCCAGGACAGACCTGAAGTATCGACAGACAGGCGCGACTTGTTGAAAGTGCCGATGTCCGCCGCATAGGCGATTTCGTCTTCCCGCAGCTGACGCTGGTCAGCAATGTCATCAAGAGCAGCGGCATCTTCCGCCAGCTTATCGGCCACACGAGGGATTGCCTGAAAATTGGAGGCAACGAGAAGTAATACCCGCCTAGAGTGTTCGAGCAGTTGGTGATCGTTGAACAGGTCGATGGACACACTGCGGACTGCAAACGCAAGGCCTTCGGAATCCTCATCCGTGCGCCCCAGCAACGTGGCGCTCACCTGGATAGGTCTGGTGATCTGCTCCCAGGTAGAAAGCAGCTTCCCGAGCGCCGCAATGAGTGGTTCCAAAGCATCAGGGCGCGAAGCCGCTAGGCTCCGTATCTTGGAAATGGCCCGTTGCGCCGCCTCCAGCTCAGCCTTGATGAACGGCTGCGCCCGAAGCGAATAGTCATCGATCAACTCATGAAGCAGGCGCGGGAAGCGCTCCTCGGCCAGCATAGAATCGACGAGATTATAGAGGGCCTCAACCATCACCAAACTCGGCGTCGCAGTTAAGATGCCGGCTACCGCTCGGCGCCATTCTTGTCGGCGCTCCGCCAGCGCCTGGTCGAATGCGTCTGTCGAATTGAATGGCGGGAAACCAGCGACCTCACGGTCTTCGTTGATGTCACGGAGGAGTGCATCGATCGAAATGCCATCTGCTTCGGTCGAGACGGTGTCCAGCAGTCGAGCGAGTCGATCCTTGCCCAGGGGACTGGCAACTGCGCCAACCGCCAGATAGGCGTTGATCTTGGCCACGCCGCCTAATGGCAGTTCATCGAGGTCATCGAGGGTGCGCGCCGATACGACCCGGCTGGCGGCACTTGGTGAGACGCCGGGAAACCATGCCAACTCAGCATCGATCCGACGTCGTGGATTGGTCAGTACCGCTCGGGCGTCCTGACATTTTTCGGCGTCGATCATCAACGACCGATCCTCAGCTGCCTCCATGATCCGCTCACGGTCGTCCCGGGTGGTCACGTTCAGAACGGCGAACGGGTTGGTGGCCAATGCCATGTTTTCCATCACCTCAATCGACACGACTTCTTCCTTCACTCTCGAACGCCGCTCGCTGGGCTTCGACCTGGCCATCGGCGACGGACTTGTCGCTACTCATGAAGGATCGATGGGAGCAGCGGCTGTTGAAATCATCAACATTGGCGTTGAAGTCGTCGACGTGCCGATTGAAGCGATCGACGTTGAGGATATGTGCGCTATCCATCTCGGTTTTCTCGGCTCCGATGCGAATGTCCTCTGCGATGCAGTAGCGTAGCTCGGCTATGCTCAGCGTCGCGACACCCGCATCGGGTTTGGTCAGAACCGAGCCGTCGTCGCTTTCAGCGGTAGGCGCATCGTCGGCAGACCATTCCGAAGTTGTGGCATTAGAGCCTTCACCGCTCTCGCCTGAAGTGTCTGCGGTGTCGCTGGCGACATAAGGTGCCTCGGCAACGGTTTCGGGGCTGGAACTGTCGGACGTGTCCGAATGCCGAATAGCGTTCACGCCACCAAAGATGCAGGCTTTGACCGCAAGGAGCAGGCCGATGCCCAGCACCCAACCGCCTACCTTCTTCACGCCGCCGGAGATCGCGCCGCTATCCCTGTGAACTGGAGCATCCGGCTGGACGACTGGAGCCGGCCGTGACGGGGCTGGCGGGGGAGCCTTCGCGGCCAGCCGGTCAGCTTCGGCGATCGCTGCGTCGACGTCGGTGCTGTAGGACATGAGGCCATCGAAGCCGTAGGCTTTGTCAGTCATGGTCAGAACCCAATCCGATTCTGGTCGCGGCCATCCCTTTCAGGACTCCGTGATATGGCGAAAGCAACATCCGCCTCCGTTATCTGGTCACGCCCGGCGCGGGCCGCTAGCCGGCCAGCCTCCCTGACTACGTAGGCGGCGTCGGAAAGCGGGCGACCGGCAAGCTGGGCTGCTAGCTGGGCGAGGTTCGGCAGATCGTGCGGAATGGACGAGAGCAACGACCCGAGCAGCCCCTCGACCTCGGCGGGGCCGGCGTGCTCGACATGGATGACATGATCGAAGCGCCCCCGTCGACGGATCGCAGGATCGATCAGGTCGATCTTGTTGGTCATGCCGATGATCAGTACGCGGTTTGCGCTGGCCTCAGGGATCCGCCGCAGGAATTCCGCAACCTCCTCCACCCGGTGCTGGTCGGTGCTGGCGCTGCGATCAGCCAGGAATGCGTCCATCTCGTCGATCACGATGACGCACGGAGCCGCCTTCTTCGCTTCGGTGAAAATCTCGGCAACCTTGCGCGACGTTTCGTGGATATAAGGGCTGGCGACGCTGGAGGCGTCAATCGAGAAGCTCGGCCAGCCCAGATGCTCAATCAGCTTTTCCACCGCGAACGTCTTACCGCAGCCGGTCGGACCTTCGAGAATGATACCACCTGGGAAACCGATGCCGAGCGCCGCATACCGTTCCTCGTCGGCGATGATCTCGACGACATGCTCATTGAAGAATTCAGATAGCGCACTGCGTCCCGGCAATGTGAACGGCCCAGGCCGAATACCCGACACGTCGGTTTCGCGCTTCGTCTTCGTGCTCTTGGCCGGTGCGACACGCCTCGCGGACTTGATCGGCACGCCAGCGGTGGTGACGATCTTCTCCAGATCCTCGATGTCGAAAGCAGTCGTGATGCGCTCCAGCGCGACAACATCCGATGCGGGCACATCAATGCCAGCGCTGAGATAGCGGCCCAGTGCCAGATCCTTATCGATCGGGGCCTCCCCGTCGATGACGAAGGAGAGCATCTTGCCGGCTTCACCACTGTAGATGGCGACAGAGGCCCGGTCGTCGAGCGTCCCAAGCGCTCGCGCGAACCCAAGGGCCACGTCCACATCTTCCGGTCTGTCGAGGCGGCTGATCTCATCGAACGCGCCGGACTGAACGATGACCCCATAGCTTTGATCGCCGAACGCCAGATCCTCCGAAGCGAATCCGGTATCGTCGATCCTGGCGCGTAATGGGGCCGCAACAAGAAGAACGCGCGGGCCTCCTCTCGTGGCATGCAGCCAGAAGGCCCCCTCATGGGACGTGACGAGACGACCGAGCTTGACGCCCTGCGGCATGACCAGTCCTTGAGGAAAACGCGAGCCCGCCATCAGCCCCTCACGATGTTGGTCATGGCGAGCATCTCCTCCTCGCCGACGCGGGTGAAGCGGAGCTGATCCAGATGGATGAGAACCTTGCGCAACTCGTCGAGATCCGGACGAGCCAGCACGGCCTGCCCCTGCTTGATGAGCGTCGACCATTGGGCATGGTCGAGGAACTGTTCGGGGCTGCGGGCCAGCCAGTGGAAACGCTCGACTACGAACTCATCCGATCGCCAGAGCGCGTCGATGTTTTTGCTGCGGAGGTCAGCCAGATGCGACTCGAAATCGTTCGCGTTCGTGTCGATCGAGTGCTGCGCCGTTCGCGCCAAGGCATCGAAAGACTGCTGTTCGTCGGGGCGAGCGAACTCGCGCGACCAGTCGTTGAACGTACTCACGATTGAGTCGAGGTCGACCTGCCGGATCGCCTTCAGGTGATCCTTGCGCAAGGCCGAGATCTCACGGCGAGCTGCACGGATTTCGTCCAGCGCCTCCTTGGTGTCTTCGGGCACTGCCTGCTCGGCATCGATCGCGCCCGCCTTGGCGATCCTGTTGCGGATTCCGTCGATCCGGTAGTCATCGACGTGCTTGGCGATTTCGTCCAGGCGCGAGGCCGTGGCATCGGCCTCGACTGTCACTAGCGTGGCGGCCTGTGAATAATCGATCTGCGCATCCTGCCGGGCATAATAGTTATGGCCGCTGGAAAATGAGCCGCCGATATCGGGGACGGAGATGTCGAGGCGGATATTGCCGCTGTCCGTGACCTCGAACTCGCACAGGATCTGCGCGCCGGTCGGAATCATGCCATCCTCAAAGTCCGAACCGGCTACGCGGAAGGTGCCGATGAAGACATTGTCCTCGATCGGCTCCTTGATGTCGCCTTCCCACAGCTTGAAGTTCAGCGCGGCGGCGCTTCCAGCCCGAAGGTTTTCGCCGGCTCGGAAGCTGACCGCACCCTTTTTGGGGAGAGGATCGCCGGCACGGACCAGCGGCTGGAGGCCTCGCGCGCCGTTTCGAGACTCCAGCACTTCTATGCTGATCGTATGGGATGCAGGGATAGCGTCGATCTGCGCGGCTGTCCGGCTGATGACGATTCGGTCGTTGCCGATCGTAACCGGGCCGCCAGTGGCGTCGAAGACGAATACGCGAAACGCATTCTCGCCGGGCTTGGCGAGCGGCAGTTCGAGCGTTGCACCCTCGCGAAGGGGCTTACGGCCGGACGACCATCCGGTGTCGAGGCTATCAACCTGAAACTCACCCTCCGATGAGCCAATCTTCCGCGCGACGATCTTCGCCGAAGCGTCGGGGGTGCGTGCCACATAGGCGAACTCCAGATCAGACGAGGAAAGTGAACTGCGAGACGCTTTGCGGCCACGGCCCTCGTTGGTCCAGTCTATCGATTCCGCGAAGATGGCTGCCCCCTCTGCAACCGCTGTCATCGGATTCACGTCCGTTGATGCGGCGATGCCCAGTTCGAACGCCACCTTGTCGCGCAGCGGCTTGTACTGGGTCGGTCCACCGACGAAAACGATACGATCGACATCGTGCGGGCTGACGCCGGCCTGCTCCAGCGTCTGGCGCGCCGATGTCACTGCCCGTTCGAGGATCGGAGAGATAAGGGCGTTGAGTCTGGTCCGGTCGAGCGGGATGTCGACGTAGATTTCCTCATCGGACAGATCGCGGACGCCGACCTCGCTCTCGGAAAGCGCTACCACCGATTCTTCGGCGTGGGACAGTTCGATCTTGGCCTTCTCCGCCGCCCAAGTGGCCATACGGACCAGGGTGCGAAACTTCGGATTGACGATGAAGTCGTCACCGAGGTCGAAATTGTCGACCAGCCAGGGCTTCACCACCTCGTCGAGCAGCGCGCGATCGATATCGCGGCCACCGCACATCTCCACGCCGCCGTGCGCGAGGAGAGAGACACGACCTTTCATGCTCTGGGCGATAGCGATGTCCAGCGTTCCGCCGCCGAGGTCGAATACCAGGAAGGTGCCGTCACGGCTGCGCTGCCGCATGACGCTCATCACGGCCGCAACGGGTTCCTGCATCAATGCCACCCGGCCGATCCCGGCAGCCTCGGCCGCGGCCAGGGTGGCGTCCTTCTGCATCTGGTTGAAGGCGGCGGGAACGGTGATGACGGTGCCAGTGTCGGCCTCGTTGCGCATCGTCTCCGGCAGATAGCCGAATACCGTACGCAGGACCTCTGCCGAACATTCCTCGGGCGTCATGGTGCGATCGAGGGCAGCTAACCGGATCGGCGTGCTCGTGCCCATCATGCGCTTGAAGAGGGTGGCCGCATTGTCCGGGTTGCGCGCAGCATTGTTATAGGCCCGGCTACCCACGAACTTATTGCCGCGGCGATCGAGGAAGATCGCCGACGGGGTGACGTCGTGCTGCTCGGGGCTCTTGTAGAGGGTGACGGATTCACCGTTGAAGCTGGAGATGGCACTGTTGGTCGTGCCGAGATCGATACCGACGTATTCCACTTTTACCTCTTCACTTCCTGAGCATCATGGTGCCGGTGCGGCGAACGCCGTCCGGGCCCATGACGATGGGTTCCATCATCTGTTCGACGTAGAGGATGTCTTCCGGCTCGAAATCGGCGGCGTTCAGGGCTGCGGCGGCCATGCCCTCGTCGTAGCGTTCGCCATCGAGATCGACTATGTGGAGGCCCAATGGTGCCAGGCTGTCTGCCAGCTTCCGCTGGAAGTAGCGGATCTGGTTGGACTGGCGACCAGCGGCCTTGATATCGCGCGGGTCGATCGATCGCTGGAACATGCGCGAGAAGCGCCAGCTCTCGACCGCAAGGTTTATGAGCAGTTCTTCGGCGTCGAAAGAATCAGATGTATCCAAGATCATTGCCCCCTGAGAATTCGTGGCTTGCGCGAAGTCCCTGATTTCGTTCTAGGATGAAGATGAGATTTTGCCAACGCATAGAAGATGGTGCTTAACAAAATCGTCCCAAGGCGTTTCGACGCCATTTGAAACGACTTACTTACTACTGTTGGTGGAGGATCGCTGTGGCAGGGCGTTGCAGGTGATCATGTAGGACGGCGAGTCGTTGGGACAGCGGCTCATCGCTGAAAGCCTGGTACGAGGTTGGGACGGAAGCCGCTAAGCTGCTAATATCCTGCCTCATCACATAACTGAGCGTCTGGGCCATCAGTAAATGCTCGGCCTCTGCGACCATGACGACCTTGTTTGACAACTGAGCGATTCAAATTTTGCGTTTAACCATGCTCTCCTTTTCCATGCTGGCAACATGATGAGGTCAACAGGAGAAAGGAAAAAAAAGAAAGAAACAGGACGCACAGTTCCTGTGTCCCGAATGCATCGTTCGGGCAAAAAAGCGCAAATCCGCTTTGCGTTTTAACTGTTCGGTAGGAACCGAACCTTATTCGCCTTAGCGAAGCCTTTTTTTCCTTTCTCCATTGCTCTTCTTGACCGCTTCTTTTGAAGCTGTCTGCGCCGGCACATGGCCGGCGCAGGACGAGCTCGAAGCGTTTGTGCGCTTCGCGAGCGTTCAGCCGAACATCCTCACGATGGTCGCATTGGCCTGATCCGGCATCGCTTCCGCGAATGACGACCCTCTCGGAAGGAGGTGGGCGATCGGCAATGGTCCCTCTGCGGTGATCTGCGTTATTTCGCGCCAGCGACGGGCGGCGCGTTCGACGCCCGCCTTGATCTTGCTGCGCGGGGGAAGTGGCTTTGCCATAAGTAGGTGGCGCGGGCCGACCGTCCAACGATGCTCCTGCGTCAGTAGTTCGATCGGCGCTTCTTCGCTGGCCGCGTATAGCTGTACGCGTGGGTGCCAATCCACATACAGGGTTTGGCGGAGGGCGAGCGAAACGTTGATCGGTTCAACGGAGTCTGTGCCGAAGTTCACATGAACGACGTCGTTGCCGCTTTCCTGAACCATCTGGCAGATCCAGTTTGCGCCTTCAACGTCTCGTTCGCCTCCCGAGCAGAAGGCGATGGTGTGCGCGGTCGGCGCGAACTGCGGGTAACCCATCAGGCCGCGAAGGGCGAACGTGGCGGCGTTGATCATGGTTTTGGTGTGGTGAATAGTCATCGCACATTCCTTCTTGGGCCAGCGGCCCATTTCTTCATTTTCCGTCCCTTCTAAGGACGCAATTCTCTTCTCTTTCAGATGGCTGGTGCGAGCGCGCCCATGCGCGCGGTTTCGGTGGCAAAGGCGATGCGCAGGGCGTCGTCGCGATAGGCGAGCCAGTCCCGATGATAGGGACGGTGCGCGCAATTTTCGGCGATGAAGGTCGCGAGCCGCATTTTCGCTTCAAGCGCCGAGGCGCCTTCGCCCGCCATGTGGCGCCAAAGCATCAGGACCATGCACGTAGTTAACGTGTCGCCCTCCGCCACCGCACGGACCGACGACCATTTACCATGCTCCATGAGCCGCGACACGAGGTCGGCGCGGCAGACCGTCTTGACCGGAATGGACAACCGCGCGGCCACTTCGGCGAGATGCACCGGGCCGGCCCCGGCACACACTTCGCTCATCAGGTCGCGATGGCCGGATTCGTGCCGTCGCCATGGGGAGAGCAGGCCCTTGAGGGCGTCAGGGATGCGCAGGCCTAACGTCATGGCAGACATCAACATGCGCGGTAGATCGACATGGAAGCCGCCCCAGGTGACGAGTTCGACCGCGCCGAGCTGCTGCATATCGTTAAAGAACGCCGTTAAGATCGCGGCTTCATCCTGCTCCGGCAGGCCTCGGCTTTCGAGGCGAAGGGGACGCAGGCCATCGCCCGCATCGGACAGGACGAGCCAGGAGAGGGTGACGAGGCGAAGGAACGGCCAGCGCGGCGTGACGCGGGGATCGTTCGATGCGTCTGCCGGTTTACCTGTGGGCCGATCGTTTGGGGCGAAGCGTTCGGTCGCCTGGTAGCGCGCATGGGCGGCGGTATCATAGGTAAATTCGCCATCCAGGACGACGATGAACCGGGGCGAGGCAGCCTTGAAGGCACGGGCGGGATCGATATGCATGGGATATTCTCCAGAAAGATGGGGTGCGCTGACGGGAAGCCGAAGCTGATCGGCAGCGGCTGAAAGTCAGCCATCGGTGCGCGAAACGATGAGGCTGGAAGACTCCCGGCACGACGTGGCGCATCGTGCCGGGGGCAGTGAAAATCGTCAGTAGACGATCAGTCTTGGTCGGAAATCGGCGTGGCCGCGCGCCATTTGTCCAGCGCGTGCACCGCTCGCGCCGCGATAGGATCCACATCGAAGTCGGCAAACTGCCTCGCCCAGGCCAGCCAGCCAGCGATCGCTTCCTGTTTCAGTTGCGGGATCGCGATCTCGGCATCCGGCAACAACGACAAGGGCACCGTCGAGTGGCAGTCCGCGACCTGAACACCAGCATCGCAGATGCAGGGCACCGGTAGCGCGCGAGCCTGACGCAGATACCATGTGTCGGCTGCGGGCAGTTCCCGCCAGCGACCTGCGGTATCGCCCGCCGCTGCCACCAGGATAGGATGTCGTTCCGGATCGGCGAGCGCGGCCAGACGCCGTGCCGCTGGCCACCATTTGTCCCAGGTGACGATCGCGCCGTCGTCCGGCACCCGATCATTCAGCCAGTCCAGCAGATCGGTGACGATGTCTCCTGGCTGGAGGTAAGTTGCATCGGCTTCGATGCTGAAGCCGCCGTCGAAGTCCGGCTGTACCGATAGCAGGCCGATGCCAGCCAATATCCGGCAATCCGGGCGGTGGCGCATACCGTGGCAACAGCCGGCGGTCCGCAAGCTGATGGCGATGCTGCGGGGCGCAAAGCCCCGATGCATGATCGAGAGATCGATCAATTCCATGGAAATATCCTTCGATAGGGACGCGCCCGCAGGCGCGGCAGGCGTGTCAGCCAGCGATGGAAGTGAGATTGCGCTCATGCGCGCGGGTGGAGGCGCGATCGGTATCGCGCAGCCACTGGACCAGATGCCGGTGGAGGATCGTGGCCAGTTCACGACCAAGGCCGCTCTTGCGTTCGATCGCGGCGACCGTCATCCGCCATGTCGCGATCGCGTCGATCTCGGCATCCACCGCGATCTGGTCGATGTCGCCCTTGACCCAGGCGACGAAGCGCTCAGCCGGATCGGTCGACGCGCAGGCAATGTGGGCCTGAGCGCAGGCGTTATGAAGGGAGATGAAGCGCCTTCGATCTTCGACCTGGAGGCGAATGATGGGCTGGTTACCTCCACCGGCCAGGCTGCGGAAGCCCGAGGAATAGGCGACGTCCGGCAACTGGCCGAGCAGTTCGACAACGCGGCCCGGCCCGTACATCGACAGGGTAGCCTGATCGTCGCTGAGGCGATCATCGATCCACTCGAAAAACTCCTGCGCGGGTCTGTTGGGTCGCAGGATGAAGGAGGAGAGGTCAAAGCTGACCTGTCCGGCGACGACTGTCACGGTCAGCGCGGCAGCGCCGACCGCGATGTCGCCACTGGCGGTCGGATGACCGGCATTGATGGTGACGGGCGTAAATGCGGTGATGGTATGGGAGGGGAGCATGGTCGTCTCCGATGGGCGCACGACCGCACACCGCCCTCGGACGGTGGGGTGATCATGGGCTGGCTGGGATACCGGCGTTGCCGGTGAGTGAATGAAGGCTGGAAGCTGCGCAGGCTTGCGCCTGTTCTATTTTCCTTCTTCCAAAACCTTCGACTTCACTGCTGTTCAGCACACCCGCCAGCGGCGCCTTTTCCATGCTGCCTTCAGACCAAGTCGATCGACCGGATTTCGTTCGCCATCGGTTAATCTGCTGATTATAGACTGGTCCTTGCACGGGAAGCGGTTCCCGGGCCGGGGCGTGGAAACCCTGACAATAGAAGCCGGTCGGAAGACCGTACTGGTCGAAGAGCTTATCGGCCGGGTGGCGGACGCGTATGTCCAAGCCACCGGCTAAAGGCGTTCGCGCCTGATCTATTGCAGGTTTCCAACACCCGGCTCCAAGGGCCGGCATCCCGCTTCAACGGGATGCCGCCGGCTGGGCGTCATCCGCCGACAAGGGGATGAGCATGGCGGTTAGCGTTGTGAAGAAGGGGCGGCTGCGTAGCCGAAAATGGCCGGTTGAAAGGTCGGTGAGACGATGATCGTCCGCACCGTTCCGTTCGTCCCGAACTTCATTCTTGGCGGCATCTATCTGTTCGTGCCGGGCCTGCTCCTCACCCTGTTCCTGAACAGTGAGCCGCCGGGCGCTATCCTTGTTGCGCTCACGGCGCTCGCGGCGCTCATCAGACCACAGGCTAACCCGATGCTCTTCTGCGTGTTGTGTTCGCTTAGGACGGTGCCATTTCTCATCGCAGGTGCGATGGCCGTCGGAATGCGGATCGGCCTTGCCCAGCAGGGTTGGCCCGCCTTCTTCTTCTTCATCGCCATCGGCGCCGTGGCGCACGCGCGCATCCACTTCCTGCGCGTGAGGCGCCAGATCGTTATCTAGGAGACAGACATGCTGCATATCATCGCGCTGGCGCTTGCGGCCGCGCCCGCCGTCAATATTTCCGAAGTCGGCGTGACCCGCGCCGCTTCCGTGACGGAACAGGACAAGCCCGCAACGTTCGAATTGGCGGGCTTCAGGCTCGGCATGAGCGAAGCAGAGGTAGAGGGCGTCATCAAATTCCGCAGGCTGAAGGTCAAGCGCGCCCTGCGCGTCATCGGGTTCGAGGATCAGGTACGCGGCCTCATCCGCGCGCGCGAAGGCCGTGCACCGGAAACCGGCAAGTCCGTTCTGGGCGAAGTCGAGTTCTACGACCTGAAGGGCGGCCGCATCCTTCTGAAGCTGTTGGCCTGGCCTGGTGCCGCCCGGATATCTACCATCACCTATCTGCCGCCCCGCGGGACGGATCCGCAGGAATGGCGCAGGCTCCTGTCTCAGAAATATGGGCCAGCGGCAGATGGCGGCGGAGCAATCGACAGTGAGGGCCTTCATGCCAGATGGTGTGGACATGCCTCCTGCTCGGGAGCCTTTGCCGCCTTCCTCCTGTCGGCTGATGTCGGCGAGGACGGAGGATCGGTTCAGCTCAAGCAGCCAGATGGAACGAATAGCCGCCGCGCCAAGCTGATCGAAGCCGACGCCGGGCGACGCGGACCTCGTTCGACGCCGAACTTCTGACGCCGCATGACGCCTGGCACTTTCAGGATCCGCAACGGCTGACAGCCCCTTGCCATAAGATCGTCAATCGCCCCTGCCACGATCCGATCGATCGATTCCGATCCAGGGACGGATGGGCGTGGGTTTGTCGTTGGAAGTATCAGGTGGCGGCTGGCTTGTTCCCGTACGACCGGAGAGCGGTGTCGCTTCCATTGGTTCATTGGCGCTCGCCTGATTTTTGTTCGGCTCATGCCGTGCGCTGGACGAGCAATCTGGCGTCTTCGTCGACACGTCGGCTGCGGCTGCGGCAGCGCGATCCTTCAGGATGGATTGCATGAGGTCATCATGCCGCCAGGCGTCGGCCAGTTGCCGGATGGCGGCAGGCGCCTTGTCGCCGAGCGTCCAGCGTCCCTGGCGATTCAGGATATGCTCCGGCGCGGCCTGCACATGCTGGATGATGCGGGCTTTCTCATTGGCCTGTTCCTTGGCGATCAGCTTTAGTTCGCGCTGGCTGTCGGCACCGCAGGTCGCTTCGGCCCGGAGCGCGAACCGGAGTAGCAAGTTTAGCGGAACGATGCGCTTACCGTCCTGCTCGGCCAGATGCGGCCGTTCGCTCCGAATCGCTTCATACATCTGATTTAGGCCTGCTGCCTCGTCATCCACGGCGCGCTTGTGGAGAGCATCGGTCAGCCGAGGCTCCGTGAAGCCGATATCGACAATCAGCGCGCGGTCGGCAGGCGGCAGCATTTCAAGGTCCGGCAGGATTGTCGATTTGTCCCACCGATATGGGCGCTGCGATGATTGACGGAGGATACGACAAGCGTCTGCAATTTGGCGATCGCGCTCCGCTGCCCGCCGCCTCTCGTCGGCAAGCTGCGCCGCCGCCTCGGCCTTGGCGGCGGTTTCCGCCCGTTCCTGATCCATGCGACGACGTTCACGCAGAGCCGAGATGAGGCTTTCGCTATCCATCGACCGCACCAGCGCGGCATCATCCTGCGCCATCGCGGAAGCGTCCAGCAGGATCCGGTTCGCCTGAACCCTATAAGGCGGAACAGGCGCGTTCATTAACAGCGCTCTGCCGCGTCCATCGCGAACGGCGGCATCATGGCGGTCGACAGCGCGCTTGATCCGTTCCAGATGCTGACGGATGCTCGCTGTCTGCTTGATGTCTGGCGTACGCAGTCTTAAGGCTTTTGCGATATGACGCGCGGTCTGTCCGAGGCTGGCCATGAGCGAATGATCGGGGCGGCGACTTACAGGACGAACAGCGCGGATGACGCGGATTCGGTGCGCCAATATTTCGAATTGGGAGCGCTTGATCTTGGGGCGGGCCGCTCGGCGCAGCGCCAGGCTCCGGCATCGATCGGCTATCGTTCGGATCGCCGCGATCTTCGTGGCGATGCGCTCGCGCCTTGCCGCAATATCCACCGATTTCGCCAACAACGCGGTGAGACGCTCGGACATGTCGGCCATATGGGCGACCGCGTCCCGCGCGGCGGCGGCTTCATTGCGCTCGACCACCATCGCATTGCGCTCGATGACGGCAACGGATTCGCCGCGTTCGTGCGCCGCCATCCGCGCAGGGCCGACATGGGCCTGACGCACGGCGTCGATCCCCCGTTCGGCATAGGTCAGGTGCGTGTATCTTTCAGCTTTGCCCGCGGCCCGGCACGCATTGTTCATACGCCTCGCAGCCACGGCACGCATGAGTTTCAGGCCTTCCGGATCGGTAAGGTCGGTGACCTTCTCCTGAGCGAACTCCCATTCGTGATCACCGGTGCGCTCACAAGGCCTGGTCGAGAAGGCGATATGCGCATGGTAGTTGCGCTCATCCCCCTTCGGATCCGGCTTATGGATAGCAGCGACCCAAGGCAGGCCTAACTGCCCGAAAGTCCGTTCGCAGAATTTTTGCACCATTTCGCGGCGCTGCGCGGGATCGAGATCATGGGGCAGGTTCCACACGATGCGATACTGCACGGTCGCATTGGCGCGATAGGCTTGCTCAAGCTCCTCGATGGCGTCCCAAGCTGCGGCGATTTCTTCGACGGTCTCGCCCATGTTTGACAGGATGCCGGATGTCGAACTGCCGCCGCCTTGTTCGAGCGCGTCGTCGCGCAGAATATAACCGATATGGGAAGCACTGAGGCCGGGTCGCCACGTCTTCGATTTGAGACCGACATATTTGACCTGAAAATATAGTGCGACGCGACCCCGCGCATCGACAAGCGGCGCGGCATAGGCACGAATGGCGCGGCGCGACGGAGTCGCTTTAAGCGCCCGCTGCCGCCGTGCAGGGCCGGGCTTCGCAGCGCGGTCAGAGCCAAGCCGCCGGACGCGGATAGGACGGCCCCAGGCCTGCTTCAGTGCGCGGTCGAGGCGCCGGTTGGCGTCATCCTGCTCCCGGGCGGCCCGCGCGGCGCGCAGGCGGCGCACAACACCGACACGTTTAAGCGCAGCGGCCATGGTGCGTTCGGCCGCCATCGCCCGCCGCTCTGTACGGTTAGCGCCCATAAGCAGCCGGAACACCGTCGCGTCGGCTTTCGCCCAGATGCCTGCCTCGGACTCGAACTCCATGACCCTACCTCGATCTTGCGCCGCAGGCTGGGGGGTGGGACGAGAGGCGGATGCGCCGTTGACCGGGGTCAACATTTCTTTCGCATTCCCACCCCCCACTTCTTCCTTGGGTGCGGCAAAACGGATGGTGGGCCATTTCCTCTGTTTGGTCAGAGGGACACTACTGTGCGCTTGGCGCGTAGCTCGCTGCTCCCGGTATCCAGCCCCAGTCTTGCACCTAAGGGCTTCAGCAGCACCGGCACTGCAAGAGTAGTGTCCCTCCGACAGAAAGCGGTCGACGGGCCAAAACGAGGCTGTCCACATCGAATCGGAGACAAGCCATGCATTATGACCGAGAAGAAAGCCGCCGCCGCCGTCTGCTGGAAAAGGCGCAGGCAGAGCAGAAGGAGTTGGAACAGAAGCTCGCCAAGCAGAAACAGGTGGCGCGCAACGCCAAGGCCCGGCTCCTGGCAACCACGCGGTCCGAACAGTGGCATCGCATGTCGTTGGCCTGGATCGACCGGGATGCTGGCTATGATGGCGAAATGGCGACGGCCCGCGTCTGGCTGCGCAATATGCCGCCGAATGACTATATCGCGATCATCGCGAAGTTCGCAGAGAAGATGCCGGACGCCACGAACCTCCAGGTTGAGGTCGCCGCAGTCCAGGCCAACCGGGAAGCCTGGAACTTCATGGGCGACATGCTTCTGCTCGACCGGGCGAAGCAGGCCTATGCGGCGGATGCCGCAAAGTTTCGGGCATGGCAGCAGGAGCATCCCGACAGTGGTTGGCGCAAGAAGCCCGCAACGCGAAGCCAAGGTTTCCTTATCAGCAGGATGTGTGCCGTGCTCGAAATCGAAGCGCCGACGCGGATGAATCGGGGCGAAGCGCATGACTGGATCGAGCGCAACGGCGGCAACCCGCGTCTCGTCGCGGAACCGGACGCTCCGGTTTCGCCGGCCTTGCCGCTGACCGGGGGTGCCAGCGCGGCCGATGTGGCGCAGAATGACGGGGAGCAGCCGGCATGAAAAATCTGCTCGAAACGGCCCGCACGATCACCGTGACCGGCAAGCAGGAGACCTTCGAGAATTTCGACCGTCTCACCGCGTGGATCGATGGCTATATCCGGATCATGGCCGAGCTCGAAACCGCGCTGGATATGCCCGACACTGACCACAGGCAGACGTGGGACAAGATTGCGGTTATCGCTGACACGATTGGTCACTATCTCGCGGCACAGGATGAATGGCTCGCTGACCATGATGCGTCCCTGTCCATGGAAATCACTGAGGTCCGCAGGTCGATACGCAATTTCAACGATTTGACGGGATGAAGGGTCATGAACGCGATGACCTTCGCCGACGACATCATGATGGCACTGCGCCAGGCCGGGATGATCGACGATCCCAGCCTGGCTGCGCGTCCTGGCTGGGATTATCGGGTCCCTGGCAAGGCGCTTACTGACGGAAAAGGTATCGCCAGGACAGCACATCGGCTGCCCACGAACTATGCTCATATCAATAAGGATGCCCGCGCAATCATCGCGCCCGACATGGATGCACGTCAACTGACCGGTGCCTTGTGGCGGCAATGCATGATCCTCCCTGGTGATGATGAGGCATTCGGGGAGGAGGATGTCTTTGCCGTCAGCGCGCTGGACGCATTCTGTCCGTCCGCCGACCATCTTATCGCCGTGGTCGGTTATGAGCCGCGGGACATCGCCCTCTATCTCGATGATCTGCGCGAGCGTGACGACAGGCTCTTCCGGCTTGTGCTCGCCAAGGATTTCCGCGCCGCGGTAGAGCGCCATCCCGCCATCGTGCATGATGAATGGCCCAGCCGAGCGAGGCGATACTGGAAGGAGGGCCAGGCCGATTATCTGCCCCCCTTCCTGGCGACGGTGCTTTATGCCGAGTTGGCGCGTCTGGCGATGAATGAGGCGGGCCTTATCGGTCTTGCCTTTGACGGCGATGTCGAGCTAACGACCACGCAACTGCTCAAGCGCATAGCGGTAACTGGAACGATCCAAGCCGCACCAGCCGTGTCGCAGGCTTTGCGGCACGCTTTGTACCAATCGCATGCCTTGGTGCCGCCCGCGCTGTTGAACGAAGCGGATCCTTCTGTGAAGCGAGCCTGGGTACAGACCATCGCGTCGCATATCGCCCTCGACGTTGGGCGCGGAAGCGCCATAGACCTTGCCGCTACCCCGCCCGAGCGCGCATCTGCGCTGGAGGCCAAATTCGCCAGTCACCCGCAGTTTCTTAAACAGAAGGGCAAGCGCGGATTGGTCCGAAAGTCGCACTTGGCCGCCACATTCTGGGGTTTGAACTGGCGCCGCAATGCAGCCGTACGCCTCCTCGAAATTGCTGTTACCGCCCGGGAATGGAACAAGCAGCATCGACCCGACGGTCCCCGGATGCCGGCGGCGCTGAATTCCAATCCAACCAACCCGCTATGGGCTGCATTGGTGGCTATCAGCTTTCGTTGGCTGGCGACGCACAATCCCGCCGCGGCGCTCCCGTATCTTGGCAAGATGTGGGGCAAGGAAAAGAAGCGGTGGGGTTTCGATCATCTGACCGCCAGCGACATCAATCCCCTGACGATCGACTTCCATATCGGCGAGTTCTCAGGCGAAACCTTGTTCCGCGACGCGCGCCAGCGTTTAAAGAAACTGCCGCAACCGGGCGAGCTTGGTTACACGGCCAGAAGTCAGGCACATCTGTGGCTGGACGAGGAGGGCGACGACATCGCCCATTTTCAACGCTTCCAGCAGGATGCACGGATCGACCACTGGGCAGCACAGAACGGGCTGCTGCCGTCCCTGCTTCGACGTGAAAGCCGTCCCGGTGCTGGGACGGTTGCTGACTTCATGTATGAAAATGGCCTAGCTGCAAATTACGGCAGCATCGGTCATAATCTGCCGCCCTCTATGTCTCAGGATGTCGTGGCTGCGCGCGGGGCTCAGTTGCTCAGCCATTGCATATCGCCTCTAGCGACGGATCCGATCTTGGCAAGAATGGCGCGAATCTTGCCGCTACGCGGGAGTAGATCTCAGGCCTGTCGGCGCCAACAAAGGCGACGTTCGTGCGCTTGAGCGACGGCACCGAAACTAGCCTTTCATTCATCGTGGGCGAGAGGCGTTTGAATGACG
This sequence comes from Sphingobium sp. CFD-2, assembly GCF_024611135.1. Classification (NCBI taxonomy): domain Bacteria; kingdom Pseudomonadati; phylum Pseudomonadota; class Alphaproteobacteria; order Sphingomonadales; family Sphingobiaceae; genus Sphingobium; species Sphingobium sp. CFD-2. The sequence continues at coordinate 3,846,821 of NZ_CP084405.1, read as the reverse complement.
AGGCCGGGGAAATTCGAGACGGTCGGCTTCTGAAGACGCGCTCGAGTATAGCTGCCGCTCGCAGCGCATAGGCTAATGGCAGTAGACGGGCCGCCACCCGTCACTGTCCGCACTGTATGATCGATTGGCTCTGCTTGGAAGCGGACTCCACAGCGCCGCAACGATTACGGGGCGACGCCATTCTCTGCCGCCAAATCGTACCTACCCTGTTCGCACTGTAACAGAGCTGACAATTCACTATCTTCGGGCCGTGGTGATTGCGATCAATTTCCAGATGTAGGACGAGCATTTAGCGGGCTAAGGCGATCAACTGCGCTAGCCCATTTGCTCCGGTTTTAAACATAACAGAGGCGCGGTGGTCTTCGACTGTTCTAGAACTCAGGCTCAGCATCGCCGCAATCACTTTGTTGCTATATCCTTGGGTGAGGAGATCGAAAACCTGCCGCTCGCGCGGTGTCAGGCTGGCGGTGCGGGCCAGTTGCTGGCGTCGCCCGCTGGACCAGCTGACCCCTTCCTCCACGGCCGCGAGCAGGCGCTCCTCATCCAGCGGCTTTTCCAGATAATCGAGGCCCCCATAGCGCCGCACCGAATCCACCGCATTGGCCGTGGTCGGCCAGGCGGTCATGAAGATGATCGCAGAGGACGGATCGATCTCCCTGATCCGGTCGGCGAAGGCGAAGCCGTCCAGATCCCCCATCATCACATCGGTGACGATGCAGTCGGCGGGCGCACCGGCATAGACGTCCAGCAAGGGAGCGGGATCGAGAAAAGGCTGCGCATCGAAGCCGTGACGGCGCAGCAGCCGGGCAACGCTGGCGCCCAGATCGCGGTCGTCATCCACCACATAAACCTTCGCAGCATCGTTCATCATGCCAATTCTCCGGTCACCGGCAGGGAAATGGTGGCGCGGACATCGCCATGCGCAGATATGTCGCGCGAAAGGGTGCCGCCATGGGCCTCGACAATGGCGCGAGCAACCAGCGTGCCCACGCCCATGCCGCCATTGGGAAGCATGTCGGCACCCTGACGGTTCGACACGATGATCTGCACCCGGTTGTCTACCCTCATGGCGGCGAGTCGGACCTGCGCATCCCCTGCGCCCTGAATGGCGTTGCGCAGCAGGTTGACCACCGCCTGCGCCAGTTCCACCTCCTGCGCGAGCACGACGAGATCGGGGTCGATCGGATCGACCTTCAGCGTCACGCCCTCGCTTTTTGCCTCGGGCGCGGCCAGTGCGGCGACGCTCTCTACCAGGGCCGACACCGGCAACGGCGTCGGCTCGTCGACCGCGCGACCGCCATATCGGCGCAGCCGCCGCACCAGATTGGACAGGGTCGCCGCCTTGCGATCGATCAGCGCGGCGCTTTCAGCGATTTCCGGATCGGATATTCCGGTGATGGCGTGGAGGTGCCTGGCTTCAATCGCCAGCGTGGACAGCGGCTGGCTGATCTCATGGATAACGGCGACCGACATGGCTCGCAGGGTCTTCAGCCGCTCTGCCTGAAAAAGCATCCGGTCGCGCCGCTCGACATCGATACGCGCCTGCCGCTGCGCGTCGGCAAAGCTGCCGGCGAGATAGCCGACCACCACCACGGTCGCCAATCCCAGATGCAGTTGCAGCCGGGCGGCCGTGGTCATGTCCTGCGCCGTCTGCGGCAACATGAGGAGGGTCACAATGGCCAGCGCCACCCAGGCGGCGGTTCGCCCGAAACGCAGGCCGATCCAGGCGACAGTGAAGATGACGGGCATGGGCTGAGCACCCAACCCGACCCGGCGCAACGCTTCGGTTATGGCGATTCCGCTGAGCAACAGGATGCTGCTTTCCGCCAGCTCGGGCCAGCGCATTCTGGCACCGATCCGCATGCCCGGACGGTGGCGGCGCGTCAGCAGCTCAGCCACCCACAGCAAAGGTGGCGCAAGGATCAGCACGCCCAGCAGATCGCCAACGGCGAAGGCGGAGAGGGATGTGATGACCTCGTGAGCGCTCTGCACGCGGGTCATGTCGGGACGCAAAAGCGACTCCGGCAACGCGGACAGAGCCGCCACATTCGGAGCCGCCACCGCCGCGAGCCCAAATGGCATGGGCGGGATCAGGATCGTGGCACGGGAACCGCTGGCCAGCCAGCGGATCGCCGCGACGGTCGCGCCATAGGCGAAAACCGGCCGGACGATCCCGAACAGGATGATCGGCCAGTCCGGCATTCTGAAAGAAAAAATGCCCTTCGCAATGTCGACCACGATCTCGACAAGGGCGATGAAAGGCGTCAGCCAGGCGCCCGCATACCATAGCAGTGCGAGCCGCAGCCCGGCCGCCGGATACCAGACAGAATAGAATCCGGCCCCGCCCCAGGCCGCGGCCATCCAATGCGCGATCGCAAATCCTGCTGCATAGGCAGCCAGCAACGCCAGCTGAAGTTGATCAGGTATCCACCGCCGACGACGATTCCGCAGGCGCAGCATTGGAGGGGGTACACTGGTCATTACAGCCATCTGGCAGCGCTTGCCGCCTGATAAAAGCCGGAAAAAACCCGGAACCTCCTGTGCAGGCGCCGTTACCCCCGTGAGGAGGCGCGAGAATATCGACCAGACGCCCACATCAGCCTCAGCCGCGATATTGGATGGTCCCCCTTGTCGTCCTGCCAGCCCTGAAGCCCACAAGAGGCGGATGCGCATGATTCACCCGCAATGGCCCAAAAGGCGCCCGGGCGATGTCAGGCAGGCCTGTCGCAATTTTCGGGGTAGAAACTCTATGATCAGGGAATTTTCCGGATAGCGTCGACATCGATCTCCTCAGACTGAGGAGCGGCTTGAAATGCCACGGCCCGTCGGGTTGCCGAACGCATTTGCCGGATACCGTGTCGATCGATCCAACCGTTGATCATCACCGTCAGGAAGGCAATATCTTCCCGACGAATTTGTCCGTAAAATATGGATGAGATCATAGCGAGTTGGATCCTATGGAATCTTGAACTCATAAAAATCCGCCATTTTGGATCATATTTTGCGGATTTATGATTTTTTTCTTGAAAATTACAAATTTTCTCTCGCCTATTACTATACAGTAATAAAATTGGCGAATTCAGGAAACATGCGAGACAGATAGGTCGCCGTTGCTCAGAAATATCCGCTTTACTCTTTTATCATGCGGATCATCTTTCAAATAGATAACGCCGCTATTTTCCAGCTTTCTCACGAGAATATAGAAACCTCGATAGGACAAATCGAGAAATGTCATCGCCTCCTTGATGGAAAGCGATCCTTTTTGCTTGAGAGTCAAAATGATTTTTGCCTCTGGCTTCATCAGATTGAATCCAAAATTCTTTTTGAAACATTGTTCCATCTGAAGAATTTCGCTGATTTTCAAACTATCATGCACAGGCAATTCCCAGGACTTGTCACCAACAAACTCATTTTTTGGTGCGACCCAAGGATGCAGACCCGATGTGGGGGCGCGTAACGCCCGTCAATCAACATCGATAACCCCGGGTTTCTACTGACCCACAAACTGACCGAGATCAACCATGAAATATATATAAAAAGTATACATTTAAATGCTCGGTTTGTGACAAACATCTGGATAGACGAGGCATCATTCGGAGATTTCCTTAACGCAATCCAGATAAGGAATTGGTTCTCCGATGCTCAGAAACGAGCGAATTGTGGGAAAAGAAATGATTGGATGGGGCCGATCGTCTGTCAAATACCTACCAAATTAGCGTGAAGTAATTTCTGAGAACAGGTTTCTGTCGCCCTCTGTGAACTTCGGTTCACGGAACGGCGACCTGCAACCTCCAAAAGCGACCCAGAAGAAAGGTTCAAGAATGAAGAAAAGGATCAATTTGCAGAGAGCGCTATTGCTCTCTACAGCCTTGTCAGCGGGCTTCTCCGCGACGGCGCACGCCGGTGATGTCACCGTATCGACCGCGCAGACGGCAGCCGATGCCCAGACGGCCATCAACACTGCGATCGCAGCTCCCGATTCTGATCTGAACCTCACCGTCGCTTCGACGGGCTCGATCACCGGCAACAGCTCCATCGGCCTCACCCCCAGCACGGGCCAGGGCGACGGTGCGATCTCCTTCGTGAACAATGGCGCGCTTGGCGCGGTCGACACCGGCGCGGTGACGGACACCGTTGGCGCGACCTTCTACGGCGTGGGCAATGCGGCTGCGGCAAACACCTTCAGCGCCACCAATGGCGGCCTGGTTTCCGGTGGCCTGAACGCATTCGGCTTCGGCGGCAATGTCGGCATCACCAATTCGGGCACCGTATATAACGGCGTAGCTGCCTCGAGCTATGGCGACGTGTCGGTGGCAAGCACGGCGGCCGGCCTGGTCCGTTCGGGCGACGTGTCCGCGGACAGCATCACCACAGCGACCTCGGCCACGGTCGGCGGCATCACCACGACGGATTATGCCAGCGGCACGGCTACGGTCGACCAGCAGGGCGACGTTGCCAACCAGACCGACACGGCGCGCGGCGATGTGACGGCAGAGGCGCTGAACGGCGCATCCGTGACCGTCGGCGGCAAGGCTGACGACGCGGCGGCCTATGCTGGCGGCACCGTGCAGACGGTATCGGGCACCAGCTCGGCCACAGCTGGCACCGTAGTCACAACCACCTCGCGTTCGGACAACATTCTCGGCGGTGGCGCGGCTTCCGTTGCGATCACGCAGACGGGTGATGTGAACTCGGCCTATGCGTCGAGCGTAGGCGGAGCCTCGGTTTCGGTCGACGGTTCGGTCGATGGCAGCGCGCAGGCCTATGCGGACGGCTATTCGAGCACGAACACCTCCGTTTCAGTCGACGATGGCGCAACGCCCGTCAGCGACAGCTACCACTATACCCAGACCGCCGCGGGCAAGACCGCATCGGTTACGGTCGGTCAGTCTGGCGAAGTCGCTGGCGATGCGATTGCCTCCGGCAATGGCGGTGCGACCGGCACCATCAACGGTGCAGTCGACGGCGATGTCGAACTGACGTCGCAAGCGACCAATTACGATTATCAGAGCAACAGCGATTATGCGGCCGGCACGAGCGGCTATAGCTATGATTATAGCGCTGCTGGCGGCTCCGCGACCGGCTCGGTCGGTGCAACCGGATCGATCGGCGGCGACCTGATCGCCAGCGCCGATGGCGGCGTGACGCTGTCGAACGCGGGCAAGATCGAGGGCGATGTCATCGCCAACTCGAACCGTTCGCTGCCGACCAGCTACAGCGAGACGAACAGCGCTACTTCGTCGAGCAGCCCGACGCTGGTCGAAAGCAGCAATCAGGAAGTCGACGAATATCACTACAAGCAGGCGGGCGGCGCGGCGAGCTTCGCCAATGCAGCGATCGGCCAGGTGCAGGGCGACGTGTCCATCAACGCTCTGGGCGATGTGACCGTCGACAACAAGGGCGCCGTGTTCGGCAGCACCGATGCGCGCAGCACCGGTTCGGACAGCGACTATAAATATACCTATAACGACAGCAGCTCGACCGCGATCGCCACGCCGCCGGCGCTGAACGTCACGACCACGACCAGCGAAAACATCTACGAATATGCCACCACGGCGACCGGCGGCAACGTCACCGGCACCTATGCGGGCAGCAACGGCACGCTGAACTTCGTTTCGGGCGACGGTTCGATCACGCAGGAAGCTGACAAGGCCAGCACGGCGACCGTCACCGGCACCGTCTATGGCAGTCTCGCATCCTCGGCTGGTTCTTCCGACTATCAGGAAACCGATCAGTATAAAAATGTGACGGTTCTCGACACCGCCAGTGACGGGACGCGGACCACCACCAGCAGCAACGACGAAACCACCACGACCAATGCCGGCGGCGACAGCACCGTCACCGTCAGCGGCAAGCTGGTAGAAGGCAGCGTCGGCGGCACGCCATCGCTCTATTCCAGCGCGACCGGCAACAGCGCCGTCACCATTTCCGGCAGCGTTGCCGGCGATGTGGAGTCCAACGCCTCGACAACCGACTACCACTATCAGAGCAGCTATGCTTCTTCTGAAACGATCACTGGCGGCGTCTATCGCACGGACAGCATCGTCCAGAGCAGCTCGAACGAGCAGAAGGCTGTTGGCGGTTCGGCCAGCGTCGACCTGACCGGTTCGGGCAAGGCTGCCGTCAACGCCGGTGACGTTGAGGCCTATGGCCGCACCGGCGCTTCGGTCACGGTCGCCAAGGACGCCAGCGTCGGCGGCACCAACAATTTCGCCAGCGTCTATGCGAGCGCCAGCGGCACCGACTATCTGTCGAATTCGGAAAGCACGTTCACGCGCGATCCGGCGACGCAGACCGGCACCACCACTTCGACCAGCGGCTACAGCTATACCGTCAACGACGGCGTGGGCGATGCCACCGTCGCCATTGCCGGAACCGTCAGCGGCGACGCCGAAGCTTCGTCGAGCCGCGGCAATGCCACCACCACCGTTACCGGCACCGTCGGCGACGATGCGCGGGCCTATGCCTCCGGCAACAACTATGCCACGAGCACGACGACCGACTATGCCGGTGAGATTGCAGACAGCAGCACCAGCCCGGCTATCGTCAAGCAGGTCTATACCGAAAGCTCGACGCAGGTCGGCGGCACCGCGTCGGTGGTCGTCAACACCGATGCGGCACTCAAGAACCTTGGCGCTCTTGGCGTTGCGGACGATGTCGATGCGGAAGGCGTGACGGGGGCTTCGGTCACCATCGCGGCCGGTTCCAAGGTCGGCGGCGATCTGTCGGCGGAATCGAACTACACCAACTACAGCTACACCCAGACCCGCCTCTACAATGACAGCGGCGTCCAGACCGACGAAACGACCGTCGGCAGTTCCACTCTGGCGGGCGGCGACGCCTCGATCAGCGTGGGCGCCAAGAGCGAAATCGGCGGCGAAGCCTATGCTAGCGGCGACAAGTCGGCATCGGTCAGCAACGCCGGCGCGATCGAGGGCAGCGTTTACGCCCTGTCGCTCAACTCCGTCGGCAGCGGCAGCCTGACCGGGACCAACCTCGACAATGCAGCGCTGCGTCAGGATGTTTCGACCCAGACGCTGACTGGCGTCGGCGGCACGGCTTCGGTCACCAACGCATCGGGCGCGACCATCGGCGGCGACGTCACCATCGCGGCCGGCACCGGCACCGTCACCAACAGCGGCGGCATCGCAGGCAATATCTATGCCGGTGATGAGGTGATTAACTACACGACGACTCAGACCGACACCGTCACCGATACGGTCCAGACCGTGACGCCGGCGGCGGCCCTGACGGCGCAGAACTACACCATCAACCAGAACAACTTCCTGGGTGGTGGCGTCTATGTGGGCGGCGCGACGGTCAGCGATCCGTTCGACCGGGCGGACGAGCCTGATGTCCAGACCAGCAACGTCTCGGCAACCGTCAACCTCAACAACGGCTCGATCACGCTGGGCAGCATCGTTGCGCAGCAGGACGAAGACGGCAACCGCCTGACCAACACCACGCTCAACCTCAACGGTTCGGGCTATCTGGGTGCGGACAAGCTGAACCTGAAGACCCCGGCCTCGGCCGTTTACTCGCCCGAAGCGGTGCTGTCGAAGGAAGCGCAGGATCTGGGCTTCGGCACCGGTTCGACCGGTTCGGTGCGTATCCTGGGCGTCGAAACTGTGAACAAGGCCGATGCGGGCACCTTCGTGCTCGACCTCGCGCCCTATATCGCTCCGGATGCTCCGGGTCTCCAGCCGGGTTGGAGCGCGGATGTCGGCGCGATTAACGTCAAGGCGGGTGAAATCCAGCTCACCGGCCCGGCCTATGATCCGACCGATGCGGATGGCGATTTCATCGGCATCAAGGGCAACATCAATGTCGACGGCGGCACGTTGGTCGTCGGTCGCCGCACCCTGATCGGTGCGGACACGATCGGCAACAGCCTGACCACCGAGGGCACGGAGACGATCACGGGCGTCAAGGTCGCACTGACCGGCGACTATACCCAGACCGCCACCGGCACCACGGTCGTCGGCGTCAGCCCGTCGCTGGTCCGCGCCGGTGCGGTTTCGGTGGGCACCAGCAATGGTGGCACCGAAGTGCTCGGCCCGATCCAGGCCGGTGCAAATGTGCCCTACTTCACCACCGCGGCCAACGGCTCCTCGGTCCAGTCCAGTCCGTCGCGCATCGACGTGACCGGCAAGTTGAACCTGGCCGGCAAGCTGGTGGTCGACGTGACGCGGGATGCGATCTACTCGAATGGCGACGGCTACACGCTGTTCTCCTACACCGATGCGGCCAGCGCAGTCAGCGCCACCGTGTCGCAGTCGATCAGCTCGCCCTTCGTCAGCTTCGAACTGAAGAACGACACGGCTGCCAAGACCGTCAGCATCGCGGCCAAGCGCACCAGCTACGCCTCGGCGGCAACCAACCCCAATGCCGCTTCGGCTGCGGGCGCCCTCGACGCGCTGATCCCGGTCATCACCACGAAGATCGCGCAGGACGCCAATGGCGGCGCGGTGTTCACCTCGGTGAACGAAATGGGTCTGGTGCAGGATGCGGCGAACATCATCTCGGGTCTCGACTGGCGTCTGACGCTGGCCGGCGCGCAGCAGGTGTTCAACGAACTGTCCTCGGCCGAAATCTACGGCTCGCTGGCAGCGATCGAACAGAACTCGGCCCTGACCGAGAGCTTCGAGAGCGCAGCGGTCGTGGGTGCCACCGGCAAGTCCGGTTTCGGCTTCTGGATCAACCCGGTCGGTCGTTTCGCCCGTTATGGCGGCACCTCCTCGGGCGCGTCTAAGATCCGCGACAACAGCTATGGCGGAGCCTTCGGCTTCAACCTGGGCTACTCGGATGAAGGCACGCTGGGCATCGGTTTCGCCTATGCCGAGCATGACATCGCCGCTCGCGGTACGCCGGAATCGGCCAAGGCACGGACCTACTCGCTGGGTCTGGACTGGAAGCACAGCTTCGGTCCGCTCCACGCCGGTGCACAGTTCGTCTATGGCTTCTCCGACTTCGACGTGACGCGTGAGCTGACCCTGCTTGACCGCACGATGAACGCGTCCTTCAAGGGCCGCGAGTGGAACGCCAATGCCGAACTCGGCTATGACGTGACCGAAGGCAGCAACGCCTCCGTCATGCCCTATGCCAAGGTGGCGCTGCGTCACTGGTCGCTGGGTGGCTTCACCGAGGAAGGCGGCGCCGGTATCGGCGTCAGCTCGGGCCGCGACTCCAAGACGGTGTTCGTGCCTGAAGTCGGTGTCCGTCTCGCCACCACGTTGGCGGCGACGGAAGCGATGGCCATCCGTCCGTTCGGTAAGCTCAGCTACACCTTCCAGGGTGACATCGGCTCCAGCCGTGCCTTCACCTATGCTGCGGGTGGCACGCCCTTCATCCTGAAGGGGGTCGATCCCAAGGGCTACGGGTCGCTCGACGCGGGCATCAATGCGCTCTTCCATGATCGCATCGGACTGTTCGTTCAGGGTGGTGTGAACTTCGGCGGGTCGCAAAAGGGTGCCGAAGCCCGCGGAGGGATCAACGTCCGCTTCTGACACTTAAGCCCTGTCAGAACAGACGTCCAACTTGGGGAAGGGTCGGTAGACTCTTCCCCCTTTTTGTCTCTAATCAGAAAAGGTACAGGTCGGCGCATCGCGCGTAAGCTGCCAAAGGCGGACTGTCGTGAGATCAAGGCACTGGCTACGTTAGCCAAAACGAGGTCCGAAATAATGGCACCTGCTGAACACCGGGAAAAACCCGGATGGAGAAAACGAGTGTCGTCGCTCATGATCCGAAGCGCGACCCAAGGAAGCCTTGAAGGTTTCCTGACCTTGACCCGGCCAGTTTCTGGTCGGGTCATTTGTCTGCGGCATTTGCGATTATCGGGAGCTTCCATCTAAACCGGAGGGTCATGGCGGTGTCCGTGAATACTCAACTTAGTCGTGAGCGATGCTGTGCAAACGGCAGCTATTCCATATACCGGCCCCGAACCTGACATTTGCCTATCGGCCAATCCCGGGCACCCAAGATCGAAAAGCGGCCCTTCCGCACCTGGCAATCAAAAATTGGGTGCTGAACGGCCGGGACGGGTCGAGACTTACCGGTATCCGAACGCGATAAAGCCGTTTCACTTTGAGACTGGACCGCGCCCAACACGGTCGCGCCTACGCCGCCATTTTTATCATGCTGTTGGGCAGTCTGCTTAAGGATTGACGCTCATCACGTTGCCCGTTTCTTCATAAGTTCTACCCAATCTATGCGCCCCGCCGCTTCGATGATAGGTTGCCATGCGACAGCCTCGAACGTCATGCGATCAAGGTTCCGCTTGAGCGACGCTATGCCGACCCCCTGACCATAGTTTCCGCCAACGCTCGTCGGCGAGTGACCGCAAAGCTGATCCAGGATGCGTTCCTGGATTTCAGCCTCGCGCCCCTGATCCTTGAACGTATGGCGGAACGAATGGAAGACGATGCGCTTGTCAGTGGACAGGACCTTGTCGATATGGCGATTGGCACGCCGACTGGCTTCCTTGGTCACCTTATCGAAGCTGTTGGCCTTGAGGTCGGGAAACAGGCGATGCTGCCCGCAATTCCGGAGCGTTTCCACATAGCGCAAAAAACCTGCTTCCAGCAGGCGGTCATGGAGGGGAATGATGCGGCGGGAGCCATCGGTCTTGACCGACTTCTCGGATCGCTCCTTCTCCAGATCGCCTTCGTCTACATAGTCGGTGATATCGATGTAGTGAATGCCAGCCTCCGTCCTGACGTCAGACAGGTGAGCCTGGCCGATCTCCTCGATGCGCGCGCCGGACGTCAGGCCAAGCAGGAACAGCCAAAAGAGGGTAAGGTCGCTGATTGCCGTTCGGCGGGAAACGAGGTTCTCGGGGTGGAGAAAGAGGTCGCTGGCGAACAGCGCTTGCAGTTCGTCCTGACGGAAGGTTCGCCGCGACGTCTTCGCCTTTCCCGCGCCATCGACCGTGACTCTGGCGCCGACATTTCCATCGATCCACCGCTCCCTCTCGGCGAAGCTGAGCAAGGTCTGGATAGCGCCGATCCGCTTCTTCACCGTCGTAGGACTGACCTTGCGCCCGACGATGTCCCGATATTTCGCCACCCGTTCCGGAAACGGCATCGCCTGGTCGGCGCGCGGCATGCCGAGGGGCAGGTCTGCGCCCGCATCCCGATAGTCCAGCAGCATGTCCTTGGTGAACTGGGAGACGGGGATGTCGCCGAGAAAGGCGATGAGATCCTGAACAGACTTACGGACTTCGTGGACCGACTGAGGTCGGGGGCTGCGTTTTGCGGCCCAGCGCGCGACCAATTCCTCAAAGCGCAGATCAGGCCGAAGCCGCGAATGACTTGCGTGTCGGATTGGCCCCTCGACTTCCGCACGGAAGCGGGCATTGTCGTCCCGAACCCGAGCATTCCACGCGTCCATCAAGGCATTTTCGTTTGCCGGGATCCGCTTGATCGGCGGATCGGCTGCCCCAAACAGTGGGATCAGCACCTCGTCACAGACTTTGATCCAGACCGACCTCGGCTTTTCGCGGATGAAGTCCAGCCACTGGTCTCCAGCGAGCAGCTTGCCCTGGCCGCGATGCGGTTCCTGTGACAGGTCCGACCGAGGGCGTGGCACATAGCGCTCAGCCTCGAAGCCATGGAGGCGCACACAGTTCTCCTCGATCCACCAGGTCAGCTCGAGCGACGTGTGGGGATAGAAGAGGTTTTCCGGCCTGGTCGTCGCGAGAAACCGCGTTACGATCGCCGATGCCCGTTCTGGGGAGATTTCGTCGGCCACGGCCTGAGCCGTAACTCTCTCGGCTGCCTCGTCCATCAATCGCTGGCACACGGCATTGGCGAGCACGAACAGCCGGGCTGCTTCGGCCGGCTCGCGCGTCCCCAAGGAGACCTTGTAGAATTGCTTGCCGCCCATTTCGGGCCGCAGGCGCTCCGGTATCTGCCGGTAGACGTAGAAGATGCCCGATCGGGGGTGTTTCCAGGGAGTGGCCATCTGCACCATATAAGTCTCGCTATACCCATTCGCTATACCAGCGGACGGTGGAGACGGCAGAAAGCCCTGATTTTCGCGCCTTGGCCGCGAAATGGTGACCCCTACGAGTGTAGAACTTTTGTCTCGGGCGATGCCGGGACGTTCCTAACTACACTGTAAAATCAACGATTTGTCTTGTATGGTGTTCGCGGTCGGTCGTCTTGATTTGCCTGAATTTGGCGCAAAATGTGGGAGCGATTGTGGGACCAATTCCTGCCCGGAAGTGTGGGAACGCCTGCGATGCCCAAAGCGGGAACCGAACCGATGGCACTGACGGCATTGAAGGTAAAGAACGCGAAGCCTGGTCGGCATGTCGATGGCCGGGGACTGTGCCTGCTGGTGAAGGATAGCGGTGCGCGGACATGGGTGCTGCGGATGCAGAAGGATGGACGCCGACGCGACTATGGGTTGGGATCGGCGCTGGACGTGTCACTGGCCGAGGCGCGGGAAGCGGCAGCAGCATTACGGCGGAAGGTCCGTGAGGGAACCGATCCGGTCGCCGAGCGACGCAGGGCGCGCAAGGTGGTGCCGAGCTTCGAGACGGCGGCCCGCGATTGTTACGAGGCGTTGAAGGAAGGCTGGAAGAACAAGCGGCACGCCAACTGGATTTCCAGTTTCGAGAACCATGTGTTCCCGGCGATCGGCACGAAGCCGGTCAACGAGGTGGACAATGCGTGCGTGGTCGAGGTGCTGTCGCCGATCTGGCTGACCATCCCTGATAGCGCGCGGCGCATCCTGCAACGCATAGGCGCGGTGCTGGACTTCGCCCATATCAAGGGCTGGCTTCCGGGTGAGGTATCGTTGCGCTCGGTGCGCAAGGGGCTTCCCCGTCAGGTGGACAAGGGCGGACATCTGGAAGCCATGCCCTATGTGGATGTGCCTGCGCTCATGCGGAAGCTGGCGGCAGCTTCGCCCACGACCGGGCGCGACGCGCTGCGCTTCACCATCTATAATGCCGTGCGGTCGAACGAGACGCGCTTTGCCGTGTGGTCGGAGTTCGATCTGGACAAGGCCATCTGGACCATTCCGGGTGAGCGGATGAAGGCAGGGGAGACCCATGTCGTGCCGCTGTCCGCGCCCGCCGTGGCGCTGCTCCGCAAGCGGTGGAAGGAGCGCACCAGCGATACCGGCCTTGTGTTCAGCAATGACGGCGAAAAGCCGATCAGCGACATGACCATGACCAAGCTCTTACGCGATGACGGCATCAAGAGTGTGACCGTCCACGGCTTCCGTTCGGCCTTCACCGACTGGTCGTCGGAGCGGACCCGCTTCCCCAAGGAGGTTGCCGACAAGGCGCTGGCGCACAAGCTGCCCAACAAGGTGGAAGCCGCCTATCGCCGCACCGACTTCTTCGACAAGCGGCGCAGCCTCATGGCGCGCTGGGCGGAGTTTCTGGACAAGCTGCCGGTGAAGGGTAGTTCGGACGCCGACCCCACGGCGTCCGAGCCGGTCAGGCTTCGCGTTGCCGCCTGATGAGATCGTGCAGGCTGGCGGTGGTGACGCGGGTGGCCTTGCCGAGCTTCACCGTCTCGATCTCACCCGCCGCGATCAGCGCATAGAGCTTGGTGCGGCCGACCCCGATCATGCGCGCCGCATCATTGACGCGCACGCAGATCGGATCGGGCGGTAGAGGCACGGTCATTGTACCTGGCTCCCGGCGTGGTCGTCGCGATAGCCGACAGGATCGGCCACCCAGCGATTGACGGCGGATTCGTGCCAGCCCGCGCCGTGGACGCTGATCTTTACCTGGCGGGGGAAGGTGCCTTCGCCCATCTTGCGATAGAGCGTGGTGCGCGAAAGCCCGGTGCGGGCGAGAACGGTCTTCAGGCGGATGATACGATCGGGGTTGTTCATGGGGCAATCTCTTCAAATCAAGGTGTTGCACGCGCCCCTGTGGACCAGCATCGGGCAGCATGGCGCACTGGGCAAGAGCCGTTACGGGGCCAAATCAGGCCATTCGGGATTGGACGGGTGGGCGCTGGCGACGACTGGCGTTCAGGGGCGTCCAAGGGCGGTCCACGACGTAGCTCTGCCGCAGGGCGTGACCATCGCAGAATTTTTTCCCACTATGTCCCAAACAGCATGCCGGTCAGTGCTTTATGCCGATGGGTACGGCATTGCGCATTGGTCAGGTCGAATCATTCATGGCAATTCTCCAAATCATCGGAGGTCTGCCCGCCAGTGATCAGGCTGCGCCGGATCGTCTTGCGTCGCAAGGGGTGGGGCACTGTAGTGCCGATCGGGGCATTTCAGTGCCGGTTGCGCCAATATCGGCCCTGCAAGTGCGTTGAACTCTAACGCTATGTATTATATATGGCATCGGAAGCAGGAGGGCCACCATCCCACGTATATTCAAGAATGGCTGGTTCGAGCGCTTCGCGCGCAAGGAGCGCATTGCCGATTCGGGGCTTCGGGACGCTGTGCAGCGCGCCGAAAGCGGATTGGTGGATGCCGATCTCGGCGGCGGCGTCATCAAACAGCGCGTGGCGCGTACCGGTCAGGGCAGGTCGGGCGGCTATCGCACGCTGATCCTGCTCCGGCACGGTGATCGGGCGATATTCGCTTTCGGCTTCGCCAAGAGTGCGCAGGCGAATATATCGAAGGCGGACCTCGCCTTGCTGCGCAATGCGGCAACCGAAGCGCTGGAATGGAACGACGAGGAACTGGACCGGCTGGTGGCATCTGGAACGCTGGTGGAGATAGACGATGGGAACGACGGTGAAGGGTAAGGGCTATCGCAGCGAGATCGCGGGCGCGGTCCACGAGATGATGAGCGACGCGCACGACGCGGGCGTTATGTCGCGCGCGACACTTCGCACCTTTGATGAGGCGTGTCTTGCCCCGGCCCCATCGCTGGCAGGCGATGAAATCCGCGCCATCCGTGAGCGCGAGCATGTCTCGCAGCCGGTGTTCGCCGCCTATCTCAACGTCTCGCGCAATCTCGTGTCGGATTGGGAACGCGGCGTGAAGCGCCCCGGCGGTCCCGCCTTGCGGCTCTTGTCCATCATCCAGCGCAAGGGGTTGCAGGCGGTGGCCTAACTACCCCTGTCGTGTTTCACCTGTTTTCGCACACTGCCGGGATGACCGCCTTGGTGAAGGGTTTCGGGCGCTTGCGTACGAAAGCCTCCCATGCAGGAACCCGCGGACCCGGTAGGCTGGGCTATGGGGATTTGCGCTTTCGTATGGTGTGGCGGGGTGAAGTGCGCGCTTTGAGGGAGGCACGACAGCAGCACAGCGGTCGGTGTCTGGATGCGCTGGAGATGTGTTTGGCGGGCTGTCGACGTTGATCCCAGGAGCGGACGCGGGCGCGGCGCGTGCCGGGGGCAAGCCGGCCCTTTGACCGCCGCACGTTATGCGGGGCCAAGGTTACAGGCGGATCATGCCGGGTCATGCGATGCGCTCCCGGATTGGCGGGTTGGCCTGGGCGGTGCGCGGGGCTGGCTCCAGCGTGGGAAGGTTTCGATCACGATCATGCGCCCGCCGCAGCACGGGCATGGCGCACAGGTGTCGGGCTCGGCTTCGGGCTCTGGCGCTTCCGTCTCCGGGGTGACCGCAAGCAGGCGGCGGGCGAGCGCGAGATTGTCGTGGCGTGCGGCGCTGGCGAGCAGGCCGTAATGGCGGATGCGGTGGAAGCCACGCGGCAGGACGTGGAGCAGGAAGCGGCGAATGAACTCGTTGGCGGTCAACGTCATGACCCGCTGGCGTTCGGGCCCGTCGCGGCGATAGTCCTTATAACGCAAGGTCACGCCGTTCTCGTTGAAGGCGATCAGGCGCCGGTTCGAGATGGCGACGCGATGGGTATAGCGCGAGAGGTAGGCGAGCACGGCTTCCGGGCCGGCAAAGGGCGGCTTGGCATAGACCACCCAGCGCTTCTTGCGCGCCGGGGCAAGGTGGTGCTGGAAGGCCCGCCGCTCTGTCAGATCGGTCAGGGAGCCGAAGAAGGCGAGCTTGCCGGCATCGTGCAGCGCGTTCAGCCAGGTGAGGAACAGCCGCCGGAACAGCGCTCCCAGCACGCGCACGGGCAGGAGGAAGGCCGGACGCGAGGATATCCAGCGACTTGCATCGGGCGCGATACCGCCGCCCGGCACGATCATGTGGACATGCGGATGGTGGGTCATTGCCGACCCCCAGGTATGCAGCACGGCGGTGATCCCGATCCGGGCGCCCAGATGGCGGGGATCGGCGGCGATGGTCAGCATCGTCTGCGCGGCCGCCTTGAACAACAGGTCGTAGACCAGCGCCTTGTTCTGCCACGCGATGTCGGCAACCTCGGCGGGTAGCGTGAAGACGACGTGGAAGTAGCCGACGGGAAGCAGGTCGGCCTCCCGTTCGGCCAGCCAGGTGCGCGCGGCGGCGCCCTGGCATTTTGGGCAATGCCGGTTGCGACAGCTGTTATAGGCGACCCGCCAGTGCCCGCAGTCCTCGCAGGCCTCGACGTGCCCGCCCAGGGCTGCGGTGCGGCAGGTCTCGATCGCGGACATCACCTTGAGCTGGGTAAGGCTCAGGTGTCCGGCATGGGCCGCCCGGTAGGCTGGCCCTGCAGAACGGAAGATGTCCGCGACCTCGAGGTCGGCGCGCACCGGTTCAACCGGCGTCGGCTGACCCTGTGGGTGCCTTGCCTTCCATCAGCGCCATCAACTGGTCGAGCGGGCTCGAGACGGCGTGGATCGTGCGGGTCGACACCTTGGTGTAGAGCGCGGTGGTCTCCAGCTTGCTGTGGCCCAGCAGGACCTGGATCACGCGGATATCGACATCCTGCTCGAGCAGGTGCGTGGCGAAGGAATGGCGCAGGGTGTGCGGGCTGACGCGCTTGCGGATGCCCGCCACCTCGGCCGCCTCCTGAACCGCGCGGTGCAGTTGCCGGGTCGAGATGGGGTCGGTGATGTTCTGGCCGGGGAACAGCCAGCCATGCGCAATCAGGACCCCGCGCTTCCGGCCATCGCGCCACCACATCCGCAGTAGTTCGAGCAATTGGGGCGAGAGCATCGCATTGCGATCCTTGCCTCCCTTGCCCTGTTCGACCCGGATCAGCATGCGCGTGCTGTCGATATCGTCGACCTTGAGGTGGGCGACCTCGGATACGCGCAGGCCCGCGCCATAGGCCACGCCCAGCGCCGCCTTGTACTTCATGCCGGGCGCGGACTGCAGCAGCCGCGCTGCCTCCTCGACGCTCAGCACTTCGGGCAGCCGGGGCACGATGCGGGTGACGACCAGAGCCCGCGCAAGATCGCGTCGCCTGAGCGTGACGTTATACAGGAAGCGCAAGGCCGACACGGTGCCGTTGATGGTGCTCGGCCTGACCCCGCTCTCATGCTGCATGAGCTGAAAGCGGCGAAGGTCCTCTTCCGTTGCCGTATCGGGAGGGCGCCCCAGGAAGGCTGCAAGGCGCTTCACATGGCGCACGTAATCCTGCTGGGTGTGGGAACCGAGGCCTCGCATCATCATGTCGTGCTGCATCCGCTGGCGCAGCGGGCTGATCGGGGCGGTATTGATCGAGACAGTCATGGCAAGTTCCTCTCCGTTGAAGGAACTGCCAGCCTCGCCCCGCTAAAGGCCTACATATAACACGCTACGCCGCCCCGCGCGCCCCTCCCGCGAAGCGGGTTCGTGCAGGGGCCGATTTCAGACTGTCAGCCGTGGATTGAATAATTCGTGAACCTGCAACTGGCCGCCGTTAATTTAGGCAGCAAAGATGGCCGCTCGTTGATGCACCTTCGCAAGCTGAGATCGGAAGCGTGGTATTGCTCAAGCTTCCGCGGGCCTGTAGCGTCGTTGCAAATCGAAGAGGGTATCAAAATTGACTAACAGCACTCCAGGCAGCCTCGATCGCGAGATTCGCACGACGGCGGTGGATTTTTCCTTCGGCGAACTTCTCAACTTACATAGAGATGAAGAGATTGTTATTCGTCCAGAATATCAGAGGCTTTTTCGATGGTCTAATGAGCAAAGATCTAGGCTAATAGAATCTATAGTAATGGGACTTCCAATCCCTCCCATATTTCTCATCGAGAACGATGATGGAATTTTGGAGCTAATTGACGGCCTTCAAAGGACTAGCTCTGTACTTCAATTTTTAGACCATTCTGCCATTAGTCAACCAGAACTTGTTCTGCAAGGTTGTGATTTTATTCACGATCTAAATGGAAAGACGTTGAATACTATCGATACCGTTACAAAATTAAAAATAAAGCGCACGCCTATCCGTGCGACGATAATTAACAAATCCGGCGATGCCTTCGTTAAATATGAGCTATTCAAACGTCTTAATACTGGCGGTTCGCTTCTTTCCGCTCAAGAGATCCGAAATTGCTCATCTAGGATGATCGACGGAGGCGCTGATTTTTATGAGCTTCTGCAAGGACTCGCGCAGCATCAGGGATTCGCATCAGCGATTTCACGCCTTCCGAGCAGCATGGTAGAACAGAGAGCGAATGAGGAACTAGTACTTCGATTTTTTGCTCTGGTTAACTCGCGAGATACGTTCAAAGGTAACATCGAAGAATGGTTGGACGGCTACATGGAGAGCGTCCTATTCGGGCTTGTGCATTTTGATCGCGATGGAATGGCAGCACTTTTTGAAAAGACCTTCGACGCCATTCTCGAAAAGTTGGGCGATCAAGCATTCACTCGTTTCAATACACATGGCGAAGCCACGGGGCGTCTAGCGCCAGCATATTACGAGGCTGTCTGTGCCGCGTTCGTAGAGCGCTACGACGACCTAGTTGACGTTCCCGGAGGTGACCTTTTGGCACGCTTGATAGCCGCATTTTCCAGCGAGAGATTCAAAAGCGCTACAGGGCCGGGCGCTAACACCATACCAAAGCTCCATGAAAGGATTCAGGTTGTGCGGGAGTATCTCTGTAATGAAGTCTCCGCTTGACTTGATTACTGATGACTTAAGTTGGCGTGAAGCAGAACTAGGTTCTTTAAAATTGCTGCTTGCACGAAAAGATGTCAGCGATCATCAGAAAGTAGTTTTGCTTAGGGTTTCTTGGGCTTTATTGTACGCGCATTATGAGGGGTTCTCAAAAGCGGCCCTTACAGTTTTTTATGATTACGCCAAGGCGGCAGTCGCAAATTGCGGCTTACTCCCCGTTAGAACTCGTATTTTTGCCTTGGGTAAAAAAATAAAGAAATTAAAAGGCCTCTCCGCCGAACCGCTACTGTTAGAAATGGAAAACTTTAATACATCGTTTTACACTCCAGCGCCCGACTTTCCTGAAGTCGACACTAAATCAAATCTATGGCCTAATGTCCTCGAAGACCTTCTTAAGGATGCAGACATAGAGCTAATATCATTGGAAGAAAATCGCGTAAAAATTAAAACATTAGTCCAGAGGCGAAACAATATAGCGCATGGAAAGAGGGATATAGTTACGGAAATATCTTATTATCGAGGGTTTGAGAATGCCGTTTACGACGTGATGTACGAAATGGCTCTAAAAATCGACGAACGATTGAATGCTGCTCCATACGTTTAGCAGCATTGCAATCCACCCTAATTGAGAACGGCGGTGCAAAATTAGACCACGGTGGCGGCGGCGAAGTGCTGCTGCGGGCGGCGTAAAAGTCGTCCACTTTGCCTTCTTTGCGCGAGCAGGGAGGGCGTGGAGATATATACCGTGGATCTTTACCTGAAGGTGCGTCTTGCTTGCGCGGGCGGCATGAGCCAGCGTGAGGCGGCGAAGCATTTCAACGTATCGCGCGACACGGTCCGCAAGATGCTGTCGTATTCGGAGCCCCCCGGTTACCGCCGGACGGCGGCGGTGCGGCGGCCCAAGCTGGAAGCGTTCGTTCCGATCATCGATGCATGGCTTGATGGTGACCGTCAGGTTCCGCGCAAGCAGCGTCATACGGCGAAGCGGGTATTTGACCGCCTTCGCGAAGAGCACGGTTTCACCGGCGGCTACACGATCATCAAGGATTACATCCGACAGCGCGAGCAGCGCAGCCGGGAGATGTTCGTGCCGCTGGCGCATGCGCCCGGCCATGCCCAGGCAGATTTTGGTGAGGCCATGGTCGAGATCGGCGGTGTTGTGCAGAAGGCGCATTTCTTCGTGCTCGATCTACCGCACAGCGACGCCTGCTACGTGCGCGCCTATCCCGCTGCCGTTGCCGAGGCATGGATGGACGGCCACGTGCACGCCTTCGCGTTTTTCGGCGCGGTGCCGCTGTCGATCGTCTACGATAACGACCGCTGCCTGGTCTCGAAGATCCTGCCCGACGGCACGAGGCAGCGCGCCCGGCTGTTCAGCGGCTTCCTGTCGCATTACCTGATCCGCGATCGTTACGGCCGTCCCGGCAGGGGGAACGACAAAGGCAGTGTTGAAGGGCTGGTCGGTTATGCTCGCCGCAACTTCATGGTGCCGATCCCCCGGTTCGCGACGTGGGAGGCGTTCAACCTGTGGCTCGAGGAGCAATGCCGCAAGCGTCAGAACGACCGGCTGCGGGGCGAGAGCGAGACGATCGGCGAGAGGCTGAAGCGCGATCTGGCGGCGATGCAGGAACTGCCGGCTGCCCCGTTCGAGGCTTGTGACCAGACCAGCGGCCAGGTCTCGTCGCAGGCGCTGGTGCGTTACCGGACCAATGATTACTCGGTGCCGGTGCGCTTCGGCCATCAGGAGGTATGGATCCGGGGCTATGTCGGCGAGGTGGTGATCGGCTGCCGGGGCGAGGTCATTGCCCGTCATGTGCGCAGCTACGAGCGCGAGGACGTGATCTTCGATCCCATCCATTACCTTCCCCTGATCGAACAGAAGATCAATGCGCTCGATCAGGCAGCGCCCCTGCAAGGCTGGCACCTGCCCGAAGCGTTTGCAACGCTGCGCCGCCTCATGGAAGCTCGTATGGGCAAGCATGGTCGGCGCGAGTATGTGCAGGTGCTGCGTCTGCTGGAGAGCTTCACGCTTGCCGATCTGCATGCGGCCGTAAAGCAGGCTCTCGATATCGGGGCGATCGGCTTTGATGCCGTGAAGCATCTCCTGCTGTGCCGGGTGGAGCGCCGACCACCCCGATTGGACATGGCGATCTATCCCTATCTGCCCAGAGCCAGGGTGGAGACGACATCGGCGCGCTCCTACATGCAGTTGCTCTCGGGCGATGCGAAGGATGCGGCATGAGCAGTCCGTCCCCCGAGCTGTTACTGGCCAGCCACCTCAAGACGCTCAAGCTACCAACCTTCCTGCGCGAGCATGACAAGCTGGCCCGGCGATGCGCGGCCGAGGGCGCAGATCACGTCCGCTACCTTGCCCGGCTTGTCGAACTGGAGCTGATCGACCGGGAACGCCGGATGGTCGAGCGCCGGATCAAGGCTGCGAAGTTCCCGGCCGCCAAGAGCCTCGACAGCTTCGACTTTGCCGCGATCCCCAAGCTCAACAAGATGCAGGTGCTGGAACTGGCACGCTGCGACTGGATCAACCGCCGCGAGAACGTCATAGCCCTTGGTCCCTCGGGAACCGGCAAGACCCATGTGGCGATCGGCCTCGGCCTTGCCGCCTGCCAGAAGGGCCTGACGGTCGGCTTCACCACCGCGTCCGCGCTGGTCAGCGCGATGATGGAGGCACGCGACGAACGCCGCCTTCTGCGCCTCCACAAGCAAATGGCCGGATACAAGCTCCTCATCATCGATGAACTGGGGTTCGTGCCGCTCTCGAAAACCGGCGCGGAACTGCTGTTCGAGCTGATCTCGCAGCGTTACGAGCGCGGCTCGACGCTGATCACCAGCAACTTGCCGTTCGACGAGTGGACCGAAACGTTCGGCTCCGAGCGCCTGACAGGCGCGCTCCTCGACCGGCTTACCCACCACGTCTCCATACTCGAGATGAACGGAGAGAGCTATCGTCTGGCCCAAAGCCAGGCGCGCAAGGCACGCTCCAACCCCTGACAGAAAAGACCATCCGTGTGTTGGCGACCCCCACTCGGGCTACGCCCTCGCGGCGCTCGCCAGCACACGGATCACCCGGCCTGATTTTGCGCCGCCCAATGGCCGACTTTTACTCCGCCGTTGACATCGAGACCCGTATCGCCGCGATGCGCAATGAAGATGGGGCCATTGTGCAGTGGAATGGCGTCTGCCTTGATATCGAAGATCAGATCCGCGCCCAGGAAGAGCTGCGCACGGCGCAGGACAAACTCGCACGGGCCGGCAAGGCGGCAAGCCTTGCCGAGCTTTCGGCGTCGGTCGCGCATGAGGTCAACCAGCCTCTCGCGGCGATCATGACCAATGCGCAGGCCTGCCACCGCTGGCTGGCGGCGGACCCTCCCAATGTCGATCGGGCACGGGCGATCGTCGATCGGATCGCACGCAGCGCGCAGTCTGCCGCCGACATCGTCAGCCATATTCGCGCGCTCTTCAGCCGGAACGCGGGGCCGCGAACGTCATTGGGCCTCGATGTGCTCATCGGCGAAGTGTGCGAGCTGCTCGCCGATGAACTGACGCGATACGAGGTTGCGCTCCATACACGAGTGGCAGCGAACGTCCCCCACGTCGCGATCGACCCCGTCCAGATTCAGCAGGTTCTGGTCAACCTCCTGCGCAATGCGATGGAAGCGATGGTCGATGTCGATCCTGACCGGCGAACGTTACGCATTCACCTCTCGGCGGTCGCTGAAGGCGTGCAAGTCGAGGTGACCGATACCGGATCCGGCCTGCCTTCTCCCGAGACTGTCTTCGAGGCCTTTTTCACGACCAAGGCGGATGGCATGGGCATGGGCCTTGCGATCTGCCGCTCGATTATCGAAGCGCATGGCGGCAGGCTCTGGGCCGAAAATGGCGATGCCGTCGGCGCGCGCTTCATATTCACCCTGCCTGTCATCACCGCCGAGAGGGGCGAAGGCGCAGCGGACCGCTGACTCAATGTCGGTCCGCCATCATGGCCCTTCGCGCGGTCAGCGCAGGCCGAGCGCCCTGGCGACACCATCCCCATAAGCAGGGTCCGCGCGATTGCAGTTCGCCACGTGCCGTTCCTGCACCGCCCGCGTGGCTCCGCCGATCTGCCGGGCGGTGTTTGCGAACAGCGCCTCGCGCTCGGTTGCGTTCATCTTGCGGAACAGGTTGCCGGGCTGCTCCCAGTGATCCTCGTCGTCGCGATGATCCCAATGGGCGGCATCGCCTTCGATCCGCATCGTCGGTTCGGCCAGATGAGGCTGGTCCTCCCACGCCCCATGGCTGTTCGGATAATAGCTGGGCGTCGCGCCGAGATTGCCGTCCGCGCGCATCGCGCCGTCACGATGGTAGCTTGCGAACGGGCATTGCGGGGCGTTGATCGGGAGATGCAGGTGATTGACCCCGAGTCGATAACGCTGTGCGTCTCCATAGGAGAACAGGCGTGCCTGCAACATGCGGTCGGGCGATACGCCGAGTCCCGGAACAAGATTAGCCGGTGAAAAGGCGACCTGCTCAACCTCGGCGAAATAATTCTCCGGATTGCGGTTGAGCTCGAGCGTGCCGACAGGAATGAGCGGATATTCGCTTTTCGGCCAGACCTTGGTGACGTCGAACGGATTGTGGCGATGGGTCCCGGCCTGCGCCTCGGTCATGACCTGGATCGCAAGCGTCCAGCGTGGGAAGTCACCGCGGTCGATCGCCTCGAGGAGATCCCGGCCATGGCTTTCCCGGTCGCTGCCGATCAGCGTGGCCGCTTCGCCGTCGCTCAGATTTGCGATGCCCTGCTCGCAACGGAAGTGGAACTTGACCCAATGGCGTTCGCCGGCGGCATTGATCATCGCATAAGTATGGCTGCCGAACCCGTGCATGTGCCGGTAGCTTCTGGGGATGCCGCGCTCGGACATCAGGATCGTCACCTGATGCAGGGCCTCGGGAAGCAGCGTCCAGAAATCCCAATTGTTCTCGGCGCTCCTCAAACCCGTCCTCGGATCGCGCTTCACCGCATGGTTGAGATCCGGGAACCGCAAGGGGTCGCGAAAGAAGAAGACCGGCGTGTTGTTGCCGACAAGGTCCCAGTTGCCCTCCTCAGTATAGAATTTGACCGCGAAGCCACGAATGTCGCGTTCGGCATCGGCCGCGCCGCGCTCGCCCGCCACCGTCGAGAACCGGACGAACACCGGCGTCTGCTTGCCAGGCCGGGCAAACAATCTCGCCTTGCTGAAGCGGGATATGTCCTGCGTGACCGTGAACGTGCCATGTGCGCCCGATCCCTTGGCGTGCATCCGCCGTTCGGGAATGACCTCGCGATCGAAATGAGCGAGCTTTTCGATGAGCCAGACATCCTGGAGCAGCGCAGGCCCGCGTCGCCCGGCGGTGAGGATGTTGAGATTGTCGGTCACCGGTGCGCCATTTGCATGGTGAAGTGGGATACTCATTGCGACGTCTCCTTGCCGTTGATGCCAAGGAGCTAGGCCGTCGAGGCATAAACGCGCGACTGTGCGGCGGTGGCAGGCCTCTAATCCCTTCGGTCAGGACGGGTTCGAGGTATCCGCTGATGCCTGATCGCTTGTCGCCAGCGCGTCCTGATCTCTCTGCCGGGAGGCACTCCACCTTCGCATAGCCTGGCCGCGCCCCCCGTATGGTCGAGAAATGGCGGGATTTCACTATTCCTGACCAGGCCGCTCTGTCCGAAATCGAACTCGCGCAGAGCTGGCGCGGTGCAGAGGAGCACAGCATGCCGCTACTTAAAGATTTCATGGTCGATCGCCGGGCATTCTGCGCCGCCGGCGGAGCTGCTGTCCTCGTGAACGGTCTGGGCTGGCCGGTCGTAGGCCTCGGCGCATCTCTAATTCACGCAAATCAAGGAGCTCATCCCATGAATTTCATTACCGCAAATGACGGCGCTCGGATCTTCTACAAGGACTGGGGTCCGCGCGACGCGCAGCCGCTCGTCTTCCATCATGGCTGGCCGCTGACCGCCGACGAATGGGACAACCAGCTGCTTTTCTTCCTCGCGCAGGGCTATCGTGTCATCGCGCACGACCGCCGTGGTCACGGTCGCTCGACCCAGACCGACACCGGAAACGAGATGGATACCTATGCTGCCGATGTCGCCGCGCTGGTCGCCGCGCTCGATCTCAAGGATGCGGTCCATATCGGCCATTCCACCGGCGGCGGCGAGGCGGCCCACTATGCGGCGCGCGCCAAGCCCGGGACGCTTGCAAAGTTGATCCTTGTCGGGGCGGTGCCGCCCGTGATGGTCAGGAAGGCCAGCAATCCCGGTGGGCTGCCGATCGAGGTGTTCGACGGGTTCCGCAAGGCCCTCGCCGAGGACCGCTCCCAATTCTACCTCGATATCGCGGCGGGGCCGTTCTACGGATTCAATCGCGAGGGCGCGAAGGTCAGCCAGGGCCTGATCCAGAATTGGTGGCGTCAGGGCATGGTGGGCAGCGCCAGGGCCCATTACGACTGCATCAAGGCGTTTTCGGAAACGGATTTCACCGAAGATCTGAAGAAGATCCAGGTGCCGACGCTCGTTATGCACGGAACGGATGACCAGGTCGTGCCATTCGCGGATTCTGCCCCGCTGTCGGCCAAGCTGCTCGCGAAGGGGGTGCTCAAGGCCTATGACGGCTATCCGCACGGTATGGCGGCTACCAATGCCGATGTAATCAACGCGGATATGCTGGCCTTCATCCGGGGCTGATGCGCAGGCCGGGGCGGATCGGCGCGTTCGTCCCGGCATGACGCTATCGTCTAGACAGAAGCGGAGATGGCAGGATGGGCATACCTGGCGGAGACGACTGGCGGCATATCTTGTATGATATCAAGCATCCGTCTCATCTGAAGGAACCGTTTGCTCCGGCCCGCTCGCGCTTCGAGCGGCGCGGCTTCCTTGCTTCCATCCTGGGCGGCACAGCGTTTCTGGCGGCAACGACCAAGCCCGTGCGCGCATCGTCAGCAGTCGTGGACGCGAGCACGCGATCGGCGGGCCTTGGCCCGCTTAAGCGGGTCCGCACCAGCACACTCGACATTGCCTATGTCGAAGCCGGGCCATCGCGCGGTCGCCCCATATTGCTGCTCCATGGCTGGCCCTATGACATCCACAGCTATGCCGAGGTTGCACCGCTTCTCGCGGCTTCGGGCTACCGGGTGATCATTCCCTATCTGCGCGGCTATGGCGCAACCCGCTTCCTCTCCGACACATCTCCTCGCAATGGTCAGCAGGCAGCGCTTGCCAGTGATGCGATCGAACTTGTCGAGGCGTTGGGTCTGGAACATCCCATTGTGGGTGGCTGCGACTGGGGCGCCCGGACAGCGTGCATTCTCGCCGTCCTTTATCCCGAGCGGGTGCGCGCGCTCGTCTCGGTGAGCGGCTATCTCATCGGCAGCCAGGCGGCGGGGGCGGTACCGCTCCTTCCCGAAGCGGAGCGTGACTGGTGGTATCAATTCTACTTCGCGACGGAGCGGGGGCGGCGGGGTT
Organism: Sphingobium sp. CFD-2; assembly: GCF_024611135.1. Taxonomy (NCBI): domain Bacteria; kingdom Pseudomonadati; phylum Pseudomonadota; class Alphaproteobacteria; order Sphingomonadales; family Sphingobiaceae; genus Sphingobium; species Sphingobium sp. CFD-2. The sequence goes on along the minus strand of NZ_CP084405.1, from coordinate 3,820,452 downwards.
ATGCGGCACACACGCATGACTTCGCAAAGCTGATATGGAAAAGCGCATCGCCCCGCTGGGCCTTCGATGAGCCGACCTTCGCACGTTCAGCTGTCGCGCTCGATAATCCCGATCATGTGGCGATCACCATCCACAACTATCGCTGGCGGCTCGGCCTCTCCGAAGGGGAGCCTCGTTATGCAGGCATGGAGGCCCAGCTTGCGCGCTTTCCGCCCGTAAATATTCCCGCCATCACGCTGGAAGGCGATGCGAATGGCGCCCCCCACCTGCGCGCCGAGGATTATCGGACACGCTTCCTGGCGTCCTATGAGCACAGGCTGATCGAAGGCGGCATAGGACACAATCTTCCGCAGGAAGCGCCACATGCCTTTGCCCGCGCGATCATCGATGCCGATGAGATGGCGGGCTGACAGTCAGGCGGAGCAATGCGCGGGGCGGCCGGACAGATCATGGAATATCATGGCCGGTCAGCAGGACGCTTTCAGTCCACAGCGCTTCGGCCGTCTCCGGATCGATCGCGAACGGGCGGACGCCAGGGCCACCAAGCTGGCCATCCGATACGACGGGCGCAATGTCACAGTCCTCGCAATAGACTCCACCAATGTCGCTAAGCTCAGGCGAAGTGGCGCACCATATCGTCGTCGCCGCGCCTTGCTGCGGACTTTTTTTGTCGCGGCTTGGGTCGACGACGGGGGATCCGTCCGCATCGAGGGCGCCAAATTGGTCGATCTCTTCGCGGGTCAGGTGCCGGGCGAGCGGGCCAAGGATGGAGCCGGGGTGAACCGAGCAAGCCCTGACCCCGCGGGTCTTGCCGCGCGCATCGAGGGCTACGGCAAAGAGCGCGTTGGCCGTCTTCGCCTGACCGTAGGCGAGCCATTTGTCATAGGCGCGATGCCGGAAGTCGAGATCGGAGAGATCAAGGCCACCGAGCTGATGCGCCCGGGAGGAGAGAACGACAACACGCGCGCCGTCCCCGCGCAGAAGTGCGGGCCAGAGTGCGGCAGTCAGCTGGAAATGGCCGAGGTGGTTGGTGGCGAATTGGCCTTCATGGCCCCGCGTATCGCGAAATAGCGGGCTTGCCATGACGCCGGCATTGAGAACCAGGAGATCGAGCGCCCCCAACTTGTCGATCACCCCGGCCGCGAAACTGTCGATCGATGATGGGTCGAGCAGGTCCATCGGGACCAGTTCCACATCCGGCAGATCCGACATCGCCTCTCGCGCTGCATCGGGATCGCGCGCCGGCACCAGCACGCGCGCTCCTTTCGAAGAAAGGATTCGCACGGTCTCCCGGCCAAGATTGGACGCCCCGCCCGTCACGATGGCGGTCTTTCCCGAAAGGTCGACGCCATTCGCGACCTCCGCAGCCGTGGTGAACGGTCCAAAGCCGGTGCCCAGGGGCTTTTGTGAAGAAGGCATTCAAAATCTCCTGTCTCAGTTGACAGGAACAATGGGAAGCGGATTGGGGATAATCCATGGCTGAAAATCCCGATTCATATAGAGATAATCCTGCATCGCTCGAAGATCCCTTGTCGCAGATACTGTCTCTCATCGATGCGCGCGCCGTTATGTCATCCGGGCTCAGGGCAAGAGGGCTTTGGGCCGTCCGGGTGGCTCCTGTGGGTGCGCTCAAATGCAACATCATCAAGGGGGGACAATGCCAGCTCGACGTCGGCGCGGCGCGGTGGGCGCTGGAAGAAGGCAGTTGTTTTCTCGTCGGTGCGAACCTGCCTTTCATCATCGGGACCGACCTCGACCGAATACCCAAGGCGGCGGAGGATGTTTTTGCCGGTGTGAAGGCCAATGATTGCGCCTGGCTGGACACAGGACCCGGGCCTGATTTTCATTGCCTCGGGGGCCGTATGGACCTTCCGGCCACCGCCGGTTTCCTGGCCGATGCCCTGCCACCGGTTATCGTGATCCATGCGGATGAACCGGCTGCCGTCCGCCTGCGCTGGCTTGTCGACAGGCTGGAGGAGGAACTCTCCTCGGGGTCCATTGGCGCGTCGGTGATGGCCGCGACCATCATGCAGATGATCTTCATCGAAATGATCCGAAACATACCTAGTGGCCAGGTTGGCAGCTGGCTTGCTGCGTTAGCCGATCCCAGGATCGGTGCATCGCTCAGGGCGCTTCATCAGGATCCGGAGAGAAACTGGCGGATCGAGGATCTTGCGAGCGTCGCGTGCCTCTCACGCTCGCGCTTTTCCGCACGATTCAGATCGGCCGTTGGCCTCCCGCCGATGGGATATCTGACAAGATTGCGCATCGCGCTCGCTCAGAAGGCGCTCGCTCAACCGGGCACAACGATTACCGCCGTTGCCGCGCGCGCCGGCTATGGTTCGGAAAGCGCTTTCGGCTTTGCCTTTCGCCGGATTACGGGCGTAACGCCGCGCCAAGTTCAGAAGCAGGCCAGCCGAGAGAAAGAGGTGTAGCGGTCACGCTCTGGTCGCTCCGAACATCCCGACGACGTGCCTTGCGGATCAGGTTTCAGTCGGCCTGATCCATTTGGTTTCGGCAGGCGCGTGATATTGCCGGATGGCGCGGAGCAAAGGGGCCGCGTCTTCCTCCACGAGCAACATCTGGCGATGCACAGCCTTCAGGAAGCCTTGCTCAACCACCTGGTCCAGAAACTCCAGCAGCCGGTCATAAAAGCCCAGTATGTTCAGGAGGGCGCAAGGCTTGGAGTGGCTTCCTAGCTGTGCCCATGTCCAAACCTCGAACAGTTCCTCAAATGTGCCAATGCCTCCGGGTAAAGCAATGAAACCGTCCGAAAGATTTGCCATCAGAGCCTTTCGCTCGTGCATGGAATGCACGACACGCAGGTCGGTCAGGCCAAGGTGAGCGACCTCCTTGTCTACCAACGCTTGCGGGATGACTCCCGTCACCCGACCGCCCTCAGCGAGTACAGCGTCGGCAACGGCACCCATCAACCCGACGGCGGCTCCACCATAGACAAGCTCGATGGAATTGCGGGCCAGCAGCCGGCCCAGCGCCGTCGCAGCACCTTGATATTCCAGCGAATATCCATGGCTCGACCCGGAAAAGACACAAATTCGCATGAATGGTTCCAGCTTCAATTGTCTGTGGAGGGCCGGCCGGACGCTCCACCCGACCGGCCCGGGATTTTCAGAAATCGACCGTGCGGGCGTCATAGGCATTCTGGAATGCAGCTTGCCGCTCTGCTGCCGGCGGGTAGATCCACACCGCGTTGATATCCATTTTGACTTTCTTGGCGTCAGCGCCTGTAAGTTCCACCCTCCGGGGCGCCCAGCCTCGCGTGAAAATGGCAGTGTCGGGACCGAGATCGAGACAGACGACGTAGGCAGGTTGATCATAGGCAAGCACAGGCTCGCCAAGAAGATCGGCTGCGGCGTTGTGGCCAGCGAAGGAACCCAGTCGACGTGCGTGTTGACATGACATCACCGAGAAATGGCCGTCCTGGTCCGTCGCTGCTTTCGCCGTATCGCCTGCGGCGAAAATGTGCGGATAGCCAGGTACACGCAGATCGGCATCGACGAGAATGCGTCCGAGATTATCGCGATCGGCGGGTAATTGAGAGGTTAGCGGCGACGCGCGCATGCCCGCTGACCAGATCACGGTGCCCGCCTCGATTTGATCGCCATTCTCGAGCGTGACCCCATCTGCATCGATGCGGGCAATGCCCGAGCCGAGCACCGTTTCAACACCGATATCGCGTAGCCGGGTCTCGATATAGGGGCGCGGTTCGGCTCCCATATCCGGAGCGACTACGGGTCCTCGCTCCACGATGACTATGCGCACTGGTTCGTCCCGACCGAGAATCTCTCGGAGCCGATCCGGCATTTCGGTCGCCACTTCTATTCCGGTGAACCCTCCGCCGCCGACCACCACGGTATTGCGGGCTGGCGAGGAAGGCTTGCTCGCAAGAGCATGCAGATGCTTGTCGAGTGCCATCGCGCCTTCGAGATCTGTCACGTTGTGACCAAATTCGGAAAGACCAGGTATGGGGGGCTGAAAACCGTGGCTCCCTGACGCAATGATCAATCGGTCGTAGGACAGGCTCGAGGACTTTCCATCCGCACCCGTTACCGTGACCGTTCCGAGCTGGGCGTCAAGCCTGTCCACGGTCCCGGAATGAAAGCCGATGTCCGTCGATGCGAACAACTCGCCCAGCGGCGCGACCATCGTTTCCGGGCTACGTTCGTAGAGGCGCGGCCGAACGACCAGCGCCGGTTCCGGAGAAATCACAGTGATTTTCATGTCGTCGGGCGATGCACCCTTTTCATCACGCAAGCGCGCGGCCGAAAGTGCGGCCATGAGACCGGCGAAACCGGCTCCAATGATAACAATATGCTGTGCCATGCGATATCTCCTAGTGAGCAGCGACGGTGAATCCCTGGCTTCCGCGGGTCGGCTACGACAGAACCTGGAAGCTGAAGGAAGGATCGCGAACGCCTCGCCGGTCCGCTATCGTGCGGGAGACTAGCAGCTGCACGCCAATGGCTATGCCGATCTATCCTTTGGAACAGAGCCGTGAGCCTCCTGAAGCGTAAAGGGCAGTGCAGGTCAGAATATTCTCACGAAAGGTTCAGGCACTTGGCGGATCGACGAATATGTTCGCCGCCGCCTCGCACGACCGTTCGTCGGTCCGGGTATCACGGCCGCCGGGACTGGGAGCAGACAGTGATCGCCTGCGAAGCCCGAACCGGCGACCGCCTGAAGAATGGATCTGTTGGTCGGTTCGCAATAGCCCCGAAGGCCAAAGCCTATCGTGTAATGCAAGCAGCGCGACAGCCAGCATTTCTCGCTCGAGTGGTGAAAGTCGCATGGCGATCGTCACGAGCGTGACAAGGCCGTCGAGGTTAGCGTCCGCGCTCGTGGTGTAATTTCTGGTGTAGATTGAGATGATCGCATGGGGTGGGGCATGCCCCACCCCATGCGATTTCGATCTCGGTGGCCACCGGGCTCATCGGTAAGGTGGAGTTACCACACTTCACACGCCCACCGAGGAGTTGATCCCGATGACCGACGACAGACTACCGCTTGCCGAGCTGATGGCGAAGACTGGAGATGGAGATTTCCTGCGCACGATCGCCGAGAGCGTATTACAGATCATCATGGAGGCCGACGTCGATGGCCTGGTCGGCGCTAGCCGACACGAGCGCTCCGGCGACCGGACGACCTGGCGGAACGGCTACCGCGACCGCAGCCTCGATACCCGGCTCGGCACGCTCAACCTGAGGATTCCCAAGCTACGGACCGGCGCCTACTTCCCTGGCTTCCTGGAACCCAGGAAGACCGTCGAGAAGGCGCTGGTCGCGGTGATCCAGGAGGCGTGGATCGCCGGCGTCAGCACCCGGCGTGTCGACGAGCTGGTGCAGGCCATGGGCATGACCGGCATCTCCAAATCCTCGGTGTCCAAGCTGTGCAAGGATATCGACGAACGTGTCCATGCCTTCCTTAAGCGGCCGCTCACCGGCGACTGGCCCTACCTCTGGCTCGATGCTACCTACCTCAAGGTGCGCGAGGGCGGGCGGATTGTCAACGGCGGAGTAAAAGTCGGCCATTGGGCGGCGCAAAATCAGGCCGGGTGATCCGTGTGCTGGCGAGCGCCGCGAGGGCGTAGCCCGAGTGGGGGTCGCCAACACACGGATGGTCTTTTCTGTCAGGGGTTGGAGCGTGCCTTGCGCGCCTGGCTTTGGGCCAGACGATAGCTCTCTCCGTTCATCTCGAGTATGGAGACGTGGTGGGTAAGCCGGTCGAGGAGCGCGCCTGTCAGGCGCTCGGAGCCGAACGTTTCGGTCCACTCGTCGAACGGCAAGTTGCTGGTGATCAGCGTCGAGCCGCGCTCGTAACGCTGCGAGATCAGCTCGAACAGCAGTTCCGCGCCGGTTTTCGAGAGCGGCACGAACCCCAGTTCATCGATGATGAGGAGCTTGTATCCGGCCATTTGCTTGTGGAGGCGCAGAAGGCGGCGTTCGTCGCGTGCCTCCATCATCGCGCTGACCAGCGCGGACGCGGTGGTGAAGCCGACCGTCAGGCCCTTCTGGCAGGCGGCAAGGCCGAGGCCGATCGCCACATGGGTCTTGCCGGTTCCCGAGGGACCAAGGGCTATGACGTTCTCGCGGCGGTTGATCCAGTCGCAGCGTGCCAGTTCCAGCACCTGCATCTTGTTGAGCTTGGGGATCGCGGCAAAGTCGAAGCTGTCGAGGCTCTTGGCGGCCGGGAACTTCGCAGCCTTGATCCGGCGCTCGACCATCCGGCGTTCCCGGTCGATCAGCTCCAGTTCGACAAGCCGGGCAAGGTAGCGGACGTGATCTGCGCCCTCGGCCGCGCATCGCCGGGCCAGCTTGTCATGCTCGCGCAGGAAGGTTGGTAGCTTGAGCGTCTTGAGGTGGCTGGCCAGTAACAGCTCGGGGGACGGACTGCTCATGCCGCATCCTTCGCATCGCCCGAGAGCAACTGCATGTAGGAGCGCGCCGATGTCGTCTCCACCCTGGCTCTGGGCAGATAGGGATAGATCGCCATGTCCAATCGGGGTGGTCGGCGCTCCACCCGGCACAGCAGGAGATGCTTCACGGCATCAAAGCCGATCGCCCCGATATCGAGAGCCTGCTTTACGGCCGCATGCAGATCGGCAAGCGTGAAGCTCTCCAGCAGACGCAGCACCTGCACATACTCGCGCCGACCATGCTTGCCCATACGAGCTTCCATGAGGCGGCGCAGCGTTGCAAACGCTTCGGGCAGGTGCCAGCCTTGCAGGGGCGCTGCCTGATCGAGCGCATTGATCTTCTGTTCGATCAGGGGAAGGTAATGGATGGGATCGAAGATCACGTCCTCGCGCTCGTAGCTGCGCACATGACGGGCAATGACCTCGCCCCGGCAGCCGATCACCACCTCGCCGACATAGCCCCGGATCCATACCTCCTGATGGCCGAAGCGCACCGGCACCGAGTAATCATTGGTCCGGTAACGCACCAGCGCCTGCGACGAGACCTGGCCGCTGGTCTGGTCACAAGCCTCGAACGGGGCAGCCGGCAGTTCCTGCATCGCCGCCAGATCGCGCTTCAGCCTCTCGCCGATCGTCTCGCTCTCGCCCCGCAGCCGGTCGTTCTGACGCTTGCGGCATTGCTCCTCGAGCCACAGGTTGAACGCCTCCCACGTCGCGAACCGGGGGATCGGCACCATGAAGTTGCGGCGAGCATAACCGACCAGCCCTTCAACACTGCCTTTGTCGTTCCCCCTGCCGGGACGGCCGTAACGATCGCGGATCAGGTAATGCGACAGGAAGCCGCTGAACAGCCGGGCGCGCTGCCTCGTGCCGTCGGGCAGGATCTTCGAGACCAGGCAGCGGTCGTTATCGTAGACGATCGACAGCGGCACCGCGCCGAAAAACGCGAAGGCGTGCACGTGGCCGTCCATCCATGCCTCGGCAACGGCAGCGGGATAGGCGCGCACGTAGCAGGCGTCGCTGTGCGGTAGATCGAGCACGAAGAAATGCGCCTTCTGCACAACACCGCCGATCTCGACCATGGCCTCACCAAAATCTGCCTGGGCATGGCCGGGCGCATGCGCCAGCGGCACGAACATCTCCCGGCTGCGCTGCTCGCGCTGTCGGATGTAATCCTTGATGATCGTGTAGCCGCCGGTGAAACCGTGCTCTTCGCGAAGGCGGTCAAATACCCGCTTCGCCGTATGACGCTGCTTGCGCGGAACCTGACGGTCACCATCAAGCCATGCATCGATGATCGGAACGAACGCTTCCAGCTTGGGCCGCCGCACCGCCGCCGTCCGGCGGTAACCGGGGGGCTCCGAATACGACAGCATCTTGCGGACCGTGTCGCGCGATACGTTGAAATGCTTCGCCGCCTCACGCTGGCTCATGCCGCCCGCGCAAGCAAGACGCACCTTCAGGTAAAGATCCACGGTATATATCTCCACGCCCTCCCTGCTCGCGCAAAGAAGGCAAAGTGGACGACTTTTACGCCGCCCGCAGCAGCACTTCGCCGCCGCCACCGTGGTCTAATTTTGCACCGCCGTTCTCAAGCAACGCCCGTGTGCGTACGACCGCGACAGTGGATTCCAAGCGAATCTCTTCATCTGACAACCTGGATGGCTGGATGATCGGCGGTGGCGCCGAGAGACTGATCACCGATCACATATCGGCCCGCCTGGAGTACCGATATTCTGATCTTGGAGAAGGGCCGAGCAAATTCGACCGCCATCAAATCTTGGTGGGCGCCGCTTATCGTTTCTAATGTCCATTTGGAGCGCGGCGGAAATCCTGGGGATGGGGAGCCGCCGCGTTCGATGGCACTATTGGGAAGATCAACGGCCTAAACACAGGTCAACGAATGTTGGCGTGGGGCTCTCAGTCATCAAGAATATTATGCTCCGACGAAAGGAGCTTTCGCAGTATATTGCTGGAACTTCTCAGTTGGAATTGGACCATACCTTGCGATCAGATGGTGTCGCGATAGGAACCGAAAACGCGGCCGTTCAGGAGAAGCAGATCAGAAATATGATCGATTCTGTCCTAGGACGTTCTGAAGCATACCATTAAACCCCACGGAAAATGTGGGAACGCTTGTGGTATCGGTTTCGGGTACTTTTTAATTTATCACACAAAATCAATGCTATAAATAGCTTGACTGGTGACCCCTACGGGAATCGAACCCGTGTTTCAGCCGTGAAAGGGCCGCGTCCTAGACCGCTAGACGAAGGGGCCACATGCAGGTCCGCTTGGGCGTCGCTGCGAAGCGAGGCGGGCATTAGGCGGTGGCTCCGGAACGGTCAACCCCCTTTTCGTCATGAAAAGAGCGCGGGGCGAAAATTTGCCGATCCGCTTCTCAATCGGCCCAGGCGGCGTCCTCCAGATGCAGTTCGGCGGCAGGACGGGGGCCCCAATCGTCGATCTTCGCGCGGCCCGCTATCCACAGGCGCCGGTCGCACGGCGCGCCGAGAATGGCCTGGCCCAGATCGGATTCCGCCTGGCGGAAGGCGATGGTCTTGATCGACCGGCCATCGTCGCCCGCCATGATCGCGCGCAAATGGCCGTTGCCGACGACATCGGCCTTGACCACCCGCATCGGGCCGGAGGCGATGAGCGGCGCAGGCCACCCCGCCCCATAGGGCCCGCCGGCGTCGATGGCGGCGACGAAATCCGGATTGACCCCCGCAGGCGCCAGCACGGCGTCGATCAGCAGCGCCCGGTCGTCCCGCGCCCTCGCGACGGCGTTGGCGAGCCGTTCGTCGAGGAAGTCGGCCAGCGCATCCACCTTGTCCCCCGCGACCGTCAGGCCCGCCGCCATAGCATGACCACCACCCGCGACCAGCAGGCCGCTATCCTTCGCCGCCAGGATCGCCGCGCCCAGATCGACGCCGGAGATGGAGCGGCCCGACCCCTTGCCGACGCCTTCCTCATCCAGGGCGACGACGATGGCGGGGCGCCCCGCCTTCTCCTTGATGCGCCCGGCGACGATGCCGATCACGCCGGGATGCCAACCCGCGCCCGACACCAGCGCCACCGCCCGATTGCCCTGCGCCGCGAGCAGTTCCTCCGCCTCCGCCTGCACCGCCGCCTCTATGGCGCGGCGTTCCTCATTGAGCCGGTCCAGCTCCTGCGCGATCTTCGCCGCTTCCGCCGGATCTTCGGTGATCAGCAGCCGCACCCCCAGATCCGCCTTGCCCACGCGCCCGCCCGCATTGATGCGCGGGCCAAGCGCGAAGCCCAGATCGTGGCACAGCGGCGCCCGCGTCAGGCGGCTGGCGTCGATCAGGGCGGAAAGGCCGATATTGCGCCGCTTCGCCATAATCTTCAGCCCCTGCGCGACGAAGGCGCGGTTGAGGCCCTTCAGTTGCGCCACATCCGCCACCGTGCCCAGCGCGACGATGTCGAGCAGTTCCATCAAGGGCGGCTCGGCACGCCGGTCGAACCAGCCGCGTCTGCGCAGCACGCGGATCAATGCCGCACCGAGCAGGAAGGCCACGCCCACGGCCGCCAGATGACCGTGCGCCGCCGCTTCCTCCGCTTCGTCCAGGCGGTTGGGGTTCACCAGCGCCAGCGCCTCGGGCAGGGCGGCGGCGCATTTATGATGGTCGACCACCACGACATCGACTCCTGCCGCCTTCGCCATGGCGAGCGCCTCGAACGCCTGCGCGCCGCAGTCCACCGTGACGATCAGCGTCGCCCCCTCGCCCGCCAGCCGCACCAGCGCCTCGCCGGAGGGGCCGTATCCCTCCATCAGCCGATCGGGAATATAGGGCCGCGCCGCCAGCCCCAGATCGCGCAGCAGGCGTATCAGCAGCGCCGCGCTGGTCGCGCCGTCGACATCATAATCGCCGAAGATGCGCACATCCTCCCCGCGCACCACCGCGTCGGCCAGCCGTTCGGCGGCGGCGTCCATGTCTCGGAACAGGCTGGGGTTGGGCATGAAATGGCGGATGGTGGGGTTGCGGTGCGCCTCCACCGCCTCACGCGGGCAACCGCGCGCCAGCAGCAATTGCGTGACCAGATCGTCGGGCCGATAACCGGGATCGCGCCCGTCGCCATTGCCCCCGCGCCACCGCCAGGGCTGGCCAAGGATAGAGCGGGTGATGTTGAGCGCGATGGTCATGCCGCCGGTCTAGACCGGTTGGGATTCGGAGGGAAGCACCTGCCTTCATGACGCAAGCGGAACCGAAGCAACCGCTTGCGCGTATTGGCTGTTCGCGCCCTGCACGGGCGAAGGACAAAAGGGGCAAAGCGGGTTTCCATGGGTTCAAGGCAGAAGCGGGTCCGGCGAGCCTTGGGTCTGATGATGATGGCGGCCTCTCCCCTCCCTCTGATGGCGCAGACGCCTTCGCCGCAACAGCAGGAAGAACCGATCCTGCCCGACAGCGAGTTCGAGGCGCGCCTGCCCAAGACGGGGGAAACGCCAACGGGCACCGGCGCGCCGCTGCCCTCCATAGATCAGTGGATCGACCAGCAGATGCCCGAAGCCGGCGCGGCGCAGCAACTGCCCCCGGCGGTCGAGCCGCGGGAGGAGCGTGAACTGGCCCAGCCGCTGCCGCCGCTCGACAGCGTGCAGGTGCCGACGCAGGTCGCGACTGACGGCAACCCCGATGAAAAGACCCAGGCGGTGCGCTATTCGGTGGCGTTGGAGGGCTTCGGCAAGACCGGGCTGGAGCCGGCGTTCCGCGATTCCTCCGCCCTGATCGACGGCGGCGGCAAGGCCGACACGGCGGCGATGGTGCAGGCCCGCGCCCATGAGGATGAGGCGCTCGCCATAAGGCTGCTCTATGCTGAGGGCTATTATGATGCGACCGCGCTCGCATCGCTCGACCAATCAGGCGACGGGGCGTTGAAGGCCGTCCTCTCGGTCACGCCGGGCAAGCGCTACAGGATCGGGGACATCGTCATCAACGCCGGGCCGACCGTGCCGCCCGGCCTGATCCGCGACAGCCTGCCGCTCAAGACCGGCGACTATATCGTCGCGGCGGCGGTCGAGGGGGCGGAGGCCAATGTCGGCGTCAAGCTGCCGGAAAATGGCTATCCCTTCGCGAAGGTCGGGCAGCGGGACATATTGCTCGACCCCGCGACGGTGACGGGAGACTATACCCTGCCAGTGGAGACGGGCCCGCGCGGATCGTTCCGGGGGATCACCACCACGGGCGAGAAGCAGGCCTTCGGCGCCGATCATATGAAGGTCATCAGCCGATTCAGGCCGGGCGAGCTTTACGACAGCCGCAAGGTCGACGACCTTCGCCGGGCGCTGGTGGCGACGGGGCTGTTCTCCAGCATCTCGGTCGATCCGGTCAGGACCAGCGAGCCGGGACCGGACGGCACAGAATATGTCGACCTGGAAGTCGCGCAGGAGGCCGGCAAGCCGCGCACGCTGGCGGGCGAGCTGGGCTATGGCACCGGCCAGGGCTTCCGCGCGGAGGGAACATGGACCCACCGCAACCTCTTCCCGCCCGAAGGCGCGCTGATCGCCAGCGTGATCGCCGGAACGCAGGAACAGGGCGCGTCGGGCACCTTCCGCCGATCCAATGCGGGCAAGCGCGACAAGACCTTCCAGACCGGCATCACGCTCAATCACCAGAATTACGATGCCTATGAAGCCTATACGGCGGGTCTCAACATCGGCTGGTCGCGGCAGTCGACGCCGATCTTCCAGAAGCGCTGGACCTACAGCTATGGCGCGGAAGTGCTGCTGACCAACGAACAGGTGGTAGTCGATCCGGCGACGGCGGACAAGACGCGGCGGACCTATTTCATCGGCGGCCTGCCGGTGCAACTCGGCTATGACCGGTCCAACGACCTGCTGAACCCGACCAGAGGTTTTCGCGCCAATCTGCGCGCGGAACCGGAAGGATCGTTGCAGGGCAGCTTCTCCCCCTATCTGCGCGCGACATTCGACCTCACCGGCTATTATCCCTTGTCGGACAGCCTGGTGATCGCCGCGCGCACGCGGGTCGGCACGATCAGCGGGGTGAAGCGCGACGATGTGGCGCCCTCACGACGGATCTATGCCGGCGGGGGCGGATCGGTACGCGGCTATGGCTATCAGGAACTGGGGCCGAAGGACGCGAACAACGATCCGATCGGCGGCCGGTCCGTCAATGAATTTGCGGTCGAGGGCCGCTACCGCTTCGGGGACTATGGCGTGGTCGCCTTCGTCGATGCGGGCCAGGTCTATGAAAGTTCCATGCCCCAATTTTCCGACATCCGGTACGGCGTGGGCGTCGGCGGCCGCTTCTACACCAATTTCGGTCCCTTCCGCGCCGACATAGCCATGCCGATCAACCGGCAGCCGGGCGAATCCAAATTCGCGCTCTATATCGGCATCGGACAGGCATTCTGATGGCCGAGGAAACCGCCACCGTCGTCGTCAGGCGTCCCCTCTGGCAGAAGATCGTCCTATGGGTCGTCGGGCTGGTCGTCGCCCTGATCGTGCTGGTCGCCGGGCTGCTGCTGTTCCTGAACACCCAGCCGGGCAAGAAATTCCTGATCCGACAGATCGCCGCGCTGAAGCTGGAATCCGGCATGGGCATATCGGTCGGCCGGATCGAAGGGTCGATCTACAGCGACATGGTGATCCACGATCTGGTGCTGCGCGATCCCAAGGGGCCGTTCGCCGCCTCCCCGCGCGTCCATGTGGTATGGAGCCCGTTCCGCTACATCGACAACCATATTTCGGTGCGGCTGCTGGAAAGCCCGCTGGTGGTGCTGGCGCGCAGCCCGCAGTTCAACGTAACGAAAAGCGATCCCAATGCGCCGATCTTGCCCGACCTCGACATCGACGTCGATCGGCTGAAGATCGCGAGGTTCCTCGTCGCCAGGCCGGTGATCGGCCAAAAGCGGGAGATCGCCATCGACGGCGTGACCCATATCGCGGACGGCCGCGCCATATTGTCGGCCAATGCGGTGGTGGATAGCGGCGACCGCCTGCAGGCCAATCTGGACGCCGTGCCCGCGCAGAACCGCCTGTCCATGAAGGGCACGCTGACCGCGCCGAAGGGCGGCGTCATCGCGGCGATGAGCGGCCTGACCGACGGCTTCACCGCGACGCTGGACGGCCGGGGCACGTGGCAGGCGTGGAACGGGCGGCTGGTCGCGACGTCGGGCAAGGGCGAGTTGGCGAATATCGCGCTGGCCGCTCGCGACGGCAATTTCACAGCCAGGGGCCCGCTGCGGCCCGGACTGGTCTTTGCGGGGACCGTCGACCGGCTGACGACGCCGTCGCTTGACGTCGACCTGTTCGCGGGCCTGAACGAGCGGCGGGTGAACCTCAAAGGCTCGCTGAAATCCCCTGCCCTGTCCGCCACCGCGCAGGGTCTGGTCGACCTTGGCCAAAGCCGGTTCAGCGCGCTCAGGATCGACGCCGCCCTGCTCACCCCCGGCGCGATCATGGAGAAGGTGAAGGGCCGCGATGTGCGCGCTTCGGTGATCCTCGACGGGCCGATGGCGACGCCCTTCATCGACTATGACATCACGGCGAAGCATATCGCCTTCGACGCCACGGGGATCGAAAATCTGAAGGCCGGCGGGCGCGCCGTGATCGACGCCGACCGCATCCGCATTCCGGTAAGCGCCACCGCCAGCCGCGTCACCGGCCTCAATGCCGCGGCGGGCGGCCTGCTCAACAATCTGCGGGTGAAGGGCGACTTCGCCTATGCCGCGGGCAAGCTCATCAGCGACAATCTGAAGATCGACAGCGACCGGGTGGACGCCACCGCCATCGTGCTGGCCGACATGGAAAACGCCATCTATCGCGGGGCGCTCAAGGGCCGGGTCAACGACTACAGGATCGACGGCGTCGGCATCGTCAATCTCAACACCGATGTGAAGCTGGTGCCGGGGCCCCGGGGCGGCTTCGGCCTGTCCGGCCGTTTCGGCGTCCGCACGGCCCGTTGGGAGAACGCCTCCGTCCGCGATTTCTTGGGCGGCAATGCCGTCGCCTCCGCCAGCATCGGCATGACGCCGGAGGGGAAGTTCACCCTCACCGGCCTGAAAGGCGCGGCGCCCAATTTCCGGATCCACAGCGGTTCGGGCAGCTATGATACCGACGGCCGGATCGCCTTCGACGCCAGGGCGACGTCCAACCAATATGGCCCGCTGGCGCTGACCGTGCGCGGCACGATGGAGCGGCCCAATGCCGTGCTCCGCGCCGCCCGGCCCAATGTCGGCGTGCAGCTTTACGACGTGGTGGCGAAGCTGAATGGCGAAGCGGCGGGCTATCGGCTCGAAGCCACGGGCGGGTCCGCCTATGGCCCCTTCTTCGCCAATGTGCTGATCCGCACTGCCAGGGGGCCGCTCACCATCGACATAGCAAGGGCGCGTTTCGCCGGCATCGACATGAACGGCCGCGTGCAGCAGAGTGCCGCCGGTCCCTTCACCGGGCAACTTGCCATGAACGGTTCCGGCATCACCGGCGCGGTCCGGCTGATGGCGGTGGGCAAGGCGCAGGGCGCGCAGTTGAGCGCCACCGCCAGCAATGCTAAACTGCCGGGCGAAGCGGATGTGGTGATCGGCCGGGCGCTGATCACGGCGAACATGGTGCTGACCGAACAGCCGCAGATCAACGCCGACGTGCAGATGGCGAACGCCGCCTATGGCGACTATATCGTGCGCAAGGCGCGCGGCCGGATCGACTATCGCGGCGGACGCGGCCGGGCTCAGTTGGTCGCTGACGGATCGACCGGCGTGCCCTTCTCCATCGCCATGAACGCTGCGTTGCGCCCGACGCTCTACGCCGTCGCGCTGGAGGGACGGGCGAGCAACATCCCCTTCCGCTTCGCCCGGCCTGCCATCATCCGGATCGAACAGGCGGGCTATCGGCTGGAGCCCGCGACGCTGGTGCTGCCGCAGGGCCGGGTCGACCTGGCGGGGCGCTTCGGCCGGCAGACGGCGATGCAGGCGCGGTTCAAGGATTTCGACCTCGCCATCGTCAACATGGCCTCACCGGGATTGGGAATTGGCGGGAAAGCGACCGGCACGCTGGATTTCGCGCAGAATGGCTCCGCCTTCCCCACCGCGACCACGCGCCTCGCGATCAACGACTTCCGCCGCTCCAGCCTGACCGCCGTGTCCGATCCGGTGTCGATGGCAATCGAGGGCAAGCTGTCGAACGCAGGCGGCGACATGCGCGGCCTCATCCGGCGCGGCAATGCGACGCTGGGCCGTTTCGTCGCGACGCTGGCGCCGCCGGGACCCGGGGCGAGTTGGGCGCAGCAATTGCAATCCGCGCCCTTGGGCGGCGGCATCCGCTATGCCGGGCCGGCCGATGTGCTGTTTTCCTTCGCCGGGCTGGCCGACCAGCAATTGACGGGGCCGATCGCCGTAGCGGCGGATTTCGGGGGGCGGCTGATTGCCCCGCGTCTCAACGGGCTGGTCCGCGCGAATGCCCTGACCTATGAGAATGAGACCTTCGGCACGCGCGTCACGCAGATGCGGCTGGATGGGCGCTTCACCAATGACCGGCTCGACCTGCGCGACTTTTCCGGGCGGGCAGGCGAAGGCACGGTGCAGGCCAGCGGCACGGTGGGGCTGGCGGCGGAGAGCGGCTATCCGATGAACATAGCCGTGAGGCTGAACCGCGCCCGCCTCGCCCGCAGCGAAGCGATCACCAGCGTGGTCAGCGGCACGCTGGCCATCACCAACAGCCCAGCCAATGGCGGCCTGATCAGGGGCGACCTTTCGCTTCCGGAAACGCGCTACCGCGTCGCCTGGCAGGGGGGCAGCGACCTTCGCCAGTTGACGGGCGTGCGCCGCAAGGGCGAAGGGACCGACCTGCTCGACCAGCGCCTTGCGGCACGGCAGGCGGCCGCCAGGCCCACCCCATGGAAGCTGGACGTGCGCGTTCGCGCCGATAACGAAATCTATGTGACCGGCATGGGCCTCGATTCCGAATGGAAGACGAACATGCGCGTCACCGGCACCGCGAACGATCCGCGCGTGGTCGGCAAGATCGAGGTGATACGCGGCCGCTACAGCTTCTCGGGCCATCAGTTCGATCTGGAGCAGGGCATCATCACCTTCAACGGACCGATGATGAATCCCACGCTGGCGATCCGCGCCGAAACCCGGATCGACGATGTGACGGCAGGCATAGCGGTGGGCGGCACGGCGCAACGGCCCGACATCGCCTTCGTTTCCACGCCAACGCTGCCGCAGGACGAGATATTGGCGCGCATCCTGTTCGGGGACAATGTGGCGAACCTGTCGGCCACCCAGGCGATCCAGTTGGCGGCGGCGCTCAACGGTCTGCGTGGGGGCGGAGGCGGACTCAATCCCATGGGCAAGCTGCAAAATGCGTCGGGCGTCGACCGGATCGGCATCGTCGGCGGCGACGAGGCGACGGGGCGCGGCACTTCCCTCGCCGTCGGGCAGCATATCTCCAACAACATCTATGTGGAGGTGATCACCGATCCCAAGGGTTTTACCGCCACCCAGCTCGAAATCTCCCTGTCCAAGACGCTCAGCCTTTTGTCGAAGACCGGCACCAATGCGGGTTCCTCAGCCAATCTGCGCTATTCGAAGGATTATTGACGCCATCAGCAGTCGGATGGAAATGTCCGGGGGCGAGTTCAAGGGGCGACTTTGCTGGATGCTTGAGGGCGGGAAACCGGGTCTGAATGCAGGGCGAGATTCCTGCGATTCACCACGCTCCTGAAGGCATGAGTCCAGGTCTCTCTCATCTATCACGGCAGCGTCTGGCTTGGGTTCTTATGAGGCACTTGTCTGTTTCGAGGAACCTTTGCAGGGGCGCGGAGTGTTGGACGGCAGCATGACCAATCATCACCCAACGCCTCTGCCCGCAAAGAGAATTCCATGGATAGGACATCCCATCCGGACACCCGGGCCAAAGGTAAAAGGCCCGCTGCGCCAGTCGCGCAGCGGGCCTTTTCAGTGCGTGAAGCGGCAGGCGGGCAGAGCCGCGCTGGAGCCTTCCGGTTGATCCGGCCGGAAAGCCCGTCAGCGCTTATTCGCCATCATCCTCCGCTTCGGGTCCGGCCATCATCCCTTCGGCGACCTCCTCGGTCTTTCCGCGGATCGCCTTTTCCAGCTTGTCCGCCATTTCGGGATGTTCTTTCAGAAAGGTTTTTGCATTCTCGCGACCTTGCCCGATGCGAACCGAGTCATAGGAGAACCAGGCGCCCGACTTCTCGACCAGACCGGCCTTCACGCCGATGTCGAGCAGTTCGCCGATCTTGGACACGCCCTCGCCATACATGATGTCGAATTCGACCTGCTTGAAGGGCGGCGCGACCTTGTTCTTGACCACCTTCACGCGGGTCGCGTTGCCGACAATGTCCTCGCGATCCTTGATCTGGCCGGTGCGACGGATGTCGAGGCGGACCGAGGCGTAGAATTTGAGCGCGTTGCCGCCCGTCGTCGTTTCGGGATTGCCGTACATGACGCCGATCTTCATGCGGACCTGGTTGATGAAGATCACCAGACAGCGCGAGCGGGAGATGGAGCCGGTCAGCTTGCGCAGCGCCTGGCTCATCAGGCGGGCCTGCAGGCCGACATGGCTGTCGCCCATCTCGCCCTCGATTTCGGCACGCGGAACCAGCGCGGCGACCGAGTCCACCACCAGCACGTCGATGGCATTGGAGCGCACCAGCGTGTCGACGATCTCCAGCGCCTGCTCACCGGTATCCGGCTGCGACACGATCAGTTCGTCGATGTCGACGCCCAGCTTCTTCGCATAGCCCGGATCGAGCGCATGTTCCGCATCGACAAAGGCCGCGATGCCGCCGGTCTTCTGCGCTTCTGCAATGGCGTGCAGCGCCAGCGTGGTCTTGCCCGAGCTTTCCGGGCCATAAATCTCCACAATACGTCCGCGCGGCAGGCCACCAATGCCAAGCGCGATGTCCAGCCCCAGCGATCCGGTCGAGATCGCCTCGATCTCGATCTTCTCGCGGCTGCCCAGCTTCATGGCCGACCCCTTGCCGAAGGCACGGTCGATTTGGGAAAGGGCCGCTTCCAATGCTTTCTGTCTGTCCATTGTCCCTGTCTTCTTGGAATCGATGAGTGAGAGCATTGCGGTCATCGGCCTATCCCCTGTCAAGCGGAACGCGCCGGTCCGGATGGCGCGTGGCCACCATGTATCCTGTTTGTTCTAATGGAACAAGAGGGGAACGAAATTTTCTTATGCGGCGCTCAGCGCCTTATTCAGCGCGCGCTCGACCGCGCCGATCGTGAAGGGCTTGGCCAGGGTCGGCCGGTCGGCATGGCTGGTCGGCAGATCGTCCGCCATGCCGCCCGTCGCGAAGACGAAGGGTATGCCGCTCTGCGCCAATATGTCCGCAACGGGCCAGCTTTTCTCGCCATGCAGGTTGCAATCGAGCAGCGCCGCGTCGAAGCCGCCCTCGCGCGCCTTGGCGCAGGCATCATCGACCGATTCGGCAATGGCGTGCAGCCGGTATCCGAGCGTGTCGAGATAATCCTCCAGCATCATGCCGATCATTGCCTCATCCTCGACGATCAGGATGGTCTTGCCGTCAGACATGCTTGCGGTCCCCAATCTTACCCATCGCAACCCCAAAGGCCTTTTCCCACCGGCATAATCGACAAGCCGCGCGGAAGTTCATTCTTCAAATTCATTCCGCCGCAGGACGCATCGCCAGAGCATCCCGCGCCGCTTCCGCCAACTGGCTGACGGAAAAGGGTTTCGGAAGGAAAGCCACATTGGCGATGTCGATCGATTTGCGCAACTGTTCCTCGGCATAGCCCGACATGAACAAGACCGGCAGGTCCGGATGGCTCGCCCGCGCCCGCGCGACCATCGATGGGCCGTCCATGTTCGGCATCACCACATCGGAAATCAGCAGGTCGATCTTCTCGTCTCCGGCCAGCACTTCCAGCCCCTGTTCGCCGTCATTGGCTGTCAGCACCTTATAGCCCTGGCGCGACAAAGCCCGTTCCGCGACGGCGCGCACCATATCCTCATCCTCCACCAGCAGCACGGTGCCGGTGCCCCAGGTTTCGCTGCGGCGCACGGGCGCCTTGGGCTGGGCGGCCTGATCGACATCGGCGCCCTGATAGACGGGCAGGTAGATGACGAAGCTCGCCCCGCGGCCAAGCTCCGATTCCGCGAAGATGAACCCGCCCGACTGCTTGACGATGCCGTAGACGGTGGAGAGGCCAAGGCCCGTCCCCTTGCCCAGCTCCTTCGTGGTGAAGAAGGGTTCGAAGATCTTCGAAAGAATGTCGGGCGGGATGCCCAGCCCCGTGTCGGACACCCGCACCGCCGTATAGTCGGCTGGCGGCAATATGTCCGACCGCATCTCCCGCACTTTGGCGGCGGGCACGCCGTAAGTCTGGATATTGAGCGTGCCGCCGTCCGGCATGGCGTCGCGGGCGTTGACGGCCAGGTTGACGATCACCTGCTCCAGCTGGCCGGGATCGGCCCGCACCGCACCCAGATTGCGGCCATGGCTGACTTCCAGCTTGACGCTCTCGCCCAGCAGGCGCTTCAGCAAGTTGGAGACGTCCGCGACGATGTCGGGCAACTGCAATATCTGCGGCCGCAACGTCTGCTGGCGCGAGAAGGCGAGCAACTGCCGCGTCAGCCCCGCCGCGCGGTTGCTGTTCGACTTGATCTGCTGGATGTCGTCATAATCGCTGTCGCCCGGCGTATGGCGCATCAGCATCAGGTCGCAATGGCCGATGATCGCGGTCAGGATATTGTTGAAGTCATGCGCCACGCCGCCCGCGAGCTGGCCGATCGCCTGCATCTTGGTCGCCTGCGCGACTTGGCGCTTGAGCTTGCTCTCCTCGCTATTGTCCTTGAGGGAGAGCAGCACCGCCGCCTCGCCCAGCCCGCGCACGCCGGCCAGGCTGAGCGCGATCGGCTCGTCCGGTTGGTTGCGCATGCGCACGGCGACATCGCCCGACATTTGCGGCCCGACCGCAAAGCGCCGCACGGCGTCGGCCACTGCCGCCTGATCTTCCCGCACCACCAGGTCGCCGGGATAGCTGGGCTTCTCCTCGGGCTTGACGCCCGCCGCCCGCGAAAAGGCCTTGTTCATGAACAGGACGCGACCGTCGCGATCCGCCATGGCGAGGCCGAAGGGCAGCAGCGACAACAGCGTCTCGATATAGGAAAGCGCCGACGTGCCGCCCGCATTGCCCGCCGGCTCGTCGATCAGCAGCAGCAGCATCGGCCCGTCCTGCGCACTCGATTGCGCGCCCGCCGGCTGGGCGGCGCGCTTCAGCGGCACCTGCAACAGCCGCAGCGGAATGCCGCCCGATTCCTCCCGCGCCAGGAACAGCCGCGCCTTGTCGTCCACCCGCATGTGGGCGGCGAAATCGCGCCCGGTGATATTGGCGTCGATCCGTCCGGCGGCGCGCAGCAGGAAGGCGCCGTTGGCGGCCCGGATGCGCCCCTCCCCACCGATCATCACCGCCATGATGCCCGCTTCGCCCAATTGCCGCCCCGCTTCCCCGGTCAGCAGGCGGTGCACATCGTCCAGCGCGCTCGGCTGGCGCACCGGGGAAAAGCGCCACAGCAGATAATCCTCCGACCGGCCGGTACGGCAGAGGAAGGCATCCAGTCGCAGCGCACCCTGCACGATCCCTTCCACCCGCGCCTCGCCGTCGCGCCAGGCGGCGCGGGCAGCGTTACCCAGACTGTCGGACAGGCTGCTGTCGCCGGTGACATGGGGCGGCGTGGGGAAACCGGGAAACCATTCCCCGAACAGATCGCTGGCGCAGACCAGCCGCCCGGCGCGATCGGTGACGGCGATCGCCATATTGGAGGCATCCGCCGCCGCGCGCGCCACGGTCCAGTCGGGCACGGCCTCACCCACGGCCACTTCCTGCGGATAGAGCCGGCGATACCACCCCAGCAGCGCCGCCCCGGCCAGCAGCGCGGCGCCGAACCCGGCGCCCAGCGCCCAGTTGCCGGCGGCATAGACCACCAGCCCGGCGGACATCAGCGCCAGCAGAATGAGTAGCGGCAGGGCCAGGGGCGACGACCTGTCGGCCGCCCAGGCGTCTCCATCCCTGATCACACGCGCGGACACGGCCCGGCTATCCCCCTGCATTCACAATGGACTGCCCGCTCCCGCCGGTCAGGCCGAAGCGACCTCCTCCAATGCGCTGCTTTCGCGTGCCTTGCCAATCCTCAATTTGCGGGCATGCCATTTCCGGCCCATGCGATGACGCCAGATCCAGTCGGCCAGGAAGTAGCCGACCACCGCAAAGGCCAGGGAAATCAGCGCCAGCCCCAGCAGCATGGCGGGCGCCGCCTCCGAAAAGAGCCAGGCGCACCATTCGCGGATCGAGGCATGCCGGTCGATCAGCGCCATGAAGCCCGATGCATCCGCCGACCGTCCGAGCAGCCAGTTGCCCATATAGACCGACGCCATCAGGAACAGCGGCGTGGTCGCGGGATTGGAGAGGAAGGTCATCGCCGCCGCCAGCGGGATGTTCGCCCGGAACGGCAGCGCCAGCAGCGCCGCGCCCGCGATCTGCACGCCGGGGATCAGCAGGAAGATGCCGACCAGCAGCCCCAATGCCACGCCGCGCGGCACCGAACGCCGGGTGAAGCGCCACAGCGAGGGTTCCAGCACCCGGTGCGCCACCGGGGCCAAAAAGCGGTTGTTTTCCAGCGATTCGCGGGTTGGCGCATTGGCGTGCCACCAGCGGGAGAGCCTGTTGTCCATCAGCGATGCGCCTTCATGATGCGCTGCTGATCGCGCTTCCAGTCGCGTTCCTTGATCGTGTCGCGCTTGTCATGGGTCTTCTTGCCCTTGGCCAGCGCCAGCTCGACCTTCGCCTTGCCCCGGCTGTTGAAATAGATCGACAGCGGCACCAGCGTCATTCCCTTGCGCTCGACAGCGCCATGCATGCGGGCGATCTCCCGCTGGTGCAGCAGCAGCTTGCGGGGGCGCTTGGGCTCATGGTTGAAGCGATTGCCATGGCTGAATTCGGGGATGTTGCTGTTGACCAGCCACACCTGCTCGCCCTTCACCTCGGCATAGCTTTCCGCGATATTGCCCTCGCCGAAGCGCAGCGACTTCACCTCGGTTCCTTGCAGGGCGATTCCAGCCTCGAACACATCCTCCAGGAAATATTCGAAACGGGCGCGCCGGTTCTCGGCGACGATCTTCTTCTTGTCGAAGGCTTCGGGACGGGGACGGGCCATTATTCTCTAACTAACTCGCTTCACCATATAGGCCCGCGGGACGATCAAACCAGTCCCGCGATCTCCAGAGCCCGATCGACGGCGGCACGGCTCGATTCCGACGGCCAGGTGATCGGCAGGCGGACCTCGCCGGACATGTCGGGCCGAACGCGCGTAAGGGCATATTTGACCGGGCCGGGTGAAGAATCGCTGAACAGGGCATCATGCAGGGGGTAGAGACGATCCTGAAGCGCAAGGGCGCCATGCCAGTCGCCGTTTGCCATCGCCCGCTGGAATTCGGCGCAAAGGCGCGGCGCGACATTGGCCGTGACCGAAATGCAGCCCCTGCCGCCCATTGCATTGAAACCCAGCGCCGTTTCGTCATTGCCGGAAAGCTGACAGAAATCGGCCCGGCAGGCGAGGCGCTGTGCGCTGACCCGCCCCAGATTCCCGGTGGCGTCCTTGATGCCGACGATGGTCTGGAATTCCTCTGACAGGCGGTGAATGACCGGCACGCCGATGTCGGTGATCGTGCGGCTGGGCACGTTGTAGAGGATGATCGGCAGCGAACAGCGCTCCGCCAGATGCGCGAAATGCCGGTACACTCCCTCCTGATTGGGCTTGTTGTAATAGGGCGCGACCACCAGCGCCGCATCGGCCCCCGCCGCCTGCGCCGCGAACATATGCTCCAGCGCGATGCGGGTGTCGTTGGAACCGCAACCCGCGATCACCGGCACGCGGCCCGCCGCCTGGTCGACGCAGATGGCGATGACACGATTATGTTCCTCGACCGTCATGGTCGCGCTTTCGCCCGTCGTGCCGCAAGGGACGAGCGCGCTGCTGCCTTCCCCGATCTGCCAGTCGACGAAGGCGCGAAAAGCCGCCTCGTCCACCGCCCCGTTGCGGAAGGGCGTGATCAGTGCCGGAATCGACCCGGAAAACATGCAACAAACTCCTTCAATTCACCGGGATTCCGGGGCATGATAGCGTGAAACACGCGAACGGCGCGCTATAGCGCGTCATTCAGGGCCTGATAAGGATGCAATTGCGATAATGTCCAGTAGGGTATCGCTCTCCTGTCTTGAAACTACCCCGGAAGCCCTCACGGTTCGTATGCCACTGATTGCTCTTTTGCTTTTCACAGCCGGCGCCAGCGCCCAGACCGAAACCACCGGCCCCGCGCCAGCCGCGGCCTATCCGCCCGGCGCCGTGGTGCAGCCTGTTCCCAGCTCCAGCGAGCCCAGCCCGTGGCAGCGCGCCCAAAGCCGAATCGGCGTGGCGAGCGATCCGTCGATCTCCGGCACGATCAGCCAGTGGCGCGCGCTCCAGCAGAGCGATGGCCTGGGCTCCTCCACCTATATGAGCTTCATCATGGCCAATCCCGGCTGGCCGGGCGAGGACCGGATGCGGCGGCTGGCGGAAACCGGCATCAATCCCAACAGCTACGATCCCGGGCAGGTCATCGCCTTCTTCACCCGCTTCCCGCCGCGCACCGCAACCGGCAATGCCCGCTATGCGCTGGCGCTGATGCAGCAGGGCCGCATGGGCGAGGCGCGGGTCGCCGCGCGCAACGCGTGGGTCGGCGGCACGCTTTCCCCCGATGACGAGGCGCGGCTGCTTTCGCTCTTCGGCGCGGGATGGACATCGGTGGAGCATGACCTGCGCGCCGACGCGCTGCTGTGGAAGGGCGACGTCATGGGCGCGCAGCGGAGGCTTGCCTATGTCTCGCCGGCCCGCCGCCCGGTCTATGAGGCGCGCATCGCCTTCCGCCAGAAGGCGCCCGACGCGGCGATGAAGATGCAGTTGGCGGAGGCCGTGGGCGCGACCGACGCCGGATTCGTCGCGGACAAGGCGACATGGCTGCTCAACACGGGCAACTGGATCGCCGGCCGCCAATATCTCGCCAACCGTCCGGCGTTGACCTTCCGTCCCGGCGACGCGGAAAAATGGTATGAAACGCTGCTCACGCAGGCGCGCGCCGCCGCCAATGACAGCCAGTGGAGCTTCGCCTACGGCATCGCCAGCAAGCTGGACGACGCTTATCTGCCCGGCACCGACGTCAACAGCCGGCCCATTGGCGAGCGCGACGATTATACCAGTCTTGCCTGGCTGGCGGGATCGACAGCCTTCTACAATCTTGGCAAGCCGCTGGACGCGATGGAGATGTTCCGCCGCTACGCCACGGCCGCCAAGTCGCCGCAGACCCAGTCCAAGGGCTTCTACTGGGCGGGTCGCGCCGCGCTCCAGGCCGGCGACGCCGCAACCGCGAACAGCTATTTCGCCCGCGCGGGGGCCTTTCCGGACCAGTTTTACGGCCAGCTTGCGCTCGAACGGCTGGGCCGGCCGATCCCTGCCCCAGCGGCCGTGGAACGTCCGGTCGAAATCTCCGCCGCGGAGCGCACGGCCTTCGCCAACCGCTCGGTCGTCCGGGCGGTGAAGGCGCTGGGCCAGATGGGCTATTGGGAAGATCAGAGCAAATTCGCCCGCGCCATCGCCAATAATGCCGACAGCGATGCCGACCATTATCTCGCCGTCGAACTCGCGCAGAGCATCGGACGGCCCGACATGGGCGTGATGGTCGGCCGCCGCGCCGTGTCGAGCGGCCTCACCGGCTATGGCGAAAGCGCCTTTCCCCGCGTGCCCGTGCCGTCGGAGGCGCAATATAACTGGACGATGGTCCACGCCATTGCCCGGCAGGAAAGCCAGTTCGACCGGCAGATCGTCAGCCATGCGGGCGCACGCGGGCTGATGCAACTGATGCCCGGCACCGCCCGCGAACAGGCGGGGAAGCTGGGAATGAGCTATGACGCCAGTTCGCTCAACGATCCCAGTTACAACATCATGCTGGGTTCCTCCTATTTCCAGCGGATGCTCGATTATTATGGCGGCAGCTATCCGTTGGCGGTGGCGGCCTATAATGCCGGGCCGGGCAATGTGAACCGCTGGATCGCCGCCAATGGCGACCCGCGCCTGCCCGGCGCCGACATGCTGCGCTGGATCGAGCAGATTCCGCTTTTCGAAACGCGCAACTATGTCCAGCGCGTGCTGGAAAACGCCGTGGTCTATGAGGCGATGAACCCGCAGCGCGCCCGCTTCCGGGGCACGACGACGCCGCTGTCCAAATATCTCGGCAAGCAGACGCCGGGCTGAACTTGCGCTATGGGCGGGGCATGAGCACTCCCCATCCCAACTATATCACTCCGGAAGGTTTCGCGAAGCTGCGCGCCGAATATGACCAGCTGCTGGGAGTCGAGCGCCCGAAGATCGTGGAAGTGGTAAGCTGGGCGGCGGGCAATGGCGACCGCAGCGAAAATGGCGACTATCTCTACGGCCGCAAGCGGATGCGCGAGATCGACGGCCAGTTGAAGCGCCTCTCGCGCAAGATGAAGGACGCCAGGGTCGTCGACCCGCGCCAGCAGCCCGACAAGAGCAAGGTCTATTTCGGCGCCACCGTCACCATCGCGGACGAGGACGACAACCACCGCACCGTCACGCTGGTCGGCAATGACGAGACGGACGCCGCCGCCGGCCGCATCGGCTGGAGCACGCCCATCGCCCGCGCCCTGCGCGGCGCTGCCGTGGGCGACCTGCGCCGCGTGGTGCTGCCCGCGGGCGAGCGGGAATATGAGGTGATGGCGATCAGCTATCCGGCGTGATGATCGGCCATGCCAAGACAAACCGCCGGAGCAGCCCGCTAATCGTCCCGCCGCAATATCACGTTGAGCCGCTCCATCACCTCGGCGATCGGCTCGATCACGGTGACGCTGCGTCCCTCTCCGAAGCGGATGCGGGTGCCGTCCGTCACCGATGACACGAAGGTGACCTGCGCGGCATTGACGGCGGTTTCGGTCCGGTCGGCGCCCACGAACATGACGAGCATGCATCCTCTCCTTCTTTCTGGAAGGAGAGCCTAACCCGAATTCCGCCCGAAGCCAGCCCTTTTCCCTTCAGGCGGCCTGAATTGCGCGGATGAAGGCGCTGGCGCGGTCATCCAGCCGATGCGCCTCTTCCGACAGGCGGCCCGCCGCGTCGCGCATCGCCTGCGCATCCGCCACCGCATCGCCTGCATTGACGCTGATCTGACTGGCGCTGGCGCGGACATGCCCGCTCGCCTCGCCCGCCTCCGCCACGCTGTCCGCAATCGCCCGGCTGAATGCGCCATGCCGCGCCACCGCCGTAAAGACGGAGGCCGAAAGCCGATCCGCCGTCGCGATCGCCGCATCCATATGCGCATGGCCCTGCGCGACATGGCCGACGGTCGCGCGGATATGGTCGATCCGCCGCGCAATCTCCGCCGCCGCATCGCGTGTCTGGCCCGCCAGCGTCTTGACCTCCCGCGCAACCACGGCAAAGCCCCGCCCGGCGTCCCCGGCCCGCGCCGCCTCTATCCCGGCATTGAGCGCCAGCGTCGTCGTCGCCCGCGCAATCGCGTCGATCAGCGCGGTCACTTCCCCGATCCCGTCGGCCTGCGCGCTCAGCATCCTTGTCTGCGCCGCACCCGATTGCGTCTGGTCGACGGCGGCGCGAATGGCGGCCCCCGCCTCGCGCACTTCATCCTCCATCGCCTGGAACAGCAGCCCCAGTTCCCGCCCGGACCCGGCGATGCCGGCCAGATTGTCGGCGGTCTGCGCCGCCGCCACCGCCATGCCGGCCGACGCATGCCCGTTATGCGCGGACCGTTCCGCCGCATCTTCGGCCAGACGCGACAGCATGTCCGCCATCGCCACCATGTCCCCTGTCAACGCCTGGACATCGGCCCGGAACGTCGCGCTCTCCCGCGTCACCCGTTCCAGCCGCTCGACCCTCGCCAACGCCACCCGCGCGTCCCGCTCCGCCGCCAGCCGGAGCAGAAGCTGCCCACCCGCGACCCCGGCATAGCGATCCCCGTCCACCACGATCAGGCCTTCGCAGCCCTGCCCCTGCGCGGCATAGAGGTCGATCAGCGCCTCGATGCTGGCGCGCCGCTCGACCGTCGCGCAGTGCCGGACATGATCGTCCAGCCGCCCACCGAAGCTGGGATTGCGCAACAGGGCATGGCCGAAGGGATTGAACAGGATGCGCCGCATGTCGCATTCGTAGATCGCTCCCACGGGCCTGTCGGCGGCATCGAGTACCGGCAGCAGCCGCAGCGCCGGGTCATGCTGGAAATGATCGACCGCCTCGCTGAGCGGCCGCCCCAGCCGGATCGCCGGGCTGGGCGTCATGAGGAGCGGACCAGCCGAATGGTCCAGGGATCGGTCGAGCATCGGGGGTGCGTACATAGGGGCCGGTTAAGCCCATAATGGTAAATGAGCCGTTAGATTTTGATGACAGTTTTGTTACAAGATGTTGATTTTTAGTGATTTTCTTACGGAACCCTATAGCCGTAGGCCTTGGCGGCTAGCTTCACCACCTCCGGATCGGCTTCCGGAAAATCCATCGGCACCAGCTTTTCCAATCGCTTGGCGACATAGGAAAGCGCCGCGATCCGACCCGCCCGGCGGTGATTATTGTCGATGGCATGCCAGGGCGCCACCTTGGTGTCGGTCTTGCGGAACATGTCGTGCATGGCGTCCAGATAATCGGCCCGCCTTGCGCGGTTGCGATAATCGTCCGCGCCGGTCTTCCACCGCTTCCACGGCGTGTCGAGCCGCTGGGCGAGCTGTTCGTCCTGCGTCTCTTGCGTGATGTGGACGAACAGCTTGACGATGTTGGTCCCGGCGTCGACCTGCTGCCTTTCGAAGGCGTTGATCTCTTCATAGGCGCGCTTCCATTCGCCCCTGGAACAGAAGCCCTCGACCCGCTCGACCAGCACCCGGCCATACCAGCTCCGGTCGAAGATCGCGATGTTGCGCCCAGCGGGCAGCCGCGTCCAGAAACGCCAGAGGAAGTGCCGGTCGCGCTCCTCCTCCGTCGGGGCGGAAATGGGGTGGACCTTGTAATAGCGCGGGTCCCAGTCGGCGGTCATGCGCTTGATGATGCCGCCCTTTCCCGCCGCATCCCACCCCTCCAGCAGGATGACGCTGCGCCGGTCGTGGATGATGTGCGCGACCTGGATCTTGGCGAGCCGCTCCTGCAATTCGGCCAGCTTCGCCTCATAATCGCCCTTGAACGTCGCGCCCTTCTCATAATCGGCAAGGTCGATGGTCATGTCTGCACCTTCCACTGGCCCCGGCGGCAAAGCACGAGCTTATACCAAAGCACCGAACCCGCAATCTGGGCGGCGGTTGCAATCAGGCCGGGCCGCCCCTCCCCGGCATCGAGCCAGCTGGTCCAGACCACATAGGCCAGCGCGAGCAGGGTGACGACCGGGGCAAGCGGATAAAGCGGCATGCGATAGGGCGCATGGGCGCTCGCCCCACTGCGCCGCCCGGCGATAGCGGCGAGCGCGATGCCGCCATAGATCGCCACCAGCCCGGTGCCGTTCAGCACCAGCAGCATGGATAGCGGCAGGAAGCAGGCGAGCGTTCCCATCCCGCCGACGATCAGCGTTCCGATCCAGGGCGAATCGAAGCGCGGATGGATCGCCACCAGCCAGTCGTCGATGCGCGGAATCCAGGCCCGGTCCCGCCCGGTCGAATAGAAGAAGCGGGCGCAGGCCAGCACGCAGGCGATGATCGCGTTCACGATCGCAAGCACGATGCCGACCGACACCAGCGCCGAAAGGCCGGCGCTCCCCCGCTGCCGCACCAGCAGGCCAAAGGGATCGTCGACGGTCAGCAGGGTCGCAAGGTCGATCCTCGCCAGCAGCAGCGCGAGCAAGGGCACGCCTTCGAACAGCAGCGCGAGGCCGAGGGCGGCGAGGATGGTTCCGGCGATCCGTCTGGGCGCCTCGTGCATCTCCTCCCCGAAATAGACCGCCATGCCATAGCCGTTGAGCGCGAAGATCGCGATGGTCGTCGCCACCCCGATAGAGGCGGCGCTGGCCGGGACGAAGCCCTGCCCCGTCTCTGCCACCGCCACCACCGGATCGGTCAGGAATTCCAGCGCCGGCCGCGCATGATCGGCAAAGCCCAGCACCATCACCACGGCCACGGCTGCCAGTTCGACCAGCAGGAACAGCCCGGTGATGACCGCATTCACGCGGATATTGAGGATCGCGACCAGCGTCGATCCGATCATCACCGCCACCGCGACCGGCACGGCGGGCAGGCCCGGCGCCACCGTCGCCATGACCGATGCGATGCCCAGCGCCGCGACGGGCGGGAAGAGCACATTGTTGAAGACATTGACGCCCAGCATGATGAAACCGGCCATCGGCCCCAGCGTCTGCGCCACCGCGACATATTCCCCGCCCGCCACCGGCCAGGCGGAGGAGAGTTCGGCATAGATGAAGGCGGTGGTGACGCAGATCAGGCTGGCGAGGATCATCGCCCAGATCGCGCCGGTCCCGGCCTCCTGCAACATGCCGGGTATGATGACGAAGACGGAGGATGCCGGGGTGGTCGCGGACAGGGTCAGGAACAGGACGCCCGCCACGCCCAGGCTGCGCGCCAGGGCCGGCGGTTTGTCCGGCAACATCTGTTCGTCGAGCATGGCCTGTCCCCCCTGCCCGTCCTTACATCGAAGGTTCAGCGAGAGTGCAAGCCTCTCCTGTCGTTGGGGCTCAGGGCGAGCGGCGGCTGGGAATCAGGCCTTCGCCTGCGGCTCCACGACGCGGATGTGCAGTTCGCGCAACTGCTTGAACTCCGCCGGGCTGGGCGCCCCCATCAGCAGGTCTTCCGCGCGCTGGTTCATCGGGAACAGCGTGATCTCGCGCAGGTTCTGCGCCCCGCAAAGCAGCATCACGATGCGGTCCACGCCCGCCGCCATGCCGCCATGGGGCGGCGCGCCATATTGGAACGCGCGATAGAGGCCGCCGAAGCGCTCCTCCACATCGGCCTGGCTGAGACCCACCTTCTCGAACGCCTTGACCATCAGTTCCGGCGACTGGTTGCGGATCGATCCCGAGGCGATCTCATAGCCGTTGCAGACCATGTCATATTGATAGGCCTTGAGGCTCAGCGGGTCCTGATTCTCCAGCGCATCCAATCCCCCCTGCGGCATGGAGAAGGGGTTGTGCGCGAAATCGATTTTCTTCTCATCCTCGTCATATTCGTAGAAGGGGAAGTCGACGATCCAGCACAGTTCGAAACGATCCCTGTCGATCAGGTCGAGCTGCTCGCCCACGCGGATGCGCGCCAGCCCCGCCAGCTTGGCCGCCTGGCTTTCCTTGCCCGCCGCGAAGAAGACGCCGTCATTGGGGCCAAGGCCCAGCGCCTCGATCAGCTTCGCCGTCCGTTCCTCGCCATGGTTCTTGGCGATGGGACCGCCGGGCACGCCGTCCTTGATGTTGATATAGCCAAGGCCCGAATAGCCTTCGCTGCGCGCCCAATTGTTCATGTCGTCGAAGAATTTGCGGCTGCCCGCGCCAGCGCCCGGTGCGGGAATAGCGCGGATCACGCTGCCGCTCTCCACCAGCGAAGCGAAGATGCCGAAGCCGCTGCCATGGAAATGCTCGGTCACATCGCTGATCAGGATCGGGTTGCGCAGGTCGGGCTTGTCCGACCCATATTTCAGCATCGCCTCGGCATGGGGGATGCGCGGGAAGCTGCCCGCAGGCGTCACCGGCCTGCCGTCGGCGAACGCCTCGAACACCTGCGCAATCACCGGCTCCATGGTGTTCCACACGTCTTCCTGGGTGACGAAGCTCATTTCGAGGTCAAGCTGGTAGAATTCGCCCGGCAGGCGGTCGGCGCGCGGGTCCTCGTCGCGGAAGCAGGGCGCGATCTGGAAATAGCGGTCGAAGCCCGCGACCATCAGCAACTGCTTATATTGCTGCGGCGCCTGCGGCAGGGCGTAGAATTTCCCCGCATGGATGCGGCTCGGCACCAGAAAGTCTCGTGCGCCTTCGGGGCTCGACGCCGTCAGGATCGGCGTCGAATATTCGGTGAATCCTGCATCCTCCATGCGGCGGCGCATGTCCCGGATGATCTGCGTGCGCTTGACGATGTTCGCGTGCAGCGTCTCGCGCCGCAGGTCGAGGAAGCGGTAGCGAAGGCGGATGTCCTCCGGATATTCCTGCTCGCCAGCCACTGGCAGCGGCAGGTCGGCGGCGGCGGACAGCACCACCGCGTCCAGCGCGCGAATCTCGATCTCGCCGGTCGGCAGGTTGGGGTTCACCGCTTCCTTCGCCCGGGCGACGACCTTGCCCGTCACGGTCACGACGCTTTCGGCCCGCAGCGACTCGATCACCCTGAACACCGGCCCATCCACCTCGGTGACGATCTGCACCATGCCATAATGGTCGCGCAGGTCGATGAACACCAGGTCGCCATGATCCCGCTTGCGATGCACCCAGCCGGACACGCGCACCTCATTGCCGACCTCCGCCGTCGTAAGGGCGCCGCAGGTGTGGGTGCGATAGGCATGCATGGCGTTTTTGGTCTTTCAGCTTCGTTTTACGGAAATGACAAATTGTTGCAGCGCCGCTATGGGCAGTCCTGTCAAGCATTGACGAGCCCGTGCGCGACGGGCCAGCCCATAATAAGATCGAAGACCATATGCAAATCCATCCGCTGATTACCGACAGCAAGACTCTCGCCCAATTCTGCGCCCGGATCGCCAAATCGCCCTATATCGCGGTCGATACCGAATTCATGCGCGAAAACAGCTATTGGCCCGATCTCTGCCTGGTGCAGGTCGCGGACGAGCATGAGGCGGCGGCCATCGACCCCAAGGCGCCCGGCCTCGACCTTTCGCCCCTGCTCGACCTGATGGTCGACAATGAAGATGTGCTGAAGGTCTTCCATGCGGGCGGTCAGGACCTGGAGATCATCTACAACCTGACCGGCAAGACCCCCCATCCGATGTTCGACACGCAGATCGCGGCGATGGCGCTGGGGCTGGGCGAACAGATCGGCTACGGCAATCTGGTCGACGCCTGGCTGGGCGTGCAGCTCGACAAGGGAGCGCGCTTCACCGACTGGGCGCGCCGGCCGCTCGACAAGCGGCAGATCGATTATGCGATCGGCGACGTCACCTACCTGATCCAGATTTTCCCCAAGATGCTGGAGGAACTGCGCCGGACCGGCCGTGGCGACTGGCTGGATCAGGAGATGGAGCGGATCAGCGATCCCTCCAATTATGAGAACAGGCCCGACGAGGCCTGGCAACGCGTCCGCATCGCCAGCCGCAAGGCCGATGTGCTGGGCCGCCTGAAGGCGCTTGCGGCATGGCGCGAGATGGAGGCGCAGGACAAGAATCTGCCACGCGGCCGCATCGTCAAGGACGAAACGCTGGCCGACATCGCCAGCCACCCGCCGCGCACGCAGGAGGATCTGGGCAAGGTGCGCGGCCTGTCTGCCACCTGGAAGACCAACGACATCGGCAATCGGCTGATGCTCGCCCTTGCCGCGCACAAGCCGCTGGCCAAGGAGGAAATGCCGGAGCGCGACCCCAAGCGGCCGGGCCTGGGCAAGGATGGCGCGCTGGTGGCGGACCTTCTGAAGCTGCTGCTGAAAATCCGTTCGCGCGACATCAATGTCGCCGCGCGCCTTATCGCCCGCAGCGACGACATCGACGCGCTGGCGGCCGGCGTGCGGGAAGACCTCGCGATCCTGGAAGGCTGGCGCTATGAACAGTTCGGCCGCGATGCGGTCGACCTGGTCGAGGGCCGCCTTGCCTTCGCGGTCAAGAATGGCCGCCTCAAGATGACCCGCACGCAATAGGAGTTCAGGACGGATGCGAACCGCCATGCTTCCCCTTCTCTCCCTGCTTGCCGCCTGCGCCGGCGCGAACGGCGAAGGCCCGGCCACGCCGCCGCCCACCGCCGAAGGACCATGCCGCGACGAGGGGCTGGACCGCTTCATCGGCCAGACCGCCAGCGCGGCGACCGGCGCCGAGTTGCTCAGGCTTTCCGGCGCGCGCACGCTGCGCTGGGGCGCGCCGGGCATGGCGATGACCATGGATTTCCGCCCGGACCGGCTGACCGTCAGCTATGACGGGAAGATGGCGATCACGACCGCGCGCTGCGGCTGAGGATCGCAATGGAATAAACCTTACCGCACAGCCGTATCCCATCCGGCGCCGGTCGCGATCCCCCTGATCGCGGGCGGCCAGCCCCACGGGTGGTCCCCAAAGGGCGGCGTAGCGGTGGCGCGGGGAGGCAGGCCCCTCCTGGCACCATCGCTACGCCATTCCCGTTTCGTTGCGATCCGTTTAGGGTGCCGGGCAAGAGGAGCGGCCCGATGAACGACACTGACTCTCCCTCCGCACTGATCGACCGGCGCATCGCGGAACTCAGCGATTGGCGGGGAGAAACGCTTGCCCATGTCCGTGCGCTGATCAGGGAAGCCGATCCGCAGGCGGTCGAGGAATGGAAATGGCGGGGCGTCCCGGTCTGGTCGCATGGCGGCATCCTCTGCACCGGGGAAAGCTACAAGGCGGTGGTCAAGCTGACCTTCGCGAAGGGCGCTTCGCTGGAGGACCCGGCAGGCCTGTTCAACGCCAGCCTGGACGGCAATGTGCGCCGCGCCATCGACATAAGGGAAGGCGAGACAATCGACGCCGACGCGTTCAAGGCGCTGATTCGCGCCGCCGCGGCGCTCAACATGAGCAGACTGAGGAAGAAAAGTCAGATGACATCTGAATAATGGAAGAGCGGCGCGCCCATAACCAACGGATCAGACCACAGCGCCGCCCACGCCCCATCAACATTCCAGCCCGATCAGCGTCCCGCTGCCGATCCGCCCGACATAACGCTTCCCGTCGATCTCCAGCCAGTCGGGCGTCACTTCCAGCCGCCGCCCCCTGACCGTGGTGCGCAGATGCTCGACGGCAATGCGGTTGCGCGCCACGATGCGCAGCACCGCCAGCCCCTCGCCCCGCGCCGCCATCATGCTGTAGCGGTCGCCGCGCAGCAGGAAGTGCCAGCTACCGTCCGTCGGCATCCACTCATTGCCGTTCACGACCTGCACCGGCTCGCCATCGGGGCCACCCATGCGCACGCTGATGCGGGTCGCGCCGTTGCTTCGGCGCGGCGGCGCGAAGATCAGGATCGGCTCCCCCTCCAGCGTCAGCGGGATCGGCGTGTCCCGCAGCAATTGCGAACCGCCCATGATCAGCGTCGGCAATTCCGGCGAGAAGGGCAGGCGGTCCCGCGCGAAATGGCGCTGCCGCACGACGGGATTGGCATGGAAGCCCTGCACCTGCATCGGCGTCAGGCGCCCTTCCTCCACCAGCCCATGGCAGGTGGGGCAGAGCAGCGTCACCCCATGACTTTCGGGCAAGCGAAGATAGCGGTAGATGGTCACGCCACAGCGGACGCAGGCGAAACCGCAAGCCTGACGCACTTCGTCCTGCTGCTGCGCGGTCAGTTCTGGCAGCGACGGCATCACACGCAAGCCCATGCACGACGACCCCTTGCTCACCTGCCCGCGCCACTGCGGACCGGCGTTCCTCCGGCGTCCTTCCTGCTGGCCGTGGGCGCTCCAAAGCACCCCTTCTCGCTATTGCACTATCGTTGAAATAAATGCGGACAAGTCAAGAGGCTGTTCACCATTCTCCTACCGCTGGGGCAGCAGGTCGAGATTGCGCGAAGCCGCGATCGCCCGGATGCGGTCGGGCCGCGGCATGGACCTGATCGCGATTTCCGCCATGTCCCCGGCGCTGAACAGTTCCACATTGCCGACGTTGAAGATGCGCTGGCCCAACGTCTGGGTGATGCGCACGCTGCGGATGCTGGAAAGCGCGATCTCCGTCCGCTGCTTGGCCAGAAGGCCCCGTTCCAGCAGCACTTCCCGGTCGGAAAGCGCCAGCCGCTCCCCCTTGTGCAACACCCACCACACGCCGATGGCGAGGATGCCGACGACGGAGATCAGCAGGAGGATGAACAGGAAGGGATGCGCGCGGAACATCGCGGGATGCTCGTCATACAGCCATGTCTCGCTCATGCCGGTCCCCTGCGGTTGGTCGTGAGCATTGACCATGGACGCCCCGCCGCCGTCAAGGCCGCCGGGCTTGCACCGCGGCCGGATAATGGTTATAACATCCGTATGAACACACCGCTCAAGATCACGAAGATCGGCAATTCCGCCGGGGTCATCCTGCCCAAGGAGGTGCTGGCGCATCTCAATGTCGGCGTCGGCGAGACCCTGTCGGTCGTCACCACGCCGCGCGGCATCGAATTGAGCGCAGCCGAACCCGATTTCGACGCTCAGATGGCGGCAGCGCGGGAAGTTATGCAGCGCCGCAAACGCGCGCTGCGCGAGCTTGCGAAATAAACCATGCCCCGCAATCGGGTCTGGATCAGCGCCGAAGTGGCGCTTGCGGCGCATGCCGAACAGTTGGCCGAACATGGCGGCGGTGAAGGCGTGCGCGACTCAGGCCTGCTGGAAAGCGCCATGGCCCGCCCGCAGAATCTGGCGGCCTATCATGAACCCGATGCGGCGGAACTGGCGGCTGCCTATGCCTATGGCATTGCGCGCAACCATCCCTTTGTCGACGGCAACAAGCGCACCGCCGCAGTTGTCAGCGAAACCTTCCTGGCGCTGAACGGCTATGTGCTGACGGCCACCGACGCCGAGTTGGTAGTAGCCTTCCTGGCTCTCGCGGCCGGAGAACTGAGCGAGGAGGAAACCACCGCCTGGTTTCGGGACCATCTGGCGGCGGAATGAAGTCCCTTTCGTTCGGACAGGAATAGCGTACTCCTGCACCGGCAGGAGCCTCAGTTCTCATCCCCCATGCGCAGCGCGGCAATGAAGGCTTCCTGGGGAATCTGGACGGACCCATATTCGCGCATCCGCTTCTTGCCCTCCTTCTGCTTCTCCAGCAGCTTCTTCTTGCGGGTGATGTCGCCGCCATAGCATTTCGCGGTCACATCCTTGCGCATCGCGGCGATCGTTTCGCGGGCGATCACCTTGCCGCCGATCGCCGCCTGGATCGGAATCTTGAACAGGTGGCGGGGGATCAGGTCCTTCAACCGCTCGCACATGCCGCGCCCGCGTGATTCGGCGGTGCCCCGGTGAACGATCATGCTGAGCGCGTCGACCGGCTCATTGTTGACGAGGATGCTCATCTTGACGAGGTCGCCTTCCCGCGCCCCGATCTGATGATAGTCGAAGCTGGCATAGCCGCGGCTGATCGACTTCAGCCGGTCGTAGAAATCGAACACCACCTCGTTGAGCGGCAGTTCATAGGTCACCTGCGCGCGCCCGCCGACATAGGTCAGGTTCTTCTGAATGCCGCGCCGGTCCTGGCAGAGCTTCAGGATCGACCCCAGATATTCGTCGGGGCAGTAGATCACCGCCTCGATCCACGGTTCCTCGATATAGTCGATATGGTTGGCGTCGGGCATGTCGGCGGGGTTGTGCAGATGCCGGACCGTCCCGTCATTCATGTGAATCTCGTACACCACCGAAGGCGCGGTGGTGATGAGGTCCAGATCATATTCCCGGCTCAGCCGCTCCTGAATGATCTCCAGATGCAGCAGGCCCAGGAAGCCGCAGCGGAAGCCGAAGCCCAGCGCGGCCGACGTCTCCATCTCGAAGGAGAAGCTGGCGTCGTTCAGCCGCAGCTTGGAAATCGATTCGCGCAGCTTCTCGA
The DNA here is from genome assembly GCF_024611135.1 of Sphingobium sp. CFD-2. NCBI lineage: Bacteria > Pseudomonadati > Pseudomonadota > Alphaproteobacteria > Sphingomonadales > Sphingobiaceae > Sphingobium > Sphingobium sp. CFD-2. The sequence goes on along the minus strand of NZ_CP084405.1, from coordinate 3,783,289 downwards.
AATCATTGGCGTCGACCGGAAACAGGCCGCAGAACACCACCGGCTGCACTTCCTTGAAGCCGGGCAGCGGTTCCTTCGCCGGATTCTTGACCGTGGTGATGGTGTCGCCGACGCGGGTCTGGCTGATGTCCTTGATCTGCGCGGTGATGAAGCCGATCTCGCCCGGCCCCAGTTCGCCCAATTGCTCGATCTTCGGCCGGAAACAGCCGACGCGGTCGATCAGATGCTCGGTGCCGCCGATCATGAACTTGATGTTCTGGCCCTTCTTGATGACGCCGTTGACGACGCGCACCAGGATGACGACGCCCAGATAGGGGTCGTACCAGCTATCGACCAGCATCGCCTCCAGCGGCGCGTCCCGGTCGCCCTTGGGCGCGGGGATCTTGGCGACCACGGCTTCCAAAATGTCGTCGATGCCGATGCCTGCCTTGGCGCTCGCCAGCACGGCTTCCGATGCGTCGAGGCCGATCACCTCCTCGATCTCCGCCTTCACCTTCTCCGGCTCGGCGGCGGGCAGGTCGATCTTGTTGATGACGGGCACGATCTCATGGTCATGCTCGATCGACTGGTAGACGTTGGCCAGCGTCTGCGCCTCTACCCCCTGCGCGGCGTCCACCACCAGCAACGCGCCCTCGCAGGCGGCGAGCGAACGGCTCACCTCATAGGCGAAGTCGACATGGCCCGGCGTGTCCATCAGGTTCAGCTCATAGGTCTCGCCGTTCTTCGCGACATAGTCGAGGCGCACGGTCTGCGCCTTGATGGTGATGCCGCGCTCCTTCTCGATATCCATGTTGTCGAGCACCTGCGCCGACATTTCCCGGTCGGTCAGGCCGCCGGTGCGCTGGATCAGGCGGTCGGCCAGGGTCGACTTGCCATGGTCGATATGGGCGATGATCGAGAAATTGCGGATGTGCGAGAGATCGGTCATGGCCCGCGCCGATAGCAGCCATTTGAGGGCCTGTCAGCAGGCTCGCACATCCCATGCCCGTTAAGGCTATGGCGGTGATAACCGTTCGCATTACTTGCGCGCCCGCGCGGTTGTGCTAGAGCATGGTGCAAATATCGGGGCGCCACAAAATCAAAACGACTTCAGCAACTTTCAGGGGTGCATGACAATGCGTGTGTTCGCGAAGTTCGTCGCTGCCGCAGCCGGTCTGGCTGTCGCGGCTTCTCCGGCGATGGCCGCTGACAAGGGCTCGTCCGCCCGGCAGCAGCAGGCCAAGAAAACCGCCGAAATTCCTCATTGCACCCGGCGCCTCGGCACGGTGGCCATCGTCGAGCCGGACAACCAGTGGTGGCGTGAGCTGAACCTGGGCAGCCCGGAGGCGATCCTCAAGGTGTTCATCCAGCAGTCGGGCTGCTTCGGCATCGTTAACCGCGGCCGCGCCATGGCCAGCCGCAATATGGAACGCGCCATGGCGGACTCCGGCGAATTGCAGGCGGGGTCCAATCTGGGCAAGGGCCAGGTGAAGGCGGCGGATTATTATCTGCAGCCCGACATCGTCTCCTCCAACAAGAATTCAGGCGGCAATGCGCTGGGCGGCATGCTCGGCGGCTTCCTGGGCGGCCGGACCTTCGGCGCGCTGGCAGGCGGCATTTCGGTTAAGAAGAGCGAGGCCAATGTGACGCTCTCCATCGTCAACGCCCGTACGACCGAGGAAGAGGCGCTGACGGAGGGCTATGCGCGCAAGTCGGACCTGAGCTTCGGCGGCGGCGGTGGCGCCGGCTGGTGGGGCGGCTTCGCCGCGGCCGGCGGCGGCGGCTACCAGAATACGGAGATCGGGCAGGTGATCGTGCTCGCCTATCTCGACGCCTATACCAAGCTGGTGACGCAGCTTGGCGGCCTGCCTGCCAATGCGGCTGCAGCGGCGCCCCGCGCGCAATAAAGGACGGTTTTGAAGGGAAGGGCGCTGCCGGAGCTTCCGGTGGCGCCTTTTTTTCACTGGTCTCGCCATCCTGCTGCGCGATATTCTAGCCTTCCCGTGTCCTGAGCGCCCGTTCATAGCGTTTTGCCGCTGCGTCGCGGGCTTTCTCCAGCGGGTGCCTTTCGGCTTGATGCCGTTTTTCCAGGTCCTGACGCGCGCGCCGAAGGGCGGCTTCGCGGCGGGCCAGTTGACGGCGCTCCGCTTCCTGCTGACGGTCGAGAGCCGCCAATGCCTCCTCCGCCGCCTCCAGCGGTGCGCGGTCGGGGCGAGGCCTGGGCCTGGCCGCGCCGCGCGCCTTCGCCTTTCTGGGGCTTGCGGGCTTCTCCTCAGGCAGCGCGGCGAGATGTTCCGCCATGGAACCGCGCGGGCGCTTGATGACCTGGCCTGGACGGGCGAGCGGCTCGGCCATGAGGGCCGGATCGGTCACGACCTCCGCCACGCCGCGGGCGAAGAGATTGGCGTCGGCGCCCCAGGCCTCCAGCGCCGCCTTCTGGCTGGGCGCGGCGACATAGGCATCGTGAAAGCCGATGGCGGTGCGATAGGTCTTGAGCGCGCGGGGCATGGGCGGGAAACGCCCGGGACAGGCGGCCGGCTCCCTGCCGCTACTGGACTCACGCGCGATTCCCTACTAGCCGCTCCCTGCATGGACCCGCCGTGCGGGGCGGGCCTTAGATTAGGGACCAGGGTAGATGACCGTCATCAAGACCGCCGATCTGATCGAGAGCGTGGCCGACGCGCTTCAGTTCATCAGCTATTATCATCCGATGGATTATATCCGCGCACTGGGCAAAGCCTATGAAGCGGAGGCCAATCCTGCGGCGAAGGACGCCATCGCCCAGATCCTGACCAACAGCCGCATGTGCGCAGAGGGGCATCGCCCGATCTGCCAGGACACCGGCATCGTCAACGTCTTCATCAAATGGGGCATGGACTGCCGGCTGGACGATAACAGCCGCTCCATGCAGGAGGTCGTGGATGAAGGCGTGCGCCGCGCCTATCTGAACCCGGAGAACCGCCTGCGCGCCTCGATCCTGAAGGACCCCGCCTTTTCGCGCGTCAATACGAAGGACAACACGCCCTGCGTGCTGAATGTCGAGATGGTGCCGGGCGACAAGGTCATCGTCGACGTCGCGGCCAAGGGCGGCGGGTCGGAGAACAAGACCAAGTTCAAGATGATGAACCCCAGCGATTCGATCGTCGACTGGGTGCTGGAGATGGTGCCGCAGATGGGCGCGGGCTGGTGCCCGCCCGGCATGCTGGGCATCGGCATCGGCGGCACGGCGGAAAAGGCCGTGGCGCTGGCCAAGGAATCGCTGATGGAGCCCATCGACATGGGCGAATTGAAGGCGCGCGGACCGCAGAACGAGATCGAGAAGCTGCGCATCGAGATTTTCGACAAGGTCAACGCGCTCGGCATCGGCGCGCAGGGGCTGGGTGGCCTCGCCACCGTGCTGGACGTCAAGATCTACGACTATCCCTGCCATGCGGCGGGCAAGCCGGTGGCGATGATCCCCAATTGCGCGGCGACCCGCCATGCGCATTTCACGCTCGACGGCTCGGGTCCCGCCTATCTGGAAGCGCCGAAGATTTCGGAATGGCCGCAGGTGGACTGGAAGCCGAGCAAGGAGGCGATCCGCGTCGACCTCGACACGCTGACGCCGGAAGTGGTGCAGAGCTGGAAACATGGCGACCGCCTGCTGCTCAACGGCAAGATGCTGACCGGCCGCGACGCGGCGCACAAGCGCATCCAGGACATGCTGAGCCGCGGCGAGGAACTGCCGGTCGATTTCAAGGGTCGCGTCATCTATTATGTCGGCCCCGTCGATCCGGTGCGCGACGAGGTGGTGGGCCCGGCCGGTCCGACCACGGCGACCCGCATGGACAAGTTCATGGACATGATGCTGGAACAGGGCCTCGCGGCCTGCGTCGGCAAGGCCGAGCGCGGCCCGGCGGCGACCGACAGCATCGCCAAGCATAAGAGCGCCTATCTGATGGCGGTCGGCGGCGCGGCCTATCTGGTGGCGCGGGCGATCAAGGCGGCCAAGGTGGTCGGCTTCGAAGACCTGGGCATGGAAGCGATCTACGAGTTCGAGGTGCAGGACATGCCCGTCACCGTCGCCGTCGACAGCGAAGGCCAGAATGTCCACCGTCTCGCCCCGCTGGTGTGGCAGGAGAAGATCAAGAAGGAAGGCCTTCTCGAAGGGGTGTGAGGCTCGCCCGATCCTCCCCGTCGGAAGATGGGGAGGGGGACCGTTTGCGAAGCAAATGGCGGCGGGGAATCGGCGCAAGGCAGCCGAATGGAAGGATCGTCGCAGGCGCGGGAATTGCGGCGCGCTTTGGCGCACCCGAAATCGCGCTGTGAACAGCATCCGGTCGGGCTTTTGTGCTGGATTTCCACTGCGCCTCTGTCCGGTTGGCTATGGAGCTGGACAGCGGCTTTCATGACCATGCTGAGCAGATGGCGCAGGATGCCCAGCGTAGCAGATGGCGGCGTTTTCAGGGGGTTAGGGTGCTCTGGATCAAGGCTCATGACATAATCCGGGATTTCGACGATGTGGCGCGGCACATCCTGCACCACGGTCGCGCATTTCCCCTCCACCATCCCGGGAAGGACTAGGATGGCGTTTCCCATCTGGCTTCCGGCGACGCTGCTGGCGGGAGCGACGCAGGCCTGGCGGACGGCGGTGCAGCGCCGGGTCAGCAAGGAACTGTCCGTCAACGCGGCGGGTCTGGTGCGCTATCTCTACGGCCTGCCCTTCGCGCTGATGCTGCTGGCGGGCTATCGGCTGATCTATCCCGGCCCGCTCCCCTCGCCCGATCCATCGTTCCTGCTATTCTGCCTGGGGGGCGGACTGGCGCAGATCGTCGCGACCAATTTGCTGATCATGGCCTTCGCCCATCGCAATTTCGTCGTCGGCACGGCTTATTCCAAGACGGAGGCGGTGCAGGGGGCCATCCTATCCTTCCTGCTGATGGGGGAGCGTCTGCCTCCCTTGGCTTGGGCGGGGATCGGCTGCGGCGTGGCGGGCATCATGCTGCTGTCGGTCGGCGGCAAAAAGCCCGGCTTCCTCCGCGCGCTGGGGCAACCGGCCGCGCTGTGCGGCATCGCCTCGGGCTTCTTCTTTGCGCTGACCGCCATCGCCATCCGGCGGGGAACGCAGGAGGTGGACGCCGGTGGCGCGAACGCGGACCCGGTCCTGGCCGCGCTGATCGTGCTGGTCGTGACGGTCGCCATGCAGACGGTGATGCAGGGCGGCTTCCTGCTGCTGCGCGAGCCCGGCGAAATGCGCAAGGTGCTGCACGGCTGGCCCATTTCGGGGCAGGTCGGGCTGTTGTCCGCCCTCGGTTCGGCATGCTGGTTCACCGGCTTTGCGACTGCGCCGGTCGCGCTGGTGCGGATCGTCGGGCAGGTGGAGGTCGCCTTCACCCTGGGCTTCGGTCATTTCTACCTGGGCGAACGGATGAAGCGCAGCGAGGTCATGGGGCTGGTGCTGGTGGCCACCGGCGTCGTGCTGGCGCTGACTGGCGCGCTGTAACGGCCCACCGCATCGATAACGGATATTTTACCAACGTCCGATAGCCCGGACGGCGTGGAAAACCAGGCAAGAACCCGGAACGTCGAACAGGCGGTGATGAAGGTGGCCAAGCTGTCCGGCGACCTAGGCATCCGCACGCTCGACCTGCAGGCGGACATCAGCGAGCTGGCGGATCGCGTCACCAATCAGGCCCGCACGATCGAGGCGATCAGCGGCGCGGCGGCGCAGCTTTCCCGGGATGGCGAAAGCGTGTCGCTGGCGGGACAGGATGCGCGCGAAAAGGCTGTGGCCGCGCGGAGCATCATCCAGGATTCCGGGCGTCAATTGTCGGACGCCAACAGCAATTTCGTCGACCTGATCGAGCGGGTGAGCAGCGTCCACGCACAGCTTGACGGCTTTCGCGAGGCGCTGAAGACCGTCGCCCATGTCACCAGCGTGATCAGCGGCATCGCCAGCCAGACCAATTTGCTGGCGCTCAACGCGACCATAGAGGCGGCGCGCGCAGGCGATGCCGGGCGCGGCTTCGCCGTGGTGGCCGCAGAGGTCAAGAAGCTGGCGCAGGAAACCGCGACCGCCACCCAGACCATCGATCAGTCCATCGGAGCGCTGACCGGCGAGGCGGGCAAGATGCTGGAGGGCATCGTCCACGGCGCGGAAACCGCGCGAACGGCGCTTAACGACACCAAGAATATCGAACTGCTGGTCGAACGGCTCGGCGCGCTGATGGAAGACCTGTCCAGCAACAGCGAGGGGGTGGCCGAACGCATTGCCTCCATCGTCGGATCGGCGGGCGAGATTCGCGGCGGGCTGGCGGCGCTGGCGAGCACCTCCACCGACAATGCAGGGGGCCTGCAAAGACTGTCCGGCCGCATCTCCACCGCCAGCGACGACACCAACCGACTGCTGCAACTGGTGGCGGAAAGCGGCGTCGAGATACCCGATACGCCCTATATCGATTTCTGCCTGGATGCCGCGCAGGCGGTAAGCGACGCGCTGGAACTGGCCGTTGTCGAGGGCCGGCTGACGGAAAGCGAATTGTTCAGCGAATCCTACATGCCGATCCCCGGCACGCAGCCGGTGCAATATAGCCATCCGGTCCAACCGGTGCTGATCCCCGCTGCGCGGGTGCAGCAGGAAAGGGCGCGCGTCTTTCCGGGGCTGTTCGGCATGACCTTCACCGACCGCAACAGCTTCGGCGCGGTCGCGATGCCGGAACGGTCGCATCCGCAGCGGCCGGGCGACGACAACTGGAATTTCGAATATTCGCGCCAGGGCCTGATCTTCGATTTCCCCGACACGCGCGAGCAGTGCAGGATCACCCAACCCTTCTGCATCAAGGCCTATCGGCGGCTGAACGCCGTGGGCGAGGTCATATTGCTGAAGCAGGTCATCGCCTCCATCCATGTTCGAGGACGGCATTGGGGGATTTTGCAAATGGCCTATCAGGACCAGGACAGGTGAGATTTTCGGCCTGAAGGGTCGGGAGCGATCTTCGCCGCGTTCTGAAGACGGAGCGGCGTATGGAAGCCCCATTCAAACGCCACCATGATCTGCGGAAGGCGGGTGGATCGCGGCCATTCCGCTATTCTTGAGGCACAAAGTGCTCCTGCGAAGGCGGGAGCCCAGTTTCCACGGTGCAATGGTCCACAGACGGCGGAACCGGGCTCTGGACGAACCACGCGTCTTGTTCGAGCGCCTTCGAGGAGCATGGCGGGTTCGAACAAGAAGCGGACGGTTCCCCGGCCCCTAACGTCCGAACTTCTTCTGCACCTTCCCGTAGCGCAGTTTGCGCGTTCCCGGCTTGCCCTCGGTCGCCCGTCCTCGCGGCGCCGCCACCTGCTGCCCGGCGGGCAGGCCAAGCTCTTCCGCCTCCAGCTTGCGTATTTCGTCCCGGATGCGTCCGGCCTCCTCGAACTCCAGGTCCGCCGCCGCGGCCCGCATCTGCTTTTCCAGATCCTCGATATAGGCGCGCAGATTGTGGCCGACGAGGTGCGGCCTGTCCTCCAGCCCGGTATCCACCGTCACCTGATCCTTCGACGCGACATGGGCGATGATGTCGCCGATGTTGCGCTTGATCGTGGTGGGCGTGATGCCATGTTCCAGATTATAGGCCATCTGCTTCTCGCGGCGGCGCGACGTCTCGTTGAGCGCCCGCTCCATCGATCCGGTGACGCGGTCGGCATAGAGGATCACCCGTCCCTCGACATTGCGCGCCGCGCGCCCGATCGTCTGGATGAGCGAGGTTTCGGAGCGCAAAAAGCCTTCCTTGTCCGCGTCGAGGATCGCGACCAGCCCGCATTCGGGGATGTCCAGCCCCTCGCGCAGCAGGTTGATGCCCACCAGCACGTCATAGACCCCCAGCCGCAGGTCGCGGATCAGCTCTATGCGCTCCAGCGTCTCGACATCGCTGTGCATGTAGCGGACCTTGATCCCCGCCTCATGCATGAACTCGGTCAGATCCTCGGCCATGCGCTTGGTGAGCGTCGTGACCAGCGTGCGATAGCCCTTCTTCGCCGTCTCCTTCGCCTCATGGATCAGGTCGTCCACCTGATCCTCCACCGGCTTGATCTCGACAGGCGGGTCGATAAGCCCGGTCGGGCGGATCACCTGTTCGGAGAAGGTGCCGCCGGTCTGCTCCATCTCCCACGACCCGGGCGTTGCGGAGACGCTGACCGTCTGCGGCCGCATCGCGTCCCATTCGTTGAAGCGCAAGGGCCGGTTGTCGATGCAGCTCGGCAGGCGGAAGCCATATTCGGCCAGCGTGATCTTCCGCCGATGGTCGCCCCGCGCCATCGCCCCGATCTGGGGCACGGTCTGGTGGCTTTCGTCCACGAACAGCAGCGCATTTTCCGGCAGATATTCGAACAGCGTCGGCGGCGGCTCGCCCGGCAGACGGCCGGTCAGGAAACGCGAATAATTTTCGATCCCCGCGCAGGAGCCGGTGGCAGCGATCATCTCCAGGTCGAAATTGGTCCGCTGCTCCAGCCGCTGCGCCTCCAGCAGCTTGCCCTCGGCCTGCAATTCCTTCAGCCGCTCCGCCAGTTCGAAGCGGATCGCCTCCATCGCCTGCTTCAGCGTCGGGCCCGGCGTCACGTGGTGCGAATTGGGAAACACCTTCACAAAGTCCAGGCTCGCGACCTTCTTGCCGGTCAGCGGGTCGAATTCGACGATGTCCTCTATCTCATTGCCGAAGAAGCTGACCCGCCAGGCGGTGTCCTCATAGTGCGACGGGAAAATCTCCAGATTGTCGCCCTTCACCCGGAAATTGCCGCGCGCGAACGCCGCGTCGTTGCGCTTGTACTGGAGCGCGACCAGCTTTCGGATGATCTCCCGCTGGTCCTCGATCTGCCCCTTCTTCATCGCGAAGGTCATGGCCGAATAGGTTTCGACCGAGCCGATGCCGTAGAGGCAGGACACCGACGCCACGATCAGCACATCGTCGCGTTCCAGCAGCGCACGCGTGGCCGAATGGCGCATCCGGTCGATCGCCTCGTTCACGCTCGACTCCTTCTCGATATAGGTGTCGGAGCGCGGCACATAGGCTTCAGGCTGGTAATAGTCGTAATAGCTGACGAAATATTCAACGGCGTTTTCCGGGAAGAAGCTCTTGAACTCCCCATAAAGCTGCGCGGCCAGTATCTTGTTGGGCGCCAGCACCAGAGCGGGCCGCTGCAACGCCTCGATCACCTTCGCCATGGTGAAGGTCTTGCCCGATCCGGTGACGCCAAGCAGCACCTGGTCCTTCTCGCCAGCCAGCGCGGTTTCCACCAGTTCGGCTATGGCGGTCGGCTGGTCGCCCGACGGCTCATAGTCCGACACCAGTTTGAATGGCCTGCCACCCTCGCTCTTTTCCGGGCGCGCGGGGCGGTGGGGGACGAAGCCTTCGCCGGTCTCCGGCTCGTCCAGCGTGGTGCGGATCTGGATAGACATAAGCGGAATATGGGGCCTGTGGCTTGAGACGCAATCGGCTTCACGCTCTCTTGTGCCGGGAAGCGGCAAAGCCGTGCGCCTCCGCCCTTTCAAGGCTTCGGTTCGAACGCCCCCTCGGACGGCGGCGGATAGACCTCCAGTTTGTCACCCTGGCGCGCGCGAAGGGCCGAAGTACGCCCTTCTCCATCTCCCCAGTCCATCAGCGCTCACCCGATTGTCGAACACGCATAGCATCAGAGTTGGAACAAATAAAGAACATATGACTTGCCCATTCCGCATTGCATCCTCCCCCTCCCTTGATATGGTCGCGCCCTAAACGGCGTGGAAACAGGGAGAAAAGCTTATGCGTCCGACACTTTCCATCCTGATCGGCCTGACGGGAGCGACCGCTCTGCTCGCGGCGTGCGGCGAAAAGAAGGCGAGCGAGCCGCAAACCCGCGAGGAGGTCCGCCAGGAAGTGCAGAAGGTCCAGCTCAAGCCCGGCCAGTGGGAGGGCAGCTATGAGCTGGAGGACATCGACATGCCGAACATGCCCGGCGGCGGCGACCAGATGAAAGAGCAGATGAAAAAGATGATGAGCCGCACCTCGATCAAATATTGCGTCTCGCCGGAGGAAGCCGCCAACCCCAGCGGCAAGATGTTCTCGGGGCAGGAGAACAAGGATTGCGCCTACAAGGGCTTCGACGCCAGCGGCGGTTCCGTGAAGGGCGAGATAAGCTGCAAGTCGCAGGGCGGCACGATGAACGCCGTCATGTCCGGCAGCTATGCGCCCGAAAGCTATGAGATGCACATGGACATGAAGATGACCGGTGCGCCCAATGGCATGAACATGAGCATGAAGGCCAGGACCAGCGGCAAGTGGATCGGCACGACCTGCGCGGAGAAGTAAGGGCAGGCGATGTGAGCGAAGCGCCTGCAGGCGATAGCAGATTCCTCTTGCGCTTTGCACGGCTTGGCGCGAGCCTGCACCGGTTCCAACAGAGAACAGGGGAGAGGATATGCAGAAATTCGCGCTGGCGGCCTTGCCGCTTGGGCTTGCTCTCGGCTTGGCCGCCTGCGGCAGCAAGCCGGAACCCGCGCCCGAAACGACCGAAGCGCCGATCGTCATGAAAGCGGGCGAATGGGCGCTGACGCGCAAGACAACCGGCTATAATACCCCCACAGTCACCCCGGCCGAATATCAGGCCGCGCTGAAACAGGTGAGCGAGGACAAGACCTGCATCGCCGTCGATGCCGCCGGCGTGCCGGACGCCAATGCTCTCGCCGGGGATGAGGGCAAGAACTGCACCTACAAGGACAAGCTGATCCGCAAGGGGCGCCTGATCGCTACGCTGAGCTGCACATCCGGCAAGGGCACATCCGAAATCGTGCTGGAGGGCAATTTCACCGCCGATACGCTGACGCTGGGCAGCACCATGACGAGGACCGAGGGCGGCCAGCCCGTGCTGCGCACCACCCATGACGTCACCGGCAAGCGTGCAGGGGAATGCACCGAGGCGTGACGATAAGGACCGGGCGGGGTTCTCCAACTGTGCCCGGTCCGCAAAGCCCGACGGCGCGGCGTCTTCCTTTCGCGGGATCGCCGGCCTTTCGGAGCATGGCGCGCGGCCCTCGCGGCGATCGAAGCTACCGGCCATTATAGCAAGCGCGGGGATGCTTTCCGAGGCGATGGAATTACGGATCGAGAGCGGCGGATAAGGGGCGGGTCGAGAGCAGCATGGGAGAACATGCTGCCGCGACGGATGGGCAAGACTGCGCCATGTTCGATGGACCCCGGAGCGCATCTTGGGTCGCGTCCTTCCATCGCGGCGATGAAGCCTAGGCCCGGGCGCGCACCTGATGCCCGGGGAAGAGCGCCGCCGCGTCGGCCGCCGGCATGGGCCGCCCGAAATAGAAGCCCTGCACCTTGCGGCAACCCAGGCCCCTGACCATGGCCAGTTCGGCCTCCGTTTCGACGCCCTCCGCCGTGGTCGCCATGCCCAGACTGTCCGCCAGCGTGACCACCGCGCGGATGATCGCCAGGCTTTCCGCCCTGTTGTTCGCCGCGCCCACGACGAAGCTGCGGTCGATCTTGATCGTGTCGAAACGTGTGCGGCTGAGATAGCCGAGCGAGGAATAGCCCGTCCCGAAATCATCGAGCGACAGCCGAACGCCCAGCCCCCGCAACTGATCGAGTATCTTGAGCGCCCCGGTATCGGCGTTGACGAACACGCTTTCGGTGACTTCCAGCTCCAGCCGCCGCGCCTCCAACCCGCTCTGCGCAAGGGCGGACACCACGGCACCGACAAAGCTCGGATGGACGAGCTGCTCGGCCGAGACATTGACCGCGATGCGCACGCCGTCGGGCCAGCATGCCGCTTCCTTGCAGGCGGTCCGCAGCACCCATTCCCCGATCGGTCCGATCAACCGGGCTTCTTCCGCGACCGGAATGAATTTGGCTGGCGAGATCGGCCCCATGTCCGGGTGGGTCCAGCGCACCAGCGCCTCGAACCCGACGACAATGCCCGCCTGCGCCTCCACCACCGGCTGGAACAGCACATGCAGCTGGTTCTTCTCCAGCGCGTCGCGCAGCGCGAGTTCCAGTTGGCGGCGCTCCTCCGCCTGCGCATGCAATTGCGGTTCATAGGCGCAATGCACGCCGCCGCCATCGCCCTTTGCGCGATAGAGGGCGAGGTCCGCGCTGCGGATCAGCGCCTCCGATTCATGGCCATCCTGTGGCGACACCGCCGACCCGACGGATGCACCGACGTAAAGCGTATGTTCGTCCACCTGATAAGGGGCTGAAAGGCCGTTGATGATCCGGGCCGCAAGCCTGTCGACGCCGTGATTGTCCCCCAGTTGCGGGATGACGACGGCAAATTCGTCGCCGCCGATGCGCCCGCAAAATTCCGCGCCGGAACAGATATGCCGCAATCGCCGCGCCACCTGGGTCAACAGCTTGTCACCGATCTGGTGGCCCAGCGTATCGTTCACCGCCTTGAACCGGTCCAGGTCTATCATCAGGAAGGCGCAGCCGCCGCGCCCTGCGCCCGCCGCCGCGCCACCGCCGCCCATGGCCTGATCCAGCACATCGCGCAGATGCGTGCGATTGGGCAGGCCGGTCAACGGGTCGAACCGCGCAAGCTGCGCGATCCGTTCCGCGGATTCCTTCTGTTCGGTAATATCGGAGCCGACGCCCCGGAAGCCGAGAAAGGCGCCGCCCTCGTCATAGCGGGGCGAGGCGGACAGTTCCCACCAGCGCACATCCCCCTCCAGCTCGACCGGCAGGACGATGTTGCTGAAGCTTTCCCGCCGCTTCAGATGATCCGCCAACGCATGCAGCTCGGTCGGGAACAGGCCGCTTTCCCAGGCATTTCCAGCCAGCAGTTGCACCAGCAGCACGCCTTCCACTTCGGCCGGTGTACGGCCGAGCATTTCGGCAAGGCGCGGCGACACGCCGCTCAACCGCCGCGCGGGATCGGTCTGCCACAGCCAGTCGGACGCGCCATGTTCATATTCGCGCAGCAGCAGGCTGACGACCTCGCTCTTTTCCTCCAGTTGCACGCTGGCGCTGTGCTGCCGGGCGAAGGTCCGTGCATAAAGGAAGCAGCCGACCAGCAGCGACAGCGCATAGCTGGTGGCAAGGGCAAGCAGCGGCGTCTGGTCGCGCGGATCGAACAGCGCGCCAAGCCCGACGATGCAGGGTAGCAGGAAGCCGGTCGCCGCCAGCGGAGTGGCGGCATAGCTGATCGCGCCGCAGACCATGATGCAACTGATCAGCGTCCAGTGCGCCACCAACTGCGCGGCGCCGTGCCCGGACGAGAGCGTCATCATGCACGCCGCCCAGACAAGGCCGTGAAGCAGGCCGGTGAAGCCATGGACCCTGAGATCGGTCGCGCTTGCCGCCGCGCCATTGCGCCTGCGCCGCAGGATGGCGCCGACGGCCATGGAAAGGACCAGCGCGGCGCTCCAGACAATCAGCCCCGGCACGGAGCGGTGATCGCCGAAGACCTGCCACAGGAACAGCAGGCCGAAGAGGTTCATCGCCTGCCTCAGCAGCGCGACATGATCGGCCGAGCGCAATTGGGCGGCAAGGACGCGCTCCGCCGCATCGCCCGGCACGACGGCAAGACCCATCATCGCCCGAAGCGATATTCGCTCCCGCGAAGCCTGTTCAGAAGATGGCCCTTGCCCGCGTCTCACCCGGCTGGATTAACAGCAAGCGGTTATCAATCCGTAACGGCCGTCAAAAGCAGATGAAAAAAGCGGCCCCCGGCCAGTCGGTGCGCGGCAAAGGGTCAGGCAGCGATGTCGTAGGGCCGGATTTCGCCGGTCAGATAGAGGTTGCGCGCCTTCGACCGGCTGAGCTTGCCCGAGCTGGTGCGCGGCAAAGTGCGCGGCGGCACCAGTTCGACCACGCAGTTCATGCCGGTGATCGCCCGCACGCGTTCGCGGATCTGGTCGCGCAGCCGGGTACGCTCATCATTGTCGGAGGTGCGGCAATGCACCAGCACGGCGGGCGCTTCCTCGCCGCCCGGCGTGGTGATGGCAAAGGCGGCGATGTCGCCCTGCTTGAAGCCGGGAAGCTGCTCCACCGCCCATTCGATGTCCTGCGGCCAGTGATTCTTGCCGTTGATGATGATCATGTCCTTGGCGCGGCCCACGATATAAAGATAGCCGTCGCTCAAATAGCCCATGTCGCCAGTGTCCAGCCAGCCGTCGACCATGCAGGCGTCGGTCGCCTCAGGATCGCGGAAATAACCGACCATCAGCGACGGCCCGGTGGTCCACACCTTGCCGATCTGCCGCTCGTTCAGCTTCGCTCCATCCTCGTCCCGGATTTCCACGACCATGTCGCGCGCCGGCTTGCCGCAATTGACGATCGAGCGGAAGCGCTGCGGTCGGCCTTCGGTCGCGTCGCCGCCGGAAAGGTCGGTTTCCTCCACCAGTTCGACGATGATGCCCTCGCCCGGCGGCATGATGGTGACGGCCAGCGTGGCCTCGGCCAGGCCATAGCTCGGCAGGAACGCCTTGGGGCTGAACCCCGCGTCCCCGAACGCATCGACGAAGCTCTGCATCACGTCCGGGCGGATCATGTCCGCGCCGTTGCCCGCGAGCCTCCAACGGGACAGGTCGAAACGATCCTGCGCCTTGGTCTGGCTCGACATGCGGCGCGCGCAAATGTCGTAACCGAAGGTCGGGGAATAGCTGATCGAGGTGCCCTCGTTCCGGCTGATGAGGTCCAGCCACGCCAGCGGCCGCCGGGCGAAATCCTCGGTCTTCATATAGTCGGTCGACACCTGGTTGGCGACGACCGACAGGAAGCAGCCGACCAGACCCATGTCATGATACCAGGGCAGCCAGCTTATGCAGCGGTCGCTCTCGACCAGTTCCATGCCGTGGCTGTGCGCCGCCAGATTGCTGAGCAGCGCATGATGCGTCACCGCCACGCCATGGGGGAAGCGGGTCGAACCGCTCGAATATTGCAGATAGGCGATCTCCTCGCCCTTCGCCTGCGGCAGATCGCAGGGCACGGCTTCCCGCGCGATGAAATCCTCGAAGGCGATGCTCTCGACCGCCTTTTGACGGCCGGATTCCCCCGCCATCTCCTCCAGTTCCTTGGGAAAGAGGAACAGCATCGGGTCGCAGCTCGACAGTTGGACGTTCAACTGGTCGATATAGCTTTCCTTGCCGCCGAAGCTGGTCGGCAGCGGCAGCGGCACCGGCCAGGCGCCCGCATAGACGATGCCGAAGAACAATTGCGCGAAATCCGGGCCCGTCTCCGCCACCAGGGCCACGCGATCCTCCGGCTTCACCCCATGGGCGATCAGCCGGTGGGCGCAGGCGACGGCGTCCTCGCGAAGCTCCGCAAAGGGATAGGGTCGCGCCAGATTCCCCCGCGCGTCGTGAAAGTTCAGGCCGCGCCGCCCGGTCGCAGCATAGTCCAGCGCTTCGCCCAGCGTCTCGAAGTCCGAGAAGCGGCGGGGCAGATCGTCGGTGGTTGGCGTCGGTGCCATCATGCTTTGCGAACCCGTCATATTGGTGTCACCCAATGTCATGTTTGTCATATTCCGGCGCGCCGCTAACAGCTTTCAAGCCGCTTTGCACCGGATAGTTGCATTCCAGCTTGGGCTTTTACCCCAAAAGGGGCGGTAAAATTCCGGCCCGACTGTGGCATAATCAAGGCGCAACAGGCATGAAGCATTGCCATGACCGGCAAACGCCCTCCTGCCCCGCTCGATGAAGAGGCCATGCGCGAACTTGCGCTGCGTTATGTGGCGCGCTTCGCCACCAGCCGGGCCAAATTGCTCGCCTATCTGGGCCGCAAGATCAAGGAACGCGGCTGGGGCGGCGAAGACCCCGCCGATCCGCAGGCGCTGGTCGATCGGCTGAGCGAATTGCGCTATGTCGACGATGCCGGCTATGCCGTGATGAAAAGCGGCGCGCTCAGCCGCCGCGGCTATGGCGCCCGCCGGGTCGCGGAAACCCTGCGCGCCGATGGCATAGCGGAAGCCGACCGGGTGGAAGCCCATGCCCAGACCCAAAGGGAAAGCTGGTCCGCCGCCGACCGCTTCGCCCGGCGCAAGCGGATCGGCCCCTATGCCCAGGAACGACCGGACCTAAAACAGCGGGAAAAATGGATTGCCGCCTTCCTGCGCGCCGGCCATGATTACGCCACCGCCCGCCGCTGGACCGACGCCGCGCCGGGGGAAGTGCCGGAAGCGGATGAGTAGCAGCTCAGCACCCTGTTTTTTAACCATCAGGCCGTGATACCTCACCCCCATGAAGCCCTTCCTCCTCCTTCTCCTTGCAATTCTCCCGGCCGCCTGCTCCCCATCCGCCCCCAAAGCCGAAAACACCGCCGCGCCCACCGCCACCGGGCAAACCACCCTCTTCCCCCTCACCATCCACACCGCCAAAACCGCTCACCGCTTCACCGTCGAACTCGCCCTTACCGAACAGCAGCAGGAACAGGGCCTGATGTTCCGCAAGTCGCTCGCCCCCGATTCCGGGATGCTCTTCCCCATGTCGCCGCCCCGCACGGCCAGCTTCTGGATGAAGAACACGCTGATCCCGCTCGACATGCTGTTCATCCACACCGACGGCAGCATCGCCTTCCTGAAGGCCGACGCCGCCCCTTATTCCCGCGAGCCGGTCTCCGCCGGCATCCCGGTCGCCGCCGTCCTCGAACTGCGCGGCGGCAGGGCGGCGGAGCTGGGCATCAGGGAAGGCGACCGCGTCGCCTGGGGCGATTGCGACCGGCCGTCCTCGTCAAACCCCCTCAATTTCTGCCCCCGCTGACCAGAACCGCCTTGCCAAGCGCCAGCCGCAACGGCTAAGCGCTTCGCCCATGGGAATCCTTGGCAAGATCTTCACCTGGTGGGATGGCGCGACCATCGGCACCTCGCTCTACACCTCCCGCAAGGGCACGAAGGTGGGTGAGGACCATCAGGGCAATGTCTATTATGAAGGCGGCACCGACCCCAATGGACTGACCCGGCGCTGGGTCATCTATAATGGCGCGAACGACGCCAGCCGCGTGCCCGCCGAATGGCATGGCTGGCTGCATCATTCGATCGAGGGCGCGCCGGAGAGTTTCCTGCCGCCCCCGCGCATCTGGGAAAAGGACTTCACCCCCAACGCCACCGGCACGGCCCAGGCCTACCGCCCCACCGGCGCGCTGGAAAAGGGCGGCCTGCGCCAGAAGGCGACCGGCGATTATGAGGCGTGGAGCCCCGACGCATCATGATGCGGCGCCCGGCGGGACGTTTCCTGCCGATTCTCGGCTGCACCCTGATACTGGCCGGTTGCGGCGGCGACGATCTGCCGACGCAGAACCAGGGCGGTCCTGTCCGCATCGAGGGGCAGAAGATCCGCAATGGCGACGAGTCTCCCCTCACCGGCACGCCGATGAACGAGCGGGTGGCGGTGATCGGCCTGCTCAACAAGCGCAACGGCATCACCACCGACCTGACGATGAAACCGGGCGAAGCGCTGCGCGTGGGCGATGCCATTGTTCGGCTGCAGGCCTGCGAAACCACGGCGCCCTGGGAAAATGTGCAGGAAACCGGCGCCTTCGTTCAGCTCGACGTGCGCAGCACCGCCGACAATAAATGGCGCCGCAACTTTTCCGGCTGGCTGTTCCGGGAACGGCCCGACCGCAATGTCGTGCAGCACCCGGTCTACGACGTCTGGGTCAGGAGCTGCACGATGTCATGGCCGGAAACCGGTCCCGATACGGTGAAGCTGGGCGACAAGGGCGAAGTGTCGGACGGCGCGCGGCCCAAGGCGTCCCCGGCAAGCGGCGAAAATGCCAGCTCGGCCCAGACGCCGGAACCGGCCGCCAGCACGCCCCGCCCCGCCCCCAGCGCCACGCCGTCCAACGCGCCCGCCAATGATTGAAGATAGTCGCGCTGGCTGATTTCGATCGCACCCAATGACCGCAGATGATCGGTCATGAACTGGCAGTCGAGCAGGGTGAAACCGCCGAAACGCATGCGGGCGGTCAGCCAGGCCAGCGCCACCTTCGACGCATCGGCGCGCCGCGACACCATGCTTTCCCCGAAAAAGGCCCGCCCCAGCGCCACGCCATAAAGGCCGCCGACCAGTTCCTCCCCCTCCCACACCTCAACGGAGTGGGCGAAACCTATTTCATGCAGATGGCGATAGGCACGCTCGATCGGATGGTTGATCCAGGTGGACGGGCGGTCCGGCGCGGCTTCTGCGCAAAGCCGGACGATGCCTGCGAAATCGCGATTGGCGGTGACCCGAAACCGCTCCCGCCGGATCGTCTTGGCCAGCGAATGGGAGATGTGGAAACCGTCGAGCGGCATGATCGCCCGTCGCTTCGGCTCGATCCAGTACACCTCCTCCGCCTCGCGGTCGTCGGACATGGGAAACACGCCGATCGCGTAAGCCTGCAACAGCACCAGCGGGTCAATCGTCATCAAAGAAAGACTTAACGCGAGACAGGGCAGCGCGCCAGTGCGACTTTCATTCCTTGGACCGCCTTGCAAAACGGGAAGCCCCGTCCTGCGGTCAGTGGAGCATCAACATGAGCGGTCTTAAGGCTGGGGCAGAAGCAGGCTGGAATCGCCATAGCTGTAGAAACGATAGCCGCCATCAATGGCGTGCCGATAGACCGACAGCATTTTCTCCGTGCCCATCAAGGCGCTTACCAGCATGAACAGGGTCGATTTGGGCAGGTGGAAATTGGTCATCAACCCGTCGACTGCGCGGAAACGATAGCCCGGCGTGATGAATATCCGCGTCTCGTCCGCGAAAGGACGGATGATGCCGTCCTCCCCCGTCGCGCTTTCCAGCAGGCGCAGGCTGGTGGTGCCGACCGCGATCAGCCGGCCGCCGGCCGCCCGTGCGGCGTTGAGGCGGTCCGCCGTCGCCTGGTCGATCCGCCCCCATTCGGCATGCATCCGGTGATCGTCCGTATCGTCCGCCTTTACCGGCAGGAAGGTGCCGGCGCCGACATGCAGCGTCAGCGTTTCGGTCCGGACGCCGGCTTTTTCGACCGCGGCCATCAATTCGGGCGTGAAGTGCAACGCCGCCGTGGGGGCGGCGACCGCGCCGTCCTCCCGCGCGAACATGGTCTGGTAATCGCTGCGGTCGCGCTCGTCGGTCGGGCGCTTGCTGGCGATATAGGGGGGCAGCGGCATCCGGCCCGCCCGTTCCAGCAACAGCTCGACCGGCTCCTCACCCTCGAAGCAGAGCGTGACGCCACCGTCCTCGTCGTGCGGGCCGGCCACAGCGGTGACGCCATTGCCGAAGTCGATCCGGTCGCCATCGCGCACCCGCTTGGCGTTGCGGAGGAAGGCCTGCCATTGGCGCAGACCGAGCCGCTTGTGGAGCGTGGCGCCGACCCTGGCCTGGCCGCGCATCCCCTCCAATTGGGCGGGAATGACCCTGGTGTCGTTGAACACCAGCACGTCGCCAGCGCGCAGCAGGTCCGGCAGATCGCGCACGATCCGGTCCTGGAAGGGCGCGTCGCCGGGCACCAGCAGCAGCCGGGCCGCGTCGCGCGGGGAAGCAGGGCGAAGCGCGATGCTTTCAGGCGGGAGGTCGAAATCGAACAGATCTACGCGCATGGTCGAATGCTCTAGAACAGCATATCAAGTGCTCCTGCGAAGGCAGAAGCCCAGTTCAGGCGGCGGGACTGGGCTCCTGCCTTCGCAGGAGCACGCATTCACCCGGCCTGACTATTTCTTCTTCGGCGCAGCCGGCTTTCTTGCGGGCGCGGGCTTCTTCGCCGGCGGCGCGACGATCGAGGGCGTGGGCGGAGCAGGCGGCGTCGGCAGTGCCGTCACCGGCGGTCTGCCGTCGCTTTCGATCGAGGCCTGGAGGATGATGGTCGGATCGGCGGGCGGTTCGCCCTGATGGATGGCATCGACATATTGCATGCCCTCGATCACACGGCCGAACACCGTATATTTCTTGTCGAGCTGCATGCGCGGCAGGAAGACGATGAAGAACTGGCTGTTCGCGCTGTCCTCGCTCTGGGCGCGGGCCATGGAGACGGTGCCACGCAGATGCGGCATCGGATTGAATTCGGCCTTCAGGTCCGGCAGCGTCGACCCTCCGGTCCCGTCCCCCTTGGGGTCGCCGCCCTGCGCCATGAAGCCGGGAATGACGCGGTGGAATTTGAGCCCGTTGTAGAAGCCCTGGCGCGTCAACTCCTTGATCCGCTCGACATGGCCGGGCGCGATGTCGGGACGCAACTGGATGCGTACGCGGCCGCCGCTCGACAGGTCCAGATCCCAGACATTCTGGGGATCGACAGGCACCGTGGCCGGCGGCAGCTTGGAAGCGGGGTCGAGGCCGAGCTGCTTGGCGGCCTGCTCCGCGCGCACGGCCGCCTCCTCCTTCTTCATCTCCTCGGCATTGCGCCCACCGCCGCCCTGGGCCAGGGCCGCGCCGCTCGATGCATAGAGAGCGAAACCGATCGCCACGGTCTTGAGCGCCGACGTGAACCGCATGAATGAAGCTTTCCTCAAATTTTGCCCTGGTGCGAACTTGCCCTGATAGCGCCCTCTTCGCGATTGGCAACTGAACGAAGGCTGAGTGGAGCCTTCAGCCCTGCCCTTTCAGGCCGATGGCGGCGACCCGCGCCTCCACTTCCTCGCGCACGGCGGGGCTGACGAATTTGTGGATCGGCCCGCCATAGAGCGCGATTTCCTTGACCAGACGGGAAGCGATCGGCTGCAACGACACGTCCGCCATCAGGAAGACGGTTTCGACCCGGCCGTTGATCTGCTGGTTCATCCCCGCCATCTGATATTCATATTCGAAGTCAGCGACGGCGCGCAGGCCCCGGATGATGACGCTCGCCCCCTGCGATTCGGCAAAGTCCATCAGCAGCGAGTTGAAGCCCGTGACGACGATTTCCGTGTCGATGCCCGCGCATTCGCGCCGCACCATATCCAGCCGTTCATCGTCGGAGAACATCGGAGATTTGGAGATGTTGGTGGTGACGCCGATCACCAGCTTATCGACCAGCTTCGCGCCGCGCCGGATGATGTCCATATGACCCAAGGTGATCGGATCGAATGTCCCGGGATAGACCCCCACCCTCTGCTTGCTCATGCCCCTAACGATCCCTTTCCACGATATAGTCGGCAATGGCGCGCAGCAGGTCGGCCTCCGGCCCGAAGCCGTGCAGATGCGCCTTCGCCTGCTCGACCAGCAGGCGCCCCTGTTCCCGCGCCCGCTCCACCCCCAGCAGGGAGACGAAGGTTTCCTTCCCCGCCGCCGCGTCCTTGCCCAGCGCCTTGCCGGCGAGAACGGCGTCCCCCTCGACGTCGAGCAGGTCGTCCGCGATCTGGAAGGCAAGGCCGATGTCGCGGGCATAGCCGTGCAGGCGCGTCCGCCCCTCCGGCGGGATGCGGGCCATGATCGCCGCCGCATCGACGCAGAAGCCGATCAGCGCGCCGGTCTTCAACTGCTGGAGCCGCGTGACCGTGGGCAGGTCGAAGCTGCTCTTCTCCGCCTCCAGGTCCATCATCTGGCCGCCCGCCATGCCGCTGGTGCCGCTGGCGACGGCCAGCGCCTTCACCAGCTCGACCCGGACGAAAGGATCGGGATGCGTCTCCTCGTCCGCCAGCACTTCGAAAGCCAGGTCGTGCAGGCAATCGCCCGCGAGGATCGCCGTCGCCTCGTCAAATGCCTTGTGCACGGTCGGCTTGCCCCGGCGAAGGTCATCGTCGTCCATCGCCGGAAGATCGTCATGCACCAGCGAATAGACATGGATGCATTCCACCGCGACGCCAACCCGCAGCGCCGAATCCCGCGAGATGTTGAACAGGTCGCTGGCCGCCTGCACCAGCAGCGGACGCAGCCGCTTGCCTCCGCCCATGGCCGCATGGCGCATCGCTTCGTGCAGGCGCCGGCGCGGGTCGTCGGGAACCGCCAGCAGCGCGTCGAACAGGCGGTCGATGTCGGCCGCCACCGCCGCAGCGCGGTCGGCCACTAGACCGATCGACCGAGGCGAGGCGGAGTCGGGTCCGCTCATGGCCGCCTCTCCCGCACGCTGCACGCTCAGTCCGAACCGAAGGGCTGAGCGCCGGTCACGGCGCCGCCAGCGTCGATCGTCAGCTTGGCGATGCGCGCTTCGGCCGCCTGCAGCCGTTCCATGCAGCGCTTCCGCAGTTCCTCGCCCTGCGAATAGAGCGAAATGGATTCGTCGAGCGGCACATCTCCGCTCTCCAGCCGCCGGACGATCGATTCGAGCGCGCGCAGCGCATCTTCGAACGACATCTGCGACGGATCGCCCTCATGGGTCATGCTGTCTTGCGCCATGTCCCTGCATTGGCGACCCCCGCCCGCCCGGTCAAGCCCGCATGGGCCCTGGGGGCCGATTCCGGCCGCCATTCACGAAAACGTCATGACGTCGCGCCACTGGCTGGCGGACTCGTGGCAGTTTTGCGTTGACGCTTGGCGTGGCTAGTGCACATAGAAGGACCGCTATGAAATATCATCTCCCCCTGATCTCCGTGGCGGCGCTTGCGCTGCTGTCCGCCTGCAACAAGAATGACGAACCCGAAGTGGTGGGCGGCCCCGCCGATCCCATGGCCGAAAAGCTGGCCAATGCCGCTCCCGTCGAACTGCCGCCGATGGTGAAGGAAAGCCATCAATATCGCTGCAAGGACAACAGCCTGATCTTCGTCGACTTCATGAGCGACGACAAGACGGTGAACGTGCGCACCGAAAAGGACGGCGCCCCCACGAAGCTGACCGCCGCCGAGGCGGGCAAGCCCTTCGAAGGCGGCGGCTTCAAGGTCGAGGGCTCGGGCAAGCAGATCACCGCCACCCTGCCGGGCAAGAGCGCGCTGAGCTGCAAGGCCTGATCCTTTCCGTTTTCCTGCAAGTGCGGGCCGGCCCTCCCCATGGAGGCCGGCCTTTTTCTTTGGAGTTTGCGAGGATGTGGCCAATCGACGCCATTCCCCTCCCGCCTGCTGGAGAGGGAGTGGCTTGAACCGCCCAATCATGCGCGCCCGGACCGACGCGCTCAACGCAATTCCGGCTCTCCCACCTCGACCGGATCGGGGCCGAAGCGGTTGGGCCCCCGCGTGCCGCTCATGATGAAGAAGATCAGCAGGACGATGCTGCCGATGATCGGGAAGAAGACGATCAGCAGCCACCAGCCGCTGCGGTCGGTATCGTGCAGGCGGCGGACGGAAACCGCGATATGGGGAATGATCATCGCCAGCGCGAACAGCCCCGTCAGCGGACCGCCGCGGGTGCTGTAGCCCGCGCCCGCCCACCAGGGGCCGCGCTGGAACCAGTGATCGGTCGTGCTGAGGCCCAATATCCCCTCGACCATCGCGACGCCGATATAACAGAGCAGCAGGAACAGGACGAACATCCAATATTCGCGCGGCCGCGCCCGACCGGAGAATTTGGCGTAGCGACGAAGCGGCAACAGCATCCATTCCATGGGCAACTCCCCTTTTTTTCGTCCGGCCGGGAAAGCTATCATGTTTTCGCCCGGGCGCGAGCCTCAGCATTGTCTATCGGGCGCTCCCCCGCTAAAGGCGCGCACATGTCCAGCACCGCATCCCAGATCACGCCGCAGGTCGTCGCAGACCATGGGCTTTCCCCGGAAGAATATGATCGCGTCCTGAACGCGCTTGGCCGGGAACCGAATCTCACCGAACTCGGCATTTTCTCGGTGATGTGGTCGGAGCATTGCTCTTACAAAAGTTCGCGAATCCATCTGAAGAAGCTGCCCACGGAAGGGCCGCAGGTCATTTGCGGCCCCGGTGAAAATGCGGGCGTGGTGGACATCGGGGACGGCCAGGCCGCGATCTTCAAGATGGAGAGCCACAACCACCCCAGCTATATCGAACCCTATCAGGGCGCGGCGACGGGGGTGGGCGGCATTTTGCGCGACGTCTTCACCATGGGCGCGCGGCCGGTGGCGAACATGAACGCGCTGCGCTTCGGGCGGCCCGACCATCCGAAGATGAAGCACCTCATCAGCGGCGTGGTGCATGGCATTGGCGGCTACGGCAATTGCGTCGGCGTGCCGACCGTGGGCGGCGAGGTGAATTTCCATCCCGCCTATGACGGCAACATCCTGGTCAATGCGATGACCGTGGGCGTCGCGGAAACGGACAAGATCTTCTATTCCGCCGCTTCGGGCATCGGCAATCCGATCGTCTATGTGGGTTCGAAGACCGGCCGCGACGGCATCCATGGCGCGACCATGGCCTCGGCGGACTTCGGCGACGACGCCGACGCCAAGCGCCCGACGGTGCAGGTCGGCGATCCCTTCACCGAAAAGCTGTTGATCGAAGCCTGCCTCGAACTCATGGCATCCGACGCGATCGTCGCGATCCAGGACATGGGCGCGGCGGGCCTCACCTCCTCCTCGGTGGAAATGGCGTCCAAGGGCGGCGTCGGCATCCAGCTCAACATGGACGATGTGCCGCAGCGCGAAACCGGCATGACCGCCTATGAGATGATGCTGTCGGAGTCGCAGGAGCGCATGCTCATGGTGCTCCAGCCGGGCAAGGAAGCCTTTGCCGAAGCCATTTTCCGCAAGTGGGAGCTGGACTTCGCCGTGATCGGCCATGTGACGGATACCGGCCGCATGGTGCTGGTCCACAAGGGAGAGACGGTGTGCGACATTCCGCTGGCTCCGCTGGCCGACGATGCGCCGCTCTACGACCGTCCGGCGATGGCGAAGGATGAATATAAGGCCTGGTCGGGCGTGCAGCCCTTGGGCGAGATCAGCGAGAGCGCCGACATCGGCGCCGATCTCGTCAGGCTGATGGGATCGCCCGACATCGCCTCTCGCCGCTGGATCTGGGAGCAGTACGACCATATGGTGGGCGCCGACACGGTGCAGCGCCCCGGCGGCGACGCGGCGGTGGTGCGCGTCCATGGCACGCGGAAGGGCATCGCGATCAGCACCGACTGCACGCCGCGCTATTGCTATGCGGACCCCTATGAGGGCGGCAAGCAGGCGATCGCGGAATGCTATCGCAACATCAGCGCCGTCGGCGCGACGCCGCTCGCCGTCACCAATTGCCTCAACTTCGCCAATCCGCAGCGGCCAGAGATCATGGCGCAGTTCACCGGCTGCCTGGAAGGCATGGGGGAGGCTTGCCGCGCGCTGGATTTCCCGATCGTGTCGGGCAATGTCAGCCTGTACAATGAATCCAAGGCGACCGGCGGCGGATCGGCGATCCTGCCCACCCCGGCGATCGGCGGCATCGGCCTGCTCCAGGACATCGACGGGATGGCGACCGTGGCCTTCAAGAATGAGGGCGACGCCATCTGGCTGATCGGCGGGGAAGGCAGCCATCTCGGCCAGTCGATCTGGCTGCGCGAGATTGCCGGCCGGGAAGCGGGCGAGGCGCCGAAGGTCGATCTGGCGGCGGAGCGTGCCCATGCCGAAACCGTCCGGGCGCTGATCGCGGAAGGCAAGGTCAATGCGGTGCATGACATTTCCGACGGCGGCCTGCTGGTCGCGGTGACGGAAATGGCGCTGGCCGGGAAGATCGGGGCGGAGCTGAGCATCGCCCTTACGACCGCCAGCGCCTTTGGCGAGGATCAGGGCCGGTACATCGTCGCCGCCGCCCAGGGGGTGGACATTCCAGGCGCGCTTCGCATCGGCACGACCGGCGGCGACAAGGTGGCGGGCGTGGCGCTGGCGGACCTGCGCAGCGCCCATGAGGGCTTCTTCCCGACACTGATGGACGCTGAACTTTAAAGAATAGAAATGACGTGCTCCTGCGCCGACAGGAGCACGCTGCGCTGAATGCGCTGAAGATGTCCATTTCGAGGAGTCCCGCCATGGCCTTTACCGCGAAGATCCTCCTTCTGGGCTCGGGCGAACTGGGTCGTGAATTCGTGATCTCCGCCAAGCGCCTCGGCGCGCAGGTCATCGCCTGCGACAGCTATGCGGGCGCGCCTGCCATGCAGGTGGCGGACGGGTTTGAAGTCTTCTCCATGCTTGACGCCGACCTGCTCGCCACAGCCATCGAAAAGCATCGGCCCGACTTCGTGGTCCCCGAAATCGAGGCGATCCGCACCGAGGTCCTGGCCGATTTCGAGGCGCGCGGCGTGACGGTCGTCCCTTCGGCCCGCGCCACCATCATGACCATGAACCGCGACCGCATTCGCGAAGTCGCCGCGGTCGAACTGGGGCTGCGCACCTCCCGCTATCGCTACGCCGAAACGCTGGAGGAAGTGCGGGCGGGGGCGGCGCATACCGGCCTTCCCTGCGTCATCAAGCCGGTCATGTCCTCATCCGGCAAGGGCCAGAGCACGGTCCGCACGATTGAGGAACTGGAAGCCGCCTGGGACTATGCAGTCGCGAACATGCGCGGCGACCGCAGCCGGGTCATCGTCGAGGAATTCATCGCCTTCGACTATGAGATCACGCTGCTGACCGTACGCAGCCGTGACGGCGTCAGCTTCTGTCCGCCTATCGGCCATCGGCAGGAACACGGCGACTATCAGGAAAGCTGGCAGCCCACGCCCATGTCCGGCGGCGCGCTGGCCGCCGCCCAGGACATGGCGCGCAAGGTGGTCGACAATCTGGGCGGCTACGGCATTTTCGGCGTGGAGTTCTTCGTGAAGGGAGAGGATGTCATCTTCTCCGAACTCTCGCCCCGGCCGCACGATACCGGCATGGTGACCCTGATCTCCCAGAACTGGAGCGAATTCGATCTTCACGCCCGCGCGATCATGGGCCTGCCGGTGCCGGAAGTGACGCTGCATGGGGCCGCGGCTTCGGCGGTGATATTGGCGGATCGGGAATCGGATGACTTTGGGTTCGAAGGATTGGCCGAAGCGCTCTCGACGCCCGGCGGGAAAGTCGATCTGCGCCTGTTCGGCAAGCCGACGACCCGCCCCTATCGCCGCATGGGCGTCGCCCTGGCCCGCGCGGTCGATGCAGACCAGGCCCGCGCCGTCGCGGCCGAGGCTGCATCGAGAGTGCGGATCATCCATGGTCGATAGGGCGGTTTCCCGCCATTAGGCCCCTCGCCTTGAAGGGGAGGTGCCAACATCCGCAACTGGCCCAATCTTGCCAATCCCGCATGGCGTCCCAACATGCGTCCCGACCCCGAAGCAAGGAGCCTTTCATGACCATCACCCGCCGCGTCACCGTGCATGAAGGCCCTGGCGGTCAGTTCGAGAGCATGGCCGTGTTCGACGATGCCGCCGCCGCTCCGCGTCCGGCCATCCTGCTTTTCCCCAATGTTCTGGGCACCAAGGAGGCCGATTTCGCCTATGCCGAAAAGGTCGCGGCGATCGGTTACACCGTGCTCGTCGCGGATGTGTTCGGCCAGGGCAAGCGGACCAGCCGGGCCGATCCGGACATGGGCCGCTACATGGCCGAACTCAATGATGACCGCATTTTGCTGCGGGACCGGACGAACGCCGCCCATGCGCTGCTGAAATCGCTCGATGAGGCGGACGAGAGCCGGACCGCGGCGATCGGCTTCTGCTTCGGCGGCAAATGCGTGCTCGACCTTGCCCGTTCAGGAGCGGATATTGCAGGCGGCGTCAGCTTCCACGGCGTCTATGATGCGCCGCCCCTTCCCCATGCGAAGATCACCGCGCGGCTGCTGATCTGCCACGGCTGGGACGATCCGATCGCGCCGCCGGAAGCCACGGTCGCGCTGGCGAAGGAACTGACCGAAGCGGGATGCGATTGGCAGATCCATGCCTATGGCCATACCGGGCACGCCTTCACCGACCATGACGCGAAGATGCCCGAAAGGGGCCTGGCCTATAATCCCGAAGCCGACCGCCGCAGCTTCCGCGCGATGGCCGATTTCCTGGGCGATCTCTTCGGCTGAACCGCGGCCGGCCGGGTTCAGATTTCGTCGATCATCTCCGCCAGCACGCCCAGGCAGTCCTTGGCGAGTTGGATCGACCGCGCCGGCGACCAGCCGAAATCGGCGTCCGGCAGGTCGTCATTATCCTTGAACGGCATTTCCAGCGTCATTGCCACGGCGCCGAAGCGCTCGGCCAACTGGTTGGTGGACATGGACAGGTTCGCCTTGCCCGCCGGCGCGGTGGGATAGCCCTTCCTCGTCTGGAAATCGGGCGTCCGGGCGGCCAGCGTGTCGCGATAGCGGCGATACAAGGCCGACTGCCGCTCCGTGATGGAGGGAATGCCCTCGAACCCGGCCAGGAACACGGCCGCAATAGCCTCGTCGCCATGCACGTCCATGGCGAAGTCGACCCCGACCTCATCCATCGCCCCGCGCACCAGGAACACCTCCGGACTCTTCTCCATCGACGGCTCATGCCATTCGCGGTTGAGGTTGATGCCCACGGCGTTGGTCCGCAGATGGCCGCGACGGCTGCCGTCCGGATTCATGTTCGGCACGATGTAAAAGGTCGCCTCCCTGCGCAGCAGCCGCGCCACGGCGTCCTCCTCGTCGCAGAGCCGCTCCAGCGCGCCCTCCATCCACCATTCGGCCATGCTTTCGCCCGGATGCTGGCGGGCGTAGAGCCAGACCTTCTTCGGTCCTTCCCCCAGCACCAGCAGGTCGAGCGGCTGCCTGTCCACCGTCAGCCCCAGTTCGCGATGCTCCACCCCCGGCTGCGACGCCGCCCAGGCGACCAGATCATGGTGCCGTTCCATCGAATAGGGCGCGAAATAGGCGAGCCACACCGCATTGCTGTCGGGCGACAGACGGATCGTCAGCGTCCCGTCGGCATAGCCGGTGTCCGCCAGAAGCCAATTCTCCCGATCCTCGCTATAGCGCGCCTTATAGCCTGGCCAGCCGTCGGGATAGGCCGACGCGCCGCAATTGACGATCGCCAGTTCGACTTCCCGCCCGGCCACGCCAGCCACGCGGAAGTGGAACCATTGGTAGAAGTCGCTCTGCCGGTCCTTGACGATCTCCAGCTCGGCGCGGACGCCTGCGGACGTGGCGGAAATGGAAAGGACGCGAATATTGCCGCTGTCGAAGGCACTTGTGATCGAGATGCTCATCTGACGGTTATAGTCCGCCCCGATTCGCCCGGATAGCCCCCCAGCAATGCCGTCGCCAGCTTCTGCGCCGCCAGACCCGGCTGCGATGCGGGCGTTCCCTCCCGCGCCCCGGTCTGCGCCCGGCCCTCCCAGATGGTGGTCGAATCGGCGCGGCGGCGTATCTGCACCTGCAATTCGGTGAAGACCTGCCCCTTGGGCTTGCCCGACAGGTTGATGCCGATGCCCAGCCCCAGGCCGGAATAGCCGCCGCTGCCCACGGCGCCGCCCACGCCGACGCTTACCGGCTTGCCATTGGCGCCATAGCTTTCGGGTTCGCGGAAGGTGCGGCGGAAACTCACCAGCGCGACATAGTCGCTCTTCGCCCCCTGTGCGGCCGTGGTGAAGCCCACGCGCTGCAATTCCTGCTCGACCGCGGCGGCATAGGTGCGGAATTCCAGGCCGACATCGGGGTTGCCGGCCATTTCCTCGACGGCGATGGTCCCGTTGCGCGCCGGATCGTCGATATGGAACCGCGTCACCTCCACGGGTGGAACAGCCGTGGCGCAGCCGCTGAGCCCCAGGGCCAGCAGGGACGGAAGGACGATCTTCTTCAACATGGACGGATTCGACATGGATGGCACTCCAGGGGATGAACAGCCTCTACACGACACCGCGCCGCTAATCCCTTAAAAGCGTCAAGCCACGGATTTGCTGCATGCAGGATGAACGGCGCGGCGATGGAGCGAAAAGCGGGCGGCCGCCCTTGACTTTCGGCCGTCCCGCCCATAGGGGCTGCGCTTCGATTTTCGATCACGCAAGATTCATTCAAAGGCTGGTTCCATGAAGATCCGCAATTCGCTCAAGTCGCTCAAGGGCCGTCACCGGGATAACCGCGTGATCCGCCGTCGCGGCCGCACCTATGTCATCAACAAGACCAACCGCCGCTTCAAGGCCCGCCAGGGCTGATTCATGGCGGATATTGCCGCCGTCGTCTTTGACGTTGGCAATGTCTTGTATCACTGGACCCCAAGGGTTCTGTACGAGCGCCTGATCGATGACGATCGGGCGCTCGATGCGTTTCTCCGGGACGTGGTGACGCTGGACTGGCACTTCCAGCATGACCAGGGCCGCCCCTTCGCGGAAACCAGCGCAGAGCTGATCGCGCGCCATCCCGAACATGCGGCGCTGATTCGCCTCTGGGGCGAGAAGTTCATCGACAGCGTAGGACCGGCAGTCGAGGGCATGCCGGAGATCGTCCTTGAATTGCACGAGGGCGGCATTCCGCTCTTCGCCATCACCAATTTCAGCCATGAATTCTGGGCGCCATTCCATGCTCGGGAGTCGGCGCTGTTCGACCCCTTCCGCGACATCGTGGTCTCCGGCGCGGAAAAGCTGGTGAAGCCCGACCCCGCGATCTACCGGCTGGCGCTGGAGCGCTTCGGTTTGAGCGCGGAACAGGCGCTGTTCATTGATGACCGCGAGGAAAATGTCCTGGCGGCCGAGGCGGAAGGCATGCGCGGCCACCTGTTCCGCGATGCGGCGACGCTGCGCCGGGAACTGGCAGAGCTGGCGTTGCTTCGAAGCCCAACCGTCTAAGCTGGACGTGCCCCTGCGAAGGCAGGAGCACGCCCCTCAGGACCGATCGGCATTCAGCCCTCGTCCCGGCCCCTCAGCTCATCTCCGCGAATCGCGGCCACATGCAGCACATTGGTCGACCCCGGCGTCCCGAAAGGCACGCCGGCCAGCACGACGATCTTGCCGCCCTTCTCGACCATATCGTGGCGCAGCGCCATGCGACGGGCCTTGCCGATCATCTCCTCGAACGTGCCGATGTCCTTGGTCCGGACGGCATGCACGCCCCAGGTCAGCCCCAGCTTGCGCGCCGTATCCTGCCGGGGCGTCAGCGCCAGGATCGGTGTCATCGGCCGCTCGCGCGCCACGCGGCGCACGGTGCTGCCCGAAGAGGTGAAGCAGGTTATCGCGCTCGCCCCGACGACGGACACGATGCTGCCGGCGCCCTCCGCCAGCGCATCGGCGGTGGTGGGATCGGGCTTCGTCTCGGTATAGTGCAGCCGCCCGAAATAGCCCGGGTCGCGCTCCACGCTATGGGCGATGCTGTCCATCATCGTCACCGCCTCGACCGGCCAGTCGCCCGCCGCCGTTTCAGCCGACAGCATGATCGCGTCGGCCCCGTCATAGACCGCGGTCGCGACATCGGACACTTCGGCGCGGGTGGGCGTCGGCGCCTTGATCATGGATTCCAGCATCTGCGTCGCCACCACGACGGGCCGACCCATGCGGCGCGCGGTCGCCACGATCTGCTTCTGCAGCGGCGGCACCGCCTGGGGCGGCAGTTCCACGCCAAGGTCGCCCCGCGCCACCATCACGCCGTCGGCCAGTTCGATGATCTCCTCCAGCCGCTGGACAGCCGCCGGCTTCTCGATCTTCGCCATCAGTGCGCCATAGCCGCCCATCAGCTTGCGCGCCTCGGCCAGGTCCTCCGGCCGCTGGACGAAGCTCAGGGCGATCCAGTCGCAGCCCTGTTCGACCGCGAAGCTCAGGTCGCGCCGGTCCTTTTCGGTCAGCGCCGGCACCGGCACGACCACATCGGGCACGTTCACGCCCTTGCGGTTGGAAAGGGTACCGCCGACCTCGACCACCGTGTCGATGCGATCCTCCGCCACCTTCTTGACCCGCAGCACCATCTTGCCGTCGTCCAGCAACAGCCGGGTTTCGGGCACCAGAGCCGCATAGATTTCCGGATGGGGCAGGTTGACCCGCGTCGCATCGCCCGGCGCAGGATCGCTGTCGAACACGAAGGCCGCGCCCGTTTCCAGCACCGCCAGCCCGCGATCGAATGTCCCGACGCGCAGCTTCGGCCCCTGAAGGTCGCCCAGGATTGTCGTAGGACGTCCGAATTCCTTTTCCAGCGCCCGGATCGTCGCGATGCGCGCGGCATGATCCTCATGCGCGCCATGGCTCATATTGATGCGGAAAGCGTCGGCCCCGGCGACGAACAGCGCCCGGATCATTTCCGGGCTGTCGCTCGCGGGGCCAAGGGTCGCCAATATGCGGACCTTGCGCGAACGGGGCGGTAATTTCGTCATTCCTCTTGTCTCCTGGCCGTCATGGTCGCCTCTGGTTTGCCAGGGCGCGGTTTTCGATTATCCGTGCTGCACGACAGGATGATGATCAGCGAAAGGTTCGCCGTGAGCGATAACATACTCAGTGATGCGGTTGCCGCAACCGCCTTCCGACGGCTGGTGGCGCATTTGCAGCACCGCACCGATGTCCAGAATATCGACCTGATGGGAACGGCGGGCTTCTGCCGCAACTGCCTGGCCGACTGGATCGCGGAGGCGGACGGCACGATCGGCAAAGAGGAAGCGCGGGAGATCATCCATGGCATGCCCTTTGCCGAATGGAAATCCCGCCACCAGGGCGAGGCGACGCCGGAACAGATCGCCCGCATGCAGGAGAGTGTGGCGAAGAACGCCGACAATCATTAGAGGCAGGCGCCGACCGATTCATCAACCGATTCACACTTACTGGAGATTCCCATGAGCGATGGCAATGTCGCCGCCGAACAGCTACGCCTCTTCATCGAGCGCATCGAGCGCCTGGAAGAGGAAAAGAAGGGCATCGCGGACGATATAAAGGACGTCTATCTGGAGGCGAAGGCCAATGGCTATGACGTGAAGACGATGCGGTCCATCGTCCGCCTGCGCAAGATGGAGCGCAATGCCCGCATGGAAGCCGAAGCGCTGCTGGAAACATACAAGACGGCGCTGGGCATCGAATAAATCGCAGCGTGGGGAGAGCGTCCATGACCGGGATCATCGTCAGCACCACCCCTTCGCTGGAAGGCCGGCCTGCGAAGGAATATCTCGGCATCGTCACCGGCGAGGTGATCGTGGGCGCAAACCTGTTCCGCGACCTGTTCGCCAGCGTGCGCGACATCGTCGGCGGGCGCTCGGGCGCCTATGAGGACGTGCTCCAGCGTGCCCGCGAACAGGCGATCGCGGAAATGCGCACCCGCGCCGCGGCGCTGGGCGCCAATGCGGTCGTCGGCGTCGATCTGGATTATGAGACCGTCGGGTCCAGCGGGTCGATGCTGATGGTGACCGCCTCGGGCACCGCGATCCTCGTCTGACATTGCGCATCGAGGGCGCGCTCGCTAGAGAGCCCGCATCGAACAAACAGACAAGTCAGGAGCAGGCCGTGGCCGGCCATAGCAAATTCAAGAACATCATGCATCGCAAGGGCGCGCAGGACAAGAAGCGCTCCTCGATGTTCTCCAAGCTGTCGCGCGAAATCACCGTGGCGGCGAAGATGGGCATGCCCGATCCGGACATGAACCCGCGCCTCCGTCTCGCGGTCAACGCCGCCAAGGCGCAGTCCATGCCAAAGGACAATATCCAGCGCGCGATCGACAAGGCGATCGGCGGCGACATGGAGAATTACGAGGAAATCCGTTACGAGGGCTATGGTCCCGGCGGCGTGGCCATCATCGTCGAGGCGCTGACCGACAACCGCAACCGCACCGCGACCAATGTCCGCACGGCCTTTTCCAAGAATGGCGGCAATCTGGGCGCTTCGGGCGCGGTCAGCCACGGTTTCGACCGCATGGGCCTCATCACCTATCCGGCGAGCGCGGGCGATGCCGACGCGATCTTCGAAGCGGCGCTGGAAGCGGGTGCGGACGACGTCTCCTCGAACGAGGACGAGCATGAGATCTGGACCGCCATGGACGCGCTGCACGAAGTCGCGAGGGCGCTGGAGGCCAAGCTCGGTCCGGCCGAAGGCGCCAAGCTCGCCTGGAAGCCGCAGACCACCGTCGAGGTGGACGAGAGCAATGCGGCGACGCTGATGAAGCTGGTCGACACGCTGGAAGACGATGACGACGTCCAGACCGTCTGGGGCAATTACGAAGTTTCCGACGAAGTCATGGAGAAGCTGGGTTGATCCTTCCCCTTCCCTCTCCCCTGCGGGGAGAGGGTTGCGAAGCCCTGGCGGCCCTGCCGCTCGGGCGAAGCCAGGAGGGCGCGGCAGCCGACGCGCCCGGCCCGGTCTCCCTCCAGACGGGCCTGTCCGGCGGGCCGGCGAGCCTCCCTGTCCTCTTCCGTGAAGGGACGAGGGGAATATCATGATCATCCTGGGCCTGGACCCGGGCCTTGGCACGACCGGCTGGGGCCTGATCGCCGCGGACGGCAACCGCCTCACCCATATCTCCAACGGCCAGATCAAGACCGATTCAGGCATGGCGCTGGCCAGCCGGCTGCTGGTGCTCGATCTGGCGCTGACCGACCTCATCCTCGAACACCAACCCAATGGCGCGGCTGTCGAAGAGGTGTTCCTCAACGTGAACCCGCAATCGACGCTCAAGCTCGGCCAGGCCCGTGGCGTGGTGCTGCTGGCGGCTTCGCGATCCGGCATGGAAGTGGGCGAATATGCCGCCCGGCTCGTCAAGAAATCCGTGGTCGGCGTCGGCAATGCATCGAAGGAGCAGGTCCACGCCATGGTCTCCCGCCTCCTCCCCGGCGCAAAGATCGCAGGACCCGATGCCTCGGACGCCCTGGCCGTAGCGATCACGCACGCCCATCATCTGGCCAGCGCACGAAGGATTCCGCGGAAGTAGAAGGGTGGGGCGATCCGGGGCGGGAACTGGCCAATTCAAGACCTTCCCCTCCCGTAAACGGGAGGGGTTAGGGGTGGGCGCGAGCGTAGCGAGCTTCTGACTTAGCCGTTGCAAGACAGCGCAGATGTCGCGCCAGCCCACCCCCTAGCCCCCTCCCGCCTGCGGGAGGGGGAATGTCCGCAATCCACCCCTATCCGCTATTCCTCAGCGCCGTGGCGATCGCGTTGATCGACAATTCTATGCCTTCCTTGATGCGCGGGTCGTCCTCGCCGCTGCGATGGCGCTTCATCAGTTCGACCTGAAGAAGGTTCAGCGGCTCGATATAAGGCAGGCGCAGGCGGATCGACGTGTCGAGCTTGGGATTCTTCTCCAGCAGCCGCGACTGGGCGGTGGCGGCGAGCAAGCCGTCATGGGCCATGTCCCAACCGTCGCGGATGCGGTCGAAAATTTCCGCGCCCCGCGCCTGATCCTCGACCAGCGGCAGATAGTGAGCAGCGATACCCAGATCGGACTTGGCCAGCACCATCTCCAGATTGGCGAGCGCCGATTGCAGGAAGGACCAGTGCTGCGCCATGTCGGCCAGCAGCGCCTTGTCCTCAAAGGCGGAAAGCGCGTGGCCGACCCCATACCAACCCGGCAGCATCACCCGCGCCTGCGCCCAGCTGAACACCCAGGGGATGGCGCGCAAATCCTCGATCCGGGTGCTCTTGGTGCGGCTGGCCGGACGGGAGCCGATCTTGAGGCCGGAGATTTCCTGGATCGGGGTCAATTGCCGGAAGAATTCCTTGAAGCCCTCAGTACCATAAACAAGATCGCGATAGGCGGCGAAGGCCGTCTTCGACAGTTGGTCCATGGCGGCGGCGAAGCGGGCGGCATCGCGATCGGACAGGACTTCGGGTTCCAGGCTGGCGAGCAGGGTCGCGCTGGTCATCGCTTCCAAATTGGTCATGGCGACGTCGCGGGTGCCGAATTTGGCGGCGATCACCTCCCCCTGTTCGGTGATGCGGATGCGGCCCTGCACCGTGCCCTTGGGCTGCGCCTGTATCGCCGCGAAGGAAGAACCGCCGCCACGCCCGACCGCGCCGCCGCGGCCATGGAATAGCTGCATCGCCGTGCCCGCTTCGGCAAAGACGGGGGCCAGCGCCTTGCTCGCCTGGAACAGCCCCCAGGTGGAGGTGATGTAGCCGCCGTCCTTGTTGCTGTCGGAATAGCCGATCATCACTTCCTGATGGCCGCGTTCCCGCACCACGCCGCCTATTTCGGGGAGGCCGAAATAGGCGGCCATGATCTTGGGCGCGGCCTCGAGATCCGCGATGGTTTCAAACAGCGGCACGGCCATGATCGCGGCCTGCGGCGGCGCGCCCTCCGTGCCCGCGCGCCACAGGCCCGCTTCCTTGAGGATGATGTTCACCTCGAGCAGGTCGGAAACGCTCTCCGCCTTGGAGATGATATAATGGGTGATGCATTGCGGGCCGTAGATGCGATGCGCCTCCGCCGCCGAATGGACGATGGCGAGTTCGGACGCGGTCTGTTCCGAATATTCGAAAAAGGCCGTGCCCAGTGGCCGGTTGTTCGCCAGTTCCCGCCGGAGCAGGGCGATGCGGGCATATTCGTCGAGGCCGGCATAGTCCGCCTCGACCCCCGCGACTTTCAGCAGTTCGGCCACCACGCTCTGATGGACATCGCTGTTCTGTCGCATGTCGAGCGTGGCGAGATGGAAGCCGAAGGTTTCGACCGCGCGGATCAGGCGGCCAAGCGCGCCGCCGGTCGCCAGGGCGCCATTGCCTTCGCTCGCCAGCCCCTGCGCGACCGTCACCAGGTCGCGGCGCAGGTCGGCGGGGCTGGCATAGGGTTCGCCCTTGAGCGCCGAGGGGCGGGACGGCGCCTTGCCGACCAGCGACCGGTAGGTGGCGGCCAGACGGGCATAGATGCCGGAAATCGCCCGGCGATAGGGCTCGTCCTGACGGCTGGGCGAGACGTCGCCGCTGGCGTCGGCCAGGTCCAGAACGGCCTGCGACACATCGGCCAGTTCGGTCGAGAGCGACAGTTCCGCGCCAAGGGCGTGGAGCGCATCCATATAAAAGCCCAGCGCAGCCTCGCAGCCCCTGGCGAGCGCGAACCGAAGCTGCGGCGCCTGAACGAAGGGATTGCCGTCGCGGTCGCCGCCGATCCAGTTGCCGACGCGCAGGAAACTCTGCGGGCGCGCGCCCAGCACCCGTTCCCATCGGGCGTAGAGGGCGGGCAGCACGGGCAGGAAGACGTCGCGGAAATAAGCGAGGACATTCTCGATCTCGTCCGCGACGAACAGCTTTTCCCGGCGCAGCGGCCGCGTCTGCCACAGCAGCGCGATCTGGCGGAAGATCGCCTCGTCCAGATTCTCGCCCTCATCGGTTTCCGTCCGGCCGCCGTCCTTGAGCAGCATCAGGTCCGCGATGCGGTTCTTGTGGTCGATCATGCTCTTGCGCCGCACCTCGGTCGGGTGAGCGGTCAGGACCGGCACGATCAGGGCATGAGACAGCAGGTCGAGCACCGCCTCGCGCTCTATTCCATGGGACCGCAGCTTTTCGACGGCGGAGGCGACATCGGCCCCCGGCTCGGCAGCGACGCCCTGGCGGTCCTCGGCCAGATTGGCCAGCATCGAGAAGAGCATGAAGCCGCGCACGAAACTCAGCGTGTCGTCGAGGCTCAGCGCGTCGAGTCCGGTGTCGACCACGTCCGCGCCGTGCAGGCCGCGCGCCCGATCGACCGAGGCGGAGCGGATATATTCGGTCTGCTTGTAGATTTTCTCCCCGCCATAGGCGCGGATGACGTCGCCCAACAAACGACCGAGAAAGCGGATGTCCGGGTTCTGCGTGATCGCAGGAGCGGGAGAGGATGCAAGAGTCGCCATGATGGATCGATGCTGCATCGCAACAATGGGATGGTCAAGGAAATCCGCATCGCGCGACGTGATCCCGCGAGGGCAGGAGGACGGCATCCTTATTCTGTGCACTTGCGCGAAGCCCCCGCCATGGGCCAAAGGAAATCCGTGACCGCCAGCATCAGCATAGGAAATGACAGCAACGGCAATGCCGTTTTGGTCGATGTCGAGGAATTGCTTGCCACCCGTCTGCTCGTCCAGGGCAATTCAGGGTCCGGCAAGTCGCATCTGCTGCGCCGCCTGCTGGAGGAAAGCGCCGCGCTGGTCCAGCAGGTCGTGATCGATCCGGAGGGCGATTTCGTCACGCTGGCGGATGAATATGGCCATGTGGTGATCGACGCGGGCGACTATAATGAGCGCGAGATCGTCAAGATGGCGATGCGCATACGCGAGCATCGCGCATCCGTGGTGCTCAGTCTGGAATCGCTGGAGCTGGAGGCGCAGATGAAATGCGCCGCGACTTTCCTGTCGACGCTGTTCGATGCGCCGCGCGACCACTGGTATCCCGCGCTGGTGGTGGTGGACGAGGCGCAGATGTTCGCCCCCGTGGCGGCGGGCGATGTGTCGGACGAGGCGCGGCGGCTTTCGCTGGCGGCCATGACGAACCTGATGTGCCGGGGGCGCAAGCGCGGCCTGGCGGGCGTCATCGCGACGCAGCGGCTGGCGAAGCTCGCCAAGAATGTCGCGGCCGAGGCATCGAACTTCCTGATGGGGCGCACCTTCCTCGACATCGACATGGCGCGGGCGGCGGACCTTTTGGGCATGGAGCGGCGGCAGGCGGAGCAGATCCGCGACCTGGAGCGCGGCCGCTTTCTGGCCCTGGGCCCGGCCATCTGTCGACGGCCGGTGGCGGTGAAGATCGGGTCGGTGAAGACCAGCACGCGCGGCGGCACGCACAAGCTGATGCCGCCGCCTGTCGCCGCGACGGAGGATTTGCAGGAATTGCTGTTCGCGGGCGCGGGCGAGGAAGAGGCGCTGCCCCCGCCCCCACCCCGCGCCGAGCCGCCGGCCTTGCCTGCGGAGGAGTTGATGCGCGCCCTTGCCGCCGCGCCTTCGGCCAAGCCCGCCGCGCCGGAACTGGACTTCGGCCAGAACGAGCCGGTGGTGATCGCCGTGCTGGAGGAGATCGTGGCGGACCTGGGGGAGGCGCAGCCCAGCGTGTCGACGCTCTATCAGGATTTCGGCGTCCGCTGCCGGATGAAGGGACTGCGCCAGCCGCCGCTCGACCTGCCCGCTTTCCGCAAGCGATTCGCCATGGCGCAGGCGGGCATGTTCGATGCCGCCGACCCGCGCTGGGCCGATGCGATGAAGGCCGCCGAACCTGTGCCGGAGGATATGCTCGCTCCTTTCCTGCTGATTGCGCGGGCGGCGATGCAGGGGCTGCCCTGCCCCGACGATGTGGCGCTGGCGCGCGCCTATGGCACCAGTTCGCCGGGGCGCGTGCGGCGGTTGATCGATTATATGGAAAAGCTGGGCGTGATCGTGGCGCGCACCGATTTCGGCGGGCGGCGGTCGATCGGTGTGCCGGAACTGGGCCTGAGCACGGCGGCGGCCGAGGGATGAGCGCTTCGGTCCTGTTCGTGTGCCTGGGGAATATCTGCCGATCGCCGCTGGCGGAGGCCGCTTTGCGTGCGGAGGCGGAGCGGGCGGGCCTTTCGGTGACGGTGGATTCGGCGGGTACCGGCGACTGGCATGTCGGATCGCCGCCGGACCGGCGCGCGCAGGCGGTGGCGCTGCGGCATGGGATCGACATTTCCGGCTACCGTGGGCGGCAGGTGACGGCGGGGGATTTCCGGCGGTTCGAACATGTCTTCGCGCTGGATACGGAAAATTTGAAGAATCTGCGGCGGATTCAGCCTTCGGAGGGGACGGCGGACGTGCGGCTGCTGATGGATTTGGTGCCAGGGCGCGAGGGGAGCAGCGTGACCGATCCCTATTTCGGGGACGATGCCGGCTTCGACATGACCTGGGACGATGTCACGCGGGCCGCGCGCGCCATCGTGGAGCGGCTGCGGGAGCGGGGGTAGAGTGGTCGCAGGAGCGCGCTGCGCTTCAATTCGGTCCGGAAACCCGGAGCATTTTTCACATTGAGCGGAAAACCCCTGTTTTTCGCGACCGCCATTCCGAGTCGTCGACCATGAACGGAATGTCGACCGGTCCTAGGGCTGCCGGGGCGAATCGAAAATCGCGTTCAGGCAGGCGGCGATGCGGACACCTGCCCGCCGCAACCGGTCGTCCAGCTCGGCGCGATGCCGATAGGCATAGTCCCAGGACAGGTTCGGGTCCGCCGGATAAACGGTCTTGCGCAACGCGATGCTTTCGCGGGTCCAGATGTCCGGATCACACAGGCTCCAGGCAATCGTCTGTTCCGGCGTGATCGACCGCGACAGCCAGTCCGCATATTCGGAATAGGACAGGGCGCGCTGGTCGATCAGGCCGGAATCCCAGACCGAATGCAGGTTGCTTTGCGCGCCGAAGAAAGTGACCTTCACATCATTGCCGCCCCGGTCGTCACCACCGCCGACATGCAGCGGCTGATGCAGGTCGCCAATGATGTGAACGACGAAGCGCAGCGCCATGCGGCGGTCGTCCAGCGACGCCTTGGGATCGCGAAGCGTCGCCGTAAAGCGGGTCAGCGCCGTCATCGCGTCCCCCTCCTTCGGCGCGTCCGCGGCGGTGTAACGATCGCCCTCCCTCACCGTGACATAATGCCAGGGGCTGGCCGTCTTGCGCCAATATTCGGCGGGGTCGGACCGCATGTCATCCGGCCAGGTCGCCGCTTCGGCCAGATCTTCCGACCCCAGCAGCAGGCGGACCTGGGCGCGTGCGGCGCCACTCAGGTTGCGATCAGCTATGGCGCCGGTGACGCGATGGCCGATCGGTCCCCAGGCCTGGGCAGGCGCAGCGGCGAGAAACGGCAGGGCGAGGAGAAGGGCAAAGCGCATGAGGACCTCATACAGCTTTGCCCCGGCGGAACCAGCGGGCTTTTTCAGAGGGTTGCCCTAAAGCGATCGGCAAGCGACCGGAACCGATCGCTTGCCGCGAAATCGCGCAAAACAAGGAATCTGGGGCAGCGATCCGATTCCATCAGATCGGAACCGGCTCTAGCTTGCGAACCGGAAGCCGATCCACAGCGTCCGGGGGGTGCCGAGGTCGATGGACCCTCCGGCGTTGCGGGTGATCACCTCCTCATCGAAGAGATTCTCGCCCCGGGCGACCAGGGTGACGCCATGGCCCAGCGGCAGGCGCGCCACAGCATCGACGGTCAGCGCGTCGGGCAGGACATCGGTCTGGAGGTCATCCTCATATTGCTTGCCGACATAGCGCAGCGTCGCGGAAAGCGCCGGTCCCTGCTCCGGCTCCCAGGCCAGCGTGGCGCTCGCGGCATGACGGGGGCTCTGCGCGGGGGTGAGGCCGTCAAAGCCCATGCCCGGCGCATGGACGGTGCTGTGGCTATAGGCATAGGATGCCGAAAGCAGGAAGTCGTCCACCCGGCCGATGGCGGTCAATTCGATCCCCTTGGCGGTGATGCGGTCGACATTCTGCCGCTCGCGCGTATTGGCGACATTGGTGAGGGTGACATTGGCTATGGCATCGTCCAGCCGGTTGATGAAGCCGGTGGCGGAGAGGGTCAGGCCCGGAATGGGCGTGAGGTCGATGCCCGCCTCCACGCCCTTCAGCTTTTCGGGCGTCAGCGCGGCATTGGCGCGGGTCGTGATCGGGAAGACCACGAACGGCCGATATAGCTCGTTCAGCGTCGGCAGGCGGAAACCGCTATAGGCCGCGCCCCGTAGCGCGACTGCATCGCTGATGCGGTAGAGAGCGCCCGCCCTTCCGGAGAACTGCCAGTCCGAACGGTCGGCAAAGCTGTTGTTGGCCGCTCCGGTGCCGGTGGCGCGATAGAAGCCGTTGCTGATCGTCCAGCGATCCGCCCGCACCCCGCCTGTCAGGACCAGCCGGCCCAGCGTCCAGTCATCCTCGGCAAAGAGGCCGGTGGTCATCTGCTCGCCGCCGGCATGACGGCGGGAAGTGACCGGATTGGCCGCTATATTCGCGTTATAGCCATCCTCGAACATGTCGCCGGTGGCGAAGCGGGTGTCGGCCCCGATGCGCAGCACATGGTCGGGGCCGACCGGTGGGCGCAGCTCGATCTTGCCGCCGATGCCGGTCGAGGGCGTATTGCGCTGGTCGAGCGACTTGCGGAAGGTGGATGCCGAGATCACGATGTTGGAGAAGTTGCGCGCCTGGATATAGGCCAGCGCATCGACCTGCCATGCACCGCGGGATATGAAGCGTATGCTGGCGTCCTGCCCTTCGCTCATGCTGTCCGCGCCCTTGAAGCGCAGAGTGCGCTCGTCGTGGAAGATGGTGCCGCGGAACTGGATTTCCGATGTGGCGGACAGGGGCGCGACGGCGCGCAAATTGGTCGACCAGCCGTCATAGGCGGCGGGCGAAGTCGCGGCGACGCGCTGGTTCCGGGGCGTGGTCTGGAAGCCGTCGCCCCGGTCCCAGCGGCCCGAAAGCGAGACATAGCCGCCGCCCAGATCCGGCGTCAGGCTGGCGGTCAGTTCGGTCGCATCCTTGCTGCCGTAGAAGGCGCTGGCGCCGAAGGTCGGAAGCTGATCCCGCGTCGCGCTGGCGAGTTCGATGGTCCCGGCCACCGCGCCCGCGCCGAAGGCCCCAATGCCGCCGCCGCGCGTCACCCGCACCACCGACAGGCGGTCGGGCACCAGCGCGCTGAAGGGGATATAGCCGAAAAAGGGATCGGCCATCGGCACGCCGTCGAGCAGCACCAGCGTCCGGCTGGAAGCGTTGCCGCCCAAGGCACGCAATGTCGCTCCCTGGGCCGAAGGATTGGCGGAGCGGCTGTCGGAACGGCGGAACTGCTGGAATCCGGCCACATCGCCCAGCACGCTCTCGATCCGGCCGGAAGCGCTGTTGGTCAGCCGGTCCCGGTCGATGATCACCGACCCATAGGCCGGCGTCCCCGGCGGCAGGGAAAGCCCCTCCCCCGTCACGACGATGCGGTCCGGGTCGGACGCCTCCGTCCCGGCGGCCGCAACCGTCGGAATTGCGGCCAGAACCAGTGACAGCGAAAGATATTTCATCGGCGCCCTTTCCTCTCTTTGGGAGAGGGACTAGGGGCGCCGCGCAGGAAGTTCAAGCGACCCTTTTTCCGGTTGACGCCGCCAGAATCTTGTCGATCGTCAGCGGATAGTCGCGCAGGCGCACGCCCGTGGCGTTGTAGATCGCGTTGGCCACCGCCGCGCCAGCCCCGCAAATGCCCAGTTCACCGACGCCCTTGGCCTTCATGGGCGAGCTTTTGTCGTCCAGTTCATCGATGAACAGCACGTCCTGATGCGGGATGTCGGCATGCACCGGCACCAGATATTCGGCCATGTCGTGGTTGACGAAGAAGCCGAACCGCGTGTCGACGCTCAGCTCCTCCATCAACGCCGCGCCCACGCCCATGGTCATCGCGCCGATCACCTGGCTGCGCGCCGATTTGGGATTGAGGATGCGCCCCGCGGCAAAGGCCCCGCCCATGCGGCGGACGCGGACTTCGGCGGTGTCGATGTCGACGCCGACCTCGCAGAAATGCGCGCCGAAGGTAGCTTGCGCATAGCGTTTGGTGAGGTCGCCATAGTCCATGCTGTCCTCTGCCCAAAGGCCCTCGCGCCCCGCCAGCGTCCCCAGCGGCTGGGACTGGTTGCCCAGGCGCACCAGACCATCCTCGAACAGCGCCTTGTCCGCCGGGAAGCCCGCCTTTTCGGCCAATTTGGCGCGCAGGGCCATGGCGGCGGCATAGACGCCCGCGGTTGAGCTGTTCCCGCCCCACTGGCCGCCCGAGCCGGACGACGCGGGAAAGCGGCTGTCGCCCAGCCGCACGGTCACGGCGTCCAGCGGCACGCCCAGCATTTCCGCCGCCGTCTGGCCGATGATCGTGTAGCTGCCGGTGCCGATGTCGGTCATGTCGGTTTCGACCGTCACATGCCCCTTGGCATCGACGCCGATGCGCGCGCCCGACTTCGTGACCAGATTGTTGCGGAAGGCGGAGGCGACGCCCATGCCGACCAGCCAGCGGCCATCGCGCACCTGCCCAGGCTTCGGATTGCGGCGGTTCCAGCCGAAACGTTCCGCGCCCTCGCGCAGGCATTCGACCAGCTTGCGGCTGGAAAAGGGGCGCTGCGGCCCGGCTTCCGGATCATATTGCACGTCGTTGCGGATACGCAGTTCGACCGGATCGACGCCGCAGGCCTCGGCCAGCTCGTCCATCGCGACTTCCAGCGCCAGCAGGCCCACCGCCTCGCCCGGCGCGCGCATGGCGTTGCCTTCCGGCAGGTCCAGCGTCGACAGGCGGTG
Organism: Sphingobium sp. CFD-2; assembly: GCF_024611135.1. NCBI lineage: Bacteria > Pseudomonadati > Pseudomonadota > Alphaproteobacteria > Sphingomonadales > Sphingobiaceae > Sphingobium > Sphingobium sp. CFD-2. Next base: position 3,739,545 of record NZ_CP084405.1, on the reverse strand, counting down.
CGTCGTCAACCGGTTGGGGCCGCGATAGAGCAGGCGCGTCTGCTGCGCCGCCGTTTCCGCGCCGCCGCCGGGCAGGTCGCCCGACCAGACCTCATGCGCGATGGCGTCGATCACGCCCTGCCTGTCGGCGCCGATGCGGATGCGCTGGATGGTGGCGGGGCGGTGAGTGGTGTTGTTGGGGATTTGCGGCCGGGCGATCGCGACCTTCACCGGGCGGCCGACCATGCGCGCGCCCAGCGCCGCCAGCAGCGCATCGGCGCGCAGGAACAGCTTCGCGCCGAAACCGCCACCGATATAGGGTGAGACGAGGCGGATATTCTCCTTCGGAATCTTCAGCGTCGCCGCCATCTCGCCCACGCTCCAGGCGATCATCTGGTTAGATGTCCAGAGCGTGAGTTTGTCGCCATTCCAGGCGGCGATGGTCGCGTGCGGCTCCATCATCGCATGGCTCTGGTCGGGCGTGGTGTAGTGCTGGTCGATCTTCACCGCCGCCCTGGCGAAACCGGCTTCGAAATCGCCCGCCTTGGTATCAGCAGGGCCGCCGAAGCCGCCTTCGGGCGGAACGCCCTTGTCGCGCTCCGCCGCCAGGTCGAAGCGGCCCTGATCCGGTGCATAATCGATGCGGACGAGCCGGGCGGCGTCGCGCGCATTTTCCAGCGTGTCGGCAATGACCAGCACCACCGCCTGCTCATAATGTTCGATCTGCGGACCGCCCAGCAGATGGGCGGTGTTCATATTGCCTTTGCCGAGCGGCCCCGCATTCTGGTGGGTGACGATGCCCAGCACGCCGGGCCCGGCTTCGGCAGCGCGCAGGTCCATGGCGTTGATCCGCCCCTTGGCGATGGCCGACCCGACGATCCAGCCATAGGCGGCGTTGGGCGCGGCATCGTGCCGTTCATAGGCATAGGGCGCGGTGCCGGTGACCTTCGCGGCGCCGTCGATGCGGTCATGGGGAATGCCGATGACGCGGCCCCGGTCGATCGGGTTGGTGGTGGCTGGCGTGTCGAACTTCATGGCTCAGGCCCCCTTCTGACGGTAGAGCGAGGCAAGGGTGCGGGCGGTCAGTTGCTGCTTGAACGCATTATGCGCGGTGGGTCGAGCGCCGCTGAGCGCCGCCTCCGCCACGGCCGCCGCGCCGGACGGGGCGGCAGCATCTGCGGCCTCGGTACGCCAGGGCTTGGCCCCTATGCCACCGAAGGCGAAGCGCGCCCGGCCGTCCTTCTCAAACACCGCCGCGACGGACACCAGCGCAAAGGCATAGGAGGCGCGGTCTCGCACCTTGCGATAGACATGGGTGCCGCCCAGAGGCTTTGGCAAGGTGACAGAGGTGATGAGTTCGCCGGGCTTCAGCGCATTTTCGATATGCGGCGTCTCGCCCGGCAGCAGGTGGAAATCCGCGACCGGAATGGAGCGACGGCCGCCATCGGTGCCAAGCGTATCGACCTGCGCATCGAGCAGGCGCAGCGCCACCGCCATGTCGGACGGATGCTGCGCGATGCAGGCGTCGCTGGTGCCCAGGATCGCCAGGCTGCGGCTCATCCCCTTGAGCGCGCCGCAGCCGCTGCCGGGCTTGCGCTTGTTGCAGGGCATGCGCGTGTCGTAGAAATAGGGGCAGCGGGTGCGCTGGAGCAGGTTGCCTCCGGTCGTCGCCTTGTTGCGAAGCTGACCCGAAGCACCCGCCAGCAGCGCGCGGCTGAGCACCGCATAATCGCGGCGGACGGCCTTGTCGGCGGCCAGATCGGTGTTGCGGACCAGCGCCCCGATCCTGAGGCCGCCTTCCGCCGTCGGCTCGATGCGGTCGAGGCCCAGATGATTGACGTCGATCAGATGGGTCGGCGTCTCGATCTGGAGCTTCATGAGGTCGAGCAGATTGGTGCCGCCCGCGATGAAGCGCGCGCCCTGGGTGCTGGCGGCCGTCTTCGCCGCTTCCTCGACGCTGGCGGCGCGGCTGTAGGTGAAGGGCCTCATGCCTTGTCCTCCGCAGTTCCATGGCCGGCGACTTCGCGGATCGCCGCGACGATGTTGGGATAGGCGGCGCAGCGGCAGATATTGCCGCTCATCCGCTCGCGCACCTCGCCCTCGGAAAAGGCCACGCGGTCGAGGTCCTCCGTGGCGTGGCTGGGGATGCCCGCCCCGATCTCCTCCAGCACAGCCACCGCCGAGCAGATCTGGCCGGGCGTGCAATAGCCGCATTGATAGCCGTCATGGGTGATGAAGGCGCGCTGCATCGGGTGGAGCTTTTCCGGCGTGCCGAGCCCCTCGATGGTGGTCACCTGGTCGCCCTCATGCATGACGGCGAGGGTGAGGCAGCTGTTGATCCGCCGCCCCTCCACGATCACCGTGCAGGCGCCGCACTGGCCATGGTCGCAGCCCTTCTTGGTGCCGGTCAGGTGGAGATGCTCGCGCAATGCGTCGAGCAGGGTGGTGCGGGGGTCGAGTTGCAGATGCACATCCCGGCCGTTCACGGTCAATCCTACGGCGCTCATCTGGGCCTGCTCCTTCTGGCGTTGCGGGCGGGCGGGAGCAGCGGCCTGCGCGTCGCCCAGCACGGGAATGGCGGCGGCGGCGGCGCTGCGCTGAAGCAGGCCCCGGCGCGTCAACGGTTCTGGCATGCGATGCTCCTCCTCCTGCCTCCGCCATAGGAAGCGAAGGGCGATCATATTCGGTCGTTGCTCACTGATTTGACAGGCAGAATAGTAGCATATGGCCACGCGAGGCCAAGCCGCAAGGTGGGAAAAGCCACTATCGGGCGGGGAAATCCGGCGGGATCGGAAAAAAATGATTTTATGCAGATTCTCCCTTGCCGAGGTGGGAAGCCGCTGCTAGTTGCCCCCCACCCGCCGAGAGGGACACTTCCTCCGGCCGCCAGAGCGGGCGTAGCTCAGGGGTAGAGCACAACCTTGCCAAGGTTGGGGTCGAGGGTTCGAATCCCTTCGCCCGCTCCAGTTTTCATCAAAGAAAACAGTGGATTAGCGTCCTTCGGGCCGCTTTTTCGTTGGAGACAATGCTGGGCGCGGAGGCCGTTGTCTCCATAATGTCTCCGGATAATTGCCAGAAATAGGCCACCCATAGCGTTGACTAGCGAAAGTTGCGTCAATTGGCCGTGTCGCGAAGCAACCCGTCCGCTCTGCCTGATAGGCCACTGGCTGGAGACAATGGCCGATCCGGGCTGGAATCAGGCAAGTGTGGTGACAACACTTGCCTGGCGACGCCGAGCCGACAGCGAGAGTCCGCTGTCCGCTCTCTGTCCGGGTGCTTTCCCGCATCCCTCAAGCTCCTCCGCGATCGTATTACTCCCGCGAGCAATTCGTAGCTTCATAGTTTCATGAAACTATGATTTAATGTTTTCATGAAACAAGCGGAGGCTCGCAGCGATGCCGATGACGAGCATCTTCAAATTCAGGTCCCAGGGGTGACTAAGCGCGATCTTGGTCAGCGGGCGCTCGACGCCCGCGAACCGATCCGCATGATCGTACTGCGGGCGCTCCAAGCCTACGGCGTCAATGTGCCCCCGGAGGCAATCTCCGATCGCCGGAAGCGCAGCTGATGGCGGACGAGTTTGCGGCCCTGACGATCGATGACTATGCCAAACAGGCTGCTCGCACGGACCAGCGAAGCGGGAAAAGCGCACTCGGATTCTCGATGCTCGGTTTGTTCGGCGAAGCGGGAAGCCTTCTAAGCGAGGCCAAGAAGAAACAGCGCGATGCTGCCTCCTACCTCGGCTATGCTGATGCCGTTGCCGAGGAACTTGGCGATGTTCTTTGGTATCTCGCGGCCGTTGCGCGTCGCAGTGCGCTGGAGCTTAGCGACATCGCGGCGAACGCCGCGCGTGGCGACGATGAGTGGCGGGCCGGAGGCAACGGCGCCTTGAGCTTCCATGCGCTCCAGCCCGCCCATATTCCGCTGGCCAAGGCGCCCATGCCGCAGTTCGAGCACACGCTGCTCGCGCTCGCCGGCGAGGTTGGCGTCCTCGTCAATGGCTTCCAATTGGGGGCGTTGACGCGAGACAAGGCGATGCTCGCCGGTCAGCTTGTAGCGGTCATGCGCAGGCTGATCCAGGCCGCCAACGATTCCGGGGTTACGATTGAGGCCGCAGCCGTCAAAAACCTCCATAAGATCTTTGACCGCTGGCCCCGCGAGAAAGTCTATCCGGCACCAACCGATGCGACGATGGACCCCGAGGAGCAACTCCCTCGGCGGATGACGATCGACGTCTATGAGCGCACGGTTCGCGGCCAAACCTTCGTCTATCAGCGATCAAGCGGCGTCTACGTCGGTGATCGGCTCACCGACAATGCGGTCGAACCCGACGATTACCGCTTCCACGACGTCTTTCACTATGCGCATGTGGCGGTCTTGGGCTGGTCGCCTGTCATCCGTGCGTTGCTGCGCCTGAAGCGCAAGAGCGACCCCAAGCTCGATGATGCGGAGGATGGTGCGCGGGCCATCCTGATCGAGGAAGGCGTCACCTCGTGGATTTTCGGTCAGGCCCAGCAGCTTCGCTACTTCGACAAGGTAAAATCAGGCGGCCTGCCGCTGGACATGCTCAAGCATGTCCGCCAGTTCGTCGCTGGCTACGAATCCGAACGCTGTCCGTTGTGGCTCTGGGAGGAAGCGATCCTCCAGGGCTACGCGGCCTTCCGCTTCCTCCAGAAACACCGGCGCGGTCGCGTTACGATCGACTTCGCCCATCGTCGCCTGCGTATCAAGGAACTGCCGTCATGAGCCCTAAGCATTTCGTTTCCACTCTGGCGGCAACCGAGCTTCCTTCTGTTTTCAATCCCTGGCGTGACCGTTGCGCCGTTCATGACCGGCGCGACGCGGCCGCCAAACGGCGCGACAATCTGGAACGGCTACTGACCGCTGCCTTGGACGCGAAGGTGGAGACAATCTGGATTGCCCGCGACCTCGGCTATCGCGGCGGCCGGCGCACGGGCGTTCCCCTCACGGATGAGATTCATCTCGACAGGGCGGGCGCGTTGATGGGCGGCATCGCACTTCAACGTGCGACGCAAGGCCCGGCGGTCGCTGAGCGGACGGCGGCGATTGTCTGGCGCGTGCTCGAACAAATCGGACAGCCGGTCATGCTCTGGAACGTCTTCCCATTCCATCCGCATGAAGCGGGCGATCCCTTGTCGAACCGTTGTCATACCCGTGGAGAACGTGAAGCGACCTGGCCTTTGCTTCAGGCGCTGATTGCCATGCTCCAGCCCCAGCGCATTGTCGCGATCGGGCGCGATGCTCACCTAGCCCTTGGCGATGTCGGTATCCCGACGACGGCCGTCCGCCATCCGAGCTATGGCGGGCAGCGCGACTTCATCGAAGGCATGTTTGCGATGTACGGAATTGATGGCAGCGCTCTCGAAACGCCGCGCCTACCATTGGAAGCGCCTTATGCTGCGGCGAGGAGCTGCGCGCTCGCCTGATCGCAGCGCGCAAAAAGCTCCTGGAGATCACCGCGATTCCATTTGCCGGTGTCTATCTCGGCATGGGTAGAGACGATCGTCAGCGGTCCAAGTCCAACCCGCCCCTCCTTGGCGATGAACGACTGCAACCTACCCAGGCCGATCAGATTGCCCAGTAGCTTTTCGATGTAGAAATGGTTGCGGTAGAACGCCGTCATGGCGATCCGGCGTTGATCGCCTTTGCCGATCAGCTTGAGGCTTGCGAAGCTCAGACACTGCCCGCCGTAAGGCGAATCGTTCACGTCGCGGGCAGGGTCGAAAATGCTCAGCTCGAACTTGTTGAGGGCGCGCACCTTCGGATTGCGCAGGCGCTTGACGATCCCCCAAATCTGATTGATCGGCGGCCCGTCGAGTTGGGGCAACTGCATCATCCGCTCGAAATAGTAGCCCGACCAGGCTTCCTTCAACCTGACCTTCGGAAGCACATTGTCCCGGAACCGATCGAAGAAGAGCGGCGCGCCATGGCGGTGGTAGAGCGCTGCCGGAAAGATCGTGTTGGCGACCGTCTCAATCGGCTTCTTGCCCCGCCCGGCGAGAAAGGCATCTACCTCCGCGACCACGGGATCGGCGAGCGTCGCGCGCGCCGAGGGATTGGCAACGTCGATGATGACATTATAGGCTTGATGGCCGGTTGTGCCATCAACTGCCCGCACCGCCTCGCGCCACGCGGAAACGCAGTCAGGCTGCGAGGGTACTGGAAGATACATCGACTGCCTCCATCAAATTCGCTGTGGCGAAGAGCCGCGGCGCCAGGAACCTTTCCGTGAGCCATGCATGTCCGTCGAGGCCCCATCCCGTACCCCAGCTATTGCGGACGAGAATTGCGGCTGTGCCGTCGACCTTGCCGTGGCCTACGGCGATCACGGCATGGCGCTGGCTCGCCTCAGGCTGCTCGTCATTGGCCGGATCGACGACACCATCGCCTGTCGGCATGAAGAAGGAGCGCGAGAGCATCGTCAGAATCACGACTGGCCGACCCGTGTCGAGCAAGGCGATGATCGAGGCGAGATTCTTCGTCCCCGGCTGGCCATCGCGCCCATAGCGATCCCCGACCACAGCAGGCGGGTTCCACAGGCCGTGATCTTCGGGGACGGCTTCAAGATAGGGCCAGCCATGTTCTTCAGGTTGTCCGTCGCCGCGCAGCGCATCGAGCATCGCCGACAGCAGCGCGCCTTGTGCCGGCGATCGGCCCGCACGTCGCTGGGCATGATAGAAGGCAAATTCGCAGGATAGCGGCGCCCATCCATCACGCAGCCCGGCATGAGCATCGCTTGCGGCAAAGGCCAAGCAGGTAGGTCGCGCTCCCTGATCGCGCGCAGCACCGAACAAGGGCCGAAGATCGGTCGTGATCTCGATCATGGGAGCTAGGCGGCCTCAAGCAGATGCCGCCGCTCGGCGCGCGAAAGACCTTCGGGTTCGGGGCCGGTCAGGTCGAAGTCGAACGTCAAATGGGCCAACGCCGGCACCGGCTGCCATGGCCGCCGTTCCTCGATCGACATCCGACCCCGTTGTGCCGCTTCAATGGCGGCCGTGACCCGCCGAACGATCGGCCCGCCGATCCCATCAGCATCGACCGCTTCGCGGTCGTCGCGAACGATGGCAAAGCCGCTCGCGATAAGCTGGTCAAAATCCCACAGATACCCGCCACCGCTATGCTCCTTGAGCCGGAGCACGAACAGGTCGTTGCGGCTCCCGTCGATTCTCGTGCCGGCATCGCGTTCGGTTAGGAGCCAGACGTCGCCACGATAATTGGCTGGTCGATAATCCTTGAGCAGATCGACCTTCAGCGCACGCGGCTGCGTCCGCAGCAGATCGGTCATGGTCGATTGCGAGATCAGATTGTAGCGCAGCAGCGTTCGGCACGTCGCTTCGTAGCTGGCCCCCAAGCGCAGCGAGAGTTGATACACGACGTTGGGACGGCGGAAATCATCGACCTGCCAATCCTGGCGCGCGCTGTGTGACAGGATCAGCCATTTTGGCATCATGAAGGCGATAGCAAAGGCGTCCGCCTCGGTTTCCTGAAACAGCCCACCGGGCTCGGGCGAGTTCGGCATCCGCCGCAAGATGCTTTCGTCATCCAGACTGGGTTGATGTTGCATCGAGAAATGGCCCAGCTCGTGAGCGGCCGTGAAGCGCTGAATGCTCATTGGCCGCTCCGTCGTCACCAAGACGCCATGCGCCGGCGCGCTCAGATAGGCACCGAGCAGCCCCTTGAGTGGCCGGAGCAATAACGGCAGATCGACCGCGTGGATCGCGCTGAACACATCGACATTGCCGCCCTGCTGTTCAATCACTTCGCGCGTATTCAACTGCCGATGTAGCCGCCCAGCGGCCATGGCCCCGGCGCGAACCGCGCTCGCGTAGTCGAGCGCCATGGTCAGCTCTGTCCTCCGCCTGACCGCGCGCGCAGATAGTCGGCGAAGCGGCCAAGCTCTTCGCGGTCCTGCGTGGACAGATCGGCAACGCGCCGCGCCAAATGTGCGACATCTGCCGGCAGGCTGGCCGAGGCTTCGTCCTCGCCAGTGAAATAGCCTACCGACTGCCGATACAGCCGCGCGAGCCGAGTCAACTCGATCGCCTCGACGCGGCGCTGCCCGTTTTCAATATCGGTGAGTCCCGTGCGCGGGATCTTGAGATAGGCCGCTACCTCTTCTTGTTTCAGGCCCAGATATTTCCGGGCCTCGCGCAGTCGCTCCCCCAAGCGTCGCCGCTCCTCCTCGTCGTCCTCGTGACGCAATGCGAGATTGGTCATGGTTTCGATCCTTTCTTGCGAATCCATACGCGCTCGATCTTGGGGACAAGATGTTCGAGCGCAGCTTCGATCGAACTGTAGCCACCCGTGCGGACGATGCTCTCGCGCAGTTCGAAGCCGACAACAGGTTCAAGCGCACACAGCGTGTCGACGACCGACAGCGAATCCATCGGAATGGGAGCCTTGATGATCTTCGGATTATCCGGGGGAAGCGGAATGCCGCGAACCTGCGCCTCCGCCTTTGCCACTTCGATCAGCTCAGCCACGAGCGTCGCAATGACGTCGTTCGTGGGGAATGCTACCGTAACCGGCTTGGTAGGTGCAATTGTCGCCATCTACGCCTCGCACGATTTGCCTACATAGGCTATATGTAGTGTCGGATATTCCGACATGCAAGAGAGAAGTAGTGATGTGAAAGTCATGGCGCCTCCCTGCGGGACCGCCGCCCTATCTCCGCTGCGCTTCGACCGAGTCCCTGACGGGTCTCATCCCTTGCGGGTGACGACCGGACTGGCGTGGGGCGCTCGTGCGCCCATGGGTCAATCCGCCATGCGGATCGGGGTTCTTCCCTCTGCGGAAATCGCGCCAGGGCGTTCGCCGGCCCGATCGCGTTGATCGTTGCACTCCCGCTATGGGATGGGCGTCGCTTCCCTTTAGGCCCGCCGCGCCGGGCCGCAACGCGCGTGGCCGCGCTTACCTTCTCTTTGTTCCAGCCCTTCGGGTGCGTCCCGGCTCCGCCGCCGGGCCTGCCGGTCGCTCTTTCGCCGCCCACCCCATTCCGGGGTGCGTGTGGTTTTGAAGGAGAAGTGTGATGAACGCTGTTACCGAAACCGCAGCCGCCGAGCCTGTGTCCGGCATCGAGATTTTCGTGCCGCTTGCCAAGCTCAAGAAGTCCCCGCGTAATGCCCGCAAGGTGCCGCATGGGGAGGCCGCCATCGCGGCGCTGGCCGCTTCCATCCAGCACAAGGGGATGATCCAGAACCTTGTCGTGGAGCCCGAGGTCAAGGCGGACGGGACGCCGACGGGCTGCTATTTCGTGACCGCTGGCGAAGGCCGCAGACAGGCGCAGTTGCTGCGCGCCAAGCGCAAGCAGATCAGGAAGTCGGAGGCCATCCGCTGCTGGTTGGACACGCAGAATGATCCGGCCGAGGTCAGCCTTGACGAGAATGTCACCCGGACGCCGATGCACCCCGCCGACCAGTTCGAGCGGTTCGCGGAGCTTTCCCGCGACAAGGGATGGGGCGCGGAAGAGATCGGCGCGCGGTTCGGGGTGTCCGCCCATGTGGTGAAGCAGCGGCTTCGCTTGGGCGCTGTCAGCCCGAAGCTGTTGCAGGTCTATCGTGAGGACGGCCTTACGCTGGACCAGCTTATGGCCTTCGCCATCACCGAGGACCACGCCCGTCAGGAGCAGGTGTTCGAGAACCTGCACCACAATCGCGAGCCGTGGATCATCCGCCGCGACATGATCGCGAGCAATGTTCCGGCGACCGACCGGCGCGCGGTGTTCGTCGGGGCCGACGCCTATATCGAGGCGGGTGGCAATATCATCCGTGACCTGTTCAGCGAGGATCGGGGCGGTTTCTTCGAGGACGTGGGCTTGCTCGACATGCTCGCCATCGAGAAGCTGCGCGAGGTTGCCGCCGAAGTGCAGGCCGAGGGCTGGAAATGGACCGAAGCGCATATCGACTATCCCCATGCACACGGGATGCGGCGCTTCTATCCGCAGACCGTCGCCCTGTCCGACGAGGACGAGGCGCGACTTGATGCCCTGTCCACCGCGCATGACGAACTGGCAGAGGGCTATTCGTCCTATGACGAGATGCCCGAGGACGTGGCGGCTAAGCTGGAGGCGATTTCCGACGAGATCGACGCCATCTCCGAGAAGCGCCACGCCTACGACGCCAACGTGATCGCGCATGGCGGGGTGTTCGTGGTGCTGACCCATGACGGCGTTCCCCGTCTCGAGCGCGGCTTTGTCCGGCCCGAGGACGAGGCGCTGGCCGACCCGCAGCCCGAGGAGGAGGGCGAAGGCGAAGCCATCGGGCGGGAAGCCGTCGAGGACGAGCAGGCCGAGGACGGCGACGAGGACGTGCAGGGGATCGAGGAAGAGGACGGGGAACCGGGCAAGCCGATTTCCGACAGCCTCACCCGCGACCTGTCCGCCCATCGGACGCTGGCCTTGCGTGTCGCCCTTGGAGAGCGCCCCGGCATGGCCTTGATCGCCCTGACCCACACGCTCACGGCGCAACTGTTCTACAGCTATGCCGAGGCCGGTTGCCTTGAGGTTCGTCCGACCGTGACGCCGCTGGGCAGCCACGCGGACGGGATCGAGGACACACCATTGGCTGCGCGGGCGAACGAGGCGCGCGAGGCTTGGACCGAGCGGATGCCGCGTAACGTGGCCGACCTTTGGAGCTTTGTCGTCGGGATGGACGACGACGAGCGGCTGGCGCTGCTGGCGCATTGCGCGTCCCGCACCGTCAACGCCCTGCGCCTCCCGTGGGATCGCAAGCCCCCCTCGCTGCAAACGGCGGACAGGCTGGCGCGCGCGCTGGCGCTGGATGTGGCGAAGGACTGGACGCCCACCGTGGACAGCTACCTTGGCCGCGTCACCAAGGCGCATATCGTGGAGGCCGTCGCCGAAGGCGTATCGGAGGATGCCGCCCGCCGGATTGCGGACATGAAGAAGCCGGACATGGCGCAAGCCGCCGAGCAGCTTCTGGCTGGGGCCGGCTGGCTTCCCGCCGTGCTGCGGACGCCCGAGCCGGAGGTGGACCAGCCTGCGCCCGTCGAGGCCGGGGATAGCGGGACCGTGGAGCAGCCGTTCGCAGCGGAGGCCCCCGATACCGGAGCGGAGGACGGCGAAGCGTTCTATGCCGTCGCCGCCGAATAACGGCCTGGGCCGGGGCCGCGCGAGCGGTCCCGGCCTTCTTTCCGTCGCCACCTCAAAAAACCGCGGCCGCGCCCTTTGCCGGGCGCGGCCGCTCGCTCATTTGAGGGTCCGCAATCTTGTGGGGAGCAGATCGCCCCGTTGCTTGAGGATCGGATAGGCCGACGCCTCGATCAGATGGCCGCTGACCCGCTTGAGATCGCGCAGCGCATCGAGATGCAGCGCGCTCGTCTCCACCGTTTCCACATTGCCCGACCGCAGCCGGTCGAAATGCGCGGCGGTCGCTTCATCCTCCAGGCGGCGGAACCCGTCCTTCTCGGCCGCCAACGCCCGCGCGGCCGTCACATCGCCGCTCAGGAACACCGCCGTCGATTGGTGGAGCGTCTCCACGAGTCGATCGACCTGCGAGATCAGATCCGCCGTCCCCTCACGGGAAAAGGCCAGGCCCCGCTTGATCCGGCGATTGGCGACGCCCAGCAGGCCGCGGTCGATCAGGTCGCCGGCCTGTTCGAGATTGATTGAGAAGGTGAGAATGCGGGCCAGCTTCTCATTGTCCGCCTCGTTCAGACGCGCCGTGTCGATCGCCAGCAGGTTTTCCTTGATCGCACGGTTGAGCCGGTCGAGCCGGTCATCCAGCGCTTTCGTCTCCTCGATCCGCCTGCGGTTGGGGTTGGCGAGCGCCTCGCGCAGGCCGGACAGCATTTCCTCCAGCACGTCGGCCATGTGCAACGCCTCGCGTGTCGCGCCGGCGAGCGCCCCCGTGACCGGGGCGCCGACCGCCACCGACTGGAGATAGCGCGGCGTGTCGGGTCCGACCTGTTCGGGCCGCGACGGCAGCAGCCGTTCGAGAAGCCGCGCATAGGGCGTAAGCAGGGGCAAGAAGATCAGCGCCAGCGCCAGATTGAAGCCGGTGTGGAAGTTCGCGATGGCCCGGCCGGGCGCGCTCTCGATGCTCGTGATTATCGGCGCGACCCACGGATAGATCGCCAACACCGCCAGCACGCCGACCACGCGGTTGAGCAGGTTGCCGATCGGCAGCCGCCGGGCGCCGGGATCGCGCGCGCCGCCCTCCAGCACCGGGTTGATCGCCGTGCCGATATTGGCGCCGAGCGCCAATGCGATCCCGGCGGGCACGGTCAGCGCGCCCTTGGTCGCGAGCGACATGGCGAGCAGCACGACCGCCACGCTCGAATGCGACGCCCAGGTCAGGACGATCCCGAGCAGGACGATGAAGACGAAATGGGTCGAGAGCATCGCAACGAAGCTCTGCGTCGCCTCCATCGCCGTGAGCGCGTCGAGCAGGCTCAGGAGTTGGTGGAGGGCGAACAGCATGAGCCCGAGGCCGATGAAGATGCGGCCCGAATCCCGCGTCCCGGCCTGTCCGCGCCGGAACAGGAGATAGCCGATCAGCACCAGGATCGGGGCGATGATCGAGATTTCGAAAGCGAGAAGCTGGACGATCAGCGTCGTGCCGACATTGGCGCCCAGCATCACGGCGAGGCCCGGCGCGAGCGCCACCAGTCCCTCGGACGCGAAGCTGGTGAGCATCAGGCCGGTGGCGGTGCTGCTCTGGAGCAGCGCGGTGACGCCGAGCCCGGCGAGGAAGGCGCTGAACTGATTGCCGAGTCGATGGGCCAGGAAGGATCGCAGCCCCGCGCCGAGCGCGCGCTGCGCGCCGGTCTGGACCATGTGGACGCCCCACAGCAGAAGCGCGACGATGCCGGCAAGATCGAGCAGGGTCAGCGTGATACTCGTCGATCATACTCCTCAATAGGCGCGACACCCGTCGATGCGGGGGCGCTATTGTCACTCGCGAGCGCGCGCCCGCGTCGAACGGCCGGCGACCAGAGCCCGTTCACGACATTCCCGGTTGCGCTGGCTATGGTCGATTTCCGACAGACGAATCGAGACGGGCGCGGAAGCGCCCTGAACGGAGGCTGCTAGTCCGACGAGAGGAAGGAACCATATGGATATACCGGACGACATCTTCACCGAACCCGATGCAGCTTCCGACACCCTTGCCAATCTCGGACCGCTCCGCCGTTTGGCCGGGATATGGGAAGGTCATCGTGGCGTCGATCTCAACCCCAAGGCCGATGGACCCGAACAGCGGGACTATTATGAGCGCATCGAGATTCAGCCGATCGACGCGCAGACCAACGGTCCACAGCTCTTCTACGGCCTGCGCTACCACGTCCACATCAACACCACGGAAGAGCAGATCGCCTTCCACGACCAGGTCGGCTACTGGCTGTGGGAGCCGGCGACCGGCCTCATCCTCCAGACCGTGGCGATCCCGCGCGGCCAGATCGCCATCGCCGCGGGACAGGCGGAGCCGGACGCCACCAAGCTGATCCTGAAGGCCGAGCGCGGCCAGACCGAATACGGGATCTGCTCGACGACCTTCCTTGAGCTGGCCTTCCGCACGGACTCCTATCAGATCGAAGTCGATTTCCACGCCGACGGCTCATGGAGCTATGTGTCCGAGACCAGCCTGCTGGTGCGTGGGCGTGACACGCCGTTCCTGCACCGCGATACGAACACCCTGACGAAGATCGCCGAGCCGGACCTGAACCCCTGGGCGCGGATCATGCGCGACACGCAGAAGCCTTCCCCTGGCGGCGGCGCCTGATCCGCCGCTCCGGTAGCGGGCGTCGGCCCCGCCTGTTGTCCCGCACGTCCGTCCTCGCGTGAGCGACTGAGGCTGGATACTCCTTCCACCGAAGCGCCCGGTGCTGCGGATTCGCCGAGCACGCCTGTCGCCACCTGAGAACTGCCGTCGCCGCGCCACACGGCCTCTCCAATGGCTTGTCTGACCGAGGCTGATCGCCTTCCCGCAAGGGCGGCGGGCGGCTTTTTTCCGCCGCCTTCGGCTTTGCATCGCGAAGCAAAAAAGCCGCCCGCCGCCCAACCTCCACTGCGTTCCAGCCGCAAGCGGTGCGGGGTCGATCGCGCCCCGACCAACGCCGAGCCATCGAGGCCGCGATGGGCGTGGCCCGAGCAAGCAGGAGATTACGACATGGCTACGATCGGCACCTTCACCGCCAACAGCAAGGGCGAGTTCAACGGCGTCATCAAGACGCTCACCCTCAGCACCAAGGCGACCCTTCGCCCGGTCGAGAAGGAAGGCGAGAAGTCCCCCGACTTCCGCATCAGCGCCGGCGACATGGACATCGGCGCCGCCTGGAAGAAGACCAGCCGCGAGGGCCGCGACTACATCTCGGTCAAGCTGGACGATCCGAGCTTCCCGGCTCCGATCTACGCCACCCTGGTCGAGACCGAGACCGCCGGCGAATACGCCCTCATCTGGTCGCGCTGAGCGGCCGACGACGCCCCGCTCCACAGAGCGGGGCGTCTTCCCCTATTGAACGCCGTCAACTTAGCGGATTGTGCGCCGCGACGATCCAGGCCGCGCCATCGATCATCACCGACCGCTCGCCGGGACGTCCGGCGAAGGCGGCGCGAACCGCCGCCGAGGCGCGGGCGCGGATGTCGTCCGGCTGATCGGCGAGAGCGCGCGACAGCGGGCCGACCTCGAACGCCATCTCCACCGCGTCGTCGATCGCCGCGTCCCGCGTCGCGCCCTGGCCGAACGGGATCGAGTCGTCAAAGGGCGCGATAGTGATGTCGCTATACCCGGCCGCCGTCAGGATGCGTGCGACGCGATCCCGGTCCCCGAACGAGAACGGACCAGGCGCTTCGGGGTCGGGCGGCGCAGGCGGCGGGATGATGTCACGGATGGCGCTCATCGGCAGGCGCACCCAATCGTTCTCGGCCGCACCGCGCCAGCAGACGAAGGCAAGCCGGCCGCCGGGCCTGAGCGCGCGGCGCATATGGGCGAAGGCCGGTACCGGATCATCGAAGAACATCACCCCGAAGCGCGAGAATAGAATGTCGAACGCGCTTTCGTGCAGCGGCGCGCTGCCGGCGTCGGCCACCTGAAACACGACCGGCGCCTCCTTCGGCATCAGCGCGCAGGCCCGTTCGATCAGCGGCTCGGATATGTCCACGCCCAGCACTTCGCCTTTCGCGCCGACGCGAGCCGCCAAAGCCAGGCTCGACGCGCCCGCGCCGCAGCCGACGTCCAGCACGCGCTCGCCCGCCCTTGGCGCGGCGGTCTCGATTGCAGCGTCGCCGAACACCGCCAGCATGGCGTCGAGCCGCGCCTGGTTGGCGACCCAGCGCTCCCCGCTGGGGCCGTTCCAGTCGGCGACCTGATAGGTGTTCTGCGCTGACATCGCGATTCCTAATTGAGAATTATTCGCAACTAGGCTATCCGAACGGTCGAGGCAAGGGGAGCCGAACCGAGGAGAGCGACGCCATGACCGCCCGGCAGGACCGATCAATGACGACCAGCCTGCCGGCCGTGACGACGCTGCTCGTCGGCGCCGGCCGGCTGGCGTTGAGGCGGGTCTCATGATGCACGCGACCGTCGCACGCGGCGAGGCGATTCCCGCTCCCGACGAGCTGGTGACGGCCGCCGCCCGCTGCTGGCGCGCGGCGCGCGATGCGCGCGCTCCCGTTCAGCAACGCCTTTACATGACGCTGTCGCCCCACGACTGCGGGATGCTCGCGCCGGTGTTCGCCAGCCTGATGGCGCTATGCGAAGCCGCGCTTGGCCGACCGATCGCTGTGGGCGGAGTGATGCTGTCCGACGACGAACATCTGCTGATCGGTCTGCTCGACGGCTCAAAGCCCCGCCGCGCCTGCATCGACTGCGCCGACGGCGTGGCATCCGCACTCGACTGTGCCATCTGCTCGACCCGGATCATGATGGCGCTGACGATGGGCCGTCCCACCGGCTATCCCAACCACCAACTCGATCCGACGCGCATCCGCTTGACGATCCCGAGCTGAAAGGCGGGAACGTCGGGATGGGCAAATACGATGCGCTGGGCGCTTTCCTGAGACGGTGGAAAGTCCGTAACGACGCCGAGGACGTCGAACTCGGCTTCGCGCAGATCGAGAGCATCATCGGCGGCCTGCTGCCGCGTGGCGCGGCCGAGCCTGAATGGTGGTGCGCTAAGGGAGATGCGGATTGCAGCGCGCCGCAACGCCGGGCCTGGCTGGATGCCGGGTTCGAGGCCCTCGCCGAGCCCAAAACGGAGCGGGTCTATTTCCGAAAGCGAACAGCTACGGTCGTTCCCGCTAGCCGGGACCGAATGCTCTAGATCGGCGCCGCTGGCGCGGCGCGGTGCTTGGGGCGCTGCCCCTGGCGCACTTCGGATCAGCTTCCGCCCAGCTTCCTCCACGCTTCGCGTTCCGTGCAGCCGGTTCCCCGCGAAGCCGCCCCTCCGTTTGCACCCCCGGTCTCGCCGACGGGCAGGGTTTCAGCGCGGCGCTCCGCTGCGCGGAAACCCAAGCCCAAGGAAGGAACCGACCATGTATCATCAACTCGCGACCCGGTTCGGCCGCAACGCCCACCAGATCAGCGGCTATGAGGCGCTCGACAACGAGGCGCTGTATCGGCACGTCCCGTCCATCTTCGCCCGCGAGGCGCATGACAGCCGTTCGGAGCGCTATGTCTATGTTCCGACCATCGACATCGTGGAGGGGTTGCGCCGGGAAGGGTGGTTCCCGTTCTTCGCCGTCCAGTCCGTCCCCCGCGACGGCGGCCGCCACGGTCACGCCAAGCACATGCTGCGCCTGCGCCGCGATGACGGCATCGGCAAGCCCGAGGCCGCCGAGGTCATCATCGTCAACAGCCATGACGGGACCAGCGCCTATCAGATGTTCGCCGGGATGCTGCGCTTCGTCTGCACCAACAGCATGATCGCGGGCGAGCGGTTCGAGGAAGTCCGCGTCCCCCACAAGGGCAACATTCAGGACGACATCATCGAAGGCGTCTATACCGTTGCCGAGGATTTCCCGCGCCTGATCGACGCCAGCGAGGGCATGAAAGCGACGCAGCTTTCCGATGACGAGCGGCGGTTGCTCGGCGAGGTGAGCCTGGTCGCCCGCTATGGCGAGGACGAAAGCCCGCTTCGTCCCGAGCAGATCATCGAGCCGCGCCGCCGCGAGGATGTAGGCTCCAGCCTGTGGAGCACGTTCAACGTCATTCAGGAAAACGTCGTTCGTGGCGGATTGCATGGCCGCAAGCGCAATGCCGAGGGCCGCATCCGCCGCAGCCAGACCCGCGCCATCAACGGCATCGACCAGAACGTCACCCTTAATCGCGCGCTCTGGACGCTGGCCGAAGGCATGCAGCGTTTGAAGGCGGGATAACCACGCGCCGCCGCAGGGCCGGTTTCGGCCCTGCGGCTTTAGGCTTCCCGGCAGCTATGGATTTGCGCCGATCCGGCTCGACCCGGATCGGCGACGGCCGCGCGGCCGTTTTCATGAGCGCGTATATTCACATTATCCCAAGACGACTATAATAGTCGTTTTCATGGCGTACAGCGCGTTGCTTGTGGAGGTGGTCATGCATGATCACTTCCCGCCAAGTGCGGGCCGCACGCGCGCTTCTCGGTTGGACACAGGAGATGCTTGCCGACAAGGCCCTTGTTGCTCTGACCGCGCTGAAGCGCGTCGAGTCAGAGAGCGGCCTGCCCGTGCGCGAAGACACGCGGCATCAGGTGGTCAGGGCGCTGGAGGCGGCTGGCGTCGTCTTTCTCGATTCGGATCGCGGCGAAGGCCTGATGGTGGTGCGCGAGGCTCTGGAGAAGACCCGGAAGTAAACGGGCCTTGCTGTTGAGTAGATTATCCCCTCGACATGACTCGGCCATAGCCGCGTCGGGGCGATTATTTCGATCCATTATGGTGTATGTTTGGTGAATCGGCACGCGCAGGGGGCAATGGCTGAAGGCGGAGCGAGGCGATGGCGATAGCCGCTTTCGAGGACCGCGCGCCCGATGCGCCGCACGTCACCGAGTATGACGAACGCCATCATCGGACCTATTGGCGGCTGCTCGATGCCGCCGAGGAAAAAGCCGATTGGCGCGAAGCCGTGCGGATCATCTTCGGGATCGACCCGGCCGCCGAACCCGAACGCGCGCGCCTCGTCCACGACTCCCATCTCGCTCGCGCCCGGTGGATGAGCGAGACCGGCTACCACCATTATCTGCGTCCGCCAGGGTCGTAGAATCGACCTTGGCCGCCCGCCGGCGGTTCGGAAAAGCCAGTCAAAACGCTGACTTGAATCCGCTATGCGCTCGCCCGCTCGGCAGGGCTTCTCGCCAACGGCGAGCCTGAGAACATCTTCCAACGCGCTCCCCAGAGGGCCATGCTTGGGAGGGTTACGATGCCGCCTGAGAAGGATTGGCGCGTGTCCCCGGACGAAGCCGGGGACGACGCGCTGCAATATTCCGACATCGCCATCGGCTACGTCAGCCGGAATGAACAGTATCGCACCGACTACCACCGCGCGCTCGGCCGCGTGAAGCGCGGCGCGATCACCGCAGACGAGGCGACCGCCGGTCTGGTGCGGCGCTGGGGAATCAGCTTCCACGCCGCGCCGGCTTTCGCCTTCGATCCGAAGCTGGCGGTGGCGCGGCCGGACCTGTCCCCGGCCAGCATCGTCCTGGCGCCGGCCTTGCCCGACATCGGCGCTGTCCCGGGCCTCGACATGAAAATGCTGGGCGCCGTTCGCGCGCGGACGAGAATCGGCGACTTCCTCCATCTCATCCTCGCTGACACCGATGGCGACGCGCATCTCTGGGTGTCGGGCTCGCTCGACCGGCCGCTGGCCATGATGCTGCCGATCGGGAGCGATCCCATCACCCGCCTCGCGGCCGCCGAGCGGCTGTCCCGCCGCCTGGGTGGCTTGGCGGCCGGGCCGCCGCCCTTGCGTCCGACGCCCTTCCGGCGGCGTCATCTGCTCACGCTGTTGCAAGTGCTCGACGGCATTCAGGCCGGCGCCACCCGCAAGGAGCTGGCCGCCGCGCTGATCGACGGCGACGTCTGCGCCTACAACGCCGCCGATTGGACCGAAAGCCGCGAGCGCAAGCGCATCAGCCGATGGATCGCCGAGGCCGTGGAGCTGCGCGACGGCGGCTATATCCGCTTGCTGCGCGGCGGTTGAGGGGGACATTCCCGACCCCCTCGACTTTGTCCCTTCTTCGGCTTGGGGTCATTTCGCCACCATCGCCTCCTGTCCGCCGGCCCCGCTTTTCGGAGCCGGCCATCATCAGGAGGATCATCATGGCCGAGCCTGTCGCCGTCACGACGCCACGCTATCTCAAGACGCCCGATGCGGCGATCCATCTCGGCCTGTCGGCGCGGACGCTGGAGAAACATCGCTGCTTCGGCACCGGGCCGGTGTTCCGCCGACTCGGCGGCCGCATCGTCTACGCGATCGACGACCTCGATGCCTGGGCGGCGCTTGGCACCCGCCGCTCGACCTGTGATCCCGGCGCCGGCGTGGTTTACCCCGCCAAGCGCCTGCCCACCGATTGCGTGCGGCGCTGAGCACCCATGCCCGCCGCGTCGTCCCCGTCTGACCGGTCCAGCGTCGAGCGGACGCAGCTTGAGCTGTTCCGTTCCGTCCCCGGCGACCTCGCCGTCCGCGACGCGCAGGACTTGATGGCCTGGCCGTTCTTCAGCCTCGCCAAGACCAGGCGCGCGGCGCCGATCGACTTCCGCATGGGCGCGACCTGGATCTCGGTCGAAGCCGTGCCCGAGCACGGCATGGCGACTATTTGGGACGCCGACGTGCTGATCTGGGCGGCCAGCCAGCTCATCGAGGCGCGCGATGCCGGACGGCCAACCTCGCGCCTGATGGCGACGACGCCGCACGAGATATTGGCGTTCACCCGGCGCGGCTTCGGCAAGGCGAGCTACGAGCGCCTGAAGGCGGCGCTCGACCGTTTGCAATCCACGACGGTCGCCACTTCGATCCGGCAGGAGCATCAGCGCCGGCGCCATCGCTTTTCCTGGATCAACGAATGGCGCGAGCGGGCGGACGGCAATGGTCGCGCGCTCGGCATCGAACTGATCCTGGCGGACTGGTTCTATGCCGGCGTGCTGGATCGCGCGCTCGTCCTGACGATCGACCGCGCCTATTTCGATCTCACCGGCGGCCTGGAGCGCTGGCTTTACCGCATCGTCCGCAAGCATGGCGGCCGCCAGCACGGCGGCTGGAGCTTCGACGTTCCGCACCTCCATCTGAAATCGGGTGTGCTCTCGCCGCTCCGGCGCTTCGCGTTCGAGCTGCGCGGCATCGTCGCCCGTCAACCGCTGCCCGGCTACGTCCTCGCGCTCGAACATGCGCTCGGCCGCGACCGGCTGACCTTCACCCCGATCGCGCAAGATCCGTTCGACGCCGCCGTGCGCCGCGTCGGCCTCAAGCCTGTGGATAACCGGCCATGAGGCTCGGACTATCAGGAACAGGCGGATTCGGACGATCGGGAACGCCGGACACGGACTATCGGGAACGCGCGGTCCTCGCAAACCTGCGGAAACCCTCGCGAAATCGACTCCCTTCTAACGGTGCTAATAGAAAAGAATCCTTCGGATTCTTGCTAACGGCGCGCGCGGCTGTGGACAGCCCGGCGCTGAAGGCCGCGCGCCACACGCGCGCTGCGCACCCTAATCCCGGAGACCGCCAATGAATCCCGACAGGCCCGCCGGCCCACGCGGCGGTGGCGCGCTGAGCGCGCTGGCCCACGACGGCCTCACCCATGTCGAGCTGACCTGGATCGAGAAGAAGCTGGAGCATTGGATACGCTTCGGCCGGGCCGCGCAGGATCGCATCACCACACGCCGCACGCGCGTCGCCAGCTTCCGGCCAGGCGCCGTCTTCGCGTTCGTCCGCTGGGCGTCCAACGATTTCGGCACGATCATATCGCGCATCGACGTGGTGCGCGCGGTTGCGGCGGGCGAGCCCTACACGACGCTGCCGTTCGTCAGGCCGGGCGGCGACATCCTGCTCAAGATCGAGGACTGGCCGAAGGTCGCCCAGGTGCTCGCCGCGATCGACGCGGTGGAGGCGGCCGGCGTCGATCCCTGCGACGCCGCGCCCGATCATTGGCGACACGTCCACAACCGTATCGCCGGCGGTCATCAGCCGCGACCCTACACGATCGAGCGCCATCGCGCCTGGCTCAAGCGCCGGGAGATCGAGGGATGACGCGCCTCGGCTATGTCATCGCAACGGTGCTGGCGGGCGAGTTGTTCGCCGGAATGTTTGTCACGGTGGCGATTTTCGATCCGCGCCCGCGGCTCATCTGGAACGCCAGCGCCAGCGCGCCGATCGGGCTCTACCGGATACAGACCGACAGCGATCCGCCGGCCGGCGTGCTGGTCGCCGTGACGCCGACTCCGCCGCTGGCCCGCTGGCTGGCCGCTCGCCGCTATCTCCCCGAGGGGGTGCCGCTCCTGAAGCATGTCGCGGCGAAAGCCGGACAACGCATATGCCGGAAGGGCGGCGCGGTGAGCGTCGACGCACGGCCCGTCGCCGTCGCCCGCGCGCGGGACGGCCGCGGCCGTGCTCTGCCCGCTTGGCAGGGTTGCCGGACGCTGAAGCCAGGCGAACTGCTGCTGCTCAATCCAACCGTCCCCGACAGCATGGACGGCCGCTATTTCGGCGCGCTGCCGGCCTCGACGCTGCTCGGCCGGGCAACCCCGCTGCTGACCCGCGACACGCCGGACACGCCGCTGCGGTGGCGCGGCCTGCGGCCATGACCCCTGCAACCACCCTGCCAACGAAAGGAGTATCCCATGCAGATCGGCAGCTTCACCCGCACCCGCCACGGCTATGAGGGCCGCATCCATACGCTGACGCTCGACGCGCCGCTCTGCCTCGTGCCGGCCGACCGCCAAGACGGCGAGAACATGCCTGACTGGCGCGTCCATCTCGGCGACAGCGAGGACGGGCCGGAAGTCGGCGCGGGCTGGAATGAGACCGGCGAGCGCGCCGGCGAATATGTCTCGCTGCGCCTCGACGATCCCGCCCTCGTGCAGCCGATCCGCGCCGCCCTGTTCCAGAACGACGGCGACCAATCCTCCTGGTCGCTGCGGTGGAACCGTCCGCAGAAGCGCCGCGAGCAGGACTGAGGCCGTGCGTTCCACCGTCAGCACCGCGGTGATCGCCGTTGTTCCGGTCATCCCTTTGTTCGCGGGAAAGCCGTCTCATCCCTTTGTCCCACTCGGTCGCAGGCCGGCCGGGGCCCGCAGCGAAGGTCCAGGGCGGCCCCCGGCCGGCGCTTCGCGCGCACCCTTGGCCGCAGCGAGCACGCTGGCAGGCTGGCGTCGGAGCGAGGGCGGATTGCCTGCTTGGTTTGCGATCCTGTTGCTGCTGTCGCCCGGCGCTGCGCCGGTCGCCGCGCTGGCGCAGGACGCGCCGGCCGAGCGGGCGAGGGCGAGTCATCCCTATGCCGCACACGTCGCCGACGCCGCGCGTCGTTTCGGCATCCCGGAGGCGTGGATATGGGCGGTCATGCGCGTCGAAAGCAACGGCGATGCCCGCGCGGTCTCGACCGCTAGCGCAAGGGGTCTGATGCAGATCATGCCCGCCACCTGGGCCGGTCTGCGCGCGCGTTACGGGCTCGGGTCCGATCCCTTCAATGTGCGCGACAACATCATGGCGGGCACGGCCTACTTGCGCGAACTGCACGATCGCTATGGCGACGTGACGGCGATGCTGGCGGCCTACAATGCCGGGCCGGGTCGCACCGACGAGCATCTCTCGCATGGCCGTCCGCTGCCCGCCGAGACGCGCGCCTATCTCGCAAAGCTGGCGTCGATCACTGGCGGTTCGCCCGACACCCAGCTTGCCGCCGCACCGCCGCCTGACCCGTTCGCCTGGCGTCGCGCCGCATTGTTCACGGCACGCTCGGGCGCGGTTTCGCAGGTGCAGTCGGACGCTGAACGTGGCGTCGCCGCCGTGTCGCCAGAGCATCCGCCTGCTGATCCTGCGGCTATCGCGGTGGCCGCCGTGTCGCCGCGTCAGGCCGGCCTGTTCGTCTCCCTTTCCGGCCGAGCCGCGCAATGAGCGGCTGCGGCGCCCTCTGGCGAATTGCCTCGCAGACTTTCGCAGCGCCGGAAGGGGTGAAGGTTCTGACTTTGCAGGGGAAGGAACGAGGGCAAGATAAAGGGCGGCAATGTGCGATGCCATTTTGCCCCGGTCGGAGCCTTGATACTCAAGGCTTTTGGCCACTGCTGCGCAATGTGCGCGCGAAACGCGCAATGTGCGGCGAGCGCCGAACACCAGCAAACATCACGGTTTTCCGCACATTGCGGAGCCTCGCGCCATGAGCGGCGACGACGATTTCCGCATTCGGCTAGGTCGCATCCGTTCGCGCGGCGGCCAGCGCGCGCTGCCTATCATCGCCCAGGCGCTCGTCGCCGCCCAGCGCGCCGGCGGCCATGTCTCGCGCCGGGGCCGGATCATCGCGCCCGGCCGCTCGACCTTCGGGCGGGGCCGGGTCGCCAGCCTGCGCGCCACCCATCGGCTCGGCCACCGATCGCGCCAAGTCATCGTCAAAGCCCGCGTCGTCCGGCATGGCGGCCGCGCCTCGCTTGCGGCCCACCTCAACTATTTGCAACGCGATGGCGTCACCCGCGACGGCGAGAAGGGCGTGTTGTTCGGCGCCGAGGCCGAGGGCCTGGACCGCAACGCGTTCGCGGCACGCTGCGAGAACGACCGGCACCATTTCCGCTTCATCGTCTCGCCCGAGGACGCGGAGCAGGTGCGCGACCTCAAGGGCTTCACCCGCGAACTGATGACGCGGATGGAAAAGGATCTCGGCACGCGCCTGAACTGGCGGGCCGTCGAGCACTGGAACACCGACAATCCCCACGTCCACATCATCGTGCGCGGCGTCGGCGAGGACGGGCAGAACCTCGTCATCTCGCGCGACTATATCGGCGAGGGATTGCGAGCGCAGGCGCGCGAGATCGTCACCCGCGAGCTGGGCCTGCGCAGCGACCTCGACATCCGGCAATCGCTGGAGCGTCAGGTCGAGGCGGAACGCTGGACCGAGATCGACCGCGATCTATCACGCACCCTGCAGCGGGATGGCGTAATCAACATGGCGCCCGAGCCGGGCGTTCGGCCGGACGGCGAACACACGCTGCGGATGGGACGGCTGCGCAAGCTGGAAGGTCTCGGCCTCGCCAGCGAGATCGCGCCCGGCCAGTGGACGCTGGCGGGCGATGCGCAGGCCGGCTTGCGCGAGCTGGCCGAGCGCGGCGACATCATCAAGCGGATGCACAAGGCGATGAGCGACCGCGGCATCGACCGGGGCGCCGCCAGCTACGTGCTCGACGCCGATCCCGCCCAGCCCGTCGTCGGCAGGCTGGTCGATCGCGGCCTGCATGACGAGCTGACCGGCGGCGGCTACGCGATCGTGGACGGCATCGACGGGCGCACCCACCACATCCGCTTTTCCGACATCGAGGCGCCCGGCGATTGCAGGCCTGGCGCGATCGTCGAGCTGCGCCATTTCGAGGATCGTAAGGGCCGGCGGCGGGTGGCGCTGGCCGTGCGCTCGGACATGGACTTGTCGGCGCAGGTCCGCGCGCCGGGCGCCACCTGGCTCGACCGCCGCAACCTGTCGGGTGATGGCCGCGATCTTGGCGGCGGGTTCGGGACTGAGGTGCGCGCCGCGATGGAGGCGCGCGCCGAACATCTCGCCGACGAGCAGCTGGCGCGGCGGCAGGGGCAGCGGATCATCTTCGCCCGCAACTTGCTCGACACGCTCAAACGGCGCGAGCTGGACACGACCGCTAAGGACTTGTCGGCCGAGATCGGCCTGCGGCACACACCGTCCAAGGCCGGAGAGTATGTCGCCGGCACCGTGCGCCAGCGCCTGACGCTGGCCTCGGGCCGCTTCGCCATGATCGACAACGGCCTCGGCTTCCAGCTCGTGCCCTGGTCCCCCTCGCTCGACCGCCAGATCGGCAAGCACATCTCGGGCGTCATGCGCGGCGACGGCGGCGTGGACTGGTCGCTCGGGCGCGGCCGGGGGCTCGGCCTGTGAGCCGGCAAAGGAGATAGTTCATGTCCGCGACCAAGATTCTATGGGGCCAGGTCATCACCGTCTTTCTGATCGTGCTCGCCGCGGTCTGGGCGGCGACGCAGTGGACGGCCGCGGCGCTGGCCTATCAGCCTGAGAACGGCGGTGCAAAATTAGACCACGGTGGCGGCGGCGAAGTGCTGCTGCGGGCGGCGTAAAAGTCGTCCACTTTGCCTTCTTTGCGCGAGCAGGGAGGGCGTGGAGATATATACCGTGGATCTTTACCTGAAGGTGCGTCTTGCTTGCGCGGGCGGCATGAGCCAGCGTGAGGCGGCGAAGCATTTCAACGTATCGCGCGACACGGTCCGCAAGATGCTGTCGTATTCGGAGCCCCCCGGTTACCGCCGGACGGCGGCGGTGCGGCGGCCCAAGCTGGAAGCGTTCGTTCCGATCATCGATGCATGGCTTGATGGTGACCGTCAGGTTCCGCGCAAGCAGCGTCATACGGCGAAGCGGGTATTTGACCGCCTTCGCGAAGAGCACGGTTTCACCGGCGGCTACACGATCATCAAGGATTACATCCGACAGCGCGAGCAGCGCAGCCGGGAGATGTTCGTGCCGCTGGCGCATGCGCCCGGCCATGCCCAGGCAGATTTTGGTGAGGCCATGGTCGAGATCGGCGGTGTTGTGCAGAAGGCGCATTTCTTCGTGCTCGATCTACCGCACAGCGACGCCTGCTACGTGCGCGCCTATCCCGCTGCCGTTGCCGAGGCATGGATGGACGGCCACGTGCACGCCTTCGCGTTTTTCGGCGCGGTGCCGCTGTCGATCGTCTACGATAACGACCGCTGCCTGGTCTCGAAGATCCTGCCCGACGGCACGAGGCAGCGCGCCCGGCTGTTCAGCGGCTTCCTGTCGCATTACCTGATCCGCGATCGTTACGGCCGTCCCGGCAGGGGGAACGACAAAGGCAGTGTTGAAGGGCTGGTCGGTTATGCTCGCCGCAACTTCATGGTGCCGATCCCCCGGTTCGCGACGTGGGAGGCGTTCAACCTGTGGCTCGAGGAGCAATGCCGCAAGCGTCAGAACGACCGGCTGCGGGGCGAGAGCGAGACGATCGGCGAGAGGCTGAAGCGCGATCTGGCGGCGATGCAGGAACTGCCGGCTGCCCCGTTCGAGGCTTGTGACCAGACCAGCGGCCAGGTCTCGTCGCAGGCGCTGGTGCGTTACCGGACCAATGATTACTCGGTGCCGGTGCGCTTCGGCCATCAGGAGGTATGGATCCGGGGCTATGTCGGCGAGGTGGTGATCGGCTGCCGGGGCGAGGTCATTGCCCGTCATGTGCGCAGCTACGAGCGCGAGGACGTGATCTTCGATCCCATCCATTACCTTCCCCTGATCGAACAGAAGATCAATGCGCTCGATCAGGCAGCGCCCCTGCAAGGCTGGCACCTGCCCGAAGCGTTTGCAACGCTGCGCCGCCTCATGGAAGCTCGTATGGGCAAGCATGGTCGGCGCGAGTATGTGCAGGTGCTGCGTCTGCTGGAGAGCTTCACGCTTGCCGATCTGCATGCGGCCGTAAAGCAGGCTCTCGATATCGGGGCGATCGGCTTTGATGCCGTGAAGCATCTCCTGCTGTGCCGGGTGGAGCGCCGACCACCCCGATTGGACATGGCGATCTATCCCTATCTGCCCAGAGCCAGGGTGGAGACGACATCGGCGCGCTCCTACATGCAGTTGCTCTCGGGCGATGCGAAGGATGCGGCATGAGCAGTCCGTCCCCCGAGCTGTTACTGGCCAGCCACCTCAAGACGCTCAAGCTACCAACCTTCCTGCGCGAGCATGACAAGCTGGCCCGGCGATGCGCGGCCGAGGGCGCAGATCACGTCCGCTACCTTGCCCGGCTTGTCGAACTGGAGCTGATCGACCGGGAACGCCGGATGGTCGAGCGCCGGATCAAGGCTGCGAAGTTCCCGGCCGCCAAGAGCCTCGACAGCTTCGACTTTGCCGCGATCCCCAAGCTCAACAAGATGCAGGTGCTGGAACTGGCACGCTGCGACTGGATCAACCGCCGCGAGAACGTCATAGCCCTTGGTCCCTCGGGAACCGGCAAGACCCATGTGGCGATCGGCCTCGGCCTTGCCGCCTGCCAGAAGGGCCTGACGGTCGGCTTCACCACCGCGTCCGCGCTGGTCAGCGCGATGATGGAGGCACGCGACGAACGCCGCCTTCTGCGCCTCCACAAGCAAATGGCCGGATACAAGCTCCTCATCATCGATGAACTGGGGTTCGTGCCGCTCTCGAAAACCGGCGCGGAACTGCTGTTCGAGCTGATCTCGCAGCGTTACGAGCGCGGCTCGACGCTGATCACCAGCAACTTGCCGTTCGACGAGTGGACCGAAACGTTCGGCTCCGAGCGCCTGACAGGCGCGCTCCTCGACCGGCTTACCCACCACGTCTCCATACTCGAGATGAACGGAGAGAGCTATCGTCTGGCCCAAAGCCAGGCGCGCAAGGCACGCTCCAACCCCTGACAGAAAAGACCATCCGTGTGTTGGCGACCCCCACTCGGGCTACGCCCTCGCGGCGCTCGCCAGCACACGGATCACCCGGCCTGATTTTGCGCCGCCCAATGGCCGACTTTTACTCCGCCGTTGACAATTTTGCGTCAAGCGCACGAAAGGTCCGCCGGACAAATAGCGTTGCCGGTCCGCCTCGGACAGATAGGCAAGCAGCACCTTGCCAATGCCGGAACAATAGGATTCGAGCTGCATGTCTTCGCGGGTGAGCAAGCCGTCGTCGACACGCCCTTCCTTGACCAGGTAGGTCGTCATGTCTCCTTCCAGGACGCCCAGATGGACGGTATGCCCCACCGATTTGGCAAGTTTCCGTATCAGTGGTCGTGCAATTTCCGCATGAATGTGATGAGGATCGACCGATGCCAGCATATGTAAAATCCGGGGCCCGGCGACATAATGGCCTCGTCGACACGCGCGCAATTGGCCAAATTCCTCAAGAGACTTGACTATACGGTAGACAGTCGCGCGCTTGAGGTTGAGCTGTCGCCCGATTTCATGCGCCGGTCTGCGCCCTTGATCGAGAATGATGCACTCGAGGAGGTCCAGCGAGCGATCGAGCGAGTTTAGCCTGGGTGTACCTTGTCTCATTTCGTGAGTTATACGGAGTAAAGCGTGATTGAGCCAGCGCAGACTCCTTATTACGTCGACTAGCGATATCTTGTTTAGGAGTGACGATGGTGAACACATCCATCTGGAACGATCTGGCCGCGCGGCTTCGCGAGGCATATGCCGGTCAGGCAATTCCCCCGATGCGCGATGACCTCGATCCCCGTGATGTAGAAGCAGCCTATGCCATCCAGGCTATCAACACGCGCTTTTGGGAAGCGGCGGGACGCCGGATTATCGGGCGCAAGGTCGGGCTGACAGCGAAGGCGGTGCAGCAGCAACTCGGCGTCGATCAGCCGGATTTCGGTGTCCTGTTCGAGGATATGGAATTGCCTGATGGCGATGCACTGCCATCAGGCAGGCTACTCCAACCGAAAGCGGAAGCCGAGGTCGCGTTTGTCATTGGCGACGATTTTCCAGCCCACACCGTTACCCGCGAGGAGCTTGCGGCGGCGGTCGAGAGCGTGGTTGCAGCCATCGAGATCGTCGACAGCCGGATCGCGGACTGGAAAATCACCTTCGCCGACACCGTCGCCGATAACGGTTCTTCCGCGATGTTCGTTCTTGGCAAGGACCGCAAGCCGCTTGCCGGGCTGGACCTTTGGACATGCGGCATGGCGCTGGAAGTCAACGGCGCCGTGGCCTCGCTCGGTGCCGGTGTGGCCTGCCTCGGTCATCCGCTGAACGCGGCGACCTGGCTGGCCAACACGCTGGCCGAACGCGGCGAGCCGCTGCGCAAGGGCGATGTCGTGCTGACGGGCGCGCTCGGCCCCATGGTGGCGCTGCAGCCGGGCGACAGCGTGAAGGCCACAATTGGCGGGCTCGGCTCCGTCGGTTTCACTTACGAAAGCTAGGATTATGGGCACGAAGACGAAAGTCGCGATCATCGGCTCGGGCAATATTGGCACCGACCTGATGATCAAGGTCATGAGACTGTCCGACACGCTAGAGATGGCCGCGTTCGTGGGCATCGATCCCGAATCCGACGGGCTGAAGCGGGCCCGGCGCATGGGCGTGCCAATCACGCCCGGGGGCGTGGAAGGCCTGATCGCCATGCCGGAATTTTCTGAGATCGAGATCGTGTTCGATGCGACGTCGGCCGGGGCGCACAAGCATCACGATTCGCTGCTGCGCGCGGCGGGCAAGCGCGTGATCGACCTGACGCCTGCGGCCATCGGCCCCTATACGATCCCGCCCGTCAACGGCAGCGCCAATCTCGACGCGCCCAACGTCAACATGGTCACCTGCGGCGGCCAGGCGACCATTCCTATAGTGCATGCGATCAACCGCGTCGCCAAAGTGCATTACGGCGAGATCGTCGCGTCCATCGCGTCCAAGAGCGCCGGGCCCGGCACCCGCGCCAATATCGACGAGTTCACCGAAACCACCAGCCAGGCAATCGTCGATGTCGGCGGAGCGACGCGGGGCAAGGCGATCATCGTGCTGAACCCGGCCGAACCGCCGCTGATTATGCGCGATACCGTCTATTGCCTGTGCGAGGACGGCGATCAGGCGTTAATCGCGCAATCGGTCAAGGACATGGTCGCCCAGGTGCAGACTTATGTTCCCGGCTATCGGCTGAAGCAGGAGGTCCAGTTCGAGCATATCGGTTCGAACCAGCCGCTACGCATTCCCGAGATGAACGGCGAGTTCACCGGGCTCAAGGTCTCCGTCTTCCTCGAAGTGGAGGGCGCGGCCCACTATCTCCCGGCCTATGCCGGCAATCTCGACATCATGACGTCGGCGGCGCTCAGGACCGCCGAACGCATGGCGGCCAGAATGCATGAAGGAAGCGCGGCATGAGCTTCGATCCGACCACCACCAAGCTCTATATCCAGGATGTCACCCTGCGCGACGGGATGCACGCCATCCGCCACCAGTACGGGTTGGACCACGTCCAGGCGATCGCCAGGGCGCTTGACCGGGCGAAAGTCGATGCCATCGAAGTCGCGCATGGAGACGGGCTGTCGGGTTCCTCGTTCAACTACGGCTTCGGCGCCCATACCGATTGGGACTGGATCGGCGCGGTGGCCGAGGTGCTCGAACATGCCGTCCTTACTACCCTGCTGCTGCCTGGCATCGGCACGATTCATGATCTCAAGCATGCCTATGAGCTGGGCGTGCGCTCGGTGCGGGTCGCCACCCATTGCACCGAAGCTGATGTCGCCAGGCAGCATATCGAATACGCGTGCGGGCTTGGTATGGACGTGTCGGGCTTCCTGATGATGAGCCATATGTCGCCGCCCGACGCGCTCGCCGGCCAGGCCAAGCTGATGGAAAGCTATGGCGCGCATTGCGTCTATGTCACCGACAGCGGCGGGGCCATGTCGATGGACGA
The DNA here is from genome assembly GCF_024611135.1 of Sphingobium sp. CFD-2. Classification (NCBI taxonomy): domain Bacteria; kingdom Pseudomonadati; phylum Pseudomonadota; class Alphaproteobacteria; order Sphingomonadales; family Sphingobiaceae; genus Sphingobium; species Sphingobium sp. CFD-2. The sequence goes on along the minus strand of NZ_CP084405.1, from coordinate 3,709,020 downwards.
TTATGCCGCGCGGCTCCAGGCCTATGACCGGGTGCTCAAGCCGGAGACGCAGCGCGGCGTGCACGCGCACCACAACCTTTCGCTGGGCGTCGCCAACAGCATTGTCGCGGTGCAGAACGGCGCGATCCGGGTCGATGCCTCGCTGGCGGGCATGGGCGCGGGAGCGGGTAACGCGCCGCTCGAAGTATTCATCGCGGCCGCCGACCGGATGGGTTGGAACCATGGCACCGATCTCTACGCGCTCATGGATGCGGCGGAAGAACTGGTGCGTCCGCTGCAGGACCGCCCGGTACGGGTTGACCGCGAAACGCTGACGTTGGGCTATGCCGGCGTTTATTCCAGCTTCCTGCGTCATGCAGAGAAGGCGAGTGTGGAATATGGCGTCGATACCCGCGCGATTCTGGTCGAACTTGGTAAACGCAAAATGGTCGGTGGCCAGGAAGACATGATTGTCGATGTCGCACTTGATATGACGGCCAGGAAATCGTGATGAGTTCGGAAATTCCGGAAGGGCACATCGCCCATATAAAAATAGACGAACGTTACTTTCGCCGTGTCCTCGGTAACCATCCAACCAGCGTTTGTGTTATAATATCTGGTGACGAAATGCGCCGGCCAATTACTTAGGTTGTCGGAACATTCACCTCCGTTTCCATCGACCCCCCTTTGGTGGCCTTTATGCCGTCTAACGCATCGAGGAGTTGGACATCTATTCGGGAGACCGGGAAATTCTGCGTGAACGTTCTCGCGATCGAGCATATTGATTTGTGCCAGTCCATCTTTCGTGCAGAGCCCAACGAAGCGATAGCGGGTCTGAACCTGTCGATGCAGGACGGCTTCCTGCGAGTAGAGGGAGCGTTAGCATGGGTCGGCTGTAAGATTTCGCAAATACATGATGCAGGTGACCATGAAATCGTGATTGGTTTTGTGGAATAGCTGGAGGAAGGACCTCCCGGTTATCCGCTCCTGTTTTTTAAGGGGCTATACGGCAGTTTTGAAGCTCTGCCTCCCGGTCGGGATCATGCGTGATTAGCGGGTAATTTGATCGGGATCAGGCAGGTTGGAGCGACGAAGTCCGATCGTCCTCCAAGCAAGTTGAACTTTGCGATTATCGAAGCCCGCACAGTGAGCGAGGCCGGAAGATCCAGTTCTGGTCGTCGCCATCGCCCGCCGCGCAAGCATGTTGCTCCGTCTCTCACAATTTTCGATTTACACAGTTCGCACCATCACGCTCCCACATGGGGATTCGAATCCGGCGGTGTGGCCGCATCGACCCCGACTCTTTGTGGTCCAAGCGGCGAGCCGCATCGTCTCTAGTTTCGCAGCGCCCAGAGCAAGCAGCCGCTCGATTTCATCCGATGTCCGCCGCACGGCGAGCTTCAGTGCCTCGTCAATGTGGACATAGTCCTGCGTAACATTCTGTGAGGCGTGGCCGAGCATGGCGCGGATCGTCAGCTCCGAGAAACCTAGCTCACCGGCCACGCTGCCGAAGGTATGGCGCAGCGTGTGCGGTGTGACGCCCTCGATTCCCGCCAGTGCGCAAACGCGCTGGATGCAGGCACTGACCGCCGTGAACGGCCCCGTTCCGACTTCCGAGGGGAAGGCGTGCGGATTGCCCACGATGCCGGGCTGGTTCTCGATGACCCTGACAGCCGCAGGGCCGATCGCCCGAAGCTGCGCACCCCCCTTGGTGTCCGGGAACGCGACATAGCCAGCAGCCCCGTTGACCCAGGCGCGGTGCATCGCCTGAGCTTCTTCCCGGCGGTATCCGGTCAGCAGCAGCATGCGCAGCACACCGAGAGCGACGGGGTTCTCGCCGTTGCGCTGGGCATAGGCTATCGCCTTGCCCATTATCACGATCTCGGCGGCGCTCAGACGCCGCGTCCTCTTCTTACCAGCCAGCTTCTTCGCACCCTGCGTCGGATGAGTGTCGAGCAGGCCCTTATGCTTCGCATGTCCGATGATGGCCTGGAGCGTGCCCACGCAGCGCGCCGCGACACCGGCGCCGCCGGTCGCCATACCACCCCGGCCGCCGCTGCGCGGCTTCGCCGTCTTCCCGTCCTTCACGTCGGTCTGCATCTGCTCGGCATCCGCGATGGTCAGATGCTTCACGACCCGCTTGCCTAGGAGCGGCTTGATGTGTGTCCTGATCCGGCTCTCATCCATGTCGAGCGACGATTTCTTGATCGGCAGGTTCTTGCGGCCGAGGATGTTCCCCGTCCGCGCTTCGGTCAGATACCAATCGCACATCTCCTCGACCGTCATACCTTTTCGCGCTTGGCGAACTTCGTCGGCGGGGTCTTCACCGCCGATGACGGCCGCCAGCTTGAGCTTGGCCTGATCGCGCGCCTGGTCGACGGTCAGCACGCCATAGCGCGCAATGTTGATACGGCGCTTGATGCCCTCGGCATTGCGATACTGGACGATGAAGGTCTTGAGGCCGGACGGCAGCACCCGCACGCCGAAGCCCTTCACCTCCGTGTCCCAAAGGACAGCCTGCTTCTTCACCGGCGGCACGAGCGCATCGATCGCGCGCTTGGTCAGTTTGCTGGTTGCCATCGTGATCCTCCAGTTGGAGACAAAGCTCGTCGAAAGGGGCTTTGTCTCCAAATTGTCTCCACGGGACGCCCAATTGCGTCCAGCAGCAGGATACGATAGGATAGGCTAAATATCAATAACTACTGAACAAATCGTAGTATGGGGTAGGCTCGGAAAGCTTGGAGAAGCCGCTCATCGAAGTTGCCAAGGTTGGGGTCGAGGGTTCGAATCCCTTCGCCCGCTCCAGATTTTCCGAGAAAATCAGCTAGTGACTCGATGCTGATTCGGTCTTGGAAACCTGATTTCCTTATCATCGTCCACACGTCGTCCACGTCTTTCGAGCTGAGTGGCGGTCAGTAGCGTGCGTTCGCGCAGCGCCTGATCCTGCAGGGGAACGGCTTCCCCTGCGTTTGAGCTTCGCTTCGCGAATCTCAAACGACCCCTTCAAACGGGCTGCGCCCCGTAGCGCCCCCTTCAAGAGTGAGAGTGCGGCCGGTTGGCCGTGACGGGTTGAGCGTCACGAGAGAGGCTCGGGACCGACCCGTCGCGGAGAATCGCGATGGCCTATGCACGCACCCACCGTTCCGCGGGTGAGCGGACCGACCTCTACGAACAGATCACCAACCGGATCATCGCCGAGCTGGAAGCCGGACGCGCGCCCTGGGTCCAGCCCTGGGGTTCGTCGAAGGTGAGTATCGGCATGCCCTACAACGCCGTCAGAGATCGGCGATACAGCGGCATCAATGTACTCACACTCTGGGATGCGATCGTCTCGCGCGGCTTTGCCTCCCATGCCTTCCTGACCTTCCGGCAGGCGCTGGCGCTCGGCGGCCATGTCCGACGCGGCGAGCAGGGCGTGGGCGTCGGCGTCAGCGGCGCCAGGCACCAACGAAATTCCCATATACTGGGTTGGAGCGGTACAGGAGACGGCCGACATCGCCAGAAGACCTAAAATGCTGGCCGGGAGCCGATTGCCAAAGCAAAGGCGTAGCATCCTAAGACTCAGTTTCGGTATGATCCACCCCTCCGATAAAGATTAGGGTTTGTGGGGATTCATCGTGAGTTGATGATGGCTGCGGCGAGATAGATCATTGCAGAGAAGCTCTGGTCGGTTTTGCAGGCACGCATAGCGATGCGTTTGAATTCCTTAAGTTTGGAGAAGAAGTTTTCGATCAGGTGACGCCATTTGTACATCTCGACGTCGATCTTGAGCTTTTGGGCGCGGCCGGGATGTTGTGAAATGACAACCTTCGCCCCACGCTGATCAAGATCCTGTACAATCCAGTTGGAATCGAAGGCCTTGTCGCCCAGCAGGGCACCGAACTCAATACCGTCGATCAACGGTGCGACGCCTATGGTGTCGTAGCGGTTGCCCGGCAGCAACTCGAAGCGCACCAGATTGCCCAAGGCATCGGTCAGCGCCAGAATCTTGGTCGTCATGCCGCCTTTTGAGCGACCAATGGCCTGGCCCTGAGTCCCCCTTTTGCGCCCTGGCCATGTCGGTGAACCTTGACGATGGTCGCATCGACCATGGCGTATTCCATGTCGGGTTCCTCCGACAGCACATCGAAAATACGCTTGAAAATATCGGCTTCCCGCCAATCGCGAAACCGCCTGAACGCCGTACTCCAGTTGCCGAACATGGCGGGCAGATCACGCCATGGACTGCCCGTGCGAACAATCCACAGCACCGCCTCCATGAATAGCCTATTGTCACCTGGCGGGCGGCAACCGCGCCTCCCCTCCAATGGAAGCAGCGGCCCGATCAAACCTCATTCCTTATCTGAAAGACCAATCCGTTCGCCCAAGCCTGCCTCCAAAAGGCAGCCTTGAGTCAACCCCACGTCATCCAGTCAAGCTTTGTCCACGAAACCCAGTTCTCCAAAACTCAGTCGCGATCTCGCCCACCAGCGCCCATATAGAGTTCGCTGCCGGTCTGCCGGAAGATTTCGCTCATTTCGGCCATGCCTTTTTCGGCGTCCTCCGCCGCGAGGAAGCTGTCTGCGGGCTGGTTCTGCCTGGCGGCGAAGTCGCGCACTTCCTGCGTGATCTTCATCGAGCAGAATTTGGGGCCGCACATGGAGCAGAAATGGGCGGTCTTCGCGCCTTCGGCGGGAAGCGTCTGGTCGTGATATTTCTCGGCCGTGTCGGGATCGAGCGACAGGTTGAACTGGTCGCGCCAGCGGAATTCGAAGCGGGCGCGGCTCAGCGCGTCGTCGCGGACCTTGGCGGCGGGGTGGCCCTTGGCCAGGTCGGCCGCGTGAGCGGCGAGCTTGTAGGTCACGACACCCACCTTCACGTCGTCGCGGTCGGGCAGGCCCAGATGCTCCTTGGGCGTGACGTAGCAGAGCATCGCCGTGCCGTACCAGCCGATCATCGCCGCGCCGATGCCGCTGGTGATATGATCATAGCCCGGCGCGATGTCGGTGGTCAGCGGCCCCAGCGTGTAGAAGGGCGCTTCGCCGCAGGCCTCCAACTGCTTGTCCATATTCTGCTTGATCTTGTGCATGGGCACATGGCCCGGCCCTTCGATCATTACCTGCACATCCTGTTCCCAGGCGCGCTTCGTCAGTTCGCCCAGCGTGTAGAGTTCGGCGAACTGCGCCTCGTCATTGGCGTCGGCGATGGAGCCGGGGCGCAGGCCGTCGCCCAGCGAATAGGCGATGTCATAGGCCTTCATGATCTCGGTGATCTCGTCGAAATGCTCGTAGAGGAAGCTTTCCCTGTGATGGGCGAGACACCATTTCGCCATGATCGATCCGCCGCGCGAGACGATGCCGGTGACGCGCTTTGCCGTCATCGGGATATAGGGCAGGCGCACGCCCGCATGGATGGTGAAATAGTCGACGCCCTGTTCGGCCTGTTCGATCAGCGTGTCGCGGAAGATGTCCCAGGTCAGTTCCTCGGCAATGCCGCCGACCTTCTCCAGCGCCTGATAGATGGGGACGGTGCCGATCGGGACCGGCGAGTTGCGCATGATCCATTCGCGGGTGTCGTGGATGTTGCGGCCCGTCGACAGGTCCATCACCGTGTCGGCGCCCCAGCGGATCGACCAGACCAGCTTGTCGACTTCGCTCGCCACGTCGGAGGCGACGGCGCTGTTGCCGATATTGGCGTTGATCTTCACCAGGAAGTTGCGGCCGATCGCCATCGGCTCCGATTCCGGGTGGTTGATGTTGTTGGGGATGATGGCGCGGCCGCGGGCGACCTCCTCCCGGACGAATTCCGGCGTCACATAGTCGGGGATCGACGCGCCCCAGTCCTGCCCGTCGCGGACATATTCGGCGAGGCGGGCGCGGCCCAGATTTTCGCGCTCGGCCACATATTCCATCTCCGGCGTGATGATGCCGCGCCGGGCATAGTGCATTTGGGAGACGTTCGCTCCAGCCTTGGCGCGCAGGGGACGCTTGACCGTGTTGGGAAAGGGCTGAACGCCGCCGCTGCGGTCGGGGCCTTTCAGGCCGTTATCCTCCGGCTGGATGGCGCGGGCGTCATATTCCTCGACATCGCCCCGGCCGACGATCCAGTCCCGGCGCAAAGCGGGAAGGCCCGCCATGATGTCGATGCGGGCATCCGGATCGGTGTAGGGACCGGAGGTGTCATAGACGCGGACCGGCGGCTCCCCGCTGCCGGGTTCCAGGTCGATCTCACGCATGGCGACCTTGAGCGGGCCGACATGGATCTTGCGCGAGCCACGGATGGGTCCGGTGGTGACGCGCATCTCTGTTCGTGCTGGGACGTCTGCCATTTGGGTTCCTTTCAGGCGATGACGGTGGCGCGGCCGGTGAGGCCAGCGAGGAAGAGAAGGATGCCGAGGATGATCGAGACGATCGCCCAGGCGCGGGTGAAGTTGAGGGACCAGCGACCGATCTTGAGCAGGGGCGCCGGGACCGCGAGCAGCAGAGCGCCCTCGATCAGCGCGACATAGCCGATGGCCGAGACGATGATGGACAGCGGATCGCGCCAGATGCTGTGGATGAGGACGAGCGCCGCGCCGACCGCGAAAACCGGAAAGGCCAGCGCCATCACCAGACCGGGCGAGCGTTCCAGATCGTCCATCATCTGTCGCCAGCGCTGCGGCGCCACGAGGCCCCCTGTGCCGATGACGATCATGTAGAGGCCGATGGCTTCAGCCAGGCGCAGGGTCAGGACGGAAATGCTGTCCATGGCTTGCCGTCCTCCTCTTCGCATCGGGGCGGAGGGCGGGCGCGGGTTGCTGCATGCGAACAAGCCGTTCCCTCCCTACGCCGGTCTTATCCGGATCAGGTTCAGCGGGTCGCGGCCACGTCAGCCGCCTCTCAACCGCCTGTGGACGGTCCCCCGGGGATGCCCCGCATGTAGCCCAAGCGGAGAGCGAACGAAAGCCCCGTTCTGACGCTGGACAGCAGGTCGCCTTTTCCGCTTTAGTGGCCTGCGATGAAGCATCCCGATCTGTCGACGAAGGAAGGGCGCAAGGCGCACCGGCACGAGATGCGCATGATCGCGGTCAGGCCGCGCCGTTGGGGATTATGGCTGCTGACGGCGGGTTTCCTGCTGGTGCTGGCGCCTTCCGCCTTGAACATGCACAGCCTGTTCGGACTTTGGCCGCCGATGCTGGGCGCGATCTGCATCATGCTGGGCGTGCCGCTGCTGGTGGCGAGCGTGGTGTTGAAGCGGCGCTATCTGCGGCAGCGGGTGGCCGGACAGGCGATGGTGGGGCGGATCAGGGGGTGAGATTCCGGCGGTTTTCCGCCGAAGTTCACACCATATGCGCGCGCGTGCCCGGGCGCGCGTAGGCATGGGCGCGATGGTTCGGACGTTTTCAAAGAGGGGTGCTGGTTAGGCCGGGCAAGGCGGAATAGGACAGGCTGAAACTGTCCCGGCGCAGGAAATAGGATGGTTTTCGAGGCGGGTGTCGCTTTTGGGTTACGCATGCCGAGTTGGATGGCCGGCCGATGATCGCTCGTCTGGTTTCGACCAATCCAAGACATTCCCCTCCCGTAAACGGGAGGGGTTAGGGGTGGGCGCGATCGTAGCGAGCTTCTGACTTAGCCGTTGCAAAACAGCGCAGATGCCGCGCCAGCCCACCCCCTAACCGCCTCCCGCCTGCGGGAGGGGGAATGTCCGCAATCCACCCCATCCGTCAAAGCCGGACGGCATCGAACATCAGCTTCATCCCCGTCCTTGGCCGGATGGTCAGGCGGCTGATCGGTTCGGGCCTGAACCCGTCGGGCACCGACAGGCGGTAGCGGCGCAGGACGCTGGCGATCACCGTCATCACCTCCTGCTGTGCAAAGCCCGCGCCCACGCAGACCCGGGGGCCGCGGCCGAAGGGAAACCAGGCCTGGCGCACCATCTCCGCATTGGCGGGATCTTCGAAGCGTTCGGGCATGAAGCTGTGCGGACAGGCCCAGTTGTCCTTGTTGCGCTGCGTGAGCCAGGGGGCGACGACCAGCATCGCGCCTTCCTCAAGGCTCTTGTCGCGCATCGGCATCGGGCAGGTCACTTCGCGCGGGAAGAAGGCGACGGGCGGATAGAGGCGCAGCGTTTCGCGGAAAATGTTGCGGATCGCCCCCATGTCCTTGAGCATCGCGGCGGTGAGCGGCGCGTCCCCGGCGAGCTGCTGCACCTCCGTGCGGGCGGCGGTCTGGATATGGGCGCATTCCGCCAGCATGTAGAGCGCCCAGGTCATGGTGCTGGCGGACGTTTCATGGCCGGCGAGGAAGACGGTGGAAACCTGGTCCATCACCTGTTGCAGGGTGAAGGGGTCGCCGGTTTCGGGATGCTTCGCCTCGATCAGCGATTGGAGGATGTCCTTGTGCGGCGCCTCGCCGCGCTGGTGGAAGCCCTCATGGCGCGCTTCGACGATGGGACGGAAGACCTCATGGATCGCCTTTGCCGGGGCCAGCGAGCGTTTCTCGAACCAGCGCGCCGGAAAGCCGTAGAGGCGCAGCATCGAGGCGCTGTGGGCGAGCCGCTGGAAACGGCCGAAGGCGGTGTGGATGATGTTGGAGCGGCGCTCGTCCAGCGGCTCCGAGAAAAGCGTGCGGAAGATGATGTCGGCCGCCACATGGGTCATCATCGGGTCGATGTCGACCGGCTTGCCCTTGTCCGCCGCGTCGAGCCGGGCGAGCAGGTCGTCGGCCGCCGCTACCATCAGCGGCATGGAGCGGTTGAGCGCGGTGTGGGCGAAGGCGGGGTTCACCATGGCGCGCTGGCTTTCCCAATCCTCCCCATTGGCGGAGAAGACGCTGTTGCCGATCAGGGGGGACAGGTTGCGGACCAGTTCGCGATGTTTGGGATAGGCCGTGCCGCCGCGCAGGATCTGGTCCACCAGCGGCAGTTCGTTGGCGATGTACATGGTCTGGCCGGGCATGCGGATTTCGCCCAGCTTCATCGTGTAGCTCTTCTCGAACAGGACATGAATCCAGCTATGCCAGCCCCGGAAGAAGCGCTTGACGAGGCCACGGCGGGTCCGCGGCGGTTCGGGATAGGGCGGGGTGAAGGGCTGCGTCATGGGATCGTCCTGAACTGCGCTATGGCTTCGTCGATGGTGCGGCGGCCGGCGGTGAGGCTGACATAGTCCACCGGCGACAGGCGGTCGCCCACGCGCAGATAGTCGAAATGCGCCTCATATTTGTTCGACCAGCCGCCATGATAGTTTTCCGGATCGTAGAAGAGGTGGAAGCGGGGCGAGAGCAGGTCGACGCGCGCCGCGCACCGATCCGAGACGAGGCGGATCGGATGGACGCCATGATAGGCCGCGCCATCGGGGGGAGCGGAGAAATCGACCAGGCGGAACGGCTTGTCGTCCAGCGCCTTGAGGTCGGCATGATACCAGCGCGCATCCTTGCGCAGGGCGATGACGGGAACGACCTGGCCCAGGGTGAGGACGGTGAAATTGTCGGGCAGCGGCCGGTCGCCGCGCAATTCCAGGATGCGGCGCAGCACGCTCATCGCATAGATGGTGCCGTTGCTGTGGGAGGCGAAGACGACCTCGTCCCAGGGGCCGTCCACCTCCCCCACGATGCGGGCGGCGAACTGGTCCAGGCGCTCGTCCATATCCGTACCGGGGCCTTGGGCGGCGACGCTGTGGTTGTAAACCATGAAACGGAGCAGCCAGGGCACGATCAGCTTGTTGAGCAGGCGGCCCGACAGAGCCACGCTGACGGCGATGCCGATCAGCGCGGCGGCCCAGAAGGGCATCAGCAGCGAAAGCGGCAGCGCGGGTATCAGCGCCAGCGCCAGTGGGATCAGCACCGCCAGCAGCGGCGGATAGAGGATGGTGATGACCGGCCCCGGACGCAGTTTCCGCATCCGCAGGAACTGCATGTGGCGGGCATGGGCGCCATATGTGGCGATGGAGCGCCACGCCAGCAGCAGCGGATTGCGTATCCATACCTTGCCGACCAGATCCTCCCAGCGGAGGAACTCATAATCGGTCTCGACCCCGGCGCTATGGTTGGTGACGGTCCAACTGGCGGAAGAGGCCGGGCCGGAGCGGCGGGCGCTGACCTCCACCCGTTCGCCCGACAGGCGCGTGTAGGCTTCCGCCTGCTCGCGGTACATCTGGTGGTAGAAACGCACCCCGCGCGGATCGAAACCGCCAAGGTAGAAGACTTTACGCTTGAACTTTTCCATGGCCCCTGTCCACATCGGGCCATGACGACACCCGAACGCAATTACTGCTATTTCATAGACCACCGCAAATACAACCGAAACATCGGTTGCCGGCGTCACGACAATGCCTATGGCATCAACGGCGGCGGCAGCGAGCGGGACCGGTGGCGGGCGGACCTTGCCTTTTACCGGCACATGAAGGGGGAAGGCGATCCGATGGCGCTGCCCTCGCTGCTGGCCTGCCTCGTCTTCGGCTGGTTCTGCTGGAATTATCATCCCGGCAAGGGGCTTTGGCGCGGGCAGCTCTTGCGCCGCTTCGTCAAAGCGCCGAAGTGAGCGCGATGATGACAGCCAAGCATGTTTCCATCGGGTCGGTTACCGTCGGCAACGACCTGCCCTTCGTCCTGATCTCCGGCCCCTGCCAGATCGAGAGCCGCGACCATGCGATGATGATGGCGGAAAAGCTCTCCGGCCTTGCGGGACGTGCCGGGGTGCCGTTCATCTTCAAATCCTCCTTCGACAAGGCGAACCGGACCTCCGTATCGGGGCAGCGGGGCGTCGGGATCGATACGGGGCTGGCGATTCTGGCGGAGGTGAAGGCGGCGTTCGGCTGTCCGGTGCTGACCGACGTGCATGAGGCCGGGCAGGTGGAGGCGGCGGCGGAGGCGGTGGATATTCTCCAGATTCCCGCCTTTCTGTGCCGCCAGACCGATTTGCTGCTGGCGGCGGGGCGGACCGGCGCGGTGGTCAATGTGAAGAAGGGGCAGTTTCTTGCGCCGTGGGACATGGCGGCGGTGGCGCAGAAGGTTGCGTCGACCGGGAATGAGCGGATTTTGCTGACGGAGCGCGGGGCAAGTTTCGGCTATAACATGCTGGTCAGCGACATGCGCTCGCTGCCCGTGATGGCGGAGACGGGCTATCCGGTGGTGTTCGATGCCACCCATTCGGTGCAGCAGCCGGGCGGATTGGGATCGGCTTCCGGTGGGCAGCGGGAATTTGCGCCGCTATTGGCGCGGAGCGCGGTGGCGGCGGGGGTCGCGGCGGTGTTTGCGGAGGCGCATGACGATCCGGACCATGCGCCTTCGGACGGGCCGGTGATGCTGCCGCTGGAGTGGGTCGGGCCGATGCTGGAGAAGCTGAAGGCGATCGATGGGGTGGTGAAGGGGTAAGCGCCAACCCTCTCCATTTGGGTACCACCCTCTCCCCGTTCGGGCTGAGCCTGTCGAAGCCCTTCGACAAGCTCAGGGCGAACGGAGGAGGGGTTTGGGCATTACGGCCGGGTCTGCCCCGTTCCGCGCACCAGCCATTTATAGGTCGTCAGGCCTTCCAGCGCCACCGGGCCTCTGGCATGCAGGCGGCCGGTGGAGATACCGATTTCCGCGCCCAGCCCGAACTCGCCGCCGTCCGCGAACTGGGTGGAGGCGTTCCACATCACGATGGCGCTGTCGACCGCGTTCAGGAAGCGTTCGGCCCTCTCCGCATCCTCGGTGATGATCGCGTCGGTATGGTGGCTGGCATGGGCGGCGATGTGGGCGAGCGCCTCGTCCAGCCCGTCCACGATCCGCACAGAGACGATGGCGTCGAGATATTCGGTATCCCAATCCTCGTCCGACGCCGCCGTGACGCGGCTGTCCATCGCCTGCACGGCCTCGTCGCCGCGCACTTCGCATTGGGCGTCGAGCAACGCCTTCACGATGGCGGGCGCCTCAGCATAGGCCTTGTCGATCAGCACGGTCTCGGTCGCGCCGCAAATGCCGGTGCGGCGCATCTTGGCGTTCACCACCAGCTTTTGCGCCATGTCCGGATCGGCCGCGCCGTCGACATAGCTGTGGTTGATGCCGTCGAGATGGGCGAGGACAGGCACGCGCGCCTCTTCCTGCACGCGGGCGACCAGGCTCTTGCCGCCGCGGGGGACGATCAGGTCGATGAATTCCGACGCCTTCAGCAGCGCGCCCACGGCGGCGCGGTCCGTGGTGGGGACCAGTTGCACGGCATCGGCGGGCAGGCCGGCGGCGACGATCCCCTCGACCATCGCGGCGTGGATGGCGCGGTTGCTTTCCTTCGCCTCGCTGCCGCCGCGCAGGATCACGGCATTGCCGGCGCGCAGGCAGAGCGCGGCGGCGTCGGCGGTCACATTGGGGCGGCTTTCATAGATGATGCCGATGACGCCCAGCGGCACGCGGACGCGGCTCAACTCCATGCCGTTGGGGCGGACTTGCCTGTCGATCACGCTGCCGAGCGGATTGATGAGGGTCGCGACCTGATCCACGCCCGCCGCCGTCGCAAGGACGCGGTCCTCGTCCAGCTTCAGCCGGTCGAGCATGGCCGGCGACAGGCCGTTGGCGGCAGCGTTTTCCATGTCCCGGGCATTGGCGGCGATGATCCGCGGCGCCTGATCCCGTAGCGCCTGCGCGGCGCGGCGCAGCGCGTCGATCTTCTGCGCGTCGCTGGCGGTGGAAAGCTGGGCCGCTGCCGCGCGGGCACGCGCGCCCATGGTCGCGATCAGCATTTCGGGGGTCTGGGTCAGGTCGTTCATGAACTATCTCGCCGTGTTTCGCGCCGGGCCTTATCATGAAAGCCGGCCGAAGCGAAACGATCGTTGCGGCAACCTTAGCCGGCAACCGGGCCATGGGTCGCAATATGGCCCGGCCGCCGGAGGCAGAAGGTCTGCCTATGCGGGGCGCGTAGCGACCGGCGCTGCATGGCGCATACCCCAAATGGGGTATAGACCTGCCGGACAGGAGAAAATCCCGGCAAAGTGACGTAAATTCAACAGGAAGGCCGAAGGGTCAGGCCACTTGGGCCAGGATTTCCCGCTTCACCGCCGTGAACATCCGGCACGGTGGAATGTTGCGCCACTCCACCCGGTCGCCGATTTCGTCGAACAACGGCGACAGCAGGCGGCGGACATAGCCGGAATATTGATAGACCAGAAATGCGCCGCCAGTCTTCAGCACCGAGCGGGTTTCGGCGCAGATCGCCTCCCCCACGCCGCCGGGCAGGGTCGAGAAGGGAATGCCCGACAGGACATAGTCCGCCTGGGCATAGCCGGCCTCCTTGATGAAGCGGCGGACATCGGCGGCCGAACCGTGGACGATGCGCAGCCGGGGATCGTCGACCTCCGCCTCCAGATAGGCGACGAAGTCGAGATTGAGGTCGATCGCCAGCAGGGTGGCGTCCGGATGCAGCCGGTCGAGAATGGGCCGCGTGAACGTCCCGACGCCCGGGCCATATTCCACGAACAGCCGGGTCCGTTGCCAGTCCACGCCCTCCAGCATGCTGTCGACCAGCATTTGCGAGGACGGGATGACCGATCCGATCATGCCGGGATGCTTGATGAACTGCCGGAGGAACATGCCCCATTGACCCAGGAAGGTGGAGGACGGTTTTCCGGAAACGGCCCGGTTCTTTTTCTTCAAAGGGATGGAGGCCATTCATTCTCGCCTGTCTGCCTTGCCTGTCCGACTCGCAAAAATCGCACGGGCATGCAAGCGCCTTCGCGGTGGAGGGGCAAATAGGTCGGAGGGACCGGCATCATCAGGTCATGCGCATGCGTTCCCGCGAAGGCGTTCGACAGGGCGGGACGCCTTTCGGGAACCCGGTGCAAACGGCGGGACCGGGTTCCCGCCTGCGCGGGAGCATGTCTCTTCATTCAGTCCTGGCGCGCGCCCGCAACATGCCGGGCGACACGAAGCCGATGGGATCGATCTGCATCACGCTCTGCTTCAGCGTTGCCTGGATCTGCTCATATTCCCGCTCCATTTCGGGCGTGACGGAGGCGCGGGTATCCTCCAGCGCGGCCTCGAAATGCGCCTGCGTGACCTTGTCGACCGACAGCGACTGGCGCAGCGCGACCAGGCCGGCGCGGCGGACCAGATCCTCCAGATCGGCCCCGGTGAACCGTTCCGTGCGCTCCGCCAGCGCATCCAGATCGACGTCCTCGGCAAGCGGCATCTTGCCCGTGTGAATGGACAGGATGCGCCTGCGCCCCGCCTGATCGGGCACGGGGACATAGATCAGCTCGTCGAACCGGCCCGGCCGCAGCAGCGCCGGATCGATCAGCGTCGGGCGATTGGTCGCGCCGATGACGACGACGGACTGCAATTCCTCCAGCCCGTCCATCTCGGCCAGGATGGTGTTCACCACCCGCTCCGTCACCTGCGGTTCGCCAAGGCCGCCGCCGCGCGCCGGAACCAGGCTGTCCAGTTCATCGATGAAGATGACCGTCGGCGCCACCTGCCGCGCGCGGGCGAAGAGGCGGGCGATCTGCTGCTCGCTCTCCCCATACCATTTGCTGAGCAGGTCGGAGGATTTGGTGGCGATGAAATTGGCCTGCGCTTCCCGCGCCACGGCCTTCGCCAGCAGCGTCTTGCCGGTGCCGGGCGGGCCGTAGAGCAGGAACCCCTTGGCCGGGCGGATGCCGATGCGGCGGAAGGCGTCCGGGTCCTTGAGCGGCAGCTCCACCCCTTCCTTGAGGCGCATCTGCGCTTCGTCCAGACCGCCTATGTCGGCCCAGCCGATATTGGGCGCCTGCACCATCACCTCCCGCATGGCGGAGGGCTGGACGCGCTTGATCGCGGCCATGAAGTCGTCGCGCGCGACGGACAGTTCCTCCAGCACGTCAGGGGGGATCGTTCCCTCCTCCAGATTGAGCCGGGGCATGAAGCGGCGCACGGTCTCGATCGCCGCCTCGCGGGTCAGCGCCGCCAGATCCGCACCGACAAAGCCATAGGTCATGCGCGCCAGTTCGCCCAGGTCGACGCCGTCGGCCAGCGGCATGCCGCGGGTGTGGATGCCCAATATCTCCCGCCGTCCGCGCTCGTCAGGCACGCCGACGATGATCTCCCGGTCGAAGCGGCCGGGGCGGCGCAGCGCCTCGTCTATCGCTTCCGGCCGGTTGGTGGCGGCGATGACGACCAGATTGGTGCGCGGTTCCAGCCCGTCCATCAGCGTCAGCAACTGGGCGACGAGGCGCTTTTCCGTCTCCCCGGTCACATTGCCGCGCTTGGGCGCGATGGAATCGATCTCGTCGATGAAGAGGATCGACGGCGCCGACTTGGCGGCCGCCTCGAAAATCTCGCGGAGCTGCTTTTCCGACTCGCCATAGGCCGAACCCATGATCTCCGGCCCGTTGATCAGGAAGAATTCCGCTTCCGATTCATTGGCGACGGCGCGGGCCAGCCGGGTCTTGCCGGTGCCCGGCGGGCCGTGGAGCAGCACGCCCTTGGGCGGGTCCACGCCCAGCCGCTCGAACAGTTCGGGATAGCGCAGCGGCAATTCCACCATTTCCCGCAGCTGGTCGATGGCTTCGGCCATGCCGCCGACATCGTCATAGGTGACGTCGGCGCGGCGGGATTCGCGGGGCTCCTCATATTCGGCGCGCAGTTCCACTTCCGTGTCGGCGTCGATATGGACGATGCCCTTGGGCACGGTCGACACCACGACCAGGCGGATTTCCTGCAGGGCATAGGCCGGGGCGGCCAGCATCTGGCGCAACTGGGGCGGCATGTCGCCGGGCGGCACCTGTTGCTGTCCCGCAGTTGCGACGACATCCCCAGAGGCGAGCGGCCGCTGGAAGAAAACGCGCTTCAGCGCCTCCGGATTGCCCTGCAGCCGCAGGTTATTTTGTGCAGGCGCGAAGACAACCCGCTGGGCAGGCCGGGGATCGACCTTCCGGATGATCACGAAGTCGCCCGATCCGACGCCGGCATTAGCGCGCTGAAGCCCGTCGAGGCGAAGGACATCCAGCCCCTCATCCTCCTTATAGGGCCGGACCACCCGCGCGGGGGTCGACCGCTTGCCCGCGATCTCCACCACATCGCCTTCCGCAAGGTGGAGTTCCGCCATGACCGCGAGAGGAAGGCGGGCAAGGCCGCGCCCCGCATCCTCGGGCCGCGCGTTGGCCACCTGTATCCTGCGTCCTGCGGTTTCTTCTTCGGCCACTTCGCCTTCCCCGTTCTGTTCGCTGCGTAACGAGATAGGGAACGTCGCGGCTGAGGGAAAGGGGCCATGGCGAGCCCCGAAACGAATAAAAAAAGGGCCGGCCCGAAGGCCAGCCCGGAAAGTTTATAGGAGAGGATGCCTGAAAGGCCTTTCCCATGTGCAGTGCGGGATGTATTTTCGCAAGTGCGAAAAGAATCGAGGAGTTGCAATTTTTGCATCTTGCCAACTGCCCTTTTTTCCTGCTCAGTGGAATAAGGATGCTTGAAGCCGGTTTGCGCGCCGTTCCAGAAGAAGCAATGATGCGTCGCAGCGGACCGGCCAGATGAACATGACGGTTTATGCGTAGATTGCCGCCCCTTACGGCCCTGGAGGCCTTTGTTCAGGTCGCCCGCCTTGGATCGGTCAAGGCGGCGGCGGAGGAACTCGCGCTCTCGACGCCCGCGCTCAGCCGGCGGGTGCAGGCGCTGGAACGGTTCATCGGCCGGCCCCTGTTCGACCGCAAGCATCAGGCGCTGGAAATCAATGCCGACGGGCAGCGCCTGCTGGACGACATCGCGCCGGCGCTCGATTCGCTGAGCCAGGCGCTGGAGAATATCCAGAGCGGCGGAAACCAGTTGCGGTTGCGGCTGGCGGTTATGCCGCTCTTCGCGACGCAGAGGCTGTTCCCGCATCTGGGCGCCCTTCGGCAGCGGCATCCGCAGCTTCATATCGACATCGAGACCACCCCCTATGCCGTGGCGCGGCTGGGCGAAGGGCTGGACGCGGCGATCGTGCTGGCGAAGGACATCGATCCCGCGCTCTACGCCCATGAGCTGGACCATGACGAGGTCTATCTGATCGGGCGCAAGGCGTTGCTGGAGGCGCCCAACGCGCTGACCGCCCCGCAGGAGCTGGCCAATCATACGGTGCTGCTGCATCGCGACATGGCGCTCGCCTTCGAGGCGTGGAAGGAGGCGGTGCACCTGCCCGACCTGCAACCGCTGGCGATCGACAATTATGATTCCGGCCAGTTGATGCTGGAGGCGGCGGCCCAGGGGCTCGGCATCGCCGTGATGCACGCCAGCCACTATAATGAAGCGCAGGATTCCCGGCTGGTCCGGCTGTTTCCGGAAAATCGGGTCGAAAGCCCCTATCGCTATTTCTTCGTCTGCCGGCCGCGCGCGCTGCAGACCCGGGCGGTGCGGATTTTCCGCGACTGGCTGATCGGCGCGGACATATAATCGAGGACGATCAACGCCTTGCGTCTTTTCGCTTGGCATGTCCTTAACCTTGTTTATCGCCGGTCGTTCTAGCGGACATGACTGGGGCATCATCTTCCGCAAACGCGCAACATGGTCTGACCGACCGCCTGGCCCGCTGGGCCAGAGGCCTGTCAGGCAAGACCGACGACGAGGCCATGGACGAGCCGGAGCAGCCGCAACGCGCCCGGCACGGCAGCGCTTCCAGCCGGGAAATCGTCCAGCGGCGCAAGCTGTACGAGGACATAGGCGATTTCCTGTTCGCCCATGACCTGGACCTGACGCCGCTCAATTTCGGCGTCGCCCATGACTATCTGACCGGATCGCATATCGGCGTGGAAAAGGCCGTGAAAGCGGTGCTGGCCGAACGCGGCAAGATCACCAATGGCTGGGTCGAAAATGTCGCCGCCGAACAGCGCAACGACGAGGTCACGCCCGAAGCGCTTGCCTCGATGCTCGACAAGGTCGAGGAGAATCTGTCGCAATTCACCGGGCTGATGACCGAATCGCGCAATTCAGCCAAGGATTATGGCGCGGCGTTGCAGGAAGAGGTGAAGGGCCTGGCCGCCGGTTCCGACAACCAGCCGGTGCTGGCGCGCCTGGTGGCGCTGACCCGATCCATGGTGGAAAAGACCCGGCAGGTCGAAAGCCAGCTTCGCGACAATCAGAAGCAGACGCAGCTTCTGAAATCCAATCTGGAAAGCGCGCGCCGCGCCGCCGAGCACGACCATCTGACCGGCCTGCCCAATCGCCGCGCCTTCGAAGGCACGCTGCGCGAGGAACTGGCGCAGGCGCAGAAGGAAGGGCAGCAACTGGCCGTCGCCTTTTGCGACATCGATCATTTCAAGCTGATCAACGATACCCATGGCCATGATACCGGCGACCGGGTGCTGAAATTCGTGGCGGGATTGCTGTCCAAGGTCAGCAACGACCAATGCCATGTCGCGCGCCATGGCGGCGAGGAATTCGTCATGCTGTTCCGGGGCAAGACCGCCGCCGAGGCATGCGAAGCGGTGGACAGCGTGCGGCAGGACCTGTCCACCCGCAGCCTGGTCAACCGGGCCAATGGCGAACGGATGGAGCGGGTCAGCTTTTCCGCCGGGGTCGCCAATGTGCTGGCCTATGAAGACCCGCGCGCTGCGCTGAAGGCGGCGGACCGCGCGCTCTACCTGGCCAAGGAGCATGGCCGGAACCGGGTATATCTGGCCGCGGAGCTGGATTGACCCCCACCTCCCCCTCCTGCAAGCGGGGGTCGGAGGGCGGGCTGGCGCGACATCGGCGGCGGTTCTCTACCTCCAGGCTGGAAGCTCGCTGCGCTCGCGCCCACACCTGACCCCTCCCGCTTGCGGGAGGGGAATGTCCGTATTAAAAATCCGGCTTTTCATAATGGGGCGGCGGGGTGATCACCTCCATCCGCTCCGACAGAAGGGGCCGGAAGGAAGGGCGCGACTTGAAGCCCGCATACCAGCGCTTCACCGTCTCATGCCCGGCCCAGTCGATGCCGCCCAGATAATCCGCCACCGAAAGATGCGCGGCGGCGGCGATGTCCGCCAGGCTCAGCGTTCCACCCGCCATCCAGGCGCGATGGTCGAGCAGATAGTCCATGTAATCCATATGGACATTGGCGCGCTTCATCGCTTCCCGCAGCACGCGGGCATCGGGCGGCGCGCGCTCTATCAGGCGCTTCTTCATCCGTTCATGCAGGAGCGGGCCGACGACGTCGCCGTAGAAATTCTGGTCGAAGAAGGCGGTCAGCCGCCGCACCTCCGCCCGGCCCGCGGCGGTGCCGGAGATCAGCGGGAATTTCTCCACCGTCTCCTCGAAATATTCGCAGATCGCCTGGCTGTCGATCAGGGTCACGCCCTTTTCCTGATCCACCATCACCGGCGTCGTGCCGGCGGGATTGAGATCGAGGAACTCGTCGCGCGCTTCCCAGGGCGATTCGCGCACCAGGTCGTAGCCCACGCCCTTTTCACCGAGCAGCAGACGGACCTTGCGCGAGAATGGACAGAGCGGAAATTGGAAAAGTTGCCACATATTCCCTTCCTGTTAGGCCGAGCCGGCTCATGCGAAAAGCGGCAAATGGCATGATCCTGCTTAAATCCAGTGCGACATGAGCGGAAACTGTGGCCGGGGAAGAACGATCCTGTCTTCCTGTCGCCGCGGCTTGGTTCTAGGAGGACGCCAAGCGATGGTTTCGTGAAGGAAAGGATGCTGCATGTCTGACGATTTTTTCCCGGTTCCTGCCGAATGGGCGTCTTCCGCCCTGTTCGACCGGGACGGACGGGCGGCGGACTATCGACGGTCCATCGATGCCGCCGACGCTTATTGGCTGGAGCAGGCGAAGCGGCTGGATTGGGTGAACTTTCCCACGAAAACCAATGAGAGCAGCTTCCACGAAGCCGATTTCGGGGTGAAATGGTTTGCTGACGGCGTGCTGAACGTCAGCGTCAACTGCATCGACCGGCATCTGGCCGAACGCGGCGACCAGACAGCGATCATCTGGGAACCGGATTCGCCGGACGCGCAGCCGCGCCGCTACACCTATGCCGAGGTGCATGAGGAGGTCTGCCGTTTCGCCAATGTGCTGAAGGCCGCAGGGGCGAAGAAGGGCGAGCGGATCACCGTCTATATGCCGATGATCCCGGAAGCCGCCTTCGCCCTGCTCGCCTGCGCGCGGATCGGCGCGATACACAGCGTCGTGTTCGGCGGTTTTTCGCCGGAGGCGCTGGCGGGACGGATCATCGACTGCGATTCCACGCTGGTGATCACCGCCGACGAGGGGTGCCGCGCGGGCAGGCAGGTGCCGCTCAAGACCAATGTCGACGCGGCGCTGAAATTATGCACCAGCGTCCGCAAGGTGATCGTCGTCCAGGCGACCGGTGGGGCTGTCGCCATGGCCGAGGACCGCGACCTGTGGCTGCATGAGGAAGCGGCCAAGGTTTCCGCCGATTGCCCCGCCGAGCCGATGAACGCGGAAGATCCGCTGTTCATCCTCTACACGTCGGGTTCGACGGGCAAGCCCAAGGGCGTGCTGCACACGACCGGCGGCTATCTGCTCTGGGCCAGCCTGACCCATGAGCTGTGCTTCGACTACCGGCCCGGCGACATCTATTGGTGCGCGGCGGACATCGGCTGGGTCACGGGACACAGCTATATCGTCTATGGCCCGCTGGCGAACGGGGCGACGACGCTGATCTATGAGGGCGTGCCCAATTATCCGACGCCCAGCCGCATCTGGGAGGTCGTGGACCGGCATCAGGTGCAGACCATCTTCACCGCGCCCACGGCGCTGCGCGCGCTGATGAAGGAGGGGGACGAGTTCGTGCATTCAACCAGCCGCCAGTCGCTGCGCCTGCTGGGCACGGTGGGCGAGCCGATCAATCCGGAGGCCTGGCGCTGGTACCATCATGTCGTGGGCGAGGATCGCTGCCCGATCATCGATACCTGGTGGCAGACCGAGACGGGCGGGGCGATGATCGCGCCGATGCCGGGCGCGACGGACCTGAAGCCCGGTTCCGCGACGCTGCCGATGCCGGGCGTGGTGCCGCAGATCGTCGATGCGGAGGGCCATGTGCTGGACGGCGCGGCCGAGGGCAATCTGGTCATCGCGCAAAGCTGGCCGGGCCAGATGCGCACCGTCTGGGGCGATCATGAGCGTTTCTTCCAGACCTATTTCACCACCTTCCCCGGCAAATATACGACCGGCGACGGGGCGCGGCGGGACGAGGACGGCTATTACTGGATTACGGGGCGCGTCGACGACGTGATCAACGTGTCGGGCCATCGCATGGGCACGGCGGAGGTGGAAAGCGCGCTGGTGCTGCACGAGGCGGTGGCGGAGGCGGCGGTGGTGGGCTTCCCGCACGACATAAAGGGACAGGGCATCTACGCCTATGTGACGCTGAACAGCGGCGAGGAAGCGACCGACGAACTGCGCCAGACGCTGGTGAAATGGGTGCGCAGCGAGATCGGGCCGATCGCGACGCCCGACGTGATCCAGTTCGCCCCCGGCCTGCCCAAGACCCGTTCGGGCAAGATCATGCGCCGCATCCTGCGCAAGATCGCGGAGGGCGAGGTGTCCGCCCAGGCGCTGGGGGACATTAGTACACTTGCCGACCCGTCGGTGGTGGATAATCTGGTCGCCAATCGTCAGGGGTAAGAAGCCAGGCAGGAGTATGGGATGGATCGCTACAGTCACGTTGCGCGCGCGCTGCACTGGATCATGGCGATCCTCATCCTGTTCAACCTCTTCCTGGGTTTTGCGCATGACGCGCTGCCCAGGGAGTGGAAGGTGATGCCCGTCCACAAGTCGATCGGGCTGACCGTGCTGGCCCTGACGGTCGCGCGCATAATGTGGCGCTTCACGCGCAGCGCCCCGCCGCTGCCAGCCGAAATGCCCGCATGGGAAAAGGGGACGGCGCATCTCACGCATTTCGCCTTTTACGCGTTCATGCTGGTTCTGCCGCTGACCGGATGGGTCATGACGTCCGCCGGCGACCGGCCCCTGAACTGGTTCTTCCTGTTCGACGTGCCCAAATTCGCGGTGGCGAAGGGCGATGCGATCGTCGGCATTTCAGGCGAGGCGCATGAGGTTCTGGGCTTCGTCTGGGTGGCGTTGCTCATCCTGCACGGGCTGGCGGCGATGCGGCATCATTTCATATTGAAGGATGGCGTGCTGCGGCGGATGGTCTGATCGGTGTATGGAGGGGTGGAATCAGGACATTCCCCCTCCCGCAGGCGGGAGGGGGCTAGGGGGTGGGCTGGCGCGACATCAGCGTGAGTTTTCAACGGCTAAGCTGGAAGCTCGCTGCGCTCGCACCCACCCCTAACCCCTCCCGCCTGCGGGAGGGGAATGTCTTGGATTGGCCAGAAACAGCCTCATAGCTACACCATCTCGCCCGTCAGCAGGCGCGGCAGCGCGCCGGATTGTCCCCGCGCCTCCGCCATGAAACGGTTCTTGAGCAGCGACGTGCGCTGCACCGCCGCCAGCCCGGCGCGGCGGACCAGCGAGGGAATGCGCCCCGGCACGTCGAACAGCCGGACCAGCCCGTCCATCGCCACGCTGGTCATCATCGCGTCCAGGCCCCGCCAGCGCTGATAGCGGGCGAGCAATTGCGCGTCGCCCGGATCGAGGCCGAGCCGCATGCCCTCCACCAGCACCTCCACCAGCGCGGCGACATCACGGAAGCCGAGGTTCAGGCCCTGCCCCGCAATCGGGTGGATCGCATGGGCGCTGTCGCCCACCAGCGCGAGCCGCGTGTCGGTGATCCGCGCCGCATGGTGGAACCCAAGCGGATAGCTGGAGCGGGGTCCGGCCAGCGCGATCTCGCCCAGGAAGCCGCCCATGCGCTTCTGCGCCTCCGCCAGCCAGGCCCGTTCGGACAGCTTGAGCATGGCGGGAGCCTGCTCGGTCGGCACGGTCCAGACGATGGCCGAACGGGTGCCCGGCAGCATCGGCAGCAGCGCGAAGGGGCCGCCGGGATAGAATATCTCATAGGCCGTGTTGGCGTGCGGCACGGCATGGTCGATGGCCGTCACCATCGCGACATGCTTGTAGTTCCAGCGCGTGGTGCGGATACCCGCCGCCTCCCGGGTCGGGCTGTTGCGGCCCTCCGCCGCGACCAGCAGCGCGCCGTGGAGGGTTTCGCCGCTGGCCAGGGTCAGCGTCACGCCGTCGGCGTTGCGGTCGACATGCAGCGCCCGGTCGGGCTGGAAGCGGGTGAGATTGTCCGCCTTTTCCGCCGTTTGCGCCAGGGCGACGCGCAGGTCGCGATTGGGGAACATGATCCCCATCACGCCGTCATCCGCGTCCGGCGCGAAGTCGAGCGCGCCCGGCTCCAGCCCGTCGCTGACCCAGATGCGGTCGATGGGGCAACCCTTGCCGTCCAGATGATCGGCCACGCCTATAGCCGACAGCATGGCGAAACTGGTGGAACTGATGGCCGACACACGGCCGTCGAAACCGGCGGCGGTGATCTCCACCGGATTGGCGGGATCGATCACGGCGCAGCGCACGCCATGGCCGGAAAGCGCGATGCCAAGGGTCAGGCCGACCAGGCCACCGCCCAAAATGACGACGTCGAAGCGTTGCATGGCGGGGGTTCTAGGCGCTTGGACCAGGAATGGGAAGGGCGACAAAACGCCTCCCCTCTCCTCCGTTCGCCCTGAGCTTGTCGACCCGAAGGGCGGCGATAGCCAACGACTCCACTTTCTTTGAAGAAAAGTGAAGGGCTTCGACAGGCTCAGCCCGAACGGAGGAGGGGTATGTTGATCCGTTACAGCTTCCGCACCCAGTTGGCCGGATCGGCCACCGTGCCGCGCTGGATGCCGGTGAGGTCGGCACGCAGCGCTTCCGTCACGATGCCGCCGTCGCCATTGCCGATGGTGAAGTCGCCATCGACGCTCTTGACCGTGCCGATGGCCGTCACGACCGCCGCCGTGCCGCAGGCGAAGGCCTCCCGCAGCTTGCCGCTGGCGGCGTCGGCGCGCCACTGGGCGAAGCTGTAGGGTTCCTCCCGCACCTCATGCCCCTTGGCGCGGGCGAGCGAGAGGATGCTGTTGCGGGTGATGCCCGGCAGGATCGTGCCGGACAGCGGCGGGGTGACGATGGACCCGTCGTCCATCACGAAGAAGACGTTCATGCCGCCCAGTTCCTCGACCCACTTGTTCTCGGCGGCATCGAGGAAGACGACCTGGTCGCAGCCATGCTGGATCGCTTCCTTCTGCGCCACCAGCGAGGCGGCGTAATTGCCGCCGCATTTCGCAGCGCCAGTGCCGCCGCGCGCCGCGCGGGTGAAATGTTCCGACACCCAGAGCGTGACCGCCTTCTTCCCGCCCTTGAAATAGGCGCCGGCGGGCGAGGCGATGACGCAGAAAATATATTCGTTCGCCGGGCGCACGCCCAAGAAGGTCTCGCTCGCGAACATGAAGGGGCGCAGGTACAGGCTGCCCTCCCCGCCCGGAATCCAGTCGGCGTCGATCTTCACCAGTTCCTCGACCGCCTCCAGGAAGAGCTCTTCCGGCAAAGCGGGCATGGCCATGCGCTCGGCCGACTCAGCGAAGCGGCGCGCATTTTCCTCCGGCCGGAACATGGCGATGCTGCCGTCCTCCAGACGATAGGCCTTCATCCCTTCGAAAATTTCCTGCGCATAGTGCAGCACGGCACAGGCCGGATCGAGCTGGAAGGGTTCGCGGGGGCCGATGGCGTGGCTGTGCCAGCCCTGCCCCTCCGTATAGCGAATCGTCACCATATGGTCGGTGAAGAGCTTCCCGAAGCCGGGGTCCGCCAGCAATACCGCGCGCTGGTCAGCCGACACAGCCTTGCTGCTGCGGGTGACGGTGAAGCGCGATGTCTGCTGGACGTCCATGACGAAAAACTCCTTTGGGTTGGACGCGCCGCCTATGTCACAGATGGGCGCGCGAAACAAACGGTCAATATTGCTGACCCATGTAGCCGCCCATAGCCGATCCGATGGGGGTGGCATCTTGGCGCTGGAGCGCGGCGGGGCTATCGCTGCGCCATGCACTTTTTTTCCGACAATGCGACGCCGGTCTGTCCGGAGGTGATGGCGGCCATCGCAGCCGCCGACCATGCCGACCATGGCTATGACGGCGATGGCTGGAGCGCCCGGCTGAACGGCGCCTTTTCCGACCTGTTCGGGACGCAGGCGGTGGCGCTGTGGATCGCGACGGGCACGGCGGCGAACAGCATCGCGCTGGCCTGCCTCTGCCCGCCCTATGGCGGGGTGATCTGCCATGAGGAGGCGCATATCGTCGTCGACGAATGCGGCGCGCCCGGCTTCTACACCCATGGGGCGAGCCTGATGGCGCTGCCCGGCGCGGGCGCGAAACTGTCGCCCGATGCCGTGACCGAGCGGCTGAAGGCGATCCGCCCCGATGTGCATCAGGTGCCCGCGCGGGCGATCAGCATCACCCAGGCGACCGAATATGGGCTGGCCTATAGTCCCGAGGAGGTGGCGGCGCTGGGTGCTCTGGCGCGGGAATATGGGCTGGGTTTCCACATGGACGGGGCGCGCTTCGCCAATGCGGTGGCGCATCTGGGCTGCCATCCGGGCGATGTGACCTGGCGGGCGGGCGTCGACATACTCTCCTTCGGCTGCGTCAAAAATGGCGGGATGATCGGGGAGGCTCTGGTCTTTTTCGGGGACCGGGCGGAGGCGCGGGCGGCCGAAGCGGCGCGTTGGCGCAAGCGGGCGGGGCATCTCTTCTCCAAGGGGCGCTATCTCGCGGCGCAGGCGCTGGCGATGGTCGAGGGCGACCTCTGGCTGCGCAATGCGCGGGCGGCCAATGCGGCGGCCCGGGCGCTGGTGGAGGGCGCGGCGGGTCGGCTGATGCATCCGGTCGAGGCCAATGAGCTGTTCGTGCGGCTCACCGAAGCGGAAAGGACGCAGTTGCGGGCGCAGGGCTTCGATTTCTACGATTGGGGCGCGGATGCGGCGCGGCTCGTCACCAACTGGTCGCAGGATGCCGCCAGCGTGCAGCCTCTGGACGATGCGCTGAGGGCGTTGAAGGGATGAGGCAAGGCAAGGGCGTCGTCCTGCCCTTCATCCTCGTCACGCTGATCTGGAGTTCGACCTGGATCGTCATCCGCGACCAGTTGGGCAGCGTGCCGCCAAGCTGGTCGGTCTGCTACCGCTTCCTGCTGGCCGGGGTGGCGATGGCGGTCTTCGCCCGGCTGCGCGGCGTGCCGCTCAGCATCGGCGGCAGGGGGCTGGTCTTTGCGGGCCTGCTGGGCGTGGCGCAGTTCGTGATGAATTTCAACTTCGTCTATCGCGCCGAGCATTATCTGACGTCCGGCGTGGTGGCGGTGGTCTATGCGATGCTGCTGATCCCCAACAGCGTCCTTGCCTTCCTCTTCTTCCGCCAGCCGGTGAGCCGGGCTTTCATCGCCGGATCGGTGGTGGCGGTGGCGGGGATCGCGCTGATGCTGGCGCATGAATATCGCGCCGCGAGCGTGCGGCCGGACATGGTGATTCTGGGAGCCGCTTTCTCCGTTGCGGGGCTGCTGAGCGCGTCCGCCGCCAATGTCATGCAGGGGATGGAGATCGCCCGGCGGCTGCCGATGGTGGCGGTGCTGGCCTGGGCGATGCTGATCGGCGCGGGGGTGGATGCGCTGTTCGCCTGGATTACGACCGGGCCGCCGGTGATCGAGGCGCGATGGAGCTATCTGGCGGGAATCGCCTGGCTGGGGCTGGCCGGATCGGTCGTGACCTTTCCGCTGTATTTCCGGCTGATCCAGAGCATGGGCGCGGGGCGCGCCGCCTATACCAGCGTGCTGATCCCGGTGATCGCGATGCTGATCTCCACGCTGGTGGAGGGCTATCGCTGGACGGCGCTGGCGGGTGCGGGCGCGCTGCTGGCGATAATCGGGATGGTCGTGGCGTTGCGGACCAAGCAGGCTTAGCGGCGGACGCCCGGTTGGTATAGCCGCTTCGCCGCGTTCACCCGGTCGATCAGGCTGGCGAGCGGGACTGGCGCGGATGCGGCGCGTTCGGGCAGGGACAGGCTGTTGATGCGCTGGCCAAGGGCGGTGAAGGCGTGATCGAAGCGGTCCATCTCTTTAGTCCCTGAAAGCTGACGGGACAGCCATCGGGCCAGGATGGTTAAGAAGGCGTTAGCGATGACCGGGCTTTGCGGCGGAGCGAGTCACAGGCAGGCGCGCAACCCTTGGCGATAGGTGGGATAGCGAGGCGACCAGCCCAGCAGCCGCTTGGCCCGCCCATTCGCGACCCGGCGGTTTTCGGCGTAGAAGGACCGGGCCATGGGGGTGAGCTGGGCTTCCTCCAGCGTCAATAGCGGCGGCAGCGGTTGGCCAAGCAGGGCGCAGGCTTCCTCGATCAGCCGGTTCTGCGCGCAGGGCAGGTCGTCCGAAAGATTGTAGATGCCTGGCGGTCCCTGATGAATCGACGCGACGATGCCCGCGCCGATATCGTCGACATGGGCCCGGCTGAACACCTGATCGGGCAGATCGATGCGATGCGCCCGCCCTTCCCGCACGCGATCCAGCACCGAGCGGCCGGGGCCGTAGATACCGGGCAGGCGGAAACGCCGCACATCGGGGCGAAGCGCCCCCCAGTCGGCGTCGGCCTGCGCCCGTGCGGCACGGCGACCCTGACGGAGAGGGGTGGCTTCATCGACCCATGCGCCCGCCGCATCGCCATAGACTCCGGTGGAGGAGAGATAGCCTGTCCAGATCGCGGGCGCGGCGGCGATGGCCGCGCCATAGCGGCTGAGGACGGGGTCGGCATCTCCCTCCGGCGGAACGGACGAGAGGATATGGCTGGCCTGCGCGATGGCGGCGCGGACGGCGTCTTCATCATCGAAGGCGAGCGATTCGGCATCGGCGGTGCGGCGGACGCCGGTGACGTGCCAGCCTTCTTCACGAAGGCGGACAGCCAGGCGGGAAGCGGTGTAGCCCTGCCCCAGAATGAGCATATGGGGCATGAAACACTATTCCCTCAGACCGTGAAGCTCTCGCCGCAGCCGCAACTGCCCTTGGCATTGGGGTTGTTGAAGACGAAACCGGCGGTGAAGTCGTCCTCCACCCAGTCCATCGTCGACCCGACCAGATAGAGCACCGACGCGCCGTCGATGTAGAAGGCGCCGCCGGGGGTCTCGATCTTCTCGTCGAACTTCGCTTCCTCGCTCACATAGTCGACCGAATAGGCAAGGCCCGAACAGCCACGGCGCGGGGTCGAGAGCTTGACGCCGATCGTGCCTTCGGGAGCCTGGCTCATTAGGTCGGCGATGCGCTGCTCCGCGCTCGGCGTCAGGATGACGGCGGCGGGGCGGGCTCGGGTCTTGGTCGTCGTTTCGGTCATTTCCGTTCCTTCTTCCCTCCTCCCGCCTGCGGGAGGGGAGAGTGTTACAACATCCCCAGTTCGAGCTTAGCCTCGTCCGACATTTTCTGCGGGTCCCATGGCGGGTCCCAGACCAGGTTGACCTGCGCGTCGCCCACGCCGGGCACCGCGCCGACGCGCAGTTCGACTTCGCCCGGCATGGACTCGGCGACCGGGCAGTGCGGCGTGGTCAGCGTCATGGTGACGACGGCATGGCCGTCCTCCGTCACGTCGACGCCGTAGACGAGGCCCAGATCATAGATATTGACCGGAATTTCCGGGTCGTAGATTTCCTTGAGCGCATCGATGATCGCGTCATAGAGGCTGCCGCCCGGCTCGCCCTTCGGCGTTTCCGTCGGCTTGGCGTTCAGGAAACCGTCCAGATAGTCACGCTGGCGCGGTTCTTCCACGCGCGCCTTGGGTGGGGTCTCCACCGCCGCGACCTCTTCCACCAAAATCTTGCGTTCCTCGGTCATCCGAAGATCTTCCTCACTCGTTCAATCCCTTTGACCAGCGCGTCCACGTCGCCCTCGTCGCTATAGATGCCGAAGCTGGCCCGCGCGGTCGCCTCGACGCCCAGATGGCGCATCAGCGGCTGCGCGCAATGATGCCCCGCCCTGATGGCCACGCCCGTTTCGTCCAATATGGTGCCGACATCGTGCGGATGAACCCCCTCGACCTCGAAAGAGAGGATTCCCGCGCTGTCCTGCGGCCCGAAGACGCGGACGCTGTTGAGGCTTTCCAGCGCGGCCCGCGCTTTGCCGACCAAAGCGCATTCATGGGCGTGGATCGCGTCGAGCCCGATGGCCTGCACATAGTCGATCGCCGCCGACAGGCCGACGACGCCCGTGATATGCGGCGTGCCCGCTTCGAACCGCGTCGGCGCAGGGGCATAGGTGGTTTTTTCGAACGTCACCTTGTCGATCATCGACCCGCCCCCCTGATAGGGCGGCATGGCGTCCAGCAGTTCCTTCCGCCCCCAGAGCGCGCCGATGCCGGTCGGCCCGTAGAGCTTGTGCGCGGAAAAGACGTAGAAGTCGCAGTCCAGCGCCTGCACGTCGACGGCGAGGCGCGGCACGGCCTGACAGCCATCGATCAGGATTTTCGCGCCGACGCTGTGCGCGATGTCGGCGGCGCGGCGGACGTCGAGCACGCTGCCCAGCACGTTCGACACATGGGCCAGCGCAACCATCCTGTGCGCCGGGGTGATCATCGCGGCCA
This sequence comes from Sphingobium sp. CFD-2, assembly GCF_024611135.1. Classification (NCBI taxonomy): domain Bacteria; kingdom Pseudomonadati; phylum Pseudomonadota; class Alphaproteobacteria; order Sphingomonadales; family Sphingobiaceae; genus Sphingobium; species Sphingobium sp. CFD-2. Next base: position 3,679,619 of record NZ_CP084405.1, on the reverse strand, counting down.
TGGCGTCGAGGTCGATCCTGCCGTCCGCCGTCAGCGGCACCACGTCGATCTGCGCGCCGACTTTCTCGGCCACGATCTGCCAGGGGACGATATTGCTGTGATGTTCCAGCATCGAGAGCAGGATGCGGTCGCCGGCTTTGAGCTGCGTCCCCGCCCAGCTTTGCGCGACGAGGTTGATGCCCTCGGTCGCGCCGCGGACATAGACGATCTCGCTGTCCGACTGCGCGCCGATGAAGCTGGCGACCTTCCGCCGCGCCGCTTCATAAGCGAGCGTCATATTGGCGGAACGCTCATAGACGCCGCGATGGACGGTGGCGTAATCCGGCCCATAGGCGCGGGCGATGGCGTCGATCACCGCATGGGGCTTCTGCGCGGTGGCGGCGCTGTCGAGATAATGCCAGTTGCCCCCCTCACTATTCAAAAGACCGGGGAAGTCGTCGCGCAATCGCAGCGCCTGGGCGAGGTCGCTCATACCAGTGCCTCCAGCTTGGCGAGGGCGGCGGCCTCAAGGCTGTCCTTGACCGCTTCATCCGCCACATCGTCGAACACGCCCGCGACGAAGGCCTTCAGCAGCAGCGTCTTGGCCGTCGCCGGGTCCATGCCGCGGCTGGCCATGTAGAACAGCGCCTGCCTGTCCAGTTCGCCTACGGTCGCGCCATGGGCGCATTTCACATCGTCGGCGTAGATTTCCAGCTCCGGCTTGGCATTGGCCGTGGCGGTGCGGTCCAGCAGCATGGCCTTGACCGACTGGAAGGCGTCGGTGCGCTGCGCGTCGCGAGCGACGTTGATGCTGCCCAGATAGCTGCCGGTGGCGCGTTGGCCCAGGATGGAGCGGATGGTCTGGCCGCTGGTCGAGTCCGGCTCCGCATGGGTGACGGCGGTGACGATCTCCAGCACCTGATCGCTGCCGCCGATGATGGCGCCGTTCAGTTCGAAATGGCTGCCCTTGCCCAGGGTGACGGCGAAGGTCACGCGGCCCAGTTTCCCACCGATATTGAGGACATGGAAATCGCAGCGCGCGCCGTCCGCGATGTCGATGACATAATCATGCACTGCGGCCGCGCCGTCGGCTGCGTCCTGCAACAGATGGTGGCGCGCGCTTTCCCCGGCGGCGACATCAATCCGCGTCGGCGCGGGGGTCGGCCAGATGGCGGCCAGCGCGTCGAGGTCGCTGTAGCGCCATTCCTCAGCCTTGCGCGTGGGAAGGGTGAGCGCGTTCATTCGATATACCCGTTCGGGCTGTCCGAGCGAGCCACTTGTCTCGCTCGAATGTCGAAGCCCAGTCCTTTCTTCGAGGAAAAATAAGGCCGTTGGCTATTGCCGCCCTCCGGGTCGACAGGCTCAGGGCGAACGGAACCCGGAAGCATCATGCCGCAACCACCTCGGCATAGCCTTCGCGCTCCAGTTCCAGCGCCAGTTCGGGACCGCCCGATTTCACGATCCGTCCCGCCGCCAGCACATGCACGAAGTCCGGCTTCACATAGTCGAGCAGGCGCTGATAATGGGTGATGAGCAGCACCGCCTTGTCGGGCCTGCGCATGATGGCGTTGATGCCCGCGCCCACGATCTTGAGCGCGTCGATGTCCAGGCCGGAGTCGGTCTCGTCCAGTATCGCCAGCCTGGGGTCGAGAATGCCCATCTGCACCATTTCGGCCCGCTTCTTCTCGCCGCCCGAAAAGCCGACATTCACCGGGCGCTTCAGCATCTCCATGTCGAGGCCCAGCAGAGCCGCCTTTTCCTTGGCGAGCTTGATGAACTCGCCGCCCGACAGCGGTTCCTCGCCCCGCGCCTTGCGCTGCGAATTGAGGCTCTCGCGCAGGAATTGCAGGTTGGAGACGCCCGGAATCTCGACCGGATACTGGAAACCGAGGAACAGGCCAGCGGCGGCGCGCTCATGCGGTTCCATCTCGAACAGGTCCGCGCCCTCGAAGCTCGCGGTGCCGCCGGTGACCTCATAATGGGGCCGGCCGCCCAGCGTATAGGCCAGCGTCGACTTGCCCGCGCCGTTCGGTCCCATGATCGCGTGGATTTCGCCCGCCTTGATGGAGAGCGACAGGCCTTTCAGGATCGCCTTGCCGTCGATTTCGTTGGTGAGATTGTCGATCGTCAGCATCTTTTATCCCTTATGCGCGCGCTGGATCGTCCGCGCGGTCCAGAAGGCCATGTCCCGCACATCGCCCGGCGCGGGGAACAGCGTGTCGATATGGCGCTTGATGGGCATATAGGGCCACCAATCGGCGCCGGGTTCGGGCGCGCCCTTTTCCAGCACGCCGGTCACGAACTCCGTCACCGGACCCATGCGGACGAGATTGGGGGCCTTGGCCTTGTGGAAGGCCTTGTCGGTCCTGAGGCGCTCGGTAAAGGCGGCGTCGCCCTTGTCCAGCGCGGCGCGGCATTCGGCCTGATAGGCGTCGAGGTCGCCGAAATCCTTGGCCGCGCGGGCCTGAAGCTCGCCCTCTTCCAGCTCATAATCTTCGGTCAGGATGCGGATCGCGGCGGTCCATGCCTGGCCGTTGCCGACATCCTCCGCGAAATCGGCAAGGGCGTCCTGAATATCGTCTTCGTCGCTCAAGAGTCCTGGTCCTCTAAAAGCCCCTCCCCTTCAGGGGAGGGGTTGGGGTGGGGGTTCGCCCAACGATCCGGCGCCTGTTGGAGCGCGCTAAGGATGGTTTCGCAAACCCCATCGACATTGTGCATCACCTCCTGATCGGCAATACGGATGATGCGGTAGCCCAATGCGTTCAGCGTCGCATCGCGCGCCTTGTCCTCTTCTGCCCTATGCGTATCGCCGTCGACTTCGACGATTAGCGCCTTTTGCGGGCAGAGGAAGTCGACTATGAAGGGACCGATCACGGACTGACGGCGGAATTTATAGCCGCCGAGCTGCGAGCGGGAGAGTTTTGCCCAGAGGCGCTTTTCCGGTTCTGTCGGCTCGCGGCGCATTTCGTGGGCGAAGCCTGCCAATTGAGCGAGGCGACCAGCGGAGAGCCCCCACCCCCGGCCCCTCCGCTGAAGGGGAGGGGAGTTTAGACGGCTTGCCTGATCGAGAGGCGTCAACTCCCTCAACCGACCGACCCCTCCAGCGAAATGCCCAGCAGCTTCTGCGCCTCGACGGCGAACTCCATCGGGAGCTGTTGCAGCACCTCGCGCGCGAAGCCGTTGACGATCAGGCTGACCGCCGCTTCCTGATCCAGCCCGCGCTGCATCGCGTAGAACAACTGGTCGTCGCTGATCTTGCTGGTGGTCGCCTCATGCTCGATCTGCGCCGAGGGGTTGCGCACCTCGATATAGGGCACGGTATGCGCGCCGCACTGGTCGCCCAGCAGCAGGCTGTCGCACTGGGTGAAGTTGCGCACGCCCTCCGCGCCCGGCGCGACGCGCACCAGCCCGCGATAGGTGTTGTTGGACCGCCCGGCGCTGATCCCCTTGGACACGATGGTCGAACGCGACCCCTTGCCATTGTGGATCATCTTGGTGCCGGTGTCGGCCTGCTGCAGATTGTTGGTCAGCGCCACCGAGTAGAATTCGCCAACGCTGTTCTCGCCGTTCAGCACGCAGCTTGGATATTTCCAGGTGATCGCGGAGCCGGTTTCCACCTGGGTCCAGCTCACCTTGCTGTTGCGGCCCTGGCAAAGCGCCCGCTTGGTCACGAAATTATAGATGCCGCCCTTGCCATTCTCGTCGCCGGGGTACCAGTTCTGGACGGTTGAATATTTGATCTCCGCATCGTCCAGCGCGACCAGTTCCACGACCGCCGCATGAAGCTGATTCTCGTCGCGCATCGGCGCGGTGCAGCCTTCGAGATAGGAGACGTAGCTCCCCTCGTCCGCGACGATCAGCGTGCGTTCGAACTGGCCCGTATTCTCCGCATTGATGCGGAAATAGGTGGAAAGCTCCATCGGGCAGCGCACGCCCTTGGGGATGTAGACGAAGGTGCCGTCGGAGAAGACCGCGCAGTTGAGCGTCGCGAAATAATTGTCGTGCATCGGCACGACCTTGCCCAGCCACTTCTTCACAAGGTCCGGATATTCGCGCACCGCCTCGCTGATCGAGCGGAAGATGACGCCCGCTTCCTCCAACTCCTTGCGGAAGGTGGTGGCGACCGAGACGCTGTCGAACACCGCGTCGACGGCGACCTTGCGGCTGCCCTTCACCCCGGCGAGCACTTCCTGTTCGGCAATGGGGATGCCCAGCTTCTCATAGGTGGCGCGGATTTCCGGATCGAGTTCGTCCAGCGACTCCAGCTCCGCCTTCTTCCTGGGCTCGGCGTAATAATAGGCGTCCTGATAGTCGATCGGCGGGATGTTGAGCTTGGCCCAGTCCGGCGCTTCCATCTGCCGCCACATGGCGAACGCCTTCAGCCGCCATTCCAGCAGCCATTCGGGCTCCTGCTTCTTGGCGGAGATGAAGCGGACCGTGTCCTCGTTCAGCCCTTTGGGCGCGAAGTCCTGCTCGATGGCGGAGGACCAGCCATGTTCGTAGGTGGAGGCGCGATCGGCGGCCTCCTGCGCTTCGAGGTTGCGAACGGTGGTGGCTTCTTCGGTCATAGCGTCTGCTCTGCAACTCGTTTCTCGACTTCGCCCGAAACGAACGGAGGCGGGGTGACTTCTCTGGCGAGGCTGGCGATGGTGACGGCGGCGAGCGCCGACCGGATCGCATTGTTCGCCACATTCATGTGCGGACGGACGCGGCAGTCCTGCTCCAGCGAGCAGTCATGCGCGCCCATTTCGGTGCAGGCGGTCATGGCGATGGGGCCTTCCACCGCCTCCACCACATCGGCGAGGGTGATCGCGGCGGGCGGGCGGCTGAGGCGCACGCCGCCGCCGGTCCCCCGGCTCGATTCGAGCAGTCCGGCAGCCGACAGGCGGCTCACCAGCTTCTGCGCGGTGGGCAGGGGAATGCCGGTTTCGGCGGAGAGCGTGGTCGCGTTCATCTTCACATATTTATTGGTCGCAGGGTCAAGCCCAGCGCCCGCTCCGCAATGGCGGGCGGCGGCGGACATCAGCACCACGGCATAATCTGCGAAACTCGAAAGCCTCATGACCCTGCGTCTTGCGAACCATTCTCAAATCGGATCGAATCAATCCGATTGCGCATGTGGTCCCGCCCGCGCGCGGAATCAAGGCATTTTTGCTTGGGAGGAAGGCTTAGCTGAAACGGTTGATCACGGCCACGTCTCCGCCCAGCGAGCGGCGCAGCAGGGTGAGTTGCGCCACGGCGCTGGGTTCGGTCTGCAACTGATGCGGGGTCAGGCCGATGAAATGCTTGATCTCCCGAATGAAATGCGACTGGTCGTAGAAACGCCCGTCGTCGCACAGCGCCTGCCAGCTTTCATGATCCAGCGCGATTCGCGCGCTGCATCGAAGCGCCCGATATTTGCGCGCCAGCAGCTTGGGCGGGCAGCCATAATATTTGTTGGTGAGCCGGGCGAGCTGGCGCGGCGAGAGGCCGGTGATGTCGGCCAGCGTCTCGATCCTCGGGGAGCCTTCCCCCATCAGCCAGCCGTCCACCGCCTCCAGCAGCCGCCATGTCGATTCCGGCAACGGGACCAGCCTTTCCGACAGGAAGGACCAGCAAAGCGCCGCCATCCCCTCCGCATCGTCGGTGGCGCGGAGCCGGTCGAGCAAATCGCGGTAGCCGCCAAGATGCGCCATTTCCTGCACGCGATCCGTGAGCGTGCTGGCATCCCCCCCATGCAGGGCGATCCATCCCGCCGGCAGCAGCGAAATGCCGACCACCCGGCCCGGCCCCGTCAGTTCGAAGCGGGTCGCGCCCATGGTCGGACCCAAAAGGCAGACTTCGGGCGTCGGCAATATCGTTCCGTCGTGGAAATGATAATTGCCGCTATTGTCCAGCATGAAGCGAAGTTGCGGTACGTCGGCGCGTGTCACATCCGAATAATGTTCGGCCGTTTCGGTAAAGATATAAAGCGAACCGAAATAGGCGTTGAGTTGTTCGGGCGGCGCGAAATAGCGCAACCGCACCGGTCCCTGTGCCGCGTCGACGGTATAGGACAGCGACGCATGACCATCTCTTGCCGTGATATTCGACGCCCCCCCGGGCGCCCCGCCTTTATGCGACCGCATATTTCACCCCAGCACGCAATATGCGCCATCGGGGTGAAGGTGCAAGGGCTATGCTTGACGGGATGCCACTTTCCGTCTTGTCCGGAGACGATGAACGGGGGTTCCCGTAAAAACGACCCGGCGGTTTTCACCGCCGGGTCAGGAAAAGGTCTCGTCAGCCATATGGCCTAGAGCCTTCGGGTCGCAGGACTCTCTTACGTCCGAATCGGGGAAATTTTATTGGATGGATCGGACATCGGCCGGACCAAAACGGGACGAATCCGCGGAATCTTGTTAAGAAATGCCGTTCCTTCCTTACTGTTGCCGCGTTGCAACAGCGACTCGACGCCGGGCGTCCGCGCTGGCATAGCGCGGCCATGTCGTACCGCCTGATCCGCCCCCTGTTTTTCGCTCTGGACGCCGAGCGCGCCCATCATCTGTCCATCAAGATGCTGCGCCTGATGCCGGTGCCGCCTGCGCTGGAACCCGATTCGATGCTGGCGCAGACCGTGGCGGGCATCGCCTTTCCCAATCCGGTGGGCCTGGCAGCGGGTTATGACAAGGAAGGACTGGTCGCGCACAAGATGCACGGGCTGGGCTTCGGCTTTGCCGAGTTGGGGACGCTGACCCCCCTGCCCCAGCAGGGCAATCCCCTGCCCCGGCTGTTCCGCCTGGCGGAGGATCGGGCGGTGATCAACCGCATGGGCTTCAACAATGGCGGCCAGGCGGCGGCGGCGGAACGGATCGCCAAGCGCAGGCGGCCGGGCGGCCCCGTCATCGGCATCAACATCGGCGCGAACAAGGACGCGGCCGACCGGATCGCGGACTATGCCACCGGCGTCACCTGCATGGCCCCGCTGGCCGATTATCTGACGGTCAATATCTCCTCCCCCAACACGCCGGGATTGCGCGCGCTTCAGGACCGGGCGGCGTTGGACCAGTTGCTGGGCGCGGTCATGGCGGCGCGGGGGGCGAATCGGACGCCGGTCTTCCTGAAGGTGGCCCCGGACCTGGAGCCCGCCGATGTGGAGGATATTGCCGCCGCCTGCATCGACCACAGGATCGACGCGCTGATCGTGTCCAACACCACCATTTCCCGGCCGTCGCTACAGTCTCCGCTGGCGGGGGAGGCTGGCGGTTTGTCCGGCGCGCCGCTGCACGATCTGGCGCTGCAAAGGCTGCGCGACTTCCGCCGGGCGCTGGGCACGCGGCTGCCGCTGATCGGCGTGGGCGGGATTGCCACGGCGGACCAGGCCTATGCCCGCATCCGGGCGGGGGCCAGCCTGATCCAGCTCTACAGCGCGCTGGTCTATGAGGGGCCTTATCTCGCCCGGCGGATCAATGCCGGGATCAAGGCGCTGATGGCGCGCGACGGCGTGGGGAATATCAGCGAGATAGTGGGTATCGACGCCTGATCCGTCCTATGGGTTGCGAACCGCAACGCAGCGACTAGGGTGCCGGACATGACTTTTCGCCTTTCCGGCCTGCTGGCTGCCTTCACCCTTCATGCCCTTTCCCCCTCTCCGCTCGCCGCGCGGGAGCCGGTCGCGGTCAACGCCACCGTGTCCGCCGCCGATCCCCGGGCGGCGGAGGCGGGGCAGGAAATATTGCGCAAGGGCGGCAGCGCCACCGACGCCGCCATCGCCATGATGCTGACGCTGAACGTCGTGGAGCCGCATAATAGCGGCATCGGCGGCGGCGGCTTCCTGATGCATCATGATGGGCGGACCGGCGTGCTGGAATCGATCGACGGGCGGGAGACGGCTCCCGCGGCGGCGCGGCCCGACCGTTTCATGGGGGCGGACGGCCAGCCCCTCTCCTTCCGCGAAGCCTGGCCGGGCGGCTATTCCGTCGGCGTGCCCGGCAATGTCCGCCTTGCCTGGGACGCGCATCGCAAATGGGGCAAGCTGCCCTGGGCCGAGCTGTTCCAGCCCGCCATCCGCTTTGCCGAACAGGGATTCGAGGTGCGCCAGCGGCTCGACACGGCGATGAAAGCGGTTGCCCCGGTCTGGGCCGATTTTCCGGAAATCCAGAAATATTTCTGGATCGACGGCAAGCCGGCGCCGATGGGCACGATCCTCAAGAATCCGCCGCTTGCCGCGCTGTTCAAGCGGATCTCGGCGGAGGGACCGGATGCCTTCTATCGGGGCGACAATGCTCGGATGATGGCCGAAACCGTCACCAACGCGCCGAAAAACCCGGTGCCGATGACGGAGGCCGACCTCGCCGCCTATCGGGCGAAGCCGCGCAAGCCCGTCTGCGGCCCCTATCGCGCCTATACGGTCTGCGGCATGGGGCCCGCCTCGGCGGGCGGCATCACCGTCCTTCAGGTGCTGGGCATGGTGGAGCGATTCCCGCTGGCGCAATGGGGCAAGGACGATCCCCGGTCCTGGCATGTCATCGGGGAGGCGATGCGGCTCGCCTATGCCGACCGGGACACCTGGCTGGGCGACCCGGAATTCGTGTCCGTGCCCATCGCGGGGCTGATCGATCCCGGCTATCTGAAGCAGCGTTCGGCGCTGATCGGCATGGGCAGGGCGCTGAACGACTATCGCCCCGGCACGCCGCCGGGCGCGGAGAAGCGCACCGCCGCCCGGCCCCAGCCGGAATCGGGCACCAGCCATTTCGTCGCGGTGGACCGCAATGGCGATATTGCCGCCTGGACCTCCACCATAGAGAGCTTCTTCGGCAGCCAGCTCGTCGCCAATGGCGTGATCCTGAACAATGAACTGACCGATTTCAGCTTCACCCCCGAAAAAGAGGGCGCGCCGGTCGCCAACCGGGTCGAGCCGGGCAAGCGGCCGCTGTCGTCCATGTCGCCCACCATCGTCTATGATGCGGCGGGAACCCCGGTCTTCACCATCGGGGCGGCGGGCGGCAGGACCATCATCATGCAGGTCGCCAAGGCGCTGATCGCGCATTTCGACTGGGGGATGTCGGCGCAGGATTCGATCGCCCTGGGATTCCTGTTCTTCGACCGGGACGGTCTGGTCGTGGAACAGGGCACGTCGCTGGAGGGCATGAAGGCGCCGTTGGAGAAGCTGGGGCACAAGGTATCAGTCAGCCGCTTCGGCCTGAAGGCCAATGCGGCGGAGCGGACGGCGGACGGCCATTGGGTCGGCGGCGCCGATCCGCGCAGCCCGGGCGTGTCGTTGCAGGAGTGACGCCCTTCGGCGCACCCTGTTCGCGCGCGGGAGCATGGTGCTCCGGGCAGGCTACCCCTTCAAATCCAGGCCGGCGACGTTGAACTGGAAGGGGAAGACCTTGTCCTTCGGCCCGACCACCAGGTTCACCTTGATCGTCCGGCTGTCCTTGATCGCGTCATAGGCCCCGGCGGCGGGCAGGACTTCGATACCGTCCTTGTTCTCGGTCATGCGGCCCTTCCATTCACGGGTCTTGCCGTCTTCCGTGACCGCCGTGACCTTGCAGTCCGACAGGTCGCAGGTGAAGGGCGCGCCGACCAGCTTGACCGTCACATCCGCCCCGCCCTCCTGCATGGGCTGGACCAGCAGCACGCCGAAGGTGTCGGCCGCGGTCATGGTCTGGACCGCATTGGCGCTGCCGATATAGGCGACCTTGGGCTTTCCGCCCTCGCCGCCCTCATATTTCCAGACCTGCCCGATCTGGTCGCGCTGCGTCGGTCCCTTGTCCTCGGAGGATGAGCAGGCCGCGATCAGCCCCAGGGCGGCAAGCACCGCTATCGATCGCATCGCGTTTCTCCTTCTGTCCGTTTCGATGTCGGAAGGAGAACGCATGGCCCCTGCGGGGTTTCCCTCCGCTCAGCTATAGCGGGCTGCGGTTTCCCGGATCAGCGCGATCATGTTGGGAATGCCCTGCGTCCGATTGGAACTCAACTGGTTGCGCAGGTCGAACGGCGCCAGCGCGCCTTCGATGTCCGTGGCGGCGATGGCCGCGGGCGGCTGGTCCTGCACGGTGAGGAGAACGAGCGCGATGATCCCCTTGGTGATCGCCGCATTGCTGTCCGCCAGGAAGTGGAGCCGTCCCCCGCCGGCAGAACCGGCGTCGATCACGGTCGGATAGACCCAGACCGCCGCCGAGCAGCCCCGGACCAGCGTGGCGTCGGTCTTGAGCGCGTCGGGCATCGGCTCCAGCGCCTTGCCCAAATCGATCAGCAGGCGATAGCGGTCGTCGGCATCGAGAAATTCATATTCTTCGACCAGATCGGCAAGGACGGGCAATTGGGTCATGGCCGCCCATATAGGGGTAAAATCGGGCGGGGGAAGGCGGTTTCCGCTGCTGCTCCGTCCCCCTTGAGGCAGGTTGGAGGGACAGACGGAGCAAGCCGGTTGGCCTGTCCGGCAAGGATGGAAGCGACTGCGCCGCCATCACGCCCGCCCCCTGCCCCCGCCCCCTGCCCACCCCCCTTCGCGGGAGGGGGAGCATCGGATTTTCAGAGGTCCACGCCCGCGGCGATCGCTTCCAGCTTGCGGATGCGTTCCTTGAGGTCGGCCACTTCGATCCGCGTCGCGGTGGAGGGTGGTGCTGCCTCGTCCGTTCCGCGGGCGAGTTCCGCGCGCTTGAGGTCCAGCCAGCCATTCCATCCCCGCAGGGCGGTGGCGGCGACGATGGCGAGTCCGGTCAGACCCGCGACCGCCAATGTCAAAGTGATGAGGGGGTCCTGCATATCGTCCTCCCTGTGATGGTGGGCCGCGTCAGTCGCGATCCCGGAGCTTGTCGAATTCGCGGTCCAGCGCGGTGCTGCTGTCCGTGGCCAGCCGTTCCAGCACGGCGACCCGGTCCTTCAGCGCCTTCACCTCCGCACGGAGCCGTTCGGCTTCAGGATCGGGTCCGCGCTGGACCAGTTCCTCACCCTTGTGGCGGCGGACGATGCCATATTTGGCGCGAACGACGCTGGCGATTGCCGCTATGGCGACGATGGCGACGACCATTTCGAACGGATTCATGACTTTTTTCCCTTGCTGAGCGTGGGGCCCTTCAGTTGGCGGGGCCGCGCAGGCGCTCGATTTCCCTGTTCAATGCGTGACTTTCATCGGTGACGATGCGCTCGACCACGGCCAGCCTGTCCTTCATCGATCCGAGTTCGGCACGAAGCTGGGCGTTTTCCTGGGTCAGCAGGCTGATCCGTTCCATCGCCTCATTGCCCGCCCGGGGATAGACGGCCTGGCCCCAGGCCCCATCCAACGGATAACCATGCTTGATCCGCAGCCAGGTGGTGAAGATCCATCCGCCCACACCGATCCCGGTACAGATCGCGATCAGCGGCGCGAGTTGCGCGAACATCGCGAATTGTTCCGACATGGCAAACCTCCCTCATTCCGCTCCCCATGGGCGCGGCCCATCAGATGTTGGATTTCTCAGACAAATTGGCCGGCTTTTCGACAGGCTCCCAAGCCCGTTCGATAAACGGCGTAGGCGATGCGATTCCGTCAGCGCAGGCTGTCGATCTCATCCGCCAGCCGGGTGTTGCGGCTGGTATAGTAGGTTTCGATGTCGGCCAGGCGCCGGTCGATGTCGCGAAACTTGGACCGCACGTCGCGGGTGGAGCGCGCCGGATTGGTGCGCACGCCCTGCCAGAATTTCTGGTCGTCGCGGTCGGCATAGAGGCCCAGCGGCTTGTTCTCGGCAAAATAGGCGACGACGAAATAGGCGATCAGCGTCCAGGGAAAGGCCCCCATCAGCGTCACCAGCACGGCGCCGACCCGGACCCACAGCACGTCGATCCCCGTATAGTCGGCAATGCCGGCGCAGACGCCCATCCATTTGCCGTTCTGCTTGTCGAGATAGAATTTGGTGCGACGGGCAGCCATCTCAATTCCTCCTGTCGGGATTTTGGCGTTCGGGATATGGGCGGTCGAACTCATAGCCATCGTCCTGCGACGGACGGGCGGGGCGGAAATCGGGGTTGTCGGCGGCGACGATCCGTTCGACCGTCTGCAGCCGCTCCTCCAGCCGCCGGGCGAGCAGGTGAAGCTCGTCCAGCAGCTTCTCGTCCTCATCGGTGATCTTGGGCGCCTGCTTCCACTTGGTGACATAGTGGAAGATCAGCCAGGGCATGCCGATGAACAGCATGCCGCAGATCATGATGGGCAGGAACACGTCCTCCATGCGTCACTCTCCCTTATTCATGGACGCCTTGAGCGCGGCCAGTTCGGCATCGACCTTGTCGCTGGCCTTCAGCTCGGCAATCTCTTCCTCCAGCGTCTTGGGCTGGGCGCCAAGGCCCATGGCGTCCGCGCGGCCTTCGGCCATGTCGACCCGCCGTTCCAGCATGTCGAAGCGGGCGAAGGCGTCGTTCACCTTCTCGCCGGCATAGGCTTCGCGGACGCGCAGGCGATTCTGGGCGCTTTCCATGCGGGTCACAAGGCTGTTCTGGCGGGCGCGCGCCTCGCGCAGCTTGGCCTGGAGCTTTGCGATGTCCTCTTCGGAGGCGCGCAGCGCTTCGTCCAGCACCTCGATCTCATGGGAAAGCTGCTCCGCCATGTCGGCTGCCTTCTGCTTTTCCACCAGCGCGGCCTTGGCAAGGTCTTCGCGGTCCTTGCTGAGCGCGAGCTGGGCCTTTTCCGTCCAGCTGTCCTGCAGGCCCTGAAGCTTGGCGATGTGGCGCCGCATTTCCTTCTGATCGGCGATGGTGCGGGCAGCAGAGGCGCGCACCTCGACCAGCGTCTCCTCCATTTCGAGGATGATCATGCGGATCATCTTCGCCGGGTCTTCCGCCCGGTCGAGCAGGTCGGTGACATTGGCGGCGATGATGTCGCGGGTGCGGGAGAAAATACCCATTTGAACTTCACTCCTGGTACGAACTTGTTAGGCAGGCCTTACGCCAGATAGTGCAAGGCTGCGGGGCATTCCTTGTTCGCGAGCATCGGGATTTCGCTGGCGCGGGCCGGGCCGACCGCCGAAAGGATCAGGGTCGATCCGAACAGGACGGAGGCGATGGCGACGGACAGGAACTGGCCGATTTCGCGAACGCTGTTGCTTTGCTTTTCCATGATAAACTCCTGAACCTTGGCCTTCGTCGATGTGCCGCTTGATGCGTCAGCGGCTTCGCTTTCCGACTTTGCAGAAGCCGTGCCAATTTGCGGAAATGGCGGAATTTCGCGGTTTTTTACGATTGTCCGAATATTGGGCTTGCCGAAAGATGGGAAATTTCACCATAAGTTGGGGATGGAGAAAAATACCCAGTTCGTCGGCCAGTCGCTGGCCTTTCTGGATGCGGTCGAGCAGGCCGGGCGGGCGGCAGAACTCAACCGGCCGGTCCTGGTCATCGGCGAACGCGGGACCGGCAAGGAACTGATCGCCGAGCGCCTTCACCACCTTTCGCCGCGCTGGGACGAACCGCTGATCGTCATGAACTGCGCGGCCCTGCCCGAAACGCTGATCGAGGCGGAACTGTTCGGCCATGAACAGGGCGCCTTCACCGGCGCGGCGCGGGCGCGGGCGGGGCGGTTCGAGGAAGCCGATGGCGGCACGCTGTTTCTGGACGAGCTGGGCACGCTGTCCATGGCGGCGCAGGAGCGGCTGCTGCGGGTGATCGAATATGGCGAGGTGACGCGGATCGGGGCGTCGAAGCCCATGACCGTCGACGTGCGGATCGTCGCGGCGACCAATGAGGATTTGCCCGCCGCCGCCGATGCAGGGCGGTTCCGGCCCGACCTGCTGGACCGGCTGAGCTTCGAGGTGATCACCTTGCCGCCGCTGCGGGCGCGGGAGGGGGATGTCGCGGTGCTGGCCGATCATTTCGGGCGGCGCATGGCGGCGGAGATCGGCTGGCCGCAATGGCCGGGCTTTTCCGCCGCCTGCATGGCCGAGCTGGAGGCGCATGACTGGCCCGGCAATGTGCGCGAGCTGCGCAATGTGGTGGAACGGGCGGTCTATCGCTGGAATGAGCCCGGGCGGCCGGTCGCGGCGATCGTGTTCGACCCCTTCGCCTCGCCGTGGAAGCCCAAGCCGCTGATGGCGGCGCAAGCGGCGGTGGAAGCCGCGCCCATGGGTTCACCCGCTCCGGTCGCGAACGGCCATGACGCGGTCACCGACCTCAAATCCGCCGTCGATGCGCATGAGGCCGCCATCGTGCGGGCGGCGCTGGAGCGCTACCGCTACAACCAGCGGGCGACGGCGAAGGGATTGGGGCTGACCTATGACCAGCTTCGCCATTGCATGAAGAAACATGGGTTGAGTGCCGGATAGCCACCTCTCGCAAGCGGGAGGGGCTGGAGGTGGGGGTGGGCATGCCGCGCCAGCGGCAATTTGCAACTGAGGACAGAAGCTCGCTCCGCTCGCGCCCACCCCTAACCCCTCCCGTCTACGGGAGGGGGACTATTGTCCTCTTAACGCGTCGGCACGGGCTCCGCGCCCGAATAATCGTAAAAGCCCTTGCCGGTCTTCCGCCCGAGCCAGCCCGCCTCGACATATTTCACCAGCAGCGGCGCGGGGCGATATTTGGGATCGCCGGTCGTGTTCTGCAGCACCTTGCAGATTTCCAGGCAGGTATCGAGGCCGATGAAATCCGCCAGCGTCAGCGGACCCATGGGATGGTTGAGGCCCAGCATCGCGCCCTTGTCGATGTCGACCACGCTGCCCACGCCATCGCCCAGCGCGAACACCGCCTCGTTGAGCATCGGCAGCAGGATGCGGTTCACCACGAAGCCCGGCGCGTCGAAGGCATGGACGACCTGCTTGCCCAGGCTGGCGGCGAAGCCCTCCACCGCGCTCACCGTCTCCGCGCTGGTGGCGAGGCCGCGAATGACCTCGACCAGCGCCATGACCGGCACCGGGTTGAAGAAATGCACGCCCACGAAGCGCCCCGCGTCGGGCGCCGCTTGCGCCAGCCGGGTGATCGGGATGGAGGAGGTGTTGGAGGCGAGGATCGCATCGCCGGCCAGCAGGGCGCCGACATCGGCGAAGATCGAACGCTTGATCTCTTCCCGCTCGGTCGCGGCTTCGATCACCAACTGGCAGGCGGCCAGCGGCGCGACTTCGCCCACCGGCGTGATCCGGGCGATGGCGGCGTCGGCGTCGGCCTGCGCCAGCTTGCCCTTTTCCACAGCCTTTGCGAGTTGACGGATGATGCCGTCGCGGCCCTTCTGCGCGCGGGGCAGGTCGATGTCGGACAGGATCACCTCATAGCCCGCCTGCGCCGCCACCTGCGCGATGCCCGCGCCCATCTGGCCCGCGCCGATCACGCCCACGGTCCGAATATCCGTCATTGCCGAAACCCTCCTGCACTGAATCCTGTTCGCCGTCCCCGTAGCGCCATGGCAGGCGGGCCGCCAGAGCTTCCGCACGGGCGAAAGCGGACGGAAAGCCCCGGACGGTCGGCGGAGCGCTGATCTTTCTGTGATTTCCCGCTTTGCGCCGCGCCTGCTTGATGGTTAAAAGCCCCGGCATGTCCGTTTCAGACCTGCTGCCCGCGCCGGCGACCGGAAGGTTCATTGCCGCCGTGCATCACTTCCCGCTGCGCGTCTATTTCGAGGACACCGATCTGTCCGGCCTCGTCTATCACGCCAATTATCTGCGCTATATGGAGCGGGCGCGGTCGGACATGCTGCGCATCGCTGGGATCGACCAGCGCGGCAATCTGGAGGGGGGAGAGGGCGTCTATGCCGTCACCGACCTTCAGCTCCATTACCGCCGCCCCGCCAGGCTGGACGATGACCTGATGGTCGTGAGCCGCGTCACCAAAGTCGGCGCCGCTTCATGTTCCATTCATCAGACGGTCATGCGCGATGGGGAAATACTGACGCAAGGCGATGTTTCCGTCGCCTTCCTGACGCCCCAGGGCCGCCCGCGCCGGCAACCCAAGCCCTGGACCGACATTTTCAGCCGTTTGATGAGAGGGGAAGACATCAACCCATGAGCCTTTCGATGCCCGACGTTGGCCTTGCGGTCGGCAATGCCGCGCAAGCCGCCACCATTTCGCCGCTGGCCCTGTTCCTTCAGGCCGACATCGTCGTGAAGGTGGTGATGCTGGGCCTGCTGCTGGCCAGCATCTGGACCTGGGCGATGATCATCGGCTTCAGCTTCACCCTGCGCAAGGCGAGCCGGCAGAGCCGGGCGTTCGAGCAGGATTTCTGGAAGGCGGAGGATATAGACCGCTTCTATGAAGCCCGCGGCAAGGCGGAATTCCCCGCCGCCAGGGTGATGGCTGCGGGCGTCACCGAATGGCGCCGCTCCACCGCGCAGAAGGTGATCGATCGGGAGGGCACCCGCGACCGGCTGTCGACCGCCATGTCCAGCACCATCGCGGCGGAGGTCGACCGCCTGTCGGACCGGCTGAACATCCTGGCCACCATCGGGTCGGTCGCGCCCTTCGTCGGGCTGTTCGGCACGGTATGGGGCATCATGCGGGCCTTCACCAGCATCGCGGCGGAGCAGAACAGCAGCCTGGCGGTCGTGGCGCCGGGCATTGCCGAGGCTCTGTTCGCCACCGCCATCGGCCTGTTCGCGGCAATCCCGGCGGTGATCGCCTACAACCGCTTCAGCCATGGCATCAACCGGATGGAATCGGGGCTGACGCGCTTTGCCGACGGCTTCTATTCGACGCTGAGCCGCGAGCTGGAGGCGCAGCGGTGACGGGTGAAAGAGGAGCGCGCTGATGGCCATGTCCGGACCTCCCTCCGGCCGGCGCGGCCGTCACCGCGCGCCGATGGCGGACATCAACGTCACGCCGCTGGTCGACGTCATGCTGGTGCTGCTGATCATCTTCATGGTGACGGCGCCGCTGCTGGTCACGGGCGTGCCGGTGAACCTGCCCGAAACCCGCGCCAAGGGGCTGGACCAGGACCAGAAGCCGACAGTGGTGTCGATCGATCGCGACGGCGGGGTCTTCATCGACGACGCGCAGATCAGCGACGCCGAACTGCCCGGCCGCCTGGCCGAGATCATGTCCGCCAACGCTGGCAAGGCCGAACCGCCGCAGATCTTCCTGCGCGCCGACAAGGGACTGGACTATGGCCGGGTGATGCTGGTCATGGGCGAGCTGAACCGGGCGGGACTCAACAAGGTCGCGCTGGTCAGCACCGGTTCCGAAGGCGGTTCCGCTGTCAGCAGCGGTTCAGAATAGGGGCCATAGGTCGTGGCGATGGATCGCGCGGAGAAAATCGGCCTTGGCGTGGCGACGGCGGGACATGTCCTGCTGTTCGGCCTGCTGTCGTCCGGCTTTCTGGCCACTCCCAACCCCCTGAAGCTCAATTCGCCGCCGATGGACGTCAGCCTGGTGGATGAGGTGGCGCTGAAGTCGACGGCGCCGCAGGTTTCGACGCAGCCGCCCCCGCCCAGCGTCGCGCCGGAGCAAGGGCCGACCGAGGATGCCGCGCCTGCGCCGGAACCCGAGCCGGCACCGCAGCCCGAACCGACCCCGGCGCCGCCGGCTCCCCGGCCCGCGCCGCCCAAGCCGGTGGCAAAGCCAGCGCCGCCCAAGCCCGCGCCCGCTCCGCCGAAGAAGGATATGCCCGCCGCCAAGCCGAAGCCCAAGCCGGCGGCGGAAAAACCCGCCCCCGCCAAGTCCAAGCCTGCGCCGGAAAAACCCAAGCCAGCCGCCGCCGCGCCCGCCAAGGCGTCGCAGAAGCCCGCCGCCAGGCCCAGGTCCGACGCGCCTGCCCGCGCTTCGGGACAGGGCAAGGCGGACAAGCCCAAGGGATCGCTGCTGGGCAAGGATTTCCTGAAGGGCATCGACACCGAGGATGACGCGCCGCGCAAGCCCGCGCCGGCGCCCGCCGCCGCCATGGGGCCCGCGCAGAAGGCCGCGCTGGACGCAGAAATCCGCCGCCAGCTCAAGCCCTATTGGAAATCCCCCAGCGGCGCGGACATCGAACAGCTTCGCACCTTCGTCGATGTGCAGCTTGCCCGCGACGGTTCGCTCGCGGGGCAGCCGCAGGTCGTCAACACCACCGGCATCACCGCCAGCAACCGCACGCAGGTGACGCTGCATCAGGAACTGGCGGTGAAGGCGATCCGCCTGGCCGCGCCGTTCAAGCTGCCGCCCGCTCTTTATGATGGCTGGAAATCCCTCCGCATCTCCTTCGACAAGAGGCTATCGCAATGACCCGACCCTTCAGGACAGGAAAGGCCCGAGCCATGTTCGGCGCCACGCTGGGGGCGCTGCTGCTGGCGTTCGCGCCCGCCGCTTCCGCGCAGCTCAGCGTCGATGTGACGGACGAATCCTCCTCCAACCTCAAGATCGTCGTCCCCGCGCTGCCGGCGCAGGCGGAAGTCTCCACGCCCGCAGGCGGTTCCACCGAACTGGGCCGCAAGATCGCCGAGGTGATCGCCGCCGACCTCAAGGGGTCGGGCCTGTTCGATCCCTCCGGCCCCGGCGGCATCCCGACCATCGCCTTTCCCGAAGTCACCAATCCCGCCTACGATAAATGGGGCGCCTATCAGGCGCTGGTGCAGGGCTTCGTCCGCACCACCGGGGGCGAGGCGGACATCACCGTCGGCTGCTATCTCTACGACGTGGCGCTGAAGCAGGAACTAACGCGGCAGGGCTATGTCGTCGCGCCCCGCGACTGGCGGCGGGCCGCGCATAAATGCGCCGACGCCATCTATGCGCGCCTGTCGGGGGAAAGCCCCTTCTTCGACAGCCGCATCGCCTATATCGCGGAAAGCGGTCCCAAGGGGAACCGCACCAAGCGCCTCGCCATCATGGATTCGGACGGCGCGAACCACCGTTTCATCACCAATGGCCAGTCGATCGCGCTGACGCCGCGCTTTTCGCCCGACTACAAGTCGATCGTCTATGTGAGCTACCTGAACAACCGGGTCCGCATCTATGTCTATGACATCGGCACGGGACGGCAGCGGCTGGTGACGGAAAGCAACAATCCGACCTTCGCGCCGCGCTGGTCGCCCGACGGCCGCAACATCCTCTTTTCCATGGCGATCGCCGGCAATACGGACATCTATCGCGTTTCGGCCAGCGGCGGCGCGCCCGTGCGCCTGACCACGGCGCCGGGCATCGATGTCGGCGGCAGCTATTCGCCCGACGGCCGCCAGATCGTCTTCGAAAGCGACCGCTCCGGCAGCCAGCAGATCTATGTCATGAACGCCGACGGTTCGGGCCAGCGCCGGATCAGCCATGGCGGCGGCCGCTATGCGACGCCCGAATGGAGCCCGCGCGGCGACCTGATCGCCTTCACCAAGATTTCAGGCGACTTCAAGATCGCGGTCATGACGCCGACCGGCGACAATGAGCGCATCCTGACCAATGGCTGGCAGGATGAGCAGCCGAGCTGGTCGCCTAATGGCCGCGTGCTGCAATATTTCCGCACCACGCCGGGCCGGGAGGGCAGCAGCCAGGTGTGGCAGGTCGACCTGACCGGCGTGAACGAACGGCGCATACCGACGCCGCTCAGCGGTTCGGACCCGGCCTGGGGGCCCTTGCTGCCCTGATATGCGCGGCCATCCCGCTCAGGGCGGACTGCCCACGCTCCTGATCTGCATTATATCGGAACCGAATCGTCCCGACTGCGTAACGACTTTCAGACCATGTTGAGGAGCAACCCGATGAAACTATCCCGTCCCCTGCTGATGGCGACCGCCGTCATAGCCCTTGCCGCCTGCTCCAAGAAGCCGCCACAGGAACTGCCGCCTGCGCCCGGCGGCGACGGTTCGGCGCAGACCGGCGGACCGGCGACGCCTTCGGGCCCGGTCAAGGGCAGCCAGGAGGATTTCGTGGCTTCCGTCTCGTCGGACCGCATCCTGTTCGACACCGACCAATATGATGTCGACGCGCAGGATCAGCAGATACTGCAGAGCCAGGCCGCCTGGCTGCAACAGAACCCCAATGTCCGCGTGACCATAGAGGGTCATGCCGACGAGCGCGGCACCCGCGACTATAATATCGCCTTGGGCGAGCGCCGCGCCAATGCGGCGAAGAACTATCTCGCGTCGCTGGGCATCGACGCTGGCCGCATCACCACCGTCAGCTATGGCAAGGAACGCCCCGCCGCCCTGGGTTCGGACGAAGCGGCCTGGGCGCAGAACCGCCGCGCGGTGACGGTCACCGTCCAATATTGATCCCGTGAAGCATTGGAGTCTCAACAGCTCCATAACCCGCCGGTCCCCAGGATCGGCGGGTGTTCTTTTCCCCTTTAAATGGCAGCCAGTTCCCGCGCAGGAGCATGTTGCGCCCTGATCTGGTCAAACCAGCTTACGACCAGCCACCGCCGAGAGCGAGGAAGATGGCGATCTGGTCCTGCACCAACTGCACCCGCGCCGCCGCCGCCGAAGCCTCCGCATTGGCGAGCGAGCGTTGCGCGTCCAGCAGGGACAGGAAATCGCCGCGTCCGAAGCGGAACAGCTTGCCCGCCTGCGCCGCCGAAACGCCTGCGCTGTCCCGCGCCCGGTCGAGCGCGGCCGTCTGTTCGGCATGGCGGCGGTAGCTTTCCAGCGCCGTTTCCGTCTGCCGCAAAGCCTCCAGCACGGTCCCGTCGAAACGGGCGAGATCGGCCTGTACCTGCGCATCGGCCTGCGCGATCCGCGCCCTGACGACAGGCCGGTTGGGGAAGCTCCAGCTCAGCAGCGGTCCCAGGCTCATGCCGAAGCTGGTGCCCGAACCGAAGCTTTTGAGCGGTCCGGCGAGCCCCAGCGATCCGCCGATGCTGACCTGCGGATAGAGGTCCGCGGTCGCCACCCCGACGCGGGCGGTGTCGGCGGCGATGCTGCGTTCCGCCTGCCGGATGTCGGGCCGCCGCCGGATCAGCGCCGCGCCGTCGCCCACGGGCATGGGTGCGTTCAGCGCCGGCAGCGTCGCGCAGCCCTCCACTTCCCTGGGATAATCCGCGGGCGATCGCCCCAGCAACGTCGCCAGCAGATAGAGTCCGCTCTGCCGCTGTGCATCGAAGGCGGGAAGGCTCGCCTCGCTGGCGTCGACCGCCGCCTGCGCCCGGCTGACGTCGAAGGCGGTGCCGCGGCCGCCCCTGAACAGCCGCTGGGTGGCGTTGAGCGTCTCCCGCTGAAGCGCGACGACGCGCCGGTTGACGGTCAGCGAATAATTGGCGGCGCAGACCTGCGCATAGGCCCTGGCCGTGGCGGCCGCCACGCTGACCCGCACATAGTCGCGCGCCGCCACGACCGTTTCCAGGTCGGCGGTGCTCGCCTCTATCGCGCGCCTGATCCGGCCGTTGAGGTCGAGCGGATAGGAGGCGGCAAGGCCCAGATCATAGCCGACCACGCCCGGCAGGCTCTCCGCCGTGCCGGAAGGCCGGGCAAGCGTCCCGCCGCCGCTGACTGTGGTGCCGACGGTGCGCCCGGCCTCCGCCTCGCGCAGCACCGCCTCCGCCGCGGTCAGGTTCGCATCCGCCACGCGCAGGTCGGTGTTGGCGGCGAGCGCCTGTTCGACCAACGCATCGAGCCGGGGATCGTCGTAGAGCCGCCACCAATGATCGGGCAGTTCGGCCTCGGTGAAACTGGGGTCCTGCGCCGACAGGAAAGCGCCCTGCGCGGCGGGGGCGGTTGCGGCGGACTTTTCCGGCGGGCGATAGTCAGGGCCCGCGGTGGCGCAGGCGGCCAGCGCCAAGGCCAGAAAGGGCGTCCATATCTTCGCCCCACATCCGCTCCCTTCGGGTGAAGGCTGTCGGCTTCCCAAGAAAGAAAAGGGCTTCGACAAGCTCAGCCCGAACGGCGAGAAGGTGTCGGGAGCCGCGACATTATGCATGGCGGCACGCTCCCGGTTTCGCATCCTTCCGCGCCGGTTCGATCGTCACCGTGGCCGTGCGCCCGGCGATCAGCTTCACCTCCGGCGGTACCCGCGTCAGCTTCACCCGTACCGGGATGCGCTGGGCCAGGCGGACCCAGGAGAAGGTCGGCTCGACCGTCGGCAGCAGATTGCCCGAATCCGAACGGCTGCTGTCGTTGATGCCATAGGCGATGCTGTCGACCCGCCCGTAGAGGTCCTGCGCCTCGCCCATCAGCCGCACCGTCACCGGCGCGCCGATGCAGACCAGCGGCAGCTTGGTTTCCTCGAAATAGCCTTCGATGCGCAGGCTGTCGCGGTCGACCAGCGCCATGGCCTGCTGCCCCGCAGCGACGAAATCGCCCGGATGCAGGTCGAGGTTCGTGACCACGCCGTTGACCGAGGCGACCACCCGCGTTCGCCTGAGGTTGAGGGCGGCGGCATCGCGCGCGCTCATCGCTTCGGCCAGCGCAGCCTCCGCCGTCGCGACGCGCGCGACATTCTGTTCATGCGCCTCCTTCGCCACCAGCTCGCCCAGCGCGACGTCGCGGGTCGCCTCCCGCCGCGCCTGACCGAGTGTGGCCCGGGCGCTGGCGATCTGCGCCTCCGCCTGCTCCAGCGCCAGCGCATAGCGCGGCCGGTCGATCACGAACAGCAGGTCGCCCGCCCTGACCGCCTGGTTGTCATGCACGGCGACGGAGGTGACGAGCCCGCCAATGTCCGGCGTCACCCGCACCACATCGGCGCGCACCCGCCCGTCGCGGGTCCAGGGGCTGCGCTCATAATGGTTCCACATCCATATCGCCACCAGCACGGCCGCGATGACGATGGCGATGGTGGCGGCGCTCCTGATCAGGGCAGGGGGGATCAGCGTGGCGGCAAAACGGTTCATAGGCGGATTCCAAGGGTGGGAACGAGGAGGGCGAGCGCGCCCAGCACCAGCACGAAGATGCTGAGGTCGACCGCCGCGCGATAGGCGAGGAAACGATAGAGCCCGAAAGCGCCGATCAGCCGGGTGACGCCCCAGCTCAGGATCAGCGCCACCAGCGCGAGCAACAACAGGGTCGGCACATAGACGCCGCCCAGGGCGATTTCTCCGGTCATGCGGCCACTCTCCGATAGCCTTCGCTTTCAGGGAACAGGTTGCGGCGCAGGCTGACCAGCGCGAGTATGGCCTCCCGCCGGATCACCGCGCTGGGATTGCGCGACAGGTCGCTGATCGCATGGTCGATGTCGGTGAGCAGGGCGGGCTTCGCGGGCGCGGGCGCATCCGGGTCCAGCCCGCGATAATGCGCGCTGACGCCCGTCAGCACATCGGCCAGCGGCGCCGCTTCATCGGCGGGCAGGTCGAGCCGCAATTGCCGCAATTCGCCAATGGCGACGCCGGTCCGCAGGTCGCGCAGCGCGTCGTAGAGCGGCCGCCCGCTGTCGGACCGCACCGCCGCCAGACGCGGCGCCAACAGGGCGATGCGGTCCAGCATCCGGTTGATCCAGCCGCGCAGATCGGGCGGCGTCATCAGCGTGGCGCGGTTGGCGATGTCGTTCCAGCCCGCGCGCACCGTGCGCCGGATCGCCCGCTCCACCCCCGCCGACTGCAACAGCCCGGCCATGATGATCGCGAACCAGATGCCCACCAGCTGCGCCACGGTGCCGTTGGCGTAGCTGGCAAAGGCGCTGACATAGCGATCCGACAGCAGCACCGGGCTGCCCAGCCCCAGCAGCGTCGGCAGGGCGATGCCCATCCAGCGCGGCGACGCCATCATCGTGCCGAGCAACAGCAGCATCGGGGCATAGGCGGCCGCCAGCATGGCGAAGCCGTCGAGGCGCGGCATGATCGCATAGCCATAGACGGCGCCGAGCAGCGAAGCGGCGATGGTGCCGATCATGAAGCCTTTGAGCGGCGCCAGCGGATTGTCCGACGCGGCGAACAGGGAAAGGAACACGCCCGCCAGCATCACCGCGCTGCCGCCGTCCTTCCAGCCGCTGCCGATCCACAATGCGCAGCCCACGGCCACGGTGACGAAGGCGCCGAGGGCCCCGCGCGCCGCCCCGGCATAATCCCTGTGCAGTTCGCGGTTGCGCCGCCCCTCCAGCAACTCACCGACGCGGGGGCTGACCGCCTCCCGCCTGTGCGTCACCATCTGGTCGTAAAGGTCGCGGCAGTCGCGATGCGCCGCGATCAGGGCGGCCAGCCGGGCGAACAGGCTGAGGCGCATCATGTCCGCCCACCCCATCTCCTCCCGCGCCGCAGGCTCCAGAGCGGCGCAGCGGGCGATCAGGGCATCCGCCGCCGCGGTGCGAAGGATGATGTCGTCGCCGGGGTTGACGATCCAGGCGCGGACATCCGCGATCAGTTCTTCGACCTCCCGCGGCACCTTTCCGCCGCTCGCCGCCTTCAGCATGGCCAGCCGGTCCTCCACGGCCGCGCCCAGGGGCAGCAGCAGCGAAAGCTGGTCCTGCATCGCGCGCACCGTGCGCACGCGAGGCGCGAGGCGGCTGATGTCGAAGGGCAGATGCACCGACATCTGGTGCAGTTCGGTGATGTCCTGCGCCAGACGGCGACGTTCCTGCGCCAGCCCCTCCACCGGCTCCAACGCGATGGCGTCATGCGACCAGCGTTCCGCATCGCGCAGCATCGCCTCCACCCGCGCCAGCAGCAGGTTGGTGATGGAGCCGGGGAAGACGACGCCGTGGACCAGGCTGCCGCACATGATGCCGATGGTGATTTCCTGCACGCGCAGCGTCGCCACGGTGAAGATGGTCTGCGGCGTGTCGACGTCGGGGAAGACGATGAGGCAGGCGCTATAGCCCGCCAGCACGAACATATAGGATCGCGGCGTGCGGTCGAGCAGGGAGACGAAGACGCACAGGGCCAGCCAAAGCGCCATGGCGAGCGACAGCAGTTCCGGCGCATTGACCAGCGGCGGCACGATGGCGACGGAGAAGATCGCGCCGGTCAGCGTGCCGATGACGCGGAACACCGCCTTGGAAATCACCGCCCCGGCCAGCGGCTGGGCGACGATATAGCTGGTCAGGAACGCCCAATAGGGCCGCTCCAGCCCGATGCTGAGCGCGACATAGAGCGCCAGCATCGCCGCCGCGAAGCATTTCAGGGAAAAGAGCGCGGCAGGCCAGCCGATGCGCTCTCCAAGGGCGTTCATATCAGCGCTCGCATGTCGGGCCATTCATGGCGGGCCGTCCCGTTACGACTGACCCCGCCGCTCGGCCATGCGCCGCTCCAGCAGGTTCAGCAGGTTGACGATGATCTCGATCGCGGCGTCGGGCACGCCGTCAAGCAATTCGCGCCGAAGATTCTCCAGCCTGGCCTCTATCCGGCCCACCAGTTCCTGCCCCTCCGGCGTGAAGGCGACTCGATTCGACCGCCGATCATCGGGATTGGGCACGCGCTCCACAAGCCCCGCCGCCTGCAACTGGTCGAGGGTCCGGACCAGCGAAGGCTGCGCGATGCCCAGTTCCTCTGCCAGATCCGCCTGCCGGACGTCGGGGCCCAGCCGATCGAGATAGATGAGGCACCAGCCCGCGCTGTTCGAGACGCCGAATTCCGCCAGCGCCAGATCGGCCAGTTGCCGCCACTGGCGCGCCACCTGCGGCATTTTATGCGCGAGGGCGCGCTTCAACTCCGATCGGGACATTTTTCTTAGATAGCTAACTAATGTCCTGCGTCAAGGGATTTTCGTTTCTCTCCATCGCGGGATGGGAGGAGAAGCAGCCTTGGGCGGGTGGAGTTAAAAGGGGCCACGACCTGCCGCGTCCGCAAGCGCCCCCACGTTGCGCACAGGGGAAGTTTTTGGCGCGGCACGAAAAAGGGCCGGAAACTCGCGTTTCCAGCCCTTGTTCCGCCCTGCTGGGACCCTCAGGCCCGGCGCGTGCCCGAAAAGCCCGCCGTGCCGAACGCGCCAAGCTGCATCGTCCCGGTGATGGCGTCGCCATTCACCTCCGCCTCGCATTCCAGCGTCATCGGCATCGGCAGCGTCATGTTCATCTTCCAGCGCAGCTTGTTGCCGTCCACCTTGCCCTCGGCCACGTCGAGCGAACCCATCATGCCCGCGAAGGTGCCATGAAAGCCGTCGCCCGAGCTGATGACCGTCAGCACGCCATTCTGGTCGCCCATCGGCGTTTTCGCGACGCAGTCATAGGCGCCATCCACTGCTGCCATAGCACTTCTCCTTTACGTAACCGTCAATCGGCCAATGTGCCCATTTCCACCGGAAGGCCGACGACGTCAAGCTGCGGTTTCACCAGTTTCGCGTCGCCCACGACCACCCAGATCAGCCGGTCGGGATTGATCGCATCCCGCGCCGCCTTGTCGAGATCGGCAGCCGTCATCGCGCGGTACACGCCCGGTAGCGTCTCATAATAATCGTCCGGCCGCCCGAGCATCCGGTTGCGCATCATCGCGCCGAGCAGGTCGGACGAGGTTTCGAAACTGCCGGGCAGCGACAGGATCTGGCTGTTGATCGTCTGGTTGCGTTCCGCCTCCGTCGTGCCCTTGGCGGTCAGGAAGTCGCTGATGTCCTTCCGCGCGGCGACGATGGACTCTCCGGTCTTGTCGGTCTGGACCGGGGCATAGACCAGCAGCGGGATCGTATCCTTGACGCCGGGCAGCGCGCTGCCTGCATAATAGGCCCAGCCCTTGGTCTCTCGCAGGTCCATGATCAGGCGGGAGGTCGAGCTGCCGCCCAGCACCTCATTGGCGGTCAGCAGCGTCACCGGATTGTCCGTGCCCGCCTTGTTGGTGAGCAGCCCGGCGAGGATCATCGACTGCGGGCTTTGCGGCTTGTCGACCAGGATGATGCGCGAAGGGCGCATCATGCGGTCCATGCGGAACAGCTTGGCGCCCTTGGCCGCCTTGGGCGCCTTCCAGTCCCCGAAGCGCTTTTCCAGCAGCGGCATCACGTCGGCCAGCGTGGTGTCGCCGGTGACGAAGATCGTCGCATTGTCGGGCCGCATCCATTTGTCGTGGAAGGCGACGAGATCGGCCCGCGTCACCGCCTTGACGCCGCTTTCCGTGCCCGATCCGGTGAAGGGAATGCCATAGGGATGCGCCTGCCCATAGAGAAGCGGCGGCAGCAGGCGTTGCGCGATCGGCATGGGTTCGGTCTTTTCCGCCGCGATCCGGGTCAGCACCTGGCCGCGCAGGCGTTCGACCTCCGCCGGCGCGAAGGCCGGGTTGCGGATCACGTCCGCCAGCAGGCCCAGCGAGGCGTCCAGATTGGGCTTGAGCGCATAGAGGCCGACATTGGTCGCGTCCATGCCATTGCCCGCGCTGATCGAGGCGCCCAGCCGTTCCTGCTCCTCCGCGATCTGCACGGAGCTGCGCGTCGTCGTGCCTTCGTCCAGCAGCGCCGTGGTCAGGCCCGCCGTGCCCAGCTTCGCCTTGTCGTCGGCCGCATTGCCCGCATCGAAGGACACCGACACCCGCACCACCGGCACCGTTGCTCGGCGCGCGAAGACGATGGGAATGCCGTTCTTGAGCGTCGCATGCTCGACCGCCGGGAATTCCAGGTCCTTGACCGGCTCGATCCCCGGCTCAGCGATTTTTGTGGGCGGCGGCGGGGTCGCCGCGACCGGCGCGGGCTTCTTGGGATCGCGGAAATAGGCCGGATGATGGGTCGCGTTGCCCGCCAGCGCATTGTCCTCGGCCGACCGCTCGCCCGGAGCCACGGTCAGGCGGAACACCGGGCGGGACAACCATTTGCGCGCCGCCTCGCTCACCGATTGGGGCGTCGCGGCGGCGGCGGCGGCCAGATCCTTCTTATATTTGGCCGGATCGCCCGAATAGACGGCGCCCTCGGCCAGCGTCACCGCCTTGCCGCTGAAGCCGCCGACCTTCTCCAGCCCGCCGATGGTGCCCGAAAGCTGCTGCGTCGCGGCGCGCTGCACCTCGTCCGCCGTCGGCCCCTTGGCGAGATAGTCGGCCAGAAGCTGGTCGAGCCGCTTGCCCACCGCCACCGGGTCCTGTCCCGGCTTCACGTCCACGGTGATCTCCGCGATGGAGAGCTTCTCGAAGGGCTGGATGCTGGCCTTCACGCCCACGGCGACCTTCTCGTCCCGCACGAGGATATTGTCGAGCCGCGAGGATTTGAGGCCGCCGAACACAGCCATCGCCAGGTTGAGCGGCGTCAGGTCGTCCGAATTCACCCCCGGCACGATCCAGTTGCGATAGAGCCGGGTGGCGGCGACATTGTCGTGCATCACCTTCTCGACATCCTTGTCGAGCGTCGGGACGGCCGCATCCACATCCTTGGGCGCGGGACCGGCGGGGATATTGCCGAACCACTTCTCGACCTTGGCCTTCGCCGTCGGCACGTCGATGTCGCCCGCCAGCACCAGCACGGCGTTGTTCGGACCATAATGGGTCTTGAACCATGTCTGCACATCGGCAAGGCTGGCGGCGTTCAGGTCCGCCATCGAACCGATGGTGGAGTGGCGGTAGGGATGCCCCTCCGGCAGCATGGCGGCGAGCTGCGCATATTCGACCAGCCCATAGGGCTCATTCTCGCCCATGCGCTTTTCATTCTGCACGACGCCGCGCTGGGTATCGAGCTTGGTCTGGGTGACGGCGCCCAGCAGATGGCCCATGCGGTCGGATTCCAGGAACAGCGCCCGGTCCAGCGCGCCGGTCGGCACCGTCTCGAAATAATTGGTGCGGTCGAACCAGGTCGTGCCGTTCCAGTCGGTGGCGCCGATGTCCTCCAGCCGCCCGAAGAAAGGCCCGTCGGCATTTTCGGAGCCGTAGAACATCAGATGTTCGAACAGATGGGCGAAGCCGGTCTTGCCCGCCGGTTCGAAGCGCGAGCCGACATGATACCAGATGGACACGCCCACGACCGGCGCCTTGCGGTCGGTGTGGACAATGACGCGCAGCCCGTTCTTCAGCGTGAACTGCTCATAGGGAATGTTCACCGCCGCGACCAGGCTGGAAAGCGGCGCGGGCGCGCTCGCCGCCTGGGACGCCGGAGCAGCCGCCGCCTGCATCATGGGCACGAACGCGAGCGAGGACAGGCCGAGCATCAGGGCCATCCGGCGGGAAATGGGGGAGAAGGTCATCGGCGCCTCATGATGGTCAGTGGATCGGCGGGCAGCATAGCGGGGCGTTTTAGCTGTGCAATACGCATGTGGGAGAGGCGCCTCATCCTCCGGCAAGGGCGAGAGGCCGCTGGACAGACGAAACCAGCGCGCTAGGTTTCGTGGACAAAGGGTATCCATTGCAGGGCTGAGACGAGATTGACGAAGCCGAGGTAGGACTCTTTGGTTTTGTCGTATCGAGTTGCGATACGCCGCCAGTTCTTGAGTTTGTTGAAGAGGCGTTCGACAAGATTGCGCCAACGGTATTTTTCGCGATCGTGTGGGATTGGATCGCGCCGATTGCTTTTGGCGGGAATGACAGCCTCAACGTCAGCATTGGCCAATTCCTCGCGGATGGCATCTGCATCGTAGCCCTTGTCCGCCAACAATGCCTCGATCTTATGAGCAATCAAACGGAACAGCGGGCCAAAGCCTTGGATATCGTGGCTCTGGCCCGGCGTCAGGACAAAGCCGAGCGGTCGGCCTTTGGCATCGCAGCGGGCGTGGAGCTTTGTGCTGAATCCGCCTCGCGATCGGCCAAGCGCCTCGGTTTCCTGAGTCCCTTTTTTATGCCGACGGCACAATGATGTGCTCGGACCACGGTGCTGTCGATCATGTCCGCAGTGGCATCACGAGCCACCATTTCGCCCAGTGTCTCGAGCATCGCCTCGAACACCCCGGTCGTAACCCAGCGCCGGTAGCGGCGGAAAACGCTGTTCCACTTGCCATATTCATCCGGCAAGTGGCGCCATTGCGAACCTGTGCGGGCGATCCACATCATGCCTTCGAAATACAGCCGGTTGTCCTGTGCTGGACGACAGCCACGACCACGCTCAGATGGCAGTAATGTGCCGATGATCCCCCACTCGTCCTCCGTCAGCCCAATACGCTCGCCCAACGCCACCTCCAAAAGGCAGCCTTGAATCAACGCCCGATCCTGCTGTCAACCTTTGTCCACGAAACCTAGGTTTCCCTTCCAACCATAAACAGAGGTTTTCGCACCCGATGCGCCTTCGGTCCTTCGCCTTCGCTTCCACCTTCGCCCTTGCCCTCGCCACCCCCGGCCCAGCACCCGCCGGAACCGCACCCGCCATCAGTGCGGAGGCCATTCGGGCCGACATCGGCTTCCTGGCCGACGACCTGCTGGAGGGGCGCGACGCGGGCACGCGCGGCTATGACATCGCCGCCCGCTATGTCGCCGCGCGGTTCGAGACACTGGGCCTGCGGCAGGCGGTTGCCGATAGCTGGTATCAGCCCGTGACGCTTGCCGTGGCGCGGCTCGACAAGGGGGCCGCCCCGTCGATGGACATTGGCGGCAGGCGCTTCGCCAATGGCGACGATGTCGCTGTCGGCGCCTTCGGCCGGGAGCCGCGGCAAAGCATCGAGGCGCAGGCGGTGTTCGTCGGCTATGGCCTGAAATCCGGGCGCGAGAAGATCGACGACTATGCCGGTCTCGACCTGCGCGGCAAGTTCGCGGTGGCGCTGTCCGGCTCGCCCGTCGGCATGCCGAGCGAGATCGGCGCGCACCTGGCCGCCGAAAAGGCGCTGGCGGCGCAGCAGGCCGGGGCCATCGGCCTCATCACCATTCCCACCACCGGCTATCTGCGCCGCACCCCCTGGGAGAAGCTGCGCGACCGGGCGCAGCATCCGACGGTGAGCTGGCTGGAAAAAGACGGCCAGCCCTATGTCCGCACCCCCGGGATCCGCGGCACCGGCACAGTGACCGGCGCCGCCGCCGACGCGCTGCTCGCCGGATCGGGCAGGAGCCTGGCCGCGATCCGTGCCGAGGCGGAGAAGAAGGGCGTCCGCCCCAAGGGCTTCGCGCTGAAGCCCGGCATCCGCATCGACCGCGCCAGCACCGTCGAGACCGCGCCCAGCCGCAATGTGCTGGCGGTGCTGCCCGGTTCCGACCCGGCGCTGGCCCGGGAATATGTGCTGCTGATGGCGCATCTCGACCATCTGGGGGTCAAGGAAGACGGCAAGGGGCCGGACAGGGTCTATAATGGCGCGATGGACAATGCGTCGGGCGTGGCGACCCTGCTGGCGGTGGCCAAGGCCTTTGCGGAGAGTGGGGAGCGGCCGAAACGCTCCATCCTGTTCGCGGCGGTGACGGCGGAGGAAGACGGGCTGCTGGGGTCGCAATATCTGGCGCGGAACCCCGTCCTGCCGGCGGGGGGCAAGCTGGTCGGGGTGGTCAATCTCGACATGCCGATCCTGACCTATGATTTTCAGGACGTGATCGCCTTCGGCGCCGATCATTCGACCCTGGGACCGATTGTCGAGAAAGCGGCGAAGGCCGAGGGCGTTTCGCTCTCGCCCGATCCCCTGCCGGCCGAAGGGCTGTTCACCCGGTCCGACCATTATCGCTTCGTGCAGGAGGGGGTGCCGGCGGTGTTCCTGATGACCGGTTTCGCCGGGCCGGGGAAAGAGGCGTTCGAACATTTCCTCAAGACCGACTATCACCAGCTTTCCGACCAGATGAGCCTGCCCTTCAACTGGGGCGCGGCGGCCAAGTTCGCCAAGGTGAACTATGCCATCGCGCGGGAGATCGCGGACGAGCCGCAGGCGCCGCTCTGGTACAAGGGGGATTTCTTCGGGGACGCCTTTGCGCCGGATGCGCCAAAAGCGGTGAAGCGATAGGGAACATGTGTTCCCCGCCCGAGGTTTAACGCAGCGTGCTCCCGCGACCCGAAGGTCGGCCTGAGCCAATGCAGGAGTCCAGTTCTGACGGCGGGACCGGCTTCCCGCCTTCATAAGGAACACGGTGCGCCAGGACGTAAGGATATTTGCGTAGAGCCTCTTGTGTTGCTTTTATGCAACATTACATCGTGACAAGCTTCACGAAGGGGAACATGATGAACCTCGAAAAATTCACTGACCGCGCCAAGGGCTTCCTCCAGTCGGCGCAGACCGTCGCGATCCGGATGAGCCATCAGCGCATCGGCCCGGAGCATCTGCTGAAGGCGTTGCTGGAGGATCAGCAGGGCATGGCGTCCGGCCTGATCAAGGCAGCGGGCGGCGACGCCGGCGTGGCGCTGCGCGAAACCGATGCAGCGCTGGCCAAGGTGCCTGCCGTGTCCGGCAGCGGCGCGCAGCAGACCCCCGGCCTGGACAATGATGTCGTGCGCGTGCTGGACAGTGCCGAACAGATCGCGACCAAGGCGGGGGACAGCTTCGTCACCGTCGAGCGGCTGTTGCTGGCCCTCACCCTCGCCACCACCACGGCGGCCGGCAAGGCTTTGGCGGCGGCTGGTGTGAAGGCGGAGGCGCTGAATGCCGCGATCAACAATCTGCGCGGGGGGCGCACCGCCGACACGGCGGGCGCGGAGGATCGCTACGATGCGCTCAAGAAATTCGCCCGCGACCTGACCGAAGCGGCGCGCGAGGGCAAGCTGGACCCCGTGATCGGCCGTGACGAGGAAATCCGGCGGACGATCCAGATCCTGGCCCGCCGCACCAAGAACAATCCCGTCCTCATCGGCGATCCCGGCGTCGGCAAGACCGCCATTGCCGAGGGGCTGGCGCTGCGCATCGCCAATGGCGACGTGCCCGATACGCTGAAGGACCGCACGCTGATGGCGCTCGACATGGGCAGCCTGATCGCGGGCGCCAAATATCGCGGCGAGTTCGAGGAGCGGCTGAAAGGCGTGCTGGACGAGGTGAAGGGCGCGGAGGGGCAGATCGTCCTCTTCATCGACGAGATGCACACGCTGATCGGCGCGGGCAAGTCCGAGGGCGCGATGGACGCGGGCAATTTGTTGAAGCCTGCCCTGGCGCGCGGCGAACTGCACTGCATCGGCGCGACCACGCTCGACGAATATCGCAAATATGTCGAGAAGGACCCCGCGTTGCAGCGGCGGTTCCAGCCTGTCTTCGTGGGCGAGCCGACGGTGGAGGACACCATCTCCATCCTGCGGGGCCTGAAGGAGAAATACGAACTCCACCATGGCGTGCGGATCACCGACGGCGCGATCGTGTCGGCGGCGACTCTCTCCAACCGCTACATCACCGACCGTTTCCTGCCGGACAAGGCCATCGACCTGATGGACGAGGCGGCGTCGCGCCTGCGCATGGAGGTGGAGAGCAAGCCGGAGGAGATCGAGACGCTCGACCGGCGGATCATCCAGCTCAAGATCGAGCGGGAGGCGCTGAAGAAGGAGACCGACAAGGCTTCGCAGGATCGCTTGGCGGCGCTGGAAGAAGACCTCGCCAATCTGGAGCAGCAGTCGGCCGAACTCACCCAGCGCTGGCAGGCGGAGAAGGACAAGATCGCGGGCGAAAGCAAGCTGAAGGAGCAGTTGGACGCTGCCCGCGTCGAACTGGACCAGGCGCAGCGCGCGGGCGACCTCGCCAAGGCGGGCGAGCTGGCCTATGGCCGCATTCCGGAGCTGGAGCGCAAGCTGGCCGAGGCCCAGAACGTCACGCAGGGCGCGATGCTGCGCGAGGAAGTGACGAGCGAGGACATCGCTTCGGTCGTCAGCCGCTGGACCGGCATCCCCGTCGACAGGATGATGGAGGGCGAGCGCGAGAAGCTGCTCGCCATGGAAGAGGAACTGGGCAAGCGCGTCATCGGCCAGGCCGATGCGGTCAAGGCCGTGTCGACCGCGGTGCGCCGTTCGCGGGCGGGTTTGCAGGACCCGAACCGGCCGCTGGGATCGTTCCTGTTCCTGGGGCCCACGGGCGTGGGCAAGACGGAGCTGACCAAGGCGCTCGCCGGATTCCTGTTCGACGACGACAGCGCGATGGTGCGCATCGACATGAGCGAGTTCATGGAGAAGCACTCGGTCGCCCGGCTGATCGGCGCGCCTCCGGGCTATGTCGGCTATGAGGAAGGCGGCGTGCTGACCGAAGCCGTGCGTCGCCGGCCCTATCAGGTCGTGCTGTTCGACGAGGTGGAGAAGGCGCACAGCGATGTGTTCAACGTGCTGCTCCAGGTGCTGGATGACGGCCGCCTGACCGATGGTCAGGGCCGGACGGTGGACTTCACCAATACGATCATCGTACTGACGTCGAACCTTGGCAGCCAGTTCATCGCCAGCCTGGCCGATGACGAGCCGGTCGAAAAGGTCGAGGATCAGGTGATGGACATCGTCCGCGCGCATTTCCGGCCGGAATTCCTGAACCGGCTGGACGAGGTGATCCTGTTCCACCGCCTGGGCGCCACCCATATGGCGCCGATCGTGGATATTCAGGTGGCGCGGATCGGCAAGCTGCTGAAGGACCGGAAGGTGAAACTCGACCTGACCGACGGCGCACGGGCATGGCTGGGCCGGGTGGGTTATGATCCGGTCTATGGCGCAAGGCCGCTGAAGCGCGCGGTGCAGCGCTATTTGCAGGACCCGCTGGCCGACCTGATCCTGCGCGGCGAAGTGCCGGATGGCGCGACCGTGAGGGTGGATGAAGGGGATGGGGCGTTGAGGTTGAGTGTGGGCTGACGCGGGAGCCAAAGAGGGGCGTTTCCCGGACGGGAAAATCGTTATAGTCCGTCCATATGGAACGCCCTTCATTCCCCATGTTCAAGTTGAATCCGGACCTGGACGAAGCGATTTTGCGAGAGCATTTTGCATGCGAGGGCCGCGTGCAAATCGCCGATTTCCTTGAAGCCCCTCAGGCTCTGGCATTGCGCGCCAGTCTGAGCGAACGCTCCGATTGGCGCCATGTCATCAACGGCGAAAGCCAGGTCTTCGAAATCGCTGCCGATCAGTTCGATGCTTTGCCGGACGAGACGCGCAAGACCTTGGAACAGGCCATGTTCGCCAAGGCCAGTCATGGTTTTCAGTTCCAGTTCGACACCATCCGCGTGCCGGATGAAAAATCGAAGAGGCAAGCGGCCAGCGAGCATCTCGCGGCTTTTGCAACCTTCATGAGTTCTCAGGAGGTCCTGGAATTCATCGCGGCGATCACAGGAGAAAAGGGGATCGGCTTTGCCGATGCGCAGGCCACCCGCTATCGGCCGGGAGACTTCCTGACGCGGCATGATGATGCCGTCGCCGGCAAGAATAGGCGGCTGGCCTACATATTGGGGTTGACGCCGGGATGGCGACCGGATTGGGGCGGGCTATTGCTGTTCCATGGCGCGGGCGAGAATGTCACCGACATATTCGTTCCTCACTTCAACAGACTGAGCCTATTCGCCATCGGGCAACCGCACAGTGTGAGCCATGTGGCGCCCTTTGCCGGTGCCGAACGCCTTTCGGTGACAGGCTGGCTTCGGACAGGCCGGCAACCCGATTGATCCCGCATTTAGTTACCCAGAGCTTCGTTCGCCCATTGCAAGGCTGCCTCCATCCGGTCCCCGATGGCTGTTGCGGCCCGGCCGTCCGCATCCCTTTCGTCCTGCACCGAATAAGCTTGATCCGGCGCCTTGGCGTTCCGTCCGGACCAATACGCGACGGTATCTGCCAGCATCGGCTGCGGCACCGCCAGCGTTTGCATCGCCTGACGAGCAAGATGCCGTGGGTCCGTCCGCAAACCCTCCCCATGGAGAAGGCGCACCTCGTTTTGACCAGACTGCTTCATCGCTTTTTCAAAGGCGCGCTGCTGGATCGCATGCAGCACCAGCGTTAGCGCGAGCAAGCGATCCAGATCGTCGCCTTTGCGAGCCAGAGCGCCCGACACCTGACTGGCGTCGCGCGTGCCCCTGCTGGACAGATGGACCGCCGCCCGAGCCGCAAAGGCCAGCCGATCGCTGCCGCCCCGGCACACCGCCTGAAGAAAGGCCGGGCGCGTCATGGTGAGGAAAATCGCTTTCAGCGGACCGGCGGACATTATCGAGGGCAACAGATTATTGGCCCAGTTGGATGGCTTCACCACCATGATCTCGCCAGGGGACCAGGGGCGATGGAGCAGCAAACAGATATGCTGCACCAACCGGTCGCTCATTTCCGCATTGCTTTCCCTTCGGTCGAGCGCGGCGCGATAATTCGCCAGATCGGCAAATATGTTCGGCTCCCGCAGCACCCGCACATGACCAGGCGCCTCGATCAGCCGCGACAATAAAGTCGAGCCGCAAAAACCGATATGGAAGAGAAAACGGCAGGTGGGGCGGGATGGCAAAGGCTGTCGCAGCAGATCGGCAATAGGCAGGGCAAGGCTGGAACCGACGCCGATGTCCGTACGCCCGTCAATGAAGGAGGCGGCGGCGATCCTATCGGGATCACAGCGCAGGAACAGTATCTCGCCACGATCCGGATCGATCCTGTGCGGGAGCCAGGTGGGATCGTAAAGAACCGATTCGCGGTGAGTCATTCCCCCGTCATAGCGGCAATAAACCGGGCCGGGACCGCCTTAATGATCGGCCCCGGCCCTTCAGCATCAGAACTTGATCGACGCGCCGGCGAAGAACTGCCGCCCGATCACATCATAGGTATTGGGGAAGGTGCTGCCGCCGTTGGCTGACGCGCCGACCGTGTCGCCCACGATCGGAGGCTTCTTGTCGAACAAGTTCAGCACGCCCAGGCGGAACGTCACTCCATCTTCGACATTGACGCTGAGCGTCTCATCGAAATAGGAATATCCGCCGATCTTGGACCTCAGAATGTCGGTCGCGGCATCTTGCTTGACCGAACCCAGATAGCGCCAGCGGCTGTTCAGCGTGAAGCCCTTGAAGCCGAGGTTCAGGTCCAGAACATGCTTCCATTCCGGCAGCGGCTCCATGTCGCATGCACCGCCGAAAGTACCCGCGCATTCATAAACGGGGGAAGTCGGATCGCTCTGCTTCTTGAACGAAAAGACGTAGGTGCCAGCGAAGTTGATGCTGTAATTGAAGCCTTCCGACGAACCGCCGCGATAGCTGGCGGTGATGTCCAGCCCCTCCGTCTTGATGCCGGCGACGTTGCCCAGCTGCGATGGCACGCCAATGGTCGTGTCGCCGCTGAGTCCACCTGTTACCGGATTGCGCACGATGCCGGCACAAGCGGCGCTGTTGGGGTCCTTATCGATATTATAGCATTGGTTCATCGTCACGAAGACGGGCGTGTCATCGACCGCATCCTTTATCTTGATGCGGTAATAATCGAGCGAGAAGGTGAAATTCCGCAGAGACGGCGGGTTTACCACCAGGCCGAGCGTGACCGTATCGGCCTTTTCCTCATGCAGATTCTGATTTCCGCCAGTGAAGATGTTGACCTGACCCGAAATCGGCTGCGCAATCGCGCCCACGGTCGGAGCCCCCTGCGCGATACAGATGGCAGCGATGTCGGCAGGCACATTGCTGCCCGCACAAGGATCGACCTGAAGGCTGCCGGTGGCTGCCACGACGGGAGAGTATAGTTCATAGAGATTAGGGGCGCGAACGGCGCGCTGATAGATGCCGCGCAAACGCACGCCATTGATCGGCGCATAGTCGCCGCCGAACTTGTAGGTATGAACCGACCCGACGGTCGAGTAATCGGAATAACGGTACCCGCCCTCCACATTCAGCGCGTAGATGCCCGGCCGTTCCTGAACCAGCGGCATTTTCAGTTCCGCATAAAGTTCCTTGACGTCATATTTGCCGGAAATGTTCTGACCCTGACCATAATAGATGAGATCGCCCGACGCATAGAGCGGATCGACCTTGGTCGTGCCCTTTTCCCGGCGATATTCCGCACCGATCGAGAAAGCCGCCGGGCCGTCGGCCCAGGGGCTCTTCAGAAAACCGATGTCACCCGCCAGGCTGCCGCCCGCGATGAACTGGGTTGTCTTGGTATTTTCCGTCGCGTTACGCAGAACGAAGGCGAGCTGCTGCTGTGTCACCGGCGTCGTGGTGAAGATGTTGAGCGGCACGCAGCCATTGGACGGATCGAAGCATTGCGGGCCGTTGGGCCCCTGGACCACGTCCAGCGCTTGCTGCAGAGCCGTATAGGACAGGTCGTTACGCAGCACGGTGTCGCGCTTCGATTGCCCGTATTGCGCGAAGAGATCATAGTTCAGCCCATCGCCGATCTGCCCCCGCAGACCACCCACAAACTGGAAATTGTTCGTGGTGTAGGTGCTCAAACGGCCGCCGGTTTCGACCATGCGGCGGCGGATGCCGATGTTGGACGTTCCCGCACGCGCCGTGGGATCTTCAGCGACATCCGATCCATCGTTGATCTGCAGGAAGGGATTGGCCACCTGGTCGAAGAAGGCGGTGCGCATCGCATCCGACAGGAAGGGGTTGCTGGGATCGAGATTGAAGCCGAAACCTGCGGTCGCCGTCGGCGCCAGGTTCGTCTCGACCTTCACATGGCTGTAGCTGAAACGGCCATAAGCCTCTACGCCGTCGGTCACTTCATACCGGCCGAGCGCCATCACATTATAGCGTTCGAAGGGCAACTGGGCATAGTTGACGGGATTGAAGTTGTAGAGCTCGACATCGCTGGACAGCGAGCCATCAGGTTGGACCTGTTGCAGCCCCCCAACGGTGCCGTCCTCGTCCCCGGGAATGTCGAACAGCGTTGGGACGCCATTGCTGGAGCCGCCGGAGCTGACCAGGTCACTCGAATCCAGCGCGGTTGCGTTCCGGCGGCGAGCGCCGAAATAGACGCCGTTACGCTTTGAATAGCCGCCCGACACGACCAGATTGCCCCGATCACCCAATTTGATGCCGCCAGTCAGGCTGATATTATAGAGCGCGCCGTCGCCCCGGCTGGAAATCTGGCTGCTGCCATCGGCTGCGAGCCCTTCGAACCGATCGTCCAGAACGAAGTTGACCACGCCCGCCACGGCATCCGAGCCATAAACGGCGGATGCGCCACCGGTCAGCACATCGATCCGCTTGATCAGTGCCGTGGGGATGCTGTTGACGTCGACAGCGCCCGACGTATCGTAGAAAGGCGCACGCTTGCCATCGATCAGCACCAGCGTGCGGTTTTCCCCCAGGCCGCGAAGGTCGACCGTGGCCGAACCATCGCCCGGGTTGTTGGAAGATCCGCCGAAGCCCGCCATGAATTGGGGGTTGGACGACAGGATCTGTTCGACCGTCACGGTATTGACCTGTTTGATCTGCTCAGCGGAGAGCACAGCCACAGGACTGCTCGCTTCGAGATCCGGCCGCTGGATGCGCGATCCGGTGACAATGATCGTATCTTCTGCTTCGGGAGCCGCCGCCTGGGGTTCGCTCTGAGAGAAGGCAGGCCCTGCGACCAGTGCCATGGACAGGATCATCGGTGCCGCGCCGGAACGCAACATGCTCTTCTTAATATGGATCAAAGCTCTACCCCTTGCTTCGAGTGTCTCTGCCTCTCTCCGCCCTGTCTGGCCACTTGCGTGGCGTCGAAACGGCGCGGACGAACAAAGCCTGCTCAGCCATTTAACAAAAGTAAAGCTACGGAACTAATCTGCGATAATTTTGCTCGCCGCCATGTCGCTGAAATGCAACAGCCGCGAGCCCGTCCTGGGGGCGGCTGCAAAGGAGGAGAAGAAGCCGCTAGGCTCAGGAGGGCTTTGTCCATTGGAAGATGCTGTTGATCCCGATCAACACAGCCGTGGATATAAGGTGAATGGTGAATATCCCAGTCACGCAGCTTTTTCGTGCCGCGTTTAGTTCGGACGCCAATTCCCCGACAATGAGCGTGTGCCTGCTCGGTCCTTTTCCGCATTCGCATTCTGTTCGATCGCTTCCCACTCCGCTCGCGTATGGCAAGTGCGCTTGGGCATGAACGACCCTGTTACCGTTTCCCGGCGGCAGATTTTCTTTTCCGCGACGCTCTCCGCTGACATCGCCTGACCGGACGGTGCATCGGCTGCGAAAGTCGGCGGAGCCAGCACAGACCCGCAGATCAGAATGATGGGAAACAGCTTCATCGAAAATTCCTCCTTTACGAAAAAGGCGGCCTCGATAAGAGACCGCCTCTTCTGTTTGCATTTCGTCCGATCAGAACTTGAAGCGCGCGCCGGCCCGGAAAATCCGGCCATACACGCCTTCGCCCGCCTGAACCGAGTTGTACAGGAACGCACCATAGGTGACCGGGTCGATGTCCGGCAGGTTGTCGAACAGATTGATGACGTTCACATAGAAGTTCACCTTATCCGTGACCTTGAAGTTCGTGTTCAGGTCGAAGGTGATGTACTTGGACACATGACAGTCGCCGTAGCCAGGCGACAGACCGCAATCCTTATACTCATTCCCCTGATCCATCGCCGACAGGTCATAGCCCGACGTGTAGTTGACGGTGCCAGTCAAAGCCAGCTTGCCGAAGTCCAGCGTATTCGACCAATAGCCATGCCACTTGAACGTGCCCGAACCAGCCGTCAGGTTGAAGTTACCCAGGGTACCGACATATTTTTCGGTCGTGCCGTCGGGGAAGGTCGTGCTGAGATTGATCAGCATGGAGGCTTCCAGATTGCTCGACCACTTCACACCGCCAAAATCGTGAGTGAAGTTCGCGCCGAAGTCGATACCTTCCGACTTGATGGTGTCGGAGTTGATCAGCGTCGATTCAACGAAGGCGATACGCGGAGTCGCCGTCGGATTGTTAACGTCGGGCGCGTCGGCGATGACATTGAAGCCGGCCGGGATCGGCTGGCCGGCGTAATAAGCTGCGATAGCAGGCGCCGTCGACGGCGAGGTGATCGCTCCAGTCTTCTTGATGTTGTAATAGTCAACGGTGAATGACAGGTTGCGGATCGGCTCGAACACCGCGCCGGCCGTGAAGCTGCGCGACTTCTCTGGGTTGAGATTGGGCGAAGCCAGCGTCGTCTGACCGATAGAGTAGTTGGTCAGATAGGTCGGGCAGGATGCCGGTGTAGTGGCACAAGCCGCACCATATTGAGCGCGGAAAGCCGCCGGGATGTTGGCGGCAACCTGCGACACATAACCGGTGGTCGGCAAAGCATTGGCTTCACCGAAGGACGGGATACGGAAGCCCTTCGAATAGGTGCCGCGCAGCAGCAACTGACGAACCGGCTTCAACTTGATGCCAAATTTGGGCGAGAAGGCGCTTTGACCCGAGCTATAGTGGTCATAACGACCCGACGCTTCCAGTTCGACTTGGTCGATGACAGGAGCGACGATTTCACCGAAGGCCGACGAAACGGTGCGGCTACCCTTGGTACCAAATGCGTTGAGAGTGAAATAACGCATGGTGGGACCATTGATGTCCGAGTTGGCGCTGGGAGCGTCGACGGCTTCATGATAGATCGATCCGCCGATCGCGACCTGCAGCGGACCGCCCGGCAAATCTGCGATCGCCTTCGACATGGTGAACTGGCCCTGGTACAGGTCCGACGAGGCATTCGAGATGTTCGTTGGCGTCAGATAATCCTGAACGTCTTGGCTGTTCGCGGCCGGATTGACGAAGTTATATGACCCGTCCTTGATCACATCCAGCAGGTGCTGGATATAGACATAGCCATCCATCTTGCGACGCAGATCGGTGTGCATCGCCGTAAAATCGACCTTGTAGTCGACATCGTCGAATATCGTGCCCTGAATGCCAGCAGCAGCGCGATAGACGCGGCTGCGGGTTTCGTTGGACGTGATCGTCGTGGGAAGGCCGCCGATGATCAGCGCATTCTGGCCGGCCGTAGCAAACGGATTGTTGGGATTCAGCGTGCCGTTGGTCGCGGTGCACGGGCCAACGGTAGAACGAGCGCAGACATAGACGGGCAGCGACAGCACGAACGAGCCAGGCGCACGCACGGCGGCATTGCTCGACGTCGAGAACTGCGGATAAAAAATGCCGGTCGGCGCATTTCCGCGGATCGTCGGCGGACCACCGGTATAGCTGACGGTGGACTGTTGGAAATTGACAGACAGATATGCTTCCGACGTATCGCCAACGCGAGCTGTGATCCGTGCGGAACCGCCGAAACGCTGAATTTCGGGAGCGACGACACCATATTTGTTCACGCCGTCCTCGTTGCAGACGAGGTTTGGAATATTGGCGTTGTTGCTGGGTGCGCGGTCTGCAGCCGTCGGGGCATAGGGCGTACCGTTGAGACAACGGCCGGCCAGCAACTGATAGCGGCTGCCCGCAATTGCGGTGTTGGTGAGAGCGTCTGCTGGGCGAACATACAGGTTGCCCAGATTGTAATTACCATCGCCCTGCGCTGTCAGCGTGCCATTATTTTCCAGAACGCCGTTCGCGTCCAGACCATAGGCCTGGCCGTTATGGCCGCCGATGCCGCGCTGATCGGAAGAATTAAAGGGTGCATCAAGCTGACGATTATAAACCGCTTCCGAATGATAGTAGAAGCCGCTGATATAAGCGTTGAAACCATTGTCATCCAGATCGCCGGTGCCGGCCATCAGCGACAGGCGTTGACTGCCCCCAGCGCCATTTTCGGCAACACCTGCCTCGACCCGACCGGCAATGCCCTTGAATTCACGCTTGGTGATAATGTTAACCACGCCGGCAATGGCATCCGCGCCGTAGCTGGAGGAAGCGCCGTCCTTCAGGACTTCGACATTTTCAACGATATCGTCCTGAATGGTGTTGAGGTCGACGAAATTACGCGAACCGTCGTCCGCCAGCGGGTAATAAGCAGCGCGCAGGCCGTCGAACAGCACGAGCGTCGAGTTGGTCGACAGACCACGCAGCGAGACAGCGGATGCACCGCCAGCGAAAGCGCCGTTGGCAGTGAAGCCGTTGGTAAGGGCGGGGCCGTTATTGGAAGCCAGTTTCTGAATGCCGTCCTGCACGGTGTTGATGCCACGGCGGTCCAGTTCCTCAGTTGTGACCCGGGTCACTGGCGAGGGTGTTTCGGCGTCAGTGCGGCGAATAATGGAACCGGTAACGACGATCGTGTCACTAGACGGTTCGTCCGAGGAAGCTTGCGACGCTTGCGCGAATGCGGGTGCGGAGAAAGTCGTAAGGCCGGCGCTGACAAGAGTCAGCACCTGGAGAGCCGCGCCACCGCGCAGCCCAATCTTGGTTATGGTCTTCACTATCCAGTCCCTTGCTCTGGAGGTTCGCGGATTGCCCCGCGCGCTTTTTTGACGCGTGAAGAGAGCGAAAGGAGCCCGACAGCAAGCCCTCTTCACACGCACTGCGGGGCACTCTGCTCAGTCGTTTTATGAGTGTAAAGCAGGGCAGAAGCCCGGGCATCGCATTTGACCGAAACTGTAGCAAATATGCCACAAATCGAGAAAATCGGTATTGAACACCTGTTTAACAACAATGTTACAGGTCGGGGTTCCTAGAAGGAATTTTTACATTTCGATATATCATGACGAAGAATAAAATTATAGTTCCGTGAAATAATAGATCAGTTCTGCGGCATGGGTCCGGTGAGCAGAATCGGATCGATCCGGGCTTCATTCCACTTCATCCCCCAATGAAGATGCGGACCCGTGGCCCGTCCGGTGGCTCCGATTGCGCCTATGCGCTGCCCCTGAATCACATGCTGCCCGGGAATCACGTCGATCCGCGAAAGGTGAAGGAAGGCGCTGTTCAATCCATGACCATGGTCGATCATCAGCAGATTGCCCTCCAGCGTGAACGGGCGATCCGCGGCCAGGATCACCACCCCGTCGGCCGGGGCCACCACCGGCTCACCCGTCGCGCCTGCTATATCCACGCCGCCATGATAGGCGCCGGGCTGCCCCTGATAGATGCGCTGCGCGCCGAACAAGCCGAAGACGCGGCCAATGCGCGGCCAGATGAACCGCTGGCGCCAGCCCTGCGCGTCAGTCACAGTTTCGCGCGCGTCGGCGATCCGTTCAAGCTCCGGCTTGCGCAGGGCGAGGAAGGCTTCCGTGCTTTTCGTCGGACGCAGCGGCGCATCGACCCGCTCGATCCGCCAGTCGCGCGGCGCGACGGTGAGGGCGCGGTCGAGAAGCGCTCCATCGGCAAGGCGTCCGGTAAGCCGGGCCTGCGGCGCCGCATTGCGGTCGAAGGCGATCAGGAAACGGCCATCGGCATCGACCGGCACCAATTGCCCGTTGAAGCGCAGTTCGACCGTCCCCTTGGGCGCCGCGCCCAGCAAGGCGCCGCCTTGGACGGGCGTACCGGCCAGCACCAGTTCCACGGCAGGCGGCGCTGCCGGGGAGGTGGCCGCCACACCCGCCATCGCCAGCGCGGCGGCGGCGATCCAGCCCTTCATCTAAAACCCGGCACCTTACAGACCCCGCGCCTTCAGTTCGGCCTGGGCGGAGATTTCGGCGCTGGCATAGGGTTCCTGCCGGGCGATGCTCCAGTAGCGCAGATCCTCCAGCGGGATCTTCTGTCCGCTGACGGAGCACACCACATGGTCGCCCGCCTGCAGCACGCGGAAGCTGTAGGCCATATAGTGCAGCCGGGCCGGGCGGTCGCGGTTGGACATCAGCATGGGATCACTCGGCCTTTCCTGTGCAACGGCGTCATTGGGAAAACAGGTCCTGCTGGCCCGTCTCCTGGCCCTCGCGCGCTTTGCGCGGGGTGCGTGACGGAGTCGATATAGCCTCGGCGGCAGGCTTCTCAAGGGGCGTGCCGCCATCGATGCTCGCGCCAACCGCGCCGTCGCGGAAATGCAGGCTGACCGCGCCCGCCGCCCGCGCCTCCGCCACGGATTTCACCAGCCGGTCGCCCGCCATCACCCGCGCAAAGCCGCGCTGCAAGGGCAGGTCGGGATTGACCGACGTGAAGTGACGCGAGACGCGATCGAAAGCGGTCGCCCGGTCCTTGTAAACGCGCTCCAGATAGTCCGGGCGCAGCCGCAACCGGCCGACGCGCTCGGCGGCGCGGTTGACATATTGGCGCAGCAGGGCGGGCCGCAACGCTCCGCCCGCCTGCCC
Organism: Sphingobium sp. CFD-2; assembly: GCF_024611135.1. Taxonomy (NCBI): domain Bacteria; kingdom Pseudomonadati; phylum Pseudomonadota; class Alphaproteobacteria; order Sphingomonadales; family Sphingobiaceae; genus Sphingobium; species Sphingobium sp. CFD-2. The sequence continues at coordinate 3,635,131 of NZ_CP084405.1, read as the reverse complement.
CAGATGCGCCCGCGCATCGGCAACGCGATGCCGCAATCCGCTGACCAGACCATCGGACAGTTGGTCCAGCCGCTGGCGCTGGGGTGCGAGCAGCATATCGGGCGTCGGCATCAGCCGCGCCTGCATCTCCAGCCGCTCGCGGGCCTGCGCCGCTCCTCGCCGCACGGCGCGGTCCATGCGTAAGCCCTGCTCCGTCAGCATCGCCAGCAGCTCCGCCCGCACCGGCACCGCCATTTCCGCCGCCGCCGTGGGCGTAGGCGCGCGCATGTCGGCGGCATAGTCGCAGAGCGTCGTATCCGTTTCATGCCCCACGGCGGAGATGATCGGGATCGAACATTCCGCCACGGCACGGACGACGATCTCCTCATTGAAGCTCCACAAATCCTCGATCGAGCCGCCGCCACGCGCCACGATCACCAGATCGGGCCGGGGCACAGGGCCGCCCGGCTGCATCTCGCTGAACCCGCGCACCGCCCGCGCCACCTGCTCGGCGGCGCCCTGTCCCTGCACCAGCACCGGCCAGAGCAGCACCTGCGTCGGGCAGCGATCCTCCAGACGATGGAGAATGTCCCGGATCACCGCCCCGGTGGGCGAGGTCACGACGCCGATCACGCGAGGCATGAAGGGCAAACGCCGCTTGCGCTCCCGGTCGAACAGCCCCTCCGCCGCCAGCTTCTGCTTCAATTTCTCCAGCAGCGCCATCAGCGCGCCCTCGCCCGCCAGCTCCATCCGCTCGATCACGATCTGATATTTGGAGCGCCCCGGATAGGTGGTGAGCTTGCCGGTGGCGATCACCTCCACCCCGTCCTGCGGCGCGAAGGGCAGGCGCGCCGCCCCGCCCTTCCACATCACGCCGTCGATCACCGCATTGTCATCCTTCAGGCACAGATAGATGTGCCCCGACCCGGCCCGCTTGAAGCCGGAAATCTCTCCGCGCAGGCGGACATGGCCGAAACGGTCCTCGACCGTGCGCTTCAGCAGGGCCGACAATTCGCTCACCGACAGCGGCGGCGCGTTGTCCCCTGAGCGTTCCTCGGCTAACAGGCGCCCCGAGACATCGAAACCAGCTTCATATTCCGGGGACATGGGCGAAATGAACATCCTTCTGTTGGGCGGCGGCGGCCGCGAACATGCTCTGGCCTGGAAGCTGGCGCAATCGCCCGCTCTCAGCACCCTTTATGCCGCGCCGGGCAACCCCGGCATAGCCCAGCATGCGACATTGGTCGACCTTGATGCCACGGATCATCGCGCCGTCGTGGATTTCTGCCTGCGCCACAGCATCGGCCTGGTGGTGATCGGCCCGGAAGCACCGCTGGTCGACGGGCTGGCCGACAATCTGCGGGTCAAGGGCTATCCGGTCTTCGGTCCGGGCAAGAAGGCGGCCCAGCTTGAGGGGTCCAAGGGGTTCACCAAGGACCTGTGCAAGCGTGCGGGCATCCCGACCGCCGCCTATGAGCGCGTCACCAGCAAGGACGGCGCCATCGCCGCGCTGGACGATTTCGCGCTGCCGGTCGTGATCAAGGCGGACGGTCTGGCGGCGGGCAAGGGCGTGATCATCGCGGAAACGCGGGAAGAGGCGCTGGAGGCGCTCGATTCGATGTTCTCCGGCGCGTTCGGCGCGGCGGGCGAGGAAGTGGTGCTGGAAGAATTCATGACCGGCGAGGAAGCGAGCTTCTTCGCCCTGACCGACGGCAGCGCCATCCTGCCCTTCGGATCGGCGCAGGATCACAAGCGCGTGGGCGACGGCGACACCGGCCCCAATACCGGCGGCATGGGCGCCTACAGCCCGGCCCGCGTGCTGACCCCGGAACTGGAAGCGGAAGTGATCGAGAAGATCGTCCGCCCCACCGTCGACACGCTCGCCGCCGAAGGGACGCCCTATAGCGGCGTTCTTTATGCCGGGTTGATGCTGACCGACGAAGGGCCGAAGCTGATCGAATATAATGCCCGCTTCGGCGATCCCGAATGCCAGGTGCTGATGATGCGCTTCGATGGCGATCTGGTGGCGCTGCTGCTCGCGGTGGCGGAGGGCAGGCTGGCCGAACAGGGTCCGGTGCAACTGGCGGACCGCACCGCGCTCACCATCGTCATGGCCGCGAACGGCTATCCCGGCACCCCGGAAAAGGGCGGCGCGATCACCGGAATCGACGCGGCGGAAGCCACGGGAGCGCGGGTTTTCCATGCGGGCACGGCGGACAGGGACGGCGCGATCGTCGCCCATGGCGGCCGCGTGCTGAACGTCACCGCGACCGGCGACACGGTGAAGGCGGCGCAGGAGGCAGCCTATAAGGCGGTCGATGCCATCGGCTTCCCGACCGGCTTCTGCCGCCGCGATATTGGGTGGAGAGAGGTCGCGAGGGAGGAAAGCGCACGCTGATCCCCTTGCGGCGCGCCCTCAACCATCCTTAAATAGGCCAAATTCGGACAGGGAGGGACGAGCGATGCAAGAATTTTTCATGGACTATGGCCTGTGGCTGCTGATCGCGCTGTTGGTCATCATCGGCATCGTCTTCCTGCTGTCAGGGCGCAACCGGCCGAGCGAACCTTCCGTCCCGGTGGAGGTCAAGAAGCCCACCACCCCCGTTTCCGCGCCGCCCGCTTCCGCCCCGCCCCTTTCCACGCCGGCGGAGCCGGTCGTGCCCGAACCCGTCGCCGCTGCCCCGGCTCCGGTCGACGCTGCGGCGCCCATCGCGGTCCCGGCGTCGCCGGCGGTCACCGCAGCGTCCGGCGATGCCGACGACCTGCTGAGGTTGAAGGGTGTCGGCCCCAAGCTCAACACGCTGCTGATCGAACTGGGCGTAACGCGCTATGCCCAGATCGCCGGCTGGAGCGATGCCGACATTGCCGCCATCGATGCGAAGCTGGGCAATTTCAAGGGCCGCCCGGTGCGCGACCAGTGGATCGACCAGGCGAAATATCTCGCCGCCGGAGACGTTGCCGGTTTCGAAGCCAAATATGGCAAGATCTGAACGGTCAGGCCGGTAGGGGCGCTTTGGCCAGGGGCGGGACCGTCCCGCTCCCTTGCGGCAGGCTGCCGAACAGCAGCGGCAACAGCGTGCCGCGCGCCGTCAGGCGACATGCCAGCGCAAGCAGCAGGAGCGACAGCGCCAGCGTCGCTGCCGGGCCCACATCCGTCATGACGAGCACGCCCATGACCAGCGGGTGCCACAGGTAGAAGAACAGGCTGTCGCGCCCGATCGCATTGACCGGCGCGAAATCCAGCCGCAGGGCGGACAGCATCGGCAGCAGCGCGATCAGGCCAAGGCACATCAAAAGCCGCGCAGGCACGAAGGCCAGGACATTGTCGGCATCATAGAGGCCGGACCACCAGAGAAGGCCCAGCAGCGCGACCGCCCCGGCGATCGGCAGATAGCGTCGCGAAACCCGCCGCTCCGCCATCAGCATGCCGAAGAAGAAATAGACCAGATAGCGCAGGAAGCGGCTGTCGGGCGAAAACAGACTGTCCCCCACCGGTCCATGATGGAGGCCGAAGCCATACATGATCGCCAGGCTGATCGGCGTGCCGACCGCCAGCAGCGCCAGCGGGGAGAAGGGCAGAAGCCGCGTCAGCATGATCAGGAAGAACAATGTCGGCACATACCAGAGGTGAAAGGGCGGCCGGAACAACAGGTCGAACGGCAGGGTCCAGCGGAGCGCGGCGCCGCTCGCGATCAGGTACACCATGCCGGCAAAAAGCCAGGGCAGCAGCATCCGCCGGCCATAGCGGGACATCAGACGCTGGATACTGTCGGTGCGGATGCGGGTGACGTTGAGCAGATAGCCGGAGATGCCGACCATCAACGGCATGCGAAAACCCGACCCGACCCACAGCGCCAGATCGTGGCCGCCGGTCAGTTCCATCACGTGCCCACCCATGACGAGCAGGATCAGCACGCCTTTCAGCAGGTCGATCGACGGATTCTTGCCCACAAAAATTGCCCCGGTGCAGGAATCGGAACGATATCGTTACATTCTTGCCGGATCGTTAAGGCGCAGTAGGGAATTTCGGCTTTGCGCCGTAGAAAAAGACGCTACTTATATCCTTCGATGAAGACGCCGCTGCTGCAACGCCTCGACGCCTCGCCTTTCGCCAAATGGGGACTGGCGGCCCTCATCTTCTGCCTGATCGTCGGTAGCTGGCTGGCGGTGGGCCGATACCGTGCGGCGCATGTGACGCTGCCGGACGACGGACCCGGGCCAAGCGCCTGTTCGCTCTGGTTCGTAGGCAGTTCTTCCATGCGCCGCTGGACCAGCCTCAACCGGGACATGGCGCCATGGAAAACGCATAACCGCGGCATCGATGATGCCACCTTTGCCGAGATCCTGCCGCGCTTCGCCAATGCGGCGCAGGACAGCAAACCCGTGGCGATCATCCTCTACGCCGGGGAGAACGACATCGCCAACGGCATTGAGGTTCGCACCGTCCTCCGCAACCTGGGGCGATTTCTGGACCTGCGCAACCGGATGATGGGTGACGTGCCGGTCGTGATATTGTCGATGAAGCCCAGTCCGGCGCGGCGGTCGATCTTCAAGAGCCAGATGCTGTTCAACGCGGCGGCGCAAGGGCTGATCGAGCGCATGCCTCTGACCTATTATGCCGACATCACGACGCCGCTGCTGAAGGATGGAAAGCTGGGCGACAATTATCGGGCGGACGGCGTCCATATGAACCCGGCGGGATATGGCATCTGGGCCGGGGTGGTGCGCCAGCGACTGAACGATGTCCTGCCGGCCGAGACTGTCCGTCGCTGCGTGGCTTGATATGTGGAAGGGGGGCTGCCTCTCTGTTTTCGCCAAGCTGCCCATGCCAATGGCGGCGATTGGCCACCATCATGGTATCTCAAGCCCGGCGACGCCTCACCCGCGTCCCAATATTTCCCGTGCGCGCGGCGCCAGCCGCTCCGCTGCGGCGGCATGGATTCCTGGCGCGGCGCACAGCAAGCCGAAGGCGGTCGGCTGCGGCCGGTTGAAGGAAAAGGGATTGCTGAGCGCGTCGGTGACGATCGCCCCCGCCTCCTCCGCGATCAGCGCGGCGGCGGCGACGTCCCATTCATTGCCCCAGCGCACCGTGGCGACCAGATCGGCCTCGTCCGCCGCCACCATCGCCATGCGCAGCGCGATGCTGTTGGGCTTGTCGACGGTGATGAGATCGCGGTCATGGCGGGGCAACTGATCCGCCGGCACTCGTGAACCCGGCAGGACGGCCCGCGATCCGGCCTGCAAGGTCCGGCCGTTGCGGGTCGCCCCCGCGCCTGCCTGCGCTATCCACAGTTCGTTGCGCGCAGGCGCCGCCAATATGCCGAAGCGCACCACGCCATGCTCCACCAGCGCCACCGACACCGCCCAGCCGGGCCGCCCGCGCAGATAATCCCGCGTCCCGTCGATCGGGTCGACCACCCAGACGCGGGGCAGGTTCAGCCGGTGCACGGTGTCCGCCGTCTCCTCCGACAGCCAGCCAGCCGACGGATCGATGGCGTAGAGCCGCTCGCGCAGCATCGCGTCCAGTTCCAGATCGGCCTCGCACACCGGATGGCCGGGCACTTTCTCCCACTGGCGCACGCGCGTTTCCCCGCCCGCCCAGAGCGTCAGGGCCCGGTCGGCGGCGTCCGACACGACCGCCACCACCTCGCGCAAGGAGATGTCAGCCGCCTGCAACGGTCATCCCGTCGATACGGAGGGTCGGCACGTTCATGCCATAGCGGAAGGCGAGGTCGTTGGCCGGCACCAGCGCCCCGAACATGTCCTTCAAATTGCTGGCGATGGTGATTTCCGACACGGCCTGTCCCACGGCGCCATTTTCGATCAGGAAACCCGCGGCGCCCCGGCTGTAATCCCCGGTCACGCCGTTGACGCCCATGCCGATCAGTTCGGTGACATAGAGGCCGCGCTTCACGTCCGCCATCAGTTCGCCCGGCGACAGCGTGCCCGGCTCCATATGGACATTGGTGACGCCCGCGCCCGGCGCGCCGCTGCCGCCCCGGCTGGCATGGCCGGTCGGCTCCAACCCCAATTGCCGCGCCGAAGCGCTGTCCATCAGCCAGCCGGTCAGCACGCCCCTGTCGATCAATGCGCGGCGTTCGACCGGAAGCCCCTCCCCGTCGAAGGGCCGCGAACGCAGGCCGCGCAACCGCAGCGGATCGTCGATGATCGTGATGGCCGCATCGAACAGAGCCTCGCCCAGCGATTCCAGCAGGAAGCTCGACCGCCGCGCAATGGCGGGGCCTACCATGCCGCCGATCAGATGCCCGACCAGGCTGGAACCGATGCGCGGGTCGAAGATCACCGGCATCACGCCGCTGCCCACCTTCACCGGATTGAGCCGCGCCACCGCCCGATGCCCGGCGCGGGTGCCGACCGTTTCGGCATCGTCCAGATCCTCGATATGTCGGACGCTGTGGCTGGCATGGTCGCGCTGCATGTCGGCGCCGGTCCCGGCCAGCACGCTCGCCCAGGTCGAATGGCTCGTCCCCGCATAGGCCCCGGCAAAGCCATGGCTGGTCGCCAGCGCCATCTGGCTCCGCCCGGTCGCCGCGCCGCCGCCCTCGCTATTGGTGACGCCTGGCACGGCCCGCGCCGCCTCCTCGGCTATCATGGCGCGCTCCCTGAGCTGCGCCGGTTCCGGCTCAAACGGATCGGTCAGGTCCAGCGCGGGCAGCTTCTTCCTGAGCAGCCGGTCTTCAGGCGCAAGGCCCGCATAGGGGTCCTCCGGCGCCTGCCCCGCCATGGCGATGCAGCGGTCGACCAAGGTCGCCAATGTCGCCGGATTCATGTCTGACGCCGAAATGCTGGCGGACCGGCGGCCGATGAACACGCGCAGGCCGATTTCTTCGCCTTCCGACCGCTCCACATCCTCCAACGCGCCCAGCCGCACGGATACATTGGTCGAGGCGTTGCAGGCATAGATGGCGTCGGCCGCATCCGCCCCCGCCCGGCGCGCCGCCGTCACCAGATCCTGCGCGCGGGACTGGGCTTCTTCTAGGCTGAGCATGGGCTGTGTCGATTCCTGAAAGGGGATATGCAGGGCGAAGGGGCGGCCTTACGCGCTTGGGCCATGGTCGGCAACCTGCCCTTCCGGTCGCTCATCCAGCCAGTGCCGCAGCAGATGCCAGGCGACCGCCATCGGCGGCGGCGCGATGAAGGGCGCGTCCTCTTCGCCAGCCATCGCGGCGCGAACGCCCGCCTCGTCGCACCAGAAGGCATGTTCGATCTCATTTTCATCGATCTTCAGCGCGTCGTCATCGGCCTGCGCCGTGCAGGCGATCATGAGCGAAGAGGGGAAGGGCCAGGGCTGGCTCGTCACATAGCGGACTGAGTGAGTGGCTACGCCCGCTTCCTCCTTGATCTCGCGGATGACGGCTTCCTCCAGCGTTTCGCCCGGCTCGACGAAGCCGGCCAGCGCCGAATAGCGCCCCGCCGGCCAGCTATGCTGCCGCCCCAGCAACACTCGCCCGCGATGTTCGGCCAGCATGATCACCACCGGATCGACGCGGGGGAAATGCTCGGCCCGGCACGACCCGCATTGCCGCGACCAGCCCGCCTTGACCGGCGCCGTGCGCTGCCCGCACACTGAACAGAAGCGATGCCGCGCATGCCAGGCCAGCAGGCTGCGCGCCGCGCCGTACAGCGCGACCTCATGCCCCGGCACCTCGTCCGCCAGCGCCCGGGCGCGGGCCGAGGCCAGGAAACTGTCCGGCGTATCCGCCAGCAACTCCACGAAGATCGGCCGCTGCTGCTCATCCACGCCCAGCAGCGCATGATGCTCGATCCAGGCCTCGCCCGGCAGCGGTTCCATCACCAGATGGCCGCCCTCGACCACCGGCTCCAGCCCCTCCAGCACGACGCGGCGCGCCAGCGGCGAGGCAAAGGCCTCCGCCAGCAAAGCGGGATTGGTGCGAACATGGTCGACCCGGTCCAGCCGTCCCCCGCCAAAGGCCACGAGCCGCGAATAGGGCGCGCTAGAGCCGTGCATCGTCCATTCTCTCCTTCATCGCTGCCTCGGCGGCGCGAGCGAACAGGGTCGGCAGGCCCGCCTTCCCGATGTCCGCCACGGGCCACCATTCGCCCTCGCCGGGCGGCGTCACGTCCGGCCCCACATGGGCATGGTGCACCGTCAATGCGAGGGAGAAATGGGTAAAAACATGCGCGACCGGCTCGGCCACCCGCCGCCATGACGCGGCAAGCGGCGGCGTCGCGTCGGGCGCATCGTTCCACTCGGAGGAAGGCAGCGCCCGCATGCCGCCCAGCATGCCCTTGTCGGGCCGCCGCACCAGCCAGACATGTCCGTCGGGCCGCTCGATCCACCAGCCATGGCCCAGCCGGTGCGGCTTGGCCTTCTTCGCCGCCTTGGCCGGGAAAGCGGCGGGATCGGCGGTGCGGAAAGCCGCGCAATCCTCCCACAAGGGGCAAATGCCGCAGGCGGGGTTGCGCGCCGTGCAGATGGTCGCGCCCAGGTCCATCATCGCCTGCGCGAAATCCCCGGCGCGGGCATCGGGCGTGATCGCGTCGGTCGCGGCGCGAATCTCCGGGCGCGCCGCGGGCAGGGGCGTGGCGATGGCGAAGAGCCGCGCCACCACCCGCTCGACATTGGCGTCGACCACCACGGCGCGCCGCCCGAAGGCGATCGCCGCGACCGCCGCCGCCGTATAGGCGCCGACCCCGGGCAGGGCGCGCAGGCCCTCTTCGGTATCGGGAAACACCCCGCCATGGTCGTTCGCCACCGCCCGGGCGCAGGCCAGCAGATTGCGGGCGCGGGCATAATAGCCCAGCCCTGCCCAGGCGGCCATGACCTCGGCATCCTGTTCCGCCGCCAGAGCCGCCACATCGGGCCAGCGCTGCGTGAATTTCGCGAAATAGGGCCCGACCGCCGCCACCGTGGTCTGCTGGAGCATCACCTCCGACAGCCAGACGCGATAGGGATCGGCGGCATTGGCCCCCGGCGGGGCGCGCCAGGGCAGTCTGCGCGCATGCACATCGTAATGAGCGAGCAGATCGGATGCTATTTTCTGGATGTTACCCTCGACGCGCATGCCGCCCCTATGCCATTAAGCGAGGCATGACGGAACGCCCCCCGACTCCCAATATGAAAAGCCGCAAGTCGGATGCGGAAGACCGCCCGCGCATCGGCGCGCCGCGCCGGATCGCGGACCTGATGCCCGCCATCGGCGCCGCCGCCTTCCGCAAGTTCGGCTTCGTCCAATCCAGCATCGTCACCCGCTGGGCGGAGATCGTCGGCCCGCATTATGCGGCGATCAGCGAACCCGAATCGATCCGCTTCCCCGCCGGCAAGAAGGCGGGCGGCACATTGCAGCTCACCGTCATGAGCGGCCATGCGCCGATGATACAGCATGTGCTGCCCGACATTGTCGAACGGGTGAACCGCTTCTTCGGCTATGCCGCCGTCGCCCGGGTGGCGATGAAGCAGGGGATGGTCCAGGCAAGGGAACCGGAACGCCGCCCCCCGCCGGTCAACCTCAAACCCATTCCGGTCGAGTTGGGCGATTCCCTGCGCGACATTGGCGATCCGGAACTGCGCGCGGTGCTGGAATCCCTGGCGCAAGGACTGGCCAACAGCAGCGGTTTGCCCAAGATCAGCTAGTATCGCAGTTGAGCAGTTCAAACTTGACAACCTCAGCCGTGACAGGGGCGGCGCATCACTGGACCAGCGCATGACGAAAATCCGTTTGGCTTTCCTCGCCCTGCTCGCCATTTCCGCGAGCGCATCCCTGTCCGCATGGGCCGCCCCCGCCGCCGACTGGCTGGGCCGGATCGCCCTCTCTCCCATGGGCGGGCATGTGCTGGGCAATCCCGCCGCGCCGACGAAGCTGGTCGAATATGTCAGCTACACCTGCTCGCACTGCGCCCATTTCGTGGGAGAGGCCAGCGAGCCGCTTCGCGCCCGTTATGTGAAGGGCGGCACGCTGAGCGTCGAAGTGCGCAACGCGGTGCGCGACCGATATGACCTGACCGCCGCGCTGCTCGCCCGCTGCGGCGAGCCACGGCGCTTCTTCGGTAATCATGAAGCGCTGTTCGCCAATCAGGATGCCTGGATGGAGAAGCTCCAGGCCTATGAGAAAGACGCCGCCAAGCCCGCCGACCAGAAGGCCGCCCTGCGCGACATAGGGCAAAAGACCGGCCTCTACGCCCTGATGGCGAAGCGCGGCTACAAGCCCGCCCAGCTCGACGCCTGCATCAACGATCCCGCATCGATGAAGCAGGTCCTCGCCATGACGGACGAAGCCTGGAACAAGCTGCGGATCGGCGGCACGCCTGCCTTCACGCTGAACGGCACGCTGGTTCATGGATCGGACTGGACGCGGTTGCAGGCTGCATTGCCCTGATCTAAACCCTTCGACGACAACGCCCGACGATACGGAGCCCAGAACAACGTGAAAGCCCTTTCCGGACTTGCCCTGATCGCCCTCAGCCTGACCGTCGCCGCCTGCGGCAAGAAGGAAGGAGGCAGCGCCACCTCCGCCGAACCGGTCGCCGCCGTCGCCGCGCCGGCCGGCACCAAATGGTCGGAGACGATCGCCACGACGCCCGACGGCCATTTCGTCATGGGCAATCCCAATGCGAAGGTGAAGCTGGTCGAATATGGCTCCTACACCTGTTCGCACTGCCGCGACTTCGCCGCCGAATCGGCCGAGGAGATCAGGCAGATCGTCGATTCCGGCAAGATGAGCTTCGAATTCCGCAACTATGTGCGCGATCCGATCGACATTTCGACGGCGCTGCTGGCCCGTTGCGGCGGCAAGGACATCTTCTATCCGCTGTCCGACCAGTTCTTCGCCAACCAGAACGCCATGTTCGAAAAGGCGCAGGCGCTGGGCGACGAAAGGTACAAGGCGCTGATGAGCGCGCCCCCGGCCCAGCGCTTCGGCCAACTGGCGGCCGCCGTCGGCCTGGTCGACTTCGCCAAGCAGCGCGGCATATCGGAAGATCAGGCGAAGCAATGCCTGGCCGACACCGCCGCCGCCGAAAAGCTGGCCAAGGGCGTAGAGGACGCCAATCAGCAATATAAGATCGAGGGCACGCCGACCTTCATCCTGAATGGCGTGACGGTGGAGAACACCGCCGCCTGGCCCGCGCTGCGCACGAAGCTCAAGGAAGCGGGGATCTGATTGGACAAGGGGGGGCTGACATCGTCGGTCCGGCTTCCTGCTGATGGCGGGGCGGCTCCGCGCTGCCCCGATCTTGCACGATGCAGATAAAGCGCCTCAAGCTCTCCGGCTTCAAGAGCTTCGTCGACCCGACGGAGCTGCGCATCGAACCCGGCCTGACCGGCATTGTCGGGCCCAATGGCTGCGGCAAGTCGAACCTGCTGGAGGCGATCCGTTGGGTCATGGGCGAATCCAGCGCCAAGTCGATGCGCGGCGGCGGCATGGAGGATGTGATCTTCGCGGGCACCTCCACCCGCCCGCAGCGCGATTTCGCGGAAGTCTCGCTGCTCACCATCCAGGAACAGGGCGAGCTGTTCAACGCGGTGGAAGTCGGTACGGACGGGGAACTGGAAGTCACCCGCCGGATCGAGCGCGGGGCGGGCAGCGCCTATCGCGCCAATGGCCGCGACGTCCGGGCGAAGGACGTGTCGCTGATCTTCGCGGACGCCGCCACCGGCCCGCATAGCCCCGCTCTGGTCAGCCAGGGGCGCATCGCTGCCGTGATCGCCGCCCGCCCGCAGGAACGCCGCGCCATGCTGGAGGAAGCGGCGGGCATTTCCGGCCTGCATGTCCGCCGCAAGGACGCCGAACAGAAGCTGCGCGCCGCCGAAGCGAATCTGATGCGGCTGGACGAAATCCTGGCCGACATGGACGCCCGCGCCAACAGCCTGCGGCGTCAGGCCAAGGCGGCGGAGCGCTATATCCGCCTGTCGGAGCAGATCCGCATTGCCGAGGCGCGGGTGATCTTCGCCCGCTGGCGCGAGGCCGCCGCCAGCGCGGACGCCGCCCGTGCCGAAGCCAAGCAGGCCGAAAGCGCCGTCGCCGCCGCGCAGGAGGCGCAGCAGGCCGCAGCCGTCCATGCCAATGCCGCCGTCGAAACGCTTGCGCAGAGACGCGCCGCCGCCCAGGCCGCCCGCGACGCCGCGAGCGAAGCAGGCCACAAGCTCGCCGCGCTGCGCACCGAGCGCGACGGCGTGGTCCGCCGCCTCCACGACCTCGCCCAGCAGGCCGCACGGCTGGAAGAGGACAGGGAGCGGGAAGGCACGCTCGCCAACGACGCGGCGGAGGCCATTGCCCGCCTCACCGGCGAGATCGCCGCGCTCAAGGCGCGCATCGCCGAAACCGAAGCGATGCGTCCGGATTTCGCCAGGCGCATCGCCCGCGCGGAGGATACCGCCCGCGACGCCGAACTCGATCTTGCCAAGGCGATGGCGAAGCAGGCGGGCGAGCAGGCGGAACTGCGCGTGGCAGAGGCTGCGCTGGCCGCTGCGCGCACCCGCCTAGACCGCGCCTCCCGCGAGGCGCAGCGGCTGGAAGCCGAAGCCGCGGCGCTACCCGACCCATCGCCGCTGGAAGGGAAAAGGGCCGAAGCGATCGCCGCCCAGCAGCAGGCCGGCACGGACCGCGACGCCGCCGAAGCCGCGATCCGCGCCGCCGAGACCAGCCGTGCCGAGGCGGCCGAGGCCCGTGCCGCCGCCGAAGCCGCCCTATCCTCCGCCCGCGCCACCCTTGCCGCGCTCGACAGCGAAGCCGCTGCGCTCCAGCGCGCCGTCGACAGCGGCACAGGCAACCGCAGCCGCGCGCTCGACCGGCTGAAGGCGGCGCCCGGCTATGAACGCGCGCTCGCGGCGGCGCTGGGGGACGATCTGGAAGCGCCCATCGCGACCGAAGGCAAGCGGCGCTGGGCCGGCGCCATCGCGCTCGCCGGCGACCCGCCCTTGCCCGAAGGCTGCGCCGCCCTCTCCGCCCATGTCACCGCCCCGCCCGAACTCGCCCGCCGTCTGGCGCAGGTCGCGGTCGCGGACGGCGACGAAGGCCAGGTCCTTGCGGTCGGCCAGCGTCTCGTCACCAGGGACGGACAGCTTCGCCGCTGGGACGGCTATGTCGCCATCGAGGGTGGCGCCGCCGCCGCCGAACGGCTGATCCGGCTCAACCGCCTCGAAGCCATTGCCGCCGCCCGGCCTGCCGCCGAAGCCGAGGTCGAGACGGCCCGCGCCGCGCAGGACGCCGCCTCGATGCGCGAGCGGGAGGCGGCCCAGACGCTGGCCGCCAGCCGCACCCAGCTTGCGGATGCGGACCAGCGGCTGCGCACCGCCCTGCGGGCCGCCGATGAAGCCGCCACCGCGCTCGAACGGCTGATCGGGCGTCGCGAGGCGATAGAGGAGCGGTTGAGCGAAGCCCGCAGCGACCTCACCGCAGCGCAGGCCGAGCATGACAAGGCGCAGGCCGGCCGCGCCGCCATGCCCGATGGGGAGGGAACCCGCGCCCAGGTCGCCACGCTGCAACAGGCGAGCGAGAAGGCACGGCTCGCCGTCAGCCAGCTACAGGCCGATCAGGCGCTGGCCGATCGCGCGCTCGCCAGCGACCGCGAACGCATGGCCGCCGCCGATGCGGAGGCCAGGGGGTGGCGCGCCCGTGCCGGCGAAGCGGCCAAGCGCATCGCCGCCATGGTCGAGCGTGGCGAGGGCATAGCGAAGGAACGGGCCGAGATCGCGGACCAGCCGGACGGTCTGGCCGCCGCCATCGCCATGTTGAGCGAGCAGGGCGACACATTGACGCAGGCCGCGGACGCCGCCCGCCGCGAGGAAAGCGAAGCCGAAGCCGCGCTCCGCGCCGCCGACCAGCGCGCGGCGCAGGCGGGCGAAGCGCTCGCCAACGCCCGCGAGGCCCGCGCCACCGCCGCCGCACGTGCCGAGGCGGCGGATGAGAAGCGGGTCGAAACCAACCGCCTCTCCGGTGAACGCTTCGAGTGCCCGCCGCCGGTCCTGCCGGAGAAACTGGGTTTCGCCAGCGCCGACATCCGCATCGCCCAGAGCGAGCAGGCCGAGCATGACCGGCTCGTCACCGAACGCGAGCGCATCGGCCCGGTCAACCTCGTCGCCGCGCAGGAACTGGAGGAGCTGGAGGCCACGCAGGCCAACAGCCGCGCCGAAAGCGAGGAACTGACCCAGGCGATCAACCGCCTGCGCGGCTCCATCGGCAGTTTGAACAGGGAGGGGCGGCAGCGCCTGCTCGCCGCGTTCGAGGCGGTGGACGGTCATTTCCGCCGCCTGTTCACCACCCTGTTCAACGGCGGCCAGGCGCATCTGGAACTGATCGACAGCGACGATCCGCTGGAAGCGGGGCTGGAGATCATGGCCCAGCCGCCGGGCAAGAAGCTCGCCGCCTTGACGCTCCTTTCCGGCGGCGAGCAGGCGCTGACCGCCGTCGCCCTGATCTTCGGGCTGTTCCTGACGAACCCCGCGCCGATCTGCGTCCTGGATGAAGTCGACGCGCCGCTGGACGACGCCAATGTCGAGCGTTTCTGCGACCTGCTCGACGCCATGGTGGGGCAGACCGACACGCGATACCTGATCGTCAGCCATAATGCGGTGACGATGGCGCGCATGCACCGGCTGTTCGGCGTAACGATGGTGGAACGGGGCGTCAGTCGGCTGGTTTCGGTCAATCTGGGCGGCGCGGAGGCGCTACTGGCGGCGGAATAGCTGATCCTATTTTCGTAACCGTCATTCCCGCGGAATCGGGAATGACGGAAAAGAGAGCTATCCCCCCTCCATCCATCCACGCATCCGGCGGAAAAGTCCGCGCTCCGTGATCGGCTCCAGCATCTCGCCCGGTCCTTCCGGATCGAGCACCTCATGATCCGCCAGCCAGGTCTGCACGTCGTTCAGGTCAGGCGTCACATAGGGCCGCAAGGTCCGTCCCGGCCTGTCGCGCAGCTGTTCGATGGCCGCGATCAGCCCACGCTCGGCAATCACCGCCGCCACGCGCTCGACGGGCAGGTCGAGATGCTCCGCGACCAGATCGTCGCGGATCCCCCGGATCGCATCCTCGCGCCCCGCATTGGCGGGCAGCGCGGAATCGATCGTCACGTCGCATTCGGTGTCCAGCCGCATCGAGCGGTTGTTCATGTTGGACGACCCGACGCGCAGCACCCGGTCGTCGACGATCAGTATCTTGGCATGGACATAGATCGGCTCCCCCCGCGCGGTGAAGGGATGATAGAGCCGGAACCGGCCATGGACGTCCCGAGCCTTCAGCGCCTCGAACAGCCGGGCGCGGGCCGTGTCCATCGCCTGCTGCTCCAGCCAGCCATCGGCCTGTTCCGGGTTGACGATGACGATTTCCGGCCCGTTCTCTTCCGCCAGCCGCGCCGCAATCGCCTCGGCAATGCGGCGGGAGGCGAAATATTGGCTCTCCGCGTAGATATACCGCCGCGCCGACGCGATCTGGTTCACATAGAGCCGCTCGATCTCGATCAGCGGCTCTTGATCTTCCATCTCCGGCGCGGAGCGGGATATGGCGATGTCGACATCCTCGAACTGCACCGGCAACGCATCGGGCCAGCAATCCTGCTCGCCCTCGACCGGCGCCAGTTCCCCGCCGCCCGCACCCGTCCACCGCGCCCGCGCATGCTGGCCCAGCGCTGCAGCCACCGGTCCCTGCAAGGCGGTCGTCGCGTCATGCCAGGGGCCATAGGGCGAGCCGTCCGGGTGCCGCCGCCATGGCTCCTCATCACGGTGATGCCGCGTGTCCCAGCGGTCGGCCGTCATGTCGATCCCGCCGCAAAAGGCGAAGCAATCGTCGATCACCACGATCTTCTGATGGTGGGAGGCGGCGGTCGGATGATGGCCGTCCAGCTTCACGGTGATGCGCGAATTGGCCATCCAGCGGACCGTGGTGAACAGGTTGGACGGACGCACCATGGACTTCATCGCCCCGACATCCCAGCGCAGCAGGAATATCTCCAGTTCCGGGGTCCGCTCCACCAGCCAGCTTATGAAATCCCCGATCACCGTGGGCGCGCCGTCGCTCGCCTCATCCTCCCGGATCAGCGTGATCGCGGCATCGAAGTCCCAGCCGATCAGCATGATCCGCTGCTTCGCCTTCATCATCGCGGCGCGGGCATGGCGGAAATAGGCATCCGCATCGATGATCACGCTGGCCTTCAGCGCCCGCGCGATCCGCCAGCAATCCTCTCCCTCGCGCGGACCGTTCATGCGCTTCCCACCACCAGACAGCCCAGGAACATCAACAGCCCCGCAAAGCGATTGGAGCGGAATTTGGCCAAGGGATCGATGCCGTCCTCCTTCAACGTCGCGACCTGCCATCCCAGATGCGCCGCCATCGGCAGCAACGCCGCCAAAGCCAGACCCTGCGGCCGGACCTGCCAGATCGCGCCGCCCCACAGCGCCAGCGCGAGCGCATAGCACAGCGCCACACCCGCCCGCACATGCCTGCCCATGGACAGGGCGCTCGACCCGATGCCGATCAGCGCGTCGTCCTCCCGATCCTGCAAGGCATAGATGGTGTCATAGCCCACCACCCAGACGATGCAGCCGCCATAGAGCAACAACCCCGGCAGGGCGAGGGTTCCCGCCACCTCGCTCCACCCGACCAGCGCGGCCCAGGAAAAGACCAGCCCCAGCCAGATTTGCGGCCAGCCGGTGATCCGCTTCATGAAGGGATAGGCCGCCACCAGCGCCAGCGAGCCCAAGGCGACGATCTGCGCATATGGATGCAGTTGGAGCAGCACCGCCAGCCCGACCAGGCAGAGGGACAGCAGCCATATCCACGCCGTCCCCAGCGACACCGCTCCACTCGCGAGCGGGCGCGACGCGGTGCGCGCCACCTGCCGGTCGAGGTCGCGGTCGACGATGTCGTTGAACACGCATCCCGCGCCCCGCATGGCGATGCTGCCCAGCAACAGCCAGAGGATCAGCGGCCAGTGCGCCCACGCGCCCCCCGCCAGCGCCACCGCCCATGCCCCCGGCCAGAACAGCAGCCACCAGCCGATCGGCCTGTCGAACCGCGCCAGCAAGGCAAGCGCGCGGGGAATGTCCGGCAATCGCGCCACCAATCCGCGCGCTTCGCTGTCGGGAACGATGCTACTTGCCACACTCACTCCGTTCGCCCTGTTTGACCGAGTCCCTTGCCTCGTTCAAATGTCGAAGGGCTCACTTGCTCTTTAGAGAAGAAAAGGGCTTCGACAAGCTCAGCCCGAACGGAGTTCGAACCGAATGACCGCAACCCCCGCCTGGCCGCCGCAAAGCGCCCCGCGCCTCCATGTCGAAACCCTGCTCGGCGAGGGCGTTTCCGTGCCCGTCGACGGCAACCCGGCCCATTACCTCATCAGCGTCATGCGGGTGAAGCCGGACGACATCGTCCTGCTGTTCGACGGCCGCTCGGGCGAATGGGCGGCCCGGGCCCGCGACATCCGCCGGCGCGACCTGGTGCTGGAGGTCGTCAGCCAGACCAGGCCGCCGGAGGACGTCCCCGATTTCTGGCTCTGCTGCGCGCCGATCAGGAAGGGCCGCATCGACCTGATCGCGGAAAAGGCCTGCGAATTGGGGGTGGCGCGGCTGCAGCCCGTGCTTACCCGCCGCGCCGTGGTGGACCGGCTCAATCTGGATCGCCTGCACGCCCATCTAGTGGAGGCGGCCGAACAATGCGGCCGCACCGCGCTTCCCGACCTTGGGGAGATGGTGAAGCTTGACGCGCTGCTTCGGGATTGGCGCGAGGATCGCTGGCTTTTCTTCGCGGACGAGACCGGCGGCGAACCGCTGGCGGATACGCTCAAGGCCCATCCCGGCCCCGCGGCCTTCCTGATCGGTCCCGAGGGCGGCTTCGACCCCGCCGAACGCGAAGCGATCCGCGCGCACCGCCAATCCGTGGCCGTCTCGCTCGGCCCCCGCATCCTGCGCGCCGAAACCGCCGCCATCGCCGCCACGACTGCATGGATGACGATCAACGGGGACTGGCGATAAGGGTGTCCCAACATCGTTTTCTTCCGCAACCGGATTGAAGCCGTCATCAACGCAGCTTATTTGAGCGCCGAACGTTGCGGCTTTGACGCAACCGGGGGAAAGATTAAGGCGGGGCATGAGCACCAGAACCGACTCAGGGGGGACCGATCCCATCATCGAGAGCCGCGACCAGTTGATCGCGGCCTTCGCCAAGGGCGCCAAGCCCAAGGATCGCTGGCGCATCGGCACGGAGCATGAGAAATTCGTCTATGCCAAGGCGGATTTCCATGCGCCCAGCTATGATGAGCGCGGCGGCATCCACACGTTGCTGATCGGCCTTACCCGCTATGGCTGGAACCCGGTGTTCGAGGGGGAGAATATCATCGCCCTCTCCGGCACCGACGGCACCATCAGCCTGGAACCGGCGGGGCAGCTCGAACTGTCGGGCGCGCCGCTGGAAAATCTGCACCAGACCTGCGCGGAGACCAGCCGGCACCTGGAACAGGTCAAATATGTCGGCGACATGCTGGGCCTGGGTTTCCTGGGCCTGGGCATGTGGCCGGACAAGACGCGCGAAGAACTGCCCATCATGCCCAAGGGCCGCTACGACATCATGCTGCGCCACATGCCGCGCGTCGGCACGATGGGCCTGGACATGATGCTGCGCACCTGCACCATCCAGACCAACCTCGACTATGGCAGCGAGGCGGACATGGTGAAGAAGTTCCGCGTCTCGCTGGCCCTGCAACCTCTGGCGACCGCCTTGTTCGCCAATTCGCCCTTCACCGAAGGCAAGCCCAACGGCTTCCTCTCCTATCGCAGCCATATCTGGTCGGACACCGACCCCGGCCGCACCGGCATGCTGCCCTTCGTGTTCGAGGACGGCTTCGGCTATGAACGCTATGCCGACTATGCGCTCGATGTGCCGATGTATTTCGTCTATCGCGACGGCCGATATATCGACGCGGCGGGCCAGAGCTTCCGCGATTTCCTGAACGGCGAACTGCCCGCCCTGCCCGGCGAGAAGCCGACCGAGAAGGATTGGGAGGATCATCTCTCCACCGCCTTCCCTGAGGTGCGGATGAAGAGCTTCCTCGAAATGCGGGGCGCGGACGGCGGGCCGTGGAACCGCATCTGCGCGCTGCCGGCGCTGTGGGTCGGCCTGCTCTATGACGAAGGCGCGCTGGACGCCGCCTGGGATCTGGTCAAGGACTGGAGCATGGAGGAACGGCAGGTTCTGCGCGATTCCGTGCCGAAACTGGCGCTGGATGCCCCCATCGGCGGCAAGCGCAAGCTGCGCGACATCGCTGGCGAAGTGCTCGACATCGCCCGTAGCGGCCTTTCCGCCCGCGCCCGGCTCAATGCGTCGGGCGACAATGAAAGCGGCTTCCTCGCCCCGCTGGACGAGATTGTGGCGTCGGGCCGGACCCATGCCGAACGCCTCCTCGCCCGCTATCATGAGGAATGGAAGGGCGACCTCAGCCAAATCTACGCTGAAGAAAGCTTCTAGGTGGGATTGGCGGGATGCTGGAGGGCGACGGCATCCCCCATTCGTCATGCTGAACTCGTTCAGCATGACGGGCCTTCGAATGCAGGAAACGAACAGCTATTCGGCAGGCTGAACCGCGCTCAAAGGCTTCCGCCCCGCTGCCCACGCAAAAAAGCGCGGCACTACACCATTGCGCGCCATCCACTCGCTATAGGCCCGATATTCCGGATCGGCGCTCAAATGCGCTTCCTCGGTCTTCGCGCGCCAATAATAGACCGCGTTGGTCACGCCCAGCAGCGCGCAGTTCCGCACCACATCGGTCAAACTCCCTGACAGGCTCAAAAAAGGCAGGGCTGAAAACCACCAGAACAGATTCTTCGACAGATAGGCAGGATGCCGCGTCCAGCGATAGGGGCCGTGCGTCAGAATGCCCCGATGCGTCAGGTTGGAAAAGCGCAGCCCGAAGGCGACCGTCGCCCAGGCGTAGATGGCCGTCAGCAATACCAGCCATCCGCCCAGCAGCCATTGCAGGACGCCATGCCCCCGCGTCCAGACATCCCATTCCGCCCCGCCCGCATGATAATCGAGCGGGCCGCCATTGCCCATCAGCACGAAGGGCGGATAGCAGATCAGCGCCGCCACCCACCCGGCCAGCAGCGGATTGGCGGTGCGGATATGCGAATCCAGCGGCTTGCAGGTCAGCATATAGCCGACCGTCGCCATGCAGACGTCGATCATGAACATGACCGCGATCAGGAAGCTTGCCAGAGCCACCGGATGGCTGACCGCATCCTCGATCCGCCATTCGACCACGCTGGCGAAATTGCCGGGCACGATCGACAGCATGAAGGCAAGGAAGAAGCCCTTCACCGCCCAGGCCCGGGCATGATGGGCGACCTCGGCCTTGTCCGCAGCGCCGGCGGCCCTGCCGATCACCCATTGACCGAAGGCATAGCCTGCGTCCCTGGGCTCGACCAGCCGCCGGTCCAGCCAGATCACATAGGGCACCGATGCCGCCAGCAGCCAGGGCGCCGCGCCCATCAGCACATTCATGGAAAGGCGATAATCCCCGCTCCAGTACCAGCGGGCTATGCAATAGAAGACCGCTATGGCAAGCCAGGTCGCCCACAGGCCGGCGATCTTGACGATGCTGACATCCAGCACCGCCCGCCACGGCCGCGCAGGTGCGGTCCAGTCGATCCCCGTCGATGCGCGGCGATGCACCTTGTCGACCAGCAGCGACCACGACACCATCGGCAGGCCGCAGGCGACGACCGCGGCAAAACCCGCATTCGGCCCGTTCATCCCATAATGGCGCGCGACCAGCGTCCAAAGCCCCAGCCCGACCAGCCCTGCCACGCCAACACCGTGGCTGACGGCGGACTTCGGACAGGGATCGGCTTTGTCGCTCATGCCGCGGCCCTAGCGGAAATTGGTAAACAACCCCCGAAGGTTGGAAGGGGGGAATGTCCGCATCTGGCCACATCCCGAACGTCCGCTTCAAACCCGTCGGTTCAGATGCCGCCCAGCACATTGATGGTGAACGCCAATATGCCCAGGTTGAACAGGAATGCCGCGAGGCAATGGAACAGCGCCGCCTGCCGCATGCCCCGGCTGGTCACCGACACGTCGGATGTCTGGAACGTCATCCCCAAGGTGAAGGCGAAATAGAGGAAATCCCAATAGCCCGGCTCCTGCATGTCGGGAAAATCAAGCCCGCCGCTGTCGCCGCCCTTGCCATCGCCCAGATAGAAGATATGCGCATAGTGCATCGCATAGACGAGATTGGAAAACAGCCAGGCCAGCGCCAATGTGGCCAGCAGCAGCGCGACCGCCGCCTTGCTCGGCCCGCCATGCTGGCTGACTGCCACGCCGACGGCGACCAGGATCACCACCGACACGATCCCGGTCAGCAGCAGCATCAACTGCCGGTTCGCGTCATTATCCGCCGCCTTGCGCCGCATCGCGTCCGCATCGGAATCCAGCAGCGGCCAGACCGACAGGATGAACGCCAGCGCCGCCAGGTCGAACCCTGCCATCACCGCCTCATGCCAGCGCAGCACCAGGCCGAACGGCGCCATGCTGGCCAGCAGGGCCAGGAACATGCCATAACGCCAGGGAAATATCCGGGGCCGGTTCATGGGCGCATCAAAGGCATAATCCGCGCCCTGCACAAGACGCTTTATATCACCGCCGCGATCAGCCCCAGCGCCTGCGCTTCGTTCGCCTCCAGATACCAGTTTTCCGGCGCGCGGTTCAGCAGTTCCTCCATGGAAACCTGCGATCCCAGGATCAGGTTCGCAAAGCCCTCATTCTGGATCGCGATCGACGCCTCTATCTCATGCAGCGTCGCCTTGAGCGAGGCGATGCAGGTCGACAGCGGCCCTTCCAGATGGATGTCCCGGGTGATGATCCGCTCATGGATCATCAGCCGCGTGCCCCGCGCCAGATAGCGGTTTTCCGCCGCGAAGAAGCTCATGAAGGTCACGCCCGCCGAATAGACCGCCGTCTTGCCCAGGAAAACCAGCCGCCGGTCGGGATAGAGATCGGAATGGAAGCGTATATCCTCCCCCATCATCCGGGCGATTTCCGGGTCGCCGCCCAGGGTGGCGATCTCCACCACCACCAGCCCCTGCTGCGGCGCGGACGAAAGGCAATTGCGGAAATGCAGATACATGCCATGGTCGACATAGCCCGACAGCATGATTGCGGGAAATTCGAAATCCTTGGGGCCCAGCAATGGCGCCTGAATCGACATGAAAAATGGCTCCTTCCTTCGCCCCTAGCCGGCTGCTCTACGCGCGGGCCGGCAAATGGTGCCTTTGCTCCGTCGGTTTTTAGCTGGCGCCCTGCCGGAGACGCCCCTAAAGAACAGACCATGACCAAAGGGCGGGGCGCATGATCGCGAAACTGAAAGGGCGGCTGGACAGCACGGGCCTGGACCATGCCATCATCGATGTGGGCGGCGTCGGCTATCTGGTCGGCGCCTCCTCCCGCACCCTGTCGGCGCTGGGGCCGGTGGGGGAAGCGGTGACAGTCCATACCGAAATGCTGGTGTCGGACGATGCGATCCGCCTCGTCGGCTTCGCCCGGGCGGAGGAGCGCGACTGGTTCCGCCTGCTGACCGGTGTGCAGGGCGTGGGTTCCCGCGTGGCGCTGGCCATACTTTCAGCGCTGGAACCGGCGGAACTGCACCGCGCCGTCGCGACCGGCGACAAGGCGATGATCGCCCGCGCCAACGGCGTCGGCCCCAAGCTGGCCCAGCGCATCGCCAATGAGCTGAAGGACAAGATCGGCGCCGTGCCCACGCCGGCCGGCGGGATCGGCGGCGGGTTCGCCCCGCTGCCGACCGGCGGCCACAGCGCCGATGCGATCTCCGCGCTGCAGAATCTGGGCTTCAAGCCCGCCGAAGCCAGCACCGCCGTCGCTGCGGCGGAAGAGGAACTGGGCGAGGGCGCGTCGCTGGACGCGCTGGTCCGCCTGGCGCTCAGGAAAGCGGCGAAATGATGCGCCTCCCCCTCCCCACCCGTCATGCTGAACTCGTTTGGCTTGCGCCGACCTTCGGTTCAGCATCCATCAGGCCTCTCGCACCGAAGGGAGGAGACGATGAAAGAACCGTGCGTCTATATCCTGGCCAGTCAGCCTTATGGCACGCTGTATATCGGGGTGACGTCGAATCTGCCTGGGCGGCTGCATCAACACCGCACGAACGGCATCCCGGGTTTCACCGGGAGATATGCCGTCCACAGTCTCGTCCGTTTCGAAATGTGCGAAACGATGGAACAAGCTATCAACCGGGAAAAGCAGCTCAAGCGCTGGCATCGGCAGTGGAAGATCAATCTGATCGAGTCCGAAAATCCGCGGTGGATCGACCTGGCTCCGGGCCTTGGTTTATCGCCTCTCCATCCGAACCAGCGGCACGATGGATGCTGAACCGAAGGTCGGCGCAAGTCAAACGAGTTCAGCATGACGGTTGGGGTGAGTGTCGCGCATGAGCGAGGATCGCCTGATCTCCTCCACCCGCCGGGTCGAGGATGCCGACGCCGCGCTGCGGCCCAAATCGCTTGCCGAATTCATCGGCCAGCAGGGGGCGCGGGAAAATCTGCGTATCTTCATCGAGGCCGCCCGGGGCCGCGGCGAGGCGCTGGATCATGTGCTGTTCTTCGGCCCGCCCGGCCTTGGCAAGACGACGCTGGCGCAGATCGTCGCCCGCGAAATGGGCGTGGGGTTCCGCGCCACATCCGGCCCTGTGATCGCCAAGTCGGGCGATCTGGCCGCGCTGCTCACCAATCTGGATGAGGGCGACGTCCTCTTCGTGGACGAGATCCACCGGCTCAACCCCGCGGTCGAGGAAGTACTCTACCCCGCCATGGAGGACCGGGCGCTCGACCTGATGATCGGGGAAGGCCCCTCCGCCCGGTCTGTGCGGATCGACCTGCCGCCCTTCACCCTGGTCGGCGCGACCACGCGGCAGGGCTTGCTGACGACGCCCCTGCGCGACCGCTTCGGCATTCCGGTGCGGCTGCAATTCTATACCGTCGGTGAGCTGGAACTGGTGGTGCGCCGCGCGGCCCGGCTGCTGGACCTTGCCATCACTTCCGACGGCGCGGTGGAGATCGCCCGGCGTTCCCGGGGCACGCCGCGCATCGCCGGACGGCTGCTGCGGCGGGTGCGCGACTTCGCCAATGTGGCGGGCGCCCCGGCCGTGGATGCGAAGGTGGCCGATGCCGCGCTGACCCGGCTGGATGTCGACCATCTCGGCCTCGACCTGATGGACCGACGTTACCTGACCATGATCGCTGACATCTATCGCGGCGGGCCGGTGGGAGTGGAAACGCTCGCGGCAGGCCTCTCCGAAGCGCGCGATACGATCGAGGAAGTGATCGAGCCTTATCTGATCCAGCTCGGCCTGATCGCCCGCACTGCGCGGGGACGCTGCCTCAACGGGCCGGGCTGGAAGCATCTGGGAATCAATCCGCCCTCCAATGTCCAGGATGGCTTGTTCGATTAGCGTTGGCAGGTTCCTTCAAGGCAGGCGCTCAGGACAGGCCTGGACAGGCTCAGGGCGAACGGGAAGAAAAAAGCGCGCGACCTGCGTCCGATTTAACGCAGCGCGCTCTAGAAGAAACTGCTCGAATCCACCCCCGCCAGGCTGTTGACCCCGACAAGCTGGACGCTCTGTTCGAATGCGCCGTCGCCATTGGCGTCGTAGAATATCCAGCCGTCCGTCGACCCGGCGACGAAAGCCACATGATTGACCCCGGCGGTCATATTCGCGGCAGCCAGCGCGTCGGAGAAGCTGTTGGTGGCAATCGTCCGTTCGGCATAGTCGACGGCGGACAGGGAGCCGTTCAGGAAGTCGAGGTCGATGCGGTCGCCCTCGCCCGCCTTGAAGTCGGTGATCCGGTCATAGCTCGCCGTGTTGAGCGTCGTGTCGCCGCGGTTGAACAGGAAGACATCCGCCTCCGTCCCGCCGGTCAGCGTGTCCTTGCCCGCGCCGCCGATCAGCGTGTCGCTGCCCGCGCCGCCCTTCAGCGTATCGCCGGCCGCCCCGCCGTCCAGCAGGTCGTTGCCCGCGCCGCCGTCCAGGCTGTCCTGCCCGTCCTCGCCATAGAGCCGGTCGTCGCCGCCATTGCCCAGCAGGGTGTCGTTGCCCAGGCCGCCCCAGAGGCCGTTATTGCCGCCATTGCCCGTCATGCTGTTGGCGATGTCGTTGCCGATGCCGTCGATCGGGTCCGTGCCGGTCAGAACCAGCTTCTCGATCTCGGCCGCCATTTTATAGCTGACCGAGGCGCTCACCTGATCGGTCCCCTCGCCCGCCAGTTCGACGATCAGGTCGTCATTGGCGCTGTTGCCGTCGTCGGACCAGCTGTCGACGATATAGCTGTCATTGCCCAGACCCCCGGCCATGTTGTCGGCGCCCGTGCCGCCGTCCAGATAGTCGTCGCCCAGCCCGCCGATCAGCATGTCGTTGCCGTCGCCGCCGAAGAGGGTGTCGTTATCGTCACCGCCATCCAGCGTGTCGCCGCCGCCCATGCCATAGAGAATGTCCGCGCCCGTTCCGCCCGACAGAATGTTCGCCGCGTCATTGCCGGTGATCGTGTTGGCCAGATCATTGCCCATGCCGTTGATCGCCGCCGCGCCGGTCAGCGTCAGCTTTTCGACATTGGCGGCAAGGCGATAGCTGACGGAGGCATAGACAAGATCGCTGCCGCCCCCCGCCAGTTCGATCACCTGATCGTCATTGCCGGCAAAGCCGTCGTCCGACCAGGTGTCGACATAGAAGATGTCGTTGCCTGCGCCGCCATCCATATAGTCGGCGCCCGCCCCGCCATCGATGACGTCATTGCCGGCAAGGGCGTAGATGGTGTCGTTGAGGGCAGTCGTCTGATAGGCAAGCACGGTGGTCGTGGGGCCGATCGTGTTGTTGCCCGATGATCCGGTGATCGTCCTCCCGTTTTCCGCGACATCGGTGATGGCGATGGACAAAAGCTGATCATCGACGTTGCTGCCGTCGGTTGCGCGCACCGTCACCTGATAGACGCCGTCGCCATCGGCATCGAGCCGGTTCTCATAATCGGGCGGGTTGATGAAGGACAGCGCGCCGGTCACCGGATCGATGGTGAAAAGCGCGGCGTCCGCTCCCCCTGAAATGGCGAAACCGGGGACGGAGCCGTCCGCATCGGTGGCCGTCACCACGGTCACGGCGCTGGCATTTTCCGCCATGCTGATCGACGCCGAGGCGCCGCCGCCATTGGAGGTGATGACCGGCGCATTGTCGTTCAGATTGGTAATGCCGATGGCCAGGGTCTGCGAGACGCTGTTGCTGCCGTCGCTCGCGCTGACGATCACATGGTAGAGGCGGTCGCCATTGCTGTCGTCCGGCGCTTCATAGTCCGGAGCCGTCCTGAAACTCAGCGCGCCGGTCTGCGGGTCGATGGTGAACAACGCCGCGTCAGCGCCGCCGCTGATGCTGTAGCTGAGCGCAGCGCCATCCGCGTCGCTGGCCTGCACGATGGCGGCAAGCAGGCTGTTTTCCGCGACGGAGAAGGCGACGGAAGCCGCCCCGCCATAAGAGGTCAGCACCGGCGCATTGTCGTTGAGATTGGCGACCGCGACTGCCAGCGCCTGGCTGTCGCTGTTGGTGCCGTCGCTGGCCTGCACCACGACATTGTAGATATTGTCGTGATCGGCGTCGGCGGCGGCTTCATAATCGGGTGCGGTCTTGAAGCGGAGGACGCCGGTTGCCGCATCGATTTCGAAGAGCGCGGCGTCCGCTCCGCCGATGATGGCGAAGCCGATCGACGGGCTGTCGGCATCGGTGGCGGTCACGCCGGTCACCGCCGTCGCATTCTCGTTGACGGTGATCGCCGCGCTTGCGCCGCCGCCATTGGAGGTGATGACCGGCGCAAAACCGTCCGGCACATCGTTCACGGTCACGGAGAGCGTCTGCGTGTCAACGCCGCCATTGCCGTCATTGGCGGCAACGATCAGTTGATAGACATTATCGCGGTCTGCATCGGCCGGGCTTTCGAAATTGGGCGCTGTGAGGAAACGCAATTCGCCCGTCATCGCGTCGATCGCGAACAGTGCCGCGTCCGCGCCTCCCACGATGGAGAAGGAGACCGTCTGTCCCATGTCGGGGTCCGTCGCGGTGACGGTGGTCACGGCGGTGCCGTTCTCATCGACCGCCAGCGCCGCGCTGGAGCCGCCGCCGTTCGAGGTGATGACCGGAGGGGCGTTCAGCGCGGTGGAAGGCGTCGTCATGTCCGCGAACTGGAAAAATTCCACGTTGCGGACTGTCTTGCTGCCCTCCGGAGAGCCTGCACGCTGGTCGACCGCGACATAGCTGCCGTCGGTCTGGAGCGTGAAGACATAATCCATCCGGTTGCCCGAGAAGACGAGCGTGTCGACGTCCGCGCTGCCGTCGATCACGTCATTGCCCGCACCTGCGAGGATCGTGTCGTTGCCTGCCCCGCCATGCATATAATCGTTGCCGCTGCCGCCATCCAACATGTCGTCGCCGGTGCCGCCATACAGCTCGTCGCTGCCCGCGCCGCCAAAGAGCTGGTCGTTCCCGGCATCGCCGTTCAGCGTATCGTTGCTGTTGGTGTCGGCATCGTCGCCATGGAGAATGTCATTGCCCGACCCGCCCGACATATTATCGCCGCCGGCCTGGCCATAGAGGATGTCGTCATCGTCGCCGCCGGTCATCCTGTCGCTGCCGCGCCCGCCATAGAGGATGTCGTTGCCCGTGCCGCCGTCGATGGTGTCGTCGCCCGAAATGTTGTTGAAGCCCAGATCGTCGCCATAGAGCAGGTCGTCGCCCGCTCCGCCGGAAATGGTGTCGCTGCCACGCCAGCCGAAGATGATGTCGTTGCCGCCGTCGCCCTGAAGATTATCCTTGCCCGCGCCGCCGATGATGACATCATTGCCGAGGCCCGCCTGGACCAGCACGTCCTTGGCATAGTCGATCCCGCCCGCCCCATGCGCCGTCAGGTCGATGATGTCGTCGCCGTCGCCCAGCCAGAACTGCTCGATATTGTCGAAGCTGCCGAAGCCGCCTGCGATCACGCCATTATTGTAGAAGATCGCGTCGGACAGGTTGGACCCGTAGATGACGTCCGTGCCGGTGCCCCCCATCAGCAGGTCCATGGAAATCTGGATGTTGCTCGCCGTCAGTTGATAGGCGGCGCCGCTGCCGGTGAGAATCGCGGAGTTCCAGACGAGTTGCGCCAGCACCGCATCGGGGCGCACCGTATCGAGATTGGCGAGCCGGGTGAAGGCGAAGAACTGGTCCTTCTCACTCCCTGCCGTGATGGTCTGGCTTCCCACCACGTTGAAGAAATTCGCCATGCTCGCCCCCTGTCCAGCGTCCTTGTGAAAGGTCCGGAATCCTTAGCGGCAAATCGGGCGGAAGCGGTGGGGTCTTAGGGATAGCGCCTACACCTTCGGGAGTGCGCCTATGGGTGTAGGAACAACGTCTACTGCTCGCGGAAGGAGCGCCACATCGTATCGGCAAGGGGATCGATCATATATTGCAGCGCCGTCCGCCGCCGCAGCGGCACGACCACCTCCACAGGCATGCCCGGCTTCATCGCGAAATCGCCTTCCCGATATTGCCGGATCAGCGCGATCTGATCGGGCGCGATGGTCACTTCTCCCGCGAAATAGGCGATGCCCGTCTTCTCCTCGACGAAGCTGTCCGCCGATATGCGCGTCACCTTGCCCTCTATGATCGGCAGGCTGCGCCCCGGAAAGCCGGCGAAGCGTATCTCCGCCTTCTGCCCCACCGCCAGATCGTCCACATCGGCGGGGGAGAAGCGCGCCTCGATCACGACGGCGGAATCGCGCGGCACGATGTCCATCAGCGTCTGTCCCGCCGCGATCACCCCGCCCACCGTATGCACGCTGAGGCCCACCACCGTCCCGCTCACCGGCGCGCGCACCTGCGTCCGGGCGAGTTCGTCCCGCGCCGCGCTCCATTTGGGCAGCACGTCGCCCAGCAGCGCTTCGGTATCGCGCAGGTCGGAGGTCACCTTTTCCTGCAGATTCTGCTTCGCCTCCAGCGCCTTCAGCCGCGCTTCGCCCACCATATTGGCCGCACTGTCGCGCGCCGCGCTCAGGCGACCGCGCTGGCCGATCAGGTCCGCCCTGGCCCGCTCCAGCGCGCGGATGCGCGTCTTGCTGACGAAGCCCTTCTCCGCCACGGTGCGCAGGCTCTCCAGTTCGTCGGTGATGAGCCGCTCCTGCTCGATCACGGAGGCGACCTGCTCGCGATAGCCCACGGCCTGAGACCCGGCCTGGCTCCCCTCATGCATCGCCACGCCCTGTTGCGTCCCGAGCAGCGCCGACCGCGCCGCCATCTGCGCCTGCTGCGCGCGCATCGCCGCCTGCGCATCGGCGCGGTCGTCCCCGGTCAGCGTGCGGAACTCCACCGGCGTCTCCATCCCCGCCCCGGCCTGTTCGGCGCGCAAACGGGCGCGCTGGGCGATCAGCCAGATCGCCTGAGACGCCAGCACCCGTTCCTGCGCGGCCACGGCAGGCGCGGCCAGCCGGATCAGAACTTCGCCCTGCCGGACGCGCTGCCCCTCCTTCACCAGGATCGCCGCAACGATGCCGCCGTCGCGATGCTGCACGCTCTGCCTTTGGCCGGCCACGGTCGTCCGGCCCGGCGCCAGCGCCGCCGCGTCCAGTCGGGCAAAGGCCGCCCAGCCGAGGAACAGCAGGAAAAACGCCGCCGCCACCAGCAGGCCGCCGCGCACCTCCGGCCTGGGGTCGACCGCCACCGGCGGCGGCGGGCCGGGCGGCGGCAACAGCAAAGGCCGTGTGGTCCGCATCAGCATCAGGCCGCTCCCGCCACAGGCGCGGGACGGGGACGGGTCAGCGCGCCCAGCACCTGATCGCGTGGCCCGCTCATCCGCATGCGGCCATTGTCCAGCACGAGTATGCGGTCCGCCGGTCCCAGCAGGCCGGTCCGGTGCGCCGTCACCATGATCGCCGCCCCGCGCGCCTTGGCCCTGGCCAATGCCGCGATCAGTTGCGCCTCCCCATCGGAATCGAGATGCGCATTGGGTTCGTCCAGGATCAGCACCGCCGGGTCGCGGAACAGGGCGCGGGCCAGCGCGATCCGCTGCGTCTGGCCCATGGACAGCCCCATGCCGCCCCAGCCCAGCATGGTGTCATAGCCCTGCGGCAGGCGCAGGATCATCTCATGCACGCCGCACGCCTGTGCCGCCGCAATGACGTCGGCGTCTATCCGCGCGTCGGCGTCCGGATCGGCAAAGCGGGCGATATTGTCGCGGATCGAGCCGGCGAAGAGGGAAAGTTGCTGCGGCATATAGCCGACATGCACCGCCAGCGCATCGCCGTACCATTGCGACCGTTCCGCCCCGTCGATGCGGATTTCGCCCCGGTCGCAGGCGATGGCGCCCGCCACCAGCCGCGCCAGCGTGGACTTGCCCGCGCCGCTCGCGCCGATCACCGCGACCATCTCCCCCGGTCCGACCGCGAAGGAGAGGTTGTTGAGGATCAGCCGTTGGGAATGCGGATCCTCGATGGTCACGCGCTCCACATCCACCTGGCCTTTCGGGCGAGGCAGGCTGGTCTGGGGCATGTCGTCCGCCGCGCCGTCGAGCCAGGCCATGACCTCCCCATGGGAGGCCCGCGCCGCGACGAAGCTGCGCCAGCTTCCCACAAGCTGGTCGACCGGCGCCACCGCCCGCCCCAGCAGGAAGGAGGAGGCGAAGATCGCGCCGCCGGAAATCTGCCCGTCTATCGCCAGCAACGCCCCCAGTCCCAGCGCGCCGGATTGCAGCATGTTGCGCAGGAAGCGGCTCACCGCCATGCGGCTGCCAGCGGCGAAGCTGGCCTCCGCCTGCCAGCCGAGCATGTCCTCCCTTTCGGCAAGGTGCCGTCGGACCATCGCGCCCTGCATGCCCAGCGCCCGCACCGCTTCGGCGCCCTGCATCGTCTGTTCCTGGCTGCTGTAGGACAGGTTCGCGGCGGCATTGGCCTGCAAAAGGGGCCGGCGCGTCGCCCGGTCGCTGGCCCAGGCGATGGCGACCAGCGTCAGGCTGCCTGCCAGCGCCATCAGCCCGATCAGCGGGTGGATCAGCGCGCAGACGAGGATGTAGATCGGCGTCCACGGCGCGTCGAACAGCGCGAACATGGCCGGACCGGTCAGCGTCTGGCGGAGTTGGTCGCATTCGCGGATCGGCTGGCGGCTCCTGCGCCCGATCCCCTCCCCCGCCTGCTGGCGCAGCGTGGCGGCGATCAGCGTCCGCGCCAGCCGCCGGTCCAGCCCGATGCTCGCCCGCACCAATATGCGCGAGCGGATATATTCCAGCAGGGAGAGGGTGGCATAGGCCAGCAGCAGCGCCACCGTCAGGAAGGCGAGCGTGGTCCCGCCCCGCGTCGGCACGACCCGGTCATAGATTTGCAGCATGTAGAGCGTCGGCGCGAGGAACAGCAGATTGGCGAGCGCACTGAACAGCGCCGCCCAGAGGAAATGCCGCTTTACCACGCCCATCATGGCCGCAACGCTTCGTAGATGGCGCAGACCTTGGCGCAATGCGCGGCCTCGCTGAAGCGGGCGCGGGCATCGGCACGGGCGCGCAGGGCCATGGCGCGGACGTCGCCCGGATCGGCGCAGGCCCGGGCCAGCGCCCCGGCGTCGTCCGGCTCGACCAGCAGGCCGATGCCGCCCTCCAGCGCCTCGACATTGCCGCCGGACCGGGCGGCGAGGATGGGCGTGCCGACCAGCATCGCCTCCACCAATGTCCGCCCGAACGGCTCGCCCACGGCGGGCACGACCAGCCGGTCGCAGGCGGCGATCCAGAAGGGGCCGGGCGTGCGATAGCCCATTAGCTTCACCCGATCCTCCACGCCCTTTTCCACGATCCGCCTGCGCAGGGCGATGTCCATGGCGGGCACGCGCGCCTCCCCGAACATCAGACCCATGACCGGCCCTCCCGTCGCGTCCGTCAGCCGGGCGATCATGTCGACGAACAGCAGAGGCCGCTTCCTCGGCACGAAAGCGCCGAAATAGCCCAGCAGCAACGTATCGGGCGATACGCCCAGTTCGCGGATCAGCGCCTCCCGCGCTCTGGTCCGGTCCACCTCCAGCGTCGTGTCGAAGGGACTGTGGATCACCGAGGCCCGGTTTCGCGCCGACCAGATGCCGGCGGGCGGCAAAGCGAAGGACGAAACCGCCAGCACCCGATGCGCCAGCGCGGGTGCGAGCAGGCGCAGGCCCATCGCGCCGGGATCGCCGCGATGGTGCCAGATCAGCTTCGCCCCGGCCAGCCGCGCCGGCAACGCCCAGTTGGCGCTGCTCCGCCCGTCATTGACATGGACGATGTCGATCCGGTTGCGCCGCAGGAACCGGGCACGCGGCAAAACGCCGCCCAGCGTCCGTCCGAATTTCCGCAGGGTGAAGGCCTCGCCCGGCACGAAGAGCCCGTGGGCGGCGGGGTCGTCCATCTGCTCATGCCCGGCGAAGAAATTGGCGATCATGCCGCCGGGCACCTCCGTCACCACCAGCGGACGGTAGAGCGCCGGGTCGAGATGCCCGATCAGCCCCCGCACCGAAATATGGCTGCCGCCGATGCTGTCCCCGGAAAAGGGGAAGCAGATGCGCAGGCGCTCGTCCGGCGCGGCATCCGCAGGCGTCAGGCGAGGCAAGGGCGCATTCATGGCGTCACCCCGTCCATCAGGTCGCGCGCCCGCTGGTCCAGAAACTGGTCGAGATTGGCCAGCCCGTCTCCGTCGCCATCGGCCCATGGATCGGCCTTGCGCGGATCGGCGCCATGCTCCGCCTCCCACCGGTCGTCCATGCCGTCTCCGTCCGCGTCGGCATAGGGCGTCCCCGGTTCCGGATCGTCGATCAGGCCGGGCTGCTTCACGATATGCCCCTTGCGCTCGCGCACCTGCTTGACGATCCGCCGGTCGAACGGGTCGCGGGGGAAGGCGCCGGCGTCGCTCAGCACCGCCTTGTAGGCCGCGTCGGCCGGTTCGGCGGCGATGGTCGGCGGGCAGGGCGGCCGGTCCACCTCCGCCGCCTTCAGCAGGGGAGAGAGATGGACGAAATCGCCGTCAAAACGATTGTCGGCCAGATAGACCTTCGCCGTCCCCTTCGACCCCATGACGTTGCGCGCCACGCCGATCGTGTCGGGCCGGGTGTTCCGCCCCGCGACGAAGCTGTTGCCGATCAGCGAGACGGGCACGCCGCCGAAGCTTTCCCATATCTCCGCAAATTCCGACTGGCCGTTATAGAGGATGTTGTTGATCACCTCCGCGCAGGAGCCGGGGGGGAAATTGAGGTCCGGATTGCGGTCGCCATTATGGGCGCAGATATTGCCGATGAAGCTTAAATGCTGCGGCCCCCTGGGATCGCTCGCCAGCAGCGCGCATTTGTCGTGCCGCGGTATCCCCTCCGCGAAGATCGAGTTGCTGATCGTGATCCAGTCATTGTCGCCATAGCCGTTGATCAGCTCGTCCCGCGCCCAGCTTGCGCTCACATGGTCGATGATGACCTGACGGCTGTTCTCTATGGTGAAACTGTCTTCCGACCCGCGATGGGCGCCGGTGCGGTCGTTGCGGACGCGGATATGGCGGATGACGATGTCGTGCGTGTTCTTGATCAGGATCGGCGTGCGCCCTTCCGCGCCGCCCGCATGGGCGATGACGATGCCGCCGCCAGGCGCCGTCTGCCCCGCTATGGAGAGATAGGGGTTGGTTATCACCGGCGGGCGCGTGGTGAAGCGGATCGTGCCGCTCACCCGGAATATGCAGACGCGCGGGCCCGTGGCTTCGATGCAGGCGCGCAGGGAGCCCGGACCGCCGTCGGCCAGCGTATCGACGGCGATGACCTGCCCGCCGCGCCCGCCCCTGGCCGCCGCGCCATAGCCGACCGCTCCGGGAAAGGCGGGTTCGCCCCTCACCGGCTGCGCCCGCGATTCGCTGCCCGCGCCCGAACAGCCCGCCATCACAATGGGCAGCAGCATGCCGACCAGCCGCCGCCTCATGATTCGTCCCCGCTGCGCAGCGCATAGCCGTAACGTCGCAGCAAGGGCGCGCACAACAGGGTGAAAAGCCGCTGCTTCCACCCCGGCATTTCGCGCTTCCACTTGTCGTCGCCCTTGATGCTGAGCGATTTCTGCATGCGATGGCGGCTGCCCGCGACCTGGTGCTGCGGCGCGAAGGGGGTGAGGCCGGTGGCGGGCAGATGTGGCATTTCCCCCACCAGCGCGACGATCCGCCCGATAATGCCGCGTGGATCGTCGACAAAATCCTCATATCGCACCCGGATGCTGCGCCCCGGCCCGACCCGGCGGCACAGCATCTCCGCGGCGATGTTCACCATCGACCAGCGCAGGGCGGTGTAAAGCAGGGGCTTGGGCCGCAATTCGCGCTGCACCCCCTTCTCGACGCTGCGGCCATGCCCCTTCATCAGCGACCAGGCGACGCCGCGCCCGTCGCGCACCACGTGCACGACATGCAGGTCGATGCCCGGCATGGCGGCCAGCGCAAAGGCCCGGCCGGGCAGCTTCGAGGAATCGACCAGTATCGGCCGCCCCGACACCAGCGCCATGCCCCGCAGCAATTTCACGGTCCGGCGAACATGGTCCCGCCATCCCGGCAGCCGCAGCAGCCGCGCCGGGGCCAGCAGCGCCTCCGTCCGCTCCTGTGCGCGGCGGTAACGGGCCAGAAACCCATCCGGCTCGCCCCGCGTCCAGCCCGTGACGATGGCGCGCCATTGCGGACAGTCCCGCACCCGCGCTCCGCAGGCGCAATATTCACCCCGGTCCCAGACATGCCGCGCCAGCGTCGTCACCTCACCCGCGCCCATGATCGCCGGATGCTCGCCCAGCGCTATGTCGAGCAGGGTAGTCCCGCTCCGCCCGTAACCGGCCACATAGATCAGCTTGACCGTTCCCTGCCGCGCGGCGCGCGGCGAAGGATCGACGGTCTGCTCCACCGTCGCCGGCGGTTCGCTGTCGCGCAGGGGCAGGATCGCATCCGTCACCAGGCTTGTCCTCGTCGCACGAGACGCCTGCCGGTCCGGCGGCGCTCGGGCTGCCGTTATCCCGTCAGTCCCAAGGCCATTTCAACGGATCACAAGGCTGATCCTCCGGCAAATTCGGATAAGGCGGGCTGGCTGGAATCGCCCGATGCCCTGCCCCGAAGGGCGTTTGCGCGGAGCAGTCGCCAGGCCCAGCCTATGCCACCGTGACGACTCTCGCCAGCCCCGCCTCCCATGGTTCAGCATCCGCCGCCGCGACGGATATTTTCGCGGCGCATGAGGAAATCTGGGACAGGATCGCGCGCTGGTGCCTGATGACGGCGATCTTCCTCAGCGGTTGGGGCCTGCTGCGCGTCGGCCAGATCAATCTCACCTTTTCCGACCTCTTCTTCCTCATCAGCTTCTCCATCTCCGCGTTGCGCGGGCGGCTGAGCGTCACGCCCTTCCGCTCGCTCACGCCCTTCTGGCTTGCGGGGCTGGTGATGATGCTGGGCGGGCTGTTCATCGGATCGATCATCAACGGCGATCCGCTGCGCTGGGTGAACATCGCCCTGCAATATACCGTCGCCTTCCTCTGCATCCCGATCCTGCTGATGCAGCAGGAGGAAGGCACGATCCGCAAGGCGCCGCTGATCTTCATGCTGGGCATCGCCTGTTCCGAAGCGGTCGGCATCGCCGCCAGCGCCTTCCTGACCTATCACGACACGCTGCACTGGCTGGGCGACGGCTTCATCACCGGCAATGGGCGCCTGGGGTCCATGGCGGGCCAGCCCAATCCCAACGGCGCGGTGGTCGCCTTCTCGCTGCCGATGCTGCTCTATTCGATGCGCCATCGGCTGATCGGCGGCGTTGCCGGAGTCGCCTGCCTGATCCTGCTGCTCTGGGGCCTGATGCTGAGCGCGTCCTTCACCGGATTTTCTGCCTCGCTGCTGGCGATCTTCACCACATTGCTGCTGATGGGCGTGCGCTACATCTTCCGCCTGGGGCTGGCGGTGGCGGTGGCGGCCGGGCTGTTCTTCGCCAGCGGCGCCCCGCTGCCCAAGGCTTTCCAGGAGCGCGTCGGCAATGCCGTGGAAAGCGGCGACATCAACCAGGCGGGGACATTCCTCAACAGGTCGCAGCTCATGGAGGAAGCCTGGGGCTTTGCCGAGGACTATACCGTCATCGGCATGGGCGTGGACCGCTATCGCGAACTCAGCGCCTATGACAATCCGGTGCATAACCTGTTCCTGCTGATCTGGAACGAGGGCGGGGCGATCGCCTTTTGCGGGCTGATCCTCCTGCTGGGGCTGATCGCCCTGCTGGCGGCGAACGGACTGCGCACCAGCCGCGACAAAGGCGCAATGGCGGTGGCGGTGGTGCTGGTGTTCCTGATCTACACCCTGTCCTACCCGCACATGTATTCGCGCATGTGGGTGATGCCGGTGATGGTGGCGCTGGCGACGATCTATGTCCCCCGCAAGGCAAGGCCGGAAGCGGCGCGGCTGATCTATGCGCGGCCTGTCGGGCCGCAGCCCCTGCCGGAATTATAGGCAAGGCGGGATTCAATCGGTTTTGCCCGTTGAAACGCGACATGCTCCCGCGAAGGCACTCACCCAAAGGTGAAAATCCCTGTCCCCTTTTTTTACTGTCTCCGCTTAAGCCGACCCGATCAGCAGCGTCACATTGTCCGTCCGCGGATCGCCGCCGGTCTGGCCGGGTTTCTCCACATGCAGCACGCGGTGCAGCACGTGCTGCATGCCATAGGCCTGCGTCGCCATGCTGCCGGGGAAGACGGCCAGCGTCGTGCGGTCGATCGGCAGGTCTATCCATCGCCCGCCGGCAAAGACCTGCGTCAGCATCTGCGTCCGTTCGCCGCACAGGGCGGAAAAATAGCGATAGTCGAAATGCGCGCCCTCGATCAGCTTCTGGCCCGGCGCGATGTCCCTGCTACGGTCGCGGCGCAGCAACAGGCGGTTGATGCCCTGCAACAACCGCCCAAGGACCGGCACATCGGCCAACAGGCCATAGAGGTCGGACAGGCCGCGCGGGCTGAGCACCCCCGCCGCCTGCCACCGCCTTTCATCCAGCGCGCAGCCCGCACGGCCCCAGCGCCCCATGGAATTGCGCGCCAGCGCGCCCAGCCGCTCGAAATCGCCCGCGCTTTCCTGATATTTCAGCCTTTGCACCACGACATGGAAATCGCCAGGCGGCCTCCCCTCCGGCGCGAGCGCCGCCATCAACCGCCAGCCGATGGCCCAGCACCGATCCAACAGCGCCTGACCGGGCGTATAATGCTGCCCACCCTGCACGAAATAGGCAGGACGCACGGTGGCATGATCCTCCCCCGCCCCGCGTGACAGGGCCATTTTCCGGGCGATATAGCCATGGCGTCCGGGCTGGAAGTAGAAGAGGTCGCCCAGGCTGGCGGTGATGTCGCCGCTGCCATGATAGTTGCGGGCGATGTCGACCAGCGGCGCTTCCCAGGGCATCTGCTCCGCCCTGTCCTCCAGCAGACCGCGCCACAGCTCGGCCACGATTTCCGGACAACGCACCAGCACCGCGGCATGGCCAGCCCCGAACAGCCGGGCGAGCGATCCCGGTTCCAGTTCCTGATATGCCAGCTCCGCGATCATGGCCGGTCCCCTCGTGCGGAGCGTTCTTATCCTCGATCAACTTTCGCACAATGGCGCGGAATGGGGCGATCCGGAATAGTCAGACACGCATCAGAAATGTGTAGGCTCTGGACCCATTGCTGGCGGGTTCGAGACGCCATCGATGGGTTTTCGGTCAGGACAGGGCATGGGCCCCCGCCTTGATCCGAAGGGTTTAGCACCTATGCGCATCGCCGGTCCCCGATGCGCTTTTGCGCTCTTCCGCCGCAACCCGCACTATCGCTGCATTGGGACGGCCCTGACGGCGGGCGCGTCCGCGCGCCGATGCGACCGGGAGACTATCATGGCGTCTGCACAACTCACTCTGATCGATGGCGCCGCGCCGGGCGGCGGCGCGGAAAAGCCGCGCGACCTGTCCTTCGAGTTGCAGCAGATGTCCGCGCGGCAGATCTGGTTTCTGCTCCACCGCCACATGAAGCTGGTGGCCAGCATCGTCATCGCCTGCGTCGTGGTGGTGCTGATCGTCCAGTTGCAACTGCCCAATCGCTATGAAGCGACGGCGACCGTGCAGGTGGAGCTCAACGATTCCACCGGTTCCAACCAGGCCGACGCGACCCGCAACCAGCAGCGCGTCGCCAATGAGGCGCGCATGTACCGGTCGCAGGCGCTGGCGGAGCAGGTGGTGCGCGACCTCAACCTCAATCGCAACCAGGCCTTCACCCATGGCGTGCAGATGACGGTGCAGCAGGCGGCCGTGCAGCTTACCAAGACCACCCGCGTAGTCAGTTCGACCGATTCCGACTTCATCGACATCACAGTCCAGTCGCGCAAGGCGGAACTGGCCGCGCGCATCGCCAACCGCTTCGTCGACAGCCTGCAGAAGATGCGCTCCCAGCGCCGCCAGACATGGCGCAACGGTCTCAGCACCGCGCTCGACAAGGAAACCAGGCGCCTCGCCCATGAGGTAGAGCTGGCCGAGCGCGCCGTTGCCGATTTCCGCCGCCAGCACCTGATGCCGATGGGCGCTGGCAGCGCGGAGGACTATCAGCAGATGAACCGCATCGCCGTGGAGGCGGCGTCCACCGCCGCGATGAGCAGCGCGATGCAGGCGCAGGCCGCCGGCGTCAGCCGCGCCGCCAGCATGCGGACGGTGGCGGGCGCGACCTCCCCCGCGCTCGACAATCTGCAGAAGCAATATGACGACCTGATCCGCCAGCGCTCCGAAATCTCCGTCCAGATGGGCGCCAACCATCCGCAGATGCAGGCGCTGTCGGCCCAGATCGCACAGGTGAGCAGGGCGCTGGTGCAGGAGCGCGCCTCCGTCGTCGCGACCCAGCAGACCCGGAACGACACCGATGCCGGGCGCGAACGGGCGATGGCGCTGGCGGAGGCGAACGCTGCCTCTGCCCGGGCCGGCCAGTTGCAGGCGAAGCTCAACGCCATGACCGGCGCCGCCTTCCGCAACAATGCCAATCTGGTCGATCTCTCCATCCTCGACCGCCGGGCGGAGGTGGCGCGGCAGGCCTATCTCACCACGGCGCAGCGCGCCCAGACGGTGCAGTCGGAATTGCAGACCACCGGCGTCAACTCGACCATGGTCTCGGCGGCGGCGGTGCCGCTCCAGCCCGTCGCGCCCGCGCCCAAGAAGATGGCGCTGGCCGCGTTCGTCGGCTCGTCCGTCCTCGCCTTCCTGATCGTGCTGGGGATCGAGATGTTCGACAACCG
This sequence comes from Sphingobium sp. CFD-2, assembly GCF_024611135.1. Taxonomy (NCBI): domain Bacteria; kingdom Pseudomonadati; phylum Pseudomonadota; class Alphaproteobacteria; order Sphingomonadales; family Sphingobiaceae; genus Sphingobium; species Sphingobium sp. CFD-2. The sequence continues at coordinate 3,595,892 of NZ_CP084405.1, read as the reverse complement.
GCTGCGCAGCGGGGACCAGCTTCGCCGCCTCTTCGGCCTTCGCACGCTGGCGATGCTGCCGAAGCTGGAGGAATCGATCGGCACCACGATCGAGGACAATCCGGTGACCACCCAGCCGCAGTCCCTGTTCACGGAGGTGGCCCGCAACCTGGCCAGCGAGATCGGGGAACTGCCCCATCAGGGAACCAGCCAGCGGGTGCTGGTGACATCGCCGCTGCCGGGCGACGGCAAGTCCAGCGTCGCGCTGACGCTGGCGGCCGCCGCCGCGTCCATGGGCCGCCGCGCCATCGTGGTCGACCTCGACCTGCGCCGCCCCGGCCCCAGCATCCTGCGTTCGATCCAGGACGGTTCCGACACGCCGGACCTGATCGAGGTGCTGACCCATGCAGAGGAAAGCCGCCGGCTGATCCCGCAGGCCGAACGCCATGTGGACCATGACGCCGCCGAAGGCGCGGCGCCCGTCGCGCTGATGCCGGTGGTGCTCAGCACCCGCGAACAGATCCGCAATCCGGCCGCCGTGGTGCAGGGCTGGCAGGTCGGCCGCCTGCTGGACGATCTGCGCGAGCGCTTCGACCTGGTGGTCATCAACGCGCCGGCCATCCTGGCGGTGCGCGACGCGCGGACTCTCTCCTCGCTGGCGGATTCGACGCTGATGGTCGTGCGCTGGGGGCATACGACGGTCGAACAGTTGCGCGCCTCGCTCCAGATGGTGAACAACCAGGTGGTCGGGGCCGTGTTCAACCAGGTCGATTATGAGGACCATGCCCGTCGCGGCTATGGCGACGCGGTCCAGTTCTACATGGGATCGGCCGCCTATTATTCCGACAGCTTCCCCATCCGCCAGAGCTGGACGGACCGCGTCCGGCACGTCTTCACGCGCAAGGCGGCATGAGCCGCCTGCCGCCTTTGCAGGAGGCGCCTTCGCCTTCTGTTCGTTTCGAAAGCGTAATAGTGGAAGAGGATGCCCTTCGTCTCAATCTGCTGATCCTCGACGGAAGCCCGCTTCGCCGGGCCTGCATTGCCGTGGCGCTGGAGACGGCGGGCGTTCGGATATTGCAGCAATCCAGCCTGGACCAGCCGGAAGCCGGCGAGCCGCCCGACATCATCCTGTTCCAGACCGGGGAATCCGAACTGGAAGGCGCCGCCCTGCCGCTGCAGATCGCACAGGCGAAGCAGCTATGGCCCGCCGCGGCGATCCTGGTGATCGCGGACCATGGCAATGAAGCGCTGATGCAGGCGGCTATCGCGGCGGGGGCGCAGGCCTTGCTGCGCTCCAGCACCGGCATCGTCAGCATGCAGCGCGTGCTTTTCCTGCTGAAGGAGGGGCTGGCGGTCTATCCGGCCGCGCTTGCCGCCACCTTGCACAGGCGCCAGCCGGACACGGTCGACGGCCTGACCGAGCGGATCGCCCAGGCGGTGGACAGGTTCAAGCTGCTGACGAAGCGGCAGCGCGACGTGCTGCGCCTGCTCGCGCAGGGCGCATCCAACAAGGACATCGCCCAGCGGCTGAACATCAGCGAAAGCACGGTGAAGGTCCATGTGCGGGCGATCATGGCGGTGAACGGCGCATCCAACCGCACCCAGATCGTCGCGCATCTGTTGAAGGGCGGGTGCGAGGATTAGCGGAACGGGTGGGAAGCGGACACCCGCTTTATCCCTCTCCCTTGAGGGAGAGGGCTGCGCAGACTTGGCAGCTTGCTGCCTTAGTCGTAGCTGGGTGAGGGGGTGCGATCCAACGGATCGCGCGGGCCGCAGACCCGCTTCCTCCCTCCAAATCAACCCAGGCTCCTTCGTCGCGAAGGCTTCCTATTCTTCTCCTTCAAGGGAGAAGGAAGGTCTTGAAATAGCCACCTCCCGCCCGGCTCATCCCATGCTCGCAGCGACCGGCCGGGGCTTCGCCCGCCGCAGCCAGCTCACGTCCAGCAACACGGCCGTCACCACGCCCAGCACGACATGGGCGATATTCCCGCCGATCGGTCCATAGCGGGGTACGGCATAGGCCGCGACCGCCACGAACAGCGCCGTTCCGAAGCCCGAGATCGCAAGGACCGTCCAGCTTCGGTTCATCGCCAGCATCGCTGACCGGGAAGGCGCGGCATGCAGCATCAGCATCACCGCAACCAACTGCGTCAGCAGCAGGATATAGGTTTCCGAATAGGCCACGCCCGGCCCGACCCGGATGAGCAACGGTCCCAGCAGCCAGGCCCCAGCCAACATGACGAAGCCGACCGCCGCCAACGCCATCTGCACCTGCAGCGTGGCCGCCCGGAAATTGCGGATATTGCCGTTCGCCCACATCCGCGCGACATCGGGATAGACGACCGCCTGCACCTGAGCGCCGACCTGGGTCGCGACCTTGGCGATGCGCTTGGCGAGATAATAGACCGCCGCGGCCGAACTGCCCGCCACCGCGCCCACGAACAGCGAGTCCGCTTCCGTGGTGATGACGCGCAGGGTGAGCGACAGGTTGGTCGAACAGGCGAAGCCGAAGAAGCCGGGAAAATCCTTCACCAGCCCCTTCAGCCGGGCGTGCAGCGGATTGGGGATCCCCATCTGTCTCAGGGCGCGGAAGCCGACCCAGAAGACCAGCACCGAACCCAGGGCCTGCGACACCGTCCACGCGACCATGAAGCCGATCACGCCGGCATGCGTCACCATGCAGAGGAAGGCGAGCAGGATGCGCAGCACATTGCCCGCGACCTGCGCATAGGCCAGCATCTTGAACTGGCCGGAAAGGCGCAGCGCCGCGGTCGGCACGCCCGCGATGTTGAACAGGGTCGCGACCGAATAGATCGCCACCAGCTCCACATGCAGGGGCTTGAGGCCGAACAGCGGCCCGAACAGCCACGCCAGGCCAATCGCGCTGAAGGCCGCCACCGCCGCTGCGCCCATGTCCAGCATCAGGCCATAGCAGTAAAGCCGCTGCATCCGGCGCGGCGAGCCCCTGGATTCTTCCTCCACGGCAAAGCGGATCAGCGGCTGCCAGGATTCGAAGCGCAATATCCGTTCGACCACGCGATTATAGGACAGCACCAGCACCATGACGCCGTAGGTGGCCGGTCCCAGCGACCGGGCCGCCATCGCCACGCTGACCAGCATGATCAGCGCGTTCAGGAAATTGCCCGACAGCAAATGCCCCACCGCGACCAGCCGGCCCCGGGTTCCCTTGACCAGGAAGCCCGAAAACCGGCCGCGCAACATCGGCAAGGCGCGTGCGGTCAGCACGCCCTTCACATCATAGGCCATGACGATCCCCCTGGAACGCGCGGCGTCGCATCGGACGCCGTCGCACGCTCCAGATTCTTCGTTGCATCATCGCGCCGGCGCGCGATGCCTCAGGAATGCGCGGATCAGGCGCGGCTTGCGACGCCCGCCATCTCCAGCACCGGCAGTTGCGCCGGATGGGGAATGGCGACGGGCAGTTCGGGTTCGACTTCCGTCACGCGCCCGCGCATGCCGTGATTGGCCGCCCAGATCGCCGCCTGGGTCCGGTTCTTGACGCGCAGCTTGCGCAGCACGGCCTTCACATGGACCTTCACCGTCGCCTCGCTGATGTCCATCCGCTTGGAGATGACCTTGTTCGGGCATCCCATGATGAGCCAGCGCAGGATTTCCAGTTCCCTGTCGGACAGGCAGGCCGCATCCACCGGGCGTTCGACTTCCAGGGCATCGGTCAGGCTGGGCCGGGATTGCAGTTCGTCCGCCAGTTGCGGTGGAAGGACGCGCTCACCCATGGCCACCAGCCGCAGCGTCGCCACCAGCCGGTCGCAGGAGATTTCCTTGACGATATAGGCCAGAGCCCCCAGCCGGAACGCCTTCAGCATGATCTGGAAATCGAATCGGTCGGATAGAAGGACAAGGTAGGAACAGGGAAAACGTTTCTGCAGAACCGACAGCGTCTCGACATCCATCGCGTCGGTTCCGTCGTCGATCAGCAACAGGGATGGTTCGGTATCTTCTTCCGGCACCTCGACTTGCTGAAGCACCGTAGCCACGTTGGGATATTGGGTTACACGGAAATCCCGTTCCATCAGGATGCGGCTAAGCCCCTCCCGAACGATCGCATTACCGCACAACAGACGCACATTAACTGGGTAAGACATTGGGTGGTCCCCTCATGATCTCTTCTACGTCCGTAAGCAGGCCCCAAACGGAATGTAGAAGACCAGTAATCAAATGCCTGTAGTGCGACCCTTTCTTTTCGTTTCAACAACTTATCAGTAACATATTTGTGCCGTGAGAGTCCCCGAATGTACAATGGAAATTTCGGGTGCGCGCGACAAGGCGTTAACACATTGTTAAGTTGCTGAATTTTTCTTACCACTTGTGCAATATGCTGCGCCAGCGGCAGTCAAACTTACCACTTTGGTGGTATCGCAAACGGTCTAGGGGCCCGTTGCCACATCGTTTCGCAAATGAAGCGATTCGCTCGCGAAGTAACACATGTTAATTAATTTGTCGAACCAGAACAAAAGCTTCAGCGGCGGAACGATAGACGGTTGCGCCACGTAGCGTCGCGAGGGCGCGAATGGCCTCTATGGACCGCTCGTCGGGGCTGGCTTTCACCTGCGTCCGGAACGCCTGGAAGGCGGCGATCTTTCGTTCGATCGTCTCGCTGATGTCCACGAAAATGTTCGGAATGAAGGCGGGCGTGACGCCGGGGGCGAGCCAGTTGGTTTCCGATAACGTCTCATAGGCCATAACGCAGCTCGGCCCGCCGGGCCCACGCGGCCGGGCATGGACCAGCGCTGCGTTGAAGACGATCTGATGATCGAGGTGGATGTCCCCGATGAAGGGGATCAGCAGCAGGTCGGGCTCGATCCGCGACAGCGCCTCCGACAGCGCCGCATTGAGTTCGCTTCGCCTGATCTGATCCAGCCCGGCCGCCGGGAAATCCAGGAACCGTGTGTCTGCCACGCCGATCATCCCGTGGGCGCGCAGGGTTTCGGAGCGTATCTGCCGCACCAGCTCTTCGTCGAACAGCGGCGGCTGGCCGCGGGTGACGACGACGACATGCACCTCCGCCCCAGCGGATGCCGCCCGCGCCATGGTGCCGCCGCATCCCAATATCTCATCGTCGGGATGGGGCGCGACGACCGCGATCCGGCGGGCGTTGAACGGCAGCGACATCGGCTAATCCCCCAAAATGGCGTGAAGCTTGGGCGGCTTGTCCGGGCCGCTCCATTGCGTGACGATAAGGGCGGTGGCCTGACCGCAGAGCACGGTGAAGCCGTCCGCCGTCCGCGCCACGACCTGTCCGGGCAGGGCCGCGTGACGCCCGCCCATGTCCGACGGCGCCGCCGCCCAGATCCGGAGGTCCGCGCCGCCAAGCCGGGTGAAGGCGCCGGGATAGGGGCGGCCCGTTGCGCGGATCAGGCGCAATATGTCGCCGGCCGGCCGCCGCCAGTCGATCAGCCCGTCCGCCGGGGTCCGGCGCGCGGCCCAGGTGGCGCAGCTTTCGTCCTGGACCATGCGTGGCATCTCCCCAGCCGCGATCCGTTCCAGCGCACGGTCGAGCATGACGGCCAGCGCCCGCATATGCTTGGCGTAGAGGGTCGCCGCCGTTTCGTCCGGCGCGACATGGAAATATTGCTGGTCGACTATGTCGCCCGTGTCCGTCCCCGCATCGATCCAGAACAGCGTTCCCGCCGTGATCGGTTCCTGCTGCAATATCGTCCAGGGAATGGCCGCGCGGCCGCGCAACCGGGGCAGGGCGGCAGGATGATAGCCGATCACCCGGTCGCGAAAGAGCGCGCGAAAGGCGGTCCCGCAAATCTGCGACCAGCCCATGACGAAGGCGATGTCCGCGCCCGCGTCCCGGATGGCGGACAGCGATTCCTCCCGGTTGATATTGTCGACATGGATGACCGGGCAGCCCCGTTCCCGCGCCGCCGGCCGCAGGTCGACATGATCCGAATGGCGCCCGGCCAGAGCGGGATCGAGCGTGACGATGGCGGCCATGTCCCATGCCGGGTGGCGGGCGATCGCTTCGAAGGCGATCCGGGTGGTTTCAACTGCCCCGATGAGGAGGGCGCGCTTCGTCGGCATGCCAGTCGATCCTTTTTTCACCCCCGACCACCACCAGCAGCGTGCGGGCGATGATCTGCGCGTCGAGGCGGGCGCTGCGGTGCCGCACATAGCGGAGGTCGAAGCGCAGCTTTTCCTCGATGGTCAGCAACGTGTTGCCGCTGACCTGCGCCAGACCCGTCAGGCCGGGCCGCACCCTGCCGCGCTCCACGCCGTCGCGCCCCATGGCGGCGATGCTGTGGGGCAGCAGCGGCCGGGGGCCTATGAAATCCATGTCCCCCCGCGCGATGTTGATCAGTTCGGGCAGCTCGTCCAGCCGGAAGCGGCGCAGGAACTGCCCAACAGCCGTGACCCGCCGGGCGTCGGGCAGCAAGGCCCCGTCGCTGTCGCGCAGGTCGCGCATGCTGCGGAACTTGATCATGGCGAAGGGCCGGCCGCCCAGGCCGCTTCGGACCTGACGGAACAGCACCGGCCGCCCCAGGCAGAGCAGCACCAGCAGGGACAGCATCAGCAGCAGGGGGGCAAGCAGCGCGAAAAGGCCGACCGCCAGCAATCCCGCCGGGCGCAGACAGGCGGTCATGCGCGCTCCGGCACCAGCAGCGCGGGCGGAGGCGCTGGCATGGGCATCGCACTGGCCGCACCGCGCAATTGCATGATGTCCAGCAGCATGGCGTTCACCTTGTCCACATCATAGATGTCGACCGCCGTCCGCCGGGCGGCGGCGGCCATGGCCGCGACACGCCGTGGATGGGCGATCATCGTTTCCATGGCGGCCGCCAGCGCGGCCCCGTCGCGGGGCGGCACGAGCAGGCCGTTGACGCCATGCCGGATCGGCTCGCGGCAGCCGGGCATGTCTGTGGTGATGACGGGCCGCCCGGTCGCCAGCGCCTCCAATATCGTGCGCGGCAGGCCCTCCCGGTAGAAGGACGGCAGCACGAACGCATGGGCGGACGCGATGAAGGGCCGCACGTCACGCGTCTCCGGCAGGAATTCGATCAGCCCCGCCGCGCGCCATTGGTCGAGATCGGCGGCGGTGTAGCCGGTCGGATTTTCCGTCTCCGGCCGGGTCAGCAGCAGGAAACGCACGTCGGGGCGCCGAGCCCGGACGATCCGTGCGGCATCGACATATTCGCCCACGCCCTTGTCGCGCATCAGGCGACCCATCATCAGGAAGGTGAAGGGCCCTTCCGGCAGCGCCTGCTCGGCAAAATGGCGCACGTCGATGCCCGAACCGGGAACCTGCATCACCCGCTGCGACGGCGAAACGATCCCGCTTTCGCGCATCAGCCGATGATCGTCGCCGTTGAAGACGAAGATGCAGCGCGCCCGGGCGACGCCGATCCGGTAGAGCCGGGACACGACGGCGCGCAGCCAGCGGCGCTCATCCGCCTCCTCGCTGAACACATAGCCAAGGCCGCTCATGATCGCGAAATAGCGCGCCCGGCTCCACAGCCGTGCCGCCAGACCGCCATAGATGATCGGCTTCTGCGTGTAGGCGACCACCACATCGGGCCGCTCGGCCCGCATCAGCCGCCGGTAATGCAGCAAGGTGCGCGCATCGTGCAGCGGGTTGGTGCCCGCCCGCGCCATCGGCGTACGGCGGAAGCGCACGCCCATCTGCGCCAGCCTTTCCAGCACCTCCGGCTCCTCGTCCGGGGCGCAGGCGACGACCTCATGCCCCTCCCCGATCATCCGGGCGATCAGCGCCCCGCGGAAATTGATCAGCGACCAGGACAGGCTGGAGAGGATCACGACTTTCACGGCGCTTATGCCCTCCGGTTTTCCATATGTTGCTGCGCACGACCCCACCGCCGCTTCAGGCGGGCGGACAGATCCAGTTCTTGAAGACAGCTATCACAGCCCGCCCCGCAGCCCGGCGGTGCATCGGTAGATTACCCCTTTGAGGCAATCCGCCTCCCCTCCGCGCCCGCCAGCCCCTGTCGTCCGGCGCCATCGAGCCTGTGGCATAGCCCCAATGGGCGGAAGGGCGCGCCGGTCGGGTTGCGCATGGGATAAAGGATAGTGTCCGCTCGACCGATTACCGCGATGCACCCGTTCCGATAGCCTTGGCGCCACCGTCGGTTGCGGACGGCATGCAGGGTGGCGCCTCCAGGCAGCCCTCCGCCCCCGCAACCGGCGGACCATGGACTCGGAGACATCGGAATGCCGAACATCGCATCAGCCAGGCCGGACGGGCAGGACAGCGTTGCGCAAACGCCGCCCGCCGCCATGCTCCTGCGACTGGACGCAGCCGCGCGCGCCTTCGCCGCGCGGGGCGCCACGCGCTTCTGGGCGATCAGGCTGGCCGTCATCCTGGCGCTGGACGCGCTGATCATGCTGGGCAGCTTCGTGCTTTCCCGGCTGATCCTGTCCGACCTGCCCATGCCCCGGACGCTCCTGGAACCCTGGTTCATGGCCCTGTTCGTCGGCGTGAACCTCAGCGTCCTGTTCGTCGTCGGCACCTATCGGCAAAGCTGGCGCTTCCTGTCCATCGGCGACGCGCTGTCGCTGGCGGCCAGCCTGCTCGCCAGCAGTTGGCTCATATGGATGATCACCGCGGGATTGCTGGTGCCGCAGAAGATGATGCGCGGGCCCATGACCGTCTTCCTGACCGTCGACGTGCCGCTGACCGTCGCGGCGCTGCTGGCCGTGCGCGTGCTGCGGCGGCAGTTCTTCAAGCATGTCCGCTCCGCGCGGCTCCGCCGGACAGTGCAGGCGCGCCGGCGCATCCTCCTGCTCGGCGAACTGGACTGGGCGCGGGTCATGGCGGACCTTGTCCCCACCGACGCCCATTCGGGCCTGGAGATCGTCGGCGTCATCTCCTTCGACGGGCATGAGCGGCGGCTGCATGTCGGCGGACTGCCGATATTGGGCTCGCCCGAGATGCTCCCCCGGATCGTCGCGGACCTCGACCGCGCAGGCCGGCGGCCAGTCAGCCTGGTGGTGCAGGAAAGCAGCGAGCGGCTCGACCGGCAGCAGATATTGCGCATCGCGGCGCTGGCGGAGCAGGAAAATCTGGTGGTCTCCCGCTTCCGCAATCCCTGGACCAGCGCCCAGCCGCTGAGCGGCGACCGAATGGCGATAGAGAAGATGCCGCTCGCGGAATTGCTGGGGCGGCCGGAAATCACGGTGCAGCACAGCTATCTGGAACGTGTCGTCACCGGCGCGCGGATCATGGTGACAGGCGCGGGCGGCACCATCGGCGGCGAACTGGTGCGCCAGCTTGCCTATTACGCCCCGGCGGAGATCGTGCTGCTCGATCACAGCGAATATAATCTCTACGCCATAGAGATGGAGGCGCGGGAGAAATTCCCCCATGTCCGCTTCCACGCCGAACTCTGCTCGATCCGCCAGCGCCCCGCGCTCTGGCAGGTGTTCGAGCGGCGGCGGCCGGAGATCGTCTTCCATGCCGCCGCGCTGAAGCATGTGCCGATGGTGGAGGCCAATCCCTGCGCCGGGGTGCATACGAACGTTCTGGGCACGCGCAATGTCGCGGACGCGGTCTGCGAATTCGAAGCCCGCGCGATGATTCAGATTTCGACCGACAAGGCGGTAAACCCCGTTGGCCTGATGGGCGCGACCAAGCGGCTGGGCGAGCTATACTGCCAGGCGCTCGACCTGATCGGCAGTTGCGATCCGGACAGTCCGCGTTTCCTGACGGTGCGCTTCGGCAATGTGCTGGGGTCCAGCGGCTCGCTGATCCCGTTGTTCCAGCAGCAGCTCGCCAGCGGCAAGCCGCTGACCGTCACCCATCCCGACATCGAACGCTTCTTCATGACGGTGCAGGAGGCGGTGCTGCTGATCCTGCAAAGCAGCGCCCGCGCGTTGGAGACGGATTCGGAACGCGGCACCATCTTCGTCCTCGACATGGGCGAGCCGGTGAAGATCGTGGAGATCGCGCGCCGCGTCATCCGCATGGCCGGGCTGCGGCCGGAAATCGACGTGCCGATCAAGTTCATCGGGCTTCGTCCCGGCGAAAAGCTGTTCGAGGAGCTGTTCGACAGCAGCGAGGACAAGATCGAAAGCGCCATTCCCGGCATTTTCGAGGCCATGCCCTCCCCCATCCCGCTGGAGATGCTGGTGGAGGGCTTCGCCCAGCTTGCCCGGTTGATCGCGGCGGGCGACGCGGATGAGCTGGTGCGGCTGACGCATGAGATGGTCGCGGCCTCCGCCAGTTCGCGCTGGGCGGAGATATTGCGGCGGCTGGCGGCGGAAAGTTCCGACACGCTGCTGATGATGCCGCCGCGCCCCACGGACATTCCAGCCGTCCTGTCCTCGCCGCTGCCGCGCGATGTCGCCTGACTTTTTGGGGGAACAATGATGCAAGCCGCGCCTGCCCAAGCCCAGATTCCGCCCCAGCTTCCGCTCCGCCTCAGTCCGCTCGATCATGCCGCGCTGCGTTGGCCGCAGCATGAGCCCGACGAGATCGCGGCGGTGACGCGGGTTCTGGAGACCGGGCGGGTCAATGCCATGGTCCATGGCGAGCAAAACCGCGCCTTCGAGGCCGAGTTCGCGGCATTTTGCGGCATGCCCCACGGCATCGCGGTCAGCAACGGCACGGTCGCGCTGGAACTGGCGCTGCGGGCCTTGGGCGTCGGCGCTGGAGACGAGGTGATCCTGCCCTCGCGCAGCTTCTTCGCCAGCGCGGCCTGCATCGTCGCGGTCGGCGCAACGCCGGTCTTTGCCGACATCGATCCGGTCAGCAACAATATCGACCCGGAATCCGCCCGCCGCATGCTGTCGCCGCGCAGCCGGGCGATAATATGCGTGCATCTGGCGGGCTGGCCCTGCGACATGACGGCGCTGCGCGCGCTGGCCGATGAACGCGGCCTGTGGCTGGTCGAGGATTGCGCGCAGGCGCATGGCGCGACCCTTCACGACCGGGCCGTGGGCAGCTTTGGGGATGCCGCCGCTTTTTCCTTCTGCACCGACAAGATCATGTCCACCGGCGGGGAAGGCGGCATGCTCCTGCTGCGGCAGGAAACGCACTGGAAACGGGCCTGGGCCTATAAGGACCATGGCAAGAATCCGGACAAATTCTTCGCGCCGGCCACGACGAACGGCTTTCGCTACCTGCACGACAGCTTCGGCAGCAACTGGCGGATGACGGAGATGCAAGCCGCCATCGGGCGGGCGCAGCTTGCCAAGCTGCCCAGTTGGCTGGCCGCCCGCCGTCGCAACGCCGCGACCCTCATGCGGCTGCTGCGCGCCAATCGGGCGGTGGAGGTGCCCGAAATTCCGGCCGAGGTCGGTCACGCCTTCTACCGGCTCTATGTGACCATCGCCGCCGACCGGCTGGGGGAGACGGGAACCACGCCGATCATAGGCCGTATGGCGCAGATGGGCATGCCCGTGGGCAGCGGTTCCTGCGCCGACATGACGGGCGAAGCCGCCTTTGCGGACCGACAGGTGCGCCGCGACGGCGCCCTGCCGGTGGCGCAGGATCTTGGCCGCCGCAGCATCGCCTTTCCGGTCGACCATCTGCTGGACGAAGGCGACATGCATCGCCTCGCCAACTGCCTGGAGATCGCCATGGCGGAACTGCCATCCGGACGAAGAGGGGAAAGAGGATGACCAACGACCGCCTGCCGCATTTCGTCATCATCGGCGCCGTCAAGGGCGCGACGACCTGGATCCACAACCAGCTTCAGGACAACCCGGCCATCTACCTGCCCGCGCCGGAGCCGCATTTCTTCAGCCAGGACCATGCGCGCGGCCTGGACCATTACCGCCGTTTCTTCGATGGCGCCCGGCCCGACCAGATGCTGGGGGAAAAGTCCGCCGATTATCTCGCCCATCCGGACGCGCCCGCCCGTCTCGCCGCCGTCCTGCCCAGGGCGCGACTGGTGGTGCAGCTCCGCAATCCGGTCGACCGCGCCTATTCGGATTACAAGATGCTGTTCCGGCGCGGCACGGTGACGAAGGGGCCGGAACATTATCTGGACGGGCGGCCAAGCGACCAGCCGCGCTTTCTGGAGGACGGGCTTTACGCCAGGCATCTGCGCCGCTGGCTCACGCATTTCGATGCCGAGCAGATCAAGGTGCTGCTGTTCGAGGACGTGAAGGCCGCGCCGGAAGCGAGCGTCGCCATCGTCAGCGACCATATCGGCGCCCCCTGCCATTATTCGACGCAGGTGGGTGCCGACCCGCGCAACGACAGCAGCGAAAGATTCCTGCCCCTGCCCGTGCGCACCGCATTGGCGCCATTGAAGGAAGCGGTGCGGCCCCTGCGCGGCAATGCGATGTTCGAAAAGGTGCGCGGCATGTTCGCGCGGCAGATCGCCTATCCGCCCCTGCCGGCGATGCTCCGCCAGCGGATGGTCGATTATTATGCGCGGGACATCGCCGATCTGGAGGAGCTGATCGGACGGGACCTCAGCCATTGGAGGCAGGATAGGAAACTGGCTGCCTGACGGTAGCTGCTCCTGCCTTCAGGAGCACGATATGGCAGGCACGCCTCCTTCGTATCATCCCCAAAGCGCTCCGGCTCTCGCCCCTTTTTGCCCGTCCGCCAGCCGTTATTGCCCGCCCCTGAATCAGCCAAAGGGCTTAAACTTCCGCCCTATCCATCCAGAGGGGACACAGATGCGCAACCGGCTTCATCATGGCCTTTTCCTTGGCCTTTTCGCCCTGACGACGGCTTGTTCGAGCGGGCTGTCGGGCCTGGCCAGCCTTCCGCCCGCGCCGACCGTGGCCTATCGCCTGGGCGCGGGGGACGAGGTGCGGGTGGCGATTCCGGGCCTCAGCGGGACCGACTCCGGCGACAGCAGCTACACGATCAACGATCGGGGACAGATTTCCCTGCCGGTGCTGGGCGATGTCGACGCGGGCGGCAAGACGGTGCCGGAATTGCAGGCCAGCATTGCCCAGCAATTGACCCAGCGCCAGTTGCTCAATGCGCCCACCGTCAGCGTGCAGCCGGTGAAGCTGCGCCCCTTCTATGTGCTGGGCGAGGTGAAGAGTCCCGGCGAATATCAATATCGCGCGGGCATGTCGGTGCTGGCGGCGGTATCGGTTGCGGGCGGATACACCTTTCGCGCCGAACAGGGCAGCGTCGCCATCACCCGCATGGTCGACGGGCGGCAGGTGGTCGGCCGCGCGGGCGAGCGGGACATGATCCAGCCGGGCGACACGCTGCGCATCTATGAGAAGTGGTTTTGATGCGCCGCCCGGCATTTGGTCCGGCCTCGGGGGGCGCGGCCGCCCTCTTGCTGATGGCTGCCCTGCCTGACGCCCAGGCGCAGGACATGGACGCTTCCGACCCGTTGCAGGGCGAACCCGCCGCGCTGTTCGAACCGACGCCGCTGGCGCTGGGCAGCGCGACCGTCAGGATCGGCGGCAGCGCCCGGCTGGAATATGACAGCAATATCTATGCCCAGGCCTTTGGCGAGAAGGACGATTTCCGCCTTCAGTTCCGCCCCTATGTCGACCTGCTGCGCAAGGGCGGCGCATTGGAGCTGACCGCCCGGGCCGAGGGGGATTTCCGCAAATATTTCCAGTATGACAAGGAAGATGCGGTGGGCGGGCGCCTGTCGGCCGGGCTGAACTGGAACCCGTCGGCCGCCAACCGGCTGAACGTCGCCGCCGGTTGGCAACATATCATAGAGGATCGAGGCGAGCCGGAGGGCAACACCCTGCCCGGCATCGGCCCGCGCGAACTCAATCTGGTGGAGGGCGACCTGTCCTATCTGCATCAGGGTTCGCGTATCGGATTTCTGTTCAAGGCGACCGGCGCGCGGATGCGCTACACCCGCGCCATAGACGAGGAGCGCGACCTGGATGCCGTCGGCGGCCTTGCGCGGGTGATGCTGCGCGTGTCGCCGCTGACGAGCCTCTTCGTGGAGGGCGTCGCGGCGCATCGCGATTTCCGGCTGGCCCCCGTGCCAGGCCAGTTCAACCGCGATGCGTCGACCTATGGCGGCCGGGTCGGCATCGCAATCGATCCGGGCGGCACGCTGCGCGGCGATGCCGCGGTGGGCGTCTATCGCCTCGACGCGAAGGACAGGCGGATCGAATCGCAAACCCGCATGTCGGTGCAGATCGGGCTGACCTATGCCCCTCGCCCGCGCACCACCATCACGCTGGACGGCTTCGTCGGCAATGTCGCCACCTACAGGACCGGGGTGCAATCGCGTGAGGACATGCGCTTCCGGCTCGGCATAAACCAGGAAATCCGCCACAATCTGAGGGGGCGGCTGGGGATTCTCTACCGCCGCAGCAAATATTTCGGCGTCGACGACACCGACAATCTCTATGGCGTCACCGGCGAACTGGAATATGCCGTCAACCGCCGGGTCGCCATCGCGGCGACAGCGCGCTTTTCCAAACGCGACAGCAGCGTCGCGCTGGACGAATTCGACCGCACCCGCGCCGGGCTTGAACTGCGCATCCATTATTGACGCGCAGCCGTGCCGGGGTGGGACAGGACTGATCCAAAGCGCCACCCCCTAACCCCTTCGCGCAATGGACTCGGGATCGCCCGCCAAAGACACTGGCCCCGCATAACAGCGTGATTATACAGGACCCCGCCGCCATGCTGGTAAGAGCATCCAGGCCACCCATGCTCGCCTTCGTCCTTCCGGGGCTGGGCGCCGGCGGGTCGGAACATATCGTCAGCCTGCTGTGCAACCATTTCGCGGCGCAGGGCTGGAGCATCACCCTGATCGTGTTCGAGGAGCCGTCCGCCCCCTCCTATTACGCCTATCATCCGGAGGTGCGGATCGTCAGGCTGGGCATGAAGTCCCGCCGGCGCGCCGCCGCGACCGGTGCATTGGCGATGCTGCGGCGGCAGAGGCTGCTGAGGCGGGCGCTGAAGGCGGTGCGGCCGGAACTGGTCGTGAGCTTCCTGACGCGCACCAACATCCTTTCCGTGCTGGCCGCGCGGTCGCTGCATATCCCCGTGATCGTGTCGGAACGCAACAATCCCGCGCTCCAGACCGTAGGGCCGGTCTGGAGCCGGCTGCGGCAGATGACTTATCCCCATGCCGTGGGCCTTATCACCATGACGCAAGGGGCGATGGACTGGTTCAGGGGCGCCATGGACGTGAAGGGATGGGTGATCCCCAATCCGGTGCCGCCTGCCGGCGCCGCGCCGGATCGCCGGTCGGACGGCCGCACTATCGGAGCCGTGGGGCGTCTGGTGCCGCAAAAGGGCTTCGACCTGCTGCTGGACGCCTTTGCCCATGTGGCGCAACGCATTCCCGACTGGAAGCTGGTGATCTGGGGCGAGGGGCCGGAGCGCGCGGCGCTGGAGCGGCAGCGCGACCGGCTGGGCCTGGCCGGTCGGGTCAGCCTGCCCGGCGTGACGGAAAGGCCGGGCGACTGGATTCCCCAGACCGACCTGTTCGTCCTCTCCTCCCGCTTCGAAGGCTGGGGCATCGTCGTGGGCGAGGCCATGGGCGCGGGCCTGCCGGTCGTCTCCTTCGATTGCCAATGGGGTCCGGCCGAAATGATCGGGCATGGCCGAAGCGGCCTGCTGGTGCCCAATGGCGACGGCGCGGCGCTGGGCGACGCCATCGTGGCATTGTGCGCCGACCCGGCGCGGCGCGCGGCGCTGGGACAGGCGGCGCGGGAGCGGATGGCCGATTTCGGCCATGATCGGGTGCTTGCCCGCTGGCAGTCGGTCATCACCAGCATTCTCGACCATCATCGCGTGAGGGCAGGATCATGAACATGATGTCGCTGAAGGGCTTTGCGCGGGCGATGCGTCGGCGGCTGCGGGACGAACCGCCATTGCGGCTGGCGGCGGCGCGGGCCGACGCCTTTCTCGTGTCCTACCCCAAGAGCGGGCGGACATGGCTGCGCTACCTGCTCTCCTGCTATTTCGCGGAAAGCGCGAAGCTGGGCTTCGAGCCCGATCTTACCAGCACCTTCCGCATCCTGCCCAATTTCGACCGCGATCCGGTGCGCGGCATCGACGCCTTCATCGGGCGGGCGGGCAAGGCCGAGCTGCCGCTGATCCTGGTCAGCCACCTGCCCTATCGCGAGCGGCTGTTCCTCGACCGGCCGGTCCTGTTCCTGGTCCGCGATCCGCGCGACGTGATCGTGTCCGCCTATTTCCACGCGACCCGGCACAAGCATAGCTTTTCCGGCGACATGGCGGCTTTCCTCGATGAGCCCAAATATGGGATGGCGGCGCTCACCGGCTATCTGAACGGCTGGGCGGCGGGGCTGGCGGGGCGACCGCATCACCTGATCAGCTATGAGCATATGCTGGCCGAACCGATGCCGACCGCCGCCGCCATCCTCGCCTTTCTGGGTGTCGAGCCGCAGGCCGACATGCTCGCCCGCGCCGTGGCCGCCGCGCAGTTCGACCGGATGCGCGACAAGGAGCGGGAAAGCGGCATTCCGGGCCATGATTATGACCGTCAGGACGACCAGAGCCTGCGCATGCGCAGCGGCAAGGCAGGCGCCTTCGGCGAGTGGCTGAGGCCCGACCAGGCGGATCTGGTGCTGGAACGCTGCCGCGCCGACCTGTCGCCCCGCGCCCTGGCGCTGCTGGCGGCCACTGGCGTCGACCTGGCGCGCTGATATGCGCATCTGTTCGATCATCACCAGCTTTACGTCCGGCGGGGCAGAGATGCTGGTCTGCAATCTGGCGGAGGCCTTTGCGGGGGCCGGGCATCAGCCAGCGGTCCTTTCGCTGAGCGACGCCGCGCAGGTCGGCAATGCGCCGGATACCGAGGCGGCGATGATGGCGCGGGTGCGGGCTGGCGGCGCCACCGCCCTTTCCCTGGGACTCGCCAATCGCAACAATCTGCCCGGCGGGGCGCTGGCGCTGCGCCGCGCCTTGCGGACGATCCGGCCCGATGTGATCCACGCCCATAGCGCCCGCGCGCTCCTCCCCCTCGCCCTGGCCATGCCCGGCGTGCCGGTGGTGCTGACCCATCATAACAGCCGCCTCTCCTTTCCTCCGTCGGCCTTCGCCCTCTTCAACTGCATCGTCGACGGCTATGTCGCGATCAGCGACCAGTGCGAGGCGCTGCTGCGCGGCCATGCCCGCAAGCCGATCCGCATGATCCTGAACGCCGCCGGCGCCCGCTTCCGGACCGGGCAGCCGCGCGCAGCCGCCGGTCGCGATCCGATGATCCTCGCCGTAGGCACGGTGTCGGCGCAGAAGGATTATCCCACCCTGCTCCGCGCCGCCCGGCCGCTGGTGGATGCGCTGGCGGCGCGGGGCCGTTCCGCCCGCATCCGCATCGCCGGGGCGGGGCCGGAGTTCGGCCGGCTTGCGGTGCAGGCGGCTGGAGAACCGGTGGAACTGCTCGGCGCCCGAAGCGACGTCGACGCGCTGATGCGGCAGGCGGACCTGTTCGTGAACTGCTCGCTGTGGGAAGGCTTTCCCATCGCGATGATAGAGGCCGCGATGAGCGGCCTGCCCATCGTCGCGACTGCGGTGGCGGGCAACCGGGAAATGGTCTCTCCCGGCGTCAACGGCCAGCTCGTCCCGCCCTCCGATCCCGCCGCGCTGGCGCAGGCCATGGCGGATGTGCTGGGCGACGACGCCCGCTACGCCGCGCTGTCGCAGGGCGCTCTGCGGGTCGCCCGGCGCTTCTCCATCGAAAACTGCGCAGGGGCGCATCTCGACCTGTACCGGGAACTGATCGAAGCCCGCCGCCTCCGCTTCGCCCCGCCCTTGGCCCGGCCGGTGTCGCCATGCGAATAGCCGCGCTGACCGACATCCATGCGGCCAGCGACCCGCTGCAACTGGCCCTTACCGCCGCGCGGCGGGAGGGGTTCGACCGTATGCTGATCCTGGGCGACCTGCTGACCTATGGCGTGCAGCCGCTGGAAACGCTGGAACTGGTGCAGGGCGCGGCGGCGCGGGACGGCGCGATCCTGATCAGCGGCAATCACGACATGCTGTACAGGGGATCGCCCGCAGCAGAGAGCTATCGCGCTGCCCTGCCCGACTGGCTGCGCGAAAGCGTCGACTGGACCGCCGCCCATATCCCGCCGGGCGGCATGGCGGCCTTCGACTGGAGGGAAAGCTGGTCGCTGGGGCCACTGTTCGCCGCCCATGCCAATCCCTTCGACTATGGGGACTGGCGTTATATCCGCTCGACGCAGGAGGCGGAGGAAGCCGCCGCCGCGCTCGCGGCGCGAGGGTTCCTTTATGGCCTGTTCGGCCATGTTCACCGGCATCGCCGCTATGATTGCGCCGCCGCCACCATCTTCACCCTCGCCTCGCTCGGCCAACCGCGCGACGATGGGGACCGGACGCCCAAATGGGCGATGATCGAAGTCAGGGGAGATTTTGTGACCGTCGAAAGCCGCGACATCGATTTCGATCCGGAGGACCAGGTGCACGCCATCCGCGCCACCACCCTGTCCCCCGCCACGCAGGAGCGGCTCTGCCGGTTCTTCGCATGAAGGTCCTCGTCACCGGAGCCGGCGCGGTGCTGGGACAGGGCATCATCAAGTCGCTGCGGCAATCGGCGCTGGGCTGCCATGTGATCGCGGCCGATCCCAATCCGCTTTCCGCTGGCCTCTACTGGGCCGACGCCGCCTATCGCCTGCCCTTTGCCGACGACCCGGCCTTTGGCGACCGCATCCACCAGTTGCTGGACCGGGAGCGGCCGGACGTGGTGCTGGTCGGCACCGATGTGGAACTGTCCTGGTTCGCGGCGGAGCGGCGCCGGCTGGAGGCGCTGTTCGGCACGCATGTGCTGGTCAGCGATCCCCGCGTCGTCGCCATAGCGGACGACAAGCTGGAAACGGCGCGCTTCTTCGAAAGCGTCGGCCTGCCCCACCCCGCGTCCGCCGCGGCGGAGGATGGGGAAGCGGTGGAGGCGCTGATCGACAAGGCGGGCTTTCCGCTGGTGGTTAAGCCCCGGATCGGTGCGCGCTCGGTCGGCGTGTCGGTTGTGCATGACCGCACCGCACTGGCGTCGGCGCTGGAGGGACGCGGCGGACTCGTCGTGCAGCAATGCGTGGGCAGCGCCGATTGCGAATATACCGCCAGCACGCTCGTCTTCGACGGCGAGGTGCAGGCATCCATCGTGATGCGCCGCGACCTGCGCGACGGAAACACCTATCGCGCCTATATTGCCGATTATCCGGAACTGAACGCGCAGGTGCGGACGCTGGGGCGGGCGCTGCAACCCCATGGCCCCGCCAATTTCCAGTTCCGCACCGACGCCGACGGCACGCCCCGCGTGTTCGAGATCAACGCCCGATTTTCCGGCACGACGCCGCTGCGCGCCATGGCGGGCTTCAACGAGGTGGAGATGTGCGTGCGGAAACTGCTCCACGCCACCCCCATCGTGCAGCCGCCGGTTCGGTCGGGGGTCATATTGCGCTATTGGGACGAGATGTTCGTGCCGCAGGAGCGCATCGACAGGGTGCGATGAGCGACCGTGCCCCCCTGCTGGCGCTAACCGGCGGATCGGGCTTTGTCGGCAGTGCTTTCCTGCCCGCCGCGCGCCGCGCCGGCTGGCGCGTCCGTCATCTCGGCCGCCGACCGCCGCCGGAAGCCGATCCGGCGGATGAATGGGCGTTTCTCGACCTGATGGCGGTCGAGGGGGTGGATTTCTCCGGCTGCACGGCGCTGGTCCATCTTGCCGCACATATCCCGTCCGATCATGGCGACCCGGCCGAAGCGGAGCGTTGCTGGCGGATCAACGCGCTCGGCACGCTGAAACTGGCCGACGGGGCGATCCGGGCAGGTGTGCGGCGGATCATGCAGGCGAGCAGCGCCAATGCCTATGCGCCGGCTGCCCAGCCTCCGGACGAACATGCGCCCCTCTTTCCCGGCAGCAGGGGCTATTATCTCGGTTCGAAGGTCGCCCAGGAAATCTATGCGGCGGAACGCTGCCGGGGGGAGGATGTGCTGCTCCAGACGCTGCGGCTGGCATCGGTCTATGGGCCGGGCCAGCGAAGCGGCGCGCTGGCCGCGATGGCCGGGGCAGCCGTCAGCGGTGGGCCGATCCGCGTGCTTGGCGGCGGCGGGTTCGGAGCCGACCTCGTCCATGTCGACGATGTGGTGCGGGCCATGTTGCTGCTGCTCGGCAATGAGGAGGCAGGGCCTTTCAATGTCGGCAGCGGGGTCCGCACGACCATGGCGGAACTGGCGCAACTGCTGTCCAGGCAAACCGGTGCGCCGGTCGTTCATGAGGTTGAGGGAAGAGAGCAGGATTGGGGGTTTCCCGCCCTCAACATCGATCGGTTGCGGGCATTGGGCTACCGGCCGATGCGCTTGGCCGATGGTCTGCTCATGAAGGTGTAGGGTTGGAGAATGCCGCCCGCGACGGCCAGTTGCCGACCCAAGAGGACCGTTCGGGCTCAGCCAAGCCCGGCCGGAACCGGTCGCTTCCAGAGCGCGCTGCGCTAAATCGTATGCAGGCCGCGCGCTCCAAGCTTTTGTTGTCGCATCCTTTTATGCGCAAAACCGGTTCCCACTTTTGCACACGATGCTCTAGCTTCCGTTCGGACCGCCGCCGGTGTTGCTGCCGCCGCCTGCACCGCCCATGCCGCCGGCGCCCACCGCGCCGATATTGCCGAAAATCTCGTCGAACAGGCTGCGATGGCGGCCCAATGTCGGCGTCTTGTCGCCGGAAGGCGAGATTTTCGCGACCTGCTCCAGCCCCATGCGATCCACCGCCACGACATTGCCCGCCGCGTCGAAACGCACATGCAGCACGGTCTGCGACACCGGCTTGGGATTGGAAAAGGCGAGCGAGCGCATGTCGCGCGACACATAATACCAGTCCTGGTCGCCGAACTGCGCGACGAAGCTCGGCCGGCCCAACGTCCCTTCCACCGATGCGCGGTTGTCGATGCCGGGCTGGACCGAATCCACCAGCAGCTTGTCGACCTGATAGCCCTGATGGGTGCGGATGCGCGAACAGCCCGACGCGCCCAGCAGCAGCGCGCAAAGGCCTGCGCCAAGCAAAATCCGCCCGCTGCGGGATTGGCGGCTGAACTGGCGCATGAACTTCTCCTGCGGGGGCTTGCCCCGGACCTTGCCGAAAAACAAAGCCGCCATTGCATCGGGCGGCCGGGGCGATCAATATGGAAATGCGCGAGCCTCGGCAAGGGGCCGCCGATCGGTCCAGCCAGGAAACAGTCAAACTCATGCCCAGCATCTTCCAGCGTCTGTTCGCGCCGAGCGATCCCAGGGACGCGATGCGCACCCTGTACAACGCCATCGTCGCAGAGGGACGCCAGCCCCATTGGTATGTCGAAGGGCAGGTTCCCGACACGATGGACGGCCGCTTCGACATGATCGTCGCCATCCTCGCCCAGGCGCTGATGCGGCTGGAGGCGCTGGGCGCCGCGCAGGAGAGCGTCTGGCTGACCGAGTTGTTCGTGGACGACATGGACGGCCAGCTGCGGCAGGAGGGGATTGGCGACGTCGTCGTCGGCAAGCATATCGGCCGCATGGTGAGCGCGCTGGGCGGGCGTCTGGCGGCCTATCGCGCGGCGCTGTCGGGCGAGGCCGACTTGAGCGAAGCGATTGCGCGCAACCTCTATCGCGGCGATGCGCCGTCGGCAGACGCGCTGGCGCATGTCGAATCGCATCTGCGCGCGCGCTGGGTGAGGCTGGGCTGCCTCAGCCGCGACGCGCTGATGGCGGGAGACCTTGGATGAGCGCTGCCCCCGAATTCTCCCGGCCCGTCCGAATCGACCAGCTTGCCCGTCATGCCCAGCCGGTGACCATCACCGCCGACGCCGCGGAGCGGGAGGCACTGGCGAAGCGCTTCAACCTGCTCGCGCTCGATAGGCTGGAGGCGGATTACGCGCTGAACGAGGACAATGGCGCGATCTATGCCAGGGGGCGGGTGCGCGCGGACCTAGCCCAGCCCTGTGTCGCGACAGGGGTCGCGGTGCCCGAAAAGCTGGACACCGATTTCCTGCTCCGCTTCGTCAGGGAGGGGGAAGAGACGCCCGAAGGCGACGAACTGGAGCTGGACGCCGAGGATTGCGACACCATCGGTTTCGACGGCCTCACCATCGACATGGGCGAGGCGGTGGCCGAAACGGTGGCGCTCGCGATGACGCCCTATCCGCGCTCTCCGGAAGCCGACGGAGTCCTGCGTGAAGCGGGCGTGCTGAGCGAGGAGCAGGCCAGCCCCTTCGCCGCGCTGCTGTCGCTCAAGGACAGGAAATGAGGCTGGCGCGAGCAGCGCTGGCGGCCGCCCTGCTGTCCGGCGCCATGCCGGCTTTTGCAGCGGAAACCGCCACGCTGATCGGGGAACGGCGAGCCCGCGCCGAATGGGCCAAGGCGGAGAACCGCCAGTCCTGCGCGCCGCTTGCGCTCGCCGCGCCCGGCGATCCGGAGGGTACGCCGCGCGCGGCCAGCTTCGGCGGCGGCTGGGGCGTTGCCTTCGACCTTCCCGGGCTGCGCAGCGCCTATGGCTTTGCCGGAACCGGCCTGCTGCCGGACGACCGGGCCGATGCGCGGATACAGCGGCGCAGGCTGACCGAACAATGGCCCTATATGCGCGAACTGGCGCGCCTGCCCGCCCCATCCTTTGCCGGCTATGGGCAGGAAGGCGCGCAGCGCTATCCCGCCGCCAATCCGGGCGGCAAAGGCCTGCATTCCCTTGCCTATCTGCGCGTCGGCGGCCAGCGCTGCACCTATAATGTGTGGAGCCGGATCAGCCGCGCGCATCTGGAATGGCTGCTCGACAATCTGCGCCTGTTGCGGCGCTGAAGCGCGCCCTCCCCTTTTCCTTCCGTTCCGCCCTGTGGCATAAGCGCGGGTCATGGAGACCCCGCCGCGCAAGATCATCCATATCGACATGGATGCCTTTTACGCGTCGGTCGAGCAGCGCGACGATCCCTCGTTGCGGGGCAAGGCGCTGGCCGTTGGCGGCGGCGGTCCGCGCGGGGTGGTCGCCACGGCCAGCTATGAAGCGCGGAAATATGGCGTCCGCTCCGCCATGCCGGGCGCGCGGGCGCGGCGGCTCTGCCCCGACCTGCTGTTCGTCCGTCCCCGTTTCGAGGTCTATCGCAGCGTGTCGGCGCAGGTGCGGGAGATATTCTCGCGCTTCACCGACATCATCCAGCCGCTGTCGCTGGACGAAGCCTATCTCGACGTCACGTCGAACAAGCCGGGCATCGCCTCCGCCACGCGCATAGCGGAGGAAATCCGCCGCCTGATCCGGGAGGAAACCGGGCTCACCGCGTCGGCTGGGGTGTCGTACAACAAGCTGATCGCCAAGTTGGCGTCGGACCAGAACAAGCCCGATGGCATCTGCGTCGTACGGCCGGAGGACGGCGCGGCCTTCATCGCGAAGATGCCGGTGCGGCGCATCCATGGCGTGGGGCCGGTCACGGCGAAGCGGATGCAGGCCTTAGGCATTGAGACGGGCGCCGATCTGCGCGCCCGCGACCTTGCCTTTCTCCAGCATCATTTCGGCAGCGCGGCGCTATTCTACTATCGCGCATCGCGGGGCCAGGACGACCGCCCGGTGCATGAGCGGCAGGAACGCAAATCCGTAAGCGTCGAGGATACCTTCTTCGACGATCTGGTGACGGAGGAAGCGCTGATCACGGAACTGGACCGGATCGCGGAAAATCTCTGGGGCCGCATCGAAAAGAGCGGCGCCTATGGCCGGACGGTGGTGCTCAAGGTCAAGTTCGCGGACTTCAGGATCATCACCCGGTCGAAAAGCTTCGGCGGACCGGTGCGCTCCCCCGACCTGTTGGCGCAGACGGGCCGGGCGCTGCTGCGGGCCCAGTTGCCGCTGCGCATGGGGGCCAGGCTGCTCGGGCTGGGCGTGCACAATCTGGATCATGAGGAGCCGGAAGAGGCCGGCGAGCAGCTCAACCTCTCCCTTTAGAGGGCGGCAGGAGCGAATCCCCCAAATCCTCCTTATCGAAAGATGGGGAATGGGACCGCCGCCCAAGGCGGTCGTGGAGGAGAAAGGGGAGAAGGTCACGGCTGGCTTCGTAAAACCAGCACTTGTCCCCGGGCCGTCAGAAGGGCAGCCAGTTCCGCTTCTCGGTGAACTTCATGTAACCGGCATTGACCCCCAGCCGATAGCCGACGCCCAACCGGATCGGGATCAGCACCACGCTGCCCCAACGCAGGTAGCTGGCGGTGAAGCCGCCTACCAGATAGGCGGTGCCCTCCGCCGCCGGGAAGCGATGGTAAAGGTCCTGCGTGTCATAGAGATTATAGACGAGCACGAAGGTGTTCGCCGCGTTGCCGCCCACGTCGAAGCCGATGGACGGGCCGGTCCAATATACCTCCCGCTTGCCCTCTACCTTGTGATTGAGGGTGCCGGACCCATAGCGCAGGCCGACGACGAACGCGCCCGACGCCTCGCGCCCGGCGATATAGGCATTGGGGCGGCCCTGGTCCTTCAGGATCTTCTCGATGATCCCGGCCAGACCTTCCGCCCCCTTGCCGAACACCCCTTCGGCCGCGCCGATCAGATCGTCTTCCTGGTAGGAATCGCTGGGGGAGATCGCCGCCGGCGGAGAATTGGCCGTCACCGGCGCGCCAGTTGCGGTCGCGCCCGAACTGACCGGCGGCGGATTATAGGGTGCGCCGCTGTCGGCGGGCGCGCTGCTCCCCGGCTGCGCATTGGGGTCCACACCGGGATCGGTGGGCGTGCTGCCGCCCTGCTGCGGCACGGGGGCCAGATCGGAATCGATGGCGCTATTGGGGTCGACGGTGCGCACCTGCGCCTGTGCGACCGGCGCCAGCGTGATGCCGCCCAGCGCGGCCGCCAAAGCGCCCGCCCGTGCAGCGCGGCCCGAAAACCGCCGCAAAATCCCGATCATGCCCGCTACTCCCCAAAGAACCCGCTCTTCAACCATATTTCAGATTATCGGGGAACAAGCTGAAACGACAATGAACGAACGGCGACCCGAGTCGATTCCGCGCCAGTCCGAATCCGCTTTTCGGAATTCGGGTGATTTTTCTCCGCTGCGGACCGTTGCCATGCATGAAACCCGCCGCTATAGGCCGACATCTAGCCACTGCTCACCTCATCCGGTGGGCAAATTCGTGCGGAGACGTGGGTGAGTGGCTGAAACCAGCGGTTTGCTAAACCGTCGTAGCCTTAAGGGGCTACCGAGGGTTCGAATCCCTCCGTCTCCGCCACCTTTCTCTCTTGAACAGTCCAAATGACGCCAGAAACCCCGCAAATCCGGGCGTTTTCTTTGCGTGATTAGTCCGCAGCGATCCCGATTTGTTCTCATATAGCTGATCTGCCATATGGCGTGATCCATGGTATGAGAGTCGAGGAATATGGTATGGGGGCACTAACGGACGCGAAGGTGCGCAATGCGCGGGCGGCCGAAAAATCCTACAAGCTGACCGATGGCGAGCAGCTGTATCTGCACGTATCCACCGCCGGCGGTCGCACCTGGCGCATGAATTATCAATATGGCCGCAACGCCCAGGGCAAGCCGATCCAAAAGACGCTGACGATCGGCAGCTATCCGGCGATATCGCTGAAGGACGCGCGCGAGGCGCGGGACGTCGCGAAGACGCTGCTTGCCAAGGGCAATGAGCCGAAGCCCGTCGATCTGTTCCAGCGCGCCGCGCCGGTGGCCGACACCAGGCCAACCTTCGGCGCCATCGGCCGCGAATGGCATGAGTTGCAGAGGGGGCGCTGGTCCAAGGTCCACACCAAGGATGTCCTCGACAATCTTGAAACGGAAGTCTTCGCCCAGATCGGCCATTTGCCGATCGCAGACATCACCGCCCCGATGGTGCTGAAGCTGCTGCAGGGCATCGCGGCGCGCGGCGCAGTGGAGACGGCGCACAGGACGCGCCAGAGGATCAGCGCGATATTCGTTTATGCCCTGGCGACGGGGCGCGGGATCTCTGATCCGGCGGCAAGCCTGTCGATCGCGTTGCCCAAGAAGCCCAAGGCGAAACCACAGCCAGCCATCACGAAGCTGGATGACCTGCGCCAGCTGCTGATAAATTGCGAGGCAGAGCGATGCCGCGCGCCAACAAAGCTGGCATTGCGGCTGATCGCGTTGACGGCGGTGCGGCCGAACGAACTGCATGGCGCGCGCTGGGCGGAATTCGAAGGGCTGGACGGTAAGGAGCCGCTATGGCGCATCCCCGCGCGCCGCATGAAGGGCGACAAGGATCGCAAGGCGGAAATCGAAGGGGATCATCTAGTGCCACTGTCACCGCAGGCGGTGGCGGTGATCCAGGCCATGATGCCGCTGACCGGCGATTTGGACCTAGTCTTTCCGACCGACAGACATCCGCACAAGCCGATGAGCGAAAACACCCTGCGCGCCCTGCTGATCCGCGCGGGGTATTTCCAGCGGCACGTCCCGCACGGCTTCCGTTCGGCCTTTTCGACCATCATGAATGAACGGGTGGAGCGGCAATGGCGAGAAAGCGGCCATACCGGGGCATCGCCCGATCGCGCGATCATTGACCTGATGCTGGCGCATATCCCGCAGGGAACGTCCGAGTCGGAAGGGGCATATAATCGGGCCGCCTATATGACGAGGCGGCGGGAACTGGCCTGCGAATGGGCCAACATTCTGCTGGCCGATATGTGGCCCCCCCAGGTCCACATCGGTCAGCCGATCCGATGGGCAGCGACCGGGCCTGGTCGGCCCGGTCGATAGGGTCAGGATGCCTTGCTAATCCAGGCATCCACCTCGCTTTCGATCCATCGGGAACATTTCGCGCCCAGCTTGCGCGGGGCGGGAAACTGCTCGCGGCCGACAAGCGCATAGATATGTGATCGGGATAGGGCCGTGCGGGCGACGACATCACTGATCCGTAGGAAGCGTTCGGGTGCTTGGTCAGTCAACGGCTTTCTCCCTGCGCGCTGGCGAGGGCGCGCGCGATGATGAAGGGGATCGCCAGCAACCCGGCGACGATGAAGAGGACGCGGATCAGGCCTTTGATCATCATTCGATGCCCAAGGCCGATTTGTAGGTGTCGACGATCGACTCATGCTCCATGCGGGCATTGCGCTCGATCTTGCGGATGCGGACGATATCGCGCATCGCCTTGACGTCGTAGCCATTGGCTTTCGCTTCCAGATAGACGTCCTTTATGTCGTCTGCGATGCCCTTCTTCTCTTCCTCGAGGCGCTCGATGCGCTCGATGAAAAGGCGGAGTTGTTCAGCAGCTGCATTGCCTTCGGACATGGAAATTCCCTTCAGTTGGAGATGTTGGCCGCGATCAGCGGGCCGACGATGGCGACGATGATGCCGGCGACGATCGCGCCGGCGGCGAACGGGGCGCGGGTGCGTAGGGTGGCTTCAGCGAAGCGTTCGGCCAGCGGGCGACAGTCGTCGCACCGGCACGTCGCGGCATGGATGACGTCGGGGCACCGCATCAGGTGATGACCTTTTTGCGTTCCAGCTGCTCGCAGCGGGTGCAAAGATCGGGATCGGTTTCCGACCAGGTGGCATCATTGCCGTTGGTGTCGTATTGCGTCGTCCACTGGTCCCACCCGCAGGCCAGGCACAGGCGGGGGTGCTGTTCGGGCGGGGTGTCGCAAAGCTGGCGATAGACGTCGAGGTTGAAGCTATAGGCCCGCGACATATCGGCACCGAAGAAATGCCGCTGCATCCGAAAGCCCACGGTTTCGAGTTCGCGGATATTCCGTTCAACGTCGGCCTGGTGTTCGGGGCGATGCCAATAAGGGCGTGCCGCCTGTTCGATCGTCATGCCGGCGGCGGAGCGGCGCATTTTGACATATTCCCAGGGCATGATGACGGGGCGGGCCGCCGGTTCGGTTTCGCCCAGCATGGCGAGCAAAGAGGGAGCGTTACGCATGGATCGTCCTTTCGCTGTCAGGAGTGCTTGGCGACCGCGCGCGACGGGTCATGGAAGACCCAGCAGCGGACGGCGCCGACATTGTCGTTGATGGAGTTGACCGTCGCCTGTTCGATGAAGCGGCGGGATTTCGAGGTTTTAAGGGCGCGGATCAGTTCGGAATGGGTGGGCAGCTGAAGCCGCTTTTCGGCGCAGCGGGCCTCCATTTCGTTCAGCCTGACCGCGATCAGCCCTTCTTCCCACCGGCGATGGTGGTTGATCTTGCCGGTGGCGGCACCCTTGGTTTCGTTCTCTTCGAGATAGTCGAACCGTTCCCAGAAGAGGCTGACGATCGGGTCTTCGCTGTTGACGGCCAGTTGGCGGTCGCTCGCCATCTGGACGATGAAGCGGGCTGTCTCTGCCTGCTGACTATCGCTGATGGGGACGATGGTGCGGATCGCGTCGAGAAAGGCGAGCAGCTGGCCATGCGTCTTGGCGAGGCGGTTTGTGCGTATCGCGGGCATCGCCAGCAATTCGGTTTCATATTGCGCGAAGGCCTGGGCAAAGCGGTTGAGGATTTCCTGCTCGCGCCGGACCGCATGAAGGATGAAGCCGGAAATCTTTTCGACCGGCCACTGCTCAAGGCGTTCGGCCGCGATCTTGGTTTCTGGGGTAAAGTGGGCCATGTCGAAGCCCAGCGACATGATGCGTTCCAGCACCGCGCGGCTCGCATTGACCGGTTCGTTCTGCTCGATGACGATGGAACCGCGGAATGGCGGATCGAAGGTTTCCATGCCGCCATTGCGAACACCGCGCGATCGGACGGTGCGGCCGTTATAGGCGGTCTTCAGTTCCTCCCATTCGAACTTACGGGAGTGGCTGGCTTCCTCTCGACGGTCGCCTTCGATCAGAACCACAGGCAGGTTGCCGACCTTGCCCAGGTGGCGAGCGATAGCCGCCGGTGTCGATTTGGCCGGGTCGAAACCTTCATGCCCTTCGCGAGCGAGCAACTTCCACAGGAACTCGACCAGCGTGGATTTGCCGGTGCCGGGGAGGCCATACATTTCCAGGAAGGGGAAGCTCTTCATATTGAGCGGCGCAAAGCGCACCTGTTCAGCGAAGAGCGAACCGAAGAAGTAGGTCAGGCAGACGACGCCCTTGGGGCCGTAGGCAGTCCACAGGTCGGGAAGCCAACTGGTATCCAGCTGGTCGGGGTCATAGTCGATGTCCAGCAGCCGTTCGGACGTGCCCAGCTTCAGTGCCTGCTTGCCGATCTGGAAAAATTCATTGTCGTTCGGCCTGTAAACCCGCCCTCCGGAGACGGCGAACTGGCCGAAGACATAGGCCTTCGCGTCGCGGCAGTAGCCGGTGAAGCCCAGGGGGCGCACGTCGGGAAGGTCTGGCGTCTGCTGTTGCAGGATGCGGGTCAACTGGTGGGCACTGCCGGTCCAGACGCCACCGAAGGCGAACAGGCGGTCTTCGAAATTCGAGGCCTTGCGCAGCTGGGCGGCGGTGAAGTCGCCCTTCACTGAGGGGCGTTTGCCGCTGGGGAAGGATATGTTGAGGAAGAATTTGGTTTCGTCGGTGGCGTCGTCGCGCTGGCGATACAGGACGCGGAATGCGCAATTGGCGATTTCCTCGACCATCAGCGCCTCGCGGGAGGCCTGCATGCGAATTTCCGCCTCTACGCTGGCGTCGATGTCCTTCAGTTCGCGGGTGCGGCTCTTGCGATATTCGTCAATCTTCTCCTGCACCACGGCGACGTCGATCGCGCACCAATAGGTCCGGTTGCCGAAGGTGAAATGAAAGCTGGTCCAGCGGTGCTTCTCCCAGATCAGGAAAGCCTTTTCCTGGGCGTCCTTCGCCAGCAGCACCTTGCCGAACCATAGATATTCGGTGCGATGGTCGGCGGTCAGCCGGTCGAGGCCCAGCAGGTCGTTCCAATCCAGCACCTTGCCGGTTTCGTCTTCTCCGCAGGGCTGGGCGGCGCTCGCCTGCCACCCCTGCTCTTTCGCCAGCTTCACATGCTGACGGCTCGCGCTGGTGCCTGCGCCGCCGGCGTCATAGGCAAAAACCAGCCTGGGCGAGCGCAGGGGCTTGTCGGACGTCGCGATATGCGCCCGAAGCTGTTTCAGGAACTCTTCGGGATAGTTGTTGCAGGACATAGCGGAGACGGCGCGCTGACCGGCCTGCTCAAGCGCCCAGGCATTGAATATGCCTTCGGCAATCCAGATGCTTTCCGCATCGGCCATGTCCTCGATCGAGACGTCAGGCCGCTGCCATGCCTGCCCCTTGTAGGACTTGCCGTAAGCGAAATTGGCCTTCTTTTCGAAACGACCAGGCTGGTCGATCAGCCTTTCCCACCAGCTGCCACCAGGCAATGGAAAGCGCACGGTCGCAGAGCCGATGCCGCGCTTCTGATCCTGAAACCATTCCTGGGTATAGGCCTCGCGCATCCCCATCAGGTTCAGCTTGCGGGCGTCGGTGAGATAGGCGTCGGCCGCCGCGTGCGGGTTCTCGCGGGTCTTCTGATAGCGGTTCGACCAGGTGTCGAAGATTTCGGGATAGCGGTCGCGAACCGTTTCTTCCCACCCGCATTTTTCCTGCCGGTTGCACTTCAGCACCCAAGGGCTGTCGGCGTTCGTATAGACCTCAAAGGCGCCGCAGTCGGGGCATTTGCCACGGCGCAGCCATGATCCCTTGTCGGTCTTCCACTGGAAATCGGCTTTGAGCCTGGGCAGCAGTTCACGGCGGATATCGTCACGCATGGACATGGCGAGAATGGGACTTTCGAAGGCAAAGGAAGGGCGTTCCCGGCGGCGGGGTCCGCCGGGTGGATTTCGTCGCGATCAGGGCGGTGCGACCCGCTAGATCAGATGGTTATGGCGTCGGCGGCAGGCTCGCTGGGCGGCCCGCCATCATCATTGGCGGCCCGGTCATTGTCCGCGTGGCGCCATGTGGTCATGGGCAGCACGGCCAGCGGTTGCGGCATCCGGCTAGGCACGGTCGCCCGCAGCGTCGCCATGCTGACGACGAACTGGCATCCGCACCGCTCGACGTCCCGGCAATGATAATAGACCTCGCGATAGAGCAGCGTGGCTTTGCCAGTCGTCGACCGGGCAAAAGCCCGTTCGCCGCAGCCGGGGCATTGCACCGACGGCATGCGGGGCGCGCCCCCGCCATTGTTGAGTTTCGGCCCCCGGCCATTGGTCATCATACTTCCCCCGCTGTTCGTTGAGCGGCCCCATTGCCGTTCACGAATGACTTCAGCCGACCAAGGAGGCGGGTCGCGGCGCTGGCGACGTCCTCGGTTTCGGCAATGGCGCGATGGATGGCCGTTTCCGACACACCGGGCTGCATCACAGGGATGCTGCTGCCGATGGCGTCGGCCGTTTCCTTCGATAGATCGGTGATCGCCTGGGCAAGCGCCGCGCGACAGGCCAACGACTGGCCCAGCGTGACGTCCAGCTGGCGGGCATAGCTTTGCAGGATTGGCGGGAAATCGCCGCCAGCCTCCATATAGGCGCGATCGAGGGCGATGGCCTGGTCAAGCGTCGGCGTCCCTTTGCGGTCGCTTTCGCTCCAATGGCGAACGGTCCGCTTAGCGCGCCGCGTGAGGGTCGCCGCCTTATCCCAGCCAATGAGGGCGACCGCCGTCGTGATGGCGAGGGAGAAGGACAGAGGGGCGCGGACCTTCGTCATGCTCCCGGCCTTCCAATAGCGCACATGGCGAAGATCGTCGCGCTGCTCATGATAAGGAAGGCGGCGAGGCTATACCAGCGCGGCAGTTGCGGAGCGGGTGCCGGTTCGTCCCGATGGGTGGTCAATTCTTCCGGCACGGTGAAGGGGTGACGCGCGACATATTGCCCGCGCAGACGATATTCGGGGCGGCTCATGCTGCCACCGCCACGGCGCCAGCGTAGCGCCCAGCTGCAACGGCAATGTGGCCGGAATTGGTGAGTTCGACGGGCTGACCCTTGCGGACGTTGCCCAGGCGATATTGCGCCGTGATGGCGCGGAACAGATCGCGGCGGGTGCAGCGCAGCTGGGCTTCCAGGTCGCTGACGCTCATGGGATGGCGGGTGTCGAACAGCGCATTGAGCAGGCCGATTTCCAGATGTTCGGCATGCGAGAAAGACTTGCCGCACTTGTGCGCGGGCATGGCGATGACCGGCATCAGTTGCTGTCCTTTCGTTGCAATTTGACCACCCGATCGCATGGGACAGGCGCGGGCTGAGCCGGTATGATGCCCCCACATTCTTCGCCGGGGTCGATACCTTCGGTGGGCAGAGAAAGGGGATAGATGTCGGGGCGAAGAAGATGCCGCGAAACGCCAGTGTCGGCCTCCACGGCAAGCACATGCTCAGGCGGCAGGCGCTTTGAAGTCTGGAGCCACTTCCAGACAGTGGGCTGCGCTTTCTTGCAAATGCGGCCCATAGCGGACTGACCGCCAGCTAGATCGATAGCAAGTTGGAGAGCCTGGAAGGGGGTGAGGGTCACGCTGCCTAGCGGCGCGATCCCACGTTGTGCTGCGAACGCAAGCATCTGAGATAGGGTGAGTTTGTTGCTCATAGAGCCATCTATAGACGCATCTATAGGTCAGTCAATAGACAAATCTAACTTTCCGTCTATAGACGAATCTATAGGGTGCGGCGCCATGGATTTTGGCGGTCGCATCCGGTCACGGCTTGAAACTTTGGGCATGTCACAGGCGGAACTGGCGCGGCGCGTGGGTATCAAACAGCCCAGCATCAACCACCTGATCAAGAACGGCGCGCAGGGATCAAAGCACCTCCATCAGATCGCGCAGGCGCTACAAACGACGCCTGCATATCTGACCGGCGAAATAGATGATCCTGCCGAAGGATACGTTGCCCTACCTTCTGCTGATGTCATCGCGGTTGAACTGGGCTTGGTGCCGGTTCGCGAAATTGATCTACGCTATGGAATGGGCGCGACCGAACTGGAGGTTCCGGTCACAACCACCGTCCGCCATTTTTCACGCGATTGGATCAGGATTTACACCGGAGCGTCGCCCGATCATCTGTATTTCGCCCAAGGCATTGGGGACTCGATGGCACCGACGATCCTCGACAGCGATTTGCTGCTGATCGACGCATCCGAACAGACGCTGCACCTGGCGGACAAAATCTGGGCCTGTGCCTATGGCAACAGCGGAATGGTCAAGCGCCTGCGCCAGATGGCCGATGGGTCGGTCAAGATCATGAGCGACAACCAGAATGTTCGCGACGAAATCGCCTATGACAACGAACTACACGTGCTGGGCCGCGTCGTTGCGATCGTGCGAAAAACATAGATCAGCTTACGATGTTCTGACGATCTGACTGAGGGGGAAACATGGCTAGAGGGCCACGAACACCGCGCAAACCGGCGTCCACATTTGAATATGTTGATGAGGTGCCTATTGGGCGGGTCTTTCTGGCGCTCGACAATCCCCGGCATGAAATCGTCGAAACGGAAAGCGAAGCCATCGAACGCCTTGTGACCAAGGAAGACGTAGTTCCGCTTGCAAGAGACATCGTTCGTCACGGCCTAAGCCCTCTTGAACGCTTTGCTATGACCCCCATCGGCAAAACGCGCGCCGGCGATCCCACGTATTGGGTTGCCGAAGGAAATCGCCGTGTTTGCGCGCTCAAGCTGCTCAGTGACCCGGAACTTGCGCCTCCGAAATATCGGAAAACCTTCGAAAAGCTCTCTGAAGAATGGGTACAAATCAAGACCGTGGCTGCGGTCGTCTTCAACGATTTGGACACACTGCGCGTTTGGCTCGACCGAACCCATAGCGGTGCCCAGGGCGGGATCGGTCGAAAGACGTGGGACGCTGAACAGAAACAGCGGTTTTCGGGCACCGCAAAGAACCGCCTCGCGCAGGCGCTACTTGATTATGCCGAGGCCGAGGGCATGATCACCAAACAAGAACGACAGGGCAAATTGACGACTGCCCAGCGCTTTTTGAACCCCGAAGTTTCCCAGGAAATCTTCGGGCTGGATCGTGCCAATCCCGACGAACTATGCCGAACCCGCCCCAAAGCTGAGTTTGACGTGATGGTTCGTCGCTTCATGCGCGATCTGGTTGAAGGTAAAGAGGTCACTTCCCGTAAGAACAAGCCTGACATCATCAAGTATGTGAGAGGTCTGGCGAGTCTGCCCAACGTGACAACCGCTCGGATCGAACCGGAGCCGGTGGCGGGCCCGGATCAAGGTGCCAACGGCCAAGGCGGCAAAAAGCGCGTAGTCAGGAAGCCCAAAAAGCCCCAGAAAGCGCGACACGTTCAGTATGATGAAGAGATCAATCTGGCGCTGCGCGGATTGGGCAACGAAAAACTTGAAAGTCTCTACTACTCGATTTGCGACATTGAACTGGAGAAACACACACCAGTTGTCTCAATTGCGGTGTGGGCATTCTTCGAGACACTGACGGGTTGTGCCGGTCGCGCAGATGGTGTCGGCTTGGACGCTTATCTTAGCAAGCAGCGTCTCAATAACTTCAGCATCAAGGGAGAAGACCAGAAAGCCGTTCGCGCCTCGATCGATCGGACCAGAGACTATGGGAATCTGACCAAGCATCACAAGGTGTCGGCGGCGTTCAACGGGGACCAGCTGAACAACGACATGACGACACTGAAAGAGGTTATCATCAAGTTGATCGAAGAAGCTGGTTCAGCAGGATAAAAAAGCTGGCCGAGGATGAACAACCTCGTTAGAAAGCGCCGATACACAAGGGTTTTGCAAGGCTTCTGAGTAATGCGCACAGCTTCACCACTCCGTTATCCCGGCGGAAAATCATGCATGATGGACCTAACCTCCACCATTATGCGGCTGAATGGATTGGAACGCGGTCACTACGCTGAACCGTTCGCCGGCGGGTGCGGCCTTGCACTTTCCCTACTGTATAGCGGGTTGGTGGCAGAGATTCACATCAATGATCTCGACCCCGCGATTTGGTCCTTCTGGCACTCCGTCCTCAATGAAACTGAAGCGTTAATCGCGAAGGTCCGGGAGACACCCGTCACCATTGACGAATGGATGCGCCAGCGTGACATCAATCGCGATGCAGATGCGGACAATCCGCTGGAGTTGGGCTTCTCTGCCTTTTTTCTAAACCGCACCAACCGATCAGGCATTATTAAAGGGGGCGGGGTCATCGGGGGCTTAGATCAGACAGGCAACTACAAGATCGACTGCCGGTTTAACGTCGATGATCTAGTCAAGCGAATGCGAAGGGTCGCTCGCTACCAAGACAGAATTCATCTGACTAATCAGGATGCAGTCGAATTTCTCCGTGACTGTTCGAATCTACCTAAAAACTCACTGCTGTTTATCGATCCTCCTTACTATAAGAAGGGTCCAGGCCTTTATACGAGTTTCTATAAACCGGAAGACCACGCCATTCTCGCGGATAACGTGCTTGATCTTAAGTCGCCATGGATCGTCACTTATGATGACGTTTCACCGATCAGAGATTTATATCGTGACCGGCGCCAATTCTGCTTTGACATCAATTATTCGCTTCAGGAGAAGCGCACAGGCACTGAACTGCTGATTGCCTCCAAAGGCTTGCGGATGCCCGACTCTGCGAGGGATCGTCAGGTCAACCGTCCGCAATATAGAGCAGCCGCCTAGTCCGAATGGGGCTGAACCGCTGATGCGCCTCTTGTCCCGTATCTGGAATTATCGCAGCGACAGCCTTTGGATATGGGTTCCGCTATGGGCTTTCGCGGTGCTGCTATTCGGCGGCGTCCTGATCTGATCAGGGCGCAGTCTCCATGCGCAGATCGGTGGCATAGCCGCCGCTATTGTCGAGCCGGTGCGTGACTTCCGCGATCAACCAGGTCGTCGCGTCGATTTCATCCTTGAAGCCCGATGCTTTCACCCGCGTTTCGGGGAAGGCGTCGGGCCGGCCCAGCGCCAGTTTCATGTCGAACGTGGCCGGCGCGCGCTTGATCCGGTCGCGCTCCGCAATGGCGGCGCGCTTCGCGGATGCCTCGTCAGGATAGACCTTTCGCAGCTTCTTCGCGCCGTCTTCCTTGCCCACGGTGAAGCTTTTGCGCTTCGCCCCCTTCTTGTCGTGCCAACTGGCCGTCACGCCTTCCTGCCCGTCACGCTTTTGCCGCGACCAGGTGTGGCCGTCGCCATCGCGGCGGGTGATGGTCAGGGTGGGCAAGGCCTTGCCGCTGGTGGTCGTCCCGGCTCCCTTGCGCGCGAAGATCAGATGCTTGTCCTTGATGGTGGCGACCGCGTCGTTTTCGCGGCCCAGGCGCTTCAGGAACGCGATATCGCTTTCCCGGTTCTGGGTGATGGACGGCAGCGCGATCGAGGACAGGTCGGCCGCGACCTTCAAGGTCAGCCCGTTCCGGCCAGCAATGTCCTTCAGCACGGCGCCCAGCGTCGTGTTTTTCCAGCTCTGCTCGCGGCGATTGCGGATCGCGCTGGTGAAGTCGGCAGCGCGCGCGCGTATCCTGATCTGATCGGGCGGGCCGGTGTGGCTGACATCGTCCACCTTGAAACTGCCCTTGTCGACCAGGCCCACGGTGACGTCGCGGCCTTGTTTCCAGCCCAGCTGGATTTGCAGGGCCGCCCCTTCCTTCGGGATCGCCAGCATGCCGTCGCTGTCGTCCAGCACGATATCCAGCTGATCGGCCTCGTCTCCGCGCTTTTCAGAGAGGGTCAGTGACACAAGGCGCGGGCGCATCCTGTCGGTCAAATCCTTGCCGTCGAGCGTCACGCGCCAATCGGGAATGTTGATGATCCGGTCGGTCATGCCGAAGCCTGCGCCGTTGCCGGATCATCGACCCGCCACAGGTCAATGCCGAAATCGATCCGCAGGGC
The DNA here is from genome assembly GCF_024611135.1 of Sphingobium sp. CFD-2. Lineage (NCBI taxonomy): Bacteria > Pseudomonadati > Pseudomonadota > Alphaproteobacteria > Sphingomonadales > Sphingobiaceae > Sphingobium > Sphingobium sp. CFD-2. The sequence continues at coordinate 3,559,312 of NZ_CP084405.1, read as the reverse complement.
GCGGCCATCGGCCATCAGCACCGCATGGCGTTCGTCCAGCGACCGGATGATGAAATTGCCGAAAACGGTCCCGTCGCCGCCGACCAGCGGCAAGGCTTCGCCGGCGTTGCCCATCTCGCGCAGAGTGTCGAGCGAGACCCGGCCGTCGCTGATTTCGGCATAGACCGATCCCGACAGGCTGACCGTCTCGTCGCCCACGCCAAGGAACTGCGCCGCGTCGCGGGTGCCGACGCGGCTTGCCATGGCGAAGCGCCAATCCGTCTTCCGCTGAAGTTCGTCATAGGCCAGCGTCGGGATCTGAAAAAGGAACATGCCAAGGGCCATCAGGTGCATATTTCAGTCCTCAATCGTCCTCGAAGCCGCGTCCGCGCCGCTCGCGCTCGATCGCTTCGAGAGCCTTGCGGACCTCCTCCGCTATATCGGTGGCCGATGCGCCGGGGGCGGCGGTGATGTTGATGTTGTAAGTCGCTGCCGCAGGCGCGGCGGCAGTCGGCGGCGCGCCGGCGGCGGATTGGGCCGTGGCGGGCGAAGCCGTAGCCATCACAGGCGCAACGGCGCCAGCGGCAAGCGCGCTGGTCATCCGCCCCGCGATGTCGGTCATCCGTGCCAGCAATCCATCGCCGCTGGCGGTCATGTTGCCGGTCATTGCATCCGACAAGCCGGTAATCCGGGCCAGCGGGCCATCTGTGTTCGCGGCAAGGCCTTGATCCAAGCCGGCCATGACGAAGCCGCCCAGCCCTTCAAAGACGCGCGATGGAGAGTGGATACCCAGCTTCGTCTTGAACCAATTGGCGACCGAACTGGCGGCGCCGATGATGGTCGATTTGAGCGCGCCGAGCATGCCGACGACGCCGTTGATCAGGCCTTGGATCAGGTTCCGTCCGATTTCCATGAAGTTCAGTGATCGAAGGAAAGCGAGCGCCGGTGCGAAGGCACTGACCAGCAGGCCCAGCGGCGTGAATTTCAGGAAGGCCGCGATCAGGAAGTTGATTGCGCCGCCGACCATGGCCTTGATGTTTTCCCACAGTGCAGAGAACCAGGCCGTTATCGCGCCCCAATTGTCGTAGATCAGATAGGCCGCAGCCGCGACGGCGGCCACGGCGGCGACGATCAGCAGCAGCGGCCCCAGGGCGATGCCCAGCGGCGCGGCGGCGGCGGTCAGGGCTGCGAAGCCCAGCGCCAAGCCGCCCAACAGGATCAGCAGCGCGGCGCCGGCGCCCATGAAGATCATGATGCCCTTGGCGAGCAGGGGATGCTCCTGCGCCCATTTGCGCATGCCGGTGGCTGCGTCCTTCACATAGCCGGCGACCTTGATGACGGTGGGCAGCAGGGCCTTGCCCATGGTGATATTGAGGCCGGACAGGGCATTGGTGGCGAGGCCTGTCGCGCCTTCCGTCGTCGCGATGCGGTTCAAGAATTCCGCGTGCATCGATCCCGCAACCTGGTCGGCGTCGCCCACCAGTTCAAGCCGGCGCTTCAGCCCGTCGAGATTGGTCAGCATAGGCGCGATGGCCGCGACGCTTTCCGAACCGAACAGCTGGGTCAGGATGCCCGATTGCTTGTCCGCGTCCAGCTTGCCGATCCGCTCCATGACGTCGATGATCGTGCCGGCGGCGTCCGTCTGCATCCGCTTGCCGACGTCGGTCGCCTCAAGCCCCAGCTGCTTATAGGCGGCAATCTGCGATTTGGTGGCCGCGTCGCCCTTGGTGAGCGCCAGCATCGTGTTCTTGATGCCGGTGGCTGCGACCTCGCTGGGGACGCCGATGCTGTCCAGCGTGGAGCCGAGGGCGGCGATCTGCGGCGCGGCCAGGCCGGCGACCTTGCCCAAGGGGCCGATGCGCGTGATGATGTCGGTGACGTTCGCGGCCTTGCCGCCGAAGGTATTGGTCAGGGCGTTGACGCGGTCGCCCAGGGCGACGACGCCGGCCTGGGGCAGTTCGAACGCGGTGCGCCACTTCGCCATCGTCTCACCCGCGATATCGGCGGTCATGTCGAAGGCCACGCCCATTTCGGCCGCGTCATTGGTGAACTGCAACAGCTGCTCGCGCTGGTCGCGCATGGGTTTGCCGAATTTGTCCATGCCGACGCCGGCGGCGCCCGCAGCGGCGGCGATGGTGGCGAGTTCGTTCGCCGCCATGGGAATGCGCTCGCTCATGTCGAGAAAGTCGGTGGACATGCGCTCGATCGCCGGCGCGGCCATGTTCGTGACCTTGGAGACGTCCGCCATGGCGCTTTCCAGCGTCATCGCCTGTTTGACGGCGCCGACAACTGGCACGGCGGCGGCGGTGCCGGCGGCGATCATGCCGAGGCCGACGCCCGTCGCCTTCCTGCTGATGTCGTTCAGTTTGTCCGAATTGCGCTTCGCCTGCTCAACCTTTTCCAGCTGGGCGGTCTGCTGGCGCAACGCCTGGTTGGTATCATGGACGCGATTTGCCAGCCTCCCTTCATGTCCAGCCAAATCCGCAACATCAATGCCCGCGGCCGATAGTTTGGCGGACAACTGCTGAAGTTCGGCGCCGCCGGCATCGAGGCGGGCGGCCAGCTGGGCGGTGTGGCGTTCGGCTTTTTCGAATTCGGCGCGCAGCTTCTTCGTGGGGCCTTCGGTCGCGGCGATCTGGTCGCGCAGGGCGGCCACGCGCTGTTGCGCCGCCTCATAGTTGCGCGTGTCTTCCGCGAACCGGCTTTCCTTGGCCTTGTAGCTGCTGACCTGCTTTTGCAGGGCGTCGAGGGACTTCAGCTGCTTCTGCGTTTCGGCCAGGTCGCGGCGCGCCGCAGCGGACGCGCCGGTGATCTGTTTCAGCGGTGCCGTTACGCGGTCCAGCCCTTCAAGGATGACCTGCAATCGAAGGTTCTTGTCAGCCATCAGCGTTTCTTCGTCTTCGGCGTTTCGGGGGGCTTGGAGCGTTTGGCAGCCTGGTCGCGCCAGGACATGAGTTCCGATAGGTGCATGTCGTCCATGGATTGCGGCGGCCAATGAAAGATGACCGCCACATCCGCCATCGCGTCATCTACTGAGCGAGGACATCCGTGCGCTGCGACTTCTGCAACAAAAAACTGCCGATTTCCGCGCCGCATGCCAGCAGGTCCGCCGGATCAAGATTGGCGGCTTCGACCTTGGAAATGGGAGGATTGGAGATGCGGGGCAGCAATTCGGTCAGGGCATCGACCTTCAGCTGGCCCAGATCGACCAGGGACAGGCCGCGTAGTTCGCCCGACTTGGGCTTGCGAAGCTGAAGGATGCCGATGGTCTGTTCGCCGCGCTCGATCGGCGTATCGAGCGTGACGGTGCGGAACGGGTTTGCGGTGGCTTCGCTCATGATGATTTTCCGGTGGCAATGAGGGGAAGGGTTGCCCGACGCGGCGCGCCGGGCAGGAGGGGTCAGAACATGCCGAGGGCGCTGCGCTGTTCGGCCAGCAGGTCGGTGCCGTTGACGATGAAGACGGCGTTCAGCGGATCATATTCGATCTCGGTGCGGCCGTTCCAAACCAGCTTGAAATAGGCCAGCGTGGTCGTGACGCTGAATTCCCCGACCTCGCCCACTTCCTGGTCGCCCATGTCGATTTCGGTATGGCGACCGCGCGCAACAACCTCGACGCTATCGGTTGCGCCGGTGTCGTCCTTCTGGTGGAAGCCGACCCAGCGCAGATAGACGCCGTTGACCTGAAGGACGCCGAACTGGCGCAGGATATCGCGCATCGGGCCGGGGAAGCTGGAACCCATTTCCAGCAGCCCGTCCATGCCCATGTCGATGCCGACAGCGCCAGGCATGCCGCCGCCGCGCCATTCCTCGATCTTCCGGGTCAGCGGGGGCAGGGTCACGGTCTTGACCTCGCCCATGTAATTCTGGCCTTCGTTGAAAAGCATCATGTTCTTGAGGATGCTGGGGAGTCCCATGGCTTGCTCCTATGTGAATGTGGGGGAGAGGCGGGCCAGTCAGCTGTTGCCGGTCAGCAGGTTCGCGAAGTCCGCGAAATAGCTGTCGGTGATGCGCTGGTTGAAGCCGAGGTCTTCGAGCGGAGGCGGGACCGTATAGTCATAGTCGATCCGCAGCTTGCCAGCCTTCAGGCTGGCGGTGCTGTTGTTCGCTTCGTCATACCAGGCGTTGGCGCCCAGGACGACGCCGGCGGCCTTCAGCTGGAGGAAGAAGCCGTTGATCGTCTCAACAATGTCGCGGACCAGCGCCGGCGTGATGGGCTTGTCGATCGCCCAGAGCATGCCATTAACGACCGTGTCCGCGATCAGCTGGGCGACGCGCACGGTGCTTTCGAAAGCGAACAGGCTTCCCGCCTCCGCCGTGGTGCGGTTGCCCCAGAAACGATAACCGCTGTCGGTGCGAATCAGGGCCGTAATTTCCTTCGCGTTCAGCTGGCCCGCTTCGCTGCTCGCATCCTCGATATCCCAATAGATGTCCTTGGTCAGACCGACGACGCCCTGGACCTCATAATTGGACAGGGTCTTGTGCGGCCCCACTTCCTGATCGATCCGCGCGCGGAGGCCCATGGCACGGGCGGCCGCGAAGCTGGCGATATTGGCGGCCGACGCGGTGTCGAAGGCGAGGAAATCGGGATAGAGCAGCATCAGTTCGCGGCCACTGAAATTAGCGCGGAACAGGATCGCGTCGGCCGTCGTCTCACCGACCAGACGGGCATAGGCGAAGCCGCGCAGCTTCTGAGCGACGACAACCAGGGCGGCAATGACCGCCTGGGTTTCGAGGCCGGGGGCGCCGATGATCTTCGGCTTAACGCCCAGCTGCGCCTGCGCCGCCAGCAGCGCCTGCATGCCCGTCTTCTGCCCATTGGCGTCGGTCGTGCCGATGACGTTGGCGGCGGTTTCGGCTGCGTCCGCACCCTCCTCGACGCGGATGACCACGACGACGGGGCGCGCCTGGTCCGCAATGGCGCGCAGAGCAATGGCAAGGGTGCCATCGACGCCGGCCTTGCCGATCGCCGCTTCGATATCGGTGATGCGGACGGGACGATCCAGGGGGAAAGCGGCGGCATCAGCGTCGGCCGAAGTCGCGACCAGGCCGATGATAGCCGTCGAAACGGCGGTGAGGGTGCGCGCGCCCTCGCTGATTTCAGTAAGCGTGATCCCATGTTTGAAGGCCATGATCGGCTCCTTGGCTAGACAGATAGGGGGATGGAGAGGCGGACGAGAGCATTGGAAGCGGCGACATCAGTGCGGGTCGCATCGATCGTGATGGTGGCAGAGCCGGGGCGGTCGCCCGCGACCAGGCCGACGCGGCGCAGCCGGATGCGGTTTTCCCAGCGGGACAGGGCAACAGCCGTCGCGGCGTAGAGGCGCAGGATGTTCGCCGGCGTCATGGGCTGGTCGATCAGTTCGAGCAGCAAGGAGCCATATTCCCGGCGACCGACGCGCGATCCCATCGGCGTTCCGAGAATGTCGGCCACCGATTGCCTGATATGATCGAGGCCATCGAGAACCGCCCCGCTGATCCGCGCCATACCGGCCATCAGACGGGCGCCCCCGACTGATGGCCGCCGGCCTGGACGCCGCTATGCTTGTGGGCCTTGAGGCTCTTGCCGCCGCCCAGGACGTCTTCGGACGCCGTGACGGTGCCGACAACGCCGACATCGCCGATAATCGTCACATCCCCGGTGATGGTGACGCCGCCAGGTGCGTCGATTGTCGCCGTGCCGCCTTCGGGCAGCGTGACGGCGAGGTCGTGCGCCGCCTGGTCATAAGCAATGACCGCGCCGTCCGCGAATTCCAGATGGACGATGTCGGGATTGGTGGACGGTGGCGGGCAGGCATCGGAATAGAGGCCCAGCACGACAAAGGCGCTTTCCATATCGCCTTCGGGGGAAAGGATGACGCACTGTTCCCCGACAGTTGGAGGCGACCAGGTGCGGACGCCGCCGGCGCGCTGGGCGATCCATGGCAAGTCGCCGGTGGTGATGTCGCCGGTTTCGACGGTGCAGGTGGCGTTGGCGTGATCGACCGATGCGATAGTGCCTAGTTGGATGACCTGCCCGGTCAGCTGTTCGTGATCTTGGGATTGCGCCATGGGCGGACCATGGCGCGCACCTTCATGCGTTTCGCGGGCGCGCATTTGTAGAGGCGGCCTCTACAAATGCAGGCAATTGCCGGTTAGCTGGCTGCGGCCGGGTTTTCGACAGGTGTGGGCATTTCCGGTTCCGGCGGCGGCACGGTTATGACGCCAAGGCCGATCTTGTGAGCAACGCCGCGCGCCACTTCCTCGACGCGCGCCTTCGTGCCGGTGCGATCATAGCTGCCGTCATCCTTCAACACCGCGTTGACGGTGCGGTCGTGGCTGATGTCGCCGCTAGTGAAGGTGACGGGCACGGTCCGGTTTTCGCTGTTGAACGCGCCGATCTTGTATTTCAGGTCAGTCATAGATGGTCCTTTCAGGCGGGAGGCACCGGCCATTCGATGGCCGTAAGGTCACTGGTCATTTCGGGCAGATCGCGGAGAGCCTGCCGGTACTCACGCCAAGCTTCGCGCTGGGCTTCCGACAGGATCATGTCGGGCATCTGCGTATGATCGCATTCAGCCAGGAGGCGATTGCGCCGCCTACGCATCCAAGCCAGCAGCTGGTCATCCGATGGAGCCGGTGGATCGAGCGTGATCGGGAGGCCATCGGGTCCGGCGGCGATGACGCGGCCTGTGCCCTGCTCTTCCATCAATTCGGCATGGCGCGCTTGGCTGATCTCCAGTGCGTCTGCCGGAATGACCGAATGAAAGCCATCGTCGTAGAAGGCGGCATGGGCTGGGCTGAAATAGAGCGGCATGGTGTCTTCCTTATCGACCGAGGGCGAAGATGCGGCAGTAGGAGGGGCGGTCTGCGTCGTTGTCCGAGCGGGCGCGCATGACCGTGCATCCACTCAACGACGGGTCGCCTACCAGCTGATACCAAGTGTCCGCTTCAACACTGGCGATATCGACGCGGGTGGTCAGCTGGACGTCCAGCACGGCATTGGGGAACTGGATCGGAAAAGTCGCGGTCGTCGTCGTTTCGACATTCTGCTGCGTTGCGGTGGTACACCATTGCAGGATCAGCCCGCTCGGGAGCCTCTGATAACCAGCAGCGGACAGGTTGTTGGCAAAGTCGCTATATTTGGCCAAGTCGCTGGCCTGATAGCCGTCCAGCAGGTCAGCATCGAGCCCAGAGCCGGAACCGTCATTGCCGATGTTCCAGATCAGTTTATTGTTGATGAAAACAGAACCCGTGGACGCGTAGAGGTCGAGGTTGCCATTCAGCGGAGAAACGATGCGCTCCGACCCCCCGATGTATAGACGAAATATATTGTTAGCTCGATCATAATTAATGTAATCGAAACTATCGAAATTCAGAATTGGGGTGTTGCCGGGGAGGTCAAGATAAAAACCATAATCCCTTTTGATCGCACCATTACTTATAAGTTCGCCGGAGAACTCCTGCCCGTTATCGGAAAATATCTTCCCTGTAGCAAGGTCAATGCGGAGCGGACGGAAGGCGTTCCATGTGGAGTTCAACCCCGCTGCCGCATTGCTGAGCAGGAACCAGTAATTGGTGGCATCGACGCGATGAATGACAGTCGGAGTTACGCCCGATGTGGCTTTGAAGAGCGCCTGATTGTCAGCCGTTACATTGATTGACCCGGTGTAGGTTGTCGAACCATCCGAACGACCGAACGCACTGGCGTGCAGGCCATCCAGCATGTCGGAATCGCAGCCTGAACCCGCGCCATCATTGCCAGCGTGCCAGATGATGTTGCCGTTATAGATCAGGTGCCCGGTGCCGATCCGGCCAAGCGATGCGGTGTCACTATTGCCGAAGTTGATGAAACCTCGCGTCGGGTCTTGAATGCCCGTCACGCGAAAACCGTTGGGAATATTTACATCGCCGATGAATGCGTCATCGCCAATCTTAACCGCCTGCCCGTCGCCGTTCGCTCTGCAAAGAACACGCGTGGTATCAACCTGTCCGTTCAGAAACAGATTGCCAGCCTCGTCTATCGATCCAACATCATTGTTGGACGAATTTTGCCAGCGAAAAGAGTTCTTTACCCGCGCGTAGGTGTCGGCGTTTGCGCTGAAGAAAAACCGTGCGGCACCCTCTTCAGAGGCGACCCATGTTCCATTGGCATTGCGCATGAACTGCGAGGCTTGCAGGCCGTCGAGCAGGTCCGCGTCAAGGCCCGACCCCGCGCCATCGTTGCCGGGATGCCACGGCGTATAACCGAGGCGCTGCGTGATGTTCGCATAGTAGCTGCCGTCCTGCCCGTCGAGCAGATCGGCGTCAAGGCCCGAACCCGCGCCATCGTTGTTCGGTCCCCAGAAGACGCCCTGCCCCTGAGACGACGCCATGCCAGCAGTGGTCAGCATCAATCCGCTGACGAACGAAGAGCCGAAATTGTCAGTCGTGTATTGGAGGTGGAAATTGCCGCCACTTCCAGCGAGATTGGTCCCGATGGCGCGCCACTTATAGTTGCCGGTACCCGAAAAATGCAGTTCCTGACTGCCGGTTTTGGAGATCGCCAAGTTGCCGGTGAAGGTGTCGCCCGCCCGATTTGCGGGCGCGTAGCCGAGGCGCTGCGGGATGTTCGCGTAGTAGCTGCCGTCCTGCCCGTCGAGCAGATCGGCGTCGAGGCCGCTGCCGGAACCATCCTGCGCCAGCAGCCAGCCAAGAATAGCAGCCTTGGCAGCAGCAGGAGTAAGCGCACGTAGCGCGTCAATGCCTGCCTGTGCTTCCCCAACAGTTGCCAGTTTCACGACGCCCTGCATTTCTGTGGTCGCGGGCGGATTGAGAAAATTGGCGTTGCCGAAGGTCAGCATGGCGGCGGCCACGTCGGCAAACTGCACGTCGATCGCCAGCAGCATCATCGCCTGCGCCGACTTTTCCAAAATGACCCCGGCCTGACCGTAAATAGCAAACAGGGTGCCATCGGCCAGATAGAGCGCGAAGCTGCGGACCGTAAATACGTCCGTGCTTTCGTCGCGGACGATCAGGTGGATGGTGTCGTCGGCCACAACATCACCGGAGATCGTGGCGACGCGCTTATATTCACCGGGCAGGGCTGTGATGCCGACGCCGGGAACAACGGCGGTGGCGGTCAGGCCGACCTGTGCGATGGTGACGGGCGCGGTGCCGGTGTTGGCGGCATTCACAAGCGCGGCGCGGCCAGCACTGGTGACGATAGCGGTAAGGGCCATGATTCCTCCGGTCAGGCCGCCGGTGCCGTGCAGGACAGGCGGGCGTAGATGGTCGGGCGCACCGCTGCGATCAGGCCGACACTGGCCTTGGCGGTGATGCCTTGGGTGAAAGTGAAATGGCTGCGCACCGGTTTGGCACGGCCGACTTCGGCAATGACCTGGTCGACAAAGGCGGCCGATGCAGGCGCGCCGTTCTGATCGAGGTTCAGGAGCAGGTTGAAGGTGTGCGGGTCGCCCTTAGGCTCCATCTGCCACCATTCGCGGATCGCGACCGATCCGCCGAAGCTCTGCACGACGGCGCGCACCGATGCCGCGGTGCCCTTCTGCCGCGCGATCGGGATCGCCTTGCGAACGCGCTCGCGCTTGATGCCTTCGGGCCAGTCGGACGACCAGTTGTCGAGGGACAGGCCCCAGGCTAACCAGGGTAGCAGGCCGATGGGGCAGTCGTCGGGCGACCATACGGTGCGGATGGGCGTCGGGATATCGAGCAAGCCAGCTGCGACCTGTTCCAGCGCCTTTTCGAGCGCCGTCGAGCCGGGAGGCAGCAGCGACGGATAGGTCATTCTCCCGTCCCCGCATAGCTGACGGTCGTACCGGTGCAGTAGGGTGCCTGGGTGCGCGAAATGACGATGTCGGCCGGAGGCGAGGTCAGTACGACATTCTGGACGCCCTCGACATGGAGCGCTGCGAATAGAGCCGAGCGGGTAATGTCGCGGCCCAGGCGGTGGCTAGCCTCAACATAGGCGTTCAGGCTCGTTTGGGCGGCTGCCAGCACCACGCCGCCATCGGGGCCGCTGAAGGTGGTCAGCGTGGCGACGACCGCATAGTTCACGATTTCAGCGGATTGGACGGTGACGAAGTCCGTCAACGGGCGCCGCGTTTCGTCCGACACATAGGCCGAAATCGTCGCGATCAGTTCCGGCGACGCGGCACCTGAGCCGGTGCGGGAGAGGATCGACACTCGCACTTCGCCGGGGGCTGGGCTGGTGGCGCTGGCGTCCAGCACGTCAGCATCTGCCGACAGGGCATGGAAGATATAGGCGCCCTCCGGCCCTGCAACCGAATAGCCTTCGGGCGCCAGCACCATGCGCCGGCGGAAATCCGCGTCGCTTTCCATCACCGCCGGGATGCCCAGCACGGTATCCGCTGGCGTGATCGTCAGGCGAGTGATGCCGAAAAGGGCCGCGATATTGTCAAGGTCGGTGCCTGCGGCATAGGCCGGCATGACGGCGCGACAGGCATCGTTTACGCGCTGGCGGACCAGCTGGACGATGTAGGAAACGACCTGCAACAGCTTGGTCGCCGGATCGCTGTCGCGGCTTTCAAACTCAGGCATGAGCGCGACCATGCGCGCGACGGCGTCGGCCTCGATCGTATTGAAATCGAGAGCCTCGATAATATCCGGCGCGGGGAGGCGCGACAGATCAACGGCGGTATAGGTTGCATCGGCCATGGCGCCCATGTCGGGCGGGGGTCATGGGGCGCGCTACCGCCTACATTTGTAGAGGCGGCCTCTACAAATGGATGAGGGATTTATGGACGGCGGGGCGCTTCGCATGTATAATACAAGAATCAGCAAATAATTTTAAGGAGAATATTGCTTTGGATATTTTTAGCGACGAGTTTAGGAAGAAGGTAATTGCTCGGAGAGAACTTCTCGAAAAGCAGGTTCGCATAGAAGACGGTCATGTTGTCGTTAACGTCGCCTATGATTACAACATTCCGCTGGGCGAACTCGACAGCGCAGAAAAAATTCTGAGTTGGGTTATGCAGCTTTGTGAAAAAACCTGGATCACTTCGGAAGTGATCGAACGCTTTATTAGCGTCGCGGCCCAGCACCACGGGATCAAAATTCCCCGTTAATCACTAGCGGCGGCGAGATCGCCCGCCGCCCCGCTGACGCGCCCCGGTTAGCTGCCTAGGTGCGCAGCAAATTGTCTGGCTTAGCGGACGGGGTTCAGACGATAACTATGGGATCGTCGGCGTCTCGTTCGATATTGAAATGGGTCCGAACTCGCTCGCACCGGGAATTGGCGAGTTGCGCCACATGGTGGAAACGCGGCAATTGGTTGCCCGCTGTGCTGGGTCGGCCCGCGCCAGCATCGCTACCTGCCTCCGCAACGGCCTGTGCCAGAACGATGGCGGCCGATCCAGCGATTTGCACCCCATCCGTCCAGCCGGATTGTGAAAGCATCCGCTCAAGAGCCATGCCGGCGGCTTGGCTTTCTGACGCGATTTGATGATATCGCGTGAAGATATGATTGGGCTTTCCAGGCGCGCAAGAGTCGCGCAGTTCTTTATAGTAGCGAACGATTTGCGTAATAGTCACACAAACTTCTTTGACTGCTGCGCGCTCTTCGCGGACAAGGCGCTGTCGATCCAAGCGCTGCATGATGAATGGGATTGTAAGAGCCACTAGTGCAGCAAATGCGCTTGCCGCTGCGCTCATCCATTCAACAGTATCTTTTGGCATTTTGCCCCCTTTAGGGGCTCGTATTAGTCACGGCTGATGTGGGTGTATAGCAAATCCAACAGCCGTTCCCGTTCCGCTGGCGTCGCACCGAACAACTCGCGCTGTGGATAGAGGACAGCCTTCGCCCGCAGCGATGGCTTGTCGCGCAGGCCGTACTGGTGGATGCCGGCGATCTGCGACACCTTACCGGAAAAGCCGACCCAGAAGCCCTGGTCGTCCGTGCCGGTCTTCATGAACCGCGAACTGGCGAGGCGGCGGAACATGGCTTTGCGGCGCAGGCCGCCACGCCGGCGCAGCTTGCCGCCGCCGGCATTGCGATATTCTTCCGGTACCGGGAGCCATTTGACGACCTTGGCGAACTCGAAGGAGCGGATCGCGCCAGCCTCGATATCGAAGCCGGTCATCATCTGGCCGTTGCCCCAGGTGAAACTTTTCATGATGACGCGGCGCGGCGCACCGCCGCCGCCTGCGGGATAGAGGAAACAGGCCGCGCCCCGGCCTGTCACCGGCGGTTCCTTCTTCTTGCGTGCTTCAAAGGGCGAGCCGTCGGGCTGGCGCTGGGCGGTGATGCGCTCGCGCTGGCTGATCGCCAGTTCGCGGGCCATGCGGCGCATCAGGGCGCGGCGCTGGCCCGAAGACAGGCCGCGCAGCAGGCTTCCCGCGATCCGTTCGATTTCAGCCAGGTCGTCGTTCATGCCGCCGGCGGCACCGTCGGGTTCAGCACGGCGTCGGGATCATCCGTCTGCACGAGCAGTTCGACATTGCCGAAGCCCTGAAGGAAGGATGCCGTCACGCCCGCGAACTGGTCGTAATTCGGTTCTTCCGGGTGCGTGACGTCATAGCCGCTGCCATCGGCGCGCGGGATGACCAGGACGGTTTCGGTCAGGTCGATCGACAATTCGACGTCGGACAGATCGCCGTCGAGCAATTCGGCTTCGAAGGAAAAGGGCTGGCTGTCGCTGCTCATGAGCAAGCTGGGCTGTTCCTTTTCGATCCAGGCCAGCACCGGCACCATCAGGCGGTCGCTGTCGCCGGCGAAATCGGTGAAGAGTGCCTTCAGCGTGTAGCCATAGACGAATGACAGCGTCGCGGACTTGCGCGTCATGATCTGGCCGCCCTCGATATAGATCTGAAGGCGGTCAGCATGGGTTGCCAATTCGGGCAGGAAAGCGGTCAGCCAGCGCCGCAGGCTATCGGCCTTGCGCATCAGCCAGCATCCTCGCATGCGCCGGGGCTATGCCAGCGCACCAGGCGCACCAGCTGGTCGCGCGTCGAGGCAAGCGCCTTGGCGATGTCGATGACGACGGCGCGGACAGCGGGCGGGATTTCGGCCTGGGCGTCCTTGGGGAAGCCCGCCGGCGCGACTGGGCAGGTCAGCAGGTCCGCCGGCGGCGTGTCCTTGACCTCGATCGCGACGACGGGCGGCGCGGGGCGCTCAACGGCCTGGTGGGCGCAGCCCTGCAACGCGATTGAGGCTATCGAACCAATCAGGCCCAACGCGATCATCCGGGGCAATCTGGGCATCGGCTTTCTCCATCTGCGCGGCGGCATCGGTGCGGCGCGCGGCTAGGGTTCGGGCAAGGGCGGTGTCGGCGGCCGATTTCGTGGCCTGGCGCTCGACTGCCTCGCCAAGGATGGTGCTGGTCGCGGCCTGCGTCTGTCGTTCGAAAGCAACGAGGTCGGCAATGCGCTGGGTGCAGGCATCGACCTTCTTGCCGGCGCCGGGGAAGGTGGCGCCGGCGGAGAGGCAGGCCTTTTCCGCCCAGGCCTGAAGCTGATCGCGATCCTTCCGCGCGGTGGCGCCCCAGGCATAGAGCGCCGCCGCCGCGCCCGCGATGGCGATCAGCAGGACGGTTTCGCGGGAACCGGTCAGCAGCCCCCACGCGGTTTTCAGGATCGCGGTCAGCTTCGCCATGGGATCAGCCCCCGTTCAGCCAGCCCGCGACTTCGGGCTGGACGTCGAAGCATGGGCATTGCTTGGTCCATTCGAACGGATCGACCCTGCCATTGCCGTTTTTGTCGGGCGACAGGTCGCGATGACCCAGGATGCGCGAGGGCGGCACCTTATGGCGACCAGCGACATCGCGGACCAGCGCAGCCAAGGCGGCTTTCTGCGCCGGGGTGCGGGTGTCGAGCGGCTTGCCGGCGGCGTCGAGGCCGCCGACATAGACGATACCGATCGAGTTGCTGTTATAGCCGGCGGCATTGGCGCCAATTTCGTCTTCGCGGCGGCCTTTATGCACGGTGCCATCGGCATAGATGACATAGTGATAGCCGCAGGGGCGCGACGCGCCGGCACCGAAGCCCCGCGCCTTATGATCGCGGTCGATATCCTCGACGGTATAGGCACGGCCCGCGCGGGTCGCGGTGCAATGGATGTTGATGCGGTTGATGATGCGCATGCGTTTTAGGGCCTCTTTTTGGTGAAGCGGTCAGCCAGGTCGGCGGGGATGCGGGCAAGGGCGTCGGACGTCGCGGCGATCAGGCGGGGCGTGGCGTCGAACGCGATCAGGGCGATGCCGAAGCCGATCGACTGCGCGATGAATTCATTCCAGCCGGTGAATTCGATGATGGCCTGGGTCGCGTAGAAGCTGACCGTTGACCCGACGATCCACTGGACGAAGCGCTGGCGCCAGGACAGGCCCGGTTTCCAGACCTGGGCGACGCCCGATCCGATCAGCGAGGGCGCCAGCGATCCAATGAAATCAGGGGCCGATTGAAGAAGGGTGCGCAGGTCCATGGATCAGTCCCAGAGTTGAACGAGGGGCCGCACGCGGGTCGCGCTGGCTTCGGTGGTGGCGGTGGCCGGCACGATGACGACGGTGCCGAGCGGGAGGATGGAGCCGAGGTCGGCAAGGCCCGGATTGGCGTCGAGGACGCGGGTGAGTTCGTTCTGGCCAAGGCCCGCGTCGCGGAACAGCAGCTGGTCCAGCTTGTCGCCCTGACGAGCAACGAGGCGCAGCGCAGCGGCCATCAGATCAGCCAAACGCCGGTGCGCAGCTGACCCAGCATGTCGCGGATCGCGTGGATGGCATCGCGGCGCAGTTCATCGATCGACGGGGTGAGTTCGTCGGCCTGGTTGCCGCCGGCGGACGTCGTGTCGAAATCGCGGTGGCGCTCGATCAGTTCGGCCTTGGCGAACAGGGCGACGGCGCGCTGATAGCGGATCAGCTGCACGCTCTGCCCGTCCAGCTGGGGCGCGGGAACATCGGCCAGCTTGGCATAGCCGGCGGCGCGACAATCCGCGGCGAATTGGCGCAGGTCGATTTCCGCCGACATGATGCCGCCCAGGATCGCGGCGCGCAGACGGGCGGGCGTGATGCTGGTCGGGATGCGCGCGACGTCCCGCACCGACGCCGGATCGACGTCGGGAAAGAAGCCGTCATTCACGACGACCGTTTCCGGCGCCGGCGGCTGCTCAATTTGCGAAGCGGGAGGACGCGCGACGAAGCTCATGCGAAGACGACCAGCTTCGCGAGGCCGCCCATGGAGACGATACAGGCGCCCGTCATCAGCAGCGCGACGGTCAGGAGGATCGGGCAGAGCCAGCGAGGCGCATCGTCATCGGAGGCGAGAACCCCGCCGATGCAGCTGCCCAGCGCCATCGCGGCAAAGAACAGCGCGGCGACGACAAGAAGGATCGATTTGAAAATGAGCCAAAGGGCTACGGCGATGGTCATGGTGCCTCCGATTTCCGGCCCGCCGGCTTACGGGGGTGGGGATCGGGGCAGAGGGCGGCCCTTCGGTTCGAAAACCTCCCGCCTCGCGCGATCCGCCCCCGAGCGCCGGGGGCGAGCCTGTCAGGCGGCCTGCTGGCCGCCCAGTTCGTTGTTCGGTTCGGTGATGGTCGGGAGCGCCTTCAGCAGCTTTTCCGCGCGCTTGACGCGATCGAGGACGCCGACGCGGTTCCAGAGGCGATGGGCTTCCTTCAGCGTCGCGAGCGCGGTTTCGAGCGGGGCGCGGCTTTCCTTCGCGTCCATGTCCTCCGCAGCGCGCAATTGCTCGATGCCGATGGCCTTCAGCAGCTTGGCGCGGACCTCATTGTGCATGTCGACGCCGTCGACCAGGTCCGCGACGCGACCGAGGATGTCAGCCGGGAATGCTTCGCCCAGCGCCTGGACAGTCTGGGCGGCGGCGGTGATTTCATCGACCACGACCGTCGCGACGTCGCGCTTGTAGCGCGCCGGCATGGCGACCTTGTGTTTGAGCAGGAACGGCACCAGGTCGAGCGCGGCGGCAAAGTCGCCGGTGTCAATCAGCCAGACCATGCAGGTCGGTACGACCTCGCCTATCAGGCCGTCGCCCGCGCCGGCATCCGCCGCCAGGATGGCATCGATCCATGCCTGATATTCGGGCAGCATCCGGCGCTTGGCGGCCACCTTGGCATCGACGCCCTTGATTTCCTTCAGATCGCGAAGGTCATGGGTCAGTCGCAGCACGATCTGGGCGGCGATGCGGTCTTCGGCCGACGTGGCGGTTTCGGGAGCGGTGACGATCGCCGTCGCGGCGATCTGCTCGCGGTGGATCATGGCCGGGGTGCGGTCCACGATCAACGGGGCAGGTTGCCCGCCCCCATCGGAGGAGACAACCTGTTTCGGGTCAACGGCGGCGGCAGCGAGGGCGGCCATGCGTTCCCGATGGGCACGTGCTGGTGTCATGATGTTGTTCCTGCTCGATGGTGGCGGGCGGGAGCCGAAGGATTAAACCTTCGGCCCAAGCTGGATGTTTTCGAGCAGGGCGGCCTTGCCATACTCTTCGACCATGAAAGCGTCGTTGATGCTTTCGAAGTTATCGATCTGGTCCAGCGACGGATTGTCTTGGATGGCGCGACGGGCGGTGCCGATCTGCCAGTAATAGGACAGGTTCTTGAAGCTGGTGATGAGGATGCTGCCCGCCGGGAAGAAGGGCACCTGGACGGTCGGCTTTCCGCCCAGCTGGCGGCTCGACAGGATCACGTCGCGCGCGACCTGTTCGGTCGCCTTGTCGCCGGCTTCCGAGACGATCTTGAAATATTTCTCATGGACGAGGTCGCTGCCCACCATGACGACCAGGTCAGTCGCGGTGCGATAGCGTTCGTGAATGAGGTTCTGGATCGCGTCGAAGACCAGGGCGTCGAGGTTCACATAGTCCGCCGTGCCGGTGTCGGAGACATAGATTTTCAGGGCATCCTTGGTGCCGTGCGCCATGACGCGCCCCGGCGCATAGGTGCGGATTTTGTGCAGCCAGCCGAAGTTGACGTCCTGCAACAGCGGGAATTCCTCGCGGTCGGTTTCGACCGCCGCCGCCACGCCGTTGAAGCCGATGCACATGACGTCTTCGGCCTTCTGCGCCAGTACCGCGTCGCGGCACAGCTGCTGGAATTCCGGCTGATGTGACCAGGCATCGAGCAGTTCATACGACCAGGCATAGTCATAGTCGGTCTTCTTGCAGAGATACTGGTCGATCTGATCCGACCCGGTGATATCCTGCGGGCTGCGTTTGTTGCCGGCGGCGCGGTTGGTACGGCTCGCCAGCGACCGATTGACGCCCACGCCGACGCGGCTGCCCTGCTGGTTGACGACAGGCATGACGTTGATGCGCGACATGAAGTCGCTGATTTCGCGCAGCTTGGCCTGAAGCTTCTGCTCGATCGCGGGCGCGACGTTGAATTCGGCCAGCTGGCCGGGGGTCGCGGTGAGGCCGGCGGGAAGCCCGTTCAGCTTCGCCACCTGGGCGACGAACGCATGAACGAGCAGGCGAGTAGAGGTGAGCATGTCCGGTGTCTCCGAAAAGGGGAGGGATCAGGAGGGAGGGCGCGGGAGGGAGGATCAGCAGTCGGTCAGGAAGGAGGCGTTGCCGCCGCCGCCGCTCGCCGGCTGACGGGAAAAGCCCTGCTGCTGGGTGTTTTCCAGCTTGGCGGTAAGGTCCGCGACGGCGGCGTTGGCAGCGTTCGCCGCGTCCAGGGCGGGCTTGACGGCGGCGGCCACCTGTTCGCCCAAGGCGGTGCTGAAGGCGGCGACATCGAAGCCGTTGTCATTCGCGGGCTTGGGCTTGGGTTCTTCCTTCGGCTTTTCGGTTTCCGAGCGGCTGAACATGGTGGCAATGCTGGCGAAGCCGGCCTTGATGGCATCGGCCACGCTGCCATTGTCCGCGCCTTCCGACTCCATGACGATCGTCGTTTCGATCGAGGCGGAGAACAGATTGTCGGGATGCACCTTGCGGGCGTCGAACATGGGCTTGAGGCCAGAGAAGGACAGGGCTTCGGTGCCGAGCGAAGCGGGATTGTCCGTTACGGCCAGGCCGACCAGGCCGACCTTGCCGGTGCCGGCGAAATCGGGGCTAATCTCGACCGACGTGAAGATTTTCTGGCCGGCCTTGTTGATCTTCAGCAGCTGGTCGTTCGGCTCGACCTGCGCATAAAGGGCGCGGCAGCGGACCTTCTCCCCGTCGATTTCCAGTTCGTCGGTCTGGGCCTTGACCGCCGTCACGCTGCCATAGGCGTTGAAGGGCGGTTCCGGGCTGAAGCCCTTGATATGCTCGCAATTGATGCGCGGCGTATAGGTGGCGGCGTTGAAGGTGGCGACGATATCGTCAATCCACGCGGCCTCGATCTTGCGGCCATCGCTGGCGGTGAAGCCCTCGACGAAGACGCGGAAAAATTTGCTCTTTGCCATGGTCGGTTCCGGTTCCTTGCTTGCGTGGCGGCGCACTGGGGCGTTTGCTGGCAGCAGAAAGGGCGTTCCGGGGCCTGATCCTCAACCCTCCGCATTTGTAGAGGCCGCCTCTACAAATGGACGGGCATGATCAGTGGCTTAGCGGCGCGGCATGGTCCGCCGCGATGAGCGATCAGAAACCTTCTGGGCAATCCCCCCATCCCGGCGCACCGTCTGCCTTCTGGCAGTTCGATCCGCGTCGGCATGCGCGAAGCCTGTATTGGAAGGGCTGGGGCGTGACGCAGATCGCGGATGAATTCGCGCTGCATGGCATCGTCAACGACCAGGGCAAGGCGATCCCGCGCGCGACAATCGAGGCGTGGAAGCAACGGGATCGCTGGGATGATGCGCCGTCGATCCGCAAGATAGAGGACTGCCTCGAAATCCGGCTGATGACGCTGATTTCGAAGGAGAAGAAGACCCCCGGCGACCTGGTCGAAATGGATGCGCTGACCAGGCAGGTCGAAGCGCTCGCCCGCGTCCGTCGCTATGAGGCACCCGGCGGCCATGCCGGCGATCTGAACGACAAGGTCGGCAACCGAAACGCGGGACCGCGCAAGAAGCCGAAGAAGAACCATTTCACCGCCGATCAGGCGGCTGAACTCAAGCGCATCTTCCTAGACGGCCTGTATCATTATCAGCATCGCTGGTGGCAGGCGAAGGATCAGCGCACCCGCATGATCCTGAAGTCGCGCCAGATCGGCGCGACCTATTATTTTGCGTTCGAAGCCCTGATCGACGCGATCGAGACGGGACGGAACCAGATTTTCCTATCCGCGTCGAAGGCCCAGGCGCACCAGTTCCGATCCTATATTGTCAGCTTCGCGAAGCTGGTCGGCGTCGCGCTGACCGGCGACCCGATGCTGATTACGTCGGACCTTCGCCCAGCGGAAGAGGCGGCGGCCGAACTGCACTTCCTGGGGACCAATTTCCGCACCGCCCAGGGCCGCCACGGCAATTTCTATTTTGACGAATTCTTCTGGGTCCACTCGTTCGAGGAATTGAACAAGGTCGCTTCGGGCATGGCGACCCATAAGAAGTGGCGCAAGACCTACTTTTCCACGCCATCGACCGTCGCGCACCCGGCCTATCCCTATTGGACCGGCGACCGCCGCAACCGGCGCCGTAAGAAATCCGAGCAGATCAAGATTGACGTCAGCCATGCCGCGCTCGCGCTGGGCAGCGTCGGGCCGGATCGCATCTGGCGGCACATCGTCAACATCCGCGACGCCGAGGCGGGCGGGTGCGACCTGTTCGATATCGAAGAACTGGAAGACGAATATGCGCCCGACGAATTCGCCAACCTGTTCCTTTGCGACTTCGTGGATGACAGCCAGTCCGCGTTCAAATTCAACGATCTGATCCGCTGCGGCTGCGACAGCCTGGTCGACTGGACCGACTTCAACCCGGAAAGCGCCCGCCCCTTCGGCAACCGGCCTGTGTGGGCCGGCTATGATCCGCAGGAGAGCGAAGACGGCGACAATGCCGCCCTGGTCATCGCGGCGCCGCCGGCGGTCGAGGGCGGATCATTCCGCATCCTGGAGCGCCATCAGCTGCGCGGCCTGGATTTCGAGCAGCAGGCCGATTTCATCAAGGCGATGCTGAAGCGCTACAACTGCACCTATCTGGGCATCGACGCGCGCGGCGTAGGTGCCGGCGTTTATCAGATCATGGCGAAGCCGGAGGCGCTGCCTGGCGGCGTCGTCGCCAAGATCGAATATTCGCTGGAACTGAAACAGCACATGATCATGAAGGCGCAGAATGTCATTCGCCGTGGCCGCATAGCGTTCGATGCCGGCATGCTCGACATCGTGTCGGCCTTCGTCTCGATCAAGAAGACCCTGACGACCAGCGGGCGCAACATCACCTTCAAGGCAGGGCGCGGTGGCGATGACGGCCATGCCGATCTGGCCTGGGCGACCATGCACATCCTCATGAACGAACCGCTGGACGGCAAGGAGACGCCGACAGCCAGATTGGAGCTATTCGAATGAGCAAGCGCGCGCGCCGCATGAACCGCAGGGAAGTGGCCGAGGCGTCGAAGGGCGCGATCGTCGCGACCAATGGCAACAGCCCGACGATCGAGGCCTTCACCTTCGGGGAGCCGGAGCCGGTCAACCGGGCGACCCTGCTCGATCTGCTGGAATGCTGGCACAATGGCCGCTGGTATGAGCCGCCGATTTCCATGGACGGGCTGTCGCGGACGTTGCGCGCGTCGCCGCATCACAGCAGCGCGATCATGCTGAAAAAGAACATGCTGGCGGCCAGCTTCATTCCCACGCCGTTCCTGTCGCGGCGCGATTTCCGCGCCCTGGCGCAAGACTATCTGGTGCTGGGCAACGGCTATGTGCAGGAAATCCCGAACCGGCTTGGGCGCACGATGCGTCTCGACCATTGCCTGGCGAAATATACGCGGCGCGGTGTCGAGGAAGGCCGCTTCTATTGGGTGCCGGGGCATCAGCCGGAAAGCGAGTTCGCGCCGGGGACTGTGCATCAGCTGATGGCCGAAGATGTCAACCAGGAACTCTATGGGGTGCCGGAATATGTGCCGGCGATCCAATCGGCCTTGCTGAACGAAAACGCCACCCTGTTCCGGCGCCGCTATTACGAGAATGGGAGCCACGCGGGCTACATCCTCTATCTGATGGGGCAGTTTGCCGATGGCGACGTGGGCGCCATGCGCAAGGCGCTGGAGCGGTCGAAGGGACCGGGCAATTTCCGCAACCTGTTGCTGCATGCACCCGCCGGCAAGGAAAACGGGGTCAAGCTGTTGCCGATCGCGGAGGCGGGCGCGAAGGACGAATTTCTGGGGATCAAGAACACGACGCGCGACGACATCCTGGCCGCGCACCGGGTGCCGCCTCAGCTGCTGGGCATCGTGCCGGCGAACGCAGGCGGCTTTGGGGACGTGACGAAGGCGACCGATGCCTTCTTTGAACTGGAAATCCAGCCGTTGCAGTCGGTCTTCCTCGAATTGAACGAGATGATCGGTGTCGAGGCCGTGCGGTTCGCGGAGCGGGCGCAGGTGGCTTGAGTTAGATGTCTGTTAGGGGTGGAAAGGAGATGGTCCGCTGTTGAGCGAGGCATGGTGGTAAGCTGACGCAATTCTCTGTAGGCCGGACCTATGACGAAGCCATGGATCATCGCGCTTTGGGTTTTCATGCTCGCATTGGCAGGTTGGTTGTTGTTTGATGGCCAACGCCTTGCGGCAGCGGGAGTAATGGGCACGGCGTTATTCTGGGAAGCGATCCACCGCGTATTCGGCAGCAAGGACACCGAATAAACCCGTCAAGGGCGTTCAGGGTGGATTGCGGCACGTCCGCTCTTGCAGGAGGTTGGCAAACCGTGCTTCAGGCTACCCAAAATTGCGCTGGACTTCCTGACGATGGAATTTGTTTTCGAGCTTCTTTTTCAGTTCTTGGGAGAGTTGCTGCTTCAGGCGATCTTCGAAGCGCTGTTTGAGCTTGGACTTCATAGCCTTGCGGACACTCTGAAGAGGCCCAAAAACCCCGTGCTTTCGACCTTCGGATTCATTTTGTGGGGAGGAATCGCCGGAGGCATTTCTCTTCTGATTTTCCCAACCTCGCCGATCGTCAATCCGTTGCTTCGTAAGATTAACCTTATCGCCACGCCAATCTGCGCGGGCGCGCTGATGGCAATGGTCGGTCGAACGCGTTCAAAGAGAGGGCAGAGTTTAGTTCGGGTCGATCGGTTCGGATACGCTTTCATCTTCGCATTCGCCATGGCGCTCGTTAGGTTCATCTGGGCAGCTTGAACGACTGCAATTGGTCGACTGCCGCTAGGCGGCCATCTGCCGCGCCATTCTGCAAGAAAGAGATCCATTTTTGGTATGGATCGGGTGGGTGGCGGAATGGCAGGTAGCGGTCAAAATCTGTATCTAGGTGCCATTCGCACCAAAGCTCATCTGACCTATTGCGCCTTCAGCTTCCTCAATGATCTGCTCAACTAATTCTTCGGTATTCGTACCGATATACGCATCCATACGCCAGCGTCCTTCTAGGAAATGCTGGCCGACTGGCGCTTCAAGGAAGGCAACGACCTGCTCCAGTTCGCTTTCTGTAAACTCCCAATTGACGTGATTCTCATACTCTTCTTGCCAGATGTGACGGTGCTTTTCATATGCTGACCTAAGCACTACAAGACTTGTATCCACAGCGCCGCCGAATGTGGCACCTCGCTCTGCCGCGCACTTATATATGTGGCCGCCGGGGATACCGAACCGTTCTACGAATTTCCCTCTGTCGATCTGCTGCTGAATGCCAGATGCAACTAGGAAGCGGCGGATTAGGTCAAGTTTATGGCTGCTGGGTGGTTCTTCAATCTGAGCGGAAGTCATCTCAATTCTCCGGCGAATAATTTCTGCTTATCATATCAAAGGGATGCCTGCGAACTTGCGCTTGATGCCAGCGGCAGGAGATGTCCGCTATGGAGAAAGCCCGGGCCCGCCGACAATGGCAAGCTCTGGTCGTCAGCGGACTTTCGTCCGCAATGGCTACGGTCGGTATTCACTACTGTGCACCGACAAGCGCGTTATAGGAGTGAAGGCCAAATACGGTAGCCGTGAGAATGACCGGCTGCTACTTGCTGCAAGGTTGTTTGCCCTCCGCGAAGTTTTGACACAGCTCTTATCCTGATCTATCGGCCGTGGGCGAATGACTGGACCCTGCGAGCCGCGCTAGGGCATCGACCCTGCCTCAAGTCTTATGGCCAGTCATTCGTTGCTCTACTTCAACAAATCTGTCGTTCAGGGATGCCGTTTGACTTCATGGAAGTTTGCGAACGACTGGACAAATTTGAAGAGCCTGCAGATGGCTTAGTGGGCGATTTGCAACGCTTGTTTTTTGCCAAAACAATTGATCACGCAGCGGTATGAGCGTCCTATGCGGGAGAACAGTCGAATATTGACCCCCCCCCGTTTAAAGCCCTGTGGTGATATTTTTATCTCGGTACGGTTTCGAAACGATTTTTTAATTTAGACAGGCGATGGAGCGCGGCCGTTGGGCACGGGGAACGAACACCGTCCATTTTACTAAGGCGCTCAGCGACCTTGCTTCAGGTCTTGGTGTCGTTCCTTCGATGAGAATGAATTAGGGAAACCGCGTTTTGAAGCAGTGGGTGGGATTGGACATAGGCGCGGATACTGTATCCGCCTGCATCAAAGATGATGCAGGCTGCGTTCTTGCAAAAGCGGAATTGATGGCTTCCGACGAAGATATCACGAAATTCTTGCTTCGCTATGGCTCATCTGAGTCGATGGTTGTCGGACTTGAGGCTGGTTCAACAGGCATTCATCTCACGAGAAAACTTCGTCATCGGGGATACCAGGTTCACGTATTTGAAACGCGCCAGACGAGTAAGTTCCTTTCGATTCGACAGAATAAGACCGATGGCAATGATGCCGAAGGACTGGCTGATCTAGTCAGACTAGGGCGAGGAGTGGTGGCAGAGGTCTCTGTAAAAAGCGTCGAATGTCAGCTTCTACGTTCCAAGCTTGTAGTGCGGCAGAAACTGGTCAGCCACCGGATGGCAGGCGAAGGAGCGATCAGGTCTGCATTCCGCCTAAACGGCGGGAAATTGGAGCGATCATATTCAGCGGTTGGTCTGCGTCGAAACGTGTTGTCCGAGGTGAAGAAGATCAAGGACCGGGAAGGAGTTGATCTCACTGAAGATGTTTTGCCTGTCTTAGAAATCTGTGAGGCAACTCGACGGCACTTGGAAAGAGTAGATCGTAACCTCATGAAGCTGGCAGAAAATCATCCGATCTGCTCGCGCTTCCTCGCCATTCCCGGCGTTGGCCCAATTACGGCATTATCCTTTTATAGCGCGATTGGCGATCCAGCCCGCTTCAAACGATCCGCTGATGTTGGCGCATATTTTGGCCTTGTTCCACGGCTCAAGCAATCGGGGGGCACCTCCGTACGCTGCGGCATTAGCAAAATGGGAAATGCGATGACCCGCACGCACCTAGTAGGTGCGGCAGCTGCAATAATGCGTCAGAAATCCGAGGTGGGCGTGCTCCGTGTTTGGGCTGACAATCTCCGCGAGCGCAGCAACTATAGACGGGTCACCACGGCTTTGGCGCGGAAGTTGGCAGTAGTGATGCTGTCCATTTGGAAAAGCGGGCAGACCTTCGATCCCAATCCGCGAGATTTGGATACCATCGGGAAAGAGCTGCGGTCGTAGCCGGTGGTCCGGTGGTGTTGCAGGGGACTTCACCGGCTTTCATCGGGACTAAGCGGCAGCCTCGATTCGCATGCGTAGGCCGAGCGCGGGCAGCACCTTGAGCATGGTTTCCAGCGTAGGGTTTCCGTCCGGGCCGAGGGCACGGTAAAGCTGCTGACGCTTGATGCCGGTCTCCTTCGACAGTTCCGTCATGCCATGAGCGCGGGCCACGATACCGATGGCTTTTGCGATGACATGGACATCGCCGGTTGTGAGGGCGTCTGCCAGCAGTTCGGCCTGATCCTCCGGTTCGGTCAGATATTCCGCCGCGTCAAAGCGGGTGAGTTTGATGGCCATCGTTTCGTTTCCTTTCGGGCCTGCGAAGCGGGTCAGGATATCTGAGCCGCCATTTCCTTTGCCTTTGCGATGTCCCGCTGCTGGCTTGACTTGTCGCCGCCCACCAGCAGGATAATCAACTGCTCGCCCCGGCGGGTGAAATAGAGGCGGTATCCGGGGCCGAAGTCGATACGCGCCTCCGAAACGCCGTCGCCAACCGACTTCACATCGCCCATCAGGCCGAGTTCGATGCGGGCGATCCTGCCCGCGATCTTCGACTTCGCCTTGCGATCGCGAAGGCTTTCGAACCAATCAGCGAAGGCCGGGGTCTGTTGCGTTTCCATGCTGTCTCTTATATGTGACAAGGAGGGTTTGTCAACATATAAGAGACATGGCGGCCCGGCATGGGCCATCGGCGCGCAACAGTCTTACGCACCTCGTCATATCGGATCAGCCCTCCACCGGCGTCAGCGGAGGGCGAGGTCCCGCCGGACCGGCGCGCGGGCGACTCGGCGGGGTCGAGGGGGGTGGCGCCCATGAAAACGCGCTTTTCCCCCCGCCTCGCCCGCGCACTTTTCATGTCCCTATTGATGCAGTCACCATCTTCCCTTTCCGGCGGCCCAGATGCTGGGCGGGATTGGTGCCGAACGGGGCCGTCGAAAGATGCGATTTGATGCAGCTAGACGACCATTTGGCGGCGGCGATGGGATCGGGAAATTTTCGCGTCCAGGGCGTGCGCCACAGAGGGAGGGGGCGGGAAAGCGCAACATCCATAACCCGCGCCCCTCCGTTCAAATTAAGGCACTGAAAACACGTAATTTTATTGGTTGCCTCAAAGGTGCAATCGAACGTCACCTTGGCGAGTGAAAAACGCAACACCCGCAGAAAACCTAGCTTTTTCAGATACTAAATGTTGCAGTTTCAAAATGTAATCTGGTTGCATAGAGGTTGCGTCAAAGGTTGCGCGAAAAATGGCGGATTTCCGTCGATGTTGCGGATGTTGCGTTTTTTCCGATACCCGCCACATAATAGGGAAAGCGCGGCCTATATCCCTAGCCCTTGCCTCCGCCGTATCGATACCGAATCGAGAGAAGAAAAATCTTCTATGGTAGATGATATGGTATCAACTGGCCCCGACCGCTCATGACCTATGAGAAATCAATCGCTTAGGGCGAATGTGTGACGTCCTCCGTCTCCGCCACCTTTTCCTAAAATTGATGGTATCAAGACAAGGTGCGTCACCGGGCAGCCTGGTCATTCCCGGCGACATTCGTCCCAGCGGAGTGCAAATCGGTGTTTCCAAAAGATAAAATCCTGACTGCAAGATTTAGCCTTTGAACTCAGTCCAGATTTCGGTTTGGCCGAACGTCTATTGATGAAGAACTGAACTCAGCACTCTATTCCCTATATCTACTTCAGCAATGCTCTCCCGCGCGGCATCCGTTGATTTCGGTTCGTCGCAGGATGCGCTCCAATTGCCTCTTCAACTAGCTGACTGATCCAGCCTGTTCATGTACCAGAAAGGTCATTCTCAACAGGCAGAAGCTGCGCGGCGTCATGCCGCACATCTTAGGAAGGACAATGGAGGGGGTTCTGACAGCCGAATACGCCATCACGCAGACGGCAGTCGGACGAAAAGCTGCGGCATTGCAGGCCCGACTATCGAAGCTTGGAGGAGTAGCGTGATGAGTGTGATTTCCAGAAGCCCCAAATGTCTCTTGTTGCTTGCCCTGCTGTCCGGGGCATCGCCCAGCCTGGCTGCGCAGACGCAGGACCCACCGTCGGCCGATGTCTCTGCGACCGCTTATCTGCCCGCCGAAAAGTCGGAAGGCCCGGAGATAAAGGGCATCATTTCCGCGCGCAGCGGCGACAAGATGCAGGTCACGGCGGCGGACGGCACCAAATCCGTCATCGCCATCGACGATGCCACCCGGATTACCGCCAGCAAGGGCTTTTTCGGCCTTAACCGCAGCAAACTTGCCGCAACCTCGCTGCTGAACGGCCTGCCGGTCACCGTCAAGACGTTGCAGTCGGGCGGCGGGCTCGTGGCCAGCCATATCAATCTCCAGAACAAGGATCTGAAGACCGCGTCCATGATCCACAATGGCACGGCCCAACGCTTCGACGAACAGACTGCCGCGACCGAGGCGCTGCGCGGCCGCATGGGTGAGATCGACCAATATAATGTGAAAAGCACGACCAACGTGAATTTCGATACCGGCAAGGCGGTGCTGTCGTCTCAGGCGAAGAACGATCTCTGCGCCACGGCGGCGACTGCCGAGGGAATGAGCAACGCCTTGCTGCTCGTGGTCGGTTACACCGATTCCACGGGAGACGAGGATTTCAACCAGGAGCTTAGCGAGAAGCGGGCCGGCCGCGTCGTCAATTATCTTCAGCAGGCGTGCGGGTGGAAGCCCTATCGGATGCTGACGCCCACAGGCATGTCCGAAGCGGACCCTGTGGCGAGCAACGACACCATCGAAGGCAAGGCGCAGAACCGCCGGGTCGCGGTGAATATCCTGGTCAGCAAGGGCCTTGACGGACTGTGAGATGCGCGGGGTGGGTTCCGCCCACCCCGGATTTTCGAATGTGGCCATGTCTCTCGCGAAACGAAGATTTAGATCCGGACGATCAGCGTTCCGGCGTTGCGCCCGTTGAAAATGTCGACAAAGGCGTCGGGTATGCGCTCGAACCCGTCGCGCACATCATAGCGATTGCGCAGCCGCCCTTCAGCTTCCCACTGTCGTATCGATGCGATCGCGGACGCATAATCGTCGGCATAGTCCCCGACGACAAATCCCTGCATCCGGATCCGTCCATAGACCAGCTTCATCATATCCCGGGGACCGGCGGCGGGGCCATTCGAATCATAGGCGGCCAACTGTCCGCAAAGCACGATGCGGCCATGGGGCGCCATCCGGTCGACGGCGGCCTGCAATATGTCGCCGCCCACATTGTCGAAAAAGATGTTGATGCCGTCGGGACTGGCCTCCTTCAAAGCCGCAGGAAGGTCGGCCGAGCGATAGTCGATCGCCACATCCGCACCGCCTTCTTCCTTCAGCCAACGACATTTGTCGGGACCGCCCGCCACCGCAATGACCCGGCAGCCAGCGATGCGGGCCATCTGGCACACCATCGCACCGACCGATCCCGCCGCACCGGACACGAGTACGGTCATGCCGGGTTTCGGCTCCCCCACCGCGAAGAGGCCGAAATAGGCGGTCAGGCTGTTGGGCGAGTACAGCGTCATGGCGTCGACCCGATCGATGCCGGTCTCTATGGTGGTGACGGGCACGGCCGCCTTATCCGGCTGCAGAACAGCATAGTCCTGCCAGGGCGCCACAGCCGTAGCCCATTGCCCGGGTTCAAACCGTGCATGACGAGACGCCAATATTTCGACCGCCGCCATGCCCCGGACAGGGTCGCCGATGCCGATCGCGCCGCGATAGCTGCGTTCAGGCGGGTTCAACCAGTTGCGGATCGTCGGCGCGCAGGAGATGATCCGCGTGCGGACGAGAATGTCGCCCTCCTGCAGCGCGGGCGCATCGAACGGCTCCTCCCGATAGGCGAAGTCGCTGGTGCGCACCGCGCCTTCGGGCCTGTGCGCAAGCACCCAGGAGCGGTTGAGGGTCACGACCCGTCGCCGAACCGCCGTCCCGTCTCTGCCAGCCGCACGAGCAGCGGCGCGGGGCGGAAGGTTTCGCCATGCACCGCCTCCAGCCGGCGCATGCCCGCCACGATCCCGTCCAACCCGACCTGATCGGCCCAGAACAGCGGTCCGCCGCGATAGACTGGCCAGTTATAGCCCAGCACGGCGGCTATATCGATGTCGGAGGCGCGCAGCGCGATGCCTTCTTCCAGGATCTTCGCCCCTTCGTTGACGACCGGATAGAGCAGCCGCGCAAGCAGCGCCTCGTCGCCCGATG
Organism: Sphingobium sp. CFD-2; assembly: GCF_024611135.1. Lineage (NCBI taxonomy): Bacteria > Pseudomonadati > Pseudomonadota > Alphaproteobacteria > Sphingomonadales > Sphingobiaceae > Sphingobium > Sphingobium sp. CFD-2. The sequence continues at coordinate 3,530,524 of NZ_CP084405.1, read as the reverse complement.
TGGGCGCATGGGCGACGCCTCGCGCTGCGGCCACCTCGCTTATCAGGCTGCCAGTCACGTCCGACGGACGCGAGCGCCGCTTCTCATCATAGTCATAATAACCCGCGCCGCGCTTCTGGCCCAGCCGTCCGGCGGCGACAAGATCGCCCATCACGGTGCGTTCCGTCGCGTTCCGGCCGATGACGTCCAGGCCCACCAGATCCATCATCTGGAAATGGCCCATGGCAAAGCCGTAGCCGACAAGCACGCGGTCGATCTCCGCGATCGGCGTGCCTTCCAGCATCATCGCTTCGGCCTGCGCGCCACGCGGAGCCAGCAGCCGGTTGGCGATGAAGCCGTCGCACACGCCGCTCAGCACCGCCACCTTGCCGATCCGCTTGGCCAGCCGCATCGCCGTGGCGACGACCGGTTTCGCCGTCTCCGCCCCTCGCACCACCTCCAGCAGGCGCATGACGTTGGCCGGCGAGAAGAAGTGGAGGCCGATGACCCATTCGGGCCGGCTGCTCGCCGCCGCGATGCGATCAAGGTCGAGGAAAGAGGTATTGGACGCCAGGATCGCCCCCTCTCTGGCGATCCGGTCAAGCCGGGCGAAAATGTCCGTCTTGACGTCCATGCTCTCGTAGACGGCTTCGATGATGAGATCGGCGTCGGCAAGCGCGGCGAGGTCGAGGCTGGGCGAAATCAGGCCCATGCGCTGCTCCACCTGCGCCGCCGTCATCCTTCCCTTGGCGGCCGTAGCCTCATAGTTGCGGCGGATGGTGGCGATGCCGCGATCCAACGCCTCCTGGCTCGTCTCCACCAGCGTAACGGAGATACCGGCATTCAGGAAGTTCATCGTGATGCCGCCGCCCATCGTGCCCGCGCCGATGACGCCCACCGATCGGATGTCGATCGCGGATATGTCGGGGCCGATGTCGGGAACGCGGGCCGCCTCCCGCTCCGCGAAGAAGACATGGCGCTGGGCGGCGGACTCCGGGCTGGCGACCAGTCGCTCGAACAGGGCGGTTTCCTTTGCCAGCCCCTCATCGAATGGAAGGGTCACTGCTGCCTCGACAGCCTCGATGATGGCGGCGGGCGCGACGAACCCCTTGAACCGGCGTGCGTTTGCGGCGGCAAAGGCGGTGAACAGCTCCGGGCGATCCCGGTCGCGCTGGAGCGCGTCGGCCCGATCGCATATTCGCGGCTTCGCACCGCCATCGGCCACGATGCGGCGCGCGAAGGCCAGCGCCTCGTCCTGCAAGGCCGCATCATCGACCACGGCGTCGACCAGCCCGAGCGAAAGGGCTTCGGCAGCCTTGATCTGCCGCCCGGACGTGATGATTTCGAGCGCCGCCTCCGCACCGACGATCCGGGGCAGGCGCTGGGTGCCGCCCGCGCCGGGAAGCAGGCCCAGATGCACCTCCGGCAGGCCGACCTTCGCGCTCCGCGCCGCCACCCGATAGTGGCAGGAGAGCGCCAGTTCGAACCCGCCCCCAAGCGCCGTGCCATGAATGGCGGCGATGACGGGCTTGGGCGCGTCGTCCAGCATGGCGCAAAGGTCGGGCAAGGACGGCGGCTGCCAGGGCTGACCGAATTCGGTGATGTCCGCGCCGGCGATGAAGGTCCGTCCGGCGCAGAGCAACAGGATGGCGCCAACCGCCCCATCGCTGAACGCCTGCTCCAGTTTGACCTGCAATCCCTGACGGAGGGACGCCGAGAGCGCGTTGACCGGCGGATTGTCGAGCGTGATCAGGGCGACGCCGTCGGTGACGACGCTGGTTGCGGTCTGCTTCATGTCATGCGTCCTGTCTGGTGGGCGGCGCCGCGCGCCTGCGGGCGACCTCCTCCACGGCGATGGCGGCCATCGCCTTCTTGTCGAGCTTGCCGGTGGCGGTGACGGCCATCGCTTCGACCAGCACCAGATGCTCTGGCCATTTCTTGCGGGACAGGCCCTGCTGGGAGAGGTGGTCGAGCAGGGCGGACAGGTCGATGCTCCCATCGTCCGTGCGCAGCCGGCAGACGGCGCAGGCCTGTTCGCCCAGCTTGCGTTCGGGCACCGCGACGACCGCCACCTCCGCGACGGCGGGATGGCGCAGCAGGGCTGCCTCCACCTCGGCCGGGTCGATGTTGAATCCGCCGCGAATGATCTGGTCCTTGATGCGGCCGACCACGCGCACGAAGCCGTCCTGATCGCGGACGATCTCGTCGCCGGTCAGGTAGAAGCCGTCGGGCGTCATGCGCTCCTGCCCCGCCCCCATGCCCTGCGCATAGCCTAGGAACAGCGACGGGCCGCGCACGCCTGCCTGCCCCCGGCTGCCGCGCGGCAGGGGACGCAGATCGGCGTCGAACGCCTCCTCCTGCGTGCCGGGAAAGGGGATGCCGTCGAACAGCTGACGACGCTCCAGCGAATGGGACGGATGGGTGGAGGCATGGCCCATGCATTCGGACATGCCGAACATGCGCAGCGCCTTGAGGCCGAGCAGCCGGTCGGCGTCCTCGATCAGTTCCGGCGTCATCGCGCTGCCGCCCACCGCCATGGCGCGAAGCGGCAGGCGGCCGGTCCATTCGCCAAGCCGCGCCGCCTCCACCATCGTGAAAAGATGCGTCGGCACCGCGATCGCCCAGCCGCATCCATAGCGTTCGGCCCGCCGCAGCGCTTCGGCCGGCACCCAAGGGTCGACCAGCACCAGCGGATGCCCCAATGACAGCGCGAAATGCGCCGTGAAGGTGAAGCCGGGCGCACTGTCGAGTGGGACGATGCCCAGGATCGCGTCATCCGGTTGCAGACCCGCAATGGCCGCGCAGGCGCGGGTCGCATAGTTCAGGGCTTCGGGGCCATGCATCACCCCCTTGGGCACGCCAGTGCTGCCGGAGGTGAAGCCGATGAGCGCGGTATCGCGATCGCGCGGATCGACCGACCGTTCGCCGGCGGCTGCGGCCACCTCGGGCAGGGCGCTGTCGGCGCCGCTCACCTTGGCGGCATGGCCGAGCAAGGATTCGAGCGAGGCAAGGTCGCCCGCTCCGAGCTTTGGCGATACGGGGCAGAAGGTCGCCTGCAGCGATGATATGGCAAGCGCCGTCGCGATCGTCGCAGGGCTTTTATGCGCCGTGACGAGGACGCGGTCGCCCGGCTCGACCCCTACCGCCTTCAGCAGAGCCGCGATCTCCACCGCCTGCCCTCGCAGCTCTTCCCGGCTCCACAGGCGATCATCGCAATCCGCCAGGGCAAGCGCGTCCGGTTCGGCGTCGGCAAGGCGGGCGAATTGCGGCCAGAGCCGCTCGGCGTCCCATTCGAACGCCGGATGGCTTTGCTCTTCAGGCAAGGGATTGCCCTCCATCGACCAGGAAGGTCTGACCGGTGATGAAACTGCCTGCGTCCGACGCCAGCAGGGCGAGCGTGCCTGCCACTTCGTCCGGGCGGCCGAAGCGGCGCATCAATATGCCCGCCCGCGTCTTTTCCTGAATGGCGGGATCGAGCGTCTCTGTCATCCCGGTCTCGATCGAGCCGGGCGCGATGGCGTTGACGCGGATATTGTGCCCGGCCCATTGGGCGGCGAGATCGCTGGTCAGGTGAACGATCGCCGCCTTGCTGGTGGTATAGGGAACGACCTGCCCGGCGTCCGGCTGATAGGACAGGAATGCGCCTACCGACGCGATATTGACGATGGCGCCGCCGCCCGCCGCGATCATGTGGCGCGCGGCGTGGCGGCAGGCGAGGAAGGTGCCGGTCACATTGACGTCCATCACCTTTTGCCAGCCCTTGAGCGGGATGTCCTGCGGCAGACCCCACCAGGAGGCGCCTGCATTGTTGATGAGGATGTCGAGCCCGCCCAGCCGGTCGACCGTTCCCGCGACCGCCGCCTCCACCGACGCCTCGTCGGCGATGTTGCAGGAAAGGCCGACAGCCGGAACCCGGAACCGCTCGGCTATGCCGGCGGCCAGATCGGCGCAGTCGGCCTCCGTGCGGGACGCAAGGGCGACGGCGCAACCGAGGTCCGCCAGCGTTGCGGCCATGGCCTCGGCCAGCGCGCCGCGTCCGCCGGTGATGAGCGCGCGCCTGCCGTCCAGACGGAATTGCGCAGCGGTGAAACCGGGTTTCCAGTCAGCCATGATCGTCTCCGGCAAGCAGATCGACCTCATCGGTGATGAGGATGATGCGGCGACCGCCCATGCCCTTTGTCTGGGCGGTCGCCGCCTTCCATTCGGGCGAGGCGAAGGCGGCGTCGAGCGCCGCCTGATCGGCGAAGGTCAGCACGGCGTGGCCGTCCCAGCCCGGCGCTTCCGGATTATCATAATCCTTCGTCACCGCGCCGTGCCGATAGGCGAGAAGGCCCGGCAGCACCCTGGCGGCGTCGGCATGCGGCCCGCGCCACCAGCTGGTGAACTGCTCGTGCGTCCAGTCCTGCGGCCGGCTGGCCAGGACGACCATGCTGACCGCCATGGCTTACTTGCCCGTCCAGACCGGCTGGCGCTTTTCGAGGAAGGCCGCGACGCCTTCCTTCGCATCGGCGGAGTGATGCACCACGTTGCAGGTCATCGTCTCCAGCGTGATGAGAGAGTTGGTGTCGGCGTCCATGCCGCGATTGACCGCCATCTTGGTCATCCACATGCAGAAGGGGCTCTTGTCGATCAGCGGCGCGCAGAAATCCTGGATCAACTGCTCCAACTGGTCGCTGGGCGCCGAGGCGTTGCACAGGCCCCATTCGACGCATTCCTTGCCGGACAAGAGCTTGCCGGTCAGCATCAGTTCCTTCGACTTGCGCATGCCGATATAGCGCGGCAGGCGATAGATCGGGCCGGCGCCGCCGAAAAGTGCGCGGCGGATGTGGAAGTCGCCGATCTTGGCGTCGTCGGCGGCAATGCCGAAATCGCAGGAGATGAAGAGTTCGAACCCGCCGGCGACGGCATAGCCCTCGACGCAGGCGATGGTCGGCTTTTTCATGTTGTAGATCTTGTCATAGGTGCGCGCCGAGTCGATTGCGAGCTGAAGCGAGGTGCTGGTCTCGTGCAGCACCGGACCCACCAGTTGCCCGAGATCCGCACCGGCGCAGAAGGTGTGGCCGCGACCGCGGAACACGACGGCCAGCACCGAATCGTCCTCGGCCGCCTTGTCCACCGCCACCTCAAGGTCGCGCAGAAGCTGGGGGCTCACGCAATTCTTCACATGGGGACGGTTGAGCCAGATCGTGCAGATGCCGTTATCGGCCACTTCATATTGGATGACGTCCTTTTCCGGTTCCATGTAACTCTCTCCTTGGCAAAGATGTGAAAAGATCGGTCGTTTCAGCGTGCGATGCCGCCTTCTTCGGGCGGGGCAAGCATGCCGCCCACCGCCATCCAGGCGGCGATCCCCGCCGATGGAACGGCGCAGAGCACCGCTTCGGCAATTTCCTCGTCGCTCGCGCCGGCATTGCGCGCGCCGCGCACATGGGTCGCCGCCATGGGGCTGTATCCCGCCGCCAATATGGCGAGCAGAAGCAGTTCGCCATATTTGGGCGAGAGCGGGTTGGCGTCGATGCTGCCTCGCCGCATGAGATAATAGGCGTCAGCGGCCTGGGGCACGAGGCGCATCAATGCGCCGAGCGGCGCGGGGACGCTCCCCGCCCAATAGGCCCGGAAATTGGCCTCCGCCTCTCCCTCCGCCGCCATGGGCAGGGGTTGCGGCTCCGGCGCCTGGGCGTCGCCAAAACTGCCCTCGATGATCTGCGCGAAATCGAGCGCCGCCGCCTCGCCGCGAAGGCTGGACAGCACGATAAGGCCTGCGGTCGCCTCCCTGGCGGTCAGGCCAAGCTTCACGCCGCGTTCCAGTTCCCGGCGCGCAAGGGGCAGATGGCAGCGATCGACGGCAGCCACCGCCGCGAACAGCGCTTTCAGGCGAGCCGGCACCGCGCCGTCCGACTCGATCACGGATCGGAAAATATCATATCCTGCAAGCGTGTACGGCGCATAGCCCCGCAACAGGGCGACATCCATGATTGGGCTATTAGTCATCGCTTGCTCTCCTGCGGTCCAGATGATCGACCGACTGGTCGGGCGTCAACCAAAAATTTTTTCCCTGACCAGTTTGACAGCCGACCAGTCGGTCGACTACTTACCACTCGACCGATCGGTCGGGTGAGTATTAGAACGGAAGCAGGCCGGCTCGAATCCGGCGGCGTAATTGGAGCGGATGCGTGGATTTCGAACAGTCGGCCAAATCCAGGGAATGGATGGAGCGCGTAAGGGCGTTCATGGAGGAGCACATCGTTCCTGCCGTTCCGGTCTATCACCAACAGTCCGCCGCGATCGATCGCTGGACCGAAATCCCGCCCGTGTTCGACGAACTCAAGGACAAGGCGCGGGAGGCGGGGCTGTGGAACATCTTCATGCCGCCATCTGAGCATGACGATGAATTTTTCACCAGCGTGGGCCTCACCAATGTCGAATATGCGCCGATCGCCGAACTGATGGGCCGAATTTCCTTCGCCAGCGAGGTGTTCAACTGCATGGCGCCGGACACCGGCAATTTCGAGGTGCTGCATCGCTATGGCACGGCCGAGCAGAAGCAGCGCTTCATGGTGCCGCTGCGCGACGGCAAGACCCGGTCCGCCTTCCTGATGACCGAACCGGCCGTCGCTTCATCCGACGCGCGGAACATCCAGACCGACATTCGCCGCGACGGAAGCGACTATGTCATCAACGGCCGGAAATGGTGGTCGTCGGGAGCGGGCCATCCGCGCTGCGACTTCTTCATCGTCATGGGCAAGACCGACCCGGATGCCGCGCCCTACCGGCAGCAATCGATGATCCTGGTGCCGCGCGACACGCCGGGCGTGACGCTTGTGCGGCACCTCCCCGTCTTCGGTTACGATCATGCGCCGCACGGCCATTTCGAGGTGGCGCTGGAGAATGTGCGCGTGCCGGCGGAGAATATGCTGCTGGGCGAAGGCTGCGGCTTCGAGATCGCGCAGGGCCGCCTTGGTCCCGGGCGCATCCACCACACGATGCGCAACATCGCGACGATGGAAGTCGCGCTGGAAAAGATGTGCCGGCGCCTCCTTTCGCGACGGGCCTTCGGCAAGGTCATAGCCGAACATTCGGTCTGGGAGGAACGGATCGCCCGCGCCCGTTGCGAGATCGAGATGGCGCGCCTGCTGTGCCTGAAGGCCGCGCATATGATGGACACGGTCGGCAACAAGGCCGCCCGCGCCGAAATCGCGATGATCAAGATCGCCGCGCCGAAAATGGCGCAGCAGATCGTCGACGACGCGATCCAGGCGCATGGCGGCGGCGGCGTCAGCGACGATTTCGGCCTGGCGGAGCTTTGGGCGAACACCCGCATCGTGCGGCTGACCGATGGGCCCGACGAGGTTCATGAACGCCAGCTCGCCCGGATGGAACTCGCCAAATATGCGGAAGGCGCAGCGTCGTGAGCGCCGCGCAGCCTGCCGCGACGATCGGCTCGACGGTCGATGTCGCCGTCAACAGTGCGTTCGACGAAGCCCGACTTGCCGCTTATCTGGCGGGCCGGATCGCGGATTTTTCCGGACCCATGCGCGTCCAGCGGTTCGAGGGCGGACAGTCCAACCCGACCTTCCTCCTGTCGACGCAGGACCAAAGCTATGTCCTGCGGCGCAAGCCGGCGGGCGTTTTGCTGAAATCCGCCCATGCGGTGGATCGCGAATATCGCATCACCATGGCCCTGTACGAAGCCGGCCTGCCCGTCGCCGAACCGCTGCTGCTTTGCGAGGACGAGGATGTCATCGGCAGCATCTTCTATGTGATGCGCTACGTTCCGGGACGCAGCTTCTGGGACCCGCTTATGCCGGGCCTAGACCGTGCGGAGCGCGCCGCGATCTATGACTCCGCCAATGAAACGCTTGCCCGCCTGCATCTGGTCGACTTCGCGGCGCTCGGGCTCTCCGACTATGGCAAGCCGGGCAATTATTTCGCGCGGCAGATTTCCCGCTGGTCGCGGCAATATGATGCGTCGCGCACCGGTGACATCCCGGAGATGGACCGGCTGATAGACTGGCTGCCCGGCGCGATCCCGCCCACGGAAGAGCGCACCACGATCATCCATGGCGACTATTCCTTCCACAACCTGCTGGTCCATCCGACCGAGCCGCGCGTATCCGCCGTCATAGACTGGGAGTTGTCGACCCTGGGCGATCCGCTCGGCGACCTCACCTACCATATGATGGAGTGGTTCAGGCCGGAGGGCGTGGACGTGCGCGGAACCCTGCGCGGCGCCGATCTTGCCGCGCTCGGCATTCCCACGGCCGAAGATTATGCCCGCCGCTATTGCGAGCGGACCGGCCTTCGCGGCGATCCGACGCATCCCTTCTACCGCGCCTTCAACCTGTTCCGGGTGGCCGCCATTCTGCAGGGCATCGCCGGCCGGGCGCGCGACGGCGTGCAGACCGCAAGCAATGCCGCCGACATCGTCACACGGATCGAACCACTCGCCAAGGCCGCCTGGCTGGCGGCGCGGGAGGCCGGCGCAGTCTGATCTTCTGACAGGATGAAACGAGATTTCAGGGCGAAAGACAAAATGGCCCTAATCAGAGGGAGAGAGATGATGACAAGGTTCAAGATTGGCCGATTGGCGCTCCTTTCGGGATGCGCGTTTGCCGGGATCATCGTGCCGGCCCATGCGCAAACGGCGGCGACGGCGACGACCGAACCGCAGTCGGCGGAGGATGCCGCCGCGCCTTCCACGCGAGACATCATCGTTACCGGAACGCGCGTCGTGCGCGACGGCTACAACCAGCCGACGCCCGTCACCGTCGCGCCCACCACGGAGCTCGAGAAGGCGACCCCCACCAACCTTGCCGATGCGATCAACAAGCTGCCGCAATTCGCCAACTCGGTCAGCCCGCAGTCGAACAGCCAGTTGCAGGGCAATAGCGGCGAGCATGGCAATCTGCTCAACCTGCGCGGCGTCGGACCGACGCGGGCGCTGATCCTGCTCGACGGCATCCGCGTGCCGCCCACGACATTCCGCGGCGCGGTGGACGTCAACACGATTCCGCAACTGCTGATCCAGCGCGTCGACGTCGTGACCGGCGGCGCATCGGCGGTCTACGGCTCCGACGCTGTCAGCGGCGCGGTCAACTTCGTCCTCGACAAGAAGTTCGAGGGGGTGAAGGGCGTCGCGCAGCGCGGCGTATCGACCCGCGGCGACCTCGGCAACTATCGCATCGGCATTGCGGGGGGCCTCAGCTTTGCGGGCGATCGCGGCCATATCCTCGCCTCGGTCGAGCGTTTTCACAGCGATGGCATCAAGCGCAGCGCGCGCATCTATGGTGACGACGCCTATGCGGCCGTGGGTTCGGTCCCCGGGTCGACCGCCGCACCGGGCCGCGAGGCAAACCCGTTCATCTTCCTGCCGAACCTGCGTTTCACGACCAACGACTATAATAACGGCATCATCCTGACGAGCACCGTGCCCTCGCTCACCAATAATATCTTCCTGCCGGGCGGCGCGGTGCGGCCCATCCAGCGCGGCACAGCCACTGGTACGCCGGGCACCAATGTGGGCGGCGACGGCCTTTATATTCCCGGCTTCAACCAGTTGATCGCGCCGCTGACGACGACACAGGGCTTTGGCCGCCTGGCCTACGACCTGACGGACGGGCTGACGGCGCATGTCCAGGGCAGCTACTCGCGCAGCGTCACCAGCTACGATACGCAGGCCCAGTCCGTACTCGGCTTCCGCTTCTTCAGCGGCAACCCCTTCCTGAACCCGGCGGTCCAGGCGCAAATGGGGCCGAATGACAGCTTCACCGTCTTCCGCTTCATCGGCGAGCAGGGGCCGATCCCGACGCGGGAGGCGACCAATGCCTATCTCATCAACGGCGGCCTTGAATGGAACCTTGGCGGATGGAACGTCACCGCCGACTACACCCATGGCAAGTCCGTCACCAAATTCGCCCAGACGCAGGTCGAGATTCCCAAGCTGGCAGCGGCGCTGGACGCGGTTCGCGGTCCGAACAATTCGATCGTCTGCCGCGTCACGCTGACCAATCCCGGCCTCTATCCGGGGTGCACGCCGCTCAATGTCTTCGGCGCGGGAACGCCCACGACCGCCGATCTGCAAACCGTCCTTGGCGTATCCCGTTACCGCGCCATGAACACGACCGACGACTTCGTCCTGTCGGCGCGCGGGGATCTTTTCGAGCTTCCGGCAGGCCCGGTCACGGTCGCCATCGGCGGGCAATATCGCAAGCAGAAGCTGGACCTGACGTCCAATTCCGATCCCGCGGTGCCTGTGGACTTCACCGGGCTGCGGGGCATTCCGGCCAATCGCATGACCCGCTTCAACAACACCAATGTCGGCTCGGCCTTCGGCAAGCTGAACGTGAAGGAAGTGTTTGCCGAAGCGCAGGTTCCGGTATTCAAGGGCCAACCCTTCGCCGAGGAGCTGAGCCTCAACGGCGCTTTCCGCCTGACCGACTACAGCACCAGCGGAAGCGTCAAGACCTGGAAGGTCGGCGCGGTCTACAAGCCGATCCAGGACGTGATGTTCCGCGTCACGCGCTCGCGCGATATTCGCGCGCCCTCGCTGTTCGAACTGTTCGCGGGCGTTCAGACTGCGCCGGTGAACTTCAACGACCCTCACACCGGCCAGCCGGGTTCGATCCGTCAATTCAGCGGCGGCAACCCCGACCTCGATCCCGAAACCGGCGACACGTTCGCGGCGGGCGTGGTCCTCAGCCCCAGTTTCCTGCCCGGCTTCGACGTTTCGGTCGATTATTACGACCTCAAGATCAAGGGCGCCATCGCCACGCAAGGGCTGAACGATGTCGTCAACGAGTGCGAAACGTCGAACGGCACGTCGCCGACCTGCGACCTTATCGAAAGGCCGCTGCCGTTCAGCGACCGGTCGGCCGCCAACTATCCGATTTCGGTGAGCCTCATCACGCAGAATATCAGCTTCCTGCGCACCAGCGGCCTCGACATCACCATGTCGTACCGGACCAAGCTGGGCGATGGCGAACTCACCCTGCGCGCCTTCGCCAACTATCTGGACCGGTACAAGACGCAGACCAATTCCATCGCGCCGGTGATCGATTATGCCGGCCATGGCGTCAACAGCCAGACCGGCTATGCCTATCCCAAGTTCAGGGGCACGCTCAGCGCCAATTACACCAATGGGGGCCTCACCCTGTTCGTGCAGGAATCTATGATCGGCAAGGTGACCATCGGCAACCTCAAGAACGATCCGACGTCCTTTTATGCGGTCCCGGCGATCAAGCCGGTCTTCTACACCGACGCCACGGCATCCTATAAGTTCGACGTGCGCGGGGAGCCGGAACTGTTCGTGACGGCCACGAACCTGTTCGACCGCAAGCCGCCGCTGGTCGCCGCAGCCGCCGCGCCGGGCCTTCTCTATCCGACCCTGTTCACGCTCTACAACGTCGCCGGGCGCACGCTCACGGCGGGGGTCCGTTTCAAGTTCTGATGGATTGCCGAACGGACTGCCCGCAAGGGAAGTTCGATAGTCCGGGGAGGCTCGCCCAAAGCGGGCCTCCCTTCAATCCCGGAGCCATTCAAGAGGTAAACGCATGAACAGCCCTCTCATCGGACTCACCGCTCCGCCGACGACCTCCGCCGCCGGGTTGCGCCGTACGATGCTGGTCATGCTGGGCCTGGTTTCGATGTTCAACTATATCGATCGCACGGTCCTGTCGGTGCTTCAGGAACCGATCAAGCGCGAACTGGGGCTAAGCGACGGCCAGCTCGGACTGCTGACCGGCCTTGCCTTCGCGCTGTTCTACGCGACGCTGTCCCTTCCGATCGCGCGTCTGGCGGATCGCTTCAATCGTCGCAACATCATCGCCGCCTCGCTCGCCACCTGGAGCGGCATGACGGCGCTTTCGGGCCTCGCGACCGGCTTTGGTTCCCTGGTAGCCTTCCGCATCGGCGTCGCGCTGGGAGAAGCGGGTTCCGTGCCGGCTTCCCATTCCATCATCGCCGATTACTATCCGCCCGAAAAGCGGGTGACGGCGCTTGCCCTGTGGGGACTGGCGCTCCCGGCCGGGATCATGCTCGGCTATGCGTCGGGCGGCTGGATCGCCTCGGCGCTGGGATGGCGTCTTGCCTTCGGGGTGATCGGCGTCGCGGGGCTGGCGCTGGCGCCGCTCGTCCTGCTGCTCGTGCGGGAGCCTGCGCGGACGGGATCAGGCCCTTCGATCCCAACGGAAAAAGCGCCGCCCCTCGGTGAAGCCATGCGCTTCCTGTGGCGGTTGCGGACCTATCGTTACATGCTGATCGGCACGACCCTTCACGCCTTCGCCCAATATGCGATGATGAGCTGGTCCGCCCCCTTCTACATGCGCGTCCACCACATGCCGCTTGCCGACGTCGCCTCCTGGCTGGCGCTGATGAACGGGCTGGGCGGCGGCATCGGCATCTATCTGGGCGGCCGCCTGTCGGACGCGGCGGGATCGCGCGATCCGGCGGGCCGCGTCTGGGTGAGCGCCGCCGCGATGCTTCTGATGGTGCCCGCCGCGCTGGTCCAGTTCCTGATTCCTTCGCTGACCGCGTCGCTGGCGTTCGGCTTCCTGGCGACCATGCTGATGTTCTTCTATTACGGTCCGATCATAGGCGTCCCACAGTCCGTCGTTCCGCCGCGCATCCGGGCACTTACGTCGGCCGTGACCCTGCTGGTCTTCAACCTGTTCGGGCTCGGTCTGGGGCCGGCGGTGACGGGGTTCCTCAGCGATTATCTGGCGGCGGCGGATGGGATGCACGACACATCGCTGCGTTACGCGCTTTCGGCTGTGGTGCTGTTCTCGCTCGCGGGCGCCGGCAGCATCGCCTGGGCATCCCGCTTCTACGCGGACGATCTCAAACGGCAGTGAGTCTCACGCCACCGTCCGGCCATTGTCGATCACGATTTCCGTCCCGTTCAGCCGGACGGACTCGTCCGACACCAGGAACAGGACCAGGTCGGCGACATGCTCCGGCTGCCCCTCATGCCTTTGGGCGGCTTCGCGCAATTCGGGCGCGGCGAAGCGATAGGCTTCGCGAACCATCTGCGTATCGTGCGAGCCGGGGAGAACCACATTGGCGCGAACGGGATAGCCCTGCTGCTGGCAATGCACGATCAGGCTGCGCGTCATGGAGAGTACGGCGCCCTTGGCCGCGCTATAGGCGAACACCGCCGGATTGCCCCGGATCGCGGCCACGGACGCGATGTTGACGATCGATCCCGCCCCGCTGGCCGCCAGCGCCGGCAGGCAGGTCTTGCATCCCAGAAACGTCCCTTCCGCCGAAACGGCCATCACGCGGCGGAATGCCTCCAGCGACGACTGCTCGACCGTTTCGAAGGCGGCAATGCCCGCATTGTTGACCAGCGCATCGAGCCGGCCATGCGCCCGCATGATCTTTGTCAACGCGGCCTGCCATTGCGCTTCGCTGGTCACGTCCAGGCGAAGCGCCATCGCTGCCGGAAGCGTCTCGACGACCCGTTGCGCCTCCTCCTCGTCAACATCGGCGACGACCACCCGCGCGCCCTCGCGCGCCAGCGCTTCGGCGTCGGCCTTGCCCAGCCCTTGCGCCGCGCCGGTCACGAGGACGACCTTCCCCTCAACCCTGCCCTTCTTCGCCATGGCCGATCCTTTCAGGCCGCCAGGGCGGCACGGGCGGCGGTTCCACCGCCATGGAGGCGCGACAGCAGCAGCACGCGCCGCAGCCCGCGCCCGACCACAAGTTCATCGGTCACACCCATGCCGCCATGCAACTGCACCGCCTCCTCCGCGAGCTTCAAGGCAGCGTCGCCAATATAGGCCCTTGCTGCCGTCACGGCCCGGACCCGTTCTTCCTCCTCGACCAGGGCCGATTTCAAAAGCAAAGATCGGGATTGCTCCAGCCAGGTGTACATCCGGGCGCAGCGATGCTGCACGACCTGAAAGCTCGCGATCGGCTTGCCGAACTGGTGGCGCTGCCCGACATAATCGACGGTCAGGTCAAGCAAGGTCGCCATCGCGCCGACCAGTTCGGCGACGATCGACAGGCCGGCCAGGGCTTGAGCCTCTGCCCACGCGCTCCCCGGAATCGTGAGCGGCACGGCATGCACCGCATCGAATCGCACATGGGCTGCCATGCTGCCGTCGACCAGACGAACCGGCATCCTGCGGAGGCCGCTGTCCTGCCCATCGACCAACAGAAGCGCGCCCGCTTCCGTCTCCACGACAAAGGCGTCGGCATCCATGCCGTCCCGGACGATGCCCGCCGATCCGCAGAGCCTGCCGTCCGCCATCGTACCTCCCGGCGCAAATGCGAGCAGAGCCTCCCCTTGCATCAGCCTGTCGCCCCAGCGCCGGGCCACAGTATCACCAGCGATTGCCCGGCCGCAGAGCAGAACGGCTTCGGTCAGTGGCGTGATCGCAAGGGCGCGCCCCATCTCTTCGGAGACGATCATCACCTCCACCGCGCCGCCACCCAGGCCGCCTGCCTGCTCCGGCGTCAGCAGGGCGAAAAGACCGAGTTCCCCCAATGCGCGCCAGTCGTCGGGAGACATCGGCCCTTTCGCCATGGTCGCCGCGTCATAGCGGTCCGCCAGAAAGCGGCGGACCATGTCGCGGACCATCACCTGCTCATCGCTGAGCGCGAGGTTCATGGCTCAGAGCACCTCAATGATCGAGGCGTTGGCGATGCCGCCGCCCTCGCACATGGTCTGAAGGCCGTAGCGCTGGCCCCGCGCCTTGAGCGCATGGATGAGCGTCGCCATCAGCTTCGTGCCGGTCGCGCCGAGCGGATGGCCAAGCGCAATCGCGCCCCCGTTGACGTTCAACCTCGCCGGGTCCGCGTCGAGCGCCTTCATCCATGCCATGGGGATCGACGCGAAGGCTTCGTTCACTTCGAACAGGTCGATGTCCTTCATCGACATGCCGGCCCGATCGAGAACCCGCCGCGTCGCCGGGATCGGCTCTTCCAGCATGATGACCGGATCGCCCGCCGTGACCGCCAGGTTGACGATGCGGGCGATGGGCGTCAGGCCATGCGCCCTGACGGCCGCTTCGGAAGCAACGAGTACGCCGCTCGCGCCGTCGCAGATCTGGCTTGCGGTCGCCGCGGACAGCGTGCCGCCCTCGCTCAGCAGCTTGACCGAACCGATCGACTCCATCGACGCATCGGCGCGGACCCCTTCGTCGCGGTCGTGGATGGCCTGCTCCCCTTCCGCCGTGACGATGGGCACCGGCACGATCTCCCTGTCAAAGGCGCCCGCATCCATGGCCGCCGCCGCCTTCCGGTGGCTGGCGAGCGCGAACCGGTCATGATCGTCGCGGGTGAAGCCATATTTGTCGGCGATCATCTGCGCGCCCTGAAACTGGCTGAACATCTCCACGCCATAACGCTTCTGGATCGCCTCGGAGAAAGGATTGGCGCCGATGCCGCCCGCTTTCGCCAATGTGATGGGGGAACCCATCGGCACGCGCGTCATGCTTTCGACGCCCCCTGCGATCACGATGTCCTGAAGGCCCGACATGACCGCCTGCGCCGCGAAATGCACCGCCTGCTGGGACGAGCCGCACTGCCGGTCGATCGTCACCGCCGGCACGCTGTCGGGCAGGCTGGAGGCGAGCACGATGTTGCGGCCGAAGGCGAAGGTCTGCTCGCCCACCTGGCTGACGCAACCGATGATCACATCGTCGATCGCGGCCGGATCGACACCTGCGTCGGCGACCAGCGCATCCAGCACCAGAGCACCGAGATCGGCGGGGTGCCACCCGGCAAGCCGGCCATTGCGGCGGCCACCGGCGGTGCGGCGTGCGGAAACGATATAGGCTTCAGGCATGATGCATCCTTCTTGTGTCTAGAGGCCGAGGGCGGCCTTCGCGATCAGGGTGAGCTGGATTTCGCTGGTGCCGCCGAAGATCGACCAGGCGCGGGCGTTGAGGTAGCGGGCAGCCGCGACCTGCGCTTGCGCCGAACCGACCGGAGCGGGCATGTCGTCGCCGTAGAAGGGACGCTCGACCGGCAGTTGAAGACCGGCGAGGCCGAAGACGTCCACCGCCAGCGCCTCAACGCCCTGCCGGATTTCGGACGCCAGCAGCTTGGTGGTTAGGCTGCGCGGGTCGGGCGCGGCGCCATGCTCGATCTCGATCAGCGTCCGAAGCTCTGTCATCTCCAGCGCTTCCGCCTCCAGTTGGAGCCGGATGGCGCGATCCGCCAATTCGCCGGTCAGCGGGCCCGCCGATGTCCGCAACCGGGCAAGATCAGCCAGAAGCGCCGGGGCGAAGCTGGACCCGCCCCGCTCATTCTCCAGCAGGAACTTGGCGATCGACCAGCCTTGCCCTTCGTCGCCGACGCGCTCCGAGACCGGCACCCGTACTTCATCGAGGAAGACCTCGTTCAGTTCGTGATCGCCCGATGCGCTGAGGATCGGCTTCACCGTCACGCCGGGCAGCGTCATGTCGATCAGCAGGAAGCTGATGCCCTGCTGCGGCTTCACATGCGGGTCGGTCCGGACCAGGGCGAACAGCCGGTTCGCATATTGCGCCTGCGTGGTCCAGATCTTGTGGCCCGACACGACATAATGATCGCCATCGCGCACGGCGCGGGTGCGCAGGCTTGCAAGGTCGGAGCCGGAGCCGGGTTCCGAAAACCCCTGCGCCCATATATGCTCGCCCGTGCGCAGGCGCGGGAGATAATGATCCTTCTGCGCCGGGGTGCCATAGGTGTACAGCACCGGCCCCACCAGCTTCAGGCCCATGCCGGGAAGGACAGGAGCGCCTGCCTCCGCACATTCCTTCTCGAAAATCCAGCGCTGGACCGGCGTCCATCCGGGTCCGCCCGCATGGTCCGGCCAGTGATAGACGAGCCATCTCTTCGCTTCCAATATCGCCTGCCATTCGCGTGCGATGTCGGGTTCAGCGAAGACGCCGGATGTCAGCGCGGCCCCGCGCCGAAGCGCGGGCGAAAGCGACGCGGCGAGGAAAGCGCGCACCTCCTCGCGGAACGCATGCTGTTCTGGGCCAAGCGCCAGGTCCATGGCGTCAGCGCTCCACGATGGCGACGGCGGACACGCCCGGCGCGCCATAGACATGGCTGTAACCGAGGCGCAGCCTGCCCGGCGCCTGTCGTGCGCCCGCCTGCCCGATCAACTGCACATAATTCTCATAGACCTGGCGAAGCCCTGACGCGCCGATCGGCTCCCCGCAGGCAAGGCACCCGCCATCGGTGTTGACCGGCAGGCTGCCGCCGATCCGCGTGCGGCCCTCAGCGATCCATGCGGTCTGCTCGCCATCGGCGCAAAAGCCATTCTCCGCCATGTGCATGATCTCGGCCCCCGCCTCCGTGTCTTGGAGTTGCGCGATGTCGATGTCCTCGGGGCCGACGCCCGCCATCTCATAAGCCGCTTGGGACGCGACGCTGGTCGGTGAACCGCCACGCTCCAGATCGAGCGCTGGCGAGAAGACCTCGAACGAACCGGGGGGCCGGGTGCGGACCGCCGCGGCACGCAACCGCACGGCCGGCAGGCCAAGTTCGCGCGCTTTCCTGCCGCTCGCCAGCAGCAGCGCCACCGCGCCTTCGCCCGGCGAGCAGAACATGAATTTGGTGAGCGGGTCGCTGACCATCTGCGAATGGAGGATGGTGTCGATGTCCACGGCTTCGCGCCGCCAGGCATGATCGGCGAGAACGCCGTTGGCGAACGCCTTCTCGGCGACCGCACCCAGCATGTGCGGGGTGATGCCATGGAGGCTCATATAGCGCTGAATCTTCATGGCGAAGAATTGGGTGGTCAGCATCAGCCCCGTCTCGCCATACCAGTCCGGCAATCCCCAGTCCGCCGGCAGGGGCGAGAAGGAGCCGCGCGGGTGCTTGTCGAAACCTACCGCGAGGCCAAGATCGAACTCGCCCGACTTGATCGTGCTGTAGGCGCCGAACATGGCCGACCCGCCGGTCGCGCAGCCGTTGGCGACGTTGATGAAGGGAATGCCGGTAAGCCCCAGTTCCGACACCATCGTGTCCGCATTGCCGGCGGCGTCCGATCCGCCGAAGGCGAACTGGACATCGCGCCATGCCAGCCCCGCCCGTTCGAGCGCCTGGCGAACGGCGAAGACGCCCTGCTGCAGGCCCGAAAGGCCGGGCGTGCGGCCGAAGGGATGAATGCCCGCGCCGACGATGAAGACGTCTTCGCTCATCCCTTAAACCCCTTGTCCGGCGCGAAGCCGAAGCTGGTGCGCAGGGTCCCGTCCGTCATCTCGAAGGGCAGCGGCACGATCCGCATCGCCATGCCGATTGCCAGAGCATCGAACGCCACATCGACCAGACGCCCCTCGACGATCAGCGCCCCATCCAGCTCGACATAGCCCACGGCATAGGGCTCGAATGCTTCCGGGCCGGCATAGGGCGGCGACTTGGGGCGGAAGCGCTGGATAGTCCACGACCAGAGCCGGCCTGTGCGCGGCAGCAGGACGCGCTCGTAGCGCGGGTCGTCTTCCGGTCGCGCCGGAAAGCACAGGCGATGGGTTGCCCGCTCTCTGGAGGCAAACAGCGCAATGCCCTCTGTATCGGGGCAGATGAGGCCGTCGGCTATCGGAACAGGCAGGGTATCGGGCATCTCTTGTCTCCTTCCGAAGACATAGCGCCCGACCGTTCGGTCGGCTTCTGACCAATGCGACAGGGGTTAGTTTATCATGCCCAGAAAGCCGAGCTGCGCTGCCTTGAACATCGTCTGGTCGCGGTTGACCGCGTCCAGCTTCACGGATGCCGATCGGATGTGGAATCGCACCGTGGTGCGTTGCAGGCCCAGGATGATGCCGATTTCCTCGTTCGTCTTTCCGGCAGCCGCCCAGCGCAGGCATTCCACTTCGCGCTTGGTCAAGGATATGCTCCCCAGCCCGGGCCGCGCCCGCGCCGTCACCTTGACATAGCTTTGCACGAAGGCCCGCGCGAGCACGGCCAGAGCGTCCGCGGCGCAGGCATAGGCATCGGACAGGTCATTGGCCTCCGGCTCGGGCGAGAGGAAACTGGCTGCGCCGATCTGCCCGAACGGCAGGTGGATCGGAACTACGATCGCGGCCGCCGTCATGGCCCGGATGCGGAAATCGTGCAGGTCGATCACGTCGAGCAGCGGGTTGGGCAGGCGGGTGAAAAAGCCATGCGCGTTGCACCAGAACGGCTCCGCCTCCACCCGGCAGGCGTGAACGATGGGCGAGGAAAGGGCAAGCTGAGGCACCTCCCACCAGCGCGACTCCTCACCGCGAAAACCAAAAACCTCGCTTGCCAGCACGGCGCCATTCCCGTCGCGCATCGGTTCGCGGGAGGCCACATTATGCGTGACCGCCGTGCGCAACCCGCAAAGGTCCATCACCGCATCGCGCAGCCGCTCCGCCGCCGGTCCTATCCCCCCCGGCTCCGAAAAGCGGACCGCGTCGATCAGGGCGGCGGACGGCATCGTGCAGGAGGGGCCAGCAGCGGACATGATCAGCGGCCTTTCAGGCTCAGCCCCTCGAAAAAGGGCTGGCAGATCGCGTCGGCGACGTCCTCGGGCGGTCTGCGCTTGGCCAGGGGAGGATACCATTTATAGGCCCAGTTGCACATGCCGAGGAAGCCAAGGGTGGTGAGCCCCGGGTCGCACGGGCGGAAATGGCCGTTCGCGATCCCCTGTTCGATGATGCCGCGCACCCGCTGCAGATAGGCGTTGCGCTGCGCCCGGATATGGTCGCGCATCTTGCCTTCCAGATCTTCATAATGGTCCATGAACGCCCGGACATAACCCGGATGCTCCGCGATCTGCCGCAGGATGTCGATGCATGCCGCGCGCAGGCGGCCCAGCGGATCGTCCGACCCCCCTTCCTCGTCGAGACCCGCCAGAAGCGCGCTCATATGAGCGTCGTGCATCGCGAAGAGGATGGCGTTCTTGCTGGGGAAATAATGGTAGAGCGTCGGCTTGCCGAGGCCCACCTCATCCGCCAGCATCTGCATCGACGCCTTGTGATATCCCACCCGGTCGAACAGCGTCGCGCAATGCCTCAATATCTCGTTGCGCTTCTCGTCATGCGCCTCGGTCGTCTGCCGTTTCTTTGTTGCTTCTCGCGCCATCGCCGGCTCTGTTCCCTGTTCTGCGTCCTACCTCTCACAAAGGTAAGTCGACCGTCTGGTCGGTTCCTCCTAGGGATGGCGGCTGGATGAAAAGAATGCAAGCGCGAGGGAGCGGACAATGCAAGTTGAGGGCAAGACAGCGCTGGTCACCGGAGCGAGTTCGGGTTTGGGCCGGCATTTCGCTCGTCTGCTGGCGCGGGAAGGGGCGACGGTCGTGATAGCGGCGCGCCGAGTCGACGCGCTCTCGGCGCTCTCCGATGAGATTGGGCGACAAGGCGGCACATGCATTCCCGTCGCCATGGATGTGACCGATCCGGACGCGGTCGCGGCGGCCTTCCGGCAAATCGAGCGCGACCTTGCGGCGCCTCTCTCCATCCTCGTCAACAATGCAGGCGTAGCCCACATGCGTGCGGCGCTCGATCTCAGCGCAACCGAGTGGTCGCAGGTGCTCCAGCCCAATCTGACCGGCGCCTTCCTCGTGGCCCAGCAGGCGGCGCGCATGATGCGGGGCGAAGGCGGGACGATCGTCAACGTCGCCTCGATCCTGGGGGAACGCGTGTCCAAGGGGCTGGCCGCCTATGCCGCCAGCAAGGCCGGCCTCATCCAGTTGACGAAGGCGCTTGCGCTGGAATGGGCGGCGTTCGACATCCGGGTCAACGCGCTCGCGCCCGGCTATATCGAGACGGACCTCAACCGCGACTTCTTCGCATCCGACGCAGGTCAGCGGCTCATCTCGCGCATCCCGCAGAAGCGACTCGGCCAGATGCAGGATCTGGACGGGCCGCTCCTGCTGCTATGTTCCGATCAGTCGCGCTACATGACGGGCGCGGTCATCGCGGTGGATGGCGGGCACCTCGTCAGCGGTCTTTAAGGACGGACGACCCTCACGCATCCATCGCGGTCGCGCCGATGACCCAGGCGGACAGGCCGGCGGTCGGCACGGCGCAGATCACCGCTTCGGCCACTGCTTCCTCGCTGGCGCCGGCGGTGCGCGCGCCCTTCATGTGAACGGACGCCCATGAACTATAATCGGCGACGAGGACGGTGACGAGCAGCAGTTCCGCATGGACGGGCCCCAGCGCCGTCCCCGACAAAGTCCCCTCGCGCATGAGATAATAGGCGTCGGCGCCAAGGGGCTTGACCTCGAACAGCTTGCCCAGCGAAGGGGGCATGGTGCCGAAATATTGAAGGAAATTGGCCTGCGCCGCGCCATCTTCCACCACCATGTCGTCGTTGGGCCAATCGGGATCGACGGCTTCGGGGTAGATTTCCCGGAAAAGATCATGGAAGCGCAGCGACGCCCCCTCGCCGCGCACGCTTGCCAGGATTGCGATCGCCGCGCCGGCCTCCGCCTCGGTGAGACCGGCCGCCCGGGCTTCCGCCAGTTCCCGCGTCGCAAGTTCCCGATAGCCCTTCATCGTGGCGGCGCAGGCGACGAACAATCGCTTCATCCGGGCGGGGACAGCGCCATCGGTATCGATGATCGCGCGCCAGCGGCGAAATCCCGCGACGGTCTTCGGGGCGTCGCGACGCAGGCGGCCAAGGCTGGCGAGCGGGGGCAGAAGATCAGTCATCGTCTCTCCGATAATGCGTGGACCGTCCGGTCGGTTGAACATGGCTATGCCGCTTCGCGATCCCGGTCAACTTCTGATAAGGAGTTGACGTCCGACCGGACGGTCGACTACATCGCACGCTTATACAGGGCCGATCCCGGTTCGGCCGATGCGAGAGGAGCATGCCCGGATGAGGGACTTCAAGGGCAGGACGGCAGTCATTACGGGGGCCGGCAGCGGCATCGGCGCGGCGCTCGCGCATCTGGCCGCGCGGGAGGGGATGAAGCTGGTCCTCGCCGACATCAATCTTGCCGACCTTGAAGCAGTGGCCGGCACCATCGACAGCGCGGCCATCGCGCTCCACAGAACCGACGTGGCCGATCCGGAGGCGGTACAGGCTCTGGCCGACCTCGCATGGTCGCGCTTCGGCGAGGTATCCCTGCTGTGCAACAATGCCGGTGTCGTCCCCGGCGGCCGCCACCGGCTCGTCTGGGAATATGGGCTGGAAGACTGGCGCTGGGCCTTCGGGGTCAACATGGAGGGCGTGGTCAACGGCATCCGCAGCTTCGTGCCCCGGATGCTGGCCGAGGGACGGCCGGGACATATTCTCAACACCGCGTCCGTGGCCGGCTTCGTGAGCGGCGAAGGCTCCGCCGTCTATGGCGCGTCCAAACATGCCGTCGTCCGCATCACCGAAGCGCTCTATGCCGGCCTGCGTGAGCGGAACGCCCCGATTGGCGTCACGATGCTGTGTCCCGGCTTGGTCGCAACCCGCATATACGAGGCCGAACGATCCCGCCCTGCCCATCTGCGATCCAGTGACGGGCAGCCGGCGGAAGCCGCCGAGTTCCAGTCGATTTCGGATAATCTGTTCCAGAATGCCCCATCGCCTGAGGAAGTCGCCGCGCAGGCGTTCGACGGCATCCGGAATGACCGGTTCTACGTCTTTACCACGACCCGTTACGATCCGGTGATCGCGCAGCGGACGCAATCGATCCTTGCGCGGGAAAATCCGCTATTCGACAGCCTGATTTCGCTCAGCAAGGGCAAGGCTGACGCAGAAGAGGAAAGATCGTGAGCAGGCTTCAGGCGCGGATCGCGCTCATCACCGGCGCCGCTTCGGGCATCGGGCTCGCCACCGCACGGCGCTTCGCGGCGGAGAGCGCGACACTCATCCTGGCGGACCGCAATGGAGATGCCCTGTCGGATGCGGCCAAGTCCCTGCCGGGCGACGGCCATGAGGTCGCCGTCATGGACGTCACCGATGAACAGGCATGGGTTGCGCTGGCGGATCGGATACGAACACGGTTCGGCACGCTCGACATCCTCGTGAACAATGCCGGGTTCGGCAAGTTCGCGTCGATCGCGGACACGACATTGGCGCAATGGCGCTCGATCATTGCCGTCAATCTCGACAGTGTTTTCCTGGGCACCAAATATATGATGCCGCTGCTCGCCGCCTCGGGCCGGGGCGCGATCGTCAACATGTCGTCCATTCGGGGCATCGTGGCCGGGGCGGGCACCGGCTCCTACAGCGCGGCGAAGGGGGGTGTCCGGATGTTCACCAAGGCGACCGCCCTCGAATGCGCTGCCGCCGGCAATGGCGTGCGGGCGAACTCCATTCACCCCGGTCACATCGCGACGCCGCTGACCGCGCCTGCCTATGCCGATGCGGAAACAGCCAGGAGCCTGCTGGCGGATGTCCCGCTCGGCCGGATCGGGGAAGCGGAGGAGATAGCAGATGGAATCCTGTTCCTGGCAAGCGACGAGTCCCGCTACATGACGGGCGCCGAACTTGTGATCGATGGGGGGAGCACCGCGCAATGACCGAGCGAGCGAACAGCATCGCCTCGAAGGTGGAAGCCTTCGTCCGGACCGTGGTCATTCCCTATGAAAAGGACAGTCGCCTCGGCTTCCATGGCCCGGAAGACGCGCTCGTTGCGGAGCTGCGCGCAAAAGCACGCGATGCAGGCGTGCTGACCCCGCATGTCCTGCCTGACGGATCGCATCTGACGCAGCGGGAAACGGCCATCGTCCTCATCAGGTCGGGCCTGTCGCCGCTCGGCCCCCTCGCCTGCAACACCGCCGCGCCTGACGAAGGCAATATGTATCTGCTCGGAAAGGTCGGCAGCGCCGAACAGAAGACGCGATTTCTCGCCCCCCTGGTGAGGGGCGAGGCGCGCTCCGCCTTCTTCATGACCGAGCCTGCCGAAACCGGCGGCGCGGGGTCCGATCCGTCGATGATGCAGACGACCTGCCGGCTCGACGGCAATCATTGGGTCATCAACGGCCGCAAGAAGTTCATCACCGGGGCGGAAGGTGCGCGCGTCGGCATCGTCATGGCCCGGTCGGACGAGGGCGCCTGCATGTTCCTTGTCGACCTGCCCAACCCGGCGATCCGGACGGTGCGCGTGATCGACACGATCGACAGTTCGATGCCCGGCGGGCACGCGGAGGTCGACATCGTCGATCTGCGCGTTCCGGCGGACCAGATGCTGGGCGCGAGCGGAGAAGGCTTCGCCTATGCGCAGATACGCCTCAGCCCTGCCCGCCTGTCCCACTGCATGCGCTGGCTCGGCCTCGCGACGCGCGCGCAGGAAATCGCCACCGACTATGCCTGCCGCCGCCACGCCTTCGGCAAGCCGCTGGTCGACCATGAGGGCGTGGGCTTCATGCTGGCGGACAATCTGATCGACCTGAAGCAGGCCGAACGCATGATCGACTGGTGCGCGGGCGTTCTCGACACGGGTTCGCTCGGCACGGCGGAAAGCTCCATGGCGAAGGTCGCGGTGTCGGACGCGCTGTTCCGCGTCGCCGACCGCTGCGTTCAGGTGATGGGCGGGACAGGAGTGTCCGGCGACACCATCGTCGAGCAGGCGTTCCGGGAAATCCGCGCCTTCCGCATCTACGACGGCCCGACCGAGGTCCATAAGTGGAGCCTGGCCAAGAAGATCAAGCGCGACTGGAAGGCGGCGCAGGGATGAACGCTGGACGATGGATGCCGGCCATGCGGCCGATGCTGGTCCTCCTGCCGATCCTTATGTCGACCGCTGGACATGCCGAGCCAGCAAACTTCGCCGCGCCGGAAGCGCCCACTTCGCAAGTCGGATATGGCGAGGACCTGCTGCCCAGGGACGAGAAGGACCGCGCCGCCCTGCTCCGGACCGTCGCATTCGATGCGACCGTCTATGGCATGGCTGCCTATCTGCATTATGAGCAACTCTATCGGCAGGTGTTCGATCGAAGTTCGAGCAATTATACCGGATTCAACCGCTTCGCGCATGAGAGGAACCTGGCGGGGCCGGACTATGCCACCTTCAAGGTGCCCAATACGGACACGCTTTACTCCACCGCCTGGATCGACTTGAGCAAGGGGCCGGTCGAAATCGACATCCCGGCCACGCAGCTCAAATATTTCACGCTCAACATCTTCGACATTTTCGGCAATCCCAGCAATCTCAGCAATCGCACGATAGGCGTCAAAGGCGGCCGCTTCCTGCTGGTGCCGCGCGGCTGGCGCGGCATCCCGCCCGCCGGGGTCACGGTCTATCCAGCCGCCACCACCCAGCTATGGATCCTGATGCGCGCCTTCGCCCAGTCCGACGCCGAAGTCCGGACTGCGCGTGCTTTTCAGGATGCGGTCCGGATCATCGTTCCGGAAGGCGAAGGGACGGCGGACTCTGATGGCGAAACATCGCCACCACCACCCGCCTCTGGCGCTATCGGCTATTTCCGGGCGCTCGACTATCTGCTTCGGGCCAATGGCTGGCAGCCGGGCGAGGAGGCGCTTGTGTTGCGATTCCGGCCGATCGGCATAGCGGGCGACCACCCGTTCAACCCTGACAGGCTGACCCCGGCCATGCGAGCCGCGATCGAAAGCGGTTATGCGGAGGCGCTGGACATGCTCACACGCGCCAAGTCGCAATTGGGCGAACCCACCGGCACGGGCTGGATGAAGGTCAACAAGGGCGTTTACGGTTTCAATTATCTGCGCCGGTCCGTCATCAACATGGCCGGCCTCGGCGCGAATGTGCGGGAGGAAAATGCGTCCTACACCACGTTCGCGGACGGCGATGGATCGGCGCTGGACGGCGCGTCGTCACGCTACATGCTGCGGCTGCAAAGGCCTCCGCCCGTCAACAGCTTCTGGTCCGTCACCCTCTACGACGCGAAGACCTTCGCCCTTCATCCCAATCCGCTGCGCCGCTATCTGGTGAGCGACCGGACAAAGGGCCTGAAGATGCAGAAGGACGGTTCCATCGAAATCCGCATCCAACACGCCGCATCCTCCGATGGAAACTGGCTTCCCGCACCGGCTGGCCCATTTTTCGTGGTGATCCGCGCCTATGGGCCAAAGCCCGACATGCTGAACGGCCAATGGCTGCCCCCGCCCATTTCAAGGGAAGGCGACGCACGATGAATGCCCTGGTCGAAGACAATAGCGGCACTGCCGCCGTCCGCCCCGGCTATGAGCTGGATCTGGGAGCGCTGGACGCCTGGATGCGCGCCAATGTCGCCGATTATGGCGGGCCGCTCACGGTCGAGCAGTTCAAGGGCGGGCAGTCCAATCCGACCTACAAACTGATCACGCCGGGCAAGAGCTACGTCCTGCGCAAGCAACCGCCCGGCCCCCTGCTCAAAGGGGCCCATGCGCTCGACCGGGAGGCGAGAGTGCTCGCCGGCCTCTCCGGGGCAGGATTCCCGGTCGCCGCCGTCCATGGCCTGTGCACCGATCCCGCGGTCATTGGCACGATCTTCTACGTCATGGACATGGTGGAGGGCCGCATCTTCTGGGATGCCGCGATCCCCGACCTGTCCCCTGCAGAAAGAGCCGCGCTCTTCGATGCGATGAACGCCACGATCGCCGACCTCCACAGCATCGATCATGTGGCCGCCGGCCTTGCGGACTATGGCCGACCCGGAAACTATTTCGAACGGCAGATCGCCCGCTGGTCCCGCCAATATCTTGAGGACGCGGAGGCGGGCCGCGATCCCTATATGGACAGGTTGGTGGAATGGCTCCCCGCCCACATCCCGCCGGGCGAGGAAACGAGCATCGTCCATGGCGATTTCCGCATCGACAATCTGATCTTCCACCCGACGCAGCCGCGCGTGCTGGCCGTGCTCGACTGGGAGCTTTCGACGCTCGGCCATCCGGGCGCCGACTTCGCCTATCACGCGATGATGTATCGGATGCCGCCGCATATCGTCGCCGGCCTGGGCGGGAGCGACCCCGCCGCGCTCGGCATAGCCGATGAAGAGGCCTATCTCGCCGCCTATTGCAGGCGCCGGGGGTTGGCGGACATGCCGGGCTACGACTTCTATATCGCCTTCAACTTCTTTCGCCTCGCCGCCATCTTCCATGGCATCAAGGGCCGGGTCATCCGCGGCAACGCATCCTCCGCGCAGGCGCGCGAGCGCGTCGCGGTGCTGCCGGAACTCATGCGTCTGGCGTGGCGGCAGGCGGAAATAGCCGGCGCCCGATGAACAGCCCGGCCATCACGCTCGACATCGAGGACGGCGTCGCCTGGCTGACGCTGGCGCGCCCCGAAAAGCGCAACGCCGTCGATCCTGAATTCGCATTCCGCCTGCATGAACTGGCGGAGCACTGCGCGGCGGACCAGCAAATACGCTGCGTCGTCCTGACCGGAAGCGGCAAATTCTTCTGCGTCGGCGGCGACATCGATGCCTTCTCCGCCGCCGGGGAAGATGCCGAAGCGGCGGTCGGTGCCCTCGCGCGCGGTTTCCATGCCGGCATTCATCGGCTTGCCACGATGGAAAAGCCTCTGGTCACCGCAATCAACGGCCCCGCGGCCGGCGCGGGGCTCAGCCTTGCGATATTGGGAGATATCGCGCTCGCAGCCGCCTCCGCGTATTTCACTTCGGCCTACAGCGCCGTCGGGCTGACGCCGGATGGCGGCGCATCATGGTGGTTGCCGCGCCTGATCGGGATGCGGCGGGCGCAGGAGATGCTGTTCACCAATCGACGGATCGGGGCGGAGGAAGCGGCGCAGTTCGGCCTTGTGACGCGCGTGGTCACCGACGATGCGCTCCGCGCCGAGGCGTCGACCGTCGCGTCGGCGCTCGCGAAGGGGCCGATCCGCGCACTCGCCAGATGTCGCGCCTTGTTGATGGAATCGGCAACCGCCGACCTTTCCGCCCAGCTGGAGCGCGAAGCCGCCTCGATTGCCGAATCGGCCGGTGCGGCGGAGGGGCGGGAAGGAGTCGCCGCCTTCCTGGCGAAGCGACCGCCGCGTTTCATGTAACCGCAGGGCGATGGACAAAGCGCGCTGCAAGCCGCATGAACGTCGCAACCATGTCGGCAGGTTCGCGCCCTTGTCATGAGACCTAAGCAACTCAACTTTCCACTCAATCCCGATTACGGGACCGGCGCCACCATTCGCCGCGTATCCCTGCGCGCGCAATCCCATCGGGTCGACGCGCATCTCCTCGACAATTTTCACGAGATGCGCTGTTCCATCGTGCACGACTGCTCGATCGTGACCGCCATTACCGGCGAAAGCGTCCGCATTCCCACCACGGCATGCCCTGCCGCAGTCCACCAGCTTCAGTCCTTGGTGGGCCTGCCGATCAGCACGCCAACCCGCGACTTTTACGCCGGGGGGATTGCACGCCATCATTGCACCCACCTTCTGGACCTGGCGGTCATGGCCATTGGCCATGCTCAAAGACCATCGACGGAGATACTCTATGAAGCGGAGGTCCCTGACGAACTCGAATTGTCTGTCCCCATGACGATCTGGCGAAATGGTCGGCTGGCCTGTCGCTGGCTCGTCCGGCAGGGCGCGATCCTAGAGCCGCTGGAGCTTCGGGGAAGGCCATTGGGAACCGGCTTTGCCGCATGGGCCAGTCTGGTTTTCGAGCAGGATCAACTTGAAGCCGCCACCATCCTGGCGCGTACCTGGCTCATAGCCATCGGTCGGCGCTACCGCCCCTCACAAGCTGCGGGTCGCCCTGCCCGCGACAATCCGGAGATGCTCGGACGATGTTACGCCTACAGCACCGGACCAGTGGAAACCGCGGTCATGACCGGAGAGAAGGAGGCTCATCTGCACCGTCTCCAGCGTGAAGCATAGGCACTTTTGATATTCAGGAACCATGGTCTCGACGGCGTAGCGGAAGATGCGCCCAAGGAAGGTCCGCATAGGACGCGCTTTCGTAGCGGCTCGTTGCATCGATGGAGCGCAGAAGAGGACTCGAAAATCTCGCTAGTGATTTGATAAATAGTCATTTTTTATGACATCATCAGCCGATACCCTCGTCGATACCCTATAACTTTTTGATCATGAGGTTCGAGTCCCAAAAGCTTCAGATCGCTGACTTCGCGTTGCCGATTCGTTGCCGTCGTTAGCGAGTGGCGCTTGGCCTCCCATCCGACCGGATGCCTATTCTGAGCGATAGGGGCATCTTTTATAAATCAAATAATGCTGATATTTGATCGATAGAAAGGAGTGCTGTCGATCATGCGTTGGAACTGGCAACAACCCGACTGGCCTCACTTCGCCTATGACGCGACGCGTATGAGAGGCCGTGAGGACCAGTTTCTGAAGGGTGCCGGTATTCTGGTCGGTGTCATGGCCCACCTCGATGCCGACGATCGTCAGTGAGAACGGCGGTGCAAAATTAGACCACGGTGGCGGCGGCGAAGTGCTGCTGCGGGCGGCGTAAAAGTCGTCCACTTTGCCTTCTTTGCGCGAGCAGGGAGGGCGTGGAGATATATACCGTGGATCTTTACCTGAAGGTGCGTCTTGCTTGCGCGGGCGGCATGAGCCAGCGTGAGGCGGCGAAGCATTTCAACGTATCGCGCGACACGGTCCGCAAGATGCTGTCGTATTCGGAGCCCCCCGGTTACCGCCGGACGGCGGCGGTGCGGCGGCCCAAGCTGGAAGCGTTCGTTCCGATCATCGATGCATGGCTTGATGGTGACCGTCAGGTTCCGCGCAAGCAGCGTCATACGGCGAAGCGGGTATTTGACCGCCTTCGCGAAGAGTGAGAACGGCGGTGCAAAATTAGACCACGGTGGCGGCGGCGAAGTGCTGCTGCGGGCGGCGTAAAAGTCGTCCACTTTGCCTTCTTTGCGCGAGCAGGGAGGGCGTGGAGATATATACCGTGGATCTTTACCTGAAGGTGCGTCTTGCTTGCGCGGGCGGCATGAGCCAGCGTGAGGCGGCGAAGCATTTCAACGTATCGCGCGACACGGTCCGCAAGATGCTGTCGTATTCGGAGCCCCCCGGTTACCGCCGGACGGCGGCGGTGCGGCGGCCCAAGCTGGAAGCGTTCGTTCCGATCATCGATGCATGGCTTGATGGTGACCGTCAGGTTCCGCGCAAGCAGCGTCATACGGCGAAGCGGGTATTTGACCGCCTTCGCGAAGAGCACGGTTTCACCGGCGGCTACACGATCATCAAGGATTACATCCGACAGCGCGAGCAGCGCAGCCGGGAGATGTTCGTGCCGCTGGCGCATGCGCCCGGCCATGCCCAGGCAGATTTTGGTGAGGCCATGGTCGAGATCGGCGGTGTTGTGCAGAAGGCGCATTTCTTCGTGCTCGATCTACCGCACAGCGACGCCTGCTACGTGCGCGCCTATCCCGCTGCCGTTGCCGAGGCATGGATGGACGGCCACGTGCACGCCTTCGCGTTTTTCGGCGCGGTGCCGCTGTCGATCGTCTACGATAACGACCGCTGCCTGGTCTCGAAGATCCTGCCCGACGGCACGAGGCAGCGCGCCCGGCTGTTCAGCGGCTTCCTGTCGCATTACCTGATCCGCGATCGTTACGGCCGTCCCGGCAGGGGGAACGACAAAGGCAGTGTTGAAGGGCTGGTCGGTTATGCTCGCCGCAACTTCATGGTGCCGATCCCCCGGTTCGCGACGTGGGAGGCGTTCAACCTGTGGCTCGAGGAGCAATGCCGCAAGCGTCAGAACGACCGGCTGCGGGGCGAGAGCGAGACGATCGGCGAGAGGCTGAAGCGCGATCTGGCGGCGATGCAGGAACTGCCGGCTGCCCCGTTCGAGGCTTGTGACCAGACCAGCGGCCAGGTCTCGTCGCAGGCGCTGGTGCGTTACCGGACCAATGATTACTCGGTGCCGGTGCGCTTCGGCCATCAGGAGGTATGGATCCGGGGCTATGTCGGCGAGGTGGTGATCGGCTGCCGGGGCGAGGTCATTGCCCGTCATGTGCGCAGCTACGAGCGCGAGGACGTGATCTTCGATCCCATCCATTACCTTCCCCTGATCGAACAGAAGATCAATGCGCTCGATCAGGCAGCGCCCCTGCAAGGCTGGCACCTGCCCGAAGCGTTTGCAACGCTGCGCCGCCTCATGGAAGCTCGTATGGGCAAGCATGGTCGGCGCGAGTATGTGCAGGTGCTGCGTCTGCTGGAGAGCTTCACGCTTGCCGATCTGCATGCGGCCGTAAAGCAGGCTCTCGATATCGGGGCGATCGGCTTTGATGCCGTGAAGCATCTCCTGCTGTGCCGGGTGGAGCGCCGACCACCCCGATTGGACATGGCGATCTATCCCTATCTGCCCAGAGCCAGGGTGGAGACGACATCGGCGCGCTCCTACATGCAGTTGCTCTCGGGCGATGCGAAGGATGCGGCATGAGCAGTCCGTCCCCCGAGCTGTTACTGGCCAGCCACCTCAAGACGCTCAAGCTACCAACCTTCCTGCGCGAGCATGACAAGCTGGCCCGGCGATGCGCGGCCGAGGGCGCAGATCACGTCCGCTACCTTGCCCGGCTTGTCGAACTGGAGCTGATCGACCGGGAACGCCGGATGGTCGAGCGCCGGATCAAGGCTGCGAAGTTCCCGGCCGCCAAGAGCCTCGACAGCTTCGACTTTGCCGCGATCCCCAAGCTCAACAAGATGCAGGTGCTGGAACTGGCACGCTGCGACTGGATCAACCGCCGCGAGAACGTCATAGCCCTTGGTCCCTCGGGAACCGGCAAGACCCATGTGGCGATCGGCCTCGGCCTTGCCGCCTGCCAGAAGGGCCTGACGGTCGGCTTCACCACCGCGTCCGCGCTGGTCAGCGCGATGATGGAGGCACGCGACGAACGCCGCCTTCTGCGCCTCCACAAGCAAATGGCCGGATACAAGCTCCTCATCATCGATGAACTGGGGTTCGTGCCGCTCTCGAAAACCGGCGCGGAACTGCTGTTCGAGCTGATCTCGCAGCGTTACGAGCGCGGCTCGACGCTGATCACCAGCAACTTGCCGTTCGACGAGTGGACCGAAACGTTCGGCTCCGAGCGCCTGACAGGCGCGCTCCTCGACCGGCTTACCCACCACGTCTCCATACTCGAGATGAACGGAGAGAGCTATCGTCTGGCCCAAAGCCAGGCGCGCAAGGCACGCTCCAACCCCTGACAGAAAAGACCATCCGTGTGTTGGCGACCCCCACTCGGGCTACGCCCTCGCGGCGCTCGCCAGCACACGGATCACCCGGCCTGATTTTGCGCCGCCCAATGGCCGACTTTTACTCCGCCGTTGACATCAGGAGCATGAAATACTTCAGGTGGCCGTCAGCCAGTCCACCAGCGGCTTCGTGAACCTCGTGTCTCCTCCTTGCAAGTCAGCCGATAACCGCGCCGTGACTTCCTGAAATACCCAGCGATTGCCATCAGGATCGCTGAAGGAAGCGTAGCTTGCATAGCTTTTCCGCTCGGGATTGGGACCGCAGGCGATCTTGTCCGCATCGATATGGTGGAAGACACCGCCATCGTCATGGAACAGTTCGCCGATGCCGATTCCGTCCGCAATCAGTTGGTCGCGGACCGCGACGATATCCGAAACGATCAGGTGCAGCCCTTGAACCGAACCGGGCTCGGCCGTTGTAATTCCCTTGCCAAAGATGATCGAGCATCCCGATCCTTGTGGGGTGAACTGAACGATGCGGTAATCCTCGTCCGAGGAATAGTCGATGTCGAGCCTCCACCCGAGGCGGTTATAGAATTGTTTCGCGCGATCGACATCCGAAACGGGGATCACGACGACTTCGAGCTTCATTTCCATGAGGAAAACTCCGGGGTTGGGACTCGGGCCTGGCGCGGTCATGTCTCAAGCTTGTTGGGGCGAACCGCGGAACTGCGACACCGCGTGCTGCAGGGACGGAAGGATCGGGGTCAGACGGCGCTCAGCTTCTCAGCCGGCTTCGGTGCTGCCAGCAACGCTAGAAGTGCTTCCGCTCCCGCAGTCGAGGAAGCGGGATTCTGCCCGGTGATCAGCAGCCCGTCCGTAATCGCGAAGCTCCCCCAGTTCGGGACTTTCTCGAAGAGACCGCCAAGCCGCTTGAGCTCGTCCTCGACAAGGAAGGGCACGACGTCAGTGAGCTGCACTTCCTCCTCTTCGTCATTTGTGAAGCCGGTGACGCGCTTTCCCTTCACGATGGGATCGCCCTTGTATGTCACCCGGTGAAGAACCGCAGGCGCATGACAGACCGCCGCAACCGGTTTTCCGCTGTTGTAAAAAGCCTCGATGAGCGCGATCGAGTCGGGGTTGTCGACAAGGTCCCACATAGGGCCGTGGCCACCGGGATAGAAAATTGCATCGAAATCTCCCGCGCGCATATCCGCGAGCTTCTGGGTGCTGGCGAAAACCTTCTGCGCCTCGGGATCCTGCTTGAAGCGAGCCATTG
Organism: Sphingobium sp. CFD-2; assembly: GCF_024611135.1. NCBI lineage: Bacteria > Pseudomonadati > Pseudomonadota > Alphaproteobacteria > Sphingomonadales > Sphingobiaceae > Sphingobium > Sphingobium sp. CFD-2. The sequence continues at coordinate 3,497,294 of NZ_CP084405.1, read as the reverse complement.
CTTCGGTCTGGTTCTCGGGAAGGTCGCTTTTAGGGTCCACTGGAGGCTGGCCGCCCTTGGGCGATGCGAGCGTGAGTTCGACCCCGGCGTCGCGGAATACATAATAAGGCGCCGCGCCCTCCTCTAGCCAGAATCCCGTCTTACGGCCCGTGTTGCCCAAAATGTCATGCGAGGTGAACACCATCAGAATTTTCATGTCGTGCCTCCTTCGGCTTCAGTGCATGGCGTCAATCTGTCACTTCGCGGGGCACCGGGAAATCGGACGATAGTATCGGAACAGCGCCAAGGGTCCGCAGTCAGGTAGGCGGCTTGCCTACCGGCCGAAAGGTCGAACGGTGAACCGCAACCAGAACTCGCGCCCACGCTCAAAGCCGCACACTGTCTCACCGGATCCCGCAGGCCCCTTGATGGGCGCCCCTGTCACTATGCCGGAGAAAACGCCGCCGCCGCCCGGATAGTTGATGTTGAGGCAGCCGCCGGTAGTCAGGCGATCGGTCAGGTTGTTACCGATAAGCGCAAGCTCCCACCGGTCGTCGCGCGCCTTGAGCCTGATATCGGCGCCGATCTTGGCGAACGCACTTTGAAAGCCATTATCGCGGTTGCCGAGATCAACGACGTAGCGGGATGAATATTGGAGCCGCGCGCCCATTCCCAGCTCGAGGTTGCCGCCGACGGGCCGCACATAATCGGCGCGAGCCGCCACCTGCCAACGCGGTGCGCGATGGAGGGGCGTGCCTGACAAATCCTGTCCGTTGTAACGGACAGGCGTGCCCAGCACAGGGTCGATGCTGAAGTAGCCGGCCGCAAGTTCGGCCGGATCAGTTACGGGGGTTGGCAACTGGTTGCAGCCCTCGATGACCGTCTGGCCGGGTTTGCAGTCTGCGTTGGCGAAGCGCGTGAAAGTGCCGTGATTCCAATTAAGCGATCCAGTAAAGCTTAGTCCGGGAACGCTGCCTGGGCGATAGCGCAGCGTGAGGTCGATGCCATAGACCTTCGCCGCGCCTGCGTTGACGGTTGCAAGCACGGGCACGCCCGCGTCGGTGATCCGGATAATGCCTGCTTGCAACCCATTATAACGATAATAATAGCCGGCGAGATCAAAGAAGAATTGCCGGGCGCCGGCATGACCCTTGATGCCGACTTCACCGCCGCGGGCCCGCTCGTCACCAAATGAATTGTCGTCGCCCGGATTGAGCGCCTGATTGATGTTGTAGGAGCCCGATTTATAGCCTTGCTTGAACGCGCCGAAGAATGTCAGGTTGGGGTTCGGATACCAGCTGATGGTCAGCTCCGGCGACCAATTGCGCGAGTGCAGGCGGGGAAGCTGCGGCCTGATCGGTTCCCCTTCAATGCCGGTCACGACGCCAAGAACATCATAAGTAATCGGGGCGTCGCTACGCTTCTCGTTTGTCCAGCGCACGCCGCCCGCAATCTCGACCTGGGGCGCTGGGCGGAATCGGGCTTGCCCGAACAGCGCGAGCGAGCGGATGTCGACATCGTGTGAGCCTTGCAGCGCAATGCGTGGCAGACCATAGCGGGCGTTGCCGAAAAATCCGATATCGTTCGTGATATTGGCGCCTTGGAGGAAGACGCCCCCGGTAAAATCAAAGTCGCCTCCAAGGTTGGACGCGAGACGCAGCTCCTGGGTCGCTTCGCGCCGCCGAAATCCTTTGGTGATCGCAAGTGGCGCCATCGCTCCTCCTGCCCACGAGCCGTTCTGAAGTGCATCGACCCTGATCCGATAATAGCCAGTCAGTGAGGTCAGCGTGAATTGCGGCGTGAGAGGCCAGTTCATTTCCAGCGTGCCGAAGTGCTGGCCGGTTTCGGTGAAGTTGACACCGCCATTGGGCACGCTGAAGGCGTTTGGATCGACATCGACGATATTGAGGTTGCGATCGGCCTTGCAATCCTCGTTCGCGCTATATTGTGACGGCAGGTCGAGGCCGATCGAAGGGAGATAGTTGAACCTCCCGTCTGGGCAGCGGACGAGCTGTTCCTGCAAGCCGCCGAGGCGGCGGTCGTGGGTGATGTTGAGCTTGAGCCGCGCGGTGAAATCGGGACTCGGGTGAAATAGAGCGGTCAGGCGCAGATAAAGCGCGTGACTCTTGCCAAAGCGGTTGTCGGGCTGCATCGCGCCGCTTTCCGGAATTGCGATAGCGGTGTTCCGGAAATAGCCATCGCTCGAAGCGTATTGCGAAGAAAGCCGCAGTCCCAGACCGTCGGTGACCGGTCCCGAGAGAATGAGGCGCGCCTGCCATTCGCGCGCCTCGGCTTCATAGGCTGCGCTTCCGACGATCTCGGTGTGATCCCCCGGATCGGCCGTCCGGATGGCGATGACGCCCCCTGGGCTATTCTTCCCGAAGAAGAGCGGCTGCGGACCCTTGAGAATTTCGACCCGTTCCATGTCGAAAATACCGATCGAATAGGCAGCGCCCTGTCCAAGTGGCAGTCCGTCGAGATTGAGCGCGACCGATTGGTCGACCCCCGGATCGAGCGGACTCGAGCCGATGCCGCGGAGCGAAACTTCGGTGCCCACCTCGAGCGGTGCTGCGCCAAGCACGAGTCCCGGCGTGAGGGCGGCGATGTCATAAAGGTCGGTGGCTTGGTTGCTGCTCAGTTCGTCCGCCGGTAGCACTGTGGCCACGACAGGTACTCGCAATGCCGCTTCCTCACGCTTGCGGGCAGTGATGATGATCTCGTCCTGATCGACGATTTGCGCCACCGCCGGGAGCGCTTGTCCTAACATACCGGAGACGAGAATGGTGCCGCAAATCGCGATGCGCATCCACAACGAGGTTCTCCCGGATGTCGGCTGCATGTTTCTCCCGCCTGATCGGATATGGCCTCAGCGTTCGATCATTATGCCCGCCGCGCGGTGCGAGCGCTATTGATATGAAGGTATTGCCTCGGAGGACGTTTCACCGGTTACTCGGCAGCTGTAGTGCCGCAAATATTCTGGTGTAGTGTCGCATCCTCCGGATTTACTGGTTCGGGTCGGCGACATGGCGCCCGAGCTCGAACTCGATCGCGGACCGCGTCTGAAGCCCGCGATCCAGAAGTCGGGCCATGCGCGCGCGCGTATCGGACCGCGCGGTCGATACGAAGAACTGGTCGAGCGCCGGCGGAAACAGGGTGTCGTCTGGCAAGGTTACCTGATCGACGAGCATCTTGGTCTCCGCGATCGCATATTTCTCGAAACCGGCAATCCGGCGAGCAAAGCGGTTCACAAATTCATCAAGCTCGTCGTCGGGTACCGCGCGATTCACGTACCCGTAACGCTCGGCGAGATCGCCGGGAAAGTCGTCGGCGCCAAGCACGATCTCGAGCGCTCGCCCTCGGCCGACCAGTCCGCCGAGCCGAGCCATGGGGTTGGCGCCCGGAACCGCCCCAACGCCGACCTCGAACTGGCCAAGAACAGCCTTTTCGGAGCTAGCAAAACGCAAGTCGCACGCGAGCGCAAACTCGCTCCCCGCGCCGCGCGCGCGTCCGCGGAGGGAAGCGATCGAGACGACCGGCGCGCGGGCGAGGCGCGCGAGAACGTCGAGCCAGGGGTGCATACCCGTCGGGCCCTTGGGCAATGCCGCCGTTCTCGCCTTGTCGACGAGCACGTCGTAATGCGCGAGGAAGAAATCCGGGTCCTCGCTGGCGAAGACGATTACCTTGATCTCGGGGTCGACCTCGAGCCGCCCGACGATGTCCGACAGTTCCTCCATTGTGTCGAGATCGATGAGATTGATGGGGGGGTTCGAGATCGCCGCCTGCCAATAGCCTCGCGTAACTTCATCGATGCGGATTTGTCGGGCCATGTCTGCGCCTCGCTGGCTGATCGGGATCGGTCCCCGCCATCGAGATTGTGCCGTCACAGCCTCCGGCGAAACTGGACGGACGTATCGCCGATACCTTCGTCTCAATCCTATGCGTCGCGTTGGCTGGCCGCACTTTCCGCAATTCCTCGGCTCGAGGAATTTACATGCTGGCGTGGCTTCCTTCGGGCGTTAACGTCCATTCAATGCTACCCTCAACATGCCCCGAAAGCTCGAGCTCTGCAATCTGGCGAGGTAAGGTCAGCCGATGGTCGCCTGTAAAAAGTTGCCCACGGTGCGTCAGACGATGATGATTCCGATGACGATGGCCGCGGCTGCAGGATGAACCGCAGGCTACCGTCCTTCTCGACGCTTTGCATCGGTCGGTGGCCACACTCTCAAATTGCGAAACGATACTATCGTGCAATCGCAATTGCCGGACCAACAGCCGACATCGAGGAATAGCTTGGTGTCTCAAGCTTCGTGATCGGCGAACGCGAATGTTTGGCCATTCTCGGTTTCTCTCGATGGTTGCATGAATATGCTGGACGCAGGCTCATATTTTCGGACGGATCATGGATCGCATCGACTTGATGAATATCTTTGTCACGGCGGTCGACGAGGGCAGCCTTGTCGGCGCTGCTCGGCGCCTGCATCGTTCGCCAACCGCGATCAGCCGCGCGATCGCGTCGCTCGAGGGGCATCTGGGCGTCGAACTGCTTCACCGGACGACGCGCAGCATCAGGCTCAGCGAAGCGGGTCAGCGCTATGCGGCATCGTGTCGGCGTATCCTCGCCGAACTCGAGGAGGCGGACCTGCTTGCCGGCGGGGAACGATCCGCACCGCGCGGCATGCTGACGCTGTCGGCACCGCCGATCAGCGGCGAGGAGGTCTTGCGGCCGATCCTCGACGAATTTCTCGCAGCCTATCCGATGGTTTCGGCGCGTCTGCTCCTCGTGGACCGGTCGGTAAATCTGGTGGACGAAGGCGTCGATGTCGCGCTTCGCGTCGGGCAGCTTCCGGACTCTTCACTCGTTGCAACGCGCGTCGGCGACGGAGTGCGGCGGGTGGTCGTCGCATCGCCGCAGTATCTGAGCGAGCATCCGCTGATCGAAGAGCCTGCCGATATCGCGGGGCACCAGATTGTTTCGCTGACCCATTTCGGAATCGAAGCGTGGGCCTTCGGCAGCGGACCGGCGGCGCGCACCATCCATTTTCCGCCGCGACTGATCGTGAACACGGTGCGCGCTGCGGTCGGATCGGCGGTGGGCGGGCGTGGGCTGACACGCGTCTATTCCTACCATGTCGCGCGCGAAGTAAAGGAGGGGTTGCTCACGATCGTTCTGGCCGAAGCCGAGCCGGAACCGCAGCCTGTGCACCTGTTGGCCCCCGGCGGACGGATGGCGGTGCCCAAGGTCCGCGCATTCATCGATTTCGCCACCCCGCGGCTTCGTGCCGCCTTCGCGAGACTCGCGATCGACGCGCGCGAACTTTAGCTCCATCATTATCCCGATGCGCGGCAGAATGTCTGCCGGCGAAGATCGATTATCTCGGCATTGCGCCAAACCTACTTTGCTCCCGTCGGCGCAAGGCGCGCCGTACGGGCGAGCTTTCCCGTCCCGTCTTCACATGCGCAAAGGTTCAATGTCATGAGCAATGCACAAAAAGTCGCCGTCATTACCGGCGCTTCGCAGGGTATCGGCGCCGCACTCGTTGACGCCTATCTCGACCGTGGGTATCGCGTCGTCGCGACCTCGCGTTCTATCCAGCCGTCGAGCAATCCCGACGTGCTGGCGATTGCCGGCGACATCGGCGACCCCGAAACCGGTCCGCGCGTCATTGCCGCCGCGCTCGAACAATTCGGCCGCGTCGACACGCTCGTCAACAACGCCGGTATCTTCGTCGCGAGCCCCTTCACCGGCTACAGCGCCGATCAATATGCCAGCGTCGTATCGACCAACCTCAACGGCTTTTTCTACATCACGCAGGCCGCGGTCGCGGCGATGGAAGCGGCTGGGTGCGGCCATGTCGTCAGCATCACGACGAGCCTTGTGGATCACGCCAATTCGAACGTCCCGTCGGTGCTTGCCTCACTGTCGAAGGGCGGCATCAACGCGGCGACCAAGAGCCTCGGGATCGAATATGCAAAGCGCGGCGTCCGCGTGAACGCCGTCTCGCCGGGTATCATCAAGACGCCGATGCACGCCCCCGAAACGCACGAGTTCCTCTCGGCGCTGCACCCGGTCGGCCATATGGGCGAAACGTCGGACATCGTCGATGCCGTCCTCTTTCTCGAAAATGCGCCCTTCGTGACGGGCGAGATCCTGCACGTCGATGGCGGCCAGTCGGCCGGCCATTAATCGGCTCAGCCAAGGAGAAAGACCATGCCTATCATCACCGTCCAATTGACCCGGGAAGGCACCGAACCCGGTGCCGATCATGTGACCGCAGAACAGAAGGCCGCGATCTACAAGGGGATGAGCCAAGTCCTGCTCGACGTGCTCGGAAAGCCGCTCGACTGGACATGGGTTATTATCCAGGAAGTCGAGATGGAAGACTGGGGCTGGGGCGGTATGCCCGTCGCCGAGTATCGCAAGAAGCTCGCGGCAGCCTCCGGCTGATCTGCTCGACCTTGGAGACGATTATGGACACCCGCCATCTTACCAGCTTGCTCGGCATCGAATTGCCGATCATCCAGGCACCGATGGCGGGTGTCTCTTCGCCTGCCATGGCCGCGGCCGTCAGCAATGCGGGCGCGCTCGGCTCGATCGGGGTCGGCGCGACCGACGCCGAGGGAGCGCGTGCCATGATTGCCGCGGTCCGCGAGCGAAGTGCGAGGCCTTTCAACGTCAATCTCTTCTGCCACGCGCCCGCTGTCGCCGATGCGGCGATCGAAGCCGCGTGGATTGCCCGCCTCGCGCCGCTGTTCGCCGAATTCGACGTGGATGCGCCGCACGTGCTGGACGAAATCTACCGTAGCTTCGTCGACGACGAACCGATGCTGCAAATGCTACTCGACGAGCGGCCGACGATCATCAGCTTTCATTTTGGCTTGCCTTCCGAACTGGCAATCCAGGCGCTGCACGATGCCGGCGTCACGTTGCTCGCATCCGCGACCAGCCTTGACGAAGCGCGGATCGCAGAGCGTGCTGGCGTCGATGCCGTCGTTGCGCAGGGATGGGAGGCTGGCGGGCATCGCGGCGTCTTCGATCCCAACGCGCCCGACGATCGGCTCGGCACGATGGCGCTCACGCGGCTGCTCGTCGATGCGATCGACCTTCCGGTCATTGCGGCGGGCGGTATCATGGACGGTGCGGGCATTGCCGCCGCGCTGGATCTGGGCGCCGCGGCGGCGCAGCTCGGCACCGCCTTTATCGCCTGCGACGAAAGCCTGGCCGATGCCGGCTATCGGGCCGCGCTGGCGAGCGACGCCGCGCTGCATACGCAAATGGTGCGCGCGGTGTCAGGGCGCCCGGCGCGCATATTGGCAAACCGGTTCGCCGCGCTCGATGACGAGGTTTCGGCGACGCAGATCCCGACCTACCCGATCGCCTACGACTTGGGAAAAGCACTGCACGCAGCGGCCAAGTCGCGCGGCGAACATGGTTTTGGTGCGCAATGGGCGGGACAGGGGGCGCCGATGGCGCGCGCCATGCCCGCCGGCGACCTCGTCGCAACGCTGGCGGCCGAGATATCAGCGGCCCGAAAGCCGTGAAAGGATCAGGCAAAATAGATGATTTCGGCGAAGCCTTTGCCGCGCTCGGCGAGCTGAGCGCGCGCTCGCTGTTCGTGATGAAGGTCGGCGTCGATCATATCCATGCAATCGGCGGACCAGCCGGAATCGACCGGCGCGTCGGCGAGATGGTGGCCGGGCGTTTCGCGGGCGAGCGCCTGTCGGGCGATGTCCTGACAGGCGGCGCCGACTGGCAGATCGTGCGCGCCGACGGCGCAATCCTGCTCGACGCGCGGGTCGTGCTGCGCACCTACGACGGCGCCGAGATTGCGATGGAATATACGGGCATCCGTACCGGGCCGGCCGACATTATCGCGCGGCTGGGGCGCGGCGAGCCGGTCGATCCTGCCGACTATTATTTTCGCATCGCGCCGCGCTTTTCGACGTCCGATCCGAGATACGAATGGCTGAACCGCATTATGACGGTCGGCATCGGGCACCGGCTTCCCGAAGGACCTGTCTACAGCGTGTTCGAGATTGTCTGAGGGCGGCAGGATTTATCCCCGCCATACCCGTCCTTCAGGCGCGCCGCGGCCGAGACGGTCGGGGAGCGTTTCCCCGACGGCGACGAACTCGAGCGAGCCGCTGTTGATGCAATAGCGCAGGCCCGTCGGCAGCGGCCCGTCGGGGAAGACATGTCCCTGATGCGATCCGCAGCGCGCGCAGACGATCTCGGCACGGATCATGCCGTAGCGCCTGTCTTCGATCGTCTGGAGATGGTCGGCACTGAACGGCGTCGTGAAGCTCGGCCAGCCGGTGCCGCTTTCGAACTTGGCGCCGGCGCGGAAGAGCGGCAGGCCGCAGAGGCGGCAGCAATAGACGCCCTCGCGCTTTTCATAAAGGAAGAGGCCGCAAAAGGGCGCTTCCTCCGCGTGGTCGAGGAGGAGGCTGCGCTCCTCGTCGGTGAGCGCGGCGGCGAGGTCGTGCCGTTGCAGCCGTGTCAGCGGCGCCAGGTCGAACAGGTCGCTCCCGACCTCAGCCACGCGCGACGTCCTGCACTGCCTGAGCGAACGCCTGCGGGGCTTCCTGCGGCAGATTGTGACCGATGCCGCCGCCGATGTCGCGATGTTCGTAGCGGCCCGTGAACTTCGCGCGATAGGCGGCGGGCGGGGGGTGCGGCGCGCCATTGGCGTCGCCTTCCATCGTGATCGTCGGGACGCCGATCGTGGGCGCCGCCGCGATCTGGCGGTCGAGGTCGGCGTAGCGCGCTTCGCCCTCGGCGAGGCCCAGCCGCCACCGGTAATTGTGGATCACGATATCGACATGGTCGGGATTGTCGAACGACGCTGCACTGCGGGCATAGGTGGCTTCGTCGAAATTCCATTTGGGCGAGGCGAGCTTCCAGATCAGCCGGTTGAAATCCTTGCGGTTCTTGTTGTAGCCGACGCGGCCGCGCTCGGTTGCGAAATAGAATTGATACCACCATTGCAGCTCTGCCTCGGGCGGCAGCGGCACCTTGCCCGCTTCCTGTCCCGCGACGAGATAGCCACTGACCGCGACAAGGCCGGTGGTGCGTTCGGGCCAGATCGCGGCGACGATGTCGGCGGTGCGCGCGCCCCAGTCGAAGCCGGCCAGCACGGCGCGCTTGATCTTCAGCGCGTCCATGAAATCGATCAGGTCCTGCGCGAGCGCCGCGGGCTGTCCGTTGCGGAGGCTGTCCGCCGCAAGGAAGCGTGTCGGGCCATAGCCACGCAGATAGGGGATGAGGACGCGATAGCCCTTCGCGACCAGCAGCGGCGCGACATCGGCGAAGCTGTAGATGTCATAGGGCCAGCCGTGCAGCAGGATCGCGACCGGCCCCTTGGCAGGGCCCATGTCGATATAGGAAATATTGAGGACACCAGCGTCGACCGATTTAAGCGGCGGGAAACCTCGGCCGGTCGGGGGTGCAGTCTGGGCAATTGCCGGTTGTGGCGCTGCACCGGCGCTCGCGAGACTCAGTCCGAGCTGCGCCGCGACGGCAACGCCGGCGACGCCGAGAAATTGCCGGCGGTCCGACAGGCCCTGTTCGAAAGCGGATAGCTGCACGTCGTTACACCCCTTTGTCTGGGCCTGTCGGGCCGGAAGTGGGACGCGGACGGACTGGGCGGGGGAGGGAGGAGAGTCCGTCCGCGTCCTCTGCCCAGCGTGGCGAGCGGGTGCCACGCCGGGAATTCGATTGACTCAGTCGTTCGCTTACGTCGGCGTCCGACCCAGCCAATATCGCGGGGCTTCGGCGGCAAATCGATTATACGTTTGTGTTGTCGACACCATCGTATCGATGGGTCGTGCAGGCCCTCGGCGACGGCCGCATGCTGACACCAAAGTTCAATAACGGTGGCGATAGCGCCTTCCTATCTCGCCTCACAGGCTCGTTGCATGGATTGCTTCCATGCCCGTGCAACGGTGCCGCCCTCCGGCAAAGGATAGAGACATGGCCAACCCCGAAATCGTCGATTCCAGCTTCACCGCGATCATCAACGCTCCGATCGGCAAGATCGACCTGCCCGCCTGGGCGTTTTCGCTCCCCGAACATGAATATCAGGGCTGTTCGCCCGCGCATGTCGCCGCGGGCGCCACCACCGCGCCTGACGGCCGGCGGATGTCGATCAACGTCGAGATCATCGGCGGAACCTTGATGGTCCAGCATTACGTCGAAACGCTGGCCGAGAAGGATCATCTGGTGCTGGAATCAGTGTCGGACATCTTCCCGCCCGCGGGCCGCACGACGATCCACGTCAAATGGGAACTCAGCGTCAAGGATCTGGGCGATGGCCGCTGCGAGTTCGTCAACCATGTGCAAACGCACGCGACCGATGAATTCCTAACCTACCTCGATCGGCAGGGCATCCCTTTCGAAGCCTTTGCGGCGCAGCGAAAGCCGATGTCGCTCGCGCACAATGCCGGCGAGACGCCGCTCTTCGCCGAAAGCATCGAACGCTTCGCGCTGCGTGGTTGAAGGAGAGCGGCCATGGCATTGCTGAGCTACAAACGAGCGTCGACCGCCCTTCTTTTCATCGATCCCTATAATGATTTCCTCTCTGAAGGCGGAAAGGCATGGCCGCGCGTCGGGCCGATCGCCGAGGAGATCGGCCTGCTCGACAATTTGCGCGCGATCGTCACGGCCATCCGCAAGGCGGACATCCGCGTCGTCATCGCACCGCACCGCCGCTGGGAGCCAGGCGACTATCAGGATTGGGATCATCCCAATCCCACGCAGATCGGGATCATGAGCCGTCACAGTTTCGCCCGCGGCGAATGGGGCGGTGAATGGCATCCCGACTTCGCGCCGCAACCCGGCGATATCGTCGCCAAGGAACATTGGGCGCAGAGCGGTTTTGCCAACACCGACCTCGATCAGCAGCTCCGCCAGCACGGGATCACGCATGTCATTCTTGTGGGGCTGCTCGCCAATACCTGTGTCGAATCGACCGGGCGCTATGCCATGGAACTGGGTTATCATGTCACGCTGATCCGCGACGCGACCGCCGCCTATTCGAAAGAGATGATGCATGCGGCGCACGAGCTCAACGGGCCGACCTATGCGCATGCGATGTTGAGTACCGCCGAGTTGCTCGACGCGATAGCGACGGTGGAGGTGGCCGGGTGAGTATGGCCACCCTGCTCACTGCGGCGGCGCTTGCGTCGTCGCCCGTCACCTATCAGCGCATCGAGGTCGACGGGGTCGGTATATTCTACCGCGAGGTCGGCCCGAAGGACGCGCCGGTGGTCGTGCTCCTGCACGGCTACCCCTCTTCGTCGCGAATGTACGAGCCTTTGCTGCGCCGGCTGTCGGGACGCTATCGGCTGATTGCGCCCGACTATCCGGGCTTCGGGCACAGCGATGCGCCGCCGCCGGGGGAATATATCTATACGTTCGACCGTCTGGCGGCCACGACCGGCGCGTTTCTGAAACGGCTGAAAGTCGACCGCTACACGCTCTTCCTGCAGGATTACGGCGGCCCCGTGGGATTCCGCATCGCGATGAAAAATCCCGAAAAGGTTCAGGCGATCATCGTCCAAAACGCGAATGCCTATAGCGAGGGGCTTGGCGCCAAATGGACTGCGATCGCTAATTATTGGGCCGACCGTGCTCTGCATGGCGATCAGGTCGACAAATTCGTCTCGCTTGAAGGGGCCCGGGAGCGCCACATCGGGCTCAGCCCGAACCCCGAGCGATACGATCCCGACAGCTGGACCGACGAATATACGTTTCTGTCGCGGTCAGGGCAGCGTCAGATTCAGGCCGATCTGCTCTACGACTACCGTACCAATGTCGCCTCCTATCCCGCATGGCAGGCGTGGCTGCGCAAGCACCGCCCGCCGCTGCTCGTGATGTGGGGGCGTTACGATCCCTCGTTCATAGTCCCGGGCGCCGAAGCCTATGCGCGCGATGTTCCGGGTGCCGAGATCCACCTGCTCGATGCAGGGCATTTCGCGCTCGACGAAAAGGCCGACGAGGTTGCCGGCCTAACATTCGATTTCCTCGATCGCCGCTTAGGGAAATCTAATCCCGCTCCCTGAAGCTGGCGACGGGAGGGGGCCGGTCTACCCGGTCCCTCCCTATCGAGAGCGCAGCGACTTGAGGGTTGCACGCAGCTCCGACGTGACCGCCACGGGCTATTCTAAGCCGCGAAATGGCCGCTCTTGGGCAAGCGATTATAGTGGACCAGCTTCGGATAGGCTTGCTCCGCCCAGCTCTGCGGCGCAATGTAGTTTGCGTCGGGAAAGGCGCTAACTCCCATCAGAATCTTCACGCCTTTCGGCGCGAAGAAAGGCAGCTTGCTCTCCCAATAGAGCCGCGCCGATGACACTGCGGTGCCGGTCAGCCAATATAGGGTGACATTGTCGAGGACGTCATCATGCGCCTCGCCTTTGCACCAGTCCTGCTCCTTCTCCCAATAGGTTGCCAGTTTGCGCATCGTCGCGAGCTTTACGCCTTGCGATGCGTCGGGGACGAGTTTCTGGCTCCGCCATTTGGACGCAGCGATGCGGCACTTGAGGTCCGCAAGCGCCGCATCGGTCGCACGGAATTTGAATGGAGGGATGCTCACCCTCCCGATCCCGATGGGCTCGACAGAGCCTCGTCCACCGCATCGCTCGCCTGGGCCCAGACGAGGATGATCAGGCTCGATCCCACCGCCGCGGAGGCAAGGAAATTTCGTCTTCCGAGCAAATTATGGAAAATGGACATGCTGTTTCTCCTTCGTTGAAAAATCAGAGGCGCAGCACTGCCTTGAGTCCCGCGACACCGACCGCACCCGCATCGCGGCGGCCGCCGGGATGGTGTATCCACTGGACATTGGGGCGAAGGTCGAGCCAGCCGACTGGCCTAAAGCCGTAGAAAAGCTCGAACGCATATTCTGCGCCGCGTGGCGGCCGTCCGGCGAGGCGTTCGGCCTGATCGAGCCGGTTGTTGACGTGCGTTCGGGCGGCGGCGAAACCCACCATGTCGCCCGCGACATCCGACAGCGGATCGCGCAGGAAAAGCCCAACGACGACCTGATTGTCGATGCGCGATGTGCGGCGATCGGCGGCAAGGGCGTTGAAAAAGACGCTGACTCCCGAGATACTGGTGCCGCGTGCCGAACGCCCGCTCACTTGCTGCTCGATCGCCAGCCAGACGCCATGCGCCGATCCGCGTTGCAGCGGCGCCCGGCCGGTCAGAATTGCGGCTTCTCGAGCGACGTCGAGGAACAGGTCGGGTGCGTCAGCGGTGCTCACCCAGCCACCGATCTTAAAGCTGCCCACCGCGCCGCCATCGCCGCCCCCCGTCAGACCGAACTCGATCGGAATCAGCGCGCCGGTCGCGCCCCTGAAACGCCCGATGGTAAAGATCTTGTCGAGATTACGAGGATTTTCCTCATAGATGCCGATCTGTGCGTAGGCACCGCGATGCGCGGCCCGAAGTCGTAGCCCCCATTGGCTGACGGGCCAGTTGTACCAATAGTCGGTGACGATATTTCCCGGCTGCGAGCCGCAGAAGCTGAGGTTCTGGAAGGTGCAGGAAAAGGCGGAGAAGTCTTCGCTCGGCGCAGTCCTGCCGCCCTTCACCGCGATGGCCCCATTCGCAAAGCGGTGCTCGTACCAGAATTGCGTCAGGCGCCAGGTCCGGCCGCGGCCATAGATCTCCTGCACTTCCTGAAGCGTGCCGAGCCCCGCCTTCGTATCGAGCTGCAGACCGTGGCGGTAGGTAATCGTCGCCTGAAAGCTGCCGTCCGTACCCGCGATCCGCTGCATGTCAAACTGTAAGCCGACACCGAACTCGCCGGTTTCAGTGACCCCTTGCCGTTCGCCGCCGCGAAAATTCCAGGCGGTTTCGGCGACATAATGCCCGGTGAGCTCGATCCCGGCATCGGTGAGGCGAGGGCGAAGGCCCAAAACGTCACCTGCCATCGTAGACGCGGGCGCCGTTTCGTCGGCGTTTTCCTGCGCCTGCGCGGCCGCAGTGATCGACAATGCGATCAGAAGTGGCGCAACGATCTGTCTGCCCGAAAATGTCACCAACGCGCCCTCCGTTGACCGATCGGTTTTCCGACCGACTTCGATGTGGCGCGGGCGCCGCGGGCGGCCCTTGTCCGATGGTATTCATAGACCTTAGTATCGGAGCCGAACTCGGCACCGATGTTAATACCATGGTGCAATTGGGATCGTCCGACCGCCTCCCATCTGTCGACCCGAACCCACCAGTTTCGGGAAGGTCGGATTATGGCAATTGCAAAGAAAGTCGCTGCGGCTTTTGCGCTGGCATCGCTCACCATCGCCGCTGCGGAAGCGAAGCCCAAGGCATCAGCCACAGCGGCCGCATCTGCGGCCGCCAGCGAACACTTTCGGATCATGAAGGTGACGCCGGCCTACTGGCGGGTGACGATCGACAAGCCGCCGTTCAATATCTATGGCCCGGACTCGATGGCGCCGTTCAATCGGGTCATCACCGCGATCGAAAATGATCCCGTGCTGAAGGTCGTCGTATTCGATAGCGCGATCCCGGGATTCTTCCTGACACACTATGATTTCTCGGTGCCGCTCGACCAGACGACCAGCATGCCCCCCGGACCGACCGGGCTGCCGCAGCTCCCCGACATGCTCGTCCGGCTCAGCAAGGCGCCCGTCGTATCGATCGTGTCGATCCGCGGCCGCGCAACCGGCGTCGGCAGCGAATTGTCGCTGGCGAGTGACATGCGATTTGCCAGCCGCGAAAAGGCAATCCTCTCGCAGTTCGAGATTGGCGCGGGTTTCGTGCCGGGCGGCGGGCCGATGGCGCGGCTTCCGCGCCTCGTGGGCCGCGGCCGGGCCCTCGAAATCCTGCTCAGCGGGAATGATATCAATGGCGAGATCGCCGAACGCTACGGCTATGTGAACCGCGCTCTTCCCGACGCCGAACTCGACGGCTACGTTGATGCGCTGGCGCGCCGCATCGCCTCGTTCGACAAGCAGTCGATCGCCCAGATCAAGGCGTTGGTGAACGTGGCGAGCCTGCCGCCTGATGGCGCGATAGGCGCCGAGTGGGCCGCGTTTCTCGAATCGGTTCAGCGTCCTGCGGCGCAGGAACTGATCCGCCGGTTGATGCAGACGGGCCTTCAGAAGAATGCCGACGTTGAAACCAATCTCGCCAAATATACCGGGGAAGCGAACATCCAGCGGAACGCAGGGCAATGACGGTGCATCCGCTGCTCGCCGAAGCGCTCCATGCGCATGGCGGCCTCGAACGCTGGCGGCAAGCTGGTCTTACATGGTCCCCGGTCGATGACATCACATTCCGAGTCACACGGTCTCGCGACATTCGGGCGCCCACCATGGGCGAGCTGTTCCAGAGCCCGCTCGCGCTCCTGAATACGGTCAGCATTCCTGCCAACACGACGCTGAACCCAACCAATACTGCTGTCAGCAGAAGCGTATTCGCCCCCCAGTCGGGATCGAGCACGCTCAAGCCCGAGGTGGCCAACACGTTCGGCGTCGGCGTCGTGTTGAAACCCAGCTTCCTGCCCGGATTTGGCGCCTCGATCGACTATTACAGGATCGACATTCAGGACGCGATCATCACGCCCACGGCCCAGAACACGATCGACCAATGCAACCAGGGCGATGCGGCAAGTTGCCAGCGAGTGAATCTAGCAGCATCCCCCGGTGTTGTCTCGGTGAACCCAGTCAACTTTGCCAGGCAACTCGCGCGGGGCATCGATTTCGAGGCCAGCTATAGGCAGGATCTCGCGAACATCTCGTCGGGATTGAAAGGCGCGTTGACGCTGCGATTCCTGGGCACGAGGTTCCTCGAGAACACGCTCAATTCAGGTATTCCCGGCGTTCCGGTGTATAACAACGTCGGCTACGAGTACATCTACGGGGCTGCTCCGCCCAAGTTCAAATATTCGATCAACCTGGTGTATGAGGGCGGCCCGCTGCTCGCGAGCGTCACCATGCGCGGCATCAGTGCCGGCACGTACAATCCCTCGTACATCGAATGCACGTCGAGCTGCCCGGCGGCAACGCTGGCGCACCCGACGATCGAGGACAATCACGTTCCCGGTGCGACCTATTTCGACACGAGTTTCACGTACAAGTTGCCCGGAGGATTCGAGGCGTATCTTGCCGTCGACAATCTTCTGAACAAGGATCCCGTGATGGTGGCGGTCGGCCCTTCGATCGGTCAGGCGCCGCTCAGCGTGAATCCCAATAACTACGACGTTCTCGGCCGGACATTCCGCCTCGGCGTCCGGTTCAAGCTTAAGTGAGGTTGGGCGTTGCGGCTCCCTGACTGTCGGAGCCGCAACGCGCACGCCGCAAGTAGCAAAGTGGTGCTTCTTCGTTGAAGCTGACTTAGGACTTCGACGGAGGAAGCCGAATTGAGAATATTTATTCGAGGTCCCTGGTCTCGTAGGAATGCACTGATAGCGGTTGCTGCCGGCGCGGTTGCCGCTTCATTGTCCGGTCAGTTGCCGGCACAGCCCGTGGGGAGCAAAGCCCAGTCGGCGCTTCCGGGGTCGAGCACCGGTTCAACGGCCAACTCGCAGCCCGACGGAGCTGCGATAGCGTCCCGCAGCATATTCTTCGTGGGCGGGACCTATGCGGACGACGCGACCCCAGGCCGCGTGCGCTCGCCGCGTCTCGATGGGGGCGCTGCTCCCAAGGTCATGCGAGATCAAATGTATGTCGAGAAGCTGACCCCCATCAGAGCTCGGCAGCCCTATCCGATCATCCTGATACATGGCGGATCTGCCACCGCTTCCTATTGGACTGACACGCCGGACGGGCGTGAAGGCTGGGCACAGTATTTCGTTGCGCAGGGCTTTGTCGTCTACTTGGTGGACCAGCCGGCGCGTGGTCGCTCTGCCTGGCAGGAAGGGCTGGACGGCAAGCTGCACGTTGTCGGTGCGGAGGCGATCGAGCAACTCTTCACTCAGCCCGAGGCATTCGACCTCTGGCCACAGGCAAGGCTGCACACGCAGTTCCCGGATGGCGGCCTGGGACATAGTCGAATCGGAGACCCGATCTTCGATCAGTTCTACGCGTCGATCGTCCCATATCTTTCGAATAATGCGGAGACGCAGCGGCTGTCTCGCGATGCCGTGGCAGCGCTACTTGACCGGATAGGACCGGCAGTGCTGCTGACCCACTCTGACTCGGGGCCCATCGGCTGGCTTGTCGCGGACGCTCGTCCCGACCTCGTCAGAGGGATCGTCGCAGTGGAGCCAAAGCGCCAACGGCTCGAGGATTTGGTCCCGGCAATGATCGATGCGCTCGAGGGTTGGTCTGTTGCGGTGAAGAGGCGCCGCGAGGAGCGCGCCGAGCAGAAACGGCAATGGGAGGAACAAGACCGCAAGCGCAAAGATATCGAGCGGCAGGTCCGGGTCGAGGGCTACCGGATCAAGTTCCTGCAGCGCCAGGTCGAGCGGAAGCGCGAGATCGACGGCTTAGCCGGGCTTATCGAGCTATGGGGCCAGGCCGAAAATCCCGATCCGAGATTTGCCGAGTTGCTCGACTTTGCGGGTATTTACCAAAAATGGCTCGAGGCGAAGCTCGCACCTGAGGCGATCGCCAAGCGGATTGCCGAACTCAAGCTCATGGATGATGACGTCTACATCTGGGACGACAAGCGCCTGGACTGAGCGTCATCCGGCGGCCGCGTGTCGGCCACCGAAGTTGGGCTTGAGCACCTTGGCGCCGCTGCGCAGCCGGTCGAGTTCGTTAGACCAGAACTGCATCATCGTGACCCGTTCGTTCCAATATTCCCCGCGCGTGTAGGCGCGGCGCACGCCATTGGTCTCGATGTGTGCCAGCTGGCGCTCGATCGCGTCGGGATGGAACTGGCTGCTTTCGTTGAGCAAGGTCGCCGCCATGGCGCGGAAGCCATGCGCGCTCATCTCGGATTGCTCGAAACCGAGCACGCGCAGCGCTGCGTTGACGGTGTTCTCCGACATCGGCCGCCGGTCAGTCCGAAAAGACGGGAAGCAATAGCGCCCCGTGCCGGTCAACTCCCAGAGCTCCTCGAACAGGCTGGTGACTTGGGTCGAGAGCGGCACACGGTGCGCGCGGCGCATTTTCATCTTCTCTTCCGGGATGTTCCAGACCGAGTTGTCGAAGTCGAACTCCGACCACTCCGCCTGCCGAAGCTCACCAGGGCGTACGAACAGGTGGGCGGACAGCCTCAGAGCGTAGAGCGTGATCGCGTGCCCGCTGTAGCTTTCGATCGCCCGCATCAGTTCGCCGGCGCGCTTGGGGTTGGTGATCGCTGCAAGGTGCTTGGCCTTCGGAACGGTGAGAGCGCCGCGCAAATCCCCCGTCGGGTCGCGCTCGGCTCGCGTGGTGGCGACGGCGTAGCGGAAGACCCGGCCGAGCACGCTGCGCATCCGCCGGGCACTCTCGTAGCGTCCCGTAGCCTCGACCGCTCGGAGGACGACCAGGACTTCCTGCGTCGTGATCTTGGCGATCGGACGGTTGCCGATCTTGGGATAGGCCATGTCGAGCAGCCAGCGGATCTTACTGAGCGTGATCTCGGCCATATTCTCTCGCTCGAGCTTCGCGATCCATTCCTTGGCGACCGTCTTGAAGGTGTCGTTCTCCTCGACGCGCGCCTTGGCCCGCGCGACTTTCTCCTCGTGCGAGGGGTCGAGCCCGGCCGCGATCAGCCGGCGCGCCTCGTCGCGCTTGCCGCGGGCATCGGCGAGGCCGACGTCCGGCCAGACGCCGAAGGCGAGCGTGCGGTGCTTGCCGCAGTGGACATAGTTGAAGCGCCAGAGCTTTGACCCGTTGGGTCGGACGAGCAGGTATAGCCCGGCGCCGTCGCTGAGCTTATAGTCCTTTTCGGCTGGCTTCGCGTTGGCCACGGTCGTGGCGAAAAGGGTGCCCATCTGAGGTATCGCCTCCAAAAAGGGAGGAGAACGATACCTCACGAGATACCCGAATTGTTCTCGATTGGTGCCGTATCCGCCCGGATTTCGCCGGACGGTTATAGCATAAGAATCGACGGATTTCAGCCATTTCCGGGACGTTCTCGGACGTCCCCGGAAGAACAAATGGTGCCCAGAAGAGGACTCGAACCTCCACGACCTTGCGATCGCCAGCACCTGAAGCTGGTGCGTCTACCAATTCCGCCATCTGGGCACGGGGTAGGAGCGCGCAACTAGCCGCTGGCCGGGGGGCTGTCAATCACGGCAGGCGCATTATTTTTTATTTTTCTGGTTTCCAGGCCAAGAGCTTTTTACGGGCCTTTTTCAGGGCCCTGCCGTTGAACCGGAGAAATAGCATGGATCGTCCCGACGTCACGCCGCCCGCCTTTCACCCTCGGCCGGACGGATTGCGGCTGGCCTGTCGGCACCGGCCCGGCACCGGCCCCACGATCGTCTTCCTGCCCGGCTACATGTCCGACATGGAAGGCGGCAAGGCGGTTGCGCTGGACGGTTGGGCGCAGGATCAGGGCCGGGCGATGCTGCGGCTCGATTATGCCGGCAATGGCGCGAGCGAGGGACGGTTTGAGGATGGCACGCTGGCGAGTTGGCGCGACGATGCGCTGCTGCTGATCGATTCCCTGACCCAGGGGCCGGTGGTGCTGGTGGGATCTTCCATGGGCGGCTGGCTGGCGCTGCTGATCGCGCTGGCCCGGCCGGAGCGGGTGGCGGGGCTGGTCGGCATCGCGGCGGCGCCGGATTTCACCGAATGGGGCTTTACCGACGCGGACAAGGCCCTGCTGGCGACGGAAGGACGGATCGTCGAACCGACCCCTTATGGCGATAACCCCTATGTCACCACCTTGGCCTTCTGGGAATCGGGCCAGTCGCTGCGGCTGCTGGAGGGGGAGATCGCGATCGATTGCCCGGTGCGGCTGTTGCAGGGGCAGGCCGACCCAGACGTGCCCTGGCGAACGGCGTTGCGGATCGCGGAGCGGCTGCGTTCATCCGATGTGCAGACGCTGCTGATTAAGGATGGCGACCATCGCCTTTCCCGCGACCCGGACATCGCCCTGCTGATCCGGACCGTCTCCAGCCTGTTGGACAGCCTCTGATGCCCTTCCTCTTCCTCCCGCTGCTGCTGCTCGCCCCGCAGGCCTATGATCCGGAGGTCGAGGCGGTGATGAACCGCAAGAGGAAGGAAAAGGCGGAAGCGGCGGCTTCTGCGTCGGCCGCTCCGGCGCGGTCAGGAGCAGGAGCGAGTGAGAGCCGCATTCCGGTGCCGGACAAATATGCGGCGAAATTCCAGGCCTGCCTGGACCAGGCGGTGGAGGCGCCGGACAAGGGCGTCGCCTTCGCGCAGCAATGGCGGATCGACGGCGGCAGCTTCTATGCGCGCAACTGCATGGGCTTTGCCTATGCCCGCGCCGAACGCTGGGCGCCCGCCATCGTCGCCTTCGAACAGGGGGCGGACGAAGCCGAACGCAATGGCGAAATGGTGCAGAGCGGCCGGCTCTGGGCGCAGGCCGGCAATGCCGCGCTGGCTGGTGGCGACGCCGCCAAGGCGCGGGACGATTTCGACGCGGCGCTGGCGCGTGGGTTGCCCGACGGTCTGGAGAAGGGCGAGGTCCATCTGGACCGTGCCCGCGCGCTGGTGGCGCTGAACGATGTGAAGGGCGCCCGCGCTTCGCTCGATGCGGCGCTGGATCAGGTGCCGCGGGACCCGCTGGCCTGGCTGCTTTCGGCCACGCTGGCCCGGCGATCGGGGGAAATGAAGCTGGCGCAGGCGCATATCGCGCGGGCGGTGCAGCTTTCGCCCGACGATGCTTCCGTCGCGCTGGAGGAAGGCAATATCGCCATCCTCACCGATCATGAGGATGTGGCCCGTTCCGCCTGGCAGCGGGCGGTGAAGCTGGCGGCGGAAGCGCCGGCGGGAAAGGCGGCCGCCGACAATCTTTCCCGCCTGCCGCCGAAGCCCGCCCGCTGAAGGGCGACCAAGGAACCTCCGCCCGCCATTCTCCGTTGGCCCGCCAGGCGGGACGCGAGGGGAAAAGGAGCATGAGGATGCCGGATCGTCATGGAAGGATCGCGGCGCTGGGCCTGCTGACGGCGGGCGCGCTGGCGCTGACCGCCTGTTCGCATGGCGCGACGCGCGGCGGGCTGATCGGCGGGGCGGGCGGCGCCGTGGTGGGCTCCGCCACCGGCCTTGGCACGGTGGAGGGCGCTGTGATCGGCGGCGCTGCCGGTGCGATCATCGGCGACGACCAGGATTGATGGCTATTTGAGGTAAAAGTCGACGGTCGTGACGACGCGCACCTTCTTATAGGGTGTGTCGCTCGACCCGTCGGCTTCGCCATCACGCGCTTCGATCGAGAAATAGCCTTGCGTCGCGCTCTTGATGCCGCCGACGCTCGCCCCGCTGTCGCGGGCGAACTGCTCGGCGGCGGCGCGGGCATCCCTGGTCGCGGCGGCGACCATCCGGGGCTTCACGTCGTTGAGCCTTGTGAAACTGTAGCGCATGCCCGACCCCTCCTGCAGCGTGACGCCCCGCCGGACCAGGTCGAATTGCTGCGCCACGGCGCGCTGGGCGCGGGAAATGTCGGTGGTGCGCAGCAACATCCGCTGGGTGATGGTGATCGTGTTGACGCCATTGTTGATATATTGGTTGACCCCGGCGCCGGTGGCGGTCAGCGCATCCGGCCTGAAGCCGAGGCCGGCGAAATAGGCGCGCAGTTCGCGGGTGTTATTGTCGATCTCCGCCCGGACAGCGGGCAGGTCGAAACCGGTGGCGGAATAGCTGATCGACCAGGTGGCGAGGTCCGCGGTCACATCCCTTTCCGCCAGTCCGCGCACGGTGACGGATCGGTCCGCCGCCTTCGCCCGCTTGAGCCCGTCGCCCAGCAGATAGCCGCCGCCGACCATGCCGAGCGCCAGAACGGCCGCGCAGCCCATGAAAAGCTTGTCATGATAAGTTAAGGCCATGCCTGCCTCCCTCTTCCGTCGAAGCCCGACGCATCTTATCTTGGAAGCGTCTTAGGTCTTCAGAGATGAACCGTTGCTTTATGGCGACGAATGGAGTGATTTCTTGCCCAAATATCTGCACACGATGATCCGCGTGACCGACATCGACCGCACCGTCGACTTCTTCCGCCTGCTTGGCCTGGAGGAGCAGAAGCGCATCGACAATGCGCAGGGGCGGTTCACGCTGGTCTTCCTCGCCGCGCCCGGCGATGAAGAGGCGCAGGTCGAACTGACCTATAACTGGCCGGCGGAGGACGGTACGCCGCCGGAGGTCTATGGCGGCGGACGCAATTTCGGGCATCTCGCCTATCGGGTCGAGAATATCTACGAGACCTGCCGGCGGCTGATGGACGCGGGCGTCACCATCAACCGGCCGCCGCGCGACGGTCACATGGCCTTCGTGCGGACGCCGGACAATATCTCGATCGAACTGTTGCAGGACGGACATCTTGATCCGGCCGAACCCTGGGCATCGATGCCCAATGTGGGAGCCTGGTAGGCCATGCTGGAGGTCGTCCGCATACCCGTTCTCAGCGACAATTATGTCTGGCTGCTGCATGACGACGCCAGCGGGGAGACTGTGGCCGTCGATCCCGCCGTGGCGGAGCCGGTGCTGGAAGCGGCCCGGCAGAGGGGTTGGACCATCGGCCAGATCTGGAACACCCACTGGCATGGCGACCATGTCGGCGGCAATGCGGCGATCAAGGCGGCGACGGGCTGCATCATCACCGGCCCGGCGGCGGAGGCGGAGAAGATCGGCACGCTGGACCGCCCGGTGCGGGAGGGCGATAGCGTCCGCATCGGCGCCCATCAGGCCACCGTGCTGGAGGTGCCAGCCCATACCGCCGGGCATATCGCCTATCATCTGGCCGACGACCGCCTGATCTTCGTCGGGGACACGCTGTTCGCCATGGGTTGCGGCCGGCTGTTCGAGGGAACGGCGGCGCAGATGTTCGCCAATATGCAGCGCTTCGCCGCCCTGCCCGACGATACGGCCGTCTATTGCGCGCATGAATATACGCAGTCGAACGGCCGCTTCGCCCTGACTGTGGAGCCGGACAACGCCGCCTTGCGCGCCCGCATGGGGGATGTCGACGCGGCGCGTTCGCGGGGAGAGGCCACGGTGCCGACCAGCATCGGGCAGGAACGCGCAACCAATGTCTTCATGCGCGCCCGCGATGTCGCGCAACTGGCCGAACGGCGCGCGGCAAAGGATGCGGCGTGACGGTTTTCGCGCTGCTTTGTCGTCCTGAAAGCGGGACGAATGAGGAGAGATGCCATGCGTCCATGGATGTTGCGTTCCAGCCTGTGCCTGGCCCCGCTGCTACTGGCCGGATGTTCGGACAGCTATGAGCCGCCCAGGCTGACCGAAAAACAGACGAGCGAGCTGGAACGGGCGCTGGCGGGCAAGGTGCCGGGCGAAAGGACGAGCTGCGTCAATCGGGAATCCCAGTCCAATCTGACGGCCATCAGCAACAGCGTCCTGCTCTACCGGGTCAGCCGGCGGCTGGTCTACCGCAACGACCTGATCGGCAGTTGTTCCGGGCTGTCGCGCGGCGACACGCTGATCATCAGGACCTGGGGATCGCAATATTGCCGCGGGGACCAGTTGACCAGCGCCGACCTGATGACCGGCATGGTGACGGGAAATTGCGCGCTGGGTGACTTCATCCCCTATCGCGCGCCGTCGAAATAGGGTTGCTTCCTTATGGCGTCCTGGTCCTGCAAAGGCAGGAACAGGATCAGCCAGGCTTCACCCCTTGTACAGCGCGTCGAGCCGTTCCTGATAGCGGGCGCGGATGACGTGGCGGCGGATCTTCATCGACGGCGTCATCTCGCTATTGTCGATGGTGAAGGGCTCATCCGCCAGAATGAACCGCCGCACCCGTTCGATCACGGACAGGTCGTCATTCACCCGGTCGACCGCCGCGCGCAGCGCCGCCTGATAGGCGGCATCGGCCGCGATCCCTTCAACCTTCCGTCCCTGCGCCTGCGCCCATTCCCGCGTCCATTCGGCATCGGGCACCAGCAGACCCACCAGATGCGGACGGCGGTCGCCATAGACCATCGCCTGCCCGATCTCCGGCTGGAGCGTCAGCATGCCCTCCACCTTCTGCGGCGAGACATTGTCGCCCTTGTCGTTGACGATCAGGTCCTTCTTGCGGTCGGTGATGCGGATGCGGCCCTTTTCATCGATCTCCCCGATGTCGCCCGTGTGGAGCCAGCCATTTTGCAGCGCCTTCTCCGTTTCCGCGGGATTGCGCCAATAGCCGTGCATCACCAGCTCGCCGCGCACGAGAATCTCGCCATCCTCCGCGATCCGCACCTCCACCCCGTCGAGCGGCGGACCGACCGTGTCCATCGCGATCCCGGCGCGGGGGCGGTTGCAACTGATCACCGGCCCCGCCTCGGTCTGGCCATAACCCTGGAGCAGCGTCAGCCCCATCGCGTCGAAGAACAGGCCGACATCCGGATTGAGCGGCGCCCCGCCTGACACCAGCGCCTTCATCCGCCCGCCGAAGCGCGCCGCGATCTTCGGCTTCAGCGTGCGCGCCAGCAGCGCCTTCATCGGCAGGTCGAGCAGCGATTTCCGCCCGCGCTGTTCCCTGGCCGCGATGCGCAGCGCCTGACCCAGCAGATAGGTGGGGAATTTGCCCTGCTTCTCGACCGACTTGATGATGCGGGCGCGCAGCACTTCGAACAGGCGGGGGACGACGACCATGATCGTCGGCCGCGCCTCCTCGATATTGCTGGCGAGTTTTTCCAGCCCTTCCGCATAATAGATCTGCCCCGCCGCCATGATCGGCAGGAACTGGCCGCCGCTATGTTCATAGGCGTGGGACAGCGGCAGGAAGGACAGGAACACCTCTTCGTCCCGGCCGAAATCCTCCTCCAGCAGCTTGTCCGCCCCCTCGATATTGCAGAGGATGGCGCCATGATGCTGCATCACCCCACGCGGCGCGCCGCCGGTGCCGCTGGTGTAGATGATGCAGGCCAGATCGTCGCGCTTCGCCGTCTGGCCGGCGGCGCAGGCATCGATGTCGGTGGGATAATGGGCGATCAGGTCGCTCCACAAATGGCAGGCGACATGACCCTGCATGCCGCGCAACGGCTCCATGCCGATGACGAAGCTCGCCTGCGACCGCAGCACGGCTGGCATCAGGTTCTGCGCCAGCCTGGCGGTGGAGACGATGACGGCCCGGGCGCCGCTGTCGGTCAGGATATGCTGGTGATCGCGCGTGGTGTTGGTGGTGTAGGTCGGCACGGTGACGCAGCCCGCGGCCATGATGGCAAGGTCCGCGATGCAGAATTCCGGCCGGTTCTCGCTGACCAGCATCACCGGATCGCCGGGCCTCAGTCCCTGCGCCTGCAATGCGCTGGCCAGTGCGGCGACGTCATGGGCGACTTCGGTCCAGCTCAGCGACTTCCATTGGCCAGCCACCTTGCGCCAGAGGAAGGGCGTGTCCCCCATCGCCTTGGCGCGGGCGAAGAACATGGTCACCAGATTGGGAAAACGCTCGATCGCGCTCAAAACGGCATCTCCTCATTCGCGGCGCGTCTTCGGCGCGCCTATCCGCCTGCCCGGCAGGCTATACCCTCGCCATGCCGTAACGGCCATGATTTTTCGCGGGTTTTCGGAGATCCCCTCCGGGCCGCGGGGAGATGCGATTCAGCGGCGGCAATGGGGGGATGGAAAGCGGACATGCGCTTCCATAGGGCCGGCCATGGTCCTGCGCAGGATCATGGCGCGCCGGGGGACGGCCCAGTGTTCCCCCGCACAACGCTGATCGACAGGATCAGCTCAGATGAGCGAATTCGCCATAGCCGCCCTGGAAGAAGAGCAGCGGCTTGCCCGGCGTTTCCACCTCCAGCGCGATGACCCGGCCCAGCACGATATAATGGTCGCCCGCTTCATGCACCGCTTCGAGCCGGCAGTCGATCCAGGCCACCACCCCATCCAGGATCGGGGAGCCATTGGCGGAGACGCGATGCGTCACCCCGGCGAACTTGTCGTTCGCGCCCTTGGCCGAAAATTGCTGGCAAAGCAGCTTCTGGTCGCTGGCGAGGATGTTGACGCAGAATTTCCCTGCCCTTTCGATCCGCGGCCAGCTCAGCGAATTCTTGGCAGGGAAAAAGGCAACCAGCGGCGGATCGAGCGAAACGGAGGTGAAGGAACCGACGACCATGCCGGTGGGCGCATGATCGTCCTCCACCGCCGTCACCACGCAGACCCCCGTGGGATAATGCCCCAGCACACGGCGGAAAGTGCCGCTGTCGAAGGCGATGGCCTCGCTCATGCGCGGACGCCCTGAAGGGGAAAAATATCGTCACTGATCTTCATCGTCGCCTCTCTTCCAGACTCGGCCGGGGCATGGCAAGCGAATCCCGCTGATAAGCTCATGAGTTTCCTTTTCCGGGAAATCGCAATGCTACCTTAACCGGCAATTGCACGCTACAGCACGGCATGATCTCGATTCATCCGCTATGCGATATTCCTGAAATCCGGGCCGGCGACGATCTGGCGGCGGTGCTGCGCGACAGTCTGGCGAAGGCGGGCCTGTGGCCGCTCCAGGCCGGCGATGTGCTGGTCGTGACGCAGAAGATCCTGTCCAAGGCGGAAGGACGGATGGTCGCGCTGGACAGCGTCGAGCCGGGCGCGCAGGCGCTGGAGCTGGCCGCCACGACGCGCAAGGACCCCCGGCTGGTCGAACTGGTGCTGCGCGAAAGCAGCAGCGTGGTGCGCGCGGTGCCCCATGTGCTGATCACCCGCCACCGGCTGGGCCATGTGATGGCGAACGGCGGCATCGACCGGTCCAATATCGGGCCGGGGGAGGAAGATCGCGCATTGCTGCTGCCGCTCGATCCCGATGGATCGGCGCGCGGCCTGCTGGCGGCGCTGGCGGGGCCCGAGGCGGCCGGGATCGGCATCGTCGTTTCCGACAGTTTCGGGCGGCCATGGCGCCACGGCGTGGTGGGCGTCGCAATCGGCGCGGCGGGATTGCCCGCGCTGGTCGACCGCCGCGGCGAGGAGGATCGGGACGGACGGCGGCTGGAGGTGACGCAGATCGCGCTGGCCGACCAGATCGCCACCGCCGCGACGCTGGTGACGGGCGAGGGCGCGGAAAGCGTGCCCGCCGCCCTGCTGCGCGGCGTGGCCCTGCCCAAAGGAGATGCAGGCGCGGGCGCGCTGGTCCGCCCGCTGGAAGAGGATCTGTTCCGGTGAGCGGCCGCATCGTCGTTCTGACCGGGGGGGTCGGCGGCGCCAAGCTGGTGCTGGGGCTGATGCAGGTCTGCCCGCCGGAGGACATCACCGCCATCGTCAACACGGGGGACGATTTCCGTCATCTCGGGCTGGCGATCTCTCCCGACATCGACACGCTGCTCTATACCCTGTCGGGCAGGGCCAATGCCGCGCAGGGCTGGGGCCGCGAGGGTGAGACATGGAGCTTCATGGACGCGCTCAAGTCGCTGGACGGCGAGGACTGGTTCCTGCTGGGCGACGGCGACATGGCGCTGCATGTGCTGCGGTCGCACATGCTGGCGTCGGGCGAAACGTTGAGCGCGGTGACGGCCCGTTTTGCGACGGCCTGGGATCTTGGCCTCAAGATATTGCCGATGAGCGACGAGGCCGTCGCCACCCATGTCTCCACCGATGCGGGCGACCTCCCCTTCCAGCGCTATTTCGTAGAGCAGCGCTGCGTCCCGGCGGTCCGGGCGATCCGCTTCGAGGGCGCGGAGCAAGCGCATCCTGCGCCCGGCGTGATCGAGGCGATCAGCGATCCCGCAACCCGCGCCATAGTGATCGCGCCGTCCAATCCCTGGCTGAGCGTCGACCCGATTCTGGCGGTGCCCGGCATCCGCGAAGCGTTGGCGGCAAGAAAGGCGCCGGTCGTCGCGGTGTCACCGATCGTCGGCGGGCAGGCGGTCAAGGGACCGACCGCCAAGCTGATGGGCGAGTTGGGACTGGGCGTCACCAACCAGGCCATTGCCGCCCATTATGAAGGCGTCATCGACGCGCTGCTGGTCGACGTGCGCGACGGGAGCGAGGGTTTGGACATTCCCCACGCCGTCACCGACACGCTGATGAAGACGCTGGACGACCGCGCCCGGGTGGCGCGGGCGGCGCTGGATCTGGCCGAACGGATCGCCGGTTGACGGTCATGAACTGCTGGATCGTCATCCCGGTCAAGGCGCCCGCCGCCTGCAAGACGCGGCTGGCGCCTGTTTTGGACGAAACCGGACGGCGCAATCTGGTTGCGGAGATGCTGCACCGCACGGTGGGGGCTGCGGCGGAAGTGGTCGGGATGGAAAGGCTGCGGCTGCTGGGGCCGTCGAGGCATGGACTGCCGGAGAGCATAGGCTTGCTCGATGATCCGGGCGGCGGCCTTAACCCTGCCGTGACGAGCGCCCGCGATGCGGCATTGGGAGCAGGAGTCGAGCGGATGCTGTTCCTCTCGGCCGACCTGCCGCTGGTCGAGGCAGCGGATGTGGCGGCGCTGCTGGACGCCCCCGGCATTGCGGCCGCGCCCGATGTCCATGGGCGGGGAACCAATGCATTGTCCTTGCCTCTGCCGCGAGCGGCGGATTTCCAGTTCCATTATGGCCAGGGCAGTTTCTCGGCGCACAGGGCGGAAGCGGAACGGCTTGGTTTGATGTTCTCGCCGGTCGTCCGGCGCGGTCTGGGCTTCGACATCGACCAGCCGGACGATCTGGCCGACTGGAAAGGGCGCGCGATCTAGGGTGGAAGGCGGACATTCCCCCTCCCGCAGGCGGGAGGGGGTTAGGGGGTGGGCTGGCGCGGCATCTGCGCTGTTTTGCAACGGCTAAGTCAGAAGCTCGCTACGCTCGCACCCACCCCTAACCCCTCCCGTTTACGGGAGGGGAATGTCCTGGATTGGCCACCTCCGGCCAGTCGCTCACGCCCGCACTTCCGTCAGATCGCCACACCCGCCGAAGCCAGCACCGCCAGCGTCAGCAGTTCCGAAGCGTTGGACGCCATGGTGGCGATCTGCACCGACTTGTCCATGCCGACCAGCATCGGCCCGATCATGGTCGCGCCGCCCAGTTCGCGCAGCAGCTTGGCTGAGATATTGGCCGACTGAAGCCCCGGCATCACCAGGATATTGGCCGGGCCGGACAGGCGGCTGAAGGGGTAATTCTTCATCACCGTGGGGTTGAGCGCCGCGTCGACGGTCATTTCGCCTTCAAATTCGAAATCGACATTCCGCTCTTCCAGCGCCTTGATCGCGTCGCGCACATTGTCGAGGAAGCTGCCCGGCGGGTTGCCGAAATTGGAATAGGACAGGAAGGCGACGCGCGGGTCATGGCCCATGCGGCGGGCGACCGCCACCGTGCCTTCCGCGATGTCCGCCAGTTCCTGCGCCGAGGGGCGCTCATTGACCGTGGTGTCGGCCAGGAACACCGTCTTGTCCTTCGTCACCAGCACATGGATGCCGAAGGGGGTGCGGTCCGCCGCCGGGTCCATCACCCGCTTCACCTCCCGCAGCGTCTGGGCGAAGGGCCGGGTCATGCCGGTGATCATCGCATCGGCATGGCCCATCTTCACCAGCAGCGATCCGAAGATGTTGCGGTCGCGGTTCACCATCCGCTCGCAGTCGCGGCGCAGATAGCCCCGGCGCTGGAGCCGCTTGTAGAGCGTGTCGACCATCTCCGGCACCAGCGGCGAGTTGACGCTGTTGTGCAGTTCGAAGCTTTCCGGGTCCTGCACGCCCAGTTCCTTGAGCTTGTCATAGACATGGCCGCGCCCGACCAGCACGGGGATGCCATAGCCCAGCGTCCGGAACTGGATCGCTGCGCGCAGCACCACTTCCTCTTCCGCTTCGGCAAAGACGACGCGCTTGGGATTGGCCTTCGCCACTTCATAGGCGGTGGTCAGGACGGACGTGGTCGGATTGAGCCGGGCCTTCAACGACTGGCGATAGGCCGCCATGTCCGCAATCGGCTTCTGCGCAACGCCGGTCTCCATCGCCGCCTGCGCGACGGCGGAGGGCACGACTTCCATCAGGCGCGGATCGAAGGGCGCGGGGATGATGTAATCCGGGCCGAAGCTGTGCGAACGGCCATAGGCCTTGGCCACTTCCTCCGGCACCTGTTCGCGCGCCAGTTCCGCGATCGCCTTGGCGGCGGCGAGCTTCATCGGCTCGTTGATCCCGGTCGCCCGCACGTCGAGCGCGCCGCGGAAGATGAAGGGGAAGCCCAGCACATTGTTGACCTGGTTGGGATAGTCCGACCGGCCGGTGGCGACGATGGCATCGGGGCGCACCGCATGCGCTTCGGGCGGCGAGATTTCCGGGTCGGGGTTCGCCATGGCGAAGATGATCGGCTTGTCGGCCATCGACTTCACCATGTCCTGCGTCATCGCGCCCGCGACAGAGAGGCCCAGGAATACGTCCGCGCCCTTCACCGCTTCGGCCAAAGTGCGGGCGTCGGTCTTCACCGCATGGGCCGATTTCCACTGGTTCATGCCTTCGGTGCGGCCCTGATAGATGACGCCCTTGCTGTCGCACATGATGACATTGTCATGCTGGACGCCCAGCGCCTTGATCAGTTCGGTGCAGGAGATGGACGCCGCGCCAGCGCCGTTCACCACCACCTTCATGTCCTTCATGTCGCGGCCGGTCAGCATCGCCGCATTGATGACGCCCGCCGCCGCGATGATCGCGGTGCCGTGCTGGTCGTCATGGAAGACCGGGATGTTCATCCGCTCCTTCAGCGTCTGTTCGATGATGAAGCATTCCGGGGCCTTGATGTCCTCCAGGTTGATGCCGCCGAAGGTCGGCTCCATCAGCTCGACCGCGTCGATGAACTTGTCGACATCCTCGGTCTTGAGTTCGATGTCGATGGAATCGACGTCGGCGAAGCGCTTGAAGAGAACCGACTTGCCTTCCATCACCGGTTTGGACGCCAGCGCGCCCAGATTGCCGAGGCCCAGGATCGCCGTGCCGTTGGAGATGACCGCGACCAGATTGCCCTTCGCGGTATAGTCATAGGCGGTCGCCGGGTCTTCCGCGATGGCCCGCACCGGCACCGCGACGCCGGGCGAATAGGCGAGCGAAAGATCGCGCTGGGTCGCCATCGGCTTCGACGCGATGATCTCGATCTTGCCGGGGCGGCCGGTCGAGTGGAAGAACAGCGCCTCGCGCTCTGAAAATTCCACATTCGACTTGTCGGTCATGGCTGCACCCACCCCTTGTTTGAAACAATAAGCTCGCCCCATAGGGCGCTCCGGCATTCAGTTCAGGCGGAGCCGAAAAGGGTGATTTTCGAGCATCGGAGCGCAGCATACTCAAGTATGTGCGCACCGAAGCGCAGAAAATCGCGCTTTGCAGGCCCGCATGGGCTGAATGCCGACCGCCCTAGCGGTAAGAATATCTTGTGGGCAAGTGCGAGAAGCGCAATTTTCCTGCTGTTTCTTGCAGCACTGGCATGAGGCCGGGCTTCACGCTATCCGCTGTGCCATGGCGCGAACGATCGACACATCCACGCAACAGGCGACGCCTATGATGGCGCAATATCTTGCGCTGAAGGCGGAGGCGCAGGATTGCCTGCTCTTCTACCGCATGGGCGATTTTTTCGAGCTGTTCTTCGAGGATGCGAAGGCGGCGGCGGCGACGCTGGACATCGCGCTCACCAGCCGGGGCGAGCATGGCGGCGCGCCGATCCCGATGTGCGGCGTGCCGGTGCACAGCGCGGAATCCTATCTGGCGCGGCTGATCAAGGCGGGCCATCGCGTCGCCATCGCGGAGCAGACCGAGACGCCCGCCGAAGCCAAGGCGCGCGGGTCCAAGTCCCTCGTCGCCCGCGCCATCGTCCGTTACGTGACGGCGGGCACGCTGACCGAGGAGACGCTGCTCGACAGCCGGCGCGACAATATGCTGGTGGCGCTGGCGCAGGTCGGCGGCGAGGAGGCGGGCGAATATGGGCTGGCCGCCGCCGACATTTCGACCGGGCGGTTCGAGACGCTGACCCGGCGGGCGGCCGATCTGCCCGCCGAACTGGCGCGCCTGCGCCCGAGCGAGATCGTGCTGCCGGACGGGCTGGATCTGGAACTGCCGGACTCCCACCCCTTCGACCGCGCCGCCTTTTCCAGCAGCCGGGCCGAAGCGGCGCTGAAGCGCCTCTTCGGCGTCGCCACGCTGGACGGATTCGGCCAGTTCGGCCGCGCCGAACTGGCGGCGATGGGCGGCCTGCTCGGCTATCTCGACCATGCGGGCAAGGGCACCCTGCCCTTCCTCGCCCCGCCGATGCGGAAAACCAGCGGCGGGCACGTCGCCATCGACGCCGCGACGCGCGAGAGCCTGGAGATCACCGCCACCATGAGCGGTACGCGGGCGGGCAGCCTGCTGGGCGCGGTCGACCGGACCGTGACGGGCGCGGGCGCGCGCCTGCTGGCGCAGGACCTGTCCGCGCCGCTGATGGACCAGGCCGGGATCGAAGCGCGGCTAGGCCTAGTGCAACTGTTCCATGACGACAGCATGCTGCGCGACCAGTTGCGCGTGGCGCTGAGGGCGTTGCCCGACATCGGCCGCGCCTTGGGCCGTCTCGCGATGGGCCGGGGAAGCCCCCGCGATCTTGGCCAATTGCGCGACGGGCTGGGCGAAGCGCGCTTGCTGCGGGAGCGGCTGGGCCGCCTGCCCGACCAGCCCCTGCTGCTGACGCAATTGCTGCCCTCGCTCGACGGCCATGGCGCGCTGGTCGACAGCCTGTCCCGCGCCCTCGTCCCCAGCCCGCCGACCGAGACCGCCAATGGCGGCTATATCGCGGACGGCTATGACGCCGCGCTGGACGAGTTGCGCCGCCTCGCCGGGGACGGCCGCCGCGCCATCGCCGCGCTGGAGGCCAAATATCGCGAGCAGACCGGCATCGCCTCGCTCAAGATCCGGCATAATGGCGTGCTCGGCTATCATGTCGAGGTGCCCGCCCGCGCCGCCGACCAGTTGATGCAGCCCGACAGCGGCTTCACCCATCGCCAGACGCTGGCCGGGGTGGTGCGCTTCAATTCGGTCGACCTGCACGAACAGGCGAGCCGCGTGGCGCAGGCCGGGGCCCATGCGCTGGTGGCGGAAGCGGCGCATCTGGAAGACCTTGTCGAAGCCACCCTCGCCCGCAAGGCGGAGATCGCCCGCGCCGCCGATGCCCTTGCCCGGCTCGACGTGGCGGCGGCGCTGGCGGAACGCGCCGCGGAGGGCGGCTGGCAACGGCCCCATTTCGTCGCGCAGGATGGCGAAGGCCCCTGCCTGGAAATCGTCGGCGGCCGTCATCCGGTGGTCGAGGACGCGCTGCGCCGCGATGGCCAGCCCTTCGTCGCCAATGATTGCCGGCTGTCGGCCGGGGACCGGCTGTGGCTCGTCACCGGACCCAATATGGGCGGTAAATCCACCTTCCTGCGGCAGAATGCGATCATCGTGATCCTTGCGCAGGCAGGCGCCTATGTGCCCGCCGCGTCCGCGACCCTGACGCTGGTCGACCGGCTGTTCAGCCGTGTCGGCGCGTCGGACAATCTGGCCAAGGGCCGCTCCACCTTCATGGTCGAGATGGTCGAAACCGCCGCCATCCTTGCCCAGGCGACCGAGCGAAGCTTCGTCATCCTCGATGAAGTCGGACGCGGCACGTCGACCTATGACGGGTTGGCGCTGGCATGGGCGGTGGTGGAGGCGGTGCATGAGGTCAATCGCTGCCGCTGCCTGTTCGCGACCCATTATCATGAACTGACCCGGCTGGCGGAAACCCTTGCCTCGCTCTCGCTCCACCATGTCCGTGCGCGGGAATGGAAGGGCGATCTGGTCCTGCTGCACGAGGTGGCGGAGGGCCCTGCGGACCGCAGCTATGGCCTGGCGGTGGCGCGGCTGGCAGGGCTTCCACCCGCCGTCCTGAAGCGCGCCAAGGACGTCCTCGCCCGCCTCGAAGCGGGCAAGGCGAAGACCGGCGGCATCGCGGCGGGGCTGGACGACCTGCCCCTCTTCGCCGCCGCCACGGCTCAGGTGGAGGAAAAAGTCGATCCCCTGCGCGCCGCGCTGGACGGCATCGACGCCGACGCGCTCTCGCCCCGGGAGGCGCTGGACCAACTCTACCGGCTCAAGCAACTGGCAGCAGCCGGTCAGGAAGACTAGATAAGCCTTATGGTCATGCAGTTTCCGAAATTGGGGTCCAGGCGCGCGATCATCGACCGGCGCGCCATTTCCGACCGCATCGCCGCCCTGGCGCAGGAGCATCGGGGCGACCAGATCAAGCTGCGCGGCCTGATCGTGAAGGAACTGAAGGACGCGCTGGACGCCGGGCGGGACGATGTCGCCCGCCGCCTCAGCCAGAGGCCGACCCGAGGGCGGGAGGCCGTGACCGCCTTTGCCTTCCTGATCGACCAGATCCTGCGCCTGCTCTACGACGCGACAACCCATCACCTCTACCCGGCGGGCAACCGCAGCACCGGCGAGCGGATCGTGCTGATCGCGGTCGGCGGCTATGGCCGGGGCGAGATGGCGCCGCACAGCGATGTCGACATCGGCTTCATCACCCCGTGGAAGCCCACCGGCTGGACCGAGCAGGTCATCGAATCCATGCTCTATTCGCTGTGGGATCTGGGGCTGAAGGTCGGCCATAGCAGCCGTTCCATCGATGAGACGATCCGCATGGCGAAGGCGGACCTGACCGTGCGCACCGCCCTGCTGGAGGCGCGCTACATCTGGGGCGACCGCGCCCTGTATGAGGAGATCAGCACCCGTTTCGACGCCGATGTGATGCAGGGCACAGCCCGCGCCTTCGTCACCGAAAAGCTGGAGGAACGGGACGAACGGCACAAGCGCATGGGCGACAGCCGCTATGTCGTCGAACCCAATGTGAAGGAGGGCAAGGGCGGCCTGCGCGACCTGCACACGCTGTTCTGGATCGGCAAATATGTGAACCGGGTGAAGTCGGTGGCGGAACTGGTCGATGTCGGCCTGCTGACCGAAACCGAACTGCGCCAGTTCCAGAAGGCGGAGGATTTCCTCTGGGCGGTGCGCTGCCATTTGCACATGATCACGGGGCGGGCGGAGGACCGGCTGACCTTCGACCTGCAACTCGAAACCGCGACCCGCATGCATTTCACCGGACGCGCCGGGCGGTCGGGGGTGGAGCGCTTCATGCGCTATTATTTCCTGAACGCGAAGACGGTGGGCGACCTGACCGCGGTGTTCCTCGCCCATCTGGACGACCAGATGGCGGAGCGGGGGCGTCGCTATATCCCCAGCTTCTTCCGCCGCCCGAAGAAGCTGGACGGCTTCGTGCTGGATCGCGGGCGGCTGGCGCTGCCGGGCGATCATTTCTTCCAGGACGATCCGGTCCGCTTGCTGGAAATCTTCGCGCTCGCCGACAGGCATGGCCTCGCCATCCATCCCAGCGCCATGCGCGCCGCCAGCCGCGACGCCAGCCTGATCACCGCCAAGGTGCGCCGCGATCCCCGCGCCAACGCCGCTTTCATGGAGGTGCTGACCAGCCCCCGCGACCCGGAAACCGTGCTGCGCTGGATGAACGAGTCCACGGTCTTCGGCCGCTTCATCCCCGATTTCCGCCGCGTCGTGGCGCAGATGCAGTTCGACATGTACCACCATTATACGGTGGACGAACATACGATCCGCGCCGTCGGCCTGCTGGCGCGGATCGAAAAGGGCGAACTGAGCCAGGATCATCCGCTGGCGGCGGACCTGATGGGCAAGCTGCTGTCGCGCCGCGTCCTCTATGTCGCGGTGCTGCTGCACGACATCGCCAAGGGGCGCGGCGGCGACCACAGCATATTGGGCGCGGAAGTGGCGGACCATCTCTGCCCGCGCCTGGGCCTGACACCGGCGGAGACGGAGACCGTGTCCTGGCTGGTGCTGCACCATCTGCTGATGTCGGCCACCGCCTTCAAGCGCGACCTGGCCGATTACAAGACGATCCTCGATTTCGTCGACGTGGTGCAGAGTCCGGAACGGTTGCGGCTGTTGCTGTGCCTGACCGTGGTCGACATCCGCGCCGTCGGACCCGGCGTCTGGAACAGCTGGAAACGGCAATTGCTGGGCGACCTCTACGAGGCGGCCGAAGAAGTGCTGCGCCTCGGCCACAAGCAGAAGGGCCGCAGCGAACGCGTCACCGCCAAGCAGCAGGCGCTGCGTCAGGCGCTGGGCCTGTCCGAAGCCGATTTCGAGAAGCTGCGCAAGCGGCTGCCGGAAAGCTACTGGATCGCGGAGCCGGAGGACATCCTCATCCACAATGCGCAGCATATATTGGAGGCGGGCGATTCCCCGCTCTCCATCGCCGCGCAATATTATCCGCAGCGCGGCGCGACGCTGGTGACGGTCTATGCCGCCGACCATCCGGGGCTGTTCTACCGGATCGCGGGCGCCATCCATCTGGCGGGCGGCAATATCATCGACGCGCGCATCCATACGACCCGGGACGGCGTCGCCATCGACAATTTCCTGGTGCAGGACCCGCTGGGCGGCGCCTTCCACAGCCCCGACCAATTGACGCGCATCCGCAAGGCGATCGAGGACTCCCTCGCCAACCGCCACCGCATGATCACCAAGCTGGAGGCGCGCCCCCTGCCCCGCACCCGCGCGGAGGCCTTCCGCATCGAGCCCAATGTGCTGATCGACAACAAGGCGTCGAACCGCTTCACCGTGATCGAGGTGAATGCGCGGGATCGCCCGGCGCTGCTGTTCAGCCTCGCCAACGCGCTGTTCCAGTCGAAGGTGACGGTGCATAGCGCCCATGTCGCCACCTATGGCGAGCGGGCGGTGGATACATTCTACGTCACCGACCTGCTGGCCGGGAAGATCGAGAGCAGGGCGCGGCTGCAAACGCTGGAACGGCGGCTGCTGGAAGCGGCGGGCGGTGAGGTGGCGGAACTGGAGCGGGCTTAGGAAGACCCGCCTCCCCCAACAATCTCGTCATCCCCGCCTTCGCGGAAGGACGAACCTTCAGACGATCTCCATCACATCGCCCGGCGCCAGCAACGGCAACAGGCGCAGCATATCCGCCCGCTCCACCGCCACGCACCCCGCCGTGGGACGGCCTTCGGAAAGATGGAAGAAGATCGCGCTCCCCCGCCCCGGCACCGGCGGCGAGTCATTGTGCCCCAGCACGACGATCACATCATAGGCATCATCGTCCCGCAGCAGATTTTCCGCGGAAAAGGCCCGCGGCAGATGCACGGGCCGGTTATAGGCCGGATCGGCCGGATCATCGGACCAGCCATCCCCTTCCCGCACCCAGCGCCATGGCAGGCGGATGCCCGCCGCCGCCGCCTTGCCGGGCCGCAGCAACACGCCCCGAACCGGCCAGATGCCCAACGGCGTGCAGCCATCCCCCTCCCGCTTGTCCGCCGCTGCACAGACGCCGCCGCGCCCGATGGTGCAGGGCATGTCCAAGTCACCGAAGAAAAGACGCCCCGCGCCCGCATCGACGCGGATGGCGCTCACAACTGATGCCCTGTCCGGTCCCGCTTGGTGGCGAGATAGCGCTCATTATGCGGATTGGAAGGCAGGATGATCGGCAGCCGTTCCGCCACCCTGATCCCGGCGGCTTCAAGCCCCGTCACCTTGTTCGGATTATTGGTGAGCAACCGCACCTCGTCCACGCCCAGCAGGTCCAGCATCCGCGCCGCCACGGAAAAGTCGCGCGCATCGATGGCGAAGCCCAGCCGGACATTGGCGTCGACCGTGTCGAACCCCTGATCCTGCAAGGCATAGGCGCGCAGCTTGTTGACAAGGCCGATGCCGCGCCCTTCCTGCCGCAGATAGAGCAATATGCCCCAGTTCGAATCCGCGATCTGGTGCAGCGCCTGATGCAGTTGCGGCCCGCAATCGCATTTTAGCGACCCCAGCACATCCCCGGTCAGGCATTCGCTGTGCAGCCGGATCACGGGGGGCGAGGAATCGCGCTGGCCCACGATCAGCGCGACATGCTCGCGCGGTTCGTCGGGACTGCGGAAGGCGACGATCTCCGCCGTCTCGCTGGCCGACACGGGAAGGCGGGCGCGCGTGGCGATGGCCAGATGCACGGCATCGTCATAGGCGTCGATGTCGGCGGCGCTGACCTCCGCCTCGCTGTCGCCTTCCGCCGTCACGAAATAGGCCGGCAATATGCCCGCCAGCCGCGCCAGCCGCAGCGCCGCCTTGGCCGCCGAAGGCGCCGCCAGCGGCTTCGCCATGAACGGCCCTTTGAGCGGCGAGGCAAGGTCCAGCACCGGGTCGGAAATCGCGGTCGCCACATCGACGTCGATCCACGGCGCCCGCGCCACCAGCACCGGCATGTCGGGATCGGCCGCCGCCAGCTGGTTGGCGAGCTTCAGCGTCTGCGCCCGCGCCGCGGAGATCAATATGTCAGCCCCTGCGCCCGGATCGAATCCGGCAAGCGTCACGGCATCGGCCCCCTCCACGGCCATCAGCCGCACGGCGCCGTCGGCGGCCTGCACGCGCACCGGCCAGCCCCGGCGTAGCGCGTCAATGGCGCGGGCGGCGGCGCGGGCGCTCATCAGAAGGCGAATTCCGTGATGATCGGCACATGGTCGGATGGGCGCGACCAGCCGCGGATCGGTTCCACCACGCGGTGGCTGACGGCCTTTTCCGCTACGTCCTGCGTCATCCACATATGGTCGAGCCGCCGTCCGCGATCCGATTCCGCCCAGTCGCGGGCGCGATAGCTCCACCAGGTATAGAGCCGCTGCGGCGCGGGATAGAATTTGCGGCCGATGTCGACCCAGTCGTTCGATTCCTGCAGGCGCGCCAGAATCTCGCACTCGATCGCCGTATGGCTGACGACATTGAGAAGTTGCTTATGGCTCCATACATCGCATTCCATCGGCGCGATGTTGAAATCGCCGGTCAGGATGGTCGGCTTGTCCTCCAGCGTGGAGGACCATTGGATCATGCGCTCCAGGAAATCGAGCTTCTGTCCGAATTTCGGATTGACCTCCCGATCGGGCACATCCCCGCCGGCGGGCACATAGACATTCTCGATCCGGACGCCATTGTCCAGTCGTACGCCGACATGGCGCGCCTCCCCATTGGCCTGCCAGTCGAGCCGGTCGTCCTCCCGGATCGGGATCTTCGACAGGATGGCCACGCCATGGTGCATCGGCTGTCCGTTCAGCACCTGATGATTATAGCCCCGCTGCCGGAACAGCCCCGCCGGGAAGGTGTCGTTCACCACCTTGGTTTCCTGCAGACACAATATGTCGGGCGATTCCTCCGTCAGAAAGCGCTCTACAATATCGAGCCGGGCACGAACGCTATTGATATTCCAGGAAGCGATGCTGAGTGTCTGAGGCATGGCTGATCCACTAAGACCCTCCGCCGCCCCGCGCAAGGGCGGCGAATGTCCCGGCAGACGGAACAGCGTTGGCGCCGTTCGACGTTCAGTTCAGGTGGAGCCGAAAATGGGATGTTCAAGCATCGGAGCGCAGCGCACTTCATGTCCGTAAGCACCGAAGAGCGGAAAATCGCGCTTTGCAGGCCCGCACAAGCTATAGCGCTGCGTTAAATCGGACGCAGGTCGCGCGCTCTCAGTTTTCGTTGTCGCATCGTTTGAAGCGGAAAACCGGTTCCCACTTTTCTGCGCGATGCTCTAAATGTCGGATCGCACCGAAAAGGCCCCCGCTCCGGGGGCATGGAACGGGGGCCTCGATCGCGCCCTTGAAGCGCTTTGCGGCGGGAGCGGGGTTCCGGGTAACAGGGGGGAAATCCCGGTTCCGTCTCGCGCCGTGGAGTTCCTTTTAGGGCTCGGGATATGAGCCTCAGATGAACGGTTCTGAAAAGTTTTCGGCCCGTCGCACCTGGGGCCCGCTTAACCGCCCGACGCGCGCCCCTTGGGCCGCGGGTCGGTCCAGCGGAAGGCGGAATCCGCCACGGGCACGCCATAGCGCTGGTTGCTGAGCTTCACCGCCGTCCGGTTGTTCTGCGAATCCAGCGCCACCCAACCATAGAGCTGCAAGCCCGCCGGGCTGCCCGCATCGCGTTTGAAGATCATGGTGATCGTGCCATATTCGGGCCGTTTGGGGTCGCGGGCCTGGACGGACAGCACGCTGGGATCGCCCGTCTGGATCACCTTTCCGAACTTCGACAGGTCCTTGGACGGATCGATCAACGCCCCCAGCGGCGAATTGCCGATCGGCCAGCGCTGCACCTGCCGCACCTCATAATCGATCATGGTCAACGCCTTGCCGTCGCCCACGATCAGCAAAGGCACGCCCTTCTGATACTGGAAACGGATCTTGCCCGGCTGCTTGAGGGTAAGCTGGCCGGTCAGCGTCTGGCCGTTGCGGTCCGTCTGGGCGAAATCGGCGGTCATGGTGGTGACGGCGCGGATATAGGCATTGACCTTCGACAGGTCCGACTGGTCGGCCTGCGCGGCGGCCGGCATCGCCGGCACCGCAAGGGGCGCGGCAGCGATCGCCAGGGCGGCCAGCGCCAGGCTGTGGGGCGCAAGGATGCGCTTCATGCAATCATCTCCGGTTGTTCAGGATGAGAAATGTAGGTGGCAGGGCTTGAACCCGCTGTGAACCCATTCGTTCCTGTCATGCAACGAATGGACTGTCCGCTTCAACGCTCCGCCTGAAGAATATGCGGGCGGGTTGGGAATCGGACACCCGCTTTATCCCTCTCCCTTGAGGGAGAGGGCTGCGCAGACTTGGCAGCTTGCTGCCTTAGTCGTAGCTGGGTGAGGGGGTTGCGATCCAACGGATCGCGCGGCACTCCCCCTCATCCCAATCAGCCCAGGCTCCTTCGCCGCCAGGGCTTCCTATCCTTCTCCTCAAGGGCGAAGGAAGGTCTTGAATGGGCCATTCCCGGGCCTTCGCCATCATGTCACGAAATGAAAACGGGAAGGGGGAGAGCAACATGGTCGCTCAATCCCCCTCTGCTCCCGCTTCGCCAGTGCCGGTCTTTCCGGCGGCCCCTCTCCCGATTTATTTTTTAGGCGCTGCGGTGAGCGGCCTCTGCTTAGCCGGGCGCGAAGACAAAAAAAAGGCCGATCCGAAGACCAGCCTGAAAG
The DNA here is from genome assembly GCF_024611135.1 of Sphingobium sp. CFD-2. Taxonomy (NCBI): domain Bacteria; kingdom Pseudomonadati; phylum Pseudomonadota; class Alphaproteobacteria; order Sphingomonadales; family Sphingobiaceae; genus Sphingobium; species Sphingobium sp. CFD-2. The sequence continues at coordinate 3,456,345 of NZ_CP084405.1, read as the reverse complement.
TTTTTAGGAGAGGATGCCTGAAAGGCAGGGCCTTCTTCGCCCAGATCGCGTTTCCCGGCAAATGCGAAGAACCGAAGGACGATTGCATGAAACGCAATCAGCCTTGGAAATCAGGGGTTTTTCCCGGCGCCACCGGGGTTTTGCCGCACGGCGATGACCCAGCAATCCACGCAAAAACCCGTTTCAGAGCGAAATGGGCAGTGGTTTTTTGGCATCAGCCCAAATGAAAATTTTTCACGCCGACCGGATCAGAGCGGATTGCCATTCTCGTCGCGCAGCACTTCGCGGCGGCCGACATGGTTGGGCGGACCCACCAGCCCCTGCTCCTCCATCTGCTCGATCAGCCGGGCGGCGCTGTTATAGCCGATGCGCAATTGCCTCTGGAGCCAGCTTGTCGACGCCTTCTGATTTTCGAAGACGAGCTGGCACGCCTTGCGGAAAAGCTGCGCATCCGGGCTGTCGTCGCCCAAGTCGACACCATCGAGCGCGAAGCTGCCCTCCTCCGGCTCCTCGGTGACGGCGGCAATATAATCCGGCTGTCCCTGAGCGCGCCAGTGATCCGCCACCACGCGCACCTCGTCGTCCGACACGAAGGGACCGTGGACGCGCATCAGGCCCTTGCCGCCGTGCATGTAGAGCATGTCGCCCTTGCCCAATAGCTGCTCGGCGCCCTGTTCGCCCAATATGGTGCGGCTGTCGATCTTCGACGTGACGAAGAAGCTGATGCGGGTCGGCAGGTTGGCCTTGATGACGCCGGTGATGACGTCGACCGACGGCCGCTGCGTCGCGAGGATCAGGTGGATGCCCGCGGCGCGGGCCTTCTGGGCAAGACGCTGGATCAGGAATTCGACTTCCTTGCCCGCCGTCATCATCAGGTCGGCCAGCTCGTCGACCACCACCACGATCTGCGGCAACGGCTGGAAATCGAGCTGCTCCTCCTCATAGATCGGCTTGCCGGTCTCGGGATCGTAGCCGGTCTGCACGCGGCGGCCGAGCGGCTTGCCCTTGGCCTTCGCCGCGCGGACCTTCTCATTATAATTGGCGAGGTTGCGGACGGAGATCGACGCCATCATGCGATAGCGGTCCTCCATCTGCTCCACCGCCCATTTGAGCGCGCGGATCGCCTTGGCGGGCTCGGTCACGACCGGTGAGAGCAGATGCGGAATGTCGTCATAGGTCGACAGTTCCAGCATCTTGGGATCGATCATGATCAGCCGCAACTGGTCCGGCGTCATGCGGTAGAGCAGCGACAGGATCATCGCGTTCAGCCCCACCGACTTGCCCGAACCCGTCGTACCCGCGATCAGCAGATGCGGCATGGGCGCAAGATCCGCGATGATCGGCTCGCCCGAGATATTCTTGCCCAGGATGATCGGCAGCGTCGCTTCCTGCCCGAACTGCTCGCTGGTGATGAGTTCGCGGAAGGACACGCCCTCCCGGTTCGCATTGGGCAGTTCGATGCCGATCACGGTGCGGCCCGGAATCGTCGCCACGCGGGCCGAAAGCGCCGACATGTTGCGCGCAATGTCGTCCGCCAGCGCGATCACGCGGCTCGCCTTGATGCCGGGCGCTGGTTCCAGTTCATACATGGTGACGACCGGGCCGGGACGGACCTCCACGATATTGCCCTTCACATGGAAGTCGTCGAGCACCGATTCCAGCAGGCGCGCATTGCGTTCCAGCGCGGCCTTGTCGATCTTCTGCCCCTGGCTCGCGGGGGTTGGATTGAGCAGGTCCGGCGAAGGCAGGGAGCTGTTGCCGAACAGGTCGTCCTGGCTGACCGGCGCCATGGAGCGCTGCACGGGCGCAGGCTTGGGCGTCTGGATGTTGATCGGCGGCTTGGGCTCGTTGGTGACGGTCTTGCGCGGGGTCGCGACGCGCTCGAACGGCTCGTCATCTTCATCCGCGTCGACGACCGGCGCGGGACCGGCCAGAGCGAAAGCCGGCCGGGGCAGCGCCAGGCGCGGCAGAGAGGGCCGGCGCAACGCGATGATCGGCTTTTCCAGCGCCAAGCTGCGATACCAGAGGACAAGGCCCGCGATCAGCGTCAGGACGATCAGGATTCCGGTGATCCAGCCCTGCGCGGCGGGCGCCTGCGCCGCAAGGCTCATGACGCCCCGCGCCGTCACGAGCGCGATGATGCCGCCCCATCCGGCGGGCAGGCCGACCAGCGGATTGGTCTGGAACAGCGCCAGCGCGATGCCGAGCAGGACGATGCCGGCAAGGCACTTTCCGAACTGCGCCTTCCACCCGCTCATGTCCTGATCGCCCCACAGCCGCCGGGCGGTGATCGCCATCAGCGGCAGCACCAGCGCCACCGGCACGCCCAGCAGCCAGAGCAGGAAATCCGCGACCCAGGCGCCGGGCGCCTGCATGATATTCTGCACATGGTCGCCCGCCACCGTGTTCATCGACGGGTCGCTCGGCTGATAGCTGAGCAGCGCCAGCGCGAGGAACAGGGTCGCCAGCAACAGCGCGATCGCGCCGATCAGCGCACCGCTGCGGATCAGGCTGCGTTTCAGCATTTCGCGCCATTCCGGCGTGCGTTTGGCTCCGCGGCTGACAGCCATGGCGTCAATGTCCCCCAAATGTTCCGTTCGGGGACAATGCGCCGAGCGGGGAGTCCCCGTCAAGAGTCCGGCCCATCGGCTCGTCTCTCCGACTCCGTAACAATCCTTATGTCGACGGGCGGCGGACCGGCGCAAAAAGTCCCGCGAAAGGAGACTTTGTCATGATCGCCACGCTTTATCCGACCCTCGTGATCGTCGCCCTAGGGGCCTTCACCGCCGTGCTGCTGGGCGTCAGCGTGCAGGATGCGCTGAGGCGAGGGCGCTGAGCGCATCGCCGTCGACGCGCTGCACCGTCCATTCGTCCATCGGCCGCGCCCCCAGCGAGCGGTAGAAGGCGATGGACGGTTCGTTCCAGTCCAGCACCCACCATTCCAGCCGCGCGCAATCCCGCTCCAGCGCCAGTTGGACGAGGCGGGAAAGCAGCGCCTTGCCCGCGCCCAGCCCCCGCGCTTCCGGGACGACGAACAAATCCTCCAGATAGAGGCCGGGCCGTCCCTCGAAAGTCGAGAAATTGTGGAAGAAAAGGGCGAAGCCGATCGCCCTCCCCTCATTTTCCGCGATCAGCACCTCCGCCATTGGGCGCGGCCCGAACAGATATTTGTTGAGCGAGGCGCGGTCGGCCTTCACCTCATGGGACAGTTTCTCATAGTCCGCCAGGGCGAGGATGAAGGCGTGGATCGTGCCGATGTCCGATGGCACGGCCTCGCGAATGGTGACGGACATGCTTTTCCTTTCAGGCCACGGACGGTTCGACATGGGGCGGTTCGGCCGATCCCGCGCGCGACGCGATCAGGCACCCCAGCACGATCAGCAGCGCGCCGACCACCGTGGTCAGGGTCAGCCGTTCGCCAAAGGCGAGCCAGCCGATGATCGCGGCCCAGAGGAAAGCGCTATATTCGACCGGGATCAGCACCTGCGCCTCCGCCCGCGCATAGGCCCAGGCGAGCGCCGCAAGCGAGGTGAAGGCCAGCGTCGCGGCCAGCACCACCAGCGCCCATGAGGGCGCCGCCGGCACGACCGGCATCCCTTGGACAAACGCCGCGAACAGGACGAACACCCCCAGCATCACGACATGCTGGAAGAAAGCGACCTCGATAGGGGAGGCGAGCTGCGCCTGTTGCCGCTGGAGGATCAGGTTCCAGGCGAACAGCACCGCCGAAACAAGTACCGCACCCGCGCCCAGCAGCGCATCCGCGTCATAATCGCCCCGCACGCGCCCCGACAGGATGACGGCAACGCCGACCAGGCCCAGCAGCGACGCACCGATGGCCTGCCGCCCGATCCGTTCCTTGAGCAGCAGCGCGGCAAGATACAGCGCGACCAGCGGCGCGATGAAGGACAGGGCGATGGCCTCGGCCAGCGGCATCCGCATGATCGCCCAGAAGAACAGGCTGGCCATCACCGCCACCACCGTCCCGCGCAGCATATGCAGCCGCAACACGGCGCGACCGGGCCAGCGCTGCCGGGTCAGCAGCATCAGCACCAGCCCCAGCAGGCTGCCCGCCACGGCGCGCCAGAACAGCGCATTGAACAGGCCGATGGAAAGGCTCAGCCCCTTCATGGCGGCGTCCATCACGGAAAAGAGCGCAACCCCCACGCAGCAGACGGCGAAGGCGAGAGGAAATGCGGTCGCCGGTGCGGCGCGGTCGGTGTCGCTTCCCATCCGGTGGCCTATGGATGCGGAACGCCGTGGATCGGCCCGGTCAATCGCGCGTCTTCCGGATCACGCGGCCGACAACCAGTTCGTCGATCTGAAGGCGCACGATGCGCGCCCCGCCGATACGGAGGCGGCCGATGGCGATCGCACCGATGGCGAGAGCGCCCAGCGCCAACGCCCCCAGCGCCAGGCTGCCGATCGCCCCGGCGCCCAGGGCGGACGCACCCACGGCGGATGCACCCGTGGCTGTCGCAGGACGGAAAGCGGCCATGGCATCCCTCCGTTCAGTCGCCGCATCATCCGGGCTGGGGACGCCGCCGGTCATTCCGCCGCTTCCGCCTTGCCGGCGTCGGTGGTTTCGTCTTCCAGCCTGGCCGCTTCGATCTCCGCCGCCTTGGCTTCGACAAGGCCGACGATATGGTCGATCATGCCTTCGTCCTGCACCGTATGATCGGTGAGGCCGGACAGATAGACCATATGCTTGCCCGCGCCGCCGCCGGTCAGGCCGATGTCGGTTTCCCGCGCCTCGCCGGGGCCGTTCACCACGCAGCCGAGCACGGAGAGCGAGAGCGGCGTGTGGATATGCTGGAGCCGTTCCTCCAGCGCCTGCACCGTGCGGATCACGTCGAAGCCCTGCCGCGCACAACTCGGGCAGGAGATGACCTTGACCCCGCGCGTGCGGATGCCAAGCGATTTCAGGATTTCATAACCCACGCGCACTTCCTCTTCCGGCTCGGCGGAAAGGGAAACGCGGATCGTGTCGCCGATCCCGGCCCACAGGAGATTGCCGATGCCGATGGCGCTCTTCACCGTGCCGCCGATCAGTCCGCCCGCCTCGGTGATGCCCAGATGCAGCGGGCAGTCCACCGCTTCGGCCAGTTGCATATAGGCTGCCACGGCCAGGAAGACGTCGCTCGCCTTCACCGCCACCTTATATTCATGGAAATCCTGGTCCTGCAGCAGCTTGATATGGTCGAGCGCGCTTTCGACCAGCGCCTCCGGGCAGGGCTCGCCATATTTTTCGAGCAGGTCCTTTTCGAGGCTGCCTGCATTGACGCCGATCCGGATCGAGCAGCCATTGGCCTTGGCTGCGTCGACCACCTCCTTCACCCGCGCTTCCGATCCGATATTGCCCGGATTGATGCGCAGGCAGGCCGCGCCCGCATCGGCGGCTTCCAGCGCGCGCTTGTAATGGAAATGGATGTCCGCGACGATCGGCACGCGGGCAGCGCGGACGATCTGCTTCAGCGCGGCGGTCGACGCCTCGTCAGGGCAGGAGACGCGGATGATGTCCACGCCCACTTCCTCGCAGCGGCGGATCTGGTCGACGGTCGCCCGGACGTCATGGGTCGGCGTGTTGGTCATGGTCTGCACCGTGACCGGTGCGCCGCCGCCGACGGGGACATTGCCGACCATGATCTGGCGGCATTGCCTGCGGGCGATGTCGCGCCAGGGGCGCAGGCCGGGATTATGGTCGGACATGAAAAAGGGGCTCCGTGGTGATGGAGCCCCTATAGGGATTTATTGCGTCGGTTAGAAGCGCGAGCTGTCTTGCGTTTCAGCAAAGCTGAAACGTGCGCACCGGTCCTCACCCCACCCGACTGCCCAGACATCGTATCCTGATGGGCGGTCGGGTGGGGGTGAGGGCCGATGCCGCTCCCATCAAAAACGCGCCGTCAACGAAGCGCCGATCTGGTCCGCATTGCCGCTGGTCCGCGACAGGGTGGTCGCCGTCACCGTCGCGGGCGCGGGATAATAGCTGTCCGGACGGATGATGTTCGCCTTTTCCACGAAAGTATGGGCATAGCTGACGTTCAGTGCGAAGGCGGGCGAGATGTTGAAGGTCGCGCCAGCCGTCAGCCAGGAACGGTCGCCATCGGGCACGCGGGTCGTCAGGTGCTGCGGATTGGTCGGCGTGCGGTCGAACATCGTCCCCGCGCGCAGGGTCAAGGCCGGGCTGACATCATATTCGCCGCCCAGGCTGACGCTGTAGCTGTCCTTGTAATCCAGTTCCTTGTTGCTGGTGCCGGCGGCGGAGGTGATGGCAATGCCCTTGAACTTCGACCAGTTATACCAGCGGGCGCTGATCATCGCGCGCAGCTTCGGCGTCAGGCGGTGCCTGAAGCCCACGGTGACGATGTCGGGCAGGTCCAGCGGGGCGGACGCATCCAATTCGCCATTGGCCGTGGCGATGGGCCCCAGCAGGCCTGAAATGGTCTGCGTGCCGATCAGCTTGTGCTTGACGCCGGAACGGTAGGAAACGCCGACATTGGTGTCGCCATTGGTGTAGAACAGGCCCGCATTCCAGCCGACCGTCCAATCGTCGCCCTTCAGCCGCGCGAAGCCGTCGGCCGGGGCCAGGGGCGAAAGCTGCGGCAGGGCGTTGGTCAGCGTCGCTTTCACATATTGCACGTCGACGCCGCCGCCGATCGAGAAATTGTCATTGAGCTTATAGGCGGCGCTGGGCTGGATATTATAGGTTTTGAGGTTGGTGTAGAGCGAGTCATAGCGGCCGAAGAAGCCGTCGTCATAATCCAGCTTCAACCCGAACGGCGCGTTGACGCCCAGGCCCAGCCACAGACGGTCGGTCGCCTGCGCCGTGACGTAGAAGCTGGGGATCGGAATGACCTTGTCGAACGGATTGCCGCCGTCATTGCCCGCAACCGGCACCCGCGCGCCCGGCAGGGTGGGAACGGTGCGATAGGTGCCGCGATTGGCCTGATGCGCGGAGGCCATCAGCGCGATGCCGCCGATCGAGGTCTGGATGCCCGACAGTTCCGTCATGGCCGCAGGATTGAAATAGACGGTGGACGGATCGTCCGCCGCCGCGCCGGCGCCGGCCAGCGCGCGCCCGGTTTCCTTGGGCGCCTGTTCCTGCAGGTAGAAACCACCCGCCAGGGCCGGGACGGGTGCCGCGAATACGCCCGACAACAGGACACTGGCAATGATGGGGCGGCGCAAGGGCATGATGAATCCTCTCTTCAAACTCGTCTGTGGCAAATGGCTTTCGCCGGAAAATAATCCCCTCGAAGCCACGGCATTATTAGCAATATGGTTAAATTATCGTTCGAAAAGCCCTAATTTGCGGGGGTTTCCGTATCCTGCGCCGCCGGAATGCGAAACGACGCTACGGCAGGAAGCAAAAAGAAGGGCGCTGAGCGGATGAAAAAAAAGCCGCCCCGGAGGACGGCTTGAAAGTTTTAGGAGAGGATGCCTGAAAGGCCTTTTCCTTTTGCGGTGCAGCGATGATTTTCGCAAATGCGAAAAGCTGATGTTCGATTGCATTTCATGCAACTGTCATGTTCCAGCCTGATTTCCGTAACGGAAAGGCAGGTCCGAACGGGCCGCTTTTTCTGCCCGTTCGATCAGGAATCGTCCTCGGAAATCCGAATCACGCCCGAATCGGCCAATTGCGCATCGATCTCCGCGATCAGGCGCGCCAATCCTTCCTCATCCTTCGCCTCGGCTCGGATCACGAGCGAATCCTGGGTGTTGGAGGCCCTCAGCAGCCACCATCCATCGCGCGAGCCGACTCGCAGGCCGTCGGTTTCGTCGACGCTTGCGCCCAAGGCCTGCAATCGGGCGCGGACTTCCTCCACCACGGCGAACTTGCGGCTATCCTCCACCGGAAAGCGGATTTCCGGCGTATTGACCATGGCCGGCATCTCATCGTGCAGCGCCGTCACGCTGCGGCCAAGCCGGGTCAGCCCCCGAATAAGCCGCACCGCGGCATAGAGCCCGTCGTCGAAACCATAATAATCGTCCGCGAAGAAGAGATGCCCGGTCATCTCCCCGCCCAGCGGAGCGGCAATCTCCTTCATTTTGGACTTGATGAGGCTGTGGCCGGTCTTCCACATCAACGGTCGCCCGCCGAGCGCGGCAATCCGGTCGAACAGGGCCTGGCTGGCCTTCACATCCGCGACGATCGTGGCGTTCGGCCGGTCCTTAAGCACCAGTTCCGCGAAGATGCCCAGCAACTGGTCGCCCCAGATTACCCGGCCCCGGCCGTCGACCACGCCGATCCTGTCGCCGTCGCCGTCGAAAGCCACTCCGAAATCGAGCTTCTTCGAGCGGACAAGCGCCTTCAGGTCCGCCAGATTCGCCTCGACAGTGGGATCGGGGTGATGATGGGGAAAATGTCCGTCTATCTGGGTGAAAAGCACATGATGCTCACCTGGCAGGAGCTTGACGAGCTTGTCCACCACCGGCCCGGCGGCGCCATTGCCGGCATCCCAGCCAATGCGCCAGGCGGCGCCGTCGAACCGCTCCACCAGCCGGGCGGCATAGCGGTCCATGATGTCGACGTTCTCGACCCGGCCCCCGCCTCCGCTTCCGGCGGTGCTCCAGTCGCCCGCCGCCGCCATCGCTCCCAGCTTCGCGATGGCCGCGCCGAAAAAGGCTTCATGCTGAAGCACAAGCTTGACGCCGTTATGATCGGGGGGATTGTGGCTGCCGGTTATCTGAATGCCGCCGTCCACATCCAGGACCGCTTCGGCATAATAGAGCATGGGCGTCGGGCCCAGGCCTATGCGCACGACATCGGCGCCGGAATCCTGAAGGCCCTGGACGACCGCCTGTTCCAGCGCCGGGGAACTCAGCCGCCCGTCATAGCCGACCGCGACCCTTGATCCCCCGGCCCGCCTGACGCCCGCCTTTTCGACGCCTGCCTGTCTGACGCCCGCCTGTCTGACGATCGTGCCGAAGCTGCGGCCCACGGCATAGGCATCTCCCTCGCCCAGCGTCCGGCCCACCACGCCCCGAATGTCATATTCGCGCAGCAGCGTGGGATGAAAGCGATGGGCCATGGCATCTTCTTCCCTTGGCTTCAGTGGCGCTGCGCGGCTTCCCTGATCAGCAGGTCACGGGCGGCGTTGATCTGGGCCGCCAGCGCTTCGGTGCCACCCTTGTCCGGATGGACGGAGGCGATGAGGCGGCGATGCGCGGCGCGGATGGCGCTGGCATCGGCATCGGGGCCCACGCCCAGCAGCTTGCGGGCGTCGATCACCGCCTGAGGGGAAACGGCCCGGGTGGCGGGCTGGTCCGACCCCGCCTTCGCCTTGCCGGGACGGCTCTTGGCGAAGAAAAACAGGGTGGCACCCAGCAGCAGCGGCGCGCCGACCAGCGGCTTGCCCTTGGCCGCCATGACCGCGCCGACCAGAGCGGCGCCCAGCGCCATGCCATCCTTCGCGCTCATGCGTTGCAGTCGTCCCGTCCAGATAAGCCAGGCGGCAAGCCCGATCAAAGCCAAGGCAAGCAGACCCATCAGGCCGCGCCGAGCAGATCCACCGGCGCGGCCTCATCGCGCGAGGGAAGGGCGAGGCCCGACACCATCTCGCGCAGTTCCTGCCGCGCGGCGATATGGCTGACGCCCAGTTCGCCCAGATGCCCCTTGTCCAGCAGCGTAAGCCCCGAAGGGAAGAGTTCGCGGAAGATCACGCGCTCCGAAAGGCCGGGAATCACGCGGAATCCGACGCGGCGGGAAAGCTCCATCAGGGCATCTCCGACGCGCTTCTTGTTGCGCGCGTCATGATGCTGGACGCGGTTGCGCAGCACCACCCAGTCGATGGTCACGCCGTCGGCCTTCGCCCGGGTCTTGCGCGCCTCGAAGATCAGTTCGGAATAGAAGGAAAGGCGCTTCACCTTGAAGGTTTCCGCATCCACCTGCCCGATCAGGTCGAAATCGACGAAGCTGTCGTTCATCGGCGTCACCAGCGTATGGGCGCGGGCGGCCATGTGGCGGGCATAGTCATCGTCGCGGCCGGGCGTGTCGATGACCAGGAAATCCTTGCCCTCGGCCATGGCGGCGGCCTGTTCGTTCAGCGCCTCGACGCTGTCGCCCTGGAACACCGCGAAGTCCGGTGTAGGCAGGTCGATGCCGCGGCGGCGCGCGGTGTCGGCGCGATTCTCCATATAGCGGGTGATCGTGCGCTGGCGCGGGTCCAGGTCGATCATGCCGACCCGGTGACCCAATACCGTCAGCGCGATGGCCGTGTGCACGGCGGTGGTCGACTTGCCGGTTCCGCCCTTCTCATTGGCGAAGACGATATGGTGCGTTTGGGCGTTCGCCATCGGACCTTTATAACCCCGTTGATTGTCGCAATGATTCTTGACCGTTTCAGCCGGTCGTGCCTTAGCAGGATATACCCCTGTCGATGCCCTTATCGGAGCCGTTCCTGTCGTGCAAATCCTCCGTGACCTGCCTTCCCTGCGTGCCGCCGTCGATGCGCTGAAAAGCGACGGAAAACCGCTGGCTCTGGTGCCCACCATGGGCGCGCTGCATGACGGGCATATGGCGCTGGTCGAGGAAGCGCGCCGCCATGCCGGGCATGTCGCGGTGTCGATCTTCGTCAACCCCCGCCAGTTCGGGGTGAACGAGGATCTGGACGCCTATCCCCGGCGCGAGGCGAAGGACGCGCAGATGCTGCAGGCGGCCGGAGTCGACATCCTCTGGGCGCCGAGCGTGGACGTCATGTACCCGGCGGGCTATGCCACCAACATCTCCGTCTCGGGCGTGACCGAAGGTCTGGACGGCGCGGCCCGGCCCGGCCATTTCGACGGCGTGGCGACGGTAGTGGCGAAGCTGTTCAACCAGGTCCGCCCCGATGTCGCGCTGTTCGGGGAGAAGGATTATCAGCAGCTCGCCGTGATTCGGCAGATGGTGCGCGATCTGGACGTGCCGATCGAAATCATCGGCGTGCCGACCCAGCGGGCCGAGGATGGATTGGCGCTGTCGTCGCGCAACGCCTATCTGACCGAGGAGGAGCGCAAGGATGCGCTGGCCCTGCCCCGCGCTCTGGGCGAAGCGGCCCGGCAGATGGAAAAGGGCGCGACCGTCGAGGCGGCCCTGGCCAGAGCCGTTGCCCTGCTCGCGGCGCATGGTTTCGATCCGATCGACTATGTGTCGCTGTGCGATGCCGTGACGCTGGAACCGATGACGGTGCTGGACCGCCCGGCGAGGCTGCTCGGTGCGGCGAAGCTCGGCAAGACACGGCTGATCGACAATATTCCGGTCGATCCGCTTTGATTTCCGTCATCCCGGCTTTGGCTGGGATGACGGCCATGTCAAAAGGGCTTCACGATCACCGCGATCACGATCACCGCAGCGGCGATTCCCGGAATCTCGTTCACCAGCCGCAATTGCTTCTCGCTGAGCGGCCGCAGCCCCTTGGCCAGCTTCTTGGCATAGCCCGCGATCCAGCCATGATAGCCCGACAGGCCCAGCACGAAGAGCAGCTTCAGGTGGAACCAGCCGAAATGCCAGGCGCCGATCTCGACCATCAGCATAAGCCCGAAGACCCAGACCAGGATGAGGGACGGATTGAGGATGATCCTGAGCAGCCGCCTTTCCCGGTCGATCCACTTCCGGTCCTCGTCCGACCCCACCGGACATTGATGGTGATAGACGAAGAAGCGGGGCATCATGAACAGGCCCGCCATCAGGAAGATGACGAAGATGACATGCGCGGCTTTGACCCACAAATAGGCTGCTCCCAGATAAGGCATGGTTCAGTCTCCCGCTACGACCGCATCCGGCGCACATGGCTAATCAGCGCTTCGACATGATCAATGGGGGTGTCGGGGAGAATCCCGTGGCCCAGGTTGAAGATATGCGGCCGACCGGCAAAGGCGGCGCGGATATTGTCCACGGCCTCTTCCACCGCCCTGCCGCCGGCGATCAGCGCCAGCGGATCGAGATTCCCCTGCACCGGCAGGCCCTGCGGCAGCGCCCGGTCGGCCCAATGCGGGTCGACCGTTTCATCCACGCCCACCGCATCCACGCCGGTCCCCGCCGCATAATCCGCCAGTTTCGCGCCCGCGCCCTTGGGAAAGCCGATCACCGGAATCTCCGGATGGATCGCCTTCAGCTTCTCCACGATTCGCCGATTGGGCTGGATCACCCAGCGGTCGAATTCCAGCGGGGCCAGGCTGCCCGCCCAACTATCGAACAGCTGCACGGCCTCCACGCCCGCCTCGATCTGGCCGGAGAGATAGACCACGGTGGCATCGACAATGGCATCGATGATCGCGCCGAATTTTTCCGGCTGGCTGTAGGCAAGGTGGCGGGCGGCGCCCTGGTCCTTGCTGCCCTGCCCGGCGACCATATAGGTCGCGATGGTCCAGGGACTGCCCGCAAAGCCCAGGAAGGTCACATGGCTGTCCAGCGCCGCCTTGACCTGCCGCACCGTCTCATAGACCGCCTCGAAGCGGCTGAAATCCGGTTTCAGGACCGACAGCTCCGTCTCCGCCAGGACCGGCGCGAGGCGCGGGCCTTCCCCCGCCTCGAACCAGAGGTCCTGCCCCATGGCATAGGGCACGATCAATATGTCGGAAAACAGGATCGCGCCGTCGAAACCGAAGCGGCGCAGGGGTTGGAGGGTCACTTCCGCCGCCGCCGCGCTGTCATAGACCAGTTCGAGGAATCCGCCCTTTTCCGCCCGCAAGGCGCGATATTCCGGCAGGTAACGGCCCGCCTGACGCATGAGCCACATGGGCGGCACGGCAGGGCGCGCACCCTTCAGGACCGAAAGCAAGGGCTTGGCCGTCAGGTCATTCGAAAGGGCGGCATCGGGTCCCGTCATAAACTCTCTTATATTTAGATTCAAAAGGATGATGGAGATAGTGGGGCGGTTGGCAGCGGGGTTTATGCGCTGTGCCCCGATTTGCCAACAACTTGACTCCTCAAGGCCGCCGATTCCGGTCCGAGTCAGTCAGCTTATTCCCGTTATCCACAGGCTGTGGGTGGAAATTTCCTTCTGTTGGCGGGCTGTGGAGAAGATTCCCGGAATCGGGGAGGACGAAAGGCGCCTGATTTCACCCGCAAGCTATGCCTTGATTTATCCACAGCCTCCCCACAGAGATGTTCTTCATGTCGCGCATCCATCTCCACCTGCTTTCGGACTCGACCGGCGAGACGCTGGAAAACATAGCGAAGGCTGCCATCGGCGCGTTCGAGAATGTCGAGGCGGTGCGCCATTTCTGGCCGATGGTTCGGTCCGACGTCCATCTCGACCGGATCATGGAGGAGATCGCCGCCAATCCGGGGCTGGTGCTGTTCACCCTCTCCAACCATCAGCTCCGGCGGCGGCTGGAGACGCGCTGCCGGGCGCTCGGCCTGCCCCATGTGGCGGCGCTCGACAGCGTGACCGACGCCCTCTCCAACATATTGGGGCAGGAAACGCGCAACCGCCCGGGGCGCAAGCATATATTGGATGAGGCCTATTTCGCGCGGATAGAGGCGATCCAGTTCACCATCGCCCATGACGATGGCGTGGGCCATGAAAATTGGGAGGAGGCGGACATCGTGCTGGCCGGCGTTTCCCGCGCGTCCAAGACGCCGACATCCATCTATCTCGCCAACCGCGGGTACAAGACCGCCAATATCCCGCTGGTGATCCAGTCGCCGCCGCCGCGCAGCCTGTTCTCGCTGAAGCATCCGATGGTGGTCGGCCTGACCGTCAGCCCGGAACGGCTGGTGCAGATCCGCCGCAATCGCCTGCTGTCGCTCAACCAGGCGCCGGAGACCAGCTATGTCGACATCGACCGGGTGCAGGAGGAGCTGTCCTTCGCCCGGCGCATGTTCGCGGACAATGGCTGGCCGGTGATCGACATGACCCGCCGGTCGATCGAGGAAGCCGCCGCCGCCATCATCAACCTGTTCAACGACCGCGTGCTGGCGGAAGGAGCATGAGACCATGATCGTGCTGGCATCGCAAAGCGCGAGCCGCCGCGCCCTGCTGGAAGCGGCGCAGGTGCCGTTCGAGGCGCTGTCCCCCGGCGTCGACGAGGAAGCGGCGAAGGAAGCGCTGCGCGCCGACGGCCTGGATGCGCGGCAACTGGCCGATGCGCTGGCGGAACTGAAGGCGATTCGCGTCTCGCGCCGGGTGCCGGGCGGGCTGGTGCTGGGCTGCGACCAGACCCTCAGTCTGGATGACGGCGCGATGATCGACAAGGCGGTCGACCGCGCCGATGCGGAGCGCATAGTGAAGCTGCTTTCCGGGCGGGTGCATCATCTCCACAGCGCGGCGGTGATCGCGCTCAACGGCGAACCGATCTGGCGGTATGTCGAGCGGGTGCGGATGACGGTGCGGCCTCTGTCGGACGCTTTCATCACATCCTATCTGGACGGCGATTGGGAAAATTGCCGCTGGTGCGTCGGCTGCTACCGGATCGAGGGGCCGGGCGCGCAGCTTTTCAGCCGGGTCGAAGGCAGCCAGTTCGCGATTCAGGGCCTGCCGCTGCTGCCTTTGCTTGACTTTCTGCGCGTCCGGGGCGTTCTGGCGACATGACCGACAAGCTCCCCTATGCCGAAGTGATCGGTGATCCGATCGAACACAGCAGGTCGCCGCTGATCCACAATTTCTGGCTCGATGCGCTGGGGATCGAGGCGGAATACAGGAAGACCCATGTCACTGGCGATGGCCTGTCCGCCTATTTCCTGGCGCGGCGCGCCGATCCGGACTGGCTTGGCTGCAACGTCACCATTCCGCACAAGATCGCGGTGATGGACTATACCGACGATCCGGGCGGCGTCCGGGAACGGATCGGGGCGATGAACACCATCGCCAGCGAGACGGGCGGACCGCTGATCGGCACGAATACGGATGCGGGCGGATTCCTCCAGCCATTGCTGCGCGACAGGTGGAAGGGGCAGAGCGCCGTTCTGGTGGGGGCGGGCGGCGCGGCGCGGGCGATCCTGTTCGCCCTCACCAGCCTGGGCGTGCCGGACATCACCGTCATGGTGCGCGATGCAGCCAAGGGTCAGGCGCTGCTCGACCGTGCAGGGGTCAGGGGCCGCGTGATCGGCATGACCGACGCGCTCCCTCGGGCGGACCTGCTCGTCAACACCAGCTCGCTCGGCATGGTGGGCCAGCCGGTGCTGGACCTGGACCTTTCCCCCCTGGGCCCGGAAGCGACGGTCTATGACATCGTCTATGCGCCGCTGGAGACGGAGTTGCTCAAGGCGGCGCGCATCCGGGGCCTGAAGACCCTCGACGGGCTGGAGATGCTGATCGGGCAGGCGGCGCTGGCCTTCGACATCTTCTTCGATGCGGAGGCGCCGCGCGAACGGGACGAGGAATTGCGCGCCTTGCTGCTCGCCGCCTGAGATTCATGAAGATGATGGGATGAAGATCTACGGTCTCACCGGCTCCATCGGCATGGGGAAGTCCGCCGTCGCGGCCATGTTGCGGCGGGAAGGCGTTCCCCTGTTCGACGCCGATGCGGAGGTGCATCGCCTGCAGGGGCCGGGCGGCGCGTTGCTGCCGGCGATAGAGGCGCGCTTTCCCGGCACGACCGGTCCCAAGGGCGTCGACCGGGCGAAGCTGGGCGCGGCGGTCTTCGGTCATCCCCAGGAATTGAAGGCGCTGGAAGCCATCGTCCATCCCGCCGTGCAGCAGAGCCGCAAGGCCTTTCTGCAACGGAACCGATCGCGCCGGTTCGTCGTGCTGGACATTCCGCTGCTGTTCGAAACCCATGGCCATCGCCGGCTGGCCGGCGTCATCGTGGTCACCGCCCCTGCCTGGAAGCAGCGCAAGCGGGTTCTGGCCCGGCCCGGCATGACCGCTGCAAAATTTCGCCGGATTGTCCATCTGCAAACACCCGATGCTGAAAAGCGGCGGCGGGCCGACTATATCATCCATACGGGCACGACCTTCGCTGAGACCCGCTTCCAGGTTCGCCGCTTGGTCGCTTGCCTTGGTGCGAAGACAGGCCGATAAGAGGGGGCCGGCGAGGTTGGCCGGCAAGAGTCGTTGTAGAGGGCGATGCGCGAGATCATTTTCGACACCGAAACGACGGGATTCGACCCAGCCTCCGGCGATCGCCTGGTCGAGATCGGATGCATCGAACTCCTCAACCGGGTTCCCACGGGCCGCACCTTCCACGCTTATTATAATCCGCAGCGGTCGATGCCGATCGCGGCCGAGGCGGTGCACGGCCTGTCCGACGCTTTTCTGAAGGACAAGCCGCTATTTTCCCATGGGGTGGAGGAACTGCTCGCCTTTCTGGAGGACAGCCATCTGGTCGCCCATAATGCGCGCTTCGACTTCGGCTTCCTCAATCACGAACTGAAGCTGTGCAAGCTGCCGGAAGTGTCGATGGAGCGGATGATCGACACCGTCGCCATCGCCCGGCAGCTTCACCCCGGCGCCAAGCACAGCCTCGACGCGCTCTGCACCCGCTACGGCATCGACCGCAGCCATCGCATCAAGCATGGCGCGCTGCTCGACGCCGAATTGCTGGCCCAGCTTTACATCGAACTGACCGGCGGCCGTCAGATCGGCCTCGGTCTTGCACAGGAGGAAGAGAAACTCGTTGTAAATATGGAACTTGCGGCGGAAGTCGCGGTTCGCCCTGTTCGTCCCGCGCGTGTCTTTGCGGCAAGCGCGGAGGAGCTGGAGCGGCATGCAGCGTTCGTCGCGACGCTGGACAAGCCGCTCTGGCTTGAGGAGGCCTGATTACGGCTGTCCCTTCGGGATGGGCTGCCTTCACGGCCTCCACGCCAACCGGGTCGCCAATCCCGGGCGGTCCGGCAAGAATAAGGAGAAGGCATATGGATATTCGTGTTTCCGGGCATCAGGTCGATACGGGTGACGCGCTCAAGCAGCATGTCTGGACCCGTCTGGAGGCCATGGCCGAGAAATATTTCTCCCGCGCGCTTTCCGCCCAGGTCACATTCCGGCCAGCCCCGCACGGCGCCTTCCATTGCGACATCGTCTGCCATGTCATGACCGGACTGATCCTGAAGGGCGCCGGAGAGGCGCAGGAGGCGCATCCTGCCTTCGATCAGGCGGCCGAACGGATCGAGAAGCAGTTGCGCCGCTATCTGCGCCGCCTGAAGGACCGCAGCGCGCAGGCCGCGGCGGCGGAGGCCAGCCGGGCCAATGGATATGGCGCCGATGAACTGGACGGCGCCGGCTACACGATTTTCGCGTCCCCGGCCGATGAAGAGGAACCGGCCGAAGCGCCGCTGATCGTGGCGGAAACCCGGGTCGACATTCCCGAAGCCAGCGTGTCGGACGCGGTGATGATGCTCGACCTGCGCAACACCAATGCGCTGCTGTTCGTCAATGCCGGAACGGCGGCGTACAACATGGTCTATCGGCGGCAGGACGGGACCATCGGCTGGGTAGAGCCCCGCCTGGGCTGATCGCCTTCCCCCGGCCGCCGGTTGACCTCGATCCGCTGGCGGCCTATGGGGCCGGACTTTAAAGATCCGGGCATTGCGTCATTTTTCCGAGGCTGGGCGCGGCTCGGCTGGGATTCGGCATGGTTCATTTCAATGATATCGTCGCACCGGATGCATTGGGCACCGCCCTTTCGGTGAACGGCAAGAAGCAGTTGTTTCAGAAGGTTGCGGCCTTGGCTGCGCAGGCCTACGGCTTGGCTGCCGATCCGGTGGCGGAGGCGCTGCTGGAGCGTGAGAAATTGGGCTCGACCGGCTTTGGCGGCGGAGTTGCGATTCCCCATGCGAAGATTCCCGGCCTCCAGAAAATGTGCGGGGTGGTGGTGCTGCTCGATCCGGCGGTTCCTTTCGACGCTGTGGACGAAGCGCCGGTGGACATCGTCTTCGCGCTGCTCTCTCCGGTGGATTCCGGCGCCGAACATCTGAAGACCCTGGCCCGCGTTTCGCGCTACCTGCGTGACGAGGGGCAGATCGCCCGGCTGCGCGGCGCCAAGTCGACGGCGGCGCTCCATGCCCTGCTCGCCGGTGGCGAGGCGCGTGACGCTGCCTGATCCGGGTTCCGCCGCCAGCGCCTTGCCCAGCGGGGAGCAGGCGCATTTCCGGGCGCTGGAGTCCCTCTACCGTTCCGCACCGATCAACCGGCTGTTCCGGTCGGAACTGACGATTCCGGAAGAAGGCCGGTCGATCATCCATTTCGACGTGGACGAGACGCAGTTCCATGCGGCCGGCGCGGTGCACGGCACGGTCTATTTCAAGATGCTGGACGATGCGGCCTTCTACGCGGCCAACAGCCTGGTCAGCGATCGCTTCCTGCTGACCACCAGCTTCAACCTGCTGTTCACCCGCCCGATCGGGCCGGGCCGGATTCGGGCCGAAGGGCGCTGGATCAGCGGAAAGCGGCGCGTCTATGTGGCGGAGGCCAGCCTGATCGACGCCGACGGCGAGGAGGTCGGGCGCGGCACCGGCACCTTCATGCGGTCGCAATTCCCCCTCTCCTCCCTGCCGGGCTATGCCGGCTGACCCATCCGACGCGCGGCTGACCAGCGCCATGCTGGTCGGTGTCCTGATGCGCCGCTGCGCCGCGGCGGGCGGCTTTGCCACGGTGCTGGTGAAGGGCGATGCCGTCAGCGGCGTGATCCTGCTCCAGGCGCTGGAAAATGGCCGGGAACAGGGACTGTTCGAACGCGTTCCTGATTATGCGGGCGGCTATCGCCTCACCCGCTGCGGCCCGGACCCGGAAAAGGGGGCCGAGGCCATGGCTCAATATCTTGCGCGCCGGCGCGGATCGGACCCCGATCTGTGGGTCATCGAACTCGACATCGCGGATGCGGAACGGTTCGCCGCTGAAACGATCTGTTGATCGTTGACTCATTTTCCGCGCGCGGGCACAGGCCTCCGACGCTTTCAACGCGCAGGTTGCCGGTTTTCGTCCATGGGGGGCGGATGCGGTAAACACGCAGACGGGGGGCGGCCGAACGTCGTGTTTTAGGGGTTTTTTGACGTTCCCGGCCAAGAACCGCACGATTTTGAGCTGTAATGAGTTTTCGTCTGAAGGCTGCGATCTTCGCGGCATTTTCCCTTTCCGCCACAGCGGCGGTTACCGCGGCCGACATGTCGAGCGCTTCCGAGGCGGCTCCGTCGGTCCTTTCCCTTCCGGGAAGCAATGAGCTGAATGCAGCTCCGGCCGGCGCCACGCCCGCCGTCACTTTCGCCGCGCCGCGCGAAGTCGTGCAGCCGCTGGCTCCCCTTTCCGACAGCGCCGATGTGAAGGCCGACAATCTCGCCGCCCTCGTGGACGCGCAGGGCGCGGCCGAGGATGTTTCCGGCGACATGAAGTGCCTGGCCGGCGCCGTCTATTTCGAATCCAAGGGCGAAAGCCTGGAAGGCCAGTTGGCCGTTGCCCGCGTCATCATCAATCGCGCCCGGTCCGGCCGCTTTGCCGATAGCCTGTGCGGCGTCGTCTATCAGCCCGGCCAGTTCAGCTTCGTGCGCGGCAATGGCATGCCGTCGATCCGCCTGGGCAGCGAAAGCTGGCGCGAGGCCGTCGCCATCGCCCAGATCGCGATGGACGATAGCTGGGACAGCAAGGCAGAGGGTGCGCTCTATTTCCACGCCCGTCGGGTTTCGCCCGGCTGGGGCAAGCGCCAGCTCGCCGCGATAGACAATCACGTCTTCTATCGCTGACCGTTTTCGCGCCGGGCGCGCAGGGGGTGAAGAAGGGCCGGTTCGGGCGATCCTGAATCGGCCCTTTCCTTTTGTTCCCTTCCTGTTCTAAGAACCGGACATGGAATCCGATCTTTCCGACAGTTGTTCGCCCCTCACGGACGGCACGGCTCTGGCCGTGGCGCGGGGCACGCTGCGCCTGTTCTTCCGCCATGACATGAGCGGGATATTGGAAGTGCCGCTGCCCAATGGCCGGCGCGCCGACATCATGGCGCTGGACGGGGCGGGTCGGATCACCATCGTGGAGATCAAGTGCAGCCGCGCCGACCTGTTGGGCGACATGAAATGGCCCGACTATTTCGATTATTGCGACCGCTATTTCTGGGCCGTGCCGTCGGGCTTCGACCTGTCGCTGTTCGAGAGCGAGGCGCTATGGCCGGGACGGACGGGATTGATCGTCGCGGACCAATATGACGCCGAACTGGTGCGCCCCGCACCCATGGAGCCGCTGGCGGCCGCGCGGCGCAAGGCGGAAACGCTGCGCTTTGCTAGACGGGCGGCCAGGCGGCTGACGGCGCTGGCGGACCCGGATCATGCCGCGGAACTGGGGTGGTAGTCTGATCTGCGTGGAGATCGACGAGGGGACGGATAGTCTCCCGCGACATTTCCCTTAAGCGATACGTGCTCCTGCGCAGGAACACGCATCGTCTGATGTTCGCTTCAGGAAAAAATCAGAACACCGGCCCCTGCACCGGTCCCTTGGGTGCTGTCTTCGTCTTCGCAGCGCTCAGCGCTTCCACCAGCCCCGGCGTCCTGGCGTCGCGCTCCGCATAGTCCCGCGCCGACATGCCGGCGATCGTGTCGCGCTTGTCGGGATTGGCGCCTTGCGCGACCAGCAGCCGGACCAGCGCCACGTCGCGAAGCTGCACCGCCCGGATCAGCGGCGTCTCGCCGCTGCCATTCGCCTTGTCCACCTGCGCATTATAGGTCAGCAGGCTGCGCACGCCTTCCTCGAACCGGGCCTGCACCGCGTCCATCAGCGGCGTGTTGCCGTTTTTGTCGGTCAGGTTCGGGTTCGCGCCCTTGGCGAGCAGGAAGGTCAGCCATGTATTGTCCCGCCGGGCGACGACCAGGTGCAGCGCGGTGTCGCCGGTCGTCACGTCGCGGCTGTTGATGACGGTCGATCCCGGCTTCTGGATCAGGTCGGTCACCTTCTGCCCGTCGGCGTCCTTGACCGCCTTCAGAAAATTGTAATTGTCGGAAAACTGCGCCTGCGCCGCGACCGGCGACAGCAGCGCCAGGGCCAGAGCGGCGGCACGGCCAAGGCCCATCCAAGCCGGAAAACGTCCTGTCATTATGTCCATAGCCCCGTTGGAATTTGCAAATCGGGCCATAGCAGGGCATGGCTGGCGGCGCCATGAACAAAGCGCTGATTTCGCTCGCCCTGCCGCTGACCGCCCTGCTGGCAGCCTGTAATATGGGGGCCGGGGGCAATGCATCAAGCGGCGATGAAAGCGCCCAGGGGGATCTGCACGGGGCCAGCATCGGCGCGCCCTTCACCCTGACCGATCAGGACGGGAAGAAGGTCCGCTGGGACGATTTCAAGGGCAAGTATCGCCTGGTCTATTTCGGCTACACCTATTGCCCCGATGTCTGCCCGATCGACCTGCAACGCATCATGCAGGGCTTTTCGAAGTTCGAGAAGGATAAACCGGCGCTCGCCGCAAAGGTCCAGCCGATCTTCATCAGCGTCGATCCGGATCGGGACACGCCCGCCGTCCTCAAAACCTATGTCGCGGCCTTCCACCCCCGCCTGATCGGCCTGACCGGCACGCCGGACGAGATCGCCAAGGTGGCGAAGGATTTCGTCGTGCTCTACAATAAGGAAGAGACGAAGGGCGCGAGCGGCTATCTGGTGAGCCACAGCCGCACGCCCTATCTCTTCGGGGGCGACGGCGCGCCGGTCGCGCTGGTGCCGGTGGACGATCCGGGAACGCCGGATGTGGATGAGGGCGATCCCGCCAGGGTGACGGCCTTCCTCGAAAAATGGGTGAAGTGACGGTTGGACTTCTGGGAAAAGCCCCTCGACAGACTGGACCGCGCGGAGTGGGAAGCGCTGTGCGACGGCTGCGGCAAATGCTGCCTGCACAAGGCGGAGGATGAGGATACGGGGCACATCTACCCCACCAATGTCGCCTGCCGCCTGCTCGACCGGCATAGCGGGCAGTGCACCAATTATAAGGAACGCCGCCGCTTCGTGCCCGATTGCGTGCGGCTGACCCCTGCCAAGGTGAAGACGATAAGCTGGCTGCCGCGCACCTGCGCCTATCGGCTGCGGGGCGAGGGCAAGCCATTGCCCGAATGGCACTATCTGATCTGCGGCGACCGCGAGGCGGTGCACCGGGCCCAGGAGTCCGTGCGCGGCTGGACCATTGCGGAAGCCGACGCCGGCGATTGGGAAAACCATCTTGTCGACAGAGAGCTCTGACGCTGAAATTCTGATCGACGGCATCGCCGTTCCGGTGCGGATCCGCCGGTCGGCGCGGGCCAAGGCCTATCGATTGTCGCTGGACCAAGCGCGGGGGGAGTTGCGGCTGTCGCTGCCGACCCGCGCCAATCTGAAGCGCGCGCTCGGCTGGGCGCAGGAACATGAGGGCTGGGTCCGGTCGCAAATGGCGCGGCAACCCGCGTTTGTCACGCTGGGCGATGGCGCCGTCTTCCCGCTGGAGGGGCGGGAGGTGCGCATCTGCTGGGTCGAAGGCGCTTCCCGCACGATCCGGCTGGAGGGCGACCGGCTGCTGCTGGGCGGCGCGGCGGAATCAGTCGGGTCGCGGGTGCTGCGCTGGCTCAAGATGCGGGCGAAGGCCGTGCTGGAGACCGAAAGCCATGAAATGGCGCGGGACAATGGGCTGATCGTGGCGTCGGTCGGCATTGGCGATCCGCGCAGCCGCTGGGCGAGCTGCGCCTCCAGCGGGGCGATCCGCTATAGCTGGCGGTTGATCCTCTGCCCGCCGGAGGTGCGCCGGGCGACCGTGGCGCATGAGCTGGCGCATCTGCTGCACATGGATCACAGCCCTGCCTTTCACGCGGCCCACAAGCGGATATTGGGCGAAGACCCCCGGCCTGCGCGGGCTTGGCTGCGCACCCATGGGACCGCGCTGCACCGCTTCGTCGGGTGACAGGCCCATGGGCAGGAAGAAGCGCTATCTGACGGCGACGATGCCGGACGGCTATGTGAAGACCATCGGGCCCACGGCGGACGCCTTCACCCATTATTGGCGCATCGTCGCGATACTGGAGAATGGCAGGACGGAGGTTTTCTGGGGCCACAGCCGCTCGCTGGCCGAGGCGAAGAGGAAGCGGACGGCGGCGGAAGAAGGCGCGCGGATGCGCGGCTGGAAACGCTATGCGTTCGAGATAGCGGAACTGGTCGAAACGCCGGCCCGGTGAAGCGCAAGCTGCTCCTGCGAAGGCGGGGTCACGCTATGCCCTGGTCCTTCAGCCCTGGTTCCTGTGCGGCCAGACGCCCGACCCGTCCGCCGCGCAATCATGCGCGGCGTCCCGCACATGCGGCAAGCCGCAGGCCCGGCAGGTGACATAATCGCCCGCCTTCAGCCCATGGCCCACCGCCACGCGCTCGTCGAACACATAGCAGTTGCCCTGCCAAAGGCTGTCCTTTTCGGGCATTTCCTCCAGATAGCGCAGAATGCCGCCGCGCAGATGATAGACCTCCTCAAAACCGCGGGCCCTGACCAGCGCGGTCGATTTCTCGCATCTTATGCCGCCGGTGCAGAACATGGCGATGCGCGGCGTGCGGCCCTCCTCGCGCAGCTTTTCGGCAAAATCGTCGAACCAGGCCGGGAAATCGCGGAAGGAGCGGGTGCCGGGATCGATCGCCCCTTCGAAGCTGCCCACCGACACTTCATAGGCGTTGCGCGTATCGATCACGACCGTGTCCGGATCGGCTATCAGGGCGTTCCATTCCACCGGATCGAGATGCGTGCCCGCCTGATGCGCCGGGTCGAGATCGCCCGCGCCCAGCGTCACGATCTCCGCCTTCACCTTCACCTTCATCCGGGCGAAGGGCGGACTCTCGCCATGGGCATATTTGACGTCGAGATCGGCGCAGCCCGGATATGCCC
Source organism: Sphingobium sp. CFD-2 (assembly GCF_024611135.1). Classification (NCBI taxonomy): domain Bacteria; kingdom Pseudomonadati; phylum Pseudomonadota; class Alphaproteobacteria; order Sphingomonadales; family Sphingobiaceae; genus Sphingobium; species Sphingobium sp. CFD-2. Next base: position 3,432,630 of record NZ_CP084405.1, on the reverse strand, counting down.
GGATATGCGAGACCAGCGCCGCAATCGCCCTCTCGCTCCCCGCGACCGTGCCGTTGATCCCCTCCCCGGCGACGATCAGCGTGCCGCAGGTGCCAAGATCGGCGCAGAGCAGGCGCAAATCGCGGGCAATCGCCTCCGGATCGGCGAAGGTCGCGAAACGGTAAAGCGCGGCAATGGTGAAAGCGGATTCCATGGCAGCGCCCATAGCCGCTTCGCTGCCCTCTTGAAAGCGGCGGGGCAAGGGGGCATAGGCAGGCCATGGTTCCCCTTTCGTTCGCGGGTCATGATTTTCTGGCGTTGGCGGAGGCTGCGCTGTTCTGGCCGGCGCGCTCCGCCCTGCTGGTGGCCGACCTGCATTTCGAAAAGGCAAGCTGGTTCGCCCGATCCGGGCAGTTCCTGCCGCCCCATGACAGCCTGGCGACGCTGGACATGATCGAGATGCTGGTGGAACGGACGGGCGCGCGGGCCGTCTGGTCGCTGGGCGACAGTTTTCACGATGCCGATGGCGCGGCCCGGCTCGATCCGGCGGCGCGGGCAAGACTGGCCGTGTTGACGGACAGGCTCGACTGGGTCTGGATCACCGGCAATCACGATGCCGGCATGGCGCGGACGCCCGGCGGCACGCGTCGCACGGACATGCAGGTGGACGGCATCTGGCTGCGGCATGAGGCGGACCCTGCCGACCCCCGGCCGGAAATATCAGGGCATTTCCACCCCAAGTTCCGCCTGTCCGTGCGCGGACGCCACGTGTCGCGGCGCTGCTTCGTCGGATCGCGGACCAAATTGATTCTGCCTGCCCTTGGAGCCCTGACGGGCGGCCTCGATGCCGGTCATGGCGAGATTCGCCGGGTGATGGGATCGGGTGCGGCCGCCCTGGTGCCGGTCGCCGGCCGGCTGCTGCGTTTTCCCATTGCTTAGGCGGACGTAACGGAAACCGGAATTTAAGCTGTCTCCTTTAGGTGACAGTGCATGAGAATCCGGTCACCATGGGGGATCAAAGCCTCTGAAAAGCAGGCATATCTTGCCTTCATCCTGCTGTGGCAGCATAGTTCGACAATAATTCGACGCGACGCAAAGCCGCGCGGATAAGGAGAGGGAGCATCATCATGAAGAAGAGCCTTTGGCTGATTTCTGTCGGTGCCGTTGCATTGGGCAGCAGCGTTCCGGTCGCATGGGCGCAGGACGGTGGAACCGCGGTCGATCCGGAAAGCGTCAACATCATCGTCACCGCCACCCGGCGCGCCAGCCCGCTGTCGGACGTGCCGATCGCCGTGTCCGCCGTGACGGCGCAGGCGATGCAGAATAGCGGCGCGACGGATATTCGCGCGCTCAACCAGCTCGCCCCTTCGCTGCTGCTGTCCTCCACGGGGACAGAGGCCAATGCCTCTGCCCGCATCCGCGGCATCGGCACGGTGGGCGACAATCCGGGGCTGGAAAGCTCGGTCGCGGTGTTCATCGACGGCGTCTATCGCTCGCGCACCGGCGCCGGCCTCAACGAACTGGGTGAGATCGAGCGGGTCGAGGTGCTGCGCGGTCCCCAGGGCACGCTGTTCGGGCGCAACGCCTCCGCCGGCCTCATCAACATCATCAGCAAGGCGCCGGAGTTCAAGCTCGCGGGCAAGGCGGAGATCACTTACGGCAATTATGATTATTGGCGCCTTGCCGGCCGCATCACCGGGCCGATCAGCGATCAGCTGGCGCTGAGCCTGGACGGCGTCTGGTCCAGGCGCGACGGCTTCTACGATCTGGTGAACGCCAGCGGGGCCAAGGTCGGGGAAACCAATGACCGCGACCGCTATTTCCTGCGCGGGCAGGCGTTGTTCGAGCCGAACGACGCGCTCTCCATCCGCCTCATCGGGGATTATACCCATCGCGACGAAAGCTGCTGCGGCGCCGCCTATATGGAGACGCGGGAACGCCGTCCGGTCCCCGGCGGGGGCTACAGCACGGCGCCCTTCAACCGGATCGCCGCCATTCTGGCGGGGCAGGGCAGCGTCTTTGCCGCCGATCCCTATGACCGCGACCTCACCATCACGGCGGGCCGGAATTATGTGAGCAAGCTCAAGGATTGGGGCGTTTCGGGCGAGATCAATTATGATCTGGGCGGCGCCAAGCTGACCAGCATAACCGCCTATCGCGATTACAAGAGCCAGGACTATGGCGATTACGACTATAGCGGGGCCGACCTGCTCTACCGCGATCCCAACACCTATCGCCAGTTCAGGACCTTCACCCAGGAACTCAGGGCGCAGGGATCGGCCTTCAACGATGTGCTCGACTGGCTGGTCGGCGGCTATTATGCGCATGAGAAGCTGACGCTGGAGGATAATATCGTCTTCGGCGCGGACTATGGCCGCTTTGCCGCCTGCCGTCTGATGGCGGGGGCAGGCGTCAACAGCAATTTGACGGCGGCGCAGCTTGCCGCTTGCGGCAGCGGCCTTGCGACGCAGGCGCTGATCGCCGGTACGCAGGCGCAGCTCAACGGCGGCCTCGTCCTTGCCGGCGTTCCAGCCTTGCAGGCCGGGGCGATTTCGACCGGCCTGGGCAATGGTCTCCGCGCGCTGGCGGCGATCCCGTCGGGCACCGGCGACATTGCCTCGCTCTACCATCAGAAGAGCGAGAATTGGGCGTTGTTCACCCATAATATCATCCATATCGCAAAGCAGCTCGATCTGACGCTGGGTCTTCGCTACACCCATGAGAGCAAGCGTTTCTCGGCGGACCTCAACAATAACAACGCCACCTGCGCGGCCTTGCAGGCCTCCAGCCTGCCCGCCATCGCGACCAATGCGCAGCTCGGCAGCGCGGCGGCCCTGGCGGGCGGCATCCTGACCCTGGGCTGTCTCGGCAACGGATCGACCGGGCTGAACGCGCTCGACCTCAATGACAAGATCAGCGATGGGGAGTTTTCCGGCACCGCCGTCCTGTCATGGAAGCCGATCGACGAACTGCTGGTCTATGGCAGCTATTCGAAGGGCTATAAGGCGGGCGGCTACAATCTCGACCGCTTCCAGCTCGGATCGACGGGCCTGAACGCGGTGCCGGCCGTGTTCGCGCCGCGCACCAATGCCGACGTCACCAGCCTGCGCTTCGCCGCTGAAAAGGTCGATGCGTTCGAAGTGGGCCTGAAATATACCCGGCCCAAATGGAGCGCCAACATCGCCGCCTTCCGGCAGGAGTTCAAGAATTTCCAGTTGAACACCTTCAACGGCACCAGCTTCGTCGTCCAGAACATTAATGGCTGCGACGGCGCGCTGACGGCGGCGCGGACCTGCGCAGGCGGCGATGTGGGACCCGGCCTGATCAGCCAGGGCGTGGAACTGGAACTGTCGGCAACCCCGGTGCGGAACGTGCGTGTCGCGGGGGGCTTCACCTATGCCCGCGCCAAATTCGCCAACCGCCTGGTCGGCAGCGGCGACGGAACGGTGCCGCTCGATCCGGCGCTGTTCCTGCTGCCGGGTTCGATCAACTCCCAGGCGCCGGAAGTCGTGACGACGGTCAGCGCGTCCTGGACGCCTTCGCTCGGCTCCAACGGCCTGTCGGCGCTTTTCTATATCGACGGGCGCATGAGCAGCGACTTCAACACCGGATCGGACCTGTTCCCCGAAAAGCGGCAGGACGGCTATGCGGTGTTCAATGCCCGTGTCGGCATTCGCGGGCCGCAGCAGCGTTGGGCGGTTGAATTCTGGGGCCAGAACATCTTCAACCAGGACTATAGCCAGGTCGCCTTCAGCAGCCCGCTACAGTCGAGCAGCCCGTCCACCTCGACCACCGGCCAGTTCGCCCTGGGCGCACCGATGGCGAACCAGTTGATCTCCGCCTATCTGGGCGATCCCCGCACCTACGGCATCACCCTTCGCGGGAGTTTCTGATCATGCCCCTGCCGCTCCCCGGTGCCGGGCGAGCGGCAGGGCGCTCCCCGAACAGGGCCGTGCCGACGCGGATGTGCGTGGCGCCCAGCATGATCGCGGTTTCATAATCCCCCGACATGCCCATGGAGAGCTGTTCCATCCCCTCCTCCCGCGCCATCTTGGCGAGCAGCGCGAAGAAGGGCGCGGGTTCGATGTCGGCCGGCGGCACGCACATCAGGCCCAGCAGCGGAATATCCGCGTCCCGGGCCGATCGGATCAACGCGGGCACGTCGGCAATCGGACAACCGCCTTTTTGCGCTTCCGCACCGATATTGACCTGCACGAAGCAGGGCACCCGCCTGTCCGCCGCGTCCATGGCCTTGGCCAGCGCCGTCAGCATCGACGGCCGGTCGAGCGAATGGATGACATCGAACAGGGCGACCGCGTCGGCCGCCTTGTTCGACTGGAGCTGACCGACGAGGTGCAGTTTAAGGCCCTCATGCTCCTCCCGCAGGGCAGGCCATTTGCTTTCCGTTTCCTGCACGCGATTTTCCCCGAAGACCCGCTGGCCTGCCGCGATCAACGGGCGGATGGCGTCCGCCGCCTGCGTCTTCGACACGGCGATCAGGGTGATGTCGTCGGCGGTGCGGCCGGTAAGGCGGGCGGCGCGGCCCATGGCGTCGCGTATCTCGGCCAATCGGTTCGCGGCCAGCCGGTCTGCGGCTTCGATGCTGTCGGTCGTCATGGCGGCTGCTATAGGCGATGGCCATGCAACGCCGCCACCGCAAAAAATTGCCGACAATCTGGTTGATGACCGACGAACGCATTGGGGAGCCTGCCCTGCTGGCTGCTGTCGCCCGTCTGCCCAAGGGGAAGGCGGGAGTCATATTCCGGCACTATCGCACGGCCGCGGCGGAGCGGCACGCCCTGTTCGATCGGATCGCCCGGATTGCCCGAAGGCGGCGGCTGGTGCTCATGCTGGGCGGCACGGCGGCGCAGGCGCAGGCCTGGCGTGCCGATGGCTGGCACGGACGTGATCGGCGGCGGGCAGGAAAGGTGCTGCTCCACAGCAGGCCGGTGCATGATGGGCGGGAGATGGCGGAAGCCGTGCGCTATGGGGCAAATATCGTCCTGCTCTCGCCACTCTTCCCGACGCGCTCGCACCCCGGTTCACCCCTATTGGGGCGAGCGGGCTTCGCCGCCCTGGCCCGGCTCGCCCCGATGCCGGTAATCGCCCTGGGCGGGGTGAACGCGGCGCATCGGCATATGCTGAAGGCAATCGGCGCTTCCGGCTGGGCCGCCATCGATGGCCTGTCGGGCTGGTGACGGCGGTAAGAGGCGGTGGTCGGCGGGCGACCATCCAAAGGCCGCACCTTACTCTCGCGAGCTGTTTGTCTCCTGCGGATTCCTCCGCAGGGGCATGCCGCGCCGATGGCAGTTCATGACCGATATCCGCCAGCGCTCAGATCAGCCGATCCGCCTCCAACGCCGCCGCCAGGGAATCGCGGCCGCGCGGCATGCGGGCGTGAAGCCGCGCATCGGCTTCCGCCAACCGCTCGACGCCAGTGGTCAGTTGCTCCTCCGATAAGGTGAAGGGCAGGCGGAGGAAGCGCTCGAACGCCCCGCTCACGCCGAAGCGCGGCCCAGGCGCGACACGCACGCCATGACTCTCGGCAATGGCGGCCAGCGCCGTCGCCTCGCCGCGCGGCAGTTCCGCCCAGAGCGACAGGCCGCCGGCAGGGGATTCGGCACGCCAGTGCGGCAGGTGTCGTTCGATCAGCCCCAGCAGATGATCGCGACGCCCCCGCAGGATCGCCGCCCGCGGGCCAAGCCCTTCGTCGCTATCGATCAGATGCGCGACGGCAAGCTGCTCCACCACCGGGCTCGCCATGTCCATCGTCGTGCGCAGCCGTCCCAGCGCCGCGACGGTCTGCGGATCGGCGCGAATCCAGCCGACGCGCAGCCCACCCCAGAAGATCTTGCTGGCCGAACCCAGGGTGATGACCTGCCGCCCGGAAGGATCATGCACGGCGACCGGCGGCGGCGGCATATTGTCCAGACCCATCGCCGCCATGGTCTCGTCGATGATTAGCGGCATATGGCTGCGCGTCGCTGCGGCCACCAGCGCGCGGCGGGTGCCCGGGTCCATGCTGCGCCCCGTCGGATTGTGGAAATCCGCGATGATATAGGCGAAGCGCGGACTGGTCTGGCGGAAGGCCGCTTCCATCGCGTCGATGTCCCATCCCTGCGCGGGCAGGCCGACAGGCACCGGCACGACATGGGCGCGCTGCAAGGCCTGGATCGCATTGTGATAGGTGGGATGGTCGATCACCGCCCGGTCGCCCGGTCCCGCCAGCCAGTGGAGCAACAGCGAAAATCCCTGCTGCGCGCCATTGGTGACGATGATCTGGTCCGGACTGGTGGGACATCCCCGCCGCTCATAATAGGCGGCGATCGCCCGGCGCAGCGGCGGCAGGCCCAAAGGATCGTACCCCAACTCGCCCAGAAAGGCGGGCAGGGCCTCCACCGCGACCTGATAGGCGCGGCCCACGCCCGGCGCGGCCGGCAATGCGGCATGGGTCCAGTTCAGGATATTGCCGCCGTCGATCATGTCGATTTCCGGCAGGGCCTGTTCCATCCGACCGGGCGGCAGGCGGGTGACGCTGCCCGATCCCTGCCGGCTTTCCAGAAAGCCTTCGTCGCGCAGCCGGTCGAAGGCGGCGGCGATGGTCGTGCGGCTGAGGCCCAGCGCGGCGGCCAGTTCCCGTTCCCCGGGCAGGCGGACGTTCAGGCCGACGCGCCCATCCAGCACCAGCATCCGCAGCGCCTGCGCCAATTGGCGATAGGCGGGCTCCGCGCTGTCTTCGGCGCGCCAGGCGCCCAGCAGGCGAAGCAGGGAAGGCGGCCGCAACAGGGAAGTGGACATGACCATGGGTTCCAATCCGGAAAGGGAGGATGCCACTTACCCAATAATGGCCATTTTGTAAAAGGCCATTTCGGGTGATTTCAACCGCCATGATGATGCACCGCCGCCTTTTCCAGCTTTTCTGGGGCCTTGGCCTTTATGGCTTCTCCATGGCCCTGATGCTGCGCGCCGATCTGGGGCTCGATCCCTGGGACGTGCTGCATCAGGGATTGGCGCCGCGCTTGGGTCTGAGTTTCGGCATGACCGTCAATCTGGTCGGGGCGATCGTGCTGTTGCTCTGGTGGCCGCTGCGTCAGCGGCCCGGTATCGGCACGGTCTGCAACATTGCGGTGATCGGCACGGCGGTGGACCTCAGCCTGATGATCCTGCCCACGCCGGAGGGCTATGCCATGCGCTTCGCCTGGTTGGCGGCGGGGATCGTCCTCAACGGCATTGCGGGCGGCGCCTATATCGGCGCGGGATTGGGCCCGGGCCCGCGCGACGGGTTGATGACGGGCTTCTGCCGCCGGACCGGATTGCCGGTCAAATGGGTCCGCACCGGTATCGAGATCGGCGTGCTGGCGGTCGGCTGGCTGCTGGGCGGCACGGTGGGCCTCGGCACCCTGCTCTATGCGGCGACGATCGGCTGGATCGTGCACCATGCCTTGCCCTTCTTCACCATTGTCCCGCGCGAACGCCCCGCGCTTGGCTGATCCGGTTGCCCCCTGACCGGCCGGCATGGAGTCCGCCGGCCGGTCCTTTTATTTCGCGCGGGTATCGACTGTAGCGATCCACGCCATATCTAGGCGCCTCACGATCATGAGGAGAGCCTGGTGGCGACCGACCTGTACGACCTGACCGTTCCCGTCTTCATCCGCGGGCTGCGCAACCTTTCCGCCATTCTGGAGAAGGGCGCCGCCCATGCGGAAGAAAAGGGCATCGATCCACTGACGCTGACGCAGGCGCGCCTGATCGGGGACATGGCTCCGCTCACCGGACAGGTGCAATATGCCAGCGACAGCGCCAAGGGCGCGGTGACACGCATCGGTGGGCTCGATCCGGTTGCCATGCCCGATACGGAGCAGAGCTTTGCCGACCTGCAAGAACGGATCGGCAAGACCATCGCCTTCCTGGAATCCGTGCCTCGCGAGCGGATCGACGGGCGGGAGGATGCGGAAGTGATCCTCAAGGGCCCTCGCGGCGAATTCCGCTTTACCGGACGCAGCCATGCGCTGGGCTTTGCGCTGCCCAATTTCTATTTCCATGTTTCGACCGCCTATGCCCTGCTGCGGCAGGCGGGGGTGCCGCTGAGCAAGATCGATTATCTGGGTGGGATTTAGCGGCCGGGTGGCGATGGCCGTCATAAGGCATTCCCCTCCCGCCTGCGGGAGGGGTTAGGGGCGGGCGCAACCAGCCTCCAGCTTTGCCGTCAGCAAAACCACCGCCGATGTCGCGCCCGCCCGCTCCCGCCTGCGGAGGGACAAGGGCGGCGCATCCCCCTAACCCGCGATCAACCGGATGGCGGCGCTCGACACCCAGCCGCTGGGGCAGGGGCCGTCATAGGGCTGCTTGCGATCCACCGGTCCGGACACGCCGCAATCCACCGGGGCCGCGGCATTGTCGGCAGGAGGATCGGGGACCAGAACGACGCCCAGCCATTTCTGGTCGAGGCTGCGGGTGCAGACCCATGCGCGGCTGCCCTCCGCCATGCGGGCGACTTCTCCGGCGTCCGAAAAGGGCGCGGCCCGGACCGCCGCTCCTCCGGCGCCTACGCGCACCGCCTGGCCCATGGCGCCGCAGGCGTCGAGGCGCGGACCGTCCTCCCCAATGGTCACCGGGCGGACGAGGCGCGATTCCAGACGGGTTTCCGGCACCTCCTCCCGCGGTGCGCCGGCAAGCGAACTGTTGGGCAGTTCCTCCAGCACGTCGCTGCTCTTGGAGCAGGCGGCAAGCATCAGGACCAGGGTCAGGATCATGCGCATAGCCGCCTGATAGACCCTGCCCGGCGCGGGCGATAGCCGCCATGTTTCGCTTTAGTTTGCTGGCCCTTTTCCCTATATGCTCGGATATGAGCGAGGAAAGTCAGAACAACCCCAACAGCAATGCCTATGGCGCCGACAGCATCAAGGTCCTGAAAGGGCTGGATGCCGTGCGCAAGCGGCCCGGCATGTATATCGGCGACACCGACGACGGTTCCGGCCTGCATCATATGGTGTTCGAGGTCAGCGACAATGCCATAGACGAGGCGCTGGCCGGCCATTGCGACCGCATCCTGATCACGCTCAATCCCGACGGATCGGTCAGCGTGGAGGATAATGGCCGGGGCATCCCCACCGACATCCACAAGGAAGAGGGCGTCTCAGCGGCCGAGGTCATCATGACCCAGCTCCACGCGGGCGGCAAGTTCGAGAACACGTCGGACGACAACGCCTATAAGGTGTCGGGCGGCCTGCACGGCGTGGGCGTCAGCGTGGTGAACGCGCTCAGCGAATATCTCGACCTCAACATCTGGCGCGACGGCAAGGAGCATTATATGCGCTTTGCCTATGGCGACGCGGTGGCGCCGCTCAGGGTGATCGGGGACGCGCCCGCGGGCAAGAAAGGGACGAAGGTCACTTTCCTCCCCTCGACCGAGAAAGTGCCCGGCGACGGCGGCACGTTCAAGAACCACACCGAATTCGATTTCGAGAAGCTGGAGCATCGCTATCGCGAACTCGCCTTCCTCAATTCCGGCGTGCGGCTGTTCCTGATCGATGCGCGGCATGAGGAGAAGAAGGAGATCGAGCTGTTCTACGAGGGCGGCATCGCGGCCTTCGTGAAGTGGCTGGACCGCAACAAGCAGCCGCTGATGCCCGATCCGATCGCGATTTCGGGCAGCCGCGACGATGTCACCATCGACGTCGCGCTGGAATGGAACGACAGCTATTATGAAAATGTCCTCTGTTTCACGAACAACATCCCGCAGCGGGACGGCGGCACCCACCTTGCCGCCTTCCGCGCTGCGCTGACCCGGACGCTCAACAATTATGCCGACAAGTCCGGCCTGCTGAAGAAGGAGAAGGTCTCGCTGACCGGCGAGGATATGCGCGAAGGCCTGACCGCCATCGTGTCGGTCAAGCTGCCCGATCCCAAATTCTCCTCGCAGACCAAGGACAAGCTGGTTTCGTCCGAAGTGCGTCAGCCGCTGGAAAGCCTGATGGCCGACAAGATGGCGGAATGGCTGGAGGAAAATCCCCAGCATGGCCGCATGATCGTGCAGAAGGTGATCGACGCCGCCGCCGCCCGCGAAGCCGCGAAGAAGGCGCGCGAACTCACCCGGCGCAAGGGGGTGATGGACATCGCCTCGCTGCCCGGCAAGCTGGCCGACTGTCAGGAACGCGATCCCGCCAAATCCGAACTCTTCCTGGTGGAGGGTGACTCGGCCGGCGGTTCGGCCAAGCAGGGGCGCAACCGGCACAATCAGGCGATCCTGCCGCTGAAGGGCAAGATTTTGAACGTCGAGCGCGCCCGTTTCGACCGGATGCTGTCGTCCAAGGAAGTCGGCACGCTGATCCAGGCGATGGGCACCGGCATCCGCGACGATTTCAACCTGGAAAAGCTGCGCTACCACAAGATCGTCATCATGACCGACGCCGACGTCGACGGCGCGCATATCCGCACGCTGCTGCTGACCTTCTTCTACCGCCAGATGCCGCAGATCATCGAGGCGGGGCATCTCTTTATCGCCCAGCCGCCGCTCTACAAGGCGACGCGCGGCCGGTCGGAGGTGTACCTCAAGAACGAAGCCGCGCTGGAGCAGTATCTGGTCGACAATGGCGTCGAATCCATGGCGCTGGAAACGACCGGGGGCATGCGGTCTGGCGAAGACCTGCGCCACCTGATCGAGCATGGCCGGCGGATGCGCGCGGTGATGCGCTATGTGCCGCGCCGCTACAATCCCGCGATCATCGAAGCGCTGGCGATCAACGGCGCGCTCGATCCGGAACTCAGCCATGACGCGCAGGCCGAACGGTTGACGAACACCGTCCGCTGGATGGATGCGCAGGACGAAGAGGGCAGGTGGACCGGCCGGATCGCGGAGGAGGGCGGCTTCCATTTCGAGCGGCTGTGGCGCGGCGTCACCGACCATCACATGATCGAGGCGGGCTTCATCGGGTCGGCCGAAGCGCGCAAGCTGCACGCCATCGCAACCGAGGAGGCGGACAGCTATCGCACCGCCAGCCGTCTGGTCACGGCCAAGGCGGCCGCCGCCGCCGAGGAGGCGGGGGATGACGATCTGCCGGTCGCGACCAAGGGTTCGACGGCGGTCACGCGGCCCAGCGAATTGCTGGAGGCGATCCTCGCTGCCGGGCGCAAGGGGCTGGCGATCCAGCGGTACAAGGGCCTTGGCGAGATGAATGCGGAACAGCTTTGGGAAACCACGCTGGACCCCGATAATCGCTCGATGCTGCGGGTGGAGGTCGAGCAGGCGGACGTCGCCGACGAGATTTTCACGCGGCTGATGGGCGATGTGGTCGAACCGCGGCGCGAGTTCATCCAGGACAATGCGCTGAACGTCGCCAATCTGGACGTCTGATCCGATGGAGCGGGTCCGTTGCGGTTGGGCTGGATCGGACCCGCTTTATTGCGCCTATCATGACAGCGAATGGGGCGTTCCGGAACGCGATCCGCGGATGCTCTGGGAAACGCTGATGCTGGAGGGCTTTCAGGCGGGCCTCAGCTGGATCACCATATTGCGCAAGCGGGAGACGTTCCGCGCCGCCTTTGCGGGGTTCGATCCGGACAAGGTTGCGCGCTTCGACGGGGCCGATGTCGAACGTTTGATGGGCGACCCCGGCATCATCCGGGCGCGGGCGAAGATCGAAGCGACGATCGCGGGCGCGCGGATTTTCTGCGATATGCGGGAACGGGGCGAGGATTTCTCCGCCTATGTCTGGAATTTCGTCGGGGGCGAGCCGATCCGGAACGATGGCCTGACCTTCCCGGCCAGAACCGACCTTTCCGAAGAGATTTCCCGGGATCTCAAGAAGCGCGGCTTCAAATTTGTGGGCCCCACCATCGTCTATGCATGGATGCAGGCGATCGGGATGGTGAACGATCATGCGGTGGATTGCTTCCGGCGGGATGAGGTCGGCAAGGCGTGAGACGATTCCTGCCGCTGGTCCTGTGTGCGCTGGCGGGGTGTGGCGGCGACGGGATGCCCTCTGCCAATGGCGCGCAGCCTCATGCCTCCGCACCGATCGGGACGCCGGACCCAGCGCCAGGCCAAGACCCTGAAAATATTTCGAAACTGGTTCCACGTGGAACAGAGGCACGTGGAACGGAGGAGAGCCCGCCGGTCAGCTCTCCCGGCGTTAAGCATGCTGTGGACGATGGTTATCGGGCGATCGGGACCGAGCCTTTCTGGGCCGTAACGGTAAAGGGATCGACCGCCGTGCTGGAGCGCCCGGACAGGGCGCCCGTCCGCTACGCCATATCCCGGAACGACGACCCGCGGGCTGTCCGTTTCCTGGGCGAGGGCTTTTCAATGACCGTAACCGAAGGGCCATGCAGCGACGGCATGAGCGATGCGGTCTGGTCCGACCGCGTGGCGGTGGCCTTTGGCGAGGGAACGCTGAACGGCTGCGGCGGCTTGCGGGACGATCAGGGCGAACCGTAGAGCCAATCGACATTCAGAAGATGACGAGCCGAGCCGAAGGCCACCGAAGGTAAAATGGTGGTTTTCCGTGACCCGGAGCGCAGCCTACTCAAAATAGGTGAGCACCGGAAGCACGGAAAAGCGCCATTTGCAGGCCGTCAGGGCTGAATGTCGATTGGCTCTAAAGCCTCCCGGTTGCCGGGCGAAACAGGGCGCTCAGGTCTTTCTGCCGGATGGAGGCTGAACATGCTCCCGCCCCGGACCATGGTTCGGCCTGGACGGGACCAACGCTGGACAAGACAGAAGCCGAGGCAGGCATGATGCCGCTCAACCTCGCCCCTCAAGCCGTTTTAGAATTTGAAGATCGTGCCCAGATAGACGGCCTGCGCGTCCTGCCGGTCGTCGGTCATCGGCGTCAGGCGTCCGGCAAAGCTGTTATTATAGCGAATGCCCGCGGTGACGTTCAGATTGCGCGTCAGCGAATAGGAACTGGCCAGATCCAGCGAATAATCCTTGTCCGCGCTGGGGTTGCGGATCGTCGCGGCCGGCTCGCGGCGGCTCTCGATCAGCACCTTGGTGCTGAAACGGTCCTTGCGGCCCTGATCCAGCGAGAAATTCCTGGCCCCCGCCATCGGCTCGACGGCGACCGGGTCCAGTTCCTTGCGGCCCACCGCTTCGGGCAGGGCGAACTTGCGCCAGTTATGCGCGCTGTTCAGGCTGAAGGCGACGGGCGCGATGCTCACCGGGTCCAGCGTCCGGCTGATCGCGACGCGATCGTTCAGGTCGGCGGCGCGCACCATGACGGTGACCGAGCGCTGACCGCTCAGCGACCCGCTGGTGGGGGTGAAGCGGAAATTCTGACGACTCGCGGACGCGGCGATCTTCGCATAGGCTGCCGCCAGGCGCGGGTCCTTGGTCGTCGGCGTGAAGGAGGAGATGCTGCCCAGCGCACCCAGCGAAACCGGCGTTTCGGCGCGCATGCGGACAAGGTCGGTGGCCGCCCCGATGGCAGGGGACAGCATGAAGCCGGCCACGGCGACCGCCGAGCCTGCCAACGCTATATGTCCCCTTTTCAGGCGCATGTTCCGAATCTCTTCCCCGCCGACTACTTTTCTATGGTCCTTCATATACGCAAGGCTCTGGAATTGGTAGAGCGCCACCGGTTTTTTGTCGGAGCTGTTGCACGGAACACACAGGACTCGCCCCGGTTGCACGGCGGGTCGTCGTCGCGCCGTCCCGGAGTCCCCCTTGCCCATTGCCGCCGGTCCTCTATAGAAGCGGGGCGTTTACTCGTTTGATGGGACAATAATGATGGTCCGCCGCCTTTCTTCGCGCCTTTCCGCCGGTCTGCTGCTGGCTGCACTTCTGCCGCTCGCCGCCTGCGGGGGCGGCGCCAAGGACCGCCCGAAGGCGGACCTCGCCGCATCGAAGGTGACGACCATCGGCGTCAACGCCTATCTGTGGCGCGCCAGCCTCGACACCCTGTCCTTCATGCCGATGGTCCAGACGGATTCGAACGGCGGCGTGATCGTCACCGACTGGTACGCCAATCCGAACAGCCCCAATGAGCGGATGAAGCTGACCGTATCGATCCTCGACCAGGATCTGCGCGCCGACGCGCTGCGCGTCGCCGCCAGCCGCCAGGTCAGCCAGGGCGGCCAGTGGGTCGATGTGCCGGTGCAGGCCCCGACCGTGCAGAAACTGGAAGAGATCATCCTGACCAAGGCCCGCGACCTGCGCCGCATGGCGATTGCGGGCTGATCGCGGCATCGATTTCCGTTCGCCCTGAGCCTGTCGAAGGGCCATATGTTCTTGAAGAGTAGTGCAGGGCTTCGACAGGCTCGGCCCGAACGGCACTTGAGTTAAGGATTATCCATGCAAAGGCGCTTCAACCCGCTTGAGGCCGATGCCCGCTGGCAGGCCGTCTGGGACGAGAAGCAGACGTTCAAGGCGTCCGACAGCAGCGACAAGCCGCGCAGCTATGTGCTGGAGATGTTTCCCTATCCCTCCGGGCGCATCCATATCGGCCATGTCCGCAACTATTCGATGGGCGACGTGCTGGCGCGCTTCCGCCGGATGACCGGGCATGAGGTGCTGCACCCGATGGGCTGGGACGCATTCGGCATGCCCGCCGAAAACGCCGCGATGGAGAAGAAGGTGCATCCCGGCGCCTGGACCCGCTCCAACATCGCGACGATGCGCGCGCAACTCAAGAAGCTGGGCTTCGCGCTGGACTGGAGTCGGGAACTGGCGACCTGCGAGCCGGACTATTACGGCCATGAACAGGCGCTGTTCCTGGACATGCTGGAAGCGGGCCTGGTCTATCGCAAGGAATCGGCGGTCAACTGGGACCCTGTCGACATGACCGTGCTGGCGAACGAGCAGGTGATCGACGGCAGGGGCTGGCGATCCGGCGCGCCGGTTGAAAAGCGCAAGCTGTCCCAGTGGTTCCTCAAGATCACCCAGTTCGCGGACGATCTGCTGGCGGGCCTGAAGACGCTCGACCAGTGGCCGGACAAGGTGAAGCTGATGCAGGAAAACTGGATCGGCAAGTCGGTCGGCCTGCAATTCCGCTTCAGGCTGGACGCGCCGGTCGGCGGAATCGGTGAGCTGGAGGTCTTCTCCACCCGCCCCGACACGATTTTCGGCGCCAGCTTCGCGGCCGTCGCCGCCGATCATCCGATTGCGCTCGCCCTGGCGGAAAAGGATGCGGCGCTCGCCGCCTTCGCGGAGGAATGCCGCCAGACCGGCACCGCCGCCGCCGAGATCGAGACCCAGGAAAAGAAGGGCTATGACACCGGCCGGTCGGTGATCCACCCCTTCACCGGTCGCAAGCTGCCCTTGTTCGTCGCGAACTTCGTGCTCATGGACTATGGCACCGGCGCCGTCATGGCGGTTCCGGGCCATGACCAGCGCGACCTCGACTTCGCGCGCAAATATATGCTGCCGGTCGAGCGCGTCGTCGCCGCCGAAGGCGACGAAGCCAAGGGCATTGGCGACGAGGCCTATGTCGGCCCCGGCAGGCTGGTGAATTCCGACTTCCTCAATGGCCTGGGCGTCGAGGAGGCGAAGGCGCAAGTCATCCGCCGCGCCGAAGAGGGCGGCTGGGGCACCGGCACCACCGTCTTCCGCCTGCGCGACTGGGGCGTCTCGCGCCAGCGCTATTGGGGCACGCCGATCCCCGTCATCCATTGCGAGGATTGCGGCCCCGTGGGCGTGCCCAAGGACCAGCTTCCCGTGGTCCTGCCCGAAGACGTCAGCTTCGACATTCCCGGCAATCCGCTGGACCGGCATCCGACCTGGAAGCATGTCGACTGCCCGAAATGCGGCAAGGCGGCGCGGCGCGAGACCGACACGCTGGACACCTTCGCGGATTCAAGCTGGTATTTCATCCGCTTCGCCAGCCAGCCCAAGGACAGGCCGTTCGACCGGGAAACCGTCGAGAAATGGTCGCCCGTCGGCCAATATATCGGTGGCGTGGAACATGCGATCCTGCACCTGCTCTACGCCCGTTTCTGGACCCGCGCGCTCCAGCATATGGGCCAGATCGGCTTTGCCGAACCGTTCACCGGCCTCTTCACCCAGGGCATGGTGACGCATGAGACCTACAAGGCGGCTGTCCCTCTCCCGGTTCCTGCCGATTATGATGGCTCGCAGCCGGAAATGCATGCTGCAGAGGTTTGGGTTTCGCCCGCTGAGGTCGAACGCCGGGATGGCAAATGCTTCCTTGTCGGGACCGACAGTGAAGTCACCGTCGGCCGCGTCGAGAAAATGTCCAAGTCCAAGAAGAATGTCGTCGATCCGGATGACATCATCGCCCAATATGGCGCGGACGCGGTGCGCTGGTTCATGCTGTCCGACAGCCCGCCGGAGCGCGACCTGCCCTGGACCGAGGCGGGCATCGAAGGCTCCTGGCGCTTCGTCAACCGCCTGTGGCGGCTGTTCGGGGAAGCCGACAAGGCGGCAGAGGGGCAGGACAAGACACTCGACCGCAAGCTGCACCAGACCATCGACGGCGTGGCGAAGGACATTGAGGCGCTGTCCTTCAACAAGGCAGTGGCGAAGATCTACGAACTCACCAATGCAGTCGAAAAGGCCAAGCCCTCGGCCAGCCGCAGCGCGGCGATCCGGGCGCTGGCTTTGCTGGTCGCGCCCATGACCCCCCATCTGGCCGAAGAGGCCTGGGCCGACATGGGTGAGGAAGGTCTGATCGCGGACGCGGCCTGGCCGGCGGTCGATCCGGCATTGCTGGTCGAGGATGAAGTCACCATCGCCTGCCAGGTGATGGGCAAGCTGCGCGACACCATCACCGTTCCCAAGGGCACTTCCAGGGACGAGCTGGAACGTCTGGCGCTTGCCGCGCCCAATGTCGTGCGGACGCTGGACGGCGCGACGCCCAGGAAGGTTATCGTGGTGCCGGATCGTCTGGTGAATTTGGTTATCTGACAACATCCGTTCGGGCTGAGCCTGTCGAAGCCCTTTACTTCTCTTTGGGAAAGAACGGCCCTTCGACAAGCTCAGGGCGAACGGTTAAGGGTAGGTCTTATGAAGCTCTGGCCATTGCTCTTCGTCGCCCTGTCCCTCTCCGCCTGCGGCCTGCGCCCGGTCTATGGCGGGGGCGGCCACGGCCCGGTCGCGCAGGCGCTGGGCAATGTCGAGGTGCAGCCGATCGAGGGCAAGGGCGGCTGGCTGGTGCGCAATGCGCTGAACGACCGGCTGGCGGCGATGAGTGGCACCGGACCCGGTTACAAGCTGGTGGTGAAGCTGGACGACAATATCAGCGGCTTCGGTCTGCGCTCCGACGCCGCCGTCACGCGCGAGCGGCGGACCCTGCGGGCGCGCTATCAGCTTATCGACGGCGCAACCGGCGCGCAGATTCTGGACGATACCGCCGGATCGGACGTCGGCATCGACGTGGTCTCCAGCGAATATGCGACCATCGCGGCGGAAGACACCGCCCTGGAACGCCTGTCGCAGACCATTGCCGACCAGATCGTCGCGCGGCTCGCCCGTTTCGCGGCGCGGGACAAATCCCGTTGAAGGCCAATCGCGGCCAGATCGAAAAGGCGCTCGACGCGCCGCCTGCCGACTGCCGCTTCTTCCTGCTCTACGGACCCGATGAAGCGGGCAGCACGGCGCTCGCCAAGCGGCTGGAGCGCGCCATGGGGCCGGAAGCGGAGCGGGTCGACCTGGACGGACCGACGCTGCGCGACGATCCGGCGCGGCTGGCGGATGAAGCGGCGTCCTTCTCCATGTTCGGGGACAAGCGCTGGATTCGCGTCACCGGCATGGGGGAGGAATCGCTGCCCGCCCTCAACGCCCTGCTGGAGGCGGAGGCGGCGGGCAATCCCGTCATCGCCATAGCGGGCGCGCTCAAGGGCACGTCGAAGCTGCTCAAGCTCGCGCTCGACCACAAGCAGACCATGGCCTTCATATCCTACCAGCCCGACGCGCGGGAGGCGGAGCAGATCGCCATCGCCATCGCGCGGGAAGGGGGGCTGCGCCTTTCGCCCGAACTGGGCCGCCGCATCGCCGATCTTGCCAATGGCGACCGCACGCTGATGGCCGGGGAGGTGGAAAAGCTGATTCTCTATCTCGACGCCGCGCCGGACCGCCCGCGCGAAGCGACGGAGGAGGCGATGGACGCCCTTTCCGCCGACAATCCCGACAGCGACGCCGCGCCGCTGGTGAATGCCGTGCTGGGCGGCGACCTGCGCGGCATGCACCGCGAACTGGGGCGGCTGGCGGAGGCGGGAACGGCGATGGCGGCGGTGCTGCGCCCGCTGCTGGCCCGCGCCATGCTGCTCGCCAATATCCGCACCGATTTCGATGACAGCGGCCGGCTGGAAGGCGCGGTCGAGGCGGCGGGCAAGCAGGTCTTCTGGAAGGAAAAGGGCATCGTCACCCGGCAGGTCCGCATCTGGGACGCGCCCGGCATCGCCCGCGTCATCCACAGGCTCGCCCAGGCGGAGCGCGCCAGCCGGTCGGGCAGGGGGCTGGGCGACCTGATGGTCCGGCACGAACTGCTCGCCATCGCCCGCCAGGCGGCGCGGGAGCGATAGAGGTTTCTCCCGGGCGCTGCCGCCGGCCGCGGGAGCGCCGTTACCCAGATCATGCTAACCGCTTGATCGCACGCCCGCCCACCGCCATATTGCCGGGCATGGACAAGCTCAACCTGACCGACGCCGAATGGCGCGAGCGCCTTTCCCCCGAACAATATCATATTCTGCGGGAGGGCGGCACGGAACGGGCCTTCACCGGCAAATATAACAGCAACAAGGCCGATGGCCGCTATTTCTGCGCGGGTTGCGGCGCCGAACTGTTCGATGCGGACGAAAAATATGACAGCGGATCGGGCTGGCCCAGCTTCACCGCGCCGGTCGACATCGATGCGGTCGATGAAATCCGCGACACCAGCCATGGCATGATCCGCACCGAAGTCCGCTGTTCGAATTGCGGC
Source organism: Sphingobium sp. CFD-2 (assembly GCF_024611135.1). Classification (NCBI taxonomy): domain Bacteria; kingdom Pseudomonadati; phylum Pseudomonadota; class Alphaproteobacteria; order Sphingomonadales; family Sphingobiaceae; genus Sphingobium; species Sphingobium sp. CFD-2. The sequence goes on along the minus strand of NZ_CP084405.1, from coordinate 3,413,776 downwards.
GGGCATCTGGGCCATGTCTTCCCCGACGGTCCGGGCATCAACGGCCTGCGCTATTGCATGAACAGCGCGTCGCTCGATTTCAAGCCGCGCGACGAAGGCGAGTGATCGTTCATCGCCGGTAAAGCGGCGCTTCCCTTGAGGATGACGGGCGATTTCGGCAGAGGCGAAATCGCGCATGACGGAGAAATTCCGGCTTTTTTGCGCGGCCTGCACGGCTTTTCCACTGGCCGCCTTTTCGTTTAGCGCATATCCGGGCGAACCATGGCACGATCAGGCAAGAGCAGCGAACCGCGGGGCAAAGTGAAGACATGGCTGGTGCGGGGCCTGAAGATCGGCCTCGTCGGCGGCCTCAGCGCGCTTGTCGCGATCGTCGTGGCGGTGGTGATCGCCTATCAGTCTCTGCCCGACTATGAATCGCTGAAATCCTCGCCCAACGGCCAGATGATCCGCGTCCATGCCGCCGACGGCAGCGTCATCGTATCGCTGGGCCCCAGCTTCGGCCGCTGGCTGAGCTACGACCAGATTCCGACCGTGATGGTCGATGCGATGGTGTCGACCGAGGACAAGCGTTACTATCTGCACCCCGGCGTCGATCCCATCGGCATGGCGCGCGCCGCCTGGGTGGCGCTGGAGCGGCGCGGCAGCGGCCGCCGCTGGCAGGGCGCGTCCACCATCACCCAGCAGGTGACGCGCAACATCTTCCTCAACAACAGCTACAGCTGGGGCCGCAAGGTGCGCGAAATGGTGCTGGCCCTCGCGCTGGAGCGCAAATTCTCCAAGCGGCAGATCCTGGAGCTTTATCTCAACAAGGTCTATTTCGGCGGCGGCGCCTATGGCATCGACGCGGCCAGCCGCAAATTCTTCGGCCACCCCGCCACCAGCCTGGACCTGCCCGAAGCGGCGATCGTCGCCGGTCTGGTGAAGGCGCCCTCCAGCTATTCCCCGACCGCCGACGCCGATGCCGCCATCGGCCGCGCGGGCGTGGTGCTGGAACTGATGGAGGAAAATGGCAAGATCAGCGCGGCGGAACGCGCCTCGGCCGGACTCCAGAATGTAAGGATGGCGCCCGAACCGCCGCAGAACAGCGTCCGCTACTTCACCGACTGGGCGCTGCCGCAGCTCGACACGCTGATTGATGAGCCCAATGAGCCGCTGGAGGTCTATACCACCATCGACCTCAACATGCAGAAGGCGGCCACCGCGGCGATCCAGGCCAATGTGCCCAGCGGCACGCAGGGCGCGCTGGTTTCGCTCGACCGCGACGGCGCGGTGCGGGCGATGGTCGGCGGGCTGGACTATGTGAGCTCCAACTATAATCGCGCGACGACCGCGACGCGGCAGCCGGGTTCCGCCTGGAAGATCTTCGTCTACATGGCGGCGCTGGAGGCGGGCTATACGCCCGACACCGGCGTCACCGACAGTCCGGTCGACATCAACGGGTGGAAGCCGCGCAACAGCAATGGCCGCTTTTCCGGCGACATCGATATCCGCACCGCCTTCGCCTATTCGGTCAACACCGTGGCGGCGAAGCTGGGCGTGGAGGTCGGCTTCCCCACCGTGGCGGACATGGCGCGCCGCTTCGGCATCACCACGCCGATCAACACCCATCCCTCGATGGTGCTGGGCACGTCCGACGTGCGCCTGATCGACATGACGCGCGCCTTCGCCTCCATCGCGCGCAAGGGCGTGGCCGTGACTCCCTATGGCATCACCCGGGTGACGACCGCCGAAGGCCGCCTGCTCTACGAACATCAGGACGACACCAGCCGGGTGCTGGTCGCCCCCTGGGTCGCGGCGGGGATGACCGACCTGATGCAGACCGCCGTCAGCACCGGCACCGGCAGGGCCGCGCAGATCGGCCGCCCCGTCGCCGGCAAGACCGGCACCACCAGCAGCAACAAGGACGGCTGGTTCCTGGGCTTTTCCAGCGGCATCACCACCGGCGTCTGGATGGGCCGCGACGACGCCCGCGCGGTGGGCGTCCTCCAGGGCGGCCGGGCGCCGGCCCATGCCTTTGCCGACTATATGAAGGTCGCCGTCGCGAAACGCCCGGTCGAACAGTTCGAAACGCAGGTGACGCTGCCCGAATGGCAGCTCGAACCGGATGAGGAGGCCTATTATGGCCAGCCCGACAGCAGCACGGACAGCGGCATGATGGTCGATGAAAACGGCCTTCCCATAGAACGGGCGCAGCAGCCGCCGGAGGATGAGGAACAGCCGGACGATAGCGGGCAGGCGGCGCCCAATCCCGCCGACCGGCCGCAGCCGCCGCGTCTGGACCAGCAATGGATCGACAATGTGCTGGGCCGCAATCGGCAGCAGCCGGCGCCACATTAGGGCATGGTGCGGAAGGGCCTGTCCTGAGCCTGTCGAAGGGGGCAACCGGTTTTCCGCTTAGACCATGCCTAGAGCGTTTTCCAAGCAGATTAAATCATCTGCTGACCCGGAAAGCGCGACAAAACAAAAACTTAGAGCAGTTGAGCCGATGCAATCGGATCGGAATCTGCTCTAGCCCGCCGCTCTCCGCGCCGTCGCGAAGCGTTTCCGGTCGAGCAGCCCGGTATCCGGCAGCAGGAAGTCGACCTTCCCCCGCCCGAAGTCGATCGCCACCCGGTCGAACAGCTTGAGCGCGTCGATGCCGAGCAGCAGCGCGGGCTTGTCCTGAAGCTCCAGTTCCGCGAAGGGCTGGGCATCCGCGAACATCACCGGCATCTCGTTCAGCGTGACCTGCCCCATGCGCACCCGGTCGATCAGGCCCGCCTGGCCCGACAGCGTCTCTCCCGTCACGCTGGTCAGCGTCACCAGCTTCATCGCGGGCGCCTTCTTCTTGCGCACCAGCTTGTTCATCAGCGCCATATTGCCGACGCTGACCGAAGTGCCGGTGTCCAGGATGATGCTGACCTGCATCCCGTTCACGTCGGAATCGAGCAGGATCAGCTGCCCCTGGCGCCGCCGCGCTTCGACGACGATGACATTGGGGTCGCGCCAGCTCCGCTTGCTGTTGCTGATCTCCATCTGGCCCGTGCGGAAATTCAGCAGCAGCCGCTTGGCGTGCAGGCCGTCCAGTCCCAACAGTCCGGGCGCGCCGATATGCTCGCCTTCCAGCACCGGCGCCTCTATGTCGTCCACCACGGTCTTGCCGAAGCCCAGGCGCGGGACGGCCACCGTGTCCACCTCCGCCCGGCCGGTCATGCTGATCACCGTCACCCGATCCCGCAGCGGCAGCGCAAGCCGTTCGGCCAGGGCGCGGGAAATGACGGTGCGCTGCGATCCGGTGTCGACCACGAAATTCCATGGCCCCCGACCGTCGATCTGGATGGGGATGGTGATGCGGGCGTCGTCGCTGGCAATGGTGCGGATCACCGCCGGCGGCTCTTCGGGGTCCAGCGCCGGGCGATCCTGCGCCGCAAGGGGAGGGCTGGCGATCGCGATCGCGATGCCCAGAGCGGCGCGCCAGCGTCCCATCTCCCGTTCCTCCTAATTTTATTCCTGTATAGCATGAGCGCCCCGGTTCCGCCCATCCCATTTCATTCGCGGCAGGGCGCATATCGGCAATTTCCGTTCAACTGAACGGCTCAGCCACCTTGACTTGGCCTATGGCAGATCGCTAAACGCCAGACATTCTATCCCGCCCGTCCGGCGCGGGTTTCCCCGAGTCATTGCCGGGCAGACCTTCCCCATTTCTCCTTCCTCGTCTCTCATTCCATCGGACTTCACGCGAATGCACCTTAAGGATCTCAAGAAAAAAGCGCCCGCCGAACTCGTGACCATGGCGGAGGAACTGGGCGTCGAAGGCGCGTCGACCCTGCGCAAGCAGGACCTGATGTTCGCGATCCTCAAGGTCGAGGCCGACAATGGCGAGCAGATCATGGGCGAGGGCACGATAGAGGTGCTGCCCGACGGCTTCGGCTTCCTGCGCTCACCCGAAGCGAACTTCCTCGCCGGTCCCGACGACATCTATGTCTCGCCCAACCAGGTCCGCAAATTCGGCCTGCGCACCGGCGACACGGTGGAGGGCGAAATCCGCGCACCCAAGGATGGCGAGCGTTATTTCGCGCTGACCAAGCTCATCTCGGTCAATTTCGACGATCCCGAAGTCGTCCGCCATCGCGTCAATTTCGACAATCTGACGCCGCTCTACCCGACGCAGAAGCTGACGCTCGACGCGACCGACCCGACCGTCAAGGACAAGTCGGCCCGCGTCATCGACATCGTCTCGCCGCAGGGCAAGGGCCAGCGCGCCCTGATCGTCGCGCCGCCCCGCACCGGCAAGACCGTCCTGCTTCAGAACATCGCCAAGGCGATCACCGACAACCATCCCGAAGTCTTCCTGATCGTCCTGCTGATCGACGAACGCCCCGAAGAAGTCACCGACATGCAGCGCAGCGTGAAGGGGGAGGTCGTCTCCTCCACCTTCGACGAACCGGCGCAACGCCACGTCCAGGTCGCTGAAATGGTGATCGAAAAGGCCAAGCGCCTCGTGGAACACAAGAAGGACGTGGTGATCCTGCTCGACTCGATCACCCGCCTCGGCCGCGCCTACAACACGGTGGTGCCGTCCTCGGGCAAGGTGCTGACCGGCGGCGTCGACGCTAACGCGCTCCAGCGGCCGAAGCGCTTCTTCGGCGCGGCCCGCAATATCGAGGAAGGCGGTTCGCTCTCGATCATCGCCACCGCGCTGATCGACACCGGCAGCCGCATGGACGAAGTCATCTTCGAAGAGTTCAAGGGCACCGGCAACTCGGAAATCGTGCTGGACCGCAAGGTGGCGGACAAGCGCATCTTCCCGGCGCTGGACGTCGGCAAGTCCGGCACCCGCAAGGAAGAACTGCTGGTCGACAAGGCCAAGCTTTCCAAGATGTGGGTGCTGCGCCGTATCCTGATGCAGATGGGCACGGTCGACGCGATGGAGTTCCTGCTCGACAAGATGAAGGATTCCAAGACCAACGAGGATTTCTTCGATTCGATGAACCAGTAAGCCGCGGCATGGGTTGTGCTTCTGCCGGAGGCGCGCATCCATTCCATCGCGCCGCCGCGATTTTTCGGGCCGTCGGACTCCGGTCTGGCGGCCCCTTTGTTTTGGGCCATATTTTCAGGGGATAGCAGGCCGTCATGATCGACCTACTCGCAACCGCCGCCGCTGCGGCTCAGGGGATCGGCTCACCCGCCGACATCTGGGCGCACATCGTCAATGATTTCAGCAATATCGGCTCGCCCGCCGCGCTGGCTGCCTTCGGCCAGGTGTTGATGATCGACGTTCTGCTGGCGGGGGACAATGCGATCGTCGTCGGCGCATTGGCGGCGGGCCTGCCTGCGGAACAGCGCAAGAAGGTGATCCTGATCGGCATCATCGCCGCGCTGGTGCTGCGCATCGGCTTCGCGCTGGTGGTGACGCAGCTGATGCAGATCGTCGGGCTGATCCTGGCGGGCGGATTGCTGCTGCTGTGGGTGGCGTTCAAGATGTGGCGCGAACTCCACCCGAAGCGGGGCGGGGACACGCCCGACACCGGCGACGACGACATATCCGGCCTGCGTCCGGCCAAGAGCTTCGCGGGCGCGGCCTGGGCGGTGGCGGTCGCTGACGTTTCGATGAGCCTCGACAATGTGCTGGCGGTGGCGGGCGCGGCGCGCGATCATCCCGGCATCCTGATCATCGGGCTAATTCTGTCCGTGGCGCTGATGGGCATTGCCGCGAACATCATCGCCAAATATATCGAGCGCTTCCGCTGGATCGCCTATCTGGGCCTGGCGGTCATCATCTATGTCGCGATCAAGATGATCTATGACGGCATCGTCGACCATCAGGTCGGCATATTGACGCTCTTCGTCTAGAGAGATTGGGCATCTGTGTTCCTGCGCAGGCAGGAACCCAGTCCCGCCGTTTGAACTGGGTTCCTGCCTGCGCAGGAACACGGCGGGTTATGGCAGGAGGGCTCCATGCATCCTTCAGCGCACCGATCACCCGTCCGCCGCGCCCTTGATGCCCACCGGCCGCCATGGCTGCCTGATCAGGCCAGCAGCCTTGTCGCCCAGCCACCAGCGCAGCGGAATCCGGCGCTCGGCTATGCCGGGCAGGCTCCAGACATCCCATCCCCTGGCCGGCCGGAACGGGTTGCGGCGGCCATAGGCCCAAATCTCGACCCGCGTCGCGGGGGTGCTGGCCGGGCTGCGCGCATGAAAGCCGAATGTGTCGGCGATCAGCAGGGTGTTGGCGGGCACTGAATAGATGCTGGGCTGCGGCAGGCCCAAGGCCGCCAGTTCGCTGACATCGATGCGCAGCGATCCTCGGGCGGAAAGACGGCAATCGCCATCGCGCGCGCTCAGGCTGCGCTGCTTTTCCCAGGCCAGCCGCTGCGGCGTCAACCGGTGCGACCCTTTTACATAGGCGAAGGGACCGGTTTCGACCGGCACGTCCTCCAGGAACAGCCATGCCTTCATCGCCGGATAGAAGGTATCGGCATGGAAGGCGAGTTGCGGATCGGGCGCGGCATCGCGCCGCTGCGGCAGGATGGACTGGACGTAGAGCAGCGGCTCTATGTCGAAGCCGGCGACATAGCGGGACAGCGCCCGCCAGCGATCATCCCGGCGGAAGGCTTCGAAGGCCGGAATGGCGCGCCGGGCGGCGGGGTCCAGCGCCAGCCGCCGCGTGATCGTGTCGCCCTGAACCATTTCCCGCGCCGGTCCGCGGTAGGAAAAGAGCTGTTCCTGGAGGGCGCGGAAGGTTTCTGTGGGCAGGAAATCCCGGATTTCCACGACACCGTCCCGGTCGAAAGTCGTCCGATGCTCGGGATCGACGGCATTGGCCAATCGTTTGCGGCGCCGGGCCGTCATGGCCTGCGCCGCCTGCACGCGCGCCGCGTGCAGCCCCAGCGCATTGAGCCGCGTCGAACCGATCAGCGGATTGTCGACAAAGGATTTGGCGCCGGTGAAAAGCTGGGCGAACCAGAGCGGCGCGAGCAGGGGCGCAAAGGCATTCATCGACCGCGCCTTGCCATTCCGGTGGGGTCCGGTCGAGCGGAATATGCCGCCCGCCTTGAAAAACAATGCGTTTCCAATGATGTGACGTGCACTGTCATCCGACCGATACCGACGCAAACCGCTTCCAGCCCTGCCTGCGGCAGTCAGGGGATCAGGAGCGTGCTTCCCGTGGTTTGCCGCGCCTCCAGCGCGCGGTGCGCGTCGGCGGCATCCGCCAGGGCAAAGCGCTGGCCGACGACGGTCCTTACCACGCCCCGCGCCATGCGGTCGAACAGCCTTTCGGTCGTTCGCGCCAACTCTTCGGGAGTAGCGATATAGTCGAACAGGGTCGGGCGGGTGACATAAAGCGACCCACCCCGGCTGAGTTCGAGCAGGCTGATCGGCGGCACCGCGCCGGACGCATTGCCGTAGCTCACCATCAGGCCGCGCCGCTTGAGCGACGCCAGCGACGCGCTCCAGCTATCCTTGCCCACGCCGTCATAGACGACATCCACTCCACGCCCGCCGGTGATCTCCCGCACGGCGGAGGCCAGGCTGTCGAAGCTCCCATAAAGGCTATGTTCGGCATCCACCTTCGCCGCCTTCTCCGCCGATCCGCAATGGGCGATCACCACCACGCCCTTGTCGCGCAGCCACGGCACCAGCACGGAACCGACACCGCCGGCGGCGGCATGGACCAGCGCGAACTGCCCCGCCTCCAGGGTGACGATGTCCTCCGCCAGATAGCAGGCGGTCATGCCCTTCAGCATCATCGCCGCCGCATCCTGCGTGGTGACGGCATCCGGAATCCTCACCGTCTGGTCGGCGCGCACCATCCGATGCGTGGCATAGGCGCCCAGTCCGACCGCACAGCCCACCTTGTCGCCCACGGCAAAGCCGGTGACGCCCGGACCGACGGCGGCGATCTGGCCCGCACCTTCCGCGCCGATCGGCGTGGGCAACGGCGCGGGATAAAGGCCGCTGCGAAAATAGGTGTCGATGAAATTCAATCCGACAGCATCCTGCGCGATCAGCAATTCGCCTTCACCAGGCAGGCCGGGGTCGAACTCTTCCCGCGCGATCACCTCCGGCCCGCCATGCGTGCGTGCCACCATCCGCCATGCCTGCGTCATGCCTTTGCCTCCCGGTCAGAGATGGGCCGCGAAGAAATCCGCGGTCCGGCCATCGGCAAGCTGCGCCGCCGCCTCGTTGCGGCGCGTGCCCATCTCGGCGGCAAAGCCGTGATCCAGCCCCTCATAATCATGCAGGGTGACATGACGATTGTCCTTCAGCCCTTCATGCATCTTCTGCTGCACCTCGGGCGGAACGAAGCCGTCGGCGGTGGGAACATGCAGCAGCACCGGCTTGCCGATGGCATGCTGTTCCTTCAGCAGGCCGTCGATGCCGACGCCATAATAGGCCACGAACGCATCGCCATCGGTGCGGCAAGCCGACATGAACACCAGCCGCCCGCCCAGGCAATATCCGACCAGCCCGACCTTGCCGCCTTGCCCCAGTTCCTCCCGCGCGGCCTTGATCGTCGCCTCTATGTCCCGAATGCCCTGGTCCTGGTTGAATTTCTGCATATGGCCGATGGCCGCCTGAAAATCCTCCGCTATGTCGGCATCCAGCTCGACATGCGGCTTCTCGCGCCAGAAGAGATCGGGCGAAAGGGCCAGATAGCCGGCCGCCGCCCAGCCATCGCATTTGCGCCGAATCCCTTCGTTCACGCCAAAGATTTCCTGGATCACCACGATCGCGGCCTTGGGCGTTCCCTGCGGCCGGGCAACATAGACATCGAACCGGGCATCGCCCTCCAGCGTGGGGATGGATGTGAATGCTGCCATGGGAAATCCTTTCCTTTTTCCTGACACTGTCGATGGCCGGCATAATGGCGGTTGCGGGGCGGAGTGCAACCATGCTTGCCGTCAAAAAATTTGCCTTGCGCGCCCTTGTTGCGGCATGAGGCGTTGTAAAGGGTGGCTGCAGCAAAGGGTAGCGGGATATGAAGGTAAGCGTGGACGTCGACTGCACTCCTGCGGAGGCCCGGGCTTTCCTGGGGCTGCCGGATGTCACCCCCATTCACGACAAATATGTGAAGACGATGCTCGACAGCTTCGACGGCGTCGCCAATGTCGAGCAGATGGAGACCCTGTTCAAGAGCTTCTCGCCCTTGGGCGATGCCGGAATGCGCCTGTTCAAGCAGATGATGGACATCGGCCTGGCCGGAATGCCGGGCAAGAATGGCGACAAGAATCCGGGCTGATCCTGCTAGGGACGGCGCGCCGTGACGGACACCATCTTTGCCCTATCGAGCGGCGCCCCCCCTGCCGGCATTGCTGTCATCCGGATCAGCGGACCGGCGGCAGGCCGGGCGCTTCTCGCGCTGGCCGGGCAATTGCCGCCGCCCCGGCGGGCCCGGCTGGCGTCGCTGCACGACCCCCGCGACGGCGCCTTATTGGATCGGGTCCTGATCCTGTGGTTTCCCGGACCGGATACGGCGACCGGCGAAGACCTGGCCGAACTGCATTGCCATGGCGGGCGGGCGGTCATCGCCGCGGTCGAGCAGGCGCTGGGCACGCTCGAAGGGTTGCGCCGGGCCGAAGCGGGAGAGTTCACACGCCGCGCCTTCGCCAATGGCCGCATGGATCTGAACGCGGTGGAGGGGCTGTCCGATCTGCTCGCTGCCGAGACACAGCAGCAGCGGCGCGCGGCTTTGTTGATGGCGGAAGGCCATTTTTCACGACGGGTGGAGGGATGGCGCCGAACATTGCTCGATCTTTCCGCCATGACGGAAGCGGCGCTGGATTTCTCCGATGAGGATGATGTGCCCGATCAGGGAATGGAGGCGCGGATCGACCAGGGCGTGCATGGCCTGGCAGGGGAAGTCGAAGCCATGCTCGCCGCGCCATCGGCCGAGCGGTTGCGCGACGGCGTTCGCGTGGTTCTGGCAGGCCCGCCCAATGCGGGGAAGTCGACGCTGCTCAACCGGCTTGTCGGGCGGGAGGCGGCGATTGTATCGGACATAGCCGGGACGACCCGCGACCGGATAGAAGTACCGGCCGCGCTGCATGGCACCGCCTTTCTTTTCACGGACACCGCCGGCCTGCGCGCCGAAACGGACGATGCCATTGAAGCCATCGGCATGGACAGGGCGCGGGGCGCGCTCGACGCAGCGGACATCATCCTCTGGTTGGGTCCGGCGGAGGAGGCTCCCCGCGCGGACGCCATATTGGTTGCCGCACAATGCGACCGGAACATGGCTACGGACCGCCCCGGTATTCGGCTTTCGGCCGTCACAGGCGAGGGGATGGATCGCCTGACATCCATTCTGCTCGAACGCGCCGCCGCTCTCCTGCCGGGTGAGGGCGATTATGCCCTGCACCGGCGGCAGCGGGAAGCCGGGGCGCAATTGAACAGGCATCTGAGCGCCGCCCAGGCATCGGACGATCTGCTGATCGTCGCGGAGGAGTTGCGGCAGGCCCGTCAGGCCATAGACCTGCTGACAGGACGGGCCGGTACGGAGGACATGCTCGACCGCCTGTTTGCCGGATTCTGCATCGGTAAATAGCCATGTTCCACGTGGAACAGTTTTGACCGGGGCGCCCCACTTCTGTTAAGGGGCGCGCATGCGAACAAGCTATGATGTGATCGTGGTCGGCGGCGGCCATGCAGGCTGCGAAGCGGCAGGCGCAGCGGCGCGCAAAGGGGCCGCGGTTGCGCTATTGACCTTCGACAGAGCGACGGTAGGCGCCATGTCCTGCAATCCGGCCATAGGCGGTCTGGGCAAAGGCCATCTGGTGCGGGAGGTCGACGCACTGGACGGCTTGATCGCCCGTGCTGCCGACGCCGCTGCCATTCACTACCGCATGCTCAACAGCAGCAAGGGCGCAGCGGTTCAGGGCCCGCGCATTCAGGCGGATCGCAAACGCTATCGCGCCGAGATTCACCGCCTCCTCGACGCCCAGCCCGGACTGGAGATCGTGGAGGGAGAAGCCATCGGATTGATCCTGACGGGCGGAGCCATCGCCGGATTGTCCCTGGCCGACGGACGGATGCTCAAGGCGCCCGCCGTGGTGCTCGCGACGGGAACATTTCTGGGCGGCAAGCTCTTCCGGGGGGAAGAGACGCAGGCGGGCGGGCGTACCGGGGAGCGGGCGGCGACGGCTTTGGGGGTTCAGCTTCGCGCACTGGACCTGCCGGTTGGAAGGCTCAAGACCGGAACCCCTCCCAGAATCGATGGCCGCACCATCGATTGGGCGCGGCTTGAGGCGCAGCCTTCCGATGGGGCGGCATGGACCATGTCCGCCATGTCGCCGGCGCGGCTGTTGCCGCAATTGAGCTGCGCCATTACGCGCACCAATGAACGCACCCATGCGATCATCCGGGAAGGGCTGGGCCGTTCGCCGTTGTTCAGCGGCGCCATCGAGGGCAGGGGGCCGCGTTACTGCCCATCGATCGAGGACAAGGTGATTCGCTTCGGCGATCGCGACGGGCATCAGATATTTCTTGAGCCGGAGGGGTTGGACGACCATCTGGTCTATCCCAACGGGATCAGCACTTCGCTTCCCGCCGATGTGCAACTGTCTATGGTGCGGTCGATGGCGGGTCTGGAAAAGGCCGAAATCGTCGTGCCCGGCTATGCCGTGGAATATGACCATATCGATCCCCGCGCCCTGGATGCGACCTTGGAAGTGCGCGCCATCCCCGGTCTTTTCTGCGCGGGGCAGATCAACGGCACGACCGGTTATGAAGAGGCGGCGGCTCAAGGCCTGATCGCCGGAATCAATGCCGCAGCAAAGGCCAAGGCGGAGGAACCGCTCATTCTGGATCGGGCCAGCAGCTATATCGGCGTGATGATCGACGATCTGGTCCTGCAGGGCGTGACCGAGCCCTATCGCATGCTCACAGCCCGCGCCGAATATCGGTTGCGGCTGCGCGCCGATAATGCGGGCAGCCGATTGGCCCCGCTCGGTATCTATCATGGGGTGCTCGGCAAAGAACGGACCGCCTATTATGCGGAACGCGCCGATCAGCGCTCGCTCGTGGAAGAAGAACTAGGCCGTTCCTTCTCGGCTACTGAAATGGCCAGATCGGGCGCATCCGTCCGGCAGGATGGCGCGCGCCGCACCCTGTTCGAATGGGCGAGATTTCCGGAGGTGGGGCAGGATCTGCTCTTCGCACTCGCGCCGGCATTGGCCCGAACATCCGCCGACCTGCGCGACGAGATTCTGGAAGACGCGCATTATGCGCCCTATCTGGAAAGGCAGGAGGCGGAGATTGCGGAGATGCGCCGCAATGAACGTGTCGCTATTCCGGCCGATTTCGACTTCGCTTCTATCGGCGGGCTCTCGACGGAAATGATCGAACGACTGGATCTGGCGCGGCCAGATACGCTTGCGGCGGCTGGGCGCATTCGCGGCATAACGCCCGCGGCACTGGCGGCCCTTCTCGTTCACGTCAGGCGGCGCGCCGCGTGACGGAAGAAGAAGCACGGCAATGGTTGCAGGCTCGCTTCGATGTTTCACGTGGAACATGGGAGCGGCTGGAGAGCTATGTTGCGATCCTTCTGAGCGAGATGGAGCAGCAGAACCTGATCGCTGAATCGACCCGCGCCCATATATGGGCACGGCACATTGTCGATTCCGCGCAACTCCTGCCTTTGGCGGCGAAGGCCGGGCAGGGCAGGTGGGTCGACTTGGGTTCGGGTGCCGGCTTGCCGGCCATAGTCATTGCGATCCTCCATGAACGCCCCATCCAACTGGTGGAGTCCCGGCGCAAGCGGATCGACTTTCTGAACGACGTCATCGCAGAGCTTGGCCTCTCCCATGCCCAGGTCTTTGGCGGTCGGGTAGAGACCGTTCCCGCTTCGGCGGCAGCCATCATCAGCGCCCGCGCCTATGCGCCTCTGCCCCGGCTGCTCGAATCCGCGCATCATCTGGCCGATGAAAAAACCATTTGGGTGCTTCCAAAAGGACGAAATGCGCAGAATGAACTGGAGGCGGCGACTCGATCATGGCAAGGTGCGTTCCACGTGGAACGCAGCGTGACCGATGCCGACAGCGCCATCATCGTCGCGGAGGCGGTCCGATCCGTCAGGAGGAAAGCCCGAGGATGATCCGTATTGCCATTGCCAATCAGAAGGGCGGCGTCGGAAAAACCACGACCGCCATCAATCTGGCCACAGGTCTGGCGGCCACTGGTCTTCGCGTGCTGCTGGTCGATCTCGATCCTCAGGGCAATGCGTCCACCGGACTCGGCGTCAACCAATCGGATCGCGTCCAGTCGAGCTACGACCTGCTCCTCGGCAATTGCGCGCTTGAGGATGCGGTTCTCGGCACGCGGGTTCCCAAGCTCGACATCGTTCCCGCGACACAGGATCTGTCGGGCGCGGAGATCGAACTGATCGAATATGAGGAGCGGACGCATCGGCTGGAAAGGGTCCTCGCCGAAGCCCAGCCGGGCCGTTGGGACATCTGCCTTATTGACTGCCCGCCTTCGCTCGGCCTGCTGACGATCAACGCCATGGTCGCGGCGCAGTCGCTGCTCGTGCCGCTGCAATGTGAATTTTTTGCGTTGGAAGGGCTCTCGCAACTGCTCCAGACAGTGGAACGGATTCGTGGCCGCTTCAATCCCGGCCTGTCGATCATGGGCGTGGCGCTCACCATGTACGACCGCCGCAATCGCCTGACGGATCAGGTTGCCGACGATGTGCGGGCCTGTCTGGGCGATCTCGTCTTTTCCACGGTCATCCCGCGCAATGTCCGCCTGTCGGAAGCGCCCAGCCACGGCGTGCCGGCCCTGATCTACGATTTCCGCTGCTCGGGATCGGAAGCCTATATGCGTCTGGCGCGTGAGTTGATCGCGCGCCTGCCCCGGCAGGAGGTTGCTGCTTGAATAACGAAAATGCCATGAAGTCGGTGAAGCGCCCCCACGGCCTTGGCCGGGGGCTGTCGGCACTGTTGGGAGACGTGGCGCGGGAAGAACCCGTCGCGCCGACGGCGGCCACGCCGCCGTCCACCAAGGCGATCCAGAGCATCGAAGTCGCGCTGATCCAGCCCCATCCGGAACAGCCGCGCCGCCATTTCGATGAGGGCGCGTTGCAGGAACTGGCGGACAGCATCGGCAAGCGGGGCGTCATCCAGCCGATCATCGTTCGGCCCCATGGCGGCGGTTTCCAGATCGTCGCGGGCGAGCGTCGCTGGCGCGCGGCCCAGCGCGCCCAGCTTCACCGCATCCCTGCCATCGTGCGCGATTTCGATGAGGCGGAAACGCTGGAAATCGCCCTTATCGAAAATATCCAGCGCGAAGACCTCAACCCGATCGAAGAAGCGGAAGCCTATCGCAAGTTGATCGCGGAGTTCCAGCACAGCCAGGAAGCGCTGGGCCGTCTGGTCGGCAAGTCGCGCAGCCATGTCGCGAACTTGATGCGCCTTCTCGATCTGCCCGCGCCCGTTCAGCAGCAGGTGATCGAACAAAAGCTCAGCATGGGCCATGCCCGTGCGCTGATCGGCGTGCCGGACTGCGAAAATCTGGCCCGCACCGTGGAAGCCAAGGGCCTGTCGGTTCGCGATACGGAACAACTGGTGCGCCGCGCGAAGAAGGGCGATGACGCGCCGGGCCGCAGACGGGCGGCCGCCCCGAGGGAAAACGATCCCGACATCGCGGCTCTGGAGCAGCATCTTGCCGACATATTGGGGGTGAAGGTCGACATCGACTATATGCAAGGCGGCAACGGCACGCTTTCGCTGCATTATTCGACGCTCGACCAACTGGACATGCTGTGCCAGCGCCTCTCGGGCGAGCGTATCTGAAGCTTCGCCAAAGGACCGGCGGCCAACGCATTTAGGCGCGGCGGCCACTGGTCTTTTCCCCCTCAACTGCCTAGCCTGCACGCATGGCAGACAATTCCTCCTCCCTCACCGTGCCCCATATCGTCCGTCGCGAGGACTATCGGCCGCCGGACTGGCTTGTTCCCGACATCGCGCTGGATTTCGATCTCGACGCCGCTGCAACGCGCGTCCATGCAACCTTGTCGGTCACGCGAAATGGCGATCATGACCGGCCGCTGAAACTGGATGGCGACGGCCTCCTGCCGCTGGAGATCAGGGTCGATGGCAACCCGCTCGCCCCGGACCAATGGTCGATGGACAGCGGCGCGCTGGTCATCGCGCTTCCCGACGCCGTTCATATAGTTGAAACGCTCGTGGAGATTGCGCCTCAGGACAACAGCAAACTGATGGGGCTTTATGCCAGCGGCGGCCTCCTCTGCACACAATGCGAGGCGGAGGGTTTCCGGCGCATCACCTTCTTCCCCGACCGGCCCGATGTGCTGTCGCGCTATTCGGTGCGCATGGCGGCGGACAAGGCGCTCTACCCGGTGCTGCTCGCCAATGGCGATCCCGTCGAGCAGGGAGAGTTGCCCGGCGGCCGCCACTGGGCGCGCTGGAACGATCCCTTTCCCAAGCCCTGCTATCTGTTCGCGCTGGTCGCCGGCGACCTTGCCTGCAATGCCGACCGCTTCGTCACGATGAGCGGGCGGGAGGTGCAACTGGGCATATGGGTCAGGGAAGCGGATCTGCCCCGCACCGCCCATGCGATGCAGGCGCTCAGGAACAGCATGGCCTGGGACGAGCGCGTCTATGGCCGTGAGTATGATCTGGACGTGTTCAACATCGTCGCCGTTGCCGATTTCAACTTCGGGGCGATGGAGAACAAGGGCCTCAACATCTTCAATTCACGCTACATATTGGCCGATCCGGAAACCGCGACCGACATCGACTATGACGGCGTCGAGGGGGTGGTGGCGCATGAATATTTCCACAACTGGTCGGGCAATCGTGTCACCTGCCGCGACTGGTTCCAACTCAGCCTGAAGGAAGGCTTCACCGTCTTCCGCGACCAGAATTTCTCCGCCGACATGGGATCGCATGCGGTCAAGCGGATCGAGGACGTCCGAATCCTTCGCGCGGCGCAGTTCCAGGAGGACAGCGGACCGCTCGCCCATCCGGTTCGTCCGGAATCCTACATGGAAATCAGCAACTTCTACACCGCGACCATCTACAATAAAGGCGCGGAGCTGATCCGAATGATGGCGCTGATGCTGGGTCCGGAGCGCTTCCGTGCCGGAACGGACCTCTATTTCGACCGGCATGATGGCGAGGCAGCGACCTGCGAGGATTTCGTGCGGGCGATGGAGGAGGGGGGAGAGATCGACCTCGGCCAGTTCCGCCTCTGGTATGAGCAGGCCGGCACGCCTCATGTCCGCGCCCTGCTGACCCACGACCCGGTTGCGCGCAGCGTGACATTGCTGCTGGAGCAGACGGTCCCGCCCACGCCGGGCCAGCCCGAAAAACGGCCCATGGCCATCCCGCTGCGCACGGCTCTGTTCGATCCGGAAACGGGTGAGAACCGGGGCGATGAGCTGCTGATGCTGACCGAAGCGCGGCAGAGCTTCACCTTCCAGGGCTGGACGACCGCGCCCATCCTTTCGATCAATCGCGGCTTTTCCGCCCCGGTCATTGTCGAAACCAATCGCAGCCAGGCCGATCTTGCCTTCCTCTCGGCCCATGACGACGATCCCTTCGCCCGTTATGAGGCGATGCAGCAACTCATGGTGAATGTGCTGGTCGGCCGGATCGGCGGGCAGGCGGTCGATGAGGATGCGGTGATCGCCGCGATCCGCAACGCCGCCACCGATCCGCTGCTCGACCCCGCCTTCGTCGCGGAGGCCATCCGCCTGCCGAGCGAAGCCTATCTGGGCGATCAGATGGCGGTGGTCGATCCCGACGCGATCCACGCGGCGCGGGATGCGCTGCAACGGCGCATCGGCGCCGAACTGGAGCCGCTCTGGCGCGATATTCACGCCCGGACCCGGGCCAATGCCTTCGCCCTGTCGTCAGCCGCCAAGGGCGCCAGGAAGCTGCGCAACACGGCGCTGCTCTATCTTGCAGCTTCCGGCGCGGTGGATGGTCCGACCGTCGCCTTCGGCCAGTTCAGCGAGGCCGACAATATGACCGAGCGGCAGGCAGCGCTCGCGACATTGGCGAACGGCACCAGCGCGGAACGGGAAGCGGCGCTCGACATCTTCTACAACCGCTATCGCGACGATGCGCTGACGCTGGACAAATGGTTCCAGACCCAGGCCTTCGCCTTCCATCCCGATACGGTCGATCTGGTCGAGGAACTGGGCAGGCACAAGGATTTCACCCTGACCAACCCCAACCGGGTGCGCGCGCTCTATGGCGCCTTCGCAGGCAATCAATGGGCGTTCCATCACCCGTCGGGCAAGGGCTATCGTCTGGTGGCGGATTGCATCATCGCGCTCGACAAGCTGAACCCCCAGACCGCCGCCCGGCTGGTGCCGCCGCTCGGCCGCTGGAAACGGTTCGATGAACCACGCGCTGCGCTGATGCGGGCGGAATTGCAGCGCATCCTGCTTGAGCCGGGACTGTCGAAGGATGTGACGGAGCAGGTAAGCAAGAGTTTGGAGTAAAGACGTCCTTCCACCCTGCGCGCCACCCCAGCGAAAGCTGGGATGACGGCCAGGAACGGCGCCCTACCTTCCCGAAGTCGCCAGCCAGGCGGCCACATCCGCCGCCACCTTGTTCGCGGCGGCATTGAGCGGAGCGCCCACGCTGCTGGCGTCGATCTTGCCCCCGATCGGCGCGCTGGCGGTGAAGCGCTGCTTGGCGATGGCCGTGCCGCCCGGCCCGGTGAGCATCGCGTCATAGGTCACGACCGCGCTGTTGCTCGCCTCATCCACGCCGAAATCGACCAGCTCGCCCATCAGCCGCTGCCCGGCGTCGGCGGAATATTGGCCGGGGTCGAGCACGATGCGGTTGCTGGTGGCGGCGATGGTTTCGCCCAGCAGCTTCTGGAACAGGTGGCGCGGCGTGTCCGCCCATTGCACCTTCGTCACATAGGCGACCGACGTGGGGGAGGTGATCACCGGCACCCGCACCGTATCCAGCATCTTGGGCGCTTCGGGATCGGCCACCGTGATGGATGCGCCCGCCGATGCGCTGCGCAGCGTGCCCGGGGCGACCTTCTGCGCGGCGTTGAGCGACAGCAGCCGTTCGGGGGGCTTGCCGCCAAAGGACACGCAGCCGGCCAGCATCAATGCGCCGAGGGCCATGGGCATCAGGCCAAGTTTCCTGTGAAACATCATCATGTCCCTCTTATCGCTTGTAATCGGGCAATTTGGGCGATCCGACGATCGATCCCGCACCCTGCTGATCCAGTTTTTCCGCCACGCCGCGGAAGGAGCGCGACATTTCGCGCAGGTCGCGGACCAACTGGTTCACCTCCGGCATGGTCTGGTTGCTGAAGGCGTGGACGCCCGGCTGCGCCTCCGCAATGGTCTTGTCGAGCGTGTCGATGCTGCGCGTGGCCGACTGGATGCTCTTGCGCAGGTCGGCCAGCAGCGGACGGCCCTCATCATTGACCATGGCGTCGGTGGACGCGGCCAGCTTGCCGATCTGTTCGGCGGCGATGCCGGTGCGCTGCACGGCGATGCGCGCCTCGGCCAGCGTTGCCGCGATTTCGGGGCTGCGGTCGGCCAGCGAGCCGGAAATCCGCTCCACATTGGCCAATATGCCGGCGATGGACTGCTGATTCTTGTCGTTCAGCAATTCCGTCAGCCGCTCGGTCAGCGTCGACAGCCGCTCCAGCAACTGCGGCGCATTGTTGAGCAGCTCGCCCAGCGCCCCCGGCTTGGTCGGGATCACCGGTACGCCATCGGGGCAGGAGGCGAGGGGGTTTTCCGCCGGGCAGGTGATCGGCGGCGCGCCCTTGACCGCGCCGTCCAGCACGATTTCCGACACGCCGGTAAAGCCCACCCCGGCAATGGTCGCGGTGGTCCCTTGCAGGATCGGCGTCCCTTCCTTCACCGAAATGCGCACCTTCACGAAGCTGGGATCGCGCTTCCACAGCTCGATCTTCTCGACCTGACCGGACGGCACGCCGGAATAGTTGACGCTCGATCCCTTGGCGAGGCCGTTGACCGACTGTTTGAAGAAGATGTCATATTCCATATTGTCGCCCTGGGAGAGGCGCGAAAACCAGAAAGCCGCGATCATGATCGCCGCCAGCAGCAGCAGCGTGACCGTGCCCACCAGCACATGGTTGGAGCGGGTTTCCATATCCTATCGCCTCTTGTCCTTTTCGCGAGCGACCGCCGCCGTCGCGGCGCGCCCGCGCGGGCCGTTGAAATATTCCTGAATCCACGGATGATCGGTCGCCAGCAGCTCATCGATGGTGCCGACCGCCGTCACCTTCCTGTCCGCCAGCACCGCCACCCGGTCGCAGATCGAATAGAGCGTGTCGAGATCATGGGTGATGAGGAAGACGGTGAGGCCCAGCGTCTGCTGCAATTTCCGCGTCTGGTCGTCGAAGGCGGCCGCGCCGATGGGATCAAGCCCGGCCGTGGGTTCGTCGAGGAACAGCAGGTCGGGATCAAGCGCCAGCGCGCGCGCCAGCCCAGCGCGCTTCTTCATCCCGCCCGACAGTTCGGCGGGATATTTGGGGCCCGCCTCGGCGGGCAGGCCGGTCATGCGGATCTTGTAGGCGGCAATCTCGTCGCGCAGCTTGGGGCCGATGTTCGGATAATATTCGCGGATCGGCACCTCGACATTCTCCGCGACCGTCAGCGTCGAGAACAGCGCGCCGCCCTGGAACAGCACGCCCCAGCGCTTGCGGATCGCCAGCGCCTCATCGTCCAGCCGGCCGATCATCGATTCCCCGAAGACGTGGACCTCGCCCTCATCGGGGGTCTGGAGGCCGATGATGGAGCGCATCAGCACCGACTTGCCCGTCCCCGACCCGCCGACCACGCCCAATATCTCGCCCTTGCGCACGTCGAGGTTCAGCCCCTCATGCACGACCTGGTCGCCGAAGCTGTTGCGCAGGTTGCGGACCGATATGGCGACATCATCGCGCTCCAGCGCCTTTTCGACCCGCTCTTCCTCCGCGCTCATCGCTTCTTCGGGCGTCATCAGTTCCAGCCCACCCAGGTGAAGAAGACGGCAAAGAAGGCGTCGAGCACGATGACGAGGAAGATCGCCTGCACCACCGCCGACGTCGTGCGCAGCCCCACTTCCTCGGCATTGGCCTTGACCTGCATGCCCTGGAAACAGCCGGCGAGCGCGATGATGACGCCAAAGACCGGGGCCTTGATCAGCCCCACCCACAGGTCGTGGATCGGCACCACCTCCCGCAGCCGCTGGACGAAGGTGATGGGCGGAATGTCGAGCGACACCGCGCAGAGGAACCCGCCGCCGACGATCGCGACGATGGAGGAATAAAAGCCGAGCAGCGGCATCATCACGACGACGGCCAGCGTGCGCGGCAGCACCAGCGCCTCCATGGGCGACACGCCGATGGTGCGCATGGCGTCGACCTCCTCGGTCAGCTTCATCGTCCCCAGTTGCGCGGCGAAGGCGGAACCGGACCGGCCCGCGACCATGATCGCGGTCATCAGCACGCCGAGTTCACGAAAGGTGAGGCGCCCGACCAGGTTGATCGTCAGCATCTCCATGCCGAACTGGCGGAGCTGTACCGAACCCTGCTGGGCGATGACGATGCCGATCAGGAAGCTCATCAGGCCGATGATGCCGAGCGCCGATACGCCCACCACCTCGAACCGCTGGACCACCGCGTTGATGCGGAACCGGCTGGGATGGCGGATGACGTTCCACGTCGCCACCAGCGTTCCGCCGAAAAAGCCGAGCAGGCCCAGCATGGTGCTGCCCGCATTGACCACCGCTTCCCCGATCTGGCCGACGACGCGCTGCCAGGGCGGCACATAGTCGGGGCGGATGTTGACCGGTTCATCGACGCGGCCGACCGCCGCGATCAGCCGTTCCGCATCGCATTTGTCGCCCGTGATCTTGCAGTTCCAGCGCTTGATCGTGCGGTGCAGCACCCAGGCGCCGATCGTGTCCATATGTTCCACGCCCGACAGGTCGATGGTGTCGACCGGACCCTCTATCGCTTCCAGCCGGTCGGGCAGATGGTTGAGGCAAGCGATGGACATATTGCCCGAAAGCCGAATGACCGTCTCGCCGTCGCGGACTTCCTGAGCAAGATCAGCGGCTTTGTTCATCAAGGCGGTGGTGTGGTCCATTATCGGTTGCACGGCAAGCCGAAACGGCCCATCCGCACGATCAAACGAAGGGGCACCGCAAAAAGTTTCGGACATGGCATGACGCACAGGCTCGCAATCTACGATATGGACCGCACGGTCACCTTCAGCGGCACCTATACCGGCTTTCTGGTGCATGTCGCGAAACGCATGGCGCCGTGGCGTCTGGCGCTGTTTCCCGGCGTCGTCCTGCTGATGCTGGCCTATGTGCTGAAGCTGATCAGCCGGCAGCGGCTGAAGGAAATGAACCAGGCGCTGATGATCGGCCATAATGTCGAGCGTGCCCGGCTGATGCCGCATGTGGAAAGCTATGCGGCGAAGGTGGTGGCCCATAATGTCCGTGCGGGCGCGTTGGCGCAGATCGCGAAGGACAGGGCGGACGGCTATCGGCTGGTTCTCGCTACCGCCTCCTACCGCCTTTATGTCGAGCCGATTGCCCGGCGGCTGGGCTTCGATGCGGTGATCGCGACCGATCATCTCTCGCAGGATCTGCGCTATGTCCGCGCCAGGATCGCGGGCGAGAACTGCTACGACACCGGCAAGCTGCGCATGATCAAGGCGTGGATGGCGGCCGAGGCGATCGACCGCACGCAGGCGCATATCCGCGCCTATTCCGACCATGTGTCCGACGCGCCCATGCTGGAGTTCGCGGATATTCCCTTCGCGTCCAATCCGCACAAGCCGCTGGCGAAGCTGGCGGCGGAACGGGGATGGAAACGGGTGGACTGGGCGTAAGGCTCGATGGCGGCATAGGATGACGTGCTCCAGCCTTTGCAGGAGCATGATGCGCCGTTAAATCACCGGAGAAACCAGCGCCTTCCCGGCAAAATGCGCGGCGAGATTCGCCAACAGCATGTCCCGCATCCGCCCGACCGCCTCATAGGTCGCGCCGCCTGTATGCGGGGTCAGCACGATATTCGGCACATCGGCCCAGCGCGCCGCGGGCGTAGGCTCGCTCTCGAACACGTCCAGCGCCGCTCCGCCCAGCCGTCCCTCGCGCAGAGCCGCGATCAGTGCATCCTCATCCACCAATTGCCCCCGCGCGACATTCACCAGCAGCCCTTGTGGCCCCAGCGCGTCCATCACGGACGCATCGATCATCCCGCGATTCTCCTCGGTCGCCCTGGCCGCCACCACCATGACGTCACTGTCCCGCGCCAGCGCCGCCAGACTTTGCGCCCGTGGCCAGCGCAGTTCCGGCTTGTCTCGTGGCCCCCACCATCCGACCCTCATCCGCATCGCCCCGGCCCGTTCGGCCAAGGCGACCCCGATGCTCCCCATGCCGACGATGCCGATCCCCGCGCCCGCCATGGATCGGGTGAGCATCTTCGCGCCCGCGCTCCATTCACCCGACCGCACCTGCCGGTCGCCCAGCACGATCTGCCGCCGGTGCGCGAGGATCAACCCCAGGGCATGATCCGCGACATCCGCCGCATTGGCGTCCCCCGCATGGGTCACGGCCACGCCGCGCGCCCGTGCCCGGTCGAGATCCACCCCGTCATAGCCCACGGTGAAACAGGCGATCAGCCGCAGCGCCGCCATCCGCTCCAGCATCGCCGGGTCGAGCCGGAACTCGCCCGCCGTCACCAGCGCTTCGGCCTCCGCCAGCCGCGCCTGCCCGCTCTCCTCCCACAAGGCCATGACGTCATAATCGGGGGCCAGCACGTCCAGCAGCGGCGCCAGATGCGGCTGCGCCACCAGGATCACGGGGCGCGCTTCCCTCATCCCACCGCCCGCAAGGCCTGGGCGAAGTCCGCGATCAGATCTTCCGCATCCTCGCAGCCGATGGAGATGCGCACCATATTGTCGCTGATCGCCAGCGCCTTCTTGCGTTCGACGGGGACGGACAGATGCGTCATCGCCGCCGGATGGCTCGCCAGCGTCTCTGTCCCGCCCAGGCTGACGGCCAGCTTGGCGATCTTCAGCGCGTCCAGAAAGGCGAAGGCCTCCGCCTCGCCGCCCTTCAGGTAAAGCGAGAAGGTCGATCCTGCGCCCGTGCAATGCCGGCGGTAGATGTCCGCCTGTCGTTCGGTCTCCGGAAAGCCGAGATAGACGACCTTCTCCACCTGCGGCTGGTCCTTCAGCCAGGCACAGACCTTGGCCGCATTCTCGCCCGCGCGGCTCATGCGCAGTTCCAGCGTCTCCAGCGACCGCAGCAGCATCCAGGCGGAATGCGGGTCCAGGATCGTGCCGATGGTGTTCCGCATCAGCCGGATGGTGTTGATCAGCGTATTGGACCCCAGCACCCCGCCCGCGACCAGATCGCTGTGCCCGCCTGCATATTTGGTGAGGCTGTAGATGACGAGATCCGCCCCATGGCTCAGCGGATGCAGCCAGAGCGGCCCCAGGAAAGTATTGTCGATGGCGATGGGCGGTCGATATTCTTCGCCTGCGAAGGAAAAGTCGCGCCGCGCAACTACCGCCTCCAGATCGACGAGGACATTGGTCGGATTGGCCGGGCTTTCCAGATAGATCAGCGCCACGCGGCCCAGCGCCTTGGCCCGGTCGATCACCGCGCCGATCTCCTCCTCGCTCGCGCCCGCGGGGAAATCCAGCCACTGCACGCCGAACTTGCCGAGGATGCGTCCGATCAGCGATTCGGTCGCGGCATAGAGCGGCGCCGAATGGACGATCACGTCGCCCGGCTGCACCAAAGCCAGCAAGGTCGTTGCAATGGCGGACATGCCGCTGGAAAAGAGCAGGGCGTCCTCCGCCTCTTCCCAGACCGACAGCCGGTCCTCCGCAATCTCCTGATTTGGCCCATTGAAGCGCGAATAGACGAGGCCTTCGGCGCCGCCGGGGCGGATGCCAGTCACCCCCTCGAAATGCCGCTTGCCCGCTGCGGCGCTTTCGAAGGCGAAGGTGGAGGTGAGGAAGATCGGCGGCTTCAGCGAGCCTTCGGACAGAGTGGGATCATAGCCATGGCCCATCATCAACGTCGCGGGCTTCAGCTTGCGGCCTTCGATTTCCATGATCGGTTGCTTGGGGCGGCGGCGGTTGCGCGTGGGTTCCGCGCCCGTGAGGTCGGCTTCGGTTTCGCCGGTCATCGATGATCTCCTGCATGTTTGCGGCGTCTGTTGCGCCGCTGCGATGGCAGGGAGTGTAACGCTTTCGGGGGGGAAGGAGCCAGAGCGGATTGTTAGATTATTTCATGAAACCGAAGTTAAATTACTATGCGCTCCATATTCCTGCGCAGGAGCGCGGAGCGTTTTGAGGCGAGGTAGCGTTGAACAGGATGACGTTTATGTCTTCTCATCCTACATCCTCCCCATGAACCAACGCCTACCCGAACCGCTGGAGCAATGGTTCACGTCACGCGGCTGGGCGCCCCGCCGCCACCAGATCGACATGCTGAGCGCTGCCCGATCCGGCGACCACGCGCTGCTCGTCGCGCCCACCGGCGCGGGCAAGACCCTCGCCGGCTTCCTGCCGGCCCTGGCCGACCTCATCGAAAATCCCGGTGAGGGTCTCCACACCCTCTATGTCTCGCCCCTCAAGGCGCTCGCCGTCGACGTGCGGCGCAACCTTCTGACGCCCATCGAGGAAATGGGCCTGCCGATCCGGGTGGAAACCCGCACCGGCGACACCCCTTCCGACCGCAAGGCGCGCCAGCGCGCGCGCCCGCCGCAAATCCTGCTCACCACGCCGGAATCGCTGTCGCTGCTGCTGAGCTATCCCGACAGCTTCCTGATGTTCCCAGGCCTGAAGACGGTCATCATCGATGAGGTCCACGCCTTCGCCACGCAAAAGCGCGGCGACATCCTCAACCTTTCCCTGTCCCGCCTCCAGAGCATCAATCCGGGCCTTCGCCGCGTGGCGCTGTCGGCGACCGTCGCCGATGTCGACGCCTATCGGGCCTGGCTGGCCCCGGACGGGGACATCGGCGCCGTCACTCCGGTCTTGGGAGAGGCGGGCGCCGATCCCCATGTCGCCATCCTCATCCCCGAAGGGCGCATTCCCTGGTCCGGGCACTCCGGCAAATATGCCGCCCGGCAGGTGATGGAGGAGATCGAGCGCCGCGCCACGACATTGGTCTTCTGCAACACGCGCGGCCTGGCGGAACTGATCTTCCAGGAACTCTGGTCGGTGAACGAGGCGAACCTGCCCATCGCCATCCATCATGGCAGCCTTTCCATCGAAGCGCGAAGGAAGGTGGAGGCGGCGATGGCGGCCGGCAGGCTGCGCGCGCTGGTCGCCACCGCCTCGCTCGATCTCGGCGTCGACTGGGGCAATGTGGACTGCGTGATCCAGATGGGCGCCCCCAAGGGCAGTTCGCGCCTGCTCCAGCGCATCGGGCGGGCCAATCACCGCCTCGACATGGCGTCCGAGGCGATCCTCATCCCCGGCAACCGTTTCGAATATCTCGAAGCCCGCGCCGCGCTGGACGCGGTGGAGGCGGGCGAGCGCGACACCGACGATTTCCGTCCGGGCAGCCTGGACGTCCTTGCCCAGCATGTCATGGGCCTCGCCTGCGCAGCGCCCTTTCGGGCGGAAGATCTGCTGGCGGAAGTCCGGTCGGCCACCCCCTATGGCGCGTTGACGGAGGAAGCCTTTGCCAATGTCCTCCATTTCATCGAGGGCGGCGGCTATGCCCTGCGCGCCTATGACCGCTTCAAGCGGCTGACGCTTGGACCTGACGGTCTATGGCGCGTCTCCCATCCGCGCTTCATCCAGCAGCATCGCCTCAACGCCGGCATCATCGTCGACCAGCCCGCGCTCGCCGTCCGCTTCGCCAATGGGCGCAAGCTCGGCACGGTGGAGGAGGGCTTCGCCGCCACCTTGAGCCCCGGCGACTGCTTCTTCTTTTCCGGCACCGCATTGGAAGTGGTCCGTATGGACAGCACCGACCTCATCGTCCGCGCGACGTCCAGGCAGGCACGCATCCCGAGTTGGGGCGGCACGCGCATGGCCATGTCCACGCGGCTGGCCGACCGCGTCCGCCACTTCCTGGCCGAACCGGAGCGATGGTCCCGCTTTCCCGACGATGTGCGCGAATGGCTGGAGGTGCAGAAATATCGCTCGGCCCTGCCCGAACCGGGGCAATTGCTGATCGAGACATTCCCGCATGAGGGGCGGCACTATCTCGTCTGCTACAGTTTCGAAGGCTGGAACGCGCATCAGTCGCTGGGCATGCTGCTGACCCGCCGCATGGATGCGCAGGGCTTGATGCCGATGGGCTTCGTTTCCAACGACTATGCGCTGGCCGTCTATGGGCTGAAGCCGATCACGGACCCGCAGAGCCTCTTTTCGGCCGACATATTGGATCATGAATTCATCGAATGGGTCGAACAGTCGAGCCTGCTCAAGCGCGCCTTTCGCGACGTGGCCGTCATTTCCGGCCTGATAGAGCGCCAGCATCCCGGCAAGCGCAAGACGGGTCGGCAGGTCACTTTCTCGACCGACCTCATCTACGACGTGCTGCGCAAATATCAACCCGATCATCTGCTGCTGAAGGCGGCGTGGGCCGATGCCCGCGCACGGATGACCGACGTGGGACGGTTGGGCGACCTGATCGACCGCGCATCGGCCACCATGCTGCATGTCAATCTCGACCGGGTGAGCCCGCTCGCCGTCCCCGTGCTGATCCTCATCGGACGCGAGCAGGTCGCCCAGCATGAGGTGGAGGATGCCCTGCTCATCGAGGCCGAAGCCCTTGTTGCGGAAGCCATGCGCCCGGATTGAATGGGTGGTGGAGGCAGCCGGTCATTACGGCATTCATCGCCTCTGTCTTTGGGGAGTGGCGCAGCGGACGGCCATCTTCACCGATTCCAACGCACGGCGCTTCATGGATCAGACAAAATGAAGAGGGGCCGCGCAGATAAGCTACGCGGCCCCTCTTTCGTTCAGTATTTCGCAGCGCTTCAGGCGGCCTGCTTCTCAGCCTTGTAGCGTTCGATCGCTTCCAGGGTGATGCGCTTGGCGTCTTCCGCGCCGCCCCAGGTGCCGATGCGCACCCACTTCTTCTTTTCCAGATCCTTATAGTGGGTGAAGAAATGCTCGATCTGCTCCATGACGATGCCGGGCAGGTCGTCCTTCTCACCAACGTTCGAATAATAGGGGAAGACCGAATCCGCCGGCACGCAGACCAGCTTTTCGTCGCCGCCCGCTTCATCCTCCAGGTTCAGCACGGCGATCGGGCGGGCCGCGACCACGGCGCCGGGAATGAAGGGCGAGCGGGCGATGACCAGCGCGTCCAGCGGATCGCCATCGGGCGACAGCGTGTGCGGCACAAAGCCGTAATTGGCCGGATAGCGCATCGGCGTATGCAGGATGCGGTCCACGAACAGCGCGCCCGACGCCTTGTCGAACTCATATTTGACGGGCTCGCCACCGACCGGAACCTCGATGATGACATTCAGGCTGTTGGGCGGATCGTCGCCCACCGGGATCAGTTCGATATTCATGGGACTTCAAGCCTTTTTCGATACGCGTTGGCGCTACGGGTGATTATGTTTTCGGTTTCAGCAGCCGGTCCAGGCTGCCTTCACCCTCTCCTGTCTTTTCGAGGCGCGGATAGCGCAGGCCGCCGGAATATGCGAGGGTCAAAGTGCGATAATATTTGTCCTGCTTCACTATGATCTGGAGCGGCTTTCCGGACTTGATCGCCGCCTTGAACACATCGCCCGAATATTCATCGCCATTGATCGCGAGGATCTTCGATCCGGTCGCCAGGCCAGCCTTGAAGGCCGGACTGTCCCAGACGACGTTGCTGATCTCGCCGTCATTCTTGACGATCATGCCGATGCCGAAGCTCTGGTCGGTGAACTTGCCCGATCCTTCGACCGCCTTGGTGATGGCCCCCGGCGTGTCGCCATAGACCAGCCTGTAGCCGCCCAGCGTGAAGCCGCCCTTGGGTGTCTCCCTGGTCGTGCTGTCGACATATTTCTGGAAGAAGCCCGCCCAGTCATAGGGCGCGACTGCGTTGAGCGTCTTGATGACGTCGCCGCGATTATAGACGACCTGTCCCCAATCGCCCGGATTGATGCCGAAAAAGGCCCTGGCGAAATCGTCCAGGCCCTTGGCGCCCCTGGTCTGCTGGCGGATGATCGCATCCGCTTCCAGCCAGATCATCAGGCCTTCATTGTAATAATCCTCCGACCGCTGCCAGCTCGACCAGCCCTTGGGACGGCGGGCGGAGATGATGGGATCATGGGTGGTGTCCTCCATCGGCCGCCACTCGCGGCCCCGCGCCGTATCCAGCTTGGCCGCGATATGGGCATAGGCGTCCAGCGTTTCCTGCTTGGAGAACAGCCCGGACCGCGCGCCCAGCACATAGCCCCAGAACTGCGTCTGCCCTTCATAGACCCACAGCAGATTGTCCTGCATCGGCACGTTGAAATCGGGTGTCCACAGCAGGTCCGGACGGCGGAACTTGCCGTCCCAGCTATGGGTGAATTCATGCGGCAAGAGGTTGCGGTCCAGCAGCGCATCGCCGTCGCCCCATTTCTTGAAATAGCCCGGCTCGACCTGATTCTCCGACGACCGGTGATGCTCCAGCCCGATGCCGCCCATCTCGTCGGTGATGGCGAACAGGAAGTCATAATGGTCGAAATGATAGGTGCCGAACAGTGCGCCCGCTTCATCGACCAGCTTCTTGTGCCTGGCGATCTGGTCGGGTTTGGCGTCCAGTTCGTCGGCATCGTCCGCGACGATGTTGAGCGTCACATTATGGCCCAGGTCCACGGGCTTGAAATGAAGGCCCGCGAACACCGGCGAATCCTGCAAGGCTTCATAGTCGATCGTCTCATAGGCAACGGTCGATCCGGTCTTCTTGCCCCGCAAGGCTGTCGCGGCCTGCCAGCCGTCGGGATAGGTCACGGTCGCCTGGATCGGAATCTGCCGCGTATAATAGCCCGCCGGATAGAGCGACACCGACTCCCACTGGATATTGAGCATCTTGGGCGTGACGACGACGCGGCCCTGATTGGGCTGGGTGGCGGACAGGAACTGAAAGGATGCGACGACCTGTTTCGTCCACTGCGGCACGTCGATCACAAAGCCATAGACGTTGAGCGGATCGCGCTTCCACGCCAGCGGCTTGCCGTCGGCCGTGAAGCTGAGGCCGGTCAGCTTCTCGATCTGTCCGCGCGGCGCATGGTTGCCCGGCAGCCATTGCGGCATCAGCAGCGTCATCGGACCGGCTGCGGCGACGGGGATGGTTTCCTTCACCCGGAAGATGCGCTGCACCGTATCGGTGGCGTCGACCTCCAGCCTGATCGTGCCGCCGGGATAGGGCGCATCCTTGGGCGCCGGCGCGGCATAGTCGACCGGCAGCGCCGTAGGTTTGGAGCGGATCGCATCCTGCGCGATCAGCGGGGTTGCGATCGCCGTGGAAAGGAAAAGGGCGGCAGCAAGGCTGCGGATCATGAACATCTCCGAAAAAGCGTGCGGTCGAACGACCGTATAACAACAGCATGGCGAGCCATTCCGCTCTCGTCCACCCCCAACTCTTCTTGGCATATTTTACGACAAAAAAGCGCGTTTCCTTGAGCCGTCTTTATCGTTAAAGGCGCTGCCCCATGGCGAAGATCGAAACCCCGCGCCCGGTGCGCGGCACGCAGGACATGCTGGGCGGCACGAGTGAAGCGTTTCAGGAACGTTTCGCCCATGTGGTCGCGACCTTCGACCGGGTGCGCAGGCTCTACGGATTCCAGCGGGTGGAAGTGCCGGTGTTCGAATCGACGGCGGTGTTCGCCCGGTCGCTGGGCGAAAGTACGGACGTCGTTTCCAAGGAAATGTACACGTTCGAGGATCGCGGCGGCGACAGCATCACCCTGCGCCCGGAATTCACGGCAGGCATTTCCCGCGCCTATATCACCGAGGGTTGGCAGCAATATGCGCCGCTGAAGGTCGCGACCCACGGCCCGCTCTTCCGCTACGAGCGTCCGCAAAAGGGCCGCTTCCGCCAGTTCCACCAGCTCGACGCGGAGATCATCGGCGCGGGTGAGCCGGGCGCGGACGTGGAACTGCTGGTGCTGGCCGACCAGTTGCTGCGCGAACTGGGCGTATCGGAAGGCGTGACGCTCAACCTCAACACGCTGGGCGACGGGCCGAGCCGCGAAGCGTGGCGCGCCGCGCTGATCGCGCATTTCGAGGCGCATCGGGATCAGCTTTCGGAAGAGAGCCTTGATCGCCTGCACCGCAATCCGCTGCGCATCCTCGACAGCAAGGACCCACGCGACCGTCCGGTGGCGGACAGCGCGCCGGACATCGACGCCTATCTGACCGAGGAAGCGCGGACCTTTTTCGAGAAGGTGACGGCGGGTCTCGACGCGGCGGGCGTGGCGTGGGAGCGCAACGCCCGGCTGGTGCGCGGCCTCGATTATTACCGCCACACGGCGTTCGAATTCATCACCGACCGGCTCGGCGCGCAGGGCACGGTGCTGGGCGGCGGGCGCTATGACGGGCTGATCGAGAATCTCGGCGGCCCCTCGACCCCGGCGGTCGGCTGGGCGGCGGGGATCGAGCGGCTGGCGATGCTGGTGGATATGCCGGAGATTGCCGGCCCGACCGTCGCCGTCATACCCATGGGCGAAGCCGCCGAAGTCAGGGCCACCGGCATCATCGCCGACCTGCGCCGCGCGGGCATTGCCTGCGACATGGGCTATCGCGGCAACATGAAGAAGCGGATGCAGCGGGCCAATGCTTCGGGCGCGGCCTGGGCGGTGATCCTGGGGGACGACGAACTGGCGCGGGGGGAGGCGGCCGTCCGCAATCTCGGCACGGGCGAACAGGAAGCCGTCGCCCTAGATGCGCTGATCGGGAAACTGGCAACGCGCTGATGCATATCTCCGCCGAACGCATCGCGCAGATCGAAGCGCGCCGGGACGAGGTGCAGGCGTCGATGACGCGTGCCGACCTCGCGCCGGAGGAGTTCGTGCGGCTGTCCAAGGAATATGCCGAGATCGAGCCGGTGGCCAGGGCCGCGCACGAAGTCCGCCGGCTGCGCCAGGAACTGAGCGCCCTCGAATATATGGCGGGCGGCGAGGATGCGGATTCCGATCCGCTGATGCGCGAAATGGCGCAGGAGGAGATGCAACTGATCAAGAGTCGGTTGCCCGATGCCGAACGCGCCCTCGCGCTGCAATTGCTGCCCAGGGATGCCGCCGACGCGCGCCCGGCCATGCTGGAAATCCGCGCGGGGACGGGCGGCGACGAAGCGGCGCTGTTCGCGGGCGACCTGTTCCGCATGTATCAGCGCTATGCCGACGCGCAGGGCTGGAAGATGGAACTCATTTCCGCCAACGCCTCCGAAGTCGGTGGTTATAAGGAGGTCGTCGCCAGCGTCACCGGCACCGGCGTCTTCGCCAAGCTGAAGTTCGAAAGCGGCGTCCACCGTGTCCAGCGCGTTCCGGTCACGGAAAGCGGAGGACGCATCCACACCTCCGCCGCCACCGTCGCGGTGCTGCCGGAGCCGGAGGAGGTCGATGTGCAGATCGCGGACAGCGACCTCAAGATCGACATCTACCGGGCGTCCGGCGCGGGTGGCCAGCACGTCAACACCACCGATTCCGCCGTGCGCATCACCCACTTGCCCTCCGGCATCGTGGTGACGCAGCAGGACGAGCGATCCCAGCACAAGAACAAGGCGAAGGCGATGCAGGTGCTGCGCGCCCGCCTGTATGAGATGGAACGCGAGCGCGCCCAGAGCGAACAGGCCGGTGCGCGCAAGGCGATGGTGGGCTCCGGCGATCGGTCCGAACGCATCCGCACCTATAATTTCCCGCAAGGGCGGGTGACGGACCATCGCATCAACCTGACCCTGCACCGCCTGCCCGAAATCCTCGAAGGACCGGGCTTGTCCGAAGTCATCGACGCGCTGGTGGCGGAGGACGAAGCCGCCCGCCTCGCCCAACTGGATGGCGTGGCGTGATGCCGTCGCCCTCTCAACACCATCCGTCATTCCCGCGTAGGCGGGAATCCATCTCCCATAAGTTGCGACTTGGTGCAGCGTCTGGAGATGGGTTCCCGCTTTCGCGGGAATGACAAATATGGGGGTCGCTCCAGCCTTGCGTCAGGCAACCGAGCGCCTCGCCCTCATCAGCGCGACCCCGCGCCTCGACGCGGAACTGCTCCTCGCCCATGCGCTGGAGATCGATCGCAACGAGATGCTGATGCGCCAGCGCGACCTCAGCGTCCCGCCCGGTTTCGAAGCGCTGCTCCAACGCCGCCTGACCGGCGAACCCATCGCCTATATCACCGGCGCGCGCGATTTCTGGACGATCAGCCTGCGCGTCACGCCCGATGTCCTCATTCCCCGTCCTGACAGCGAGACGCTGATCGAGGCCGCTCTCGACCATTTCGGCGCGCGGAGTCCCGCCCGCATCCTCGACCTCGGCACCGGTTCCGGCGCGCTGCTGCTTGCGGCGCTCAGCCAATGGCCGCAGGCAAGCGGGGTGGGCGTCGATATTTCCCCGGCGGCGCTGGCGGTCGCCCGGGGCAATGCCGATCGGCTGGATCTCAGCGAACGCGCCTATTTCCGGATGGGCGACTGGGCGGAGGGAATGGACGGCTCCTTCGACCTGATCCTGATCAATCCACCCTATATCGCCCGCGACGTTGCGTTGGCGGGCGACGTCCTCCATGAGCCCGAAAGCGCCCTTTTCGCAGGCGCGGACGGGCTGGACGACTATCGCCGGATCGCGCCGATGCTGCCCCGGCTGCTGGCGCCGGACGGGATGGCCGCCATCGAGATCGGCTACGACCAACGGCTCAGCGTCTCCACCCTGCTTGCCGATCAAGGACTTAGCGTCGGGGTCCGCCACGATCTCGCCGGTCATGACCGCTGCCTGATCGCAACCTTGGCTCCATCCGTCTGACCCGGCGAAGGATTTGCGCCGGCACAAGCTAAAATTGCTTGGTTTATGGCCGGGAAGCCACTACATGGAGCTTAGGGACGGCACTATCCTGAGGATCTGCCCTGTGGGGCCGCGACAAGAAAAGGCCGTTTTCCCGCTCCTTCAAAGTCACGACGGCGCTGCTGCGCAGGCGCCTCTGGCAGGTCAAGGGCATAGGCCGATCGCTCGGCCCCTGCCTGGCGGAGCCTTATCCGGCCTGATGGTCAGGCCGTGCTGAAGGATGGCGACTGAACAGTGTTTTTCCGTGAATGATGGCAAAGTGAACGCAAGGATCAGCTCTTGATCAACAACAGGCAGGCCGGTCGCCGGAATCGCGGCCGGAACAACAATAATGGCCGGCCCAACGGTGGCAATCGGGGCGGCGGTGACAATGGCAACCGGATCGACAGCCGCGCACGCGGCAATGCGGCCCAGCTTCTTGAAAAATACAAGAATATGGCGCGCGATGCCCAGATGGCGGGCGATCGGGTGAATGCGGAATATTATCTGCAGTTTGCCGATCATTATTTCCGCGTGCTGGCCGACAATCGCGCCCGTCAGGAGGAGCAGCAGCAACGCTTCCGCCCGCGCGACGAAAGCTTCGACGAGAATTTCGACGATTTCGATGCCGGGGACGAAGCGGGCGAGGACGGGCGCGCCGATCAGGCGAGCGACCGCGGGCAGGACTTCGATCGCCGTCGGGACGAGCAGCGCGATTATCGCGAAGGCCGGAACGACCGCAATCGGCGCGATCGCAATGACCGTAACGATCGTAACGAACGGCGCCGGGAACGGCCGCCGGTAGAGGAAGTGGCCATCGAGGAAGCCGTGGAACAGCGGCAGCCCGAAACCGCGCCTCAGCCGTCGGCCCCCATGCAGGCCGCTCCGGAATCGCAGCCCGAGGCTGAGGCTCCCCGCGCCCGTCGCGGACGTCCGCGCAAGGCGGCGGCCGCGCAGGAGGAAGGCCAGGGCGGTCTGGATCTGGCGGTGCTGCCGCCCTCGATCGCGCGCGCCGACAATGATGCGGAACCTGCCGCTGAAGCCCCGCGCAAGCGCACCCGCCGGGCCCGGCCTGCTGCTGAAGCCGCCGAATAGGCGCCGGTTCCGCCCGGATGGGCGGGGGACGAGCGTCAAGAAAAGGGGACAGTGCCGCTGCGCTGTCCCCTTTTTCATGCTTCCGGCTCGGCCTTGACGGGATCAGGCAGTGGGCAGCGGACGCGGCCGGTGATTTTCATCCAAAGCGACGAAGGTGAACAGGCCGCTGGTCAGTTCGACCTTCGTCTCCTGCGGTCCCCGCGTCGCGACGACATCGATCCGGATGGCGACCGATGTCCGTCCCCGCCTTTCCTCATGGGCATAGACCGACACGATGTCGCCCAGCAGGATCGGGGCAATGAACGTCATGCCCTCTATCGCGACGGTCGCTACGGCGCCCCGGGCGATCCGGGCGGCGATGATGCCGCCGGCAATGTCCATCTGGCTCAACACCCAGCCGCCGAAAATATGCCCATTGGCGTTGATGTCCGTGATGTGCGGCACCACGCGCAACACCACTTCGCCCTTTTCGTCAGTCATCACTGGAAACCTCATCCTTCATCCGGTCGATGACCTGTTCGTCATGTCCCGTTCCGCTCGACAAAAATGCCAGCGCCATCAGACCCGTCCCCAACATGAACGTCAACCAGACGCCCAATATGGTGGCGATGACCATATGGATCGGCATGGGGCCCGCCCACCAGCGCAGGAAGAGCAGCGCCGCCCCGACGCACAATGCGCCGCTCAGCGCCATCCATCCCATGATGCGGCGGAACCGCCGCCATGCGACCTGCGCGACCTGCGGGTCATCAAGTCCTTGTCTGTGCGTCATCCCTTTCCTTTGGAGTGTGAAAGTGGGATCATCAAGGGACTGAGGCATTTAGCCGGCAGGCAGGGAGACGGACCATGACGATCGCGGCGATTCTGCAACGCAAGGGACAGGATGTCGTCCAGGCGCAATCGGGCGACACGGTCCTGTCGGTGGTGCAATTGCTGGCCGAGCGGCGGATCGGCTGCGTCCCGGTGGTGGATGACGGCAAGGTGGTCGGCATCTTTTCCGAACGCGACCTGGTCTATCGCGTGGCGCAGGAGGGCGCGGGGGTTCTGGAGCGTCCGGTGGGGGAGATCATGACGGCTCCGGCGATCACCACGGACGAGCGGACGCCCGTCATCCACTGCCTGTCGCTGATGACGAAGCGGCGCATCCGGCATCTGCCCGTCGTGGTCGACGGCGCGCTGGTCGGACTGGTGTCGATAGGCGATCTGGTGAAGTTCCGCATCGATTCGATCGAATCGGAAGCGGCCGCCCTGCGCGACTATATTCAGACCGCCTGACCCGTTTCACGCGGGCGCCTCGACCGGCGGGGCCCGCCGAACGACAAGCGCGACCAGCTCCATCAGCGTCCCCCGTGCGCACAGCATCAGCGCGGCCAGAAAGGCCAGGCCCCCCGCCGGAACCAATATCCCCAGCCGGATCGGCGCGGCGAGGGGCGGCAGCAACCGGTCGACCGCCATCACCGCCGCAGCCATCAACAGCGAGCAGCCAAGCCCCGGTGCGGTCGCCCGCATCAGGTCGATCAGCCGCAACCCCATCGGCGCGCCAGCCAGCCGGGCGGTGATGAGCGTGAGTATCGGAAAGGCGCACAGCCACGCCCAGGCCAGCCCAATCGCTCCGAAACGAATCCCGATCAAGAAGGCCGCCGGCATCAGCACCGCGCCCACCGCCGCCACCCGCGCCGTCGTCCCCGGCCGGCCCAGCGCATTGCTGACCGGCGCGAACATCACCTGCAACGTCATGAACGGCATGGCGAGCGCCAGAATCGCGACGAAAGGCGCCATGTCCCGCCACTTCGCGCCGAACAGCGTCTCGACCAAAGGCCCCGCTGTCGCCGCCATGCCCAGATAGACCGGGCAGCTGATCAGCAGCAGCAGCCGCACCGCCTTGCAGAAGGACCATGCGATTCGCGACGGGTCCTTCTGCATCCGCGCATAGGCAGGGAAGGCCACGTCGTTGAGCGGCGGGATGAATTTGCTGACGAAGATCTGCGTCAGGAACAGCGCTTCGGCATAAAGGCCCAGTTGATGCGGCTCCAGCACGCGCCCGCCGATGAAGATGTCGGCCTGACTCTGCACGATCCAGAAAAGCTGCCCCCCCAGCAGCGACGCGCCATAGGCCACCATCGCTCCGGTCCCGCGGAAATCGAAGCTGGGAATCGGCATGAACCCGGTCGCCAGCACATAGCCTATGCCCTTGACCCAGAATCCCGCAATCGGCGCGAACACCAATGTCCAGACGCCCCAGCC